>NZ_QUNS01000022.1 GCF_003387615.1 Tenacibaculum gallaicum | reverse complement strand
CCTAAATTGTAATCACACTGTGTACGCTTCTTCTTGGATACATTGTTTTTCATAAAATAAGTCTAAATTGTGTAAACTTATTTCAGGACGAGACAGATAAAACTAAAAAAGCGTATCGTTTGATACGCTTTTTTAACTTTTAAAATCTATTTTATGTAAATGTAAACCTGAAGCTGGAGCAATATTCTTTATCAATTCTATATCAGAATCTGGATTTAAACTTTCTTTAATAAAGCCTAATCCAAACTCTCCTTTTCCTAAGTCGTGTAAAGCCCCCATTATTAATCGAATTTGATTTCTTAAGAACCCTTCTCCTCTTACTATTAAAACATAACTTTCTTTTGGAAAAAATGAAGCTGTTAACTCAGTGTTCTCTTCTATTCTACAGTATTTAATTTCTCTTTGAACTTTGGTTACTTCTGAAGGTTTAGTACAAAACCGTTTAAAGTTATGAACCCCTTCAAAAAGTTGCGCTCCTTCTTGCATTAATGTAATATCAAGTTGTTCTCTAAAACGAGTTAAAAAAGGTGCAGCGTAAGGATGATTCTTTTCTCCGTAAGAAAAATAATATCTATACTCCTTAATTTTTGGATGCTTAATGATATTAAAATTTCTAGGAATATCTTCAATCTTCAAGGCTCTCATATCACTTGGTGCATTTGTATTAAACTCAATCATAAATTGTTTAAAATCTATGGCTTCATCTATAAACAATTGAAATGCAAAATGACTGGCTGAAACTCGAGCATCTGTTCTACCCACTCCCAAGCTTTTAAATCGAACCCCTTTGTAAATAAACTTTAAAGTTTTATCTAAAAACAAATGACCTGTTTTTAAATTTGGTTGCTTTTGCCAACCATGAAATCTAAATCCTAGATATTGAATTGTTACTAAATACGAATGTTTATAGCTCATATTTAAAAGGTAAATAATTAACATAAAAAAAACCTCAATCTACTAAAAGATTGAGGTTTTATAAAGAAAGGCAACGACCTACTCTCCCACCATTGGCAGTACCATCGGCGCTAATG
>NZ_QUNS01000021.1 GCF_003387615.1 Tenacibaculum gallaicum | reverse complement strand
TGTAAAGGTTAACTAATTCGTTGACAATTTTGGTTAAAAATATTAGGAGGCACACCATTTAAACTTTGGTGTGGTCTTTCTTGATTATAATAATAAATATATTGTAATATTTCTTCTTTCAAATGTTCTTTAGATTCAAAATAAGTTCCATGGATTACGTCCTCTTCAATTGTTCTCCAAAAGCGTTCAATTTTTCCATTGGTTTGTGGCCTATAAGGTTTAATATATCTGTGCTTTATTTCTAATTCAGTAAGCATTCTTTCAAAAGGATGTCCTGCCTTAGATTTACTTTCTTTTTTACCAAACTCAGGACCATTATCAGTTAAAACTTCCTTGAACTTAATATTATAATGACTGGCAAGAATATTAAAACTTCTAAGCCCAGAAAACATGGTTGTTAATGCTGTTAAGTCTTCTGTTAACTCTACCCAAGCAACTCGAGTACAGGAGTCTATAATACCGTACAAATAGTAACGTTTTTTAGGTTCTGAGTTAACAATTCCTTTAGGCAAGTAATGAGTATCAATATGACCTAACTCTCCTGCTTTCTTTTTAATGATTCTTCTTTTGTTTTCAACCATTTTTGGACTTAATCTATTTACACCATAACGTTTTAATATATTATAAACTCCAGAAGGTGTAGGTGTAAACTGTTTTAATTTAGGCTTTAAAATACAACTAATCTCATATTTATTATTGCCTTGCTCTCTTAAAGCTAATACTTTTTGTTCAATAAAGGGTAATGGTCTTCTGGTTTTCCATTTGGGTCCTCTTTTTCGAGGTAATAAATCCCTTTGATTACCACTTTGTTTGAAACGATTATAATATTTTAAAAAAGTACGTCGATCTGTGCCATTGGCTTCATAAAATTCTTTTACAAAACGATAACGAGGATGGGTTTTGTTTTTTACTTGTTCATATTCACTAATCAAAAATTGATATTTCTGTAAATAGCTTCGAACTAGAGTTAAATCATCTGTATTTATACGCATAACAAAATATAAGATTTTGTCAACGAATTAGTTAACCTTTACA
>NZ_QUNS01000020.1 GCF_003387615.1 Tenacibaculum gallaicum | reverse complement strand
CATTAGCGCCGATGGTACTGCCAATGGTGGGAGAGTAGGTCGTTGCCTTTCTTTATAAAACCTCAATCTTTTAGTAGATTGAGGTTTTTTTTATGCACCTATTTTAGGTTGAATACTTTCATTACTACAGAACCTGACTAAAGCTTTAAGATAAGTATAGGTAAGTAATTAACTTATTAAGATAATCCCCTTTTTAAGTAATAGGAAGTACAATATGTAGTGAGTACATGTATAAATATCCCTTTACATATTTTACCTTCTTCCTGTACACTACAATAAGTGGATTATTCGTATAACTTTTTAAAAAGTTATATATCGTGAGTAAATTGTGATATAGACCTTATTATTTTGAATCAAAATGTAATAAAATTAATATTTAAAATTATTGGTAGAATTTATAATTGATTAATATTATAAATTATGTATAAGGGTTAATTTTTAGTACAATTATTTATTAAAGAAAAAACTAACACATTTTATGCTAGCCTTTTATGTATAATATTTTCGTTACCTTAACTTGCTTCTTTTTAACAAAAAAGACCTTTAAGTGTTAAATGGGATGCAAAAAAGATATGATTTCATTCATGACTGTCTTACTCAAAGCATAAACGACTAAAACATACTAGAAAGATATAAGAATTTCTAGAATTGTTTCTTTAATAAATAAGAATTTATAATAAAACAAAAGCGAGGCATTATATTCTTTTTACTATTATGTTATATTTTAGAGCAAGTATTAAATTCATACTTACTTTTAGAGGGATTTAATCGTCTAATTTTAAAATACAAAACCTTATTTTTAAATAAGAAAGAGAAGATATCTTGCAGCGTGCATATATTGAGGAGAAGTTAGAATATCAAGAGCCAAAATTGGTCAAGAACTATTTAGTTATAGTCTCAAAGAGTAGAGGATATGTTGACGTATCGGAGTATAAAAAGATGTTTTCGAAGATGCGTAAGAAGCGAAAAGGTAAGAAAAAGTAACTTTGAAACTTTAGAATCACTTATTACAATTTATATATACAATCTAAGTATAACAAAGCTTTCGATTAATTAAGGTGTTTTACGGGTAAAAGAGTTAAAAGACATGTAAAATAGGAGGTGCTTACAAAAAACTTTTTGGGTTAAAATATTGTGGAGTAGCGATTTAAAAATTGGTTGTAAAAAAAGGCAAAAAAAGTAGTTGTTAAGTGGAAAAA
>NZ_QUNS01000019.1 GCF_003387615.1 Tenacibaculum gallaicum | reverse complement strand
GGGAGTATTCAATAAAGTGTGTCAACTTATTTTTAGTTTTCTATAAACCTTTTACCAAATTTAATAATTAATTCTTGTTTTATTCTATTCCAATTATTTGTTGGGTTTACCCACTTTTTAGTAATGTCATTTTGAGTGAGATAAATCAATTTCATCAATGCCATCTGATTGGTGAAAACACCTTTAGTTTTAGTGATCTTTCTAATTTGTCTGTTAAACCCTTCTACAATATTAGTGGTATACATTAGTTTTCTTATGTTTTTGGAGTACTCAAAGAAATGTGTTAATTCACTCCAGTTTTTTCTCCAAGACTTTACAGCTAATGGATATTTATGATTCCAATTTGTATCAAAGTCATCTAAAGCTACTTGAGCTTCTGTAAGGTTTACAGCTTTATAGATAGCTTTTAAATCCTCATTAAACTTTACTCTATCTTTTCGGGCTAAAAAACGTCTGGAGTTTCGTATTTGATGAATGATACATTTCTGAATACTTGTTTTTGGAAATACTGCTTCAATAGCCTCTGAAAAACCTTTTAGATTATCTACACAGGTAATTAAAATATCTTCAACACCTCTGTTTTGAATATCCGATAAGACTTCTAACCAAAATCCTGCTCTTTCTTCATCAGAAATATACAACCCTAAAAGTTCTTTTACTCCTTGGTTATTTAAGGCTAAAACAACGTATACTGCTTTACTTGTTACTCGATGATCTTCTCTTACCTTAAAATGGATAGCATCTAACCAAACAACAGGATAAAAAACATGTAAACGTTTGCTTTGCCATTGTTTTAATTTAGGTATGATACAATCGGTAATGGCGCTTAATTTTCCAACAGAAATATCCAAACCGTATAGTTCTAACAGATGTTCTTGAATTTGACTATAACTAGAACCTTTAGCGTATAATGATAAAATTTTGCTCTCTAAGGCTTCTCCTAAAACAGTTTCCCTCTTACCTATAAGCTTAGGTGTAAAACTACCATTCCTATCCCTTGGTGTTACAATATCAACTGCTCCGTAAGAAGTTTTAACTTTTTTCTTCCCTTTACCATTACGTCGGTTGTTTGAGGTATCATTTGCTAAATGAGAAGTAAGCTCTCCATCTAAAGCACTCTCTAAAAAATCTTTCAGTAAAGGTTGTAAAACTCCATCAACTCCACTTAATTCTTTTCCTGACTGAAGTTCTTTTATTGCTCGAGATTTAAAACTTTCGTAATCAAATTTATTGTCTTCCATATACATAAATCTATTATTTTTTATGATTTATGACACACTTTATTGAATAGTCTC
>NZ_QUNS01000018.1 GCF_003387615.1 Tenacibaculum gallaicum | reverse complement strand
TGTCTCGTCCTGAAATAAGTTTACACAATTTAGACTTATTTTATGAAAAACAATGTATCCAAGAAGAAGCGTACACAGTGTGATTACAATTTAGGCTTTAAATTAGCTGTAGTTTCTCAAGTAGAAAAGGGCGAGTTAACCTATAAACAAGCTCAAAAGAAGTATGGTATTCAAGGAAAGAGTACTGTTTTGGTTTGGTTAAGAAAACATGGTACCTTAGACTGGAGCAAACCTGCCTTACTAATGAAATCAAAATCCAAAGAAACACCTGCCCAAAAAATAAAGCGATTAGAACGAGAATTAGAAGATCAGAAGTTAAAGAATCTGATTCTCAATAAAATGATTGATATTTCTGATAGTCAATATGGGACTTCTATTAGAAAAAAGTATTTATCTCAACAATCCAAAGCATCAGACAAGAACAAAGGATAAGTTTATCTCGTTGTTGTCGATTGTTTGAGATATCAAGACAAGGATTCTATCAAAGCATTAAGCGAGAGAACGCTCGAAGATCAGAACGTTCTAAAATTAAACCTTTAGTTCTAAAAATACGTATGCAAATGCCTAGAATAGGTACTCGAAAGTTGTATTATTTACTAAAGAATGAGTTTAATAATCAAGGAATAAAAATAGGTAGAGATGCCCTATTTGATTATTTACGCTCAGAATCCATGTTAATCAAACCTAAAAAGAATTACACTAAAACCACTAACTCTAAACATTGGTTACGCAAGTATCCCAATCTAATCAAAGAAACAAAGATAGTGCACCCAGAACAATACTTTGTCAGTGATATTACCTATGTAAAAAGTAGAGAACGAACCCATTATTTATCTTTGGTGACCGATGCTTTTAGTAGAAAAATTATGGGATATCATTTAAGTAATGATATGAGTGCAGAAAATGTAGTTAAAGCCTTAACTATGGCCATTAAAAATAGAATTACATCTGGACTAATGATTCATCATTCTGATAGAGGATTACAATATTGTTCTACAATATATCAAAACAAGTTAGCTGAAAAAGGAATAAAATCATCAATGACCGATGGATACGACTGTTATCAAAATGCTTTAGCAGAAAGAATTAATGGAATTTTGAAACATGAATTTTTAATTTATAAATGTAATACAGGTAAGGAATTAGAAAAACTCATTAAACAATCAATAAATATTTATAATAATCTAAGACCACACTTGAGTTTGAATATGAAAACACCTAACTTTATACACAACAAAAAACCTTTGAAGCTAGCTTCAAAGGTTTAATTAATATTTTATAAAAACTGTCAACCTATTTCAGGACGACTCA
>NZ_QUNS01000017.1 GCF_003387615.1 Tenacibaculum gallaicum | reverse complement strand
ATTTCTGTAAATAGCTTCGAACTAGAGTTAAATCATCTGTATTTATACGCATAACAAAATATAAGATTTTGTCAACGAATTAGTTAACCTTTACAGAAATGACAACCCCATCGTCATTCCGAACGCTACTGAAATCAAGATATATTTTGATTGAAAGTATGTTGCAAAGCAACTGAGGAGGAACCTTATTAAAAGGAGTAACTCATAACCTTGAGACCTCTCACATATGTTCGAGGAGACACGATGAAATTAGAATTTTGTTAGATTTTAATAGAAATAATAAAACTGTTATATAAAAAGAGGTTATTCTTAACAAATAACCTCTTTTTACTTTATTTCTTTACTGTTCTTGAGCCTAAGGAGAACTTATACCCGAATTGAAACTGGTAAAATGCCTCATCGCTTTCGTTTCCTTTATAATTATAGGTTACTAACCTTGCAAAAATGGCTTGATTGGGGTTTTTGTTTGGGTGATAAAACACCTCTGCTTGATTCTTTACTACAGGTACTTTAAAGTCTAAATCTATGGCGCTAGACCCGTTATAGCTCTTATAATCAAACCAGTGAAGTCCTAATTTGTAATTGAACCCGAAGTTGTTAAATCGTTTTGATGATAAACTTACTCCTCCTCCATAACTCAATGCTTTTAAGTTTTCTACTCCTTGGGTATCGTTTTGAACTCTTGTTAGATTATAGTCTACCGTACCAAAAAAGTTCATTTTCATAGGGTAGTTTTTTTGATATACTTCTAAAAGGTTTACTTCTCCACCTACGGTTAAAAAGCGTTTTTCTACCAAATCTAACGTATTTCCTATTACACCACCTGTTGCAGCAACTAAGCCTTTATCTTCTTCAAACTTAGCATAGTGTACATAAGGTGTAATCGATTTTAAAAACTCAAACTGCATTGAGGAACTAAAGATTTGCCTTGAAAAAGGAAATACATAAAACTTTGCACTTCCTTCTAACTGCACCAATCCGTTGTCAGACTCTCCAAAGAGTGCTAAAAAGTCGGTATAAGCACGTAGTTCTACTATTTTATCTAAGTAAGTGTCTTGTTTTATTTGGTAGGTTGCCGGTGCTGTTAGGTTGGTTTCGTTTCCGTCAATATCTTCTTTAGGCAATTCTAATGTTAGGTCGTGCGGTACGTAGTTGTTTCCTATTTTATACTTATACATTAATACATCGCTTAAACGAATACGAAGGTTTTCAAACTCTGCTTCATCAACATTGGTTGTTGGTTGCTTTTGTGAGTAAAAAAGATAGTTTTTAGATGCCCAATACCCATATCGTAAAAAGCTTACCCCTACGTAGTTTTCAAACAACAGCATACTTCCTCTATATTCTACCAATACTTGAATATCTGCTAAGCTACCATCGCGAATTTCAATATCTATCTTTTTAAACTTATACTTTGCTGTTTCTTGACGCTTATGTTCATTGTCATAAAAACAAAACTCCTGTCCTTCTTTAGGTATGGTAATATCTCCAAAATAGGCTTCTTGATTTACTTGTTTTAATACCTGATTGAACACCTTTTTCTCTCTAGAAGTCCTCTCTACTCCGTTAACATCTTCACTAATTATTACATCTTCGTTAAAATAGCTGTAGGTTACAGGTTCTTCTATCGTTTCTTCTTGTTCAGCTTCTTTGGCTATGGTTTCTTGTGTAGGTGGTTCTTTATGAGGAAACCAACTAGCTATTGAATCAGCATGAATGTTGGTACATACATTTTTATAGCTAGTAAATTTAGCGTATGTAAGGTTTAGCGAATCTATATACGCTTTTCTGTCTTTAATTAAAGTACTAAGTTTATCTATGCTCTCTTGGGTAATCGACTTTTTGGTTTCGTCTATTTTTTGCTTCTTTTCTTCTAGTGTTTTGTTGTAGTTTTCATAGGTACTACTCAACTTTTTTATTTCGGAGTCACAGTTAATAGTTTGTGTTTGTCCGTTAATGCATAGCACATAAAAAAAGAGTGCTAAGCAGGTGCTTAGGGTTTTCATAATGTATGTAAAGTTTAGTTTGTTGGTTGTTGTTATACGCAACTATACTCGTTTTTATGTTGGTAGTACAACACGTATTAAAACACTATATAACTGCATATTAACATTTTAAAAGTAGTAAAATATCGTTAGTAATAACAACTATTGTGTTATTAAATGGTAATTATATGTGTAATAGTACATGTTTTGCGGATATCTGCAATTTAGGTTGCGGAAAACCGTAGGAATCAACAGGGTATGCATTGTAATTTTACTGATAATAATAATCATTATGATATGATTATTCTGTGTTATACTAACTTTTAAAAAAAACTAAAATGACTACTTTAAAAGGAACTATCCGATCATATGGCGCCACAGTTAGAAGAATAGAAAGAGAACAACAAAGACAAGCTCGTGAAGCTGCCAAAAGGTTTAAAGAACAACAGAAACAACAAGAAATAAAAAATGCAAAACAAGCTGTTTTGGATTGGAAAAATTATGTTGAAACAATACAATCTGTCCACAAAAACTGTACAGAACCTATTGATTGGTTAGAAATACTGAAAACAAACCTTTACAATTTCGAGTGAAATGACAAGTTTTTTTAAATACTATTTACTCTATCCACAAGTTTCCTTCTGAATAAGTTTTGGCTTTACCGCTAATTAGTACTCTATCCTTTTTATTTTGACACTTTAATATTCCTACTCTTTCAGAAACCTGAATAGCATTAAGGTTATCTTTATTTAATCTTGAACTCCAAAAAGGTACCAATGAGCAGTGAGAAGACCCTGTTACAGGGTCTTCTAAAATTGATGATTGTGGTGTAAAATACCTTGACACAAAATCACTTTTGTCGCCTAATGCAGTAATTACTATACCTCCTGGATCAAGATTAATTTGATCAAATATTTGTCTATCTACATTTACATTCTTTACTTCCTCTTCTGAATCATAAACCAATACGTAATCTCTAGCTTTTAAAACTTCTTTAGGTGCTATATTTAAAGATTTTTGAATGATTTCAGGTAACTCAGAGGTCACAGGCATTCTAGAAGGTAAATTCATAGAATAAAGATCCTTTTCAATAGTAATCGTTAAATCACCACTTAATGTTTCGAATACTATTTTATTGTGAGGATAGTTTAAAATTGAGTGTAAACAGTGAGCAGTAGCAAGCGTTGCATGACCACATAAATCCATTTCAATATCTGGGGTAAACCACCTTAAATGTATTTTCTCTCCTTTATCAACAAAAAAAGCTGTTTCTGCCACAGCATTTTCCTTTGCTATTTTTAAAAGAACTTCATCAGGAAGCCAATTTTGTAACGGAACAACACAGGCTGGATTTCCTCCAAATACTTTATCTGTAAAAGCATCTATTTGATATAATGGTAATTTCATCTTTTTTATTATTTAACACGTAAATATATTACTTTCAGTTTTGTTACATAGAAGATATAACAACATTGTTAACTTCTCTTTATGCAGTATACTTTATCACGTCATTCCTGTAAAGGTTAACTAATTCGTTGACAATTTTGGTTAAAAATATTAGGAGGCACACCATTTAAACTTTGGTGTGGTCTTTCTTGATTATAATAATA
>NZ_QUNS01000016.1 GCF_003387615.1 Tenacibaculum gallaicum | reverse complement strand
CATAAAAAAAACCTCAATCTACTAAAAGATTGAGGTTTTATAAAGAAAGGCAACGACCTACTCTCCCACCATTGGCAGTACCATCGGCGCTAATGGGCTTAACTTCTCTGTTCGGAATGGTAAGAGGTGAGCCCCATTGCGATAATCACCTTAAATCGTTTCAGTATATTTCAACTGTAAAAGTTAACATATTAGTAAAATCATATCATAAATTCATCAAAGAGTTGCGCTTCCCCCCACTAGGAGGGGAAGACTGTACATAAGCCTATGGGTTATTAGTACTACTCAGCTACATACATTACTGCACTTACACTTATAGCCTATCAACGTGGTGATCTTCCACGACCCTTTAAAGAAATCTCATCTTGTGGTGGGTTTCGCGCTTATATGCTTTCAGCGCTTATCCCTTCCCGACGTAGCTACTCTGCAGTGCCCCTGGCGAGACAACAGATACACTAGAGGTCAGTTCAACTCGGTCCTCTCGTACTAAAGTCAAATCCACTCAAATTTCTAACGCCCACAGCAGATAGAGACCGAACTGTCTCACGACGTTCTGAACCCAGCTCGCGTGCCACTTTAATGGGCGAACAGCCCAACCCTTGGGACCTTCTCCAGCCCCAGGATGTGACGAGCCGACATCGAGGTGCCAAACCCCCCCGTCGATGTGAGCTCTTGGGGGAGATCAGCCTGTTATCCCCGGAGTACCTTTTATCCTTTGAGCGATGGCCCTTCCATGCGGAACCACCGGATCACTATGCTCTACTTTCGTACCTGATCGACCTGTATGTCTCTCAGTCAAGCTCCCTTATGCCATTGCACTCTACGCACGGTTACCAAGCGTGCTGAGGGAACCTTTAGAAGCCTCCGTTACTCTTTTGGAGGCGACCACCCCAGTCAAACTACCCACCACGCACTGTTCTCATTGCTGAGTTAGGCTCTAGATAAGCAAAGGGTGGTATTTCAAGGACGACTCCACAACGCCTAGCGACGCCACTTCATAGTCTCCCACCTATCCTACACATTACTTATCCAAAGTCAATACGAAGCTATAGTAAAGGTTCACGGGGTCTTTTCGTCCCGCTGCGGGTAATCGGCATCTTCACCGATACTACAATTTCACCGAGCTCATGGCTGAGACAGTATCCAGATCGTTGCACCATTCGTGCAGGTCGGAACTTACCCGACAAGGAATTTCGCTACCTTAGGACCGTTATAGTTACGGCCGCCGTTTACTGGGGCTTCATTTGATTGCTTCGCCGAAGCTAACAACTCCACTTAACCTTCCAGCACCGGGCAGGTGTCAGGCCTTATACATCATCTTTCAATTTAGCAAAGCCCTGTGTTTTTGATAAACAGTCGCCTGGATCTTTTCACTGCGGCCCTACCGGAGTAGGGCGACTCTTCTCCCGAAGTTACGAGTCTATTTTGCCTAGTTCCTTAGCCATGAATCTCTCGAGCACCTTAGAATTCTCATCCCAACTACCTGTGTCGGTTTACGGTACGGGTTCTTATAATCTGAAGCTTAGAGGTTTTTCTTGGAAGCCTTTAGGCACACTATCCACGCATCCGAAGACTTGTGGTACTATCACACTTCAGCTAGATCTGCGGATTTTCCTACAGTTCCAATACCTACATGTTTCAACGAACTATTCCGTCAGTTCGCGGTGCTTTCATTACTCCGTCACCCCATCGCAATTATAAGAAGTACAGGAATATTAACCTGTTGGCCATCGACTACTCCCTTCGGATTCGCCTTAGGTCCCGACTAACCCTCAGCTGATTAGCATCGCTGAGGAAACCTTAGTCTTTCGGTGAGGGGGTTTCTCGCCCCCTTTATCGTTACTTATGCCTACATTTTCTTTTCTATACGTTCCAGCATGCCTTACAGCACACCTTCAGCACATATAGAATGCTCCCCTACCACTTTAATAAGTCCATAGCTTCGGTAATATGTTTATGCCCGATTATTATCCATGCTCGACCGCTCGACTAGTGAGCTGTTACGCACTCTTTAAATGAATGGCTGCTTCCAAGCCAACATCCTAGCTGTCTGGGCAGTCAAACCTCGTTTTTTCAACTTAACATATATTTGGGGACCTTAGCTGATGGTCTGGGTTCTTTCCCTCTCGGACATGGACCTTAGCACCCATGCCCTCACTGCTGAGAAACATTTTATAGCATTCGGAGTTTGTCAGGAATTGGTAGGCGGTGAAGCCCCCGCATCCAATCAGTAGCTCTACCTCTATAAAACTTTGTCTCAACGCTGCACCTAAATGCATTTCGGGGAGTACGAGCTATTTCCGAGTTTGATTGGCCTTTCACCCCTACCCACAGGTCATCCAAAGACTTTTCAACGTCAACTGGTTCGGTCCTCCACTGTGTGTTACCACAGCTTCAACCTGCCCATGGGTAGATCACTCGGTTTCGCGTCTACTACTACTAACTATCTCGCCCTATTCAGACTCGCTTTCGCTTCGGCTCCAGACCTTAAATCTTTAACCTTGCTAGCAACAGTAACTCGTAGGCTCATTATGCAAAAGGCACGCCGTCACACAGTAAATGTGCTTCGACCGCTTGTAGGCGTACGGTTTCAGGTTCTCTTTCACTCCCTTACTTAGGGTTCTTTTCACCTTTCCCTCACGGTACTAGTTCACTATCGGTCTTTCAGGAGTATTTAGCCTTACCGGATGGTCCCGGTGGATTCATACAGGATTACTCGTGTCCCGCACTACTCAGGGTACTGCTATATCCTCTTCGATTACCTGTACGAGACTATCACTCTCTACGGTTCGTCTTTCCAAACGATTCCAGTTCTCTTAGATTCTAATGTCGCAGCCCTACAACCCCAATATTGCCGTAACAATATTGGTTTGGGCTAATCCGCGTTCGCTCGCCACTACTAACGGAATCACTTTTGTTTTCTCTTCCTCTGGTTACTTAGATGTTTCAGTTCACCAGGTTTGCCCCCTTGCGGGTAACATGTCTTCAACATGCTGGGTTGCCCCATTCGGAAATTTACGGATCATAAAATATGTGCTTCTCCCCGTAACTTATCGCAGCTTATCGCGTCCTTCATCGCCTCTGAAAGCCTAGGCATCCTCCATACGCCCTTATTTAGCTTATTGTACTTTTTGCTGTAGTATCTCTACTACAACGAGCTCTTTATAATTCTTGTTCTTATAAAAATATTTTGTTAGATATTATCTAACTCTCTATCTTGATTCTTTACGATATCATTTTACCAATATGTCAATGAACGTTGTGCGAGTCGCCACTGACAAGTATTTAAACTTGTTAGTCACAATCTGCCTGCAATACTCATGAAGATAATTATACTTATCTCCAGGCATCGCCTGGTGGAGAATATCGGAGTCGAACCGATGACCTCTTGCGTGCAAGGCAAGCGCTCTAGCCAGCTGAGCTAATCCCCCATATACTAGTAGTTAGTACATAGTAGTTAGTAGTTAGACACAACTACTACTCAACTTCTAGAATTTCCTTATACTTATATCTTAAATTTGTAGTCTCGGGCAGACTCGAACTGCCGACCTCTACATTATCAGTGTAGCGCTCTAACCAGCTGAGCTACGAGACTTTTTTAGCCTCTAGCCTTTAGTTCTTAGACGTTAGTTATACTACTAACAACTATCGACTAAATACTATTGACTTCTTAAGATCTTAGTCTAATTTTTTAAAATTAACAGCAAAGAGTAAAATATACCTCTATTGTAACTCACCATCTTTCTCTAGAAAGGAGGTGTTCCAGCCGCACCTTCCGGTACGGCTACCTTGTTACGACTTAGCCCTAGTTACCAGTTTTACCCTAGGCAGCTCCTTGCGGTAACCGACTTCAGGCACCCCCAGCTTCCATGGCTTGACGGGCGGTGTGTACAAGGCCCGGGAACGTATTCACCGGATCATGGCTGATATCCGATTACTAGCGATTCCAGCTTCACGGAGTCGAGTTGCAGACTCCGATCCGAACTGTGATATGGTTTATAGATTCGCTCCTATTCGCATAGTGGCTGCTCATTGTCCATACCATTGTAGCACGTGTGTAGCCCAGGACGTAAGGGCCGTGATGATTTGACGTCATCCCCACCTTCCTCACGGTTTGCACCGGCAGTCTCGCTAGAGTCCTCAGCATTACCTGTTAGCAACTAACGATAGGGGTTGCGCTCGTTATAGGACTTAACCTGACACCTCACGGCACGAGCTGACGACAACCATGCAGCACCTTGTAAAGTGTCCGAAGAAAAACCGATCTCTCAGCCTGTCACTCTACATTTAAGCCCTGGTAAGGTTCCTCGCGTATCATCGAATTAAACCACATGCTCCACCGCTTGTGCGGGCCCCCGTCAATTCCTTTGAGTTTCAATCTTGCGATCGTACTCCCCAGGTGGGACACTTATCACTTTCGCTTAGTCACTGAATCTAAATCCAACAACTAGTGTCCATCGTTTACGGCGTGGACTACCAGGGTATCTAATCCTGTTCGCTCCCCACGCTTTCGTCCATGAGCGTCAGTATATACGTAGTAGACTGCCTTCGCAATCGGTATTCTAAGTAATATCTATGCATTTCACCGCTACACTACTTATTCTATCTACTTCCGTATAACTCAAGTCAACCAGTATCAAAGGCAGTTCCATAGTTAAGCTATGGGATTTCACCTCTGACTTAATTGACCGCCTGCGGACCCTTTAAACCCAATGATTCCGGATAACGCTTGCACCCTCCGTATTACCGCGGCTGCTGGCACGGAGTTAGCCGGTGCTTATTCTTACAGTACCGTCAGTTGGTTACACGTAACCAAGTTTCTTCCTGTATAAAAGCAGTTTACAACCCATAGGGCAGTCTTCCTGCACGCGGCATGGCTGGTTCAGAGTTGCCTCCATTGACCAATATTCCTCACTGCTGCCTCCCGTAGGAGTCTGGTCCGTGTCTCAGTACCAGTGTGGGGGATAATCCTCTCAGACCCCCTACCTATCGTTGCCATGGTAAGCCGTTACCTTACCATCTAGCTAATAGGACGCATAGTCATCTCGTACCGATAAATCTTTAATTAAAAAATGATGCCATCTCTTAAAGTTATGGAGTATTAATCTTCATTTCTAAAGGCTATCCTCCTGTACAAGGCAGATTCTATACGCGTTACGCACCCGTTCGCCGGTCGTCATCTGATTGCAAGCAATCAATGTTACCCCTCGACTTGCATGTGTTAAGCCTGCCGCTAGCGTTCATCCTGAGCCAGGATCAAACTCTTCATTGTATAATCTTTAATATTATAAATGTTAAGTTCCAAAAGAATTTTTAACTTCGAAAAGTTATGGTTATTCTACTCTTTGTTTTACGCTGTCAATTTCAATATTTTCAATGAACTTGGTGAGCCGCTAATGATAAGTTTTAACTCGTCTTATTAACTCAACCTCTTGTAGAAATACTAGACTCGAACTAGTGACTTAATCGCCTTCCAAAATTTCTGTGATCGTGTCGCTTTCTTAAAGCGGATGCAAACCTACAAACTATTTTTAATCTGACAAAAACTTTTTAAAGTTTTTTTTTAATTTGTTTTTCGCACTATTTTAATGAACTGTTTTCCCTAAAATTCGGACTGCAAAGATACTCACTTTATTTCTTAATAAACAAGAAAAATTTAAACTATTTTTTAACCTTTTCTTGACATATCTTAACCCCTATCTTAATGAACTATTACTAACTTCAACGCTTACCGCTTATCCGTTTGCGGGTGCAAATATAGATACCTTTTTCCACTTAACAACTACTTTTTTTGCCTTTTTTTACAACCAATTTTTAAATCGCTACTCCACAATATTTTAACCCAAAAAGTTTTTTGTAAG
>NZ_QUNS01000015.1 GCF_003387615.1 Tenacibaculum gallaicum | reverse complement strand
ACCTAACTTTATACACAACAAAAAACCTTTGAAGCTAGCTTCAAAGGTTTAATTAATATTTTATAAAAACTGTCAACCTATTTCAGGACGACTCATATTAAGACTAAAATTATTTCTTAGCCTTAATTTCAAAAGAAATTTCCATTAAGTCGTTGATAAACTTATCTTTTAAAGCAGCATCAATTTTTTTAGACTTGTAAGTAACACCGAAATCAGTCCTGTCAATGCTAAAAACATCACTTTTAAAAATTAACATATCGTCAGCTTCAGTAATAGTAGCAGAGATAGTAATACTTTTTGTAATGTCTTTAAGAGTTAAGTTACCAGTAACGTGTACTTTTCCGTCTTTTAATTCAGAGCTAGCTATCTGAAATTTAGCTGTAGGGAATTTTTCAACATCAAAGAAATCATCAGCTTTTAAGTGCTCTTCTAAATCTTCTTTACCATCACCAGCTTTTAAATCTTCACAAGAAATAGTTGTCATATCGATAATAAACTCTCCAGATTTTACGTTTCCGTTTTCAACCTCTAAAGTTCCTTTTTCTAAACTAACTACACCGTTGTGAGAACCAGTAGGCTTGCTACCTTTCCAAGTTACAGTAGATTCTGCAACATTAGCTTTATAAGTATTGATGATGTTTTCTGTTTTTGCAACTTCTTTAACTTCGTCGCTAACAGCAGCTTTGTTTTTTTCTGTCTTACAAGAAACAGCTCCAATTGCAATAAAAGCAATAGCTAAAATTGTTTTTTTCATTTTTGTGTTTTTAATAATGATTATTAATCAGGTACAAATATAATTAAAAATAATCCCCATGGAAATTATTTTTTATCTTTGGAATCAATAATAATAGTTACAGGTCCGTCATTTAGTAATTCTACTTTCATATCAGCTCCAAATTGACCCGTCTGTATTTTTTTACCTAGGTCAATTTCAATTTGTTGAACAAATTTTTCATATAAAGGAATGGCTATATCTGGTTTAGCCGCTTTAATATAACTAGGTCGATTTCCTTTTTTAGTGGAAGCATGTAGAGTGAATTGGCTTACGGTAATTACATCACCGTTAATATCTTTAACCGATCTATTCATAACACCTCTATCATCATTAAAAATACGAAGGTTTGTTATTTTATTTGATAACCAGTTAATGTCTTCCTGAGTATCTTCATTAATAATTCCGAGTAAAATTAAGAGGCCATTTTGTATTTCAGCTACTTTTTTATTTTCAATAGTAACGCTAGCTTTTGAAACGCGTTGAAGTACAGTTTTCATTTTATATGGATTGTTATTTGTTGAGCTATTTAAATCTTTTAGTCAAAAAAAGAAAGAGCTAACTACTCCCAAATATCAGTTCTATAGTGTTCTTCTTCTCCTTCTAAAATTTGTAGATAACTTTTGTAACGAGACCAAGCAATTTCTTCATTTTCTAATGCGTCCTTTACAGCGCATTGTGGCTCGTTTATATGAATGCAATTATTGAATTTACAGTTTTGCTTTAAAGCAAAGAACTCAGGAAAATAATCACCTAGTTCATTCTTATCCATATCAACTACACCAAAGCCTTTAATTCCAGGGGTGTCAATAATACGAGCGTCAAAACTCAAGTCGAACATTTCTGCAAAAGTAGTGGTGTGTTGTCCTTGTTTATGTTGTTCAGAAATTTCTTTTGTTTTTAAGTCTAGAGAAGGTTCAATAGCATTTACTAAAGTAGTTTTCCCAACACCTGAATGTCCTGCAAACATACTTACCTTTCCGGTCATTAATGTTTTGATTTTGTCAACATTGGTGTTTTCTGTAGCAGAAACTTCGATGCACTCGTAACCAATGGCATCATAAACATCTTTTAAATACATAATTTCGGCACGTTGCTCAATTTCGTAAGAATCAATTTTATTGAAAACTAACATGGTTTTGATTGAATAGGCTTCTGCTGTAACTAAAAAACGATCAATAAATGTGGTAAAAGTAGGAGGGTTGTCAATGGTGATTAATAAAAATACTTGATCAATATTGGAGGCTATTACATGAGTTTGTTTCGATAGATTAACAGATTTACGAACGATATAGTTTTTTCGTTCGTGAATATTAGTAATTAAACCTGTTTCTTCATCATTTTTAGTTTCTAACGAAAAATCAACAATATCACCTACCGAAATAGGATTGGTACTTTTAATACCTTTAATACGAAACTTACCTTTGATACGGCATTTGTATAATTCGCCTTCAGATTTTACCAAATACCAACTTCCTGTAGATTTATAAACCGTTCCTATCATATAACAAAGATGGGTATTATTCATAAAAAAATGATATATTCGCCACTTAAATTTTAAAAATATTATGAAAAAATTAGTATTAGCGATTGCCTTTGTTGCATCGTCATTTTCAGTTTTAGCTCAATCATACGAGTACAAAGTAATCACTAGTGTTGAGTCAACAGTTCCAAATGGAATGGGAAGGTCAAGATTATTATCTTCTAATGAAAGTAGAGATTTTAAAGATTTCACCTCAATAAGATCTGATGATAAAGAAAAAGATAAAAGAAATAAATCTGATCGTTCAGAAATTAGAGTTAAAAATTTTGAAGAAACAAAATTATTAAACTTCTTTAACTTGGGAGGAATAAGGTTTCAAAACATTGTAGCTAATGATGCTGTTATTTCTTCGAAGATTAACACTATGACAGAAGAAGGATGGGATTTAGCTTTTGTCAATACAGGAGTAGAAAGTTATGGAGGTAAAGGAGATAAAAATGGGTTATTTATAACAAGATACATTTTTAAAAGATTAAACAATTAAAAAAAGCGCCTTAAGGCGCTTTTTTTAATTGTTAATTATTTTCTCTTGATGATTTATACTTTCTTGGTGTATTGCTTTGAACATTTTAAGCACAAACTCTTCACTTAAACCACGTTCATCACCTTCTAAAATCATTTTACCTAGAATTTCATTCCAACGTTTAGTTTGTAAAATAGCTACGTTTTTCTCTTTTTTCAACTCACCAATAGAGTCTGCTATCTTCATACGCTTTCCTAGCATTTCAATTAGTTGATGGTCAACAACATCAATTTGAGTACGTAGTGTATTTAATGCATTTCGATATTCAGCTTCTGTATCAGTAGCTTTTCTAACTTTTAAGTCAATCATCATTTGAACTAATGATTTAGGAGTAATTTGTTGTGCAGCATCACTCCAAGCATTGTCAGGATCGTAATGCGTTTCAATCATTAAACCATCAAAGTTTAAATCTAACGCAGTTTGACAAATATCAAAAATAATATCACGACGACCAGCAATGTGAGACGGATCACAAATTAGTGGTAAATCAGGGAAACGATTTTGCAATTCGATAGGAATTTGCCATTCAGGATTGTTACGGTATCTCGTTTTTTCGTAGGTAGAAAACCCTCTGTGAATTACTCCTAATTTTTTAATGTTTTTAGAATACAAACGCTCAATAGCACCTAGCCATAATGGTAAATCTGGGTTTACAGGGTTTTTAACTAAGACAATTTTATCTGTGCCTTCTAAAGCATCTGCAATTTCTTGAACAATAAAAGGGCTCACAGTAGTACGAGCACCAATCCATAAAATATCTACATCGTGTTCTAAAGCTAACTTTACATGATCTTTGTTAGCCACTTCTGTAGCAATTAACATTCCTGTTTCTTGTTTAGCTTTCTGCAACCATTTTAACCCTAGAGCACCCACACCTTCAAAATTGCCAGGTCTGGTACGAGGTTTCCAGATTCCAGCTCTTAAAACAGTAGCGTCGGTGTCTTTTAATTCGTGTGCAATTTGTAGTACTTGTTCTTCAGTTTCAGCGCTGCAAGGTCCTGCAATTACTAATGGATGCCCTAACCCGAAGGCATCTAACCATGTTTTTAATTCTTTTGTATTCTCCATTTTTAGTTTTTATTACTGAGGTGTTACCTCTTGAATTCCGTTTAAAATCTGTTTTATATAATTTGTGTTTTCCATTTCGGTATAAATTTCTGGAAAATCATTGTGTTCTAGTAATGTTTTGAATTTCTGTAAGTTATGAATATATTCACTTAAAGATTCAATAACGTTTTCTTTGTTTTGTTCAAAAATAGGTGTCCACATTGCAGGTGAACTTTTTGCTAAACGTACAGTAGAGGCAAATCCACTACCTGCCATATCAAAAATATCACGTTCATTTTTTTCTTTTTCTAGGACTGTTTTTCCTAACATAAAAGAACTGATATGTGATAAATGTGATACATAAGCAATATGTTTGTCGTGTGATTTTGGATCCATATATCGAATACGCATTCCTAGTTTTGAAAAAATATTCAACGCTTTTTCTTGTAATTTGAATGCTGTTTTTTCAACTTCACAAATAATATTAGTCTTACCTTTAAATAAATTTGTCAATGCAGCATTTGGTCCAGAAAATTCGGTTCCAGCTATTGGGTGTGTTGCTAAAAAATTCCTTCTTTTCGGGTGGTCTTTAATTGCATTACAAATCAAGTCTTTAGTCGAGCCTACATCGAAAACCAAACAGTTATCAGAGATGTTGTCTAATGTTGTAACGATTACATCTTGCGATACATCTACAGGAATAGCAATAATGACAATATCTGCATTATGTAGTTCTGAAAACGTAGCTTTTTGATGGATGATTCCTCGCTCTAAAGCAAGGTTTCCATGCTCTTCGTTGGAGTCAATTCCGTAGATGGTTGCATTGTTAAATGCTTGCTGAATATCTAAGGCAAAACTTCCGCCGATTAATCCAAGTCCTATGATAAATACGTTCATTATATTCTGTTAATTGCTTCGTTAATTTTTTCTTCAGGCACGCATAATGAAAAACGAATATATCCTTCACCTTGGCTGCCAAAAATGGTTCCAGGAGCGGCAAAAATGTGCTTGTTGTATAACAAATCATCAATCATTTCTTCAGCTGTTTTCCCTTCGGGAAGTTTACACCAAACAAACATTCCTGAGGTGTTTTTATCGTAGGTACACCCTAGTTTTTCTGCTAATTCAAATACTAATTTTTGTCTCTTTCTATAGGTGTTGTTTAGTTGGGTAAACCAATCTTTGTCTAGTTCTAATGCTTTTGTAGCTCCTTTTTGAATTCCATAAAACATACCAGAATCCATTTGAGTTTTTACTTTTAAAACTTCAGTTAAGAATTCAGGTTTACCTAGTAACATCCCAACACGCCATCCAGCCATGTTGAATGATTTACTAACCGAATTTAATTCTAGAGCAATATCTTTAGCGCCTTCAATTTGTAAAATGCTCTGAGGGTGTTCATTTAATATAAAGCTATACGGATTGTCATTTACAATAACAATATTGTGTTTTTTACCAAAGTCAATCAGCTTTTGAAAAGTTTCTTTGGTTGCGTTAGCGCCAGTTGGCATATGTGGGTAATTTACCCACATTAACTTTATTTTTGAGGTATTTATTTTTTCTAAAGCATCAAAATTAGGTTGCCAATTAGTAGCTTCTGCTAAGTCGTAAAAAATAGGTTTCCCTCCTAATAAATTAGTTACTGAGCTATAGGTGGGGTATCCTGGGTTAGGAATTAATACCTGATCTCCTTCATTTAAAAAGGCCAACGAAATATGCATAATTCCTTCTTTACTCCCCATTAAAGGAAGTACTTCGTTGGCAGGATTTATAGCAACGTTATAGTTGTTCTGATAAAAGTTAACAACCGCTTGTCTAAACTCTGGAAGTCCTTGATAGCTTTGATAACTATGCGCACCAGTGTCTAATAAGCTATCTTGGATAGCTTTTAGTACTGATGATGGTGGTTGTAAATCAGGACTACCAATACCAATGTTTATAATTGGTTTTCCTTCTGAAATTAATTGACGTACTTCTTGTAATTTTTTAGAGAAGTAGTATTCTTGTACGGTTTGTAATCGGTTAGCAAACTGTATCATAATCTTCCGTTTTTATATTCTCCTAATATTTTAAAATCTTCTGCCATAATTTGAATTATAGCTTTTGCTTTTTCGTAATCTTTATATGCTTCAAAAGTTACATCCACAAAAAAGGCATATTTCCAAGGTGTTTCAATTTTAGGTAACGATTGTATTTTGGTTAAATTTAGTTTGCAGTCGCTCATTACATTTAACATGGCTGCTAAACTTCCTCTTTTATGATCTAATTCAAATTTTAAAGAGGCTTTGTTAATTTCATTTTTCCCATTCTTTGGAAGTGTTGTTTGAAGAAAAACAAAACGTGTAGCATTATTTTTAATGGTTTGAATTTCATCTTCAATAATTGACAAATCAAAAATCTCTGCAGCTATTTTGGGAGCAATTGCTGCAACTCCTTTTAGTTGCTGTTCAGTTATTCTCTTAGCTACTGCAGAAGTGTCAACATCTTCAATTAGCTTAATGTGTTTGTGTTGTTTGAAAAACTCTTTACACTGTAACAAAGCCATTGGGTGTGAACAAACTTCAGTAATCTCTTCAATTGTTTGGTTTTGTAAAGCCATTAAATGATGGTGTATTGGTAGGTAGTGTTCACCAGAAATGTGCAAATTATATTTATCAATTAAGGCATAATTAGGTATGATAGATCCTGCAATAGTGTTTTCTAATGCCATAACAGCTTGTTCACTTTCTGAGTTCAAGAGACTATCAACCAGTACGTCAAAAGACAAACATTCGTTTAATTCAATGTTTTCTCCGTAGTAATTGTTTGCAACGATATGGTGGTTGCTTCCTTGTATTCCTTGAATGGCTATTTTCTTCATTTTAGATCAAAAAAAAAAGCCTCGATAAATTCGAGACTTTGATTGGGTTATATTATTTTTTGTTAGGCTAACAATATTGTACAAAGTCTCGTCTCTTACTAAAAAAGTAAAAGTAAAAATAGAAACCTTGCCATACGTTTTGTAACATCATTGTATTTGTGTTCTTTGTATGGGACAAATCTTAGAAATAATTTTAACTAAACCAAACTTTTTTTGAAAAAATGTAGAAAAATAAAAAAGCTCCTCTAAAAAAGAGAAGCTTTTTGCGGTCTGGACGGGACTCGAACCCGCGACCCCATGCGTGACAGGCATGTATTCTAACCAGCTGAACTACCAGACCGTTGCTTGAAGCAATGTATTATATGTTTTAGAGAAACTTTAGCGGTCTGGACGGGACTCGAACCCGCGACCCCATGCGTGACAGGCATGTATTCTAACCAGCTGAACTACCAGACCGTTGCTCTAAGCGGATGCAAATATATAACCTTTTTTTAAATAAAAAAGAGTTATTTTATAAAAAATTCTGTCTACTGATAAGGTAGGAGGTAAGTATTTTATTGTATCCTTCATTTATGTCAACAGGGATGTAATCTATCTTATATTGTAAACATTTGTTTTTTAGGTTATTGAAGAACAAAGTGCTTAATTCTTGGTATTTTTGCTGTACATTTTCAGCATATAAATTTATTTCTTCACCAGTTTCAACATCTGTGAATTTTTTAGGACTATTGTCAAAATCGAATAAGAACTCTGTTTTTTTATCGTGAGTATGAAATAATACAACTTCGTGTTTGTTAAATTTTAAATGTCGTAAGGCGTCAAAAAGCTCCTCTTCGTTTTTTGAGGTTTGAAACATATCAGTAAATAAGAAAATCAAAGACCTTCTATGAATTTTTTCGGCTATTTCATGTAAGTATTGATAAGTTTCTGTTGAGGTGTTTGATTTTGAAGACAATAATAGCTCCAACTGATTCAAAAGCATTTTGCGATGACGTTCACTACCTTTTTCTGGAGCATAATATTCAAAAGAATTAGAATAAATACTTAATCCTACAGCATCTCTTTGTCGTTTTAAGATATCCATTAAAGAAGCAGCTGCTAATGTCGAAAAACCAATTTTATTTAAGTTGTCTATTGATTGGTTTTTACTAACAGGATAGTGCATGGAAGCAGAGTTGTCTATAATTAAATGACATCGAAGATTGGTTTCTTCTTCGTATTTTTTTGTATATAATTTTTCGGTCTTAGCAAAAAGCTTCCAATCAATATGACGTGTGCTTTCGCCTTTGTTATAAAGCTTATGTTCAGAAAATTCAACTGAAAACCCATGAAAAGGGCTTTTATGCATACCAGTTATAAAACCTTCAACAACTTGTTTAGCGAGTAGTTCAAGGTTTTTAAGTTCAGAGGTTGTGTTTTTAAGATCAATCATATAATTCCGAAGATAAAAAAAAGGTTTAGCAATTGCCAAACCTTTTCTATAATATCAAATTAAAATACTATTTATATGTTATAAAGTAGCATCAATTTTATCAGTATATGCTTTTTTAGGAGCGGCACCTACTTGTTTGTCAACAACTTCACCATTCTTAAAGATTAATACGGTAGGAATGTTTCTTACACCATATTTAGCAGCAAATTCTTGGTTTGCATCTACATCTACTTTACCAACTACAGCTTTTCCATCGTATTCATTACTAATTTCATCAACGATAGGAGATACCATTCTACAAGGTCCACACCAAGCTGCCCAAAAATCTACTAATACTGGTTTGTCAGATTTTAATACTACTTCTTCAAAAGAAGCATCTGTAATTTCTAATGCCATTTTATTTATGTTTTTATCTAAGTTATTCTCTTATTTATTCACTACAAATGTAAACAAATATTTTACCAATACAATTTTACAAAAATTACTTTTTATTATCATAATATCAATACTTTCTATTTACTTACAAGTTTGTTTTTAAGTGTGTAAAATAATCTATAACTTTGCCAAATATATTTTGAGGAAAAATTTGACTGATTGCAACCTCATTGAACAATAGTTCAAAATAAAAATGCTAAAGCAGTAATTTTCTACTCCTTTTAGCGACTCAGCAATCCAAGTTTTTTCTTTATAGTTAAATTTTAAAAAAGAAGTATTTATGTCATATTTTTTCACTTCGGAAAGTGTTTCTGAAGGACATCCAGACAAAGTAGCAGATCAAATTTCTGATGCTTTAATAGATAATTTTTTAGCTTTTGATTCAGATTCTAAAGTAGCATGTGAAACATTGGTAACAACTGGTCAAGTAGTGTTAGCAGGAGAAGTAAAATCTTCTACCTACTTAGATGTTCAAAAAATTGCTCGTGAGGTAATTAACAAAATTGGATATACGAAAGGTGAGTACATGTTTGATGGTAATTCTTGTGGAGTATTATCTGCAATTCATGAACAATCAGATGATATTAGCCGTGGAGTAGATAGAACATCTAGAGAAGAGCAAGGTGCCGGAGATCAGGGAATGATGTTTGGTTATGCGACAAACGAAACTGAGCATTATATGCCGTTAGCGTTAGATTTATCACATATAATTTTAAAGGAATTAGCAGCGATACGTAGAGAAAATAAAGAAATTACTTATTTACGTCCAGATGCTAAAAGTCAGGTAACTATTGAGTATTCTGATGATAACGTACCACAACGTATTGAAGCAATTGTAGTTTCTACACAACATGATGATTTTGCTGATGACGAAACGATGTTAGCGAAAATTAGAAAAGATATTGTTGAAGTTTTAATCCCTAGAGTTAAAGCACAGTTAACTCCAGAGATTCAAACATTGTTTAATGATGATATCAAATATCATATCAACCCAACAGGGAAATTTGTAATTGGTGGACCTCACGGAGATACAGGTCTAACAGGACGTAAAATCATTGTAGATACCTATGGAGGAAAAGGAGCACATGGTGGTGGAGCTTTCTCAGGAAAAGATCCTAGTAAAGTAGATCGTTCTGCAGCGTATGCAACGCGTCATATTGCTAAAAACTTAGTAGCAGCAGGAGTTGCTGATGAGGTATTGGTACAAGTATCGTATGCGATTGGAGTTGTAGAGCCAATGGGGATTTTTGTGGATACTTATGATACATCAAAAGTTAATTTAAATGATGGAGAAATAGCTCAAAAAGTTTCTGAAATTTTTGATATGCGCCCGCATGCTATTGAAGATCGTTTAAAGTTACGTAACCCAATATATAGTGAAACTGCTGCTTATGGGCATATGGGAAGAACAAACGAAGTAGTTTCCAAAACATTTACGCAACCTAACGGAGAGAGTAAAACCGTAGAAGTTGAGCTGTTTACTTGGGAAAAATTAGATTATGTTTCTAAAGTAAAAGAGAGTTTTGGTTTGTAAGAAAAGAAACAAGAATATAGTTAAAAAAAATACCTGTAATTTTTATTGCAGGTATTTTTTTATGTATTTATTTTTGGCTGAAATTTTAAATAAAATAAACTTAAAAATTACAAAAAAATGAAAAACTTAAAGTATGTTTTTGCTATTGGATTAGGAATGACATTATTAACTGCATGTAGTAACTCTGCTTCAGATGATTTTGATGAAATTAACGGGGGAGTTAAAAAGAAAAGATTAAAAACTGTTGCTGCGACGAACCAAGAAAGTGAAACAATTACTACTCAGTTTATGTATAATGCAGAAAATGAGTTGATAAGTGTTTCTGGAACAAACGGAACAGATGCTACTATAGTAAACTATAGTAATGATGGAAATGCTATTAAAGTAGCTGAGGGTAACGATCCTTCAGAAAGTCTTTCAATAGAAGAACTGTATAAGTCTCCTTATAACGTTTACGAAACAGGAGAAGTGTTAGAATACGATTCAAATAAAAACCCAAATAAAGTTTTATTTAAACATAGAGTTTATAATTGGGAAACAGGTAATTATATTATTGAAAACTATACGGCGGAAATGTTTTATGACAATAAACCAAATATGTATTTTTCTACTCTAGAGGCTGCTGGAGTTATAGAAATTTTAGATGGAGTTGATGTTAGTTTCGGTGTAAACCCTCAAGCTTCAGAAATAATAAAAGCTAGAAGATTATTGCCATTAAACAATGTAACAAAGATTATTTATAAAGATGCTGATGATAACGTTGAAGGAACTTTAACTATAGATTATACTTACGATTCAGATGGGTATCCATTAACAGGAAAAGGAGTAGCAGTTGGTGGTAAAGAGTCAATTACTATCAATACAACTTATAGTTATGAATAACTAAAAAAAACTATTAAAGTTAAAAGCCTCGACATTGTCGAGGCTTTTTTACTACTTTTATTTCACTTGAAACATAAAAGGTATTCTAGCTTGAATTCCTTTCAGATTTTTCATTTTTTGAAAATTATGATATAATTGGTAATTTTCATCACCTAAGGTTTCTTTTAAAACTTCTTCTTTTGAAGCTTTTGCAAAAGGAGAGAATTTTAAGGCTTCTTTTAAATCTGTTTTATAAT
Organism: Tenacibaculum gallaicum; assembly: GCF_003387615.1. GTDB lineage: Bacteria > Bacteroidota > Bacteroidia > Flavobacteriales > Flavobacteriaceae > Polaribacter > Polaribacter gallaicus. The sequence goes on along the minus strand of NZ_QUNS01000015.1, from coordinate 7,966 downwards.
TAGGGTAATTACGAACTCTGTAGTTTTCAAGCTCTGCTAATTCAGCAGCTGTTTTAATCGCATCATCTAAGCTTCCTAATTGATCAACTAAACCATTTTCAATAGCTTCTTTACCAGTCCAAACCCTTCCTTGTGCTATTTCATTAACTTGTTCAAAAGTCATGTTACGTCCAGCTGAAACACGGTTTACAAATGTGGTGTACATTTCCTCAATTCCTTCTTTAGTAACATCGTAAAACTTTTTATTCATTGGTTCAAAAACACTATAAGAAGGACTATTGTTTGTAGACACTTGTTCTGCATTAATACCTATGTTATCCGTAAATTGACTAAAGTTAGGGATGGCTCCGAAAACCCCAATAGACCCAGTAATTGTAGTTGGCTCTGCAAAAATTTTGTTGGCATTACAAGCAATATAATAACCTCCAGACGCAGCATAATTACCCATAGAAACAACAATAGGTTTTTCTTTTTTAGTTAACTCCAATTCGCGCCATATTAGTTCAGAAGCCAATGCGTTACCTCCAGGAGAGTTTACACGTAGTACGACAGCTTTTACATTATCATCTTTTCTAGCTTTTCTAATAGCTTTATTAATAATTCCTTGTCCAATATAGTCTTCATTTCCTTCTCCGTAGATAATGTCTCCTTGTGCGTATATTACAGCAATTTTATCTTTTGCTGTTGAAGAAATTCTTCCTTTTCCAGAATTGATATAGTCTTCAATAGAAATAGTGTTTGTTTTTTTATCAGACCCTATAGCTAATTTTTCTTTATATTCATCCTCATAAATAGAAGCATCAATTAAATTGTTTTCTTTTGCAACAGTAACATTTCTTCCATCGTAATTATCGGCAATAAGATTTAGTTTTTCAATAGAAATGTTTCTGCTTTTACTAATATCATCTGTAATTTCTGACCAAATAGATTTTAAGAATGAAGTAGTTTGCTCACGATTTGCTTCGCTCATTTCATTTTCTAAAAATGGCTCTACAGCACTTTTGTATTTTCCGTGACGAATAACTTCCATTTTAACACCATATTTATCCTCAAAATCTTTGAAATATAAAATTTCGGTAGATAAACCTCTAAAGTCAATAACACCAATAGGGTTTAAGAATAAACTATCAGCAACAGAACTTAAGTAGTAATTTTTTTGAGTATAAATATCATTATAGGCATATACAAATTTACCACTCTCTTTAAATTCTTCAATTTTATTTCGAATAGCTTGTGTTTGTGCAATACCTGCATTAACAAAAGCTGTTTTTATACTAATTCCTTTAATTTTAGTATCGTTTTTTGCATTTTCAATGGCATTGATAATTTTGTTTAAGGCTAACTTTTCATCTGTTAACTCTAAAGCTTCAGCAATAGGGTTGTTTTCTTTAGGGGCATAATCTTTAATGGGTGTTGATAAATCTAACTCTAAAACGGAGTTTGATTTAACGACAACTTTTTCATCAGCTCCTACAATAGAAGCAATAGCAAAAAAGAATACAAAAAGTAAAAAAATGGCGATAAAAAAGCCAAGAATAGAGGCAAGTAAATTTCTTAAAAACTTCATGTTGTATGGTTAATTTTTTTGAGCAAATATACAGTTTTTAGAAAGATGGTTTTTCATAAGAAGTTGTTAGTTTCAACGATTTGTACCTACGCCTAGGTTTATGCGGTATTTTCGTTGAGCAAACTCAAAATAGTTAAAAAGTTTATAGTTTACTTCATAACCATAATCAACGTGCGGACTGTAATCAATTACATTTTCATAAATGTTTGAATTAAATTGTAAAGAATTTCTAGCTCTATAATTCCATGTGTTTACATATAGGCGATTTTTATTTTCGAGGTATTGTTGTGAGTAAAAACCTTCTGGTTTAGCAATACTGTTTAAATAAGTGGTAAAACCAGGGTCTATAATTATAATTTCATATTCCAAACTATCGTTAGCAATTACAACAGGCTCTTCTTTTTGGGAGTTTGAAGTATCTTTTATAGGGGAAGAACTGCAAGCCCATAACATAACACCTATAATACTAAGAAGTATAATATGTCGTAAAATTTTCATAATCAGTATGATTTGTAATTATACAAGTTGCAAAAATTATTCCACTTTTCATTGATTATTAACTTGTTTAACAGTATTTTTCAGCTTTAAATACTAAAAAATGAAGAAAAGATGTTTTTGGGTTAGTGATGATCCATTATATATTGAATATCATGATACCGAATGGGGAGTTCCCGTATATGATGATGATAAATTATTTGAGTTTTTAATATTAGAAACATTCCAAGCAGGTTTAAGTTGGATTACAGTTTTAAAGAAAAGAGAAAACTTTAGAAAAGCGTTTGATAATTTCGACTACAAAAAAATAGCAAAATACACTGAAGATAAATATGAGGAGTTACTTCAAAATGCGGGAATTATAAGAAATAAGCTAAAGATAAAAGCTACCATAACCAATGCACAAGCATTTATGAAAGCACAAGAAGAGTTTGGTACGTTTTCAAAATATATTTGGAGTTTTACTAACGGTAAACCGATAACAAATAAGTTTGAAAAGAGGGAAGAAGTACCAGCAACTACAGAGCTTTCTGATGAAATTTCAAAAGATTTAAAAAAACGAGGATTTAAGTTTGTTGGCTCAACGGTAATTTATGCTCACATGCAAGCAACGGGAATGGTAAATGACCATACAACCGACTGTTTCCGATACCATGAAGTTTAAATTTTGTAATTTTAGCATTCAAAAAAATAAATTAAAAACTATATAAATGAAACTAAAACAAATGCTTTGTGTATTTGCAGCTGCAGGAGTGTTAACTTCTTGTGGAGTAGATACCAAAAAAGAGCCTAAAGTAGTAGAAAAGAAAGCGAAAGAGTTTGAGTATGTTGTTGAGCAATTTGCTGATATAAAAGTTTTGCGTTATCAAATTCCTGGGTTTGATGAGTTAACACTAAAAGAAAAGAAATTAGTTTACTATTTAACGCAAGCAGGTTTATCTGGACGTGATATTATGTGGGATCAAAACTACCGTCACAATCTTGAAATTAGAGCTGCTTTAGAAAACATCAATAATAACTTCAAAGGAGATAAAGAGAGTGAGGATTTTAAAGCATTCACCACCTATTTAAAAAGAGTATGGTTTTCAAATGGAGTTCACCACCATTATTCTAACGATAAATTAAAACCTACGTTTTCTAAAGAGTATTTAGAAACTTTATTAAAAGAAACTAATACTGAGTTATCTACGGAAGCATTAGAAGTTATTTTTAATGATAAAGATGCTAAAAAAGTAAACAAAAAAGCAGGAGTAGATAATGTATTAGCATCAGCAGTAAACTTTTACGGAGCAGATATTACAAGTAAAGATGTAGAAGATTTTTATGCGAAAGCTGATAAAGGACCAAAAGGGCAACCAATTGAGGCTGGATTAAACTCGAAATTAGTTCGTGAGGACGGAAAATTAGTAGAGAAAGTTTGGAAGTCTGGTGGAATGTACGGGCAAGCAATCGATAAAATTATTTATTGGTTAGAAAAAGCTAAGGAAGTAGCAGAAAACGAAAAGCAAGCGAAAACATTAGGACTGTTAATCGAATATTATAAAACAGGAGATTTACATACTTGGGACGAATATGCAATTGCTTGGGTAGAATCTACTGAAGGTAACATTGATTGGATTAATGGTTTTATTGAAGTGTATAATGACCCTAAAGGATACAGAGGTTCGTACGAAACAGTTGTACAAATCAAAGACTTTGATATGTCTAAAAAAATGAAAGTATTATCAGACAACGCACAGTGGTTTGAAGATAACTCTCCGTTAGACCCAACCCACAAAAAGAAAGATGTTGTAGGAGTATCATATAAAACAGTAAATGTAGCAGGTGAAGCTGGAGATGCATCTCCAAGTACGCCAATTGGAGTGAATTTACCAAACAACAACTGGATTCGTCAACAACACGGTTCTAAATCGGTATCGTTAGGAAACATTATAGGTTCGTATAATAACGCTGGTGGAACTGGTCGTTTAGAAGAGTTTGCAAACGATAAAGAAGAAATCGATTTAGAGGTTAAATACGGTAAGTTAGCAGATAAGTTACACACAGCATTACATGAGGTAATCGGACATGCTTCAGGTGTAATTAATGAAGGTATTGGACAGCCTAAAGAAACCTTAAAAAACTATGCGTCTACTATGGAAGAAGGTAGAGCAGATTTAGTAGGGCTATATTACTTAATGGATCCTAAATTACAAGAATTAGGTTTAGTTGATGATTGGCAAAAAGTAGGAAAAGCTGCTTATGATGGATATATCAGAAACGGATTAATGACGCAGTTAATTAGAATTAACTTAGGAGATGATATTGAAGAAGATCACATGGTAAACCGTCAATGGGTATCAGCTTGGGCTTTTGAGCAAGGAGCAAAAGATAATGTAATTGAAAAAGTAACCAGAGATGGGAAAACTTTTTATAACATCAATGATTATGAGAAACTTCATAAAATCTTTGGACGTTTATTAAAAGAAGCGCAAAGAATTAAATCTGAAGGAGATTTTGAGGCAGCAAAAGCATTAGTAGAAGGTTACGGAGTAAAAGTAGATCAAGATATTCATAAAGAAGTTTTAGATCGTAATGCACAATTTACATCTGCTCCTTATAGTGGATTCGTAAATCCAGTATTAGAACCAGTTACAGATGCTGATGGAAATATTACAGATATTAAAATCAAGCAACCTAAAACTTTTGAAGATCAAATGAATTTTTATGCTAAAAACTATAACTTCTTACCAGTTAAAAACTAAGAAGTTCAGTTTTTAAAATAGTCACAAATACAAAACCGATTCTAATTAGAATCGGTTTTGTATTTTTAGAGGAATTAACGAAAGATAAATGGCGAAAAGAGTAAAAGACCCTGGCTTAGGGTATAATTCAAGTAGTAATGCACAAAGAATAATTAATGCAGATGGTAGCTCTAATGTAGTACATGCAAATAGAAGATTTGGTGCAGATGACCTGTATACTTTTTTTATAGAAATACCATGGTGGCAATTTTTCACATTGATAATTGTAGGCTATTCATTGTTAAATGTTCTTTTCGCATTTGTGTATGTGTTGATAGGTATAGAACAGATAACGCCATCAAAAGGAAATTTTATAGCTGATCTTTTGAATGGCTTTTTCTTTAGTGCTCAAACCCTTACAACAGTAGGGTACGGAGGGATAGCTCCTAAAGGAATCGCAGCGAACTGTATTGCTGCTTTTGAAGCTATGATTGGTTTGTTAAGTTTTTCATTTATTACAGGGTTATTATACGGGCGTTTTTCAAAAGCGAAAGCATCCATACGTTTTAGTGATAACTTAATTCTAAGAGATTTTAATGATGGTAGGGCTTTAATGTTTAGATTAATGAATAAACGTAAAACAGTAATGATTGAGCCTGAAGTATCAGTTACTTTGTCAATATCAGAAAAAGATAAAAGGGAAGAGTACAAAAGAAAATTCTATCAATTAAAATTAGAACGAAGTAAAATAATGTACTTGCCCACAGTTTGGACGATTGTTCATGAAATAGATGATAATAGTCCGTTAAATTCATACTCAAATAAAGAAATAAGTAAGTTAGACGGGGTACTTTATGTTTTAATGCAATATCATGAAGAATCATTTGGTCAAAAGGTATACCAAATAACTTCGTACAACTTTTCTTCTCTTGAAGTAGATGCGAAATACACATCTTCATTTTATTTTGATGAAGAAGGGAATACTGTATTAGACCACTCAAAATTAAGTGAAATATCAAAAATGAATTAGAGCTACTTCGTTAATAATTTTGATAAAAACAGTAAAGCAATAACTACTGCAATCCCTATTGCTACATAAATAGCTGCATTTTGGTAGTATTTCTTATTGTTTCTAGCATCCTTTTTATAGCTAAAAAACATCAAAATGATAAAAGCTATTACAAATAAACTTGCAAAAATGATTCTGCCTGTAGTAAACATTTTAGCAGCAATAAGTGTAAACATAAAATTGTATTTTTAGCAAAGTTAAAGAATGATTTTAGAATGGAGAAAACTAAAACAGCAATTATTTTTGGAGGTACTTCAGGTATTGGAAAAGGGCTTGTAAAAAGACTAATAGAAGAAAATTATATTGTAGCAGTTACAGGAAGAAGGCTTGAAAAACTAGAAGAACTTAAAAAAAGATATCCTAACCAAATACTCATTAAGCAAAATGATATTCAACAAATAGGGGAGGTAGGTAAAGTGTTTAATGAATTAGTAAATGAACTAGGTGAAGTTCATTTGGTAGTACAATCTTCAGGAGTTGGGTTTGTAAACCCAAAGTTAGATTGGGATAAACAAGAACAAACTATAAATACGAATGTTTTAGGAGTAACAAAATTATATGCTTTGGCTTATAAGTTGTTTAAAAAACAAGGTTTTGGTCATTTAGTGGGGATTTCCTCTATAGCATCCATTAGAGGAAATAGAGCAGCACCAGATTATTTTTCATCAAAAGCGTATCAAAAAGCATATTTAGAGAGTTTATATATAAAAACTAAATCCATCAAATCAAAAAAAGTTTTTATTACTGATATTCGTCCAGGGTTTGTTAATACCGCTATGGCGTTAGGTGACGGTATTTTTTGGATGGTACCTCTAGAAAAAGCGGTTAATCAAATATATTCAGCAATAAAACGTAAAAAACGAGTAGCTTATATATCAAAGCGATGGAGGTTCATTGCTTGGGTGCTAAAAATTGTACCAGCCCGAATTTTAAAAATGGCAACTTAAATGAAGAAAGGAAACCTAATAGTATTTGATATTGACGATACATTAACTAAAAGTGAGAATCAACATCAAAAGGCTTATATAGAAGCTATGAAAAGTTTTGGTATAACTAAGATTAATCAAGATTGGAAAAGCTACAAGAATATGACTGATAGTTATATTTTAAAAAGGAACTATGAAACCAATTTTAATAAAGAGTTTAGTTTGTCTTTTATCTCAGAGTTTGAAGAGAAAATGACTGAACTATTATTAACATTGTCAAAAACTCAAGAGATACAGGGAGCTAGAGTGATAATAGACTTTTTTATGAAAGAAACAGATTATGCTATTTGTTTTGCAACAGGTTCTTTGCTAAAACCAGCTTTGATTAAATTAGAACAAGCAGATATAAACTTTGCTCCAAGTTTAGTAGAAGCCTCAAATAACCTGTTTACAAGAGAAGAAATAGTAAATTCAGCAATTAACAAAGCAAGAGACTATTTTCAAGTTCAAGAATTTAAAAATATTATTTCGGTAGGGGATGGTATTTGGGATTTAAGAACAGCAAAAAACTTAGGAGTAAATTTTTTAGGCATCAGAAATAAAAATTTATCAGATTTTGAAGCAGAAGGAATTAAGAGCCATATAGAAGATTGGACAAGGTTTGATTTTCAAAAAATAAAAACAGAATTACAAATCATATAAGTTATATAGAATGAAAAAAAGAATAGCAGCAGTACATGAATTTCACAGCGCATTCGGGTTAGGAATCAAAAATAAACCTACAGCAAATATTGGTGAAGAAAGAAACTTACTCCGATACAACTTAATGAAAGAAGAGAATGAAGAATATTTAGACGCAGCTCAAAATAACGATTTGGTTGAGGTAGCTGATGCTTTAGGTGATATGTTGTATATTTTATGTGGAACCATAATAGAACATGGAATGCAACATAAAATAGAAGAAGTATTCAATGAGATACAACGAAGTAATATGAGCAAATTAGGAGAAGATGGTAACCCTATTTATCGTGAAGACGGAAAAGTATTGAAAGGACCAAATTACTTTAAACCAAACATAAAAGAAATTTTAGTGAGTCGTCCTGAAATAGGTTGACAGTTTTTATAAAATATTAATTAAACCTTTGAAGCTAGCTTCAAAGGTTTTTTGTTGTGTATAAAGTTAGGT
>NZ_QUNS01000014.1 GCF_003387615.1 Tenacibaculum gallaicum | reverse complement strand
ATTTCTGTAAATAGCTTCGAACTAGAGTTAAATCATCTGTATTTATACGCATAACAAAATATAAGATTTTGTCAACGAATTAGTTAACCTTTACAATTCCGAACGAGGTACGAGGAGGAATCTCTTTGAGGTAAGTTACTCGTTTAATGAGATTTCTCACACTCCGTTTCACTCGGTTCGAAATGACGGTTAGTAACCAACTACCTCGAGGAGTTAAACCATTGGATATCGCCCTACTACTAAAAAACTGCCTTAGCTATTTGTTGAATATTGGTTGATCTTCCCATTGAGTAATAATGTAAAATAGGCACTCCTTTTTGTTGTAATTCCTTACTTTGAGCTATGCACCACTCCACTCCTACTTGTCGTACTTCTGCATTACTTTTACAATTCACAACCTCTTTTACCAAAACATCTGGTAAATCCACCTTAAATCGGTATGGGATTAAATTCAATTGTTTTTTGGTCGAAATAGGCTTTAACCCAGGAATAATAGGAACCGTAATACCTTCTTCTCTGCATTTTTCTACAAACTCAAAGTATTTTTCGTTATCGAAAAACATTTGAGTTACTACATAGTTTGCTCCGTTTTTGATTTTCTTCTTTAAGAAATGAATGTCAGAATCTAAACTTGGTGCTTCCATGTGCTTTTCAGGATATCCTGCTACCCCAATACAAAAATCGGTTTTTGATGAGTTTTGCAAATCATCATCTAAATACCTTCCTTTATTTAGGTTTTCTATCTGCGTAACTAGCTCACTAGCATACCCGTGTCCTTCTTTTTCTGGTTTAAAATAGGTTTCGCTTTTTACAGCATCACCTCGCAATGCAACTACGTTATCAATTCCTAAAAAGTCGAGGTCAATTAAAAAGTTTTCGGTGTCTTCTTTGGTGAATCCTCCACATAAAATATGCGGAATGGCATCTACTTGATATTTATTTTGAATCGCCGCACAAATACCTACCGTACCTGGACGTTTTTTTACCACTTGTTTTTTTAAGAGTCCGTCCCCTAACTCTTTATACACGTATTCTTCACGATGGTAGGTTACGTCTATAAATGGTGGGTTAAACTCCATTAACGGATCAATATTTTTAAATATTGACTCTATTGTATCTCCCTTTAATGGTGGAAGTATTTCAAACGAAAATAGTGATGTTCCGTTCGCTTTTTCTAAGTGTTCTGTTACCTTCATAAGTATGGCTTATAAAGGCGTATTTAATTACACCAATGAGGCTACAAATAACGATACCGCTGCCATTACCAGTAATTGTATTGCAAACCGAATCTCTAAATTATACTTTTTCATTTGTTTAATTTTATTGATTTTTTATAGGGCAATATTACTATTGTTTTGTAGCTTTTAGTTTACCTAACTTAAAACTTATTGTTAATTAAATACGCTCTTCTGTTTGTTTATTTTAAATTATTCTTAATTGTCTGAAATATTAGAATGCAACCATTTTCTGGCTTTCTCTAAGGCTATGTTTTTTCTTTCTGCGTAATCTCTTACTTGGTCGTCTGTTATTTTTCCTAAACCAAAATACTTAGCTTCTTCGTTAGCAAAGTAATATCCCGAAACTGCTGCTGCTGGCCACATAGCTAAACTTTCGGTTAAGGTTACTCCTATATTCTTTTCTACCTGTAAAAGCTCCCAAATGGTCTCTTTCTCCAAATGGTCTGGACATGCAGGGTAACCAGGTGCTGGACGAATTCCTTTGTAATCTTCTTTTATTAATTCATTATTAGTTAAATTTTCTTCGGAAGCGTAGCCCCAATGTTTGGTTCTAACTCTGTGGTGTAAATATTCAGCTAAAGCTTCAGCAAAACGGTCGGCAATGGCTTGTGCCATAATAGCATTGTAATCATCGTGATTTTCTTTGTATCGTAATGCCAATTCATCAGCTCCAAAAATGGCGGTACAAAAAGCTCCCACATAATCCTTTTTCTCTGTTTCTTTAGGCGCAATAAAATCTGCCAATGCAAAACTTGGTTTTCCTTCACGCTTTTTTAACTGCTGGCGTAAAGTTCTAAACACAACTACTTCCTTTCCTTTCTTTTGTACAGAAATATCATCATCGTTAATTGTATTCGCTTCAAACAAACCAAAAATAGCTTTGGGTTTTAAGGCTTGTTTTTCTATAATTTGTTGCAACATTTCTTGTGCATCTTTATATAAACTAGTTGCCTCTACTCCTACTATTTCATCTTCTAAAATATCTGGATATTTTCCGTGTAAATCCCATGAACGAAAAAACGGACTCCAATCAAAATACGGTACTAAATCTTTTAAACTTACCTGTTCTAACTTTTGTACACCTAATTCTTTAGGCTTGGTAATATTAGTTGTTTCCCAATCTATTTTGAATTTTCGCTCTCTTGCTTCTGCAATAGGTATGTAATGCTTTTGTTTTCCTCGTTTTAAAAACTTATCACGAAATTCTTCATAATCTTTCTTCAACTTGGCAACATATTCATTGGAGGTTTCTTTGTTTAATAAATCTCCAACTACAGTTACCGCTCTTGACGCATCGTTTACGTGTACTACTGCATTTTTATACTGCGTATCAATCTTTACAGCTGTATGTGCTTTTGAAGTTGTTGCTCCACCAATTAATAATGGAATTTCCAAGTTTTGACGCTCCATTTCTTTTGCTAAATACACCATTTCATCTAACGAAGGTGTTATCAATCCGCTTAAACCAATAGCGTCTACTTTTTCGTTTTTAGCAGTTTCAATGATTTTCTCTGGCGGAACCATTACTCCTAAATCTACTATTTCGTAGTTATTACACCCTAAAACAACAGATACTATATTTTTACCAATATCGTGTACATCTCCTTTTACGGTTGCCATGAGTATTTTTCCTATAGCTTGCTGTTCTTCGCTTTTGTCGGCTTCTATATACGGGTTTAAATAGGCTACTGCTTTCTTCATCACTCTAGCAGATTTTACTACCTGTGGTAAAAACATTTTTCCTTCTCCAAACAAATCTCCAACTACGTTCATTCCTGTCATTAAATGTCCTTCAATAACGTGTAATGGTTTTGTAACGCTTAAACGAGCTTCTTCTGCATCTTCTTCAATAAAAGTATCTATTCCTTTTACTAACGAATGTGTAATACGTTCTTGTAACGGTAAACTCCTCCATTCTAAAACCTGCTCGTTGCTTTCTTTTTTAGTTCCTTTTACTGTTTCAGCAAATTCTAATAAGCGTTCAGTTGCATCGTCTCTCCTATCCAAAACAACATCTTCAATATGTTCTAATAAATCCTTCGGAATATCGTCGTACACCTCCAACATTGCGGGATTTACAATTCCTATATTCATACCTGCTTTGATAGCATAGTATAAAAACACCGAGTGCATGGCTTCACGAACCACATTATTACCTCTAAAAGAAAACGATACATTACTTACGCCACCACTTACACTTACATGGGGTAAATTTTCACGTACCCATCGGGTAGCTTCAATAAAATCTAACGCATTTTTTCGATGTTCTTCCATTCCTGTAGCTACAGGAAAGATGTTTAAATCGAAAATAATATCTTCTGGCGGAAAGTGGACGATGTCCACTAATATATTGTAGGAACGCTCTGCTATTTCAATTCTTCGTTTGTAAGTATCTGCTTGCCCAACTTCATCAAAAGCCATGATAATTACTGCGGCTCCGTATCGTTTAATTTGCGTAGCTTCCCAAATAAACTTTTCTTCTCCTTCTTTTAAAGAAATAGAGTTTACGACCGATTTTCCTTGTACTACCTGTAATCCAGCTTCAATAATTTCCCATTTAGAACTGTCAATCATAATAGGAACTCTCGCAATATCTGGTTCGGATGCAATTAGATTTAAAAAGCGCACCATGGCTTCTTTTCCTTCAATTAAACCATCATCGAAATTAATATCAATAATTTGCGCCCCACCATCTACTTGATGACGGGCAATTGCCAAGGCTTCATCAAACTTTTCTTCTTTTATCAATCGGAGAAATTTACGTGATCCTGCTACATTGGTTCGCTCACCTACATTGATAAAATTACTTTCGGGTGTAACAATTAACGGTTCTAAACCAGATAACTTCATATGTCGTCTTTCTTCACTCATCTACTAACTATTTTGTGTTACTGAAATAAACTCAGCGTGACGCGGTTTGTACTTCGCTGCTATTGCTGCTATTGCTGAAATATGTTTTGGTGTGGTACCACAACACCCTCCTATAATATTGATTAGATTCTTCTTTAGGTATTCTTCTATTTGTTCTGCGGTTTCTTCTGGAGTTTCATCGTATTCTCCAAAGGCATTGGGCAATCCTGCATTAGGATGTGCCGAAATAGCAAATTCTGTTTTAGAAGCGATTGCCTCTAGGTGAGGTTGTAATAAGTTAGCTCCTAAAGCACAATTAAATCCTACGGATAGTAACGGAATGTGTGATATTGAGATTAAAAAAGCTTCTGCTGTTTGCCCTGACAACGTTCTTCCTGAAGCATCAGTAATGGTTCCAGAAATCATGATAGGAATTTCTATATTTCGTTCCGCTTTTACTTCTTCTATCGCAAACAAAGCTGCTTTTGCATTTAAGGTATCAAATACGGTTTCTACTAACAAAATATCAGACCCTCCATCTATCAATGCTTCTACTTGTTGTTTATACGCAATACGTAACTCGTCAAAGGTTACAGCTCTGTATCCTGGATCATTTACATCAGGCGACATACTTGCTGTTCTATTTGTTGGCCCTATTGAGCCTGCTACAAATCGTGGTTTGTGGGGTTCTTTAGCTGTAAATTCGTCAGCTGCTTCTTTAGCTATTCTCGCTGATTCATAATTTAACTCGTATACCAAATCTTCCATTTGATAGTCTGCCATGGCAATGGTAGTTCCTGAAAAAGTATTGGTTTCTACAATGTCTGCCCCTGCAGCAAAATATTTTCTGTGTACTTCTTTTACAGCTTCGGGTTGCGTAATGGATAACAAGTCGTTGTTTCCTTGTAACGGAGTTGGATAATCTTTAAAGCGATCTCCACGAAAATCTTCTTCAGTAAACTTATATTCCTGAAGCATGGTTCCCATAGCACCATCGAGTACGAGAATTCGTTTTTGTATTTCTTGATAAATGTTTGACATTCCTGATATTTAGTGTAATGTTATCAGGAAAAGAGGAAGTAAAATTCTTTTCGTTATCTCCCTGCGAATGCAGTAGAATGTAGCACCTTCTTTGTTTGCACAAAGGGTTGCTAAGGTTTCAAAGGGTCTATTCCCTCCACCTTTCTTGATAACATCAATACGTTAATGAACGAGGCAAAGTTATATCTTTATTTTTAGTTACCAAAATTAAATCGCTAAAAGAAAATGAATGCTTTTGCTACTAAGCAACAAAATAATTTTGTTTTTAAGTAAGAAGGTTAAACAAATAAGCTCTTTTGTTATTTTTAAGGTCTAAGCTAGATTTATACCTTCTTTTTTTTAACACAATTAAAAAAGCGCTGGAATTAAATCACAGCGCTTTTAAGTTTACTTTTATTTCTGTTTTACCTCACTAGCACGATATACATCATCTTCTGCCTTGAATATCTTAAATTGAACATCATAACCTTCTGGTACATAAATTACAATTGGTAATTTCCCGTTGTATCTTACTGTTGTTGGTTGACTGGTAACAAACTTTCTGACTGTACTACTTTCAAAACAAGCCTTTCTAGTAGATATAACTCCACCATCGGTCGTAAAATTATAATACGAATACCCCCATCCTTTAAGATCCTTTTTTTCTATACTTCCTACAAGACCGTGTTTATTACAAGTATCTACTTCCATCCATTTTCCAATAACAAATTCTATTTTTTTGTTACTATCATTAGCTGAATGCGGAACTTCAATAATCATTTGTTTATACCCTTTCTCTGGTTTAGGATATATTGATACATCCGTTTTTATTAAAGACGTCTGTCCTACAGCCATAGCAGTAATAGTTAGGAATGCGATTAAAAATAGTTTAGTGAATTGATTTGAAATTGTTCTCATTATAAAATAATTTTTCTAGACCTTTTCAATATGTATGCCAAAAGTTAACCTAACGAATATTTCTGTATTCGTAATTAAAACATATGTTATTCCAACTAAGGCATAAAGCACTATAATACAATCGTTTTTAACAACTTATACTAAAACTACTAAATATTTAAAAGTTCTTAAAACAATAGTATAAAGCATTTTTTTTGCAAACTTCAAAAAGATATTTTTTATAACTTAGCCCTCTAAATATAATTTTATGTCTATTACATCTATATCGTATTCGGATATTGTAAAATAGATAGTCCATTTTCTTAAGACTATCACCACTATTTACTTCAGATACTCATCTGAAGCATTCCTTTTTATTACCATTTTACATATAAACACATTAATTGTGAGCGCTTATATTCATTTCATTTATGAATAGCATAAGTGTTTGCTCTATTTTAAAATACTTAACAAATGAAACTACAAGATTTCGGATATAACGATAATATAGAAAAACTAAAGATTGAACATAACCTAGAAGGCTTTGAAATTGGAAGAATTATTTCAGAGCATAAGGAACGATATACTGTTACAACAGAAAAAGGGGAATTTGATGCAGAAATTACAGGAAACTTAAGATATACTGCTAATACTCGTGAAGATTTTCCTGCTGTGGGAGATTGGGTTGCATTAGTAGTATATGATTCATATAGTTCAATAATTCACAAGGTACTCCCTCGAAATTCAATTATTTCAAGAAAGGCAGTTGGCCAGTTTGGAGATTTACAAATAATTGCTACAAATATAGATTACGCCTTTATTATGCTGGCGGTTGATAGAGATTTTAGCACCAATCGAATTGAAAGGTATCTTACAATTTGTAATACTTCAAACATTCAACCATTTATTATTCTTACTAAAATTGATTTAATAAATGAAGTATTGTTGAATGAATTGATAGCTACCTTAAAAAAGAGGGTTAACAAGGTACCTATAATTGCAATTAGCAATACCTCTAAACAAGGTTATGAAAAGTTGAAAGAGGTTATAGTAAGAGAAAAAACATATTGTCTTTTAGGTTCCTCTGGTGTTGGTAAATCAACCCTTGTTAACACACTTGCAAACAAAGAATTGATGGATACTAAAAATGTTAGTAGTTTTTCTAAAAGAGGTCAACATTCTACTACACATCGAGAACTCATACTTCTTGATAACGGCGGCATTTTAATTGACAATCCAGGAATAAGAGAAGTTGGAATAACTGATACATCGCATGGTTTAGAAAAAACATTCGAAATAATTTTTGAATATTCTAAGCATTGTAAATTCAAAGATTGTTCACATACTATAGAGATTGGATGTGCGGTTATTGAAGCTGTTGAAGTTGAAGAAATCGATAAATCTTCTTATAAAAACTATTTAAAGATGGAAAAAGAAAAAGAGCATTTTGAAGCTACTGCTGCTGAAAAAAGGAAAAAAGAGAAAGATTTTGGAAAAATGGTCAAACATTTTAAAAAAATAAAAAGATCTAGTAAATACTAAACAAAACTAGACGTATAGATAACAGCGGTTTGAATTTTAATTCAAGCCGCTTTTTTTATGTAGTAAAAGATTTGTAATTAAAAAAGTAGTTAAACTATTAATTGTTTACTTACACGTTGGTTTTTACTTTTTTAATAGAAAATTGTTTGTTTGTATTCAAAACCTAATTTATTTGTTTTTGGGAAAGCTTAGCGTAGCGCGCTGACGGTTTCGTTGTGTTGAGGAAAGCTCAGCGTAGCGCGCTGATGGTTTCGTTGCCTTGAGGAAAGTTCAGCGAAGCTCGCTGATGGTTCCGTTGCATTGAGGAAAGACCAGCGAAGCTCGATGACGGTTTCGTTGCGTTGAGGAAAGACCAGCGAAGCTCGCTGATGGTTCCGTTGCGTTGAGAAAAGGCCAGCGAAGTTCGCTGACGGTTCCGTTGCGTTGAGGAAAGACCAGCGAAGTTCGCTGATGGTTCCGTTTACTTAGATTTTCACCCCTAACTCCTTTGGGAAAGAAAAAATACGTTAAAAATTGTGGAATCAACATATGTAAAGGCGTTGTAGCTACTCCACTTCTACTTTTGTCATATTCTTAAACAATTATAGTATGACTTTAATAGACAACCTTGAGTGGCGATACGCTACTAAAAAATTTGATGCTTCTAAAAAAGTTTCAACGCAGCATATAGAGCTCTTAAAAAGAGCGATTCAATTAGCTCCTTCTTCCTATGGTCTTCAATTGTATACCGTTTTGATTATAGAAGACAGTGCGATAAAAGAACAATTAAAAACTGTTTCTTACGGACAAAGCCAAATTACTGATGCTTCTCATTTATTTGTGTTTTGTAATTATTCAAAGGTTACCAATGACCATATAGATGCTTATTTTTCTTTAAAATCTGAAATAGAACAAGTAGACGTTTCAAACTTTAAAGGATATGCTGATTTTATTAAGTCTGACGTTACGAATAGAACTTTGATTGAAAAGAACAAGTGGACTTCTAACCAAGCTTACCTTGCTTTGGGGAATTTACTAAATGCTTGCTCTGAACTTAAAATAGATGCTTGTCCTATGGAGGGTTTTGATGCCGAAGCTTATAACAAAATATTAGACTTGGATAAATTAGGGTTAAATGCTACTGTGGTTGCTCCTGTTGGTTATCGCTCTGACGAAGATCATTCTCAAAATGCAAACAAAGTAAGAAAACCTATAGAGAATCTTTTTATAGAGTATAAGTAATTACCATACATGAAATATCATAATATAACCGTACATTTTTTGTACGGTTTTTTATTTTGTTTTATATTGGCTAGTGATTACTAAAAAAAGAATAAAATTGCTAAAAACTTCTGCTTATCCTACTATAAAAGAAAAGTAACAGTAATTTTATTCTGCATATAAACTAGTAATTCCCAATTATATTGAAAATAACATATGAAAATAAAATTCTTAAAAGCAGGGACTGGAGACTGTATAATTATTAATCATAACTCTAAAAATATTCTTATTGATGGAGGTAATGAAAGTACCTATTTAATCTCTGAATACTATGAAATAAAATCAAGAAATGAGAGAATTGATTTTCTAATTGTTACACATCATGATGACGATCACATCAAGGGGGTTATAGATTTATTCAAGGAAATTGAAACTAGAAATGAAGAACCATACATTGACAATGTAGTTTTTAACTCTCCTAGAAAAATATTAAACAGAATTGAAAGAATAGTAAAATCAAACTCACTTTCCTATAAACAAGCTCATGAACTTGAACAGTATTTAATACATCACCCCAATATAAATTGGGAAACTTCTTTAAATACAAAAGATTTAGAAAATAAAATTAATGAAGTATTTAATGTACAAAATTTATCTTTTAATATATTTTCACCTAGTAAAAATACATTAGAAAAGTATGCCTCAAATAAAGGAGTTTATCTAAGCAGCGATTATAGATGTGATTGGGATTCTTCATTATCTACTTTAATCAAATCTATTGATGACAAAAGTCAAGACACATCATCAAGTAATACAACCAGCATCGTTTTATCACTTAATTATAAAGACAATAAATATCTTTTTACTGGAGATATTACACCAATTCGTTTTAATGAAATTATAGATGATTTAAGAGGTCAAAATGAAAGCGTTCGATTTGCACTAATAAAATTACCACATCATGCAAGCTACAGAAGTCTTAATTCAAAGATTTTGCAAAAACTAGATTGCACAAATTTTGTCATTTCTACAAATAGCAGGAAACATTATTTACCTAACAAAAGAGCTATTTTAAAAATAATTAATAACAGGAAATCGAATGAAACAATCAATTTTTTATTCAATTATGGGGAAGTTGTTGGAAATTTAAAAATATCAAAAGCAGATGAGAAAAAGTACAACTTTAGTTTAGTTTCTAACAATAAAAATTATGGTTATGCCTTTGATATCTGAAACACTAAAGTCTTGTTCTGTTAAAATAAAATCAATAGTGGCAGGTGTTCCTTCTATTGGATCAGGAGTAATATATCAAACACCAAATAAATGTCATTACAACTATATTTTAACTGCAAAACATCTTTTATCTGAGGATTCTCATACGGGATTTGAGTTTAATAAACTGCAAAGCATAGAAATCAGTTATTATTCAGATAAATTTGAAAGATTAAGCTTTTTAAAAAACAATAGCTTAAATGAAAATAATATTATAATTTTTGAAAAAGAAGATTTAGCAATCTTAAAAATTCAAAAAATAGAAGGTTTTAATTTTCCTTCTATACTGGTATCAGATGAGTTAGAAAATGATGAAATCACATTTTCTTGTTGGTCTGTTTTTAAGGCAAATGAAGATGCTTTAAGTCTTTTTAAATTTAATAGAAATGATCCTTCTGAGAAAAAAATTAATCTAGAAAACAATATAACAAAAGAGTATCTTAATGGTTTATCAGGAAGTGGTGTTTTTATTCATAATAAAAATATACTTTTAGGAGTAATATCCAAATACCCAAATGAGAATTTTGAAAACTCAACTATAGAATGTTCTAGAATATCTTTTGCCAGTATCAATTCTAAATTACATGAATTAGGACTTATTCAACTTGATACAAAAGAAAGTCGTTTAAAGCGAGAAATAGGAGGTAAAATAGTTGAGTTATATCAAGCACAAATCAACAATTCATACTTGGATTTAAATACTGCAATTCATAGGACAAGAACAGATATGAATGATGATTGGTTTTATGATTCTTTGCAATATATTGATCTTTTAAATTCAGATTACCTATACGCAGAATTAAGAGAATATTTTTATCAAAATTCTTATGAAGCATCTAAAGCCGAAAAATTTTACATTCCAAAAAATAATTTTACATTAAGAGAAGCCTATATTATACCCTTAATAGATCGAATTATATATATGGCCATTGTTGGTGAGCTAGGAGAATTAATTGATGATTCTTTGATTCCTAATGTTTTTTCAGCACGATACAATAGAGTAGCACAAAATAGTTTAATTATTAATGGTGTAGAGCAATGGCTGAAGCTGAAATATAAAATTTCTCAAGAAGTAAATGAAATTGATAATAATCAATTCAAATTTAATTGCATCCTCCAAGTTGACATCTTAAATTACTATGATAATATTGATAAAAAATTACTTATTGAAAAGTTAAAAAGAATTGCTTCAAACAACAATCATTTAAATACAATTCATCTACTTGAGAAGTTCTTATTTAGCTATTCTAAAAAAAGTACCGGGCTACCACAGAATAATGATGCTTCAGCTTTACTTTCTTCTTTCTACTTGAACCAAGTTGATGTTTTTGTAAATAATCATACACAATCATATTATAGATTTGCAGATGATATTAAAATACTATGCAAAGACAAATATGAAGCTCGTAAATTTTTAGTGTTATTAGAAAAGGAACTGAAAAGATGTCAATTATCTGTAAACTCACAGAAAACTAAAATTGTTGAAATAGTAGATTCATATAAAGAAAAAAGTGAACTTATTATAACTAGAAAAGAAATTTCATCTATTTTCAATCCACAAATTGAATTAATAAAAGTCTTATCAAAATCATCGAACTATCAGTATAGAAATGAAGCTTTTCACTCGGCAATTGATCTTTTAAGTAAAAACATAAATATTGATGGTAATGAAAATGATAATCAAGCTCGAAACTTGATTTTTGCGTTAAGAATAATTGAGCATTTAGGTAAATCAAAAATTCATTTTCAAACATATCAGAATGAATTATTTAAATCATTATCAAAAGCGGTTAAAGTTCTGAAAGATAAACCTTGGATTACCCCGCAAATATGCAAAATACTATCATTAATCGAATTTGACCAGTTCTCAACCTTTTTTGGGTTGGAGTTAAAAAAGCTAGTTCTTGATGAAGATTTTAATCTGTATCCTTATCAACAGTTCCAGATATGGTTGTTATTTACCAAACAAAAATTTAAATGCAATGACTTAATAATGGATGCAAGTCAAAAAATAGAAATTAATGACTCTACTCAAAAAGCCACAACAGCTGCGCAAATTTTATATTTAAGTACAGTAGATAAACATTTCAAAAGAATTCTTTTAAGAAAATTAGAGGAAAATTTTACTACTGGTTATTTTCAAAATAGAGCAGCCTTAATAGCTTTAAGGTCGTTTAATCTTATAGAACCTAAAAAAGAAGTAATTCATCTCGCTTTATCAAACTCATTTGCCTTCACATCAAAATTTGGTTATAAAGACTTAGTTTTTTATCATGAAATAGAACTAAATCCTGAAGACCAAGATTTAATAGAAGAACTATTCTCAATATGAAAGAATTAATTATTTGCTTTACAGAAAATAGATGGTATTCACTAGATATATCAAATAACGATTTTGTTGAAGATTATAATATATCAAATAGAAATAAGTATTATACATTTCAAGTCTCTGATTTGATTAGAGAAATTAAAACAAAAAGAAACAAAAAAATTCCTGAGATTATTAATATAGAATCTCTTGATAAACAATTTTCTCAAAAAGGTAAAGATTTATTAGATTTTAAAAAATGGCATATTTTAAAATCATTGAGAAGAGAGAACATAATTAAATCAAATTATAAAATAACTGATTTAAATGAGTTTCTTTTAAAAATAAAAGAATTCATTGACAAACTAAAGGAAGCACCTTGCAACGAGTGGGATAGGTTCAATGATATTGAGCTTGATATTAATAAAATTATTCATAAAACCTCATTTGATGGAATAAAAATTGATAGAGATATTTTAGATGAAAAATGTGTTAATTTACATAGAAACATATACAATATTAAAAATGAATTACAGTTTTCTCATAACATATTTCAACCTGAGAATTTTGATACTCAAGCTAGCTATTTAAAAAATAAGAATTATAGGATTTTAGAATCAGTTGAAAAGACAGTTAGTTTACTTCGTAAATCTGATGGTATTTGTAAACAGTTCAATAGGTTGAACAAACTCAATAGAGACTTGAAAACATTGATGATTCTTAAATCAAGATTAGGAGGCAACAATTACGTTAATCCTTATTTTGTTGGATTTGGGACAGTAACATCAAGAATAATTATAAAAGAACCATCTCTTCAAAATTTAAAAAAGGAAAATCGAAATATAATTATACCAAATGAAGGTAAAGAACTATTTTATGTTGACTATAGTCAATTCGAAGCCAGCATATTAGCACATTTATCTTCGGACAATAAACTCTTAAAGTTAATAAGTGTAGATGATATATATTCGGATATTGTCGCTAAAATATACAATATAGAAGTGACTAAAAGTAGTAGAAAGGAAGCTAAGATACTTTTTTATCGCTTTTTATATGGAGACACATTTGAAAATAACCTAAAATTTAAAGAGCAAGTCAAAAATTATTTCATGAAATTTTCTGAATTATCTAAATTCAAAGAAAACTTAATAAAAGAGTCAATAGAAAATGGTTATGTAAAAACTGAAAATGGTAATATTAGAAAACTTGATATCAATAATGATAATGTATGGATTTTAAGCCATTTTATACAATCAAAAGCTTCTTATATTTTTAAAAAAGCCATTATTGGAGTTTTTAAAAAAGTAAAAGATGCTAGATTACTGATACCTTTACATGATGGAGCTCTATACGAAATTGACATAGAAGATTCTGAAAATATCAAAGACCAAATAAAGAATATATTTAGTTTAACTCTTAAAAATGAATGTAATTCATTAACTAATATTAAGGTAAAAGAAGAAAAGTTTTATAAAAACTAGATATAACAATATGTACAAATAGTAGAGGTCTAATTGATAAAACTTATAAATACAAAATAAAGGTTAGTGAGTAAAAATTCGCTACTACTCATACTCAAGCCCCTTAACAAACAAATCAAAAAATAAAAATAATTTGTCCATATTCCCGCCTAAGCGGGAATTTCTGTATTATTAAATAAATAAAGACAATCTATTGAAACAAATCCGAAGATAAATAGCGATCGCCTCTGTCACAAATCACCGCTACAATTACCCCTTTTTCAATCGTTTTTGCTATTTCTAAGGCTGCATGCACCGCTCCTCCACTACTCATTCCTGCAAAAACTCCTTCTTCTTGCGCTAGCTTTCTCGTCATGTTTTTAGCATCGTTTTCGTCTAGCTCTATCACTTGATCCACCTTACTTTTGTTAAAAAATTTTGGTTGGTATTCTGGCGACCACTTACGAATTCCTGGGATTCTAGCGCCATCTTTAGGTTGTGCTCCTACAATTTGTACTTCAGGGTTTTGTTCTTTTAAATAAGTAGAAACTCCCATAATGGTTCCTGTAGTTCCCATCGCTGAAACAAAATGAGTTATTGTTCCTTCGGTATCGTTCCAAATTTCTGGACCTGTAGTTTTATAGTGTGCTTTCCAATTATCAGTATTTTCAAACTGGTTGAGCATAAAATAGCCTTTTTTATAGCGTAATTCCATCGCTACATCTCTAGAACCTTCAATTCCTTTTTCTGCATCTGTTAAAATAACCTCAGCTCCGTAAGCACGCATGGTTTTTACACGTTCTTCAGTAGAGTTTTCAGGCATCACCAATACCATATTTACCCCTAAAATTTTTGCCATGAGTGCTAATGCAATTCCTGTGTTTCCACTAGTTGCTTCTACTAAATAATCTCCTTGACGGATATTTTTTCTTTTAATAGCTTCAGCAATCATGTTAAATGCTGCTCTATCTTTTACACTTCCGCCTGGGTTATTTCCCTCTAGCTTTAATAATAGTTTTACGCCTTCTTTTTGAAGTATGTTAGATACTTCTATTAGTGGCGTATTTCCTATACTATCTATAATTGTTTTAGTTTTCATGGTTAATTTGGTACCTACATCATTTAACATAGGATTTTCTAGTGGTTATTTTATTTTCTGACTCATAGGTTACAATAGATCCTTCGGGTACAGAGGTGGTTACGCAAACATTAGCACCAATTACACTATCGCTACCTATCACTACATCTCCTCCTAAAATAGTTGCGTTGGCATAAATGGTTACATTCTTTTCAATAGTTGGATGCCTTTTTATGGAGGCTAATTCTTTTTTAACTTGAATTCCTCCTAAGGTAACTCCCTGATATATTTTTACGTTATTTTCTATAACAGTCGTCTCTCCAATAACAATTCCTGTTGCATGATCTATAAAAAACGAATCGCCAATGACTGCTCCTGGGTGAATATCTGTTCCTGTTACCCCGTGTGCATATTCGCTCATCATTCTTGGTAAAATCGGAATTTCCATTTTATACAATTCATGACTCAATCGATATACAGCAATGGCATGAAACCCTGGATAGGCTAAATATACTTCTCCTAAGCTTTTACAGGCTGGATCGGTTTGTTCAAATGCCTTGGCATCTAAATCTAACTTTTCTCGTATTTCGCAAAAGGTTTGTTGGTATACAGCCCATGCTTCCAAAGCATTATTAATAGCCAACCCATTTAGTATTTTTACAAATTTTTCTTTTAAATGGTTTGCTTTTTCTTGGCATACATCATTAAACAATGCGTAAAATAATTGTTTTGTAAAGTTTTCTACATCATCTTTTAATGATAAATCGTATTGTTTGAATTGCATTTACTAATTTTTTATAAAAATAACTAACTTTCGGGAGCTAACTCAACCTCCAACCCTTCTAATTTAGAAGTCATTTGAATTTGACATCCTAATCGGCTATTTTCTTCTACATGAAAGGCTTCTGCTAGCATTGCATCTTCATCGTCATTTATTTCAGGCAATTCATGATTTGACTTTACATAACATTGACAAGATGCACACATTGCCATTCCTCCACAGATTCCAATAGTTCCTTCCGGAGCTAATTCGTATGATCGAACAACTTCCATTAAGTTCATTGCCATATCTGTCGGAGCAACTACCTCATGCATTACACCTTCACGGTCTGTTATTTTTATATTGATGTCTTGATTATCCATTTATAACAATTTCTTATAGGAATCAGTAGTTAGGAAGGCTTTTCAGTTTAGTTGGTGAAGGAGTTTTTACTTAAAACTTGTAATTACAACAAACTTATACGCTTAACTCCTAACTACTTTCATCCTAATCCCCATTATTGAATTGCTTTTACTACTGCTTTTGGTGCTTCTTTTCTTGTACCGTCAAAACCGTCTACACCGCCAACAGTCGTATACTTCATCACGTACTTTTTATCTGGATGGATGCGTTTGTATGCACTTTGACACATGAGTGTTGCTTCATGGAATCCACATAAAATTAATTTCAATTTTCCTGGATAGGTATTTACATCTCCAATAGCATAGATACCTTCTACATTCGTTTGATAATCCAATGCATTGTTTACTTTAATAGCATTCTTCTCAATTTCTAATCCCCAATTTGCAATTGGTCCTAATTTAGGCGCTAATCCAAATAATGGGATAAAATGGTCGGTATCTATCATATAAGGTTCTTTCCCTTTTTCTTCTACCACAACACCTGTTACATGGTTTTCACCTAATACTGCTTTTACCTCAGCAGGTGTTATTAAATTAATCTTCCCTAAATTCTTTAACTCTTGAACTTTTTCTACAGAATCTAATGCTCCTCTAAACTCATTTCTTCTATGAATTAAGGTTACCGATTTTGCTACATTACTTAAGAAAATAGACCAATCTAGGGCAGAATCTCCTCCTCCAGCAATTACCACATCTTTATCGCGATAGAGTTCTGGCTCTTTAATCATATACTCTACTCCTTTATCTTCAAAGTCAGCGATATTTGGAATCGGTGGTTTACGAGGTTCAAAACTTCCTAAGCCTCCTGCTATAGCTACTACAGGTGCTTGATGTTTTGTTCCTTTATTAGTGGTTACGATATATGTTCCGTCATCTTGTTTTTCAATAGTATCAGCACGTTCACCCAACGTAAATCCTGGTTCAAATTGCTTTATTTGTTCTAGTAAGTTCTTAGTTAAGTCTCCTGCTAAAATCTCTGGGTATGCCGGGATATCATAAATTGGTTTCTTCGGATAAATTTCTGAACACTGCCCTCCTGGTTGTGGTAAGGCATCAATTAAATGACAACGTAGTTTTAATAATCCTGCTTCAAAAACGGTAAATAGTCCTGTAGGACCTGCTCCTATAATTAATATATCTGTTTGTATCATTTGTACTCTATTTCACTAAACTCTCAGTTAGCTTATTTAATGTTTCTACTTTTTGTTCAAAGTTTCCTTTGATGGTTTTTCTGTAACTATTTAAGTTTTGTACTAATTGATTAATGTCTTCAGGAATAACTTCCTCAAAAAACTGACGTAACCTCTTAGCCGTTGTTGGTGATTTACCGTTGGTTGAAATAGCTACTTTTACATTTCCTTTGGTTACAATTCCTCCCATGTAAAAATCACAATACGGTGGATTATCTGCTACATTCACCAACTTATTTTGACTTCTACAGTCTTTATATACTTGTATATTTACTTCTGGAACATCTGTTGTTGCAATCACTAAATGTTTTCCTTGTAAATAGGTATCATTATAGCTATCTGTTATCATATTCACCTTACCTTGTTTAGCTACTTTAACAGTTTCTTCTTTAAAAAATGGAGCGACCATAGTTACGGTAGCATCTGGACTCGATTTTAGTAAAAATCGTAGTTTTTCCTCTGCAACAAATCCACCTCCAACAATTAACACCTCTAACTCTTTTGTTTTTAAGAAGATTGGGTACAGGTTATTTCTTTCTTCCTTCATTAATATTCTTTTTAAACTTATTTAATATTGTTGCCTGCTTTTAATAGTTTTCTGTTTTCCTTTTAAAAAGTCTTGTATATTTTCTATTGGTAGGATAACACCTACTTTTTGTCATATTATTAAATAACAGAGCTACTACAAAAAGAATTAAAGTTCCTGTTAATACAGGAGATAGGACATACATATATCCTAATGATTTAATTTTTTCAGTCCCAATAACTGCTATTAATGCTGTAGCTCCTCCTGGTGGATGAAGTGTTTTTGTATACTGCATTGCTATAATAGAAAATGAAACAGCTAATGGTGCTGATATCCATACAACACTAGGTACTAAATTGTATATAGTTACTCCTATTATAGCAGATAGTACATGACCTCCTATTAAATTTCTTGGTTGTGCTAAAGGGCTTTGAATTGCTCCATATATTAAAACACAAGATGCTCCAAAAGAACCTATTAAAAAAATATTTTCGATATCTGGTAAATAGAATGATTGGATAAAAGCAATTATACCTATACCAAAAAAAGCACCTATAAATGACCAAAAGCTTTCTTTAAAATCAAGTAACGTTTCTTTATAAAGAATATATTTTGTTATACGAATACTTCTTTGAATTCTTTGTTTTACCATTACTAAAACTTCTTTATACCACCTCTTTTAAAACAGCTTCTTGTTGTACTTGTAGCAATTGCTGTCTGTGATTTACTACGTCTCCTAACACAATAATAGCAGGGTTACTCAAGTTATTTTTAGCGACTACTTCTTCGATTGTATCTACAGTACCTATTCCTATTTTTTCTTCAGGAGTTGTTCCATTTTGAATAATCGCTACGGGTAATTCGTTCTTTCCTGCTTCTTTAAAAAGATGAATAATTTCTGAGAGTTTTCCCATGCCCATTAATATAACAACCGTTGCACTCGATTTTGCTGCTAAAGCAACATCGTTTGATAATTGGTGCTGTTTTGTAGTTCCTGTAATTACCCAAAAACTTTCTGAGCTTCCTCTTTTTGTCAACGGAATGTTCTGATATGCTGGTACTGCTAATGAAGATGAAATACCTGGTACTACAGCAACTTCTAATCCGTGTTTAGCTGCGTATTCCATTTCTTCTGATCCTCTACCAAAAATAAAAGGATCACCTCCTTTTAAACGTACTACGTGTCCGTGAGAAAATCCTCTTGCGACAATCAACTCATTAATCTGTTCTTGTTGATATCGATAACATCCTCTACGTTTTCCTACAAAGATTACTTCTGCATTCGGATTCACATATCCTAACAGGTCATTATTTACCAATGCATCGTACAATACCACATCGGCTTGTTCTAATGCTTTGATTGCTTTTAAGGTGATTAAATCAGCATCTCCTGGTCCTGCACCTACTACGGTTAATTTTGGTTGATTTTTCATTGGACTCTCCTTTTTTAACTTTCTACGGCTACTTTTCGGTAAGCATCTACCTTTTTGTAAAACGATGTCGCTTCTTCTAAATACTTTTTTGCAAAAGCTTCCGTAGGTTCATTTTCATTGATTTGATAAATCAACTCGGCAAATGAACTTGGTAATTCTATTTTATTTGTTGCTACAAAAACTTCATCAAAATTGGTGATGATTCCCGCTTGTGTATTGGTTTTTGCTCCTTCTGATGTTAATAATGCTTTAGCTGTGTTTACCATAGCAGCATAGGCATGGTAAATACTATCAGACCATTGTTGACTCTTCAAAGCTTGTGCTGCATTTTCTAACTTTTCTTCACTTTCAAATAGTAAAGTTGCTACCAAATCAATTACAACTCCTGCACATTCACCCACTCCTATGGCTTTTACATAGTTTTTATCGTGTCCCCAATCAATAAAATCATCTTCTTTTAAATTGGTAGTATCTGATAATTCTTTTAAAAGATCATAGAAATACGTTTTTCCCTGTCTATCGTAATAGCTTAAAAAGTCTTCATCTTCTTGTTTATGTTGTTCAAAATCGTTTAACAATATTCGTAAAGACTCTGGTCCTCTTTTACTTGGAATTTTCACTAATTTATCAGAGAAACGTCCGCTTCCATCTCCTAAAACTCCACCGCCAACTAATACTTGTAAGGCAGGTGCTAGCAACTTTCCTACTTTTATTGACATTCCTTGAAAACCAATGTGTGCCATGTTGTGTTGTCCACAAGCATTCATACATCCACTAATTTTAATCGCAATGTCTTTATTATTTACATACTGCGGATATTCAGCTTTTAACACACGTTCTAGTTCAGCTGCGATTCCTGTACTACTTGATATCCCTAAATTACAGGTATCGGTTCCTGGACATGCTGTGATGTCATTTAAACTGTTATATCCTACTTCTGCAAAGCCTAACTTTTGTAATTCACTGTAGAAAAACGGTAAAAACTCTTCTCTTACGTGACGAATCAAAATATTTTGACGTAGCGTAAAACGCAATTCATTCGATCCATATTTCTTGATTAAATCTGCTAACAAACGTGCTTTATCGGTATAAAAATCTCCTAAATGCACTTTAATCCCTATCGCATATAGTCTATCTTGCTTTTGCTTGAAAACATTGGTTACTTTCCAGTTTTTATACGCTTCTTCATTTTCTATCACTACAGATGGAGCTTCGTTGGTTTCAAAAACAATATCTTGTTCAAAATCGGTAGTATCTATCGGATAGGTTTTATACGCCAATGCGTTTCTTTCAGTGGCTACTAACTCTAAGAAAGCATCTACTCCTAAATCTTTTACTAAGAATTTTAAGCGGGCTTTGGCTCTTTTTGCACGTTCTCCGTAACGATCAAATACACGTAAAACACCTTCAATAGTAGGAATTAATAATTCAGCTTCTAAAAATTCATAAATCAAATCTGCATGACGTGGTTGTGAACCCAATCCACCTGCTAATAATACTTTAAATCCTTTTACCTCTTTATCTTCTACTGTTTTTGTTTTAGCGATAAATCCTAAATCGTGGATAAAACTCAATGCGGTATCTTCTTCTGTTGCAGAAAAAGACATTTTGAATTTCCTTCCCATTTCTTGACAGATTGGATTACGCAAGAAAAATTGAAAGGTTGCATGTGCATACGGCGATACATCAAACGGTTCTTTTGGGTCGATTCCTGCCGTTTCTGAAGCCGTAACATTACGTACCGCATTACCACAGGCTTCACGCAACGTAATATCGTCTTTTTCTAACTGTGCCCATAACTCAGGCGTTCTGTCTAAACTTACGTGGTGAATTTGAATATCTTGACGTGTAGTAATGTGTAAACGACCACGTGAATACTCATCAGAAACATCTGCTATTCTATATAACTGTTCGCTCGTAACTTTACCATACGGTAATTTGATACGAATCATTTGTACCCCAAACTGACGTTGCCCATATATTCCTCTGGCTAAACGTAAGCTTCTAAAACGTTCTTCATCTATTTTCCCTTCGTTAAACAAGCGTATTTTGCGCTCTAACTCTAGGATATCTTTTTCTACTAAAGGGTTTTCTATTTCTGATCTAAAACTTTGCATCTGTTTTACTCCTTAATTTGCTTGTAAAAGCGTTGATATTAGTTATGTAAGAATTCTTGTTTTGCTAACAATTGTTCTTCGGTTTCTACATGTGCATCATCTGGCACACAACAATCTACCGGACAAACCGCTGCACATTGTGGTTCTTCATGAAATCCTTTACATTCAGTACATTTATCAGGTACTATAAAATAGTATTCATCTGATACTGGTTCATTGTCCTCGTTTGCATTAACAGAAGTTCCATCCAATAAGGTTACATTTCCTTGTAATGAAGTTCCTTCGTTATATTTCCAGTCACTAGCTCCTTCATAAATGGCTGTATTTGGGCATTCTGGTTCGCAAGCTCCGCAGTTAATGCATTCATCTGTAATTATAATTGCCATAACTTTTTATTTTTTACTTAATAAAACCAACTCCTGACGTAGTATTGGTTTTAGGATTGATGATTATAAATGCCCCGTTTGCTTTATTTTTGGCATACGAATCAACAAACAATGGTTTACTAACCTTTAAACTCACCTCTCCTATTTCGTTTAGTAATAATTGAGATGGAGCTTCTTCTTTCCCTGTAAAATCGGTACGAATTAAAGCTGTTAGTTCTGTTATTTTTGCTTGCACATCATTTGCTCCATGTTTAATGTAATATTTTTGAGAGGCTTGCAGTGGTGCTTTATCCATCCAGCAAATCGTAGCTTCTAACTGTTTTACCACAGAAGGTTCTTCTCCTACTTTTACCAACATATCTCCTCTACTTACGTTTACATCATCTTCTAGAGTGATATTAACTGAACTTCCTCTTTTTGCTCTAGCATACTCTTTATCAAAAAATTGAATACTCTTTATGGTTGATGTTGTTGCTGATGGTAAAACCTTTACAGGATCTCCTATTGCTAAATCTCCTCCATATAACTTTCCTGCATACCCTCTGAAATCGTGATATTCGTCTGTTTTTGGACGGATAACTGTTTGTACAGGAAACCGTGCTTTCGATACTTCTTCTGTATCTTCAGTTCCCAAGTTTTCAAGGTGATTCAATAAAGTTTCTCCTTTATACCAAGGGGTGTTTTCTGAAGAATTCACAACATTGTCTCCTTTTAAGGCAGAAAGTGGAATAAATGTGATGTTTTGGTTTTGATAATCACTCTTCTCCGCCAAATATTTTATTTCTCCTTTTATCTGGTTAAATTTTTCTTCTGAAAAATCTACCAAATCCATTTTGTTAACAGCTACTATCACATCTTTTACTCTCAATAAATTATTAATAAAAAAGTGACGATAGGTTTGTTCTACCACTCCGTTTCTTGCATCTACCAAAATGATAGAAGCTTGAGAGTTAGATGCTCCTGTTACCATATTTCTGGTATACTCAATATGCCCAGGAGTATCGGCTATGATAAAACTCGTTTTTGGTGTTGAAAAATATATGTGAGCGACGTCAATTGTGATTCCTTGTTCACGTTCTGCTACCAGTCCATCAGTTGCTAAAGAAAAGTCTAAGTAATCAAACCCACGTTGTTTACTTTTTTCTTCTATTGCCTCTAATTTATCTTGAGTTAATGACTTTGTATCGTATAAAATTCGCCCTATTAGCGTGCTTTTCCCGTCATCTACACTTCCTGCTGTTGCTATTTTTACTACGTTCATCTTTATGCTGTTGGCTATTCGCTTTTAGCTGTTCGCCTTTTTATTATTATTATTTAGATCTTAATCTTGCTAACAGCCAAAGGCCAATAGCTAAAACCTATATTTTAAAAATATCCTTGTTGTTTACGCTTTTCCATTGCTGCTTCTGAGCGTTTGTCATCGATTCGTGCGCCTCTTTCTGATATGGTTGACTCTCTGATTTCATCTACCACAGTGTCAATATCTATCGCATCTGATAATACTGCTGCTGTACAACTCATATCTCCCACAGTTCTAAAGCGTACCATGCGTTCACGTACTTCTTCCTCTTCTTCTCTAAACACAACTTCATCGTTTGCAGACCAGATTAACCCGTCTCTAATAAAAGTGGCTCTTTGGTGAGCGAAATAGATGGATGGAATTTCAATTTGTTCTTGTTGTATATACGACCATACGTCTAACTCTGTCCAGTTAGAAATTGGAAAAACTCGTACATTCTGACCTAAATCAATTCTTCCATTTAACATATCGAACAATTCTGGACGTTGATTCTTTTCATCCCATTGTCCAAAATCATCTCGTACCGAAAAAATTCGTTCTTTAGCTCTTGCCTTTTCTTCATCTCTACGCGCTCCGCCGATACATGCATCGAAACCGAATTCTTCTATGGCATCTAATAACGTTTCGGTTTGTAACATGTTTCGGCTTGCGTATTTTCCTGTTTCTTCTTTTACTTTACCAGCATCAATATTGTCTTGTACCTGACGAACAATTAAATCAACTCCTAATTCTGATACCAAACGGTCTCTAAATTCAATCGTTTCAGGGAAATTATGTCCAGTATCTATGTGCAATAATGAAAAAGGAATTTTTGCTGGATAAAATGCTTTTTCAGCAAGTCGCACCAGTGTTATGCTATCTTTGCCCCCCGAAAACAATAACACCGGTTTTTCAAATTGCGCGACTACTTCTCTTAATATATAAATGGCTTCACTTTCTAAAGCTCCTACTTGTATAGTTTGTGTATTCATAATCATGTTCTTTAAATATGTAAACCACATTCTCTGTTACTTTCTACTTTTGTGGGATCAAAGTATTTAAACTCGTTTGGTATTTGGTGTTCTTCTAAGTAAGCATCTAACTTCTCGTCTGACCAATGGTAAAATGGACTTACTTTTAATACTCCGTCTTTACTTTTTGAAACAATGTCAATACTATCTCTAAAAGCAGTTTGTCCTTTTCTTAAGTTTGTAAACCAAACATCTGGTTTGTGTTCATTCATTGCTCTTTTGAAAGGCTCTAACTTTACTTGTTCTGTAAAAACAGTATGTTTTGGATCATCAACTGTTGGTAATCCTAAAGTGATATTTCTGTGTGCTACCGTTTGTTTAGGTACATACAACTGAATGTTTAACTGTAGTTTTTCAATTAACTCTTCAGCATGTTTATAGGTTTGTGGAGTATTATAACCTGTATCGCACCAAATTACATCTATGCTATTTTTTACTGATGCTACTGCGTGTAAGATGGCTCCTTCATAGGGACGAAAGTTTGTGGTTACTACTGCTTTGTTTGCTTGTAATAATGCCCAAACAATAATCTCTTTTGGAGATTTGTTTTTTAACTCTGCGTTTACTGCTTCTAAATTCATTGTTTCTATACTCATTTTTTACCCCATTTAATACTGTTCCAAACTCTTTCGTGAAAAAAGTACAATAACATTTTTGTTACTAATTCTACAGCTCCAATTGAAAAGGCTGTTTTTACTTGTCCTGTAATTACCCATGATATTAGTATTGTATCTATGGTTCCAACAACTCTCCAACTTATTGATTTTACAATGCTTCTTATTGGTTTTTCAGAACGTTTATCTTCTTTATAATTTGCTCTATTTTCTATTACTTGCTCTACAATCATTTTTAAAATACTATTACCCTATCGGAATACTAGGTTTTAAGTCGACAAATATACAGATGCTTTTTAATTCTCCAAGGAGAAATCAAAAAAATATTTGAATTTTACAATTATTTGTTAATACTACACTAAATCTGCAAGTGTGTTATTTCGAAGTACTTGTAGCGTATTATCTCTTACTTGAATCATTAATTTGTGTACTGAGCATGCTTCTTCATCTGGGCAGTCATCACATTTTTCATAATAATTCAAACTAACACATGGTACCATAGCAATGGGACCTTCTAGTGTTCTAATTACATCAGTCATTTTAATATCGCTCGATGGTTTTAGCAGGTAATAGCCTCCACCTTTTCCTTTTTTTGCTCCTAAAAATCCTGATTTTCGTAAGGTAAGTAATATGCTTTCTAAAAACTTGTGCGAAATATTTTCCTTTTCTGAAATGGTTGCTATTTGTACCATAGTGCCCTTTTCTTGCCTAGCAATAAAGGTAAGCGCTTTAATTCCGTATTTTGTTTTCTTAGAAAGCATATTACAAATATATGCTTTACTTCTTAATTATTTAATGCTTGATTTAAATCGTGAATTACGTCTTCTACGTTTTCTAATCCTACCGAACATCGTACTAAACCGTCTGTAATTCCTACTTCTAATCGGTCTTCTTCTTTTAATTTACTATGGGTTGTTGATGCTGGGTGTGTTACAATGGTTCTTGTGTCTCCTAAGTTTGCTGATAAGGAGCATAGTTGAATACTATTCAAAAACTTACGTCCTGCTTCAATTCCTCCTTTTACTTCAAAGGCTACAATGTTTCCTCCTAATCGCATTTGTTTTTTTGCTATCTCATGTTGTGGATGCGATTTTAAAAATGGATATTTTACTAGGTTTACTTTTGGATGTTCTTCTAAAAATTGTGCTACTTTCAAGGCGTTTTCACAGTGTTTTTCTACTCTTATTGATAGTGTTTCTAGACTTTTTGATAATACCCAAGCGTTGAATGGTGACATTGCTGGACCTGTATTTCTTGAGAATAAATAGATTTCTTTTACTAGTTCTGCTTTTCCTACTGTAACTCCTCCTAAGACACGTCCTTGTCCGTCTATTAGTTTTGTTGCTGAGTGAATTACTAAGTCTGCTCCAAATTTTATTGGGTTTTGTAGGTATGGAGTTGCGAAGCAGTTATCTATTACTAATAATATGTTGTGTTTCTTTGCAATGCTTCCTAATAGTTCTAAATCTAAAATATCTACTGCTGGGTTTGTTGGTGTTTCTGCATATAATATTTTGGTATTTGGTTGTATTAGACTTTCTATTTTTTCTGCTTCTGTTATTTTAAAGTAGCTTGTTTCTATATTCCACTTTGGTAAATACTTTGTAAACAAACTGTGTGTTGAACCAAATACTGAACGACATGATACGATATGATCTCCTGCATTTAACAGGGCTCCAAAGGTTGAAAACACGGCTGCCATACCTGTTGCGAATGCATAGCCTGCTTCGGCACCTTCCATAGCCACTATTTTATCGACAAATTCTGTGGTATTAGGGTTTGAAAATCGACTGTATAGGTTTCGTTGCTTTTCTTCTGCAAATGAGGCTCTCATATCTTCTGCATCGTCAAATACAAAACTTGAGGTTAGGTATATGGGTGTAGAATGCTCTGAAAATTGTGTGCGTTCTGTTTGTGTTCGTATGGCTTGTGTTTCAAAATGTTTACTCATGTTTGTTTTTTAAAGGGTGTAACTTATTTGTTTGTTGTTTCCTTTTTGTTGTTTTTCTATTCCTTACAGTTGTTTGTCTATTCCTTAACGTTATTTTTCTATTCCTTATGGTTGTTTATCTATTCCTTAGCGTTCTTTTTCTATTCCTTACGGGTTTTGTTTTACTCCTTATTGTTAATTGTTTGTTTTTACTAATCGTAAGATGTCTCCGAATACTCCTCTGGCTGTAACTTTTGATCCTGCTCCTGCTCCTTGTATTACGATGGGTTGTTCTCCGTACGATTCTGTATATATTTCAAATATGGCGTCGGAACCTTTTAGGCTTCCTAAGGGTGAGCTTTCTGGTACTGATACTAGTTTTACGTTTAGTTTTCCTTTTGATTGTTGTAGGTCTCCATGTAAGTCTCCTATATATCGTAGTACGTGTTTTTCTTCTTGTGCTTCTTTTTGTTGTTGAAATGTTGGGTTTAGTTTTTCTAAGTTTGTTAGAAATTCTTTTGAAGGTATTTCTCTAAATTCTTCTGGTATTAGGTTTTCTATTTGAATGTCTTCAAACTCGTTTTCTAAATCTAATTCACGTGCTAAGATTAATAGTTTTCTGGCTACGTCGTTTCCGCATAGGTCTTCTCGTGGGTCTGGTTCGGTAAATCCACTGTTAATGGCTTCTTGTAACACCTTTGAAAATGGTACGTCTTCTGCTGAAAATTTATTAAATAAGTAACTTAATGAGCCTGAGAATACTCCTCTTATTCTTGTAATGTTTTCTCCTGAATCGTGTAATAGTTTAATTGTATCTATTAATGGTAAGCCTGCTCCTACATTTGTTTCGTACAAGTAACTCTTATTATTTTTATCTAACCTTTTACGTAACTCTTTGTAAAAGTCGTACGAAACTGTATTCGCTATTTTGTTAGAAGAGACTAAGTCAAACCCAGCATCGACTAACGGAATGTAATTTTCTATAAAGTCTACGCTTGCTGTATTATCTACCGCAATTAAGTTTTCTAAGTGGTGTTCTTTAGCATAATCAATTACTGTATCAACTGTATGCTTATCTTCTACTGCTTTTTCAAGCTCATTCGACCAATTAGTTCCAACTCCATTTTTAGTTAACAATACTTTTTTAGAATTGGCAATCGCAAAAATGTTCAATTGAATTTTACGTCTTTCTAAAATTGATTTCGAACTTTCCAATATCTGTTCTATCAATGTTCCTCCTACTAAACCTTTACCAAAAACAGCAATGTTTATCTTTTTAGCAACTCCAAATACTTGACCATGAATTACATTTAGTGCTTTGTGTAGTTGTTCTTTTTTTACCACCAAACTCACATTTTTACCTGTAATTGTATTGTTGAATAGTAAGGGAACTATTTGATTTTTGATTAAGGCATTATATGGGTGATGAAACTCGCTTAAATCTTGACCTATAATTGATATTACTGATACTTCTTCTTGTATTGAAATCTGATTGACATCTTTTGTTTGTAAATCATTTTCAAACTCTTGTTCCAAAGCTTTTACAGCTGCTGTAGCATTACTTTTATCAACCACTAAACCAATACCTCTTTCTGAAGAACCTTGCGAAATAATGCTCACGCTAATTCCGTGATTGCTCAATGCTTTAAAAATACGTGCATCCACTCCTACTTTTCCTAGTAATCCTCTTCCTTCAAAATTGATTAAAGCAACCTTGTCTAATACTGATAAGGATTTGATTCCTTTTGAAGTTGACTTTGCTGTAATCAACGTTCCTTTATCATTTGGATTAAACGTATTTAATATTCTAAGGTTGATATTCTTCTCTAACAACGGAATGATGGTTTTTGCATGCAAAATAGTTGCTCCGAAGTTGGCCAACTCATTAGCTTCTGAAAATGATAACTCTTCTATCTTTTTAGCATCTGCTACCAAATCAGGATTAGCAGTGAAAATTCCATCTACATGAGTATAGTTTTGTAACTCTTCTGCATCTAAATAATTGGCTAATAATGAAGCTGTATAATTACTTCCGTTTCTTCCTAAAGTCGTAGTCTCATTCTTTAAGTTTGATGCAATAAACCCTGCTACTACGTTTACTGTTGTTCCGTTATGTTGTTTAAAGTGATTTAATACGTTTTCTTTTGATATTGGTATTATTGATTGTCCGTTACCTAAGCTTTCGTCTGTTTTTAATAAGTTTCTGGCGTCTGTAGCGTTTGCGTTAATGCCTTTTTGTTGTAGTAGATCGGTTACTGTTTTTATAGATAATAACTCGCCTTGTGCCAATACTTCGTTTTTTATCTTTTGGCTATAGTCTCCTAATAAACTAACTCCTTCAAATAGTTTTTCTAGTCTATCAAATTCGGTAGTGAAATTTACTAACGGGGTTAACTTTGTTTGCTCGTATTTAAATGTTTCTAATTGTTCTTTAAAAGCTTCGTTTTTGGCTGCTTTTTTTAAAATTTCTTCTAATTCATCGGTTGCTTTTCCTCTTGCAGAAACAACTACGGCTATATTTTCTCCTTCATTTATTTTTTGTTCTATGATTGTTACTACGTTTGATATGCCTTCGTTGGATAATGATTTGCCGCCAAATTTTAAAATTTTCATTCTTTTATTGGTTGATTTTTGATTGAATATCGGTTCAATAATTTTTTCTAGTTGTTTGTATTCTATTAAGAAAGCGTCGTGTCCATGGTCTGAATTAATTTCATTATAGGTTACATTTGCATGGGCAGATGCTAGTTGTTTATGTGTTTCTCTGTTTTCTTCGGCAGTAAAAAATAAATCGGAATCTACACCAACTATATGGATGTCTGCTTCAATGGTTTCTAACACATTTAGTTCTTCTCTTCCTTTGGTTACATCAATGGTTTTTAATAATTGATTCATTAATTTGTAAGAGGCTAATTGATAGCGTTCTTGCAGTTTTTTTCCATGGTGTAACAGCCAGCTTTCTACATTAAATATTTGTAGCTCTTCGTTTTTGGTGCGTTGAAATCGTTTTTTAAATGATTCTGGGGTTCTGTAACATAGCATTGCGTGCATACGTGCATCGTGTACAGGGTTGCTAGAGTTTGTTAGGAATTGTTCTTGTATTTGACAGTTTGCTATTAACCAATCAGTCGATTTCCAATCGGTTGCTATAGGGATTAAATGTTTTGTTATTTTTGGGTTTAATACTGCCATTTCCCAAGCTATTCCTCCTCCTAAAGAGCCTCCTATTAATGCATATAGTTTTTCAATTTTTAGTTGTTTTAGCCCTTGTAAAAAAATGTTTGCTACATCGCGTGCTATAAAGCTTTTATAATTATCTATTAAAAAGTCGTCGTATCCATTTCCTGGGATATTAAAGCATAGAACTGTATATTTATTCGTATTTATAGTTTTGTTTTTACCAACTAAGTCTTGCCACCATCCATCAATTCCTGTTACATTGCTGTTTCCTGTTAGTGCATGGTTGATGAGCACCACAGGTGCAGTGCCCAATTCTTTTCCGAAGGTTTGGTAGCTTAACGGAATTTTTTTGAATTGTACACCGCTTATTGTGGTATAACTAAGAATGTGTATGTGCTGTAAATCACTTTTCATTATTGATGTCTTTATGTTGGGCTTTACGCTAAATATTTTGTTGGTTCTCGATACTCTTGCTTGGCAAACTCGAATTGACAACAAAAGGGTCTTGCTTTACTTTTTAATGTAATTTTAAGCTACTACTTCTTTAGAGATTTTAGCAAATGCTTCTTGTAAATCGTTTTTTAAATCTTCACTATTTTCTAAACCAACTGATAAACGGATTAAGTCTTTGGTTACTCCTGCATTGTTTTGAGCTTCGTCACTTAATTGTTGGTGTGTTGTGCTTGCTGGGTGTATTATTAATGATTTTGTATCTCCAATATTGGCTAGTAGTGAAAATAGTTTGGTGTTATCTGCAATGGTTTTGGCTGCCTCATAGCCTCCTTTTACACCAAAAGTTACTAATCCGCTTTGTCCTTTTGGTAGGTATTTATCTGCTAAAGTTTTGTACTTGTTGCCTTCCAACCCTGGATAGTTTACCCAAGCTACTTGTTCTTGTTCTTGTAACCATTTTGCAATAGACAACGCATTTTCACTGTGTTTTTGAATTCTTACTTCTAAGGTTTCTAATCCTTGAATGATGTTGAATGCGTTTGTAGGACTCAAGGCTCCTCCAAAATCACGCAATCCTTCTAAAATTAATTTAAACGTGTACGATGCGGCTCCTAATGCTTCGTTATATACTAGTCCGTGGTATCCTGCTGATGGTTCTGTAAATTCTGGGAACTTGCCATTTGCCCAATTGAATGTTCCTGCATCAATAATTGCTCCTCCTAACGAGTTTCCTTGTCCGCCAATGTATTTTGTTAGGGAGTGAATTACGATGTTTGCTCCGTATTCTATTGGGTTTAATAAGGCAGGTGTTGCTACGGTATTATCTACAATAAACGGAACTTCTGCTTTTTTTGCATGTGCTGATATCGCTTGTAAGTCTAACACATCTAATTTTGGATTTCCTAACGATTCTACAAAAAATGCTTTGGTGTTTTCTTGTACAGCTTCTGCAAAGTTATCTGGGTTTGATGCGTCTACAAATGTTGTGGTTATTCCTAATCTTGGTAGGGTAACGTTTAGCAAGTTATATGTTCCTCCATATAAGCTGCTTGAAGCTACAATGTGATCTCCTGCTTTTAGTAAGGTTAATAATCCTGTTGAAATTGCTGCCGTACCTGAAGCAAAAACTACGGCACCAATACCGCCTTCTAAAGCGGCTAAGCGTTCTTGTAAAATTTGATTGGTTGGGTTGTTTAGTCGCGTGTAAATGAATCCTAGTTCTTTTAAAGAAAATAGGTTTGCTGCGTGTTCTGAATTGTTAAAAACATACGATGTTGTTTGATAAATAGGAACTGCTCTTGTTCCTCCATTTTGTGTTACATCGTGACCTGCGTGCAACGCATTTGTTGCGAATTTTTGTGTACTCATTTTTCTTGTTTTTTGAGTTAATACTTGATTCTCGTTTCCGCGAGAATGACATTTTCAAAGGAAACCCAATACTGCGCATTGTGAATCGTTTTGAGATTAAACCAAAAGCCAAAACACATCTTTGTTAGATGTTGCTTACTAGAAAAATGTTATTAAGAAATTATAAGAAAGTTCTTGTAGAAAGAAGAAATTTCTTTGGGTTATCTATCCGTGAGTTTTTATGCTCTGGTAGAATTTAGCACCTTCTTTGTTTGCACAAAGGGTTGCTAAGGTTTCATAGGGTCTAATCCCTCCACCTTTCTTGATAACATCGTCAATAAGTGTTTGAACTTTTACGAGTACAAATATTCAATTATAAAAATGGATTTTCCAAATTTATTTTGATTTTTATTTAAAAAAGAGTTTTGAATTATTTTCAATGAAACAAAACAGAAACCTAACTATCAGCAACTAAGCACAATTAACTTAAACAAAAGGTTTAACATGTTTTTTATCTTAAGAACTACAAGACAACATAGAACAACCTACTTTATTTCGTGCCCATTCAGGACGTTTTTCGAACCATTTTTCGTATTCTGGCTGCTCATCGTAAGGATTTTTGAGCAGTAAATATAACTCATTTAACAATACAAAATCATTTTTATTTGCATCATCAATGGCTAATTGCGCCATATAATTTCTGAGCACGTATTTTGGGTTTACGGTATTCATTTTTACTTTTCTGTCCTCATCCGAAACAGTTTGATTTTGTAATCTATCTATATAATTTTGAAACCAGTTTTCCCAATATTTTTTTATTTCGTCTACAACTTCTGAAGGTGTATAAAATGCTTTTTCTATTTTTTTGATTGCCTCCTCTTTGGTGTCATTTTTTGAAATGTTTGACAACAATCGGAAAAAAATGGTCATGTCTGTTTCTGTTTTTTGAAGTACTTCTTCAAGATTTGAAACTAACGTTCCGTCTGATTGTTTTGAAGAAAAAAGTCCTAATTTTTCTCGCATCATTTGCATGTACTTTTCAGGAAATTTTTCTTGATAATTTTCTAAAACAGCTTCTAAAGGTTCTGCTTCTTCTATTAGCGGATATAAAGCATTTGCTAACTGGTATAAATTCCATAAAACCACTTCTGGCTGTGAACCATATCGATAACGTTTGTGTGTATTATCTGTTGTATTTGGCGTCCATCCGTGGTCATAACCTTCTAACCATCCGTAAGGTCCATAATCAATCGTTAAACCTAGAATTGACATATTATCTGTATTCATTACCCCATGTACAAATCCAACACGCTGCCAATGAATAACCATACCTAAACTACGTTCAGCTACTTCTTTAAAAAACGATACATAGGTTTCTTTTGATGGTTCACCTAAATGAGAAAAATGATTTTTAATTGTATAATCAACCAGTGTTTTTAATGTTTTTATATCTCCTCTTGCAGGAAATATTTGATAACTACCGAAACGTAAAAAAGAGGCTGCTGTTCTGCACACAATCGCTCCTTTTTCATATGCAGCATTTCCATCATACATCACGTCTCTTAGTACCTGATCTCCTGACAGTGCTAACGATAAAGCTCTTGTAGTAGGTACGCCCAAATGATGCATAGCTTCGCTACACAAATATTCACGAACAGAAGAACGTAACACTGCTAATCCGTCTGCAGTACGTGAATATGGTGTTTCTCCAGCTCCTTTTAATTGTAAAACCCATTTTTTGTTATTATGGATTGCTTCAAACAAATTAATTGCTCTACCGTCTCCTAATTGACCTGCCCAATGCCCAAACTGATGGCCTCCATAACACATTGCATAGGGTTGTGTACTAGCATATACTTTATTCCCTGTGAACACATTTTTAAACTCTTCGGAAGTTATTTCTGCTTCTACTAATCCTAATTCATTCACCATTTCATCCGATACATGTATAATTTTAGGATTGGACGTTTTTTTAGGAGTTACGTACGAAAAACAAGCTTCAGTAACCTGTCTTCGTGTATTTTCTTGAATTGGATCTGCTGGTAACTCTTCTGTAAAGGTATTTTGTATATTGAATTTCAACACGTTCTATTGTTCTTTTAATTTGTCTGCGTATAGCTTTTTCAATTTTGCCAATTTAGGTGAAATAACTACTACACAATACATTTGATCTTTATTCTTTTCATAAAAGTCTTGATGACTAGCATCAGCCATATGAAATTTGGATGCTGGACTTATTTCTGTTACAATTTCATCTTCATAGTAAGAAGCTAGCTTTTTTATTACTTTTTCAGCGATTATTTGTTGTTCTTCTGTATGATAAAAAATTACAGAACGGTATTGTGTTCCTACATCAGCTCCTTGTCTGTTTAGCGTTGTTGGGTCATGACTTGTCATGAACATCACCAATAACTCTTCATAACTTATTATTTCAGGGTTAAAGATTGCTTGTACTACTTCTGCATGTCCTGTTAAACCTGAACAAATTTCTCTATAAGTTGGCGTTCCTGGTACTGCTCCCCCCATATACCCAGATACTACCTCTTCTACTCCTTTTATCTGATTTAAAACAGCTTCTATACACCAAAAACAACCGCCACCAACGGTTAATACTTCTAATTTATCATTTGTCATTTGTATTCCTTTTTTTATTCAGTATCTAAAATCATTGATGCTGAGTTAATACAATATCGTAACCCACTAGGTTCTGGTCCATCAGGAAAAACATGCCCTAAATGAGCATCGCAAGTATTGCACATTACCTCTACGCGTACCATACCGAAGGTAGTATCTTTCTCATACTGAATAGAGTTTTCTTGTATAGGTTGTGTAAAACTAGGCCAACCAGTACCTGAACTAAATTTAATCGTTGAATCGAACAAAGGTGTGCCACAGCATACACATTTATATTTTCCTTCATCGTAAACACTACACAGTGCTCCTGAATTTGGTCTTTCTGTTCCTTTTTGTCTGGTAACTCTAAACT
This sequence comes from Tenacibaculum gallaicum, assembly GCF_003387615.1. Taxonomy (GTDB): domain Bacteria; phylum Bacteroidota; class Bacteroidia; order Flavobacteriales; family Flavobacteriaceae; genus Polaribacter; species Polaribacter gallaicus. The sequence goes on along the minus strand of NZ_QUNS01000014.1, from coordinate 11,301 downwards.
GTTCTGATGTTAAAAGCTCTTTCCATTCGTCTGCTGTTTTCTCTACTCTTTTATTTGGTGTTGGATTACCATTTACCGCAAAATTAATTACATCTTTCCAAGTTAAAATTTTGTCATTCATCTCACTCATTCTTTATATTTAACTTATTAGTAGTTCCTTTTTTATCTTACTTACAAAACTACGATTCATTATCAACTATAGTCTTTTTAATTTTTATTATTTACAAAAAAGATATTTTTATCTTTTTATTATCTAACTGATTTTTATCATGTTTTATCCTAACAATTATCTAGAAATTTGAGGTACTATTAATTAAAAAAATCATGAAAACATCAAAAATTATAATAGCATTACTCTTTTTTGCTACAACTACAATTTTCGCTCAATTAAAAATTGATGCAGAACTACGCCCACGTACTGAATATAGGCATGGATTTAAGACTTTATTTCCTGATAATACTAATCCTGCACTTTTTGTTTCGCAAAGAACTCGCCTTAACACCACTTATAAAACAGAGAAATTAAACTTTTATGTTAGTTTTCAAGATGTAAGGGTTTGGGGAGATGTTCCGCAACTTAATAGTGCTGATAATAATGGTTTAAGTGTACACCAAGCTTGGGGAGAAATATTTTTAGATACTAATTTCTCTGTAAAGTTAGGTCGTCAAGAGGTGATTTATGATGATAGTAGAATTTTTGGTAACGTTGGTTGGGCTCAACAAGCTCGTAGCCACGATATGGCACTATTAAAATATAAAAAAAACACTTTTAGAGCAGATGTAGGTTTAGCTTTTAATCAATCAGGTGAAAATTTAACAGGCACAAATTTAATCACGCCTAAAACCTATAAAGCAATACAATATGCTTGGTTACATAAAGATTGGGACAATTTTTCTGGAAGCTTTTTATTTTTAAATAATGGAATACAAACGCCAAATGGATTGGAATATAGCCAGACGGTTGGTACGCATTTAAAAGCTAAAAAAAATGCTCTTAATCTAACTGCAAATCTATACTATCAGTTTGGTACTGATGCTGTAAATAGAGATTTAAGTGCATATCTTTTAGGTTTGGAAGGTATGTATAAAGTTTCTAATAATTTTAAAGTTGGTTTAGGTGTTGAATTACAAAGTGGTAATAATAACGGAGCACCTGCAAATGGAAAGAATAAAGCTTTTACTCCTTTTTATGGAACGAATCATAAGTTTAATGGTTTTATGGATTATTTCTACGTAGGAAACCATATAAACAGTGTTGGTTTACTAGATTTATATGCAAAAGCTAATTTTAAATTGAACTCTAAATCTGGTTTAACAGCTTTTGTTCATAATTTTTCAGCTGCGGCAGATATTAATGATACTGTTTCTAATCAACTAGGAACTGAAGTGGATCTTGTATACGGATATAAGTTTACGAAAGACATCGATTTTAAGGCTGGATATTCTCATTTATTTCCTTCAGAAGGAATGGAAGTTTTAAAAGGAAACTCAGACGATAACATGAATAATTGGGCGTGGGTTATGGTAACTATTAAGCCAACATTATTTACATCTAAAAACTAGAAATTATGGTAGTATCAAGTAACAAAACAGTAGCTGATTATGTAACTGAAAACATAAAAACAGCGCATATATTTAAAAAATACGGAATTGACTTTTGCTGTGGAGGTGGTATAACAATTGAAAAAGCTTGTGCTAAAAACAACGTAGATCAAGCAGCTCTTGAAAAAGAACTGGCTGAAGTAGATGTGGTGAAAGATGTTATTGAAGATTATGATAAGTGGGAACTAGATTTTTTAATGATTTATATTGAAAACGTGCATCATACATACGTTAGAGAAAGTATGCCTATGATTTCTCAATATGCTAACAAAGTAGCTAAAGTACACGGGCATCATTATATTGAAGTAGTAGAAATAAATCAATTATTTCATGAAGTAGCAAATGAGCTACTATCACATATGCAAAAAGAAGAACAAGTACTATTTCCCTTCATAAAACAATTAATACAAGCTGAAAAAGAAGGAACAAAAAATACAACTCCTCCTTTCGGAACTGTAAACAATCCTATACAAATGATGGAGCATGAACATGAGAGTGCAGGTAATGTTTTTAAAGAAATAGCTAGACTGTCTAATAATTATACACCTCCTGAAGGAGCCTGTAATACATTTAGAGCTTTGTATGCTAAACTAGATGAGTTTGAACAAGATTTACATAAGCACATACATCTTGAAAACAATATTTTACACCCTAAAGCAATTCTTCTAGAAGAGAAAATATCTTAATCAATAAAAAGGAGTAGTTAAGTTAACTACTCCTTTTTATTTCGTTTATAACTTAGTGAATCTATTAAAAGCTTCTCGTTCTAATTCTTCTCTAAAATTAGGATGAGCTATAGAAATTAATGCTTTTGCTCGTTCTTTTAAACTTTTTCCAAATAAATTCACTACTCCATATTCTGTTGCTACATAATGTACATGAGCTCTTGTAGTTGTAACTCCTGCTCCTTCTTTTAAAAACGGAGTAATTTTAGAAACTCCTTTCGCTGTTATTGAAGGCATCGCGATAATTGCTTTTCCTCCTTTTGATAAAGATGCTCCTCTAATAAAGTCCATCTGTCCTCCTACTCCTGAGTATTGATATTTCCCTATAGTATCAGCACAAACTTGTCCTGTTAAATCAATTTCAATAGCACTATTAATCGCAGTTACTTTTGGGTTTAATTTAATAATAGAAGTATCGTTTGTATACCCTGCTTCTTTAAAATGCACCAACGGATTATCATCTATAAAATCATACAATTTTTGAGACCCTACAGCAAAACAAGTAACTATTTTTCCTGTTTTTATTTCTTTTTCTTCCCCTGTAATTACTCCTTTTTCTATTAGAGGTAATACACCATCAGAAAACATCTCTGTATGAATTCCTAAACGTTGATGATTCGTTAAATTATGTAATACAGCATTGGGAATGTTTCCAATTCCCATTTGTAAAGTAGCTCCATCCTCAATTAATCCTGCTACATTTTTTCCTATCTTAGTTTCTATTTCTGAAGGTGTTCCTGTAATAGATTCATGAATTGGTGAGTTTACTTTCACTGCATAATCGATATTACTTATATGAATTATACCATCTCCATGTGTTCTTGGAACATTAGGATTTACTTGGGCTATTACAGTTTTAGCGGTTTGTATAGCTGGTAGTGTAATATCTACTGATGTTCCTAAAGAACAATACCCGTGTTTATCAGGTGGAGAAACTTGGATAAATGCCACATCTAATGGATAAATATTACGACGAAATAACCAATGTATTTCACTTAAAAAAATAGGAATATAATCTCCATTATTCATATTCACCCCTTTTCTTACATTATCACCCACAAAGCAACTTATCAATCTGAATGATTTACTATAAGGTTCTTCTAAATACTTCGCTTTACCATGTGTATGAATTTGAATAATTTCTACATTGGTTACCTCTTGATAACGTTCACACAAAGTATCTATGAGTAAATTAGGAGTCATTGCTGCTCCTTGAAAAAATATTTTATTATTTGATTTTACAATAGCTACGGCTTCTTCGGCAGTAACAATCTTTAAATTTTCTGACATTTTATTCAAAATTTTATAGGTACAAATATCATAAGAAAGTACGATTTAATTAATGATAAAAGTCATGCTAACTAATTTAATTTATAAACTTGTTTTGTACTATTATCAATATTAAAATATCCTCCCTTATTTTCTTTTCTTTCTAATGATTGGTTAATAATTAAATATGCTATAGTAACCATATTTCTTAACTCACAAAGAGCAGTGGTTATTTTAGATGTTTTATACAGTTTCTCTACCTTATTGTAAATGATATCAAGCTTTTTTTTGCTATTTTTAAGCGCGTATTACTTCGTACAATTCCTACATAATCTCTCATTAAAATTTGTAGTTCTTTTAAAGAACTCTTAATGCGAAAGTAGTTGGACAGTAAAATTTAAAACATGACTACTTTACAACCTCTAGGTCTCTTATTCTGTCTTAAAATCAGTCCTGTGAATATTTTTCGAGTTGTTTGTCTAAATACTTCCAACAGTTGGTATTAATACTCTCATACATTTCTATAAGTTCCAAACCATGTTCAGTTAATGTAGTTCCACCACCTCCTAATCCACCCGATACTTTAACTACAACTGGTTTTTCTGCCTTCTTATTAACAGAGTCAATTAAATTCCAAGCTTTTTTATACGACATACCCAGTTCTTTTGCCGATTTTGATAGTGATTTAGTTGCTTTGATAGACTTCAATAGTCGAACTCTTCCTTCACCAAGAAAAGTAACATTATCTACTTCTATCCATATTCTACTTTTAATTTTATATGTCATAAGTTATAATTGAACTAAAGTTCAAAATTAAAAACTCACCTTTTTTTTATTTATGAGGCTAATCATAAACAACAAATTATTTAAACTAATTATAAATTACTCGTGTTTAAAATTTAAAAAAAGAAAATAGGAAGTCTTTAATCACCTTATTTTTAGAACTATTCGTTGTTTCTAAAAAAACATAACGAACTGATAAACTATAAGTTATGACAAATATCATTTTTTTCGTAACCATATATTTATTAATTTGTTAAAGAAATTAACAACTATTTTATGCCTATAAAAAGTTATTTAGCACATCCTCATGATGGTAAAAAAGATGAGCTTATCAAAGCTTTATCAACCTTAAATGAATGTGAAGTAATTCCTGCTGAGAATAAAGATGTTTTGGTAGTAGTTACTGAAACAGAAACCAAAATAGAAGAAGAAAATTTAAAACAAAAATTAGAAACCATTAGTAGTTTAAAACTATTATCTATGGTTTCAGGATTTAATACACCCTTAAAGAATTAGCCCATGTACACTTCAGCAACAAACAGACGAAGTTTTATAAAAAAGATGGCAGTATTATCTGCCATGACAGCAGCAGCTACTATGTTTCCAGGAATTATGTTTGCTGGCGAACAAGAAGAACAATTACCTAAAGGAGGGAATTTAGATTGGAAAAAAGCACCTTGCCGATTTTGTGGTGTAGGATGTGGCGTGATGGTTGGTGTTGAAAACGGTAAAGCAGTCGCAGTAAAAGGAGATCCTAAATCTCCAGTTAATAAAGGATTATGCTGTGTAAAGGGATACCATTCAGTAATGGCAATGTACGGTAAAGACCGTTTGACAAAACCTCTAGTTAAAAAGAATGGTAGATATGTAGAAACCTCAATGAAAGAAGCTTTAGATTTAATTGCTTCAAAAATGAAAGAAACCATTAAAGATTATGGTAAAGATTCAGTATCTATTTATGGTTCAGGTCAGTGGACCATTCCTGATGGATATGTAGCTTCAAAACTTTTCAAAGGATGTATAGGAACTAATAATGTTGAGGCCAATGCACGTTTATGTATGGCGAGTGCTGTTACTGGTTTTTTAACTTCTTTCGGAATTGATGAACCAATGGGTTCCTATGAAGACATTGATCATGCCGATGTTTTTATGCTATGGGGAAATAATATGGCAGAAATGCATCCTGTATTATTTTCTAGGTTATTAGATCAACGCTTAAAAAGAGGTGTAAAAATCATCGATTTTGCTACACGTACAACTCGTACTAGTATGGCTGCGGATAAGTCTATTTTATTTTTACCTCAAACAGATTTGGCTGTTGCCAATGCAATTTGTTATGAAATTATCAAAAACGGTTGGGTAAACAATTCTTTTGTAGAAAAGCACTGTAATTTCCAAAAAGGGTTAACCAATATGGGCTATGGTTTAGAAGATAAATATAAATTTAAAGATAAACCTGAAGGTATCAATTTTGAAGAGTTCAAAACTTTTTTAGAAGATTATACCCCAGAAAAGGTAGAAAAGATATCTGGAGTTTCTGCTAAAGATATTAAGTACATGGCTGCTTACTATGGTGACCCAAATAAAAAAATAATGTCACTTTGGTGTATGGGACCTAACCAACACAGTAGAGGTACTTGGATGAACAACTTAATTTACAACATCCATTTATTAACAGGAAAAATATCTACTCCAGGTAATAGTCCTTTCTCATTAACAGGACAACCTTCTGCTTGTGGTACTGTAAGAGAAGTTGGAACTTTAACTCATAAGCTTCCTCATGGTGTGGTAATGAATAAAAAACACCGTGAATTTGCTGCAAAAATTTGGGATGTACCAGTTGAAAATATCGATCCAAAACCTACATACCATACTGTTGAAATGTTTCGAGCTTTAGATAGAGGCGATATTCGTTTTATGTGGATTCAAGTGACCAATCCTATGGTAACCATGCCTAAATTAAAACGCTATAGAGATGCTGCTAAAAAAGAAGGGCGATTTATCGTCGTTTCTGACATTTACCCAACACCAACAACTGATATAGCAGATGTTATTTTACCTTCAGCAATGTGGGTAGAACGTGAAGGAATGTATGGTAACTCTGAAAGAAGAACTCAATATTTTGAACAAATGGTGCAACCACCAGGGGAAGCTATGAGCGATACTTGGCAATTGGTAGAAGTTGCTAAGCGTTTAGGTTATGAAAAACAATTCTATTATAACGAAGAATCACATATTGAAGAAATTTATGCTGAATATCGTAAGCATCACGATAATAAAAAGCACAATATGGCACCTTTAGAGGTTTTAAAGGAAAACCCTGGAATGCAATGGCCTTATGTTGATGGAAAATCTACTCAATGGCGTTTCAATGCTAAATATGATCCTGCCTGTAGCAATGGAGAAAAATTCCATTTCTATGGAAAACCTGATGGAAAAGCTGTCATTTGGCAACGCCCATATGAACCCGCTGCAGAAGAGCCAGATGCTGAATATCCATATTGGTTAAATACTGGACGTGTCGTTGAACATTGGCATACAGGATCTATGACAAGACGTATTCCTGTATTACATAAAGCAATGCCTCATGGTTATGTAGAATTAAATCCTGATGATGCAAAACGTATGCAAATTAAAACAGGAAATATGGTAAAGCTTACCACTCGTAGAGGAACAATAACATTACCTGCCTCTATAAATGAACGCGGAGTACCAGCGCCTATGCAAGTGTTTGTTCCGTTTTTTGATGAAAATATGTTAATTAATGATATCACACTCGACTCTTTTTGTCCAATATCAAAAGAACCAGATTATAAGAAATGTGCGGTTAAAGTAGAAAAAGCTTAATATTATGAAAAAACGTTTAGGCATCATATCGCTTTTTATTATTCTCTTTATTGCCTTTATTACTGTATGGAACTATAGTTACTATCAAGGACAAGAAGAAGCTTACATCCCTATTGAGAATAACCAACCAACTCCTATAATCCCTTCAGAAGCAGGTGTTTTTGAACGATCAAAGTATGCGTTAGATTATACTAAAATGCCAGTAGACGAAACGCATCAGCGAACCATGAAAAGCTATTATGATAATAGAGCTTTTCATGGAGCACCTCCAAGCATACCTCATGAAGTAAGTAGCGGTGAACGCAGTATGGGTGAAAATAATTGTTTAAAATGTCATGAAAATGGTGGGTATGTAGAGAAGTTCAAAGCATACACGCCTGTTACTCCTCATCCAGAAAAAATTAACTGTCGTCAATGTCATGTACCACAAAAAACGCAATCATTATTTAAAGAAACAAACTTTAAAAGAGGAACTATTCCTGTTGTAGGGAACAATAATGCACTAGCAGGTAGCCCACCTATAATTCCGCATCAATTACAATTAAGAGAAAACTGTTTAGCGTGTCATGCAGGACCAAGTGCTCCTAAGGAAATCAGAGTAACACATCCGGAAAGGGTTAATTGTAGACAATGTCATGTACCTAATAACAAGGTTACCGAAAACATTGGTAATTTCATCAGAAAAATTGAAAATTAATGAAAAAACACAAATATATAAAGTTCGTTTATTTCGCTTTTCTATTCACATATTTATCAATTTCATGCAAGCATAAAGAACATGAATACCATAGTATTACAGATAAAATAGAAGCCGAAAGTAAAAACTATAACGGAGTTTCTATTTCTTCCGAAAAATATTTAGAAGGAATGAAAATGATGGAGGTTACAGAAAATGATATCACTTTTTTAATTCCAACAAGAAAAGATAAAATTAAATCCTATAAATGTACTGAGTGTCATACACAACCTTTGATAAAAATGCAAACTAAAGATATTAAAAAGGCACATTGGAACATTAAATTAAATCATGCAGCATTAAATACAATGAATTGTATTACCTGTCATGATAGTAATAATATGGATAAACTAAAGAGTATAACGGGGCATTCTATTGATTTGAATAAAAGCTATAAACTGTGTAGCCAATGCCATCAAAAACAATACAAAGATTGGACAGGAGGTGCTCACGGAAAACGAATTGAAAGTTGGGCTTCACCAAGAGCTTCTATGACCTGTGTTAATTGTCATAACCCACATTCACCTAGCTTTGACACTAAGTGGCCTGCAAGATTTAATACTCAAAAAGTAAAAGAACGTAAATAATTTTTAGGCATGAGCAATAACAAAAAAAAATGGTTTACTCTAAACCTAAATAGTAAACATAAACAAAAAAATAGTTCTTGTGGTTGTGGAAAAACATCTGGAGGTTGCAATTCACATACCCAGAAAGAAGAACTGAATGAACAAGAGTTTTATAAAGCAGCGGTAAATGCTTCTATAGGAGAAGAGAAGCACAAAGATGGTTTTGATCAAGTATTTGATGTGAAGATGGATAGACGTTCTGCTTTTAAAAAATTAACTGCAAGTTTATTAATTGGAGCTGGAGCAGTTTCTTCATGTACAAGTGTGACTTCTAGCGATGAATCTAAAGAAAAAGCTCAGATAGATTGGGAGGAACAGTTTAAAGGTAACTATAAACTAATGACAGATGAAGAAAAAGAAGCAACTGTAAATCGTTTAATGCGTTCGTACCAATTACGTACCGGAAAAACAATAAATATGTCTTCTAAAAATGCTGAAGAAGATGTATTGTTTGGATACGCTTTTAACATTTCTAAATGTCAAGGATATATGGACTGTGTGAGTGCTTGTGTTGAAGAAAATAACCAAGACAGAAATTCACAAATGCAATATATCCGAATCCATGAAATGAAGGATGGTAAAGGCTTTAATTTCAATGAAGCTGATGACAATTATTATCATGAAGTTCCTGCGGAAGGTCATTTTTATATGGGAACTCAATGCTTTCATTGTGATAACCCACCATGTGTAGAAGTATGTCCAGTGCAAGCAACATGGAGAGAAGAAGACGGGTTAGTAGTTGTAGATTATGATTGGTGTGTGGGTTGTCGATACTGTATGGCTGCATGTCCGTATGATGGCCGTAGGTTTAACTGGAGTAAACCAGAAGTACCAGAAGAAGAAATCAATCACAATCAACATTATTTAGGAAATCGAATGCGTAAAAAAGGAGTGATGGAAAAGTGTACTTTTTGTGTGCAACGCTCCAGAGCAGGAAAAAACCCAGCTTGTGTTGAAGCATGTCCAACAGGAGCTAGAATCTTTGGTAACTTATTAGACCCTAATAGTACTATTAGATGGGTTTTAGAAAACAAAAAAGTATTCAGATTAAAAGAAGATTTAGGTACCGAACCAAAGTTCTGGTATTTCATGGACTAAAAAATATACAATGAAACAACTTAAAGTTTTTGGAAATTTAGTTAGAGATAGTTTTGATATCATTACTAAAGGAACTATCAAATATCATTTATGGATGGGGTTTTTAACTTTAATAATGCTTATAGGTATGTATTGTTACTCCATTCAATTAGAACACGGATTGAGTGTTACAGGAATGACAGATAGAGTTAGCTGGGGATTGTATATTTCAAACTTCACCTTTTTAGTAGGAGTAGCCGCCGCCGCCGTTATGTTAGTTATGCCGACATATGTTTTAAAAGATATTGATTTTAAACAAGCTGTTTTAATAGGAGAAGGACTTGCTGTTGCTGCTTTAATTATGTGTTTAGCATTTGTTATTGCTGACATGGGAGGACCTTCTGTTTTATGGCATATGATTCCTGGTTTTGGGGTTTTTAACTTTCCTAATTCAATGCTTACTTGGGATGTAATTGTATTAAACGGATATTTGTTTCTAAACATCACAATTCCATTATATATTTTATTTAGACACTATCAAGGTAAAGAAGCAAAAGCTAGCGTTTATGTACCAGGAGCTATCTTATCCGTTTTTTGGGCAGTAGGTATTCATTTAGTAACTGCCTTTTTATATCAAGGATTGCAAGCTCGTCCTTTTTGGAATAATGCGCTGTTAGGTCCTCGCTTTTTAGCCTCTGCTTTTGCTGCTGGTCCAGCATTAATTATTTTAGTCCTAGCAGTTATTAGAACCTTTACGGTCTTTAAAATAGAAGATAAAACCATAAAAAAAATAGCTATGGTAGTCACTGTAGCTGCGCAAATAAACATTATCATGCTTGTTTCCGAGTTATTCAAAGAGTTTTATGCACCAACACATCATAGTGAAAGTGCTTATTATTTATTCTTTGGTTTAGATGGAAAAACAGCATTATTACCATGGATTTGGACTGCCATTTCATTAAATGTCTTAGCTACAATTATCCTAACTTTTCATAAACTTAGAAACAATTTGAAAGTATTATATTTTGCTTGTTTTATATTATTTATAGCTATTTGGATTGAAAAAGGGTTTGGTTTAATTGTACCAGGTTTCATTCCTGGACCTTACGGAAAAATAGCTGAATACACTCCTACTGGAATAGAAATAGGTGTTACTTTAGGTATTTGGGCCTTAGGAGCTCTTATATTCACTATTTTAGCAAGAACAGCCATTGGTATTGAAACAGGAAAATTACGTTACAAAAATTAAATTATACTTTATTATAAACTAAAAAGCCTATGAATTTTAAAACTCATAGGCTTTTTAGTACCTGATTGTATTTAGATCCACAAATCCAAATACTGTAATGTTTACATTACTTTTTCTTACGTTTATACTTCTTTTACGCATCTTCGAAAACATCTCTTTATACTCCTCTCCTATACGTCAACATAGCCTCCTAAATAGTTCTTGATCAATTTTCGCTCTTGATATTCTAACTAAGAAAGTCTTTCTTTAAGAGATTTCTACTCTTAAGAAAGTATTCAACCTAAAATAGGTGCATAAAAAAAACCTCAATCTACTAAAAGATTGAGGTTTTATAAAGAAAGGCAACGACCTACTCTCCCACCATTGGCAGTACCATCGGCGCTAATG
>NZ_QUNS01000013.1 GCF_003387615.1 Tenacibaculum gallaicum | reverse complement strand
GGAAAGCCCGACACTTTGTATTGTTGGAACGCAGTGGAAACATGCAACAAAGTGGAACGCCCACACCAACAAATCATCTTATGTGAAATACATTACATATATATTGTAGGAAAAATGCTTTTACAATATATAATATCTAAAATAGAGAGATTTGATTTCTTTGGTGTTTATCAAACTTAGTAAAGTCTAATTAAGGTATTTTCTTATCTTTTAAATATAGCTTTCTTGCCAACTCAAATTGTGTCTTTATTTGTTCTGCTATTTTACCTTCTCCTCTCATTCTATTCCCATAACGTGAATCATTCAACGATCCTTTATGTGTGTCTTCTATTTGATGTAGTATTTTGTTTGCTCTATCAGGATATGTTTTTCTTACCCAATTGGTAAAAATTTCTCCAACCGCTCCATTTAGACGCACTATTGTATACCCTACTGATGTTGCTCCTTGCTCACTTACCTTTTTTACTAATGGTAATATTTCGTGACTGTTAATTGAAGGAATGATTGGTGCCATCATTACATTTACTGGAATATTATTTTCTGCTAGTGTTTTAACTGTTTCTAGTCTTTTTTTGATAGTTGCTGTTCTTGGCTCCACTACTCTTCTTGTTTCTTCTGATAGTGAAGTGATAGATATACTTACCTTCACTAAGTTCAACTCTGCCATTTCTTTTAAAATATCTAAATCACGAAGTATTAATGCATTTTTTGTTATCATGCTTACTGGGTGCTTTAATTTTAATAGTACTTGTAGCATTTTTCGGGTGATTTCAAGTTTCTTTTCTATCGGTTGATAACAGTCTGTATTGCCTGAGAACATAATATTTTGCGGCTGCCAATTACGGCTTCGTAGTTTTTTTTCTAATAGTTCTGCTGCATTTACTTTGTACAATATTTTACGTTCGAAATCTAATCCTGCTGAATACCCCCAATATTCGTGCGTATTGCGCGCATAGCAATAAATACAACCGTGCTCACAACCTTGATATGGATTCATTGAATAGGAAAACCCAATATCTGGACTTGTTACTTTATTAAGAATTGTTTTAGGATAAATTTCTAAATAGGTTGTTTTATTATTGTCTGCTGATTCGTTTTCAGCTTCGCAATAGTTTAAGAAATCATCCAACACTTCGTGTTGATGTTGTATAAATTTATTGTGTGTGTTGTGTTGCGCACCACGTCCTTTAATGTAGTCCATAATCATTCCTAAATAAAATATTATAAAATTGTCTTTAGAATGACTTTATCGAGAACAGGTTAATATAAACTTCTCGATACAATTTCGGTAGGGTTCCGAAATCATCCGAAGTGACTTTGTAAAATTACAAAAAGCAACACAAAAATTTTAGTGAAGTCTATATTATTTAAAACAATTAAGGCTTTACCAGTATTTTCTTTACTGCTATCTGTTGTCCATCTTTTAGTATACGCACAAACAATAAACCTGTTTTAAAATTTGGTATAGGAATGGTTTGTCTGATTTTTTGAATTTTGTTTGTATAAATTATTCTTCCTGTAACATCTACGATTTCTATATCTAAATTGTTTCCTCTTGAATACACAAACATTCCTTCTGATGCTATTACTGGGTTTGGATATATTTTTAAGGTATTATCAAAAGGAAAATCTATTTTTATGGTATCTGTATAAATTTCAGTTCCATCATCAAGGACAATTCTAGCTCTATATTCATTTTCTCCTCCAGAAACACCATTATCTTCTATTTGAAGTTCTTGTGTGTTAGGTATAGTGAATGTTTTTATTATTTCAACATTTCCATTGAGTGTTTTTTCAAAAACAACTGAGGCTACATTCGTCAAAGTGCTTAAACTTAATCGAACATCTACTACATTTTCATTTTTTACAAAGGCTAAAAAATTCTTGTAATAACAATTTACTCCTTGTGAGTTGTAATTTATTGTTTGTCCTTTAACTCCTATTACTTCATTAAAAACTGGTGTTATAGATATATAAGGTGTTTTAAATGTGTTTTTTGAAATAGCAATACCCGTTTCGCTTGCTACTGTATTGGTATACATATAAGCATCATCTAACAACTGTACATTATATGCCGTTGCATTCGGAACCGACTCCCAACTAATTTGAATATTTTCTTCACAGTTAAAATCAACAACTGGCGTAACAACATCTGATATTATAAATTCTTCGGAAACATAATATGCTCCATTCACTAAAGCTCTTAATTGAGCTGTTCCATTAACTTCTGGAGTATTCCAAAGTAAATATGGTTTTGTAACATTTGTAGAGTTTGCAACCTCAGTCCAACTTCCATTATTAATAGAATATTCAATTTTACTTACTGGAAAATCTAAGTTGTTTGTCCATCGTACATATTTATCTCTTAAAGCTGGTAACTTATCCTCTTTATTAGGGTAGTTCCATATAAAAATATTTTTAGGCTGAAGAAAATAAGCGATAGAAAACGATTGTGTAGCTGTTGCTAATGAATTTGCTTTTACTTTTAAGTTATATGTACCTGTTTCAGGATTTTCTATAGTAATTAATTCTACATTATTAAGATGGTCTTCTCCATACACAGCGTCTTTTTCTAGCGAACTTTGAGATGGTGAAGCATCTAAAACCCAAGGTAACCATGAATTTGCGCCACTACTCACTTCTAAATCGAGATCGTTTACCAACGCTTTATCGTCATTAACATTTGCAGGAACATCATTCCAAACCAAAGCTATTCGTATTTCTTTTGTTGTAGTATTAATAGGAATTGAATATTCTTTAACCTCATTACTTGAAACAACATCATTAATATACCCTCCGCTCTCTAAAATACTTATACTTTGATATGCGTTTACATTGCCATAACCACTTTTAAAGTCAATTCCTTTTGGACCAATATCATCGGCTCCTGCAATTAATAATGATTTTAGCAATGCAGAAGATGAGAGTTTATTCGTTTTCTCTTTATGCTTTTGTTGCAACAAAGTTGCTACTCCAGAAACTATAGCTGCTGCGTCTGATGTTCCATCTGGTCCATGAGCAACCAGTTCTGGCTTCACCCTTCCATCATAAGCAGGTCCTTTTGAACTCCTCGAATTTATAGTTAGCTCTTTATTAACTCCTCCAACAACTAAAACATTTTTAGCCATTTTATAATTTCCCGTCATATTAGCATATCCTTCTATCCCTTGATAATTTCCTTCTTCAGAAGCTACCTCTCCTGTATTCCCTGAAGAAAATACATGAAGTAGCTCAGGAACATCAATTGTACTTTGATCATAAGCATTCGCTTGAGCTCCATAAAAGTTTTCGATCTCTGTTCCGTAAGAATGATTTTGAATAAATATATTATTGTTAATATAATAAGTATCGTTATCAGGTAATAGTGTACTAAAATCTGAAGATGACAAATTACTATGATGAGCAACCCCCATAGAATTATATGTACTATTTCCTGCTCCTCCTATTATAGTAGCCATTAAAGTTGCATGACTAGAAACATCTTCAGCTTCACTTCCATATAGTTTTATTCTTTTTCTTAAGTCAATATCTTTAACATCAAACAGTAATTCTTTTACTGAAACAGTTATCCCATCGCCATTGATTATTTTAAAGTCATTTTGAAGTTTATATATATGGTTGACACTTAAATCTACTTTTTCAATTGGTACTTTCTCTGGACGAGGAGCTAGTTGAATATCTACATAAACAACCTGATACATGGAAGCTATTTTACTTATTTCTACTGAAGACACTTTAAGAGTTAGAACATCTTTATACTTGTATAACACATTAATATTTAAGTTCTTTTCCTTTGCTTCTTTTAAAAACAAGTTTGAATTAGTTGTTTTTACCACAACTTTCACTTCTTTATTCTTTCCCTTTAATAGCTTTGGAATCCTATATGACAGCTTCCAACTATCATTTACATCAAACAACTTTCCTTTAAAAGTGAACTCTGTAGATTTTGTTTTTTTTGTTATTATCAAAAAATTATCATCTAAT
The DNA here is from genome assembly GCF_003387615.1 of Tenacibaculum gallaicum. Classification (GTDB taxonomy): domain Bacteria; phylum Bacteroidota; class Bacteroidia; order Flavobacteriales; family Flavobacteriaceae; genus Polaribacter; species Polaribacter gallaicus. The sequence continues at coordinate 47,557 of NZ_QUNS01000013.1, read as the reverse complement.
TTTCTTACAACTTTTATATGTTTATCATTGAAAATCAGATCTTTTTTATTAATTAAATAATATTTTTTTTTCAACGTTTTTTTTTCAAGCCTTTTCAGGTCTGTTTTTTTCACATAAGAAGGAAAATCAACTTGCGAATAGGTATTAAATGTTAAAAATAGCGTACAAAAAAAAAGAAAAATTAACCTCATAAAAACATATTATCACTACAAATAAAATGCTTTTTTTGCGTATTTTACCATAAAAACATACTTTCGTTGAGATTTTTTAACTAAAACCCTTCAATAAAATGAAAAATTTAAATTCACAACTATTAAGCCTTATGGCTTTTGCAGTTATTTTGTTTACTGCATGTAACTCTTCAGAAGACGCTATTCCAAGCAACGAAGTCAATGAAATCACTCCTGAAATAGTTTCAAAATTGCAAGCAGCTTATTTTGAAACTTCTTCAGCAAAAATAACAACTTTTATGGGGGAAAAAGGTGTTGCCGTAGAAGACATGTTCTTTACTTTTGCTCAAATTGACGAGTTAGGTGAAAGTTCAAACATCCCTAACACAGAACATTACAGAACAACTAATTTAGTAACTGGTTTACCTAGAGTTATCACAGTAAGTGTTTCTCCTGATTTAGGCACTTTAGGTTCTGATGCTTTAGATGAAACTATTGTTATGTTAAATAACTTAGGTTCTCAATTAACTTATCAAAGAGTTTCTTATGGTGGTAAAGGTAAATCTAAGGCTGATATTGAAGTTAATGAGTTTTACGAATTAGAAAGTGGTGGTTTTATCACATTAGGTAGAGCTGCTGGTTTCCCTACAAGAAAAGGAGATCCTGCCAAAGGTTTTGGTATTAACAGTAGATGGTTTGAATTATCTATTGCACCTACCTCTACTAAACTTGCTGGTACTATGGCTCATGAAATTGGACACTGTATTGGTTTCCGTCATACTGACTACCAAACACGTGAAAGCTGTGGTAGTAATGTAAACGAAGGTAGTGCTGGTGTAGGAGCTATTCATATTGCTGGTACTCCAACTGGATCTGACAACACTTCGATAATGCAGTCTTGTGGACCAGCTATCACATTTAACAATAATGATAAAAACGCAATGTTAACTCTTTACTAAACATTTGTTTTTTTAAAATATTTAAAAGCCCAGAACGTGTACGTATCTGGGCTTTTTATTTTTTAAACTCTTCTAGTTTTATTCATTAACCAAAAATCTGCGAGCACTAAAGCTGTTAATGCTTCCACAATAGGTACTGCTCTTGGTACCACACAAGGATCGTGTCGTCCTTTTCCGTGTATCTCGGAAGCTTCTCCTTTTGAGTTTATTGTTGATTGGTTTTGCATTATCGTAGCTACAGGTTTAAACGCTACGCGGAAGTATATATCCATTCCATTAGAAATTCCTCCTTGAATTCCTCCTGACAAATTAGATTGTGTTGTTCCATCAGGATTAAAAATATCATTGTGTTCAGAACCTTGCATTTTTGCTCCGCAAAAACCACTTCCAAATTCAAATCCTTTTACTGCGTTGATAGATAGCATCGCCTTTCCTAGTTCGGCATGTAACTTATGGAATATAGGCTCTCCTAAACCAACAGGAACATTTTGCGCTACACAAGTTATCGTTCCACCAATAGTATCTCCAGCTTTACGTATTTCTTGAATTTTATCAATCATTTTTTCTACTGAATTTTCATCAGGGCAGCGAACGATATTACTTTCAGTTTTAGAAAAGTCTAAATCTTGGTATGGTTTCATCATAAAAACATCTCCTACTGATGATGTAAATGCGTTGATATTGATATGATTGATTAGCTGTTTTGCTAAAGCTCCTGCTACAACCCAATTGGCTGTTTCTCTTGCTGATGTTCGTCCACCACCTCTATAATCTCTAATTCCGTATTTTTTATCATATGTATAATCGGCATGTGAAGGACGATACACATCAGTGTTATGATTATAATCTTTACTTTTTTGATTTGTATTCTTGATTACAAAGCCTATTGATGCTCCTGTAGTCACTCCTTCAAAAATACCTGATAAAAACTCAACTGTATCTGGTTCTTTTCGCTGGGTTACTATTTTAGACTGTCCTGGTTTACGACGATCTAATTCTTGCTGAACAGCATCAAAATCAACTTTCATTCCTGCTGGGAATCCATCTATTACACCTCCAATAGCTGTTCCATGAGACTCACCAAATGTAGTTAGCTTTAAAATATTTCCGAATGAGTTAAACATACCTTACTATTTATTAAACGAAGGTAGAATTTATTTACTAAAAAACTATAATTTTCATTCTTATAATTATTGGTTAACTCGTTATAATAGTCCTTTTTTAGGCTCATTCTCTTTTACTTTTTATTTTTTTAATTTTCATTTTACCACTAAACTAATTGATAGCAAAAGCATTACGTTTCACAACACTTTTTAGACTTAAGTTTTATTAAAAAAAGTAGCAAAAAACTTTTTTAGAAATGAAAAAAGGTCATATATTTGCACCCGCAATCAGGGAATACCTGATGAGACGCTCAGGAGAAATGGCAGAGTGGTCGAATGCGGCGGTCTTGAAAACCGTTGTCTGTAACAGGACCGGGGGTTCGAATCCCTCTTTCTCCGCAAGTCCGAAGCGAAAGCTTCGGATTTTTTTTTAGGGGATTAAAGAAAAAAGCTTACGAATCGTAAGCTTTTTTTAATTATTAGAAATAAATATGTATTCTACATATTTTAAAGTTATTCTTTTCTTAACCCAACTTTCTTTTCTAAAGCTAAATATCCAAAATAAAATAATGTTCCTAAAATTACCCCTGAAACATACCCTGTTGTGACGTCTACTGGAAAATGTACTCCCAAATATATTCTACTATACCCAAAGATTAAAGGAAATAAGATCATTAAGTAAATCAGCTTAAAATATTTTCTTAATAATAAAACCATAAAAGTGGTTATTGTAGTAGACAACGAAGCATGTCCTGACCAAAAACTATATCCCCTTGGCTTATATGTAAAACTACGTAGATACTCTTTTAATCCTTCTGTGTTACAAGGTCTAATTCTTTCTGTAGTATTTTTAATCAGATTTGTAAACTGGTCGGAAAAAGCAACAATAACCGCTATAAATAACACTGTAAATATCCCTTTTTTCCACCCAAACTGCTTAAATACTAAAAACAGCACAAAGGCAAATAATGGTGTCCAAGTAAATTGATTAGTTATTGTTAACCAAAAACCATCCCATTGTTCACTTCCTAAATTGTTAAGATAAATTAAAAGTTCCTTATCTTTTTGTATAATATTTTCTATCAAAACTATTTTCCTATTTTTAATACTTCTATTTCAAAAATTAAATCCGATTTAGGAGGAATTGGCCCTACTCTACGATCACCATATCCTAAATAAGAAGGTATAAACAATCGTACTTTATCTCCTTCTCTCATTGTTTTCACTCCTTCTTTCCAACCCGCTATTAATGGAAAATTTTCATCATCAACCGTAAAGACAAAAGCTTCACCTTTATCAAAACTAGAGTCAATTTTTCTTCCGTCAGCTAAATACAACGTATAATGTGCTGTAGTTGGTAACGCTGGATTTACTTTTTTCCCATTTCCTTTTTGTAAAGATAAAATCTTCAAACCAGAATCAGTAGTAATCGCATCTTTAATTCCTTGCTCTTCTTGATATTTTTGTTTTAACTCTTCTAATTTTTTCTTTCTCTCAATCTCTTTCTTCTCAACGTTTGCTAACTCTTGTTCGAAAACTATTGGTGCGTCAAATTTCATAGCGTCTTCTCCTATTCTTAAAATTTCTATCTGTTTTATATAGTCATTCTTTTGAATGGTATCAACCACTTCCTGACCTTGTAAAACACGACCAAAAACTGAATGTCCACCATCTAACCAGGGTGTTGCTTTATGTGTTATGAAAAACTGACTAGAATTCGTGACTGGTCTTGAGTAGTTTGCCATAGACAACACTCCCGGTCCGTCATGCTTATACAATAATTTTCCTTCTTCATCCATTGAAAATTCATCAGCAAATGTATAACCTGCATCTCCACTACCTGTTCCTGTTCTATCCCCGCCTTGTATCATAAAGTCTTTAATTACTCTATGAAATTTAGTACCATCATAAAATGGTGTTCCTTTTAATGAATCTATCATTTTAGGGTGAGTTCCTTCACTTAACGCAATAAAGTTCGCCACAGTCATTGGAACTTTGTCATAAAAAAATTTCACTAAAATATCACCTCTGTTTGTTTGGATATCTGCATACAATCCATTTTCTAGACTAGGGTATTTAGCCGATTTACATGATGTAAGCACTACAAGCACTACAAGCACTACAAGTAAAGTTTTAAATAATTTCATTTATTTCGTTTTATATTCTCTTATAAATAATTAATTAGGTTAACAACAAGTGCTAACCTAATTAATTATCAGTTATTTAAACTTTGTTTACTTTATTTCTAACAACTCTACTTCAAAAACTAAAGCTGAAAAAGGTTTAATATGTTGTCCTCTCTGTTGTGCACCATAAGCTAACTCTTGAGGGATAAAGAACTTGTATTTTGCTCCTGGCTTCATTAACTGTAAACCTTCTGTCCATCCTTTGATTACTTGACCTACTCCAAATTCAGTTGGCTCACCTCTTTCCACAGAACTATCAAATACAGTTCCATCAATTAAAGTACCATGATAGTGAACCTTAACTCTAGAATTTGCTGTTGGAACTTCACCTTCACCTTCTTTTAAAACAACATACTGTAAACCACTCTCTGTAGTTTTCACTCCGTCTTTAGCTTTATTAGCTGCTAAAAAGTCTTCGCCTGCTTTTTTGTTGTCTCCAAATTCAGCTTCTGCTTTTTTTGCTTGCTCTTCTTGCATCTGCTTCATTCTTTCTTCTTGCTTCTTCTTAAAAAAATTTCTCAAGATATTGTTTACGTCTTTTGATTCTACTAATAAGTTTGTAGAATCCATACCGTTTTTAAAACCTTGTACAAATAAATCTTGATCCATTTCGTCAAAATTCATTTTAATTTTTGTCGCCATATCTAACCCTATAGCATAACTAACAGAATCTACCTCTGTTGCTAATGAGCTTTTTTGTTTAAACTGACCGTTACTACATGAAACAATTGATAAACCTACAACTGTAGCTGCTAAAATGTTGGTTAATTTCATTCTTCTATTTTTGATTTTATATCGATTAATGTTACTGTACTTTGTATTGGCTGATTTACAGCTATTTTATTTCCATCTCCTGTTACTCCAAAAGCTCTGTAAGATGGAATGACAAATGTAATAGTTTCTCCTTTTTTCATCAACTTTATTCCATCTTGCAATGCAGGAATAAAATCTTCTTTATCTACTTTATAGCTTCTCTCCTTTTCTTCATAAAGAATATCTCCATTAAGATCTGCTATATTATAAGACAACATAACTAAATCTTCAAACTGTGGAGAATTTGAGTTTAAAGTATCCTTCGTTATATACGTATACCAAAAACCGTTAGGTGAAGTTTTATACTCTTTAACAGTATCTTTAGCCACCCATTCTTCTAAACGTTTTTTCTCTAAAGCGTTTAGCTTCTTATTTTCTTTAAGAACTTCTTTATAAAAGTTTGTTGTACCATGCTGTTTCGGTCTTCTCGCCTGCGGTTCTTTACACGACACCACAACCGAAGCTATAAGAACAAAAAGTATTATTTTATGCTTCATAAGAATCTTGTAACTCTTGTTGGTATGTAGGTAATAACGACTTAAATCTTGCTATCGTATTTTCCATACTATCATCACTTCTGCCGCCAGCCGCATTATCATGTCCACCTCCGTTAAAATAATTACGTGCAAACTGGTTTACAGAGAATTTCCCTTTTGAACGAAAAGATATTTTTACAATTCCTTGTTCTTCATCTTCTATAAAAATAGCAGCAAACACAATTCCTTTCAAAGATAATGCATAGTTCACTACTCCTTCAGTATCTCCTTTTTCGTACTGAAAACGTTTTTTTTCTTCTTCAGATAAGGTTATAAAAGCAGTTTTATACTCTGGTAATACCTTCATATTACTCAGCGCTTGCCCTAACAACAATAACCTATTGTAAGAATTTGCATCATGCACATTACTATGAATCTTATCATTTTCAGCTCCCTTATCTATTAAATCAGCAATAATTCTATGTGTAGTACTGGTTGTAGATCTAAAACGGAATGAACCTGTGTCAGTCATAATTCCCGTATATAAACAAGTTGCTATATTTTTATCTATCAGCTCTACATCTCCCATCATTTCAATAAAGTTATATACCATTTGACATGTTGAAGACATAGATGTGTCAGAATACATATACATGAAATCATCTGGTTGTTGATGATGGTCTATCAGAGCAAAATCGTTTTCATATTGCTCTAACGTGTTTTGCATATCATTTCCTACTCTATGCAACGCATTAAAATCCAATAAAAAAACAATATCAGATTTTGCTAAAGCTTTGACAGACTGGTTGTTTTGGCGATCAAAACGTTTTACGGTTTTTGACCCAGGAACCCAGTGTAAAAAATCAGGGTACTCATTTGGCATTAGCACTTGTGTAGTGTGCCCTTTTTTATCTAAATAATGTTTTAATCCTAACGTTGAACCAATTGCGTCTCCATCTGGGTTTCTGTGCCCAATTATTACAATATTTCTAGGTTCTGACAAGAATTCTTGTAGCTCTGTAAAGTGTTTCAAAATCATAAAAGGCGAATATACAAATTAATGCTATATTAACCTTTTTATGTATTTCTTTTTGTTTCTTCGCTTCAAATTTTAACTTCTATGAAATCTTATAAATTTACATTTACACTATTCTTTTCTCTAAGTATAATTACTACTTCTTTTAGTCAAGAAGTATTTACTATTGCTTTTGGATCTTGCAACAATCAGAGACTTAATAATCCTTTTTGGGAAGACATTCTATCGCTTCAGCCTAATGTGTGGGTATGGGGCGGTGATAATATTTATGCGGATACTAATGACATGCGTAAAATGAAACGTATGTATAAAAGTCAAAAAAAGGTTGAAGGATATAAAGAACTAACTACCAAAGTTCCAATTCTTGCTACTTGGGATGATCATGATTACGGAAAAAATGATGCAGGTGTAGAATTTGAAATGAAAGATGAAAGCCAACAATTATTTTTAGACTTTTTAGACGTTCCAAGAAATTCTCCTAGAAGAAAACAACAAGGTGTTTACCACTCTAAAACTTTTAAAACAAGCAAAGGCAACGTTAAAGTTATTGTTTTAGATACACGTTATTTTAGGACCTCTCTTACCAAAGGAACAAACGGACATCGTTTTCAACCAAATCAATACAACGAGGGTACTGTTTTAGGCGATACACAATGGAAATGGCTTACAAATGAACTTACAAACTCTACTGCTACTTTTACTGTAATAGTAAGTAGCATCCAAATCTTATCAAAAGAGCATGGTTTTGAAAAATGGGGAAACTTTCCTCATGAAGTGGATAAATTATTCGGTTTGATTAAAAAATCTATAAACACGAATGTTATTCTTCTTTCTGGAGACAGGCATATTTCCGAATTTTCTAAGACTAACATTAACGGAGTAAAATATCCAATTATTGATTTTACTTCTAGCGGATTAACACACGCCTATTCTTCTTTTACTTCTGAAAAAAATGACTTTAGAATAGGTAATGTAGTTAACTCTTTAAGTTACGGCACGCTACTTTTAGACTTAAAAACGAAAAAAGTTACTTTTCAAATGCGTGGTAAAAATGGAGTTACCTTACAAGAAATCAACCAAATATACCCTTAACTTGCTAATAACATTAAAAAGTGTATTTTTGCGCCGATTTATGCGAAGTTTGCATAAGCAATAACAATTAAGGAATTTATCATTTACTGATATTTATTACATTTAATAATGGCAACAAATAGAACTTTTACAATGATTAAACCAGATGCTGTAGAAAACGGACACACTGGTGCAATTTTAGAAAAAATTAATGCTGCAGGTTTCAGAATCGTAGCTATGAAAAAAACACAGATGACTAAGCGTGATGCTGAGACTTTTTACGGAGTACACAGTGAGCGTCCTTTCTTTGGTGAATTAGTTGAATTTATGACTCGCGGACCAATCATCGCTGCTATCTTAGAAAAAGATAACGCTGTTGAAGATTTTAGAACTTTAATCGGTGCTACAAACCCAGCTGAAGCTGCTGAAGGAACTATCCGTCAGTTATACGCTACTTCTATTGGAGAAAATGCAGTACATGGTTCTGATTCTGATGAAAACGCAGCTATCGAAGGTGCTTTCCACTTTTCTGGTAGAGAAATGTTTTAATTCTTAGAAAGAATAAACTTTATATATTGAACTCGTTACATAATCGTAACGAGTTTTTTGTTTAATGCTCTATATAACACTTAGTTTTTATCCTAAAAACAATCATTCCTTCCATTAAGAAACTATAAAACAAATACTTAACATTTAATCTTTCTTTTATCCAGCAACTTCCTTTTAAAAAGCTTTTATATTACCTAGTTTTGCCTTCCGCTTAAAAAAAGCAGAAAAACAATTCTACAAATTTAAAACATTAAAAATGGGAAAAGATCAAGATCCAAAAGAAGCAATTCAACACACAAAAAAAGTAGTATCTGGTGGTATAGTTGGATGGCTAACAAAATTATTCTTAGGTAAGGATTTTGTTAATGAAACAAATGAAATACTTGAGACTTCTGAAGCTCAAATTGATTTAGTTAACAAACAACAAAAGTTAACCACTGAGGGGATACCTGCTAAGGCTAAAGTTTCTCTAGTACAAGACACAGGGTCGTTAATGAATTTTGACCCTATTATTCTATTAAGCCTTCATGTTGAGTCAGAATCTGGAGAAAAATTTGATATTAGCACCACAACACATGTATCTAAACTATCTATACCAAAAGTTGGAGATACAATTAATATCAAGTATGATCCTAATGAAAAATCATCATTAGTTATTGTTTAACTTCAGCTTAATAAAGAAACCTAATAAAACTCGTTACAATTATGTAACGAGTTTTTACTATTGCAAAAGCTTGTTTTAGTAGCTTATTACAAACCGCTATTAAAGCAAGTTTTTTACTCTTACCCTAGCTACAATTCATTTATACAATTCTCTACATACTTTATTGTACTTATATATTGATGAGGAAAACTCAGCGAAGCTCGTTGATGGTTTCGTTGTCTTGAGGAAAGCTCAGCGAAACTCGCTGATGGTTTCGTTGTGTTGAGGAAAGCTCAGCGACGCTCGCTGACGGTTTCGTTGGATTGAGGAAAGCTCAGCGTGATGCGCTGATGAGACTATTCAATAAAGTGTGTCAACAGCGATATATAGAACCGTTGCTACTCCCTAAAACATCTTTCACCCTCTAAATAACTTAGCTTATGGAATTCCGTAAGAAAATTAAATTAATATTAGTAAGTTAGTAAAAATATAAACAAACATAAAATACAACTATAAATAAACCAAAACGGTTGTATAACGATGTATTTTACATCTGTATAAACAAGTTGTATGCAACTGAAAAAATAAAATATTAACAAATGCTAACCAAAGAAACTTTAGATTATATTACAAATTGGGAAAAAGAACTTAATAAAATTAATGGAAATGAATTATATGATTACTTCAATAGATTTCAAACTTTATTTCCTATTTATAATAGACTTTATAGTCATATAATTAATTTTGAAAATAGTTCTAAAAAACAACAAAATAGAATTTCAGATTACGAAAAAGCAACAACAGTTGTTAGAGATTTCATAGGTTCGGATATAATTATTGAAAAATTAGTAATAGAGGATAGAATAAAGGATATTGAAACTATTGCTGATTTAATTGATAAGAAAATGTTTAATATTAATCTTAAAGACGGAATTGGTCAAGAAGAATTTGATAAACAGTTATGTGAAAATTTATTAAATGATAAAGATAATGCAATCCGTTCTAAAGCAGTTTTGAGTGTAATTTATAATGTTAGGTGCAATCTAGTTCACGGTTATAAAAATATTGAAGAACATCAAAAGAGGTTATTAGAGCCAATATTTAATTTATTATTAACTATTTTCAAAACATTAAAAGAATGTATGAAATAACTGCTAAAAACTATAATTACTTTTTTGACCTGTAGAATGAAGTACAACATATTTAAAATGAAAATTGATAATGAAAAACTTAACAATACTTTATTGAAAGAGTTAAAAATCATTGAAACAACCTCTCATTTTTTACATACAGATTTATACCCTGAAAATCAAGATAGAGAATATGGAGTTGCTAAATATACTTTTGAGAATTTTTGGGATTTAAAGAACGAATATGAATTCATTACTGATGCAAAAATTTCTTCATCATATCCGTTTTTTAAAGATGATATTGACAAAGCTAAAAGAGAAAACAATAATGAATCGTCTGAAACCACAAATATTTTAGAGCAACTTTACCTCAATGAAACTTTCGATTATGACCTCTTTGGTAATATGTTATCTAACTGGAAAGAATTCAAATTAGAAGCAATTGAAGTTGATAGAATTGATAACAATAAAAAAAGAATTCACTACAGAGGCGTCCAAATCACTGAATATCCTTACTTCAGTGAAACAGGTGTAGAAGTGATTACTCTTTTAGTAATTAATGGATACAAGAAAAACGAGCTATTCTATAAACAACTAATGGCTGAATCGAAATCATTGTTGAATGAAGAAAAGTATAAATTATCATACTTTCTAGTATACTCGTCATTAGAAAACTATGTGAATAAAAAATTAAACTCGGAAAATGAAGAAGAAAGATTTGAAGACAAATTGAAAAAATTATGTAAAAAAAATATTAGTAATCTTAATTCTCATCAGATTTATTCTTCTATAATCTCTGAATTTAAGGATTATACGACAGTTAGAAATGATATTGCTCACGGAAAAAAAGACTTAGTTATAACTAATAAAGAAGTTACTATGTTTTTTAACTATGTACTTCTTCTTGTTATAATTAATGAAACTTCAATTAAAACATTTAAGGAGATTTACGAAATTTACGAATGAAAATTAAAACTAATGCCAACAAAGAACTGAAGTAAAAAGCAAGTAAATTTTATACTTTTTTAAACCAACGTACTTTTATAATTTGTGTCATATGGTAAACCACTTTTACGATGGCAAAAGCTTGCTTTAGTAGCTTATCACATACCTTGCATTCTACACCAACATCAACTTTTTAACAAGCTCCTCTCCAATCTCCTCATTAATCATGCGTATAATTTTATCTTTACCATAACCTAATTGCTCTCTTAAAGCCGATGAAGTTAAACGGACAATCAAGGTTCCGTTTTGTAATTTTACTTCACTTGTGTACGACACAACACCTGGCCCCATCATTTTTGCCCAAGCTTCATCAATATGAATTTTTTGAAATCCTTTTTTTAGTTTATTGTTTTCCTGGATAAAACTTCCCATCAAGTCTTTTAATGAAAAACTATCGTTTTCTCTTTTAGCCATTAGTTTTATTTTTTTTCTTACTTATCTAGCAGCAACATTATAACTTAAAAATCTGATATTCTTGGTTACTCTTTTTTATCACCTCTTCTGTTCTATCAGCATGTGTATCAGTAATAAAAATTTGCCCAAACTCATCACTATTTACCAAATCTACAATTTGGGTTACCCTATTTTCATCTAACTTATCAAAAATATCATCCAATAACAAAATTGGCGTTACATTAGATTGTTTCTTTATAAACTCAAATTGCGCTAATTTTAATGCTATTAAATACGATTTTTGCTGCCCTTGTGAACCAAACTTTTTAATAGGATGCTCCTCTATTTCAAAATTTAAATCATCTTTATGAATTCCTACCGATGTATACTGTAGCATCTTGTCTTTTTCTAAATTTTGTTGTAACAAATTCTCAAAAGACATATCATGTAACTGACTTTTATAGCGTAGATTTACTTCTTCATTTGCTCCAGAAATAATTTTATGCTTATCGTTAAAAATAGGCACAAACTCTTCTAAAAAAGTTTTTCTTTTGTTATAAATAACCGTTCCATACTCAATTAGCTGCTCATCGTATACTTTTAAATTTAACGCATCAAATGTTCTGTTAGCAGCAAAATACTTCAACAACGCATTTCGCTGACTCACCGTTTTAGTATACGAAATTAACGTTTGTAAATACTTTTTATCTTGCTGAGAAATAACTCCATCAATAAATTTACGACGAGTTTCGCTTCCTTCAACAATTAAATCCCTATCCGCAGGAGAAATAATCACCAACGGTAGCTGCCCTATATGTTCAGAAAATTTTTCGTAGGCTTTTCCATTGCGTTTTAACACTTTTTTCTGCCCCCTTTTTAAGGAACAGATAATTTTTTCTTGTCGGTCGTTTAACAAATAATCTCCTTCAACCATAAAAAAATCTTGACCGTGTCGAATATTCTGCCCTGCAATCGAATTGAAGTAACTTTTAGCAAATGACAAATAGTAAATTGCATCAAGTACGTTAGTTTTTCCAATACCGTTACTTCCTACAAAACAATTTATTTTCTTTTGAAAATCAAAAGTTTGCGATTCGATATTCTTAAAATTAACCAAAGATAGTTTTTGCAAATACATGAATGAGCCCTGTTACTAAAAGAAAGCGCAAATTATCGAAAATTTACGAAAAAACGACTTTTAAAATCCAATTAAAAAAACTATTTTTGTCGCCACTAATTTTTTAAGCAATTATGGCTACATACAAGAAAAGAGGTTACAAACCTAAGAAAGAAAAGGTTACAAATGAAGTAGAAGAAACTTTTGATGAAACACAAAGTACTACAGCTGAAGTATTTAATACTTTAGATGATACGGCGAACAAATCAGAAGAATGGATTGAAAAAAATAGCAAGCCATTATTTTACGGATTGGTGGCTGTTGCAGCTTTAATTTTAGTGTACTTAGCTTATAACAAGTTTATTGCAGAGCCAACACAACAAGAAGCTTCAAACGAATTAGCTTATCCTCGTACTTTCTTTGACAAAGCAAATACTTCTGCAGGTGCAATTGCTGACTCATTATACACTTTAGGTTTAGAAGGTGGTGATGGTAAATATGGCTTTATTGATGTTGCTGAGCAATTTAGTGGAACAAAAGCAGGAAATTTAGCAAACTACTACGCTGGTATTTCTTACTTAAAAATGAAAAAATACGAAGAGGCTATTGAGTATTTAAGTAACTTTAGTTCTGATGATGAGCTATTAGGCCCTACTGCCTTAGGAGCTATTGGTGATGCTTTTGCTGACATTAACCAACCAGAAGATGCTTTAGACTACTATCAACAGGCAGCTAATAAAAAAGACAATCAATTTACTACGCCTTTATTTTTATTCAAAGCAGCTCAAATTGCAATGAATTTAAAAGAGTACAGTAAAGCTGAAAAATTTTATACAACCATTAAAGAAAAATACGCTGATTCTGATCAAGGAAGAGATATTGAAAAGTATATCAACAGTGCAAAATACGCTCAATAATGGCTACAACAAATTTATCTTATTACGATAAAGCAACAATCCCAAATGCGAAACCTTTTCGATTTGGGATTGTTGTTTCAGAATGGAATCCTGAAATCACTAAAAACCTTCATAAAGGTGCTATTGAAACTTTAATAGACTGTGGAGCAACAGAAGAAAACATTGTTTCTTGGGATGTTCCTGGTAGTTTTGAATTGGTGTACGGATGTAAAAAAATGATTGAAACACAAAAACTAGATGCTATCATCGCCATTGGAAATGTGATTCAAGGTGAAACCAAGCATTTCGATTTTGTTTGTGAAGGAGTTACTCAAGGAATTGTAGATTTAAACATTAAATACGATGTTCCTGTAATTTTCTGTGTATTGACAGACAATACCAAACAACAATCTATTGATCGTTCGGGCGGGGAATTAGGAAACAAAGGAATTGAATGTGCTGTAGCAGCAGTTAAAATGGCAGCAATTAAAAATCATGAACGTACTTCAAACTCATTAGGTTTTTAATCGATTCTTTTTTTAGATAAACATTATTAAAAAGCGTTTAAGTTGTACAACTTAAACGCTTTTTAACTTTAATTTATTCACTTTTTTTGACCACCTCTCTATAATTCAGTAACTTTGAAATTCGTCTTATTTGGTGTGATTTTTGTTCCACGTAAGCTATTAAAGAAGCAACAATTTTATGGGATTTATCAAAAAAGAAAATAAAAAATTTGATTACAAACCTCGTTATTACAAAGGAGATGGAAATCCTTATGAAATAAAGCAAAAGTTTGATCAATACAGAACTACTATTGGAAAGAAAAAAGGTTTAAAAGGAAAATTTAATGCTGCTATTGACGAATTCAAAGAGTCTGGCTACAAGCTAAATAAAACTATCGTTGTTATAGCGTTGGTTTTAACGCTTATTTTTTTGTTTATTATCGATTTTGACCTTTCTATCTTTTTCTCAAAAAATAATTAAATGTCAGATATTATACAGCTACTACCTGATCATGTTGCGAATCAAATTGCTGCTGGAGAAGTGGTTCAACGCCCCGCTTCTGTGGTAAAAGAATTAGTTGAAAATTCAATTGATGCAGGTGCTACCTCTATCACCTTATTGTTAAAAGATGCAGGAAAAACATTAATTCAAGTAATTGATGACGGTAAGGGAATGAGTGCTACCGATGCTCGTTTAAGTTTTGAACGTCATGCTACTTCAAAAATTAAAGAAGCACAAGATTTATTCAATTTAAACACCAAAGGGTTTCGTGGTGAGGCTTTAGCTTCTATTGCTGCCATTGCTCATGTTGAATTAAAAACGAAACAAGAAGATGACGAGTTAGGAACACAGATAAAAATTGAAGGTAGTGAGATAACTTCTCAAGAAGTAGTTTCAACAGCAAAAGGAACTAGTATTGCTATTAAAAATTTATTTTTTAACATTCCTGCACGTCGTAACTTTTTAAAATCTGACACAGTTGAAACGCGTCATATTGTTGATGAATTTCAACGTGTGGCTTTAGCACACCCTACTATTTCTTTTTTATTACATCATAACAACAACGAAATTTATCATTTAAAGAAAAGTAACTTCCGTAAACGTATTGTAGCTATTTTTGGAACTAAAATGAACGAAAAGTTAGTTCCCATTAATGAGCAAACAGATATTATAACTGTTAACGGATTTGTTGCTAAACCAGAGTTTGCTAAGAAAAAACGTGGTGAACAGTTCTTTTTTGTGAATAACCGATTTATAAAAAGTTCGTATTTAAATCATGCGGTAGTAAATGCTTTTGAAGGTTTATTAGAAAGTGGTTCGCATCCTTCTTATTTCTTGTATTTAGAGGTACCACCTAATACAATTGATATTAACATTCACCCGACAAAAACGGAAATTAAGTTTGATAACGAAAAAGCATTATATGCTATTTTACGTGCTACTGTAAAACATAGTTTGGGGCAGTACAATGTAGCTCCTGTATTGGATTTTGATAGAGATGCTACTTTAGATACTCCTTACGATTATAGTAAAAAGGGTAGTTCTTCGGTTCCTCCAATAACGGTAGACCCGTCATTTAATCCTTTTAAAACAGAAACAAATTATAAAGAGTCTTATAACGAAAGTCACTCACCAAAAAGCACAACAACACACAGTTATCAATCTAATTTTAAAAAAGACACTGGAAGTTGGGAGGCTTTATATACGAACACTGATACTATTGAATCCACTCAGCAAGAACAACTTTTTGAGTCTGAACAAGAAACTGAAACTGGAAAAACCTTCCAAATTCAAAAAAAATACTTGTTAAGCTCTATAAAATCAGGCGTGGTATTAATTCATCAATCGTTAGCACATCAACGAGTTTTATACGAGGAGTTTTTAGAGAACATTACCGTAAAAGAAGCAAGTAGTCAACAATTGTTATTTCCTGTGAATATTTCTTTTTCTTCCTCTGATATAGAAATGATATACAGTATTAAGTCTGATTTAGAAAGCGCTGGTTTTATGTTTGATGAATTCACAAAAGAAAGTGTGGTAATTGCCGGAATCCCAACCTCAATAAGTGAAAGTCAAATCACTCTTATTTTAGAGCAGTTATTAGACGATATTAAACTTGAAGTACCTGATACTAGTTTTAGTCATTTTGATGTGATGGCTAAATCATTTGCAAAATCACTAGCTATAAAAACAGGAACTACTTTAAATCCTAAAGAACAAGAAAATTTAGTAAACAATTTATTTTCTTGTAAAGAACCTAACATTTCACCATTTGGTAAACCTACGTTTAAAACACTAACCTTAAACGAGATAGACACCATTTTTAATAAATAATAAGTACTATGCCTAGATTAACACAAGCCATAAAGCATTTAATAATCATTAACGTGATTCTATTTTTTGCTCCGCAGTTATTAAACATGGATTTAACTAATCTATTTGCTTTACATTATCCTAAAAACGAACATTTTGGTATCTGGCAATATGTTACACACATGTTTATGCACGGTGGAACTATGCACTTAATCTTCAACATGTATGCTTTATGGGCTTTTGGTACTCCACTTGAACAAATGTGGGGCCGAAACAAGTTTTTATTTTTCTATTTTTCTGCAGGAATTGGTGCTGGTTTAATTTACACTTTTGCCAATTATTATCAATTTAATGGAATATACGAACAACTAATTGGAATGGGTATTTCTCCCGCTGAAATTCAAAACATTTTAACCTCTGGACAATATAACGATAGTTTAATTACCTTGTCTAATAAAACTATGAGTGAGTTTTACAGCTTGTACCACACTCCTGCCGTTGGTGCTTCAGGTGCTATTTATGGAATTTTAGTTGCGTTCGGTTTAACCTATCCTGATGCTAAACTAGCTTTGATTTTCTTCCCTGTTCCTATTGCTGCCAAATACTTTATTCCTCTAATTATAGTAAGTGATTTATTCTTTGGTATGACAAGTTACTCTATTGGTAACATTGCGCATTTCGCTCATATTGGTGGTGCTATTATTGGTCTTATTATTGCATGGTACTGGAAAAAAAATCAATTTAAATTTCGTTAATTTAGTATCTTAATTTGTCTTTATTCAAGAAGTCATAAAATATGAATATACTCGAAAACTTAAAATATAGATTTAAACACGCAGGAATTGTTGAACAGTTAATTTATGTAAACCTAGCTATTTTCTTGCTTGTTTTTGTTACCAATACTTTTGGATTCCTTTTTCAATTAAAAACTAATTTTTTAGTAGAGTGGCTAGCTTTACCCGCCAATTTTGATGACTTTTTACTAAAACCATGGACGGTTATTACCTATGGTTTTTTACATACTAGTTTTTTACATATCCTACTAAACTTAATTGCCTTATTTTATATTGGGCATCTATTTCAACAATATTTTACTCCTAAACAATTACTTAGTTTTTATTTATTGGGAACCTTATTTGGAGGAATTATTTTTGTTGCTAGCTATAATTTTTTTCCTGCCTTACAAAACGTTGCTCATAATAGTGTTTTACTGGGCGCTTCGGCAGGTATCTCTGCTATTTTTATTGGTATTGCTACCTATATACCTAATTACGAATTAAAATTCCCACTAATTGGTTTTGTAAAATTATGGGTGTTGGCTTGTATTTGGATTGCTATTGATGTTATTCAAATCCCTGCTGGTAATGCTGGTGGACATTTAGCCCACCTTGGTGGTGCTCTGCTAGGTTTTTTCTATGTTCGTAGTGCTAGTAATAAAAAATTAGATATTTTTAAATCAATAAATCAACTATTTACTTTTACTAAAAAAGAAAAAAAGCTTAAAACTGTTTACAAATCTGGTAATAAAACACCAAAACACAGCGTTGATAAAACAAGAAACCAAGAAGAAATTGATACTATTTTAGATAAGATTAGTAAATCTGGGTACGATACTTTAAGTAAAGGTGAAAAAGAGTTTTTATTTAAACAAGGAAAAAATTAGATGAAAAAGTTTTCGATAGGTCATAAATTTTTATTTTTTATCAATTCAGTTTTTGCAACTGTTTTATTACTATCGTATGTACTTCCGTATGTTTCACCACAAACAATTCCTTTTCTTTCTGTTTTTGGTTTATTTGTTCCGTTTTTAGTTATCGTAAACATTGCTTTTTTTGTGTATTGGCTCATTAAAATGCACAAAAACGCGTTCTTATCTTTACTTATTTTAGCAATTGGATGGTTCGTCTCTACTCCGCTAGTTAAATTTTCAAATAAGGAAATAATTTTAAATGATGATTTAAAAATAATGAGTTATAATGTTCATTTATTTAATCACTACAAGCATGAAGATGACATAACCACTGAGCAGAAAATTTACGAATTCATTAATAATGAAAGTCCAGACGTTATTGCAATACAAGAGTTTTACAACTCTAAGCTACTTGATATTAAGCTTCCATACAAATACATAAAAACAAAAACGAAAACAAATAAGTTTGGGCTAGCTATTTATTCCAAATACCCCATTATAAATGCTGGTTCTCTAGATTTTAAACAGAGTGCTAATAACACTATTTTTACTGATATTCTTGTAAAAAAAGACACTATTCGTGTATACAATGTACATTTAGAGTCATTAAAATTAAATCCGAAGAAAGAAAATTTTGGAGAAAAAAATTCTGAACGTTTATTTAAACGTTTAGAAAATGGTTTTGTAAAACAAGTAAGTCAAGTAGAGTTAATTCAACAACATGAGTATTCTTGGAAGGGTAAAAAAATTGTTTGTGGTGATTTTAACAACACTGCTTATTCTTGGGCTTACAAACAACTGGCTACTAATAAAAAAGATGCTTTTATTCAATGTGGTATTGGCTTAGGTAAATCTTTTCGATACATCTACCCTATGCGTATCGATTTTGTTTTGACAGATACCAAAGCAACTATTAATCAGTTTAAAACTTACGGAGGCATCAAACTTTCTGACCACTACCCAGTTATGGCTCGCTTACATTGGTAATTTTATTTTTAATTCGGTATAAAAGTGTATTTTTAACCAAATTAAAAATAAAACTATGAAACAACACTATGATGTTGCTGTAATTGGCAGCGGACCGTCAGGGGCTTCAACAGCTTTTTATTTAGCTCAAAAAGGTATTTCAACTGTAATTATTGAAAAAGAAACTTTACCTCGTTATAAAACATGCGGAGGTGGTTTTGTTTTTAGAGGTCGTAAAAACTTACCTTTTGACATTGAAGAAGTAGTTGAAAAAGAGTTTCATACTGTTGATATTTATTTAGGTGAAAAACTTCATTTTCAAACGCATAGAGAACAACCAACTATTTCTATGATTATGCGTGATTCTTTTGACAACCTTATTACTAAAAAAGCGAAAGAGTTTGGAGCTACTTTACTAGAAAATCACAAGTTAAAAGCATTGTCTTTTTCTGATGATATCATTACTCTTGAAACATCACAAGGTAATTTTACTGCTAATTTTGTAATTGCTGCAGACGGTGCTTTAAGCCCAACAGCAAAAATGGCAGGATGGAAAGAAGATACTCGTAAATTAATTCCTGCTTTAGAATATGAGGTAGAAGTTTCTGATGAAGATTTTGAACGTTTATCAAAAGAGGTTCGTTTCGACATTGATGCTATTCCTTATGGTTATGCTTGGAATTTTCCAAAGAGAAAACATTTATCTATTGGGGTTGCTTCTGCTAGAAGAACTAAAATTAACTTAAAAGAACATTATCAACAATATTTAAAAACGTTAAACATTACGCATATTGTTAGTGAGTCTCAACATGGGTTTCAAATACCTGTTTCTCCTCGTACAGATGGGTTTGTTAAAAACAACGTGTTTTTAATTGGTGATGCTGCCGGTTTTGCTGATCCTATTACTGCAGAAGGGATTTCAAATGCTATTTATAGCGGTAAACTAGCTGCTGAAGCTATTATTGAAAGTAAAAAAGAGCCTGAATTGGCTGAAAAACTATATTTAGAGAAAATTTCAGAAACTTTACTTCCTGAAATAAAAACTGGTTTGTGGCTTTCTAAGTGGTTTTACGAGCAAAAAAGTATTCGAAATATTTTACTAAAGAAATACGGTCAGCAATTTAGTGAAGCTATGGCTGATGTTTTTCATGGAGATAGAAGCTATCCTAAAGACATAAAAAAAACAATTACGAAACGAATTAAAGATTTAGTTTTTTAAAAAAGCAGCCTCAAAAGGTTGCTTTTTATTCAAAGCTCTTCCACTTATGCCTAAAAATTCAGCACTTATCCTTAAAAGACTTTCTATATACTATTTTTCTATTAACTTGCTGTAGAGAACTATTACAACTTTAATCTCTACATATAAGTGAAAGAAATTAAAACTACCACATCTTTAAAACTTCCTTTTCTATTTGATACAGAAAAGCTTTTACATGATTATTCTTTAGTTATAAATCAACACTGGGTTCCTCATTTCAATACCTCAGGATATGAAGGAGAATGGAAAGTAATTCCTTTATACACTAGCAATGGTGATACTTCTAATATTTTTGCATTTCAAAACAGTAATAATACTATTCAAGAGACTCCTATTATGAGTAATTGTAAGTATTTTAAAGAGGTAATTACTTCTTTTAAATGTCCTATTTTATCTGCTCGTCTATTACGTTTGGGTGTTGGCGCAGAGATAAAACCTCATCGTGACTACAAACTAGGTTATGAAGATGGAAGTTTTCGTTTACATATTCCTATTGTTACTAATAACAACGTTCAGTTTATTTTAAATGATAAACAACTGAATATGCTACCTGGTGAATGTTGGTACACAAATGTAAATTATGTGCATTCAGTTACTAATAAAGGAAATGAAGATCGTATTCATTTAGTTATAGATCTAGAAAGAAACGAATGGTCTGATACTTTATTTTTTTCACTTGCTTCAAAAAAAAGTTTTTACCCTATACAAGAAGAAAATGAATCTCCTGAGACAATTCGTTTAATTTTAAACGAGCTAAAACGTAATAACGAACCTGCTTCAGAAAAACTTATTTTTGAAATGGAACAGAAGTTATTAAAACTTGCATCTAAATAACAACTCTTACAATAACTTATGATGAATTTTAAAAAGGAATTACTACGTATTACTTCTCAATTCTTTGAAGAAGTACCTGATTATTCTTCTGCTTTAAAAGAGTATAAACAACTTTTGCTTTGCATTTCAAATAAAACTATAAATAATGAAGAGTACAGAAACAATGTTCAGTTAGAAAATGGTGTTGCAATTGGCACTTTATGGGCTGCTAATTGCCTTGATGATTTAGAAAGAACTCTAAAATTTATCAAAGGAATTGATATTGCTATTCAAGAAAAAATTCAACAAAAAGACTCATTACATATACTTTATGCTGGTACTGGTCCTTTTGCTTCGCTCATACTTCCTTTTATTTTGAAGTATGCCGATTTTAATATAACATATACGCTTTTAGAAATAAATCCTCTTAGTTTTGAGACTTTAAAAAGTACAATTGTAAAGTTAGGCTTAGAAACTAACAATATCAATTTTGTAAATAAGGATGCTACAAAATATAAGGTTCTTAAAAACTTTTCTCCTGATATTATTGTAAGTGAAACCATGCAACGTGCCCTAGACAGTGAGCAACAAGTTTCAGTTTTTTATAATTTAATGAAACAAACTACTTCTGATACTATTTTTATCCCTGAGAAAATAACATTATTTATAGGTACAAGTTCTTATAAAAATAGTAAACCTGATACTCAACAAAAGTATTACCGTCAACATCACAAAATTTTTGAAGTTAGTAAGAAAGTTATGAGCTCTAACGATTGGTTATTTAACAAAACTACTACCAAGTTTAATTTCCCTAAAAAACAGACTATTTTAAAGAATGAAGAACTTTTTACAGCTAAAGAAATTGTAGTGATGACAGAAATTACAATTTATAAAGGCGAGAAGCTTTTTGTAAACGACAGTGGTTTAACCGCTCCTAAATACATTAAAGATATTTCCAATAACAAAAAAGAACGCTTAATTATAGAGTCTCAGTATGTAATTGGTTCTGAGCCTAAACTTGAATTAAAAATTGTTTAAACAAATTTCAGTTTCACTCCTTTTTTCTCAGCATATATTTTTGCTGCCTCATCTAGTTCTAAGTTTTTTTCTTTAAATTCTTCTAGGCTTTTAGCTTTAAACTCATTGATTAACATATTAATTTCTTGTTGAGTTTTTCCCTCATCATACATATATGCTATTTCTGCATAGTCCTTTTTATAAAAGTCTATACAAAACTCAAATAATTCAATAGAAGCACTTATCAACTCTTTAGAATCTTCATTTACTTCTAAATTCTGAATATCCCTTAAACTTCTTTCAAGGTTTGGTATGGTAACTCTATGAAGATATTGAAAATATGTTGCTGCATATTCTTCTCCATCATTATCATAGTACTTTAAATATTCATTTTTTTGTAATTCTTTAAGCTCTTTAAAGTATCCTGTACCATAATTAGCCGTTAATAAATTGGCTTTAAGTACTGTTTTTTCAACAACTTTTTGCGGAGTTTCTTTCTGACACCCCATAAACAATATACATACTACAATTACCTCTAAAATATTATTTACCCTTTTCATTTCAAATATCTTTTATCAGGTTATAAAATAAATTCTTGACGTTTATGTAAAAACATTGCAAACAAGGCTTTTTTTGATTTTTTGATAGAAACCCCACACCCCCACCTTATTTAAGCCTTAGTTTACAATGTTATGTTTTTCTCTTTCTTTATTTAGTTAGCTTATATAAAGATGAATGAAGCAACAATCATCCACACTCCTACAGCTATTCCTAATAATCCTAACTTTCCTTGTTTCGGTGCAATCTTCCCTCTCAATATTTCTGCTTTTTCTCTAGCTTCAGGGTTTTTTGATAATAATAATTTGTTTATCATTCCGTATCCTAACATAAAACCTAAGACTGCTTCAACTACGCTACCTGCTAAGAAAGTTACCCACCAAATTGGTGCTGTAGTTAACCAACCTAAGTTTAAAATAGCTGAAATAATTCCCCAAATTCCCCAAATACAAAAGATAAGACCAATCCAACCTTGGTAAGGTTCTATTTTTTCTAATAATTCTTTAGCATTAGGTTTTTTTGATAAGATTAAAGACGGCACTGCTACAATGCTTAAAAATACTAATGAGATTCCGTAAATCATGTTTAATTAAAATTTAAATGGTTTATATTGATTTTTATTATTTATGAATTAAAAGTGCTGAAGAAAACATAAACAGCATTAAAAAAGTTACGATGATAAGTCCTGAAAACATC
Organism: Tenacibaculum gallaicum; assembly: GCF_003387615.1. Taxonomy (GTDB): domain Bacteria; phylum Bacteroidota; class Bacteroidia; order Flavobacteriales; family Flavobacteriaceae; genus Polaribacter; species Polaribacter gallaicus. The sequence goes on along the minus strand of NZ_QUNS01000013.1, from coordinate 24,192 downwards.
CACCAAGGAGTTTTACTCGTTTGTTTATAGTCTTTGGCTTTTCGCTGTAAATCTGGTGGCATTTGACTTTTGCTCATTTCTAATTTACAATGCCCACAAATACTATATGTTTTTTTATACAAAGGAATAATTGGAATCCAAAATATATGTAAGTACAATCTGTTTACTTGAATAAATAAACGTTCTGGTGTATTGCAATAACTGCAACTATGATTGTTTACTGGCTGTATACTTATTTTGGCTTCTCGCCATCCAAAAATGACCATAACTTTATTACTTAATAATTACGGTACAAAGATGCGTTGGAAGTGATTCTTAAAATAGACTGAAACTAGTGAAAGTTATTACCCTGTTTTCAGGGGGTAGTAAAATTACTACTCTACTAAGCCCAGTTTTATTGCGTATTTTGTTAATCCTGCTAGGTTTTTTACGTTGAGCTTAGATATTAAGTTTTTTCTATAACTCTCAATAGTATGCTTACTTAAAAAGAGTTTATCTGCAATTTCTTGTGTAGTATATTCTTCTGCAATTAATTTAAGTACATCTTTCTCTCTAGCTGTTAACATTATTGAAGTTTCCTTTTTTTTATTAAAAACATTTTCCATGTAAGCTTCTCGTACAGATTGTGAAAAATATTTTTCACCATTAAGAATAGTTTGTACTGCTTGTAGTAATTCAGATTGTGTTGCATTTTTAGATAAATACCCATCAACATTATTTTTAATTAAAGCATCTATCATTCCAGTATCTGTATGCATACTAACAATTAATGTTTTGATGTCTGAACGTTCCTTTTTTATATAATCATTCAAGGTAATACCGTCTATATCTGGCATAGAAATATCACTAATAACAATATCTATATGTTGATTCGGATTTGTTTTTATATACTTTATTACATTTTCACCACTATTTGCTGTAAGTAAGATATTATAAACACCTTCATTATTAAAAATGTTTAATAATCCGTCTAAAAACATTTTATGGTCATCAACTAAAATAATATTATAAGTCATTGTGTATATTAATTTAAAGGTACATTTATATCTATTACTGTTCCTCTTTTAGGAAAAGAGTTTATTAAAATATTCCCTTTAATTGTTTTTAATCTGTCTTTTAAATTTTGAAAGCCTAGTCCGTATTTTACTTTTTCTTGATCAAAACCAACACCGTCATCTTCAAAAAGTAATTGTATTGTATTATTAAATACAGAAAGCTGAATATCTATTTGTGTTGCTTTTGCGTGTTTTAAAGCATTAGTTAATAATTCTTGAATTATTTTATAAAGCTCCACTTTTAAATTCTCATTCACTTGGTCAACTTCTTCTACTGGATGTATTTGTAACGTTATTTGCTCTTTAGATAAATACTTAACGTTATTTATATACTCTGTAATAATTGTTGTAAAAGCAGAATCTTTAAATTTTTTTGGCATTAAGTTATGTGATAATTCTCTTACTTGATTATAGGTTTCATCTACTTGTTTAATAAGGCTTTCTTTCTCTAATTTACTTTTATTTGATAGCTGCAACTTTATCGTTGCTAAATTTCCACCAATACTATCATGTAGCTCTCTAGCAATACGTTTTCTTTCGTTATTTTGTCCTTCTAATGAAGCTTTTACCAATTTTAATTCCTGATCTTTAAGTAACGTCGTTATTTTTTGCTGATTTACTTCTTCTAATGTTTTGTTAAGTTTACTTTGTGTTTGCAGTTTTTGATAGTACACATACAACAAAGCAAGTACAGGTATTAGTACGATGAGAAAAGCTATTAAGATGTATGTTTTCATCGTTTTTTGTCGCTTTATTTCCTGCTTTTGTTCTAATGTTTTATACTGTACTTCTAATTCATTTACCTGTTGTTTATTTTGACTTACTAAAATTTCATTGTTTACACGGTTTAACTGTGTCATTAAAGCATGTGCATTTTTATAGTCCCCTGTTTCAGCATAAGCATTTTGAAGACCTAAAATAGCTCTTCTTTCTATCTCTAAATTTGCCCATTGTATGGAGTTTATATATACTGTAGAAAGTATTTTTTTAGCATTTTCATAGTCTTTTTCTTTTAAATAAAGAATGCCTAATGTATTTCCTGTCTTGGCATACAATGTAAAAAAACCTTTAGATAGCGACTCATTAAAAACATAATAACAAACATCTAGAGCTTCTGTTGTTTTACCTTCTTCTTTCAATACTTTTCCTAGCCACAAATCAGTTTCTAAAGCTTCTTTCACAAACCCCTCGGCCACATAGTGTAACCTAGCTTTATTATAATTTTCTCTTGCTTTATCATACTCTCTTTGAGTATAATAAATAAAACCTAGTTCAAAAAAAGCATCATGTTTTAATTTTTCGTTAGGAGCATTTTCAATACATTCTTCTATAATTAACTTTCCTTCTTTTTCATTTCCTCTTAAATACTTTACTACTCCTAATCCTATTCTATTTTTTACATATAACTCATCATTCGGTTTGCTGTTTGAATGCTCTATTCCTTTAAAAAACCACTTTAAAGCCTCATCGAAAAGCCCCTTTTCTAACTTTCCTTCAGCAATTATACTAGAGACCTCAGACAAATGCTTTTCTTTATTTATTAATTTATTCTTAGTTGTTTCTGTATACAGTTTACTTCCATAGTATATTATGGAGTCTAAGTTCCCTTTTTCTCTATGAAATTCTATAAGATCAAACGTAGCATCATATTTAGTTTTGAAGTTTTCTGCTATATTTATTTTTGAAAAAAGAGAATCATGGGGAATTGTAGGGTTTACGCCAAAAGCCTTAAAACCTTGCACTCCTCCCGACTGTGACATTCCTTTTAAAGCGAAAAACAAAAAAACTGCGATTATAACTTGTTTTATAAACGACAGCCTTATTTTTCTTCTTAAGTAACCTATTCTCATATCAATTATTAAGTCTTTTTTCTAAACAATTAGAACTGCTAAAATTACATAACATTTTTATTTCCTTATTAACTATTAACAATTTTATTCTTTTTAAACACTAACCCTTAAAGCGAGAGTACATAAACAATTGTTATTCTTTTATAAAATTTTATCTTCAAAATTTTTATTAGTTAGGAAACCTAACTATATTTGTGGTAAAATTTAAAATCAATATAATATGAGTAAGTCTATTTTTTATCACGCAGGGTGCCCTGTTTGTGTAAGCGCAGAACAAGACATTATAAACCTAATTGGTTCTGATAATGTTGAAATCGTTCACTTTGGTGAAGATAAAAGTCGAATTTCAGAAGCTGAAGGTTCAGGTGTAAAGTCTGTTCCTGCTTTGGTTACTCCTACTGGGAATGTTCTCCATATTAATTTTGGAGCTTCAATGGAAGATGTTAAAGGATAATTTTTTTACTCTACAAAATTAGGAATCCTAACTTTGTAAAGCTTTTTAATATTTTAAATTATATAAAATGGAAGTAGCTGTTTGGGATACTTATGTAACTAAGAGAGATGATACAATAATGCATTTGGATATTATTGCACCTTCTAACAATAAAGACACTAACATAATTTTTAATTATGGTAAAGAATATTTAAGAACTAAAGGTCTAGAAAACCTAGAAATATCTTCAAAAGAATGTGTATTTTGCCATATTGAAATACTCAAACCCGAATGGGAAAATTCTATACATAAAAAAGGGTATTTTATATACGAAATGGAAAACTGTAAGTAATGAAATCTCCTTTTGACTTAAATCAGCAAAACACTAAAATTGAAAGTAAAATAGTTGTGGCTTTGGAACGAATTTCTGAAGCTTTCAGAGTACTTCTTTGGAGCGAAAGTAAGGAGAACTCTTTAAGCCCTATCCAAATTCAAATTCTAATTTTTTTGCTATTTCACTCTGAAGAAAAATGCAAAGTGAGTTATTTAGCTGAAGAGTTCAATATGACTAAAGCTACCATTAGTGATAGTATTAGAATTTTATTAAAAAAAGAATTAGTTCAAAAGTTTAATAACCCTAGCGATACTAGAAGTTATATTATTGGTTTAACCAATCAAGGAAAACAAATAGCAGAGAAATCAGCTAATTTTACACTTAATATAGAGAAGCCTTTAAGTTCATTACCTGAAGACCAAAAGAAAGATATACTAGCAGGACTCTTAAAAGTAATATACCAACTAAATCAAGCAGGAGTGATAACCATACAACGAATGTGCTTTACTTGCTCTTATTACCAAAATGAAAACAACGAACATTTTTGTAAACTTTTACAATCTAAATTATCTTCTAAAGAGTTGAGAGTTGATTGTCCTGAACATGAATTTAAAGGTTAGTGTTTTAAAGTACTCCCCTAACTTCTTAAGGGTATGTTAAAAGGTTTATTTTATTACCTACAACCTTTTATTTTTGACAAAAAATAACAAAATGGCTATACATAACTTAATTCTTCAATCGAAAGAAACAACTGTAGAACTAGATGAAGTTCACCTAAGTAGTAAAAATAAAAATACTTTATCTCAACTATTAAAGGAGTTTAAACATGTGACTGTTTTAGATAAATTCAAACTCCCTCTTGATAATAAAGTTTTGTTATTTGGACATACTGGTTGTGGTAAAACTACCACCGCTAAGGCTATTGCTAAAAAACTTAATAAAAAAATTATCATACTTAATTTAGGAAATATCATTTCTTCAAAACTAGGAGAAACAGCTAAAAATATTTCCGAAGTTTTTAAAAAAGCTACAAGAGAAAGTGCTGTGCTATTTTTAGATGAATTTGATTACATCGGTAAAGCTCGTGATTATGACAGCAAAGACTCTAGCGAGATGAAACGATTGGTAAATACTGTAATTCAGTTAATAGATCAATTACCTAACAATGTTTTATTAATTGCTGCCACGAATCACTCTAGTGTTATTGATACTGCACTTTTAAGACGCTTTCAACTAAAACTTAAATTCGAAGCACCTAGTGAAACTGATTTAGATAGTTATTATGAAACTTTACTACAACAATTTCCTGAAGAGTTTAGAGAGGTAAATCGTGTGTACGGTATATCGTATGCAGAAGCTAAAGACATTACTTTTCGAGCTGTAAAAAATAAAATTATTGAAAAGGAAGAATTAAACAATCAATTAGTAAATGAATAACATTCAGAACAACCTCAACATTATTCACCAAAGAATGCAGTTTGCGTGTAAAAAAGCTAATAGAAATCCAGCAGATGTTCGCTTATTATTGGCTACAAAAACAGTAGATACTGATAAGATAAATTTCGCTTTAGAACAAGGAGAAACCCTTGTTGGTGAAAATAAAGTACAAGAGCTGAAACAAAAATGTAATGCTGTAAAACACTTACAACCTGAAGTACATTTTATAGGTCATTTACAGAGTAACAAAATTAAAGAAGTTATAAAATGGGCTAGCTGTATTGAATCTATCGATCGTTTATCAGTTGCTCAAAAATTACATCAACGTTTAACTTTTGAAGAAAAAGAAATTGATGTCTACATACAAGTAAATACCTCTTTTGAAGAAAGTAAGTTTGGGGCTAAACCAGAAGAAACCATTAAACTAGTAAAGGAGGTTTCAAAGTTTAAAAACATCCATATAAAAGGGCTAATGACTATTGGCTTGTTAAGCTCAGAGTCGGATGAAGTTCGAAAATGTTTTCGCCTTTTAAAACAACTTCAGGAGGAAGTTAAAGCACTACAAATTTCTAATGTAGTGATGGAAGAACTCTCTATGGGAATGAGTGGTGATTTAGAAATTGCTATCGAAGAAGGCGCTACTATTGTACGAGTTGGAACAGCTATTTTTGGGAAACGTATATATCCTGATAGCTATTACTGGAACGAAGCGAAAAGTAATACCTAACCTTTTTGTTAAAAAAATAACAGATGAAATTAATTATAACAATTAAATAGCTTCATCTGTTATTATAAAGTTTGGCTAGCTATGAGTCCTTATACTTTTTCCATTTCCTTAGACTTAATATATTCTTCTACTTTGTCGTAAGGAATTTCTTTTACTGGTATTTTAAAATTACCATTAGATCCTGAGATAATAATTTCACTTCTATACACTCCTTGAAAGCTTCCTGAATCTTTGTAGGGAGTAGTTCCCTTTCCTAAAGGTCCTGTCCACCCCATAGAATCAACTTTTAATCCACCTACAAAGTGAGAATCACGAACTAAATCAAATCCATATGAATAATTTTGTGCATCTCCTTCAACGTATACGCTAAAAAAACCAGGAGTATCAAGTCCAGTCCAAATATAAGTAGCTGTACATTTTTCCGGGTTCACCGGTTGTTTACCATAAAATCCCATAATAATTAGTTTTTATTTCCTACTCTGTTTACTAAAGGCTTTTCGGATTTCGCCTAGACAAAAAAGAGTGGTTGCTCTCCTAACTGCCTGTATACCAAAGTTCTTAAAACTAACACATTAAGACTCATAAAATTCTATAAACGAGTAATATTAAGGAACCAACACAGAAAAATAAACCATAAACAACTAATAATCAATAAATAAGAAACAAAAACAATACCTTTTTAAGCATTATTTAAATAGAAAGATAGTATCATTTTTAACATTAATAACGACTGTTCTTTTTATCTTTTATTACTCTTTTTAGATCTAACATATCAATTGGATTAATTCCTAAACCTATAACATTTTTCTGCGTAAAACGAATTACCTCATCATAATACAGTGGTACAATTGGCGCTTCTGCAATAATAATACTATCCATTTTTTGGTATAACCTGTAACGTTTTTTTACATCCACTTCTTTGATGGATTGCTCGTACAAAGTATCAAAAAGTTCATTTTTAAAATGCGTATAATTGGGTCCGTTAGGCGTAAAGTTTTTACTGTAAAAAAGTGACATATAATTTTCAGCATCAGGATAATCTGCGATCCAACTTGCTCTAAAAATAGGCAATTTCCCATTAGCTTTTCCTTGGCGTAATGTTGAAGGCGGAATCACATCAACTTTAGCATCTATCCCTATTTTTTGTAATTCACGTTGAATAAATTCACACAAATCTAAGTAGTTGCTATTCGTTGTAATTGCTATTTGTGGATTTGTATTTCCTGTTTCTCTTTTGTATTGTGCTACTAACTTCTTTGCTTCTTCAGGTTTGTATAAATATCCTTGTTGATTATTGAATGAGGGCAATCCTTTCGGGATGAATCCACTTGTAGCAGGACTCCCGATTCCGTTTCTCAAAAACTTAATCATCTTCTCTCTATCAAAACCATAATTTATAGCTTGTCGTATCAATTTTGATTTTGTAGGGTGATCTTCTTCTACATCTAAATAAATTCCTAAATATTCTGTGTTTAAATACGCTCCTGTTTGCATATTGATTTTAGAAACATATTTCTCTTTTAAGGTTCCATCTGTGTTTAGAATATCATCTTTATATGAAGCATCTAAACTTTTCATAAAATCGATATTTCCTTGAATAAACTGTAAAAACTCACTTTGCTTATCTGGTAAAAAAGTAACAGCTACTGCTTCTAAATACGGGAGTTGTTTTCCATTTTTATCTTTTTCAAAATATAATGGATTTTTTCTCAATACCAATTTTGTATTTTCTACCCACAGTTTAAAATGAAAAGGACCTGTTCCAATCGGGTTTGCTCTAAACTCATTTCCAAAATAATCAACAGCTTCTTTTGGAACTACAGAACAATATTTCATAGCCAGTAAGCCTAAAAAAGGAGGAAATGGTTGTTCTAAATTGATAGTAAAAACCGAATCGTTTTTGGCATGAAAGCTTTCCACATTTTGTAATACCCAACCTCCTGGAGACGCCACATTCTTATCTAGTAATCTATTAAAAGAATATTCAAAGTCTTTTGCTTTTACATTTCTTGTAGAGTCTTTTCCAAACAACTCGTGCTTGTGAAACTGCACATCCTTTCTTAACTCAAACTGATAGGTTTTTCCATCTTCTGAAATTATCCAATTTTTAGCTATAGCCGGTTGTACTTGCAAACTATCATCTAAGGCTACCAATCCATTATACAGCTGATTTACAGCCCAAATATTTCGTTGATCTTTTGCAAAGGCGGGATCTAAAGAAGTAATGTTCGAGTGCTCATTATATCTAAAAACCTGATTATTTGTATACTGAGATTCCTTTTTAGCACAAGAAAAAAGAAACAACAAAGTAATGAGTGCAACAATGCTATTTCTTCTTACGTTTATTTTTATAATAGATTTTATCTGCAATGTAAATAGTTTTAGATACTTCAGCAAAAACAACAGACTTGTCTTTGTTCGTTATTTTAATATCTTTAATTAAATTAATTTCTTGCTCTTCTTCCGTCTGCTTTTTTATTTGTTCTATTTCTTCTTCAGAAAAAACAAAATCTACATAAGCATCTTGTTTAGCAGGTCTTTTAAATTTCATAATCGCTTCTTTATCCCAAACCACATATTTATCTCCTAAAATATTAATCAACTGAATCATAAAAACGGGGTCGGTTGCCGAAAACAAACTACCACCAAAAATAGATCCTACATAGTTCTTGTTTCTGTAAGTAATAGGAATTTTTACTTGTGCTTTCAATAAATCTTCAGAAACATAATTTATTTTTCCTGTAGATCTTTTATACATGGGAGAAATATTGAAACCGTATTTAAAAATAGTACTTTGTTTAAAATATCTCTTTAAAAAATTAGAAATCGTTGCGTACATACTAATTATTGTTCAAATCCATATTCTCGCTCTACTTTACAAATACGAAGTTGGTATTTTTGATACCATTTTTCTCTCCCTAGCTCCCTCGCTTCTATATGCTCTATATTATTCTTCCATTTTGTAATAGCTTCCAAACTTTCCCAATACGAAACCGTAATTCCAACATCACTTCTAGCTGATTCAATTCCAAGATAACCTTCTTGTTTTTTAGCTAGATTCTCCATTTTTTCAGCCATTTCATAATAACCTTCAGTATTAGTTGTAATTATTGTGGTGAAAATTACCGCATAGTATGGCAGTTTTAAGTTATCTTCTATCATAAATTTAGTTCATATTTAGTTTCGGGTAAGCCAATATCATCACTTACAAATTTCTCTATCTCAACAAAGTTGAATCGTTCTAATATTTTAGCGGAAGCCACATTTTCATCTACCACGCATCCTATAAGTTTCTTTATCCCAATCGATTTACAATACTGTATCAATCCTTCGCAAAGTTCTGTTGCAAAACCATGTCCCCAATATCGCTCTATAAATCGATACCCTATTTCATCATTTCCTTCTTCATCTTTAGTCAATGCAAGGGTACCTATAAATTCTTTGTCTGATTTACGCTCTACAGCATAAATCCAAAAATCGTTTTCTTTATTTTCATATCGCGCTATAAGTTGTTTCAAATCCTTTTTACTTTCTTCTAAATCTTTAGGTTCCCCTGTAGCATATTGCAATACTTTCGGATTGCTTTCTAACTCATAAAAACACTCTATATCAACAACTTGAAGCTTTCGAATAAGTAATCTTTTCGTTTCAAAAATCATGAATATTATCGTACTTTTGCAAACCCAAAACTGCTTTAAGCAGTAGTAGATTAAATAAACTATACGAACTTCTAAAAAATTAAAGACTTGTACAAGGCTTTTGTTTTTTATTTAGGACAGAGAAAATATGAATGTAGATAAGAAAGTAGCTTTTTACACCTTAGGTTGTAAATTAAATTTTTCAGAAACCTCAACCATTGCCAGAAACTTTGTTAATGAAGGCTTTGAGCGTGTTGAGTTTGAAGAGAAAGCAGATATATATGTGATTAATACTTGTTCTGTAACAGACAATGCTGACAAACGTTTTAAAAGCATTGTAAAATCTGCCCTAAAGAAAAATGAAGAAGCTTTTGTTATTGGTGTAGGATGTTATGCGCAATTAAAGCCTGAAGAATTAGCTGCTGTTGATGGTGTAGATTTAGTATTAGGAGCTACTGAAAAGTTTAATGTAACTAGCTACATTAACGACTTAACCAAAAATGATATTGGTGAAGTACATTCTTGTGAGATTGAAGATGCCGATTTTTATGTAGGTTCCTATTCTATTGGAGACCGTACTCGTGCTTTTTTAAAAGTGCAAGATGGTTGTGACTACAAATGTACTTACTGTACGATACCACTAGCTCGTGGAATTTCACGAAGTGATACGTTAGAAAACGTATTAAAAAACGCCAAAGAAATTTCAGAAAAAGGGATTAAAGAAATTGTATTAACCGGAGTAAATATTGGTGATTACGGAAAAGGTGAATTTGGAAACAAAAAACACGAACATACCTTTTTAGAATTGGTACAAGCGCTTAATAAAGTTGAAGGAATTAATCGTTTGCGAATTTCATCTATTGAACCAAACTTATTAAAAGATGAAACCATTGATTTTGTTTCCAACTCAAACACTTTTGTGCCTCATTTTCATATTCCTCTACAATCTGGTAGTGATGAATTATTAAAAAAAATGAAACGTCGTTACTTACGAAAAGTGTACACCGATAGAGTTACCAAGATTAAAGAAGTAATGCCTAATGCCTGTGTTGGTGTAGATGTTATTGTTGGGTTCCCTGGTGAAACGGATGAGTTATTCTTAGAAACCTACAATTACTTAACTAACTTAGACATTTCATACTTACACGTTTTCACATACTCTGAAAGACCTAATACAGAAGCTGTTGAAATGGATGGTGTTATTCCTAAGAAAACACGTGCAAAACGTAGTAAAATGCTACGCGGATTATCTGTTAAAAAACGTAGAGCTTTTTATGAAAGTCAATTAGGGAATACATTAACCGTATTATTTGAAAGTGAAAACAAAGAAGGATACATACATGGGTTTACCGAAAACTATGTAAAAGTTAAGGCTCCTTGGAATCCTGAATTAGTAAATACACTACACACAGTTACGTTAGCAAAAATTGATGAAGACGGTTTAGTTCGTTTTGATTTTGTGGATGCAGAAGTTATTGCTTAATGTCTTTACAAAAGTATTCTTATATCCTATGTAATATACTTATTGGGCAGCTTATTTTTCTTGTATGTTTTAATCAAAGACAGAATAGAAATTATAAGAAGTATCAAACCTAAAAACCTTAAATATTTTTTTGCTTACTATGAAAATACTAACTTAAGAAAATATTTACTATTGTTTCTTTCCTCTAGATACGATAATCCTCTTTATAAAATTATCCTAAATAGTTTTATGTTATTTATATGGGTGCCTTTTTGGGTTATAGATAAAATATTCCATTTAAATATTTTTGAAGATAAATAATAGTTATTTTTATAGTCAAAATAAACTTTTCACATACAAAAAACTCACTTATGAAATACCTATTATACTCTTTTTTAGCCTTAGGAATCTCTTGTGGTATTCCTAAAAAAAATTCTGAAACCAAAGTAACAGAACCAATAGAAAAAGAAACAATCATTGAAGAGGAAGAAGAAGTTGCAAAACCTGTAACTCCTCAAAATGAGTTAATTGTTGTTCTTAAAAATGCTAAAAGTATCGATGATGTAAAATCACTTATAAAAAATAGCGGCTTAACTTGGAGTAAAATGGCTTATGAAACTGATGCTTCAAAAATAGCTATTGTTGAAGTCCCAGAAGGGAAACGCGAGTTTTGGATTAATAAACTACAAGAAAGCGGAGAGTTTAGATCAGTTAATAGTAACTCAGAAGAGAATTTGACTGACATTATTTCCGAAGAAAAAAATAATCTTTTAAGAATTATCAAAACACAATGTTTTGGCGATTGCCCAGTGTATACAGTTTCCATTGATAAAGAAGGAAATGTAGTTTATAACGGAGTTAAATATGTATTAGAAAAAGGAATTCGTGAATTTACTCTTTCAGAAAAACAACTTAAAGAGCTTACTGATAAACTTAATAAAAAAGATTTTAAAAGCTTTAAAGACGCATATAACAATCCTAAAATCCCAGATTTATCTAGCACTTATATTGTTCATAACGGAAAACAAATCTTAATTCGTTTATGGAAAGATATTCCTGATGAACTTATTGATGTACATGAATATATTGATGGTATTTTACTAGACAAAAAGTTTATTGAATAATGCCAAAAACTCACTTGTATTTTGTTCCTGGTTTAGCTGCCAATATCAAAATATTTGAGCATATATCTTTACCAGAGGAACATTTTGAACTCCACTTTTTAGATTGGATGCTACCAACATCTATCGATGAAAGCATTCAAGATTATGCACAAAGATTATGTACTAAAATTCAACATAGAAACCCTATATTAATTGGAGTTTCTTTTGGCGGTATTATAGTGCAAGAAATGAGTAAAATTATTAATTGCAAAAAAGTAATTATCATATCAAGTGTTAAAAACAATAAAGAGTTTCCAAAACGTTTTAAATTAGCACAAATAACAAAAGCCTATAAACTTTTCCCTTCAAAAGTTATTTCAAACATTGAAAGTTACGAACATTATTTTTTTAATGATTATTTAAAAAAACGAGCTGAGTTATATAAAATATATCTATCAGTAAGAGACAAAGAGTATTTGCAATGGGCTATATATAACGTATTACATTGGAAACAAGAAAAATCAATTCCTGATATAATACACATTCACGGAAAAAAAGATGAAGTTTTTCCTATAAAATATATTAAAAACGCAATTGAAGTTGAAAATGGTACACATGTAATGATACTGAACAAGGCAAAAACTATTTCTAAAATATTAAAAAAGGAATGTTTTTTGATAGATTAAAACCAGTACACAACTTAAACAAAACTAAAAGAAAAATGAACAAATCAATCCGCTTCTTATCTATCTTAACTATAGTATTTCTTGGAATTTTATTTACCAATACTATAAGTAAATCAAACGAACCAACCATTAAAAATGTAGCTGAAAGCTACGAGGTTAAAGCTTTAAAGTTACCTAACGATTTAAATTTGGCAGGTGAACGAGTTCCTATTGAAAAACCTGACATTAGAGAACGAATGGATCGTGAACTGTTGGTAAACACTTATTGGCAGTCTAACGGATTATTGCTTATAAAACGTGCTAATAAGTACTTTCCTATTTTAGAACCTTTGTTAGAAAAATACGGGTTACCTGATGATTTTAAATTTTTAGCATTGGCTGAAAGCGGATTTATTGATGAAACATCACATGTAGGAGCAGCAGGAATGTGGCATTTTATGAAGCAAACAGGTAGAGAATATGGATTAGAAATTAACAGCAACGTTGATGAGCGTTATCATATAGAAAAATCTACCAAAGTAGCTGCTGAATACTTGAAAAAATCAAAAGAACGTTTTGGCTCTTGGACACTTGCAGCAGCAGCTTATAACGCTGGTAACTATGGAGTTTCTAAAAGATTAGATGCTCAAGGGGTAACTAGCTACTATGATGCCTTATTACCTGATGAGACTGAACGTTATGTTTTTAGAGTCTTAGCTTTAAAAGAAATTATTTCTAATCCTAAAGAGTATGGTTTTGTTTTCGACCAAGAAGATTTGTATACACTCCCTGAAACATATACAGTAAAAGTAGATACTGCCATTAGTAACATTGCTTTATTTGCTAAAAAGTTCGGAACTACTTACAAGGAACTTAAATTACATAATTCTTGGTTACGAGAAAATAAATTAAATAACCGTAGCAGAAAACTATACGAAATTAAAATCCCTGTACAATAACAGGAGCAAACACTTTTAGTTTACATTTTATTTTCCGCTAATAATTTATCCTTATTAAAAATAACGTAATAGCTATTTATAAAACTTTTTTTACTCTGCCTACAATTCCAGAGTCTAATTGTACTTTAATTCCGTGAGGATGGGTTGCTGATTTAGTTAAAATTTTACTTACTACACCATTTGTTAATTCACCGGTTCTTTGATGGTGTTTCTGTACTACTTCAACTTTTGCTCCTATGGTAATATCTTTTTTATGGTTACCGTTTTTCATTTTATTAAATTATTTTTAAATACAAAAAATAAGAAAGCCTATCAATCTTGATAGGCTTTACTCATTAAAAAATTAACTAGTAATAACTATATATATTATAATACTCGTACGTTTACTGCGTTTAATCCTTTTTTTCCATCTTGTAAATCGAATTCAACCTCGTCGTTTTCACGAACTTCGTCGATTAATCCTGAAACATGTACAAAATGTTCTTTGTTTGATCCTTCTTCTGTAATAAATCCAAATCCTTTTGATTCGTTGAAGAATTTTACTATACCTTTATTCATTATAAAAAATTAATATGTTACTTACTTAAGTGTCTGTAACATTTATTGTAATACAAATGTAGTGCCAAATTATTTAACAACAGATAAAACACTCATTTTCTTTTGCTTAATAACTTAAAAAGCTCATTCTTTCGAATGAGCTTTAATTTTTATTTACAACTTATTTTCTAGTGAAAATCAGTGTTTAATTTTATGTAATCTAAAAACTCACGTTTGGTTTCTTTGTTTTTAAACGCTCCACCAAACTCAGCAGTTACCGTACTACTTTCAATATCTTTAATACCACGTGAATTTACACACAAGTGTTTTGCATCAATAACACAAGCTACATCTTGAGTACCTAAAGCTTCTTGCATTGCTTGTACAACTTGCATTGTTAAACGCTCTTGTACTTGCGGACGCTTAGCATAATACTCTACAATACGATTCATCTTAGATAAACCGATTACTTTACCATTTGAAATATACGCAACGTGTGCTCTACCAATGATTGGTAATAAGTGATGCTCACATGTTGAATATACAATAATGTTTTTTTCAACTAACATTTCACCATACTTATATGTATTGTCAAATGTTGATGCTTCTGGTTTGTTTTCTGGATTTAATCCCATAAACAACTCATTTACGAAAGCTTTTGCTACTCTTTTAGGAGTACCTTGCATGCTATCGTCAGTTAAATCCATTCCTAAGGTTTCAAGAATTTCTTTAACGCTCTCTTGAATTTTATCAATTTTTTCCTTGTCAGAAATATCGAAAGCATCTGGACGTAAAGGCGTCTTCGCCGACGTACCAATGTGGTTCTCTCCTATTTCATCTATGCTATCGTCATTCATTTTGTTGTTCTTCACTTCAAACATTTCTATCTAAAATTAGTAGGGCGCAAATTTACAATATTGTTGGTAATTTACTGCACTTTATTTATCAATTCATCTAAAGAACAAGTAGTTTGCTCTCCTGTCAACATATTTTTAACAACAAGCGTACCATTTTCAACGGTAGTTACTACAAACTCTATTTCTCTATTTGTAGCATACTTCCATTGCTTTTTTTGCTGATTGTTACTGCTTGCCACATCTGGATACATTTCTGACTTTATATTATTTTGTCTTAATGCTTTGATGGCTTTTATTTTATCTAAACTTTCGTTTTCTTCAAAATTTAAGAACAATACTTCTGGTTTTGGTAATTCTACTGCCTCAAACAGTTCTAATTCCTCCATTACCAAGTAAATTCTGTCCAATCCAAAAGAAATTCCTACTCCCGAAACATCCTTTAAACCGAAGATTCCTGTCAAGTCGTCATAACGACCTCCACCTCCAATAGAACCCATTTTTACACCTTTAGGTGCTCCTACTTCATAAATAGCTCCTGTGTAGTAGTTTAAACCACGTGCTAAAGTTACATCTAGTTCTAAAGTTGCTGAATCTAATCCGATACTTTCAACACTATCAACTACGGTTCTTAAATCAGCTACTCCTTGTAGTCCTTCTTCTGAACCCTGTAACATTGCCTCTAAAGAAGCTAACTTGTCTTGATTACTTCCTGAAAAATTAAATAACGGATCAACTTTTTCTATCGCTTCGGCAGAAATTCCTTTCTCCAACATCTCCTTAACCACACCATCTTTTCCTACTTTATCTAACTTATCTAAAGCAACTGTAAAATCAATCAATTTGTCTGATGCTCCAATTACCTCAGCAATTCCAGATAAGATTTTTCGGTTGTTGATTTTGATAGTCGTACCTTTTAATCCTAACTTACTAAAAACAGTATCATATAATTGTACAAACTCAACTTCCTGCCATAACGAAGTACTTCCTACCACATCGGCATCACATTGATAAAACTCACGGAAACGTCCTTTTTGAGGTCTATCTGCTCTCCAAACTGGTTGAATTTGGTAACGTTTAAATGGAAATGTTATTTCGTTTTGGTGTTGTACTACGTATCGTGCAAACGGAACTGTTAAGTCGTAACGCAATGCTTTTTCAGAAATTTTCAACGTAACTTTTTGACTGTCTTTATCTGCCAATAAGTTTTCATCTACTTTCTTTAAATAATCACCAGAATTCAAGATTTTAAAAATCAATCTATCCCCTTCTTCTCCATATTTTCCCATTAGTGTAGAAGAGTTTTCAAAACTTGGCGTTTCAATAGGTTGAAATCCAAAATTTTCAAACGACTGTTTAATCGTGTTAAAAATATAGTTTCTTTTTGCTACTTCCGTTGATGAAAAATCTCTTGTTCCTTTTGGGATTCCTGGTTTCATTTTATTGGTTTTTAGTCATTAGCTCTTAGTCGTTAGTTGCACTAAGCACTAAAGTATATTTATAATTATGAATTAATTGTTAATTCGTAATTTGATTTGCATTTTAGCCTGCAAATATCCGAAAAAATATGAAGAAAAATGTTATTTAGCTCTCGCTTTATTTTTGCGTTTTAAACGGTAAATTGTAGCGTTTAGCTCGAATCCTAAGAGTAAAATAATTGCATTTAGCCAAACGAATAGCATTAAAACCAATAAAGTACCTATTGACCCGTATAATTGGTTGTATTGAGCAAACTTAACTACATAAATTCCAAATAAGTAAAAGGTAAACATAGATACTACTGTAGTTAAAATGGCTCCTGGTGAAAAGAATTTTACTTCTTTTCCTTGTTTGGTTCCGTATCTAAAGAGTAAGGATACAATGGTAAAAATCATCACAAGAAACAAGAAACCTCTTCCGTAGTAAAACAAATCTAAATCTCCTGTGTTTAACCATCCAATTTTGTGAATTCTTGTTAGCGCTATTTGATAAAAAATAATTAGCGTTACGGTAACAATTAAGAAAAAAGACATCAATAATGACACTCCTAAAGAAACGAAATAGGCTCTTAAAACACTTCTTACTTCGGTTACGTGATAGGAATATTCAAATCCGCCAAATATGGCATTTACACCATTGGTCATTAAAAAGATAGAAGCTAAAAAACCAAATGACAACAATCCTCCATATTGATTGTTAATAATATCTTTGATCACAAAATCTACTGCTTCAAAGGTTTTTGGTGGCAGTGCTTCTTGCATTAACGATAGTAAACCATCTTGAAATCCATCAATTGGGATATATGGAATCAGCGTTAAAATGAATAATAAGAATGGAAAGATTGCCATAAAGAAGCTAAAAGCAATACCTCCTGCCCTTGTTGTTAATGCTCCTTTTACAATACCGATAACATACATTTCGAGTACATCATATAAAGACATTCCTTCTAACCCTGGAATTTTAATTTTCTTTCCAAAGGCTACGAGCCAGTTTATTACTGGAATTTTCTCAAGGCTTTCTTCTATGTGTTTAGTCATTTTCTTTTTTGTTGCAAAGTGTTTCTAGTTTCAGAGACTCTAAGTTACAAAGTCTTTTTGGTTGCAAAGTGCTATTGGTTGCTAAGGTTCAAAGATGCTAAGTCTTTTTAGTTTCAAAGTTGAATAGTGTTGCTGTATCAAAGTTGCATAGTTTTTATCGTTTTTCTTTGAGCTTTCTTATTAAACTTGACAGCATTCTTTCTATTTCTCTTGATTCTTCATAAAGTCTGTCAAAAGATTCTTTTGAAATATACTCTAAGTTTGAAGAAATTTCAAGCTGCGTTTGTAATTCAAACAACGAGGCTATTCCAATCTTTAAAAAACGAATATAATCTCCTAAACTTTGTCTTCCAAATCCTTCAGAAATATTACTTGGTACTGAAACTGCACTTCTCCTTATTTGTGAAGTTAGTCCAAAAGTTTCTTCTCTAGGAAAATTATTAGATACTTTATAAACCTCAGTTACAAAACCCATCGATTTTTGCCAAACTAACAAATCTCTAAACGTTTTTATACGTGTTTTCTCTTTCATTTTATACTTTTCTTTTTCACTTTACCACTTTGTTTCTATAACTCTTAGAAGCTTTGCTTCTTCTTTAGCTTTGCATCTCTGCCACTTTCTAACTTCACCTCTCAGCTTCTTAAAAACTTTGTTACTTTGTTTCATACCCCTAGCAACTTTGCCTTTTTTCAACTTTGCTTCTTTGTTACTCCAATACCCCCAACCACATTACTCCACTACAATATCATATGTATACAACAATCCTACAATGTTTTCATTTGAGAATTTCGCTCTTTTAATTTTATTGCTTTCAGGATCAATCGCAAAATTAGTAGCAGTTGTAAAATCTGCTTTTTCTAAATTCGTCTGATCAAAAATTGCTCCTTTTAAATCACAATCTTTAAAGAGACCTCTACTTAGGTCAGCTTCAACAAAATCTACTTCTTGCAAATTACAACTTATAAATTTTGTAGTAGGAATTTTTAATTGGTAAAAAGAAGATAAGTTTAGCTGGCAGTTATGAAAGCTCATTTCTAGTAAAAAGTTGTTGCATTCATTAAACTTTACCCCAACCATTTTACAATTTTCAAAAGTGCAATCTTTAAAAAAAGTGTGGTTTACCACTGTATTGCTAAAATTACAGTTGATAAACTCACACTCTAAAAATTCAATATTTGAAGCATGTACGTTCTCGAAATTGCAATTCTCGAACGTACAGCTGTCATATTCTCCTTTGTTGATTTTTGTTACTGTAAAATCAACTTTTGTAAACGTTTCGTTGTCTAAATAACTATTCAAAATAAATCCTATTTATTTAAACTTTGTATTGATTTAATACTTCAAGTGATTTTAAAAGGTCTTTAACAACATCTTTTGATTTTACTTTCAAAGGATAGTACGCATTAGTTGTTAACACTAATTCAACTTCTTGATTTCTGTATAATGTAGGCAAACTATCCTCTCCTATAAACATAACTCTGTTAACCGAATTATATGGTGGTTTAAAATATACTTCAACCTCTTTTGGCCCTTGACCTTTTTTATATATAACATTTGTTATTGTAACATCTAATGTTACCTTTTTTAAATCTAAAAGGTCTTTAGATACTTTAATATACTTGTAAGAATAAAATAAGTAAATGGTTATTAATCCAGAAATAATTAATAGCATTAAAATTGTTGGAAATACTCCCATTGATTCAAAAATACTCATATCTGGATTAGATATAGTTGATCTTCTTTTACTAGGAATCATTCCCACAGGAATAAAAGACACTATTAAAAAGAATATAAAACTCCCTCCTCCCCAATTTACTATTGTATTTGTTATCTTTTTTTTATAACCCTCTAACTTTATTTTTTCAATAAACTCTAATTTTTCTATTTTCATATTTTATTTTTTATTTTAATCCTCTCGCTTTTAGCATTGGTTCCGCTTGTGGATCTCTTCCTGCAAAAACTTTATACATTTCTGCATAATCCATCGTGTTTCCTTTCGATAAGATTTGTTCTCTAAACTTCTGACCGTTTTCTCTAGTTAACAATCCGTTGTTTTTAAACCAATCGTACGCATCGTGACTTAACATTTCTGTCCATAAATACGAGTAATATCCTGCTCCATATCCTCCACTAAAAATATGTGCGAAATATGTTGAACGGTATCTTGGTGGGACCTCATCAATCTTTAACTTCATTTTAACCAATGCCTCTTCTTCAAATTTAGCTACATCTTCAATAGTAGTATCTACTGAAATAGTGTGCCATTGCATATCTAAATTAGAAGATGCTAAGTTTTCAATAATTGAATATCCTTGATTGAACGTTCCTGCATCTTTAATTTTTTGTAATAACGCATCAGGAATTACTTCTCCTGTTTTATAATGCAATGCATAGTTGTTTAATACCTCTGGATGTGTTGCCCAGTTTTCGTTAAACTGTGATGGAAACTCTACAAAATCTCTTGCGGTACTTGTTCCTGAAATTGATGCATATTTTTGATTTCCGAATAAACCGTGTAACGCATGTCCGAACTCATGAAAGGTAGTTTCTACATTATCAAAACTGATTAATGCTGGTTCTCCTTCTGCTGGTTTAGGGTAGTTACAAACGTTGTAGATTACTGGCTTTTGTCCTCTTAATTTAGATTGCTTTACAAAAGCACTCATCCAAGCTCCTCCTCTTTTACTATCTCTTGCAAAAAAGTCTCCGTAGAACAATCCTAACTTACTACCATCTTCTTCAAAGATTTCATACACTACCACATCTGGGTGATATGTTGGAATATCTGTACGCTTTTTAAAGGTGATTCCGTATAATTTTGTAGCAGCATAAAACACCCCTTTTTCTAATACGTTGGTTAACTCAAAGTATGGTTTTACCTCATCTTCATTTAAGTTGTACTTAGACTTACGTACTTTTTCAGCAAAATGGTTCCAATCGTATGGAGCTAAAGTAAAATCGTTTCCTTCTTTATTGATTTCTGCTTGAATTTCTTTCGTTTCAGCAGCTACTTTTGCTAACGACCCTGGAATTAATCCGTTGAACATTTCAAAAACTTTATCTGGTGTAGAAGCCATTGTTCCTTGTAAGCTCCAACTAGCAAAATTGTCAAAACCTAAAATCTGTGCTTTCTTAGCACGTAACGAAGCCATTTTCTTTACTAAATCGCTTGTATCGTACTCACCCGCATCAGTTCTGTGAATTGATTTTTCAAACAATTCTTTACGAACTTCTCTATTCTCTAAAGTTTGTAATAAAGGTTGTTGTGTAGTGTTAATCAGTTGGATTTCGTACTTACCGTCTTTCTCTAAACCTTTAATTGTTTCTTCTGAAAGTCCTTTTAACTGTTCTTTATCCGTAACCGTTAAACCTCCTTTTTTACTCGCATCTAATAACTTTTTTCCGAAGTCGTTAGATAAACTTGCTAATTCTGCATTGATTTCTTTTAACTCGTTCTTCTTTTCTTCCGATAGGTCAGCGCCTGCTTTTACAAATTTTTTATAATACTCTTTTACCAAGTGTTCATCTTCTGCATCTAAACCTAAAGATTCTAAATTAAAATATATAAATTTTATTTTTTCAAACAACTTGGTGTTTAATAAAATTTCATCGTTGTGTTTAGAAAACTTTGGAGCTAATTCTTTTTGATTGTCTTTAATCGTATCGTTCGTATGTGCTCCTGCTAAAGCGTAAAAAACCGCCTCAACATTATCTAACGTTTTACTACTTTCTTCAAAAGCTATAATGGTGTTTTCAAATGTTGGTGCTTCCGTATTTGCTATAATTTTAGCAATCTCTTCATTTTGAACTTCCATACCTTTTAAAATTGCAGGCATAAAGTGTTCGTTCTTTATTTTAGTAAAATCTGGTGCTCCAAAGTCTAAAGAACTTTTTACTAATAATGGATTTTCTACCATGTTTGAAGTGGTTTCTTTTTTAGTTTGCTCTGTTTTACACGACATAGCTACTACTAGCGTTGCTATGAGTAATAGTTGTTTTTTCATGAGTTTTGGTCTTTATTATTCAAATAAAGTGAACGTAATTACCTGTTAAGATTACTTCGTTTCACTCGTAATGACGATTCTTAATTAATCAACAGCTTTTAAGCTTAAATCCATATTATATACTGAATGTGTTAAGGCTCCAGACGAAATAAAATCAACCCCACATTCTGCATATTCTCTAATGGTCTTTTCGTTGATTCCACCAGAAGATTCTGTTAAACATGTATCTCCTATCATGTCTACTGCCTTACGGGTATCTTCATAGTTAAAGTTGTCTATCAAAATTCTGTACACACCTTCGTTTTGTAAAATCTCTTCAATTTCTTCTAGGCTACGTGCCTCCACAATTATTTTAATATCCAATCCTTTTTCTGCTAGGTACTTTTTGGTTTTGGTAATAGCTTGTGTAATTCCGCCTGCAAAATCGATGTGATTATCTTTAATCATTACCATATCATATAAAGCAAATCGGTGGTTTTCTCCGCCTCCTATTTTTACCGCCCATTTTTCTAAAGCACGGATTCCTGGTGTGGTTTTACGAGTATCTAACACCTTGGTTTTAGTTCCTTCTAACAAATTGGCAAAAAACTTAGTTTTGGTTGCAATAGCACTCATACGTTGCATTGCGTTTAGCACCAAACGTTCTGCCATTAAAATAGACTGTGATTTTCCTGACACATAAAAAACAATATCTCCGTACTTTACGGGTGATCCATCATTAATCAACGTTTCAACTTTTAAATCGGCATCCACATAGTTAAACACCATTTTAGCAAACGCTACCCCTGCAATTACTCCTTCGTCTTTTACTAATAATTTAGCTTTTCCTGTTGCATCGGCAGGTATGCATGATAATGAGGTATGATCGCCATCTCCTATATCTTCTCTAATAGCGTTGGTTATAATTAAATCTAACTCTTTATTAAATTGTTCTTGTGAAATCATAGTATTGAATTGTTGAGGTAAAAATACAATTATTTTTAGTTCTCTGTTTTGAGTTCTCTGCTTATTGTTGTGTAATTTTTACCGTTTCTTTACTAACAAAATTCTAAACCTGTTACAGGTTACTTTTCACTTTCAACTACTTTGTGTGTATAGTATGTGTTTGGTATTTGTTTAGCGTATTATTTTATATATGATACATTGTACTTTTTGATAAATTTTTGTCAATTCGAGTGAATTTTACGATTGAAATGAATAAAATTTGTATCGAGAAAAAGAGTTATAGCGTTTAAATTAGTTCTCGATATTATTTTTCGTACCTCAAAATCACTCGAACTGACAGTTTCCAATATTTTTGCCTCTAAAGGCATCAACTGGTTTGACACTCTTGATTTATTTTCTTGCTTTTACGACTGTTTTTTACTCCTTCTTGTTTGTTTTTTATATTTTGCTTTCTAAATACTAACTGAATTTTAAAACTTACGTGTTGTAAAGATTAAGAAATTTTCTTTCAACTTATAACTACTCTTATATCATGGCAATAAACTATCCTTTTGGTCTTCCGTTAAAACATAATTTTGCTGAATTTGTACACTACAACGGTTTATTTCTTCCGCATGAAACTGATAGAATTTTGAATTTATGGAATGAGAATCAAAAAATTAAGGCTACGCTTAGCGGAGCGGACACTTATGATGATGAGCTTAGAAAAAGTGATGTGATGTTTATTGATAATACGGCTGAAAACGAGTGGATATATAACCGATTGGCTGGTTTGGCTATTCAGTGTAATAACGAACGTTATTGGTTTGATTTATTGGGGTTTCATAACTGTTTGCAATTGGCTAGCTATACTGAGGGTGATTTTTTTGATTGGCATTTGGATTTTGGTGCGGGTGAAATTTCTGATAGAAAACTGAGTATTTCTATGCAGTTATCTGACCCTGATGAGTATGAGGGTGGTGATTTACAGTTTATGCTGAATCAAAAAATTGTAAGTGCTCCTAGAGAGAAAGGTACCATCATTGTTTTTCCTTCTTTTATGATGCATCGCGTAACTCCTATTACCAAAGGAGTTCGTAAGTCTATCGTTGGTTGGGTTGCAGGTCCTCCGTATAGGTAATTTTTTAGTCGTTAGTCGTTAGTTATTAGTTCTTGAGAGTTCGCAGTTTATTTCTGTATGAAGTTCTTATGATGTTGCGGCAGTTGCCTTTGATAAAAAGGTCTGCACCGTAGTGTTAACGGAGTATGCCGTGATATTAGCGACCCGTGCCGCGGTGTCTTCGGAGCATGCCGTGATATCAGCGACCCGTGCCGTGGTATCTTCGGAGCATGCCGTGGTGTCAGCGACCCATGCCGTGGTGTCAGCGACCCATGCCGTGATATCAGCGACCCGTGCCGCGGTATCTTCGGAGCATGCCGTGATAGTAGCGACCCATGCCGCGGTGTCAGCGACCCATGCCGTGATATCAGCGACCCATGCCGTGGTGTCAGCGACCCGTGCCGTGGTGTCTGCGACCCATGCCGTGATATCAGCGACCCATGCCGTGGTGTCAGCGATCCGTGCCGTGATATCAGCGGGGAGTATTCAATAAAGTGTGTCAACTTATTTTTAGTTTTCTATAAACCTTTTACCAAATTTAATAATTAATTCTTGTTTTATTCTATTCCAATT
>NZ_QUNS01000012.1 GCF_003387615.1 Tenacibaculum gallaicum | reverse complement strand
CATTAGCGCCGATGGTACTGCCAATGGTGGGAGAGTAGGTCGTTGCCTTTCTTTATAAAACCTCAATCTTTTAGTAGATTGAGGTTTTTTTTATGCACCTATTTTAGGTTGAATACTTTCATTACTACAGAACCTGACTAAAGCTTTAAGATAAGTATAGGTAAGTAATTAACTTATTAAGATAATCCCCTTTAATAATTAAGAAACTTTAGGCTAAATAAGATTTGTACATTGAAATTTGTTTTTTAATCTTTACGTTTTATAAAAAGCAAAATGAGTTTAGATAATGCAGTTTTATTTTTCATATGTTCTTTAGGTGTCTTTAACGGTTTTTTGGTCAGTATATATTTTTTGTTGATTGAAAGAGTTAGAAGAATACCTAATTTTTTGTTTGGATTATTGGTTTTCTTTTTAACCGTTAGAATAGGAAAGTCAGTTTATACAATATTTACCCCTAGAGAAGAAAGAAATTTGTTAATCATACAAATTGGTTTATCAGCCTGTTTTTTAATAGGTGTCTCGTTATTTTTTTACCTGAAATCATCTGTAACTAAAACAAAGATGATTCCTTTAAAATGGAAACTTCATTTTCTTCTATTATTTCTAATAATAACTATAGTTAGTGTTATAAAACCTTATTCAACAGGTGGTCTTTTTTGGAATACTTATTTTGTGAAGTTTATTTATTTGGTCTGGGGTGTTTATATAACTCTGTCAGGTTTTTTACTAAAAGATATTTTTAGAAAACTATTTTCAAAACAAGAAAATTACACAACTTCAGAAGTATGGCTAGTAGGTGTTTTTAGCAGTAACATACTAATTTATTTAGCATATATTGTTGGTTATTTTTATTTTTATTTTGTGGGAACCGTTACTTTTTCTATAGTGTTTTATGGTTTAGTATTGTTTTTCCTTTCTGAAAAAAATAGAGAATCAATTTTTAGAGATTTACCAGAGAAATATTCAGCAAAAAAGATTGAAAGTGATGAAGCGGCTTTGTTGAAATTACAATTAGATGTTTTAATGAAAGAGCAAGAGTTATATAGGAATACAGCTGTAAAATTATCAGATGTTTCTGCGAAAGTAGGTGTGTCTTCTCATAGATTATCTCAATTTTTAAATGATAACTTAGGAAAAAGCTTTGCAATGTTTTTAAATGAATATAGAATAGAAGAAGCAAAGAAATTGTTAAGAACAAACCATAAAATTACATTAGAAAGTATAGGCTTTGAAGCAGGTTTTTCTTCAAAATCAAATTTTTATGCTACGTTTAAAAAGATGGTTGATCAAACACCAGCTCAGTATCAAAAGCGATTTTTAAAAGATTAGTGAGTGCAGAATCATAATTCAGGACACCTAAATTATAACAGGTCATCAAAAAAGATGATTGTTTTAAGAGGTTTGAAGTAAAATTTAAATCTTTTAAAAATGAAAATTATAGTTACACTAATTTCTGCTTTCTTTTTTTTATGTAGTTTTTCTCAAGATAAAAAAGGTATTAAGCAAGAACTTCTAATTAGTCTTTATGGAGGCAAACAGCAAAAAGTAATTAATTATGACAAGAGTTTTGTATCAGATGATAGATTGTTTTATGAAAGTTTAGATCGTCCTGAAGCAAAATTTACTCTTTCAGATAAAGAGGTGATAGAGAAAACACTCAATAACTATATAGAAGGAAGTTCTTATAATAAGCTTAATACTTTAAAAGAATCTTTTTCAAAAGAAGCAACTCTTTACTTAACAGGTGAAGAAGGTTTTAAACGATATACACCCGAAGAGTATACGAGTTTTTTTTCGTCTGACAGAAAAGGAGAGTTTAATGGTAGAATAGGAGAGATTATTTCTATTGATGTGGTTAATGACATTGCTACAGCTAAAGTTGAAATTTTAATACCTAATCGTAAATGGAGGTTTGTTGATCTTTTCCTATTGAAAAAGTTTACTAATGACTGGAAAATTATAAGTAAAACAGCAACAAGAGAAGTATCTAACGAAACAGGGAATAAAATTTTATTTGTGGTTTCTAATACAGATTATTATATAGGAACTAATATTCCAACAGGAAATAGTTT
Organism: Tenacibaculum gallaicum; assembly: GCF_003387615.1. Lineage (GTDB taxonomy): Bacteria > Bacteroidota > Bacteroidia > Flavobacteriales > Flavobacteriaceae > Polaribacter > Polaribacter gallaicus. The sequence continues at coordinate 63,626 of NZ_QUNS01000012.1, read as the reverse complement.
TGATGAAATAGTATTGGCTTATAAAATGTTTACGGAAGCTGGATTTAATGTAGATATTATTAGTCCAAAAGGAGGTGCAGTTCCTTTAAAATATGTGGACACATCTGAAAAAATTAAGAAAGAATACTTGTATGATAGTGACTTTATGTATGCTTTAAAAACCACTAAAAAACCTACACAAGTTCATTCGTCGAGTTATAAAGCAATTTATTATGTGGGAGGAGGAAGTGCTATGTTTAATGTGCCTAAGAATAAAGAGATTCAAAAATTGGCTATAGATATTTATGAAAAGCAAGAAGGTGTTATTAGTGCAGTGTGTCATGGTACTGCTGGAATTGTTTTTTTAAAGAAAAGCAATGGGGAGTATGTGGTTAAAAACAAGCGTGTAAATGGATTTCCAGAGGATCATGAAAAGAAGGATAAAGAATATTTTAAAAGCTTTCCTTTTTTAATAAGAAAAACAGTGGAAAGTCACGGAGGAAAATTCTTCTATTCAAATGTGTCAGAGGAACATGTAGAGGTTGATGGACGATTGGTAACTGGACAAAGCCCAGCTTCAGTTCCTAAACTGGTAAGGGAAGTAATTAATATTATGAATTCCAAATAAAGTAGATTTTACTTCATAAAAAAAGCTCACCATTGGTGAGCTTTTTTATTTATAATTTTATTGAAAAACTATGCTAACATGGTAACAGGATTTTCAATATAGGTTTTTAACGTTTGTAAAAACTGAGCACCAATTGCACCGTCAACTGTTCTGTGATCGCATGCTAAAGTTAATTTCATGGTGTTACCAACTACAATATCCCCATTTTTAACTACTGGTTTTTGTACAATTGCACCTACCGATAGAATAGCAGAGTTAGGTTGGTTAATAATTGAAGTAAAGCTTTCAATACCAAACATTCCTAAGTTAGAAACGGTAAATGTACTTCCTTGCATTTCTGCTGGAGTAATTTTTTTGTTTCTAGCTTTACCAGCTAAATCACGTACAGAAGCACCAATTTGGGTTAAGCTTAATGCATCGGTATGTTTTACTACAGGAACTACTAAACCTTCATCAACAGCAACAGCTACACCTACGTGAATATGACTATGGAATAACGTATTACTATCTGTCCAGCTAGTATTTACTTGTGGGTGCTTTTTCAATGCCATTGCACATGCTTTCACTACCATATCGTTGAATGATATTTTAGTGTCAGGAATAGTATTAATGGTTTTACGAGAAGTCATTGCGTTGTCCATATCTACTTCAATATTTAAGTAGAAATGGGGAGCAGAAAACTTAGAATTACCCAATGCTTTTGCAATTGCTTTACGCATTTGAGAGTTCTTAACTTCAGATGTGTTTTCTTCTCCTGCAATTGCAAAATTTGTAACTGCTGATGGAGTTGTAGCTGCACTTGTGGCTACAGGAGCTTCAACTTTAGCCGTTGGAGTATAGTTTTCAACATCTTTTTTGATGATACGACCATTTTCTCCTGAACCTTTAACATCTGCTAAATTGATTCCTTTATCCTTTGCTATTTTCTTAGCTAAAGGAGAAGCAAAAATTCGTCCTTTATTATTTGATACAGTTTCTACTGGAGCAGCTACAGTTTCTGTTTTGTTCTCTTCAACTGCTTTAGGAGCTTCTTCTTGTTTTTCTGAAGAGTCATTTCCTAAAGTACCTGCTTTGTGTGCCTTAACTAATGAAGATACATCTGTACCAGCTTCACCAATAATAGCTAATAAACTATCTACAGGAGCACTTTCACCTTCTTGAACACCGATATGTAATAAAGTTCCTTCGTTAAAAGACTCAAACTCCATTGTAGCTTTATCAGTTTCGATTTCAGCTAAAATATCACCTTCCTCAACATTGTCTCCTACTTTTTTTAACCAAGAGGCAACGGTGCCTTCAGTCATTGTATCACTTAAACGAGGCATTGTTACTACTTTTACTCCATCAGGTATCGTTGAGTTTGTAGTAGTAGTAGTTTTTTCTTCAGTTTTAGGAGCTTCTTCCTTAACTTCCGCTTCAGGAGTACTATTTCCATTTAATAATGCTGAAAAATCTTCTCCTTCCTCACCAATAATAGCTAATAAACTATCTACAGGAGCTGTTTCTCCTTCTTGAACACCAATATGTAATAAAGTACCATCGTGGAAAGATTCAAATTCCATCGTAGCTTTATCGGTTTCAATTTCAGCTAAAATATCACCTTCTTCAACTTTATCACCTACTTTCTTTAACCAAGAAGCTACTACTCCTTCTTCCATCGTATCGCTTAAGCGAGGCATGTTTATAATTGTAGCCATAATTTACTTAGATTTTATAAATGGATAATCTTCTTGTTCATATACCATATCATATAATTGGTTTAGTTTTGGATATGGAGAGTCTTCTGCGAATTTCTCACATTCTTTAACCAAATCTTTTACTTCTTTATCAATTGTTTTGATTTCATCTTCTGAAGCATACTCTTTTTCTTTGATGACTTCTAAAACTTGAGTGATAGGATCTATTTTTTTATACTCTTCAACTTCGTCTTTTGTACGATAATGTTGAGCATCTGACATAGAGTGACCTCTATATCGGTATGTTTTCATTTCTAAGAAAGTAGGGCCATCACCACGACGGGCTCTTTGAATAGCTTCATCTACAGCTTCAGCAACTTTGATAGGGTTCATTCCATCAACCGGTCCACAAGGCATTTCATATCCTAAACCTAGTTTCCAAATATCTGTGTGGTTTGCTGTTCTTTCAACAGAGGTTCCCATGGCATATCCATTGTTTTCAACAATAAATACTACAGGTAATTTCCAGTTCATTGCCATGTTAAAGGTTTCATGTAAAGAACCTTGACGTGCAGCTCCATCACCAAAATAGCATAAAGTCACGGCATTACTACCTTTATATTTATCACCAAAAGCAAGACCAGCTCCTAAAGGAATCTGACCACCTACAATTCCATGACCACCATAAAAACGGTATTCTTTAGAGAAAATATGCATAGAACCTCCCATACCATGGGATGTACCAGTAGCTTTACCATATAATTCTGCCATTACACGCTTGGGGTCTTCACCCATACCGATTGGTTGAACGTGATTACGGTAAGCAGTAATCATTTTATCTTTAGTCAAATCCATTGCATGTAATGAACCTGCTAAAACAGCCTCTTGACCGTTATATAAGTGTAAAAAACCTCTAACTTTTTGTTGAATGTAAACTGCTGCTAGCTTGTTTTCAAACTTTCTCCAAAATAGCATATCTCTATACCAATTGATATAGGTTTCTTTGGTGATTTTCTTCATTATATACTTTAGTTGTTTATTTAAATGTTTGTTTGCTTTGCTTGTAGCAAAACGTAGCTACAAAAATAAGTAGTTTTTAGTAATTTAAAAAAAGTTATTACTAAAAGTTGAAGAAAGGTTTAAGAAGGGAAAAAGAGATGTAATTACTGTTCTTTCTCTCTAATAACTAGAGCTATTACTTTAGCTCCTCTAGCTAATTGCCATAAGTCAGAAATGACTACTTCATCAAAATCATCATAAATAGTGAAGGCTCCTGTATTTGGTCTAAGGCTTCCTTCATCAACTGCTAAAATTTCAATTTTATTAAAACCAAGTTCTAAAGGGATTTTAAACTTTTTTAAACTATGCTTTAAATAGTAATTTTTAATGATAGGCACTCCGTTATTAAAAACAGTTATAATGTCTCCATCTACCTGTCCAAAATCAATAGCATTTATGTTGATGTTTTTAGATTTTGTACGGAAACTTCCTATATCTTTATCTATGAGAGGAATTTTTAAATTAAATTTTTCGGCTTTTTTTTGAAGAGTTATTTTCCTAAGTAACTCAGGGGTTAAAATTCCTTTGTTTTCTAAATCTTTTTGAGCTTGTTTTTTTTGAAGCTCTTTTTGAAGTTCAGAATTAGCTGTTTTAAAGCCATTTGTATTATTAAAGTCTAACGTTTTAGGTTTTTTAATTTCTTTAGCCGGTGCGGTGATGATTCCAAATGAAGAGTTTCCTTTATTTTTACCACCAGTAGAACCGTCTAATTGTGCAAAACTCTTAGTTGTTATGCTACATAAAAAAAGGATAAAAAATAAATGTATGTTTTTTCTCATAATAAAATAGAACTTAACAAAGATAATGCCGATTTTATACTTTATATGTTGATGTCGTGTTAAAACTAATTATTTTACAGGAAAATCAAAATAAGTTTTAGGAAAAGGCTCTCCACGTAGTGTAAAGTGCCACCATTCTTTTATATAAGACCTAAAGCCGTATTTTCGCATTGTTTTTTGTAACAATGTCCTGTTCTTTTTTTGCCCATCGGTTAGGTTTTCATACGTGATGTGAGATGATATACCAAAAAAGTCAAATGGGCTTCCCATGTCTAGCTCTTCCCCAGTTTTTAAATTAACAATAGTTAAGTCAACAGTACTTCCTCTTGAATGGCCTGATTTAGAAGCAATGTACCCTTGTTTGAATAAATAACGCTTGTTAACTTCAGGGTAATATTGTTCTTTCATTACGGTGTCATTTAGTACTCTTGCCCATTTTACAAAATGATTTACTGCTGTTTGCGGACGATAAGCATCAAATATTTTTAACCCTAGGTTTTTAGAAGCCAGTTCATCTTGGACTTTTTTTAAAGCTTTGGCGGTAGAAGTTGTTGTTATAAGAATATTTTCTTCATATCCATTGACAGGAACTCCCATAAAGTTGTTGTTATAACAATACCTTAATTCGCCTTGTATTGTTGGAGCAACATCTTTAATGTATGAAAAACCTTTGGGTAAATTCTGAGATTGAATTGCTAAGGAAGGAAGTAAAAATAACGTTAAAATCCATTTCATTGGGTAAAAGTAATAAAATGGATTTTAAGAGTTTCTTTCTTAATGAAAGATTAACTTTATTTATCTAAAAAATCTTGATAAGCATTCTGACTAATAGCTTTCCCTAATGAGTCTAAAGGCTGATAATTCCCTTCCTGTATAACAGGTTTGTTGCTAACATAATCATATACAAAAGTTCCATTTTTAGAAATGGTTCCGAAACCTTTATTAAATACATAATGCACATATTGATTCTCAGAGGTATTAAAAATATTTTTTCCAAATTGAAACTGCTTTGGATTTCCTCCTAACATATCTGTTAAAGTATATGCTAAATCACTTTGAGCACTAAAATTGTCGATAGTAATTCCTGTTTTGTTAAGAGCTCCACCTAACCAAACCATTGGGATTTGAAACCTTTTAGGAGAATTAAAGTATCCTTTGTGTTTGGGTAATGGATGTCCGTGATCAGATAAAATAACAATTAACGTATTATCCCACCAAGGCTGTTTCTTAGCTTCGTTAATAAATTTACCTATAGCCTTGTCTGTATAAGCTTGTGCGCTTCTGTATAAATTTTCTACTGATTTTTTACCAAACTTGTATTTGCCAGGGAATTCGTAAGGTTCGTGACTGGTAAGTGTAAGAGCTATTTCAAAAAAAGGTTCTTTTAGGGTAGGAGCTGATAAGTCTTTCATAAATCGATCTAAAAAGATATGATCGTGAGCTCCCCATTTTGAATTCCAATTTTCTTTATCAAATTCGGTTCCATCTACAATTTTATCTATTTTTCCATTACGTAAGTAGGTAATCATGTTTCCAAAATTACTATCACCACCATAATAAAAGCTAGTATTGTATCCTAGGGTTTTCATTTCCTTAGTAAGAACTGGTAGTTTTCTTGCCTTATATGGAATTTTCATGATGCTTTTTGTTGGCTGAGGATAATAGCCACTTAAAATAGCAGGAACTCCTTTATCTGTTCTGTCTCCATTTCCGTAGAAATTGGTGAATAGAATACCTTCTTTAGCTAGCTTGTTTAGATTTACAGTAACATTAGGTTCGCCGCCTAAAGCACCAACAGCTTTTGCTGAAAGACTTTCCCAAATAAGTATAATAACATTTGGTTTTTGAGTGTTTAAAATAGAGTCTGTATTAGCTGTTAAAAGTTGATTTTTAGTTTTATTGATGATGTTTTTAGCAACATCTTTTTTATAGTGTATATAAGGGTTTTTACCATCCGTTTTATGACTAATCGTATTAGCGAAATTCCAAATAAAATTTACTGCAGCATGATTAGCAAACATATTTTTAGAGAAGTACACATTACTTTGGTTAATAGGAATGTTAGCAAAACCACCTCTCATAGGAATAATTAAGCTAGCAATTAATAGTAAAAATACAGGAGCTTCTAAAAAATGTTTTTTGTTTAATTTGCTAAGAGCTTTGTTTAAAGTCTTGTTGAAGAAGTAAGTAGTAACTATAGAAAGTAATATCCAAGCAAATATTCCACCAACTAACTGTAAAGTACTCACTGAAGCTAGCATAGCTTTAGGAGTGTTGATGTAATTTAAAACTGTAACATCTATACGAACCCCCCAAAATTTATACAAAGACATGTCTGTTAACATAAATAAGTTGATAACCAAAAGGATTGGGAAGGTATATCCTTTAATAATATAACCAATAATTTTCTTAGGAATCCAGATTGAAAGCAAGATGGTTAAAAAAGGAATGGCAGCTAAATAAGCTGCAAAAGAAAAATCTAATTGAATACCGTATAAAAATGTTTTTAAAGTGGTAAAAAAACTTAACTCAGAAGTTTTATCAAAATAATATATTAAAAATAAAAAGCGAGCGAGTAAAAAATATACTACCCACAAAAAATAATATGTAACACTAAAAAGAAATCTGTTTTTAAAGTTAGTCATTGTAGTAAAAAAAGAGATTTATTCTGTAACCTTTAAACGAGCTTTGGCTGTTACAGAAATATCAGAATAATCGTTGTTTAAAAACTTTAAATATCCAGCTATGGAAATCATAGCGGCATTATCGGTGGTATATTCAAATTTAGGAATGTAAGTTGTCCACCCCCAGTGTTTTTCAGCTAAAGTTAAGCGTTTTCGTATTTCTGAATTAGCAGAAACCCCACCAGCAATTGCTATGTGTTTGATGCCAGTTTGTTTTACAGTATTTTTAAGCTTATCCATTAATATTTCAATAATAGTGTATTGAATAGAAGCGCAGATATCGTTAAGATTTTCTTTAATAAAGTTAGGGTTTTCTTTTACATTCCTTTGTACAAAATATAAGATTCCAGTTTTTAATCCACTAAAACTAAATTCTAAATTACCCACTTTAGGTTTGGTAAACTTAAAAGCTTTAGGATTTCCTAATTGAGCATACTTATCAATTAAAGGCCCTCCTGGGTAAGGCAATCCCAATATTTTTGCTGATTTGTCAAAAGCTTCTCCAACCGCATCATCAATCGTTTCACCTAAAATTTCCATTTCAAAATGATTGGTAATTTTTACAATTTGTGTGTGTCCGCCACTAATAGTTAAACAAACAAAAGGAAATGGAGGTATTTTACTTCCTTTTTCATCAATAAAATGAGCTAAAATATGTGCCTGCATGTGGTTCACATCTATTAAAGGAATGTTTAACCCTAAAGCTAAAGATTTAGCAAAAGAAGTACCAACTAATAATGAACCCATTAATCCAGGGCCACGAGTAAAGGCAATAGCATTTAAATTATGTTTAGTTATACCAGCTTGTTCAATAGCTTGTTGTACAACTGGAACAATGTTTTGTTGATGGGCTCTTGAAGCTAGCTCAGGAACCACACCACCGTATTTAGCATGCACTTCTTGGTTTGCAACAACATTACTTAACACTTTTCCGTTACAAATTACTGAAGCACTTGTGTCATCACAAGAACTTTCAATACCTAAAATATAGATGTTTTCTGTACTCAAATCTTTTCGGATTTAGGTTACAAAAATATTGATATTACGTTAGATTTTCGTTAAAAATAAGATTTCTTTAAAATAAGGCAGCATTTTTGCAGTTTGCTGATTACTTTTGTTAAACAGGATTACAAATAAGGGAAGTTATTAAAAGATTAGGGAATATAGTAGGTAGAATAATAAAGTACGCAGTGCTTTTTTTACTCTTGCTTTTTATTTTACTATCATTACCTATTGTACAAAGTCAACTTGCTAAGTATGCAACTAATTGGGTAAATAAAGAATTCAACACCAATATTGTTGTAAAAAAGATTGATTTGTCTTGGTTTGGAAGTGTTCAGTTAAAAGATATTGAGATTAGAGACCACCACAAAGACACATTGATATTTGTAAATAATTTAAGCAGTTCCTTATCAAACGCTAAGCGTGTATTAGAAAATCAAGTAGATTTAGGAGAAGCTTCTTTAAGTGGAGTTCATTTTTATATGAAGACATATAAAGGTGAAAAAAATGATAATATGTCTATTTTCATAGATAGTTTTGAAGATGGAAAACCAAGAGATAGTTTAGCAGCACCGTTTATTCTAAAAAGTGATAAAATTTCCTTAGATGGTTTAACTTTTAAATTACTAGATGAGAATAAAGGAGATCCTCTTGAGTTTGCAGCATATAATGCTGGGGCTGAGTTAAATGATTTTTCAATTGTTGGACCTGATGTTTCTATGAAAATAAGGAACATGTTTTTTACAGGAAATAGAGGAGTAAATGTGTCGAATTTATCCACTGACTTCAAGTATACAAGGTCCTTTATGGATTTTAAGAACACAACATTAGAAACAGATAATAAAACCAAGCTTCAAGCTAAAATTAAGTTTACCTACAACCGAAAAGACTTTGTGAACTTTAATGATAAGGTAAGAATAAAAGCCAAGTTTCAAGAAAGTGTAGTTTCAGTAAAAGATTTAAATAAACTTTACAATGAAATTGGTGGGCATGACTTTCTATATATAAGCGGAGATATTGATGGTGTACTAAATAATTTCAGTGCCAATAATGTGAGAGTACACTCAAAGGGAGGTATGAGAATTATTGGAAACATGGGATTTGTTAATGCTGTTAAAACCAGTAGAGGTTTTGTGTTTGATGCAAACTTGGATAACCTTACGGCAAATTACTATCAATTAAGAAATGTATTACCAAACTTATTAGGAAGAACTTTGCCAACAGAGTTTCAGAGATTAGGTAATTTTACTTTGAATGGAATTGTAAAAGTGACTCCACAGCAAATGGATGCTACGATATCAATAAAGTCTGAAATAGGAACTGCAATTTCTGATCTTCAATTAACAAATATTGATAATATTGATGCAGCAAAATACACAGGCGAGGTTGAATTTAAAAGTTTTGATCTTGGTGTTTTTGCAAATGACCCTGTATTAGGAACTGTTTCACTAAAAGCAGATGTAAATGGTAGTGGGTTTAATGTTGATAATGTTAATACCATAATTATAGGAAAAGTAAGTAGTTTATTTTTTAATGAATATGAGTATAAAAATTTACAGGTAAACGGACAGTTTCAAAATAAAAAGTTTGATGGTTTGCTAAATGCAGAAGATGATAATTTTAAATTAAAATTTGAAGGGTTAGCCGATTTTTCATCAGAAATTAACAAATTTGACTTTATTGCGAATGTTGATAGAATTGATTTGAAAAAAACAAACTTATTCACTCGTGATAGTATCTCTGAGTTAAAAGGGAATATTAACTTAAATATTTCAGGGAATACATTTGATGATATTGTAGGAAAAGCAACTTTTAAAAACCTAGTATACACAAATCAAAAACAGAGTTATCCTTTTAAGAGTTTTGAAGTAAACTCATCTGTAAAAGATAGTATAAAAACGATTGAAGTAAACTCAGAAGATATTGTAAAAGGAAGTGTAAAAGGTAAGTTTTCTTTTGAAGAATTACTGCCAATAACCCAAAACGCTTTAGGTAGCGTATATACGAACTACCGCCCTCACGAAGTGGCACCAAATCAATTTTTAGATTTTGATTTCACAATTTATAATCAAATTATCGATGTGTTTTTACCAAACATTTCAATAGGAAAAAATACAAGATTAAAAGGACGTATTAATTCAGATAAAAACTCACTAAAACTTACATTTGAGTCTCCAGAAATAAATGCATATAAAAATATAATTGAAGGAGTAGTGTTAAGGCTGGATAATAAAAACCCATTATATAACACTCACTTAACAGCAAAAAAAGTCAATACAAAGTATTATAATATTGAAAAGTTAAACCTGTTAAACCGTACTCAAAATGATACATTATTTTTTAAATCGGTTTTTAAAGGAGGGAAAGATTATGGCGAGAGTTTTAATTTAGATTTTTTTTATACAATTAATGAGCTACAAAAATCTGTTGTAGGAATTCAAAAATCGACATTATATTACAAAGGTTTTGATTGGGAAGTAAATCCTAATGATGATAAGAATAATAAAGTGACATTTGATTTGCAAAAAGATGATTTTACAATTAGTCCATTTGTTTTTAAATCAGGAGAACAAAAAATAGATTTTAAAGGAATTGTAAGAGATAGTACCTACAAAGACATACAAGCTAACTTTAATAAAGTAAAACTAGCTAGCTTTTTACCTCCAGTTGATAGTTTAAAATTAGATGGAAAACTAAATGGTACATTAGAGCTCAAACAAGAAAATAAAACAGTAGCTCCTAAAGGGAGTTTGTATGTTGAGGATTTTTATATAAACAATTACTCACAAGGAAATTTAGCGTTGAATGTTACAGGAGATAATTCCTACGAAAAATATGACGTCAACTTATATTTAGAAAGTGAAAACGCAAAAAACATTTCAGCTACAGGAGAAGTTGACTTTTCAAGAGAAAGACCAATTATAGATTTAGATATTTACTTGAAAGAGTATGATATTGGAGCTTTCGGACCGTTAGGAGAAGGTGTCTTATCTAAACTAAGAGGAAAAGTAACAGGAGATTTTACGGCAAAAGGTTATTTAAGAAACCCAGATTTTAACGGAGTTCTAAACTTTGAAAATGCAGGATTAGCTTTTCCGTATTTAAACGTAGATTTTGATTTAAAAGGAAACACGAGCGTAGTTTTAGATAAACAAGAATTTGTTTTTAAAGACATAATATTAGAGGATACAAAATACCTAACACAAGGGGATTTATCAGGAAGTATTGTGCATCAAAATTTCGAAGACTGGTTCTTGAATTTTGATATTAATACTCAAAATTTACTGATTTTAGATACACAAGAAACGGAAGAATCTCAATATTACGGAACTGGGTTCTTAGATGGTGAAGCAAAAATTAGAGGACTTACCAGCTATTTAGATATAGAGGTTAATGGAAAAACAAATAAAGGAACTCTTTTTGTAATTCCGTTAAGTGATGTTAAAACAATAGATAATTATAAGTTAATCCGATTTAAAACAGGAGAAGAAGAAGAGGGATCAAAAGGGAAAGTTATTGGTGATATAAAAGGACTTGATTTAAGACTAGATTTAGCTGTAACAAAAGATGCTGTAGCTCAAGTAGTGATTGATAAAGTTTCGGGAAGTGAATTAAAAGGAAGTGGTGAAGGAAACCTTAGAATTGATATCGATACACGAGGGAAGTTTAATATGTTCGGAGATTTTACGGTAGATAATGGTTTTTACAATTTCAAATATGCAGGAATAACAAAGCCTTTTATAGTGCAAAAAGGAGGAACTATTTCTTGGAATGGGGATCCTTACGAAGCAGATCTGGATATAACAGCAGTATACAGAACAAAAGCAAACCCAGCACAGTTATTAGATAATATCAATTCAAATCGTAAAATCCCAATTGATTTATATACAAAAATTACAGGAGGATTATTTAGTTCAAAACAAGAGTTTGATATTAAAATACCAAATGCAAATTCAACAGTAAGTTCAGAGTTAGAGTTTTTATTAAACGAGAATGATTTAAATACAAAAATGCAACATTTCTCGTTTTTATTAGCTTTTGGTACATTTTATAATGCGGATGCTATTGGTAATAGTGCAAGTTCAGGAATTACAGGTACAGCCTCTGAAATTGCCTCAAGTATTTTAACAAATATGTTAAATAGCGATGGAAACAAATTTCAATTAGGAGTTGGGTATACGCAAGGAGATAGGGGAAATGTTGATAACCTTAATTCGGATGATCAAGTAGATGTGTCAGTATCGACACAGTTAACTGATAGAGTGTTGGTTAATGGTAAAGTAGGGGTGCCAGTAGGAACTAATACACAAACTAGTGTTGTTGGAGAAGTAAAAGTAGAAGTTCTTTTAAATGAAGAAGGTAACTTAAGAGGTACGGTATTTAACCGTCAAAATGAAGTGCAATATTCTACCGAAGAAGAAGGGTATACGCAAGGAATAGGTATCTCATACCAAGTTAATTTTAATAACTTGCGCGACTTAGGAAAAAAAATAGGTTTAAATAAAAAAGCAAAGAAAAAGGAAGTAAAAAAAGATAGCCTTAAACCAAAGAAAAAAGGGCTGATAAACTTTAAATCTAAAGAAAAAAAATAACCAAACTATTTTATGAATAGAACAAGTAAGGATTACCTTGTAATCATGTTAAAAGGAATGGCTATGGGAGCTGCTGATGTTGTTCCAGGTGTTTCAGGAGGTACTATCGCTTTTATTTCAGGGATTTATGAAGAGCTATTAAGTTCTATAAGTAATATCAATATAAAGCTACTTAAAACCTTACAGAAAGAAGGTTTCAAGTCAGCATGGAAACAGGTTAATGGTAATTTCTTAGCATCTCTTTTTATTGGGATTTTTATTAGTATCATCTCGTTAGCAAAAATGATTTCTTGGTTATTAGTAAATCACCCAATTTTAGTATGGTCTTTTTTCTTTGGCTTAGTACTGGCAAGCGTCATTTACATAGCAAAACAGGTAACTCAATGGAATCTTGTTTCAGGAGTTCTGCTAACTTTAGGAGCGATACTTGCTTACTATATAACTACGTTAAATCCACTAGTTTCAGAACATTCATCAATGTCGTTTATGTTTTTAGCAGGCGCTATAGCAATTTGTGCAATGATTTTACCAGGTATTTCAGGGTCTTTTATTTTGGTGTTATTAGGGGCTTATAAACCAGTTTTAGCAGCTGTAAATAACCGTGATTTTACAACTATAACATTTGTTGCTTTAGGGGCAATAGTAGGCTTGCTAACGTTTTCAAGAGTTTTAAAATACTTGTTTTCAAATTATAAAAATTATACGCTAGTTGTGTTAACAGGGTTTATTATAGGTTCATTAAATAAAATCTGGCCATGGAAAAAAGTACTGACTTATAGAACCAATTCTCGTGGAGAACAAGTTCCTTTTAATGAGTTATCTATTTCTCCGTTTTCTTATGATGGAAACCCTCAATTAATGTATGCAGCTGTGTTAGCCTTAATTGGTTTCGGACTTATTTTATTACTAGAAAAAATAGCAGTAAAAAAGCATTAGAAAATAACTAACTTAGCGTTCTAATTAAACAGCATGAGCATGTATAAAGAGCGAACGCTATCACAAAAAATAAATCTTTTTTTTAAAGGATTGATAATGGGAGGAGCTAATAAAGTACCGGGAGTTTCTGGTGGTATGGTGGCTTTTGTGATGGGGTTTTATGAAGAACTTATTTATACTTTTCAAAGAATAAATGGTAAAGCTTTTAAATTGTTGTTTAACGGTCGCTTTAAAAGTTTTGCTAGTTATACCAACTTACAATTTTTAGTATGGGTAATGGCAGGAAGTATGTTTAGCTACTTCAGTATTTCTCTTGTTTTAGATTACTTCTTAAGAAATTACCAACTATATGTATGGTCATGGTTCTTTGGAATGATTATAGGTTCTATTTACTACATATCGAAAGATTTTGGAGACTGGAAACCTAAAACTATTTTAGGATTACTCATAGGAGTTTCAGTAGGAATATCTATTAGTTTTATGACACCAGCAACAGAAAATGACAACTTATGGTTTGTGTTTTTATGCGGGATAATAGGAGTCTCAGGAATGACATTGCCAGGGCTTTCAGGCTCATTTATACTCATATTATTAGGGAACTATGTGATGTTGTTAGTAGATAGTGTAAATGTACTAGGAAATGTAATTACAAATCTATTGTCTGGAAATTTTGAAGTGTTGAATAACCAGATAAAAGTACGTTACTTAAAAATTATTGGAGTTTTTACAGCAGGTTCAGCGTTTGGTCTTGTATCTATTTCACATGTTTTGGGCTATGTTTTAAAAAGATGGCATCAAATTGTAACGGCAATTATCATAGGTTTTATTACAGGGTCATTAGGGGTTGTTTGGCCATGGAAAGAAACTATTTATAAAAAAGAAGAAGGTGTCTTTTTGTTAGATCAAAGCGGAAATAAAATTATAGAAAATTACCAAAGATTTATTCCGAATTTTAACAATCAAGAAACATGGATTTCAATAGGATTCATTATTATTGGAATCGCATTAATATTAATTATTGATTTTTATGACCAAAAAAGAAAATAAGCATTTATATGCTTTAGTAGGAAAGAATATTTCGTACTCATTTTCTCGTGGATACTTTACAGAAAAGTTTGAAAAATTAGATTTAAAAAATCATAAGTATATCAATTTTGATATTCAATCTATACACGAACTTCCTCAAAAAATAAAAGAAAATAAAAAGCAGTTAAAAGGAATGAATGTGACCATTCCATACAAACTAGATGTTTTTAATTTTTTAGATAGAATAGATAAGAAAGCCTTAAAAGTAGGAGCGGTCAATACTATTAAAATTACTAAAAAAGGAAGGTTAAAAGGATATAATACTGATGTGTATGGTTTTAAAAAGTCACTAAAACCATTGTTAAAAAAACATCATAAAAAAGCTTTGATTTTAGGAACAGGAGGTGCTTCAAAAGCAGTAGCCTTTGTGCTTGAAAATTTAGGAGTGAAATACAAATATGTGTCGAGAACTCCCGAAGGAAAAAAACAAATTTCATATCAAGATATTACTAAAGAACTTATTGAGTCATATTTTGTTATTGTAAATTGTACACCGCTAGGCACACATCCAAACGTAGAGAACTGTCCAAATATTCCGTATGAATTTTTGTCAGACAAACACCTGTTATATGACTTAATATACAATCCATCAGAAACTACTTTTTTACGCAAAGGAAAAAAACAGGGAACAACTATAAAAAACGGATTAGAGATGTTAGAGCTTCAAGCAGAGAAAGCTTGGAAAATATGGAACAATAGCTAAAATTTTAAAAACCAAAATAAAATTTGCTATTCTCTAAGAATCCTTATCTTTATAATCTAAATCAAAGGAACTTAAACATTGTAGATATGTTAGAAAATAACGAAGAGAAAGTAGAAAGGCCAATTACAGAAGAGCAAACGAAGACAAATCAAGAAACTGAAAATGCTGTTAATGAGGTTGAAAATGAAGTAGCCAATGAGTCTGAAAAAGCAGATGAAAAGCACGAAATCCCCATGCTTGACTATGCTTCGATGGAGTTAGAGAAATTGGTAGATGAATTAAAAAAAACACTTAAAAGCCACCCAATTCAACAACTAAAATCAAATGTAGATGCTATTAAAACAGCATTTAATTCTAAGTTTGGAGCTTTATTAGCAAAGAAAAAAGAAGCATTTTTAGCTGATGGAGGAAATTCTATAGACTTTCAATTTTCTAGCCCAGTAAAAACAGAATACAATAATTTATTAGGTGAATATAAAGCCAAACGTGATGCATACTATTCTCAGTTAGAAAAACAATTAAAAGAAAACTTAGAAAGAAGAAATAATTTGATTGAAGAATTAAAGTCTTTAATCAAAAATGCTGATCCTAAAACGATGTATAATGATTTTCAAGAAATTCAAAATCGTTGGAAAAGTATAGGAGCAGTGCCAAAAACAAAGTATAACGATACATGGAGAACCTATCATCATCATGTAGAACGTTTTTATGATTTACTACACCTAAATAAAGATTTTAGAGAGTTAGATTTCAAACATAACCTAGAAGAAAAACTGCGATTAATTGAAAGAGCAGAAGCCTTAAACGAAGTAGAAGATGTTAATGTTGCTTTTAAAGAGCTGCAAGAGTTACATCGTATGTGGAAAGAAGATATAGGACCTGTATCAAGAGAGCACAGAGAAGATGTTTGGGGCAGGTTTAGTGAAGCTACTAAGAAAATTCACGACAGACGTCATCAGCACTACAGAGAATTAAAGTCAAAGCATCAAGAAATGATTGATGCAAAATTGGCAGTTGCTGCAGAAATAAGTGCATACGATACATCAAATAATAAAACACATAACGATTGGCAAAAAAGTATTGCAGAAATAGAAAAGCTGCGTAAAAAATACTTTGACATAGGAAAGCTGCCTTATAGTAAAAGTGAAGCAGTTTGGCAAGAATTTAAAGTAGCTACAAAAAAATTCAATACAGCGAAAAATGCTTTTTATAAGGAAGAAAAAAGTTCTCAAAATGAGAATTTAAAGAAGAAGATGGAGCTGGTAGAACTAGCTGAAAGTTTAAAAGAGAGTGAAGATTGGAGCGAAACTACCAATACTATGAAACGTATTCAGGCTGATTGGAAAAAAATAGGACATGTACCTAGAAAGTTTTCTGATGATATTTGGAAGCGTTTTAAAAATGCTTGTAATCATTATTTCGATAGATTGCACGCTCGTAAAAATGAGCAGAATAAAGAGCAGTTAGCTGTAGTAGAAACTAAAAAAGAGTTTATAGAGCAAATTAAAACGGCTGAAATATCTAACGAAGAAGATGTAGAAAAAACGTTAGCTGATTGGAGAGCGTTAGGAGCGTTGCCAAGAAATGCACGCTACTTAGACGAAAAATTCAATAAAGCAATGGATGCTCACCTAGATAAGCTAGATATGAGTAGAATTGATATTGAAATGATGAAGTTTAAAGGTGTTATTGATACATATTTATCACAAGAAGACTACAGAAAACTAGATAGTGAACAGTTCTTTATTAGAAAGAGAATAGATGAAACTGTACGTGAGATGCAACAGTTAGAAAATAATTTAAGTTTTATTTCAAACGCTACAGAAGACAATCCTTTAGTGCAAAATGTTCGTAATGGAATACAAGATTTTAAAGATCAATTAGATCTTTGGCAAGAAAAACTAGATTATTTAAGAAGATTAGATTATTAAGTAATAATATATAGTTAAAGAAAAACTCGAACCAGATAAGGTTCGAGTTTTTTTATGTCTAATTTTTGGTAAGTCTTTTTGCTATGGTAAGTTCAACTATAGATAGAATGATAATGATTGAGACTTCAACTAAAATATAACCCCACCCAATGCTAGTGATTGTTTTAAAATGATAGAATGCTACTCCAATAGAAAGACAACAATATAGCAGATTTAATATGGCAATTCCTTTTAAAAAAGGTTTTAGTTCATTGTATGTTTTTTGATAACTGTAGAAATCATAGATAGTAAAAAATATGGGTAAAACAGCTAGTAAATAAAGTGTTGAAGGTGGAATGCCTATAATACTTTCAAAATTCACCAATACAACTCCTAGTAAAAAAGTAGATATAACAGCTCCTAATCCGTCAATTAAGAACAGTTTTTTAGGGGTAAGTGTAAGGCTTTTTAGTAACTGTTTAATCATAAAAGGTAAAATACAGCTATTTTAAACGGATTTAAAGTTAACATAATAATTCTTGTCAACTTTAATAGAGTCTCCTTTAATAGTTTTTGTTTGCCAATTCTCAGTAGGATGTAATAATTTAGATTTTCCGTTAATAATTACTTTTAAAGGCATGTTAAACCCTTTTACCACATTATCCCAACGATATTTTAAGGTGTTGTTTTTAATTTTGTACTTAAACTCTGGAATTTTCACTGTACGTAAATATTGGTCGAACACTTTACTTAAATCAATTCCTGATTTTTCAATCATATATTTTTCAACCTCTTGTGTAGTTACTGTTTGATGATAAAAATTAGCATTCAATCCACGTAAAATTTGTCGCCATTTTTCATCGTTGTTTATTAACTGACGAATAGTATGTAACATGTTGGCACCTTTGTAGTACATATCGCCAGAACCTTCATTATTTACATCATAATTTCCAATAATTGGAATGTCGTTTTGAATTGCATTTCGAGTTCCAATAACATATGCTGCAGAAGCTTCTTTACCGTAGTAATAATCTAAAAATAAGTTTTCTGAATACGCAGTAAAACTTTCATGAA
The DNA here is from genome assembly GCF_003387615.1 of Tenacibaculum gallaicum. Lineage (GTDB taxonomy): Bacteria > Bacteroidota > Bacteroidia > Flavobacteriales > Flavobacteriaceae > Polaribacter > Polaribacter gallaicus. The sequence continues at coordinate 45,518 of NZ_QUNS01000012.1, read as the reverse complement.
TCCACATATCAGCAATATCTACATTGGTAATATTGTTAGCAAACCATTCATGCCCCGCTTCATGAATAATAATAAAATCAAACTTTAGTCCCCAACCAGTTCCAGATAAATCTCTACCTAAATACCCATTTTTATATTGATTTCCATAGGTAACAGAACTTTGATGTTCCATTCCTAAATACGGAACTTCTACCAGCTTAAAACCATCTTCGTAAAAAGGATATTTACCAAACCAATGTTCAAAAGCTTTCATCATTTTAGGAGCATCTTTAAATTGCTTTTTGGCTTTTTTAAGATTGTCACGTAACACATAATAATTCATGTCTAGCTCTCCATCTTCACCGTTATACTTTTCAGAAAAATGAACATAATCTCCAATATTAACGTTAACACCATAATTATTAATTGGGTTATCAACAAACCAATGATATGTTGTAGTATTATCATTATGTTGTTCGATGTTACGAAGACGTCCGTTAGAAACATCCATTAAGTTTTTAGGTACACGAACGCTAATAGCCATACTATCTACTTCATCATACATATGATCTTTATTTGGCCACCAAATACTGGCACCTAACCCTTGACAAGAAGTTGCTACAAAATGGTTTCCGTTACTGTCTTTTTTCCAAGAAAAACCACCATCCCAAGGAGCTCTGATAGCTTCTTTAGGTTTTCCTTCGTAATATACATCAACAGAATTTATAGCTCCTTCCTTTTGAGGGAGTTTTAGTTGAATAAAATGGGCATTTCCTTCAGAAACAACTTGTAGTTCCTTGTTGTTTTGAGTGACTTTAGTAATTTTTAAAGGAGGTTGTAAATCTATTTGTAAAACTTGATGAGGTTTTAAAACTTTGTATTGTACCGTGTTTTTTCCTTCAATAAATTTTTTATCAGGATTCACAGCTACGTTAAGATGATAATATGTTAAATCCCACCACAATCTTTCAGGAGTAATAGAACCACGTAAAGAATCTTGACGAGTAAACTTTTCAGTATTTGAAAATAAAGATGTGTTTTTTTGAGCTGTTGAAGAAGAACATCCGACAATTAAAATAGCCAAAGATGTCATAAAAACAGATAAAGAAAATGGTTTTTTATACATAGTGTTTATTCTTGAAAGATAAAACGCTAAGATAAGTTTTTAAAGTTTTTTTATTGATGGTAACTTTAAGATATTTGCTTAAAATAAGAACAATGTCAAAAATAGTTTTCATTACAGGAGCTTCTTCAGGAATAGGGAAATCAATAGCTTTATATTTATACGATAGAGGGTTTACAGTTTACGGAACAAGCAGGAACCCTAAAAAAGTGGATGTTCCATTTCAAATGGTGTCGTTAGATGTAACCAATGAAGAATCTATAAAAGAGGCTATAGCAAAAGTGATTAATTTAGAAGGAAAGATAGATGTGTTGATAAATAATGCAGGAAAAGGTATCACAGGTCCAATTGAAGATACTCCGACAGAAGAAATGAAAGATAACTTTAACACAAACTTTTTTGGAGTTATTGATGTTGTTAAAGAAGTGTTACCCCACATGAGAAAACAACAATCGGGAACTATTATTAATACAACCTCAATTGCAGGGTACATGGGGTTACCTTTTAGAGGAATTTATTCTGCAAGTAAAGGAGCATTAGAGTTAGTAACTGAAGCATTGAGTATGGAAGTGAAAAGCTTTGGAATTAACGTGGTGAATGTAGCTCCAGGAGATTTTGCTACGAATATTGCAGCAGGAAGATACCATACACCAGTTTTTGAAAACTCTGCCTACAAAGAAAAATATGCTGAAAACTTAGCTTTGATGGATACTCATGTAGATTCAGGAGCAGACCCAATACTAATGGCGGAAGCTATTTATAAAATCATTGAAAATAAAAATCCTAAAATTCATTATAAAGTAGGTGGATTTATGGAGAAGTTTTCAATTGTGTTAAAAAGAATACTGCCCGATAAAGTTTATGAAAAGCTTCTAATGAATCATTATAAATTGTAAATTCGCAGAAGAATAGTAATTGAAGAAAATTACGGCATATAAAATTGTTTTATAGAGGGTTTAACCCTTTTGAAATACTAAGAATTAGAACACAACTACATAATAAATATACAGATGAAATTTTTTATAGACACAGCTAACTTAGATCAAATTAGAGAGGCGCAAGCTTTAGGTATTTTAGATGGAGTAACAACCAACCCATCATTAATGGCTAAAGAAGGAATAACAGGAGAAGAAAACATAATCAATCACTACAAAGCAATTTGTGAAATTGTTGAAGGTGATGTTTCTGCTGAAGTAATATCTACTGATTTTGATGGAATGATAAAAGAAGGAGAAGCGTTAGCTGCTTTGAATTCTCAAATTGTAGTAAAGTTACCTATGATTAAAGATGGGATTAAAGCATGTAAATATTTTTCTGATAAAGGAATTAAAACCAATGTTACATTAGTGTTTTCAGCTGGTCAAGCATTATTAGCAGCAAAAGCAGGAGCTACGTACGTATCCCCATTTATTGGTCGTTTAGATGATGTTTCTACAGATGGTTTAAACCTAATTGCTGAAATCCGTCAGATTTATGATAACTATATGTTTGAAACACAAATCTTAGCAGCATCTGTACGTCACACAATGCATGTTATTGATTGTGCTAAGATTGGATCTGATGTTATGACTGGGCCATTAAGTGCTATTGAAGGGTTGTTAAAACACCCATTAACTGATATTGGTTTAGCTAAATTCTTAGCAGATTATAAAAAAGGAAACTAACCAACTTAGTTGGAAATAATACAATGTCATTTCGACAGAAGTGAGAAATCTATTTGTTAAAAAAGGTTTTTCGTTTTTTTCGAAATGACATTTTTTAACTTTAAAAGAAATGTTCCCAAAAAAAGAACTCGCGCAATTAGTAATTTCAGCATGTCATCAATTTAATATTGATACCGTTGTTATTTCTCCAGGCTCTCGTAACGCACCGCTTACTATTGGATTTTCAAATCATCCAACAATTGAAGCATTAAGTGTGGTAGATGAGCGTTGTGCAGCCTTTTTCGCAATGGGAATAGCACAGCAAAAACAAAAACCTGTAGCTATTGTATGCTCTTCAGGTTCAGCTTTATTAAATTATTACCCTGCAATAGCAGAAGCTTTTTATAGCCAGATTCCGCTAGTTGTAATTTCAGCAGATAGACCTAAACACTTAATTGATATTGGTGACGGACAAACCATTCGTCAAGAAAATGTATTTGAAAATCATATTTTGTTTTCTGCTAATTTGATTGAGGAAGAAAGTAAGTTGAAAAATAATACCGATTTACTGGTTGAAGCACTACAAACTTCTATAAATAAAAAAGGACCAGTTCATATCAATGTTCCGTTTGACGAACCTTTATATGAAACTGTAGAAGAGCTAAAAGTTTTTGATTTTTCAAACGTTATTTCGAGTGAAGTTGAGAAATCTCATAAGGACTACGAGATACTTTCTTCTATTTGGAATTATTCAACTAAAAAAATGATTTTAGTAGGAAGTAATTTTCCAGATGTTGAACTTCAAAAAATATTAGATGTCTATGCAGAAGATACTTCTGTTTTAGTATTAACAGAAACAACATCAAATGTATATCATCCGAAGTTTATCAATAGTATTGACAAGCTAATATCTAAGTTAACGGAAGAAGAATATAAAAAACTACAACCTGAAGTATTAATTACTTTAGGAGGAATGGTGATTTCTAAAAGAATAAAACAGTTTTTAAGAAAGTTACAACCAAACCATCACTGGCATGTTGATGAGTTAAAAGCAATGGATACTTATCATTGTTTGTCGGAATTTGTACAAACGAATCCTGTAACCTTTTTAAGAGTGCTTTCTGGTAAAAAGAAAGATATTCAAAGTAATTATCAAACAAGGTGGTTACAAGAAAAAGAACTTAGAGCTATAAAACATGAAGAGTACTTAAAAAACTGTGAGTATTCAGATTTAAAATCTTTTGAAGTTATTTTAGATAGTATTTCTGATAACTCACAAGTACAAATTAGTAACAGTTCGATTATTCGATATTCGCAATTGTTTGATGTAAACGCTACATTACAAGTGTTTTGTAACAGGGGAACTAGTGGAATTGATGGAAGTACAAGTACAGCTATTGGAGCTGCATTTGGTTCAAAGAATCAAACAGTATTTATAACAGGAGATTTAAGCTTTTTTTACGATAGTAATGCGTTGTGGAATACTAATACTCCTAAGAATTTTAGAATTATTATTTTGAATAATGCTGGAGGCGGTATTTTTAGATATATCCCAGGTCCACTATCAACGAACGCTACTGAATACTTTGAAACACCACACGGTTTAACAGCCGAACATTTATCAAAAATGTATGGTTTTGAATATGTTCAGGTAAAAGACTTAAAAAGCTTACAAAATAGTTTGACTTCGTTTTATTCAGAATCAAACCAACCAAAAATAATGGAGATTTTTACTCCAAAAGAAATAAATGATGTAGTTTTAAAAAACTATTTTAAAAACGTATAAGATGGAATTAAAAGAAGGTGATAAGGTAGATTTAGTTATTGGTGTACAGACCTCATTAGGGTATACAGTTTTAATTAATGAAGAGTACGAGGGATTGTTGTATAACAATGAGGTTTTTAGTGATGTTGAAGAAGGAATGCGAAAAGTAGGTTACATTAAAAAGATACGTGAAGACGAAAAAATTGATGTATCACTACGTCCACAAGGGTTTGAAAATGTAATTGATTCAGATGTGGAAAAAATATTGATAAAGCTAGAAGATAAAGGGTTTTTACTGTTAACAGATAAAAGCTCTCCTGAATCAATTAAATTTCATTTACAAATGAGTAAAAAAGCATTCAAGAGAGCTGTTGGCAGCTTGTATAAGAGTAAAAAAATAGAATTACAAGAAGACAGAATAGTGTTAAAATAGCCTATTCTTGTTCTTCTTCCTCAATAATTTCCTCATCATTAGTATTATTTTCTTCTTCTGTCTTTTTACCCCCCATTAAATCGTTTACACGTTTAATGTTTTCATAAAAAGCATCGGCGTTAGGGTTAGAAGGATCCATTTTCCCATAAGCAGCTTTATAATAAAAATCAGCTTTTTCGTAGTCTTTCCCTAACTCGTAATATTTACCAATGTAAAAATCACCCATGTGAGAATCAGGGTATTTTATCATTACAAAATCACCTAAAACTCTTAAATAATCACCGTCTTGTCTATCAATAACGATGTCTTCAATAACAAAAATATCATCCAAACGAACATTTAAGTTAGAACCATACAAATATTGAATATCTAAATATTTTTTCTCAACATATTTAATAGCATCTAAAGGAGCTAAATCTTTCACATTAGCCTCAAATTCCTCTTTAGTAATCTTAGAATATAAACTAAACATTTGTGTAAAAGCTCTAGGAATAGTTTCTCCAATCATCGCTAAATAGCTAGGAGAAGATTCAAATTCATCAAAAGTAACATTAAAGTTTTTAGCTTCATATGATGTTAACAAAGTTCTAATTTCACTAAAACGATTGTATTGCTTAGGGTCAATATATTTTTTGTTATTACTTGTGTATACGAAGTAGGTATTATCAATAGAACCCAGCCTGCTAAGAGAATATGATTCTAAAATTGCCGGAGCAAATTGAGGTAAATCAGGTGTAATACATATGTATGAGTTAAAAACAGGCTTTTCATCCTTTAAATAATGAGTAATAAAATTAGCACCCTTTCCTTCACCAACAATTGTCATGAAAGGAGAAGTTCTGTAGTTTCCTTCCATAAAAGGAATCAATTCGTGTTTAATAAAATTAAAAAAATGTACTCCAGAACTTGTTAAAGCATTGTTAGAAGGTATAATAGAAATATCTTTTCCATAAGTATTTTTCATGTCAATCCCTACCACAATTTGTCTCGGAGCTTTATCAACATTAGCATAAAGCTTAGCATTTCCTACATATAAATCAAAAAGGTACTCATCACCTAAAACGATAGCCAAAGGGTAGTTAGTGGTTTCGTCTATATCATATCCTTTAGGAAGGTAGATTTTTATGTTTCTATCTTTTTCTAGCTCTTTCGAATTGACTTTCTGAGTGACAACACTTTGAGAAAAAAGGCTAGTACTAATTAATAAGGTAAATAATAAATATACTTGTTTCATATTGGGGGTTAATTATATCGTTCAAATATAGAAAAGAAAAATAAAGTTATTATGTTATTTTTGTACAACTAATTAACGACAAGATATTAAAATTATGATACAACCTAATTGGATAGTTGCCAAAGAGTATGAAGATATTACTTATAAAAAGTCACACAACGTTGCAAGAATAGCATTTAACAGACCAAATGTACGTAATGCATTTCGACCAAAAACTACTTCAGAGTTATTAAATGCATTCCAAGATGCGCATGAAGACACCAATATTGGAGTTGTGTTATTGTCGGCAGAAGGACCATCAACAAAAGATGGAGTTTGGAGTTTTTGCTCTGGAGGAGATCAAAATGCACGTGGAAACCAAGGGTATGTAGGAGATGATGGTTATCACCGTTTGAATATTTTAGAAGTACAACGTTTAATACGTTTTATGCCAAAGGCAGTGATTTGTGTAGTTCCAGGTTGGGCTGTAGGTGGCGGACATAGTTTACATGTTACTTGTGATTTAACGTTAGCAAGTAAAGAACATGCTATTTTTAAACAAACAGATGCTGATGTAACTTCGTTTGATGCAGGTTACGGTTCAGCATATTTAGCTAAAATGGTAGGACAAAAGAAAGCACGTGAAATCTTTTTCTTAGGAAGGAATTATTCAGCGCAAGAAGCGTATGAAATGGGAATGGTAAATGCCGTAATTCCTCATGACGAGTTAGAGCAAACTGCTTTTGACTGGGCACAAGAAATTTTAGCAAAATCACCAACCTCAATTAAAATGCTAAAGTTTGCAATGAACTTAACGGACGACGGAATGGTAGGTCAACAAGTATTTGCAGGAGAAGTTACACGCTTAGCCTATATGACAGATGAAGCTAAAGAAGGACGTGATGCGTTTTTAGAAAAACGTAAACCTAACTTCCCTAAAACTTGGATACCTTAAACCCACCCTAACCCTCCCAAAGGGAGGGGATTAGTTTGAGTAAATTATAAAAATAAAAGAGTATGATTTTTCCCCTTTGGGGAAATTAAAAGGGGCTTATGAAAATAATTTGTATAGGGCGTAATTACGCAAAACATATAGAAGAATTAGCGAATGAAAAACCAGAAAACCCAGTGGTTTTCTTAAAGCCAGATTCAGCTATTCTTCCAAAGAAAATGCCATTTTTCATTCCACCGTTTTCAAATGATATTCATTACGAGGTAGAAGTATTGGTGAAAATTAATAAGGTTGGAAAACATATTTCTCCAAAATTTGCACACAAATATTATGACACTGTAGGTTTAGGAATTGATTTTACAGCACGTGATGTACAGGCACAGTGTAAAGAGAAAGGATTACCATGGGAAAAAGCAAAAGCTTTTGATGGTAGTGCTGTTGTGGGAGAGTTTTTTCCTAAAGAAGAGTTTAACATAGAAAACTTATCATTTCAATTACAGAAGAATGATGAGGTGGTGCAAGATGGAAATACGTCAAGTATGTTGTGGAAAATTGATGAGTTGATTAGTTATGTGTCGCAATATTTTACCTTAAAAAAAGGAGATATTATTTTTACAGGAACGCCAGCAGGAGTTGGTAAAGTAGCAGGGAATGACATTTTAACAGGAACTATTGAAGGAAAGCAAGCTTTTCAACTAAAAGTAAAATAAAATATATCCCGCTTCGGCGGGATTCTTTTTTAGATATATAAATGAATGCAGAAATTATAACGATAGGAGATGAAATTCTTATCGGACAAATTGTAGATACCAATTCACAATGGATTGGTCAAGAACTCAACAAAATAGGAGTTTCAGTTTACCAAATATCATCAATACAAGATGAAGAACAACATATTTTAAATGCTTTAAAAGAAGCAGAAAGTAGAGCTGACATTGTTATTATTACTGGAGGATTAGGGCCTACCAAAGATGATATAACCAAAAAAACGATTGCAACATACTTTAAAGATGAAAAGATAGTTGAATACCCGGAGGTGGTCGATAATATTAAATACTTATTCAAAAAAGTGAATCATCCATTTAACGAAATTCAGAGGTATCAAGCGCAGCTTCCTTCTAAGGCAATTTTATTAATGAACCGTTTAGGAACTGCACCAGGAATGTGGTTCTATGAAAATAATACGGTTTTTGTATCACTTCCAGGAGTTCCTTATGAAATGAAAGGATTAATGAAGTATGACGTACTTCCAAAGCTTCAATCAACTTTTAAATTGCCGTTCATTATACATAGAACCATTATGACGGTTGGTAGAGGGGAAACAATTATTGCTGAAAGAATTTCCGACTGGGAAGATAATTTACCTAATTTTATAAAGTTAGCGTATTTACCATCTTTTGGAAGTGTACGTTTGCGATTATCAGCTAAAGGAAATGATGAAAAACTGCTAGTGCAAGAAATGGAAAAGCAAGTTACTGAACTATACACTTTAATTCCAGAAATTATTGTTGGAGACGATAATGAAACATCATTAGAAAAAGAAGTAGGTAAACTGTTAAAAAAATATGGTAAAACTGTAGCTACGGCAGAAAGTTTAACAGGAGGGAAAATAGCATCAACTATCGTTGCTGTTTCAGGAGCATCCTCATACTTTATGGGTGGATTTGTAACCTATTCAGCAGCTTTAAAACAGCAGTTATTGGATGTTTCTAAAGAAACAATTAATCAATTTACAGTAGTAAGTAAAGAAGTAGCTTCAGCAATGGCAAAAGGGTGTTTAGAGAAACTACAAACTGACTATGCTATAGCTGTAACTGGAAACGCAGGACCAACAACTGACCACAATGATAAGAATGTAGGTCTAGTGTATATCGCTATTGCTACTAAGGATGGAGTAGAGGTTCATGAATTTAATTTTGGACAACCAAGAGAAAAGGTTATTAATAGAACTGTAACTAAATCTTTAGAACTTTTACAGGCTACGATATTAAAATAATTAGTATTTTTGCCGCCGTTACGCTTCCGAATAGGTTAGATGCTGAACCTAGTTTTGAAAAGATTAAAATAATTAGAAATTTAATCGAGAATATTTTTGTGCAATAAATTAAATTGCATAAATTTGCACCTCGTTTAGAAATAACACTAAAAACTGTCAAGAAGATGTCTAGAGTTTGTGAATTAACAGGAAAAAAAGCGATGGTAGGTAATAATGTATCTCACGCTTTAAATAGAACTAAAAGAAGGTTTAACGCTAATTTAATGAATAAGCGTTTCTATATTCCAGAAGAAGATAAATGGGTAACTTTAAAAGTATCTGCTTCTGCATTAAAAAATATTAATAAAAAAGGAATCTCTGCGGTTATTAAAGAAGCTAGAGAAAAAGGTTTCTTAACTAAATAATTCCTTACTAGATAAAATTTTAGAGAGATGGCAAAAAAAGGAAACAGAGTTCAAGTAATTTTAGAGTGCACTGAGCACAAAGCTTCTGGTAAACCAGGAACTTCTCGTTATATTACAACAAAGAACAAAAAGAATACTCCTGATAGAATGGAATTAAAGAAATTTAATCCAATCTTAAAGAAAATGACAGTTCATAAAGAAATTAAATAATAAGCTACGGCGTAAACTTTAATATAAAATGGCAAAGAAATCAGTAGCATCGTTACAAACAGGTTCGAAAAGATTAACTAAGGCTATCAAAATGGTAAAGTCTCCTAAATCTGGAGCTTACACTTTTGTTGAAGCTATTATGGATCCAGCACAAGTAAACGACTTTATAGCAAAAAAGTAATTCTTGTATACAGTTTAAAGAAAAGCTACTTTCATCAGAGAGTAGCTTTTTTTATGTATTAAAAATCTGTATTTTTGAACGTTACCCTTCGGGTCGGGCTTTTCGCTATATCTTTTTCTTCAAAAAAGGATGCCGTTACAATCCCTAACGCGAATTGTAATCGTACAATGACAATTTGACCGTATCAAAAATTTGGTATAGTTTTTAACCTATATAAGCGATTATAAAATTTAAGAATGAGTTTTTTTAAAAAAATCTTCTCGAAAGAGAAAAAAGAAACCTTAGACAAGGGATTAGAAAAAACCAAATCAAGTTTTTTCTCTAAATTATCAAAAGCAGTTGCAGGTAAAGCAAAGGTTGACGATGATGTGCTAGATAATTTAGAAGAAGTATTGGTGTCGTCTGATGTAGGAGTTGAAACTACCCTAAAAATTATTGATAGAATTGAAGATCGTGTATCTCGTGATAAGTATTTAGGAACTGAAGAATTAAACCAAATCTTACGTGAAGAAATTGCAGGTTTATTATCAGAAACGAATACAGGAGATGAAACCGATTTTACGATTCCTACTAATAAAAAACCATATGTGTTAATGGTAGTAGGAGTGAATGGAGTAGGAAAAACAACTACGATTGGGAAGTTAGCCTCACAATTCAAAAAGAAAGGTTTAAAAGTGGTGCTAGGAGCAGCTGATACTTTTAGAGCAGCAGCGATAGACCAACTACAAGTTTGGGCTGACAGAACAGATGTACCTATCATACGGCAAGATATGGGATCAGACCCTGCTTCCGTAGCCTTTGATACTGTAAAATCAGGAGTTAATCAAGATGCTGATGTAATTATCATAGATACAGCAGGACGTTTACATAACAAGGTTAATTTAATGAATGAGTTGACAAAGATTAAACGTGTAATGCAAAAAGTAATTCCAGATGCTCCACACGATGTATTATTAGTATTAGATGGCTCTACTGGTCAAAATGCATTTGAACAAGCAAAACAATTTACCAAAGCAACAGAAGTAACATCGTTAGCAGTAACTAAATTAGATGGTACTGCAAAAGGGGGAGTAGTAATTGGTATTTCAGATCAATTCCAAATTCCTGTAAAATATATTGGAGTAGGAGAAGGTATCGACGACTTGCAAGTATTTAACAAACACGAATTTGTAGACTCGTTTTTTAAATAATATCTTTTTACTGTGAAAGAATATATAACAAAGTAAAAACTCCCAAATTGGGAGTTTTTTTATTTTAAATTGTTTCAATAACCTTGTTAAATACTAACCTTGATTTTGGTTTTCTATCTGGTTGATTAAAATCTTCGTTATCTCTATAGCCTATAGCTACAGCAACAAGGGTTGCATAACCTTCGTTATTCAAAATTTTGTCATAATTTTCGGGTTCAATACCTTCCATTGGAGTAGCATCAATTCCCATTTCTGCACACGCACTTAAAAAAACACCTAAAGCTAAATAAACTTGTCTGTCAAACCAAGCTTTAATCTCTTCTTCAGGTTTTGGCTTTATAAATTCTTTATAATAACCGACAGCTCCTTCAGGTAGTTCTTCTTCAATTTGTTTTTCAAATAATTCAATATCATTAATTCGGTTGAATACTACAACAGTATCACTCTCAAGAACTTTACTTGTGTTTAACCAAGATACTTCTGAAAGTTGTTGTTTAGTATCAGCATCAGAAACAAAAGTAAATTTCCAAGGCTGACTGTTTATTGATGAAGGACTTAATTGTAATACCTGTTGTAATTCTTTAATTTTTTTAGATTCAATTTTTTTTGAAGCATTGTATTTTTTGGTAGTATAACGTTGCTGCATTGATGATATAAAGCTCATATTTTATTTTTTAATTAAACTATAAATATTATAGTAGCAAAAGTAATTATAGTATTTTATCTTTGCAATAACGGTCAAAAAGGATAGTATAAATTATGGACAGACAAACATCTAAAACATTTACATTTAAAGGGAAAGAATTTCCTTGTTGCACTAGTCTTACTATGGGAGTAATTGGAGGGAAATGGAAAACAGTAATTCTTTTTCATTTAATAAAAGGAACACTTCGTTACAGTGAGTTAAGAAAAGAGATTCCAATGGTTACAGAACGAACTTTAAGCTTACAGTTGAAAGCCTTGGAAGAAGATGGTGTAATTAAAAGAAAAGTGTATACATCAAAACCACCTTTAAAAGTAGAATACTCTTTAACAGATTTAGGACAAAGTTTAATTCCAATAATTCAGTCTATCGCAGACTGGGGAGATTTTGCTGTAAAAAATCATTCCAAATAATAGTGTTTAAACATCATCAGTTATTAGAATTTAGACTGAAGGGTAGTTTTGTTATCCTAAAAGAAGCTTTTCAATTTTTATAATTACATTTGATTATCAAATACTTGTTAAATGAGAAAAGCAGTTTTTTTATTAATAACAATTCTATTAATAGGTGCATGTAAGCAAACACCAGCAAAGGTGCATTTTAAGAAATACGATGAATCTTCTGAAATAGAAAAGCAACAGGAACACGAGAAAAAGAGAATGCAGTTTCAAGTACTTCAGTCTAAATTTTTAGACTTGAATAAAGAGTTTACACCTTTTGAAAAGGAATTATCAAATTTTTCTGAAGAGCAGTATAATGAATTAAAACCATTGGTGTTAGAAAAAGATATTCCGTCTATTCAAAAGAGCATTGCAGAAAAGAAACTTAGCTACGAAAAATTAACTCTGTTTTATTTGTATAGAATTCGAAAGTTTGAAAGTGATAGTACAAAGTCTTTAAACGCAATAATATCCCTAAATCCAAAAGTATTAGAAGCAGCAAAAGCAAAAGATAAAGAATCAAAAAAAGTTAGAGAATTCTCTTTGAATGGAATCCCTATTTTAATAAAAGATAATATTGATGCAAAAGGAATGATAACTACTGCAGGAGCTGTAGCCTTGCAAAACAATTCAATTGATAAAGATGCTTTTATTGTTAAAAAGTTAAAAGAAGCTGGTGCGTTAATTTTAGGAAAAGTTAATTTAAGTGAATGGGCATATTTCTTTTGTAAAGACTGTCCACTAGGTTACAGCGCTACAGGAGGACAAACCTTAAATCCTTATAAAAGAAAAATTTTTGAAACTGGGGGGTCTAGTTCAGGAAGTGGAGTATCAGTTGCGGCAAATTATGCAGTGGCAGCTGTAGGGACAGAAACAGCAGGATCAATAACTTCACCATCAAGTCAGAACTCAGTAGTTGGATTAAAACCAACAATTGGTGTTTTAAGTCGCTCAGGAATTGTTCCAATTTCAAGTACTTTAGATACACCGGGACCGATGACGAAAAATATTGTGGATAACGCTATTTTGTTTGAAGCAATGTTAGGAAAAGATAATGAAGATAATTCTTCTATAGAAACGGAAGGTTTTAACCCTAAAGAATTGCTTAAAGAAAACTATACCATCAAAGGAAAAAGAATAGGAGTATTAAAACCTATTTTAACAGACTCAATTTATAAAGTAAGTGTAGAAAAGCTACAAGAAGCTGGTGTAGAAATTATTGAGATAACGCCACATAAAATTTCGTTTGATGGATTTATCACCCTGTTGAATATAGATATGAAACACGATTTACCTAAGTATCTATCTACTTATGGAAGCAAAAATATAACAGTAAAAAATGTAGAAAATATAGTAGTATTCAACAAAAAGGATTCAATTAAAAGAGCACCGTATGGACAACAATTATTTGAAGGAATAGTAAAGGATACTACTAACTTAACTCAATTAGAAGTAATAAAAGATAGCTTAAGTTTTAACGGGGAAAAGTTTTTAAAAGACTTAATAGAACAAAATTTAGGTGCTATTGTATCAATAAACAATTATCATTCAGGTATTGCTGCTGTAGCAAAATGTCCAACTTTAACAGTTCCTATGGGATATAAAAAGTCAGGAGAACCAATTAGTTTGACTTTTATAGGAAAACCCTTTACCGAAAAAGACCTATTACAATTAGGGTATGCATTTGAACAACTAACGAAAGCAAGAAAAATACCTGTTAATTATCAATAATAAAAATAGATTGTCAAGAAAAAGAAATAACACAAAAACTCCCTAAATGGGAGTTTTTTGTTGCAGTATTATTGGTCTGAATTTAGGGTTCAAAACCCTGCAATTTTATTGCAGCACTTTCAGTTATATAAAAAAATAATATCTTTCTTATATGGAGTTTGGGGTACAGGTAATATAACAGATGAAATGGTTAACGAATATTTAGAGCATCATAGGAAGCCAAATTCAGACAATTCTAATTTTATATTAGAATAAAAAAAGGGGACTTTTAGTGCAGAGTGATTTAGTTAGTTATCAAGCTACTTTAAATAACTATACAGTTCGAATTATTTTCACTCATAAAGAGAGTTGTTCCTAGGGTAGTGGACTTTACCTGGTAATTAAGATGAATTAAAACTAGCACTCGTAAAAATCATTTTTTTTTAGTAAATTGTAAGAGGTTAGTGTGTTGTAAATCAGTTTGTTTAGGTGTTTCTTCAAATCTATCGCCTTTTAGCTATGAAGACAGTGCTGATATAACACCCATATTTACTCGAAAAAAACATTAGAATTAATTTATTAATAAAATTGAATTAATGTAATACATGATTGCAAAGAAGTCCCACCCAAACAAAGAAAATAATGAAAAAAGCAGCTACCCTCGTACTCTTAATTTTAAGTGTAACAACTACAGCACAAGTAGGTATAGGAACCTTAACACCTAATCTATCTGCCAAATTAGAGATTAAGTCAAATACAAAAGGCTTATTAATCCCCAGATTAGATATTGATAATTTAAGCACAGCTTCACCTGTAAGTAGTGTTACTATTAATGAAAGCTTATTAGTTTATAATACGAATAAAACTTCAGGAAAAGGTTTTTATTACTGGAATGGAATGCTGTGGGAAAAAGTAGTAGATATAACCACAGCTTCAAATCTTATTGCTACACAAGCAGATAATCAACAAATAACAAGTTTTCTTTTAAACAGTTCTAATACTCTAACTATAGAGTTAGAAAATGGAGGTTCACAATCAGTTGATTTATCGTCTCTTTTAGGAGGTAATGAATTACTAACAGGAGAAGGATCACCCACTAGTAATTCTATAGATCCAGTTACAGGCGTTTTATATGTAGATACTAACTCTGGGGAGGTTTATAGCTCAGACGGAACCTTATGGGAGTCAGTTGTGTCATCAGGAGCCGATGGGAAATCTGCTTATCAAACATGGTTAGATGCCGGAAACAGTGGTACTGAAACCGATTTTATCACCTATTTAAAAGGAGAAACTGGAGCAGCAGGAACCGATGGGCAAGATGCCGCTTTATCTGGATCAGGAAATCCTAACGGAATTGTTACGGGGATTGCAGGTCAGGTTTATACAGATACAGTTTCGGGAATATTATATAAAACTAGTGATGGAACTACATGGGGAGTTGTTGATTCAGATACGCAAGATTTGAGTTTAATTGGTAATACCATTAGTTTAGTTAATGGAGGGGCTGTTGATATAGGAGCTTCTTTTTTAGCAGGAGATGTTGCCGGAAACAATGTTTTAGCTACAACTAACCAAACAAATATTACAACTATTAATTCTTATTTAGCAAGATTAAATAGTATAAGAATTGTTAAGAATCCAACAAGTAGCACAACTATTAATAATTCAGATGGTACAGTAATAATTGAACAAACAGGCCTATTAAATCTTGGACTAGGAAAAGACATAATATTACCAACACCAAACAGTAGTAACCTAGGAAATAAATTAGTGATTGTTAATAGAGCGGGTAATGGGCTTTTAATTGGACTTTCGGTCTCCTTAAATTTAAATGTAATAGGAGGAGGCTCTATAAAAGGATCTGGATTGAGTTCATTAGGCACATCCTTATTAGGAATTAATTCTTCTATAACAATACAATGTGGTTTTGATGGAACAAACTACTATTGGTATAAAATTGATAGTACTTCTTTATAATAAGCAGATAATTATGAAAGAAAAAATAATATCATCAATAATTATGTGCTTTGTTATAGCTGTTAAAGCTCAAGTGGCAAGTATAGGGTCTCTTTATGTTTCAGAGAATACATTGGTAAGTGTTCATGAAGATGTACTTATAAAAGATTATGGGGCAATTACAAACGATGGAGATTTGTATTTATTTAAAAACTTTACTAATAATGGGAAATTCAAGTTTTCTAATAATAAAGTAACAGGTTACACAAGTTTTGTAGGTAATGATAATCAAACTATTTCAGGTAAAGGAACCTCTAGCTTTATGTTTGTAGAATTCGATAACCCATCAACAGATTTAGCTTTTAACTTAGATAAAGAAATAGAAATAAATGGAACCACATTTTTTGAAAATGGAATTATAAAAGAAAGTAAAAAAGGTATAGTTACTTATTTAAATGAGGCAACAAATACAGGTGCTAGTAATGAAAGCTATGTAAATAACAAAGTTCAAAAAAAAGGAAATGAAAAATTTACTTTTCCCGTAGGAGATTATAAGTCCGATAGTTATATGTTAAGAGCGGTAACTATTTCTGCTCCTTTAAGTTTAAATACAACTTTTTTTGTGGCATTTAATTGGGAAAAGGCAAATATAGACTTCAATAAAAAAGAGGAAGATATTGGTTTAATAAATATGAATGAGTTTTGGGAAGTTCAAAATAAATCTAATAATGAGCTGGTAGATTTAACTTTAACATGGAATAATGTAACCACACCAGAAAATGTTTGCTCAGACCCAAGTAAAATAATGATAGTACGATGGGATGGAGAAAAGTGGATTAAAGAAAGAGAAAATATAAAGATAGATGCTTCTAACAAAAGTATAACAGCTAAAGTTTCAGGTTATGGTGTTTTTACATTAGCAAATGATAAAAAAAGAGGGACTATTGATTCAGTTATAGACTTTTCTATTTCTAACTCTTTTTCTCCCAATGGTGACGGTGTTAATGATAAATTCATAATACCAGGTTTGGCAGAAGCGTACCCTAAATTTAAAATAAAAATATATAATAGATATGGAAATGTAGTATATGACTATAGCAATAATGATAAGTTAAACCCTACTTGGTGGGAAGGAAAGTCACAGGGTAAGTTAACATTAACAGGAAATACAAAGGAGATGCCAGCTGCCACTTACTGGTATGTAGTAGATTTTAATGATGGGGTAACTAAACCGTACCAAGGTTGGTTGTATTTAAATAAATAAGTATATGAAAAAGAAAATATATTTACTACTGCTAGTTATATATGTAAATACAAACATTAAAATGTTCGCTCAACAAGACCCTCAATACACTCAGTATGTTTATAATATGGCGATAATTAATCCAGCTTATGCAGGCAGTAAAGAAGGAACAAGTTTAGGGTTACTAGCACGGTCACAATGGGTAGGTGTTAGTGGAGCTCCAAAAACATTTAGCGGATTTATACATAGTCCTGTAAGTAGAAAATTAGGCTTGGGCTTATCTTTAATTCATGATAAGATAGGGCCTGTAAGTGAAACACATGCTTATGTAGATTTTTCCTTTACAATTAATACATCAGAAAAAGCTAAACTAGCTTTTGGATTAAAAGCAGGAGCAACTTTTCAGCAGATTGGATTACTAACGTTAAATCAAGTAGAATCTAATGATCCAAAATTTAATCAGAACAGTAATAAAACCCATCCGAATTTTGGTGTAGGAGTATTTTATTATCAAGAAAAATTTTATATGGGAATTTCCATACCTAATTTACTAGAAACATTACATTTTGAAAGATCGAACGGGAAAATAACCAAAGCATCAGAAAAAATGCATAGTTTTTTAACGACAGGATACTTGATAGACTTAAAAAACGATTTTCAATTAAAACCATCTACATTGATTAAGTATGCAGATTCAGCACCTTTGTCATTGGACTTGTCATTAAATTTATTATGGAATAACAAAGTGGAATTTGGAGTGTCTCATAGGTTAGATGATTCATGGAGTGGAATAGTTAATTTTAAAATAAAGAAAAACCTACAAATAGGTTATGCGTATGATCACACTATATCTAACTTAGGAGAATTTAGTTCTGGGTCGCACGAGTTCTTACTATTGTTCGATTTTAAATCAGGAGAAGATAGCTATAAACAACCAAGGTTTTTCTAAGAACGTAAGTAATTTTCAAGTACTTAAAGAAAGAAAAGCTGTTTTTCAACAGCTTTTCTAGTTGAATCTTAATCCCATAATCCACAGCATTCACTACTAATAGGCATAAGACAAGTAGTAGCTTCTCTAGGAGCAGGAATGCATAAATCTGTTACAGGATCATCACCACCTCCATTGATAAACTGTTGCTCATTTTTGTTCAAGAGAGAACCTAAGTTTAAAATGTTTTTCATCATAATTGTAAGTTTTTTAGGATTTAAAAATAAAAAGTTAAGAGAAATAAGTTGTTAAAAAAAACGTAAAATAAGTAAGGTTTTTCATTATTTTATAACTAGATAGTAAAGGATGTTAAATTCATTATCTGTATAATCTACAATTAGCTTAGTAATTTTTATTATGAGACAGTTCAGGATTTAACATTTGGATAATCAAAACTTAATTTTATTATGGTTAACCTGTGTTTCTACTAAAGTAATTTTGTCAGTTATAAAAGATGAAATTGTTTGGTATGAGGTTGTTTTTTTTCTTTTTTTTAATTGTTACTACTAGTCTTGGTCAATCTTTAAAATTTAAAACATTAACTACAGAAGATGGACTTTCCAATAATTCAGTAAATGATATTATAAGCGATGCAAAAGGACGACTATGGGTTGCCACTTGGGATGGACTTAATCGTTATGATGGTAAAGACTTTAAAGTTTTTAAACATATAAATAACGACTCAACTTCTCTTGCAGGAAATGTAATTTACAGTCTGCAAATAGATGGATTTAAAACAATTTGGTGTCTAACAGATAATAATACCGTAAGTAGATTCGTAAATCAATCAGCCTTCCAAAACTTTTATTTTTCTGAAACTCCTGTTAACCTAAAACTATCAAAGAAAAATAATCTTGTAGTAGAAACTAAAAGCGGACAATATTTAGAGTTTGATGGAACGAGTTTTTCAAACGTAAACGAAGCACAAGTAAAAACAGACAAACAACTAATTAATGATCAATTATTACTCAATGAATTTCTTGAAGTAGTTATTAATGAATCTTATCAAGACAAAAAAGGAAATATATGGTATGCTACAAGAAAAAGTGGACTTTATGTAATAAGAAATAATCAGGTAAATATTCATGAAACAAAAATAGAGCACTATACCTACGATTTATATAACCCTTACAGTTTTACAGGAAATGAAATTGAAAAAATTTATGAGGATAGCTTTGGTAACATCTGGCTAGGTCACAAAGATGGAGGGCTTAGTATGGCTTATGTTGGTTCCGAGTATATAAATACAATTGCTCCGCATCCAGTTAATTATAAACATTTGCCAAACGAAACAGTAAGAGCTATTACGATGGATAAAGATAATGACCTTTGGCTAGGTTATTATACAGAAGGATTGTACAAGTATAGCAAGTCAGAGAAGTGCTTTATTAAAAAACAATTAGAGAAAGCAAAAGAAAATAAAGAATGGGAAAGAATACGTAGCTTATATACTGCAACAGACGGTTCTATATGGGTAGGAACCTATGCAGGACTTATTCGTATAAAAAAATCGGAAACTTTTTATTATAGTGCTGATGAATTTTCATTGCTGCCAGCAAATAGAATTTATGCAATGGTGGAAACGGATGATGATAGAATTTGGTTTGCTTGTTGGGGAGGAGTAGCAGTATTTAATTTAAGAGAGAATAAGTTTGAGAAAGCTTTTAGAGTAGATTTATTAAAACAATATCATATTCGAGATATTGTTGCAAGTGGTAATGAATTAGCTTTGGCAACTGAAAACCATGGAATGATTCTATTTAATAGGAATAATGGAGAAAAACACCATCTTACTACAGAAAATGGTTTAACAGGTAAAAGTGTATATAGTATTGCTAAAGATGAAGAAACAGGGTTGTATTGGATAGCAACTTTGGGGGGAGTAACAGTTTTTGATCGTCAAAAAGGAGTAGTAAAAACTATTTCAGAAAAAGAAAACTTACCAAGCCACATGGTTTATAGTGTAATTCCTAAAGGAAAACACATATGGGTGAGTACAACTAAAGGTCTTGCTTCAATAAATAAAGAAAACTATAAAGTAAATACCTTACATCCAGAAGAAGGGTGGCAAGCACCAGAGTTTTCAGAAGGAGCTTATTATAAAGATAACAAGGGAGTGTTGTATTTTGGAGGTATTAATGGAGTTAATTATTTCGCTCCTGAATTAATAGAGTTTAATAAGAATCTCCCTCAATTAGCTGTAGAAATAGATGGAGTAGAAAGTAGAGGAGATGCAATAGAAAAAACATTTTCTGAAAATAATTTAAGTTTAAATATCATCCCTGTAGCGTATCGAAAAAATCATGAAAACTTAATTTTATATAAGTTGAAAGGCTTTGATAAAGACTGGAGAGTCTATGGAGTAAATTCTGTTTCATACAAAAAAATACAACCAGGAGAATATACTCTAGAAGTAAAAAATAGCTTAAGTGCTTCAGATGAGGAGTTGATTTCTATTCCCGTAATAATTAATCCACCATTTTATAAAACCTCTTGGTTTTTATGGATATTGGTTTTTGGAGGAATTGTTTTAATAATCTTGGGATTTAGTTATAAGGTTCGTAAGGATAAGGTTTATAAAGAAAAATTAAAACAAAAAATTAGCGAGCGAACAGCAATAATTGAAAGACAAAAAAAGGACTTAATAAAAGCAAATGCAAAGCTAGAGGAGCAGAACCGTGAAATCTTTCAACAAAAAGAAGAAGTACTAGATCTGCATCATAAATTAAAAAACGAAGATTTTGAAATAGATAAATTTAAAACGTTTGTACTGGCAGAGTTTAAAAAGCCATTAATGCAAATGCTACAGTATAGTCAGCAAAATAACATTCCAAATGAAATACAAACAAAATTAGTTAGTCAAGCTAAAACCATGATAGATGTATTAACGGAGTGGGATTTTTTAGAACAAGTAAACCGAATAAACACTACAGAAAAATCGGTAATAAAAATCAATACATTCTTACATCATTTAACCCAAAATTTAGAACGAAAATTACTACAATCAGGAATAAATCTTAGCTATCAAACCCAAGTAGAAGACAAGTGGATAACTATTGATTTACTCCGTTTTAAACTTTTTTATAAATATATTTTCAATGACTTTATAAAGTATAGTAATCAAGGTAGTAACATACAAATGACCTATACCGAAAAAGAAAACAAATTAATACTAAAAGTAAAATCTGATAGTGGCATTTTAGCTAATAATATAAAAAGTTTACAACGCTATAGTCCCTATTTTAAAGCAGCGAAAGATTTACTATTAGAATTAAATGGAAAGTTGGATATAAATAATTCTGAAGAAGGAATTATTTCAATAAAGGTAGAAGTACCCTTTCACAAAGTAATCTCAGAAAAAGCCTCAATGGTACAGTGGAATCATTTAGGTATGATAAATGAGCTCCCACAAGGCAAGCATAAAGTGTTGGTATTGACTAGTGAAATGAACTATGGGATATTACAATCGTTATTGGGAGAAGAAACTTATCATTTAATATTTGAAAACAACGTAGATAAATTATTCTCAGCACTTTCAAGTCTTAATGTAGATATTATAGTGTTTTATGATGTAAAACTTACAAATAAAGTAGTACAGTTTTTAGAAAACCGTAAAGAAAATATAAAAAAATCTAATTATCCTATATTATATCTATCAGAAGAAATTGGGTACTTTCAAATGGAAGAAGTTACTAAATTAGGAATAGATGTTACCATTCAACTTCCAGTGAGTAAAACTTTTTTACAAGCTAAACTAACCAACTTACTAAGCAACAGAAAAAAACTACTTGAAACAGAAAATTACATTGGTTGGATTGAGAGTCATAAAGATGAGCAATTACTATCACCAAACGAAAAGCTAGTAAAAAAGGCGCTTACCTATATGCATGAGTGCTTGCACGATCATACTTTTAATATTGAAAGTCTTCAAGAAAAATTAGAAATATCTAAAGTAAAATGCTACCGTGTTTTTAAAGAAATACTCAAACAATCTCCTTCAGAAGTGCTAATTAGCCTAAGACTTCAAAAAGCACAACACTTATTAGGTCAAAATGTTTTAAACATTTCAGAAATTAGTTTTGAGTGTGGTTTTGCCAATCCAAAATACTTTAGCAGGCAATTTAAAAAGCATTTTAATATGAGTCCTAAAGCTTATAAAGAACAAAAAATAGTAGCATAAAAGTTAGCTTCAGATTAGGCTAATGTTAGCAGAAGGTTACTGAAACAAAAGTGTAAGAATTAAGGTGTTTTTATGAGGCTTTTTGAAATATAAGTACTCCTTTTTGAAACCATTTGACCCTCTTTAAAAAGCATCTTGAAATAGATTCGTCTCAGAATCAAAACCTAAATTATCAAATGAAAAAACACTATTTATTTATATTGTTATTATGTTTTGGGGTAGTCTCCGGAACGGTAGCACAAACTATCTTAAAAGGTACCGTTGTGTCTAAAATAGACGGAGAACCCATTCCCGGAGCAACTGTTCTTATTAAAGAGCAAAGTAAGAATGGAGCAGCTACCGATTTTGATGGTAAGTTTACACTAAGTGTAAATAAAGATCAAGGAACTTTAGTAGTTTCTTTTATAGGGTTTCAAACACTAGAGCTTCCTTTCTCGGGAAGTCAAGAGTTTTCAATAGCACTTAATGAAGAGTCGAGCGTTTTAGATGAGGTAGTACTAATTGGTTATGGTAGTGCAAAAAAAGGAGATCTTACTTCAGCCATTTCAACAGTAGAAAACATAGAATCTATGTCTAGTAGGCCAGTATCTACGTTAAATGATTTTTTACAAGGAAGTGTATCTGGTGTAACTGTTTTACAACAAGGAGGAGATCCATCTGAAGATGGTAGAGTGGTTATTAGAGGGTATGGTTCTTTTGCAAATGAAGAGCCACTAACGGTTGTAGATGGTGTGCCTTATTATGGTCCATCGATTAATCCAAATGATATTGCATCGGTATCTATTTTAAAAGATGCAGCTGCTGCTGCAATATACGGAGCACAAGCAGCTTCTGGTGTTATTGTAATTGAAACTAAAAAAGGGAAAAAAGGAAAACCAAGAATTAGTTTTGACTTTTATAGCGGTGTGCAATCAGCAGCTAAATTACCTACACCTTTAAATGCAAAGCAACAAGCAGATGTATATAATATGGCAGCAGATAATGCAGGTGCTCCAAGACAGTCTGCTCACGATGCAGAACAAAATCCATGGGGTCAAGTAACACGTACCAACTGGATGGATGCTATTTTTAGATCAGGAGCTATGTACAACACCAATATGAATATAAGTGGTGCTACTGATAAGATGAATTATATGACCTCTTTTGGTTATCATAAAAAAGAAGGATTATTACTAAATACCTATTCAGAACGTTTTTCTTTTAGAGTAAAAACAGACATACACCTTACAGATAATATTACTATAGGTGAAAATGTGTATTATTCAAGAAGTGAAGCAGTAGGTACAAACTCAACAAGTTCTTACTCAGGTAGTATTGTAAATGCATTATACATGCCGTCATCTGCACCTATTCGTGATGCAAACGGAAATTTTAGTGGAGTAGTACCAGAAAATTTATCAAATTATGCAGGAGCTTACGGAGACGTATATAATCCTGTAGCCTTGTTGTTACGTCCAGATATTAGTAATCCTGTTAATTACTTAAACGCTAACGTATATCTTAACTACGACATTACGGACGGATTAAAGTTTAAAACGAGTTATAGTTATAGTACTACGGATACGAAATATAAAAAGTTTTCACCTCGAATTCCAGAGTTAGGAAGAACGAATTTAAACAATTATTTATATCAGAGTTATTCAGATACTAAGCGTTGGGTATGGGATAATCAATTAAGCTATAAAAAGAGTTTTGGAAATCATAATTTAGATCTTACCGCTGTTTACTCGTCACAGTTTACCGATTACGAATACTATTTCCAGCAAGGAGAAGGATTTAGTAGTGAAGAACCTTTCAATCAATTCATGTCTAATGCATCAGTAATTAGAACTCCAGAGACAGATGTGTACGAGGATGCTTTAACTTCTGCAATAGGAAGGGTACTGTATAACTATAAAGGTAAGTATTTCTTATCAGGAAGTATTCGTAGAGATGAAACCTCACGTTTAGCTAAAGAAAATCAGGCAGATTATTTTCCATCAGCTTCAGCAGCATGGAAAATATCAGGAGAAGATTTCTTTAATATTGAAGCTATTAATAATTTAAAAGTAAGAGCATCTTGGGGACAAATAGGAAATATAAACTCTGTAGGGTATTACTCTTTTGATGTTCCTTTAAACACCACAAATGTTATTTTAGGAGCAGATGGTTCTTTAGACGATAAAGGTACGTATGTAGGAAGACAATCAAACCCAAATCTTAAATGGGAAATCTCAGAATCATTAGATTTTGGGGTAGATTTAAACTTATTTAATAACAGACTATCTGTAGTTGCTGATTATTTTGAAAAAACAACAAAAGGAATGATTATTCCTGGGTTAGAAGATGTTCATCAAGGAACTTCAGCAGCCGATGTAAATGGAGGAGAAGTTAAGAACACAGGTTATGAATTTGCTGTTTCGTATAAAGATTACGTTGGAGACTTGAATTATAGCGTTAGTGCTAACGCTAGTTTTCTTGATAATGAGTTAATGAACCTTAATGGCTATAACAGTAGTGGAATTGATTATATAGCACATTCAGATAATGTTAGAAGCACATTATATCCATACAGGTCTGTAGTAGGAAAAGAATTATACGCTACCTATTTAGTGCCTTACTTAGGAATTTTCCAATCGCAAGAAGAAATTAATGCACATAATAAAGATGGGCAATTAATACAGTCTAACGCAGTACCGGGAGATTTTAAGTTTCAAGACACTAACAACGATGGTAAAATAGATAATAACGACCGCGTTTTTATGGATAGCTATTTACCAGATGTAACCTATAACTTGGGATTAAATTTAGACTATAAAGGTTTTGATTTAAATATGAACTTCCAAGGGGTAGGTGGTGTAAAAGTGTTTAATGCGTATAAGTTTACAGCTTTCAATGCTTCTCAGCAAGGCTATAATTTAGATAGTGATGTATTAAATGCTTGGACACCTACCAATAGAAATACGAATATTCCACGACTATCAACACAAGACAATAACCAAACTTACGGAACGGCTTCAAGTTGGTATTTAGAAGACGCTTCTTACTTACGACTTAAAAACGTAACACTTGGCTATACAGTGCCAACAAGTAAAATGAGTTCTGTATTAAGCGAGTCTTCATTAAGAGTATATGTTTCAGGAGAAAACCTATTTACAATTACAAACTATAGCGGAATGGACCCTGAAGTAGGAGGTAAAGGGTTAGATGTAGGAAGATACCCTTCATCAAGAACTATCTCAGCAGGAATATCATTGTCATTATAACAAAATAAAAAATAAGAAGATGAAAAATACATATATAAAACTAATTGCATACATCGTAAGTATTCAAATAGGATTTGTTTCCTGTTCAGATGATTTCACAAATTTAGATCCATTAGGAAGTACTTCATATGAAAACTTCTGGAAAACAGAACAAGACGCTCTGGAAGCAGTAAACAGTTTGTATTATTATATGAAAGATGATGATATGTTTGGAAGAGGATTCTTTTGGTACATCAATGCATCAGATGATATGGTAACAGGGCGACTAAATGCTACAGCAGATAATGTGAAAAATTTTAATATAACAGGAGATGAAGGTTATACCTCTTGGATGTATCCTCAAAGTTATAAAATAATAAGAAGAGCTAACGATATACTTAAAAATGTTCCAGCAATGAACATTAGTAAAGAACAAAAAAACAGAATTGTAGGAGAAGCTTATTTTATGAGAGGATTTCATTATTTCTGGTTGGCACATACCTATGGAGATAATGATAAAAATGGAGGTGTCCCTATTGTTACCGAAGATAATATGGACGATGAAGCAGGGAGTTATAAACGACCAAAAAGCGTCATAGAAAATTATGAATTTATTGTTAAAGACTTAAAAAAAGCAGCAAACTTATTGCCTCTTTTTACTGAAATGGGAGAAGGTGATTACGGACGTGCACATAAAGATGCAGCCTTGGCGTATATTGCAAAAACCTATTTGTATTGGGCACAATATGACAGTTCTAAATATACTGATGTGGTAACCTATTGTGATGCAGTAACAAACTCAGGATCGGGAAGAGCACTTATTGATACAGATAATCCTAAAAAAGATTTCAGATTGTTACATAGTCATCTTAATAACTGGACAAGTGAATACATTTGGTCTGCTAATTCAGGTGTTGAAGGCGGAAGTATTTTACCAGGTGTAATGTTAGAAAATAAAGGCTGGGGGCAATATAATGGTTGGGGATATTATACACCAACAGAAAGCCTGTATAACGAATTTGAACCTAACGATGTAAGAAGAGAAGTAACTGTCTTAAAATTTGGAGACGAATTTGAATTTTTTGGAGAAACAAAAAGATACCAATCAGAAAACTCACTATCAGGGTTTCAGTTCAACAAATACATGTATGAGTATACATTTGAAAATCCAGTAGGAACGTATATAAATTCCAATGGTAACTCACCAACAACACTATATAATACTCCAATACTGCGTTATGCAGAAATATTGTTAATGAAATCGGAAGCATTAATTCAACAAGGAGGAAATGGAGATGCAGATTTAAACAGAGTAAGAGAAAGAGCAGGGTTACCACCTCTTAGCAATGCAACATTAGAAGATATAAAACACGAAAGACGTGTTGAGTTTGCAGGTGAGTTTGCTAACAGACATTACGATTTAGTACGTTGGGGAGACGCAGTTAAGGTATACAGCAAACCTTTATATGGTAGAATTCATACAGACAGATCAAATCCAGATTCAGACTACACCGTTGAACAAGTGTGGCAAGCAAGAAATTTTGACCCAACATATATGCACGTATGGCCTATTCCTAACGAAGTAATTATCTCTTCAGGAATAAAGCAAAATACTGGATGGTAATTTTAGTCATTTTTTTAGTTTAATTTAAGTTTAACAAAAAGATGTCGTTACGGCGGCATCTTTTTTATAAATGCATAAAATGAAATTTATTCAAAAGATATTTTTATACTTAATGTTAGGGGTAGGAGCTATACAAGCACAAACATTAAGCTCTACTTATAAAGTACATTCTCACAACGATTATAAACAATCAATTCCTTTTTGGAAAGCCTATGCAGCGGGAGTTCATTCTTTAGAAATAGATGTAATATTAAAAAAGAATACCCTATTTGTAGCACATGGAACAGCCGAGATTATTAAAAATCATACTATAGAGTCACTTTATTTAGACCCTTTACGAACAGCGTTAAAAAACGATCTTCAACTTACACATAAAATACAATTGTTAATAGATGTAAAGTCAGAACCCTATAGTACACTAAATCGTTTAGTAAAAACTTTAAAAGGATACCCAGATCTTACCAAAAACAACAACATACAGTTTGTAATTTCAGGCGGGAAACCACAAGTTAAAGACTATGTAGACTATCCAGATTATATACAGTTTGATCATCAAAAGCTAACCAAAATTTTAAACCAAGAAGCTTGGAATAAGGTTGGATTGATAAGTGTAGACTATAAAAAATATTCTGTATGGAACGGAAAAGGAAGAATGGTTGCAGATGATCTTAAAAGAGTAAAAAAAGTAATTGAAACAGCACACGGTTTAAACAAACCTTTCCGTTTTTGGGGAGTTCCAGATTCAGAGTCGGCTTGGAAAACTTTTACAGATTTAAAAGTTGATTTTATAAATACCGATCAACCTTTTGAAGCTACTAAATACCTAAAAAGTTTATCAAAAAGAGTAAGTTATAATAAAGAAAAGTCAGAAGTTTACAAACCTACATTCGCCTACGATCAAAAAAATAAAAAAGTAGAAAATATCATCTTATTAATTGGTGATGGTAATGGAGTATCACAAATTTCAGCAGCAGCTTTGGCAAATGGTGGAGATTTAACATTAACCCAATTAAGAAGTATTGGATTTTTAAAAACACAATCGTCAGACGATTTTACAACAGATTCTGCTGCAGGTGGTACGGCTATAGCAACAGGAACTAAAACATACAATAGAGCAATTGGTGTAAGACCAGATGGGAAACCAGTAAAAAACATCAGTGAGTTATTAGTAGAACATAATTATAATATAGGTTTAATTACTACCGATGAAATTACAGGAGCAACTCCATCGACTTTTTACGCACATCAAAAAGATAGGTCGTATATGCAGCAAATAGCTACAGATCTTGTAATGAGTCAAATTTCATTGTTTATAGGTGGAGGTGCAAAGTACTTTTCAAATAAACAAACGATGCCTTTCAATATTAAAAATGCTATTGAAGATATTACTAATGATGAAGAAAGAGTAGGGGTTTTTGCTGCAGAAGGAGGTATGCCAGGAATTAAACAAGGAAGGGGTAATTTTTTAGCAGAAGCAACGCAACGTAGTTTATCTTTTTTAAAGTCGAAAAAAGAACCATTTTTATTAATGGTAGAAGGGGCTCAGATAGATAGTTATGGACATTTTAATGATACAGAAGGTATTATAGCAGAAGGAATTGATTTTGATAAAGCGGTAACAGAAGCGATAAAATTTGCTGATGCTAACAAAAATACCTTGGTAATTGTTACGGCAGATCATGAAACATCAGGGTTTTCGATTCCGCAAGGAGATATGAAGAACCACATGATTGAAGGCGATTTTACTACGCATGATCATACAGGAGCAATGGTGCCTTTGTTTGCTTACGGTCCACAATCAGATAAGTTACAAGGAGTTTATGAAAATAGCGATCTTTTAGGTAAGATTCTAGAAATCTTAAAGATAAAAACCAATGAATAAATCAATATTTATTTTCAGTTTATTAGTGCTTATGGTGCAAGTAGCTTTAGGACAATCGTCAAAAGTTTCAGGAAGAGTTTATCATGATAAGAATCAAAATGGAATTTATGACAAAGGAGATAAAGTCCTTAAAGATATATTTGTAAGTAATGGAAAAGATGTAGTTGCAACAAATACTAAAGGGATTTATAAAATAGAGTTTTTAGAGAATAATCCAATATTTGTTATCAAACCAAAGGGGTACGTTTCACCACGTACCCCACAAAACAACTTGAAGTTTTACTATTTATCTCAAGAGTTAATTAATAAAAAATTGTTTGATTTTCCGTTATACCCTAATAAAGAAAAAGACAAGGTGAAAATAGCGTTGTTAGGAGATCCTCAATCAGATGTAATTGATGATATCCATCATGTTAGTAAGTTAGTAACTGAAGAATTAGTCAAAAATAAACCAGACATTATTATTCCTTTAGGGGATCTTTCTTTTGCTAATCTTAGCATATTTAAGCCTCTATCAGAATCATTAGGACTGGTTGGAGTACCTGTGTTTTATGTAATAGGAAATCATGACTTAAACTTTGGAGAACAAGAATTTTCTAACAGAGATAAAACTTTCGAAGCTTCATTTGGACCTTCATATTATGCTTTTGAATATGGAGATAATCTGTTTTTAGTGCTTAATAATAACTTTCCAGTAAATAATCGTGAGTATATAGGCAAGTTTGATGAAGATCAATTAACATTTGTGTCTAACATAATTAAGAAGTTTGAAACGAAATATAATTCAATAAAAATTTTCACACATATTCCTTTGGAGTATACAAGTAATAAGGAAGAATTCATATCATTAATGAATCCTTTTGACAAAGTATTGGTTGCTGCGGGTCATACACATACACAATACCATCACTATTTTCAAAGAAGTCAAAAAGAAGCAGTACACCAACTAGTAGGAGGAGCGGTTTGCGGTGCTTGGTGGCAGGGAGCACACGATATTCATGGAGTTCCTTTTGCTATGATGCATGATGGTACCCCAAAAGGATATTGGTTCTTAGAAACAGAAGACAAAGATTATCATCTTAGCTATAAGGTTTCAGGAGCTCCTACAGAAAAGCAAATGCATATTTGGGTTCCAGAGAAGAAAAAATGGGATACAGAAATGAACGTTTTAAATGAGCCTTATATATATGTAAATGTGTTTGCAGGAGGAAAATCTACGAAAGTTGAGGTTTCTTTTGATGGTAAAACTTGGCAATCTATGGAGCATCATCAAGGAGTAGCCCCTGAATTAAAAAGATTCTATTTACTGCAAGAATTAGGTAGATACGAAGGGCAAAAATTATCTAAAGTGCCAAAACCTACTACAAAAAGTAAACACTTATGGAGGATGAAAATACCCGAAAATATAGCATCAGGTATGCATTTAATAAGAATTAGAGCCAAAGATGATGTGTTAAAGTTACAAACAGAAGACGTAAGAGTTTTTTATAAGCAATAACAAAAGGAGGGGAGTTTCTTGATAACGGTCATTTCGAAAGAGGTTACGACTGAGAAGTCTTAAGGTTATGAGTAACTCTCACTCATGAGATTACATCATTTTCCACTTCAATCATAGTTTATCTTGAGCAATAGCCAAAAGACTCAGTGTCATTACAGTAATGACACTCTATTGATTTTAGTTAATTTATAAAACTCAGGTTATACCAAAATTTTATCAAAGGTATACACCATTTTTGCTAATTTCGCCGCTTAAAATTATTTGTATGATTACGGTAGATCAATTAACGGTTGAGTTTAGTGGTAACACCCTGTTTAGCGACGTTTCGTTTGTAATAAACGAGAACGATAAAATTGCTTTAATGGGTAAAAATGGGGCAGGAAAATCCACCATGATGAAAATTATAGCAGGAGTTTCTAAAGCTACTAAAGGAGGCGTTCGCAGCCCGAAAGATACCGTAATCGCTTACTTACCTCAGCACTTGTTAATGGAAGACAACTGCACGGTAAAAGAAGAAGCGTCCAAAGCATTTGCATCTATTTTTGCTATGAAAGCCGAAATGGACGACCTCAACAAACAGTTAGAAACCCGTACTGATTATGAATCGGACGATTATATGAAAATCATTGAGCGCGTATCAGATTTAGGGGAGAAGTACTACGCGTTAGAAGAAATAAACTACGAAGCAGAAGTAGAAAAAGCCTTAAAAGGGTTAGGATTTAAGCAAGAAGATTTTGAAAGAGCAACCTCAGAGTTTAGTGGAGGTTGGCGTATGCGTATAGAGCTGGCGAAAATATTACTGCAAAAACCCGATTTAATTTTGTTAGATGAGCCTACCAACCACGTAGATATCGAGTCGGTAATTTGGTTAGAAAACTTCTTATTAAACAAAGCCAAGGCAGTAGTAGTAATATCGCACGATAAAGCATTTATCGATAACATTACCAACCGAACCATTGAGGTTACCATGGGAACGGTTCATGATTATAAAGCGAACTATTCACATTATTTAGAATTGCGTAAAGAGCGTCGTGCACATCAGTTAAAAGCCTATCAAGAACAACAAAAATTTATTGCCGATACCAAAGCATTTATCGAGCGTTTTAAAGGAACCTATTCAAAAACGAATCAAGTAGCTTCACGTGAACGAATGTTAGAAAAAATAGTCCCTGTAGAAATAGATGAGGTAGATACTTCAGCCTTAAAATTACGTTTTCCACCGTCACCACGTTCAGGAGACTATCCTGTAAAAGTGGAAGGATTGACGAAGCAATACGGAGACTTAACCGTATTTAAAGAAGCAAGTTTCTCTATAGCTCGTGGCGAAAAAGTATCGTTTGTAGGAAGAAACGGAGAAGGAAAATCGACCATGATTAAAGCAATTATGGGAGAAATTGATTTTGAAGGAGAATGTGGTTTAGGGCACAATGCCAAAGTGGGATACTTTGCACAAAATCAAGCTTCGTTATTAGACTCAGAATTAACAATTTTCCAAACCGTAGATGAGGTTGCAGAAGGAGATGTTCGAACACAAATCAAAAATATCTTAGGACGTTTCATGTTCTCGGGAGATGATTTAGAAAAGAAAGTAAAAGTACTTTCTGGAGGAGAGAAAACCCGTTTGGCAATGGTGAAATTGTTACTAGAGCCTGTAAACGTGTTGATATTAGATGAGCCTACAAACCATTTAGATTTAAAATCGAAAGAAGTAATTAAAGAAGCCTTATTGCACTTCGACGGAACCTTGATTTTAGTATCGCACGACCGTGATTTCTTACAAGGTTTATCTCAAAAAGTATTCGAATTTAAAGACCAACGTGTTATCGAACACTTTGAAACGATTGATGCGTTTTTAGAGCGTAATAATATCAAAGCGTTAAAGGAGATAGATTTGTAAAAAACGTCATTTCGAACGAATGTGAGAAATCTTATTCATGTGAGTAACTCCTATTATTAAGATCTCTCACATTCCGTGCTACTTCAGTTCGAGATGACAGGATGGTTTTGGTATTGTAGTTAACCTTTACAATTCCGAACGGATGTGAGGAGTCTCATGAAGTGAGTAACTCCTATTCTAGAGGTCTCTCACATTCCGCGTTGCTCCAGTTCGAGATGACAGTGTGTTTCGTCATTGCGAGTGGAACGAAGCAATCTGTATATCGTGTACTGATAAAAAGATAGCCACGTCGTTCATTTCGACTTCGCTCAATGAACTTCCTCGCTATGACGATAGTTATTATTTTACCATAGATTTATAAGCATCGCAGTTTTCATAAATTACCCAAAGGTTAATCGCAAAAAACGCTATAGCAATTGGAAGTCCAGAAGGCGCTTGAAAAATGTTAGTTAACATTATGCCAATCATTACAGGAAAAATAACAACAGCTCCTAGGGCTCTAGTTTTTGGGATAATGAATAGAATACCTCCTAAAATTTCAATGATTCCTACCAAAGGCATTAACCAGCCAATTTCCATCATGGCAGTCATAGCACTCATCATTTTTTCGGGTAATTCTTCTGGCATTGGCATGTAGTTTAAGAATTTGTTTAATCCTGAATTGATAAACATTAATCCGAATAGCAGACTTAGTACGAATAAAATTTTTTGCTTCATAGTGATTAGTTTGAGGTTAGTAGTTTGTTTTTTAGTTCTTTAAATATATAAAAAATAAAAAAGGTACGATAAAAAGAGTTTAGTCATTGCGAATAATTTTATGTCATTTCGAACGAATGTGAGAAATCTTATTCATGTGAGTAACTCCTATTATTAAGATCTCTCATGTTCCGTGTTGATCCAGTTCGAGATGACGTTTCGGTTAACGTCATTGCGAACGGTAGTGAAGCAATCTGTGTAAGTCGAGAGTAAGATAGCCATTTTATTCATTTCGACTTCGCTCAGTGTTCATTTGCAAAACAAAATAAAACATCATTTCGAAGGAGGTTACGACTGAGAAATCTCAATAATTAGAGTTACTCCCTTCGGTCGAAATGACGTTTTTATTGTTCTTAAATACCTTTTACAAAGTTTAAGAATACTTTTTTATGAAGTTCTAAATCCATGTTAGGAGATAGCGCTACACGAGCAATATAATCTTTATCCCCTTCTTTGGTAGTTCCTTGTGTTGAGGTTGCAGGAATCGTCCAGTAACAACCTTTTAATTGTCCGTAGCTTACACAATACTTACTTTCATTTGGTATTTCATTAATCATTAAATTGATAAGCTTTAAGTTTAAGGCTCTTTTATAGGCTTCTTTTTCTTCCGCAGTATTTCCTTTGGTAGGAAGGTCTAACGAAAATACCGATGGCGTAAATCCTTGTGCTGCTAATTCCTCAGAAACAAAATTGATTTTAGCATCTGGTAACACTTCATGAATAAAGTTTACAAACTCACGCGTATTTTTATAAGCATCGCTAATACGTTGTGTCATCGAAGGCATTTGTGTTGCTAATATTTCATATTGAAGCGGTGTAGCCTCGTTATCACAAATATGTAAGTGTTTTTCTATTTTTTTGATTAACGCATTGGTTGTTTTATTTCCAACACAGTACCCAGCAGTACATTTTCCACCACTAGGGAATTTAGATCCACTTGCAAACGAAATAGTTCTAACGTTCGCTAACATGTCTGTATCTCCTAAAAAGTGAACATTCGGACAAAAAGTTTGGTCTAAAATAAATACAGGATCAACCGCTGTTTCACCATTTGGAGTCGTACGCTTTTTACTTAAAACATCTCTTAAATCAGCAAGGTTTGGTACTTCTACTCTTGGGTTGGTCGGAATTTCAGCAATGATATAAGGAACTGCATCTTGCGCTGCAATGTTGGTTAACACGGTATCAATACTCTCTACCATGTCGTTGTCTCCATCAACAGGTAAATCAACAATGTCTACGTTATTTAAACAAGCAGCAACACGTCTTGCTTGGTCGTTAGTACCACCATAACAGTTTGGAGGCACTACAATTTTAATCGCTTTTCCTTTGTGGTTTTCAAGAGCATCATCAATCAATCCCATTAAAATGGCGTATTGTATTGAAAGTCCACTTGATGCTACTAACGCTTTTGTACTGGTATTGGTAATTTCATTGATGAGTTTTTCAACCTTTGCTTTGTTTTGTGCTACGTCAGTTACCGTAACCTCATACGGCTCATCGATAAAGTTTTTTAACGCTTTTAACGAATTAGCAGGAGTCATGGCAATAGTTTCTCTTCTTCTTACATGTTGAATGTCTGAAATATAAGCGTCGTTTTGCTCACCGTTTACTAATAAAAAGCTTCCTAATTCAGGGTGTGTATTGATGTAAAAATCAACATTAGGTAGAATGGTAAAGTTGCAAATAGCTTCTTGTTCAACAATCAATACGGTGCTACCATCAAACTCAGTTATCGCTTCAACACTATCCGCCTTTTTTAATTCAAATTGATATCCGTATACGTTTTTGATTGCTTCTGCATCAAAAAAGCTAGGGATTTCATTGGTGTACACTATTTGTGTGTTTTTATTTGCAAACAAATTTGCTCTTAACACAGCCAATACAGGTACTGTTTGTGACGAAAAACTAATTACATTTGCTGCTTTTGTGTTGTATAGTTTGGCAATCGTCCACTCTAATACAGACGATAACGGATGCCCTAAACGAATATAATCGTATGCAGTTGGTAACTCGCTTAAAGCTGAAGCAGCAGCATCGTTGTTTTTATACAAATCTTCAAATTGCTCTAAAAACTGAGTTTTGGCTAGTTTTTCTTCATAAATATCCAGGCGGTGCGTGGTAAGGTTTAACCAAGCTGCTGGCATATTTTCTACAACATTTTTTATATAGTTATGTACGTTTTTGTCTTGCATTATAGGTGTCTTTTAATAAGACTGCAAGATACGTTAATTAGATTTTTTTAGAAAGGGGAGAGAATGGTTTTATACAGGGAGTTTTGCTTTCGTTTGATGTATGAGCTGTAGCTGACTATATAAATTTATTGTTTGAATTCTTAAGATACTTTAATAAAAAATAATAACGGTTTGAGTTAGTTCTCAAACCGTTATTATTTCCCTTTACTGTTGTGGGGTTGTTTTTTTAATTTGGTGAATGAAGTCCGATTTTGTTTCCTTCTGAGTCGAGAAAAATGGCAAAGTACCCGTTTTCGTCAGCGTGAGGTGTTTTAGGTATCATAACTTTACCACCATACTCTTCTACTTTATCAATAATAGTTTGCAGGTTGTCTCCACCATTGAGGTAAATGGTAACTCCGCTTGCAGAAGGTTCATAACCTTTGCCCTTTATAATTACTCCTGTAACCATTTGGTTTTGGTAAGGAAATAACCCCATTTCCATTTCTGGAAAATGGAATCTTTCAATTTCTATTTCTAAAATTTCTTTGTAAAAATTAACGGCTCGTGTAATGTTGGTTGCTGGAATTTCGAAAATTGAGACATAACTTTTCATCTGTTTTGTGCTTTTAGTGATTGGTTTTTTAGATTGGGTTGTTTTAGAGACTGAAGTGTCTTTGTTTTTGCAAGACACAAAGCAAAAAAGTAGAGCAATAATGGTAATAAATATTTTATTTTTCATTTTCGGCTTAGTATTATTGATGCAAAACTAAGAGCAGAAAATTAGTTGAAATTGTAAAAATGCGACACCTTAGCTTATTTGTAAAAAAGGGTAGAAAGCGTTAAGCTTTCATCAGTAAGAAACTCTTTAGGGTTTATTCCTGTAAATTCTCTAAAGTCTTTGATGAAGTGAGCTTGGTCGAAATAGTCGCTTTTATAGGCAACATCGGTTAGGTTTTTAGATTTTTGGTTAAGCATCAATTTTAAAGCTGTTTGTAACCGAATTACTTTTCCTAATTGTTTGGGACTTACTCCAATTTGTTTTTTGAAGTTTCTTTCAAGCTGCCTTCTTTTAGATAGGTTGTATTGGAGGATTGAGTTTATAGAAACACTTCCGTTTGTAGATAGGAGAGTATTCACAGTGCTTTTTACTATTTTATGAATCGTTTTTTGGTCGTTAAACGTATGTAAGAGAAACTTTTCGATTATTTCTATACGTTGTATCGTGTTTTCAGCGTTGATTATTTTTTGTTGCAAACCATCTGCGGTTTCC
This sequence comes from Tenacibaculum gallaicum, assembly GCF_003387615.1. Classification (GTDB taxonomy): domain Bacteria; phylum Bacteroidota; class Bacteroidia; order Flavobacteriales; family Flavobacteriaceae; genus Polaribacter; species Polaribacter gallaicus. The sequence continues at coordinate 8,881 of NZ_QUNS01000012.1, read as the reverse complement.
TTTGCAAAAAGTAGGTCTAGGGGTGTTTCTGTATTTGCTAAGTTGTTGATTGGTTCAGAAATAAAGTTAGCAAACCCATAAGGATAAAATCTAATAGCAAAAGTATTGACATAACCTGTTGGTTCAATATAAAATGGCTCAATTGTTTGTCCCAATATCATTGCCCGTGGTTGAAGTATAAAGTCATTTTCGGAAGTGTACCGTTTTATATCGTCTCCAAGAATAAATGCCATTTCTATACAGCCATCTGGTACAATTCGTTGTTTTTGTGGTTCGGAATGTATGGGGACTTCCAACGTCCAATAACAACTAATAATTGACTTTAAATCTGTATGTGGTTCGTATGTTTGGTAGTCCATTTTGTCGTTTAATCTTTTTCAGCAAGAGGCATGGTTTACCAAAGATATAATTTCTATAAGAAGTGTAAACTGATAATATAAAATTGTTAGATATGGTAAATTAGATTTTTTTAGAAAGGACTGAGGAGGATGTTTTGCTAAGGTTTCATTTATGAAAAAAATGCAGGATTTCTTTCGTTATAGCCAAAAAATAATAAATTCAAGTTAGAATTCGATGAAGAATTTAATAGGCGTAAATTATTGTTAGCCACATCTTTTTTTAACAGTCTTTTCTATACTTAAATATAGTTGTGTTAAACTTGTATCTTCTTTTAAAATTTGTGATTTGTTTAGATGTTTTTTAATCTTTTCACAGTTTTCTCGATTATTAATATATATAGTTGTTAAATAGAAATTAGCATAGGCAGTCCAATATTTTGATTTACATTCTTTTATCATGTTTTTTAAAGTTACTTCTGCTTTTTCAAAATCTAATTCAATGACAAAAACTCTTGATTTATTGATATGGCTTGGGTAGTAAGTTTTGTCAAGTGTAATACTCTCATTAAAATATGATAAAGCTTCTTTATATTTATTCTCTGCAAGCGAAATAGTTCCAAGCTCGTTTAGTGTGATAGGACTTTTTTCAATTTCAAATGATTCTTTTAAATAACTTTGTGCCAATTTAAAGTTTCCATTAGTTAAGTTTTCAGTCCCTTTAAAATACAATTCGATGGCTTTTTCATTTTCCAAGTTTTGATTAATTTGTTCGTGTGGATTATGTTTTTTTGGGATTTTATTTTTTACTTCAGATTTACAAGAAATAAAAAAGATGAGACAAAGAATTATAAATTTATATTTCATTTAGGGTCATTTTGTCAAATTGTAACTAATGTGATTAAGGGTATAAATTAGTTAATGACTAAAAATCTATACCAATAGCGAATTTATTTAAAATAGTTTTAGAAATCAAACCGAAAATTAAGTAGTCTCCTCCGTGTCTAGTTTATCTATTTCATAACTCATGTATTCCTTATACAGTTTCGCGATAGACTTGGGTTCTCCAAGTATGGTGAGTACATCATCCGTTACTAAAACCGTAGAACCGTTAGGGGTAAAGGTTTTGTCGTTTCTTTCAACTAAAGCCACTAAAACATCTTTTGGTAACTGAATTTCCTTTAGCTGTTTTCCAATCATGGTGTCTTGCGGAGTTCCTTCGAGTAGTTTGATACTTACAAATCGTTCGTTTTGTAGTAAAAACTCCTTAATTTCTCTATGGCTATTCATTTTAAGCAAGGTTTTTATGATGTGCTCTCGCTCTAAAATATCAAGAAGTCTCGATAGCATACGTAGTTGCTGTTTTGGGTTTTCATCAGAATTAATTAGAAAAGCACAGATTTGTATGGGCTTTTTAAACTCATAGCCTTCAGACGGGAATGCGCCTTTAATTTGGTTTTTAGAAATCACAATTTTCATGGAAGGATGCGAAACGCTCTTAAACTTGGCATGAAAAACTAAAATACCAGGTAACGCTATCACAGATTCATCGGGTATCGATTGGAAAAACTTGTGGAGTACTCCTTCTTTGTTGAGGTCTAACTCCCTACAAAAGTAATCGGAAGCGATATTTAAGACTTTGTCAAAGTTAGTGGTGTCCTTAAGTATTTTTATTCTCGATGTAATTACGGTTTCATCAAACGGATCTCCTTCACGGAGTCCTTTTTCTTTTAAAATAGTCATTAACTCGTTTTCCAATTCATCGTATTGATGCCTTCCTAAAAGCGCAAACCAATGAAAAATAGCGCCTTCTCGTTTGACTTTTCCTTTGGAATAGAAGTGATACCAAAGTACCCCAATAACAATAATACCAGAGGTAAAAAGTATAGGCATCCATCCTAAATAAATAATAAGGATGAATGAAATAACAATTCCGATAACTTGCATAAACGGATATAATGGAGATACATATCCAGGATCGTATGATTCTATTTTACTTTTTCTAAAAACGATAACAGAGAAGTTAATAAAGATGAAAATCAACAGTTGGAAGGTACTGGCAAGCTTTACAATACCTTCTTCTGATAATACTAAAATGAATACGATAATTAGTGCTGTGGTTAAAAATATAGCGACTACAGGGCTTCCTTTTTTACCAATTTTAGCTAAAATAGCAGGAAATAATTTATCGCGTCCCATGGCAAACGGATATCTTGATGCTGATAAAAGCCCTGCATTACCTGTGGAAGCAAATGCAGCAAGCGCTGCTACTGACATTAATAATACTCCCACATTATCGGGTAACCACTTAAAAAGATGTTCTGCTGCTGTAGCCGCAGGAGCTAATTCGTTAGCAAAGGCAGTAGGCTCAATAAGAGTTACCATAATAAAAACACCCAAACCATAAATTAATCCTGTAACGACTAAAGAGAGTATCATACCTAAAGGAATATTTCTTTCAGGGTTTTTAATTTCTTCTGCAACACTAACTATTTGAGTGAGACCTAGGTAGGAAACAAAAACAAAACCTATGGTAGTAAACATGCCTCCAAATCCGTTTGAAAAGAAGGGCGTAAATTGTTTGTTAATAGATTCATCGGTGATAGTATCTGAGGTGAAGATGGAAAAAAGTCCATCAGCAATAAAACCAACCAAGATGATTAATAGAAATATGACAAATACTTTTTGAAAGGCGGAGGTTTTTTTAGCTCCTACTAAGTTTAACGCCATAAAAAAAAGAGTGGCTACGATAGCAACTATTTTGGTGGGAACTTCCCAAAATATAGCGGCATAAGCACCAATACCAATAATTGCAAAGGCTGTTTTTAGCATTAAAGCGAAATAGGTACCGAGTCCGCCAATGGTTCCCATGAGTGGACCTAAACTTCTGTCTAAAAAAAAGTATGCTCCTCCTGATCGTGGTAGAGCTGTTGATATTTCAGCAATGCTAAACATGGTGGGTAGTATTAATACACCTGCAAGTAAGTAGGCTAAAAACACAGAGGGGCCTGTATAATGTGAGGCGATTCCTGGTAGTAAAAAGAAACCAGAACTAAACATAGCTCCAGTACTTATGGCAAAAACATCAAATAATCCTAAGTCTTTTTTTAGTTTGTTCCTCATGGCTTTTGTGTTTAAGGCTTATTATTAAGTGGTTAGACCATGAGAAGATATGAAAAAAAATAGACTTTTTAGGTGTGATTTAGTTAATGTATTGCTTGTAATATGTTCTTTTACAGTGTTTTTAGTTAGAAAGGTTAGCTTTTGTTGGTTGGTTTATAATCTAAAGATAATATCTAGTTATTATTGGGGTGACACCCCAACGGTAATGGAAAAGGCATTTCCTGCCTAAGGGAAGTGACACTTCCACGGTAAGGGAAACGATACTTCCTGCCTAAGGGGAATGATTCACCCATAATTAAGGGAGTTGTTTTTTATGGTTTATTGGCTACCGTGTAGAAAAATGTTAGTTAAGAGGTATTGTTTTAAAAGTGGTTCTTTTAACGACTTTTGAGAATAGTTATGTTACTTCTTTTAATTAAAAGTTAGTACAAAAGTATCTACGGCACTACCTTCAAAGCCTTCATTTTGGTTAATAATCAATACTCCATCTTGTACGCTATAGCTCCCATATTCATCATCTGTATGAATTCCAAAGTCTTTAATATGAACAAAAGTCTTTCCATTAGCTTCCGAAAGATAATAGTTGTAGGTTCCGCTTTGTAAAGGTAAGTAGGTGCTTTGTGGACCGTTATTTATTAGTGTGCTTTTAACGGTAAGGGTTTCTGTTTTAGCATTAAACTGCCAAGTAACGGTTTCATTTTCATAGTTTACATCTACTCCAGTAAATCCTCCATTAACATTTTTTAAATTCCAAGTTCCATTTATAGTTTCAGCTTGTGGTATTTCATTGTCGCTATTACAGTTTATAAATAGCGTTGCGCTTAAAAACAATAGTAAAGTTGATATTCTAATTTTCATAGTTCAATATTTAAATGATTTACTATATAGATGCAAAAACCTTGTAATGGTTGCGCCAGATTACTATTGTATCTTTTTAAAGAAAAGTCTTTTTTATAATTTAATAAATTTCGGCTAACAAATTATTATGGAATTTTTTGGAAATAGTGAGAGCAAGTAAATGCTTATAGCCGTTTCTGCATGATGTTACTTTTATTCAATATACTTTTTATATTTAGCAATTTTATTTTCTAATCTTTTATTTAAATATTTATTCTTGTTATTTAGTGCTTCATTAATTAAGATAGCTTCAGATAAATAGTTTTGAATTTTATCTTTTTTCCAATGTTTTGGCGGCTCTTGAAGGTTTGTAATCCTGTCCGCTAATTTTACCATTCCAACTTCTTTTTCAAGTTTGTTGATTCGGTTCAAGCTGTCTATCATTTTCTCTTTTTTAGAATCTAGGTTTTTATTTTTAGTTAATGCTTGAACTCCAATAGCAATTTTTTCACCAAACATTTTCAATAATTCCGAAAAGTCGGTTTGAGTATCTTCTAATGTATCGTGGAGTAGCGCTAATTGAACAGTATAATTCAAATCGAAATTATTATTTGCATTATATGCTATGATTATTTCCATAGCAACGTTAGAGATATGTAGCAAATAGTTAGAATTTGTTCCAGGAACTTTTTGATCTTTATGTTTTTCTCCAGCAAATTTTATTGCTTTTTGATATAGTTCTTGTGTCATTTGAGGTGTTTTTCTGTTAATTAGCTATAATTTGTTTAATCTTTATAGTTTTCTAAGGCATATCTTACATTTTCATTTCCGCTGTCTATTAACTCCTTAATTATTTGATTGCTTTTAGGGGAGTTTATAGCTTTCAATGCATGAACACATTTTCTTAAAGTTGATTCGTTTTCATCATCGTATTTTCTGTAAATCTCTTCTTTTACAGCAATTTCTTTTAGAGACTCAGTAAATCTATCATCTTTAAAACTTCTAACTATATCAACAACATCTTCATGTTCTTCATGCCAGTCAGCTAAAATAATTTCTTCAAAAAAATCTATATACTCATTATCAGTACCATCATAAAAGCACACAGTAATACAAAAGGCAAGTTTATCATTATCCTTGTTTTCAATGGCTTCTCTAAATAGTTTTAAAACTTGAGTTTTATATTTTTTTCTATTAAGAGAAATACCCTCAAAAAAGTCTTTTCCTTGTCGTAGATTTTTTTCGTAATTAGAATAAATATCAGATAGTTTCTTTTTATGAAAGAGTTTTTTTAGCATGGTCTGTATTATTTAAGAGAATAAAAAGTAGTTGAGAGTTAGTTTGTTATCAATCCTTTTTTTAATACTCTGATGTTTTTTGATTATTATTTAGTCTTTCGGAATTAATAGAAGCTAATAAGTAATCTTCTTTAAAAGTTTTTTAATCAATTTTAAAGGCTATTTGACAGATTGAATCTGATTTTTTAAGTTCTTTATCCAGATTTACTATTTCTGCCTTGTTTATTGTTTCGTAGTAATTCAGATAATTTTGAGCAGATGTTTTTTGAATACCTAATAGTAAAATTGTAATCAAAAATGCTAGTATTTTCTTCATTTAGTTTGTTTTGTGATAATTATACGCAAGGTTCTTTGTATGTGATTATTTACCTGTTTTATAGCTTAAAAATTAGTAAGACGCACATTGAACTGAAAACCTGTGAAGATTTTTGTAGGTAGGCAAAAACAAGCAATTATTTATAGTCATAATTACTGTTGTACAAGATATAAAAAGAATTTTAGATTTAGCCTTTTTATATGATTTTACTTGAGGATACTATGGGGAAAGTGGACAAAAAAGTATAGATCTAATTGTGTTTTTTAACTCTGTTTAGTAGGTTATTTAGAGAATATAATAAGTGACAGACATTTAATAAATCATTGTAGCTTACGCTTAGATATGCATTTATGTCGTATTCGTCATATTAGCGTTATGGATAAAGAGGCTAGCCCAATATGAAAATCAAAACAGGATAAAGCTTCAAAATATCACCAAGAAGTAAGTGATAGTACAAGTTACAGGCCATAAAAGTAGAAACAAAAAATAAAAATAAGTGTTGATTTTTTGTTTCGTTTTATATCAAGACAAAAAGAAAGTGTTATGAGGTAACATTACTTATGTTCCTTGACTTGTAGGGTACAAAAAACGTGTTAAGAATACTCGTAAGTACGTCTTTTTTCTAACCAAGAACTCACACTACCTAGTTCACGAGCTTGATAAAAATTATTCTCTCGTAAAATACAATCTGTAGAAGCAGTTGTGTCTATTTTAATAAATCGATATAGAACCAATTTTATAATAGATTCTCTCACTGACTCGTAAGTAGCTCCGTTATTTTGATTGTTGTTAATTATTTCTTGAATAAAGCTATCTATTCTATTAAACTTAGTATCATTCTGTAAGGCTTTGAAAACTACTTCTTCCATAATTCATGTTTTATACAGGCAAAATTATCTATTAGAACAATGATTTAAAAGGAGATATATACAGAAAAAAATGTGGATTTCCGAAGAGGTGTTTATTGGTCTCTGTCCAATTGAAGGAGTATGAGACTGAGAAATCATAAGAATAAGAGTTACTTACTTCATGAGATTTAGGTACGTTAAACCTTATGGTTTCTCCTATCGTCGGAATGAAGTAAAATTAACTATAATAACAAACCATACGTCATCTCAAACTGAAACAATGCGGAATGTGAGAGATCTCAATAATAGGAGTTGTTAACTTCATGAGATTTAACTACGCTGAACCTTACGATTTCTCACTCGTACCTTTTTCGAAATGAAAAGTATAGGAGACGGTTAATTCACCCCACAACACTTTTTGTATTTCACTCCGCTATCACAAGGACAAGGGGCGTTTCTGGAAATATCAAGACGTTTTAAATGTAGGTTCATGTCATCCATATCTTGCTTAAAAATTTGTTCTAGCAATTCATAAAGTTCAGGGTGTTTTCTAGCTAATAACTTCGGGCGTTCAAAAAAGTATTCGCTTGCTACCGAGAAAAACTCCGCTTTGTTAGTTCCACCATACGGATTGATATCAGAAGCATCGTCGTATATTTCTTCAATCTTTTTGTTGATTAAGTCTACCCAAGGAATGCTGTATTGTTTTTCTAATAATACATGTGGAATTCCGTCAATATTTCCATCTAGTTTATCAATTAAATGCACAAATTCGTGGATGGCAGTATTCTTTTTATCGGTTTCATTTTCAAAACCTAGGTGTAAAGCAGGTTTTGATAAAACCATTTTTCCTTCTAAATACCCATTACCTACCATTCCTAAAATCCTTCGGTTGTCTCCTTCAGTTTCAAAATGTTCGTTAAACATGGCAGGGTATAAAATGATTTCTTTGATGTTAGGATAGCGCCATTCAGGAAAATTAAAAATAGGAATTACAGCACTAGAAGCTATAAGTAGTTTGTCCGTGATTGTAACCGTAACATCAACACCAATAACGTCATGATTTAACAAAAACTCAAAAACTTTGAACTCGAACAATTCTTTTTTATTAGGAGTAAGTGCGTTGTAAAAAGTAACTTTTTTAGTTAAAATAATTTTCCATTTGTTAGGAAAAGGAGTTGTAGGTTGTTTCCATTGAGGTGCGGAGGTGTTTTTTTTGAATACAAGAAAAATACCTATGATTATAATTATAGATAGATAGGTCATTTAAAATAGAGTTGCGACAACTAGTATTTTTTTTCAAATATATAAAAATAGGGTAAAGAGGAAACATTAGTGAAGCCATTTACTAATCGACGGATTCTACTTCGACTTTGCTCAGTATCCATTTATAATGACAGTCTAAACATCAATTTGAGTGATTTTGTGTAACAAAGAGGAACAAAATAGTATCGAGAACCTTGTTATTACCGAGTACTTCTCGATACAAAATTCCCTTCACTACATTTTGTAAGTTTCATTCGAAGTGATAGTTTGGTATTGTCTTTATTTTAAAGAGTAAGGAACTTTATTAAGAGTATTCGTAGGTACGTCGTTTTTCTAACCAAGAGCTCACACTATCTAACTCGATAGCTTGATAAAAATTAGGCTCTTTTAGAATACAATCTTGACTTGAAGTAGGATATATTTTAATAAAACGGTATAAAACCAACTTTATATAAGATTCTCTTACTGTTTCATAAGTAGCATTAGTATGTTTGTTGGTATCAATTATTTTTGAATAAAATTGTCTATTAAATTTAGTATCCGTTAACAAAGCTTTAAAAACTACTTCTTCCATAATTAACATTTTATAGGCACAAAACTATCTATTATCGTAATGATTTAAAAGGTGATATATGCAGAAAAAAATGCGGATTTTCGAAGCTTTTTTATCGTAATTATAAAGAGTTGGGGAGGAAGTAACCTGCTTCTAGACTATCGTCATTGCGAGGCACGAAATAATCTTTTTTTCAATGACTGTCATTTCTGTAAAGGTTAACTAATTCGTTGACAAAATCTTATATTTTGTTATGCGTATAAATACAGATGATTTAACTCTAGTTCGAAGCTATTTACAGAAAT
>NZ_QUNS01000011.1 GCF_003387615.1 Tenacibaculum gallaicum | reverse complement strand
TATTATTATAATCAAGAAAGACCACACCAAAGTTTAAATGGTGTGCCTCCTAATATTTTTAACCAAAATTGTCAACGAATTAGTTAACCTTTACAGGAATGACAGTCTTATATTGGCTAACGTCATTTCGACCAGCGGGAGAAATCTTAAGAATATTTGTTACTCATTTTGTTGAGATTCCTCTCTATCGTTCGGAATGAGGACTTTTTTTAGTATCTACCACTAACCACTAACCACTAACCACTAACCACTAACCACTAACCACTAACCACTAACCACTAACCACTAACCACTAACCACTAACCACTAACCAAGCTTCTCACGTATTTTATCCAAACACAAATTATCAATACTACCCACATGCGTATGTTTTTTAGAAGTATCAGGAGTATATGTACCGTCGACAACTTCGCCACCAATTTTTTGGTACGCTTCTCTAAAACTCATCCCATTTTCAACCAAAGTATTCATATTATCTACCGTAAATAAGTATTTATACTTTTCATCTTGTAGGTCAATATCCTTCACAATAACTTGTTGAATAGCATAATCAAAAATATCTAACACATCTTTTAATTCCTCAAAAGCATTGATGATGTTTTCTTTTAATAACTGATAATCTCTATGATATCCACTAGGTAAATTGTTAGTGATTAACAAAGTTTCAGTATACAACGCTTGAATTTTATTGCACTTACCTCTAATGAGTTCAAATACATCAGGATTCTTTTTATGAGGCATAATGCTACTACCTGTAGTTAATTCATCAGGAAAAGAAATAAAATCAAAATTCTGACTCATATACAGGCAGATATCCATCGCAAAACGAGCTAAGGTGTTACTCACGCTTCCCAATGCCATCGTAAGCGTACGCTCACTTTTTCCTCTACTCATTTGTGCTGCTACCACATTATATTTTAAGGTTTCAAAACCTAGTTTTTTGGTGGTGAATTCTCTATCAATAGGGAACGAACTACCATATCCAGCTGCTGAACCTAACGGATTTTGATCTACCGTTTTTAGTGCAGCATCCACCATGTACAAATCGTCAATTAGCAATTCAGCATACGCAGAAAACCATAACCCGAAAGAAGAAGGCATTGCCACTTGTAAGTGGGTGTACCCAGGTAATAACTTGGTTTTGGATTGCTCTGCTAATTCCAATAGCGTATTGAAAAGTGTTTTAGTTTTATCAGAAATCAACTGTAAATTGTCTTTATAATACAACTGCAACGCCACTAACACCTGATCGTTTCTGGAACGTGCTGTGTGTATTTTTTTACCAACCTCACCATACATGTTAGTTAATTCAAACTCAATTTTAGAATGCACATCTTCAAACTGAGTGTCAATTACAAAAGTACCATCTTTAAGCTGTTGTTCTAACGTTTTTATACCAGTGGTTACTTGCGCTAACTCTTCCGAAGTAATAATACCAATGGAAGCCAGCATTTTAGCATGTGCTAAAGAAGCTTGCAAGTCGTATGGTGCAATGTGTATATCTATTTCTCTGTCATTTCCAACAGTGAAATGTTCTATTTTTTTATCGATGGATAATCCTTTGTCCCAAAGTTTCATATTTTTAGTTTTTTAGTTAGTAGTGAGTATTGAGAAGTTAGTATTGAGTGTTAAATACTTTAACTAACAAAATTCTCAATACTCACTACTAAAATCTCATTACTTTATTCAATAATTCTATATACAACTCAATCCCTTCCTCAATCTCCTGAAGGTAAATAAATTCATCAGCGGTGTGTGAACGGGTACTATCACCAGGTCCTAATTTTAACGACGGACAACTCAACACAGCTTGGTCAGATAGGGTAGGAGAACCATAGGTTTTTCTTCCTAAAGCCAACCCTGCTTGTACTAAAGGATGCTCTTTTGGTATTGACGATGAATTCAAATTCAAACTTCTTGGGTGTATGTTACAAGGTGCGTTTTGCTGTAAATAATCGCTAACTTCTTGATTGGTGTATTTATCGTTTACACGAACATCTACTACTAATTTCACTTCGGAAGGAACCGTATTGTGCTGTTTCCCTGCATTGATTTGTGTTACGGTGAGTTTTACGTCTCCCAAGGTTTCCGAAGTTTTTTCAAATTCAACATCTTTAAACCACTGTAATACTTCAATAGTGTTATAAATAGCATTATCGTGATTCGGATGTGCTGCATGACTTGGGGTACCTGTAACCTCAGCATCAAAAACGACTAAGCCTTTTTCGGCAATAGCTAATTGCATTAAGGTAGGTTCTCCCACTATGGCTACATCAATGTTTGGTAAGGTTTTTAGTAATCCGTTTAATCCGTTAGAACCGCTACTTTCTTCTTCGGCAGTTCCTGCAAATACCAAATTATACGCTAAGTTTTCTTTTTGGTAGAAGTGGGTGTAGGTCGCCAATAACGAAACTAAACAGCCTCCCGCATCGTTACTTCCCAATCCGTAGAGTTTTCCTTCTTCCACAATAGCTTTAAACGGATCTTTGGTATAGCCGTTATTAGGTTTTACGGTGTCGTGATGTGAGTTTAGCAACAAGGTAGGTTTGTTAGCATTAAAATATTTGTTTACCGACCATACATTGTTCTGTGTTCTGGTATACGGAATATCAAATTCTTGAAACCAGTTTTCTAATAGTAGGGCAGTAGCATCTTCCTCCGAAGAAAAAGAAGGGGTTTCTATCAAGTTTTTTAATAGGCTGATAGCTTTTGTAGTGAGTCTTTGTGTCATGATAGTTGTAATGAGGTGTGTTTATTGTTTGAATTAAATACCATAGCTGTATTGCCTATGTGTACTTTTTGAACGTTATTTTTTAGCGCATGAAAGCAATTGTCTAACTTAGGAAGCATTCCTTCAAAAATGACTCCGTCAGTTTTTAGTTGAGTATAGGTTTCTAATGTGATTTGCTCGATAACAGAAGTATCATCAGCAACATCACTTAATACTCCTGGTTTTTCAAAACAGTAGTACAGTTCTGTATTAAAATCAGTAGATAATCCTATAGCCAATTCAGCAGCAATGGTATCTGCATTTGTGTTTAGTAACTGTCCGTTTGCATCGTGCGTAATGGCACAAAATACTGGAGTTACTTCGTTATTAATTAATACCGTTACTATTTTCGGATTCACGGTAATAACGTCGCCAGCAAATCCGTAGTCTATAGGTTCAGCAGGACGTTTGGTTGATACGATTGTGTTACCGTCAGCTCCTGTAAATCCCACAGCATTTGCATTGTTTGCTTGTAACTTCGCAACAATTTGCTTGTTAATTTTACCTGCATATACCATGGTAATCAAGTCTAAAGTTTGCGTATCGGTTACACGTCTGCCATCAATCATCGTCACAGGAATACTCAACTGTTTAGCCAATTCAGAAGCTAATTTTCCACCACCGTGTACTAATACTTTAGGTCCTTTTAACTGAGCGAAATCAGTTAAGAAACTATGTAAGGCTTTCTCATCATTAATGATGTTTCCGCCTATTTTAACAATCTTTATGGTTTTCATTTGTTAATTATCTTTTAATTTAATGTCACGTCGAGTGATTTTTCGTACTGAAAGGAAGAAAAATTGTATCGAGACGTTTTCAAGTAGTTCTCGATATATCTCCCTGCGGTCGACACTCGAACTGACAAGTCAAAATTTAAATTCAACTTAAATGAGTTAAAATTTCCTTTAATACTATTTGCGCAGCATAGGTTCTGTTATTGGCTTGTTCAATCACAAGAGAATTGTCACCATCTAAAACAGCGTCTTCAGCTACTACATTTCTTCTAATAGGTAAACAGTGCATAAATTTAGCAGCACCGATTTTTCCCTGAGTAATCATCCAGTTGGGGGCTTCGGTCAATATTTTACCATACTTAGTAAAAGAACTCCAGTTTTTAGCATAGATAAAGTCGGCATTTTTAAAAGCTTTCTCTTGATTGTATTCTATATGGAACTCTTTTGTAATTTCAGCATCTAACTCGTACCCTTCGGGATGTGTTATAACAAACTCTACATCCATGTTGTGCATTAGGTGTACAAAAGCATTGGCAACCGAATGGGGTAATGCTTTTGGATGTGGTGCCCAAGACAACACAACCTTGGGTTTATTCATAGTTTTAGTTTCTGTAATGGTAATCGCATCTGCCAAAGCTTGTAACGGATGGTCAGTAGCGCTTTCCATATTAATAACAGGAACTGAGGCGTATTTTATAAAACCGTTAAGTACAATTTCAGAGGTGTCTTTTTCTTTGTCTTTTAACGTCGGAAAAGCTCTTACTGCAATGATATCAGCATATTGAGAAATTACCATGGCAGCCTCTTTAATATGTTCTGAAGTACTTAAATTCATCACAGTACCGTCTTCAAACTCCATGCTCCAAGCGTTGGTAATGTTTAATACACTTACCTCCATACCTAAGTTTTTAGCTGCTTTTTCGGTACTTAACCTTGTACGTAAACTGGCATTGAAAAAAAGCATGACTACGGTTTTATGTTGCCCCAAATGAGCAAACTGATAGGGGTTTTCTTTTAATTGAATTGCCTTTTGAACGGTATCCGAAAGGTTTTTAATGTCGTTTAAATTGGTGTATTTCTTCATGACAGTTCCTTTTTTAAAGCCTCAAAAAACACATCGATATGTTGCTTTTGAATGGTTAGTGGCGGAAGAATTCTTAATAAGTTCGAATTCTTAGCGCTTCCTGTAAAAATGTGATGTTTGAATATTAGGTTCTTTCTTAGCTCAGCAATAGGAAAATCGAATTCCAATCCTAACATGAGACCTCTTCCTTTTACAGTTGTTATCTGCGGAATTGAAGCTGCTTGTTCCATAAAATACGCAGCAATTTGCTGTGCATTTTCCATCAAATGATCTTTTTTAATGGTTTTAATAACTGCTAAGGAAGCAGCACAGGCTAAGTGATTTCCGCCAAACGTAGTTCCTAGTAAACCGTAAGAAGCTTGAATACTTGGATGGATTAAGATTCCGCCAACAGGGAATCCATTCCCCATTCCTTTTGCCATCGAAATGATATGCGGAGTAATGCCGTGTTTTTGAAAAGCAAAGAAATCACCCGTTCTACCAAAACCACACTGAATTTCATCAGTAATAAGTAAGGTGTTGTATTGCTTGCATAGTTTTTCTAACCCTTGGTAAAAAGTTGTAGAAGCTTCGTCCAATCCTCCAATACCTTGAATGGTTTCTATTATAATAGCACAAACATCATTGTTTTGTAAGGCTTTTTCAACACTTGCTAAATCCTCAAACTCTAAAAAGATAACTTCTTGCTGCGCATTGATGGGCGCTACAATCTTAGGATTGTCGGTTGAAGCTACCGCAGCAGAAGTACGTCCGTGAAATGAATTTTTAAAAGCAATTACCTTTTGTTTACTCGTATGAAAAGAGGCTAGTTTTAAAGCATTTTCATTGGCTTCTGCTCCCGAATTGCATAAAAATAGTTGATAATCGTTACACCCCGATATGTTTTCTAGTTGTGAAGCTAACTCCACTTGTAACGGATTTTGAATAGCGTTGCTATAAAAACCTAGTTTAGCTACCTGCTCGCTAATGTTTTTTACATAGGTAGGGTGTGAATGCCCGATAGAAATTACGGCATGTCCGCCATATAAATCTAAATATTCTGCGCCTTTATCGTCGTATACATATACATCGTTGGCGGTTACTGGGGTTATATCAAATAGAGGATATACGTTAAATAAACTCATTATGGTGTTTTTTTTATGGTATTAATTTTATTAAAAGAGGCTACCATTCCTTGTATTAATGCTGCACTTAATCCTTTGTGTTCCATTTCATTCAAACCTTCAATGGTACAGCCTTTTGGAGTGGTAACTTTATCGATTTCTTCTTCAGGATGATTTCCTGTAGCTATGAGTAGGTTGGCAGCTCCTTCACTGGTATGCATAGCGAGCTCTTGTGCTTCTTTTGCATCGAAACCTAACTGAATAGCGGCTTGTGTAGTTGCCCGTATTAAGCGCATCCAAAAAGCAATTCCACTAGCACATATTACGGTGGCTGCTTGCATTTGATCTTCAGGAATAATCATAGAAGTTCCTAGTTGATTGAAAATAGTTGTAGCTATTTCTAAATCCTCCTTCTTTTGAGTATTACCACTAAGACAAGTCATCGATTTTCCAACGGCAATAGCAGTATTAGGCATGGCTCTGATAATAGTAGTATCTGAACCAATAAGCGTTTCCATTTTTTCAATAGAAAAACCAGCAACTGTAGAAATTACTATATGATTGTCTAATAATATAGGAGCAGCTTCTTTTAAAAGAGCTTCTAAGTGTGTTGGCTGCACAGCAAAAATTAACACATCAGAAGATGTGATTGCTTCCTTGTTATTAGAACTAATAAAAACGTTGGGTACTTCTTTAAATTCATTGAGTTCTTCAATGTTTCTTTTGGTTAAGAAAAGTTGAGAAAACGAATTGTTTTGTATCAATCCTTTAGCGATTGATTTTCCTAAGTTACCTGTTCCTATAATTGCTATTTTCATTAGTGAAAGTTTAGTTTAGATTATATATTTTAGTGCTGTTCACCTTGGTTTACCTAATCGCTCTGTGAAGGTTAGAAGTAAGTTGCCTTTAACTGTAATCCAGTATCCTCTTTAAAGCCAAACATTAAGTTCATATTTTGAACTGCTTGTCCAGAAGCTCCTTTTAATAGGTTGTCAATAATGCTTGTTATCAATAGTTTATCTTCATGTTTGTGTAAGTGAATTAAACATTTATTTGTGTTTACCACTTGTTTTAAATGCAGGTCATTATCAGCAACATGTGTAAAAAAAGTGTTCTTGTAATAGTCAGCATACAGTTGCTGTGCCTCTTTTAAACTTCCTTCAAAATGTGTGTATAATGTAGCATAGATACCTCTAGAAAAATCTCCTCTATTAGGAAGAAATAATACTTCTGAATCAAAATTAGATTGAAGCGTATCTAAGGTTTGATTAATTTCTCCTAAATGCTGATGGGTAAAAGGTTTGTAATAGGAAAAATTATTATCTCTCCACGTAAAATGTGTGGTAGCTGATAAGGAAGTTCCTGCACCCGTTGCACCTGTAACTGCATTGATATGAACGTCACTTTGTAATAAATTAGCATCAGCCAGTGGAAGCAATCCTAATTGAATAGCGGTAGCAAAACACCCTGGATTTGCTATGTAAGAAGCACCTTGTATCGCTGTTTTTTGAAGTTCAGGTAAACCGTATACAAACTCTTTTCCTTGAAAAGTGCTATCAGCTTTTAACCTGAAATCATTTCCTAAATCAATAATCTTTGTAAGGTCTGAAAAGGTATGAGCTTCTAAAAACTTTTTAGAGTTTCCATGTCCTAAGCATAAGAATAGCACATCTATGCTCTCATTAATTTTATTGGTAAACGTTAGCTCAGTGCTACCTACTAAATCCTGATGCACATTAGCTACTTTATTATCAGCGTTTGAAGTACTGTACACAAAATTGATAGTCGCTTTTGGGTGTTGTAACAAAAGCCTGATTAATTCTCCTGCGGTATATCCTGCACCACCTATAATTCCTACTTGTATCATGTTGTTTGTTTTGTTATTGTTGTTAATGTTCTAATTGTCACCTCGAACGGATGTGAGAGGTTTCACATCAGTTTTATTAATTATGGAGAGATTCCTCCTCAGTTACTTTGCAACATACTTTTAATTAAAATATAATTTGATTTCAGTAGCGTTCGGAATGACATTACTATACTTAACAAATTCTAAACTTGTATTTCTGCTAACTGTTTACTGATTAACCTGTTGATATATTTTATTCTGATTTCCTAAAAGCTTGATAAAACCTTTGGCATCAGCAGCACTCCAACCCTTGTTAAGCTCTCCGTAACTTCCAAATTTGGCATTCATTAAATCGTGTGGAGAAGCAATTCCGTCTAGGGTAAAGTGATACGGTTTTAGCGTTACCAAAACATCACCCGTAACTTTTGATTGGCTACTCTCTAAGAAAGCTTCCATGTCTCTCATCACAGGGTCTAAATACTGACCTTCATGCAAGTGCATACCATAAAAACTAGCCAAATATTCTTTGTGCTGTAACTGCCACTTGGTTAAAGTGTGTTTCTCTAGTAAATGATGTGCTTTAATGGTGATTAAGGCAGCAGGAGCTTCAAAACCAACTCTTCCTTTAATTCCCACAATAGTATCACCCACATGAATGTCTCTACCAATCCCGAATTTAGAAGCGATGGTATTTAACTGCTCAATGTTTTGTACAGGAGTATTTTTGTCGTCATTAATAGCGATTAATTCACCTTTAACAAAAGAAAGTTTCAGCTGTTCAGCTGTTGTTTTAGTTACTTGTGAAGGGTAGGCGTGTTCAGGTAATGGGTGTTCAGAAGTTAAGGTTTCTTCACCACCTACACTTGTTCCCCATAAACCCTTGTTTACTGAATATTTTGCTTTTTCCCACGAAAGGTCTATTCCATTATTCTTTAAATACTCGATTTCTTCCTGTCTCGAAAGTTGTAAATCTCTTATAGGTGTGATGATTTCAATTTCAGGAGCAATGGTTTGAAAAATCATATCAAATCTCACCTGATCGTTTCCTGCACCTGTACTACCATGAGCGATATAGTTAGCCCCAATACTTTTAGCATAGTTTACAATTTCAATAGCTTGTACAATTCTTTCAGCACTTACAGAAAGGGGATAGGTGTTGTTTTTTAATACATTTCCAAAGATTAAATACTTTACTACCTTATGGTAAAAACCATCAACAGCATTAATGTTTTTATAGGTAGCTGCTCCCATTGTATAGGCGTTTTCTTCAATTTTTTTAATTTCTTCGGAAGAAAACCCACCAGTATTCACACTAATAGTATGAACCTCGTATCCTTGTTTTGATAAGCTTACCGCGCAGTAGGAAGTGTCTAAACCTCCACTGTATGCAATTACTAGTTTTTTCATTTTTTGTCTTTTTTTAGGAAGATGCTCTCCTTAATTCTTTTAAGCCTTTGAAAGACTTTTCCTTTTATTTTTATGTTTTGAGATTTTTTATTAGGATCGTATAACATACCAGTACACAAACACATTTTTTGCTGTGTACGTTGTAACACATCGTAGTTTTTGCAGGTTTGACAACCATTCCAAAAAGATTGATCTTCTGTAAGTTCAGAAAAGGTTACAGGCTTATAACCTAATTCACTATTGAGTTTCATAACGGCTAACCCTGTAGTAATACTAAATATTTTAGCATGAGGAAATTTTGCTCTAGAATGCTCAAAAACTACTTTTTTAATTTGTTTGGCCAAGCCAATACCTCTGTAGTTAGGGTGGACAATTAACCCTGAATTAGCTACAAATTTACCATGGCTCCAGGCTTCGATATAGCAAAAGCCTGCAAACTTATCGTCATCTAAAGCGATAACTGCGTTACCATTTTCTAGTTTTGTAATGATATATCCTGGCTTTCTTTTAGCAATTCCTGTGCCTCTAACCAGCGCAGCTTCATCAATAGTTTGACAAATAATTTCAGCATACTTACTATGCGATTGATTAGCAATAACAACTCTCATTGAAATTGATTTTAGATAAACATTTTGTTATAAATCGGTGGTTTGAAAAGAAGAACCGGACACACCTAGGTTCCCAAAAGAAGTAGCACCCTTACGGGCGACGTCGGATAAAAATAGGTCGTACTACAACTGTGTTATTGAAAACAATAACTATAGTTAGTAACGAAATAAAAATGTAAATGATAGAAATCAAAAGGTAAAAAATAAAATGATACAATACTCAGTTTTGGACAAAGGAAGACTAGCGTCGGTTGAAAGACCGCACTAAAAAACTGGGTATATTATTGTATATTTTATTCGTTTGCATGATGGCACAAATCTATAAAATAAATTTTGATTAATGCTATATAAAAAATGAAAAGTTTTATAAATCGTAGTAAAACAAGAGGTTAAGAGGTGTCTTTTTTAGGTAGAAAATAAAAAAGTTAAAAATATTAGGATAACTAAAAAATAATTTCAAATATTTGTGGCAACAGATGAAAAAACAAATTTTAAATATCATTTCTATTATTGTCATTGTGATTATTTCACAAGGATAAGGAAGCGGTATTTAATATTTTAAAATATAAATTATAAAAAGGCTTCCTAAATTTAGGAAGCCTTTTTTAGTTACAAAAAACATGAATCAATTTTTTAACATCGTGGTAATTATTATTGTCATTATTAGCTCTCCACCGAGTTGATACAGATAGTTTTTGCCTATAAAAAAGCCTGTGTCTAACTCTAGATACAGGCTTTTTTTATACCTGTGAATATCATAATGAATTCATGTTAAGTATTTGATTAGTATGATTTTATGTGTTTTTGTAAGTGAATGAAAATCATCAAAACCTTAAAGATTAGAAAGTAAAGTAAAAAGCGAAAAATAATTTTGAACAGTAAAAACAACCAAAAATGTACTATAACGAGGAAACAGTAATTTTTTTCAACGGACAGTTTATCAAAGCTAAAGATGCTAGCGCCAATTTGTATAGCCAAAGTTTACACTACGGAAACGGGGTTTTCGAAGGAATAAGAGCTTACAATACTACCGAAGGAGCTAGAGTCTTTAAGTCGTATGAGCACTACAAAAGACTAAAGTTTGGCGCAGAAGTAATGAATATTCAATTGGATTATTCAGAAGAAGAATTAACACAAATTACGTATGAGTTATTAGAACGTAATGGGTTGAAAGATGCATACATCCGTCCGCTAGTCACTACTGGAGTTGATATGAGTTTGCTAACCTCTAAAGAGACAAACCTAGTTATTCAATGCTGGGAATGGGGGAAGTATATGGGAGATAAATTACTACGCGTAAAAACATCATCGTTTCAACGTCCGAATCCAAAATCGTGTTTTGTAGAAGCAAAAGTAACAGGACACTACACAAATTCAATATTATCAACTAACGAAGCAAAAAACAATGGGTATGATGAAGCACTATTGTTAGATATGAACGGTAATGTAGCTGAATGTTCGGGAGCCAATGTTTTTATGGAGAAAGACGGAAAACTGTATACACCACCAAGAGGTCATATCATGGCAGGAATTACACGTGCTACAGTTATGGACTTATGCAAAGAAGAAGGAATTTATATTGAAGAAAAGCACTTTACGTTAGAGGAACTAAAAACCGCAGATGCTTGCTTTTTTACAGGAACTGCAGCCGAAGTGGTCGGGTTACAATCGTTAGACGATTATCAATTTCCACTAGCGTGGGAAAAATCACAAGGACACAAATTAATGAAACTATACAAAGACGAAGTATTAGGCTTACGTCAAAAAAGAAAAGCAAGTTAACATGGAACTAAACAAATTTAGTAAACAAGTAACACAAGATGATACACAGCCTGCAGCACAAGCAATGTTGCATGCTATAGGGTTATTAAAAGCAGATTTAGAAAAACCGTTGGTAGGAATAGCAAGTACAGGATATGAAGGAAACCCTTGTAATATGCACCTAAATGATTTAGCAAAATTGGTAAAAGAAGGAACTGAAAAAGCTGATTTAGTTGGGTTGATATTTAATACCATCGGCGTTTCTGATGGAATTTCTATGGGAACCCCAGGAATGCGTTATTCATTGCCGTCTCGTGATGTAATTGCTGATTCTATGGAAACCGTAGTACAAGCGATGTCGTATGATGGATTGGCAACCGTGGTAGGATGTGACAAAAACATGCCAGGAGCATTAATGGCAATGTTGCGTTTAAACCGTCCATCAGTTTTAGTGTATGGAGGAACTATCGCTTCTGGATGTCATGAAGGAAAAAAGTTAGATGTAGTATCGGCTTTTGAAGCATGGGGTGAGAAAGTTGCAGGAACGATTACTAAAAAAGAATATCAAAGTGTCATTGAAAAAGCATGTCCAGGAGCAGGCGCTTGTGGAGGAATGTATACTGCAAATACTATGGCATCAGCTATTGAGGCTTTGGGTATGAGTTTACCTTATAATTCATCCAATCCTGCAATTAGTAATGATAAAGAACAAGAATGCGTTAAGGCAGGTGAAGCACTTCGTGTTTTACTAGAAAAAGGCATCAAACCATCGGATATCGTAACTAAAAAGTCTTTAGAGAATGCAGTACGATTGGTAACTGTTATGGGAGGCTCTACGAATGCTGTATTACACTTTTTAGCGATTGCTAAAGCAGCGGAAGTGAAGTTTACTTTAGAAGATTTTCAACGTATTTCTGATGAAACTCCATTTTTAGCTGATTTAAAACCTAGTGGAAAATACTTGATGGAAGATGTGCATAAAGTAGGAGGAACACCAGCAGTTTTAAAATACTTATTAGAAAAAGGTTTGTTACATGGTGATTGTTTAACCGTAACAGGAAAAACATTAGCCGAAAATTTAGTAGCAGTTCCAAGTTTAGTAAACGGACAAGAAGTAATCAAGTCAACTGAAAATCCAATAAAAGCTACAGGGCATTTAAGAATGTTGTATGGAAACTTAGCTAGAGAAGGTTCCGTGGCAAAAATAACGGGGAAAGAAGGTTTATATTTTTCAGGAAGAGCAAAGGTTTTTGATGGAGAATATGCAGCAAATGACGGAATTCGAGATGGAAAAGTAGTAAAAGGTGATGTGGTTGTGATTCGTTATGAAGGCCCAAAAGGAGGTCCTGGAATGCCAGAAATGCTAAAACCCACAGCCGCAATTATGGGAGTAGGATTAGGTAAAGAGGTTGCTCTAATTACTGATGGTCGTTTTTCAGGAGGTACGCATGGTTTTGTGGTAGGGCATATTACACCAGAAGCACAAGAAGGTGGTGTAATCGCTTTGGTAAAAGATGGAGATACTATAACCATTAACGCAGAAACAAACACAATTAATGTAGAAGTTTCTGAAGATGAATTAACAAAGAGAAAACAAGAATGGAAAGCTCCACCATTAAAAGTGAAAAGAGGTGTATTATACAAATACGCAAAAACCGTAGCATCTGCTTCTAACGGATGTGTAACTGACGAATTTTAACCCTTGTACTATGGAAACAAACACACAACAACAACAACAAAGAGAACAAGAAACAACACAGAAAGTAACCATTACAGGTGCAGAAGCTGTAGTCAAATGTTTATTAGCAGAAGGAGTTGATTTATTGTATGGGTATCCAGGAGGAGCCATCATGCCTGTATATGATGAATTATATAAATACCAAGACAAATTACACCATGTATTAACACGCCATGAGCAAGGAGCCACGCATGCAGCACAAGGGTATGCAAGAGCAACCGGTAAAGTTGGAGTGGCAATAGCAACTTCAGGTCCAGGAGCAACAAATTTAATAACGGGTATTGCCGATGCGCAAATAGATTCTACACCTATGGTTTGTATTACAGGACAAGTAGGAGCACATTTATTAGGGTCTGATGCTTTTCAAGAAACGGATATTGTGGGAATTTCAACACCTGTTACAAAGTGGAATTATCAGATAACCAAAGCAAGTGAAATACCAGAGGTGATAGCTAAAGCATTCTATATCGCTCGCTCAGGAAGACCAGGTCCTGTTTTGGTCGATATTACCAAAAACGCACAGTTTGAAGAATTTAATTTTTCTTATAAAAAATGTACTTCGGTTCGTAGTTATCGACCTGTTCCAGCGATGGATATAGAAAGTGTAAAAGCAGCTGTAGAGTTAATTAATAAAGCAGAAAAACCATTTGTAATTTGGGGACAAGGAGTAATTCTAGGAGAAGCAGAAGAAGAATTTAAAGCTTTTATAGAAAAAGCAGAAATTCCTTCAGCAAGTACTTTGTTAGGCTTATCTGCTTTACCAACCAAACATCCGTTACATGTGGGAATGGTAGGAATGCACGGTAATTACAGTCCTAATAAATTAACGAATGAGTGTGATGTATTAATTGCCATCGGAATGCGTTTTGACGATCGTGTTACAGGTGATTTGAACCGTTATGCAAAACAGGCTAAAGTGATTCATTTTGAAATAGATCCTGCTGAAGTTGATAAAAATGTAAAAACGGATGTAGCTGTTTTAGGAAATGTAAAAGAAACCTTGGCGGCGACACTTTCTCTTTTAGAAGAAAACTCTCACAAAGAATGGTTAGAAGAGTTTAGAAATCTGGATGCGGTAGAGTTTGATAAAGTCATCAAAAACGACTTGTTTCCAACGAAAGAAGGATTAACCATGGGAGAAGTTATCAAACAAATAAATGAAGCCTCAAAAGGAAAAGCCATTGTAGTAACTGATGTAGGACAGCATCAAATGATAGCGAGTCGTTATGCCGAGTTCAATCAATCAAAAAGTAGTATTACTTCAGGTGGGTTAGGAACCATGGGGTTTGCATTACCTGCAGCTATTGGTGCTAAAATGGGTACTCCAAATAGAGAAGTAGTAGCAGTAATTGGTGATGGTGGTTACCAAATGACCATACAGGAGTTAGGAACAATTTTACAAACTAAAGCAGCTGTTAAAATTGTAGTACTAAATAATGAATTTTTGGGTATGGTACGTCAGTGGCAACAGTTGTTTTTTGACAAGCGTTATGCTTCTACGGTAATGACAAATCCTGATTTTGTAGCAATTGCCAAAGGCTATCATATGGCTGCGAATAGGGTTACAAAACGTGAAGAGTTAGCCAATGCTGTACAAGAAATGATGCAAAGTAAAGAAGCTTACTTTTTAGAGGTTTGTGTAGAAAAAGAAGGCAATGTATTTCCAATGATTCCAACAGGAGCATCGGTATCAGAAGTTCGATTAAAATAATATAATATGAGTACAAAAAACACCTATACAATCTCAATATACACAGAGAATAATATTGGATTGTTGAATAGAATATCAGCAATATTCCAACGAAGACATTTGAATATAGAAAGCGTTAATGTATCAAAGTCAGAGATTAAAAGTGTATCCAGATTTACACTTTTGGTAAAAGTAACGGAAGAACAAATCAAAAAAATAATAGGTCAGATAGAAAAACAAGTAGAAGTAATCAAAGCTTTTTATCATACCGACGAAGAAACAGTATATCAAGAATCGTGTTTGTTTAAACTGAGTACAGACTTATTGACTGATAACGACGATATTCAAACGATTATCAATCAAAGTAAATCAAGAGTTATTAACGTAAACAAAAACTTTTTTGTTCTTGAAAAGTCAGGAAGTAAAGAAGAGGTGGAAGAACTCTATCACATTTTAGATAGACATGGTATTAAGCAGTTTGTTCGCTCAGGAAGAATAGCGATTACTAAAGAAGAAATGCCAGTGTCACAATTATTACAATTAATAACAGGATAAATAAACAACACAAATACAACAGAAATGAAAAATTATTTCAACCAATTATCATTAAGAGAACAATTAGAACAGTTAGGAAAATGTAGATTTATGGGTGCTGATGAATTTTCAGAAGGAACAACAGCATTAGAAGGTAAAAAAGTGGTAATTGTAGGGTGTGGAGCACAAGGATTGAATCAAGGATTAAACATGCGCGATTCTGGATTAGATATTTCATATGCCTTGCGTGAAGCAGCAATTAAAGAACAACGCCAATCGTATAAACATGCAACAGAGCATGGTTTTCTAGTTGGAACTTACGAAGAATTGATTCCAACAGCCGACTTGGTATGTAATTTAACTCCAGATAAACAACATACGCAAGTAGTAAATGCGGTGATGCCACTAATGAAATCTGGAGCAACCTTATCGTATTCTCATGGATTTAATATTGTTGAAGAAGGGATGCAAGTACGTAAGGATTTAACGGTAATTATGGTCGCACCTAAATGCCCTGGGACAGAAGTTAGGGAAGAATACAAACGAGGGTTTGGAGTACCAACATTAATAGCAGTGCATCCTGAAAATGATCCTGAGAATAAGGGATTGACACAAGCAAAAGCCTATGCGTTTGCTACCGGAGGCCATAGAGCAGGTGTGTTGGAATCGTCGTTTGTTGCTGAGGTAAAATCAGATTTAATGGGGGAGCAAACTATTTTATGCGGTGTGTTACAAACAGGGTCAATCTTATCGTTCAACAAAATGGTAGAAAAAGGTATTGAACCAGCATATGCATCTAAGCTAATTCAATATGGATGGGAAACCATCACCGAAGCGTTAAAGCATGGAGGGATTACCAATATGATGGATCGCTTATCAAACCCCGCAAAAATTAAAGCCTACCAACTTTCCGAAGAATTAAAAGAAGTATTAGCTCCGTTGTTCAACAAACATATGGATGATATTATGTCAGGACATTTTTCAAAAACGATGATGGAAGATTGGGCAAACGACGATGTGAATTTATTGACATGGCGAGCTGCTACAGGAGAAACTCAGTTTGAAAAAACAGCGGCTACTTCTGAAGAAGTTTTAGAACAAACCTATTTTGATAAAGGAACTTTGTTAGTAGCTTTTGTAAAGGCTGGAGTTGAGTTGGCGTTTGAAACTATGGTCAAATCAGGAATTATTTCGGCATCTGCTTATTACGAATCATTACACGAGTTGCCACTAATTGCAAATACTGTTGCTCGTAAGAAATTATTCGAAATGAACAGAATTATTTCTGATACTGCCGAATATGGATGTTACCTATTCGATCATGCTGCAAAGCCATTGTTAACTGATTTCATGAAGTCGGTAAATACAGATATTATCGGAAAAGAGTACAGTACTTCTAATGAAATAGATAATCTTGAATTAATTAAAGTGAATAAAGCAATTCGCAATCATCCTATTGAAAAAGTAGGGGCAGAGTTGCGTGAGGCAATGACTGCTATGAAAGTAATCAGAACAAGTGTTGGCCAAGAAGAACCCGCTTTAGCGTAATATATTATGGAGGTTCAAAAAGAAACTTATTTTCCTAAACTAGAAGATATACAGCAAGCTGCTACGACTTTAGAAGAAGTCGTGGCAGTTACTCCGCTGCAAGAAAATTTTAATTTATCGCAACAGTTTAATGCAACTATTTTTTTAAAAAGAGAAGATCTACAACAAGTTCGTTCGTACAAAATTAGAGGAGCCTATAACAAAATTAGTTCTTTAACAGAAGAGGAGTTAGTGAATGGAATTGTGTGTGCTAGCGCAGGAAATCATGCACAGGGTGTTGCGTTAGCGTGTAGAAAAAAAGAAATCTATGGTACTATTTATATGCCAGCACCAACACCAAAACAAAAAGTAGAACAAGTAAAAATGTTTGGTGGTAATTTTGTAGATATTCAATTGATAGGTGATACGTTTGACGATGCCTATAAAGCAGCAAAACTTTTATGCGATAGTTTACAAAAAACATTTGTGCATCCGTTTGACGATGAAAAAATTATTGAAGGACAGGCAACCGTAGGCTTAGAAATTTTAGAGCAATCAGAGCAACCTATAGACTATGTTTTTGTACCTGTTGGTGGTGGTGGGTTAGCCTCTGGTTTATCAAGTGTTTTTAAGTTATTATCTCCGAGCACCAAAATTATTGGAGTAGAGCCTGCTGGAGCACCTTCTATGAAAAGATCTTTAGAAGAAAATAATAATATTAAACTTGATAGTATTGATAAGTTTGTAGATGGTGCAGCTGTTCAGCAAGTAGGGGAGTTAACCTACAAAATCTGTCGGGAAAACTTATCGGATATGCTTACTGTTCCTGAAGGAAAAGTATGTCAGATGATTTTAGAGATGTACAACAAAGAAGCTATTGTAGTGGAGCCCGCAGGGGCATTAACCTTAAGTGCATTAGATTTTTACAAGGAAGATTTAAAAGGTAAAAATGTAGTATGTGTTATAAGTGGAAGTAATAATGATATAACCCGTACTGCTGAAATTAAGGAAAGAGCCTTGTTATATGGTGGATTTAAGCACTATTTTATTGTACGTTTTCCGCAACGTGCTGGAGCTTTAAAAGAATTTGTTGCTGAGGTATTAGGAGAGAATGACGACATCACTTTTTTCGAATATTCTAAAAAGACCAATAGAGAAAATGGATCTGCAGTTGTAGGAATAGAGTTGGAGAAAAAAGAAGATTTACAACCGTTAATTCATAGAATGAAAGAACGAAGTTTTTACGGTGAATACCTGAATGATAAACCTAATTTATTTGAGTTTTTGGTGTAGTATTAATAAGGCAGTTTTAAATTATGTCATTTCGACTGAAGGGAGAAATTTTTTGAATACTTGTTTCTCATTTGTATCAGATTCCTCCTTGGTTGCTTCGCAATATACTTTCAATCAAAATATATTTTGATTTCAGTAGCGTTTGGAATGACATTTTAGACAGTCTTATTTTTTATCAAGATATACCCAATGGTCATTTTCTTTACAAAAAACAGAATTTTCATGGATTACATCGATATTTCCATTTTCCATAAAAAAAGCTTTAAACTCAACCGTGGTTTCTGTAGTATTAATGATTTCTAGCTTTAACCAATCAACAGATTTTGTCCAAGCTAAAATTTCTTTCTTTTCACGTTTAGAAGGTCTGGTACTACTATGATGGCTTTTTTGTAGATAATTGATATTAGCTAATACAAAAGCACTATATCTTGAACGCATTAAAGTTTCTGCTGAGGTTACTGAAAGAATGTTTTGATGTGCTTTTTGGCAACAATCAGTATACTTTTTATTTGGTGTACAAGGGCATTGCATGACTTAAAATATTTTTTCAAAAGTAGTTGAAAAACGTATAAAATCAATTCGTCTATAGTAAAGTGCATTTCGTCTATAGATAAATAGTTCTTTATCAAAGAAAAAAAGTATAACTTTAAATTTAAATTACTTTTATAAAGTTAGTTTATAATCTAAAGCTTTGAATAAAAAAATAAAAATATTATTAATAGAAGACGATAAGATAGAGGTACTTAAGTTTAATAGAGCGATTACTCCTATTTTAGAAAATCATATAATCACACAAGCAAATAATGGAAAAGAAGCCTTATATTTATTGGAAAAAGATTTACCAAATATAATTTTATTAGATTTGAATATGCCTGATACTAATGGAATTGAGTTTTTATCTATTCTAAAAAAGGATGAAAAATTAAAACATATTCCTACCATAATACTAACAACATCAGATAATGATAAAGATATTACAGAGTGTTATAGATTGGGAATAGCAGGATACGTTTTAAAACCATTAAAGTATCAAGATTATGAAAAAAAAATAGGGTCGATAATAGAATATTGGAGTTTTAATGAATTTAAAAGATAAAGTATGAAAGGAATTGTTTTTACGGAGTTTCTGGATTTAGTAGAAGATAAGTTTGGTATTGAAATGGTAGATAAAATTATTGAACAATCTAAGTTAAACTCTGATGGGGTGTATACAGCTATTGGTACATACAAATTTTCTGAAATGCTACAATTACTTGAGAATTTAAGTAAAAACACAGGAATTTCAACAGATGATTTATTATTAGTATATGCAGAACATTTTTTTACAGTTTTAGAAGAAAGTTACCCTGGACTTTTAGCTACTTACAAGGATCCTATAGAGATGCTGTCTTCAATTGAAGACCATATTCATGTAGAAGTAAAAAAGATATATCCAGATGCAGAGTTACCAACATTTCTAGTAGAAGAAAAAAGTGAAAATTCACTTATAATGCTGTATAAATCTAGTAGAGCAATGCATCACTTTGGATTAGGTTTAATGAATAAAACATTTGAACATTTTAATAGTTCAGCAAAAATTGTTTTAGAAAAAATAAAAAGTGACGGAACAGAAGTAAGGTTTATTATCAATAAAAACTAGTGAGTATAAAAGAAATAGAAATACTAAAAAGAGCGCTAGAAAGGCAAAAAAAAGCTAGAAAACAAGCAGAGAAAATACTAGAAGAAAAATCGTTAGAATTATTTAATATTTCTCAAGAGTTAAAAGAAGTTAATGAAAAATTAGAAGATCTTTTAGATGAAAAAAACTCACAACTAAAAGGAATTTTCGAAAATATTAATGACGCTTATCTAGTAATGGATATTCATGGCAATGTGTTAAAAATGAATGATGTTGCTGTAGACTTTTTTGGTTTTGATGTAAATGAAGAAGAAGTAAATATTGTAAGTCTTATTTATCCTGAAGACTATGAATATGCTATGAGTTCTTATGCTCAATTATTAAAAAATGGATATTTCACGAATTATATAGCTAGGGTCATAACAAAGAGAGGTGAGGTAAAATGGGTAAACATTAACTCAAGTGTAGTTTTTGATAAAAATAACACTCCCATTGCCGCTCAAGGAATTATTAGAGATATTACTAACCAAAGAAAAGAACGACAGGTAATTGAGGTTTTAAGTAACACGGCTAAATCAATTTTAGGAAAAGAGGATATCTACGAAATTGCTTGGGAAATATCAAACAACGTTGCAAATTATTTAAATACTGACGATTGTGTTGTTTATTTAATAAATGAAAAGAAAAAACAATTAGAATTAATAGCTTCTTTTGATAAAAGAGAAAGAGAAAACAAAAAAATCTATGATAAAATGCGATTACCTTTTGGAAAAGGTATTGTGGGGAGCGTAGCAAAATCAGGTGTTTCAGAAGCTATAAATAATACCAGTTTAGATGAGAGATATGTAGTTTATCACACACCAAAATTATCAGAATTAACCGTGCCTATAACTAGTGAAGGTAAAGTGATAGGAGTTATAAATGCAGAATACTCAGAGAAAAATTACTTTACAGAAGAGCACTTAAAAACGATAGAAGGTATTGCAGACTTAGTATGGCTTCAATTAAAAAGTGCAATAAATATAAGAAAGCGTAAAAAAGTAGAAAAGAAAAATGCTGATTTATTAAAAAAGGTAGCAAAAAGTAATCAAGAACTTGAGGAGTATGCACACATAGTTTCTCATGATTTAAAATCACCCATAAGAAGTATTCATGCGTTAACCAGTTGGATTAAAAGTGATAACGAAGGAGTTTTTGATGAAGCAAGTCTTCAAAACTTTGAGCATATTGAAAACACCTTGGAAAAAATGGAGCAGCTAATTACTGATGTGTTAGAGTATTCAAGTATTGCTAATGAGGCAAAGGAAGACGACAATGTAGATTTAAATTCTTTAATTGAAGAAATAAAGAAAGTAATATACTTACCCAAAAACATTTCAATAAAAGTTTTAGGGAAATTACCTATTATAAAAGGAGACAAAACAAAGTTTCAACAATTATTTCAAAATCTAATAAGTAATTCAATTAAGTTTAATGATAAGGAAAAAGGAATTATTGAAATTGATGTAAAAAACCAAAATTCATTATATAGATTTTCAATAAAAGATAACGGAATTGGTATTGAGAAGAAACATTATGATAAGATTTTTAAAATTTTTCAATCCCTTAAAAAGACCAAAGACTCTACAGGTATTGGTTTATCTATTGTAAAAAAAATTGTAAACTTTTATAAAGGAGAAATATGGTTAGAATCTGAAATAAATAAAGGAACAACTTTCTTTTTTACAATAAAAAAGTAATAATGGAACAACCAAACTTATCTTATATAAATGCACTCTCTAAAGGAGATAATGAATTTAAAAAACAAGTTATTGCGGTTTTAAAAGAAGAGCTTTCAGGAGAAATAGAAAGCTATTTTTTGTACATTGAAAATAGAGATTTAAAGAAAACAAAAGAATTTGTTCATAGAATTAAACATAAAATGAGTATTTTAGGCTTAGAAAAAAGCTATAAAATAACCAATGATTTTGAAAACAACCTTGCAGACAATAGCATAGAAAACAAAGAGTACTTTGAAAATGCACTGCCTGCAATGCTTGATTTTTTAAAAGAACTTTAAAAGATTATCTATGAACTGCATTGTTATTGATGACGAATTAATGTCAAGAATGATTCTTAAAAAAGTATGTGAACAAGTAGAGGAACTAAAGCTTGTTGGTGAATTTTCTAACGCAATACAAGCGATAAAATTTTTAAATAGTAATAAGGTAGATGCTATTTTTTTGGATATTCATATGCCTGATTTCACAGGGATTGATCTTCTACAAACATTAAAAAATCCTCCTAAAATTGTTCTAACAACTTCTGATAGAAATTTTGCTGTAGAGGCTTTCGAATACGACTTTGTTGTAGATTATATAGTAAAACCAATAGAGTTAAGCCGATTTGAAAAATCAGTAAAAAAAATTACTGCAGCAAGAGCAAAAGACAGTAGCACAATACCAGTAGTACAAGATCAAACTACTGATGTAAATACGTTGTATGTAAATATTGACAGAAGGTTAGTGAAAATAGATATACCAAGTATTTATGTAGTAGAGGCTAAAGGCGATTATATTAAAGTTAAAACAGAAGAGAAAAACTACATAGTTCATAGTCCTTTAAAAAAAATTGAAGAAAAATTACCGTCAAAATCATTCTTAAAAGTACATAGATCATATATAATAAATATCAATCAAATTGTTGATATAGAAGATAATAGTGTGCTTATAAAGCAAGACATAGTTCCTGTAAGTAGGTCTAATAGAAATGAACTAAAAAGACGATTAAACTTATTGTAATCATTTTATCGGTATAAAAAAACCGTTTATCTTTAGTAATTAGTCAGTTAGTCGATTATAAAACTCCAAGAGTATTGTTATTACTAGTTTTGAGTAATGAACACAAGGAGTTTACATACCGTTACATTAATTTTTATTCCTCTTTTTTTATTTGGACAATCGTTAGATTTTCTGATAGAAGAAGCCGAAATATTGGTAAAAAAAACGGAAACTAAATTAGAATTTCCTACCAGTGATTCTAAATTGTTATTTACTTACCAGCCACTTAATTTAAAAAAAGATAACAATCTTAACTTATTAGAGATAGACTTGAAGAAGTTAGAGGCTAATCAATCTAAAAAAGATATAGGGTTAGTATTTAAAGCAAACGCAAATCATAATTTTAGAGATGCTATAGATGAAGAAACAAATACTTCTATAATTACTAGTGTAAGAACAGAATTAGAGTGGAATATTTTAAAGTCTGGATTTTTTGATAACAGAATAAAGTCTAAAAGATTTGATAATGTAGTAGCAGGTTTAAAAGAAGAGGCTAATAGTGTACAAAAGGAATTGTGGAGAAGACAGTTTAAAGTGGATTATAATTATGTTTTAAACAATGAGCTAATTAGTTTAAATAAAACATTTTTATCTTTTGAAAACGGTTATTTTGATTTACTGAACAAGTTATATTATCAAAAGTTAATAAAAAGAGAAAAGTTAATACAGGTAAGTAATCAAATACATGTTTTAGAAGAACAAATACAAACTTTAGAAAAAGAAAACAGACTATTAAAAGACAGCGTTTCAGTAGCTTATTTAAAAGTAAAAAAATTACCATTGTTAAAAGTACAGCTAGATAGTTTTTCATTAAAAAAACAATTAAGAAAAACAAACTACAAAGAAGAAAATATACGTTTGGAACATCATCCATTAAACAATATTAATTTATCTTTTTATATAAATGAAAACTACCGTTATTCAGAAGCAGCACAACGATTTTTCCCTTCAGCAGGTATCCGTTTTAAAGCACCATTACGTTTTAACAATCGAAAAAAAATTATTAAAACAAAAATAAAAATTTTAAAAGCGCAAGAGTTAGACAAGTCATTAGGTCAGTTTAATAGTATAATTACATATATAAGTGAGTACAGTGAAAAATTAAAGGACTTACAAAATCAATATAAAAACTGGCAAGTCTTAGAGGAAAGAATAAGAATATTGAAGGTAATAAAAGAAGAATTTAAAACTCAAGATACAGGAACCTTATTGCTAGAATTGTTAGAAGAACAATTTAAAGTGTTAGAGGAAACTTTAGAGTTAAAAAAGCAATTATATAAAGTAATAACTAGACTCTTTGTATTGAACGAAGCTGATACAATAGAAACATTATTTATTCCTTATGAGTTTAAAAAAACAGCAAGTTTTGAGAAGCTTTTATTAAAAAATAATAGAAACTATACTATTGATTTCCAAATTAGTTTTATAAAAGCAAAACAACTACCGAAAGTAGAAGTATTAAAAGATGACCTTATTACCCAAAACAAGTTAAAAAAAGCGTTAATCAATTATGTTTTGGTTGATGATACTACTCAAAAAACAGTAGAGCAGTTTATAAAGGAAGAATTAAAAAGAATAAAAAGAAAAGCAAATGAAAGCATTTAATTATAAAAAAGGAAAAGCAGTAATACGCACCTTAAAAGAGCCTGTTATAAAAAAGAAAAAATTAAATTTTGATAGAGCTATATATTTTATAATCATAATAGGGCTTGTAGTTTGGTTATCAAGTTTTATTTACAATAAAACACTTTGGTTAGAAGGTAATGGACAAATGTTAATGGAAAAAGTAGATGTTAATTTTACAAATGATGTAAGACTTAAAGAAATTTTTATTAACGAAGGAGATACCGTTAGTAAAGGAAGTAAATTGTTTAATTATTTTCAAAATGATTTTGATAGTGATGCATCAATAGTGCTAAAAAATTTTGATAGAAAAGAAAAGCAGAATAATAGTTTACAGGAGTTAGAAAGGCAAATTAATAATAAAAAAATAAGATTGAGAAGTTTAAAAGAAAGACTTTCGTTTTTAAATACTCAGGAAAAGAAAATAACAAAATTAGTACTGCTAGACGTGTATACAAAACCAAAGCTAGATGATTTGTTAACACAACAAATGCTATTAAAAAATCAAATACAAATACATAGAAGTGAATTACACTTTTTATTAGAAGACAAAAAGCTAATCCAACCTGGTATACCGCTAATAAGCACTAATAGAAACTATCAAAATACATATATATCACCAATTAAAGGGGTAGTAGGTCAAATTTTGAAAAGTAGCGAAGAAGCTTGTTATAAAACAGAAAATGTATTAACAATTCATAATGTAGAAAAAGTATTTATAAAAGCATATTTTGATTTAAAAGATTTGTCTAAAATTAATAAAGGAGACATCGTTGAAGTAGAGTTTCCAGATAAAACAATATCCAAAGGAATCATCAATAAATTATATATAGCAACTTACAAAGCACCTACTGAGTTTCAAAAAAAGTATGAACCAACAGAAAGAAACATTTTAACAGAAATAGTACCCTTAAATAAAGAACAAATCCCTGATTGGGCTAAATTTTACAAATTAAACTTAAAGATTAAAGTAGGTAAATTTTAAGTTTCAAAAGAATATAAATAGTAGACAAACCTGTGAAGTTTATTTCACAGGTTTTTTTATTGCTGTTGTTTTGTTTAGGTGCTTGTAAATCAGTTGTTAGGGTGGGTTTGATGATTGAGGTATTGTAGAATAATAATAAATGTGTTTACATGAAAAACGATAAAAACCATTTATCTATAGTTATTGTTTTTTCATCTACAGAAAGTTTTTAATAAACCAATAACAGCTTTAATAACCTTAAATCCAATATAATTTAGCGGTATAATTAATTAACAAAAAATAAATAAAATGAGCACAGCATTAAAAACAAACAGATTACAAGTTGAAAATCAGTTTCCAAAATTAGCGTACAAAAAAAGTCAGTTGTTTAATAATCTTTTAGAGAAAAAAGAAAATGTAGCAGTTGTAGGGTTAGGGTATGTAGGTTTACCTTTAGCAGTTCATATGGCATCAAAATTTAAGGTAATAGGTTTTGATGTAAATGATGATAAAGTTCTACAATTAATACAACACAAAGATCCATGTGAAGAACTACCCTCAGAAGAGTTTAAAGGAAAAGATATAAGTTTTACATCAAATGATGATATTTTAAAAGAAGCTAAATTTTATATCGTGGCAGTGCCAACTCCAATAGATGATTTAAAAAAGCCAAATTTAACACCGTTAAAATCAGCAACAGCTATGATAGCTAAATATTTAAAGAAAGGAGATTGTGTAGTTTTTGAATCAACAGTATTTCCAGGATGTACAGAAGAGGTATGTGTACCAATATTAGAAAGGATTTCAAGACTAAAATTTAATGAAGATTTTACCGTAGGATATTCACCAGAAAGAATAAACCCAGGAGATACTCAACACACTTTTACAAAAATTAAAAAGATTGTATCGGCAAGTACAAATGAATCTTTGGAAACTGTAGCAAAAGTGTATGAAGAGGTAGTAACAGCAGGTGTGCATAAGGCTCCAGCAATTAAGGTAGCTGAAGCAGCAAAAGTAGTAGAGAACATTCAAAGAGATGTAAATATTGGTTTGATGAACGAGCTATCCCAAATTTTTAATGCACTAGAAATTAACACAAAAGATGTACTACAAGCTGCGGGAACTAAGTGGAATTTTCACAATTACTTTCCAGGGTTAGTAGGAGGGCACTGTATAGGGGTAGATCCGTATTATTTAATTCATAAAGCAAAAGAAGTAAGGTGTACACCTAGGCTATTAGAGCAGGTTAGAGAGGTAAATGAAAGTATGATAAATCATATTGTATTACAAGTTGAAAGAAAGTTATATGAAAAAAGGTTTTTAAAGAACGATGTTTCTGTTTTAGTGAAAGGAATAGCTTTTAAAGAAAATGTAAATGATATAAGAAATTCAAAAACAGCAGAAATGTGTTTAGAACTTCAAAAAAGAGGATATAAAGTAGTAGTGCAAGATTATATGGTAGATTCAAAAGAAGTAAAAAGAAGATATGGACTTACTATTAACAACACAACATCAGAAGAATTTGATGCAATAATCTTGGCAGTTGATCATGAAGATTACAAGCATTTAGCATACTACGATTATTTGAAAAATGGAAATAAAGAAACAATAATTTTTGATGTTAAAGGAGATAAAAAAGACAAATTTCCAAGCGAAGTGTATATGTCATTGTAACCTATAAAGCAAAACGTAAAAAGTAGAAACCATGCTAAATGTTTTAAAGAAATCAAATTCGAGAAGAATCTTACAAGATGGTTATTCATTCTTGTTGGTTTCACATACTAGTGAGTTACAAAACGAAGAGTTAGCATATTTAGATGGTTTTATTATCGATACGGATGCAGTTACGAATGCAAATGATATAATTTATAGTATAAGAACACACAAAAATATTCAAGTTGGCCTGTCACCATTGTTTGTAAATAGCATTTACAAGTTACCTAAAGAAACTACGATTCATACCGATGGTGACGTAGAGCTAAACATGATATCTTCTTATATACAAAGAGTAATAACCATAAAAAAGAGAATAAAAAACCTAACACAGCCCAAGGCAATTTCTCATGAAAAGCTTATTCAGTTAAAAACAATGGCTTTTTCTTATTCCAGAAATAAAGTTTTAACACCTATGGCAAGTAGAGAAAGTTATATAGGATATAAATTTCCTTTTATTTCATTATTCTATAAAAAAAATGAAGCAATATCATTATTAAGAAACTTAGAGAAAGCAGTAAAAGAAAATAGTTTATCTGTAAGTCTAAAAGACTATGTACACCTTTGTAAAAGTTGCTCAGGAAACTATTTAAACTTTAGAGAATGTTGCCCAAAGTGTGATTCTATAGACATAATAGCAAACGATATGGTCCACCATTTTGTTTGTGCCCATGTTGCTCCAGAAAGAGATTTTAAAGCTGAAGACGGTTTGGCATGTCCGAAATGTGATAAAAATCTTAGACATATTGGAATTGATTATGATAAACCTTCATCGATTTATTCATGTAATACTTGCAATCACGAATTTCAAAATGCAAATATGAAAGCTTTGTGTTTAGATTGTGAAACAGAAAACAATTTAGAGGAACTTCTAGAAAAAGCAATAGGAAGTTATAAAATAACAGAAATAGGAGAACAAATATTATTTGATCAAGAAAATACAAGTCAACCACAATCAGAAACTATTTCTGTAGGAAGTATGAATACTAATCTTTTTAAAATTATAGTAAATCAGGAAATAAAGAGAATAGAAGTAACACAAGGAGATAGTTATTTGACGAAAATAACATTTGAAAACAAACAACTAGAAGTGTTAAACGCCGATTTAAAATTAAACTTAACTAAAGAAATAAGTTCAATAATACAATCGTATTTAAAAACTTCAGATATGTTATCGGCAGAAAACTTTAATAGTTACTATATTTTATTGCCAGAAACTAAAGAAAGCCAATTAGAAAGATTAGAAAACATACAGTACAATTTATCTAAACTACTGTCAGATAACTTGAGTGATACGAAGCAAGAAATAAAAATAGAGATTCATAAAATTTCAGGAACCGATAACTCAAACACTTATTTCGAATGATGTTTTTAAGCCTACATAATTTAGTTCCAGAGTATGTAAACTACTGGTTTGTGGTTGGGTTGCCAAAATTTATAAGGGTCTTTTGGTATTTTGTAATCTTTGAGTTTACACGCTATATTATTATAGATTATATTATTGCATTTATCTTTTTTATAACAGGAAAAAAAAGAGCCAAAAAGTTTGAAGAAGCCAAAAGAAAACTCTTTCAAGAAAACCCCTTTGTGTCAGTAATTATTCCAGGAAAAAATGAAGGGAAACACTTATATAAATTAACCAAATCATTGGCAGAACAAACGTTTAAAAACTTCGAATTAATTATTGTTGATGATGGTTCAGATGATGATACTCCTATTATAGGTAAAAACCTTGAACGTTTAGGGCTTATTGATATGTTTATAAGAAATGAGATGCGAGGAGGGAAAGCATCAGCAGCAAATTTAGCATTGCGTTTTAGTAAGGGGAAATATATTGTGCATTTAGATGCCGATTGCTCTTTTGATAGTGATGCAATAGAACAAGTATTATTACCTTTTTTTGTAAATGATAAAATTGCTGCAGTAGGAGGAAATGTAAAAGTGAGAAACTACAAAGAAAGTTTATGTGCTAAATTACAAGCAATAGAGTATTTAAAAACAGTATCAGTAGGTAGAATAATTACTTCTTACCTAGGAATATATAAAATTATTTCAGGAGCATTCGGAGCCTTTAGAAAAGATGTAATAGATAATATTGGTGGATGGGACATAGGCCCAGGACTGGATGGAGATATTACAGTGAAGATTAGAAAATCTGGCTATAAAGTGTATTTTCAAGAAAAAGCAATTTGTTTAACCAATGCGCCTTCAAAATTTAAAGTATTAACAAAACAACGTTTACGATGGGATAAATCTATTATCCGTTTTAGAGTTCGTAAGCACAAAGACGTGTACCTTCCAACGGCAAACTTTAATTGCTCCACTTTTTTTTCACTAGCAGAAAACGTATTCTATAATGTTATTTTAGACATTATGTGGTGGGTTTACATTATAGATATCATTGTTAATTACAACAGTTCTTTAAAGTTTATTATTCCAATGAATTTCACTTTATATTTTGTAATGTCATATGTGCAAATGCTTAGTATTTACATTTTTTCAGAAAGAAGAGAAGAAGAAAAATATTTGTGGCCATATGTAATTTTAATGACTATTTATACGGGAACTTATTTAAGAATAGTAAGAACTATAGCTTATTATAAAGAATTCTTTTTCAAGCGATCTTTCGAAGATCCTTGGAATCCATATAAATCTTCAATACAAGCTAAAAGAGCTGGATTGTAGGTGGTTATCATTAACCTATAGTTACCCGCAATTAATCGAAAAAAGAGCGATAATAGGGGATGAAAAAATAAATTTACAGTATAATTAAAACAAATAAAAAATGGAAAAACTAAGAATTTTAGCAATTATACTGGTTGGCATCTTCGTTGGTTGTCAATCAAAAATAGAAGATGATATTATTGATAATGTCGAAGCAATAGAAGAAACAGTAACAGAAAACCCATATACATTAAACAATTATAGAAATTCCCTATCTTCTAGAATTAGTTATATAAATAGAACAGCAACTATTAAATCAATAGTTAGCGGTGTAACAGGTCAAAAATTTGCTAGCCGAACAGGAGGAGTTAATGGAACACAAGAAATGTATTATTGGGAGCATGTAGCAGAAGTAGCTCCGTTAGTAGTAGAAGGTAAAACGCTAAGCGCAACACACATTACGTTATTAGATACTAAAGCCTATGTGAGTTATCATAGACAAGGAAATGAGCATTTAGGAGCGGTAGAAATACTCGATTTATCCAATCCGAATTTTCCGGAAATTATGAGTCAAGCAACATTTTTAAATTCTGATATCAATGCAATTACCTCAGATTTTGAAGGAGATTCATCATCAAGAAAAGTATGGTTAGCAATGTCAGATGCAACACATGGCGCACAATTGTTTGAGTTAGAAACAAATAATGGATTATTTACAGAAAATTACCAAAGAGTAAATCTATCCAATATTTTAAAAGATGGGGTTTCAGCATCTGCAAATGGAATAGCAATTACCGATAGTTATTTATACATAACTTCAGGAAAAACTTATGGAGGTACTGTTCAGTTGAATAAAGATGACTTATTTGCAATAGATAAAGAAGTTTACAGTGATGCAAAATATATCGCTGTAAATGGTACTTCAGACAATTCAAAAATAGTAAGCCTAGTTACTGGAGATGATGCGCAATTAAGAGTTAATACAGTAAAGGAAGGGCTAAATTCTACTACATATGATATTGGAGAAATTTTTCATCAAAATGTGGCAGAAGCATACAGAGGGAAATCTACAATGGAATTTTCCCCTATAAATAGTGACCAAGTATATATTGCAAAAGGAAAAGAAGGAGTTGCACTAGTAGATGTTACAAATGGAGCAATAATCAACGAATCTAAAGGGAGTTTTTTAGTCGTAGGAAATACAAATGGAGTAAGTACAGATAATGATTATGTGTACACAGCAAATGGTTCAGATGGTATTTCAATATCACCACATCCAACAAGCATTGGTGAAGATATTCAACCAATTTTTTATTGGGATTTAGCAGAAGAAGGAGCTTCAGCGAACTATATTATTGCAGATGGAGAATGGGTTTTTGTAGCCAAAGGTAATGGAGGTTTTAAAATTTTAAGAAAAAGAATAAAAGACGAATATAAAACCATTACAACATATACCACTAATGGCAAGCCAGATGGGTTAGAAGAGGATAAAGAAGTATGTAGTTCTTTACTATCCAATATTTATGCAAATATACTCCCTGAACGTCAGAACGCCATGGAAGTCCACCCTGAGTATTTTTCAAACCGAGTAAAAAATATAGTTGTAAAAGAAGAAACAGAATTATATTTGACCTTTGTAGATGAAGGAGCAGGTTATAAAAATGTATTAGGTTATTATACCTATAAAGAAGGTGAGACACCTACAAGTGAGGATCAATTAGATAAAATAGTAATATTTCCAAATGCTTCAGCGGAAGGATCTGGAGGAGAGTTGATAAAAGGTAATACAATGCGTTTACTTGGTACTTTTGAACCAGGAACAGTAGTAGGCTTTTTTTTAATAGCAAATGGCTGGGTAAATGGTTTTATCACAGATGGTTATTATTCTCAGTATACGAATATTGATTTTAATTTAAGTGGAAGACAACAAAGTATTATTTTTTTTGATAAAACTTGTAATTCTACAGTAATAGCCTTTGAAGACATATCAGTTCCTAATGGAGATAATGATTTTAATGATGCAATATTTGAAATTTCAGCATCAAACCCAAGCGCTATCGATACTTCAGAGTTTAACCAGATATAGGTTTAAGTTATTGAAAGCCAATATATTTTTGTTTAAATTATATTGGCTCTTTTTAAAAGGTTATTAATTAATTGATTAGTTCGGTTTGATTCTGTACTCTAAAACAACGTTCTTCTCCAAGAAATAAAGGATTTCCGTGTTTTTCGGACCAAAATCCATCTAAAATATTTTTAGAAAGACAAGAGTATACAGCAACACCTTTGTAAACAGTGTTATGATCACTAGTGTAATTAAAATTAATAATAAGAATATTGCTTTTAAAGAAACCTGTTCCAAACTGTTCTTGTTCATTATTAATAAGCCATTTGGCAACAATTCTATTGTTTTTATCAAGAGTTAAAGAAAGAGTTCCTTTATAGGTGTTTTCACTTTCATCTTGATTACTACCGATAATATTGTATACTCCTACTAAATCTTCTACTGTCATTTAATCTTCAAATATGGAAGCAAAAATAAGATAGTTTATAATAAGTAACGGCTTTTATTGAGCAAGAAGAGCTGGGTTGTGTTTTTTGATTTTAATTTTAATATGCTTTGAAGCAGGCATATTACTTCCTTTTACGGTATTGTGAATTGATACCAACACATTAGTTTCAGGGAAATAGGTAACTGTATTTTTCTCAGGAATGGGATACTCAACAATAATAAATAGCGGAGCGATACGCTCTGTATCATTATCATAATTGTATAAATCTACCTTATCACCAGATGTAAGTCCTGCTTTTTTAATATCTTTTTTGTTCATAAAAATTACACGACGTTCATTATAAATTCCGCGATAGCGATCATCTAATCCATAAATAGTAGTATTGAATTGATCGTGTGTTCTGACAGTAGCCATTAGATATTCATCATCAGCTAATCTGTTTTCGGGTAATGTTGTTATAGAAAAAGGAACACGGTCTCCAAACTCTTTTGTCTTAAAGTTTCCTTCACGTGCCGCATTAGGTAAGTAAAATCCGCCTTTTTGTTTTACACGAACATTGTAGTTGTCAAAACCAGGAATACATTTTTCAATATCATCTCTCACAGCATCATAACTATTCGTATAACGATCCCAATCAACAACACTTTTGTTTCCTAAAGTAGCTTTTGCCATACGACACACAATATGTGTTTCGTTGATAAGTTTGTTAGATATAGGCTTTAATACTCCTTTAGACCACTCTACAATTCCCATTGCATTTTCAGCACTTGTATACTGATGCTCATCGTTAACCATGTCAATTTCACTTTTAGAAATAGTAGGTAAAATTAAAGCCTCTTTTCCGTGAATCAAATGGGTTCGGTTTAACTTAGTAGAAACAGAAACAGACAAATCAAGTTGTCTCATTCCGTTTGCGGTATAGGTGGTATCAGGAGTTGCAGATAAGAAGTTTCCGCCCATGCTAAAGTGTACTTTAACCTTTCCATCATTCATCGCCTTTATGGTATTTACAACATCATAACCATTATTTCTTGGCGGATTAAAGCCGAAAATTTCTTGTAATTTATCAAGCTGCTCTACGGAAGGACTGTGGTTAATAAGCATCGTTCTATTTCCTTGTACATTACTATGTCCACGTACAGGGCAAGAACCTGATCCAGGCTTACCAATACTTCCCTTTAGGAATAATAAGTTTAAGACTTCCTTTAAAATATCAACCCCGTTAGGTTGTTGTGTAAGTCCCATTCCCCAGCAAATAATAATTCGGTTTTTATGGGCTAGCATTTTAGCAGCTTTTTGAATATCTTCTTTTAAAACACCAGATGCACTTGCTAGTTTATCTATGTCATAATTTTCAATTTGCTTAATTAATTTTTCATAACCAACTGTTTTCTTTTTGATAAATTCTTGATCAAAAACTTTACCTGGGGTTTCTTTTTCAAAATGTAATAGTAAGCGTTCGATAGCTTTTAACAATGCCAAATCTCCATTAATTTTAACAGGAAGATGTAAATCGGCAAGTTGGATGCCTTTTCCTAAAATACCACTTATTTTTTGAGGAT
Source organism: Tenacibaculum gallaicum (assembly GCF_003387615.1). Lineage (GTDB taxonomy): Bacteria > Bacteroidota > Bacteroidia > Flavobacteriales > Flavobacteriaceae > Polaribacter > Polaribacter gallaicus. The sequence goes on along the minus strand of NZ_QUNS01000011.1, from coordinate 38,539 downwards.
CTCGGAAACCCATTAAACCAGCTTCGGGAAGAGGGTTAACAGCAATAATTTTAGCTCCATTCTTTTTTCCTTTTTCTAAGGCACTTAACATTCGTGGAGAATTCGTTCCTGGATTTTGACCAATAATCATAATGATATCGGTATCGTAGAAGTCTTTTAAAGTAGCAGTTCCTTTTCCTATACCCGTAACTGAGGCTAGGGTAAAACCAGAGGTTTCGTGACACATATTAGAACAATCAGGAAAATTATTTGTTCCAAATTCACGTACAAAAAGTTGATAAGCAAAAGAAGCTTCATTACTTGTTCTTCCAGAAGTGTAAAATGCTGCATTATCTGGAGACTCTAACCTATTTAAGTGTTCAGCAATTTTTGTAAAAGCATTGTCCCAGTTAATAGGTTCATAATGTGTACCATTTTTAGGGAGGTACATAGGCTCAGAAAGTCTACCTAGATGTCCAATTTCATAATCAGTTAATTGAGAAAGCTCATAAATAGAATTTTGTTTAAAAAAATCAGCAGTAATTCTTTTACTAGTAGCCTCTTCAGCTATAGCTTTTGCACCATTTTCACAATACTCAGCAATGGAAGAGCGTTCATCATCGGGATCAGGCCAACCACAACTAGGGCAATCAAAACCATCAAACTGATTCATTTTAACCAAAGCTTTTCCTCCTCTAACTAAAGCTTTATCATTTATTAAACTTTTTATAGCGTTTGTAACTCCAGGAATTCCTGCAGCCCAATCTTTTGGTTTACCAGTTCTTAAGCTTAATAGTTTGTAAGGAGGCTCAGCAGAAGGTTGTTTATCAGTTTGTTTTTTGGGTTTGTTGTCCATTATTTTTTCTATAATCTTAGAGGTATAAAGTTAAGAAAAAAAGAGAACAAGTAGGGTGTGAATATTTTTGTTAAAAAAATGTGAATTTTTTTATTCTTCAACTTTGGATAACAGTAAATTACTGCATATGTTTGCACGGCTAAAATGAAATTGTTAACCCCTTATTGCTTATGAAAAAAATTACTTTTTTCTTTTTTATTGTATTTTCTCAATTAGTTTTTTCTTCAACAGATAATCCTTTAGATAGTATTTCTAGGTCGGAAAAAGCACTTCCTAAATTAATTGAGTTTTCTTCTAAAGCAAAAGGAGAGTTTGATTTTGATTATGTTAAAAATAATTACTCTGATTTTAAGGTAGATACACTTATAAGTAGAGCTACCTCTGTTTTTGAAGCTATAGAAAGAACAGGAAGTTATGTTGATGTCTTAGGCTCTGATGATATGATTAGCTTGCCTGTTGGTGTTAAAAAGAGAGTAGGAAAAAACACAGCGATATTAGGAGTTAGCAAAGCTAAATTTTATCCAGATTATACTGAGGTAACACTTTTTGCAAAACTAACAATTGGTCAACTAGGAGCTAATGGAAAGCAACAAGAGCTTTTTTTTGGAGCAGATAACATAAAAATATCTCATAATGGGGGAATTTATGGTGATACTAATATATCGTTATTTGGAGATGTTGCGATTCCGATACAAGGTAATAAAGGATTATTAGAGTTGAAGGGTGGCTTTAATATGAAAACAGGTATTGTAGAAAATAAGACCTATGTAACCATAGATTGTTCAGGGATAAAAGAGATAGGAGTCGCAGCAAATGTTTTATTTTCTAGGGATTTATTAGAACCACTAGACTCTAATAATACTGTTATTCAAGACACAAGAACACGAGTAAAAGGTTCTTTTAAAACAGTAGTGTCAGACTGGAACGATATAATTGCAGAGATAAATTTAAGTCATCCATTTCAAATTAAAGATAAAAACTCTACAACAGGTAGGGGTAAAGGAGGTTTAATTTTTGAAGTTAAAAATGCTGTTTTTGATTTTAGCGATCTTAAAAACTCTAATAATGTTAATTTTCCAAAAGGATATAAAGAAAAGTATTTAATTCCTGGTAATGAAGAATTATGGAGAGGGGTATCTATTGAAAAGGTAAAAATAACTCTACCCAAGGAGTTTATGAAAAGGAATGAAGAAAATAGATTAAGTATTACAGCTGAAAAATTTTTAATAGATGGAGAAGGTGTGACAGGAAGTTTTGCAATAGAAAATCTTTTTTCTATTGAAGAAGGAACAGCTTCTGGCTGGCCAATTTCAGTAACTGATTTACATGCTTCTTTTATAGCAAACAAGATAACAGGAGGTGGTTTTGGAGGGCATGTAGCTTTGCCAACTTCAGGAAAAGTTACAAATGAAGATGTTATTAATGAAACAGAACACATAAAAGGAATAAGAAAAGCTATTAAATATACGGCTATAATTGATGTTGGAAATGATGAGTATAGTTTGGCTTTAGAGCCTATAGCGAAAGAAGGTTTGCACTTTCCTGTTTTGATGGCACAAGCACATTTGAAGTCAAATTCTAGTGTAACACTTAAGGTTAAAGAAGGTAAATTTAGACCCAAGGCTAATTTATATGGTAGTTTAACTATTGGAGGGAAAAACAGTAATGGGAGCAAGTTGGTTGATTTTAAAGGCATCACATTTGAAAATCTTCAGTTGCAAACGGAATCTCCATATTTTTCTGTTGATTACATGGGGTATAAAGATGATGTGAAATTTGGAAACTTTCCAGTAACAATATCAGAAATAGGAGTAACAGCTAATGATGATAGAACATTGTTAAGTTTTGCATTAGATGTTAATTTGATGAGTAAAGGGTTTGCAGGGGGGACAAAATTAGGAATAAAAGGAAAGTTTGAAAATACTAATGGTAGGCATAGGTGGAAGTATGACGGAATTGATATTCAAAGAATAAATGTTGAAGCTGATTTAGGAAGTGTTAAGTTTAAAGGACTCGTTGATATCAAAGATAACGACCCAGTTTACGGTAATGGTTTTTACGGAGAGTTAGAAGCAGATTTTAATAGCATTAATGTAAAAGCAACAGCTTGGTTTGGTAAGGCAGATGTAAGATATTGGTATGTTGATGCCTATGCAGATTTATCTTCAATGAGAGCAAAACCTATGATAGGGCCCGTTGAAATTAACGGTTTTGGAGGTGGTGCTTATTACCATATGAAAAAGACATCTAATCCGCCTAAATTAGTGTACCAAGGACAACTGGATGATGAAGGAAACCCTGTGCCAGTTAAGACTCCAAAACCTCCTTCGGGGATGGACTATGTTCCTGATGCTAACTCAGGTCTAGGATTCAGAGCGATGTTAGGATTTGCTTTAGCTAATGAAGGAGCTTTTAATGGAAAGGTTGGTTTTGAAATGGCATTCAATACTCATGGAGGTTTGAATAGGATATTTTTCTTTGGAGAAGCTCATATCATGAAAGGTTATAAATTGGAGTTTGCAGATAAATTCAAAGAAAAACTAAACAACCTTGAAAATAAAATCAATGATTTAGCAGATAATAAGCTGGTTAAAAGTTTGAAAGAGACAAATTTAGTAGAGTATAGTAAAGTTTCGTTTCCTCAGGACGGATTAACTTTTGATGTAGGAATTGATGCTCATTTTTCTATGGAAATGGATTTTGTGAATAATTCTTTTCATAGCGAAATGGAAGTATATGTAAACACACCAGGGAACTTTTTTAGCGGTGTTGGAGATAGAGGTAGAGCTGGTTGGGCAGTTTTTCATACAGGTCCAGAGGGTTGGTATTTACATATGGGAACTCCAAAAGATCGTATAGGGCTTAGAGTTGGAATAGGAGGATTTAATGTAAAGGCAACAACCTATTTAATGATTGGAGATAAAATACCAGGAAGTCCACCACCACCACAAGCCGTGGCTGACATTTTAGGAGTAGACCTAAATAGTCTGGACTATATGAGAGATTTAAATGCATTAGGAGATGGTAGAGGTTTTGCTATTGGTATGGACTTTAGTCTAGATACTGGAAACATGAATTTCTTAATGTTTTATGCCCGATTTAGAGCAGGATTAGGATTTGATATCATGATTAAAGATTATGGAGAAACTGCTTGTAAAGGAAGTGGACAGATAGGAATTGATGGCTGGTATGCAAACGGACAAGCTTACGCGTATTTAGAAGGAGAGCTAGGAATACGAGTTAATTTATGGTTTTACAAGGCAAGAATACCAATAGTAAAAGCTGGAGCAGCAGTATTATTACAAGCAAAACTACCAAATCCTAGCTGGTTTAGAGGGTATGTTGGAGGTCATTTTAGTGTACTTGGAGGTATGATTAGAGGGCGTTTTAGGTTTAAAATTGAGTTAGGAGAGGAATGTGAAATTATTGGTGGCGCACCACTAGGAGGTATGAAAATTATTTCAGGAGTAACTCCCGATAATGATGCTACAGAGGTAGATGTTTTTACAGCACCACAGTCAGCATTTAACATGAAAATAAACAAATCTTTTGAGCTCGAAGATGATAAAGGAGTAAAGACTTATAGAATTTTGCTAGATGAATTTACTGTAAAGAGTGAGGGAAAGATAATTGATGGAGAATTAGAATGGAATGAATCACAAGATGTCGTGAATTTTGTTTCTTTTGATGTTTTACCTCCACAAAAGGTCATTCAGGTAAAAGTTGCGGTTAGCTTTCAAGAATTCAAATCTGGAAGTTGGATTACATTGATGTACAATGGTAAAAAAGCTCAAGAAATAGAAGAAAGAACTTTTACTACTGGAGTAGCACCAGATTATATTCCAGTTGAGAATATAGATTATACTTACCCTGTAATAGATCAGAAGTACTTTTATCAAAATGAAAGTACAACTGGTTATGTGAAATTAAAGAGAGGACAACCTTACTTGTTTGCGCCTGAAACAAATTGGAAACAAAAGGTCGTGTATAGTAACGAAGAAGGACATAATTTTGTAAATACAGTTTCTTATAATAGAGGAGATAGACAAGTAAACTTTAAGCTTGGAAGGTTTAATAATCAAAAGAAATATACATTGAAGTTGGTAAGTTCACCAGATGCAGAAGGAGGTTCGGAAAATGCTATTTCTTATACAAAACAAGATACTGGTTACGAAGATAATACGATAGAAGTCAAAAATAAAGAGGTACAGAACGTTGTTAATGATGAGGCACTGACAGAGTTATTGACTTATGACTTTTCAACAAGTGAATACAATACGTTTGCTAAGAAAATTGATGATAAACGAGTAGTAAAACACTATTTAGAGCCTATTTATTCTGATGTACACGCTATTCAAACAGATGTAAGAGAATCTGAAAGATTTGATAGAATTGAATTAGAAGGAGGTAAATACTCAGGTAAACAACCTTTAATTGAAGCAGAAGCAGTTCTTGATGATAATTATTATGAAGATAGAATTTATCAGTTAATTTATGAAAAATATCCTCTAGAACCTGAATTTACAGTAGACAGAGATGTAAAAGATTTAGGTATTCCACCTAAAAAGGGAATTGATATCTTAACTTGGTATGTACCATATTTAAGAAATAACCCTACATTTTCATTATTAAGCAAACGAATTCCTTATAGATATAATTTGCCTTATCATTATAAGAGAGACTTTATGGATATTCAATATAAAGTAGTTAATAAATACTTAAACAATCCTACTGAATATGCATCGAAAATTCAGAAGTATAATTATATTATTAATGGAGTATTCCCTGCGATATGGTCTGGTAAATACAAGGTTAAAATGCAATATGTAATGCCAGGAGGAGTATTAGGAACAAGTACAGTATTTAAATATAAAAATCCTTTTTAATGCTATTTATTAAGAAAAGAAATATAATAGTACTATTAATTTTTGTGTTCTCAACTTCAGTAGCTTTTTCACAAGCTAAAGAAGTAAACAAGAATACCATTAAAGTATTAGCAAGACCCCACAGTAGTCATAAAATTATGTTGAGATGGGGAGCAACAACTCCAATGTCGTTTAGGAAATTAGCAAAGTATGGGTATAGATTAAAACGGTATACTATAAGTATTAGTGGACAAACATTATCGAAACCAATAGAAAAAGACTTAGGAATTTTTAAGCCAGCAGAACCACAAAAGTGGATTAACATAATAGAGAAAAATAACAATGCAGCTATTATGGCTCAATCGTTATTTGGAGAAAGTTTTGATGTAGAAGGAGTTGGTTCTTTACAAGGAATTATAAATATGTCTCAAGAGCAAGAACAACGATTTACTTGGGCATTGTATGTGGCTGATCAGGATTTTGAAGTAGCAAAATTAGCAGGACTAGGATTTGAAGATGTAAAGGTAAAGTCTACAGAAAAATATGTTTATAAGGTTTTTTCTTTAGTACCGAAAGAAGAAATGAAAATTAAAGATGGAGGAGTTTTTGTAGGGCTTCAAGATTATCAAGATTTACCCAAACCGTTAGATTTAGCAGCTATTTTTGATGATCAAAAGGTAATGTTAAACTGGAACTATGCAATCCATAAAAACGAGTTTAATAGTTATTTCATAGAGCGTTCAGAAGATGGAATAAACTTTAATGAACTTAATAAGCTACCCTACACAACATTAAATAGTGGTGGTAGAGTAGATACTAAGAGAATTTACTACACAGACTCTATTCAAAATAATAAAACTTATTATTATAGGGTAAAAGGGAGAACTCCTTTTGGAGAGTTAAGCCCACCTTCAGATATTATTTCAGGAAAAGGGGTGAAAGTTTTGCCTTATGTACCCAAAATTTCAAGCAAAAAAATTGTAAATAACAATAAAAGTGTTGTTTTAGAATGGAAGTTTTTAGAGGAAGGTGTTGGTTTTATAAAAGGCTTTGAATTAAATAAAAGTAATAAAGCGAATGGACAATACGAAACTGTAGTAAGAAATATTTCCACAAAAACAAGAAAAGTTCAATATGATAAGCTAGATGCTACAAATTATTTTACGATTACCGCTATAGGTAAGCAAGGAAATAGTAGAACATCGTATCCTGTATTAGTGCAACCAGTGGATTCTATTCCTCCAGTAAAACCAGTAGGTTTAGAGGGAGAGGTAGATAGTTTAGGAGTGGTTACCCTAAAATGGAAAAAAAATATAGAACCAGATATGTTGGGGTATCGAGTTTTCAAAGGAAATAATGCTAAAGAAGAGTTTTCACAAATTACAGTTAGTCCGCATCATGCTACAACTTTTTACGATAGTGTTTCAGTAAAAAGTTTGAACAATAAAGTATATTATAAAATTGTAGCGGTAGATAAGAGATATAATATGTCTGAATATTCAGATGTTTTAATATTAAAAAAACCAGACTTTATTCCGCCAGCACCACCAGTAATAACATCATACAATGTTGAAAAAGAGACGGTAAATTTAACTTGGGCTAATAGTCAGAGTAATGATATAGCAAAACATGAGGTGTATAGACGAGTTAGAGATAGTATAAAATGGAATTTAATTGCTACGCTACCAAAAGATACCTTGCACATTGAATATACAGATTGGAAGGATACCAATGTAGAAGGAAATACAGCTTACCAGTATTTAATTAAGGCTGTTGATGAAAGTGATTTACAGTCTATAAATACAAAATACACCACTATTGAAGTGCCAAGGTTTACTTTATTAAAAGGATTGAAAAACTTAGGAAGTTATGTAGATAGAGATAACTCTTTTATAGAGCTGTTTTGGAAAACTGTAAATAAAGAAGCTATTGTAGAGGTAATGATTTACAAAGGAAAAAAAGATGAAAAAGTATCCTTGTTAAGAAATGTTTTACCAAGTACGAATAGAGTAGTGGATGAAAATGTAAAACCAAATAATATATACACTTATATATTACGTCCAGTATTTGTTGATGGTAGCTTAGGGCAGATAAAAAAAATAGAAGTAAAATATTAAAATTGCCTATGAAAAGAAAATTACTATTACTTACTTTTTTATCATTTTATTGTTTGGGGTTTTCTCAATCTGAATTGTATGTGTTATTGAAAAAACCTGTTAATAATACTCCTTCAGGTAATGACTGTAGAATTGGGGATTATAGGTCATCATATTATATATCTCATTATCAGGATAAATATGAGATAAACTCAAATAGTATTAATGTAACTGTAGATTATCGCCAAGGTTACAATGATGATCCAAGTTATGGATGTGGTGGACCTTGTGGGCATTATTCTGAATATTGTGACGGGGTAGAGTTTGGAAAAGAATTTATTCATTTTGATTCATTTTATAATAAATACGTAGGAGCAGATCCAATAGAATGTATTTCTAATTGTTTTCCTATTAGTTATTCCGTTGTTTTACTACCTAAAATAACTACTCCAGCAGATAGAAGATGTGAACGAGATAATTTATTTAAACAATATTCTGACGGACAAGATCATAATGTAACGGGCTTAATATGGGAGTATTATAGTACAACTGGATGGAAAGAAATACCCAGTTATAAAAATAGGTATCCGCTAAATGTAAGTTTATTAGATGTTTTTGGAAACAGTTGGAGAAGTAAGTTCAACGGTAATTTACAGTTGAGATTTAAGTTTACAGCTCCATTTACAAATGAGGTAGTTTATTCTATTCAAAAATATACAATAACATTAACAGAGTGTTCACCAGATTTTGAATCATATTATAACTTAAGTAATACATCATGTTCTTATAAATCAGACGGTAAGATAGGCGTAAAGCTAAGTAATAATATAAACTCTACAGAACAATTAGTTGCAACTTTATTTAAAAAAGATAGCAACGGAGATATATTAATAAATCAATACAGCACCAAGCAATTAGATTCTACAGACCCAACAGTTTTGGTATTCGAAAATTTAGGAGGAGTTTTTTTTGGTTTTAACTGGCCAGTATATATTGATGCAGGAACTTATTATTTTAGGTATCAAGTATTGAGTAAAGCAACTACACCATCTAAGCCAAAAGCAACAGATCCATTTTGGTATACATTAGTAAAAACACCAAATTTTACAATTCAAAAAGCAACAAATGTCACATTTGAAGCTGTAAGGTTTAGTGATGAAAACTGTTTTAAATCAGGTGATGGTAAAATAAGGATTTATAATGTTAGTGGAGGAACAGGAGAGGGGTATGAATATGAATTGAATGAAAGTTATAATTGGATTCCTTTTAATCCTTCTAATAAAAATGTAAAAGAAGTAGTTATAGGAGGGTTAGGAAAAGGAACGTATAAAATAAAAATAAGAGATAGTAAAAAATGTATGGCAAAAGAATAATATTACAGTTTATAATCATGGTTTTTTCTACTGTTAATGTTTTTGGGCAGACACCAGAGTATGCTTATTTAGTTACTACAGAAGTTATTAATAGTTATAATAATTATCCTATCACTGGAGAATTAGAGATGAATTCTGATGTTGGTAGAATAGAACAAGTTAAATATCCAGCAACTTCCTCAACTATAGGTAATACTTATTTTGATTTTATAACGATACCACATGGCTTTTCCGAAGTTTATGTTGATGTTAACCAAAATGATTATATGGAATGTGATTACTCACAGCCAAGTGAAACAATACTAAAGAGCGATTTTAATTATGGGATAATTGCAGCAGGCCTTTATATGTCTAATTGTAATTATGTATATAATTTATACCCTCTTCATATCGTAGGAACAAACAATGTAGATCCAATATGCCCACTAACAAAAGTAGAATTAACGGGAGGGTATGATTGGGAGTATCTTATAGGAAATAAAGATAATACTGCATTAGAATGGAAAGTTTTATCGAGTGCTACCCCTACAATAAATATTAACATAGGAGATATTTACGATAAAGAGAGCATTATTATAAATGAATTGCCTGTCGATTCGGAAAAAAGAAAAATTCACTTTAGAACAGGGCATAAAGCTAGCGGTAAATATGTAGCTCCAATAACTTATACGGTTATAGGTTGTTCACCACCATTTAAAGGATATTATAACCAAACCAATACATCATGTTCTTATTTTAAAGATGGTAATATATCTTTAAAAATAGGTAGAGATATTGATCCCTCAGAACAGTTAGCAGTCACTTTATTTAAGAAAGATAGCAACGGAGATATACTAGTAAGTCAATACAGTACAAAACAACTTAGTACTACAGATTCAAAAATAATAGTATTAGAAGATCTTGGAGGAGGAAGTCTTTATGGGTTTAAATGGCCAGTAAATATAGATGCAGGTACCTACTATTTCAGATATCAAACTTTGAATGAGACAGATACTCCACAAAAACCAGATACCTCAGATTCAGTTTTTTGGGATAAGCTTGTCAAGACCCCTAATTTTACTATCGAGAAAGCAACAAATGTCGATTTTACAGCTAAAAGGGTAAATGATGAAAGTTGTTTTAAGTCAGATGATGGTAAAATCCAAGTAGAAGTTACTAGTGGAGAAACAGGAAGATCATATTTCTACATAGTATATAAAGTAGATGGAACCACCGAGACTATAGAAAGAGATTGGACAAGTTTTTCAGGAACCACTACAGTAATAAGTGGATTAGGAAAAGGAGATTATAAAATAAAAGTAAAAGACAACGAAGGTTGTTTAGCAAAATAAAGTTGTATGAAAAAAAATAGTTTATTAAATATTGTGAAGCTAAAAAAGCTATTAGTACTAGCTGTGTTTTTATTGTTAGGTGGGTATGTATGGTCTCAAGAACCTAATGACAAAGCTTTAAGTGTTGCTATTGACGGTCCTGAAGCAGATTTAAAGTTAACTTTAGATGTAGTACAAGAAATCAAGGAACACAATACTAGTACAGGAGAAATTCAAATTATACCTTCTGGAGGGTGGTCTAATAAAAATTATACTTATTTAGTGTATAAAAATGGGACGTTAATAGATTTAACTTCAAAATCAGCAGATGGAATAATAACCATATCTGAAGGTCAGGAACTTGTAGATAAATTGAGTTTCGGTGTTTATAAAGTTGAATTAAGAGACGATAAGTATAAAGATTCAGGTAATGAATGTAATAGGGTTATAAAAACGGTTACACTAACAAACCCTAAAGCTTTAACTATAAATACATCGGCTAACCATATAAAATGTAATGGGGAAGAAGGAATGGTTTCTGCTTTTATAAAAGGAGGAGTATCTCCTACGAATGGGATGTATACTGTTGAGTTATTTAAAAAGGGAAGTAACACAGTTTTAGCATCTAAAAAGGTAACATATTCAAGTACAACAAACCAAACGGTAACATTTTCAGGCTTAAGGATTAGTACACCATCTCAAAAATATATTGTAAAAGTTAGCGATGCTTATATCAGTAAAAAGTCTGAAGTAACATTAAACCAACCAGAAACGTTACAATTACCTTCAGCTAATATTTCATCAACACCTGTAAAATGTTTTGGTAAAAACGAAGGTACAATCAGCGTTATTCCAGTTGGAGGGACACCACCATACAAGGTACGCTTAGATGGTAATTTATTAACAAGTGGATTTAATACAAGTAAAACAATAAATAATTTATCAGCAAAAACGTATACAATTCAAATAGAAGATAAAAATGGATGTAAAACGCCAGTAACTATCCAAAAAGTTATACAACCAGCAACAGGAATTAATATACAAAAAGAAAGTGATGGTAATCCAACATCTTATGGAGCAAGTAATGGTTTTATCAATATTTTAGTTTCAGGAGGAACTTTACCATACACATCTTACGAATGGTATAATGAAGGGGGAGTTAAAGTAGGAACTTCTCAAAATATTTCAAATTTAAGAGCAGGAACTTATAATGTAATTGTAACCGATACCAATGGATGTACAAATGATCTTGATATCACATTAACAGAGCCTGACCAATTAAAAATTGATCCTATTATAACAGATGTAAAGTGTTTTGGTGATGCAACAGGAAGCGTTGACGCTAATGTTTCAGGTGGAGCTAGTTCAACTTATACTTATAAATGGGAAAAAAAAGCGGGCACTTCATGGGTTCCAATATCAGGAACAGCTTCTATAATAGATAATTTACCAGCAGGAGAATACAGAGTAAATGTGTCAGTAATTTATAATAGTAGTCCTGTAGAAACTAAAGATTCAGAAAGCATAATCATTTCACAGCCAGCAGCACCATTGTCAGTAGGGAAAACAATAAAAAATGTTTCCTGTAAAGGAGGTAATGATGGGGCCATAGTTTTAGCAGTCAATGGAGGAACATCACCTTATACGTATGGATGGTCAAACGGAGCTACTACAAGAGATTTGTCAGGGTTGTCAATAGGTTCATATATGGTAACTGTAACGGATGCAAATGACTGTACTTTAGAAAAAACATATAATGTAACTGAACCTTCGGAAAGTTTGAGTGTTTCTTATGTAAGTCACCAAGAGCCATTAGCTTTTGGAAGTGAGGATGGAAGTATCAATATTTCTACATCAGGAGGAACTTTACCTTATTCATATCAATGGTTTAATGAAGCTGATAATAAAGTAGGAGCTTCTCAAAATATTTCAAATTTAGGAGATGGTACATACAGAGTATTGGTAACGGATGCAAACGGATGTACAGATGAATTATATCAAATACTTACACAACCTGGTGAACTTATAGGAACTATAACTATTCCAAGTGATGGAGAGTTGTATTGTAATGGAGATACCGATGGTAAATTGGAAGTTGCTGTTAAGGGAGGAATTTCTCCTTATACATATCACTGGTATGAAGTAGATAGTAGTGGAGAAAAAGTATTTATTTCGGGGGCTACTAATAATACTATTGGAAGTTTACCAGCAGGAGATTATGGTGTAGAAATAACAGATAGTAATAATATAAAATCGTATAGTGAAGGTATTGTAGTAGATCCAGCCAAAGTTGAAATTAATAAGGTAACTGTAAATCACGTTTCTTGTTACGGAGAATCAACAGGAAGTATAGATGTAGATGTAATTGGAGGTACAGATACTTACATTTATAAATGGTATAAAGTTGGAAATAGTACTGTAATAGGAACAGAAAAAAGCATATTAAATCTTAGTGCCGGAGAGTATAAAGTGGTAATTACAGATACCAATAACTGTCCAAATCCACCAATAGAAAGAACAATTACAATAAATCAACCAGCTGCACCTTTAACTATAGTTACAGATTCTCAAAAAAACTTGACTGGTTTTGAAACGGCAAACGGAGAAATTAACATTGAAGAAGTGTCAGGAGGAACTGCCCCTTATACCTATGAATTAAGAGTAAAAGGAAATACAACAGTTATCAGTAATCTAAGTAATCCAACAGGATTGGACGCAGCTACTTATGTTATGACCATTCTTGACGCTAATAACTGTTCAGTAGAAAAAGAATTTACACTTATTCAACCTGACAAATTAGAACTAAACTTAGCAGTTACAAAACCAATAGCTTGTAATGGAGAAACAGGAACGATTGGTTCAACAGTAATTGGAGGATATGTATTATCAGGTGAAGACTATAACTATCAATGGTATAGTAGTAGTGATTTAACCAAAGTTATAGCTACAGAAACTTCTTTAACAGCTTTAGTGGGAACATATAGATTGGTAGTTACCGACTCTAATGGAAATACAACTTACAAAGAACAAGAGTTAACAGAAAATCCACCTCTTGCAATCACTTTCACAAAAACAGAAGTAACCTGTTACAATGGTAATGATGGAAGCATTGATATTTCTGTTACTGGAGGTACAGGAGTGTATACTTACGAATGGAGTAATGGTGAAACAATTGAAGATGTTACTACTTTATCAGCAGGAGTTTATACTGTAACTGTAAAAGATGGAAATGGATGTGAATTACAAGAAGTAATTACCATAAGGCAACCGAGTATATACAGAGTATTAGTAACAACTTTTGAAGAACCTAGCGGAGCAGGGTTGTCAGATGGAAGTATATCAGTAGATATTGAAGGTGGAGTAGCACCGTTTACATATGAATGGAAAGATGAAGCGACCAATAGTGTAAGTAATACTACATCAATAAATAATATACCTACAGGAAAATATTATTTAACAGTAGTAGATGCCAAGGGCTGTGAGTTAAATGAAGTTTATAACTTGGATGAACCAGATCCATTAATAGTTGCAATTGAACAAGTTGAAACGATTAAATGTAATGGAGACATATCGGCAGTGTTAAAAGCAGTAGCTACAGGAGGTGTGGGTGGAAATAGTTATGTATGGTTTAATGCTGTAACAGGAAATAGTATCGGAAACTCTCAAGTTATTTATAATTTACCCACAGGAAAGTATTTTGTAAAAGTAACCGATTTAAAAGGGATAGAGGATACTAGTGAAATTTTCACAGTAGTACAGCCTGATGTACTAGAAGTTACAGGTGATGTTTCAAATGTAGCTTGTTCTGGTAATGATGACGGAGTAATAAGTTTAAATGTTGAAGGAGGAACACCACCATATTCTTATTCATGGAGTTCAGGTGAAACAACAGCAGAAATTACTGTAGTAGCAGGAAGTTATTTCGTTTTAGTTACTGATGCAAATGGTTGTCAAACTACAGGAAGTTTTACAGTAGATAAAGCGAGTTCGTTAACTATTACAGAAACTGTAAAAGATGTTGTTTGTTATGATAGTTGTACAGGAGAAATAGACTTAAGTATTGAAGGAGGTATGGCTCCATATAATGTAACATGGAATACTGGACAAACAGGAAGTAACGTAACTGGATTATGTGCTGGGACGTATATAGTTACAGTTACTGACCAAAAGGGCTGTCAAACAAAGAAAGAAGTTTCAGTTAAAAATGCAGAAGAAGTCATGTTTGATGTAGTTCCTAGTGAAGTAACTCTTTGCTACGGTGAAACAATAGAATATGATGTAACTATGATTGGAGTATCAGAATATATGTGGACTTCAACAAATGGTTTTACAAGCAATGAAAGTGTGGTATTACTATCTGAAGAAGGAACTTATACATTAACTATTACGACTAATGATGGTTGTAAGGTATCTAAAGAAATCGCAATACATAAATCAAATACACTTATAGATGCACAATTGATAATGACCTCGCAAGCTTTTGTGGGTGAGGATATTATATTAATTAATGTGTCTAATCCTATAAGCGAAAAAGTTGAGTGGAGTATTCCTTCAAATGTAACCATAGTACAAAAAACTGATGAAGGTTTGGTTTTACGTTTTCCAGCTCCAGGAAATTATGATATATCTCTAATTTCAAATGAAGGAAATTGCAAAAAAGTAGCAACTAAAACAGTAAATGTTTTAAAGGCAAGAGATTTAACAGACATTGGAGAGACTATAAATCCATTTGTAAAAGAGTTTACAGTGTATTCAAATCCTAACAAAGGTAAGTTTACAGTAGATATAGAATTAGAAAAAGAGTCAGAAATTTCTTTACGTCTTTTTAGTTTAGGAGCAAATTCAGTTGTAGCAGATAAACTACTAAAAGGGCAAAAAGAATATGAAGTATTGTACGATATGAATGTATCAGCAGGGGTATATGTATTGTTATTAGAAACTCCAAAAGCAAAGAGAATACAAAAAGTAATTGTTGAGTAATGAGAAAGAGTTTATTTTTTATAATAACGCTATTAGGTATATGTGCTTGTGTAAATGAAGTAGCCTTACCTGTAATTGTTGATTTCAGTACAGAAATAGTTAATCAAGATTATACTGTGCCTGTAAAAGTAAAAATCTTCAATGATACAGAGGGTGCAGATACTTATAACTGGACATTTGAAGGAGGAGAACCTAGTAGTTCGTCAAGTAAGAATCCAGGAATAATAAGGTATAAAAAAGAAGGAGAATATACAATTACTCTAGAAGCATCTAACAGAGATGGTAGTATAGATGTGAAAACTCAAAAAGTAACAGTTAAACCAACAGTTCTTATTGATTTTGATGTAGAAGTGTTAGAAAATAATTACTCACCAGTTGAAGTAAATATTACCAATCAAACCAAAGGAGCGACTTCTTTTGAGTGGTTTTTTGAAGGCGGTATCCCCGAAACATCAACAGAAGAGCATCCACAAAATGTAGTTTTTACTACTTCAGGAGAACATACAATAAGGTTAAAAGTTGGTAATGGAGAGGAAAGTTATACTCAGGAAAAAACAATAGAAGTTGCACCTTATCTAACAGCTGATTTTAAATATGCAGTAGCTTTTGAAGATGATGACTATCAAGTTCCGGTAAAAGTTACATTAATTAATAAAAGTGTAAGTGCAACCAGTTATAATTGGACTTTTAAAGGAGTCAATATAACAAATAGTTCAGCAGTAAATCCAGAAATAGAAATTCAAACACCAGGAACTCATACATTACAGCTAAAAGCAAGTAATGGAAAACAAGAGAAAGTATTTTCAAAAGCAATAACTGTATATGAAAACACCAACTTAAGAAGTTTAGAAAATGTAAAATTAGGAATTAACACAGCTCATAAAGAGAATGCTATTGGAGCTTTTTTTTCAACCAAAACAAGAAAAGTATATACGAAGAGCGAAGTTACTAATGAGACAGGAAAGGATATAGATCTTGTTTTTTTCGGATTAAATGAATCTTTTTCATACAATAAATTTGTAAGCCCAGATCAAGCTTCAACCGTAGCTTTTTCTTCTATTCCTACTGCACAAACAACCCAATTGATAAATAAACAGGAATCGTGTAGTTGTAGTACTTCATTGTCGGTAGCAGATTTTAATAGTATGACTAATGACGAGTTACTAGCAGGATTAACAATGGATGAAACCAATGAAGGATTAAAAGAGTTTGACAATAGGATAACACCAAGAGTTATACCTTTTAAAACGTCAGATAACCGAAAAGGAGCGATAAAAATAAAGCAGTTTGTAAAAGACGGTACAAACTCACACGTAGTAGTTGATATAAAAGTTCAAAAAGAAGCTAAATAAGAAAAAGCAGATGAAAATCAAGCCAAACGATAGCAATATATTTAAGAAGATAGCGGTACTTTTTACTGTATTTGTAAGTACAGTAGTATACTCGCAAACCTATCCCGTACAAGTTACTCCACAGTTAATACCTCCGTATAGTTTAAAAATGTCAGACTATGCTACAACGACGAGTGAAAAATTATACACAAACATCTTATTAACCGATGTAAACGAAGTAGGGCGTAGGATACGTTTAAAAATGTATATAGAAGGACAAGGACTTTCTATTACTACACGTGATGTAATTACAGGAGAAACCGCTATATATTTAGATGGAGGAATAAATTTAAGGTTATCGAATGTAGATTTACAAGCTTATTTTCAATTAAATAATTTAGTAGGAATCACACCTGGGCAGTATAATGCACCGTTGCCAAACGGGGGATATGATTTTTGTTTTGAAGTGTACGACTATTTTACAAACAGAAAACTCTCAAGTAAAAGTTGTACCACAGTATATTTATTACAAAACGATCCACCAATCTTAAACTTACCGTTTAAAGATAATATTGTAAATGCAACGAATCCTCAAAATGTATTATTTACTTGGACACCTCGTCATAGTAATGCAAGTAACGTACAATATGAATTTACACTAAAAGAATTATGGGATGTACAAAATCCACAAGCCAACTTTTTAGCATCAGTTCCTTTTTATCAAACAAATACCTATAGTACAACACTATTAGTAGGACCAGAAGCACCACAGTTACTTTCAGGTAAAATATACGGTTGGCAGGTACGTGCTTTTGTAAGTGATGGAATTAGTGAAACCTCTGTATTTAAAAACGATGGTAATAGTGAAATTTTTTGGTTTAAATACTTAGAAGATTGTCAACCACCAAGCTTTGTCATTTCACAAGCGTTAACAGCAGAATCTGTACAGGTAAATTGGCAAAGTTCAGAACATGTACGTTATAGAATTCAGTATCGTAAAAAAGGATTTGGAGATGATGATTGGTTTGAGGTAAATGGTTATACCAATGAAGGTAAAATACGTAATCTAGAGCCTGCTACCGTATACGAATTTCGTGTAGGAGGTGAGTGTACCCAGTTATCAGGGTTTGCCTATTCTAATATTCAAGAGTTTACCACGCCAAGTAACGATGAAGCTGCATATTACAATTGTGGATTAACACCACAAATTAATATTACAAACAAAGAACCGTTACCAAAATTAGGTATCAATGAAACTTTCACTGCAGGAGATTTTCCTGTAACCACACGTGAAGTAACAGGAAGTAATGGTAGGTTTAGTGGTTGGGGATATATTACGCTACCTTTTTTAGAGAACCTCAAAGAAATTATTGATGCGGCAAACATCGCTACAGGAGGAAAAGTTAACATAGGTAAGTATACGCGTATAAAGGTCGTATTTGACAATGTTCAAATAAATAATAGTTATGAACTTATTGATGGAGTAGTAGAGACAGATTACGACCCAGACTGGAAAGGAATTATAGATACTGATGAAATTATTGATGATATAGGTGGCGATAGAGGAAATATAGAAAATTTTGATGCGACCAATACAGATATAAAGGATGTAAAAGTTGATGAAAACGGAAACGTAGTAATTATACCTGAAGTAGGAGAGCCAATACCAATTGAAACAGGAAAACCGGTTACGATTACCGATAAAAATGGAGATCAGTGGACAGTGCATGAAGATGGTAAAGTAACTGAAGGTAAAGTAGCTGAAGGAGGCACACCTACAGTAGATAATACAGAAGGAATTTCAAGTTCAGGAAATGTAAAACAAATTTCTTCTAAAGATGTTCGAGTAACTTTTAATCCTTCTGGATATTACGGAACGGATACTTATCAAGACCATATTAAGTCAGATAAATATAAGAGTGAATATGAATTTATCAAGACACATGATAATGAAGACTATTCAGTTTTATATAAGTTGTTGAGTGACTTACCAGAGCATAAAACAGATATTATAAAAGCGACTGTACACTTTAGTAATGGAAAAACTAAAGATGATATTGTTTTTAAAACTAAAGAAGGAACAGCAATAAGTCCAACTTGGTCGGGTAACGAGGCTACTTTACCATTACAAAGAAAATTTGAGTTTGCCAAAGAAGAAATTTTAGCTACGGTAAAACCTAAAGATTCTACAGGAAAATATACCGTTGCAGGAAAACTGAATGTATGGCATGCCCAACAACAAACAATTAATTTAACCTTAGTTTCTGTAGATGGGGCTTCAGTTAGTAATGTAGGAGATAGAATTAACGAAATATATAATAAAGCAGGGATACATTTTAATATTAAGATAGAAATTATCAATCTTGGTTTAGGTAATTTGGATGTTGGTGATAGCGATATGCTATCTAACTATACTGAAGGAGAAAAAAGTATTATAAGTACTTTTAAAAATGGAAGAACCATAGCCAAGAACCAATACTATATGTTCTTTTTAGATGATAAAAAAGTAACCTTAACTAAAGATTTAGATGGCTTTATGCCATTAAAGCGTCAGTTTGGTTTTGTATTTACTAAACAAGACGCAGGTCGTGTTGCAGCACACGAATTAGGGCATGGGATTTTTGGGTTAAAGCATCCGTTTGATCAGTACGATGCTGAAAGCGCTAAAAACGAAAATCATTATTTAATGAGTTATGGTACGGGTACCGCTTTTAGTCATATGGATTGGCAAAAACTACATGCACCCGGTATTCAGTTATACTGGTTCCAAGGAGATGAAATAGGACAGCATGAAAGTTATGAGTATTATGCCAGTAAGGTTGTAGTCCCTAATGTATTTATTTCTAATTTAAATAATTATAATAAAAATACAGTTTCATTTGTTTCTTCTAGTGGTAAGTTAATAACACTTCCAAGTACGGTAATGGACGTTACTTTTCATAAAAAAGGTGATGGAACATTATTTGCTTTTACATTAGAAGAGAACGGTAAAAAAGTAAGATATGTTTCTGCAGTAAGATATAGAGGGACTGAAAAAGAAAATTTTGCAGGTTATTTAAAAAGTTTTAATGTCTCTACTTATAAGGAATGGGAAGAAAATGTTTACCAAGATAACTTCTCCGTTATGTCTTCTTTCCCAAAATCGAATGTAGATGTTTATTTAGGTAAGTTAAATAATGAACCTTGTGGAATTAATTTATATAAAGCAACATTAAACAATACAACATCTGGGAAATGGAATAGTGGAGGAAATGAAGAGTCATTAACATCAAAAAATTATACTGAAGGAGCGACAAAAATTACTAAAAACGTAATAGAATCTCCTACAGCTTGTAATTTTTGTGATAAAGGAAAAGAATTTTTCGAACTACACGCTAGTGTTAATGACGAAGAAATATTGCAAGTAGTTAGAGATATATCAGATTTAATTTGTGACCCAGAGGCAGATACAAGTTTTTTTGATGAATTTTCTGAAAAAGGATATGATAATCTTTTAGCATGGCAAAAAAAGTTTTATGACGAGGGAACTTGGAAAAATGATTTAGAGGCTTATAAAGCTTTTTATGAAGCATATAAAAGATATTTAGATTACTATTTTGCAGCTAAGGCGATAATTACTACAAGCTCAGATAAAGAAGCTCTTTTAAGAGTAGCTTATAACTTATCTTTAACTCAATTAGAAAACCTAACAGCACAAGAAAAACTTTCAATGTTAGCAATAATGACAAAAGGTTTTGTAGGAGGTTATTGGTTTGGGGGAAATTATAACATTGAAGCATTAGCTTTAAAGGTTATTAAATCTGTAAATAATAAAAAAGAGAAAAAGCAAATTCAAAAGTTTTTAGAAGGCTTAGTTAGTGATACTTATAAAGTAGATAATAAATTTTTATATGAAAATTTATTTAAGAAAATAGATGATTATTTTGGGAAAGATAATTTCACAGAATTAATTTTAAGATTCACAAATTTTGCACTTGAAACAAATTCAGAAACGAATTCTTTATTACCTATAAAATGGGGAGTTAAGAATAGTAGCTTCTTATTAAACTATATGGTTTCAGGTAGTGATTTTGAATTTGATTATAAGGGTGATAAAGTATATGTTACAGGAGAGTGTCTAGAAAAGCAATACACAGTAAATAGACATGGAGAAAGAGTAGAGACAGGATGTGAAAAATATAAATATGAAAATCTTGAATTACATCCATTTAATGATTTTGTCACATTAACAATAATTGAAAATACAAACATTCTACCTACTTTTATGTGTGGCTCACCAGATGTACAATGGTGTGGTAAAGCGATTAAGGTTCCAGCGGTATTTTTACCGTATTTGCAAGAAAAGAAGAGTACTCAATCATTTGAAAATTGGGGTATCAATACCATTACTATTGTAGGTACTGTAATGAGCTTTGGCGAGGTGGCTGCAGCAAGAGCGGCAGGCCAAATGGGTGTAGCTTATTGGGCTATATCAGACTTAGGTTATACTTTTTCCACACCTGTAGTTAATCTCATATATGAGAAGATTGATGATAAAACGGATAATAAAGAGTTTAAAGATTATTTTAAGTCAGGATGGGATGCTATCGGTTATGTATTTTTAGCTAAATCGGCAGCTGATATAACAGGGCTAACAGCTATAACCACAAAGAGACAGATAGCAAGAGGATATGCAGCTATAAAAACATATGGAGAAGATGAGTTTTTTGAAATTTTCGAAAAATCATTAAAAGAGGCATCAGCTGAATTAGCTGAAGAACAGATAAAAGCTATATCCAAAGATGTGAAGAACTCTATTAAGAAATTAGAAGAAGAAATCCCAGACTTGATAAATGAAGAGTTGCAAACTGCTCAAAAGATTTTATCTAAAAAAGAAAGTTTCACAGATTTGTTAAAAAAGAGTTTAATAGAAAAGTTAGGAACTAATTCTGAATACGCTAATTTTAAAAACTGGATAAATAAATTAGAAGAAGGTGATATTCTTAATAAGTTAGATAAAATATCAGCAAGAGTTGATAGTGAAGGAATAAATGATTTAAATCGCTTAAGGGGTGACTTTGATAACTTACTTAATAAAGGAATAGATTTTAATGATATAGAATTGTTATCAGCTTGGTCTTCATTAAGTAAATCACCAATAATAAGATCGAAACCAGAAAACTTAATAATACTTAAAAAAGTTCATTCAAGATTTGAATATTTGAGTCTATCTTCATTCGATGGTTTAAATAAATTATTAAATGAGGGAAGTTCTGCAAGTAAGCAAAAACTAATAAATGGGCTAAAAGAAGTAGATGGAATTTTTCCTAAAGATTTACCAATTAAATTTAGTGGAATTAAAGCAGGTGATGTAAAAGTAATTAATAGTATTGATGATAAAGGAGATGAAGTAGCACGATATGTAGATGGTATTTTACAAAAGAAAAAAGTAATACCTGATGGAGACGATGTAAAATTAGTGAAGAAAGGAGAAACTCCTGATGAAGATTTATTAAAGAAAAATGAGGAGCTTGGTTATAGAAGAATAGCACAAGAGGCTAATTTGGCTAGCTATACAAAATTAAGAAGTCATTTAGGGAGTTCAAGAGTTAAGCAATATCTGAATAATGAGGAGTTAAGAATCTTTGAAAAAACAATAAAAAGAAGTAACCCAGAAGTACTTGAGTTTATGAATAAATTAGATGAGTTTGACTTTGCGGAAGTTGTTCGAGGGTATAGAGATTTAAAGAGAAACGAAAAGTTAGGTACTTTTGATAAGGCAATAAGTAGTATTGAGGATTTTTCAGGTAAGTATGGATGGTATAATTATTGGAAAGTAACACCAGGTATGAAGTATTCCTTGACTACTATTGAAGATCTAAAAAGTGCAGGTCTTATACTCCCAACTGGAAAAGCAACAGATATCCAATTAGCTTCTATACAAGCTTTCACAAGAAAAGGAGATTTTATTAATGTGCCTATGCGTTATAATAAATCCTTCTTGGGAGAATACGCTGAGAAAGGATTTATACACGTGAAAGAATGCTTAGAAGAATTGAGAAAAATTTCATCGAGAGACTTTAAAGGAAAGACAGTAGTAAGTGGAAAAACTTTTACTAAATCTGATTTTGAAAGTAAATTTGTAAATGGCGTAGGAAAGAATATAGAATATGATAGTTTTATATCAACAACAACGAAACAGACTGTTGCAGAAGGATTTACAAAATTGACTGTTAAGTGGGCTGGAGATGGAGAAAAAGTGGCTGTTATTCAACGCATTGTTAGTAAAGATGGAGTTTATATAGATGATTTGTCTGACTGGGGAGCAAATTTAGGACCAAGCAGACATGCTAATGAGCCTGTAAGCATTCAAGTTCAAGACGAGGTGTTGTTAAGTCCAAGTAGGCTTGAACAGACAGGAGAACCAATTCCTGTTATGGAAAATGGTCAACATAAGTTGATTTATTATAATGAAAACGGGGTTGAAAAGGCAATGAAAGTTTATTATGTTGATTTTAAACAAATTTAAAAGAATGAAACGTATCAAACCTAATGAGATTTCAGAAAATTTAAGTGAGGAACAGTTAGAAACTTTAGCGAAAATGGCTAATGAAATCCCAGTTTCAAATGACTGGATTGAATGCTCTAAAAAACTAAATGAAAGACAAAAGTGTCTAATTTATAATAAACGGAGAGAGTTGAGAGATGAAAAGGAGAAAAAGAGGTCGATGGAAATGACGAAAGAACAAAGAGCAGAAGAGGATAAAAAATGGCAATTATGGTATAGTAATATTGATGCTGATAGTTTTTATGGAAACATGGGGCAACCTGAAACTCCTGAAGAATTTAGGAGGAGATATGGGGTTTGGCCACCAGGATACAAGGAAGAATGAATTAATTAATGAGATCCAGATATGAAATTTATAGATTACATATTAAAGTTTAGTTTTGGAATAGCTTTAGGGGTGGTGCTTGTCTTTAAAGGGAGTCCAAAACTTTTTAAACAGGCAAAAGAGTTAAAAAATGAGACGTTAAAAGAAGAGAAACTAGATTTTTTTACTTTGGAATGCTTAACCCCTAATGATTACAGCTATTTAAGACTTAGAATTGGTTTTTCAAATGGTATAGATATTAAACAAATCTATGACGTCTCGGAGAACACCTCTTACTCTAATCTAATTAATTTATTGGAAACAAAAAATATAGTAAATAGTAGGGATTTAGAAATGGAGTTACCTATTAATTTGACTGTGAATGATTTAAGGAAGTTGGAAAAAGTTGAAGTAAAATTCAATAAAAAAAATGACGATATAGAAAAATTAGTAATTGATAGTATATATATAATTGGTTCAGAGCCTTCAATTATAAGAATATGTTTGATTTACTTTTTAGGGGGAGTGATTTTTATTTTAGGCTTGTCAAGCCTAATTGTAACATTAATTATGTTGTTCAAAAATCTAAATATTTATAATAAAACAGATAAGTTACCAGAGTTACCTAATACTATAGAAAGTAAAATTAAAGGATTAAAATTTTTAGCCAAATGGTTTAGAAAAAAATAATAAAAAGAAATCCCCCGCTGCCGCACGAATCTTTTCGTGTGGTTTCGGTAAGTAAGCATTAAAAATTAGGAAAAAGTAAAAAATGAGTAGAAACTATAAATTTCATAATCCAGAAGGCTTATACTTTGTAAGCTTTGCGGTAGTAAATTGGTTAGATGTATTCACAAGAAATGAATATAAAGACATTTTACTTGAAAGTTTATCGTTTTGCCAAGCAAATAAGGGAATGGAAATTATTTCTTGGTGTATTATGACTAATCATGTTCATTTAGTTTTTAGAAGTATAAAAGGAGAAAAACCAGCGAAATTGTTAGGAGATTTTAAAAGGTATACAAGTAATAAATTGGTAAAAGTAATTCAAGAGAATCCGAGAGAGAGTCGTAAAGAATTTTTATTAGAACAATTTAAAAAATCAGCACTAAAGTCATCAAATGTTAAACATCATCAGTTTTGGAGACATGATAATAAACCGATAGAACTATGGAGTAATGCAGTTATAAGAGAGAAAATTAATTATATACATCAAAATCCAGTTGAAGTAGGATTAGTATATAAAGCAGAAGAATATGTGTACAGTAGCGCAAAAGATTATGCAGGAGAAGAAGGGATACTAGAAAATATAGTGATTTTTGAAATGGTAAAAAATAAGATAGTATGAAAAACATATTTATACTACAACCAGACGAAAGGATTCGTGCAGGAGCGGGGGGAGAGATCCAGGAACAACACTTTGTCAGGCAAGTAATCAATATGATATATTTATGAAATTCAAACTATTAAAAAATGAAAGTAACTTTAAAATTAATAGAAGAAAAAGGGCTATCAGATGATATAGTAAAAGAGATGATTGAGATGTCAAAGACTCAATCTAAAGAGTGGAAAAACTTTTATAAAAGGTTACCAGATTATATAGCTTTTGAGTATGCAAGAATTAAAGGACGTATTCAAAAGGAAGAAATAAAGAGTGAATATTCGAAATTGTCACAACGAGATAGAGAAATAAAGCATTTAAGAGGTTTTCAGTATGCAGCCCATCATACGGAAGGCTTAAATTTTGAAGAAGAGTTAATTAGAAATGCAAAAAAACGTAAAGATGAAGAGTTTACTTTTTTTGGGGCTACTAAATCTCCTTTTTCACAATGGTATAAATGTAATTTTAAAGCAGAACGAATTTATAGAACACCAAATTATTTAATGGAGTTTAATGAAGAAATCAAGTTTAGTTCAGCTGAACAATATATGATGTATAATAAATGTTTGTTAGCTCTAGATTTTGATGCCGCTGATAAAGTTCTCAGAACAAAGGATCCCAGAAAACAAAAAGAGATAGGACGTAAGGTAAAAATGACAAAAGAAATGTTGGAAACTTGGGAGTTTTTTAAGGTACAGATAGTTTATGAAGGTAATAAAAAAAAGTTTTTGCAGAATAAAGAGTTTAAAAAGTTATTGTTGGAAACCAAAGGAAGCACATTAGTTGAAGCCGCTCCTGATGATAAAATATGGGGAATAGGTTTGTCGGAAGATAACCCAAAAGCAAAAGATAGATTAAGTTGGGAAGGAAAAAACATTTTAGGTGAAGTACTAACTTTAATTAGAACTGAAATTTTGGGGGAATATTAAAGAATAAAATGTCAAAAAACTATCTTATTGTATATCTAGGAGAAGATTCTCTTGATCAGATTTCTGGACAAGGTGCTAAATAATGAATAATTTATCTCTCAATAATGACTAAAATATAATAAAAATGTTAAAACCTATATTTTACTATCAAAGAAGATTATTCTTAACTGTATTATATATAATAGGAGGTTTATTGTTTTTAAGCTTCCCGATAATGGGAGTATTAGAACCTTCATCTAAACAAGAGTTAGAATATATAAATGATGAACCTGATGAGTTTTCTGTAGATTACGAAAAGCGATCTAATGATGAGTACATAAAATTACTTGTAATAAAGGTTGATAATAAAGTTTTAAGAGCTGTAATAGATAATAATCAATATAAATTACTAGTAAAAAGTCTAGGAGAAGTTAGGTTAGAGTATAAAGAGAAAGGAATAATTATAAAAACTCCTGTGAAAGAAATAGAGCTAAAAAACACCTATATACAACAACAAAATTTAAAAAATATAAGCGTTGAGGCATACCATGCAAATGGAACAGTAAGAGATCTTAAAATTAATAAAGTTAACATTATAATTTTTAAAGAAACTTCCAAATTTCTTTATATACTATTAATAGTTTTCGGAATATTGTGGTTGCTATGGCAAGTAAGAATATTGTTTTATATCATAAAAAATAAACCTGAAAATTTATATAAATAAGTATGTGTAAAAAAGCATATAAAGTAAAAGATAAAATAAGGTATTTTACTATGTAGAAAAAAATGAAAAAGAGATTATTTATATTACTATTATTTTATAGTTTTTTAGGGTTTGGACAAGGTTTTATTGTCGATTATGTTACTAAAAGTCAAAGTAATTATCGCAGTTGTGAGAATGATGGAGATGCTTTTTGGGCAAGAGTACTTACAAATGGTAATATACCAATAGGATATAGACTTTATGAAGATGGTTATATTGAAGGGAGAGATCCAGGAACAACACTTTGTCAGGTAAGTAATCAATATGATACTTCTTTAACTCCAGAAAATGCCCTTTGTAATGTGTTTAATTATTCTTTAAAAGGTTGTTGTACAAAAGAACAAGGGAGTTTTAGAATAATACCAGATAATGATTTTAAAATTCTAACACCTAATCCAGGAATAGATAATACAGTTACCTCAATTACCTTAGAAGCTTCTTCTGGTTATCATGAACTAGTATATAATTGGATGTACTACGACTCTATGGCTAATAAATGGCAGAAGTTTCCTCAAGAGTACTTGGGAAAAAGTTCGATTACGTTTACAGCAACAGACTTGTTTGGTAGCGAAGCCCATTTATACATGAGTAAAAGCATTCAATACAAATTAGAATTATGTAATGGATGGAGACCAAAAGAACCTTACACTTACGTGTTTATTTCTGAATCTCCTCAATTACTAAAACCAGTAGTAACTAAAAACACAACTTGTAATTATAAAGCAAATGGAGGTTTTACTTTAAATTTTAATAGAAAGTTGAACTCAGGAGAAGAGTTGGTAATGACGTTATATGATGGCACAGATGATAGTGTATTGTTTGGGCAAGAATATACGTCAACTTTAACCAACAATTCTGGAGTATATAGTTATACTTGGACACAACCTTTAGATGCAGGAAGCTATAGAGTCAAGTTCCAAACACATACTGGTACAGGAGGAATAGATGATGCAGACGATACATGGAAAAATCTTGAGTTTTCTGATACGTTTACAATTGATCCAGCACCACTCGTTGATTTCAAAGTAACAGGTTCAGCTGATCAAAATTGCTTTACGGTTAATGATGGGTATATAGATATTAGTGCAACAGGAGAAAGTGGCAGAGCGTTTTCGTATCAACTAAAAAAAGATGATGTAATACAAGTTTTTAATGGTACCAATTGGGTTAATTATACAGGAAATAATGCTGATAATGAAACATGGTTTCCGTTTACTAATGCAAAGACAACAAGAATAAGTAAGTTAAACAAAGGGGCATACAGCGTAAAAGTTAGAGACTCAGAAGAGTGTTTAGCAAAACAGTTATAAAAAAGAAAAGAATATTTTAATGATTACAATGAGGGGACAAACACTAAAAGTAGTAGTGTTTATTTTAAGCATGTTTTTTGCTGAAAGTATAGTAGGACAACAATTAGATTTTGAGAATATAGGAAGAGGAAAACCATTTAAAGTTAGCGGAAACATCGCTGCTAATTCTGTGTTTTATTCATCAAACCAAAATAGCGCGAGAGCACCATTTACCTATTTTTTACAAGGAAGCTTAAATTTTAATATTTATGAATTTTCAATTCCTGTGAGCTATAGCTTTTCTAATCAAGGAGATGATTTAGAATACCAATTACCGTTTAGTTTTAACCGATTGAGTTTACATCCTAAATACAGGTGGATACAAGCGCATATAGGAGATGTGAGTATGAGTTTTTCTCCATATACCTTAGCAGGACATCAATTTACAGGAGGAGGGGTAGATTTAACTCCAAAAGGAAGTTTTACGTTTTCTGCAATGTATGGTCGATTATTAAAAGCCACAGAAAATTCTGATGATAATAGAACACAACCTGCTTTTAAACGTATGGGGTATGGTGCCAAAGTAGGATTTAAAAAAGAAAAATATAGTCTAGAATTGATAGGTTTTTATGCAAAAGACAACATAAACTCCATAAGTGCGGTTCCAGAAGAAAAAAAGGTATTACCTAAAGAAAATTTAGTATTAAGTATGTCGGGGGCTGTAACGGTAATGGACGGACTTCGGTTTAAAGGAGAATATGCTTCAACAGCTATAACACAAGATTTAAGAGCCGAAAAAGTAAATCATAGTAGCGGTATCGCTGGTTTACTATTTAACAATAGAGCTTCAACGGAGCATTACAAAGCGTTTAAAACAGAAATGGAGTATAGCTTTGATAAATTTCGATTTGGGTTAGGGTATGAGCGTATCGATCCAGGATATCAAACATTAGGAGCTTATTATTTTAACAATGATTTTGAAAACATTACCTTAAACGGAAATACCTCTTTATTCAATAATAAAATAAGTTTAGGGTTTAATATAGGGTATCAGCGAGATGATTTAGCGAACCAAAAAGAAACAAATACTAATAGAACTGTAGGAAGCATAAATGCTACTTACGCAATGAGTAAAAAAGTAAACATAACAGGAAGTTATTCTAACTTTTCTACTTTTACGAATAACAAACTTGATCAATTTGAGGTTATAAATGATGATAACTTATTAGATGACCAAGCTGAGCGATTTAATTACAAACAATTATCTCAAAACGCCAATGTTAATGTAAGTTATATTTTAGAAAATAGTAAAACAAGAAGGCAAAACCTAAATACAAATTATTCATTAGCAACGGTTGCAAATGCTGAAAATGGAATTGTGCGTTTAGGAAACGGTTCTACATTTCATAATTTTAATACTTCCTATACATTAGGATTACCACAAAGAAAAATAAATATAACTTCTGCTTTAAATACTACGTATAATACTATTGGAAGAGATGAATCGTATACATGGGGACCAACACTAGCAGTTAATAAAAAGTTTCTAAAAGATAAATTAAACACAACTCTGAGTACTTCTTATAATCAAAATAATAACAAAACAAATAAGGCAAGTGCCACAAACTTAAGGTTAAACACAAATTATGTATATAAAGAGAAACATAATTTTAACTTAAGTGCTATTCAATTATTTAGAAATACCCCTTTAAAGAATACTCAAGACTTAACAGTTACTTTCGGTTACAATTATGCCTTTGACTTATCTGCAAAAAAGAAAGCAAAAGTAGAGAGAGCTAGAGGGGTGTTTAACTTTTCTTATAAAGAACATACATTTACGGGAGAACCTCACGAAATAACTCCAGAGATATTAATCATAGGAGAAGCAAATAGATTTGAGGAGACAAAAAAAATAAATAAAATAGCAGATAAACTTTTGGTATTAGAACAAGAGTTAAAAGATGCTGAACTAAAATCTAAAAATAAGTATAAGAAAAAGGCAATTGAGTACTTAAGTCATTTGCATAAGAATCAAGATTATATAAATACATATAATGATTTAGTATTTAATGGACTTAAGAAATTATATAGAGACGCCAAAAGGGTAGAATGGTCGGTAGAGCAGAAGTATAAAACAGCGGTATCTATGTATAATAAATCAAGTAGAAAAGAGAGTAAAAAGATGCAACTGTTTTTAAAGAAAAGAACATCTGCCTACAAGGCAAATAAAAATATGTTAGAGCAGCTAGAAAACTTAAAGAAAGAAGATTTATATAAAGAAGACGGTGAATTTTATAATTTCAAACATAGACACCTTAATACTATCTTAAGTATGTTAGAAGAAGGTAGAACTAAAATGGAAGTTTCTATTTTCATTGAAATAGCTTTTGCTAAAATGTTTCACACATTAAGTGAATAAAAAGAGAAGAAAAGAATCAATTAACTATTTTTTAGAGCCTTTTTAAGTAGATTCTTTTTCTTTTTTAAAGCTTTTGAAAGTCTGATAAGGTTGTTTATTCCAATAACAACTAAGATAGAAATACAAGCGGCAGTTCCTAATGCTCCTCCATAACCATTGAAGAAAGTAGGGCTAACCGTATAAATAAAACCAAAAACAATTCCAGCGAAAATAATTGAAGTATAGTTGCGGGTAAGCTTGCTAGAGGTCATACCAACAAAAGAAGCTCCAAAAAATACCCAAGGGGTTTGTTGTGTTAAGTTTTGAGGAAATATTTCAGGAAAAAGATAGAGTAAACCAGAAACTACAAGAGTTAGTAAGGCAGAAGCTCTTACAGGTCCTTGTTTGTACTTTGTGCTGACTATAAAAGTTAAAAAAGCTCCAAATATGCTCGTTAAGTAAATTGGTAAAACAGTAATCATTACGAGAGAATTAAAAGTAATAGAGATGATATAACTACACTACCAAAAGCTACAGTACCTAATTTGCCACCAACTCCTAGAAAAAGATTTTTAGAAAACATATAAAAAATACCCGCTATACTACCTGCAATAATTATAAAGCTATAATCAATTGCAATATGTTTTTGAGACATTCCTACAAAGCAACCACAATACATTGCGTTAGGAATATTTTGTAAAACCTTTGATTTTTTATTTAAATTAGGTAAGAATGAAGCGAGAGTTCCTATTAAAGTAGCAACCAAAACAGAACTCAAATTAGTAAAGAGATGTAAATAACTAGTAAGTAGCGCACCAATTATAACAAATACCATGACATAAAAAGGTTCAAAGTCAATCTCTTTAACTTTAAAGAATTTTATATAATTATAAACTATAAGTATGGTAAAAAGTGTTGTTAATGACAGTACTGTAAAAACGTTTTTATGTTCTAGCAGCAATGCAGTAATAAATGCTAATTGAGTAAAAACTAAAAAAATGATTGAAAAAAAGTGAAAATATTTTTGTCTCAAACCTGAGTAATTCTGCTTTATAATAGAGCTACAAATTTACGACATATACAGCGATTACTCAATTAATTTCCTTGAATTCTAATCCAAAGATCTTTTAATAATTGTTTTGCTTCTTCACGATTTCTAGGTACTTCATTTATAACAATTTTATTATGCTTTTCAGCTATTTCAAAACTAAAAGCAAATTGTTGAAAATTAGGAGCTACGCTTAACAACCCAAAACGAAGGTCATTTAAGTATATAGCATTATTTTTTTCTGAAACAGTATACCATCCTTTAGTTATTTTGATAAGTCGCTTCACTAAAATATCATTTTTATAATCACCTAACAAATGATGATTCTTAGGGTAGGAATAAAACTTAATAGGTTTAGTATCAAAAAAAGAATAATAGCCTATTAAGTATGCATCTTCTGTCTCTACATTTGCTGACCATAAAACGGTATTAAAAGCAGTGGGCTTTGTTTCAATTTCTTTATAAACTATTTTTTGTTCTTTTAAGGCATGTGTAAATTTAGTATAGGTAATTCCTTTAATAATGATAGTAATTGCCATATAAGAACTACTCACAATAAGTCCTAAGTTATTGTACTTTCTTCTTTTTTTTGATCCTTTTTGCTGAAACATTGCCATCAACAGAAATATTAAAAAAGGAAGTGTATATAAAGGGTCAATTACAAAAATATTTTTAAATGCTAACCGTATATCAAGAGGCCAAAAAAGCTGAGTTCCCCAAGTAGTATGTGCATCGAGAATAGGATGTGTTAAAAATCCCCAAAACATAAGTTGCGCCCATTCTTTAGTGGAGGCATTTTTTTCATATAAAGAGATCAGCCAACCAAAAATCCACCCGAAAACAATTGCAAAAAATATAGAGTGTGTAAAACCTCTGTGTATTTCAAGTGCCGTAACTGTATCAAATAATTTACCAATGTACACATCTAAATCAGGTATAGTGCCTGCGATAGCTCCATAAAGCATTGCTTTGTTTCCGACTTTTTTACCTAATACAGCTTCTCCAACGGCTGCCCCAAGAACAATTTGTGTGAGTGAATCCATCTAGCAAAAATACTTATAAAACGATTAGTAAACAGCGTTATAATATTCGTCAATCCATTCCGTAGAATATTTATTATATAAATCTTTAAGGAGTAGTTTGTTTGCTTCGGAAGTTTTAAAATCTTTATAAAAACTACCAAGAATCCAGACTGTTTCTCTAGGTAAGTTTTTGTTCTGATATTCAAAAAGAACTTGTTTAGAGGTTTCAGAAGAATCGACTAATAATAAAACCAATGCTCCAGCAGTTTCAAAATTAAACTGATTAAAGAAAGGAGTCATTTTTTGAGCTCTTTTTAAAAGCACAGGGTTTTCCAAGAATTTTATTGCTTTTAACCTTTTACGTAAGCTAGGGTAGCTGGTATAAGAGTTAACCTTGGTTGCAAATTTTAAAGTTTCTAAAAACTCAGTATACTTTGTATTGTATAGATTTTCTATATTATTAGGAGAGCTAACACCAAAAAGTAAAAATACTTTACTAGGTTTTAAAACATTAATATTATATCCTTTTCCAATTGATGATAATGCTTTTTCAACTCCTTTTAAAAAAAGAGGATAGTTGTTTTCCTTTACTTTTATAATATTACCTAATCTAGATGAGTGAAAACAGGCATCAATTATTTTTTGTTTTTCAATTCCTTTTAAAGCTTTTGTTAAGGTAGCGTTGATATCATAGTGACGAGCTGGATAAAATTTACCTTGAAACTCATGTCGTAAAGCTTCATTTTCACTTTCAACAAAAAGGTCTATAATTTTACTAGCCGTAAGTTTCCCTATAATTTGATATTTTTTTTCTTGTGATTGTATTCTTATATCTCTTCCCATGCATGAGATGTATTTATAATTGTTTGAATATTAGACAAGCAGACTACACCATATGGCCTTTTAAGATAAAGACCAATCTTTATTTTTTTCAGAATAAAGATAATTATATTATGTGGGCTTGTAAATTGTTTTTAAAAGATTATTTTTCTAATTACCTCTTAAGTTGTTGAAGTTTTTTTAATGAAAAATAATAGCAGATTTGTTGCGAATACTATGGTTTGCTGCCTCAAATAATTCACACCAAACTAACTTTTCTCTCCAAAAATCATTTTCCTCGTTAATTGATTTATTAACTTCATTAATATTTACAATTTTATCATTTTTGTCTAGCTGAATGTTAAGCTTGTTAGCTATATACTTTAATTCATTAAGCAGTGAATAAGAAGAGCCAATCATTGTGCCTTGAACAGGAATATCATCTGTAGCAAAAACAATATCAACAAATTTTACAGGAACATAAAATCCATCAGAGTCTGAATGACATAAAAGATGACAGGTTAATAATGATGTATAATCTTCTACAAGCGAATCTTCAGAAGGGTAGGCGTCAGGACTAAATGGAGTAGGAGTCCAGTCTTCATATTCTGCACAATAAGCATAGAAACGTCTTAGGTGGTGAATATATTCATAAGGAAATCCGCCTATTTCAAGAGGTTTAGATTCTAATTCTTCTGGTTCTTTATAAGGTGTAATACCATCTAACTCAAGTAACTTATTAATGTTTTTGAAAACAGAAGTGTAATGTTCAAAAGCTTCTTCATCCATCTCTTTAAAGCTAGCAAGTGCCCCACTAGTAACGTATAGTCCCATTTTTAGTTATAGTTTATAATTCGTTGTAAAATTATAAACCTGTGTAAGTAGATAGAAATCTGTTTTATAAACGTAGTAAACCGTTATAAATTCGAAAAAATATGCTTACTTCCCGATACAGAAATTTCCAAAAATATGCCCCAAAATATCTTTATCTACATCATATTCTCCAGTAATGTTTCCTAAATGACGTAAACATTCACGAATGTCAATAGCAAATAAATCAGAAGAAATATCTAGTTCTATACCATTTTTAACTGAATTGATACTCTCTAAAGCTAAAGTTAGAGCTTCGAAGTGGCGAGAGTTCGTTACAATGGTTTCATTATTACTCAAAGCACCAGTATTTACTAATGAAATAAGTTCTTGCTTTAATTCATCAACACCAATATTTTGTTTAGCAGAAAGTAAAATTAAGTTTTCGATTTCTGATTGTAAAATAGAGGAGTCATGACAAGACAATGTATCAATTTTATTAGCAATAACTAATAAACGTTTGTTTGGGAAACGCTTTTTTATAGTTTCAATTTCCTCTAAAAACAACTCTTTTGAATGTATATATTTATTAGAGTCGATCAAGAAAATAATTAGTTGTGCGTTCTCCGCTTTTTCATATGCCTTTTTTATACCAATACTTTCAACAACATCTTCAGTTTCTCTAATTCCAGCAGTATCAATAAAACGGAAAACAACACCATCAATAATTAGCTCGTCTTCAATAGCATCTCGAGTTGTACCAGCAATATCAGATACAATAGCCTTTTCTTCGTTAAGTAAAGCATTTAATAAAGTAGACTTTCCAACGTTTGGTTCACCAATAATAGCAACAGGAATTCCATTTTTCATAGCATTCCCAAAGGCAAAAGAATCTATTAAACGCTTTAAAACCGCTGATATTTTGGCTACCAATTCTTTAAACTTGGTTCTATCAGCAAACTCAACATCTTCACCAGAAAAGTCGAGCTCTAATTCAATTAGTGCTGCGAAGTCCAACAATTGAGCACGTAATTCTTTCAGTTCATTAGTAATTCCTCCACGCATTTGTTGAATAGCCATTTGATGGGAAGCTGCAGAATTAGAAGCAATTACATCGGCAACAGCCTCCGCTTGCGATAAGTCCATCTTTCCATTTAAAAAAGCACGCATTGTAAATTCACCATTATCAGCCATTCGACAACCGTTTTGCAAGAAAAGTTGAATAATTTCTTGTTGAATAAAGCTAGAACCATGACACGAGATTTCTACAACATCCTCGCCTGTGTAAGAATGTGGGTTTTTAAATATAGATACTAAAACTTGATCAATGATGATCCCATTATTAACAATATGACCTAAATGTAAGGTGTGAGATTTTTGATTTAATAATGATTTACTTTTCTTTATTGAGTTGAAAAATGAATCTACAATTTTTATCGATTTTTCTCCAGAAAGTCTAATAACAGCAATAGCACCAACCCCTGCTGGTGTTGCTAAAGCAATAATTGTATCGTTTTGTATCATACTGCAAAATTACCTAATTAAAAAAGAAGTATTATAAAATACAATGAAGATATTTTTCTTAATAAGAGTGTAGGGGAAAAACCCCTTTTTTAACATTTTATTTTTTAAAACTAAAAATAAGTACTAAATTTGGTGTAAGAGCTTTTAGAATTTAAAAGCGTTAATCCCTCAAAATAATACTATTCCCAATCAGTATTATTTTAGTTTCCTCAAATTTTTTTATTGTATACCCATTGTGTATTATTGATGTATTACATTCTTGTAATACTCAGAAATGCGTACCTCTTAATTACCCCCCCCCCATAATTACCCCCACTTTAGATTAGATATACAACCTTTGATTGTTTGTATTAGTAACATAATAATTATAAAACAAATAATATGGAAAAAAATACTATTCAAAAACTATTGTATTTATTCTTTTTATTTAGTGGTTTAAGTCTTTGGTCACAAGGATTAACCGAGCTATCGGTAATTTCCTATAGTGAAAAACCAGATTATGAAAAGGTACACATGCATAAGCTAAAAATTAGTAATAATAGCACAGTAGAAAAAGGGTATCGTTTTTCTATAAACAGTATACCATGCAAAAATCAAGAAAATATAGAAACTGTATTAGAGTATTCATTACTAGATGAAAAAAAGAAACCTATTATAGGAGCAATTAAAGTACTACCTAAAAGAAGTAAAGCACTTTATCTAAAAATTACTAAACCTTATAATATCAAATTAGGAAGTTGGAATTGTATAGAGTTCCTAGTAAATGACCTTCAAGAGCAAATGTCAATACAAAAAGCAGCTGTCTCTGGCAAGATTACTATAAAAACATACACACCAAATCAGAGTAATGACAATTAGACTATTTAGATAAGATTGTTATTATTAAAAAACTTAGAGGACATGAAAAAAATTACTAGTTTTATTTTACTTTTTATAGTGGTTTTTCTCGTTGCTGGGGGAAGATTAGAAGCCCAAATAAAAAAGGGGTTTCAACCAAGATTTTCAGAAGCAGTTAAAGGAAATGTAACATTAATAGCTAATAATGTTTTATCAAGAAATAAAACAACAAGCTATACAGGAAACGACGGAAACCATGATTTTAGTAATAACGTTTTTGTTGATATAGATAATGATGCAAGCACATTCAATTCAAGTAGTGCAAATTTATCTAATCCAGAGCCAACAGTTAGTTGTTTAAGTATTAAAAAAGCTTATTTATACTGGGCAGCAGCAGATAAAGAAGAGGACGACCCCTCTGATGAACCAAATTGGGATTACAATAAAGTAAAATTGCAATTACCAGGAAATTTAGGTTATACAACTATAACAGCTGATAATGTTATTTATAGAGGAAGAGACGAGGTAGGACACTTTGTTAATGACCCATATATTTGCTTTAAGGATATTACAAATGAAGTAAAAGCTTTAGCAACACCTTATGGAACGTATCAAGTAGCTAATATTAGGGCAAAGGAAGGAAGTTTGACTTCACATGGAGGAGGAAATACAGGAACTTCTGGAGGTTGGCAAATAGTATTTGTATATGAGAGTCCTACTTTACCAGCAAAAAATATATCGCTTTTTGATGGTTATGCTCATGTTACAAGTAGTGTTAATAATTTTGAAATTGGATTTAGTGGTTTTCAAACAGTGCCAACAGGAAATGTAGATGTAGATGTTGTAATAGGTGCTTTAGAAGGAGATAGAGATTTATCAGGAGACAAATTACAAATAAAAAACACCAGTAATAATTGGGTAGATTTATCATATAGCTTAAGGGATGCAAACAATTTTTTTAATAGTAGAATAGCTAAAAATGGGAGTAATTTTATAGATAGAAATCCAGCTAGTACTAATACTTTAGGGTTTGATGCCGATGTGTTTGCTCTTAGTAACCCAGGAAACAGTATAATAGCTAACAATCAAACTTCTGCGACAATAAGGTTAACATCAAACCAAGAAACATATGGGCTCTTTTTAATAGGTTTATCTGTTGATGTTTGGAAACCGGATTTAGCGCCATTAATATTATCAAGCTCAACAAATACAAGTAGTGTAGAAGATACTGTTAGTTTCTCGGTTAATATAGAGAACAATGGTAATGACAATGTAAAAGATTTAAAAATAGAAACAACAATACCTCAAGAAGTAGATTTAGTAGAGCCAATAACAGGGTTGCCTTTCGGAGTTACTTATAGTTACAATACGACAACTAGATTATTAACCTTTAACGCTATTGATGGAATTACAGATGTAGGAGATACACCATATAGTTTAAGTTTTCAGGTGAAAGTAAAAGAACAATGTTACTTTTTAGAAGAAATGTGTTCTGATAAATTTCAAATGCAATTAATAGCAACCTATGCAGGAGAAGAAAATAATAGTACACAAACTACTTTAAGCTCTAAATCAGTTGATTCTTGTGGAATAGGAGATAATTTACCTAATGAAATAAGTATTAACCAACCTGGCGAGGCTAATTGGACAACTACAGTTGGTTCATTAGATAGAACAGTGTCTTGTGACGATAGTAATGCCCTAGCAGCGGCACAATTACTTACGCCAGAGGCTAGTTGTGATTTAACAATAATCAAAATATCAGGAAGCTTTGAGGCTTCAACAACTAATTGTCCTGTTATAGGAACATATACAAATACTTGGACATTTACAGATGCTTGTGGAAGAACAAGTGGGCAATTTATTCAAACCATCACAGTAACCGATACGACTGCACCAACTTTATCAGCAGAACCAACGGATATTTCAGTAGACTGTGAAGCCATACCATCAGTACCAACGATTACGGCAACCGATAATTGTGATACTGTAGTAGACGTAGTGTTTACCGAAGTAAGCAATACTGTAGTAGACGGATGTGGAGAAATCGTACGTCAATGGGAATCAACTGACAACTGTGGCAATACAGTAAGTCATAC
>NZ_QUNS01000010.1:54719-91225 GCF_003387615.1 Tenacibaculum gallaicum | reverse complement strand
AATTGGAATAGAATAAAACAAGAATTAATTATTAAATTTGGTAAAAGGTTTATAGAAAACTAAAAATAAGTTGACACACTTTATTGAATACTCCCTCTTACGGAAACCCATAAGCTCAGCTATTTAGGGAATAAAAGATGTTTTAAGTGTCATTAAAGGTAGCACGGGTCGCTAATATCACGGCATGCTCCGAAGACACCACGGCACGGGTCGCTAATATCACGGCATGCTCCGAAGACACCACGGCATGGGTCGCTAATATCACGGCGTGCTCCGAAGACACCACGGCACGAGTCGCTAATATCACGGCATGCTCCGAAGACACCATGGCACGGGTCGTTACTATCACGGCGTACTCCGCAGACACCACGGCATGGGTCGCTAATATCACGGCATGCTCCGCAGACACCACGGCACGGGGCGTTAATATCACGGCATGCTCCGAAGACACTACGGCACGGGTCGCTGATACTACGGCGTGCTTCGCAGACACCACGGCACGGGTTGCTAATATCACGGCGTGCTCCGCTAACACCGCGGCACGGGTCGCTGATATCACGGCATGCTCCGCTAACACCGCGGCATGGGTCGCTAATATCACGGCATGCTCCGAAGACACCACGGCACGGGTCGCTGATATCACGGCGTGCTCCGCAGACACCACGGCATGGGGCGCTGATGCCACGGCATGTTCTCTGCTTTTACATCTGTATGGATTCAACCCAACATTCACTATATACTTATTAGCGGACGCTGCCTTTGGAAATAAAAAATAAACCTCATACCAACAAACCAAAAAAAGGTTATATAGTATGAGGTTTCCCCTAAGTTATTAATTCTTTTAAAGTAACAACTATTATGAATTATTCTTCAGTAGTTATTTTTTTAAAGCGCATCATGGTTACATCGTCCATTAATAAATTTAGTTTTCCTTCTAAGTCAAAACTATACTTGTTTATTTTTTTAATGGTTTTTAAAAACTCTTGTTCTCCTTGTCCGCAGTACATCATAGTTGTTGGTCCTGGTTCTCCAAAAGAAATAGCATCTTCTTCTCCTAACGTAAATTCAGCAGCATAACCGTTACAACCATTGTTTCCTGTAGCCTTCTTTGTTTCTTTATCAAACGTAAGTTGTGGCTTTTTATCAGGAAACAATCCCTCAAAAGCAATTCTTGGTCCAGAAATGTATTCTAGCTCCCAAGTAGTATTGTATAGTTGATCAGCAGCCTCTTTTTTAGTACAAGACACTGTGATTAATAGAATAGTTGCGAATAAAAATGATAGTTTTTTCATAATAAATAGTTTAATTGTTGGTGTTAAAGTCAGTTGAGTTTTTTACTACAAACTTTCTTGATGCTTCACCATCAACCAATTTATAGTTAATTTGTCTAGTACCACCAGTTGGGGTGGCATTGGTATCTTCTTTTGTATAAATAGGAAAACGTTGGGCTAAGGTAGTTTCAATAATGGTAAACTCATCATGCCCCATATACCCTTTGCTCAATTCTTTGTTTTCAGTAATAGGAGGGAAGTATATTTCACTCATCGATTTTTTGTTATTAACAGAATATCCAATTACGTTACCATAACTTCCACTTCCGTCAGATTGTGTATAAATTAATACTTCTGGAGAACCATCAGAGTTTAAATCTTCAATTTCAACATCAACAACATTACCGTCAATGTTTTGAGTAACAGCTGAGTTATCAATTTCTAACCCGTAAGGAGCTACTGTTAACTCGGTTTCCATTCCATTTTTTTGAGTAGAAATATTAAAGCCAACTCCTTGTAAGGTCACATTTTTTCTAAAAATGGTTTTGTCTATTTGCGTTTGGTCTAAATCACCATCAATCTTATGGTACGAGCCTGCAAGACTTCCACCGCCAGAACAGTAAAAGTTTAAGAAACTATTGTCTTCTTTATTTGCGGTGGCAATAGAAATTTGTTTGTTTTTAAAAGAAAATACTACAGTTTTATCGTTTATAACAGCTTTGTAGGTACTGTCATTCGCTTTTTTAGCAAGAGCGTCAAAAGTACAGGTAGGTTTTTTCTTGTCAGCTCGCGAACGAACAGCAATTTTTATATTGTCATTTGCGGCTGGTTTTACAGTAACAGAAACCCAGTCGTATCCTTCATTTCTTTTTTCATATTCTGAAGAAACGTAGTTTCCAGTAACATCGGTCGTTGTAGTAACTGTCTCTTGGTTAGAGTTCTCTTGCGCGTCTGTTTTTTTTGCTTCGTTTTTACAGCTAACCATGGCTAAGAAAACCATTCCTAGTAGTGCTGTAGTGTTAAGTTTTATCATGCTATCTTGTGTTTTTTTGCATTCGGGTACAATAAATATACCATTAAATATATAAAAAAACGTTTTAAGAAAACCTTAAGACTCTTAGTTTTATAGTAAGTTGATATGGTAGTGTATAGAATTAGTAGTGTGTTTTGAGAGCATAAAAAAAGACCGCCAAAAACTAATTTGACGATCTTTTAAACAAACAACTAAATTCTAAAACCTATAAAAGTTGAAGAAAAATTTTAAAAACTACCTATGCTTGTTAGCAACATTAGGTAGTTTTAATATGTTTAGAAGCAGTATTTATTTTCTGCTTTTAATTTTTCTGCGATTGTGTCACGTAACTCCACTACGTTAGGGTAGTTTGCGTATTTAGTAAAACGCTTAAGTCCCATTAACATCATACGTTGCTCATCACCTTCAGCGAAAGAAATAATTCCTTCTCTTGCGCTTTTAGTAATAGTTTCTACAGCATTGTATAAGTATAACTTAGCCATTGCAATCTGTTCTTTTTGAGCATCTTCACCAAAACGCTTCACGTTCTTTTCAGTTCTTAAGATTCCAGACTCTGCCATGTATACTTCAATTAAAATATTTGAAGCAGCAGTTAATAATTGTTGGTGTTGCTCTAATTCAGGACCAAATTTTTGTAATGCAGCCCCTGCTACCATTAAGAATACTTTCTTCAATTTAGCTAGTATCTCTTTTTCTTCTGAGAATAATTCAGAATAATCTGGAGTGTCAAAAGAAGGAATTCCCATTAATTCGTTTTGAACTGCCATTGCAGGATTTAATAAATCTACATGACCTTTCATGGCTTTTTTAACTAACATTCCTACCGATAATAAACGGTTAATTTCGTTAGTTCCTTCGTAAATACGAGCAATACGAGCATCTCTCCAAGCAGACTCCATTGGAGTTTCTTCAGAGAATCCCATACCTCCGTAAATTTGAATTCCTTCATCAGCACAGTTTTGTACGTCTTCAGAAACAGCTACTTTTAAGATTGAACATTCAATAGCATACTCTTCAACACCTTTTAATTCTGCATCTTGATGAGAGTTTCCTTCCGCTTCACGAATAGCAATTCTATCTTCAATATTTTTAGCAGCTCTGTATGATGCTGACTCACCAACATAAGCGCTAGTAGCCATTTCAGCTAACTTCATTTTAATTGCACCAAACTCTGAAATAGGAGTTTTAAATTGCTTACGCTCATTCGCATAGTTTACAGCGTGGCTAATAATTCTTCTTTGAGAATCTAAACAAGCCCCCGCTAATTTAATACGACCAACGTTTAAGGCGTTCATGGCAATTTTGAATCCACCACCACGAACAGATAGCATATTTTCAGCAGGAATTAACGTATCGTTGAAAAATACCTGACGTGTAGATGATGCACGAATACCTAATTTGTGTTCTTCTTCTCCTAAAGTTACTCCGTTAGGATTGTTCTTATCATATTCTAAGATAAAACCAGTAATGTTTTTATCGTCTTCGATACGAGCAAAAACGATGAAGATTTCAGCAAAACCTGCATTAGAAATCCACATTTTTTGTCCGTTAATTTTATAGTGCTTTCCGTCTTCAGTTAACTCAGCAGTAGTTTTACCTGAGTTAGCATCCGATCCTGCTCCTGGTTCAGTTAAACAGTAAGCTCCAAAACGTTCACCCATAGCTAATGCAGGAACATATTTTTGCTTTTGCTCTTCAGTACCATATAAAGTAATTGGCATGGTGCCAATACCTGTATGTGCACCAAAAGCAGTACTAAAAGATCCTGTTCCACTTGAAATGTAATCACAAGTTAACATTGTAGAAACGAATCCCATTCCTAATCCGCCATACGCTTCAGGAACCGCTACACCTAAGAATCCTAATTCACCAGCTTTACGCATAGTTTCTTCGGTAAGTGCATAATCTTTCTTTTCAAAACGGTCTTTATGAGGAATGATTTCACGGTCGTTAAATTCTTTAACCGCATCACGCATCATTGTTTGCTCTTCTGAAAAATCTTCAGGAGTAAATATATCTTCGCATTTTGTTTCTTTTACTAGGAACTGCCCTCCGCGTAAAAGATCTTTTGTTAATTCTGACATAATCATAGATTTTAGTATTTAGTAGTGAGTATTGAGATACTAACTACTTTTATAATTTTATTACTTATTTTTTAAAAGAGATGAGAAAATTCTCAATACTCAATACTTATATCTTAATTCTAATTTAAGAATTCAAAAATACCTGCAGCACCTTGACCGGTACCTACACACATCGTTACCATTCCGTATTTGCTATTCATTTCACGCTTACGCATTTCATCAAATAACTGAACAGATAGTTTACCACCAGTACATCCTAATGGGTGACCTAAAGCAATTGCTCCACCATTTACGTTAACGATATCCGGATTTAAACCTAATTCGCGAATAACAGCTAATGATTGTGAAGCAAACGCTTCGTTTAGTTCAATTAATTCAATATCACTTTGTTGTAAACCTGCTTGTTTTAATGCTTTTGGAATTGCTGCTATAGGACCAATTCCCATAATACGAGGTGGTACTCCTGCTGCTGCATAACTTACTAAACGAGCTTCTGGTTGAATACCTAGCTCCTTTACCATATCTTCACTCATTACCATTACAAAAGCAGCTCCGTCACTTGTTTGTGATGAGTTACCAGCGGTAACAGAACCATCAGCAGCAAATACTGGACGTAACCTTGCTAAGGCTTCTACGCTAGTTCCACGACGTGGACCTTCGTCTTTAGTAACTTTATAATTTCTTGTGGCACGTTTTCCGTTTGCATCAATGTAGGTTTCTTCTACATCGATTGGTGCTATTTGATCTTGAAAACGATCGCTATCTAACGCTTTTAAAGCTTTCATGTGCGATTCGTAAGCAAATTGATCTTGATCTGCACGAGATACATTGTATTGTTGCGCTACTGCTTCTGCAGTATTACCCATTCCCCAATAGTAATCTTCGTGACCTGCGTTTACGATATCGTAGTTTAATTCTGGTTTAAAACCTGTCATTGGTACAGAACTCATGCTTTCTGCTCCACCAGCAATAATACATTCTGCCATTCCAGATTGAATTTTTGCTACAGCCATACCAATTGTTTCTAATCCTGATGAACAGAAACGGTTTACGGTAACTCCAGGAACATCTACAGAATCTAATCCGATTAACGAGATTATTCTTGCCATGTTTAATCCTTGAGAACCTTCTGGCATTGCGTTACCAACAATAACATCATCGATACGCTTTACGTCGAATTCTGGCAACTTTTCCATCATATACTTGATGGTTTCAGCAGCTAATTCGTCAGCTCTTTTAAATCTGAACACACCTTTTTTAGATTTCCCTACGGCGGTTCTATATCCTTTTACTATATATGCTGTTTT
Organism: Tenacibaculum gallaicum; assembly: GCF_003387615.1. Classification (GTDB taxonomy): domain Bacteria; phylum Bacteroidota; class Bacteroidia; order Flavobacteriales; family Flavobacteriaceae; genus Polaribacter; species Polaribacter gallaicus. Next base: position 85,530 of record NZ_QUNS01000010.1, on the reverse strand, counting down.
CATTTTATTTTTAGTATTGAGTATTGAGGTTTTAGTATTGAGTGAATGTTTAGACGTTTAATTTTTGCTGAAAAACATAATTCATTTTCTGAATTTCAATACACAACTCAATAATAGGTTGTACTTTATCTTTATGTATTAGGTTCAATTCAATAACTAATAGTAATTGCGTTTGAAGTTCGTATGTAGAACCATTTGCAATACTCAAAAAGTGTTTGAATTCTTTTTGTGAATTTCTACCAGCTCCTTCTGCTATATTTGAAGGAATCGAAATAGCACTTCTCTTTATTTGAGATGTTAGCCCGAATTTTTCATCCGATGGTAATTCTGAAACAAGCAGATAGGTAGCTTTTGCTAACTCTATTGATTTTTGCCATATTTTTAAATCTTCTACTTTATGCATTTCTAACTACTTAATACTAATATCTCAATACTATTCGCAACTAGTTGCGAAGTGGTTTACCAGTTTTTAACATGTGCTGAATACGCTCTAACGTTTTACGTTCTGTAGTTAAACTTAAGAAAGCTTCACGTTCAAGGTCTAATAAATACTGCTCAGTAACTTTTGTTGGTTCTGATAAATCTCCTCCAGCCATTACGTAGGCTAGTTTGTTTGCAATTTTCTGATCGTGTTCAGAAATATATTTAGAAGCTTCCATAGAGTCTGTTCCTACTAAGAACATACCTAAGGCTTGCTTACCTAATACTAAAACATCTTTACGTTTTGCTGGTTGTGTATACCCTGCTTCTGCTAATAATATAGCGTGTTTTTTTGCTTCTGCTATTTGACGGTCTTTGTTTACAACCACAACGTCTTTTCCTTTCTGTAGTAAGTTTAAGTTGTACGCTTCATAAGCTGAAGTTGCCACTTTTGCCATACCAATAGTTAAGAAGTGTTCTTGTAATACATTTAATTGAACATCACCAGTGTGGAATAAGTCTTGAGCTCTTACAGCCATTTCTTTAGATCCACCACCACCAGGAATTACGCCAACTCCAAACTCTACTAATCCGATGTAAGTTTCAGCAGCAGCAACTACTTTATCTGCGTGTAATGATAATTCACAACCACCACCTAACGCCATTCCGTGAGGAGCAGCAATAGTAGGAATTGCAGAGTAACGCATACGCATCATGGTATCTTGGAAATATTTGATAGCCATGTTTAACTCATCGTACTCTTGCTCAACAGCCATCATAAAAATCATTCCGATGTTGGCACCTACTGAGAAGTTTGCAGCTTGGTTACCAATTACTAATCCTTGGAAGTCTTTTTCAGCTAAATCAACTGCTTTATTTAATCCAGCTAAAACATCACCACCAATAGTGTTCATTTTAGATTGGAATTCACAGTTTAAGATTCCGTCTCCTAAATCTTCAATAACAACACCAGAGTTTTTGAATACCTCAGTAGTTTTACGAATGTTATCTAAGATGATAAATGAATCTTGTCCTGGTTTTTTAACTTGTTCTTTTGCTGGTACATCGTAGTAATATGTTGCACCGTCTTTAACTGTATAGAAAGAGGTTTGACCACTAGCCAACATCTCTTTTATCCACAAGGCGGGTTCCGCCCCTTCAGCTTTCATTAATTCGATACCTTTTTCAACTCCTACAGCATCCCAAATTTCGAAAGGACCATTTTCCCAACCGAAACCTGCTTTCATGGCATCGTCTATACGATATAATTCATCAGAAATTTCTGGAATTCTATTTTGAACGTACGCAAACATAGCTGCGAAATTTTTACGGTAGAATTCTCCCGCTTTATCTTTTCCGCCAACTAATACTTTAAATCGGTCAATTGGCTTATCGATTGTCTTTGTTAATTCAAGGGTAGCAAATTTTGCTTTTTTAGACGGACGGTATTCCATCGTATCTAAGTCTAACGCTAAAATTTCACGCTTTCCTTCAGCATTTTTAGTTTTCTTGTAAAAACCTTGCTTAGTTTTGTTTCCTAACCATTTATTTTCCATCATGGTGTCGATGAAATCTGGTAACTTGAATAAGTCGTGAGCTTCGTCGTTAGGACAGTTTTCATAGATTCCGTTAGCAACATGTACTAAAGTATCTAATCCAACAACATCAACAGTACGGAAAGTAGCTGATTTTGGTCGTCCAATAACTGGTCCTGTTAGCTTATCAACTTCTTCAATAGTTAAGCCTAATTCTTTTACTTGGTGGAATAACGATTGGATTCCGAAGATACCTATACGGTTACCAATAAACGCTGGTGTATCTTTTGCTAATACTGAAGTTTTTCCTAAGAATTTAGAACCATAATCCATTAAGAAGTCAGTAACTTCTTGCTTACAGTCAGGTCCTGGAACAACTTCAAATAATTTTAAATAACGAGGAGGGTTAAAGAAGTGTGTTACCGCAAAGTGTTTACGGAAATCTTCACTACGTCCTTCGTTCATAAATTTAATAGGAATTCCAGAAGTATTGGTAGAAATTATAGTACCAGGTGTACGGTGTTTTTCAACTTGTTCAAAAACACTTTGTTTAATGTCTAAGCGTTCAACAACAACCTCCATAATCCAATCTACATCTTTTATTTTATGTAAATCGTCTTCAAGGTTACCTGTAGTAATTCTATCTGCAAATTTTTTATTGTAGATAGGTGATGGTTTTGACTTTAATGAAGCAGTCAAAGCATCATTTACCAAACGGTTACGAACTACTTTGTCTTCTAAGGTTAGTCCTTTTGCTTTTTCTTTGTCGCTAAGCTCTCTCGGAACGATGTCCAAAAGCAACACTTCAACGCCAATGTTAGCAAAATGACATGCAATACCTGATCCCATGATACCAGAACCGATAATTGCTACTTTTTTAATTCTTCTTGCCATTTGTTTGTTGGTTTGTTTTTATACAGCTTTATTGTCAATATCTTCGTCGTATATCAACTTGTCTGTAATTAGTTTGTTTATTGTTGTGGTTACTTTAAAGAAGGTGTCTAGCTCTTCTTCAGTAATATGTTCTCTTACTTTATTATTGAATTGGTATACGTGTCCTTTAGAAACTTCACGCATTTCTTTACCGTATTCGGTAAGTTTTAAAATAACGCTTCTACCATCATTTGGATTTTTCTCACGACATATAACCCCTTTGTCTTCCATGGTTTTTAATAAACGTGAAAGACTTGTAGGTTCCATTCCCATTAACGGTCCTAAAGCAGTTGAAGGAGTACCGTTTTCAGAATCTATATTCAATAAAGCAAAAGCCGTAGCCATAGTGCTATCGTGCTTTGCAGCTTGCTCATTATACATCTTAGCAACCGCTTGCCACGTGGCTCTTAATTGGTGATCTATTGATTTATCCTTATCCATGAATGCCAAATATATAAAATTTTATTATGCACGCATAGTATTTTGTAAAAAAGTTATGCATGCATAATAAAATTAACAAAAAATTAATCTTGTAACGTTTGAAGAGAACCGTATACTAATTGAGTATAAAAATATGTAAGTTTGTCACTGCTGTTTTTAAATAAACGGTAATTAATCAACTATAAAATCTATGAGCAATTTATTAGAAGTTAATAATGTAGTAAAGCGTTACGGCGATTATACTGCATTAAATAATGTGTCGATGCACATACCTAAAGGAAGTGTTTTTGGTTTGTTAGGTCCTAATGGAGCAGGAAAAACCTCTCTTATTAGAATTATCAATCAAATAACAATGCCTGATGCTGGTGAAATTATTTTAGATGGAGAGAAGCTAGCTCCTAATCATATAGAATATATAGGTTACTTACCTGAAGAACGTGGTTTGTATAAAAGTATGAAGGTAGGAGAGCAGGCATTATATCTTGCTCAATTAAAGGGGTTAAGTAAATCGGAAGCAAAGAAACGCTTAAAATATTGGTTTGATAAATTTGATATTGGAGCATGGTGGAATAAGAAAATTGAAGAGCTTTCAAAAGGAATGGCACAAAAGGTACAATTTATTGTAACGGTACTTCACCAACCTAAATTGTTAATTTTTGATGAGCCGTTTTCAGGATTCGACCCTATTAATGCACAACTAATAGCAAAAGAAATTTTACAGTTACGAGATGAAGGAGCTACGATTATCTTTTCTACACATAGAATGGAGAGTGTAGAGGAAATGTGTGATTATATAGCTTTGATTAATAAGTCGAATAAAATTTTAGATGGTAAACTAGACGATATTAAAAAAGAGTTTAGGACAAATACTTTTCAAATAGGGTTAGCAACTTCTAGCTCAAGAGAAGTGGAGCAGAAACTAAAACAAAACTTTGAAGTATTACCGGCAGATTTTAGATTGTTAAATGATGGGTTAAAGTTAAATGTAAAACTTACTAACGGAAATTCAGCGAACGATTTATTATCGTATTTAGCTACTCAAGGAGAGGTGCAGCATTTTGTAGAGTTGATACCAAGCGCTAATGACATTTTTATTCAAGCAATTCATAAAAACAGTTAACCAATGAAAAGATTACGATTAATTATAGAACGCGAGTTTATTGCTAAGGTTAGAAATAAATCGTTTATCGTCATGACTTTCTTAAGTCCGCTGTTAATGATTGGTATGGGAGCTTTAGTATTTTTCTTAATGAAGAAGAACGATGAAAAGGTTAAAAAGATAGTATATGTTGATGAGTCTGGAATGTTTTCTAAAGATGTTTTTAAAGATTCTAAAACAGTAAAGTATGAAGATTTTACTGCTTTAGGTATTGATGACTCTAAAAAGAAAGTTGAAGAAGGAGATTATTACGGAGCTTTATACATTCCGAAACAAGATAGTATAGAAGTATTGGCAAAGTCGATTGAGTTTTTCTCAAAAGATTCCCCAAGCATGTCCATCATGGAACGTTTAGAAGATAAAATTGATAAGGAGTTACGTCATAAAAAATTGACAAACTTCGGGATTGATATTGCACATATTGAAGAGTCTAAAATTTCATCAGAAATTAAAATGTTTAATTTTTCGGGTGAAAAATCATCAAAATTAATCAACGGATTAAAGATTGGTGTAGGTGCCATTGCAGGATATTTACTCATGATGTTTGTAATGATTTACGGTACATCGGTAATGCGTAGTGTAATTGAAGAAAAAACGAGCCGAATTATTGAAGTGATTGTATCTTCAGTAAAACCTTTTCAACTAATGTTAGGAAAGATTATAGGAAACGCTTCAGCAGGATTATTACAATTCTTTATTTGGGGAATTTTGTTTTTAGTGTTTAGTTTGGTAGCATCTTCTTTCTTTGGAATTGATATGATGGAAATGCAATCGGCAAAAGTATCGCCAGAACAAATGGAAGCTATTCAACAAACAGCAACCAATAAAGGTGAAATGATTGTACAGGAAATATTTAGATTGCCTTTAGTAAAAATGTTCTTTTTGTTCATTTTCTATTTCTTAGGAGGATATATGCTGTATAGTTCGTTGTTTGCAGCAGTAGGAGCAGCGGTAGATAACGAAACGGATACGCAACAGTTTATGATGCCTATTATGTTACCATTAATTTTAGCAGTATATGTAGGTTTTGCAACAGTTATTAATGATCCTCACGGACCAGTATCAGTTATATTTTCATATATACCATTCACTTCACCTATCGTGATGTTAATGAGAATTCCGTTTGGAGTTGCTTGGTGGGAAATAGCGATTTCTATGTTGCTATTAATTCTTACTTTTATGGTAATTGTATGGATTGCCGCAAAAATTTATCGTGTAGGTATTTTGATGTATGGTAAAAAGCCGACTTATAAAGATTTATGGAAGTGGATTCGCTATAATGGATAATTAACCTTTATGAAATGAACTGTAGCGTAATTAACTTAATATTGTCCGAAAGTGTTTAATAGTGAATTACATCTGACCAATAAAAAATAATAAGAACTAGCAGATGAAAGAAATAATAAAAGAAGTAACCGATTTTCTAAACCTTAGAATTCCTGTAGGAGGAAAAGAAATAGATATTACCATAAAAACGATTCTGTTTTTAATAATTGGTTTGATTCTTATTAAACTTCTATTGAAATACCTAAAAAGGTTAGCAAAAAGTAAACTAGAGCAAGAAGATAAAAATAAGTTTGATACTATTTTCTCTTTTACTAGTTGGTTGGCTTATGTAGTTATTTTTTCAATAGCCTTAAGTTCAGCAGGAGTTAATTTAAGTGCGATTTTAGTAGCGTCTTCAGCCTTATTAATTGGTATTGGTTTGGCGTTGCAAACTTTTTTTCAAGATATAATTTCTGGAATTTTTATTATTCTTGATAAAAGTGTTCACGTAGGTGATATTATTGAATTAGATGGAAAAGTAGGTAGGGTAGAGGAAATAAAATTAAGAACTACTAGGGCTGTAACTATTGATAATAAGGTGTTGGTGATACCCAATCATAAATATTTATCAAATAGTTTATATAACTGGACGCAAAATGGCACAACAACTAGAGAAAGTGTAACAGTTGGAGTGGCATATGGAAGTGATGTGGCTTTGGTGAAAAAACTATTAATGCAAGCGGCCAGTGAGCATCCAAAGGTGTATCAACACCCTGCTCCGTTGGTGCTTTTTGAAAATTTTGGAGATAGTTCGTTAAACTTTAAATTAATTTTTACACTAAATGATAGTTTTCAGGCAGCTATACCAAAAAGTGATATACGGTTTAAAATAGACGAACTGTTTAGAGAGCATAATATTAGTATTCCATTTCCTCAAAGAGATATACATATTGTAGACGCTAAAGGGTTAAATTTTGAAACCCCTAAAAAAGAAGATGAAAAACCTAAAGAGGAAACTAAGTAATTAGGATAAAAATATTTGGCTTGCTTTTTGAGTTGTAAAGACAAATAGTTCTTTCTTATAATAAAATAACGTTAATAGATTTAGAAGATGAAATAGGAGGGCTTTAAAAAATGATTTCTAGGTTTAAGAATTCATTAAACTAGTCTTTTCTCTTTTGGTCTTACATCTAAAAGTCTAAAAAAAATATGAGTAAAATATTAATAATTGAAGATGAGGCTGCAATTCGCAGAGTATTAAAAAAAATTATTACGGAAGAAAACGATTCCTATGAGGTTGAAGAAGCAGAAGATGGTTTGCAAGGAATTGAAAAGATAAAGAAAACAGATTATGATTTAGTTTTATGTGATATTAAAATGCCTAAAATGGATGGTGTTGAGGTATTGGAAAAAGCCAGAAAATTAAAGCCAGAAATACTAATGGTGATGATTTCTGGTCATGGGGATTTAGACACCGCAGTAAACACAATGCGTTTAGGAGCCTTTGATTATATTTCAAAACCACCAGATTTAAACCGTTTATTGAACACCGTAAGAAATGCTTTAGATAAAAAGGAGTTGGTAGTAGAAAATAAGCGTTTAAAAAAGAAGGTGAGTAAGAACTATGAAATGATTGGAGAAAGTGATGCCATTACTCATATAAAAGAAATTATAGAAAAAGTATCAGCTACCGATGCTAGAGTTTTAATTACAGGCCCTAACGGAACGGGAAAAGAATTAGTAGCACATTGGTTGCACGAAAAATCTGACCGCTCTAAAGCTTCAATGGTTGAAGTGAATTGTGCAGCGATACCTTCTGAGTTAATAGAAAGTGAACTGTTTGGACATGTAAAAGGAAGTTTTACAGGAGCAAATAAAGATAGAGCAGGGAAGTTTGAAGCAGCTAATGGAGGAACCATTTTCTTAGATGAAATAGGAGATATGAGTTTATCGGCACAGGCAAAAGTTTTACGAGCACTACAAGAAAGCCGTATTCAGCGTGTAGGTTCTGATAAAGATATAAAAGTAAACGTACGTGTTGTTGCTGCAACAAATAAAGATTTAAAGACGGAAATTGAAGAAGGACGTTTCCGAGAAGATTTATACCATCGTTTAGCAGTGATTTTAATTAAAGTCCCTGCGCTAAATGATAGAAGAGAAGATATTCCTTTACTAGTAGATTTTTTCGCAAAAAAAATATCAGAAGAACAAGGAATGCCTCAGAAACAATTTGAAGATAAAGCGATTAAGCAATTGCAAGAATACGATTGGACTGGAAATATCCGTGAATTAAGAAATGTTGTAGAACGGTTGCTTATTTTAGGAGAGAAGAAAGTGTCAGAAAATGACGTAAAACTATTTGCGAGTAAGTAAACTACTACTTAAAATAAAAGACAAAAAAAGAAGAGCATTTAGCTCTTCTTTTTTTGTAATCTAGTTTTAAATTAAGCTAAATCATACCTGTCAGCATTCATTACTTTAGTCCAAGCAGCTACAAAATCTTTTACAAATTTTTCTTTGTTATCATCTTGTGCATATACTTCAGCATACGAACGTAAAATTGAATTTGAACCAAATATTAAATCAGCTCTAGTTGCTGTCCATTTAGTACTTCCGGTTTTACGATCAACAATATTGTATAAGTTTTCCCCAGCAGGCTTCCATGAGTATGTCATATCGGTAAGGTTTACAAAGAAGTCATTACTCAATACACCTTCATTATCTGTAAATACTCCATGTTTTGAGCTTCCGTGGTTGGTTCCTAGTACGCGCATTCCTCCAACTAAAACAGTCATTTCAGGAGCAGTTAAGCCCATAAGTTGCGTTCTATCTAGTAATAATTCTTCAGGTTTTACAACATAATCTTTCTTTTGCCAGTTTCTATATCCGTCATGTAAAGGCTCTAAAACATCAAAAGATTCAGCATCTGTCATTTCAGCGGTTGCATCACCTCTTCCTGGAGTGAAAGGAACTTTAATATTAACACCACCTTCTTGTGCAGCCTTTTCAATAGCAGCACTACCTCCTAAAACAATTAAATCAGCAATACTAATTTTTTTACTTAGTCCTGATTGAATCTCAGTAAGCTTATCTAGGACTTTTTTCAATCTTGTTGGTTCGTTTCCTTCCCAGTCTTTTTGAGGAGCTAAACGAATACGAGCTCCATTAGCACCACCTCTAAAGTCGGATCCTCTATGAGTTCTAGCACTATCCCAAGCGGTATTGATTAGTTCGGAACGAGTAAGTCCGCTATTTAGTAATTTTCCTTTTAAATCTTCAATTTCTGCATCACTTAAGGTATAGTCAGCAGCAGGGACTGGATCTTGCCAAATAAGTATTTCTGCTGGAGCATCTGCACCTAAATAACGAGTATTAGGCCCTAAATCACGATGTGTTAATTTAAACCAAGCACGAGCAAATGTATCAGCAAAATACTCAGGATCTTTATAGAATTTTTCAGATATTTTTCTGTATTCAGGATCCATTTTCATCGCCATATCAGCATCGGTCATGATAGGATTTCTCTTTATGTTCGGATTGTGAGCATCTACAGGTTTGTCAGCTTCATCCATACTAATAGGCTCCCATTGCCACGCTCCTGCAGGGCTCTTTTTTGATTCCCATTCATGATTTAATAATAAATGGAAGTATGTGTTGTTCCATCTATCAGGTGTTGTTGTCCATGCACCTTCTAAACCACTAGTTACAGTATGTTCAGCATTTCCACTTCCTTTAGGATTCATCCAACCAAAACCTTGGTTGTGAATTTCTGCTCCTTCAGGGCTTTGACCCAAAGCATCAGCATCACCATTACCGTGAGCCTTTCCTACGGTATGCCCACCTGCAGTTAAAGCAACAGTTTCTTCATCATTCATTGCCATTCGCTTAAAAGTCTCTCTAACATCTTGTGCAGTTCTTAACGGGTCAGGTTTTCCGTCTACACCTTCAGGGTTTACATAAATCAACCCCATCATTACCGCAGCTAATGGATTTTCTAAGTCTCTATCACCAGAATATCGAGAGCCTTTACTTCCTGTTGGCGCTAACCATTCTTTTTCAGACCCCCAGTAAATATCTTTTTCAGGATGCCAAATGTCTTCACGCCCTCCAGCAAAACCAAATGTTTTGAATCCCATAGATTCATAAGCCATGTTTCCTGCCAAAATAATAAGGTCAGCCCAAGATAGTTTGTTACCATATTTTTTCTTGATAGGCCAAAGCAGTCGTCTAGCTTTGTCTAAATTACCATTGTCTGGCCAGCTATTTAAAGGAGCAAAACGTTGGTTTCCTGTATTACTACCACCTCTACCATCAGCAACTCTATAAGTACCCGCAGCATGCCATGCCATACGAATCATTAAACCTCCATAATGTCCCCAATCGGCAGGCCACCAATCTTGACTATTAGTCATTAAATCTTTCAAGTCATTTTTAACTGCTTCTAAATCTAATTTTTTAAATTCTTCAGCATACTTAAAATCTTTCCCTAAAGGATTGGTTTTGGTGTCATGTTGGTGTAGGATGTCTAAATTCAATGATTTAGGCCACCACTTCATAACGTTGTCATGTATTTCAGTATTAGCGCCTTGAGAAAAAGGACACTTTCCATTTTTACTAGAAGAGTGTGAGTGTATATCTTTCATATTTATATTTTTTATAGGTTAGAATACGATCAAATTTACGATAAAACAATGGATAATTTTTATCTATATTTTTTATTTTGATATAGTATTTTCTTATTGTTTGTTTTTTTTTGTTTGTAAGTTGTTGGTTTTTAAAAAGGTATTTGATTTATTGATTTTGTTGTTTTGATAGTATTGATTATTTTTATAGCGTAATAAAAAAATATTTTTAGATTCACTCTTTTAATGGTAAGAAACAAAATACATTTGTGCTCGTAAAAATTATTAATCAATAAAAAATTATAAAATGGCTACAGCAGTAGGAAAAAAATTTCCAAGTTTAAACGTAGATGCAATGAACGAAATGGGTGATACGTTTAAGTTAAATGTATTAGAAGAAGCAGTTAAAAACAAGAAAAAAGTGTTGTTATTTTGGTATCCGAAAGACTTTACTTTCGTTTGTCCAACTGAGTTACATGCTTTTCAAGCTGCATTACCAGAATTCGAAAAGAGAAACACCATTGTAATTGGAGCTTCTTGTGATACTCCTGAAGTACACTTTGCTTGGTTAAACCAATCTAAGGATAATGGAGGTATTGAAGGTGTTACTTACCCATTATTAGCTGACAGTAATCGTAATTTATCATCTATTTTAGGTATATTAGACATCTCTAACGAAGTTTACGATGAATCTACAGGAACTGTACAAGTTGAAGGAGATAATGTAACGTATAGAGCTACATATTTAATTGATGAAGAAGGAACTGTATTCCATGAAGGAGTTAACCACATGCCAGTTGGTCGTAACGTAAACGAATATTTACGTTTAGTAGATGCTTACACTCACGTACAAGAAAAAGGTGAGGTTTGTCCTGCAAACTGGGAAGAAGGTAAAGAGGCAATGCAAGCTAACGCTAAAGCTACTGCAGAGTACTTAGCAGCAATCTAAAATATAATTTAAGAAAGGAAACAAGTTCGTGTGAGATAAGTGAAGGGGTCGAGCACGAGCTCCTTTCGAAATGGATAATATAAAGACTATGGTACAAGAATTAAGTCAAGACAATTTATCAGAGGTTGTTACTGATAATAAAAAAGTAGTAGTACAGTTTTCAGCTACATGGTGTGGTAACTGCCGTATTATGAAACCTAAATTTAAAAAGTTATCTTCTGAAAATGAAGAGATGGTTTTTGTAATTGCAGATGCAGAGAAATTTCCAGAGAGTAGACAGTTAGCTGATGTAAGTAACTTACCAACTTTTGCTACTTTTATAGATGGTAAATTAGTGAATCAAACTCAAACCAACAAGTTTGATGTATTGAAGGATTTAGTAAACGAAGTAGCTTAATTATGAAATTACCAGTAATTAAACATTTAACTTCATTTATTGAAGAAAACGACCAAGATTACGTACTAGAAACTATTGAAACTCTTGAAGCTTTAACAGAGGTTCCATCGTTAAAAGATGAAGAATTAGACGTTATAGGAGAGTTAATCTCTAATATGTATGGAGCAATTGAAGTTGATAAAATGATTAAAGACGGAACACCTAAAAAAGAAGCGTTAAATAATTTTATGAAACGTGTTTTAGGTTCTATTGACCAATAGTTCTTTGTACGAGTACAAAAAAACAAAAACCTGAACATTTTCTAATGTTCAGGTTTTTGTTTTATACAAACTTTCGGTTGTAGTTTTTACCTAATTTAACTGAATATTCAATAACATTTTTAATAATTTTTCTATTGTCATTTTTACGCCAATTGATATAGAGCTCAGTATTTTCGGGTAGCGTAATAAAACGGATGTTTGTGTTTAAAGAAAACTGATAGGAGTAAGGTAAAATAGAAATTCCTAAACCTCTACCAATTAAATTTAAAATCATACTTCCAAAATCAGATTCAATATGAGTTTGTGGTTCAAAACCATAAGTGTTAAAAATAGTACGTAGTAATGAGGAAAAATAAGTTGTGTGATGTAAACCAGAAAGAATAAACTTTTCATTTTTTACATCCCTTAAATCTACAAATGAATCTTCTGTTACCCAATGATTTTTTGGAACTACAAGACAAACAGGTTCAGCATACAATCTTTCAGATAAAATAGAAGCATTTAAAACTTCATTTCTACTAAAAGCAAAGTCTATTTGATAACTAGAAAGAAGTTTTTCAAGTGTAATATCAGTAGGTTCCATAAGTTCTACTTTTAAATCAGGTTTCTCTTCTGAAAATATTTTGAGTAACTCAGGTAAATAGTTGTAAGAGATAGAACCAGGATACGCAATACTAACAAGTCCGGAAGAACCTTCATCAATTTTTTTAGCATGCTGATGTGTGCGGTCTAACTCGTCTAATAGAACGTCCCATTTTTTCTTAAGGAATACACCAGCCTCAGTAAGTTTTACATTTCTTTTATCTCGCTCAAATAAAGTAACGCCTAACTCTTCTTCTAAAGACTGAATTTGCCTACTTAATGACGATTGAGAGGTGTAAACTTTCTCTGCTGTTTTCCAAAAATGTAATTCTTCTGCTAGAATTAAAAAATACCGTATCTGTTGAATAGTCATTTTAATGCGTTTTTTGCATTAATCAGTCAAAAATAAGTATTTTTTAATAAAGAGAACTGCTGTTGCTTTGCATAAAAAAACTTTGTAATCATTTTTAAAAGAGTAACGAAATGGGAATTGAGAATTTTATTGCGTTTTTAGTAGCAACTGTTCTTTTTGTGTTAACACCAGGAATAGAAACAGTTTTTTTAATTAACAAGTCAATTAGTCAAGGACGAAGGTCTGGGGTGTATACTAGTTTTGGTTTAAATACGGGGGCTTTAGTGCATACGTTACTAGGTGCGTTAGGGTTGTCAATTATGATAGCAAAATCAGCAATATTCTTTGCATTAATTAAATATTTAGGAGCAGCTTATTTAATTTATTTAGGAGTAACAAAAGTGATGTCTAAAAAAGGATTGATAACAGAAACGAATGAAGGACAAAAGAAAGATTCAGCAAAAAGTAATTTTACATCAGGGTTTGTTACAAATATATTAAACCCGAAAGTTGCATTATTCTTTATAGCATTCTTTCCGCAGTTTATCACCCCAACAGAAATAGAAAATCCAGTTCCTTTTATGATTTTAGGTGTTATTTATGCAATAATGACTACTGTTTGGTACTTGGTTTTAACATCATTTGCAGGTACATTTTCAACTAAAATTAAAGAAAATGAAAAAATGGGTGTGAGATTAAATAAAATTTCAGGAGTAATATTTGTATTGATGGGGATACAAATAGCGTTTATGTAAAAATTATAAACCGATAGTGATTGATGTTTTGCTATCGGTTAAAAAATTATACAGCTAAATCGTCAGATTTTACTTTTTTTAATTCGTTTTGTTTTTGTTGTAATAAGGCAAATCCAAAAGTTAAAACACCAACCCTTCCTATAAACATTAGAATAATTAAGAAAAATTTTCCTAAGTTCGATAGGTCTCCAGTAATTCCAGTACTCAATCCAACAGTACCAAGAGCAGAAGCAACTTCAAACAGTATTTTGTCAAAAGAGAAGCTTTCACTATAAGAAAGTAAGAATGAGAACAAGAAAATTAAACTAGTATATAGCATAAAAGTAGATGTTGCTATATAAATTCTATCAAAAGGTATAACCCTGTTTAAAAAAGTAATCTTTTTTTGCCCTAACAATCTACTTTTTAATATAGAAATCATTGCTGTTAAAGTTGTAATTTTCATTCCTCCAGCTGTTCCAGATGGTGATGCACCTATGTACATTAAAAAGGTTAAGAGTAGTAATATTGGTAAAGAAAAACTACCAATAGGAATCGTATTAAAACCAACTGTTGTCATGGCAGACATTGTTTGAAAAAAAGAAGTCATCAACGAATGGTTGGAGTGTAGGGTTGAAGAAGGTTCCGATACGTATGTAAGTAATGTTCCTGAAAGTAATAAGAATATAAACCCATACACAATAACTTTTGTTGTGAAGGATATTTCTTTAGTCTTTCCAGAAAGTCGATACCATAAATCCGTAACAACAATAAAACCTAAAGAACCAGCTATAGCTAAAATAGAGATGGTTGTATTTATAAAAATGTTATCGTGATATCCTTCAAAACCATTGTTAAATAAACCAAAACCTGCTGTACAAAAAGACGAAATGCTATGAAAAATAGAAAACCAAATGGCTTTTAAGCTTTCCATTCCAGAATTGGTAAAAGCAATATAAAACAGTATAACTCCAATAGCTTCCATTACTAGAGTGAAAACAATAACACTTTTAATAAAGTCTTTTATTTTAATACTATTAGGTAATGTAAATTCAGTTCCTAATAATTTACTATGCCAATGCGTTATTTTTTTCGTAATAAATAACAAATAGTAGGTTGTTAATGTCATGTAGCCAATTCCTCCAATTTGTATGAGCATCATTATAATAAACTGTCCAAAGAAATTATAGGAATCAAAAATACTGATAGTAATTAGTCCTGTAGTTGATATTGCCGATGTTGAAATAAACAAATTATCTAAAAAAGATACATCTGTTTTATGAAATAAGGGAATGGATAGTAAAATAAAACCGATAAAGGTATATAGGAAGAATCCCCAAACTAAATTCATTTGAGGTGTTTTGCTAATTTGGAATTTTTTATACCAAACTGATAGCTTTTTATATATATTATTTTTCATTTTTTATAAAATAAAAATAACGACTAAGAAATACGTTACTTTAATAATTGAAGTTTTTTTTAGCATTTGTAGGCAGGTAATACTAAGCAACAAATTTAATCAATTAATGAATGAAAAGGAAATGTAAATAGTGTTACTCTTATACATCATGTAGTAGATTTGTAAATAGGAAGCGAAGAAAAAGTATTTAAGAATGTGTCAGTTTACTTATAATTTCTTTATGCTCTGGAAATAATTGTATGAGTTCCTCTCTCTTAGGTAAAACAAAATCCTTAAAATCAAATCCAGGAGCAACAGTACAACCAGTAAAAGCGTATGCATTTTCTTTACTAACTTCTGCGGCAAACCAATAACCAGCAGGAACCACAAATTGTGGTTGTTCGTCGCTTTCTAAGTTGTTTCCTATTAATACAAATGAATAGTCTCCTTCGGGGGAAATCATATGTAGTTTTAAAGTACTTCCTTTATAAAAATGCCAAATTTCATCTTGGTTGATTTTATGAAAGGCAGAAAATTTATCAGAAGTCAATAAGAAATAAATAGAAGTAGCATAATTCCTATCACCTACAAAGTTAGAACTTAAGTGTTCGTTTTTAATAATTCCGTTACTTCTATAAGTTTCTTTATAAAAACCTCCTTCAGGATGTTCTGTTAATTCAAGTTTTTTAATTAATTGTTGTGTTGTCATTTTCTTGATTCGCTTTTTTAATAATTTCTTTTAAGCGTTCTTTAGTACGTTGTTTTTCCAAACGAAGCTTGTTTTCTTTCTGTTTCATTAAGCGTGTATGCTTCGCTTTATTTACGGTGTTTTTAGCTTTTCCTTTTTTAGGCATCTTAAGGATTTATTTTCCAGATTTTATCGGCTGCTTTTAAATATTCTGATAAAGCTGCTGAACCATACCAATTATATAAATCAACATCTAAATATTTTGCTTTTATAGCAGGGTCTGTTTTAATTAATTCTTTAGCTTCTTCTATAGTTTTAACATTAAAGATAAATAGTCCTCTGTAGGAATTTTCATTTTTTCCAAAAGGTCCAGCTACAACTAGTTTATTTTCTTTTACTAACTTGTTTATATTGTTTAAGTGACCTCTAAAAGCTTTACTTCTTAGTTCTTTATCTGTAGATGTATTACTACCTGTTTTTAAAATAGCAAATACGTAACCTTTCATTCCATAATCATCAGCGCTTAATTTTTTTGCAAGTTTAGCATCATAATTAGGATTGTTGTTTTGTGCAGTTAAACTTATTGATAAAAGCACTATTATGGTGGTGATTAGTAGTTTCATGATAGATGAGTTTTTAATCTTATAAAATTACTATTTATTTTTAATAGCTAATAATCCCAAGAAAGTTAAGAATCCGTTTAATATCAACACAAAGAACCCAAAATCAAACCCAAACTTTTCCTTGCTGTAAAAACTAATAATATAGGTTAAAACTGGAGCAATCAAACAAATTATAGGAACAAACTTGTCTTTTATATTTAGCTTGGTAAATAATCCGAAGGCATATAAACCTAGTAATGGTCCGTAGGTATACCCAGCAAACTGAAATATTTTAGCAATGACACTTTCATCAGCAATGAAATATTTAAATATTAAAATGGTAGCTATCAATACAAATGAAAATAATACATGAATTTTTTTTCTTGTTTTCTCCTTTTCTTTCTCGTTATCTTTCTTATCAATTTCAAGAATATCAATACTAAAAGAGGTAGTTAACGAGGTTAAAGCACTATCAGCACTTGAGTATGCTGCGGCAATTAACCCCAATAGAAAGAATAGAGAAGTGGCTATACCTAAATCGCCACTCATAGCTATAGTAGGGAATA
Organism: Tenacibaculum gallaicum; assembly: GCF_003387615.1. Lineage (GTDB taxonomy): Bacteria > Bacteroidota > Bacteroidia > Flavobacteriales > Flavobacteriaceae > Polaribacter > Polaribacter gallaicus. Next base: position 68,625 of record NZ_QUNS01000010.1, on the reverse strand, counting down.
AGTTGTCTTTATGAGCGTTTAGTTCATTTGCTATAGCATAATCAGTTAATAAAACACCTAAAGCTAAGAAGAAGAAGTTAACGATTACCAGTACTATGGTAAACCAAAACATGTTTTTTTGAGCATCTTTTAAATTGCGACAGGTCAAGTTTTTTTGCATCATGTCTTGATCTAAACCTGTCATTACAATTGAAATAAAAGCACCTGAAAAGAACTGTTTCCAAAAGTAATTTCCTGCTTTTACATCGTCAAAAAAGAAGGTTTTTGAAAGGTTGTTGTCCGTTACGTACGAAAACAAATTGTCTATTTGCATTTCATCTTTAATCATTACAATACAAACGCCAACAGCAATTAGCATGAATAAAGTTTGTAAGGTATCTGTCCATACAATGGTTTTAATTCCTCCTTTAAAAGTATATAACCAAATAAGTAAAATAGTAATGGTAACGGTTAGCCAAAATGGAATTCCATACGCATCAAACAAAATTAGTTGTAATACATTAGCAACTAAAAACAAACGAAAGGCAGCACCAACAGTTCTTGAAAGTAAGAAAAAAGAGGCGCCTGTTTTATACGAATACCTACCAAAACGTCCTTCTAAATAGGTGTAGATTGAGGTTAAATTTAATCGATAATAAAGAGGTAGTAATACGAGTCCAATGACGGCATAACCTACTACATATCCTAGTACCATTTGCATATAACTCATTTTGTCACCCTCAACCCAACCAGGGACCGAAATAAAAGTAACTCCTGATAGTGAAGCTCCAATCATACCAAAGGCTACTAAATACCATGGAGATGAGTTGTTTGCTTTAAAAAATGTTTGGTTGTTTGCCGATTTACTAGTGATGTATGAAATAAGGATTAATACACCGAAATAGGCTAAAATAAGGAGTAATATATGTAGTGGCTGCATACTGTTAATTACGAATTATAAATTACGAATGTACTAATTTAGTTTTTAGCTTATACAAATTCATAATTCGTAACTAACAATTAAAAAATTATAGTTCTATAACCACTTCTTCGGTTTTTCTACGGACTTTTTTTAAGTCTTTCATATAATCGTCTTCTGCCCTAAAACCAACTGGTAATACCAAAACCGATTGTAAATTATATTTACCCAAGTCTAAAATTTCATTGTATTTTTCAGGAACGAAACCTTCCATAGGACAGCTATCAATTTTTTCATTAGCGGCAACAGTCATTAGGTTTCCTAGAGCGATATAAGCTTGATTTTTCATCCAATGAAATAATACTTCTGGTGATTTATTCTCAATATCGTTTGTTAAAAATTCTTTGAAAGGGTTTAAAATCTCATCGGGGGTGTTTCTAATGTCTTTTACTAATTTAAAATAGCTCTCAACATCTTTAGTAGTAAGTTCTTTTGGGGTACATAATACCAATAAGTGAGAAGCCTGTGCAACTTGGTGCTGATTCCAAGAATGTGCAACTAATTGTTGTTGTAAATCTTTGTTTTTTACTACAACCATTTTAACAGGCTGTAATCCGTAAGAAGTAGCAGTTAAATTAAAAGCTTCTTTTAAAATGTTAATTTGTTCTTCGGAAAGAAATTTATGTTCGTCAAATTTTTTAACAGCATAACGCCATTGTAAATTTTCAATACTATTCATGTGGTTTAGTTTTTACTCGATAATCGAGAGTTAAAATACTTCAAGACTTGTCTCGAAATTAAAATGTGTTCTTACATAGTCACCCTTTAGGTTTACCTATGGTAATTTGCTTTGACAAAAATAGAGGAATAAAAAGTAGCCTAAAAATACTTCGAATAATTAATATTGATAGTATCATAAAAATATTTTGTACATTGAAGGTGAAAAAGAAAGCGTATGAAAGAAGAATTTTTACACTTTTTGTGGCAATACAAATTATTTAACAAAGCAAATTTAATATCAGTAAAAGGAGGAATTGTTGAAGTGGTAGATTCAGGGAGTCACAATACTAATTCAGGACCTGATTTTTTGAATGCAAAATTGAAGATTGATAGCCAGTTATGGGTTGGAAATGTTGAAATTCATATAAAGTCATCAGACTGGTATGCGCATCATCACGAAAAAGATGCAAATTACGATGCCGTTATTTTGCATATTGTATGGGAGCACGATACAGATATATTTATGAAAAATAACCGTCCATTACCAACGGTAGAGTTACAAAAATTTGTTCAAAAAGAAGTGTTGGTAAATTATAAAAGGCTATTTGTAAAAGAAAAACGATGGATTCTTTGTGAGAATCAAATAGCAGAAACTAATTCTTTTTTGTTAAGTAATTGGTTAGAACGTTTGTATTTTGAACGGTTAGAAAACAAGTCGGTTGTGATAAAGGAATTATTACAAAAGTCAAATAATGACTATGAAGCAGTGTTGTTTCAGTTGTTAGCTAAAAACTTCGGGTTAAAAGTAAATGGAATAGCTTTTTTGCAACTAGCGCAATCGTTTGATTTTTCAGTACTGCGTAAAGTCAGATTTAATGAAGAACAATTGTCTGCATTGCTGTTTGGACAAGCAGGATTTTTAACAGATGAAATAGAAGATAGTTATTATCAGCAATTACAAAAAGAATATACTTATATACAACATAAATATAAACTAAAACCTATAACTAAACATAGATTTCAGTTTTTTAGAATGCGACCGAATAACTTTCCTACGATTAGAATAGCTCAATTGGTAGCTTTATATAATGAGTATCAAAATTTGTTTTCAAGATTAATAGCTATAAATAGAGTAGAGGATTTCTATGATTTATTAACTGTGGAAGTGAATGATTTTTGGAAGGCTCACTATACATTTGAGACTCCATCAAAAAAATCAGCTAAAAAACTTACAAAATCATTTATTGACTTACTGATTATTAATACAATTATTCCTTTAAAATTTGTTTATGAACAGGGTAGAGGAGAGATGAATGAAGAAAGCTTGTTAAAACTGATGGAACAATTAAAACCAGAAAAGAATTCGATTATAAGTAAGTTTTCTGAGTTGCAAATTAACGCAAAAAATGCTTTTGAAACCCAAGCTTTATTAGAGTTGAAAAATAATTATTGTCTAAACAATAGATGCTTGAATTGTAGGATAGGAGGTTCTATTTTAAATAGGAGGTATAAAGCTTAAAAAAAAAGAAGTCATAAAATTATTTGATTAATAAAATGATATATTTGCGATAAAAATTTATAAAAATGAAAAAATTATTAATTGCTATTACATTAGTATCTACTATTTGTGTAGGTTGTAAAGACAACAAAAAATCAAAAAACAATGGAGAAACTTCAATAATTGAAGAAACTGCTATTGAAAAAGAAGAAAAATCTGCTTCAGCAATTTGTTTATTAGATAAGTTATCTATTAGAGAAAGTGCTTCTGCAAAAGGGAAATGGATAACCTCTATTAGTTTAGGAGAGAAAGTAACTTTAACAGGAGAAGAAACTGTTGATTCTGTTTCAAAAAAGGAGTACTATAAGGTAAAACTTATTGATGGGGAAGAAGGGTGGACTAGATCTACTTTTTTAGCTGTTAATGGTAAAGTGGGTGCTATGTTAGAAAAAGCAACGGTATACAAAAGACCAGATTTACTTACCAAGACAGAAAAAAAATACAGTAAAATGGATATTATTGCTGTAACCGAAACTCAAGGAGACTGGATTAAGGTTAAAGGAAAAAGGTCTGAAGGAAAGTATATTGAAGAGGGATGGATTAAAACTTCTAACATAACAAATGACCAAATAGATATAGCTACAGCCAAGTTTGCAGGAATAGCATCTTCTCAACCAACTATGACAGAGAGAATTAAGGCGTTAAAAGATGTTATAAATAATTCGGATTTATCTTCTTCTAAATTTATTCCTATTATAGAGGATAAAATAAAAGATTATGAATCGAAAAATCAACCTTTAGATACTCAGGAAGCAAAAGAAGCAACTGAGGAAGTAGCAGAAAAATCTGCTGAATAATATTTTAAAAATAAGTTAATAAAAAAACGATTTTAGAAATTTCTAAAATCGTTTTTTTATTGCATTCTATTATCAAAAATAGTTACTAATACAAGCTTTTAAATTTTGCAGGATTAGCTTCGTGCATAATTTCATATACTTTTTCAAAAATATCTTCTGCCGATGGTTTAGAAAAATAATCTCCGTCAGTACCATAAGCAGGTCTGTGTGCTTTTGCAGTCAAGGTTTGCGGTTTGCTATCTAGGTGTCTGTAACCATTTTGGTTTTCAACAATTTCTTGTAATAAATATGCTGAAGCTCCTCCAGGAACATCTTCATCAACAACTAACAAACGATTAGTTTTAGCTACCGACTTTACGGTATCGTGATTAATGTCAAAAGGTAATAAACTTTGCGCGTCTACAATTTCTATATCAATACCTACCTGTGCTAAATCTTTTGCCGCTTCTTCAACAATTCGTAAAGTAGAACCGTAAGAAACAATTGTTATATCGTTTCCTTCTTTAATAGTTTCAACAACACCAATTGGAGTTTTAAAATCTCCTAAATTTGTTGGCAATTCTTCTTTTAAACGATATCCGTTTAAGCATTCTACCACTAAAGCAGGATCATCACCTTCTAATAAAGTGTTATAAAATCCAGCAGCTTTGGTCATATTACGAGGAACCAATACGTGAATTCCTCTTACGTTGTTAATGATTCCACCCATTGGAGAACCTGAATGCCAAATTCCTTCTAAACGATGTCCACGAGTACGGATAATTAATGGGGCTTTTTGCTTTCCAAAAGTACGGTAACGTAGCGTAGCTAAATCGTCACTCATAATTTGTAAAGCATATAATAAATAATCTAAATACTGAATTTCAGCAATAGGACGTAATCCACGCATTGCCATTCCAATACCCTGACCTAAAATAGTAGCTTCACGAATTCCTGTGTCAGAAACGCGTAACTCACCAAATTTTTCCTGTAGCCCTTCTAACCCTTGGTTTACATCTCCAATATACCCTGCATCTTCACCAAAAATTAATACTTCAGGATGCTTTGCTAAAATAGCGTCAAAATTATCACGCATAATAACACGAGCGTCTACGATATTTTTTTCTGAAGCATAGGTTGGAGCTTTTGCAGTAACATTTTCAGTTGCTAATTCAGTTTCACTTACTAAATGTGCTGAATATTTTACAGCAGCTTTATCAATTGAAGTTTTAATAAAACTTCGCAGTGTAGCTTTTTCAGCAAAATCTTCATCTCTTAAGTAACGTAAAGTTTTACGAGCAGCAACTAAAATATCTTTTCTAATAGGTTCTGAAATAGCAGCTAAATCATTCTTGTACTTTGTAATAAAAGAACCATTGTTACTTTTTTTAGCAATAGTTTCTAACAAAGAAACAGCTTCAGTTACTTCTGCTTTTATTTCATTTGTGTAAGCACTCCAAGCATCACGTTTAGCTTTACTGACCTCTTTTTTAGCTTCTTTTTCAATAGTTATTAAATCTTCTTCAGAATCAATAAATTTTAAAGTTTCTCCATCTTCACTTTCTAATTCAAACTCTAAAATCCACTTACGCATTTGCGCAATACAATCAAACTCTTGTTCCCATTGTAAACGTTCTTTAGATTTGTAGCGTTCGTGAGAACCAGAAGTAGAATGTCCTTGTGGTTGTGTTAATTCTTTTACGTGAATTAAAACAGGTATGTGTTGCTCTCTTGCTATTTGAGAAGCTTTATTATAAGTATCAATTAACTGAACATAATCCCAACCGTTAACTACAAAAATTTCATACCCATTGGTTTCGTTTTCGCGTTGGAACCCTTTTAAGATTTCAGAAATACTTTCTTTTGTGGTTTGATGGCGTGCATGTACTGAAATTCCATATTCATCATCCCAAACATTCATTACCATTGGAACTTGTAAAACCCCCGCAGCATTGATTGTTTCGAAGAATAAGCCTTCACTAGTACTAGCGTTACCAATAGTACCCCAAGCAACTTCGTTACCGTTGATTGAAAAATTAGTGTGTTTTTCTAAACCTTCAACATTTCTGTAAATTTTAGACGCTTGTGCTAATCCTAACAAACGAGGCATTTGACCCGCTGTAGGAGAAATATCTGCTGATGAATTTTTTTGTGTTGTTAAGTTTTTCCAATCGCCATTTTCGTCTAAAGAATGCGTTGCAAAATGCCCTCCCATTTGACGTCCAGCTGACATTGGCTCCACATCAATATCAGTATGAGCATACAAACCAGCAAAAAATTGTTGTGGAGTTAATTGTTCAATAGCCATCATAAATGTTTGATCACGATAATAACCGGATCTGAAATCTCCATTTTGAAAAGCTTTTGCCATAGCTAACTGTGGAACTTCTTTACCATCACCAAAAATTCCAAATTTAGCTTTCCCTGTTAAAACTTCTCTTCTTCCTAATAAACTACATTCTCGACTAATACGAGCAGTTCTATAGTCTTTTAAAACTTCATTTTTAAAATCTTGAAAAGAAAGCTGTTGAGTATTAGCTATTTCGGTATTTTGCGTCATAATCATCTAATTTAGGTATGGTTACAAAGATAGGTTTTTTAGTTGAAATTTAAAAATTTGAATTTTTATTGAACATCTTTCAATAAAACAAGAAAAAAAAGAAAATTATTGAAGTATCTACAATATACCTCTTCTAATAAAATTATAAATTCTATCAATATCTGTTGTGATGATGAATCTAACTTTTGAAGGATAAGCGCTCTTATTAATTTCAAAACCCTCATTGGTGTATATAGGGAGGTAAAATTCAAAAATATCAGGAAGAAAGTTTAAGCGAATACCATTTTCATAAAAAAACTTCGGAGAAGTGTTTTTGTTTTTTAAGATAGCAACATCATTATAAATTTCTGCCCATTTCCAAACACTTACACTGGTGTTAATAGATGTCATAAGTTGATTAGCAAAGTAAGGCTTGTTAAATTTAGATTTGAAACCTCCTTGTCCTACAACAAATTGCTGACTAAAAATCCCTTCGTTTTCTGAGCGTCCAAATAGGTTTTGTTCAAATAAATAATCATTTCCACGATTTAACCCGAAGCTAAAATAATCTCCTTCTGTTTTATTAGATAAGAAGAGACCTCCAAAAAAACGAATTTCAAAACTTTCTTTAGCTGTAAAAAACTTTCGATAACGAAAATCGGTTGATACTTTACTGAAATTAGAATTTATTTCTAGGTTAGCTGCATACCGAATTCTGTGTATGGCATCAAATTTATTGTTGATGTAACGTAGGTTGAAAATATTGTATTTATCTCGATCACTTTGAATATCGTTGGGAGCTACTTCTTTATCGATACTAACTAAACGAACGGTTAAAGATTTTGAACCAATATCACGGAGTGTATTTCTTCTAAATTGAAAATTAATAAATGGACTTAACGTATTATAACCTAATTCAGGCGCATAATGAAAGTTGCTACCTGAAATACCATATCGTATTTTATAAAGCTTGGAGTCTCTTAAGAAATGATTATAGCTTACAGAGAATGATCCGGTAAAGTTTCTACTTTTGAGACTGTAGTTAGGGGTTAAACTAAATTGAAAATTATGATTGACAAGTGATTTATTGTTAATGTTAACACCAAGGATTAAACCATCATATAAATTATACTTAATGTCTGGGTAATAGAATAATTGATTATAATATGGGTTTTCAAAATCTTTAAAAAAACGAAATTGAATAGGCTTGCTTATAATGCTATTATTTACATTCCTAAAATTGTTTAGAGAATTAAATTCAGGATAGTTGTTTTCATAGTTTAAAGCTAGTTTATTAAAATCGTCTCTTTTAATTTTTACTGTTTTGGTAGAGTCTACATTGGTAACCCAAGTTTTAAGTTTTATTTTTTTCTTTTGAATACCATAAAGTGCTACAGGAGCTGTAAAGTCTCTTTTGTTTTTTATTGTAACTAATAGAGAGTCTTTGTTTTTAGTGTAGGCTACCTTTTTTATTTTGTAGTCAATTTTTTTATCGGTATTAATATAGTCACCAAAAAACCATTGCAAATTTTTTGAAGTCTTTTTTTGAAGAATCTTAGCGAAGGATTTGCTACTTGAAGGTTTTAATTGGTTTTGAATATAGAATTCTTTTACAGCATTTTTTAAAATACTATCCCCTACAAAATCATATAAATATTTAATTCCTAAACCAGCTTTGTATTTACTAACAACTTTTTTGTTAAAGTTAGAAAGAGAGTCACTAGAGGTAGTTAAAGCTTGGTCATAAAACTTACGAGAGCTGAACTGATAAACAAGAGGATATTTGTCATTTTGTTTTAGCTGAGCAATGTTGTAGGTTTTTATAGGCCAATAGTTTGAATACTTACCAAGAAAAGTAACATTTGGATAGTATTTTTTTACATACTCCATCATTAAAAATGTTTGTAACCCATCAGTTAACCAATAGTCTTTTCTTGGGTTTTGGATAATTACATCATCAAAATATTTTTGAGTAAGTGCTTTAAAAAATCCGGTTTCCCATCTAAAATTTTTTGGAAAGGGTTTCAACCAACTAGGAAGACCGTAAATTTCATGTAACGAATTTTTGTTAATAGTACGTGAATCTACAAGGATTTCTGGGTGAGGGTGTTTTCCTATAAAATCTTCTATGAATTGTATTTGTCGATTTATGATTTTGGTTGTTTCTTCATTAGAAATTTTTCTTAAGTAAGCATCCGTTTTTATTTCTTTGTCTTTTAATTTAAAAGACTTGAAAGTTTTTATAGAGTCAATATGTAGTATAATGTCCTTTTTTTTAGCACCTACTAGATAATAATTGGTATAATCATCATTTTCGGTTTTATATTGATATAAGTTACTTTCAATGTGGTATTTTTTTGGGATGTTTATGGAGATATTATAATTAGAAAGTTCTTCATATAAATCATCTAAATTCAAGTTACTCATTAATTGCCATTTTTTGTTATAAATGGCAGGAGCTATATACCAAAACCGTAGGTGATATCCTGTTTTAGTTTTTCCGTATCCTGTATATTTTACATTAGGAATTTTTACAGAGTATGATGTACGTATTATTAAGCTATCTTTTGGTTTTAAAGGTTCGTTGAGTAGTACTTCAATAATATCTTGCTGATTTTTTTTCTCTTTGAATGAAACTTGCTTAAAGTTTACAGTTAAGTTTCGTATTTTACTATAACCTCTATCTTTTTCTTTTGAAAAGTAAAAGTTTTTTTTGTAATCTTCAATGAAGCGTTTAGCTAAGGGAGTATCATCGTTTTTGTAACCATTTGCCCAATTATGTAAAAAAATACGATCTAAGGTAGATGAAGAGCGATTATAAAAGGTTGTTTTTTGTAAGACATGAATTACATCCTTGTTTACATCTAATTTGGCTTTTATTTCAACAGAGTTTTCTTGTGCTACTATTTTAAAGCAATACAAGATGATAGTACATACTAAAAGGAGTATTTTCTGTTTCAATATTATATAAAGTCGGTTTAAAAAGTTTTATAGAAAACATTTAAGTTTCATAAACTTAGTGAAAATAAAAAAGCTCGTTGAAAATTCAACGAGCCTTAAAGATAAAAATTTTTAGAAGTTTGGTTTCAGTTGATATTTAGCATAGAATTTATTAAAGTGTTCAACAGCTTCATCAGCGGTATCTACGACCCTGAATAAATTTAGGTCCTTTTCACTAATATTACCTTCTTCAATTAAAGTGTTCTTAATCCAGTCTAATAAGCCAGACCAAAACTTTCGACCAATTAAAACAATAGGAAAACGTCCAATTTTATTAGTTTGAATTAAAGTAATTGCTTCAAAAAGCTCGTCCATTGTACCAAAACCACCAGGCATCACAACAAAACCTTGAGAATATTTTACAAACATTACTTTACGAACAAAGAAATAATCAAAATTTAGGTTTTTATCTTTGTCAATCCATGGGTTATCATGTTGTTCGAAAGGAAGGTCAATATTTAACCCTACTGAGGTTCCTTTACCACGATGAGCACCTTTATTACCGGCTTCCATAATACCTGGTCCTCCACCAGTAATTACTCCAAAACCATTTTGTGTTAATTTAAAGGCTACTTCTTCAGATAATTTGTAATAAGGGTCGTCAGTTTTTGTACGAGCTGACCCAAAAATAGAAACACAAGGTCCAATTTTACTTAATTTTTCATATCCTTCAACAAACTCAGACATAATTTTAAATATTGCCCAAGAATCATTTGTTTTTATTTCGTTCCAGGTTTTTTGTTGTAGTTTTTCTCTAATTTTTCTGTCATCATTCGGACTCATAATTCTTCTACTTTTATATTAAATAACAAATTAAACTGCCAAAATTTGATTTTTAGCAAGCCTGCTAATTTAGTGGTTTTTAATATTAGAAAAAAGATAAAAGAAAAAAACTACCTTACCTTAAGATAGTTTTAAGATTATAAAAAATTACATGCATTCATATCCTGATGAGTTACAAGTACAAGACACCAAAGTTAAGTTATCTAGACATGTTACTGGGTTTGCAGAACAAAAACAAGGGGTAATCCTCCATTAATTTCTTTTTGGTCGGCTTTGTTTAAAACCTTACCTAAGTTTAAGATTGATTTTTTCTTGATTAATAAGTTAAAATTGATTAACCTTATTATTTAAAGAGACTTAAGGCTTGTGCCTATTCTCTGCGAAATAAATTTTATTAGTACTGCGTTTTTTGGTAAGACTATATTTTTTCAATAAACAAACAACTAGAAGTTATGAGTCTAGCTGTTTGTAATTAATGTAATCTTAATTGAAAAACTTATAAACAGTTTGGCTGCCATTTGTAGCAGCGGCGTTCAATTGGATTCCAGTCTATACAACATCTAGGGGCTTTCCCTCCAGTAGTTTTCTTTTGAGAAGTTTTATTTAAAACTTTTCCTAAGTTTAAGATTGATTTTTTCATGTTTTTAAATTTTAAGATTATTATTTATTTTAGGCTTAGTACCAAATACACCCAAATCTATCACACCTACCAGCATCACAGAAAGTATGCCCTCCTGGACCAGTTTGGCAGCATTTTCTACCGTCTTGATAGCAACCTTGTGCTACTCCACCATTAATTTGTTTTTGATTAGCTTTGTTTAAAGCTGTGCCTAAGGTTAAAATTGATTTCTTCATGATTAAAAAAATTAAATATTTAATAATCCTTGAATTATTTAAAGACACTCAAGGTTTTGTGTCTATTCTTCGCGAAAGATTTTTATTTGTTTTTGATTAAGGCTTTACCTAAGTTTAAGATTGATTTTATCATAGGTATATATGATGTTTTTGGGGTTTATAGATAAAAACAACTGTAGTCAGCAATTGCACAAAGTTTGTGTTCTTCAGGAAGAGCATGATATTCTTTACAACTACCACATTGGCTTTGCTCATAGCTATAGCAATTAGGTCCAGAATATGTACTACAATCAGGTGCCCCTCCACCATTAATTTTTTTTTGGTCATTTTTATTTAGTGTTATACCTAAGTTTAAGATTTGTTTTTTCATGATTTTTTTAAATTAATATTTAATAATTCTTGAACTATCTAAAGACACTCATGGTTTTGTGTCTATTCCTCGTGAGTAAATATTATTGGGTAATGTTTTATTAGAATAAATTTATGATCTATTATTAAATAGGCGCTATACTTAGTCTAAATTTATCCTAGGTTTAAAACTAATTAAAAATAAATAGGTCTAAACCTAGGAATGATTTAACTAAAATAATAGTAAATGAACTCTCTTATTGAGGAACATCTTCTCCTAAACAAGCATGTGTTTCATAAGAACCTAAACAGCATCCGTTAGGTAAAGAGAAACCACCGCAAGCAAAACACTCTACAGGTGTGTAAATTACACAACCAGTACCTCCATTAATCAGTCTTTGTTCTGACTTTTTTAAGGATTTTCCGAGGTTTAAAATCTGTTTTTTCATAATAGAAAAATTTCGAGGGTTAATAATTCCTTGAACACTTAAAGACACTCAAGGTTTGTGTCTGATTTTTTATTTAATAATATTTTTAAGTTGATAGAAAAAACGTTCTATCAAGCGTAAGTCCTCAGTTACTATATCCGCAGCACCTTTCATTTCTTGCCTAAAAGGAATTGTTTTATCATAGGTAGTTTTTAAGTTTTGAGGTAATTCGACATCAACTAAATAATTTCCTTCTTCATTTGGAATTAGTGAGATAGATTTTACAGCTCCGTTTAATTCGCCAAATTCATCGGATGGATAATTCAAAAGCTTAATTTGAACTTTTTGACCCTTTTTTATTTTTCCAGAGTTAGCAGCTGGAGCTTTAATTTTGCCAATAAAAGAGTTTCCTTTGTTAGGAATAATGGTGAATATTAAATCACCCGTATTAACAGTTTGATTTTTATTCCAAAAAGATAAGAAGGATACTTTACCATCTATTGAAGAGGTTAAAGCGTATTGTTTTTCCCAATCTTTAATGGCTTTTTTTAAGTATAAAAAAGACTGAATAGCTTTCTTTTTAAGACGAGTATCTTGTTGTGTTTTTTTTATAGAAGTTCCTTCTAAGTTTTTCGCAGAATTGTTGATTAATTCTCTTATTTGTGAAATTGATGATTCAAGAGTTTTGTATGAGCGTTTAGCTTGTAAATATTCTATTTCTTTTTGGTCTTTTTCTTTAGCGGAAATAACCCCTTGACCAAACATTTTTCTACTTCGTTCTAAGTCTTTTTCTTTAAATTCCAATTCTTTTAAGTTTAACTCCTTTTGAGATAGTAAAATTTGCAACCTACCTCTTGCTTCTATAACAGACATTTGGTTTGCAAAGTTTTCAGATTTAAAGGGAGTTAGTTTTTCGTTTAAAACATATTCAGAGTAATCGTTTTCAAATTGCGAGTAGCTTGAGGTTATATCACCTAAAATTAACGGAGGTACTTTATCAATAGGAAAAAAGAATTTTTGTTGATTCATTTCAATAGTATCTACAATACTCTTTAGTAATAAGACATCTTTATATGAAGCGCTATTTTCAATTACAGCCAAAACATCACCTTCAGATACTCCTTTTCCTTCACTTGTTAAAAAAGTTTCGAATTGACCGGTAGACTTTGCATAAATTTTTTCAGGAGGAGTAGAGGTGGTAACCATTACTTCGGTGGAAATAACGTCAGGGTATTTCACAAACCACGAAATGAATAATAACATTATTATAAGACCAAGAAGTAAGGTGTTACCCCAACGAATCATCCAGTTAGGTACATGAGTTAAAATTTCTTGAACCTCTTCACTTCGAATTTCTATGTTTTGAGTATTGTTTGGCATTTAAAGTATTAGTGTTTTTTCTTATTTTAAGAGGTATTTTACAATACCTCTTTTTTTATTATTAAACATCAAGACAATTCCCCATGAAGCATTTTCCTTGTCCATCGTACCATCTTTTAGTTTTAGAGTTGTATAGAGGTACTATACAATGTGAGTCCGATGTGCAAGGGCAGCCTCTTGGCACTTTACCTTCTACGGCATCGCAGTCATAATCATATTCTAAATCTGTAAGTCCTCCAAATATGTTTTTTTGCTCTTTTGTGTTTAAAACTTTTCCTAAGTTTAAAATTGAGTTTTTCATAGTTGAAATTATTTAAAATTAACAAGGAACATAGCAAGGGCATGAACTAAAAGGTGCGCAGCCATACCTGTTAATTTGGTCTTGTTGCTCTTGAGGAGATACACTACAAAATTTTTTACAAGTATAGATGTATCCACCATTAATTTGCTGTTGCTCTATCTTGTTTAGAGATTTGCCTAAGTTTAAAATTGAATTTTTCATTTTATAATAATTTAAATTTGATAAAACCCTTGAACATTTTAAAGACACTCAAGGTTTGTGTCTATTCTTCGCGAAATATTTTTATGATGCTAGTTTTAGAACTTTTTATCTAGGAAAGC
>NZ_QUNS01000010.1:0-54622 GCF_003387615.1 Tenacibaculum gallaicum | reverse complement strand
TAAAACCCTTGAACATTTTAAAGACACTCAAGGTTTGTGTCTATTCTTCGCGAAATATTTTTATGATGCTAGTTTTAGAACTTTTTATCTAGGAAAGCATTCATGACTGATTAAAACTCTACTTTGACATATTGGTGAAAGGTTGTGATAATCTTGACAAGTTCCGCAATGACTAGCTCCCATTGTTGGAGGGGTATCTCCATAGTAACAGTTAATTGGAGGGCATGATTCATCTCCTCCGTTGATTAATTTTTGTTCTACTTTACTTAAGTTTTTACCTAAGTTTAATATTGATTTTTTCATAATTATTTATTTAAAAGATTAAGCAGGACAACATTGTCCATTTTTTATAATACCTCTATTAGCTCCTCCCATACCATTCGGCACAGCGCAAGCATCATCTTCTTGACAATCTAAGGTACATAAAAAGTTACTTGAGCAGGGGAAGCCAATTACTTTTCCTCCATTAATAAGCTGTTGTTCACTTTTTTTAAGAGTTTTTCCGAATTTTGATATTGATTTTTTCATAATTAATTTTTATAAGTTACAGGCAGCATGGGTTGGTAGGACACACATATAATTGCAACAAATGTGATTTTCTACTCCGCAAAAGAAACCGTACTTTTCTTTACATACACCATATTCATCGTTACTTCCAACGACCTGTTGTTGTTCGGTTTTGTTTAAAGCTTTACCTAGATTTAAAATTGATTTTTTCATTTTAAATTAATTAAAATTTGATAAAAACCCTTGAACATTTTAAAGACACTCAAGGTTTGTGTCTATTCTTCGCGAAATATTTTTATGATGCTAGTTTTAGAACTTTTTATCTAGGAAAGCATTCATAACTGATTAAAACTCTACTTTGACATATTGGTAAAAGGTTGTGGTAATCTTGACAAGTTCCGCAATGACTAGCCCCCATTGTTGGAGGGGTGTCTCCGTAGTAACAGTTAATTGGAGGGCATGATTCATCTCCTCCGTTGATTAATTTTTGTTCTACTTTACTTAAGTTTTTACCTAAGTTTAATATTGATTTTTTCATAATTATTTATTTAAAAGATTAAGCAGGACAACATTGTCCATTTTTTATAATACCTCTATTAGCTCCTCCCATACCATTCGGCACAGCGCAAGCATCACCTTCTTGACAATCTAAGGTGCAAAAAAAGTTGCTTGAGCAAGGGAAGCCAATTACTTTTCCTCCATTAACTAGTTTTTGTTCAGTTTTGTTTAGTTTTTTTCCTAAGTTTAAAATTGATTTTTTCATAATGTTTATAAATTTTAATTGATACAACATTTACCATTATTTATTGTACCTCTACAGTATTCTCCGTAACCAAATAATACGGCACATACGGCGTCTTCATGAGTGTCACTTGAGACCCAGTTATTTGAATAGCAGGTACCAGAAAGACAACGATTCAATACTATACCTCCTTGTACTTGTTGTTGTTCAACTTTGTTTAAAGTTTTACCTAAGTTAGAAATTGATTTTTTCATAATTTAAAATTTGATAAAATCCTTGAACAGTTTAAAGACACTCAAGGTTTGTATCTATTCTTCGCGAGAGAAGAATTTAATTTAAATAAAAGTTTAATAGTTTTTTTGTTTTTTCAGAACTAGGTCTTGGTGCATTTTCATTTACTAATTTTCCTTTAGAATAAATTAAATACCTTGGAATAGTTTGTAATTCGAGTTTCTTATAAAATGAGGAAGATGGGTAGTTGATTGCAAGAAAATTGTTGTTTTTCTCAATTTTTTCTTCTTCAGAAGCATTCATCCATTCATTTTTATCAGAATCGATAGATATGTAAATGAATACAACATTTTTAAATTCATTGATTAATGTTTTTGACTTAGACATTTCATTTCTACAAGGGGTACACCAACTAGCCCAAAAATCAATATAAATAGTTTTGTCTTTGTAATTTTTTATTACTTCATCTAAAGTTATGTTTTTTGAATCTGAATCGACTAACTCTACTTTGTTAGAGGCTAAAGCTTTTCTTTTTTCATTTATTAAATATTTATTAGCATATACTTTGATAAACAAAGTATCATTATATGAATCTTTATATTTGTTAAAATAATAATTTGCTAAATTGTTATCCGATTTGGCAATTTGGTGTAAGCAAAACTCCCTAAAGAGTTTTAAATTTTCACCTTTTAATAAAGATGGTAAAAGTTTATAAGCCTTTTGATAGTCAATGTTTATTTTAGAATTATCCTCAATCAGAACAATATCAGTAATGAAAATGTTCATATAACCATATGAAATAAAGGGGTCGTTAAATATTAACTCGCTATTAAAATACAAGTTCATGATTTTTTTTAAATAGAAATTATCTAGACTAAATTTATAGCTTCTAATAAGTGACCTAAAATAGTTGAAATCTACCTGAGATGTATGATAAACATGATTAATATTACTTATAAGGTTGTTCTTATACAGTTTGTTTAGAACCTTTTTTTTAATTCTAAGTTTATTATACTCTAAAGAGTCTAATTCTCTGAAGCTATTTCGGTTAGACTTGATGATGTTTTTTTTAGGGATAAACTTATTGGAAGATTTATTAACCTGAATAAATTTTTTAAAAAGTTTATTGTGTTTTAATATTATATGTTTTAGGTTGGTTTTGTATAGGTTGTTAAGAGGTATACTGTCATATCTCTTTAATTCTCTATTAATAAAAAATAAACTTGTAGATGTTTTCTTTATGTTTATTAATAGGGTGTCTGTTTTTTTACATAACACACTATTAAAAAAGTTATTGTTTTTTATATACAATTTTAAATAGCTATTAGTTTCAAGTGTTATGGTATCTGTAATTTTATTTGTATTAATATTTACTCTATCAAAGTCTTTATTTATGCCAGAACCAATATTGGTTTTAACTTGATTATTGTTTTTTATAATCAAAGTAACCAAACCTTTTTTTACATGTTTTTTTTTCTTCGGTAGATCTTGGCAAGAAGTTAATAAAAACAGAAACAAAAGAACTATATATATTTTCATGTTGTGATAAAATTACAAGTTATACCCAAACGGAAATGATATCCGTTTGGGTTAGTTTAAATTAACAACTACTACAGCACCAATGTGTAACTGTAGCTGGTCCACTACCTCCTAAGTTATCATAACTATCTCCCAAAACTTCTAAAGCTTGTTTTTTAGTTTTTCCACAAGATCTGTATTGGTATCCATCTTCATATGTTATGGTATTACAACATGAGCCTAACCCTCCATTAATTAATTTTTGATCAGCTTTTTTTAACGCTTTTCCTAAGTTTAAAATTGATTTTTTCATTTTAAAATAATTTTAATTTGATAAAATCCTTGAATCGTTTAAAGACACTCAAGGTTTGTGTCTATTCTTCGCGAGAGAATATTTTATTTACCTAAGTCTAGTTGGTTTTTAACTAGATGATAATAACTTCCTTTTAGGTTGATTAGTTCTTCATGACTTCCTTTTTCTATAATTTTTCCTTTTTCAAGTACAACTATTTGATGTGCATTTTTTACAGTACTTAACCGGTGTGCTATAACAACTGCTGTTTTGTCTGCAAAAAATTCATTAAGCTTACCCATAATTACCTTTTCATTATTAGCATCTAAAGCACTAGTCGCTTCGTCAAAGAATAAGAACTTCGGGTTTTTGTAAACAGATCTGGCAATTAATAATCGTTGTTTTTGACCTGTACTTAACCCGTTTCCTTCACTACCAATTTTCGTGTTATACCCTAAAGGTAAGCCTTCTATATAATCTCCAATATTGGCTACATCAATTGCGTGAGCTAATTTTTCTTTATCAACATAATCTTCTCCTACGGCTATGTTTTTAGCTATAGAATCATTAAAAATATACCCTTCTTGCATCACAACCCCACAGTTTCTTCGCCACTCTTTTTGTGAAACATTTTTTAAGTTGAAGTTGTCAATCATAATATCACCTTGATCAACCTGGTAGAACCCGAGTAATAACTTCATTAAAGTAGTTTTACCACTTCCACTAACGCCTACTATTGCCGTTGTTTTATTTGCAGGAATTTCAAGGGATAAATCTTTTAAAACAGGTTCTAAACCACCAGTGTATCTGAATGAAATATTACTTAGTCTTATAGATGCGTTATCTGGGATTGTAGTTACTTTTTCATCACTAGGTTTTTCTTCATCTTCCATGTTGTGTATTTCACCTAGTCTATCTATAGAGATTTGTGCATCTTGTATATCTCTCATAAAATTAATTAGTTGTGTAATTGGCCCGTTTAATTGACCAACTATATAGCTAATTGCCATCATCATCCCCAGAGTGATTTGACCATCAATAACTAGCTTTGCAGATAGAATGGTGATAAACATGTTTTTAAGTTCATTAATGAAATTTGAACCTACGCTTTGTGTTTGTTCTAAAGCAAGACTTTTGGTAGCTACTTTAAATAAACGAGCTTGTACATATTCCCAATTCCAACGCATGCGTCTTTCAGCATTGTGGAGCTTAATTTCTTGCATTCCGTTAATAAGTTCAATAACTTTACTTTGTTCCTGGCTTACTTGCGAAAAACGTTTGTAATCTAATTCCTTTCGTTTTTTAAAGAAAAACAATACCCATCCAAAATACAGAACACTTCCTAATACAAAGACTCCAAATATTTGTATACTGTAATACCCTAATACTAAACTAAAAATAATCAGATTGAAAAAAGAGAATAAAACAGTTAAAGACGATGTGGTTAAGATTCGCTCGATACGTTTATGATCGTTAATTCTTTGTAGTAAATCACCTGTCATTCTCACATCAAAATAGGAGATAGGTAATTTCATTAACTTGATGAAAAAGTCAGAAATTAAAGATATGTTAATGCGAGTACTTAGGTGAAGTAAAATCCAACTTCGAATAATTTCTAAGGAAGCTTTTCCTACGAATAAAAATAATTGAGCAAATAAAATTAGATATACAAAGTTTAAATCCTGATTTTTAATACCTACATCAACTACACTTTGAGTTAAGAATGGTAATATTAATTGTAGTAAACTTCCTGCTAAAAGTCCTATAATTAATTGAATAATAAACTTTTTATATTTATATAAATATTTGAAGATAAATGAAAAGCCAAACTTTTCGTCTTCTTCAAAGTCTTCCTGATAAAACTTAGGAGTTGGCTCGACTAGTAGAGCGATTCCCTCTTCTGTGTTTTCATCAGCGTTGTTTCCAATCCAGTGTTGAATAAACTCCTCTTTGGTAAAAGTAATGAGTCCATGAGCAGGATCAGAAATATAAACTGTATCCTTTTTTATTTTATAAAGAACCACATAATGGTTTTTGTTCCAATGAACAATACAAGGAAAAGGAGCTTCTTTAAGTTTACTGAAAGCTAATTTTATACCTAAAGATTTAAAACCTATAGACTCTACAGCTTCGCTTAAACCGAGTAGACTACTACCTTCTCGAGTGGTTTCACTAAGACTTCTTAGTTGTTGTGTGTTAATAGTTTTACCATAGTGCTTAGCTATGATTTTTATACAAGTTGGTCCGCAATCTTTTGCTTCAGTTTGTTTGTAGTTTGGGAATTTTTTCAAGTTAAGCTTAGATATGAAACAGGTAAGAGGGATACTGCCCTTTTACCTGTTTTGTTTATTAATTATTACAGATTCTTCTATAATCTTCTCCTTCCATACAAAGTCCAATATAAGGGGGTTTTTTACAGCACCCCATATTGCGTGGACACTCAGAATGAGTATAGCAGGCAATAATAACTGAACCGTTAATTGATTTTAGTTCATCTTTATTTAAAATTTCACCTAAGTTTGAAATTGATTTTTTCATAAAATAGTTATTTTAAGGTTATAGATAAGGAGCAGGGCATTCAGGGGTTCCGTAACAGCAATTATATTGATCTGTCCAACAACATCTTTCTAATGGATGCCAATAATATCCTTTATCTGTTCTACATCCACCAGGAATTTCTTTTCCTCCATTAACTAGCTTCTGTTCTGTTTTGTTTAAAGGTTTACCTAAGTTTAAAATTATTTTTTTCATTATATAAAATTTTGATGTACGTAATTTTTTTGGAAAACCATTATTATAAAGGAAAGTCTCTAAAACAAGAAGCCGGAGTCCCTTCATAAACACCTGGTATGTCTCCATCTGGACATAATGATTGACAGTTGGTTGTGTGCCTTATTGAATTGCTATAACAAAAACACTTACAATCAGGGTTTGGTAACGGTTGCCCTCCACTAATTTTTTTTTGGTCCGGCCTGTTTAAAACCCTTCCTAGGTTTAGAATTTGCTTTTTCATTATATTTAGGTTTTATGAGTGTTTATATTTGATGTTTATTTTTTAATAGTAGAGTATTGCTAGCAATACCCTACTTATATGTGTTAACCTCTTAGACAAACATAACCATCAGCACAATAGCTTCCTCTAGGGCAGTTTCCTCTAAAATCACATAAACCTACGATTTCACTACCTCCGCTAATCTGAGTTTGTTCTGTTTTATTTAAAGTTTTTCCTAGATTTAAAATTGATTTTTTCATGTTTTTGTTTTTTAGTTTAACATCCTGTACAACTGATACTTCCATCAGGACAAAATTCCCAAGGATGAGTACAGTTGTTGTTATTTCCACCTCCGCCTCCACCAGTATCATTAGTGTAACAATATATTCCTTCACAAAACTGACCAGAAGGGCAGTTACCATTCATGTCACAAAACCCGACAGCCCCACCACCATTAATTAACTTTTGTTCTCTTTTATTAAGGGGTTTACCTAAGCTTAAAATTGATTTTTTCATGATTTTTTTTGTTATAGAATAAAACTACAATAAAATTCTGCACAGTGTCTCCCGTGGTCTTCACATACACCGTCTCTGTTTTTATCACATTGTTTTCTACCTCCATTAATATGGATTTGTTCCGCTTTATGTAAAACTTTACCTAAGTTTGAAATTGATTTTTTCATAATTGAATTATTATTGTTTAGTTAATAGTCTTAAATAAGACATTTATTTTATTTATAATCTTTTTTTTCAGATACCAACTGAATAAGTGTCCTTTTTTATAAATAGTTATTCTATATCTATAGGACATAAAAGGGGAGGACAATTTCCTGTTGGGTAGTTAGAGGCATCAATAGCATAACATCTATAGCTACAGCAGTGATGTCCGCTACCACATTCACGATCACATTGACAAAACCTAGCAGCTCCTCCATTAACCTGCTTTTGTTCCGCCTTATTTAAAACTTTACCTAAGTTTAAAATTGATTTTCTCATAATAATTATCTACTATTAAGGAAATAAAGTTAATCTACACTTTGGTTCAGCACATTGTAAACCATATTCAGTACATTCTCCATTACTCCAGGGAGTAATACATTGTACTTTACCTCCGTTAATTTGAGCTTGTTCCGCTTTTTTTAAAGCTTTACCTAAATTTAGAATTTGTTTTTTCATAATTAAAATATTAAGGTTACTTTTGCGGCGAACATTTAAAGACACTCACCAATGTGTCTATTCTTCGCGAGAGAATTTTGTTCAAAACGCAAAGCCCCTTTTTGGGGCTTTGTCTTTATGCTGTTTTCAATGAAACATTAGAAGTTTCTAAATTTTCTTCTAAATCCTCAATAAATAAGATTAAATCTGTTCTATTGTATTCTTTAGGAAATGATTTTCCGTTAATTAATATTTCTGGCGTAAAGTTGATAGCATTTTCTGTACACCAATCTTTTTCTTTTTCAAGCTCTGAAGTGTAAACTTCTTTGTAGGAACACTCTCCCCATTTTTTTAACCAAGCAGTAGGTTTTTGTCCCTCATAAATAGCATCCATAGCTAGGAGACATTCTTTTTCTCCTTTGGTATTATAAACCTCTAGAAGTCTACTAGTAATTTTAACAACATCACTATCTTTATCTTCTACATTCACATTAAAGCGTACTTTAATTTTTACATTGTTATGATACCTTCTAAGAATTTCATCAACATGAGTATGAACCGGTTTACAGTGTCCGCAAAAAGGATTTGTAACTATTGTTAGTTCAAGGTTAGAGTTGTGGTTTCCAAAAATAATTTCTTTACTGTCAGTTAACTGAGTGTTAAGTTGAGGTGACTTTTGCAATAAGCTATCAAATAGAGCGTAGTTTCTTTTAAACTTTACACTAGCTATCTTTTCTTTTTTAAGCTCCTGAACTTCAGTGAACAGAGGTTTAATATAATTCCAAGCTAACCACGTAAAAGAAGCAACTAAGCCTAAAGTAACAAAGTCAGTAAGTATAAAGGTGTTAATGTAATTATTTGTCAATACTGGAGCTAATGCTTGTAGCCAAAGTACTCCAACTATACTTAAACATAAAAGGCACCATTTTTTTACTATTGCATACTGATAATATAAAGAATATAACGTAATAGGTATAGCAAGTAAACTAATAGTATATGAAATTACAGGATTAGAAATTTGAGCAAAAGTTAAAAGAGATAATCCCATAAAATAAAGCATACTAAAGTCACTTAATTTATATCCTTTTAAAATTTCAGCACCTTTAGAGGTTAATACAGCATCACAATCTTTTTTGTCATCAGCTCCAGAACAAAAAGCATCACCTATAGAGGTTTTTAATCCAAGCTCTTGTTTTATAATGGCAATACTAATAACAACCCCTGTTATTGATAACAGAAAATAAAAAGTATTATACCATGAAGTTGAATTATTAAAAACAAAAAATAACGCAAAAACACTAAGAAGAGAAAAACCGATAGTTTTTACTAGTTTAGAGTTGTTTTTGGCTGTTTGATAATCTTCTGTTTTTTCAACAGCTACAATAATTCCAGTAAACTTATTTAGAAATTCATTTTCTGATAACTTTGTTTTCTCGTTTTCAGAATCATAAATTATGTAATCCATTTTTTTTCTTTCTGCTACAATTAAATCTTGACCATGGTCGCCATTAATTTGCGCGATAAAACATTGAGGGAGTTGCAAAAGTGTTTCTGAATTAACAGGAACGTCAGCTGCTACATTTTCAATATTAAAATGATCTAACACTCCAGTAATTGCATGCAAACTAGGGTAAGAAGGGTGACTCTGAATTTGAAAATCCAATTCTTCTTTGTCAAAAGAAATACTATTTTTCTTAAGTAAATTTTGTACTAAATTAATTAATGTGTCTTTCAAAAGTAAAAAGGTTTTAAGGATAGCTATTTTCTGTTTTCCCAAAGCTATATTTTGATAATTATTTTTTCATATAAAAAACCATAAAAAAAGTAAGGGAAAACCGTAATTGTTGTTTTTTTAAATGAAGCCCTTTTCTTTGGCTATTAATATTAACTCTCTGTCTCCTTTAGCTTTAACATTGAAAACTTTTTTTAAATGTCGTTTACGTTTTTCAATGCTAGCTGCAGAAAGAGGTATAAAATTAGGCATATCTTTCATTTTAGAGCCTAATGAAAGTTCGTATAGAATTTGTCGATCTATCGAATCAATGGAAAAGTTGTTGGAAACTTCTTTTCTTAAAAGGCTTAAGACAGTTTTGCTATAATAAGGAATGTTGTTTGTTACATTTTTTATAGCGTTTTTTAACTCTTTTGAAGTTAAATCACTTTTAACAAGAAAACCTTCAGGGTTTAAGCTTTTAAAAATATTGTGGATTCTGTAATTGTCATTACAATCAGTTGAAACAATCAGCTTTGTGTTTGGAAGTAACTTTCTTATTAAAAGTCCTAGATCTTCCCCAGATAATATTTTTCTACTCTTAGCAGGAGAAAGTTTTAAGTCTAAAACAACAAAGTTGAGAGAAGTTTCTTTTTCAATTGTCTTTTTTATAATATCATAAGCTCCATTACAATTGTAGGTAATGTCCGTGTTAAAGTTAAAATTAGGATTTAGCCTAGCTATTTTAGATATTATGTTCTTGTACGTTTCGCAAATAAGTGGGCAATTATCTGCTAATAAAGCAGATTGTTTTTCTTTTCTCATGTTTAAATAATTTCGGGGGGAATACTATTTAATTGATTCTTTTTTCAAAAAACCAGCTCATAAATTTATATAAATTAATTTAAAATCAAAAAAAATATATAAAAAATAAGTTGTATGTGTGTGAGAAATATTGTAATCTTACTTTTTTAACTCTTTTTTTAGGAATTTCGCTGTGTAGCTTTTTTTGTGTTTAGAAACTTCTTCAGGAGTTCCAGAAGTTAGTAATTTACCACCTTTTTTACCACCTTCCATACCAATATCAATAATATAATCGGCAAGTTTAATAACATCCAAGTTATGCTCAATAATTAATACAGTATTTCCTTTATCAGCTAATTTATTTAAAACATCCATTAAAACACGAATGTCTTCAAAATGCAATCCTGTAGTTGGTTCATCAAGAATATAAAACGTATTACCAGTGTCTCTTTTTGATAATTCGGACGCTAATTTAATACGTTGCGCTTCACCACCTGATAGTGTAGTGGATTGTTGACCAAGAGTGATATACCCTAAACCAACATCTTTAATTGTTTTTAATTTTCTATATATTTTAGGAATATGTTCAAAAAAGGCTGTAGCTTCGTTAATCGTCATTTCTAAAATGTCTGAAATAGACTTTCCTTTATAACGAATCTCTAATGTTTCTCGGTTAAAACGTTTTCCTTGGCAGGTTTCACATTCTACATGAACATCGGGTAAAAAATTCATTTCAATAACACGAACACCACCGCCTTGGCAGGTTTCACAACGTCCTCCTTTTACATTAAAGCTAAAACGACCAGGTTTGTAACCTCGAATCGATGCTTCTGGAGTTTTTGCAAATAAACTACGTATTTCACTAAACACTCCAGTGTAAGTAGCAGGATTGGAGCGTGGAGTTCTGCCAATAGGAGACTGATCAATATCAATAACTTTATCAACATGCTCTAAGCCCTCAATTTTTTTATAAGGCATCGGCTTTTTTACTCCACGATAAATATGCGCGTTTAAAATAGGGTAGAGGGTTTCGTTAATTAAAGTAGATTTTCCACTACCAGAAACTCCTGTAACGCAAATCATTTTCCCTAAAGGAAATTCAACGGAAACATTTTTTAAATTATTCCCTGAAGCTCCTTTTAAAGAAATTGTTTTTCCATTTCCTACACGGCGTTTTTGGGGAACTTCAATTTCTTTTCTTCTAGATAAATAATCAGCAGTAAGTGTATTGTGACTTTTTAAATCATCAAAATTACCCTCGCTAACAATTTCTCCACCATGACGACCTGCGCCTGGACCGATATCTAAAACAAAATCGGCGTTTTTGATCATATCTTCGTCGTGCTCAACAACTAAAACAGAATTACCAACATCACGAAGTTTAATTAAAGAGTCAATTAATTTTTGATTATCACGCTGATGTAAGCCAATACTTGGCTCATCTAAAATATATAAAACACCTACAAGTTGTGAACCTATTTGTGTTGCTAAACGAATACGTTGAGCTTCACCACCAGATAGTGATTTAGAAGTACGGTCTAATGTGAGGTAATCTAATCCAACATCCAGTAAGAACTGAATACGAGTACGGATCTCTTTTAAAATTTCAGTAGCAATAGTTAATTGTTTTTCTGATAATTTTGTATCGACTTCTTGAAACCAGATAGCTAACTCCAAAACATCCATTTGAGCTAAGTCACTAATGTTTTTATCAGTGATTTTAAAATGAAGAGCTTCTTTTTTTAACCGTTTTCCGTCACAAACTGAGCAGGAAACTTCATCCATAAAACCTTTAGCCCAGCGTTTGATAGAAGTGCTTTCTGAATTTTTATATTGATTTTCAATAAAGGCAATAATTCCTTCAAAATCAATTTCATAATTTCTAGTAACTCCAGCAGTTTTGGATTGTATTTCAAATTTTTCTTTTCCGCCGTGAAGAATAATCTCCATGGCTTCTTTAGGAATACTTCTTATTGAATCAGTTAATTTGAAACTATAACGTTCAGCAATAGTTTGTAGTTGTTTAAAAATCCAACTATTTTTTTGCTCTCCTAAAGGAACAATTCCTCCATTTTTAATTGAAATACTATCGTCTGGAATAACTTTTTGATTATTAATTTCATTAGTAATTCCTAATCCGTTACAGTGAGAACATGCACCTTTTGGTGAGTTAAATGAAAAGGTGTTTGGTTCAGGATTTGGATAAGCGATTCCTGAAGTTGGACACATCAATTCACGACTGAAATAACGAGGTTTTTCATCATCAACATCAATAACCATTAAAATATTATCACCAGTATACAAAGCGGTTTTAATAGTTTCTTCTAAGCGTTTTTCAGCAGCGTCATTCACAACTAAACGATCTATAACCACTTCAATATCGTGAGTTTTATAACGGTCGAGTTTCATGCCTTTTTCAATTTCACGAATTTTGCCGTCTACACGAACGCGAACAAATCCTTGTTTAGAAATTTGTTCGAACAATTCACGGTAGTGTCCTTTCCTCGATTTGATTATAGGGGCAAGAATAGCAATACGTTTCCCGTTAAAATCTTTTAAAATTAAGTTTTTGATTTGTTCGTCGGAATAGCTTACCATTTTTTCACCTGTATTGTATGAGTAAGCATCAGCCGCGCGAGAAAATAACAAACGGAGAAAGTCGTAGATTTCGGTAATAGTTCCTACAGTGGAACGTGGGCTTTTATTCGTTGTTTTTTGTTCAATAGAAATTACAGGCGAAAGTCCATCAATTTTATCAACATCAGGACGCTCTAATCCACCTAAAAACTGACGTGCGTAGGCAGAAAATGTTTCAATATAGCGACGTTGTCCTTCAGCGTAAATTGTGTCAAATGCTAACGAAGACTTTCCACTTCCACTCAAACCAGTAATCACAACGAGTTTTTCACGAGGGATTTTAACATCAATATTTTTTAAATTGTGAGCACGGGCTCCGTAAACTTCTATGTATTCTTGTTCTTTCAAAGTGAGGATTTTACCAAAAACAGCAAAGTTACCAAAACCAAATTTATTTTGAAGTAGGGATTGTTAACAAATAAACTGAAAATAGTATCTTGCGTGTTAATGAGTAGTCTAGGTATAGAAATACACGAAACAGCATTTGTTACATCAACATTCAGGTCTTTGAATAAAGTCTTGAGTAAGGATGTTTATGCGCAACTTTGGAATAACTCTCGGACAGATGCCTTAGTGGAAAAGTATCTTAATCAAGTTTGTGTAGAAGAAGTTTCGGCACATTGTTTAAGAAATCGATTCTTTTTAGAGGAGATTGAAAGGTTAAAGCCTGGTGTAGTTATTAATTTCGGGTGTGGTTTTAGTATGTATCCTTTTTTATTAGATGAAAATATAATTAATATAGAAATTGATAAAGAGGAGATAATCAATTATAAACAAAGCAAGATACAAGAGTTTATAAAGATGAGTAAGCTACCTGAAAGAACAATTCATTTTCTTGGGGTTGACTTTAGTAAGGATTATGCAGAAACATTGTTAAAAACGATCAAGTCGATTAAAAAAAATAAAACCTCATTTGTTTTAATAGAAGGAGTACTGTTTTTTTTATCGAGAAAGGATACTGAGAAACTTTTTGAGTTTTTTTCAAGAATCCAAGAAAAAGGAGATTATATAGGTAGTGCTTCTTTTCAAAAAGGCTTAAAAAAATCTGAGGGTTTTAAAAAGTTACTTGACTTTTGTAATAAAGAAATGGTGAAAACCGAAGCATCGGATTGGCAGACGATTGAAGATGGTTTTTATAGCGGAAGCAAAAACTATATATTGGCAAATCATCAAGACTACTTTAGTCTTTCAAAAAAATATAATAATGAGGTGAAGTTAGAAAAAGATTTAATTTTAAACGAGAATTTTTATATCTTGAAAAAAATAGTGTAATGAAATTTATCCATTCCGTACGACATTTTTTTGAACGACATGGTTTTAATGTGTCTTCTAGGTTTGCAGACCGTTTAGGTATGCGAGCGACTAATGTACGTTTGTTTTTTATATACATATCATTTGTAACAGTTGGTTTGTCTTTTGGGCTGTACTTAACTATGGCCTTTCTACTGAGGTTAAAAGATATGATTTATACTAAAAGAACTTCTGTTTTTGATTTATGATAAACACCATATTTAAGTCAAGATTATATAAAGCTATAACTTATTCTGTATTGATTGTTTCAGTAGGAGTGTTAGGTTATATAGTGTTTTTTGGCTATTCTCTAATAGATGCTTTATATATGACAATTATAACTATTAGTACTATTGGTTTCGGAGAAGTGCATCCATTTGGGACAGGAGAAAAATTGTTTACCATCGGATTAATAATATCCAGCTTGTTTATTTTTGGTTATGCGGTTTCTTCATTTTCAGAGTATTTAATTAGTGGACAATTTTTCCATCAACTAAAAGTAAAAAAAGTGCAAAAAAAAATAGAACAATTAAAAGGGCATACTATCGTGTGTGGTTATGGAAGAAACGGTAAACAAGCTATTTCAAAATTAAAGAATTACAAAAAGCAAGTTGTCATAGTTGAAAAGTTCGATGAAATAGTCAGGCAATTAGATGAGAAAGGAGTGTTAACTATTCAAGGCGATGCAACGCTCGATGAAACTTTATTAAGAGCTGGTATTATGAAAGCTAAAAATTTAATAACCGCTTTACCTTCTGATGCTGATAATTTGTTTGTAGTATTAACGGCAAAACAGTTGAATAAAAACTGTAAAGTAATTAGTAGAGCATCAAAAGAAACTTCGTATAGTAAACTAAAAATAGCTGGAGCAGATAATGTGATAATGCCTGATAAATTAGGAGGTTCACACATGGCGTCTTTAGTGGTTACCCCAGATGTTATTGAATTTGTTGATAGATTGACTATTGAAGGAGAAACGACTGCGAATTTAGAAGAAGTTGCTATTAATGGTCTGCCTGAAAAATACCTTGATAGAACAATTTTAGATTTGGACTTACGAAAAAAAACAGGATGTACAGTAATAGGCTATCGCACTCCAGGTAAAGATTACATCATCAACCCAGAGGCTTCTGTGAAGTTAGAAGCAGGAGGGAATTTAATTGTATTAGGTCGACCTGAACAAATAGAAACACTAAGAAGGATTTTTTAATGAAGAAAGTTGTAATAACTGGTAGTAATGGTTTACTTGGGCAAACTTTAGTAAACCTTTTATTAAAAGAAGATTATCAGGTAATAGGTTTTTCTAGAGGAAAGAACAGAAGTGGAAGAAACGACTTCGATTATGTTTCAATTGATATTACAGGCGAAGCTTTGCTCTACAGAAAACTGTCTGAATATAAACCAGATGTTATTGTAAATACAGCAGCAATGACTAATGTTGATGAATGTGAAATAAATAAAGAAGCTTGTGATAAACTAAATATAGGTGTAGTTCAATATCTTAAAAACTATTCTGAAGAAAATAATGCACATTTAATCCATATTTCAACTGATTTTATTTTTGATGGAAAGGATGGTCCATACAAAGAGACTGATAAACCAAATCCGTTAAGTTATTATGGACTCTCTAAGTTGAGATCAGAAGAAACCTTAATCAAGTCTAAGATAGATTATACTATTTTACGTACCATATTAGTGTATGGAAAAGTATACAATATGTCACGTAGCAATATAGTATTGTGGGTGAAGAAAATGTTGGAAGATAGGAAAGAAATTACGATAGTAGATGATCAGTTTCGTATGCCAACTTATGTTGAAGATTTGGCACTGGCATGTAAATTGTCAATAGATAAAAAAGCATTGGGAGTTTTTAATATTTCCTCAAAAAAAATGTTGAGTATTTATGAAATAGCACAACAAATAGCAGAAGTTTTTATGCTAGATAAAAGCTTGATAAAACCAATTTCTACTAAAGAACTAAATCAAAGAGCTAAACGCCCAGCGATAACAGGGTTTGATTTAGCAAAAACTGAGCAATATTTAGGGTTAGCTCCGAAATCATTTCAAGAAGATTTACAAAAATTTAAAGAAAAACTAACGTAAAAACTATATTTAACAACGAAAACTTGTTGTAAGTACATTTTTTTATGATATTGCGGGCTACTAATTCAAAAATCAAATACATATTATGAACAAAAAACTACTTGCATTGCTGTTTTCAATAACGCCGATGTTAACATTTGCACAGGAAAAAGGTTTAGATCAACAAATAGACGAAGCTTTTAAACCTATTTCTGATTTTTTTAGTAGTGTAATTTTCTTTCAGGTATTTGAAACCCCTTTTGTATTGATTTTGTTAGTGGCTAGCGCCGCTTTTTTTACGCTCTATTTTGGATTTCCTAATATCCGCCATTTCTTTACTGCGATTAATGTTGTAAGAGGAAAATATGAAGATATTGAAAAGCATGGAGCTCAATTGCTATATGGAGAAGATGGGATAGCTCAAGGAGTAGATATGAATGAGATTGATGATATTGAAGAGCATATAGAAAATATAGAAAGCTTACATAGTGATTTAGAAATTGATGGAGATATTAAAGATACTATTAGAGATGAAAGCCATGAAGGAGAAGTTTCACACTTTCAGGCGTTGGCAACAGCAGTTTCTGGTACAGTAGGGAATGGTAATATTGCAGGAGTGGCGTTGGCAATTGCTCTAGGTGGCCCAGGAGCAACATTTTGGATGATAATCTGTGGTTTACTAGGGATGTCTACAAAATTTGTTGAATGTACATTAGGAGTGCATTATCGTGATGTGGGTGAAGATGGAACAGTCTACGGAGGACC
Organism: Tenacibaculum gallaicum; assembly: GCF_003387615.1. Classification (GTDB taxonomy): domain Bacteria; phylum Bacteroidota; class Bacteroidia; order Flavobacteriales; family Flavobacteriaceae; genus Polaribacter; species Polaribacter gallaicus. The sequence continues at coordinate 37,896 of NZ_QUNS01000010.1, read as the reverse complement.
TATGTATTATTTATCAAAAGGATTAAAAGAAAAAGGTTTTGCGACTCTAGGTAAAATTGCAGCAGGAGCATTTGCTGTTTTCTGTATTGGAGGTTCTTTTGGTGGAGGTAATGCTGCTCAGTCTAACCAAGCAACAATAGTGATTAAGGAGTTGTTAGGTTTAGAGAGTACAGCAGCAGGAGCTATCATAGGTATAGTATTAGCCATTTTAGTAGGTGTTATAATTATAGGAGGTATCAAAAGAATTGCTTCCGTAACTGAAAAAGTAGTTCCTTTTATGGCAGTGTTATATTTATTAGCTTGTTTATATATTTTAGGAGTTAACTTTTCTTTAATAGACGATGCTATATCTTTAATTGTAACAGAAGCTTTTAATCCAACAGCAATTGGTGTAGGTGGTGTTATAGGTGTTTTATTGGTAGGTTTTAAAAGAGCAGCTTTCTCAAACGAAGCAGGAGCAGGTTCAGCTTCAATAGCGCACTCAGCAGTAAAAACAAAATATTCAGCTTCTGAAGGTTTAGTAGCATTGTTAGAGCCATTTATTGATACTGTATTAATATGTACAATGACGGCTTTAGTTATTATTATTTTTAATTTTGGAGGAGATGCGTCAGGAGCTACAATTTTTCAATATGGTGGTGACGGTGCTGGTTCTGTACTTATTGACGGAGTTTCTTACGAAGGGGCAGGAATTACTTCTAAAGCATTTGCAGCTTACATTCCTTACTCAAATTTGTTTTTAACTGTAGCAGTAGTGCTATTTGCTGTGTCTACAATGATTTCTTGGTCTTATTACGGATTACAATCTTGGAAGTTTTTATTCGGTAGAGGTAAAAAAGCCGATTTAACATATAAATTTTTATTTTTAACTTTTGTGGTGATCGGAGCTGCGGCTAGTATGAAGTCTATATGGGATTTCTCTGACGCAATGATTTTTGCAATGGTGTTCCCTAACATGGTAGGTTTATATTTGTTAATGCCTGTAGTTAAAAAACAGCTGAAAAGATATATAGATGCTATTAACCTTAAGAAAGAAGCAGTAGAAGAATAAGAAATAAAACGAATGAAAATATTTAAACCCCATTTCTGGTATAATAAACACCAACGAAATGGGGTTTTCTTTTTACTGTTTATAATAATTACTTTACAATTAATATATGTTTATGTCGATTTTTCTTCGGAAGAAACACAGGATATAAATAAGAAGGAGTTGATAGCTTTTCAGAATAAAATTGATAGTTTAAAAAGAATAGAACTGGATAAAAGAAAACCAAAGCTGTATCCATTCAACCCAAATTATATAACTGATTTTAAAGGTTATCAACTAGGAATGTCACTTGAAGAAATTGATAGATTACATAATTACAGAAAACAAAACAAGTGGATCAATTCTGTTAAAGATTTTAAACAAGTAACAAAAGTGTCTGATAGCTTATTAGATAAGGTAGCTCCATATTTTAAATTTCCAGATTGGGTAAACGCTAGAAATAAAAGAAAAACTAAAACGTTATTAGAAGCAAGGTTGAAAAGTGATTATAAAGCTGAAAATAAAAAATCAACATACCTAAAACCAACTCTGAGTACCTCGGATATAAACAAGGCTACTCAAAAAGACTTTGAATTTGTAAGTGGAATAGGAGAAGTGTTGTCTTCTCGAATCGTAAAATATAGAGGTAAGTTACAAGGGTATTTACTTCCTGAGCAATTATATGAAGTATGGGGTTTAGATAAAGAAACAGCAAATAGAGTTCTACAAACTTTCGCTATAGTAGAAAAACCAACAATTAAAAAAGTAAATGTAAATACGGCGAAATTTAAAGAAGTATTGAAAAACCCATATATCGATTATCAGCTATGTAAAAATATTTTTGAATACCGAGATGAAGTAGCAGAACTCCAAGATATATCAGAATTAAGAAACATTAAAGATTTTCCACTAAATAAATACGAGAGAATAATCTTATATTTGGAGGCAAAATAAACAAGCAACAAAATTTAATAAACAAGCCACTATGAATAGTATGTACTTTACCGAAGAGCACGAAGCCTTTCGTCAGAGTTTTAAAGATTTTTTACAAAAAGAGGTCGTTCCTCATATAAATAAATGGGAGAAAGAAGGCACGGTAGAGCGTTTTATCTGGAAGAAATTCGGTGAAATGGGATACTTTGGTTTAAATCAACCAGAAGAATATGGAGGATTAGGTTTAGACCTTTTTTATACTGTTATCTTTTTAGAAGAGTTACAAAAAATAAATTCAGGAGGTTTTGCAGCTAATATGTGGGCACATGCTTATTTAGCAATGACACATGTAAATAAAGAAGGAGACGATCGAATTAAAAAAGAATATTTAACACCAAGTATCGAAGGAGATAAAATAGGGTGTTTATGTATTACAGAACCTTTTGGGGGAAGTGATGTTGCAGGAATGCGTACAACAGCAATAAAAAAAGGAGATACTTATGTGATTAATGGATCAAAAACATTTATAACGAATGGAGTGTACTCTGATTACTTAGTCGTTGCAGCTAAAACAGACCCAGAAGACAAACATAAGGGAATGAGTATTTTTATTATTGATAGAGATACTCCAGGAATTTCTTCAACTAAATTAGATAAGTTAGGGTGGAGAGCTTCTGATACTGCAGAAATTGCTTTTGATAATGTGGTAATACCTGCTGAAAATTTAATGGGAGATGAAGGGAAAGGTTTTCCTTATATTATGCAGCATTTCGCTTTAGAACGTTTAATAATGGGGATTAATGCTCATGCTCGTGCAGACTATGCAGTTGATTATGTTGTGCAATACATGAGTGAGCGTGAAGCTTTCGGGAAAACATTAGATAAATTTCAAGCCTTACGACATAAAGTAGCGGAAATGGCTAGTAGAGTAGATATGTGTAGAGAATATAACTACTCTATAGCAAAACGTTTAAATGATGGTATTTATGTAGTAAAAGAAGCAAGTATGAGTAAGTTATTATCTACTAAAATGGCAGATGAGGTTATCTATGAAGCTTTACAGTTGTTAGGAGGTTATGGTTATATGGAAGAATATCCAATGGCACGTTTATTACGTGATAGTCGATTAGGACCAATTGGAGGAGGTACCTCTGAAATTCTTAAAGAGATTATCGCAAAAATGATAATAGATAAAAAAGAGTACAAGCCAGCAACATAGGTTGTTATCTAAGATAAAAGTTAAAATCCTGCAATTGCAGGATTTTTTTATTTAGAGCATTTTTAAATCTAAAAAGAGGTAAAAATAATTTGATATTAAAGAATACTTTGTATATTTGCGGTCAAAAATCAAATAAAAAGATATAATTAACTGATATACTGTGTGTTATCAGTTTTTAATATATAGAGACTACAATGAAAGGAGGTGCAAAAATATGTTAATCATTCCAGTTAAAGAAGGAGAGAATATCGATAGAGCGTTAAAACGTTATAAACGTAAATTCAGCAACACTAAAACGATGCAACAATTACGTAACAGAAAGCAGTTTACAAAGCCATCTGTAGCAAAACGTGCTCAAATGATTAAAGCATCTTACGTTCAGGGATTAAGAACTCAAGAAGAAGTAGGATAGTAGTTATCCTTAAAATGTATAAAAAACCTGTATTGATATCAATACAGGTTTTTTTTGTACCTTCAATTAATAAATAAGATAAATAATGCTAATAGAGGCTTTCTTGGAGTATTTAGAATTTGAAAAAAAATATTCAAAAAATACAATTCAAGCGTACAAAACAGATTTAATTACGTTTAAAGATTTTTGTGAGGTCGAGTTTGATCAGGAGGATTTAGAAAATATTCATTACAATCAAATTCGAACATGGATTGTTAGCTTAGTGAATAATGATGTGTCAAATAGAAGTGTAAACAGAAAAGTAAGCTCTTTAAAGACCTTTTATAAGTTTTTACAAAAAATAGGAGAAGTGGCAATGAATCCATTGTCAAATCATAAAGCTTTAAAATATCAGAAGAAAATACAAACACCTTTTGATCAAGATGAGGTAAAAGAAGTTTTAGAATTAATAAAAGAAGGTACTGATTTTGAATCGGTGAGAGATCGGTTGATTATAGAAATGTTGTATTCAACAGGAATGAGAAGGATTGAGTTAATAAATATTAAAGAAAAAGATATAGATTATACAAGTAAAACAATAAAAGTCTTAGGAAAGAGAAATAAAGAAAGGTATGTAACAGTCTTACCGTTAGTTTATAAAACTCTAGAAGAATATTTAAGTAAAAAGAAAGAGTTAAAGACGGTAAATATGGAGGTGCTTTTTGTAACTAAAAAAGGAGTTAAAATTTATGAAACTCTTGTTTACCGGATAATAAATTTGTACTTTAGTAGGGTGTCTACAAAAGCTAAAAAAAGCCCTCATATATTAAGGCATGCTTTTGCTACACATTTACTTAATAATGGTGCGTCGTTAAATTCGGTTAAAGAATTGCTAGGACATTCAAGTTTAGCCTCCACCCAAGTATATACGCACAATAGCTTGGAGCAAATAAAAAAAGTGTATAACAAGGCTCATCCTAGAGAGCCAACTTAAAAGATCGAAGAATTATGAAGGTATTCACACAATCAGTAAATTTCTCAGCAGACCAAAAACTAATAGATTTCATTGAGAAAAAAATAGGGGGGTTAGAAAAGTTTCATGATAAGATCGTTGATGCAGAGGTGTTTTTAAAAGTGCAAAAAACGAGCGAGAAGGAAAATAAAATTACTGAAGTAAAAATTAATATTCCAGGGAGTGAATTAATTGTGAAGAAACAAAATAAAACCTTTGAAGAAGGTATTAGTGTGTCGGTTGAATCTTTAAAACGACAGTTGCAAAAATCAAAAGAAAAATCAAAAGAAAAACCAAAGGACGCCTTAGTGTCATAAAAACGATAAAAAATAATTAAAAAAGTTTTAAAAATTAAAAATTACTTTTTACATTTGCAGTCCGTTAGAAATAGCGGATTGTTTTTTTATAGCAAAAGCCGATGTAGCTCAGCTGGCTAGAGCAGCTGATTTGTAATCAGCAGGTCGTGGGTTCGAGTCCCTCCATCGGCTCTAAAAGAATAAAAGTTCATTAAAATACTATTTAAGGTTTAGGGGAGATTCCAGAGCGGCCAAATGGGACGGACTGTAACTCCGTTGTCTTACGACTTCGCAGGTTCGAATCCTGCTCTCCCCACTATCTTAATGAAATTTTATTGCGGGAGTAGCTCAGTTGGTAGAGCGTCAGCCTTCCAAGCTGAATGTCGCCAGTTCGAACCTGGTCTCCCGCTCTAAATTCGTTGCCGACATAGCTCAGTTGGTAGAGCGCATCCTTGGTAGGGATGAGGTCACGGGTTCAAATCCCGTTGTTGGCTCTATTTTAGAGTTTATTAGACAAGAGTTTAAAAATAACACTAAATATATTTAACTAAGAATTAAAATTAATAATCATGGCAAAAGGAACTTATGATCGTTCGAAACCGCACTTAAACGTAGGTACTATTGGTCACGTAGATCACGGTAAAACTACTTTAACTGCTGCAATTACTAAAGTATTAGCAGATGCTGGATTTTCTGAGCAGAGAGCTTTTGATCAAATCGATAACGCTCCAGAAGAAAAAGAGAGAGGTATTACAATTAACTCTTCTCACGTAGAATATGCAACAGCTAACCGTCACTATGCACACGTTGACTGTCCAGGTCACGCGGATTACGTAAAGAACATGGTAACTGGTGCTGCACAAATGGACGGTGCTATCTTAGTAGTAGCTGCTACAGATGGTCCAATGCCACAAACTCGTGAGCACATCTTATTAGGTCGTCAGGTAGGTATTCCACGTATCGTTGTTTTCTTAAACAAAGTTGATATGGTTGATGACGAGGAGTTATTAGAGTTAGTAGAAATGGAAGTAAGAGATTTATTATCTTTCTATGAGTATGATGGAGATAATGGTCCTGTAATTTCTGGTTCTGCTTTAGGTGCATTAAACGGAGAGCAAAAGTGGGTTGATACAGTTTTAGAATTAATGGAAGCTGTAGATGCTTGGATCGAAGAGCCACCAAGAGATACTGATAAAGATTTCTTAATGCCTATCGAGGATGTATTCTCTATTACTGGTCGTGGTACAGTAGCAACTGGACGTATCGAAACTGGTATTGTTAATACTGGAGATCCTGTAGAGATTATCGGTATGGGAGATGAAAAATTAACTTCTACTGTAACTGGTATCGAAATGTTCCGTCAAATCTTAGATAGAGGTGAGGCTGGAGATAACGCAGGTATCTTATTAAGAGGTATTGAAAAGTCTATGATTAAGAGAGGAATGGTAATCTGTAAGCCAGGTTCAATTACTCCACACGCTAAGTTTAAAGCTGAGGTGTATATCTTAAAGAAAGAAGAAGGTGGACGTCATACTCCATTTCATAATAACTACCGTCCGCAGTTCTACGTACGTACAACTGACGTAACTGGTAACATTAACTTACCTGAAGGTGTTGAAATGGTAATGCCAGGTGATAACTTAACTATTACAGTTGACTTAATCCAACCTATCGCATTAAACACAGGTTTACAGTTCGCTATCCGTGAAGGAGGTAGAACAGTAGGAGCTGGTCAGGTAACTGAAATCTTAGACTAATTATAGTTTAATAATAAAGTATAAGGAGTCTCTTTTTAAAAGAGAGACTCCTTTAAAATACGGGTTTAGCTCAGTTGGTAGAGCACTGGTCTCCAAAACCAGGTGTCGGGAGTTCGAGCCTCTCAACCCGTGCAAAAACTAAAACGAGTTGTGGTGAAAACCGCAACTCGTTAAAAGGATAAAATATGAGTAACTTTGTACAATACATTAAAGATTCTTTTGAAGAATTAAATACCAATATGACTTGGATTTCTCGTGAAGAAGCTCAGAAGTCTACTGTAGTAGTTGCAGCATTTACAATTGTATTTGCTTTAGCTGTAGCAGGGATAGATAAGGTTTTTCAAACCGGGTTAGATAACTTCTTTAAAATGTTTTAATGATGGCTGATTCGGTGATGAAGTGGTATGTGGTTAGAGCTATTGGAGGTCAAGAAAATAAGGTGAAAACTTATATTGAGACCGAGATTGCTCGACATGGATTGTCTGATTTTGTAAATCAAGTAATTGTTCCTACAGAAAAAGTTATTCAAGTAAGAAATGGAAAGAAAATAAACAGAGAAAGAGTTTACTTCCCTGGTTATGTAATGGTTGAAGCTAATTTAGCAGGAGAGGTTCCTCACGTAATTAAATCAGTAACAGGTGTTATTGGTTTTTTAGGCGAAACAAAAGGAGGAGACCCTGTGCCAATGCGTAAATCAGAAGTAAACAGAATGTTAGGTAAAGTTGATGAACTTTCTGTTAAAGATGAAAATATCGCAATTCCTTATACAGTTGGAGAAACTGTAAAAGTAATTGATGGTCCTTTCAATGGATTCGACGGAACTGTCGAAAAGGTAAATGAAGAAAAGCGTAAGTTAGAAGTAATGGTCAAAATTTTCGGAAGAAAAACTCCATTAGAACTAAACTATATGCAAGTAGAGAAAATATAATTGTTACACCTATATTTTGATGAGTTTAAGCTTCCAATTTAAACACATCGTTAAATCTTAAACAATGGCAAAAGAAGTAAGTAAATTAGTTAAACTACAAGTTAGGGGAGGTGCAGCGAATCCGTCGCCACCAGTTGGACCCGCTTTAGGTGCTGCCGGTGTTAACATCATGGAGTTCTGTAAGCAGTTTAATGCTCGTACACAGGACAAACAAGGTAAAGTATTACCAGTTGTTATTACAGTTTATACAGACAAATCATTTGAATTTGTCGTAAAAACACCACCAGCCGCAGTACAATTATTAGAAGCGGCCAAAATTAAGAAAGGTTCAGGAGAGCCTAATAGGAAAAAAGTAGCAAGCGTTTCTTGGGATCAAATTCGTGGAATTGCAGAAGACAAAATGGTAGATATGAATGCCTTTGAAGTTGAGTCTGCAATGCGAATGATTGCTGGAACAGCTCGTTCTATGGGATTAACAGTAACAGGTGATGCACCTGCTTAAACTTTAAAAGATATTTAGAAATGGCAATTACTAGAAAGCAAAAAGAAGCTCGTGCTAAAGTAGATAGCTCTAAAGTTTATAGCTTACAAGATGCATCAGCATTAGTTAAAGAGATTACAAACGTAAAATTTGATGCGTCTGTTGACTTAGCAGTACGTTTAGGAGTAGATCCTCGTAAAGCTAATCAAATGGTTCGTGGAGTTGTAACATTACCTCACGGAACTGGTAAAGATGTAAAAGTTTTAGCATTAGTTACTCCAGATAAAGAAGCAGAAGCTAAAGAAGCAGGTGCTGATTACGTAGGATTAGATGAGTACCTTCAAAAGATTAAAGGAGGATGGACTGATGTAGACGTTATTATTACTATGCCAAGCGTTATGGGTAAATTAGGTCCTTTAGGTCGTATTTTAGGACCAAGAGGTTTAATGCCAAACCCAAAAACAGGTACGGTAACAATGGACGTTGCAAAAGCAGTAACAGAAGTAAAAGCTGGTAAGATTGACTTTAAAGTTGATAAAACTGGTATTGTGCATGCAGCAATTGGAAAAGTATCTTTTGATGCTAAAAAGATTGAAGAAAACGCAAACGAGTTATTGCAAACACTTATTAAATTAAAGCCAACTGCGGCAAAAGGAACTTATATTAAGAGTATTTTTATGTCTTCAACAATGAGTCCTAGTGTTGCAATAGATGAAAAATCTGTATCGTAAGGCAGTTAAAACTTTTTAATTATGACTAGAGAGGAAAAATCACAAGTAATACAAGATTTAACAGCACAATTAGCAGATACAAGTACCATCTATTTAGCAGATATTTCTGGATTAGATGCTACTACTACATCTAACTTACGTAGAGCTTGTTTTAAAGCAAACGTACAATTGGCTGTTGTAAAGAACACATTGCTTTCAAAAGCAATGGAAGCTTCTGATAAAGATTTTGGAGAGTTACCAGATGTATTAAAAGGAAATACTTCAATGTTAATTGCTGAGGCAGCAAATGCGCCAGCAAAAGTTATCAAAGAGTTCAGAAAAAAATCAGACAAACCTTTATTAAAAGGGGCATTTGTTCAAGAAGAAGTTTATGTTGGTGATGACCAATTAGACGCTCTTGTTAACATTAAGTCTAGAGAAGAACTTATTGGAGATATTATTACCTTATTACAATCTCCTGCGAAGAATGTTGTTTCAGCATTACAATCAGGTGGTGGTAAGTTATCAGGTATCTTACAAACTTTATCAGAGAAATAATTACGCGCACTAATAAACTAAATAAATAAAATTTTAAAAAAACAATTAAAATGGCAGATTTAAAAGATTTCGCAGAACAATTAGTTAACTTAACAGTAAAAGAAGTTAATGAATTAGCTGATATTTTAAAAGAAGAGTATGGTATTGAGCCAGCTGCAGCTGCAGTAGCAGTAGCAGGAGCAGCAGCAGGTGGAGGAGATGCAGCTGAAGAACAAACTGAGTTTGATGTAATCTTAAAAGCAGCAGGAGGTTCTAAATTAGCAGTTGTAAAATTAGTTAAAGAATTAACTGGATTAGGATTAAAAGAAGCTAAAGGTATTGTAGATAGCGCACCAGCACCAATTAAAGAAGCTATATCTAAAGATGAGGCAGAAGGTCTTAAAGCATCTTTAGAAGAAGCAGGAGCTGAGGTAGAGCTTAAGTAAGCTATACTCCCGATTTATAAAAAACGGGAAAAAACAATAAAGGTTTAGGTACTAAAAACTAATGTTTTTAGTCCTAAACCATTTTGTGTATATATTCGTTCTTTATTTGTCACAATGTTTTTAATTGTGATTTTACGATTATAAAGTGCTGATTTTTAATCAGTAACAGCAATTAAAATTGCAGTATTGAAACAAATGAGTTTCAAAAATAATATTTTTAATTAAAAATAGCATCTCTTTTGGCAACGATAAATACTACTGAAAGAATTAACTTCGCGTCATCGCAGTTAGGGACTGATTATCCAGATTTTTTAGATATTCAGGTAAAATCTTTCCAAGATTTCTTCCAATTGCAAACTAAAGCTGAAGAGCGAGGAGAAGAAGGTTTGTATAAAACTTTCATGGATAACTTCCCGATTACAGATACACGTAATCAATTCGTATTAGAATTTTTAGACTACTTTGTAGATCCACCAAGATATAGTATTCAAGAATGTATAGAACGTGGATTAACTCACAGTGTACCTCTAAAAGCACGTTTAAAATTATATTGTACTGACCCAGAACACGAAGATTTTGAAACAATCGTTCAAGACGTGTACTTAGGTACAATTCCTTATATGACAAACTCTGGTACCTTTATCATTAATGGTGCAGAAAGAGTAGTTGTGTCACAATTACACCGTTCACCAGGTGTATTTTTTGGGCAATCATTTCACGCAAACGGAACTAAGTTATACTCTGCAAGAGTTATACCATTTAAAGGTTCTTGGATTGAATTTGCTACTGATATCAATCAAGTAATGTATGCTTATATTGATAGAAAGAAAAAATTACCAGTAACAACGTTATTCAGAGCCATAGGTTTTGAAAGAGATAAAGATATTTTAGAAATCTTTGATTTAGCAGAAGAGGTAAAAGTTTCTAAAGCTGGATTAAAGAAAGTATTAGGGCGTAAATTAGCAGCAAGAGTATTAAAAACTTGGCATGAAGATTTCGTAGATGAAGATACAGGAGAAGTTGTATCTATTGAGCGTAACGAGATTATTTTCGACCGTGATACAATTATAGAAAAAGAACATATTGATGAAATAATCGAAGCAGGAGCTAAGACTGTCTTATTGCATAAAGAAGACAACTTACAAGCAGATTATGCCATCATCCATAACACATTACAAAAAGACCCTACAAACTCTGAAAAAGAAGCTGTAGAGCACGTATATAGACAGTTACGTAATGCTGAACCGCCAGACGAGGAAACTGCAAGAGGAATTATTGAAAAGTTATTCTTCTCAGAACAACGTTATAGTTTAGGTGAGGTAGGACGTTTTAGAATGAATACTAAACTTCAGTTAAATGAAGATTTAGATCAAAAAGTATTAACTAAGAACGATATCATTACTATTATCAAGTATTTAATTGAGTTAATCAATTCAAAAGCTGAAGTAGATGATATCGATCACTTATCTAACCGTCGTGTTAGAACTGTTGGAGAGCAATTAGCAGGACAATTTGGTGTAGGTTTAGCTCGTATGGCGCGTACTATTCGTGAAAGAATGAATGTTCGTGATAACGAAGTATTTACTCCAATAGACTTAATTAATGCGAAAACTTTATCATCAGTAATTAACTCTTTCTTTGGTACGAACCAGTTATCTCAGTTTATGGATCAAACAAATCCATTAGCAGAGATTACTCACAAGCGTCGTTTATCAGCTTTAGGACCTGGAGGTTTATCACGTGAAAGAGCAGGTTTTGAGGTTCGTGATGTTCACTATACACACTATGGTCGTTTATGTCCGATTGAAACTCCTGAAGGACCAAACATTGGACTTATATCTTCTTTAGCAGTTTACGCGAAAGTAAACTATATGGGATTCATCGAAACACCATATAAAAAAGTTGAAGATGGTACAGTTTTAGGTGAAGATCCTATTTACTTAAGTGCAGAGGAGGAGGAAGGAATGAAGATTGCACAATCTAACTTACCAATTGCAAAAGATGGTAAGATAGAACGTGATAGAGTTATTGCCCGTGAAGAAGGTGATTTCCCAGTTGAAAGCCCAGAAGCAATTAATTATATGGACGTTGCTCCAAATCAAATTGCTTCGATCTCAGCATCGTTAATTCCTTTCTTAGAGCATGATGATGCGAACCGTGCATTAATGGGATCGAACATGATGCGTCAGGCAGTTCCATTATTACGTCCAGAATCTCCTATTGTTGGTACAGGTTTAGAGCGTAGGGTAGCAAAAGACTCTCGTATCTTAATTAATGCTGAAGGAGCAGGAGTCGTAGAGTATGTAGATGCCAATAAAATTACAATTAAGTACGATAGAACTGAAGATGAGCGTATGGTAAGCTTTGATTCTGATGAAAAATCGTATAACTTAATTAAGTTTAGAAAAACTAACCAAGGTACTAACATTAACTTAAAACCAATTGTTAAAGTAGGTGATAGAGTTGAAGAAGGACAAGTACTTTGTGAAGGATATGCAACACAAAAAGGAGAATTAGCTTTAGGTAGAAACATGAAAGTAGCCTTTATGCCTTGGAAAGGGTATAACTTTGAGGATGCGATTGTGATTTCTGAAAAAGTAGTTCGTGAAGATATTTTTACTTCTATTCATATTGACGAATACTCATTAGATGTTCGTGATACGAAATTAGGAGCAGAAGAATTAACAAACGATATCCCTAATGTTTCAGAAGAGGCTACAAAAGACTTAGATGAAAACGGAATGATTCGTATTGGGGCAGAAGTAAATCCAGGTGATATCTTAATTGGTAAGATTACACCAAAAGGAGAATCTGATCCAACTCCTGAAGAAAAATTATTACGTGCAATCTTTGGTGATAAAGCTGGTGATGTAAAAGATGCATCATTAAAAGCTTCTCCATCGTTAAGAGGTGTTGTAATTAATAAAAAACTATTCAAACGCGCAGTAAAAGACAAGAATAAGCGTGCTCGTGATAAAGAAGCTATTGCAGCTTTAGAAGCATCTTATGTGTCTAAGTTTGAAGAGTTAAAAGATGTTTTAGTTGAAAAATTATTCAACTTAGTGTCTGGTAAAACTTCTCAAGGAGTATTCAATGATTTAGGAGAAGAAGTATTACCAAAAGGTAAGAAGTTTACACAAAAAATGTTAAACTCTGTTGAAGATTTTACACATTTACATGGAACTTGGACTACTGATAAAGATTTAAATTCTTTGGTTGTTGAATTAGTTCACAACTATAAAATTAAAGTTAACGATTTACAAGGAGTTTTACGTCGTGAGAAATTTACAATTTCTGTGGGAGACGAATTACCAGCAGGAATCTTAAAACTTGCTAAAATTTATGTTGCTAAGAAACGTAAATTAAAAGTAGGAGATAAGATGGCAGGACGTCACGGAAACAAAGGTATTGTAGCACGTATTGTACGTCAAGAAGATATGCCTTTCTTAGAAGACGGAACACCAGTAGATATCGTATTAAATCCATTAGGGGTACCATCTCGTATGAACATTGGTCAGATTTATGAAACAGTTCTTGGATGGGCAGGTCAAAAATTAGATCAAAAATATGCGACACCTATTTTTGATGGAGCAAAAATTGATCAAATTAATGCTTTAACTGATGAAGCAGGAATACCTCGTTACGGACATACATATTTATATGATGGAGGTACAGGTAAACGTTTTGACCAACCTGCAACAGTTGGAGTGATTTATATGATTAAGTTAGGTCACATGATTGAAGATAAGATGCACGCACGTTCTATCGGACCATACTCATTAATTACTCAGCAACCATTAGGAGGTAAAGCTCAGTTTGGTGGTCAGCGTTTTGGTGAGATGGAAGTTTGGGCACTTGAAGCATATGGTGCATCAAGTATCTTACGAGAAATCTTAACTGTGAAGTCTGATGACGTATTAGGTAGAGCAAAAACTTACGAGTCTATCGTTAAAGGAGAAGCAATGCCAGAACCAGGTTTACCAGAATCATTTAACGTATTAATGCATGAACTTAAAGGTTTAGGATTAGACGTTAAACTAGAAGAATAATCACAGTGAAATGTCTCAGAGCGAAAGCTCTGAGGCAAATCATTTTTTCAATATCAGTCTTATTATAAGACACTTATTTTTAATTCGAATCCATTATCATGGCAAGAAAAAACGAAAAATACACTGTTAAGAAGTTTAACAAAATTTCAATAGGTTTAGCATCACCTGAGTCTATTTTAGAGGCTTCTAAAGGAGAGGTGTTAAAACCAGAAACTATTAACTACCGTACGCATAAACCAGAAAGAGATGGGTTATTTTGTGAGCGTATCTTTGGTCCTGTAAAAGACTATGAGTGTGCGTGTGGTAAATATAAAAGAATTCGATATAAAGGTATCGTTTGTGACCGTTGTGGTGTTGAAGTTACTGAGAAGAAAGTACGTAGAGATAGAGTAGGTCATATTAACTTAGTAGTACCTGTAGCACATATTTGGTATTTTAGATCATTACCTAACAAAATGGGATACCTTTTAGGGTTACCATCTAAGAAGTTAGATATGATTATTTACTACGAACGTTATGTAGTAATTCAACCAGGTATCGCTAAAAATACTGAAGGAGAACCATTACAAAAAATGGACTTCTTAACTGAGGAAGAATATTTAGATATCGTAGATGAGCTTCCACAAGAGAATATGTATTTAGAAGATTCTGATCCTAATAAGTTCATCGCTAAAATGGGAGCAGACTGTTTAATCGATTTATTAGAGAGAATCGATTTAGACGAATTATCATATCAGTTACGTCATAAAGCAAATACTGAAACTTCTAAACAACGTAAAAACGAAGCACTAAAGCGTTTAAATGTTGTTGAAGCATTCAGAGATTCTCAAAAGAATAGAGAAAACAATCCAGAATGGATGATAATGAAAGTAGTTCCGGTAATTCCACCAGAATTACGTCCATTAGTACCATTAGATGGAGGTCGTTTTGCAACTTCTGATTTAAATGACTTATACCGTCGTGTAATTATCCGTAACAATCGTTTAAAGCGATTAATGGAAATTAAAGCACCAGAGGTAATTCTACGTAACGAAAAGCGTATGTTACAAGAATCAGTAGATTCATTATTTGATAACACACGTAAATCATCAGCAGTAAAAACAGAGTCTAACAGACCATTAAAATCATTATCTGATAGTTTAAAAGGTAAACAAGGGCGTTTCCGTCAAAACTTATTAGGTAAGCGTGTTGATTATTCTGCACGTTCGGTAATTGTAGTTGGACCAGAATTAAAATTATATGAATGTGGATTGCCAAAAGATATGGCAGCTGAATTATACAAGCCTTTCGTTATTCGTAAGTTAATCGAAAGAGGAATTGTTAAGACAGTAAAATCTGCAAAGAAAATAATTGATAGAAAAGAACCAGTTGTTTGGGATATTTTAGAAAATGTAATTAAAGGACACCCAGTTTTATTAAACCGTGCTCCTACCTTACACCGTTTAGGTATCCAAGCTTTCCAACCAAAATTAATTGAAGGAAAAGCAATTCGTTTACATCCATTAGTATGTACGGCATTCAACGCCGATTTTGATGGGGATCAAATGGCGGTTCACTTACCATTAGGACCAGAAGCTATTTTAGAAGCGCAATTATTAATGTTAGCTTCTCATAATATTTTAAACCCTGCAAACGGAGCACCAATTACGGTACCGTCTCAGGATATGGTTTTAGGGTTATACTATATGACAAAAGAAAGAAAGTCAACTCCAGAAGTGCCAATTAAAGGTGAAGGATTAACTTTCTATTCTCCAGAAGAAGTAACTATTGCTTATAACGAAGATCAGGTAGACTTAAATGCTGGAATAAAAGTAAGAACTAAAGATTTCAACGAAAACGGTGAGTTAGTAACTCAATTAATTGAAACTACTGTAGGTAGAGTATTATTTAATGAAGTAGTACCAGAACAAGCAGGGTATATTAATGAGGTATTAACAAAAAAATCGTTACGTGGAATTATAGGTAATATTTTAAAAGTAACAGATATTCCATCAATAGGTAAATTTTTAGATGCCATTAAAGGGATGGGATATACGTTTGCCTTCCAAGGAGGTTTATCGTTCTCGTTAGGAGATATTATTATTCCAGAGGAAAAACATACCATGATTGCTGAAGCTAATAAAGAAGTGGACGGAATTGTTATGAACTATAACATGGGTATGTTAACACAAAAAGAGCGTTATAACCAGGTAATTGATGTTTGGGGATCTACCAACAACAGGTTAACTGAATTATCGATGAAGCGTTTACGTGAAGATCAACAAGGGTTTAACTCAGTATTTATGATGTTAGATTCTGGAGCGCGTGGATCTAAAGAGCAGATTCGTCAGTTAACAGGTATGCGTGGATTAATGGCGAAACCTAAAAAATCGACTGCTGGAGGTGGAGAAATTATTGAAAACCCAATTTTATCGAACTTTAAAGAAGGTTTATCAATTTTAGAATACTTTATCTCAACGCACGGTGCACGTAAAGGTCTTGCCGATACGGCATTAAAAACAGCCGATGCAGGTTATTTAACACGTCGTTTAGTAGACGTATCACAAGATGTTATTGTTAACGAAGTAGATTGTGGTACATTAAGAGGATTAGAAGTGTCTGCGTTAAAGAAAAACGATGAAATCGTTGAACCTTTAAGCGAAAGAATTTCAGGACGTACATCATTATATGATGTTTACGCGCCTATTTCTGACGAATTATTAGTTGAAGCAGGAGAGTTAATAACACCAGTCTTAGCTGATAAAATACAAGCTTCAGGAATAGATAAGGTTGAAGTACGTTCAGCATTAACATGTGAATCTGAAAGAGGAATCTGTGAAAAATGTTACGGACAAAGTTTATCAACAGGTAAAAAAGTTCAAAGAGGTGAAGCAGTTGGTGTAATTGCAGCACAATCTATTGGAGAGCCTGGTACACAGTTAACATTACGTACATTCCACGTTGGAGGGGTAGCAGGAAACATTTCAGAAGATAATAAGTTAATCGCTAAATTCGACGGTTCTGTATCAATTGATGATTTACGTACTGTAAAAGGTAAAGATTCAGCAGGAGAAGAAGTAGAAATCGTAATTTCTCGTACAGCAGAGATTAAGATTACAGATAAGAAAACAGGAATTGTATTAAGTACTAACATTATTCCTTATGGTTCTATTATTCTTTTTGATAAAGATAGAAAGACCATTAAGAAAGGTGATGCAGTATGTCAATGGGATCCATTTAACGGTGTTATTGTTTCTGAGTTTGGAGGAAAAGTTAAGTTTGATAACTTAGAGCAAGGAATTAACTTCTCTGTAGAAGTTGATGAACAAACAGGATTCCAAGAAAAAGTAATTACAGATTCTAAGAATAAGAAGATTATTCCTTCATTAATTATTGAAGATGCTGATGGTAACGCGTTACGTTCGTACAGTTTACCTGTAGGAGCACACTTAATGGTAAGTGATGGAGATAAAGTAGAATCAGGTAAAACTTTAGTTAAGATTCCTCGTAAGTCTGGTAAAGCAGGAGATATTACAGGAGGTTTACCACGTGTAACAGAGTTATTCGAAGCGCGTAACCCTTCTAATCCAGCTGTAGTAGCACAAATTGATGGAGTTGTATCATTTGGTAAGATTAAGCGTGGTAATCGTGAAATTATTATCGAATCTAAAACTGGAGAGATTAAGAAGTACTTAATTAAGTTATCTAATCAAATCTTAGTTCAAGAAAACGACTTTATTAAAGCAGGAATGCCGTTATCTGATGGAGCAATTACTCCAATAGATATCTTAAATATTAAAGGACCTTCAGCAGTACAAGAGTACTTAGTAAACGAAATTCAAGAAGTATATCGTTTACAAGGGGTGAAGATTAACGATAAGCATTTCGAAGTAGTAGTACGTCAAATGATGCGTAAAGTTAGAATTATTGATTCAGGAGATACTTTATTCTTAGAAAATCAATTAGTTCATAAAATTGATTTCATCAAAGAAAATGATGCTATTTACGGAATGAAAGTTGTTGAAGATGCTGGAGATTCTACAAATTTAAAGGCAGGACAAATAGTTTCAGCTCGTCAATTAAGAGATGAAAACTCGTTATTACGTAGAGAAGACAAAGACTTAGTAGTAGCACGTGATGCACAACCAGCAACAGCTGAGCAAGTATTACAAGGTATTACAAGAGCATCGTTACAAACGAAGTCATTTATCTCAGCTGCATCATTCCAGGAAACAACTAAAGTATTAAATGAAGCCGCTGTAAACGGTAAAATTGATACCTTAGAAGGATTAAAAGAAAATGTAATTGTTGGTAAACGTATACCAGCTGGTACAGGAATGAGAGCTTACGAAGACATAGTAGTTGGACCTAAGGATGAGATTGAACAAAGTTTATAAAAACTTAAGTTTATAAATAATATCAAGGGTTTAGAGTTCTTAGAACTCTAAACCCTTATTTTTTAACTAAATAATAGTAAGACTTAATTATGGAAGATAATAATAAAGACCCACAATTAAATATAGAATTAGATCAAGAAATAGCAGAAGGAACCTATAGTAATTTAGCTATTATAAACCATTCGGTTTCAGAGTTTATAGTAGATTTTATTAATATTATGCCTGGAGTTCCAAAAGCAAAAGTAAAATCAAGAATAATTTTAACACCACAACATGCTAAACGCTTATCAAAAGCATTAGTAGACAATATTCGTAAGTTTGAACAAGCTCACGGTGAAATAAAAGATTATGAGCAACCACCAATTCCAATGAATTTTGGAGGTACTACTGGTGAAGCTTAAAGTAAAAAAATCGTCTGAATAGACGATTTTTTTTGTAATAATATAAAGAAAGGTTAGAAACCTTCCGAAAGCTCTTTTAGAGCTTTTATATCAGTAATAAATATTTCTTTCCCTTTTAAATCGATTAGTTTTTTCTTTTTAAACTCAGAAAGTAAACGGATAGCACTTTCAGTTGCTGTACCTATAATATTAGCAATATCTTCTCTTGATAAATTAATGTTTATAGAACCATTTTCGTTTTTATCAAACTTAGTGTCCAATAGTAAGAGAGTAGCAGCTAAACGTTGTTTTACAGTTTTTTGAGCCATATCAACAATAACACCGTCAGCTTTCTTTAAAGAATTAGCCATTTTTTTCAAAACATCCATAGAAAAGTTAGAATTGTTTTCTAAATCTCTGAGAATTTCTTCTTTAGGGATAAAACAAACTTCCATATCATTCACGGCAATGGCCTTTAAATTCGAAGCTTCATTGTTTATTAAACTACGTTCACCTAAAATATCTCCTTTTCTAATTAAATGAATAATTTGATCTCTACCATTATCACTCATTTTAGATACTTTACAAACACCGTCCTTAACACAAAAAACACCATTAATGTACTCTCCTTCATTAAAAAGAGTCTCTCCCTTTTTAATTATTTTAGAAGTTTTGCACCCAGAGATTCTTACTAATTCATCTTTAGTCAAGGCTTTTAAAGAGTTGAATTGTCGAATAATACACTGTTCACATTTGCTCATAATATGCCTTTTTTTTGCTACTCAAATATACGGAAAAGCTGATAATTATCATGTTTTAATTTGTAATCTTATCGGACATTTGTACAAGGCAAAAGAGTAAATATGGAAAGCACAACATGTTTTCATTGTGGTAACGAGTGCAATACAAAAACAATTACAATAGAAGATAAATTTTTCTGCTGTAATGGATGTAAAACAGTTTATGAAATTTTTTCAGAAAACGATTTAACTTGTTATTACGATTTTCAAAACAACCCAGGAGCAATACCTGAAGAGATACAAGGAAAGTATGATTTCTTGGATAACGAACTTATTGTAGATAAATTAGTAGAGTTTAACGACGGTAATGTACAGGTAATAAATTTATACATTCCACACATACACTGTAGCTCATGCATTTGGGTGTTAGAAAATCTACATAAATTACAAAAGAAAATATCTTCATCACAGGTTAACTTTCCGAAGAAAACAGTTCGAATTACTTATAATTCTGAAAAAACATCACTTAAAGAGATCGTATTACTATTAAGCTCTATTGGTTACGAACCTTATATAAGTTTAGAAGATTATGAGGTTGGTAAAAAGAAAGTAGATCGTAGCCTAATTTATAAGTTAGGAATAGCTGGGTTTGCTTTTGGAAATGTGATGTTCTTGTCATTTCCAGAGTATTTTGAAGTGTCTGAATACTGGTTAGAACAATACAAAGGAATCTTCCGTTGGTTAATGTTCGCATTTTCACTTCCTGTAGTTTTTTATGCAGGACAAGATTATTTCATTTCAGCATATAAAGGACTTCGTTCAAAAATTTTAAATATTGATGTTCCAATTGCTTTAGGAATTTTAGTACTGTTTATACGTAGTACAGCAGAAATAGTTCTTGACTTAGGAACAGGCTTTTTTGATAGTTTAACAGGACTCGTTTTCTTTTTATTACTAGGAAAGTTTTTTCAGCAAAAGACCTATAACTTTCTTTCATTTGAACGCGATTATAAGTCATACTTCCCAATAGCGGTAACCAAGATAACTATTGAAGGGAAGGAGGAAAACACACAAATATATGACGTTACAAAAGGAGATAGATTACTAATAAGGAATCAAGAGTTAATCCCTGTTGATGGAATTTTAATTAGCGGAGAAGCAAAAATAGATTATAGCTTTGTTACAGGTGAAGAAGTTCCTGTAAATAAAAAGTCAGGAGATAAGTTATTTGCAGGAGGAAAACAACTGTCAGGAAGTATAGAAATGGAGGTGCTAGCTTCGGTTTCACAAAGTTATTTAACACAGTTGTGGAGTAACGATATATTTCAGAAAGATAAAAACTCATCATTTAAAACATTAACCGATAAAATTAGTAAAAACTTTACGATAATCGTATTATCTATAGCGTTTTTGTCTACAGCATTTTGGCTGTATCACGATTCAAGCTTGGCATTAAATGTATTTACGTCAGTATTAATCATAGCATGTCCGTGTGCTATTGCATTAGCAGCACCGTTTACTTTAGGAAATATCTTACGAATTTTTGGAAGAAAGAAATTCTACTTAAAAAACGCGACTGTAGTAGAACAGTTAGCAGCTATAAATTCTGTTATTTTTGATAAAACAGGTACACTTACTACCAATAAAGAAAACACGATAACGTATGAAGGGGAAGGTTTAAGTGAAACTCAGAAATCGATTTTAAAAAGTTCATTACGAGCATCAAATCACCCGTTGAGTAGAATGTTATATACTTCATTAAAAGAAGAAATGTTACCTGTTGAAGGTTATCAAGAACATGTAGGAAAAGGAATTGAAGCAAGCTATCAACAAACCACTATAAAAATAGGTTCGTCTTCTTTTGTAAAAAATGTAGAAGGGCAATCAAACCTTGATACTTCGGTTCATATTAGTGTAAATAATAATTACAAAGGAAAGTACATATTCAAGAATGCCTATAGAAAAGGAGTTGAAGGCTTGTTTTCTGATCTAAGTAAAAAATATGATTTATCGGTAGTTTCAGGAGATAATGAAGGAGAAAAGAAGTTTTTGGAAGAATTGTTACCAAAGGAAATTACATTTTTATTCAATCAAAAACCACAAGATAAGTTACACTACGTAGAAGAGCTACAAGAGAAAAATAAAAGTGTATTGATGATTGGTGATGGATTAAACGATGCAGGAGCACTAGCACAAAGTAATGTAGGAGTAGCATTATCAGAAAATATCAATGTCTTTTCACCTGCATGCGATGCTATTTTAGATGCTACAAAATTTAGTGAAATAGGAAATTACATTAAAGCATCAAAAAAGGCGCTAAAAATTATAAAATATTGTTTTTTATTATCTTTAATGTATAATGTTGTTGGACTTTATTTTGCAGTAACAGGACAGTTAATGCCTGTAATAGCAGCTGTTTTAATGCCGTTAAGTTCAATCAGTGTAGTAATATTTACAACGATAGCCACCAATATATTAGGAAGAAAAATTAAATAAAAAATTATGAAAGTAGCCTCATTTTTAAAAGATATAAAGTTTAATGAACTTAAACCAGCAGTATCCCTGTTATTAGATACAGATTTTTCAAAAGAAATACGAGTAGTATTTAAAAAAGGGCAAATAATGGAAGATCACCAAGCCCCATTTGCAATTATAGTTCAAGTAGTAAAAGGAAGTATAGATTTTGGAGTTGCAGGTGAAATAAAACAAATGGTCACAGGAGATATAATTTCGTTAAACCCACAAATAGTACATAATTTATCAGCTATTGAAGAAAGTGTTGTAAGGTTATCGTTATCAAAATTAGATACTTTAAAAAGAGTAAAAGATGAATATTAATAAATACATAGACCATACATTACTAAAAGCAACAGCAACAAAAGCAGATATTGTTAAGTTGTGTAATGAAGCTAAAGAATATAACTTTTATGCAGTTTGTGTAAATGGATGTAATGTAGAATTAGCGACCAAAGAATTACAAGGTTCAGATGTAAAAGTAGCAGCAGTAATAGGTTTCCCATTAGGAGCAATGACAACTAAAGCTAAAGTTTTTGAAGCTAAAGATTGTATAAAAAAGGGGGCTTCAGAAATTGATATGGTTATCAATATAGGTAAGTTGTTAGATGGTGATGAGAATTATGTAGAAAAAGAAATTCGATTAATTAAAGAAGAAATAGGAGAAAACATATTAAAAGTAATTTTTGAAAACTGTTACTTATCTAAAGAGCAAATTAAAGTAGCAAGTGAATTAGCGGTAGAAGCCGGTGCTGATTATGTAAAAACATCGACAGGATTTGGTACAGGAGGAGCTACATTTAAAGATGTAGAAATAATGGATAGTGTTGTAGATGGGAAAGTTCAGATAAAAGCAGCAGGAGGTATTAGAGACATAGAAACAGCTAAGAAGTATATAGAAATGGGAGTAACACGTTTAGGAACTTCTTCTGGAGTTTCTTTAGTAACTAGTAGTGTTTCAGATAAAAATCAATATTAAAATGAGCATACATATAGAAGCAAAAAAAGGAGAAATAGCAGAAACTGTTTTATTACCAGGCGATCCTATGCGTGCAAAATGGATAGCAGAAACATTTTTAGAAAATCCAGTTTGTTATAATGATGTTCGAGGTATGTTAGGATTCACAGGAACATATCATGGAAAACAAATTTCTGTTCAAGGAACAGGAATGGGAATTCCTTCTGCATTAATTTATGCTCATGAATTAATTAATGAATATGGAGTTAAAAACTTAATAAGAGTAGGGTCTGCAGGCTCTTATCAAAAAGAAGTTAAAATCCGTGATATTGTTATTGCTATGGCGGCATCTACTAACTCAGGATTAAATACCATCCGTTTTAATGGGGCTGATTTTGCGCCAACAGCAAGTTTTGAGTTGTTTCAAAAAGCAGTTGATGCAGCAAAAGAAAAAGGAATTCCATTAAAAGCAGGAAATATTTTAAGTTCAGATGAATTCTATGCCGATGAATTTGAAAGCTATAAAAAATGGTCAGCGTATGGGGTGTTGTGTGTTGAAATGGAAACCAACGGATTGTACACGGTTGCAGCTAAACATAAAGTAAATGCGTTGTCCATCTTAACGATTTCAGATAGTTTAGTTACAGGAGAGAGAACTACCGCAGATGAAAGAGAACAAACTTTTAAAGAAATGATAGAAATAGCTCTAGAATTGGCATAATTGTCATTTCGAGTTATAGCGAGAAATCTCTTGCTAATAAAAATACACACATGAAAAATTCACTAATACAAAAATATAATATTCCAGGTCCCAGATACACGAGCTATCCAACAGTTCCGTATTGGGATAACGATACTTTTTCAAAAGAAAAATGGATAAAAACCTTTAAACAGTCGTTTATAGAAAGTAATTCTTCAGAAGGAATTAGCTTATATATTCACTTACCTTTTTGTGAAAGTTTATGTACTTTTTGTGCTTGTCATAAACACATAACAAAGCGTCATGAAATGGAAGATCCGTATATAGAAACGGTTTTGAAAGAATGGCAATTGTATGTTGATTTGTTAGATGAAACACCAGTGATAAAAGAAATTCACTTAGGAGGAGGAACCCCAACATTTTTTTCAGAGACACAGTTAAAAAGATTAATTGACGGAATTTTTATCAATGCTAAAAAACATTCTGAACATGAATTCAGCTTTGAAGGACATCCAAATAACACCACTAAAGAACACTTACAAACACTATACGATTTAGGTTTTACAAGAGTAAGTTTTGGAGTACAAGATTACAATCCTAAAGTGCAAGAGGCAATTCATAGAGTACAACCTTTTGAGAATGTCCAAAAAGTACACAATTGGGCAAAAGAAATAGGATATACTTCTATTAGTCACGATTTAGTGTTCGGGCTTCCATTTCAAACCAAAGAAAATGTAATTTATACTATTAATAAAACCAAAGAATTAGAGCCTGATAGAATTTCGTTTTATAGTTATGCACATGTTCCTTGGGTAAAAGGAGTAGGACAGCGAGGTTTTAATGAAGATGATTTACCGAAGAATGAAGAAAAACGAGAACTGTACGAAATAGGAAAGGAGTTATTTGCAGAAATGGGGTATGTAGAAATAGGAATGGATCATTTCGCATTACCTACTGATAGTTTGTACAAAGCCACCCAAGAGAAAACATTACATCGTAACTTCATGGGGTATACCGCTAACAAAACGCAATTAATGGTTGGTTTAGGAATGTCGTCAATATCTGATTCTTGGTACGGATTTGCACAAAACGTAAAAACGGTAAAAGAGTACGAAAGAATTGTGAACGAAGGAGAAATCCCTGTGTTTAGAGGACACATATTATCTAAAGAAGATTTAATTATTAGAAAGCATATTTTAAACATTATGTGTCATTTTTCCACTTCGTGGGAAGAAGATTCGTTACAGATTGAAAGTGTAGAGAATCATATTGAGAGATTAGAAGAAATGATAGAGGATGGTTTGGTTTTTATTGAAGGAAGTAAGTTAACTGTTCCAGAAAAAGCTAGGCCTTATGTGCGTAATATCTGTATGGCATTTGATAAAAAATTACACGAAAAACAACCAGAAACCAAATTGTTTTCAATGACAATTTAATAATCAAAAACTCGAAGATTTTTTCTTCGAGTTTTTTTATATAAAAAACTTGAAACATGACAAAAGTCATATTTTAAGAAAACCTTCACAAGTATCTTTGAACTATAATTATCAGGCAAGATATGAGCGTTATTTATTTACTACTATCACTAAGTATTTTAGTGGCTATTATTTTCTTTATAGCATTTATTGTTTCAGTAAAAAAAGGACAGTACGATGATTCGTACACACCCTCAGTTCGCATGTTGTTTGATGATGAACTGGTAAAAGAAGAAACAAAAACTAACAATTAACAATAGATATTAAATTCAAATAGATTATGGAAATGCAACAATTTTATTACGATAATAAAATCGTAAAAAAATTCATCTACGCAACCTTACTATGGGGGATAGTAGGTTTTTCAGTAGGATTGTTATTGGCTTTTATGTTCTTATTCCCAAATTTAACTGACGGAATTTCGTGGTTAAGTTTTGGACGATTAAGACCATTACATACGAACGCAGTAATTTTTGCATTCGTAGGAAATGCCATTTTTGCAGGAGTTTATTACTCACTACAACGATTACTGAAAGCACGTATGGCGAGTGATTTTTTAAGTAAGTTTAACTTTTGGGGATGGCAGTTAATAATTGTTGCAGCAGCCATAACGCTGCCTTTAGGATATACAAGTTCTAAAGAATATGCCGAATTAGAGTGGCCTATAGACATTGCCATAGCATTGGTTTGGGTAGCTTTTGGCGCTAACATGATTTGGACCATTTTCCAAAGAAGACAACGTCATTTATATGTAGCTATTTGGTTTTACTTAGGAACTTTTGTAACCGTAGCGGTATTACACATATTTAATAGTTTAGCACTACCAGTTGGTTTCTTAAAGTCATACTCAGTATATGCAGGAGTTCAAGATGCATTGGTACAATGGTGGTACGGACACAACGCTGTAGCGTTCTTCTTAACTACTCCATTCTTAGGATTAATGTATTATTTTGTTCCTAAAGCGGCAAATCGTCCAGTATACTCGTATAGATTATCGATTGTACACTTTTGGTCTTTAATCTTTATTTACATCTGGGCAGGACCTCACCATTTATTATATACATCGTTACCAGATTGGGCTCAAAACTTAGGAGTTGCATTCTCTGTAATGTTAATTGCACCATCTTGGGGAGGTATGATCAACGGATTATTAACACTCCGTGGAGCATGGGATAAAGTAAGAGTTGATCCAGTATTAAAATTCATGGTAGTAGCCATTACAGGTTATGGTATGGCAACTTTTGAAGGACCAATGCTATCATTAAAAAATGTAAATGCAATTGCTCACTTTAGTGATTGGATTATTGCTCACGTACACGTAGGTGCTCTAGCATGGAATGGTTTCTTAACCTTTGGTATGTTATACTGGTTAGTACCAAGAATGTTTAAAACAAAACTATATTCTACAGCATTGGCAAACTTCCACTTCTGGATTGGTACTTTAGGTATTATCATGTATGCATTGCCAATGTACGTAGCAGGATTTGTACAAGCCTCAATGTGGAAACAATTTAATCCAGATGGAACATTAACGTATGGTAACTTCTTAGAAACAGTAAACGAAATTATTCCAATGTATTGGATGCGTGCTATCGGAGGAAGTTTATTTATACTAGGAGCATTCGTAATGTTATACAACATTGTTAAAACTGTAAGATCAGGTAGTGGAGTAACAGATGAATTAGCAGAAGCAGCAGCATTAACAAAAGTGTCTAAATATAGAACTTCTAAAGAAGGATGGCACACTTGGTTAGAAAGAAGACCAGTAAAATTAACAATCTATGCTACAGTAGCAATTTTAATTGGAGGTGTTGTTCAAATTATACCAACTTTATTAGTGAAGTCAAATATTCCAACTATAACAAGCGTACAACCATATACACCTTTAGAGTTAGAAGGTAGAGATATTTATATCCGTGAAGGGTGTGTAGGATGTCACTCACAAATGGTACGTCCATTCAGATCAGAAGTAGAACGTTATGGAGAGTTCGCAAAAGCAGGAGAGTTTGTATACGATCATCCTTTCTTGTGGGGATCTAAACGTACAGGTCCAGATTTATTAAGAATTGGAGGTAAGTATAATGATAGTTGGCACTTAAATCACATGTACGATCCGCAAAGTACTTCACCAGGTTCTATCATGCCATCATACCAATGGTTAGTAAGAGACGAATTAGATAAGAGCGATACCGAAGGTAAAATGAAAGCAATGGTTAGTTTAGGTGTTCCTTATACTAAAGAAGATATAGCCAATGCGCAAGCAAGTATGGAAGAGCAAGGAGCCAAAATTCAAGAGAACTTATATGCTGATCCAGATTTTGCAACAAACTATGAAGCAGATAAGAAATATGCTCAAGAAAACGGACAAACTTTCATTGAAATGAAAGATAGAGAAATCGTAGCCTTAATCGCCTACTTACAAAGATTAGGAACCGATATTAAAGTAAAAGATATTGAAGATCAATTAAGCGCTAAAAACTAGAAGTTATGTTAAAGTTTGTAAAAAACCATATGGAAACTATTGCAGGTATTGAAATATACCCAATTATTTCGCTAACCATATTCTTTACATTTTTTGTAGTGTTGTTTTGGTGGGTATTTACGGCCAAAAGAGAATATATAAGTAATGTAAGTAAGTTACCTTTAGATAATTAGTAAAATTAAACAAGATGAAAAAATATTTTCAATCTATAGTATATATCATTTTTGTTGCAGTAACCTTTTTTGCTATTGCCACTGCAATTAAATCATACAAAAACCCATTTAGTTTGTATGAACATCCGTTAGTATGGATAGCAATTGTAGGGCTTGTAACAGTAGTTGTTTTAAAAGAAGCGTTAAATATAGTTGCTCAACAAAAAGCAAAGCAGCTTCAAATGGAAAAGGATGGTATTCAGCCAGAAGAAGTTGATAACTGGGCTTGGGCAAAGAAAATTATAGATAAATGGACGGAAGCTAAAGCCGTGGAAGAAGAGGATGAAATTATTCTTGATCATAACTATGATGGAATTAAAGAGTTAGATAATAACTTACCACCATGGTGGCTATATATGTTTTATGCAACAATCATTTTTGCAGCGGTATATTTAGTAAGATATCATGTGCTTGGAGCAGATAATCAAGAAATGGAATATGCACAAGCTGTAGCAGAAGCTAAAAGAGAATTAGCAGCGTTTAAATCAAACTCTAAAGAAGCAGTTATTGATGCTGAAACGGTAACTGTTTTAACAGATGCTGGTGATTTAAGTAGAGGTAAAGCAGTATATAACCTAAACTGTGCTGCTTGTCACGTTGCAGATGGCGGTGGAGGTATTGGACCAAACTTAACCGATGAATATTGGATTTTAGGTGGAGGTGTTAAAAACATTTTTAACACGATTTCTAATGGAGGTAGAGATGGTAAAGGGATGGTTGCTTGGAATAAAACATTAAAACCAAAAGACATTCAAAAAGTAGCAAGTTATATTATTTCTTTACAAGGAACTACTCCAGCAAAACCAAAAGAACCTCAAGGAGAATTATATAAAGAAGAAGGTCAAGCACCAGCTGTTGCAGAACCAACAGGAGAACAACCAAAAGACAGTATTCAATAAAAATAATAGTTACAAATTAGTTTTTAATAGTTGATTATGAAAACACCCAAAAACGAACAATTCAGAGATAGTATTGGTACTATAAATGATGAAGGAAAAAGGGCTTGGGTGTTTCCAAAAAAACCAAGTGGTAAATTTTATAAATACCGAAGCTATGTAAGTTACTTTTTATTAGCTTTTTTATTACTAGCACCTTTCATTAAAATTAACGGAAATCAGTTTTTACTATTTAATGTTCTAGAGCGTAAGTTTAACATTTTCGGATTTCCTTTTTGGCCACAAGATTTCCATTTAATGGTAATCTCCATGATAATAGGAGTGGTGTTTATCATTCTATTTACAGTTGTTTTTGGTCGAATTTTTTGTGGATGGATTTGTCCACAAACCATTTTTTTAGAAATGGTTTTCAGAAAAATAGAATATTTAATTGAAGGAGATAGAGGAAAGCAAATCCGTTTGGCTAAGCAATCTTGGAATGCTGAAAAGATTAGAAAAAGAATTTTAAAATGGGTTCTCTTTTTTATCATCTCTTTTATTATAGCAAATGTATTCTTAGCATATCTAATAGGAAGTGATAAACTTATAAGTTATATAACAGGAAACCCATTAGATCATGTAAGTACTTTAATCTCATTGTTGATTTTTACAGGAGTGTTCTATTTTATTTTTGCATGGTTTAGAGAGCAAGTGTGTATTATTGCTTGTCCTTATGGTAGACTACAAGGAGTATTATTAGATAATAAAACGATTAATGTAGCCTATGATCATGTAAGAGGAGAAAGAAAGACAGGAAGAGGAAAGTTTAATAAAAAAGAAGATAGAACAGCGACTGGAAAAGGAGATTGTATTGATTGTTCTCAATGCGTTAATGTATGTCCTACAGGAATTGATATTCGTAACGGAACACAGTTAGAATGTGTAAACTGTACAGCTTGTATTGATGAATGTGATCACATAATGGAAAAAGTTGGGTTGCCAAAAGGGTTAATTCGTTATGCCAGTGAAGAAAACATTGTTAAAAAAGCTCCTTTTAAGTTTACAGCAAGAATGAAAGGATACACAGCAGTATTATTCATTTTGACTGGAATTTTAGTAGGAATGTTGTTTTTAAGAAATGATGTAGAAGCTACAATTTTACGATTACCAGGTCAATTGTATCAACATAAAGAAAACGGAATTATTAGTAATATTTACACTTTTAAAGTAGTAAATAAAACAACCGAACAGATAGATAATGTGAGTTATAAATTATTATCTCACAATGGAACGATAGAAATGGTAACACATCAAAATTTTGAAGTACCAAAACAAGGATTAGCAGAAGGAACTTTGTTTATTGAGTTGCATCAATCTGAAATGAAAAAAGAAAAGGAAAAACTAGAAATTGGAGTGTTTAGTGGCGATAAACTTATTGAAACGACAACAACCAACTTTTTAGGACCAAGAAGTTATAGATAATTACGAGTAAGAATTAAGAAGTGATTTCATCGTAAATAAATGGATTGCTTCATTTAAAAATAAATAAAAATGAAACTAAACTGGGGCACGAGTATAGTAATTGCAATTATAAGTTTTATGGGCTTTATCATGTATTTTGTAATAACAATGAGTACAGGTAAAAACTATAATCACGATTTGGTAACTGAAAAATATTATCAACAAGAATTAGAGTTTCAGAACAAAATAAATGCAACTAAAAATGCGAAAGCATTAAAAGACAATATTAAAACAGAAAAAGTAACTGAAGGAATTAAAGTTCTTTTTCCAATGAACTTTAACCCTAAAGATATAAAAGGAAAAGTGTTCCTATACAGACCATCTGATAAACAATTGGATTTCGAAATACCTATTTCGATTTCCAAAACATATTTGCTCGTGCCTGAGAATCGTTTGTTGGGTGGTCGTTGGAACATAACAGTTTCTTGGAGCTACAAAAATAAAGATTATTTATTTCAGAAAGAGTTGGTGTATTAATGTTTCTTTCGGCAATCATATTTGGATTATTAGGAAGTTTCCACTGTATTGGTATGTGTGGACCTATAGCCTTTATGTTACCTGTAGATAGAACTAATAAAGTAACGCAATTTTTTCAAATTACTAGTTATCATTTAGGGCGTTTATTTACCTACAGTTTAATAGGTTTTTTATTTGGTTTACTAGGAAAAGGGTTTTATTTCTTCGGATTTCAGCAACAGCTTTCTATCATTGTTGGCGTATTAATGATTTTAGCAATTCTTGTACCTAAAACCTTTCAAAAATATAACTTTTCAAACCCAATAAATAAGTTGGTAATGAAAGTAAAATCTTCTTTAGGAAAAGAATTAAAGAAAAAAGGAAATGATACCTTTTTTACGATTGGCTTTTTAAATGGTTTTTTACCTTGCGGATTAGTGTATATGGCAGTTTTTGGAGCACTAACTACAACAAATATGTTGTCAGGAAGCCTGTATATGTTTTTATTCGGGTTAGGAACTATACCGTTAATGACAGCAGTAGTTTATGTGGGGAATTTTGCAAATGGATTGGTGAGAAAAAGAGTTCAACAAGCAATACCCTATGTTGTAGTTTTTATTGGAGTATTGTTTATTCTTAGAGGATTAGGGTTAGGAATACCTTATGTTTCTCCACTTCCTGTAACAGATATTCATAATTCAGTTGAAGGTTGTCATTAATCATAATTTAAAACAGCCTAAATATGCAATACACAAGATGTTCTTTTAATGTCTATTTGCTAGTTTTTTTGTTTATTAGTTAATTGTCAATATTTTGTGTTATAGGTTTTCCTTGATTATCTATTATTACGTTTCCTTTTAATGTAAAAGCATCATAAAAATTAAGAATTGTTTTGTTTGGTAAAAAAGTTGCGTCTACAATTATTTTACCATAAACATCATTTAAAAAAGAATTGTTTTCTTCATTAAAGTCCCATAGTTTATTTCCTGTTATAGTATCATATGCCGAAATGGTATATGGTGTTTCTTTTTTTATGTTGACTTTGTGTCTAATAATAATAACATTACTTGTGTAAGAAATAACTTGAGCATTTAAAAATACTGCTTCTTGTAAAGCAGTAGCTAGCTGTTTCTTTTTTGCAAATAACTTATATCTATGTTCGTTTATGCGTTTTAAATAGTATGTGTTGTTAATGTATTTGTATTTATCAGTGATTAAGTTATCATCTGTATGCAAGTATAATACTTCACCATAATTAGTTTTTATATAAATACTATTTTTTTGAGCAGGAGAGTAACTTAATTCGGCAATACCTCTTTCTTGATATTTTTCTGGCATCATACGATTTAAATTCTCTTTATTTTTTATAACCATGGAGCTGTTAACCATGTCAAAAGCCTTTAAATAATTATTAGAAGCTTCAAATAACCATAGAGTGTTTTTTGCATTAAAAGTATGAATATTATTAGCTGGAAGAACTAATTTTTCAAATAAAACAGTATCTACCTCGGTAGTGTTAATTTTTTTCACAACTAAAAAAGAAGAATCATTGCTTACTGTTTTATGGTCTTTAATATGATTACCTTTTATTTTTTGTACACCTACTTCCCAAATTTCATTATTAGGATTGTATATACGCTCTTTAAGTACATAAGCACCTTTTTCATTGATGTTTAAAAAAGATTCAATATTTATGTACTTAGGGATAAAGTAAAAGCTAACAACAAGTAGTGTTAAAATAAAATCTCTTTTGGCTAATTGCGTGTTTTGTGCTTTAAAATTTAAAAATGTGGCAATAGCAGAAAGTACTCCAAAGTAAAAAATAAAAGCAATAAAAATCACTAAAAGTAAGGGTAGGGCTATATATAAATCATCATTATTTAATATAAAAAAATCAAAAGTCCATCCATTTTGTCCTGGTTTATATGAATAATGTGTACTGGTATATGCTATAGGTCTATTAAAAAAAAGACGATTGGGTATGGTAATAAAGAACTTTAATAAAATACCTAAAATAGAAACGACCATTAAAGAAATAAAGGCACGTACAATAACGCCCACAAATTTAGAAGAGTTTTTATCCATAACAAATGTAAAATTTAAGAAAGCAAATGTATAGAATATATAGTGGTTTATAAAGTGACAAAAATCATAGTTTTACTAATAAAATTTAGGTAACTTTATAGGAGACATTAAACCTAAAAGTAATAAATCATGAAAAAAATTATAGTCCCAGTTGATTTTTCTGAATATTCTGAAAATGCATTACAAACAGCAGCTTTTTTAGCAAAAAGATCAGACGCTGAGGTATTGGTAGTACATATGCTTGAGTTGTCTAACGCTGTTTTAAGCCAATCAGAAAGTTATTTACAGCAAGAAATGCTGTTTTACTTAAAAATGACTGAGAAGAAATTAGCAGAATTTTTACAGAAAGATTATTTATCAGATATAAAAGTAACCCCAATTATAAAGCACTTTAAAATTTTTAGTGAAATAGATCAGTTGGCAAGAAATGAAGGGGCAGACTTGATAGTTATGGGGTCTAAAGGAGCTAGTGGTTTAAAAGAAATGTTTATTGGTTCTAATACAGAAAAAGTAATTCGTTACGCGCATGTGCCTGTATTAGTAATTAAAGAGGAACCAATTGTAAAACAAATAGAAAAAATATTGTTTGCTTGTGATTTTTCTGATGATGATGTAAAGCCATATATGGAAGCAAAAAAGTTTCTTAAGAAGTTTAATGCAGATATAGAAATGGTATATGTAAGCACACCAACTTCTAAGTTTAAAAGCACCAAAGAGTTAGAAGAGAAAATGAAGCGTTTTTTCAGTCAAACGAATGAAAGTTATGAAGAAAGTGCTCAAAAAGTAAAAATAGTTTCTGATTATTCTGTGGAAAAAGGAGTGTTTTACTACGCAAACAAAATTAACTCAGATGTTTTAGTTGTAGCAACACATGGTAGAAAAGGAATAGCTCACTTTTTTGAAGGTAGCATTTCTGAAGATATTGCTAATCACAGTAAATTACCAGTAATGTCTTTTAAGATTTAAACCTTAAAAAAACTCCAAGCCAAAAGCTTGGAGTTTTTATTGTATTAAGACAGAAGTTTTTTTACCCTTTTATAGTTGCTAACTCTTGTTTTTTAGCATCAATTTCATTTTGAATTTTTAACAGGCGATTTTCAATCTTACTAATAATAGCCTCTTTTCTTTCAATACTTTCTTTCGAAGTAGAAGCATCTTTTTTAGCCTCGTCTAATTTAGACTTCATTTTAGCTAAACCTTCTTTTCCGCTAATTAAGATCTCTTCGTTAATGCTAATATCATCTTCAAGGTCACTTATTAAAGTATTCTTCTCTTTGCTAATGTTTTTCTCTTTAACTTTAATTTGATTACTTAATTGCTTCAATTTTTCTTCTTCTAAACGTAAAGCCTCTTGTTCTTTTAAGTAAGCAAGCTCTCTAGCTTTTCTTTCATCATCTAATTTTTTACGAGCCTCTTCAAGTTTTTGTTTTTGTAAAAGAACTTCTTTTTGTTCAGCACTAATATTATCTTCATATACCATCTCGGTATTGTCAGCTTTTTTCGAAGACTCTTCTTTTTTTGAAGATTCTTCTTTCCTTAGTTTTCTAGCTAACTTTCTTTCTAAAGAAGCTAAATCTTTTTTATGCAAATCAATTTGATTGTTTAGCTTACTTAATCTTTGCTGCATGTTTGTAGCAATTTTCTCTTTTCTTTCTACTTCTTGCTTTGTAGCTTTTTTACTTTTCTTAAAACGCTCTAAGTTTCCTTTTACACGTTTTAAAGCGTCAACTCCACTAATTAAGATTTCTTCATTAGCGCTAATTTGATTTTTTTTGTTTTTTACCTGAATCTTTAACGTTTTAATGTCATTTTGAGCAGTTACTTGTTGCAAACAAGTAAAGGATATAAAAAAAGTTAAAGTAGCTAAGAATCTTAGTGTTTTCATATTTATTTTATGTTATATAAGTTTTATTTTTCGGGGCGCAAAAGTATGGCTAAATGCAAAAAGAAAATAACTTTTTAACAGGTTTTTTACTATGCTTTTCTGGAAATTAAAAGCATAATGCTTTGAGTAACATAAAATTTGATGTAAATAAAAGTTTTAGAGTTTTTACTCGTGATGATAAGGCTCGTTTCTAAGAATAGTAAACCCACGATAAACTTGCTCCACAATAAACAAACGAATCATTTGGTGAGAAAACGTCATTTTAGAGAGCGATAACTTTCCTTGTGCTTTTTGATATACAGCCTCAGAAAAACCATAAGGACCTCCAATAACTAATACTAGTTGTTTAATACCAGAGTTCATTTTCTTTTGTAAGTATTGTGAAAACTCTACGGAAGTATGTTGCTTTCCTTTATCGTCTAATAAAACTAGTTGATCAGTAGGTTGTAGTTTAGACAGAATTAACTCGCCTTCTTTTTCTTTTTGTTGTGCCTCGCTTAGGTTTTTAACGTTTTTAATATCTAGGATAATCTCCAACTCAAACTTTACGTAATGTTTTAATCGGTTTTGGTATTCGTCAATTAATAGCTGCAACTGTTTATTATCAGTTTTACCTATAGCGAGTAGTTTTATTTTCATACGGCAAAATTACGAATGTTTTATAAACTCTTAAAAATGTGTTTCAGGGTAAAAATATTGCTTTAATAGCGGTGTGTAATAAGTTATTTAAAACAAGCTTTTGCAATTGTATAAAGTGGTTTA
The DNA here is from genome assembly GCF_003387615.1 of Tenacibaculum gallaicum. Lineage (GTDB taxonomy): Bacteria > Bacteroidota > Bacteroidia > Flavobacteriales > Flavobacteriaceae > Polaribacter > Polaribacter gallaicus. Next base: position 2,689 of record NZ_QUNS01000010.1, on the reverse strand, counting down.
CCTTATGACGCAAATTATAAAAGTACGTTGGTTTAAAAAAGTATAAAGTTTACTTGTTTTTTACCTCAGTTCTTTGTTGTAGCAAGTTGTTCAATGTTATTGTAAATTTAATCATTACTTAAATAGAAATTCATTAGATATTTTAACAATTCCAAAATCGAAAACTCCAGTGTAACCAATTAATAGCCCATTATCGATTGTTTTTGAAACAAATGTGTAATCTGCACCGTTATAATTGTCAATTATATGTGAATTTATCTCATTACCATTCTCGTCAAGGACTAATATATTTAAATCATTACTAAGATTAACATAAGTGCAGATAAAATATTCCATATCGTAATTAACTAAGGTTAATGGACTTGGTTTATTGATATCAGTTATAAAATTTGTCAATTCTCTAGTCCATATTGTATTTCCATTCTCATCGAATCTTACTAAATTACCTGAAAAATATCCAGTATATACGACTGCCAAAAATTGATTATTTGAAATTGCAAGAGTGTTAAAACCCCTAGAGTTTTTAGACCAGATTTTTTCCCCCGAATTATTTGTTTTAATTAGATAATCTGCACTGGTTCCATCAGAGTTGGCTCCACCAATTAAAATGTAATTGCCATCAGTAAGTTTAGAAACGGAAAATGCTTCTGAAGAACCGTATGAGTAGTCCCATAATAATTGCCCGTTTTCATCAAGTTTCCTTAAGTGCATATTATTACTTTCTATTCCTGTTATTACATAATTATTTCCGTCTTTAATAATATCATTACCTAAGATATCATTATTTGTAAATATTTCATTTACAACATCACCACTCGAATTGTAATATAAAATGTGAGATGAATTATCTACATCGTAGTGATGACCTCTATAACCCATGAAGCCTGTTCCATTTAGAAAAAGTTTTTCTATACCTTGAGGTGTATAAGATTCTTGCATTATTTTAGTCCAAACCCTATTTCCATACTTATCAAATTTCATAATTGTATTTTTATTAAAAGAACCATTATATCTAACAGCACCTGCTATTGTATAACTACTGTCATTTAATTGAATAGCACTGTTTAATGTGAATATTGAATCATTCGTTTGGTAATTCTTTTGAAATTCAATTGCTGATTCAGTTGTTGTATCAATTGGATCATTGATGTTTGGGTCACTTGAATTGTCATTAGGATTATTTGAATCACTTGAACTACTGCAACTAAAGCTTACACAAATTATTGAAAGTAGGATAATGAATCTAGAAATGGATATTGCCATAATAAAAAGTTTTGTTTAAATTTTAATGATTATTGAATGAACTGCAATTTGCTACAACGTTTAGTATGAGAAACGTATGGCAGAGGGTATGTTCTAACTCCACGTTTATAACTAAGTCAAATATAAATATTTTGTATTTATCTTCTCAACCGTAAATGCCAAATTTTATATTTGGCGACATAGCGGATAAGCCCAAGTTTTTCGAACAAACTTAAGCAGTCCTATGTTTTTTGTTGTGTGCTGGCTTTTTTTATTTTACTCTTAATATTTTAGCATCAAAGTCAGCCATTAAATAAACTCGGTCAAACTCTGATTCCATTTCATAATTTTCAGATTCGTTTAATTCATAAGATACAGAAGAAAGAGAGCCAATTAAAAGAACTAACCATAATTCAGTCAATTGTTTTTCACTTGTTTTATATCTCAAAATTTTAGATTCTTTTTTTTCTATTTCTGATTTCAGATATTCTCTTGTCAGGTATTCCGTCTGCCAATTTTTTTTTTATATGAGAATGAAACTTGGGAATGTCTTGTCGTTTTTATATTCGTTATTTTTTCAGGCAGTTCAAAGTCTTTTTCCAATCGTGTCCATTGCACAAAATCAGCAATTTGTTCTGCTAATTTTGGCTTGTCCCTTTGTGAATATTTCCATTCGTCATTTTGTACTGAAATAGTCGCGTGGACATTGATATTCGGATATTTTTGCTCAAATCTTTGTTCCGCATAGTCCAAAAGTGTTTTAACTCTAAAGTATCTTTGGGCGTCTTCTGTCAGAATTTGAGTGTGTTCAAGTCCGATTAATTTATCTTTTAGTTCGATAATGAAATCGGGGTTTGGTGGTTGGGGTTTATCCACAATTCTAATTTTAGAATCAATTTTATAAACAAACTTTCCAATTTGGCAAACTTCAAGGGTTTCTTGCTTGTTTAAGTCAAAATTGTTAACAATAGGATTAATAATTTGTCCTAATTCCTGTCTTTCTTTTTTGCCTTGTTCAATTAGCTTTTTAAGTTCCTCTTTGTCTATTTGTACGTTCATTTTTTAGCTTGCAGCCAACTCGTTATATCTCAAACTTTAGTTCTTTTATCCCGGTAAAAACATGGAATATCATAAGGTTTAGTAATTTTTTACGCTATCAAATATATCAAATCCAATACTTTTACTTAAAACAAAATTATTATTATTTGTTAATTAATAATATAAATTTCTGCGAACTTAATACAAAGCATGTACACATTCTTACGGAATCCCATAAGTTCAATTATTTAAGTAATAAAAGTAGTGTTACGTGTCATTAACGATTTCAGATGTAGCTGTTTAGGCCGCTGATAGAGACTATTCAATAAAGTGTGTCATAAATCATAAAAAATAATAGATTTATGTATATGGAAGACAATAAATTTGATTACGAAAGTTTTAAATCTCG
>NZ_QUNS01000009.1 GCF_003387615.1 Tenacibaculum gallaicum | reverse complement strand
CGAGATTTAAAACTTTCGTAATCAAATTTATTGTCTTCCATATACATAAATCTATTATTTTTTATGATTTATGACACACTTTATTGAATAGTCTCCCGTAAGAGTTTATAAATACTTTGTATTAGGTTCGCAAGAATTGTAAAAGCAATTAGCTTTTATAATTAATTAACAAAAAACAGTAACTCGTTAATAACTTTATTTTTGATAAAATATTGAATTTGATATATTTGATAGTGTATAAAAATTGCTAAACCTTATGATATCCCATGTTTTTATCGGGATAAAAGAACTAAAGCTTGGTATATAACGAGTTAGCCCACATTAAAAATATCGAGAAACTGAATGAACTTTACAGATAGAATTAAACCAACCGACAAAGGAATAACAACTTACCTTGACGAATTAAAAAATCAAGATTATCAAATACCGACTTTTCAAAGAGACGTAGTTTGGGAAAAAGAAAATGTAAAAAAACTTTGGGACAGTATTTATAAATTCTATCCATTAGGCAGTATTCTCGTATGGAAAACTGATTTAAAACTTCAAAATCATAGAGAAATTGGAGGACACAAAATCGTTAATGAAAACTTTAACAGAACTGAATATCAATATCTATTAGACGGACAACAAAGAACCACTTCCCTACTGACTTCACTTTATGGCGGAAAAATTGAAGGAAGAGAAGATTTTGACCCAGCACTTTATGTTGATATTACAGTAGAAAGTTCAGACGACACAGATGATGAAAGCTACAAAAAGCGATTTTTATATTGGGATGAAATAGATGATAAAAATGGAACTTTCAAAAGAAATTTTAGCAAGAAAAAAAAGTTTGACGAAGGACTAATTTTAAAACTCATTGATATTAAAGAAAAATTCAACGACATTCAAAAAACGGTAATTAAACACCCAGAAATTGACTTGAATTTTGACCACCAATATATTGAAGAACTTGGCAGAATTAAACAAGTTCTTGACAATTATAGACTTTCATTCATTGAATTAAAAGGTATTCAAGTTTCGGAAGTTTGTCAAATTTTTGAGAGAATAAATCAAGCTGGCAAACCTTTAGATATTTTCGATATTGTTGTTGCCAAAACCTTTAGACCAAAAACAGACTCGGATAACGGATTTTATTTACGTGATTTAATAGATGGTTTCCGAGAAGTAAACAATAGTAGATTTCTACAAATTAGTGATTTTGACTATCTACAAATTCTTTCAATTTTAATTCGTGAAAACATTGAAAATTCGGGAATTGTAAACATTACGCCTCGATATTTAAATGACATTAAAACTGAACAAATTGAAACTATTTGGGCAGATTCAAAAAAGGCAATATTAAAAACTTTCGACTTTTTTGAGAACACTTTAAACTTAAAAGGTCCGCAATTAATACCTTATAGATATTTCTATTTAACAATCTCAAATTACTTTTATCAAAACAGTAATCCGGATTACGATTTTCTAAAAAAATATTTTTGGTTCAATTGTATGCACAGAGACGACCTATTAAGCAATACAACAGATATAAAAAATCACATTGCATTTTTAAATAAAGAAAAAAACAAAGAAGACTATCAGTTTGAACGTTTCTTGATAGACAGAGATGCTTTGAGAAACGCTTCATATAGTTCAAAAGGTGTTTATTCAAGAGCTATTCTTGCGCTTTTTGCAACTAATCAGCCGAAAGATTGGAAATTTACGGACAGAAATGTAATCGCAGAAAATTTCTTTTTCTCGACAGATAAACCAAATTTGCACCATATTTTTCCAACAAATTATATAGCAAATAATCCAGGAGCAAATACAATAGACAATAATTCACTAATGAACATTGCCTATTTAACACAAATCACAAATTTGGAAATTAGCGACAAAAATCCATTAGAATATATTTGCGATTACGACAAAAATCCTGATTTCCCGAAAGCTGTTAAATCACATTTAATTCCTGAACAAATTTTAGAATGGTCAAGTTTACCTGAAATGCCAAAAAACGCATTAGACCTATTTATCGAACAAAGAATAGATTTAATAATTGAACAATTAAGGTCAAGATTAAACGGAATCAAATTTGAAGTAATTGATACAAGAGAAAATGTATTAGCGGAAGATAAATAACGTGGGCTAACATTGTATAAAAATAATAGCGGTTTAATCGCTAAAACGAAATTAAGTAAATATAAAAAAGGTCTGTATTTAACCGAAAAGTAAGTGCATAAAATCCGCTACTATTCTTATACGAGACCGTTAGCTGTAATTGAAAATCTGAACGCTGAAAAAAATTGAAACTAATTGAAACAAAACCCAACAATATATAAGATTGAAAGCAAACACAATTTAAAATCTGTTGTTGATGGAATTTCTGCTCATTTATTATTAAACAAAAAACAATCAATAGTTAAGGACATTCAAGTTAGCAAGTATGATTCAAAGCTAATCGTAATCCAATCTATAGAAAAGGAATCTGAATGGGCAAATTTCTTTCCAAAAGAATATGTAGAAGGAATTTCACTTGAATACCAAATACCATCAATATTAATATTAGTAAATACCGCATCTGGAATTTTCGCTGTTATTGGAGGCTCTTTTTACAACTATATTTTACCTTTTCTTGATACTTCTTACGGATTAAATACCTACTCAAGATTAATGAATCCTGTAAAAGATGAAATAATCACTATAAAGACAAGAGGAGTAACAGGTTTGAGAGCTGGAATGTCCGAACAGTTTAAAGATAATTATAGATTAATGGATTATATCAAGTTCGGAAAAATCCCAACTGAACTTAAGATTAAACTATCAAGCGAATCAGCAGAACTTTATTTTAATCAATTTTTATCAAATCGGTCACCAAATATTATCTTAAACATATCAAGTGGTTTCAACCTTAATAAAAATCTATCTTTCGAAGAGCTAGGTTTTTTAATAGAAATACTGGTATATGTGGAACCGAAAAAAGCTAATGACTTTTTTAGTTCATATAAAGAAATAACTGATAAAGACCTAATTGCTAATTCATTGAAGCCAGCAATAATTAATGAATTATTTAATCGGAGAAATAATATTCTTGATAAGAATATTTCAAATTTTGACATTTGCTATCCAAACAAAATAGAGGACTTTTATAGTGCCGACGAATATGAAATTAAACTAAAAGAAGATAAAAGAAAATTCAAAAAAATAGGGAGAATAAACGACAAAAGTGAAATCTTAAGAACTATACTTCGGTATTTAAATAATGAAAATTTTGATAATAATTTGAGTAATTTTAGTAGTAAAATTTATAGCTTATACATTTATACTTATAAAAATCAAAACAAAAAACCAATACTTAAAACTGCATTAATTTATCATCTAAATTCAGAAATAAATATTGATGGACTAGGTACTTTCATATACCTTGATTCGAAATGGTATAAACTACGACAGATTTTTATAAATGAAATGAATGAGAGATGCTCTGAAATTTTAAATGCAAATGACTTAAAAAATAGAATATTGGATGAAGAATGGGAGAAAAAAGCAAATGGAAAAAGGGAAAATGAAGGGACTTACAATAACAAATATGACAAAGATGAATATTTGGTTTTAGATGCTATTTCACCTGATTCAATAGAACTAGCTGATGTAATTCATTATAAACAGAACACTCTTTATTTATGTCACGTTAAATACGGTTTTAGTACAGAAATGAGAGAACTTTACAGTCAAATTATTTCTTCTGCAAGAAGATTAAAAAATGACTTAAAAGATGATGAAAATCAATATTTAAAAGCGGTTTATAAAGGATTATTATCTAAAAAGAAAAACAGGAATCTTACAGAACAGAATTTTATAGATTTATTTAAGTCAGCAGAAAACATTGTATATGTTATGTCTATAACTAGTCACAGAAAAAACAAACCTGTGCAAAATGATATGGCAAAATATAAATCAAACATTGCGAAATTATCACTAATACAATGCTATACAGAAATGAGGACAGAATATTATGACTTATCTTTCGAAGTAATTAAAAACAACGCTTGCTTTTCATAATTAAAAAAATAAACAACTACAGCTAACAAAGAACTGAGGTAAAAAACAAGTACATTTTATACTTTTTTAAACCAACGTACTTTTATAATTTGCGTCATAAGGTAAACCACTTTTATCCTTATCTTTAACCTATAATATGTAAACTAAAAAAGAACATCGCTATGAAAAACATTATCTACGTTTTCTTTTTATTTATATCTCTAACAAGTTGTGGAGTTAAAAAGGAAAAGATATTAGAACAGAAAAGAATTGAGAGCTTAACAAGCTCTCTAAATTATAAGGTTACGCTACCTGAAAACTGGAAACCAATTTTAAACTCTCATAATTTACTAAGTTATTCCCCCAAAAATCTTGGAGATATATTTTATAAAAACATTGTTCAAATACACGAATTAAAAGCAGTTAAGGTTGATGAAGACTCACTAAACAAGCTGGTTCAAGAGAAAGTTAAACAGTGGAATAATAACGTTAAAATTAATTCTCAAAATCTAATAAAAGGAACTACAAAGTATGGGGAAACTTATACGTATGTCTACGAACATAATTGGAATTCTACACATTATAAAAATACATTTATATACTTCAGGTATAATGATATTGTATATGAGTTCAATTACTCTTCTGATATTAGATTTTATGAAAAATATAAGAATGATGTGACTTTCATCTTAAATAATTTAAAATTTAATGAGTAATCCTAGTATTGATAAAACACGAACCTCAACAATGATTATAATTTATTACTAGTCATAACTTACTCCTGAAAGGCTGTACTTCCTTTTATTCAACTAGTATTCATTAAACTAGAAATTTAAAAGTATTTCTACTTTTATTTAAGAAAAGAGGATGGTATTTGGACAGCCCATAGAGATTTAATTTTAGGGTTGAATATTCCTGACTATGAGTAAAATATTTTCTTACCACCACTTACTTTTTTAGATTTTCTATTCAGCTTCTAATTGTTAAATTAGTTGCTTTTTTCAAAAAATATCTTGGTTTTTTTCTTCGGTTTGTATTTACTAAATTGGTTGCTTAAACCACGTTACTGGCAATCGTAACAAAATGAAAATGCTGATACTAAGTTATGAATGATTTACACGTAAGCACAATAATAACTATTATATTGATTTGCCATTTAGCAGCTATTACCATTGGGTATAAAAAGCAAAAAACAACTTTAATAATTTCTTATTTAAATACGGTTACTGTGATAGGGATATTTGTTTTTTGGGCCATTACCAGCCCGAATATAAAACAACATAACTTTGAATTTAGAGAATTATTAGTAATATGTTTGGAAACTTGTATTTTAATATTCGCTTTCTACTCTATAATTGGTTTTCATAATAAAGCCTTTGTAAAAGTCATAAATTTCATTGGATTTGGAATTCATTTATTGGCTACAATAGGAATGTTTTATTATATGTTCGCATTCAAATTTGACAAACTTTTTTAATGATAAATCGAGCTTAATAATGAAGGTTTCTGAAATTAACATACTGATTATATTACTTGTATTTATTCATTTTACAGGATATGCACAATCAGACAATAATATGATAAACAGTTCTATTACAATACCTTTAAAAATTGGAAAAAACCCTAGTACTCAATTTGAGAAATTAGTTATAGAACCTGCCAATTTATTTATTCAACCCAAACCAATAAACAACGACTCACCACATTTTCAACTAGAATTAAATTTATTTAAAAACAACACTAAACACACTACTTTTCTCTGGTGCTATGATGCGTCTACTAATAATGAAAAAGCAAACTATCCAAAAGCATATCAAAATTATTCTTTTGCTTTAAATATTAATAAAAAAGAAGTTACGTTAGTTGTGGAAAAATTAGACTTTGGAAAAACAATGTTTATTGATTTTGGGCAAACAGCAGTTATTGGTAACCTTGAAATTATGTTTGTAGATTTCATTAGAGAATGGTCAGAAGATATAAATGGAAATCAGACAGATGCCTTTAATTCATATAATATTTCATTATCAGAAGCGGGTGAGCAGAAAACTGTGTCATTTACATCAATTAATAAGCTTGTAGATAAGGAACTAATTATAGAATGGAAGAATTATAAAATCTTCATTTTAGAAGATTCGGAAAAAGCATTAAAACTAATCGTGCGTAAAAACGATTCTTAAAAAACTATAGGTAACAAAGACGTGTATAATTAATTGCTTTGGCAAGTGCTTATTTGAGGAATTTTCTCTGGCAAGTTTTTGTTTACTAAATTAGTAACTTAACCACGCAACTAATCTTATACATAAACACGTTGTACGCAATTTGAGAAAAAGTCCATGAATAAGAAAAATGATTTTGAAATAATAAACACGAGATATGTCCTCGCAGTTAAAGACTTAGTCAAATCCGCAGATTATTATGAAAATCAATTAGGCTTTTCTACCTTGTGGAAAGGAGATGGTTGGCATTTTCTTAAAAGAGGGAAATTTATGGTGATGCTTGGTGAGTGTAAAAACGATAAATCTGCTTTTGAAATCAAAAACCATTCTTATTTTGCATATATTGATGTTGAGAATATTGATAATTTATATACAGAATATTTGTCCAAAGAAGTCGAATTAATAAGTGAAGTAACCGATAAGTCTTGGGGACAACGGGAATTTGGAATTCGAACAATTGATGGTCACCGAATTATGTTTGGTCAAGAAATTCAAACTAAATAAAAACTGCACACAACAAAGAAGTGTATAATTAATTGCTTACTTCTAGCCTACTTACGAAAACTCACACGGATTTTCTATTCGGTTTTTATTTGCTAAATTACGTGCTTAACCACGCAGTTAACCTTATGCATAAACGTTAGCCACAATTACCACTCACACCTTAAAATGATAGAATTTATTAATTTTTGTAAAAAAGTATCACCTCTTGATAATGACTGTATAATTGATTTAAATTCTATTATAAAATTTAAAAAGGTAAAAAAAAATGATTTTCTATTGAATGTTAATTCACATTCGAATGAATTATTTTTTATTAAAAAAGGGATTGTAAAATTCTGTTTTAATGGAGATGGAAAAGAATTTATAATGCGGTTTTTTGCGGAAAATATATTGTTTGCTGATATAGAAAGTTATTCCTCTAAACAACATTCAAAATATGAAATAATTGCTATTGAAAATACAGAATATTTTTCATTACCTTTTTATGAATTTGAACAATTATGTTTAAAACATCATTCATTAGAGACTTTTTTTCGGAAATTTATGACAATTGCCAACCTAAATATGATGGAACGTGTAAGCGAAATTCTTGAAGAAGATGCCAAAAAAAGATATGCGAATTTTATTTCAAAAAAATCTCAAATACTGCCAAGAATAAGTTTAGGAGATTTAGCAAGTTATTTAGGAATTACACAGGTTTCTTTAAGTAGAATTAGAGCAAATAAATAACGTTTTTATCATTTGTTAAAAGAAGTAGAAAAATCACATTGTAAATTTGTTAGAGTATTTTCAAAAACTATAACAAATGACTGAAAACAATAATTTAAAAATAGTAAACAAACAGCTGAATTACGATAAGGTTTCTCTAATAAAACCTACAAATTCAAACTACATTCACATAGCTTCAGAAATTGATAAAAAAAATACACCATTTTTCATAGTAACGAGTTCGAAAAAGAAAAAACTCATTAAGCAATGTAAAAATTGGTGTAAAGAGTTAAACCAAGTTAATGGTGTGATTGAAATCAGCCTTTTTAAGGCTACAATAATTCCACCAGGAATGGGAGAATATGTAAAGGAAAATTTAAATAAAATACATTTGGCAAAATTTGATTTTGTTATTTTAATTGAGGTTTCTTCAGAAAAAATATGCTCAGAAATTAAAAACCATAGCATTTATAAAATCATGTTGAGTGAAATAGAGAAAGTGTCTAGTTATTCTCAAGTAATGACAGCTTCAAACATAAAAAGAATTGGAAATGTAAATCATAAAAAGCAAGGTGTATTTCTTTTTAATTATTTTTCAGCCGAAAGCACAGAACAAAATTTAAAGGTTTGGGAATACACCGCAGGTTGGTTTGAAAAGGAAACCGATTTAGATAATTCGACTTTATTATTCCCTTTAAATGAAAGCAAAACGACATATTCAATAGTCAATCATTGTAGATGGGATAAGTATATAGACATTTTACCAGACTTAATTTTCAAGAAGACATTTAAGAAATATGTACTCGACAATTTTTATGCTAATAATGTTGGTGCACAACCGATTTTATATAAGGTAATTTTATAACGAAGGAAAGAATAACTGTGGGTAACAAAGAACTGAGGTAAAAAACAAGTAAATTTTACAAATTTTATATCAAAGTACTTTTATAGTTCATATCATACGGTAATCCACTTTTTACAATTGCAAAAGCTTGTTTTAGTAACTTATTACACACCGCTATTAAAGCAAGTTTTTTACTCTTACCCTTTACTTATAAAATTCTCGCCTATTTCAAAAAAAACTCTCGATTTTTTTCTTCGGTTTGTATTTACTAAATTAGGTATTTTAAACGTAACTAATACTATACCAGTTATGCAGATTTCTAAATGCAAGACACTAAAACACTATTTAGGAATACTTTTTTTAACGCTAATTGTAACTTCCTGCAAAGGACAATCGCAAACTAAAACAGAAAGAAAAGTAGGTGGGGCTTGCGAGGATTGTAAAGCTTTGTTGGATTATAAAATACTCAACATAGCACCTAAACCAATTGATACTTTACCTGGTTTTCATGAGAATGAACCAAAATTAAAAATAACGGGTATTGCATTTAAAAAAGACGGGGAAACACCCGCGAAAAATGTTGTACTCTACATATATCACACAGATAGAAATGGAATTTATCAACCGAGTGAAAAACCTATTGGTTGGGAAAAGAGACACGGACAGCATAGAGGCTGGCTTAGAACAGGTAAAGGAGGGAAGTTTACTTTTTACACATTCAGACCAGCATCTTATCCAAAAACTCAAGAACCAGAACACATACACATTTATGCAAAAGAGCCTAATACAATACCTTATTATATTGACAGCTATCATTTTGAAAGTGATCCTTCTCTTACGGAAGAAAGAAAGCAATCAAAAAGAAACCGAGGAGGTTCTGGAATTATACATCTTAAAAAGGAAGCTGGTATTTGGACTGCCAACAGAGATATAATTTTAGGGTTGAATATTCCTGATTATGAATAAAACTCTTTTGCAACTTAACTACAAGTAATTACTACTCACCTACTCCTGAAAAACTCAGACTTCTATTCAATATGTATTTACTAATTTAGTTATATAAAAAATGAAACTTTCCTTTAAAATAATAATACTCTCTTTTTTAACAATTTCAAGCTGTAAGTTACAACAAAATGAGAAGAGTGAATCAAATCCAAATCCACCAAAAGCTGAATTTACCAAATTCGATTTAGGTGAAAGTGATTTACCTACACTAAAAAATGTAGTAAATGATTATGAATCTCTCTTCACTATTGAACAACTGGAAAAGTTAACCTTGTTAATTCGAGAATATGAGAAAACGACTTCCAACCAAATAGCTATAGTTTCTATTAAATCAATCGGGAAATACACCGATTTTAGTCAATTCGCTATTGACTTATCAAATTATAATGGTGTAGGACAAAAAGAAAAAATAACGGTTTGACTATTGTTTTTAGTAAAACCTTAAGAAAAATAAGAATTTCTACGGGCATTGGAACAGAACACATTTTAACAGACGAAATTTGTAAAGATGTAATCGAAAAAACAATTATCCCTAAGTTTAAAAAAGGAGAGTATTACCTTGGTATTGAAAAAGGAATAACTGAGTTAATAGCTAAGTGGCAAAAACCTAAAAAAAAAATAACTTTTTACTCAACCTTATTTGATTAGCTCAACAAAGACAAGGCAATATTTATAGAATTTGATAACTCTTTTTTATCAGGGTTTACTTTAGAAACAACTCGAATACCATTGTAAAGTGTGTAAAGAAAAGTAGCTATCGCTTTTAAATCTTGACTGTTCTTTAATTGACCTCTTTGTTTACCTCCTTTCAAATACTCGTAAAATAAGTTTTGGAAATCGCATTTATTTTCTATTAGTACTTTCTGCAAACTTTCATCATTTGGAATAAGTTCTGTCGTAGCATTTACAACAAAACATCCTTTTTTATCTTCATCCACAATAGCTTCATCTATAGCTTTATTAAAAAGCTTAGAAAATCCTTCTTTTACATCCGGATGGTTTTTAAAAAACTCTATTAGTCCCTCCTTTGTAGTGGCTCTATAAAGCTCGAAAGATTTTTTAAATAGCTGTTCTTTATCTCCAAAAGTATCATATAAGCTTGCTCTGTTTATTCCTAAGTAGCATACCAAATCTTGTACGGAAGTAGCAGAATAACCTTGTTTCCAAAACAAACACATTGCTTTGGTTAGTACTTCTTTTTCATCAAATGATTTAACTCTTGGCATAAAAAAATGTGGAAGTGGTTTACACTTCCACAAAATTAGCTTATTGGAACTGTCATTCCAAATATATTCAAAAAAAATTAGCTCAATAACGGGTTAATGTTTGTACCTCCATCAATGTTATATTCACTTCCTGTTATAAAAGAGGCATTATCTGATGCTAAAAACGATACAAGCTTAGCCACTTCTTCTGGTCGTCCAAATCGTTTTAAAGGAATACGATTTTCAATGGCCTGAGCAAGACCTTGTATTTGCTCCTCTTCCATTCCTGTTTTTTCAAAAATTGGTGTAGATACTGGACCAGGGTTTACCGAGTTAATTCTTATTTTTCTTGGCGCTAATTCAGTTGCTGCTGTTCTGGTATAAGAGTTAAGCGCTGCTTTTGATGCTGCATAAACAGCTGTACTTGGCATTCCGGTATAAGCATTTATAGATGATAAATTTATAATTGATGCTCCCTCATTTAAAATTGGCAAGAATTTTTCGGTCGTAAATACAGCCCCTTTAAAGTTAATAGCCATTTGATGATCAAACATTTCTTCGCTTATACTCCCTACTGGAGCTGGTTGAAAAATACCTGCATTTACAAATAATATATCAACTTTATTGAAGTTACTCCTAACTTCCTCTACTAAACTCTCTATTGCAGAGATATTCTTAACATCTGCAACGATTCCTTTTACTCCTAGTTTTTGCGATGCTTCTTCAACTTTTTTAGAGTTTCTTCCTGTAATAATAACTTTTGCTCCTTGATTTTTTAACTCTTGGGCAGATGCAAACCCAATTCCACTATTACCTCCAGTTACAACTGCTATTTTTCCTTTTAATGTACTCATTGTTTTTATTTTTTTAGTTAATATTTTTTATGGAACAATCGTTCCGTTTACAAACATACACATAACAGAACGAATGTTCCAAATTAAATTTACACTTATTTTATCTTCATAACTGTCAAAAAAGAAATCGAACAGACTTGTCTGTTTTTAGAAATTTACATAACTTTGACAAAAATTAAGAGCATGAGTAGCCCTAGAGAACGTATTTTAGAAACAGTAGCACATTTATTCCATCAACAAGGCTATAACAGTACTGGTATTAACCAAGTTATTAAAGAAGCTAAAGTTGCAAAAGCAAGTTTTTATCAGCACTTTAAATCAAAGAATGCCTTATGTGTTGATTTTTTAAACAACAGGCACGAGTTTTGGTTTAAAGAACTCTTTAAGTTTACTTCAAAAAGTAAAAACTCAAAAGACAGAATATTACTTGCTTTCGATTTTGTAATTCATATGAATACAAAAGAGAATTTTAGAGGTTGTAGCTTTTTAAATATTTTATCAGAAATTTCTAAAGAGCAGGAAACTATTCTGATAGTAATTCAATCACATAAAAAAGAATTAAATACTTTTTTTCAAGAATTAGTAGACAACGAATTACTTGCTACGCATATTTATCTGCTTTTTGAAAGTGCCATTATAGAAAGTCAACTCTTTAAGTCAAACAAAATAGTACACAAATCAAAAGAAATTATAAAAAACTTACTATAAAATAATATGGAACAAAAACATCCACTCCCTCCTTTTACTCTCGAAACTGCAAAGGAAAAAATTCAACTAGCAGAAGATGCTTGGAACTCTCAAAACCCAGAAAAGATAGCGTTAGCTTACACTATTGATAGTGAATGGAGAAATAGAGATACATTCGTTAATGGTCGGGAAGAAATTGTTAACTTCTTAACTAAAAAGTGGCAGAACGAATTTAATTATAAACTAAAAAAAGAATATTGGGCACATTGTGAAAACAGGATTGCTGTACGATTTGAGTATGAATACAAAAACAAAGAAGGCAAATGGTTTAGAGCTTACGGTAACGAAAACTGGGAGTTTGACAATAATGGGCAAATGAAAAAAAGATATGCTAGTATTAACGACCTTGAAATAGAGGAGGTTGATAGGTATCTTTAAAAGAATCATCTTTTTTAGCAAAAAAATAACAGCGGCTCTGATAAATCATCAGAGTCGCTTTTTGTATTTTTATTGCTAGAATAAAAATTGTAAAAAACTAATCTTCTCCCTTCACTTCTGAGGATAGTTAATAAATTAATTAAGCTTATATAATGAATTATAAAATAGATAATATAAACAAATCTGAATATCAAGAAGTAGTTGACTTATGGGAAGCTTCCGTTAGGGCGACACATCATTTTTTAAAAGAAGAAGACATTGCATATTTTAAACCTCTTATTTTGAATACATATTTGGATGCGGTAGAATTAAAATGTATTAAGATTAACAATAAAATAATAGGCTTCTTAGGTGTTGCTGAGCAAAATTTAGAAATGCTTTTCATTCATCCTGAATATCGAGGTAAAAAAGTAGGTAAAACCTTACTAAAATACTCACTTGATAAATTGAATGTAAATAAGGTAGATGTAAATGAGCAGAATGAACAAGCTGTAGGGTTTTACAAACATTTTGGTTTTGAAACCATAAAACGTTCTGAAGTGGACTCCTCTGGTAAACCTTATCCTATTTTACACATGCATTTAAAATAATAACTAATATCTCATAAAACATTAAAATATAAACTACGCTTAAAAAAATTAAACAACTTATGAAGTCCATATTTTTAAAACACAAAATTGTTTACACCGTACTTGTCTTAATCTTATCTATTTTTGTTTCATGTTCTAGTGATGATGAAGTTGCTGATATAGGAAATGAAACTTACATTACCATTCCTGACAAACACTTTGAAGCTATATTGGTAGAACAAAACTTGGATAGTGATGGTATTATTAATCAAAAAATATTAAAAGAAGATGCTAAAAAAGTTACTCGATTAAATTTAAACTTAAATGGTAGCTTTGGTGAAACTAGTGACCTAACAGGTATTGAAGCTTTTTCTAACTTAACTTTTTTATCAGCTGCTGGACAAAAAATTGAAACTATAGACCTAAGTTCAAACACAAAACTAGATACACTGTACTTGAATGCTAACTATTTAACTACGATTGATATTAGTAACAATCCTAATCTTACTTTAGTAGATATTCATGCAAACGACCTTACTTCTTTTATAGGCTTAGCTAAAGCTACCAAATTAAAAGGTTTAAATTTATCTTATAACTTCCTAACTAAATTTAGCGTCACTAATGAGTCTTTAGAAACATTAATGATGAGCAACAATTTATTAACTTCATTTGATGCTGAAAATGCACTGAACTTAAAAAGTGCTATACTTACAAGCAATAAAATTACCTCAATAAATACTAATACTTCTCTTGAAACTCTATTAATATCAGACAACAAAATAACAGCAATTAATATTAGTACCATTAGTAATTTAAAGTACCTCTACATCACTAGTAATTCACTTACCAATTTAGATGTTAGTAACAATCTAAAACTAGAAGATTTGAGAGTAGATAGAAACCCTGACTTAGCTTGTATTAAAATTAATGCAGACCAAACAATACCTACTATTTATAAATCTGATAGTCAAAAACTAAGTGATACTTGTTTTTAATTTATCTGAAAAAATTAAACCAATGAATATTACACTTCATCAAATAAAAATTAGTGAGAAAGAAATTGTCTTAAACTTATTTAAAGAGGCTGCTGAAAAAATTAGTAAAATGAATATTGATCATTGGCAGTATTGGAAAAATCCACCTCAACAAAAAATAAAATGGGTAGAAGAGGGTATTCTTAATAATGAGTTCTTTTTTATTTATAACTTAGACGATAAACGCTTAGGCATGGTTAGAGTACTGAATAAAGACTTATTATACTGGGGTAAACAAAATGAAAAAGCTACATATGTCCATTCTTTAGTTATTAAAGAAAAATATAATGGTTACGGTATTGGAGCTAAAGTGATGCAAAAGAGAGTAACTGTTTATATTTAAGACTTGATGCTGACTCAAAAAACCAAAAACTTTGTAACTACTACGAAAAAATGGGTTTTGTAAAAGTTGGTACGAAAGAGTTACCTTTATCAATTAACAACCTTTATGAGAAAAGATTACAATAATATGCATACATAAAACTATAAACACTTAATATACTAACCTAAACTTTTATAAAACTATTATATGCAAACAACTGACACTACTCCCATCTCTACAAATGATACGTTTAGTGATCGTATTAAACTCCCTTTTAATTTTGAAACAGCTAAAATGCTTGAAGAAGCAAAAGCGCTACAGTTAGACAACTTTGAATATTACGATGTAATTCCTTTACGGTCGCCTGCACACTTAGTTGACACTTCATTACCTTTCCCTCCTCCTGCAGATGATTACGCAGACGGTTCGTGGACAGATTGGCTAGACACTAATGCTTTAAAAAAGTCTCCGTATTTAACCAGTGTAATCGATTTTTTTAAAGAAAACACCACTGTAAACTTAGTTCGAGTGCTTCGGTTAGCTCCACATTCAACAGTAAAAGAACACACAGATCCTACTTTAGGTTTAGAGGTTGAAAAATCGGTGATTCGTCTTACCATTCCTATTCTTAACAATGAAAATGTAACTTTTTATTTAAATGATACTCCTGTATTAATGGAACCAGGAGAATGTTGGTATATGCGACTTACAGATCCTCATAAAGTTATTAATAACGGGGATAAAGAGCGTATAAACCTCACCATAGATATGACTCCTAATGAATGGATTCGAAAAATTATTAAAGAAAGTGAATAAAACTCTAATTAAAAAAGAGCTTATTTTATAAAAAAACAAAAAGGGTACACGTGTACCCTTTTTGTTTTTTTATTTTTTTTATTCTAACGCTCCTATATAACGTTCAGCATCTAAAGCTGCCATACAACCAGTACCTGCAGCTGTTACTGCTTGACGATATTCTTTATCTTGAATATCTCCTGCTGCAAAAACTCCTGGTAAATTTGTTTTGGTAGATTTTCCTTTAGTAATTAAATACCCAGTATCATCCATATCTAAAACGCCTTTAAACAAATCAGAATTTGGCTTGTGTCCTATTGCAATAAATACACCTGTTACTGGAATTTCCGTTTTTTCTCCTGTTTGATTATTCACAGCACGAACTCCTTCAACAACGTTTTCACCTAATACCTCATCAATTTCAGTGTTATATAAAACGGTGATATTTTCAGTTTTGCTTACGCGGTGTTGCATTGCCTTTGAAGCACGCATATAATCTTTACGCACCAACATAGTAACTTTGCTACAAATATTGGCTAAATACGTTGCTTCTTCAGCAGCAGTATCTCCTGCTCCAACTACTACAACATCTTGCCCTTTATAAAAGAATCCGTCACAAGTAGCACAGGCAGAAACTCCTCCACCTATTAAACGTTGTTCACTTTCTATACCTAAATATTTAGCAGTTGCTCCTGTAGAAATAATAACAGTTTGTGCTTCAATCTCAGTCGACTCATCCACAATTACTTTATGAACTCCACCTTCTTTACCAGAAAACTCGACCTTTGTTGCCATACCAAAACGAACATCAGTTCCAAAACGTTCTGCTTGACTTTTTAAATCTTCCATCATTGCGGTACCATCAGTTCCTTTCGGATATCCTGGAAAATTATCAACCTCTGTAGTTGTTGTTAACTGCCCTCCCATTTGCATTCCTGTGTACATAACTGGTTTCATATCTGCTCTTGCTGCATATATTGCTGCTGTGTAACCTGCTGGACCAGACCCAATAATCAAACATTTAATTTTTTCTGCCATTATCTTGAATTTTTGAAGTTACAAATGTAATTTTTTTTTACTTCTATTATCTGCTTTTAAATATATTTTAACTATCGCTTTATAAAGTCATATTATTGAATAAATATTTATTTTTTTATTTGTTGTTTACTTTTTTTTTATACATTTGCAGTCCCAATTAAAAACGGGGTGTAGCGTAGCCCGGTCATCGCGCCTGCTTTGGGAGCAGGAGGTCGCAGGTTCGAATCCTGCCACCCCGACAAATTATAGTATCAACCTATACCAAAAACCTGTTAATCGTATGATTTTCAGGTTTTTTTGGTTTTTATAATGTCATAAGAATTGATATGGTTTGATTAAAAACGTCAACAAATCGGATAATGGACTTGCAACAAAAAGTCCAATCATTGTTCGAGTAACAATTTGAAGCTGAAAATGAGGGTGGAGATCTAGAGGATGATTTTGAATTCATAGAGAAGAAGTTCGAGGACCATGACAAAACAGAAAAATGGATCGAAGAAACGACAATTCCTAAAATAAGATATGAAAAACTGGGGAAAAAAAATGGAAGCCCTAAAAACAGGTTTCGGATATGTTTTTCTTAGCAAGATTCATCTATAACATAAAAAATACGGTAACTCTGTCTGTAGAAACCATGGGCAGAAAGCTCAACCAAAGAAATTGAAAATCAGTAATTTAATTTACTTTATTTTCTACTTTTTCTTTCTTATAACATACCTTTTTTATATATTTATCCTTACCAAACCTAAACCAAACCTTATGAAAAAGTATTATCTACTACTGCTATGTACATTTGTTGCCTTAGCAACCAATGCTCAGGATACTAATACTTCTGCTCATAGTGTCACTATTAACTTCTCTGAGATTGCCATTGTTGACCTCGAAAGTGGCGGAAGCACAGATATCACGTTAGATGCTACTGCAGGTGTATCCGAAGCAGGTAATCCTGCAAATTTTGGTACTGTCACAAACAATTCGCTCTGGCTGAATTATACCAGTATCCTTGGGAACGAAGCCAACAGATCGATTACAGCTGCTATTACCAACGGAACTGTTCCTGCCGGTATTTCTCTTAATGTTACCGCAGCAGCAGATGCCGGTAATGGAGACGGAACCATGGGAACCTCTTCAGGGTCAGTCGAACTTTCAGGCACCCCTCAGAATTTCATAACTGGAATAGGTAGTGCCTACACCGGGAATGGTATCAGCAACGGCCATAACCTTACCTATGTGTTGGGCATTGCTGATTTTAGTGCTTTGGACGCCGATAATTCAGGGGCTTTAATAGAGGTTACTTATACTATTACCGACACCCCTTAACCTTATACCTATGAAATATTTAGGTCTTATAACCTTGTTCTTCATGGTTCAATTTAGTTATGCCAACATAGCTATTTTGAATGGTTTGAAGCATGAATATTCATCATCAGGAGATTCAATAAGTGGAGAGATTGATGTGAAAAATATATCTGACGCCCAGCAAAAGATTATTTTATATCTTCAGGACATTTTAATCCCCTGCAATCAAGATGTAGTTTTTTCTGAACCCGGAAGTTCTGTGAATTCCTTAAATAATTGGATCTCCATAGAAAACAATGAGGTTATACTTGAACCTGGGGAAGTTCGAAAGATCAGATATAAAATTGTTTTTCCAAAGAACATAACTCCTATGGGGTATTGGAGCATGATTATGGTCGAGGGACAAACCCCTTTATCTGAACAAGAATTAAAGAGCATTGTAACGGTTAGCTCTAAAATACGCTACGGCGTTCAAATCATTTGTAACCTAGCCAATGATTTTGACCAAGCGCTGCAAATTGAAGATGCGAAATATACCCCTGTTACCGGCACTGTAGAAGTTACATTATCCAATCCCTCTGATTATGTTGCCAAATCTTCGCTATCTATAGAAATATACAATAAAGAAAGTGAATTAATCTCCGACAAATCTTCTCAGAAGGTGAATATATATCCTGATTCTTGCAGGACTATAAAAATGCCATTGGATACCCCTCCTGGCTCGGGTAAATACACCTGTATAATCATGATGGATCATTCGTCTGAACTTACAGGAACTTCTTTTGAATTTATCGTTGAGTAACAACTACGTCCCTGACGTAAAAAACAGTTTATTTGATCACCCCAAAAGGAATAACAGGCTTTAAAAACATAGGCATCAATAGCCTTTTACTGGTCGTGTTTCTACTTTTTGAACCACTAAACGCTCAACAAACAGAAATAACCACTCCAAATGACACCATACATATACTGCCCAATAAACGCTATACCATTCCAGTAACCTTTTTTAATCCAACACAATTAAAAGACAGCCTACGCATCTTTTTAAAAGTTCCTGGCACCATATCTGTTTTTCACAATATCCCTGAGAATACCGTTTTAGAGGGAAATTCTAAAAAATTATCATTTATCCTGCTAAAGATAAACTCAAAGGTACGCCCTGCGCTATACCCCCTGAAATTACATTATGCTAACGGAAAAATAAAACGTGTAAAAACCATTTACATAAATCTTCAGGAAGAAGAAAGAACAGAAGCTTCTGCTATCTCTTTTCCTGAGGAAGTAAAAAGTGATGAGGAATTTTACATTAAGTATTTAATAAAAAATACAGGAAATATAGCCGACACCTTGCAGCTAACATACACGAATGCTGTTGTTGGAGATGATATAAATAAGACATGGGTCTTACCTCCTGGCAAGGACCTTTCTATTGAATTGCCTTTCTTCGTACCTGAACAAGGTGTTGGAAAAAGCTATTTTATGGCAGAAACACATTACAGGTCACTACATAACGGAAAATTAACCAAAATCCGTAAAAGCATCCCTGTTTACCACTCTACACATAATAACGATGAAGATCGGTTGACTTTTCCGGTTACTGCTGGAATAAAATATTTTAACAACAGCCTGCCAGGACAGGAAAATCAAAGTCATTTTCAATTTGAGCTCTCCGGCAGTGGATATGTTGATACCATCAGGAATAAAAAAGTTGATTTTACGCTCAGGGGACCAAGCACCTTGGAGCAACCCAGGTTTGGCAATTATGATCAATACAGCGTAAATTATACATCAGAAAAATTGCATGTTGCACTTGGAGATTATCCGTTAAAACTAAATGTTTTAAGTCTTCAGGGCAGATGGGTTAGAGGAGCAGAGATTAAAACATACTTCAATCAGAAAAATTCAATTAAAGCCTTTTATGGGAGACCCCGTTTTTTTGCACCTACGAATACCCTCTACGGGGCAACATACAGTTATACAAACAATAAAAACTTCTCATACTTCCTTGAATGGCTTCAAAAAGAGGAAGATTATAAGAATAAATTACACAATGGATGGATCGGTACAGGCGGTTTCAATTACAAAAGAGAAGGGTTTACTTTTCAGGGGCTCTTTTCATATAGCAATACTGATGCATACAAAGGTCACGGATTTCAAATTAACCCCCAGTTCAGGGACGACCTTATAAATGCCTCTATCGATTACCTGTATGCTTCAAAAGATTTTTTCGGTTATTATAACGATAGCGAGCTTTTAAATGCCCGTTTTCACTATAACTTCCTAAAACGCTTAAGAATCGGTATAGGATATAATCAGGCACAATACAACAGACAGCTCGAGGACCTTGAATTCAACACCCAACCACAATACAATATGTTGTTTTCAGATGTGAGGTGGTATTTAAAATCTACTAATTATATCCAGTTTAAATTATACAGGAGAAACAATAAGGATCAGGCTGTAAATGCTACGTTCAATTATAAAGAATCTGGTATCAGAAGTATATTAAACTGGGGTTTTAACGGGTTTAACGCCAATATTCAAAACACAATCTCCGAAACTGTTAACTACCTGATAACCAAAAACCACAATAGCGGAAACTCGTACAACACCAGACTAGCCCTTACCTTTAACCCCTTTAACAGTCTTTCTGTTAAACCATATACAGAACACCTGGCTACCAATAGATTTAATCAGAACTCCTCAATTAATGAGACCTATTGGTATTACGGACTGTCTGTTAGTTATCGTACAGAGAATTTTAATGGATCTGTTTTCTGGAGAAACTCTTATGCCAAAGACGAGTTGTATAAAGACCGAAGCTTTTTTAATGCCCTTCTAAACTATAACATAAACAAAAGGGGACTTTTATCACTGTCAGGAGGCTACACCGTTTTTCCTTCTCCTCTTGAAAACAAAGACCTTTATTTCAGCCTGGGATACCGGCATCGTTTCGACATCCCATTAGAAAGGAACAGGAATAAGTTTAACTTAATGGGAGACATCCGGTTTTATGGTCAGCAACTCCTGAATAAAACAGGAATCAGGTTCCGGGTAAACAATGACGAGGTTGCCACCAATCAGGACGGCCATTTTGTAATCAGAAACATCAAAACACCGTCTGTAAGGATCGATATCGATAAAAACACCTTACCGGCCGGCTATCTTACCTTTGAAAAGTTTCCACAAATCGTAGACCTCATGGAAAATGACGTAACACAGATAAACCTGACCCTTATTAAAGAAAGCAGCTTAAAAGGTAGCCTGTCTGTAAAAAAAGCCCCATACAGCAAACTCCGGGATTTTAAAATTTATCTCAAACTTTTTAATGAGGATTATCAATATTTTGCCGAGGTAAATAAAAAGAGTATCTTTAGGTTTATGCATATTATTCCCGGAACATATAAACTGGAAATAATTAACAACCTTAAAAAAGATCGTATAGAAATTGTTTCCATGGCTGATGAAGTGACCCTTTTGCCAGGGAAAACCAAAACCGAGAATATTGAACTAAAAGAAACTGAGCGAAAGATCCGCTTTGTTAAATTGAAAAAATAATATGAGGCTGGCCTTTTATATATTGTTGTGTTCTACCCAATGGCTTTTTGCGCAGATTGACAGCGACATTGTTCCTGTAGAAATAAGCCTCCCTCAAATAGCCTTACTGGATATTGAAGATGGTAGTCCTGTAATTTTGAATCAGATCAACCCAACAGAAGCCGGGAACCAACCTGGCTTTGAATCAAATTCGATTCAATGGATCAATTTTACTTCCGCAGTAAGTACCGGAACAACCAGAAATATTACAGCTGCAATTGAAGGGGGAAGTATCCCTTCGGGTATAGCATTACAATTAACCCTATCCGGTTATAGTGGCACCGGTGAAGGAAATCTGGGCACTCCAACGGGCGGAGCTATAACCCTGACAACGTCCCCACAGGATATTATTACGGCCATAGGCGGGGCATATACCGGTAATGGCACAGGCAACGGATACCAGGTCATCTACTCCATTTTATTATCGGACATCAGTTTACTAACCTCAACAGCATCAACCAGTTTCGATGTCGTTTATACCATGACCAGCTTATGAAACAAATACCCCTGTTTATCTTCATTTTTTACACACTATTTTCCAACAGTCAGACGATTACAGTTAGCGGGGGAGGCTGGACACCAGCCATCTCTTCATCTGACATACTTGATGCCGGCAGTGATTATAACACGAATGTTTCCAGCAATACAGAACACTCCACCATTAATATCACCGGGACATCGTTGCTATGTTTAGGCATCCTAGTAGCTCCCGACTATCAAATTCGAATAAACCGACAAGACAATAACTGGAACAACCTGTTACAGCTTTTTTTAAGAAGAACAGGAGATGGAGAACCTACCCTATTATGCTTAGGTTGTTTCATAGAAAACGGCAATAATTATATTGAAATTGAGAGTATTGACAAATACTTTTTTAACATACGCGGTTGCTACAGTAACGTCCCTATTCAGTATGAACTTAGAGGCTTGTCCGTCCTTATCCCGCCAGACAACTATAGCACAGAAGTTATTTATACTATAACCAATTTCTAAATTACAATTTTCATAAATAACAGGCCACATTCTACCAGCTTTAAGGGTTTTCGATTACCGTAAGTCCGTATTTCCTCATTTTTTTATAAATGGATAATGGCTGGTTCAAATTCGTCCTGAAGCAGGGTCAATGTAAATTCTACTGATTTTTTCATTTTAAAAACTACTACCTATCTATCTAAACCTATAAAATCTTTTATACATTTAAATAATAACCAACCTTCCTTATTTTTTTATAATTAAATTTGTAATACTTTAGTTTATCTTACTTTCATGAAAACCATACCTATAAGACATCTAAAAGCTTCACAAAAAGAACCAAGTTTATCTGGTAATTTTATGATTAAAAGCCTTAAGGAACTTCTCAACGGAAAGGATATGATTCATGAACTTCACAGACACGATTTTTTCTTCTTTTTAGCATTAAAAAAAGGGGTTGGAAACCATGAAATAGACTTTGTTAGTTATGAAGTAACTGATTATACTTTTTTCATAGTCCGTCCCGGTCAAGTACACGAATTAGAATTAAGAAGTAACAGTAAGGGCTTTATGATTCAGTTTAATACTGATTTTTACTATTCAATTGAAAAAGAGTTTAATTCTTTACTACAAAAAGCTAGTGCTACAAATTATTATCAATTAGAAAAAAATAGTTTTTTAAATTTGAATCTGTTATTAATATCCATTTCTATCGAATATAAAAATCAAGCTGTAGCATATAAAGAAGTTATAAATTCTAACCTTCGTATTCTTTTTATAGAATTAATGAGGTTAAGAAATACTGGTAACAAAACCTCAAATACTAAAGACTCATATGTTCAAGAGCGCCTTGAAGAATTTTTGCACTTATTAGAAACCAATATTACTAGTAAAAAGCAGGTGTCTCAATATGCTAATATATTGAGTCTGTCTAACTATCAGCTAAATGCAATAACAAAACAAGCTTTAGGTAAAACAGCTTCAGAACTTATAAACGAACAAATTATTTTAGAATCAAAAAGGTATCTTCTAGCAACGTCTAATCAAGTAAATCAAATCGCTTTTTATTTAGGGTATGAAGATGTTTCATATTTTATCAGGTTCTTTAAAAAACATACAGGTCATTCCCCAGAAGCTTTTAGGCAAAAACTTAAATAAGTCCTATCCTACTTCATTTTTATCCTAATATTTACTGCCTTTTCAAAAGTACTTTTGTAGTGTAATTTTTAGCATAAGTACGTCAAATGAAAATCGTTTATAAAACTATTTTAGTAGGTATAGGAGCGACCCTTTTTATTGATTTCTGTAAGCTCATTGCAGGTTTATTTGAAATTCAGTCTAGAGGAGTGCTATTTTTAGGCAGATGGTTGGCCTATACATCAAATGGGCAGTTTTTACATAATACCATTATACAAACACCAAGTATAGAAAACGAAAAAATTTATGGTTTAATTGGTCATTATTTTATTGGTGCAATTTTCGCTTTTTTACTACCATTACTTTATGGTAGAAAATGGTTTTCTAAACCCGAATTATTACCACCAATTATCGTTGGTATAGTTTCACTTTTACCGGCTATTTTCATAATTCAGCCATTATTTGGTTTCGGGATTGCATTTTCAAAACTACCAAACTCTACACAATACCTTTTAAAGATTTTTATAATTCACATAGTTTATGGTTTTGGCTTGTATTTAAGTGCGATGTTAATTGAGAGAATTAAACTATTCAAACGACAAAAGCATGAAAGGACATTCAAATAAATGGATATTAGCGAGTCTATCGCTATCTACCTTAATGGCTTCACTTGGTGTTAGTATAGCTAATGTAGCATTGCCAACTTTAACTGAAGTTTTTTCAACTTCGTTTCAATCTGTACAATGGGTAGTCATTTCATATCTCTTGTCAATTACAGTTATGATTGTAAGTATAGGACGATTGGGGGATATTTTTGGTTTACGACGTATGTTAATGATAGGCGTTATCATATACACTTTAGCATCCCTAGCCTGTGGTATATCCCCAACACTATGGGGCTTGATTTTAGCTCGTGCTTTTCAAGGATTAGGAGCAGCTATTTTAATAGCACTCACTTTAGCCTTTGTTCGCGAAGCTGTTTCAGATAAGAAAACGGGAAGTGCTATGGGAATGTTAGGTACAATATCTGCTATAGGTACCGCACTGGGTCCAACACTTGGTGGAATTTTGATAGAGAATTTTGGGTGGAGAACTATTTTTCTAATTATGACTCCACTAGGTGTCTTGAATATGTTTTTAATATACAGGTACCTACCAATAACTAAAACGAAAACAAAGTTTGAAAGCAAAAAAATTGATTGGATAGGTACGGTTGTATTGGCATTAACTTTAACTTCTTACACTTTGGCAATGACAATCGGCAAAGGAAGTTTTGATTGGTTGAATGTAGTGTTGCTATTACTTGCTGTTTTTGGTATTGGGACATTTATGTATTCCCAAGCCAATGTGAAATTCCCATTAATAAAATTATCATTATTTAAAAACAGAAATTTAAGTGCCAGTTTAATAATAAATTCTTTTGTCTCAACTGTAATGATGGCAACATTGGTGGTTGGCCCGTTTTATCTATCAATGGGATTAAGTCTTAATGAAACTTTTGTTGGAATGGTCATGTCGGTTGGTCCAATAGTTTCTGCGCTTACAGGAATTCCTTCCGGTCGAATTGTTGACTATTTTGGTTCATCAAAGATTGTAATAACAGGTCTTTTGATAATGGTACTGGGTGCTTTTGCATTGTCAATATTACCAAATTATTATGGGGTTCTTGGGTATATTATTGCATTATCAATTTTAACACCAGGGTATCAACTTTTTCAGGCCGCTAACAATACGTCTGTTATGATGGATGCAAATAAAGACCAGAGAGGTCTTATATCTGGAGTACTTAACTTATCACGTAATTTAGGTCTTATTACAGGAGCTTCAGTGATGGGAGCATTATTCGCATTTGTTGTCGGTTCTAGTGATTTCGAAATAGCTAAAGCACAAGATATTTCAAAGGGAATGCGTATAACATTTATTGCTGCAGGTATTTTAATCATTATAGCTGTAATTATTTCGCTGACTACACGGAAAAAAAAAGTGTAGAATTCTGAAAATTTAGCATTTGTCCAATACTACTTCAATTTTGTCCTAGCGTATAATTTAGGTAGGATATTAATTTTACGTCATATAAATTAAATACAATTATGGAAAAACAATCCGAATTAAAATACAAGGAATTTTGGAATGAAAGATATCAAGATTCAGGTTTTGCTTATGGTAAAGAACCCAATTTATTCTTTAAAGAGCAAGTGCAAAAATTAAAACCAGAGACAATGTTGTTACCAGCAGATGGAGAAGGTCGCAATGGCGTATTCGCTGCAAAGTTAGGTTGGAATGTTACTGCAACCGATTTAAGTATTGAAGGAAAAAATAAAGCCCAAAAGCTAGCCAACGAATCAGGTGTACCTCTAAAATATATTGTAGGCGATATACAAAACCTTGAATTTCCAAAAGAGTCTTTTGATGCCATCGCTTTAGTATATGCGCATTTTTCTGCCTGGAAAATTTCTATCATTCATCAAAAATTAACCACACTTCTTAAACCTGGAGGATACATCATATTCGAAGCATTTAGCAAGAATCATCTTGATTATCAAAAAGACAATCAAAAAATAGGTGGGCCAAAAGATATAGATATGTTATTTTCTATAGAACAAATACAACAAGATTTTGCTGGACTTGAAATTCAAGTTTTAGAAGAGAAAGAAGTCTTTTTAAATGAAGGAGCTTGCCACAACGGAAAAGGAAGTGTAATTCGTTTTATAGGTAAAAAAATTAGTTAAAAATGAGAAAAACACTAATTGTAATACTGGTTTTTACATTTTTTTCTGCTAATGCTCAAAAAGTCGATCAGTTTAATTCATGGTGGTATTACTCTGGAAAGTATCGATTAACTGATAAATTTAATATTGAAACTTTATACTCTTGGAGTAGACATAATTTTGTTAAGAACTGGCAACAATCAAAATTACGACTAGGTGGTAGTTATGATTATTTAAAAAATGTAAGCTTCGGTGTTGGATATGAATGGGTAGTGCTCTTTCCTTATGGAGCACACCCTGTTTCTGAAAAAAGAACAGAACACAGAGTCTATGAATACTTTAATCTAAAAAATAAAATTAAAACTGTTGCTGTTAATTATGGAATGTTATTAGAGCAACGAATTATGAAAGATAGAATAAGACATCGATTACGATTAATTTTAGGAGTAAAAGTACCTTTAATACAAACAGAAGGTAAAACGAAATTAGGGCTATCACTTTCCAATCAGGTCTTTTTAGATATTGATAAGTATACTAATAATAATCATTTTGGACAGAATAGAATTTATGGAGCTTTTGATATCCCTATAAATAACGCTTTTACGTTAAGTTTAGGGTACATGAATCAATACATAATCATAAAAGAAAGTCGTATTGAAAACGATCATACTTTAATGGTAAAACTATCTCACAAAATTGATTTTAGATAGAAAAATAAACGGTTTAGTTTACTATAATTTTTAGAAAAATTACTACAAACATCTTACATTTGTGATTTACTTTCTATTAACATTACTCACTAGAAATAGTGCTAATAAGAATACCTAATTAGTATGACAACTAACATACATACACTCAAATCACTCATAATCAAAACCATTTCTAGTTTTATTTTTTGTTGTTTTTTATTCTTTACACTTCTAACTCAAGCTCAAAAAAAACAATCTTCATATAACAAAGACATTACAAATGTTAGTTTAGCTAAAAAAAAATGTAAAGACCTCCTTAATCTTTCGCAAAGAGCCTACAACGAAGCAAATTTTGATTCTTTTAAAAAATATAATGATTCTGTTTTATTTATTACTCAAAAATTTGAACTAAAAGAGTTAGAAATAAAATCTATTATAAACCACGGTATCTACTATAATGTTACGGATGCCTATGAAAAAGCTCTTGAAAAATTCCATAACGCTCTTGAGTTTAACAAGACAAATTTTAACAGCGAAATAACAGAAATTAATATCTTAGTTAATCTTGCTAGTGTTTACAGTCAAATAAACAAACCTGATAAAGTAATTACTTATATGGAAAAAGTACTTGCTTTAACTGATAAAAATAATGTATCTAATATTATTAAACTTGCTGCCTATAATGGGCTAGGCAATAGCTATACTGAAAAAAAAGATTACGAAAAATCTTTAGCTTACTTGTATAAAATGAAAAATCTAGCTGAAAGCATAAACAATATCCAAGCTGTTAACACTGCGCTTGACAATATTGGATATTCTTACTTTCAGCAAGAAAAGTGGGATAAAGTTATAACAACAGCTAATGAGTCTTTGGTTTTTTCTAAAAAAAATGGAGTTTCTAAAAGACCTGTTTCACTCCTTAATTTAGGTATGTCTTACCTTCAAAAAGAAGATCCTAAAAAAGCTATACCACTGTTAAAAGAAGTTTTAGTTATGGCTATTAACAGAAAAGATCTTGAGCTTAAAAAAGAAGCTCATTCACACTTGGCTAAAGCTTATAAATTATTAGGTGATTTTGAAAATTCTCAAAAAGAACAAGAAAGCTATTCTGAGTTAATGAATACTTTATTAAAAGAGCAATCAAATGCTGCTCTGCTTGATTTAAAACATGATTCTGATACAGAAAAACAAAATATTGAATCTAAATTACACTCTTTAACCTCTATAGATAATAAAAAAAGTAAATTACTTATTGGTGGTGGGGTTTCAATTGTTTTTTTAGGAGGATTACTGTTCTTTTATGCTCGTAAAAAGAAAATTATTGAGACTGATCGTGAACGTTTCAAAAAAACAAATTCTTTACTTCAAAACGAAAACAAAGCTTTAAAAGCTAAAATGATAGAGCTTGCTGCTGTAAAAAAGGAACAAACCCCTAAAACAGTTCAGTATAAAAACTCTTCCCTAACAGAAAAAGACAAGAATTATTACATGAAAATAATTCTTAATTATATGGAAAAGGAAAAACCTTATCTTGATTTTGAAATCAATCAATCAGAATTAGCATCTCAACTATCTATGAGTAAACATCATCTTTCTGAAGTTCTAAATCTTTGTTTTGACCAAAATTTTTATCAATTCATTAATTTATATAGAGTAAATGATGCTCAAAAAATAATGAAAAACTCTAATTATAAAGATTATAAAATCTTAGCAATTGCCTACGAAGCTGGTTTTAAAAGTAAAACTTCTTTTAACCGTGTTTTTAAAAACCATACTGGTTTTACACCTTCTGAATTTCGAAAACAACAATTAAGCACACTGGCTGTTTAACTATTTTATTTTATAAGAAAACCTTGGAATCAGATGATTCCAAGGTTTCTGTTCTGATATGTTTCTTTTTTACTTTACAGGATTAAGCTTACTTATAGCAGTAATCGTTCCTCCTTCTACTTCAATTCCTTGTGTAGCTTTTGCAGTTGTTGCATCTATATTGTAAACATAACTTCCAGTTTTTGTTGTTATACCAATATAAACTATTCCTTCTGCTTTAGATACATAATGCCCTTTTGATGCAATACTTTCTATATCTTCTTTTGTAGGAAGCCCAGTTACGTCTGTTAACGTTTTAGCATATACATCTACAATTGCCAAATCTTTTCCAGTACTATATGTACCTTTTGAAGCTGTATCGTGTAAATTTACCAAGAATTTACCATTTCCTAAATATAAGTGAGAAGTAATGTATCTATTACCTGAAGCTTCTTCAATGTTATAATAAAAAGTTTGGTCAAACGCTGTTTCTCCTTTTTTAATTCTTGTTATTGCTGATGGCTTTGTAGATGTTATTTCTCCGTTAGTTGTTGCTATAGAAGAAGAAAAAGCATAAGCATCTCCTTTTTCATCTACAGACAAACCATTGTTAAAATAGCGTCCAATATGACTTGTTCTATCGTCATGAATCGTTTTTACATACTCCATTTCTGGGTATGAATATACTGCAATATTAGCTTCGTTAGGGTAAGCCGTTCCAAATCTATCTGTAGAATTTCCTTTAATTGTATAATAAGGTAAATACACATAATCACCTACTTGCGTTATCCAAGTAAAGAAAGCCAACTCTCCATTTTCTTTATTTGCTAAATCTTTGGTATTAATTTGTCCTTCGGCTACAAATTGTGATGTTCTTGTATCAAGACGATACCAAGAAGCGATAGGTGAATCAGAACTTCTTGATATTTTCATTAACAATAAATCATCTTTAACTGGAGCAAATGCTTGTACAGTTTCTGACTGAAAATTAGACAGTTTATCTAATGTTCCTTTATTATTTAACTGGTATGTTGTTACCGCTCCTGGGTTTCCTTGTCCATATAATAAACTAAAAAATTTATTATTACTGGTTACATAATAACGATACGTTCCATCTTGCTCAATACCATTCCCTACTGTACTAATTTTTCCTTGGGATAAATTATCTGTTGTAAGTATATAATCTGCAACTCCTTCTGATGCTTTTGGTGTTGCTGTTATTAAGTATTTAGCTCCTTTTTGAGGTGTTTCTCCTTGTTTCGGAGTGTCATCATCACTACAAGACGTAAAAATTGCCGCTGCAATAAATAAAGCTGAATAAAGGTTTTTGTACTTCATTTGTTTTAATTTATAATTGTTATTTAATTATCTTCTATAAATATGTGTTCTTAAAAAAAAGTATATTTAATTTTTCCTGTAAAGTTTCTACTAGGTTTTTGTAAACTAAAATTGTCATAAAGCTCAGCATTTAACAAGTTTCTACATTCTAAAGTAAATTGTAGTTTCTTGTTAAATGAGTATGTAAAACTTACATCGTGTGATATTTGTTGAGGAATTTCTAGCTTATTACTCCCTAAACTAGGCCAATACAAATAGAAATTATGAACAAATAATAAGTTATAGGCTATGTTTAATTTGTCTTCTTTATTCCATAGATTAGAAAAAGTGTAGCTCGCGTCAGCATTTCCAAATAAATAAGGCTCGTTAGGAACTCGATCTTTGTAAACAACACTAACTTCTGTTTGATTATCTTCATATTTTGTGTTATTTCTTAAGTTTTGATAAGTTATGTTTGCTCCTAGTGAGACTTGATTATTAAAGTTATATCTTGCCTCTGCTTCTACACCAAGGTTGGTTACACTCGCTAAATTATCCATAACTTGCCTACTTTGATTTTTATTAAGCGTAGGTCTAATAAAATCTTTAGCATCTCTATAAAAACCACTTGTATTGAAGTTAAAAGAGTGTTTACTATTTGTATGCTTCCAAAAACTAACTCCTAAATTATAATTATTGCTACTTTCTGGTTTTAAGCTTAAGTTTCCTTCTAAATTAATTATGTCTCCATAAAGTTCATTTGCTTCTGGTAAACGATAACTTTTTTCATAGGACGCTTTAAATTGTATATCATCATTTACAAAGTATGTTGCTGCAAGCCCATACCCTGTATGATTAAACTTATTAACTTGATTTCTATAAGCCACATCTCCGTAGTTTCCACTAGGATTATATGCTTCTGCAAACTTATTTCTTTGATAGTATTTTTTTAAAAAGATTGAGGTATTCCAATTAGAACTTTTAAAGTCATAGCCAAACCCCATCACATTTTTCATCATTTTTTTAGGATGCTCGTAAATTTCGTTATCTGGATTTAACTCATTATGCCCCACTCTATCAAACG
This sequence comes from Tenacibaculum gallaicum, assembly GCF_003387615.1. Taxonomy (GTDB): domain Bacteria; phylum Bacteroidota; class Bacteroidia; order Flavobacteriales; family Flavobacteriaceae; genus Polaribacter; species Polaribacter gallaicus. Next base: position 86,857 of record NZ_QUNS01000009.1, on the reverse strand, counting down.
TATTAAGAGTATTACTAAATGTAATTTTATGCTTATTATTTAGCTTATAGTTTAAGCTTGTTGTTGTAATACCTGCGTTATTTTTGTATTTATATAAAGAATACGAACGCTCTCCTCCAGGGCCATCATATTCTTTAAAATCTCCAAACCAATTATAACGCCTATGCAACGTATCAATATTTTTTTCTTCTCCCAAGTTGATATTAGCGGTTAACTTAAAGTCTAAGTTTTTAAATATAAAGTCGTTCTTTTTATACTTTACACTAGGCATTATAATATTACCTCTTGTATGCCAAGCTCCAAACACACTTACCATTCTTGCTCCTGTTTGGATTTCTCTATAACTCTGCCCTAGAGTTATACCAAACAATAGTTGATCTGCGAACTTAGTATTTACAAAACCTATATTAAAAATGGCTACTTCGTTATGGTAAGTATCATTAAAACGTTTTATCCTTTGGTTGGGAAAGTATTCTCCGGTGTTTAAATCAGATACATCAACGTTTACTTTATAATCGTTATCGGAATAGTTTTGAAAAGCATTTAATTGAGCAGTAAACCCTGATTTTGCTACATAAACAGCATTTACATGTGATCTATGAGTATTAAACGAGCCAAAAGAATACGAAGCTTCTAAATGACTTTTCTTATGCTGTTGTGTTATAATATTTACAGCTCCCCCTAATGCATCTGCTCCTAAACCTATAGGTACTACTCCCTTATATATTTCTATCCGTTCTGCTAAACTTATTGGAATATTATTAATTTGTAGCGATGAACCAAAATTATCCATGGGCAACCCATCAATAAAAAATCGGACTTGATTTCCTCTAAAACCGTTAAGTGAAAAATTCATTCGAGAACCAACCCCCCCACTTTCTCTAATGCGTACTCCTGCTACTCTATCTAATGCATGTCCTAAATCTAAAGAGGTATGATGTAACTCCTTAGCATCAACAACGCCTACATTATATGCTTTCTCTTTTACTTTTTTTACAATACTCTTTCCAGTTACAAGTACCTCATCCAACTCTACTGATGATTCTTCTAATTGTATTGATAATACTAGTTCTTCTCCCTCCTCTATCTTAAAAAATAGTTCCTTAGTTTTAAAGCCAACAAAAGAAACTTTAAGTACATGTTTTCCTTTAAGTTTACCCTTAAAAAGGAAATGACCATTTATATCAGTTGAAACTCCTTTGTTAGTTTCTTTTATAATAACTGTTGCTCCAGGAATTGGATTTTTCCACGCATCTACTACTGTTCCTGATAATTTAGACTGTGTATACCCTACGAATAAAAATAGAAGGTTAATCGTTATAAAGCTTATTGTTTTTTTAAATGTGTTCACTTTATTTTTATTTAGACTTAATTGAAATTAAAAACAAAATTACTCTTATAAAACTGTAAGCTTTATACGTTAAACGGATAATTAGCTACGCTAAACGGAGTAAATGATACTGATTATTAAGATGATTCTTTTATAGCTTTTTATTTCTTTTTATTTTGAAGAAAATACTAAGTGATGTTATTGAAAGTAGCAACCAAAAAGCATCTACCACAAAAATTTGCGAATATCCTTTTTGCCAAGAAATCCATAGCCAATTGCCAGTAATAGCACCATTTGAGATAGGTACTAGGAATCCAAAAATGCTGCCTAATAAAAGTGATATTTTATTGGTAAAGTAATTGTCTTTTTTTACAATAAAAAGTGAGCTTAATATAAGCCATCCCCAGAAAAATATCTGATAAATAAATACTTTTTTATTGTCTCCATTGCTGTTTGAAAAACATTTAACGGCAACAAAAACAAAAGCAGTCATTGGGTATAAACTTAAACATATAGCCATATAAATATTTACCAGCCAACTGTTGAATTTACGTTTGTAACTTGGTACGTTTTTTTTATCTCTTGCAACTAACCAAATAAGTACGCCAGATATGATTACAAAACAGGTGACAAAACCTAAAACCAAGTAAATTAATTTCATTCCATAACCACCAAAATCTCCAAAGTGTAATCTTTTTAAAATATTTGTAGCTCCTTCTATATACGATAGGCTATTTTTTGGGTCTTTTGTTTGTACTATAAATCCATCTGCTGCTTTGAATGTAACCGTTCCTGAACTTAAAAAATTATCTTTATACTTTGGATACCCTCCTACTTTTACGTGCATATTTGCATCTCCATAATTAAATATTTCAATACTATTTAATTGTAAGCTAGGGTATTCTTTTTTTGTTCTAACTAAAAAATCATTAATAGAAATAGTTTTTTCTAATTCTACTGCTTTGTACTCATAATTTATATCTTTTTCGTAATTCAATGCTTCGGTTAAAGCTTTAGAATTATCATTAAAAATATAGTTTTGCACAGGTGCTAACATTACCATATAACCAATAATTAGGTATGCACCTGTAACAGCAAATATAAATTGATATGGTAGTCCTATTACACCGAGTGCAACATGTGCATCAGTCCAAATAGTTTTCCACTTAGTTTTTGGTCGGAATTGGTAAAAATTAGGTACTACTTTTTTCCAGTGAACGATGATTCCTGTTATAATTGCAAACAAGAAAAAGAAAGCTATTAAGCCTGCAAAAACATACCCAGATCGTCCATAAAAATTTAGTTGTGCAAAAAAATGTAACCTGTAAAAAAATTCTCCTAAAGAATAGTTTTGGTTATAATTTGCTTTTTTAAAGGTTTTTAAATTTGTGTAAAAAAAAGCTCTTTTAGGCTCTTTTTTTGAAGCTAGTGTATCTTTAGATTGCCCCATTCTAGTAACTACATTTTGTCCTTCTACATTTCTATAGAAAGAGATGTCTCTACCTCTTAGATAATACTCTTCTTCTAAGTTATTTAATAAAGCATCAAAATCTCCTTGTAAAAAAAAGTTTTTTTCAACGGGCTCATTTCTTTCCCAAGCTATTATTTCATCTCTTAAAAAAGAAATAGATCCTGTAAAAAAAATAACATATAATGCTGCACTAATAACAATACCACTAATGGTATGTGTATGAAACATTATATTATATACTCTCTTAGCCATAATGATATTTTGATATTGTTTTAGTTAATTTGGAGTATTTAAATAAATTATTGTAACAAATAGAAGACTAACAAGAATATAAATCACCCATATCTTCCATGCGCTTTTGGCTAAAAAGGCAAAAATCATTAAAACTGCCCACATAATAAACCCAAAAAAACGTAGTGTCATTATTACATTTGGTATACTAAAAAAGGGCATTAACATCATGTGAAAGGTTTCTGTCACAATATACCCTCCTATAAATCCAGCACTTATCTTTGCAATGCGTTGGATAGGTGAACTTGTCAAGTATTTTTTATTTGCTGGCATAATTATTTAAGATAAACTTCAAGTAATAGTGATAAAATCATCATAATAACTAATATTGGAAATTTTAAAAAACGTAAAGGCTCAATTAAAACAACTAAGCTTGCTACTAACATTAGTAGAGTTAAATATGAAAATATTCCTGCCCCAAAGCCTAAGTATAAAACTGCACTAGCTAACCCAATAATTAACAAGACTAAACCTATATACTTCCCTTTTATTTTGTTCTCATTAATCCATTTCTGAAGAGGTAAATAAAACGTTAAACCTGCTCTACTTGAAGTACTGTATAAAAAATAAAAACCTATAAGGGTTAAGCAGCCTATAATTGTTAACATGTTATTTTTTTATAAGTTATAATTAAATCAATCCTACTATTTTTATGTTAAAATCGTTTTTACTTATTAAGACTAAATAAAAATAAATTATTTTTGTTTTCTGCAAAACTAATTTTTATTTGGAAATCGGGGGATACGTAAAACGGATAAAAACATACGTTAAACGGAATAAGAAAACATGAAGGTCACTATAAATAATAACGAAGAAGCTGTTTTTGATAAGCTAACTAATATTAAAAAGACAAATGATAATTTTTATAAAACCCTAATAACAAACTTTAATGACGATAATTTTAAAGGTTGGTATAAAGAACATGTGTTTGAAAACTTTAAAATAGGTTTTGGTTCTATAAAAACCATAAAAGGCTATAGAATACATTTTAATATTAAAGGAGAGAGTATAGAAATGTTATTCAATTTACAAGGTAAGTTTACTATACATATACCTGAAAAAGAAAGTAAATATTCTTTTAATTCAAACTCACATAATATTAACTTTTATAGTAATACACAAGGTTGTTTAGAATGTGAATCTTCTGAATCTTTTATTGTACGCCTTAACTTATCTCCCTTATTTTTTATTCAGTATTTACCCGATGATATTAGGTTTGATGATTTTAAAAGGTTAATCAATGATAAAAAATTCGGGAAAATTAATTCGGAAAATTGCTTAATAAATTCAAAAATGCATTTTTTAATAAAAGAAGTTATTGATTCTGAATGGGATAATCATTTTCGGAAAATACATATTACCTCTAAAATATTAGACCTTCTTTTATTACAACTTTATCAGTTTACTCCTAGTGTTCCTGAAAAAAACACAACAAAGCTAACCACAACTGAAACTAACAAAATTCGAAAGGTTTATGAATACATACTTAATAACTATACATCTCCACTAACCTTATCTTTGTTATGTAAAGAAATTGGCACCAATGAATATGCTTTAAAAAAGGGCTTTAAAACCGCATTTGGCATAACCGTTTTTAAATTTATTGCTAACTTAAGAATGAATAAGGCTAAAGAACTGCTATTAAAAGGCTATACAGTAAATGAGGTTTCTGAGAAGGTAAGTTATAAAAATCCACAACACTTTTCTACTGCTTTTAAGAAGAAATTTGGTACTTCTCCTAGTAAATTTTTAAGTGAACTAAGTTCTTATTAAAGAAAAAATTAATAGTTCTATGTTTTAGATAAAAAAACCTTGGAACTACATGATTCCAAGGTTTTACAACTAACTCTACAAATCTAACATACTTGCTTAACAAGAATGCTATTCTTTTAATAAGACTTCATCAAAAAACTTGTCTTTAAGTTTTTGATAAGCTTCCAAATTATTTTGATAATTCTCACGTAACCTATCGTACTCTCCTAAATAAGCCATGTCGCACTGTATATTGTCACATTCTGCTACATTTACATAGGTGTTTGAATATGATAAAACAGTTTTATAAAGCTCATTATTTACTTTTTTTCTCTCGGAAAAGAGTCCCAATGTTTCTTTAGAAATAGCTTTATTGATTAAAGAATGCTCATGTAAACTTAAAAGATTCTCAATTTCTCTATTGATATACTGCAACTGATCTACCCATCCTTTTAGTTCTGCATAATTATACTTATGTACAACATCTATATCGCTACCGTGATTATTAAGTGTCATTTTTTTATCTTTAAATTAGGGTACTTAAACTCTCTTTCCCTTTATCTTGAATTACTTTTAAAATTTTAACTTCTTTCTTCCCTCCAGGTAAATTCCAATGAACTACATCATTCAAAGCATAACCAAACAAAGCTATACCTATTGGTGTTAAAATAGAGACTTTATTGTTTTTCAAATCTTTTTCAATTGGTTTTACAATCTGAATAGTTTTTTTCCAAACATCACCAGAAGCTATAGTTATAACAGTATTTAAACGTACTACATCATCTAGCATTTCTTCTTCATCTAAAATCTTAGCTGACTTTAATTCCTCAGCAAACTTATCTAATGATGTTTGTACTTTACCTTCTTCAGTATGTTCTGAAACATTTAGTAAACTCTTAATGTACACATACTCTTTTTTTTCTAAAACTAAACTTCCGTACTTCATTTTACTATTTTTTATGGAAAAATACCTCGTTGAACATATGCCTTTTCTATACGTTGTATAGCTATACAATATGCTGCTTTTCGCATATCTACACCTTCTAACTTTGCATAATCTGAAACTCTAGTATATGAGTCTTTTAGCTTCTTGTCTAATCGTGTAATTACCTCTTCCATATTCCATAACTCACCATTACGGTTTTGAAGCCATTCAAAATAACTAGTGATTACTCCTCCTGAATTACATAATATATCAGGGATAATTGTTACTCCTTTTTCTAAAAGAATTTTTTCTCCTTCAACATTTATAGGTCCGTTTGCTCCTTCAGCTATTAAATTAGCTTTGATTACATGCGCATTATCTTCTGTGATTTGATTTCCTAAAGCGGCAGGAATACAAATATCACAATCGGTAGCAAAAAAATCTTCTTTTTCTATTCCTATTGATTCTGGATACCCTACTAAACTTCCGTTATTAGCTTTTGTATAGTTAAAAAGATCTTCTACCTTGATTCCGTTTATATTTTGAATACTTCCGTAAGCATCTTGAACTCCTACCATTTTGGCTCCTTCTCTTTCTAAAAAGTATGATGCCCAATAACCAACATTACCAAAACCTTGTACAATAAAAGTTTTACCTTCTAAACTCTCATTATTTTGTTCTACCCAAAACTTAATAGTTAAGAAAACTCCATAACCTGTTGCTCTATCACGCCCTTCAAGTCCACCACTTCCTATTGGTTTTCCTGTAACTACATGTTGATTCATTGAACGTTCTGCAGGTGCTTTTGTACTCATATACGTATCTGCCATCCACGCCATAGTTTGGGCACTTGTATTTACATCTGGAGCAGGAATATCATGCTCTGGTCCAATATTATCTCCTAAAGCAAACGTAAAACGCCTAGTAATACGTTCTAATTCATCTTTTGAATATTTAGTAGGGTCAATTTGAATACCTCCTTTACCTCCACCGTATGGCAAACCTGCTAAAGATGTTTTCCATGTCATCCACATTGCCAAAGCTCTTGCTGCATCAATATCTACCGTTGGGTGGTAACGTAAACCTCCCTTATACGGACCTAATGCATTATTGTGTTGTACACGATATCCTTGAAAAATTTCAACACCTCCATTATCCATTTTCACAGGAAAATTAACAATGATCTCGTTATTCGTAATACTTAATATTTTACGAATATTAGGGTGCAAACCAATTTGATCAGATGCACTATTAAACTGTTCTAGTACATTATCAACCATTCCTCTAGCATTCTTTCGCTTCGTTGGTTTTTTTAATTCTTTGGTTAATGTCATCTCACTTATGTTTGAATTTATTTTACTACCTAAAATTTTACTTTTTGTATTATTCATACCTAACTCCCTTAAACAGCTTGCATTTCTTGTTCTGCAACTACCTCTTTTTTCTTTACTTCTTCGGCACTCACCTCATTATACTCACTACATGACCACACCTTTTCTTTAGATTTGGTTAACACGCATGTATTTATTTCTGTACATGACGGGCAAATATTAAAAGGATTAGTATTCATAAATTACATTTATTTTGTTCTTTCCTTCTAAAGGCAAATGGTATGCCGATAAATATGCCAAAAAACAAAAAAACTTCTACACCCTTTGTTTATATAGGATACGGAAGTTTCTGTAAAATTTACTTTAAAATTAAAGTGGGGAATTTTTCCTCAGGCGGAGAAAAAACACCCAAAAAAACATCTTATTCTTTTAACTTTTCTCGTAAAGTCTTACGATCTATTTGAAGGATTTTTGCTGCTTTTGTTTTATTGTTATTAGTAGCATTTAATACATGTTGTATGTGACGTTTTTCCATTTCTTTTAAAGATATTAATCCTTCTTCTGAAAAATCGACATTATATTTTAGCGAATCCGGTAAATGCTCTACCTCAACTATACGATCACACATGATTACTGCACGCTGTATTATGTTCTCTAACTCTCTAATATTCCCAGGCCAATTATATCGTTTTAACACATCTAAAGCTTTAGGGCTTATTTTTACGAACCTATCTTTATATTCAACACCATACTTAAAAAGAAATTTTTCTACTAGCATAGAAATATCATCCTTTCTTTCTCGTAAAGGTGGTACCTCTATTTCAACTACTGTTAATCTATAAAATAAATCTTCTCGAAATGTTCCTTTTTGAATCATTTCTTTTAAGTTGTTGTTAGTTGCTGCAATAATTCTAACATCTACTTTCTCTGCTTTTTGAGCTCCAACCTTTACCACTTCTTTTTCTTGTAAAGCTCTTAACAATTTTGATTGTACATTTAAAGAGGCGTTACCTATTTCATCTAAAAAAATAGTTCCTCCATTAGCTGCTTGAAAAAAACCATTCCTGTTACTTTCTGCCCCAGTAAAAGCTCCTTTAACATAACCAAACAACTCAGATTCTAATAAATTCTCTGGTATTGCACCACAGTTCACAGCTATATATGGCTCTTTAGCAAATTTTCCTTCATAATGTATTGCGCGTGCTACCAATTCTTTTCCCGTTCCACTCTCCCCTTTAACAGAAACCGTTACCTTGTTATTTTTTACACGATCTATTATTTGAAAAATTTCATTAATCTTTTCTGAAGCTCCTATCATATCTCCATAAAAGTTCTTTTTTTCTTTCTCTTGAGGAACCTTTCTTTGGCTTATTTCTGATTTTTTCAAAGCATCATCCATTGCTGTTTTCAGCTCTTCTTTAGTAAATGGCTTTGTTAGATATGCTACTACACCAGATTTAATAGCTTCAAGTGAGTCTTGTACTGATGGATATCCTGTTACTATAAGTTTAGGTAACTTTGGATAATGCTCTGAAACAAACTTAACAAGCTCAAAACCATCCACTTCAGGCATTTTTAAATCTGTAATTAACAAGTCTATTGAAGTATCTCTTAAAATTGTGACTGCTTCTTTAACCGATACTGCTTTGTAGGTGTGATAATTCCAAGATTGTAAGTGTCTATGCAACAATTCTAAGATATGAACGTCATCATCAACTATAAGTATATTCTCTTTTTTTAACGGCATTTCTTTTATTTTGGTAACCTCACCTCAAAGATAGCACCTTTTTCAATGCCATTTTTAGCTGTTATTCTTCCTTTATGACTTGATACAATACCATGCACTACACTCAGTCCTAAACCTGTTCCTTCTCCTGTTGGTTTCGTTGTAAAGAAAGGTTGAAACACTTTTTCAAGAGCTTCTTCAGTTAACCCTTTTCCTTCATCTGAAATTCTTAAAACTACTTCTTTATCTGTTTGAAATGTTTCAATGGTAACTAGCCCTTCTTTTGGTGAAAAGTAAATAGCATTTATAATTAAGTTAAAAATAATCTGAGTAAGCTGAACCGTATCTGCTCGCAACCATAGTTCAGACTCTTCTACTTTTACTAAATACTTTACAGATTGTCTTCTAAAAGTAGCGTCCAGTAAATTTATAGCATCTTTTATGCTTGGAATAATATTTACTTCCTTCATTTCTTGTGGCATCTCACAAGCAAAATACATGAGTTTTTTTACTACTTCTCTTGAAAAAATTGCGCTTTGAATAATTTTTTCTACATCGGCCAACCCCTTTTCATTACTATGCATATCTGCTTTTAACAGTTCTGAATAACCTAATATATTGGCTAGCGGGGTATTTAACTCATGGGCAATACCTGCTGTTAGTTCTCCTAAAATTGATAAACGATCGGCGTGTTCCATTTTACGCCTCATTGATAATTCGTTATTCTTTATTTCAATACGTTCTAAAAGTCCTCCTATTTTTTTAGCTACGGTATCAAACAGTTCCTTTTCTTCTTTTAGGTATAAGTTATCTTTAAGTTCTTTACCTTTTATAAATGCTGATATTTTTCCTTTAGGTATATTAAATACCGGAATAGTACTTGAAATTATACAAAGTTCTTCTTCTGTATTATTTTTCTCTTCAGAATACTCTTTTACATCAATAAAAACTCGAGTGTTTTTGGGAAACTGTAACGCTTTTTTTAAACTCTTAGCTATCGCTTTTAAAGTAATAGCTACTTGATCTAAGTTTGCATTTATTATTAAAGATGTTACCTCATAAAGACAGGTTAACTCTTTTATACGTTCTTTTAGTTCTTTTTCTGTGGTACTTCCTGACTTCATTAGTAGCTTTTTTTATTAAACTCAGATAAACACTTATGTTTTCGGGGAATAAAAATACAAAATAACTCTCCTTAGCTTGCTTTTATGATAAAAACTATCTTATTATTTATTCTCTTTTTTATGCTTTACCTATTTTATGTAAATTCGTTGTTATGGAATTACTTTTTATAGGTTTAGCTGGAGGTGCTATTATATCCTATTACATTTTTAAAAAATTCACCTCAGTAAGAAGAAAAAATTTAACCGAAAAACAATCGGTCGTTTTGTTAGATAAAATTAAAAAAGTATCTAAATTAATTACAGTTGAAGGAGAGTTTGCCGAGATATACCATCATGAAAATACTAGAGAGAAGTTTTTAGGACTTGTTACTAGTAAGAAAAAAGCTATTATTTTAATTAATGCTAAAGTTCATATTGGCTTTGATTTTAGAAAAATAAAAATGCATACCGACACGAAGAAAAAGGTATTGATTTTATCTCAATTTCCACAACCTGAAGTATTTTCAATAGAACCTAATTTACGTTTCTATGATATTCAAAACGGACTACTTAACAAGTTTAGCTCAGAAGATTTAACCGAAGTAAACAAAGAGGCCAAAGAACATATTCTTCAAAAAATACCTGAAAGCAACCTAATGCAAACAGCAAACAAGGAAGCTTTGGAAGCTGTTACTCTAATGCAAAACTTAGTAGAAACTATTGGATGGAAACTAGACTATTCTGCATTAAAAATTCCTGAATAAACTCAAAATTTAATTGAATAACTAGCTGTAATGAAGAAATATTATAAAACATTTAAATTATTATTCATTTCTGCTTTTTCTTTCTCTTTATATTATTACATAGATAACCATGATGCTTTAATATTACTTCAAGAAAAAGCTGACAAATACTCCATGCGTAGAGGCTTTGAATTTTTCATATTCGTAAATATTTTTAAATACTTTTTCTTATTACTTAGCTTTATGTCTATTATTTTCTTAGCTTTTACATCCTATAAAAATAAAAAGAATGAATATTGAAGAATTTCGTAACTATTGCATTACCAAAAAAGGAGTAACTGAACATTTTCCTTTTGATGATAATGTTTTAGTATTTAAAGTAATGGATAAAATGTTTGCTTTATCTGGTTTAGATAGTTGGGAGCAACATGAGCCTAAGGTTAATTTAAAATGTGAGCCTGAACGTGCTTTAGAATTAAGAGCTGAATACGAAAGTATTAATCCAGGATTTCACATGAGTAAGAAACATTGGAATACAGTTACTTTAAACAATGATGTTTCTGATACTTTTGTTTTTGAATTAATTGATCGCTCATGCGAACTTATAGTAAAAGGATTAACTAAAAAACTTCAAGAAGAATTAAAATCATTATAACCAAATGCTAAAACCTGACCTTAGAAAACTATACAAACAAAAGAGAAACACACTTACTGAAGTAGAAAAAGAAAAACTACAGAAAAGTATTTATCAACAAATTTTCGAGTTACAAACCAGTGATATTCGTACTGTACATTTGTTTTTGTCCATGCGAAAGTTTAATGAAGTGGACACAAAACCTATCGTCGATTTTTTTAGAGAAAAAGGAAAAAGAGTTATTGTTAGTCGTTGTAATTTTGAAGATGATACTCTTTCTCATTTCTATTTTGAAAAAGACACTAAACTTGAACTCAATAAATTTGGAGTTCCAGAACCTATAAATGCGGAAGAAGCTAATGTAAAAGATATCGATTTAGTTTTTGTTCCCATGTTAATTTCTGATGAGCAAAAGTATCGAGTTGGTTACGGAAAAGGGTTTTATGATCGATTTTTATCAGAGTGTAGAGAAAATACTCGAACTGTTGGACTTAATTTCTTTCCTCCTATCAAAAAAATAGAAAATACTCATGAATTTGACGTTCCATTGGATTTTGTGATATACCCAAAATAAAAAATCCCGCAAAAAGCGGGATTTTTTATTTTATATACTAACGATTATCCGTTCATTGAAATCAAGAACTCATCGTTATTTAATGATCTTTTAATTCTATCTTGTATAAACTCCATTGCTTCAATAGGGTTCATATCTGCTAAATACTTACGCAATACCCACATACGTTGTACTGTCTTTTCATCTAATAATAAATCATCTCGACGTGTACTCGACTTAATTAAGTCAATTGCAGGGTAAATTCTACGGTTTGCTATATTACGTTCTAATTGTAACTCCATGTTACCTGTTCCTTTGAATTCTTCAAAGATAACCTCATCCATTTTAGAACCAGTTTCGGTAAGTGCAGTAGCAATAATAGTTAATGAACCACCATTTTCAATATTACGAGCCGCTCCAAAGAAACGTTTTGGTTTGTGTAATGCGTTCGCATCAATACCTCCTGATAAAATCTTACCTGATGCTGGTGCTACTGTATTGTAAGCTCTTGCTAAACGTGTAATAGAGTCTAACAAAATCACTACATCATGACCACACTCTACTAAACGCTTTGCTTTTTCTAACACAATGTTAGCAACACGAACATGTTTATCTGCTGGTTCATCAAAAGTAGAAGCAACTACTTCACCGCGTACACTACGCTGCATATCGGTAACTTCTTCAGGGCGCTCATCAATTAATAAAACTATTTGATATACTTCAGGATGATTTGCTGCAATTGCTTTTGCTACATCTTTCAATAGCACTGTTTTACCAGTTTTAGGCTGCGCTACAATCATACCACGTTGTCCTTTTCCTATTGGAGAAAACAAGTCAATAATTCTAGTTGACAATGAACTTCCTTTTTCTGCTAAATTGAATTTTTCTTCAGCAAATAATGGAGTTAAGTGTTCAAAAGAAACGCGATCGCGAACAATATTTGGGCTTAATCCATTAATTTTTGAAACTCTAATTAACGGGAAGTACTTTTCTCCTTCTTTTGGAGGACGTACATTACCACGAACAGTGTCTCCTGTTTTTAATCCAAATAATTTTATTTGAGATTGTGATACATAAATATCATCAGGTGATGATAGATAGTTATAATCAGAAGAACGTAAAAATCCGTACCCATCAGGCATCATTTCTAATACACCTTCACTTTCAATGATTCCATCAAATTCAAAATCTGGATCGCGGTACTTGTTACCACTCTTGTGGTGTTGTTTATTAGTATTCTGATTTTTATTGTGCTTATTACCTCTGTTATGATTTTTATTATGCTGCTGCTTTTGTTGTTGAGGCTGTTGCTGTTTTTTATCATCTGATGAAGCTTGAACTTGCTTCTTCTCTTCTGGCCTCTTTTTTGGCTTATTAACAACTTCCTTTTTTTCTGGAGTTACTTTTTCTGGAGTTTTTTTTACTTCTGGCTCGTTAACAACTTTACTTTCTGGCTTTTCGTCAACAGTTGTAGCAGTAGCTTTAGCTTCTGTCTTAGTTATTCTTTTCCTTTTTGGTTTTTCTGCCTTAGGTGCAGGTTTAGCCTCGTTAGCACTTGCTTCAGCTTGCGCATCTAAAATTTTGTATACTAAGTCTAATTTTTTTAATTGACTAATCTTTGTTAATCCTATTGATTTAGCAATAACTTGTAAATCAGCTAATTTTTTAGTTTTTAATTCCGAAATATCGAACATTCGTTAAATAATTAAGTTACTAAAATTCTTTATGTATAAAGAATTATATTGTATTAAGTTTTGTTTTGAGTGCTAATTATATAGGGGCTATATAATAATTTTGTGCGGTTACATACAAGGCAAATATATACAAATATTTTAACTTCTAATATTTCTTTTTAAAAAAAGAAGTATTACATTTGCTACCCGATAAAAAATTATGATACAAAGAATACAATCTATATACTTATTAGTAGCAGGAATTATTTCTGGAGGATTGACTTTTTTATTTAGTCTTTGGAGTAACTCTCAAACTAATACGGTATATGTTTTAGATTTATTTTCTGGGAACTCAACCTTAGAAAATAGTATTCCTGTTTTATTTTTTATCTCAGCTTTAGTAGCTATTGTAACAATATTTTTATTTAAAAATCGTCAGTTACAATTTGTACTAAACCGTTTAAACATTTTGATAAACCTTTTTTTATTAGGATTATTGATATATTTATCACAAACATTATCTGGAGAAGCTTCGGTTTCTGAGAAAGGTATTGGGATGTTCTTTCCTATCGTTGTTATTTTGCTGTTAGTTTTAGCAAATAGAGCCATTAAGAAGGATGAAGATCTTGTAAAATCTGTAGATAGATTACGATAAACCTAACATCTTAGTATATTTAGTGCGAAAAAAACCGGGATTTAAATCTCGGTTTTTTATTTTTGTTTCCTAGTATATTCAAGGCTCACAGCTTTAAATGTTAAAGAAATGTTAAAAAAAACTCAGGGTTAACCCTGAGTCATTAATGAAACGATTAGGGATATTGTGTATTGCACACACTCTTTTAACCTCATAAATTTGTAACTGTAATAACAACCATGAATTACAACAAGATAAAAGTTCACATAGCAGATGACCATAAGATTTTAATAGACGGGGTCATTGCTTTATTAAATACTGAAGACGACATTGAAGTAGAGGGATATTCTTTAACTGGTAGACAAGTGGTAAACTGGTCTTCTAAAAATACAGCAGATGTATTAGTTTTAGATATTAACATGCCTGAAATGGATGGTATTGAAGTTTTAAAAACGTTTAAAAAACGTAATACAAAAATTAAAACAATTATACTTTCTGGTTTAAGCGACCCAAAACTTGTTCAAGAAATGATAGCACTAGGAGCTAATGGTTTTGTAGATAAAAGTCGAGCTAATGAGCAAATAATTGATGCCATAAAAGTTGTTCACAACGGCATACAATATATTAGTGAAGATATTAAAGTAAAACTTTTAGACTTATATGCTTCAGATGTAAAAGATGAAGATGAACCTGAGTTTTTGCACGGAGACTTAACTGAGAGGGAGGTTGCTGTATTAAGATTAATTTCTAAAGAGAAAAGCTCCAGTGAAATTGCACAAAAACTAAATGTCAGTATTAAAACAGTAGAAACATATAGAAGTAATTTATATAAAAAATTAAAAGTAAAAAATGTAGTAGGTTTAGCGATGTATGCCGTGAGAAACAAAATAGTGTAAAGACATAATCAACCCTTCAAATTTTCTTTAGTCCCCCAGATTAAGAAGAAGCCCCCCGAGTCTATACACTTCATGCATCGCTAATCAACTGCTACTAACAATAAACCCAATAGCGATGTACGCGTTATTTAACATAGTATAGAAAACCCCTTCATTTTGTTTTCTTTTATCCCTAAGAGATATCGTCCCCCGTCTCTTAACATCTATCCTAAGTACATCGCTATTTTTTTTAATCTAATCTCAATAATAAACACCATAAGTCATGAAAAAATTTACTCCTTATTTCCTTGCTTTGAGCCTTAGTGTTATTTTTGCTTCTTGTTCTTCTAACGAAGCGGAAGTTATAGAGAATAGTCCTGAAAACTTATTACAATCATATACTCTTAAAAGAGATGCAACTGGGGCCTACTCTATCGATTTCAATACAACTAACAATACCGATGTAACTACATTGACTAATGTAGACAACTCTAAAGAAATTGTTTTAGCTGAAACTGCACAAAAAACTGCCACAAAACACTCTAATGATTTTTCTATTGAAAATGATCATTTAAAGATTGGTTTCTTAGAGACTAATAAAGGTAAACAAACACAAATATCTGTAAAAGATGAAAACATTACATTTGCTAAAGGAATTACTGAGTTTTTAAACTCGTATAGTATTACAGCTAATGAAAATGGAACATATTTATTAAAGTTTATAGTCAACGATAATGTTACCACCGATTTTCTTTATAATGAAGAACTTGAAATTTATGAGATCCACCTATCTAATGGTAAAGCTACAGAAAACACATTTTCAAGAGAGTTAGAAACTGGATCGGATAAAGTGCTTAAGTTAAATTTTGTTAACCATAAGCTTTCTGGAAAATTATTAAAAGATGCAGTTGCTACTGTAACAAAAAAACCTGAAGTAATAATTCAATCGTGAATTTAAAACTAACAGCATACATATTATTTTTATTTTATTTCTTTTCTAATATTTCTTTTGGACAAGAAAAAAATAAAGGTTTAAATGATAAAGAATTCAGTAATAATTATCTCAAGCTTAAAGATTCTTTAACTTTTGATAAAATAGATAGTTTATATTCAACCCAAAACTATACTGAGG
This sequence comes from Tenacibaculum gallaicum, assembly GCF_003387615.1. Classification (GTDB taxonomy): domain Bacteria; phylum Bacteroidota; class Bacteroidia; order Flavobacteriales; family Flavobacteriaceae; genus Polaribacter; species Polaribacter gallaicus. Next base: position 70,684 of record NZ_QUNS01000009.1, on the reverse strand, counting down.
CTTTAGATAAAGCTTTATTACTACTAAGAAAAAGTAGATCTGAAAAAGATTACCTTCTTTCATCAAAAATTAATAACCTCATTGGTAAAATATATTTTGAAAACCATTCATACTTAAAGGCTATAGAGTTCTATACCACTAGTAATGAATATATAAAAAAACACAAACAATCATTCATTTCAGACAAAAAGAAAGATTTAAACTTACCCAAATCTAATTCTTATAATGACCTTGAAATAACTAATTTACAAAAAATTGGTAGTGCGTACCATGTTCTAAAAGAGAACGACTCTATAAATTCAAAAGTATATAAGGATAGTGCAATGCTTTATTATGAAAAAGCTATTAATAGTACTTTTAAATCTAAAAAAGCTAGAATAATAAAAGCAAAAATCAACAATAACCTTTCAACTATATACCTTAGAGACTCACTATATGACAAAGCTGAGTTTTATATAAATGAGTCCATAAATTTATATGAGGGCATTAACAACAACGTTGGTAAGGCTGGTGCTTTAGGGAATCTCGCAAATATTTATTTAGAAAAAAAAGAATTAGAAAAATCCAAAGAAACTTACTTTAAAGCTCTTAAACTTATTAATGGTATAGATGATGTCTCATCTATCAAAACTAAGTCTAGTCTATACTTTAATCTGGCATGGACACTATACCTCTTAAAAGACTATACTGCTTATGATTATCAGGAAAAATCTTATAATATTAAGGATGATTTAAGAGATAAGGAAATAAGAAGAATGATTGAGGAAATTTATGCTCAACAAGAAGTAAATTTAGAAAAAGAAAAAACAGCTTTAGTAGAAGAACAGCGAAAATTGGAAGAAGCTCAGGAAGCCAAAACTTCTATGCTTTTTGGTGCTTTAAGTTTTTTAGTTTTAATAGTTTCTGGAGTAATCATTTACAACTACAAGCTTCGTCAAAAAAATCTACGTCTTAAACTATCTGAAAGTAAACTTATACAACAACAAAACCTTGAAAAAGTAAGATCTGAAGCACAGGTTAAAATTCTTAACGCTACCATAGACGGAAAAGAAACTGAACGAAAACTTATTGCAGAAATATTGCATGATAATGTTAGTGCATTACTTTCATCAGCAAACATGCATTTAACTGCTACAAAAAAACAATTTAATGGAGACACCCCTCAAGAAATAGAAAAAACACAAGCTATAATTTCTGAAGCGTCGCAAAAAGTAAGAGACTTGTCTCATAATTTAGTTTCTTCTATTTTACTAAAATTCGGATTAGAATATGCAATTAAAGACGTTGTTAAAAAATACTCTAACAGCCAGTTAAAACTTGAGGTTTCTGCAAAAAACATTAATAGATACAACCAAGAATTTGAAATAAAAATATTTAATGTGATTCAAGAGTTAATCAATAATATTTTGAAGCACAGTAAAGCTAAACATGCGCAAATAGATTTAAAAGAAGAGAAGAATCAACTAACCGTTCTCGTTAAGGATGATGGGGTAGGATTTTCTACCTCGTCTTCTTCTTTTTCTGATGGCATTGGTCTTAATCAAGTTGAAGCTAGAATTCATATGATGGATGGTAAACTAACTATTAAGTCTGAAATAAATGTAGGTACTTCTATACATATTGCTGTTCCTATACTTAGTAAAGAAAAAAAACTCAATAAATTAACCTCTGTTAGCTAGCTCAATAATTTCCATATTTTTTACACTACCATTATCTATTTCAAAACGTAACATAGTTCTAACCTTATGGAATCCATGGTTTCCTGCCGCTCCTGGATTTAAATGAAGTAAATTTAGTTTTTTATCGTACTGAACCTTTAATATATGTGAATGTCCACAAATAAACAATTGTGGTGTATTACTTTTTAACTCTTCTCGAACCCTTTGATTGTATTTATTCGGATAACCTCCAATATGAGTTATCCAAACCGAAACACCATCAACAATAAACTTATTGTCTAACGGAAATTCTGCCCTAGCATTTTTATCATCAATATTTCCGTACACTGCTCTAAGTGGTTTTAAGCTTTTTATTATATCAGTAACCTGTAAATCTCCAATATCACCTGCATGCCAAACCTCATCAGCTTGCTTTACAAACTTTAAAATTTGATCATCAATAAAACTATGTGTATCAGAAAGGAGTAAAATTTTCTTCATTAAGGCAAAGCTAATGAATTATAAAATAAAAAATCCACGACATTACATCATGGATTTCTTTATACTAAGGGGATTTAATGAAAGGGGAATTCACTATCTTATTTTAAAAGTGAACAAAAATAGCACAAACATTCAGTTAATCTGTTAACATATGTTAATAAAACCTAAAAACATTATTTTAACCTCTTTCTCTAGCCCTTTTCAAATTAGATTTTTATAATTTAGCTCTTTAAAACTTTACACTTCTTGAGGTATTTTATTGAATTAGCATACAACGGAAAAAATTATCACGGTTGGCAAATACAGCCACACGCGATTTCAGTTCAAGAAAAAATAAACAAGGCTATTAGCACTATTTTAAGGAAAGAAGTAAACATTGTTGGTGCAGGAAGAACTGATGCTGGTGTACACGCATCACAAATGTTCGCTCATTTTGATGTGGAAACTTCACTGAACGATAATTTCACTTACAAATTGAATGCTATTTTACCTGATGATATTGTTATATTTAATACACTATTAATGCATAACGATGCTCATACTCGTTTTGATGCACTTAGCAGAAGCTATGAATACAAAATTTGGCTAGGTAGAAATCCGTTTTTGTTAGATACTACTTGGCAATTACACCACCAGCAATTAAACATAGAATTGATGAATAAAGCTGCTACAATTCTTTATGATTATGAAGATTTTAAATGTTTTTCAAAAGTAAAAACAGATGTACATACGTTTAATTGCACAGTAACTAATGCAAAATGGATAAAAAGTGGAAATGAACTAACCTTTCATATTAGTGCTAATCGTTTTTTAAGAAACATGGTTCGTGCTATAGTAGGTACCTTGATTGAGGTTGGTTTAGAAAAAATAACTTTAGATGATTTTAAAAACATTATAGAAAGTAAAAATCGAAGCAAAGCAGGAGTGTCAGTTCCTGCAAAAGGTTTATTTTTAACAAAAGTAAAATACGACTATATATAGTGAGTAAAACAACAGGAAAAGCATTTGATATTAAAATTTTTGCACGACTTATGAGTTTTGCAAAAAAATACCGTGTACGATTTATAATTGCGGCATTATCTACCATTTTACTAGCGGGATTTGCGGTACTAACTCCTGTCATTTTAATGACGGCCATAGACGACTTTACAGTAACCAAAGACATTACAAGACTGTTGTATTTTACAATTGCCATGATTGTTGTTTTACTTATTCAAGTATTATTTCAGTTTAGTTTTATCTATTATGCAAACTGGGTAGGTCAACATATTATTAGAGATATAAGGGCTAAAACTTTTAGGAAAATACTTCAATTTAAGATGGGGTATTTTGATAACTCTTCAGTTGGAAAGTTAGTAACTCGTGTTGTTTCAGATATAGAAACCATTGCTAATTTTTTTACACAGGGTGTTTTTATGATTGTTAGCGATGTTTTAAAAATGATTGTAGTAATCATGGTAATGTTCTATACAAACTGGAAGCTAGCATTAATCGCACTTGCAACCCTACCTGTGTTAATTTACGCTACTAAACTATTTCAAATAGCAATTAAATCTACCTTTCAAGATGTTCGTAACCAAGTAGCAAACCTAAACAGTTTTGTACAAGAAAGAGTTACAGGAATGAAAATTGTCCAACTCTTTAATAGAGAAAAAATTGAGTACAAAAATTTTATTGATATTAACAATAAACATAAAAAAGCACATGTTAAAACTGTATGGTACTACTCTATTTTCTTCCCTATCGCCGAAATACTATCTTCAATAGCAATAGGCTTAATTGTATGGTATGGTGGTTTACAAGTTGTTGAAGACAAAGCTGTAAGTGTTGGTGCCATTATTGGTTTTATAAAAATGGCTCAAATGCTTTTTAGACCTTTAAGGCAAATAGCTGATAAGTTTAATCAACTACAAATGGGAATTGTAGCTGGTGAACGTGTTTTTAATATAATAGATACTGAAAGCTCTATAGACAAAAATGGAACGATTACTGCTAATAACATACAAGGAACTATTGACTTTAAAGACGTACGGTTTAGCTATATAAAAGGAGAAGAAATTTTAAAAGGAATTAGTTTTAATGTTAAAAAAGGACAAACAGTTGCCATTGTGGGAGCTACAGGTGCAGGTAAATCAACTATAATTAATCTTATAAATCGTTTTTACGAAATAGATAGTGGTGAAATATCTATTGATAACATTCCTGTTCAAGATTACAAAATAACTTCTTTACGTCAAAAAGTAGCTGTAGTATTACAAGATGTATTTTTATTCTCAGATAGTATTTTAAACAACATTACTTTAAACAATGAAAACATTTCTCTTGAAGAAGTTCAAATAGCAGCAAAACAGATAGGGATTCACGAGTTTATAATGACTCTTCCTAACAACTATCATTATAATGTAAAAGAACGCGGGGGCATGTTATCTTCAGGTCAACGTCAATTAATTGCCTTTTTACGTGCCTATGTTAGTAAGCCAAGTATTTTAATTTTAGACGAGGCTACCTCATCAGTTGACACACATTCTGAACAAATGATTCAATACGCAACTGATGAAATCACCAAAAACAGGACTTCTATTGTAATTGCACATCGTTTAGCGACCATTAAAAAAGCAGATATGATTATCGTTATGGACAAAGGTTGCATTGTTGAAAAAGGAAATCATACACAATTATTAAAAAAACATGAGGGTTATTATAAGAATTTGTACGAAAAACAGTTTAATAATGAAACAGTGGTGTAAATAAATTTGTTTACACCAATCAAAGTAGTACATTTGTTATTCAATCTTAAAAACTAAAAATCAATAAACGATGAAAAGAGTAATTTTATCAGTATTTGTTGTTGGTGCTTTATTAGCAACATCATGTAAAAATACTAAAGAGGAAGCTAAAGATGCTGTAGAAACTGTAGAAAAAGCTACTGAAGAAGCTAAAGAAGCTGCAACTAAAGCAACAGAAGAAGCTAAAGAGGCTACTGAAGAAGCTGCTAAAGCTGTAGGTTCTACAATCGAAGGTGTCGAAATTCCTGAATTTGAAGATCCAAAAGTAGGTGAATACTTACAGTCTTATGCTGAGTATGCTAAAACATACATTGATGCAAAAGGTGATGTTGTAAAAAATTCTGAATTAGCTCAAAAAGGTGTTGAGTTAGCTAAAAAGTCACAAGATATTCTTGGTAACTTAAGCCAAGAAGATGCTGTAAAGTTTAGTGAAGTTATGACTGCTATTCAATCTAAAATGGCTCCTGCTCAATAATCTTTTGGACAGATCATAAAAAAAACTCGCAAATTGCGAGTTTTTTTTATGCCATTACATCTTTTTCTAATTTTCTATGGAGTTCTTCTAATGACTTGTACAATACAAATTCTCCATCTTTTATATACGAAATCTCTCCTGTCTCTTCTGAAACCAATAAACAAATTGCATCGGTTTTTTCACTAACACCAATAGCCGCTCTGTGACGTAACCCAAACCTTGAAGGTATTTTAGTACTGTTAGAAACTGGTAATATTACTCGAGTTGCCACAATATAATTATCACGAATAACTGTCGCACCATCATGCAACGGACTGTTTTTATAAAAAATACTCTCAATAATAACTTCATTAACCAAAGCATTCATCTTATCTCCAGTATTAATTAAAAAATCTAAATTATTTGTTTTCTCAATAACTAATAATGCTCCTGTTTTTGTTTTAGATAAGTTAGCACAAGCCATTAAAATAGTTTCAACATCTGTTTCAGAATGAATTTCTGTTTTTAAAAACTTCAACTGATTTAAAAAGCCTTTTTTTGTTGAAAAATTAGTAGTTCCAATCATTAATAAAAACTTTCGAATTTCCTGTTGGAACACAATAATAAGTGCAATGACCCCACCTGAAAGTAAGTAACCTAAAATTCCACTTAACATTTCCATATGTAAAGCCTGTGTTACCTTCCATATCAAAAATATAAAAGCAATTCCTATTACAATATTAATCGCGACTGTTCCTTTTAATAATTTATAGATATAATAAAGTAGCACTGCTACTAAAAATATATCTAACACATCAAGGAACGAAAAGTCGATAAAATCCAAGTTCATTAATTTTTTGAAGTTTTTTTAGCCTTTTAAAAACAAATTAGTAGGCACTACACTTAACTTAATAAGTAAATGTAATGATTTTATTACAACTGTTCCACAATTTTAACTGCTTCAATAGCCTCCTTTACATCGTGCACTCTTAAAATATGCGTTCCATTTAACAAAGCAACTGTATTCGCTACAGTCGTAGCGTTTAAAGCTTCTTGTGGTGTTATATTTAATAATTTATATAACATCGACTTTCTCGAAACCCCTGTTAAAATAGGTACTTCTAAACTTTTAAACAACGATAATTCTTTAAGTAACTTATAGTTTTGATCGAGCGTTTTTCCAAAACCAAAACCAACATCAATTAGTACATCATTTACTTTTAAAGCTCTAAGTTTAAAAAGCTGTTCTGCAAAAAAAGAAATTACTTCTGTAACCACATTTTCATATTGCGGATTTTGTTGCATACTTTGTGGTGTTCCTTGCATATGCATCATTATATATGGAACTTGCAATTTTGCTACTGTTTCAAACATTTGCTTATCCATCTTTCCTCCAGAAATATCGTTAATCATGGTAGCTCCTGCATATATCGATTCTTCTACTACTCTACTTCTAAAAGAATCTACTGAAATAAGAATTTTAGGGAATTTTTTCACCAGTAACGTTACAACAGGAAGCATTCTTTCTAGTTCCTCTTCTTCGGAAATATGTTTAGCTCCAGGACGTGAAGAATACGCACCAACATCAATAAATGTAGCACCATCATACAACATCTTTTCCGTTTGTAACAGTATATCACGTTCATTTTTATACTTACCACCATCAAAAAAAGAATCAGGAGTTACATTTAAAATCCCCATAACCTTAGGCTTAGTTAAATCTACCAAGGTTCCTTTACAATTAATTGTCATCACACTAAATTTCCAAGTAAAAATAAATGAAAAGCTTGTAATATTTACTATTTTTGGTCGAATACTTTTAAATAAGAAAGATGCAGAACACCTCTAAACAGTATGATGCTGTAGTTGAAGAATGTAAAAGTTTGTTTGTAAAAAAAATGAGTGATTATGGTAGTGCTTGGAGAGTTTTAAGACTTCCATCATTAACTGATCAAATATTTATAAAAGCTCAACGTATACGCCAATTACAAGAAAATACTGAACGAAAAGTTGATGAAGGAGAAAAATCAGAGTTTATTGGTATTATCAATTATTCGGTAATGGCATTAATTCAAATTGATTTAGGTATTGTTGAGCAACCTGATCTAACAACAGAAGAGGCTACAAACTTATATGATAAACATATAAAGGTTACCAAAGAATTAATGGAAAACAAAAACCATGATTATGGTGAAGCTTGGAGAGATATGAGAATTTCTTCATTAACCGACTTAATTTTACAAAAACTACTTCGTGTAAAACAAATTGAAAACAATCAAGGCAAAACCCTAGTTTCTGAGGGAATTGATGCTAATTATCAAGATATGATTAATTATGCTATTTTTGCCATGATTCACCTTTCTGAATCAGATAATTAACCTAAAAAACACCCCTATGATTTTAAAAATGTTAACACATATTTCAAGAGTACTTGTAGGTCTTCTTTTTATTTACTCTGGATTTGTAAAATTGGTAGACCCTATTGGATCTCAATATAAATTTGAAGAATACTTTGGTGCCGATGTATTAAATTTAGAATTTTTAATTCCTTATGCTTTACCATTCTCAATTCTTTTAATTGTTACCGAATTAGTTTTAGGTATTATGCTTTTAGTAGGCTATAAAGCAAAATTTACCGTTTGGAGTTTATTTGGTATAAACCTAATATTCTTATTTTTAACCTGGTATTCATACACCTACAATAAAGTTACAGATTGCGGTTGCTTTGGTGACGCTTTAAAACTTACACCTAAAGAAACATTTTATAAAAATGTTGTTTTTATGTTTTTTATAGTCATTCTTATTTTAGGAGTTAAATATATTAAACCTTTAATTTCAAATAAGTTTGCTTCTTTAACAACCATTACCTCTGTTGTTTTATCACTAGTTGTAACTTATTATGTTTTACAACACTTACCAATTATTGATTTTAGAGCTTATTCTATAGGAACGGATATTGCTAAAGGAATGGAATACCCAGAAAATAGCGACGAGCTTCCTCCTATACATGATTTCATGATAGAAACAGATGAAGGTGACAAATTAGAAGAAATGCTAGCTAAAGAAAAAGCTATGCTCATTATAATGTCTAACCTTGACAAGACAGAAAAAGAGGGAATTACTGAAGTTTCTAAAGTAGCAAAAAAAGCTAGCGAACAAGGTTATGAAGTTTATATATTAACGGCTTCCTATATTGAAGACTTAGCTACAATTCAAAAAGAGTACGGACTTCCTTATACTTTCGGATTTTGTGACGAAACTGCTTTAAAAACAGTAATTAGAGCTAACCCTGGTATTGTTACCGTAAAAAACGGAATTATTGCTGGGAAGTGGAACTGGACGGATACTAACGATGTGGAATTATAGATAATAATTTAAAAATCAGTAACTTTATAACTCAATCAAAAACTATAATCATGAAGTTTATAAAGTATTTTTTTCTACTCCTAGTCGCCTTAATTGTTATATTTCTCATTTACGTAGCTACCTTTTCTAGCAGTTATGATGTAAGTAGAAATAAGATTATCAAAGCTCCAGTAAGCCATGTTTTCAACACCGTTAACGACCTAAAGACATGGGAAAAATGGGGACCTTGGCATGAAGAAGACACTACTATTGTAGTTACTTATGGGGACAAAACAGTAGGAGTTGGTGCGTCTGATAGTTGGACGAGCAAAGAAGGACCTGGGAAAATGGAAACTGTTGCTGTAGTTCCTAACAAATCTATCAACCAAAAAATAGCTTTTGGTGATTATGAACCGGGAGATATTTATTGGACGTTTGAAGAAGTTTCTGAAGGCACAAAAGTAACTTGGGGAATGAAAGCCGATAATAATCCGTTTATTTTCAAATTTTTTGCAGCGTTATCAGGAGGCTGGAACAATATGCTTGGTCCTATGGAAGAAAAAGGACTTAACAATCTTGAAAAAGTAATCTTAGAGACTGTTCCTGCAGCTCCTAAGTTTTCCACAAGTCAAGTAACAACCAAAGAGCTTACTGAGAAAAACTTTATCGGTTACCCGCATAAAACAAAGATTAATCATGAAGAAATGACCAAATTATTTATGCAAGATATGCCAAAAGCGGGTACGTACGCTGTTAAGAGCGGATTAAGTGAGGATGATTTTATTCCTGCTGCTGTTTACACCAAGTATGATGAAACCAATAACGAAACAGAGTTTTATATAGGTCTTTTACTACACAAATCTATCACACCAGACAAAGGGATGGAAACAATTAACTTACCTGCTGGTAATAGTGTTATGATTTCTAAATTTGGAAATTATGGTGATGGTGATTACGAAGCACATATGAAAATCGATGCATACTTAAAAGAGAATAATCTCAAACAAAATTGGCCTATTTGGGAACTATATGTAAATGACCCTACAACGGTTAAACCTGAAGAAATTCAAACAGATATTTATTACCCTGTAGAATAACTGATTTTACAACTTATTCATAATTAAAACCTCACAAATTTGTGAGGTTTTCTTATTTTCGCAATGATATGAAAAACTCTTGTAAAGATTTTTTCAACATCTCTCATAAATAAAAAGAGTAAAACCAAGCTATTAACTTAGAAATATTTTTTTTGTGAAACAGTTATTATTAGTTTTTATAGGCGGCGGAGCAGGAAGCGTATTACGATATATTATTGGAAAAACCCTGAATAGTTCGCAAACAGGAATTCCGTATGGAACTTTTGCAGCCAACATTCTTGGGAGCTTACTTATCGGTATTATTTTAGGACTTGCTGTCAAAAATGAAACACTAACACAAAATCACACCCTATTACTAGCTACTGGCTTTTGTGGAGGCTTTACCACTTTCTCTACTTTTGCTTATGAAAATCATGTCTTTTTAAAATCTGGAGACTTTACCTCTTTTGCCACATACACAATAGCAAGTTTTATTTTCGGGTTTTTAGCTGTTTTTGCAGGGATTTACTTAGTAAATTATCTTTGGACGAATCCACAAGCAATTTAAACAATACCATAACCTTGAAACCAACCTCACTTTGTGAGTAAATTTTATATAATAAATGAGCGAACTTATACAATACAAATCAGAAGACAACTACGTAATAATTACTATTACAAACGGAAAAGCTAACGCTATTTCTCATGAAGTGATTGACGCTTTAAACATCTCTTTTGATAAAGCTGAAAAAGAAGAAAAACCAGTAATATTAACAGGACAACCAGGGATATTCTCTGCAGGTTACGATTTAAAAAGCATGACGCAATCTCCTGAATCAGCTTTAGAACTAGTAACCAAAGGATCTCAATTATCACACAGAATGCTTTCTTTCCCCTATCCAATAATTGCAGCTTGTTCTGGGCACGCAGTTGCCAAAGGAGCTTTTTTACTACTATCTGTTGATTATAGGCTAGGTATTGAAGGTGACTTTAAAATCGGATTGAACGAAATTTTAATTGGTATGACCATGCACAATGCTGGAATTGAGATAGCAAAAGCACGTTTAGCTCCTGTTTATTTCGAAAGAAGCGTTAGTTGCTCAGAAATATACAACCCTAAAAATGCTATTACCGCTGGTTTTTTAGATAAAGTTGTTCCCCAAGAACACTTACTACCCACAGCAGTAAAGGTTGCTGAAATGTTTTCTAAACTAAATAAGAAAGCACATAAAGAGACCAAGTTAAAAGTAAGAGAGTCTTATTTAGACTCATTAGCAAAAGCTATCAAACAAGACAGTGAAGAAGGCTTAACACCTCCTTCTAAATAAAAAAGTCCTGCAGATTGCAGGACTTTTTTATTTAATTAGGTTTTTCATAAGACATCACCCCTGCCTTAATTTCTACATCTAAATAATTATCACTTGGTGTAATTGGGCAAGAATAACGATCACTATATGCACAGTAAGGATTATAAGCTTCATTAAAATTTATTACAATAGTACCATCATCCTTTATATCTGTTGTATAAACATCTATAAAACGACCACCTTTATAAGACGTTTTTCCATTCGTATTATCTAAAAAAGGTAAAAATAAATGGTTAGCATATTCTGGGTCAGGCTTTACATCTTGATAAATTGCCAACTCAAACTCTTCTCCATCAACAGAAAAAGATAATATTCCGTACTTTTTGTATAACACTACCCTATCTGTTGTAGTAGGAAAATTAAAAACAGGAGCATTCGGTAACAATTCTAGACTAGCATTTACTTTATACTTCTCATTAATAGGAAAAAAATTTAACCCATTAAACTCTTTCAATCCTTTTTTAGTTAATGGTGACCTAGAAGCATCTTTAAACTTAGTATTCATTTCTTTCTGAAAATCAGACTCTCCTAAAACAGCTCTTTTACCTTGACTCTTGCAAGACAGTATTGAAACAGTAAAAATTAATAGTAATATTTTCTTCATATTAGTTCTATGTTTTAACTCGCTACAAAAATACTGTATTCAAACTAAAACCTTACCATTCCTTAAAAAATCATTAAATAAACAGGTGAAAACTGTTAATTTTCTACTAATAATTTGAAATAACAAAATAAAATCGTTACATTTATATTTATAGATAATACTTATACCTGATATAAGATAGTGTGAAAAAAGATTTTTTTATCTTATAAAAAAAACTTATTAACTAATAAATCAAATTGATGGACTTGTTTGTTTGTAAACAGAAAGTTTCCTATATATTTGCCGCCCCAGTTATTTTAGGCATATATCTTTTATCAGACAAAACCTAATAAAGAAATTTTAAATTAAATTGGTAAATTTTATGAATTCAGAATTAATCAATAAGGCAGAAGAGTTTGAAAACAGAAAATTCAAATTCATTACTACTAGTGATAGAATACTAGCCTCTAGAGAAGCAAAAGCTCTGATTCTAGAGATTAATGAGGTATATAAACAAACAAAAGACAGCACGTTAATGGACTTAATGAAGCGTTTAACAGCTGTAAAACAACGTATTGAAAAACGTTTAAAAGGAAAACCTTTAACAGCTTAAACAATAAACAACCTTTAAGCTCGTTTATAATATATACATAAGAATAGTAGTTTCATCAACTACCACTCTCATTATAATATTTATTCTTGATAAAGTTCTAAGTAAATTACTTAGAACTTTTTCTTTTTTAAATATATTTGTAGTATCGGGATGTAGCTTAGTCCGGTTAAAGTGCTGGTCTGGGGGACCAGAGATCGGTGGTTCGAATCCACTCATCCCGACTTCTTTTCTTAAAAAAACACACCTCCCTTAAAAACCAAACAAACTCTAATTCAACCACTTAAAAAGCACCTAAAACTATTACAAAAAACGCCCTTTAAAAAATTTTAAAAAAAGTTTTTTCAGTTTCAAAAAACATTATATATTTGCCACGCTTTTAAAGCAAATGCCGATGTAGCTCAGCTGGCTAGAGCAGCTGATTTGTAATCAGCAGGTCGTGGGTTCGAGTCCCTCCATCGGCTCAAAACTAAAAGCGCTAACAAAAAGTTAGCGCTTTTTTTATGCACTTAATTTGCTAAATTTGTCATAACTCTATTTTTACAAAAACTTAATGAAAAATATATTTGTTATCGGTATTGCTGGAGGTACGGGAAGTGGAAAAACCACGGTAGTAAACCAAATAATAAACGAGCTTCCTGCTGACGAAGTATGCGTTATCTCTCAAGACTCTTACTACAAGCAAACAGATAATCTAACTTACGAAGAACGCACTAAGATAAACTTTGATCATCCAAGAGCAATCGATTTTGATTTAATGGTTCAACACCTTACTGAATTAAAAAACGGATGCATTATTGAACAACCTGTATATTCGTTTGTTGCTCATAACAGAACCAAAGACACTATAAAAACACACCCTAGAAAAGTTATTATAATTGAAGGAATTTTGATTTTTAATAGCAAAGAACTTCGTAACTTGTGTGACATTAAAGTTTTTGTTCATGCCGATGCTGATGAACGTTTAATTAGACGTGTAAAGAGAGATATTAAAGAACGAGGTAGAGATGTTGATGAAGTTTTGAACCGTTATCAAAATACCTTAAAACCCATGCATCAACAATTTATTGAACCTACAAAAAATTACGCTGACATTATTATACCTAACGACAGATATAATACTGTTGCCATAGACATTGTAAGAACTGTAATTAACGACCGTTTATAACATGAGTTTTAAATCAATAAAAAACAAACCTTCCTTTAAAATAGCTACTAATATTTATGTGATTATACTCACCGTATTTGTGGTATGGATGCTTTTTTTTGATGAAAATTCTTACCTTACACATAGAGAGTTTAATAGCGAAATCAACGAGTTAAAAAGTTGGATTAATTATCATGAAAAGAAAATAAAAAAAGATAAAAAAACTATACAGCAACTACAAGACTCTCTTCAACTAGAACGCTATGCTAGAGAAAAATATTTAATGAAGAAAGAAGATGAAGATATTTATATTATTGAATTTGATACCATAAAAAGTAATGAGTAACTATTTATTTGACGAATTTCAAGGTGTTACCCCCGCAGAATGGAAGCAAAAAATACAAGTAGACCTAAAAGGTGCCGATTATAACGATACCCTTTTATGGAAAACTGAAGAAGGTATTACTGTAAAACCTTTTTACACTAAAGAAGACAGAACCAACACCAAAGTTAACACCCCGAACAAAGGTTTTGCTATTTGCCAATCTATTAATATTGAAAATGAAGAAAAAGCAAACTTATTTGCTATCGACTCAATTCAAAGAGGAGCAAACGCCGTTGAATTTAAGGCGAAAAAAGAGTTCGACTACAAAACCTTACTAAAAGGAATTGACCCTCAAAAAACTTTACTTTACTTTACTTTCAGTTTTTTATCCTCAGAATTCATCAAAGAATTAGCTAGTTTTATAAACTCTGACAATTGTTTTTTAAATATAGACATTATAGGAAACTTAGCGAGTTCTGGAAACTGGTACTCAAACCTTAAAAACGACCATACACAACTAGAAGAGATAACAAAAACTACTAAAAATGCTATTTGTGTTGATACTTCAATTTATCAAAATGCAGGAGCAACAATCACTCAGCAGTTAGCGTATGCTTTGGCACATGCAAATGAATACTTACATCACTTTGGAAGTTCAATTGCGAATAATATTCACTTTAATTTTTCAGTAGGAAGTAATTACTTTTTTGAAATCGCCAAACTAAGAGCTTTTAGAATTTTATGGAATGTTCTTTTAAAAGAATATAATACTGAAGTAACCGCTCACATTTTCGCACAACCTAGTTTACGCAACAAAACTTTATATGATTATAATGTAAACATGCTTCGTACAACTTCAGAATGTATGAGTGCTATTTTAGGAGGGGCAAGTACAGTAGTCAATAGTTCGTACGATAAAATTTTTCATCAACCAAATGAGTTTGGAGAGCGTATTTCAAGAAATCAATTATTGATTTTACAACAAGAAAGTGAACTAGCAGAAGCACAAAACATTGCTAATGGTGCATACTACATCGAAACAATCACCCAACAACTTGCTCAAAAAGCACTAGAAGTTTTTAAGTTAATAGAAAAAGGTGGTGGTTTTTTAAAACAACTGAAAGAAGGAGTCATCCAACGAAAAATAAAAGAATCAGCTGATAAAGAACAACAGTTATTTGATTCAGGAGAATTAGTGTTACTTGGCACAAACAAAATTCAAAACGAAAATGACAAGATGAAAAACGATTTAGAAGTTTCTCCTTTCTTGAAAATTCGTAACGAAAAAACCTTAATTCAACCTATTATTCAAAAACGATTAGCTGAAAAGCTAGAACAAGAACGTTTGCAAAATGAGTAAAAAACTAATTAACATATCCGTTTTCATTCCATTACTTTTTGGGACGCTAACCTTAAATGCTCAAGGCTTTAGTAACATTCCAAAAACTGAACTTATTAAATTGATGGTTGATTCTTTTGAGAATCAAATTTGTTCTTACTACTCTATTAACCCTGACGAAGCCTTTAAAGCCTACCCTAAGTACATTAAAGATATCGCTTCCAATAAAAAAACATTCAATACAATAACTACCGAAGACGAACTTGAATTATTGAAAATTTCTAAAACTGAGTTAATCAATTATATTTGGATAACCAACAAAGATAAAAGAGAACGTTCTGACTTTAATCAAGGAGTTAATACAGACCATAGTAAAGACGATGAAGCTACAAAAGAATATTATGCTTCTCTAAAATCAACTGACCATATTTTAAGCATTAATTATTTTGATGAGTATTCAGAATTTCTATTAAACAAATCCAAAAATCAAGACTTAAAAGATTTAGTTATAACTTTTAGACTGGTTACGGATAGCTCTTCTATGCTAACAGCATCATCAATCTCACACCTTAAAGAGAATAGTTTTAAAGAACACTCTCTTAGAACTTTTATAGCTTTTGAACTCTACTATGCTATATTAAACACATTGAATAAAAATGAGTAGAAAAGATATATCAAACATACAAATAACCAATAACCAAAAGCAAAAAAACAAAAGCTTTAAACACGAAGATTTTGTTGCTGGTATCGCTCCAAACTTACGTGGGCCGTATTCTACCATGTATGTTCGTAGACCTTGGACAATTCGTCAATATGCAGGTTTTTCTACTGCCGAAGAAAGTAATGCCTTTTACCGTAGAAATTTAGCTGCTGGTCAAAAAGGATTATCAGTCGCTTTTGATCTAGCTACTCACCGAGGGTATGATTCAGATCACGAACGTGTACAAGGTGACGTGGGAAAAGCAGGTGTTGCTATTGATTCTGTTGAGGATATGAAAGTTTTGTTCGATCAGATCCCTTTAGATAAAATGTCGGTTTCTATGACAATGAACGGAGCTGTATTACCTATTTTGGCTTTTTATATTGTAGCAGCAGAAGAACAAGGTGTAGCTCCTGAGTTATTATCAGGAACTATCCAAAATGATATCTTAAAAGAATTTATGGTGCGTAACACTTATATTTACCCACCTACTCCTTCAATGAAAATTATTGCTGATATTTTTAGATATACCTCTGAAAATATGCCGAGATTTAATTCAATTTCTATTTCAGGATACCACATGCAAGAAGCTGGCGCTACCGCAGAAATTGAATTAGCCTATACGTTAGCTGACGGATTAGAATACATCAAAAAAGGACTCGAAGCAGGAATGGATATTGACACTTTTGCTCCTCGTTTATCTTTTTTCTGGGCAATTGGTATGAATCATTTTATGGAAGTTGCCAAAATGCGAGCAGGAAGAATGCTTTGGGCAAAACTCGTAAAGCAATTCAATCCGAAAAACCCAAAATCGTTAGCATTAAGAACTCACTGTCAAACCAGTGGGTGGAGTTTAACGGAACAAGACCCTTTTAACAATGTAGCTCGTACTGCTATTGAAGCGATGGCTGCTGCTTTTGGAGGAACACAAAGTTTACACACCAACGCTTTAGATGAAGCAATTGCCTTACCAACTGATTTTTCAGCACGTATTGCTCGTAACACACAAATATACCTACAACAAGAAACCCATATTACAAAAACTGTAGACCCATGGGCGGGTAGTTATCATGTAGAAAAACTTACTGAAGAAATTGCCAATAAAGCATGGGGGTTAATTCAAGAAGTTGAAGAATTAGGCGGAATGACCAAAGCCATTGAAAAAGGAATTCCGAAAATGCGTATTGAAGAAGCTGCTGCCATAAAACAAGCCAAAATCGACAGTAGTCAAGATGTAATTGTTGGTGTTAATAAATATCAATTAAAACAAGAAGATCCTTTACATATTTTAGAGGTAGATAACGAAGCAGTGCGTCAATCTCAAATCGACAGACTAAACAACTTAAAATCAAACAGAAATCAAACAGAAGTTGGCAAAGCTTTACATGATTTAACAGAATCTGCAAAAACAGGCGAAGGAAATTTATTAGATTTAGCTGTAAAAGCTGCAAGAAACAGAGCTACATTAGGTGAAATTTCAGATGCTCTTGAAACTATTTTTGGGCGTCATAAAGCAGTGCATAAAACCATATCAGGCGTGTATAGTAAAGAAATAAAAGATGACGAATTATTTAAAAAAGCTACTGAATTAGCAGATAAATTTGCGGAGTTAGAAGGTCGTCGTCCTCGTATTATGATTGCAAAATTAGGACAAGATGGCCACGATCGAGGTGCTAAAGTAGTAGCAACAGGTTATGCTGACTTAGGTTTTGATGTAGATATTGGCCCTTTATTCCAAACACCACAAGAAGCCACCAAACAAGCTATAGAAAATGATGTACATATATTAGGTATCTCATCATTAGCTGCAGGACACAAAACATTAGTTCCTCAAGTTATTGCTGAGCTAAAAAAATATGGACGTGAAGATATTATGGTTATTGTTGGCGGTGTGATTCCAGCACAAGATTATCAATTCTTGTTTGATGCTGGTGCTGTAGGTGTTTTTGGCCCTGGAACTAAAATTGCACAAGCAGCCATTGACATGTTAACTATTTTAATTGATAGCACCGAAGAATAAAATAAACTTAATGAAAAAACGAATCTTTTTAATACTAAGCTTAATAGTCTTAATCTTTTCTTGTAGTCAAAATGAAACTGAAGTACCCCACCCTACAGTTTCCTCATATACTCCTAAAAATGGGTATGTTGGTGACACAATTACTATTCTGGGAGAAAACTTTCCTTCAAACATAAAAGTAACTTTACTTGACATTGAAACTAAGCTCATTCAAAAATCAGCTACTGAAATAAAAGCTATTGTACATGAAAAAGTAACGAAAGGGGACAATCCTATCAAATTAGTTTACAACAACGAAGCTTCTGTAGAAATTGGTTCTTTCAGTGCTATCATAGACGATTATGAATACTTAATATATGATAACTGGAACGCCAAACTATTTAAAATAGGCAATAACACTGGTACTATTAGCTTTATTAATCAACTACCTATACCCACCCCCACACAAAATAGCATGTATGGTTTTCTAAAAAGAGATGACTTAATTTACTTAATTGATTTCTCAAACAACCCTGAACACAGCCTCTTAACCTATAATCTAAATACAAAAGCTTCAAGCTTTACTCCTTTAGCTTTACCATCATCTATTACAGGAGGGATAACAGCTATTAATTGGAATATCACAAATAATACTTTAATTGGTCTAGTTAGTGAAAATATACACAACACTAGCGCAGCCAAACACCACTTAATAGAAATAAACCCTATTAATGGTCAAATAAAAGACTTAAACATATCTTTTAATCATTCTTTTATTTCTTCCCATTTAGTAAAAAATAATTACCTTTTCTTATTCTCTTCTACCTCTCCTTATGATTTATCTAAAATAGACTTAACTAATTATTCAATAGAAAAATTATCTACCAATAATGAAGAATTTTCCATCACTAAACCAAGTTTAAACTCTTCCAATGAAATAATTTGTTTAAAAGATTATGGAAACTCTTTAGGGCAACTAGTCAAATTTAATGAGGAAACAGTTAAGGTCACACAATTATCTGAAAGCAAGCTTTACTACTCTAATCGCTTAGGCTATGGTTTTTTTGACAAAAAAAATGATGAATATATTGGAATTTACAAAGATTCATCAATAGAGAATAGTTCAGGGAATCAACCAACTTATAATAGCTTATACAAATTCAACACACCCACTTATCAAGAAGAAAAAATACTTTTTAGACCTTTAAAAACTAGTTTTACTTCTCCTACAATTATTGACATAATAGAGTTATGAAAATAAAATTCATTGATAGAAAAACAGGTAAAATAGTTACCGAAAACCCTCCAGGAGAAGGGTATTTAAAATTGCTTTACAACAATCCGTTTGGTAAAATGGCCTTGTTACCACTAGTTAAACGTAAGTTTTTGTCGTCTTGGTATGGTAAGCTTATGAATAAGCCAAACTCTATTAACAAAATAAATAGTTTTGTTAAAGAGCTTCAAATTGACATGAGTGAAGCTGAAAAATCATCTGAAGACTATGTTTCC
This sequence comes from Tenacibaculum gallaicum, assembly GCF_003387615.1. Taxonomy (GTDB): domain Bacteria; phylum Bacteroidota; class Bacteroidia; order Flavobacteriales; family Flavobacteriaceae; genus Polaribacter; species Polaribacter gallaicus. The sequence continues at coordinate 51,285 of NZ_QUNS01000009.1, read as the reverse complement.
TTTAATGATTTTTTTTATCGAAAATTAAAACTTGGTGCTCGTCCTATTAAGGAAGGCTTCGTTTCTCCTGGAGACGGAAAAATGTTAGCATTTAAGAGTATTTCAGATATTCATGATTTCTTTGTTAAGGGTAGGAAATTTACATTAGAAGAATTTTTAGGGGATAAAGAGTTAGCTAAAAAACACAAAAATAATTCTTTAATCATATTACGACTTGCTCCAAATGATTATCACAGGTATCATTTTCCTTATGACGGAATTCCTTCCGAAGTAACAAAAATTAAAGGGCGCTATTTCTCCGTTTCTCCACACGCTTTGGCTGCTAACTTCACTAGAGTATTCTGTGAAAATAAAAGAGAGTACTGCACTTTAACTACACAAAACAAAGGAGATGTTATCATCGCCCCCGTTGGCGCTACCATGGTTGGAAGCATTATTGAGACTTACCAACCTAATTCCGAAGTGAAAAAAGGCGATGAAATGGGATATTTTGCTTTTGGTGGTTCAACTATCGTATTGCTAGTTGATAGTTCTAAAACGACTATTGATGAAGACATCTTGGTTAACACTAAAAATAAGATGGAAACCTTTGTTAAAATGGGGGAGCGAATTGGAAATTAACCCTCATAAATTTAACATTTTACCTTTTAAAAATAGATTGATTTCATAAGGTGATTAGAGCTTTAATCCGTAAATTTGCGTCGTTTTATACTTAGCAGATTTACTGATGAAAAAAATCTTAGATATCCTCTACTCTACCCGTTTAATGGCTGTATTATTTTTTGTTTTTGCCATTGCCATGGGAATTGCCACTTTTATTGAAAACGATTACGGAACCCAAACTTCAAAAGCTTTAGTGTACAACACTTGGTGGTTTGAGTTGATTATGGTGTTTTTTGTTATCAACTTTTTTGGAAATATTTTTAGGTATCGATTGTATAAAAAAGAAAAATGGTCTGTATTATTATTTCACGTATCCTTTCTATTAATCTTAATTGGTGCAGGTATTACTCGTTATATTAGCTATGAAGGCTTAATGGTTATTGATGAAGGCGAAACAACAAACCAATTCTATTCTGAACACACCTATTTAAACGTTATTATTGATAATGGTGAGTTTCAAAAAACTACTGCAAACAAATTACTTTTATCTGCTTGGGGTGAAAACTCTGCAAATTTTGAAGAAAACTTTCAACCTGAAAAAACAGGAAAAAACCATAAGGTTACTTTTAATTTAGTAGACTATATTCCTTGGTCTGAAACAAAAATGGTCTTAGATGAAAACGGAACAGAACATTTATTTTTTGTAGAAAGTTCCGACGGAAGTAGACACGAACATTACATAAAAAAAGGAACTATTGAAAACATCCACAACATATTAGTAGGTTTTGAAGCTCCGAATAAAGAGGCTGCTTCTATTAATTTCTTTTATGAAGGTGGAGGTTTAAAAATGGTTTCTAAAAATGATGGAGATTGGTTTAGGATGGCAGATCAAAAACGAGGTCAAATAGTTAAAGATAGTGCACAACATTTTCAACTATTAACGCTTCATAACATAAATGGATTACAGTTTGTAGTTCCTAAAACACCTGAAAAAGGAGAAATTAGAACTGTTAGAGGAAAAAAAGATGATCAAAAATACGATACTGTAATTTTTGACATTACAACAAACGGAGAGACTAAACGTGTTGAGTTTTATGGTGGAAAGTTTAACGTTGACAACCAAGAACAGTTTAGTATTGGCAAATTAAACTTTAGAGCTTGGTATGGTTCTAAACTATTGGAGACTCCATTCAGCATAAAATTAAACGACTTTCAACTAGAAAAATATCCTGGTTCTGAAAGCGCCGCCGCTTATGCAAGTGAAATTACTGTTATCGCTCCAAACGAAACATTCGATTATAGAATTTTTATGAATCATATTTTAGATTATGGAGGTTACAAGTTCTTTCAATCTAGTTATAAAATTGAAGGTGAGCATGAACAAACACACTTATCGGTGAATCATGATTTTTGGGGAACTTGGATTACCTATATTGGTTACTTTTTATTGTTCTTTGGTTTAACCGCGGCTTTATTTGTAAAAGGCACTCGTTTTTATGACTTAAAACAGTCATTAGTTAAAATTAGAAATAAGAAAACTAAACTATCAGCTATCGCTTTGTTAGTTTCTCTTGTTAGTTTCGGTCAACACGAAACTCATGAACCAAAACAAATTACAGAAGCTCAAATAGATTCTATTTTAACAGCTAATAAAGTAGATGACAAACACGCTGCTTTATTTAGTTCTTTAGTTATTCAAGATGCTGGCGGACGTATGAAACCTGCTCATACTTTTGCTTCTGAATTAGTAAGAAAAGTAGCACATGTTGATAAATTCAAAGATTTAGACCCAAGCCAAATTTTACTTTCTATTACAGAAAATCCTATGCTTTGGCTAAATGTACCTTTTGTATATTTAGAAGATGGAAATACCCAAGTTAGAGAAATTTTAGGTGTACCAGAAGATGCTGAATATGCTCGTTTTATTGATTTCTACAATAAAGATGGTTCTTCAAAAATTAGCAAATTAGTAGTTGAGGCTGAAAAGAAAAAAATTCAAAATAAGTTTGAAAAAGATATTATAAAGATTGAACGAAGAGTTTGGTTACTATCTCAAGCTTTAGGAGGTGGAATGTTACGCATCTACCCTATTCCAAATGATGAAAATAACAAGTGGGTATCTCAACCAGAAACACTACAAGCTAATTTTAAAGGAACAGACTCAGTTTTTGTGCGTCAATCATTACCTGTTTATTTACAATTATTACAAGCTTCAAAAAAATCAGGAAACTATACAGAAACTAACAAAGTTTTAGACGGAATTAAGAAGTTTCAACGAAAATTTGGTTCAGAAGTTATTCCTGCTAAAGATAAAATCGATTTAGAAATAGCTTATAATAAACTAAACATCTTTGTTAAACTTTCGGAGTATTACGGATATGTAAGTTTACTTTTAATTGTATTTGTTTTCTTACAAATTTTCAACAACAAACCATGGGTTAATACTATTGTAAAAGCCTTAATAGGTGTTGTAATTTTCTTATTTATCTTCCACGTTTTAGGGTTAGCTGCTCGTTGGTATATCAGTGGAAATGCCCCTTGGAGTAACGCTTATGAATCTATTATTTTTGTTGGATTAGCAACCATGCTATTTGGATTAATTCTTGGAAAAAAATCTTCATTAACTATTGCAGCTACAACATTTTTAGTTTCTGTAATTTTAATGTTTGCGCATCAAAACTGGCTAGATCCTGAAATTGCCAACCTTCAACCTGTGTTAAATTCTTGGTGGTTATATGTACACGTTTCTGTTATTGTTGCAAGTTATGGTCCTTTTGCAATGGGTATGATCTTAGGAATCTTCTCTTTATTCCTAATCATTTTCACCAATGAAAAAAATAAAAAGAAAATGGATTTACACATTAAAGAACTTACTGTTATTAATGAAATGGCAATAACCGTTGGGTTAGTTATGCTTACCGTTGGTAACTTTTTAGGCGGAATGTGGGCAAATGAAAGTTGGGGACGCTATTGGGGCTGGGACCCTAAAGAAACTTGGGCTTTAATCTCTATTATGGTATATGCTTTTGTGTTACACATGCGTTTAATACCTGGTTTAAGAGGACGATACACCTTTAATTTATGGTCCATTTTAGCATTTGCTTCTATCATGATGACGTATTTTGGAGTAAACTTCTATTTATCAGGCCTACACTCGTATGCTAGTGGTGATAAAGTAATTACGCCTACTTCTGTATATTACGCTGTAGCTTTTGTGTCTATTTTAGGAGTTTTAGCTTGGATCAAGAATAAAAAGTATTACAAAAAATAAGTTACTACTTTTTCTGTTAAAAAAATGTATTTTTGCAAACCGACGAAAAGAAAAGACAACTATGTTCAATAAAAATATAAAATTAGTTTTAGCTGCATTAATAACTGCATGGTCTGTATATGAATTTATACAAGGACACATTATGAACGGCATATCAATACTTTTGCTTGCTGGACTATTCATTTTATTTTACTTTAAAAATGAGTTTATTCTTTTAGCTTTTTTACAACTACGTAAACAGAATTTCCCTGGAACTCAAAAATGGTTAGGGTACATAAAGAATCCTTCTACTTCATTAACTAAAAAGCAAGAAGGGTATTATAATTACCTACATGGAATTATGCTATCTCAAACCAACATAACTCAAGCTGAAAAGTACTTAAAAAAAGCAGTTAAATTAGGATTAGCAATGGATCATGATTTAGCTATGGCTAAATTACAATTGGCAGGAATTGCTATGACAAAACGTAGAAAAAGAGAGGCTACAAACTTAATGGCAGAAGCTAAAAAGCTAGACAAACACGGAATGCTTAAAGAGCAAATGCAGATGATGAAACAACAAATGAAGAAGATTTAACACTTCTTTAAGTTTTTCCCTTTATATTTTGTAATTTTACTTATTAACAAAAAACATCTAATGATTAGGAGTTTATTCTTAAAAGCTTTTGATAAATATGCTTCGCGATGGGTTGTTTTAATTATAGATATTACTTTAATTTGTGTATCTTTCATTTTAGCCTATACAGTACGATTTAATGCTAGTTTAAATTTTGATATTAGAAGCCTATATTATCAACTTCCTTTTATAGCAATTATTGGTCTTATTAGCTTTCTCCTTGTAGGTTCTTATAAAGGTATTGTACGACACACTGGGACTAGAGATGCTTTTAATGTTTTTGTTGGTGTTACGCTACTTTCAATTATTACAACCTGTATTGTCCTTTTTAATAATGCTTTAAATTTATTTCCTGATTTTACAATTCCAAAATCGATAATAATTATTCATTATTTAATTTCTGTACTTACTTTAGTAGTTAGTCGATATATTTTCAAAGCTTTTTACGAAATTGTCTCTACAGAACTTAAATCTATAACCAATGTTTTAATATATGGAGCCGGTGACTCTGGATTAATAACATATGGAGCTTTAAACAGAGATACTAAGAATAAGTATGAAGTCATAGGTTTCATAGACGATGACCCAAAGAAAATAGGCAAAAAGTTAGATAGAATTAAAATTTATGATGGAAAGAGAATAAACAAATACTTTATTAAAGAGAAGCACATTGATGAAGTTATTATTTCTATTCAAAATATTAAATCGGAAAAACTTTTATATCTTACTGATAATTTACTTGAATTAGGTGTTCAAGTAAAAATTGTTCCTCCATTATCAAAATGGATTCATGGTGATTTAGAGGCCAATCAAATAAAACAGGTTAAAATTGAAGATTTACTCGATAGAAAACCTATCTCTATCAACAACCCTATTGTAAAAAGAGAAGTAAATAATAAAGTAATTTTAGTTACTGGTGCCGCTGGTTCCATTGGCTCAGAAATTTCTCGTCAATTAAGTATCTATAACCACGAGCACTTAATATTAGTGGATCAAGCTGAATCTCCATTATATGATCTTCAACAGGAATTAATTCAAAAAGAACGTAGAAACTTTACCTCTATCGTTGCAGATGTTAGGGACGAAAAAAGAATGGATGAAATATTTAAAAAGTTTAAACCTCAAAAAGTATTTCATGCAGCTGCTTACAAGCATGTTCCTTTAATGGAAATGAGTCCTTATGAAGCTGTGAAAATAAATATTAGTGGAACAAAAAACATTGCTGATTTATCAATAAAACACAATGTTGGTCGCTTCGTCATGGTTTCTACCGACAAAGCTGTAAACCCAACCAACGTTATGGGAGCTACAAAACGAGTTGCAGAAATGTATATAAGCTGTTTGAGTAACTCTCATAATCATACTACAAAGTTTACAACCACTCGTTTTGGTAATGTTTTAGGATCTAACGGTTCAGTTATACCTCTTTTTAAACGTCAAATTGAAAACGGAGGCCCTTTAACTGTTACTCATAAAGACATTACACGATACTTTATGACTATTCCCGAAGCATGTAGATTGGTTCTTGAAGCTGGTACTATGGGTAATGGCGGTGAAATTTATATTTTCGACATGGGGAAATCTGTAAGAATATATGATATTGCCAAAAGAATGATTCACTTATCTGGTTTAAACTTTCCGGATGATGTTGACATAAAAATTACTGGTTTACGCCCTGGAGAAAAATTATATGAAGAACTATTAGCTGATGGTGAAAATACTACTCCTACTTATCATGAAAAAATTATGATAGCTAAAAATCAGTTAATTGATTATACTATTATTAAAGATAAAATTAAAGAATTATGTTTATCTAATAGAAATCACGACAATAGTAAAACAGTTCAACTCATAAAAGATATTGTTCCTGAATATAAATCAAACAATTCAGTATACGAAAAGTTAGATACTCCTATTAAGAATTAAATTACCCATTTCGAAAAAACAATCAACACAAGTAAACATTTCGAGAATTATTTTAGCTACATTAACACTATAATATAACATCCTATGTACCTAAAAGGATTTAGTTAAATAAAAAAACAACTCGAAAGCACAATACTTAATTAATTTGTTTAATAAGAATTTAAACTAGCAACTACACATGATCTTAATTGCCGATGGAGGCTCTACAAAAGCCGATTGGATTGCTCTTGACGATACTAAGAAAGAAGTTTTTAGAACTACTACTCTAGGCTTAAATCCTTCGGTTTTAACAAAACAACAAATGTTAAGTACTGTCAATAATGTTAATACTTTATTGGAGGTACAAAACGATACGCTACAAGTTCATTTTTATGGTGCAGGTTGTGGCAGTACAGAAGCTGCAGAAAACTTGAGAAATGTTCTGGAATCTGTCTTTAAAAAAGCCGAAGTTTTTGTTTCTGAAGACACTTTAGCTGCTGTTTATGCTAGTACTGGTAATAAGCCTGGAATTGTCTGTATTTTAGGAACAGGATCTAACAGTTGTTATTATGATGGCAAAAACATAACTACAACAGCCCCATCATTAGGTTATACTGTTATGGATGAAGCTAGTGGAAATTATTTTGGTAAACAATTATTACGTGATTTTTACTACAAAAAAATGCCAAAAAGAATAGCTTCAGCATTCAAAACATCTTTCGACCTTGATATAGATGTCGTAAAAATGAACTTGTACAGGGAACCTTACCCCAATATGTATTTAGCTTCATTTGCAAAATTTATGCTTGATCATAAAGATGAAAAGTATGTTAGAAAAATGATTAAAAAAGGGATTCAAGAGTTTTTCAAGTATCGTATTCTTCCTTTTGAAAAAGATAGTCAAATCCCAATCTATTTTATTGGATCTATAGCTTATTACTTTAAAGACATATTAGAAAAAGTTGCATCAAAAAATAAATTATCTGTTACTGATGTAATTCAACGCCCAATTGATAATTTAGTTGACTTTCATAGAAACAATTCATTTTAACAAAGTTCTACAACTCTTTCAAGAGCCATTCCCCTCGACCCTTTCACTAAAAGGGCACTATCTGTTATTGAATTATTTTGTAAATACTTTTCTAAATCTTTAAAAGATTTAAACTTGATTATTTTATTAGTTCTAGAAATAGTATTGTAGAAATTTTCCCCTACCAAAAAAACAACGTCAAAATTATTTTTTTCTACTTCTTCAACTATATTTTGATGCTCTTTTGAGCTATATTCTCCAAGCTCAAACATGTCTCCTAAAATTACTGTTTTATGGTTAGCTTTTAACTTACTAAAGCTTTCTAAAGCTGCTTTCATACTTGTAGGATTAGCATTATAAGCATCTAGAATAATCTTATTGGTGTTAGTATTTATTATCTGAGATCGATTATTAGACGGAATGTACCTTTCAATTGCCTTCTTTATTAACTCAGAGGGTATATTAAAGTAATTTCCAATAGTTATTGCCGCTGATATATTATTAAAGTTATAACCCCCAATTAAATTACTTAATATATTTACATTTTGATATGATAGTTTTACAAAAGGATTAGCCTCTGTAAATTTTATACTTTTTTCAAAAGTAATTGCCTCCATACCATTAGTTCTAGCTACTTGCTTTTCATCGTTAGGGTTTATAAATACTTTTTTATTATGTGATCTGAGAAAATCATACAATTCAGACTTAGCTTTCACCACTCCTGCTAAAGAACCAAACCCCTCCAAATGTGCACTTCCAAAATTTGTTATATATCCATAATCAGGATTTGCTATTTCTGATAAAAACTCAATTTCTTTTGCATGATTTGCCCCCATTTCTACAATACCAATCTCTGTGCTTTTATTCATTGACAATAAAGTCAATGGTACACCAATATGATTGTTTAGGTTTCCAATGGTAGCAGTTGTTTTATATTTCGTTGAAAGAACTGCATTTATTAGCTCTTTTGTCGTAGTTTTCCCATTACTTCCTGTTAAAGCAATTACAGGAACTTGCAACTGGTTTCTATGATAATTTGCAAGCTCTTGAAGTGCACCTAAAACATCATCTACTAAAATTATTCCATCAGATGTTTTATACTCAACTTCATCAACTATTGCATAACCAGCTCCTTTAGCTATCGCTTCTTCTGCAAACTTATTTCCGTTAAAGTTCTCTCCTTTTAAAGCAAAAAAAAGTGTGTTTTCTCTAATATTTCTAGTATCTGTATCTACTAAACCGTGCGTGATATATAAACTGTATAATTCTTCTACCTTCATAAGGTAAAAATAAAAAACCTCATTGAAATTCAATGAGGTTTTCTTCTATAAAAATACTTTTTGTTATCTAGCTCTATCTGGTATAGCTCTTTTTCTTTTGTTTAGCACCATTGGCCCCATTTTATCTGTAGCACATCTAAAACCTATATAGTTTGTTGCCATATATTCAGGAAAATATCTTCTTTGTGCTGGATCTAACCAATATTCTCTATCGGCCCAAGAACCACCTTTATAAACTCTAGACTGATCACTAATCAATGTAGTTCTTCTCTTGTCATCATACTTGTAGTTATTAATAACATTCCCTAAAGTGTCAATTTCTGCTTCAGGTTTTTGTGGAGAATTATACATTCTTGTAGTACGATCTAATTGATCTTTATCTAAATTATAAAACTTAGAAGAAGCTTGGTCTCCATCAGCTAAACTTGAATTGTTAGCTAAATTATAGTTTCTTCTCATATAAGTATCTTCTTTAGTAATAGGAATATACTTAACACTTCCTGGTAAGTCTTTAGGTACAATTCTACCGTTTTCTAAAGTATCATACTGTACCTCTCCATCGCCTACAATAACAACTTTACCTTCTTCGTTAATTAATTTTTTTGTAAAAATATTACCTCTAAAGTAGTTAAAATCATTCGCTTCTGAGTCGATAATTGGTCTATACACATCTTCTACCCATTCCGAAACATTACCAGACATATCATATAACCCAAAAGCATTTGGAGGGTAACTTCTTACCGCATTAGGAATATCTGATCCATCACTACTCCATCCAGCAATACCACTATAATCTCCTTTACCTTGCTTAAAGTTAGCTAACTGATCCCCTCTTCTTCTCTTATCTCTATCACGAGTATATTTTCCGCTCCAAGCGTATTTTTTTCTACCTCTAATATTATTATATTCACGGTTTTCAAAAATAGCTTTTGCTGCATATTCCCACTCTACCTCTGTCGGTAATCTAAATTTCTGAGATAAAATACCATCAGAAGAAGTTACTTGTCTTCCTGTGAAAGCTCCTTTTTCAGGTTTAGGTTCTCCTTTTGGTCTTGGTACTGGGATTCCTTTTTTATAAATTGTAGAATCTCCATCAAAAATTGCATAAGGATCTGTCAAATAGGTATCAGTATCAAAATTGTTTTCACCTTTAAAGCTTACTGAGTCTTCCTTAAAAATATTTTTAATAACTCCTTTGTCCATTAATATTTTTAGGTTAACAGCGTTAGTACGCCATTTACAGTATTTATTAGCTTGTATCCAACTAACTCCAACTACAGGATATTCTGCATAAGAAGGATGCCTTAAATAGCTCTCTGACAACAAATTAGTATTACCTAATCCTTTTCTCCAAACCAGTGTATCTGGTAAAACTGAAGGATAAATATTTTTAAACTGTGGATCTTCTGGTGGAAATACATCTTTGGTATACTGCATAAACAATCCATATTCTGCATTGGTTACTTCTGTTTCGTCCATATAAAAAGTACGAACATGCATTTTTTGAGGAGTTGTATTCCAATCAAACATAACATCATCCTGTACCAATCCCATAGTAAAAGTACCTCCTTCAATATGTACCATTCCTGGTGGAACATTTTTTCCTTCTTTGTATTCTCCCTTCAAATAACCTCCATAATTAGGATCATTAAAGTTCCAACCAGTTAATGAAGACTTACTCGACCCACCTCCATTACTCTTACAAGAAGTAACTAATAAACCAGTGATCGCTAATAAACTAAATAATTTCAACGTACTTTTCATGTATTTTTAACTGTTTTTTAAGGGTGTCGCAATTTACAATATTTCTAATTTCTTACAACTAATTTATCTATAAATTCACATTTAGTAACCTTGTCTATGCAAGATTACAAACGACAGTTTTTATACTTTAGTATTACGAATCTAAGAAAAAGATTAAAATATAGACTGTTAAAGTTTAATATTTTTAACAGTACAAAAGTAATTTTCTTCTTGATTCTAAATCAAGGTATATAATATTATTATAGTAATACCGTTAACTTTAGTAAACTAATAAATAAACTTTTAAGTTTAGTATTACAAGAAATCTAAAAAAAGCTATTAGTTATAAACTCCCCCAAGAAAAATTATATATTTGCTAAACAATTAATCAAATTTTACATGAAAAAATTATCAATCGTATTATTTTTTGTGTGCTTTACCCTTCAAAATAAAGCGCAAGCCCAAACATCAATAAACACAACGGCAATGCCTTTTTTATTGATTACACCTGATGCTCGTGCTGGTGGTATGGGAGATATTGGAGTCGCTACCTCTTCAGATGCTTATTCAATTTTTCACAACCCCGCAAAAACTGCATTTAATCAAAATAAAATTAGCATAGGACTTAACTATACTCCTTGGCTTAGAAACTTAACTGATGATATTTTCGTTGGTGGGGGTTCTTATGTTAACAGGTATAGTGAAAAATCAGCTTGGGGAGTTGATTTAAAGTATTTTTCTCTAGGAGAAGTAGCTTTAACTAATGACAGTGGTGTTTCTAACGGAACAGAAAATCCTAATGAGTTAGCCATTACAGGTATTTATTCATTAAAACTAAGTGAAACTTTTTCTATGGGTATTGGTTTAAAGTATATCCATTCTAATTACAAAATAAGAAGTAATGACTCTAACTTAGATGCCGTTAATTCTTTTGCTGTTGACGTCTCTGGTTATTACCAATCTAAAGAGGAAAACTTTGGAAGCTTTAACGGACGTTACCGATTAGGTTTTAACATAGCCAACATAGGGCCAAAAGTTGAGTATAGTCCTGGAGTTCCAAACTTTATTCCTACTAATGCTAAAATTGGTGGTGGTTTTGATTTCATCTTTGACGATTCAAACATTTTTGGACTTAACTTAGAATTCACAAAACTATTAGTTCCATCAAGTCCTAACTCAGAGAGAGGTTGGTTTGAAGGAATGTTTACTTCATTAGGAGACAGAAGTTTTAGTGAAGAGTTACAAGAAACAACTTGGGCTTTAGGTGCTGAGTATTTATATAACAATGCCTTTGCTCTAAGAGCTGGTTATTTTCATGAAAGTGAAGAAAAAGGACAACGTCAATTCTTAACCTTAGGTACAGGATTTACTGCAAGAGCTTTTACTTTAGATTTATCATATTTAGTAAATACTGCAGCAGTTAACAACCCATTAGAAAACACATTACGTTTTTCTTTATCATTTGACTTAGGAGAACTGTATGAGGTTTATTAAAAAACAGGATTTTTTTTTATAAATTCGTATCAGAATACAAAAGCAGTCGAGTCGACTGCTTTTTTTGACTAATTTATTTACGATGAAGAAAATTGACATAACCACTTCTGCCACTTTATTTGATGATATTTCACAATTATCAACTGAAGATGCTTTTTTAATTCAAGAAGCTGTAAAAGCAAGAAAAAAAGCATACGCCCCATATTCCAAGTTTAATGTAGGAGCAGCTATATTACTTGATAACGGGGAAGTTATTTTAGGAAATAATCAAGAAAGTGCTGCTTACCCTTCTGGCATGTGTGCAGAACGTGTTGCTATTTGGAAGGCTGGATCTGAATTCCCTAATATGAAAGTAAAAAAAATAGCAATAACTGCAGCTTCAGAAAATTCAACTGTTAACAAACCTGTTGGTCCTTGTGGTGCATGTCGTCAAACATTATCAGAATACGAAATCAATCAACAGCAACCTATTGAAATTATTTTTATGGGTGAAGTTGGTAGAATTGTAAAAACAGAATCTCTTCTTTCTCTATTACCTTTTTCTTTTGATAGTTCCTATTTATAACAGATTAAACATTAAAATCACAAAAAAATACTTTTGTTTTTTATAAAAAAATAATACATCCTTCTTTTTTTAAGAAAATCATAATTCTAAAAAAATGACTGTATATAAAGAGGTAATCGTCAATAAAAATGCTTTATTTGTAATTACTCAACATTTAAAAATCAGCAACCCTAATGAAACTATCAGTAATTACAGGAACAGGAGCCTTTATACCATCAATCAAAAAAGAAAACAGTAAGTTTAATGATAACTTCTTTTTGAATGCTGATGGAACTTCCATTGATAATTCAAACTCTGTAATTATTGAGAAATTTAAATCGATAACTGGTATCGAAGAACGTCGCTATGCTAAACCTGAATATAAAGCTTCAGACCTTGGCTTTTTTGCAGCAAAAAAAGCGATTGAAGATGCTAACATTAATTCTGAAGAATTAGACTATATTATTTTTGCTCATAACTTTGGAGATGTTAAAACAGACGCTATTCAAAGTGATATTCTTCCTAGCTTAGCTACTCGTGTAAAGCACTTATTGCAAATTGAAAACCCTAATTGTGTCGCATACGATATTTTATTTGGTTGTCCTGGCTGGATTGAAGGTGTTATTCAAGCACAGGCTTTTATAAAAGCGAAAATTGCTAAAAAATGTTTGATTATTGGAGGAGAAACACTATCGAGAGTTATAGATATAAACGATCGTGATTCTATGATTTATAGCGATGGTGCTGGTGCTTGTATTGTTGAAGCTTCGGATAGTAGTGATAGTGGTATTCTTAGCCATGCATCACAAACTTTCACTAAAGAAGAAGCTTATTATTTATTCTTCGGAAACTCTAATGACAAAAACAAAGACAACAATATTCGTTATATTAAAATGCACGGACGAAAAATTTATGAATTCGCATTAAATAATGTACCTAAGGCAATGCAAACAGCTTTAGATAAAAGTGACCTAGACATCGATGATGTTAAAAAAATATTCATCCATCAAGCCAATGAAAAAATGGATGAAGCCATTATTAAACGTTTTTATCGCTTGTATAAAAAACCAGTTCCTAAAGACATAATGCCAATGAGTATCCATAAATTAGGAAATAGTTCTGTAGCAACCGTACCTACTCTACTCGATTTAGTTTTAAAAGGAAACGTTGAAAATCAAGAGGTAAAAAAAGGCGATGTTATTATTTTAGCTTCTGTAGGTGCAGGCATGAATATTAACGCTATTGTTTATAAGTTTTAATAGTTTTTAAAACTCATTAATTTCTTACTAAATATTCTCGCAAATATAAAATGTAAGTACTATTTTTGCGCATGCAACAACACAACGTACTTATATTAGATTTCGGATCGCAATACACACAGTTAATTGCGCGCCGTGTAAGAGAATTAAATATTTATTGTGAAATTCACCCTTACAACAAAATACCACAAAACTTAAACGATTTTAAAGCTGTAATTCTTTCAGGAAGTCCATCTTCGGTTCGTTCTGATGAAGCTCCACATCCTGATTTATCTGATATTAGAGGTAAAAAACCTTTATTATCAGTTTGTTATGGAGCTCAATACTTAGCTCATTTTTCTGGTGGTTTAGTAGCGCCTTCTAACACTCGCGAATACGGAAGAGCTAATTTATCTTTTATCAAAGAAGGAGAAGAATTCTTTAAAGATATTTCTGAAGGAAGTCAAGTTTGGATGAGCCATTCAGACACGATTAAAGAATTACCAACTGGCGGAACATTGTTAGCAAGCACTCATGATGTAAAAAATGCAGCATACAGAATTGATGGAGAAACTACCTATGCTATCCAATTTCACCCAGAAGTATATCATTCTACTGATGGTAAACAATTATTACAAAATTTTTTAGTTACTATAGCTGGGGTAGCTCAAACATGGACACCAGATTCATTCGTTGATGAAACAGTAGCTGAGTTAAAAGCAAAAGTAGGCAATGATAAAGTTGTTTTAGGTTTATCTGGAGGAGTAGATTCTACCGTAGCTGCAGTATTATTACACAAAGCAATCGGAAGCAATTTACACTGTATTTTTGTTAACAACGGATTGTTACGTAAAAATGAATTTACCGACGTATTAAAGCAATACGAAGGTATGGGGTTAAACGTTAAAGGAGTGGATGCTTCGGCACGTTTTTTGGACAAACTTGCTGGGTTAAGTGACCCAGAAGCAAAACGTAAAGCTATTGGTAAAGTTTTTATTGATGTTTTTGATGATGAGGCACACCAAATAGAAGATGCTAAATGGTTAGCACAAGGAACTATTTATCCTGATGTAATTGAATCCGTTTCAGTTAACGGAGGTCCTTCAGCAACCATTAAAAGTCATCATAATGTAGGTGGTTTACCTGACTTTATGAAGCTAAAAATAGTAGAACCTTTACGTATGATTTTTAAAGATGAAGTACGTCGTGTAGGAGCCTCTATGGGAATAGATAAAGAATTATTAGGTCGTCACCCATTTCCAGGACCTGGTTTGGCTATTAGAATCTTAGGAGATATTACAGCTGAAAAGGTTCGTATTTTACAAGAAGTAGATGCAGTATTCATTAACGGATTAAAAGAAAGCGGATTATACGATAAAGTATGGCAAGCAGGTGCTATTTTATTACCAGTAAATTCTGTTGGAGTTATGGGGGATGAAAGAACCTACGAAAAAGTGGTAGCTTTACGCGCTGTAGAAAGTACAGATGGTATGACTGCAGACTGGGTTAATTTACCTTATGAGTTTTTACAAAAAACATCAAATAAAATAATTAATAATGTAAAAGGTGTGAATAGAGTTGTATATGATATTAGCTCTAAACCACCAGCAACAATTGAGTGGGAATAAAAATCCATCATTAATATAAAAAAGAGTAGATGAAGAAATTACAGTTTTTACTATTAGTTTGTATTTTAACTTTTGCCGTTTCTTGCGGTCAGCAAAAACGTTATGTATCGTACAAAACCCAAGAAGGAGAAACGATGCGAGATATTGCAGATCGTTTAGATATGAAAACGAAAGATTTATTACGTTTAAATCCTGATGTTGGAAGACGTCCAGATGCTAACACGGTAATTGTAATACCAAACCCTAAAATTAAAAAGGGTACTTCTTCATCTACTACTTCATCTGAAGAAGAAGTAAATACTACCGATACTAATAACAACGAAGAAACGACTCCTGAAACTAAAGAAGATGGTACTGTTTTTCAACAAACAATTGTTGAATATGAAACTCATGAAGTCCAAAAAGGAGAAACTGTGTATCGTATTACAAAACAATATGATATAACGAAAGAGGATTTAATTAAATTTAATCCTGAGTACACCAATATTCAGAGTAATAATCTAAGTATTGGTCAGGTATTAAAAGTTAAGGCTATAGAAAAAACAGTTACAATTAATAAAGATGAAGTTTTAGAAAAGTTCTTAACTCACACTGTTAAGAGTAAAGAAACGATGTATAGTTTAACTCGTTTTTATAATGTTACGAAAGAAGATTTATTACGATTAAATCCTGAGTATCCAGATTTAGCTGATAATAAATTATCTATAGGTCAATTATTAAAAATTAAACCTATAGAGGAGGTTAGTAAAAAAGAGAATTATACTTTTTATAAAGATTCTATTGAAGTAGACACCTCTATAAACCTTGCTATTTTACTTCCTTTTAAAGCAAATGAATATAGCTCTAAATCGAGTAAAGATATTTTTGAAGGAAATCAACTAGCAAATATGGTTACTGATTTTTACATGGGAGCTGAAATGGCTATCGACTCTATTAAAAAACAAGGAGTGCTAGTAAATGTAAATATTTTTGATACAGGAAATAGAGGAAAAAATATTGCGACCATATTAAAAGATAAAAAACTAGAAAACACTGATGTTATTATCGGACCTTTTTACTCTGATAAAGCTGAAGTTGTTGCTCGTGATGTGAATGCACCTGTTGTTTTCCCTCACTACTCTAGTAAACAAAGTAAATTCACTTCATCTAAATTAGTTAAAACTTCTCCTGAAAAAGAGAATTATGCGGGTTATTTAGCTTCTTATTTAAAAGACAGTTATAAAGATCAAGAAATTTTTATTGTAAGTGATGAAGAAAAAGACACAAACGCAAAAGTTTCTAAAATTATTTCTGAGCTAAAGAAACATGATAGTATAAACACTATACATGTTTTAAAACCTGAAAAAGGCTATATAAAAAGAGCCCGCTTTACATCTAAAATGTCTTCAAAAAGACATAATTGGGTTATTATTACTTCTGATGATAATGTTGTTGTAGCTGATGCTCTTAATAGTATGATTGGCATCCCTGATGAAGTTAAAGTCCAAGTATTTACTTTAGAAAAAGGTCCCGCTTATGATAAAATTGATAATAACAAACTGGCTAGTGTTAACTTTACTTATGTTTCAAACACTTACACAGATGAAGAAGCTATAGATACTAAAGCTTTTAATAATAAATACTTACAAAAAAACAACACCATTCCTTCTGATTATGCTATCAAAGGCTTTGATATTACATACGATGTTTTAATGCGTTTAGCTTCTGGTGATAAGCTTACAGACACCTTTAAAAAAGGGGTATCTTTACGTGTTGAGAATAAATTTGATTATCATAAAAAAACGTTTGGGAGTAGCGGAAACCAAGGTTTATTTATTGTTAAATACAATGGAGATTTAAGTTTGAGTAGACTAAGATAGATCCTCATAATAAGTCGATTTTGTGTCAACTTATTTTAGGACGGGACATATATAATAAAAAAGCCAAAACTTAGTTTTGGCTTTTTTATTATTCATACATTTCTTTATAATATTTTTGATACTCTCCACTGGTTACGTTTTTTATCCATTCTTCATTCTCTAAGTACCATTGAACTGTTTGTTCTATTCCTTCTTCAAATTGCAAAGATGGTTCCCATCCTAACTCTTTTTTAAGCTTTGATGCGTCTATTGCATATCGATAATCATGCCCTGCCCTATCTTTTACATAAGTTCCTCATAAAAATTTACTATATAAACTTTTCAAAGCTACTAATAAATAAATGGAGTTTCTAGCTCTTTAAAAGTTGAAAGTTGTTGGTCTTTTGGAGAAAGTATTACCTCTTCTGAATTAATTTTCCAATCAATATTCAAAGTAGGATCGTTCCAGATAATTCCCGAATCATATTCAGGAGCATACCAATTATCTACCTTATAAGCAAAAATGGCTTCTTCAGAAAGGGTCACAAATCCATGCGCAAAACCTCTTGGAATGAATACTTGTTTCTTGTTTTCTTCTGATAATTCCACTACTATATATTTACCATAACTGGGTGAGTTTTGTCTAATATCAACTGTCACATCCAATACTTTTCCTTTAATACATCTAACGAGCTTTGCTTGAGCAAAAGGTGTTTTTTGAAAATGTAACCCTCTTAAAGCACCAAATGTAGATTTTGATTCGTTATCTTGGACAAAATTCACTTTTCCTATATTCTCTTCAAACTCTTTTTGATTAAAAGATTCAAAAAAATATCCTCTTGGGTCTCCGTAAACTTTGGGCTCAATAACAATAACTTCAGGAATATCTGTTTTTGTAAAAATCATAATCACTTTTTATTAACTTATTTGATATTATGTTAATACATTGAAGAATTAAAACTCATTAAACTTGGTGTGTTCTGAATTATAAATTTAATAGTTTTTGAATCACTACTTTTATTCTCAACCTATCCTCATTGGTTAAATTAGATCCAGAAGGTAAACATAATCCATATTCAAATAATTTTTCTGAGACGTTTGTTCCATAGTATTTACAATCTTTAAAAACAGGTTGTAAGTGCATTGGTTTCCATAATGGACGAGACTCTATATTTTCTTTTTCTAGAGCTAAACGCAAATCTTCTCTTGAAAAACCTGTTTTATCTTCATCTATTATTACGGCACTTAACCAGTGATTTGAAAAGTATTCTGATGTTGGTTCTGTTAACACTATAATTCCTTCTACACCTTCGAATAACTCTTGATAAAACTTATTGTTAGCTCTTCTAAAACCTACATGTTTATCTAACACCTCCATTTGACCACGACCTATACCCGCTACAATATTACTCATACGATAGTTGTACCCTATGTGTGAATGTTGATAATGAGGGGCTTTATCACGTGCTTGTGTTGCTAAAAAAATTGCTTTTTGTTTATCACCTTCATTACGACAAACCAGAGCGCCCCCACCAGAAGTCGTTATTATTTTATTTCCGTTAAACGATAAAATTCCAAAATCACCAAGCGTACCACATTTTCGTCCTTTATAGGTTGATCCAAGTGCTTCAGCTGCATCTTCTATTAATGTTATATCGTATTTTTTAGAAAGCGCTACAATTTTATCCATTTTGGCAGGCATTCCATATAAATGTACTACAATAATCGCTTTTGTTTTTTTTCCCTTAACAATGCCCTCTTTAATAGCTTCTTCTAACGCTTTTGGACACATATTCCATGTCTCTTTTTCACTATCTACAAAAACAGGTATTGCTCCTTGGTAGGTAATTGGATTTGCAGAAGCAGAAAAGGTCATACTTTGACACAATACCTCATCTCCATTCCTTACTCCTGCTAATATCAGTGCTAAATGTAAGGCAGAGGTACCCGAAGCTAAGCAAGCTACTTTTGAGTTTTCTCCTACATACTCTTCTAAATCTTTTTCAAAACCGTTTACATTAGGTCCTAAAGGTGCTACCCAATTCGTATCAAACGCTTCTTGTACATATTTTCGTTCGCCTCCCCCCATATGTGGTGAGGATAGCCATATTTTTTTTTCCATAATCTAAGCTCTATATAATGGGAAAAATGAATTATTATCAGTCGAAATACCTTTTTCTCTAACTAGTTCTTCATATTTTTCTTTGTTTACTATATACCTCCATATTTTAAACTGAAAACTCTCTTTAGAAAACCCAGATTTGAATCTAAACAAAGGGTCTTCATCGCTTCCTCCAACACCTCCACCAAGATGTAAATAATCTAATTTTAATTCATTTCCTAGCAATCTTGCTTCATCTAAAATCAACTTCATTGGGGTATCTCTTGCGTAGGCTTGTTTTGTACCTGCTAAATGGTACTGAATTATCTTATCTGTAATTGTAAAAATAGCACCTGCAGTAATCTCCCCATCCTTCTTTGCAAGCAATAATTTTGTTTCAAAACAATTATTACTTAAAAATTCATAGAAGTATTCTTTAGAAAAAAAATAATAGTCATTTGCTTCTACTTTTTTCATCGTTTCATAATAAATATCAATAAACTCATCTTGTTCTTCTTTTGTAGTTGCTTCAACAACTTCAAAATTATTTTTCTTTAGCTTATTAATTTCGTATTTGTTCGATTTTCTGTACTGTTTTCTTTGTTCTTCTGGAGTTAATTTAAGATAGATTGCTATGGTTTTATTTAAATTAACAACTTCACCTAACCCTTCTATTAATTTATCATTTTCTAAAATAGGATGTAATCTTGAAAAAACAGATATTATCTTTTTCTTTACGAAAAATTCATTAAGTTTATTTTGAAAGCTAATTTTTAACTCTTCGGAGATTATATTGATATCAATATTTGCTATTGCACCAGCATAACCATAAACTGAAGTACAATCAAATAAGTCTGTATCTGGTATTTCTCTAATTATTAATGGTAAAGCTATAAAATTATTATCTTCTTGATATACAAACAATATTGGTTCACCTTCTTTTTCTAATTTATTATAAGATGAAGTATGGTAAAAATCATGAACAAATGATGCGTTAACATACTCTTTCCAAGATTCTTCTGTTAGTCTTATAATTTTTGTTTCTGACATTCTTGAATTGATTTTTTTAATGCTGTCGTTATGTAAATAATATCTTCTTTGGAATATCTATAATCTGTATGTAAAAATAAAAACCTATTTTGATAACTAATATCATTATCTATTTTCTGATTTGGCCATAAAATAGCTGGATATACATTGGACTTTATTAATTTGTTTCGAATAAAGTCTCTTTGAATATTTGAATCAAAAAAAAGTAATAATCCTAATGAATTTTCATCTACACTAAAGGTATAGTTTAAATAATCTTTAAGATACTTTAAAGCCAATTGGATATTAGATTCTTTCTTTTTAAATATTTCTTCAACATTTAATCTTTCTAAAATATTTTCTGCTAAAACAGGTAATTTGTAATCTCTATAAAGTTTAGTTAACTGTTCTTCAGCTTTAGAGTAATAACTCCTATATAAATCTTTATTTGAAAATCTATTTTGCAAGTATTCGTTTTTTAAGAACATACCTAATGTTTTGTTCTCTGCTACTTGATCTGCTAGAATACTTTCCTTGCCTTCTGGAAGTTGAAATTTATTCGGAGAATACAAAAAACCTCCTAATGGTATTGGTAATTGTTTTCTTAATGATCCGAAAACATAATTTGCATTACTTATTTTTATAGCATTAATATTATGTGTCAAATCATCAACAACTACAATTTTTTTAAATAATTGAGTATTAAAATCTCTTACACCAAAATAATTTACGTTAACAAAAACACTGGTTTCCTCGTCTTCGAAAAAATCATAATCCAATATCAAATTATTTGGATTAGACCGAAATACTATAACCTGAATATTTAAATTTGATAGATTTTCAATTACATCTTGGCAATAATAAGATGGAATATAAACTTTCTTCCATCCATTATTTTTGATCCCATGTTGAAGTAACGCATATAAAGCAGACCTTCCTGATAGAAAAAAAGAAAAGTTTTCATCTTCGAAAAAATTTCTCTGGTTTTTATCTAAAATAAACTCTTGATTACAAGAATGAAAATCTGAACCAAACTCTTTATTTATCATTTTTTTTCCCAGTAATTACTGTTCTCTAATAACTTGAAATAATCATCACTTGTTATCCCAACAACCACTTGATCCCACCATTTGTTTTTTCTAAAATAATGATTCTTTTTTACTCCTTCGACTTGCCAACCGCATTTTTTTGTGTAAACACCAATAGAAGGTTGATTATATGAAATCATTGACCCATTCATTCTCATTAAACCCAATTCCTCAAAAGCATACTTATTAATTGCCATTATTGTATCGACTCCGTACCCTTTACCTCTCATTTTTTTATCTCCTAATAACATTCCATGAAATGCATTTCTATCTTTCCAATTTATATCGACCAAATTAGCCATACCAATCAGACCCAAATCTGGAGTATCTATTGCAAAGCGCTGGTTAACACTTCCCAAAGAAAGTGAAGTAAACCAACTTTCTTGATCTTTTATACTTGAAGGAAAATGCCATCCTCCTAACATATAATTGATTTCAGGATCATTAGACCATTTATGTAAAAGTTCTAAATCTCTCTCCTCTATTGCTCTTAACACAACTTTTTTCCCTCTTATATTCATAAAATTATTTTTTCTTAAAATGATTACTACTTAAATTCCTGCTAATTCCTAAATCATCTATATCATCTACCGTTTGGCCATTTACAATAGTAGACGATTTAAATAATACCGAGTTTATTGTCATAAATATTATCCTTGCATCCAATAAAAAAGACAAGTTATCAACATAAAAGACGTCATTATCAAACCTTTCAGAAAATTTCATTGTATTTCTTCCTTTTACCTGTGCAAGTCCAGTTATTCCTGGTCTAACATTATGTCTCTTCTTATGTTTCTCTGAATACATTGGTAAATACTCAGGTAATAAAGGACGAGGACCTATTAAACTCATATCTCCTTTTATTATATTTAATAATTGTGGAATTTCATCCAATGAAGTTTTTCTCACAAACTTACCTATGCTTGTTAATCGATCAGCGTCTGGCAATAAATTTCCTTCCTTATCTTTTTTATCATTCATAGATTTAAACTTGACGATTTTAAAAATCCTTTCATTTAAACCTGGACGTTCTTGAAAGAAAAATGGTTTTCCTTGATTTGCTATAAGTAAACTTAAAGTAACAACTGTGAAAATTGGAAATAACATAACAAAAGCCAATAAAGCCAAAATAAAATCTAAAATGCGTTTTAAATAGTTTCTATACATAACTTAAAGGTTTTTGTATGTATTTTCAACTGTTTCCACAAATTGTTTACATAAAATAGATTTATCATAAACTGTTTCAGCCAAAGTTCGAGATTTTCGTCCCATTTCTTTCACTATTTCTGGATTTTTTTTTAACAACAAAATTTTATCAACTAGTTCTTGTGCTACATTAGGATTGACATAAAATCCGCAATTATGCTTCTCCACCATATCTTTTGTCCATCCCGCAGAATTTACGATAATAGGTTTACCTGCTGATAGAGAATCAAATAGTTTATTAGGTGAATTGGTATAGAGTATTGGTAAGTCTTTAAAGCTAACCATCGATACATCACAGAGGTTAACAATCTCTGAGGTTTCTTTCATTGGGAATCTTCCTAAAAAATGAACTTGTTTTAATTGATGTTTTTGGCAATAGGTCTTTAATTCTTCTTCTGTAGAACCTCCACCTATAAAAATAAATTCAATACTGGTATCTTCTTTTAGCTCCTCTGCTCCTCTTATTATGCTCATTGCTCCATTAGCTATACCCAATGCCCCGAAGTGGATTAATTTAAAACTGTCTGTTCGAAGCCCTAACTCCGTTTGCAATTGTTCGTTTTTCTCTCTTGGCCAAAAGGCATCTATTTTAGCCATATTAGGAATCATACTAACTTTTTCCTTAGGTTCATATTTGAGTACCCCCGCTGCCATACCTGGAGATAAAGCTACAATATGCTTGGCATTTTTGTAAATACTTTTTTCAAAACTAACTGCTAATTTTTGAAGCAGCTTGTTATCTAGCCCTCCCATTTGGATGGGTACTTCTGGCCATAAATCTCTTACTTCAAAAATAAAAGGAATTTTTCGTAACTTCTTTAATACCAAGGTGGGAAAACCTACCGTTAAAGGGGTTGAAGTAGCAAGTGCTAAATCGACATTTTTTACTTTTAATGCTAAACGTGTCGATTTTATCATAAAATTGAGGAATGATTTTACACGTGCCATGATAGACATATTCTGATTATAGGGTACTTTTAGATATATTACCTCGATGCCATCGATTGTTTTATGCACAATTTTTTCCTGAATACTAGAAGAGGTTGTAAGCATCGTTACCTTATGCCCTTCTTCAATAAAGCGTTTTGCTACCCAGTATGAACGCGTCCCTCCTGGCTCACTTGGTATTTTAAAATATTGGTGTATATATAAAATGTGCATTATTTCTTATTATTTTTGGCAATATTAGCATATATTTCCTTATGTTTTTTAGCAATATTAGACCAATCATGATTAGCTGTTATCTCTGCCTCTAAATTCTGTAACGGGTTATAATTTTCAAGTATTTGTTTAACCGCATTTATTATACTTTCTTCGTTATTGGGCTCTACTGCCACCCCTATATTTTCATAATACCCATCTATTCCTTCTTTTTGTGTGTAAATTATAGGTAAGCCTTGAGAAATTGCTTCTATATAAACTAATCCAAAGGTTTCTCCTTTAGAAGGCATGGCAAAAATATCTGCTTTCGTAAACTGCTGTTGAAGTAATTTTTTATCGGTAATCTTTCCTTTAAAATTAATAGCCTCCCTACGTTTAACTTTTTCTAATATTTTTTTTTCTTCACTTCCCCCCCCTCCTACTAAGTTTAATTGACAAGGAACACCAATAGCATTAAGAATCGTTATTGCATTTATTAATTTTAGCACATTTTTTCCTTTAGCAAATTTACCTATATACAAAACAACGGGTAGTTTCTGGGGGTTCTGCTTTGGAACTTTATAATTTCTTATCCAAAAACTGTCTATCCCATTAGGGATTATCTCACTTTTTTTAATAAACCTTTGTTTGTTTACAAAGGGTTTTAAATTAAAAAAACGTTTATGATAACTTGGAGAGATAAAAAACACCTTACTGGCATATTCTATAATATTTTTTGCTCGTTTACGTAAGTGATACCCATATTTATAAAACAAATTTAAATCGGTATTCCTTATGGTTATTATATAGGGAATATTATGTTTTTTATATAGTTGATAAGCCACTCCGCCATCACTATACCATGTGTGTGCGTGAATCAACGTTACTTTGGATAAATCTACATAAGCTTCTACATCATCAGTAACTTTATTAATCTTGTGAAAGTATCGAAGTTTATCAGTTTTTTTTAAAATATTACGATAAATAATACTTGAGTTTGTTTGTTTAAAATTTATATGATTTTTCCCTATTAAATCCTCTCTCCTTACAGCTGTATATATAATTTGAGAAAGTTCTAATTGATCAAGCTGTTGAATTAAACTTTTATAAACCTTTGATCCTGAAAAGTCATTTGTGATATGTAGTAGCATAACATTAAATTTTCTCTTAATAATTTTTAACTTTTTTAGCTGCTATTTTCCATATTCATTTATCAAATCTGGGATTTTATTCATAACTAATAAGAGGCTTCCCTTCTGTCAAAGTAAAATGAATTCCAACCCAAAGTTTTGAATATTTCTTCTCCTTCAATATTACATAATCAAAATTTTTCATGTTTTGCATCATTGTAGTGCTTGTCGTAATACTTTTTTCATGAGAATCAATTACTGCATCTATTATTTAACCAGTAAAGCCTTAGTAATCTCAGTTTGTTATTAGATATACGAATTTAATTCATTTTAATTTTTTTTTCGATTTTATCCATTTGATTTTCCCAATGATATTTGTCTTTTATCAACATAATATTATTTTTTTACATATTTCATAAACATCTATTTTCTCAAATTCTATTTGTTTTCATACAATTTTAAATACTTAGGAACAATTTTATCCCATGTATATTGCTCTGCATAAATTTTAGCATTATCACTCATTTTTTTATAGGGTATTTTTAATGAAATAAAACCATATAAAATATTATGAAAAACTTCAGTAAATTCATTTTCATTAAGTGAATTTAACAAAAAACCTTCTCTTCCATCAACTATCAAACCATCTATACCTGTGTTTTTTGAGGCTATAACTGGTAATCCACATGCCATTGCTTCAAAATAAACCCTCCCTAATGTTTCAGGGTAACTTGGCATAATGAATAAGTCATATTTTAATAAAACCGAAGGTAAATCTTGATTATTGATAAGTCCTTTAAGAGTAACTTTATCTCCTAAATTATGCTGTTTTATTAATTGACTTAAATTGTGTTTCTCTCCCCCATCACCGTAAACATCAAAAATAAAATCGTATTCAAAGTAACTTAAACTTTTTATAACTAAATCTATATTCTTTAGCTTCAATAATCTTGATACTGTAACTAACCGAATTGGTTGGTTTATCTTTTTATTTTCTTTATTTTTAAAAAAATGTCGACCTACTCCATGTGGGATAAAATTAATTTTTTTATTGACAAACATTTCACCCTCAACTATTTGACGAGAGCTAATTGCTATTAAGTCTCTTGCTCCTTCTAAGTTTTTTTTAACCTTTTCATCTTTAATTCTATTTAAACCACGTAACGTGACTATATAAGGGATATTATATTTTTTACTCAGCAAGCGTGCTATATATGCACTAGTATCTGCATTATGTGCATGAAGAACTGTTGGTTGATATTTATTAATTATTTTCTCTATTCTTTTTCTATATAAAAAAAGACTTAACCTTATTAATACATTTCTAAAAAATACTTTTTTGGGGAGTAAAAAAACAGGAAATAAGAATAATTTTCTTCCTTTTAACTCAAACTCTTTCTCTTTTTTTAACTGATAATATGAATTCCATTTTGATGAGGCTTTAGATAAGGTTTTATTAGCGTTCGGAAAAGTAAAAATATATTTAAATGAGATATCTTTATTTCTCGAGTTGATCTCATCCTCCGTTACTAATAATATATCATTTTCCGTTTTTTTATACTCTATAGCTGAAACAGGAAGAATCCCAGTAACAACTAACACTTTAATCTCTTTCATACATCTCTTATTTATTGAAAATCATTTTTAAAACTATTTGAAGTATATATAAAAATTAAACTTATATATGTTATGGGAGTCGTAATCATTGGGCTTATAAAGTTTGATACAATAAAAAGAAAAACACCTATAAAACATGCTATATCAATTGAATTTTTAAATCTAAAATGTGAAAATCTATTTTTTATTCGAATAAATAAAAAAATAAGTAAGGGAAGAAACCCCAAAAGACCAAAATTCGCTAAAAAATCAACCCAAGGCATATGCTCTCCAATTTTATTATACGACCGCCACGGAGGAACACCTATTCCAAAAAATGGATTGTCATAAAAAGTTTCTAGTGAAACATTTGCTAATTTATCTCTCCCTGTAACATCTCCTCCTTGCTTTGAAAACCCCTCTATTTTTTTCAAAATTGGATCTAATAATCTAGTATCCGATAAGTATTGATTAAAAATATAAATTGACATAGAAAAAAGCACTATTCCTACTACTATAGCCTTAAAACTAAATAACTTTTTAAACCTAAAAAACAATAACAATAGTACACCTAGAACAAACATAAAAATAGAAGCAAAATAAGTAGATATAAAAATTGAAAATATCATACTAAAAATTGCTATAAACATTATTATTCTTGCAAAAGAACTTTGTAAATAACTTTGAATTATCAAGCCAAATAAACACAACCCTCCCAAGGAAGTATATAAAGCATTCGTTCCTACTCCGTTCTTCACTGCTTCTTTTACTAATTCATCAGACAACTGACCTGAAGACATCAACCTAGATAACAGCAAGTTAGAATCAAAAATATAAGGGATAGAAATACTTGCTTGCACTCCTAAGGCTATAAAAATCAAAAATATAATTGTGACTTTTTTTCTTATATCATATTCGTAAATAGCATCTATAACGTACAATATTGCAAAAAAGAAAAATATCAAAAAGTATTGTTTCGATTTAGAATTAAAATCTACCAATACAAAATTAAAAAAAACAACAAGAATAAAACCTATTAAGAATAAAAAATCAATTTTTATACTTCCTTTACGTAAAGGGATTTTTTTGTACTTAACCAGTAAGTAAACAAAATAAACAAGAATTAAACTCCATGAAGTTAAAAAACCTTTGAATAAGATATTCAAGTATCCTATCATAGGGATAATAAATGCAAAAGCAGTTAAAAATACATCAATTGAAAAAATTAATGTTATTTTATTTTTCATCCCCATTTAACCTTTTATTAATTTATAAAAATTTAACTGTACCTTAAAACATGCTCGGAAATATTCTTTAAAACTTGCACCTGTTAAATTATTGACTAATATTTTCCAACTAGGATAGTACAATAGCATCATTGCTAATATTAGACTAATCGTAACTCCCAAAATACCGTATAGACTTCCAAAATATATAAATACTGGTACAACAAATAACGTTATAAGATTCCAAAGAAACTCTAAATCAGTCCTACCTGTTGCTACTACAAGGCTCCCTACTGGATTTCCTATAGACCTAAACATCATATAAACAGAAAGAATTCTAACTAAAATAATAACCTCATCAAAACCTCCTCCATACATTATTTTCACTACCCATGGAGCTAATACTATTAATCCTAAATAGACAGGAATGTTAATTGATGCCACAATATTTACTAGTCTTAAATATCCACTTTTTAATTCTTGTATATTTTTCTGCATCAAAGCTAACGCAGGTGCTGCTACTTTGACAAGTATCGGATTAATTACTTGCACAGGACGA
Source organism: Tenacibaculum gallaicum (assembly GCF_003387615.1). Lineage (GTDB taxonomy): Bacteria > Bacteroidota > Bacteroidia > Flavobacteriales > Flavobacteriaceae > Polaribacter > Polaribacter gallaicus. The sequence continues at coordinate 23,020 of NZ_QUNS01000009.1, read as the reverse complement.
AAAACTAACTGTTTAGCCAAACTATAACCTCCCAAAATATCTGTAGAAAAAAACTTTCCAATAATTAATATATCTAAATCTCGATTAAAATAATTAATTACCTGACCTCCTACCTGATACATCCCTATTTTTAAAAACTCTTTTGTCTCTTTGAATTTAAAATGAAATAAAAGCCCGTATTTTCTTATACCTATTATAAAATAACATACATTAGAAAATAAAGCTTGAAATATAACAGAGTAAACCAGTGCAAAAACCCCATAATCAAAAACAGCAAGTACTACAGAAAGTCCTAAAGATAATAAAGCACCTATTATATCTATAAGGCTTATGATATTGAACAAAAGATGTTTTTGTTCTATTGTCTTATATTGTCTCCCCAAGCCTGATATCAATAAGTTGAGGCCTATTAAAGGTATTAACGTATTCAACAAAGGTTGTTCATAAAAAGATGTAACTAACGGAGTGATGAGAAATAATATAACATACATAGCTATACTTACCATCCAATTTATCCAATACAAACTAGCATATTGATTTTTGGTAATTCCTTGTTTATGTAAAATAGCTGAGGTTACTCCCATATCATTAAACAGGTTCATAAACCCCATCACAAAAGTAACCAACGCCATCAATCCAAAATCAGCTTTATCTAAAAATCGAGTAAGGATAGAAACTTTTAATATAGCAACTACAGCCAATACAATTGTACTTATAGTTGTCCATTTTACTCCTGTTTTAACTTGTTTATTTATCGACACCTATTAATTAATTAATTAATTTATTTACTAATTCCTTATACTGTGATTGTAAAACATTTTCTGTAAATAGCTTATCTAAAATTTCTCGATTAGTCTCTTGCTTATCCTTTTCTAAAATAGTGTTTGCGTAGAATGAAAATTCATTATCAAAATCAAACACAAAAATTCCCAGCCTCTTAAAGTAGTTATATACTGGGTTTTTAGAAGATAAATAAACACGAACTCCCATATAAAGCAAGGCTAATATATTACCCATTGCTTGTTGCCTGTAATGATAAAAAACAGCTGTACTACAACTAAATAATAAATTGAAATATTTATCTCTTTCCATAAAATCCAAAATAGGGCAAAAATTTTCTTCTAACAATTCTTTACCTCTATTCAAAACAACTAACTTATATTTTTGATTATTCCCATAACTTAAAGGAACAAATACTCTTTCTTTAAAACCTGATTTATTAATTATTTCGAGAGCATCTAAGTGATTATTTTCTACTGAGTTTGAATTACCTAAAATAATATTTCGAGCATCCAAATTAATTCTCAAATTTGATTGTCCTGCCAAATACTGATTAATAGTAGAATATCCTATTTCTTGATACGCTAATCTATTTGGATAAAAACCTACAAAAAAATCGTAATCTTCTTTTATATATGTACAGAAATAATCAATACGCTTATGTGCTAATTCATAAACACTATAAAAATCGTCTGTTTTTTTAATATGCTTATAATATAAAGACCGAAGAACTTTATGCTTTTTAATACTATTTATAAGTGTATATTTCCGATTATTACTTTTTAAATATGATAAGGTTTCAGGAGCATATAATGTATTTCTAATTTTTGGCAGATTATATATATCAAATCCCCAAGCAAACCATGCCTTTTTCACATTAACATCTAACTCTACTAACAACTTAGCAAATACATAATTTAACCCATGAACAACAACTGCAACAACATCTTGCTCTATGTTATCTTTAGAAAATAAACTAAAATCTCCAAAAATCACATTATCCCGTTCTGTCTTGCAATGCCTCCGATTAGCACTATCTCCTAACACAAAAAAAATGTTGTTTTGAAAAACTTTTTCAAAATTTTCAATAACATCATCTGTGATTTTTTCATCAGGTATTAAATGTAAAATCTTACTCATTAATAATGCTATCTATTATGTATTGTACATTTTCCTTGGTTAATTCATAATACATAGGCAAGCGTACTAAACAATCTGAATAATCATCAGCTTTTTCTAACTTATCGCCTTCATATTGCTTGGCGTAAAAAGGGCTTTTATGCAAACTTAAATAATGAAATACCGAATGGATATTCTTTACTTTAAGTTTTTTAATCAATGCTTTTCTTTGTGCAGCATTTTCACACACCATATAAAACATGTGTGCATTATTTGTAGCAAAGTCTGGTACAAAAGGTAACTTTACATTATTCTCTTCTGCCCATTTGCTTAAACCTGTATAATATTGTTCCCAAATTTCTTTCCTTTTGTTTTGAATTTCCTTTAAGTTCTCTAGTTGAGCCCATAAAAAAGCAGCTATAATGTCTGAAGGCAAAAATGAAGAACCTACATCTACCCAGCCATATTTATCTACTTCTCCCCTAAAAAATGCAGAACGATTTGTTCCTTTTTCTCGTATAATCTCTGCTCTCTTTATAAATTGTTCATCATTGATTGCCAACAAGCCTCCTTCTCCAGAAATAATATTTTTTGTTTCATGAAAAGAAAATGCAGCTAAATGCCCTATACTTCCTAAAGGTTTTCCTTTATAATATGAATCTATTGCCTGAGCAGCATCTTCAATCACGTACAAATTATACTTACGTGCTAAATCCATTATTATATCCATATCACAAGCAACTCCTGCATAATGTACAGGAACAATAGCTTTTGTTTTTGGAGTAATTAACCGTTCTATACTTCTTTCATCTATTCCTGGGTGGTCTTTTTTACTATCGGCAAATATTATTTTTGCCCCTCTAAGTACAAAAGCATTTGAGGTAGATACAAAAGTGTAAGAAGGCATAATAACCTCATCTCCTGGTTGTATATCTATCAATATTGCTGCCATTTCCAAAGCATCTGTACAAGAAGTTGTGAGTAGTGCTTTTTTAAAACCGTAGTTTTCTTCAAGAAAAGTATGACATTTTTTGGTAAAAATCCCGTCTCCTGATATTTTCCCTGTTTTTACAGCTTCTTCAATATATAAAGTTTCTTTTCCTGTAAAATAAGGTTTATTAAATGGTATTATTGCCATAAATGATAAATATAAGTTCTTTCTTTTAATATAAACTTTGTCTTTTTATAAAGATTTACTGCTGCTAAATTTTCTCCTTGTGTAGATACCTCTATATCTGTATACCCTTTTTTATAACTAAAACTTATAGCCTGTTCTACTAAAATTCTTCCTATCCCTCTACCTCTAAACAAATCATTAACTGCTATTAAGCCTATTATAGCTGTTTCTTTATTTTTCTCTCCTAAAGTAACAAACCCTCCCAATTCATTATCTTCAAAAAAAAGAAGTACCTCCCAAGTTATTGAGAAAGAGATTGATTTTTCAAACCAAATAGAATATAGCTTTTCAAATTCTTTTTTTTGAAAATTCGGATCAAGTTTAAATCTGGATAACTTTCCACTCTGAAAAGCTAATTTTCTTAAACTTTTCTTTTCATAGGAAACATCTCTTATCGATTTTACTTTTGGATCTTCATTATGTTTCTCTGTTTTTCTGGAATATACCTCTTTACGATCCATTAAGTCCAAAGAGAGTTCTTTTTTCGAAAAGACGTAGATTAGTTTATATTCATCTGGTATAGAAAAAGAATTAAGTCCACCGTCCTCTAAAAAAATTTTACCTACTGGATAACCAAAAATATCAGTATCAAACTCCAGCTTTGAAATTGTATTCATTAACTTAACTTTAATAAATATTCTCCGTAACTACTTTTTCTTATCATTTTAGCTCCTTCCTGTAATTGTTCTTTACTTATATACCCCATTCGATAAGCAATCTCCTCTAAACAAGCTATTTTAAGTCCTGTACGTTTTTCTACCGCTTTTACAAACTCGGTAGCTTCGGTTAAAGCTTCATGCGTACCAGTGTCTAACCATGCAAATCCCCTACTTAAAATTTGCATTTTAAGTTGTTCTTTTCCTAAATAAGTTTGATTTACTGAAGTAATTTCTAACTCTCCTCGATGAGAAGGTTTTACTTCCTTTGCAATACTGATTACAGAATTTGGATAAAAATATAAACCAACCACCGCAAAATTCGATTTTGGTTCTTTTGGCTTTTCTTCTATACTTATCACATTTTGATCGGCATCAAATTCAGCTACTCCATAACGTCCTGGATCGTCTACATAATTACCAAAAACAACTGCTTTTTGCTCATCTTTTACCGTTTGTACAGCTTCACTTAATAGTTTTTGTAATCCTGCTCCGTAAAAAATATTATCCCCTAACACTAAACAAACATCATCACTCCCAATAAAATCTTCACCAATAATAAAAGCTTGTGCCAAACCATCAGGACTCGGTTGCTCCTTATATGATAACTTAATTCCTAACTGGGAACCATCTCCTAATAAACGCTTAAAATTAGGCAAATCGTGAGGAGTAGAAATAATTAAAATTTCTTTTATCCCCGCTAGCATTAATACCGACAATGGGTAATAAATCATTGGTTTATCGTAAATAGGTAGTAGTTGCTTACTTACAGACAGGGTTAATGGATGCAACCTTGTTCCTGAACCTCCTGCTAATATTATTCCTTTCATCCTTTTTTATTTATATTGTTTTTGATAATACTCTTGGTATACTCCACTTGTTACATTTTCCATCCATTCTTTGTTCTCTAAAAACCAATCAATTGTTTTTGCTAAGCCTTCTTCAAATGTAACTGTTGGAGACCACCCCAGTTCTTCGTTTATTTTAGAAGCATCAATTGCATATCGTAAATCGTGTCCTGGACGGTCTTTAACATAGGTAATTAGTTTTTCACTTTCTCCCTCTAATCTTCCCAGTTTCTCATCCATTTGTTTGCAAAGTAGTTTTACTAAATCGATATTTTTCCACTCATTAAAACCACCAATATTATAGGTTTCATGATTTATACCTTTGCGGAATACCAAATCAATCGCTATCGCATGATCTATAACATACAACCAATCTCTTGTGTAATTTCCATCGCCATATACAGGCAATGACTTCTTATTAAGAATGTTATTGATAAATAGAGGAATTAACTTTTCTGGAAAATGATTGGGTCCATAATTGTTAGAACAATTAGAAATGACAAATGGCATACCATAGGTTTCCCCATATGCTCTTACAAAATGGTCTGAACTTGCTTTAGAAGCTGAATAAGGAGAATTGGGATCGTATGAAGTACTTTCTTTAAACAAGCCTGTTTCTCCTAATGAACCATAGACTTCATCTGTACTTACATGATAAAAACGTTTATCCTCCCAATTATTTTGCCATAAGTTTTTAAATGCATTTAGCAAAATCATTGTCCCTAAAATATTCGTTTTCGCAAAAGCTAATGGGTCAGTAATTGAGCGATCTACATGTGATTCTGCTGCTAAGTGAATAACTCCATCAAACTTGTACCTTGTAAAAATCTTGTTAATAAAAGTTTCATCTGTAATATCACCATGTAAAAAAGTATAATTTGGGGATTCTTCTACATCTCTTAAATTCTCTAAATTTCCTGCATAAGTTAAAGCATCCAAATTATAAATATGACAATTTGGGTATTGTTTTATAAAACGTCTTACAACATGACTCCCTATGAAACCAGCTCCTCCAGTAATTAATAAATGTCTCATTTCCTTTTACTTCTTAATTTATATAAACTGTTAACTCACTTTTATAACATAAAAACCCTATTGTTTTTTACTAACCCAACATTGCGTATCTCGTGTACAATTTCAATAGACTCTCTTGCTTTTTATTAACCAAGCCTATTTCTTTTTAGGGCCTCTTGATAACTTTTCTTGTGTCAGTCAGTAAATACTGTACTAACCTCAATTTCTTCTCTATTTACTGCAATAGAACGATAGATACGTAGTCCGTTTTTTGTATTTGTATTTGCTTTTGGTAAGGTCGTTTCATCAATTGATAATAAACAGAAAACCCGCACTTCTTCAAATTCTAAATAGCTTGAAACTTTGTATTTTTCTCTAAGATACACCTTACTTTCCTATATTACAAAATCCAAGATAATATATCAGTTTTCTCCAAAAACAATTAACCCCTCATATCCTAAGAGGATAAAATTTTTCGTTTATAACCTCCAATTTGGATTCTTAACAATTCCTTTTATATCCATAATAACGGGGGTCTCTTTTGATATTTTTTTATAATCATCATCCGTTAACTCCTTAAACTGTTTATGAGCAACTGCAACAATTATAGAATCATATTTTTTTATTGACTTAAAAGGGCTTTCAATTATCTCGTAGTTATAATTACTATTATTTCCATTGGGTTCTACCCAAGGATCATACACATCTACATTACATCCATAAGTCTGTAATTCTTTTATAATATCTACAACTTTTGTATTTCTCATATCTGGACAATCTTCCTTAAAGGTTAGTCCTAAAACCAAAACATTTGATTTATTAATCTTCTTATCATTGGCTATCATTACTTTTACCGTATTCTCAGCAATGTATTTCCCCATTCCATTATTAATTTGTCGAGCATCTAAAATAAGATTTGGTTTGTACCCTAATTCTTCTGCTTTAAATGTTAAATAATAAGGATCTACACCTATGCAATGTCCCCCCACAAGACCTGGTGATAGTTTTATAAAGTTCCATTTTGTTGCTGCAGCTTCTAAAACTTCATTTGTATCAATTTTCATTACATCAAAAATCAATGCAAGCTCATTAATTAAAGCTATATTAACATCTCTTTGGGTATTTTCGATAACTTTACTTGCCTCTGCAACTTTAATACTTGACGCTTTGTGAGTCCCAGCTACAATTATTGACTTGTATAGTTCATCAACTTCAGTCGCCACTTCAGGCGTTGACCCCGAAGTTACTTTAAGTATTTTTGTTACTGTATGCTCTTTATCTCCCGGATTAATCCTTTCAGGGCTATAACCACAGAAAAAATCTTTATTAAACTTTAACTTTGAATGCTTTTCAAGTTCTGGTACACATACTTCTTCAGTTACTCCAGGATAAACAGTTGATTCATAAATCACAATATCTCCTTTCTTTAAAACACTTGCAACTAGTCCAGAAGAATTTATCAGAGGAGTTAAATCAGGACGATTGTTACTATCAATTGGCGTAGGAACCGTTACTATAAAAATTGAACTATCTATGGTTTCCTTTATGTTCGATGTATATTTTATACATTCTTTAATATCATCTAACTGATTTTTTCCCACCTCCAAGGTTCCATCATAACCTAACTTTAATTCATTTATTCTTCTTTCATTAATATCGAAACCTACAACTTTGAATTTCTTTGCTGCAAATGCGTGTGCTAAAGGTAACCCTACATAACCAAGCCCAACTACACATATTTTTTTACTCATTTTAATTATTTGATAAGTTATATACTATCTTTTTCAGATCTTACGCTTATTTTTCGTCAGTATTCAAACTACTAATCCATTTTTTACCTAAAATAAAAACCAAACTTAAAACACCTCCTAAAAATACCCAAACTAGAATAATTAATGCTCTTTTAGGCTTTGATTTATCAACAGGTACACTTACTGGTTCTATCACAGTAAACACTGGTGTGTTTTCTTTTATTTGAATTTTTTGAGTCTCTAATTGCTTTGCCAATTCGGAATATAAACTGAACGCTAAATTATACTCTGATTCTATTCTTTTTAAATATGATTGAGAACGTGAAGTAATTAACCCTTGATTTCTATCTCTATAACTAGCCAATATGGTTTGTTTTTTTTCAAATTCTAATTTTACTTCATTGTAGCGCTTCTGTATAAAGTTCAACTCTTGCTTTGCCTTTTCTATTTTAAATTTTGTGATAGCCTCTTGCAATATCGTTTGTGCTTTTTTTGTCATTTGAGCAGCTGCCAAGGCTTCTGGCATAGAAAACGATATTTCAACAAAACCATCCCTTGTATTGTTCTCTATTATTAATTGTTTTTGTATTTTCTTAAATAGCTTATGTTCATTTTTAGTAATTCGGTAGATTGAATCGTTGCTTATCTCTATAACAGTAGGCTCTTTATCGCTTTTTAAAAACTTGATAATCTTCCCTGGTAAACCTATGGTATATTCTTTAATAGCAGCAAGTAAATTAAACTTTGTATATTTTTCATAGTATTCTTGATAGGTTACTTCCTTTTCTACATTCGAAAATTTTAAGGGCATTTGTAAAAGTTTTCTCTGAAAAGGTACGCTTTGCGCTATTTTTGGATATAAAGTAGGAGGGATACTTTCAGTAGCTCCTCCACCTAAATTGATACCTGCCATTGCTGCTAACCCCCCTAAATTCCCTCCGAATTTTGAACCACTTGTTTGCGGCACTACTATTGTAGAGGCTGTATATTCTTTAACCGAAAAAACTGCTATGAACAACCCTATTAATCCAAAAACGACAAGGAATTTGACAACTGTTTTTCTAGCCTTCCATATGGTATTAAATAACTCTAATAAATCTATATCCTCTTGAGAACCTTGTTTAACTTTATTTTCCATATCTTTTATAAAGTTATTTATCTGTTAATGATTTTACCAACACTCCCAATGTTGCTAATCCTGTTGTGATAGCTATTACTTGTTGCGTCGTAACTTTATTTGTTACTTCTGGTTTTTTTGGCACAAGAATAACTGCACCAGGCTTAACATCTGGATATGATTTAAAAAACAAAAACTTTTTTGTTGTTCTAATATCTCCATTTGCATACACTATATATGCTCTACTCTTTTTTGCATTTTCAGAAAAACCTCCAGAATTTTCAATATAATGTTTGAATGATTTCCCTTTTTCATATCTCACCAATGATGGTGACAACACCTCTCCTTCTACCTTTACGGTTTGCCTTTCAGAAGGGATAAATAACTCGTCTCCTTCTTCTAAAATTATATCATACTTTGATTTTTTCCCTCCTGAAGCTAATATCTTCTCTAACTCTATTCCTATTTTAAAGTCTTTTTTCTTCTGTATGCGTTCTTCAACATTACTAGCTAATGAGTCTCTTTCTGCAAAATCAGCTATAAAAACTGACTGTTTTTCATCTTCCTCTTCATTATTCTTTCTAGTTAAAAAGGCTCCTTCTTCATAAGCATATTTTGTTAAACCTCCAGCTTGCTCTATTAAATCAGAAATTCTTTGATTTTTTTGACCAATTGAATATTCTCCTTCAAAGTTAACTTCTCCTGTAATAGTTACTCTTTTTTGTTCTGTATACCCTTTTAAATACCTTACAGAAACAATATCAAATGGTTTTAACACAAAATCATCTAAATGATCAGTACCTAGGTTCTTACTTGCTCTTAAATCAAAATTTTCACTAACCGTTTCAAAACTTCCATCTTTCAACCTTCTAGACACATCAATCATACTTGCATCCGCTCCATCTTTCAATCCTCCTGCCAATACGATTAAATCCTCTACACGCATTCCTTTCATAAAATCAAACTCTCCTCCTTTATTCACTGCTCCATTAATAGAAATAAACTCTTTCTCCTTTAGCTCTTCTTTCGTGAAAATGTAAATACTATCGCTTTCCTTTAAGAGTATATGCTCTTTATTTTCCATGGCTTTTCTCGGAGAAAAAGATAATGTTTCCTTATCACTCTTATCATATGTTCTTACAATGATCCCTCTATCTAAAAAGGCTTCTTTGGTTACCCCTTCAGCTTTTAGCAACAAGTTAGAAGCCGTCATTCCTTCTTTATATTCGTAGTTACCAGGTTGAAAAACAGCTCCTCCAACACTTACTCTATTCAAGAACTCATCTACTATTTCATTTACTTTGATATAATCTCCATCTTTTATTTTCAATAAATCAAAATTATCTTGAGAAACCTCCACAATCTCTTTTTGAACCCCTTTAATTCTCTCTATAACAATTTTTTGTCTATACGCATTTGAGGTGAAACCACTACAATAATTTAATAAGTCTTTTACACTTTCTTTGGATTTCATCTCAAAAATACCTGGTCTTTTAATAGCACCTTCAATAGTAATTTTACTTTCATAAGGTCTTACTATTATCACATCCTGATCTTGAACCGTTATATTTCCTTCTTCTGAACCATTAACTAGAAACTGATAAAAGTCAAAATCAGCCTCCTTCACTCCTCTCCTAAAAAGCTGAATTCTTCTAAAAGTACCATTCTTTGTTGGTCCTCCTGCTGCATATAATGCATTTAACACTGTGGATAAAGCACTTACTGAATATGACCCTGGAACTTTTACTTCTCCTACTATATTTACTTGTACGTTTCTAACCTCTTTTATAGAAACAGCTATATTTACTTTATTATAACTACTAGAAGAAGCTCCTATTCCCGCATAGATTCTTTTTAAATAATTTTTAATTTTAGATTTTGCAGCACTGACTGGTAATCCAATTAATTGAATATAACCAACACCCTCTACATTAATAGCTCCTTGTTTATTTACTTTTTTCTCATAATTTACCTCTGCTGCTCCCCAAAGGTCAATTGAAATAACATCTCCCGCTCCTATAATATAGTTTTCTGGTGTAGCTATATTTAAATTTGGTGTAAACGAAATATTTGGATTATTAAAAAAACCATACCCAAAGAGTTCTTCCTTTTTTTCTTCCTTTTTTTCTTCTCCCGTCAACCCAAAAAGTAGTTGAGTACTGTCAACTTCTTCTAAACTATCTTCTTGACTTTCCTCCTCTTTATTTAATGGTTTACTTTTAAGTCTTTCTATCCTTTCTCTAAGCTTTTGAGCTTGTAATTCGGACATTCCTCTAGTTTTTGCTATTGCTAAAGCTTGATCTAAAGTATATCCTTCTTGTTTTATTTTCTCCCAATATTTAGCTACTTGGTCATCAGATAAATCATCAACTTGTATTTGACTCATTTGATTCTGAATATTTTGGGCTTGTCCCTCAGTACTAACTAACACCAAAAAAATGGCTAGAAATATTTGTAGTAAAACTCTTTTAAATAACATTTTAACTTTCAATGTAAAAATCTTTAAACCAATTAATAAACTCTTTTATTCCTGTACTTAAATTTGTATTAGGACTGTAATTATAATCTTTAATTAATCCATCAACATTTGCCCAAGTTTTTTTAACATCCCCCATCTGTATGGGCAACATTTCTTTGGTAGCTTCTTTTCCTATACTCGTTTCGATCTGAGTAATAAATTCTAATAATTTTACAGAATTATTATTTCCTATATTATAAACTTTATACAAGTCTCTTTCTTCAATAGGCTTCTCTATTACTCTTTTGACTCCTTCTACTATATCATCTATATAAGTAAAATCACGCTCCATATCACCACTGTTGAACACTTTGATTGAACGATCATTTGAAATGGCATTGGCAAACAGTATCGGTGCCATATCTGGTCTCCCCCAAGGCCCATATACCGTAAAAAAACGTAATCCTGTTGTTGGTATTTGATATAAGTGGCTATATGTATGTGCCATTAGCTCGTTGCTCTTTTTTGTTGCAGCATACAAACTCACAGGGTTATCTACCCTATCTTCTTCTGAAAAAGGCACATTTTTATTCGCCCCATACACACTAGAACTGCTTGCATACACCAGGTGTTTAATCTCGTGATGTCTGCAACATTCTAAAATATTCAGAAAACCAACGATATTACTTTGAATATACGCATCTGGGTTTTCAATACTGTAACGAACTCCTGCTTGCGCTGCTAGGTTACAAACAACATCAAACTTTTCAGTAGTAAATAACTGAAACAATTCTTCTTTATCTTCTAAGTTTAATCGTATAAACTTAAAGTTCTCATGTGTAGTACTAATCGTTTCTTGATAAAAAATGTCAGCATTTTCTCTATCAATACCCAATTCTTTTAATCGAGCATATTTAAGGTTGACATCATAATAATCGTTGATATTATCAATCCCAACAACCGTATGCCCTTGTGCTAATATTTTTTGACTAATATGAAATCCGATAAAGCCTGCTGCTCCTGTAACTAAAATTTTCATTAGTTCTTACCTATTTGATAATATTCAAATCCTCTTTCTTCTAAATTATAACTGTTGTACTGATTTCTTCCGTCAAAAACAACTGGTGTTTTCAATTGTTTTTTTATTTCAGAAAAATCTGGAGAACGAAATTCTTTCCATTCTGTTAATAAAATTAAAGCATCCGAATCTTTTAGCACTTCATATTTTGACTCAAAGTACTCTATACTATTTACGTCTTTTAAATAAAAATGTTGTGCTTCTTCTATTGCTTTTGGATCATACGCTTGTACTTTTGCTCCTCTTTTCACTAACTCCTTTACTACATAAATTGCTGGAGCTTCACGCATATCATCTGTCCCTGGTTTAAATGCCAATCCCCAAAGTCCAAAAGTTTTCCCGGTTAAATCTTCTCCGAATCTTTTGATGATTTTCTCAGCTATCACAAACTTCTGACGGTTATTAACCTCTTCTACTGATGTTATTAACTGCGCTTTGTATCCATTTTCTTCCGCTATCTTTTTCAATGCTTTTACATCCTTCGGAAAACAAGAACCGCCATACCCAGCACCTGGATAAATAAAACTGTAACCAATTCTTGAATCAGACCCAATTCCTGCGCGAACATTATTTACATCTGCTCCTACACGTTCACAAATATTAGCCATCTCATTCATAAATGAAATTTTGGTTGCTAACATGGCGTTAGCTGCATACTTAGTCATTTCCGCTGAACGAACATCCATTGCTATAAAGCGTTCATGCGACATGGTAAAAGGCACATATAATTGCCTCATTTTTTCGAAAGCATATTCTGACTCTGCTCCAATTACTACTCTATCTGGCTTCATAAAGTCATTAATAGCATCTCCTTCTTTTAAAAATTCAGGATTTGACACCACATCGAATTTAATCGTAGCGTTTCTTTTATCTAATTCTGATTGAATAGTAGCTTTTACTTTATCAGCTGTTCCTACTGGTACAGTAGATTTGTCAACAATAATAAGTCTGTTGTTCATCTTCTGACCAATTTCTTTGGCTACAGCTAATACATACTGTAAATCTGCAGAACCATCATCTCCCATCGGTGTTCCAACTGCTATAAAAACGATTTCAGCTTCTTTTATAGCTTCCTCTAGCTTAGTTGTAAAAAACAGGTTTTTCCTTTCAATATTTTTAAGAACCATCTTTTCAAGACCTGGCTCATAGATAGGAATGACTCCTTCATGTAATTTGTTTATTTTTTCTTGATCAATATCAACGCAAGTAACTTTATTCCCCATTTCTGAAAAACATGTTCCCGACACTAACCCTACATATCCTGTTCCAATAACAGCTATATTCATTTCCTCTTACTATTTATTTTTATACAAATATATATTATCTATTACAAAAGATAATGCTTCTCTCCTGTGTTTATCAATTCAATATTACGAATATCATGCACTATTTCAACTGATTGTCTTGCTTCTTGCAAACCAAAACCGTTACCTTTTAATATTTCTTTATAGCTTATAGTATGAAGATCTGTAAAACCTGAACTAAATTCAATTTCTTCTCCATTCACAGTTATAGAACGATAGGTTCTTTGTCCTTTTTCTCGGATTTGTTTTGGTAAAGTAGTTTCATCAATTGATAAAAACCAACGTACTCTAGCCTTTTCAAACTCTAAATAGCCTGAAGCTTTGTGTTTTTCTCTTAAATGCACCTTGTTTTCTTGCACATCTCCAAAAATCCAAGAGAGCATATCAAAAAAATGAACTCCAATATTTGTTGCAATCCCTCCTGATTTACTTTCGTCTCCTTTCCAAGAAACATCATACCAATTTCCTCTTGAGGTTATATAAGTTAGGTCTACATCATACTTTTTTTCCTTTTTCTCTCTTTTAATTTTATTTTTCAATGTTATGATACTAGGATGTAATCGTAATTGAAGTATTGTATTTATTTTATTTTCTGTTTCTTTTTCTATTGCTTCTAAGGCATCTACATTCCATGGATTCAACACCAAAGGTTTTTCACAAATAGCATCTGCTCCTCTACGTAATGCCATACGTATATGAGAATCATGTAAATAGTTTGGAGTACAAATACTTACATAATCTAACTGAATATTTTGCTGTCTTTTCAGTTTTTCTACATGACGATCAAAACGTTCAAATTCAACAAAAAAATCAGCTTTCGGAAAATAACTATCCATAACACCTACACTATCATTTTTATCTAATGCGGCTAACAAAACATTGTTTGTATCTTTAATCGCTTTTAAATGACGTGGAGCAATATATCCAGCGGCTCCTATGAGTGCGAAATTTTTCATTATAAACTTTTATCTACTACTTCTTTTGGTATTATTCCTTCAACATCATACACCACCGACTCTTTCTTTTTTAAAGAAACAATATCTAATTCTTTATATTCATCATGAGCTACTGTTAACACAATCGCATCATATTTTTCCTTTGGTAATCCCTTTGTTGATTGTAATTCATATTCCTCTGCAACCTCCTCAACATCTGCCCAAGGGTCGTAAATTGTCACATTTGCCCCAAATTCTTTTAGCGAACGTATCACATCAACAACTTTTGTATTTCTAACGTCTGGACAATTTTCTTTAAACGTAACTCCCAAAACTAGAACCTCTGCATTCTTTATTTTGATATCACGGCTTATCATTAACTTAATTACTTGAGAAGCTACATACTCTCCATTCCATCATTCATCCTTCTTCCAGCTAAAATTATACCAGGATGGTACCCTAATTCCTCAGCTTTTTGCACCAAATAATAGGGATCAATTCCTATACAGTGCCCGCCAACTAAGCCTGGTTTAAATGACAAAAAGTTCCATTTGGTTCCAGCCGCTTCTAGCACTTCCTGAGTATTAATATTCATAAACCCAAAAATTTTAGCCAACTCATTCATAAAAGCAATATTAATATCTCGTTGTGAGTTTTCTATTACTTTTGAAGCCTCTGCCACTTTTATACTGGAAACTAAATGAGTTCCTGCAGTAACAACTGAATTATATAACCCATCTACAAGCTTAGCTACCTCAGGAGTTGAGCCTGATGTCACTTTTAAAATATTTTCGATGGTGTTTTTTTTATCACCTGGATTAATACGCTCTGGAGAATACCCTGCAAAAAAGTCTCTATTAAATACTAAACCTGAAGTATTTTCTAAAACAGGAACACATTCTTCCTCTGTTACCCCAAGGTACACTGTTGATTCATAAATAACAACATCATCCTTTTTCAACACTCTCCCTACAGTCTTACTAGCATTTATCAATGGCGTTAGCACTGCTCTATTGTTCTTATCTACAGGCGTAGGAACAGTTATTATAAAAACATTACAACTCTTAATACCTTCTATTTCAGACGTACAAAACAACCCGTTTTCTTCAATTCCTTTACTTCGTAAAACAGACAACAATTCTCCAGACTCTACTTCCTTAGTAATATCTATACCTTCATTTAGTTTTTGTATCCTAGCTTTATTTATATCAAACCCAACTACAGAATACTTTGTAGCAAATAACCTTGCCAATGGCAAACCAACGTATCCTAATCCGATTATTGCTATTTTCTTATTCAACCAGTAGCTTTTAAACATTTTTCAAGTTCACAAAACTACAAAAAATAGTAGTAACTAAAGGTCATAAAATAAAAAAGTCTCATCATTAAATGATGAGACTTTTAGTGGGCGCGAAGGGATTCGAACCCCTGACCCCTTGGGTGTAAACCAAGTGCTCTGAACCAACTGAGCTACGCGCCCGTTTGCAATTAAACTTTTTGTAAGAGTTGTGGGCGCGAAGGGATTCGAACCCCTGACCCCTTGGGTGTAAACCAAGTGCTCTGAACCAACTGAGCTACGCGCCCTTACTTGTTAATTGCGGATGCAAATATATAACAGTTTTATAAATTAGCAATAACTTTTTTTATTTTTTTCTATAAAATTTCTGCAACCACAAATGTACTTCCTCCTACATAAATCACATCTTCTTTTGAAGCGTTTACCTTTGATTTCTCAAGGGCTTGATTTACAGAATCAAACACCTTACCCACTAAACCAAACACATTTGCTTGATTTTGTAATTCGTCTGCTGATACCCCTCGAGGAATATTGGGTTTGCAGAAATAATAATTCGCTTTTTGAGGAAACATTGGTAAAGTTTCATTCAAATTCTTATCGGAAACTACTCCCAAAACAATATGCAATTGCTTATAATTTTCTTTTTTTAATTGTTTCAATGTATAAAACAATCCTTCTTTGTTATGCGCTGTATCACATATTACTTTTGGATATTCCTGCAACACTTGCCAACGCCCTTTTAAATTGGTGTTTTTTACAACATTTAACAATCCGTTTTTTATATTTTCTTCAGAGATAGCAAACCCTTTTAGTTGCTGAATGGCTTCTACTGCTGTTTTTACATTGTTTTTTTGATAATCACCCAATAAATCAGTTGTATAATGTTGCTCTTCATCCGAAGCAAAAACAATTGGGGCATTACATTCTTCCGCTTTAGTAATAAAAACTTTTTCCGTTTCTTTTTGACGTTCACCTATAACAACTGGGACATTATTTTTAATTATTCCAGCTTTTTCAAAAGCTATTTCTGATAAAGTTTCTCCTAAAAATTGTGTATGATCTAATCCAATATTAGTAATTACTGAAACTTCTGGTGTAATTATATTTGTTGAATCCAATCTTCCACCCAAACCTACTTCAATAACCGCAATATCTACTTTTTGATTCGCAAATTCTTCAAACGCCATTCCAACAGTCATTTCAAAAAATGATAACCCTTGTTTTTCTAAAAATGTCTTATTCTTTTCTATAAACTTGACCACAGAACCTCTTGAGATTTCTTCTCCGTTGATTCGGATACGTTCTGTGAAGTTTTTTAAATGTGGAGACGTGTACAGACCAACTTTGTAACCAGCCTCTTGTAATATGGATGCTAACATATGACTGGTAGACCCTTTTCCATTAGTTCCTCCTACATGAATAGTTTTAAACTTTTCTTGAGGGTTACCTAGTTCTTCACACAATGCAATAATATTTGTTAGATCTTTTTTAAATGCTGCTTGTCCCTGACGCTGGTACATTGGTAACTGAGCGAACATCCAATCTAATACTTCTTGATAAGTCATTTTATGTTTTAGTGTTATAAAAAAAGTTGAGAACTTATTTTGAAAGAGAAAACTTGTAGATAATTGTTCCTCGTTGTTTTGATGGAGCATTTCCATCAGCGTTCCATTTTGTTTTTAATGCTGCTTTTTTTGCTGCATCATATAAACATGAAGCTGAATTTGTAGTCCCTCTAGCTCCCGGAGTTGCTTTAGTAACTTTTCCGTTTTGGTCTACCTCAATACTAACTACTACGGTACCTTCTTCTTGACAATCTGGTTTTTGAATAGGTTTTGATAAGGCTTTTCTTCCTGCAAGGTTATAATTACCTCCTGAACCGCTTCCTGAATTCCCGTAGTATTTATCTGAATTCGGATCTCCATTTTCATTTCCTTTTACACCTGATTGCTTATCATCTCCTTCTCCAGAGTTTGCTCCTTCTTTTGAAGCACCATTTAACAAACTATTCAATG
The DNA here is from genome assembly GCF_003387615.1 of Tenacibaculum gallaicum. Classification (GTDB taxonomy): domain Bacteria; phylum Bacteroidota; class Bacteroidia; order Flavobacteriales; family Flavobacteriaceae; genus Polaribacter; species Polaribacter gallaicus. The sequence continues at coordinate 5,471 of NZ_QUNS01000009.1, read as the reverse complement.
CATCCGTTGTTTCTTTTGATGGTTTTGGCTTTAGTTTTTCTTTGGGTTTTACTTCTTTCGGAGTTTCTTTTACTACTTCTTTCTTTTCTGCTTTTTTCTCAACTACTGGAACTTCTTCCGCAGTATCATTTGTAATAATTTCTTCTTTGATCGTTTCCTCTGGAGTTTCTTCTACTTGCTCTTCAACTACTTCTTCTTGTTGTGGAGTAGCTTGAGCTTTTGTTTTTTCAACAGGTTCACCACTTCCTACTTCTGAGTTCCCAAAATTGATTGCTAACCCATATTCAATAGGCGGATCTAGATATTTCATTCCATAGTTAAATACTCCGATTATTAATAATATCAGAATAATAGCTGTGATAACAGCCGACTTACGTTTATGTTTTGTTTCTAAAACTGTCATTTATTTGCCTTTTACAGCCAAAATCATTTTTAACTTGTTTCTGTTAGCAATATCAATTACCTGCATTACATTTTTATATTGCACATTTTGATCACCACGAATAACCACTGTTTTCTTTTTACCTACACCTACTTTAGTGAGTAATTCTCTTTCTAAGTTTACGTTACTTACCTTTGTTTTATCTATATAAAATAATGCATCGTTTGTAATAGTTACTGCTACTGACGTATTATTTTCAGTTTTTCCTCCAGCTTTTGGCAACAACACATCAATTGCACTTACCGTAACAAGTGTAGATGTTAACATAAAAAATATCAATAACAAAAAAACAATATCAGTCATTGATGACATATTGAAGTTTGGATTGACTTTATTTCTTCCTCGTAAATTCATTATACTGGCTCGTTTAATAAATCTAAAAACTCAACAGACTTTGCTTCCATTTGATAAACAACTTTATCTGTTCTAACTACTAAATGGTTATAAGCGATGTATGCTATAATTCCTACAATTAGCCCTGCAACAGTAGTTGTCATAGCTGTATACAATCCATCCGATAACATTTTAATATCAATCTGTCCTCCTGAATTTGCTATCTCGTGTATCGCAATAATCATTCCAATTACAGTACCTAAAAAGCCTATCATTGGAGCAGCTCCCGCTATTGTTGCCAACACTGATACATTCCTTTCTAACTTATATACTTCAAGTTTTCCTGCATTTTCTATTGCTGTATTAATATCTTCTAAAGGTTTCCCTATTCTAGAAATTCCTTTTCCAATTAACCTAGCAGTTGGTGTCACTGTATTATCACAAAGTGATTTAGCACTATCAATTCTTCCATTCGTTACATGATCTCTAATTTGATCCATGAAATTTATGTCTACTTTTGAAGCTTCTTTGATGGCAAAAAATCGTTCAAAATAAATATATAGAGCTATAGCTAACAACACAAATAATAAAGCTATAATAATTTGTCCGCCTACACCTCCATCCATAATTAAACTATAGATTGATAATGTTTTTTCTTGTGGAACTTCTTCTACTAACTCCTGAGTTTCTTGAAATAATAGCATGAATACTAAATTAGGATTTATATTATGTTTTCGCTACTTAACTAACGATTTGTTTTATGTAAAATTGTTTTATGTAAAAAGCCTTCCTTAATATTAACAAGAAAGGAAGACTTTTATTTTTTATACCTGTTTGCTCAAAAACAGCATTTTTACAACTATAAAATTTATATGGTTTATACTAATTCTTTTAAAGCTATTTCAAAAGCCGTTTCACTTATTTTAGCTTTTGAAGCACTTCTAGCGAACGTTCTTTGTAAAGCTTTTTTAATAGTATTTGATGTATCTTCAAAAATAGCTTGATCTGTCATTTTTACTCTACGCTCCATAAAGTATGCAAATACTCTTGCCATACCACAGTTAGATATAAAATCAGGAATTAAGCTAACTTTTTTATCAGTATCTTCCATGATTGATCCGAAGAAAATTTCTTTATCTGCAAACGGAACATTTGCTCCACATGAAATAACTTCCAATCCTGAATTTATCATCTGATTAATTTGCTCTTGAGTAACTAATCTTGAAGCTGCACAAGGTGCAAAAACTTCACAAGGCAAATTCCAAACACGTTCGTTCATCTCTTCAAACGAAACCATGTTTTCAGACACTAAAGTATTTCCGTCTTTGTTTAAGAACATTTCTTTTATCTCATCAAAAGAAAAACCTTCTTCTTTAATTACCCCACCAACTCTATCAATTATACCTACAACCTTAGCTCCCATTTGTGCTAAATAATAAGCTGCTGCTGAACCTACATTTCCAAAACCTTGTACTACAGCACGTTTTCCTTCTACTGTTCCTCCATAAATATCGTAGTAATGACGAACTGCTTCTGCAACACCATATCCTGTAATCATATCAGCTACTGTATATTTTCTAGCAGTATCTGGTGATAAATTTTCGTCTTCTAATACCTTAATTACTCCGTGACGTAATTGACCTATACGATTAATTTTATCTGCTTCAGTTGGTTTAAAGTGCCCGTTAAAAACACCTTCTTGTGGATGCCACACACCACTATCTTCTGTAATTGGAATTACTTCATGAATTTCATCAACATTTAAATCCCCTCCTGTTCCATAGTAGTTTTTTAACAGCGGAGCAACAGCTTTATACCAACGTTCTAATACTCCTTTTTTACGAGGATCTTGTGGGTCAAAATTAATTCCTGATTTTGCGCCTCCAATTGCAGGGCCAGATACTGTAAATTTCACTTCCATAGTTTTTGCAAGTGACATTACTTCGTATTTATCTAATCCTTTACGCATACGCGTACCACCACCAGCAGCACCTCCTCTTAATGAGTTTATAACTGTCCAACCTTCTGCTTCTGTTTCTGAATCTTTCCAGTTAAATACTATTTCAGGTTGTTTTTCTTCGTATTGTTTAAGTAATTCTTTCATTGTTTAATGTTATAATAGATGATTTTCAACTTTGCTTGTTTCTTTTTCATGTTCAAAAATTCGTTGTGATTATTCCCCTAAGGGAAGCTAAAGTTGATTCATTATAATATAGGTTTTAATGTGTAGTTGTTACCGAACAAATTTATCATAAAAAACAACATTACTCAAATACTTTAAATTATTTCTGAGGATAAAAAACGTTACCTGAAGAATGGTCTCTCTTCGCACCAGTTACTGACTGTAAACAGTTTACTTTTCCCTGTTTTTTCAACACTCCTAAAAACGCAAAAATTAATGCTTCTTTATAATTGACTAACTCTTTGTTTACCGTTGGTATTGTTTTTTTTATATAAAACTCTATCCTACTTATTAAAAAATTATTAAAAACTCCTCCTCCTGTTACTAAAACCTCTGCATCATCTACTCCTATTACTTTACCAATTTGTATTGCTGAATGTTCTACAAAAGTTCTTAAAATAGTAGGTATATCTGCTTCTGCTCTATCTATTGCAGGAAAAATAGTTGATTGCACCCATTCCAACCCTAAAGATTTTGGTGGTAATTGAGTATAAAAAGGAAGGCTATTAAGATTATCTAATAACTTTGCATTTATCTTTCCTTTCGAAGCTATTATTCCTTTATCGTCAAACTCTAATCCTAGTTTTCTAGTGTAATGATTCAATACAATATTTACAGGACAAATATCAAAAGCTGTTCTTTGGTTCTTTTCTTCATAAGAAATATTCGCAAAACCTCCTAAATTTATACAATAACCATAATCAGCAAACAATAAACTATCACCAATAGGCACTAAAGGGGCTCCTTGCCCTCCCAGTTCTACATCTTGAGTTCTAAAATCACAAACAACTTCTTTTTTAGTAATCTTAGCTATTTCTTGACCATTACCCACCTGTAAAGTTATTCCTGCTTCTGGTTGATGCAAAACAGTATGTCCATGAGAAGCTATAAAATCTAATTTTAAAATATGATTTTTAACTATAAAATCATTTAATATATTTCCCAAGAATTTACCATAATCAATATCTAAAATCAATAAACTCTTTGTACTATAATTAATAGCATCTTGTAATTTACTTTTCCATTCGCAGGAATACGGTATCGTATCTGCTTGTAGTATTTTAAAATCTTTGTATAAATTTTTATGGATTTTAATGTATGCTAAATCTATTCCATCTAAAGAAGTTCCAGACATTAATCCAATACAATAAATATAGTTGTCTTGCATGAAGTAAAAATAGTAAGTCTATTGAAAAATTGCTATTAAAAAAGTATCTTTGAGCACATTTTTTACGAATTTAACAAAATATAAAAATAGATAATGGATTTTAATCTTACAGAAGAGCACTTGATGATTCGTGATGCTGCACGTGATTTTGCTCAAACCGAATTATTGCCAGGAGTTATAGAAAGAGATGAAAAACAAGAGTTTCCTAACGAACTAGTTCGAAAAATGGGTGAATTAGGGTTCATGGGAGTAATGGTAGATCCTAAATATGGAGGAAGTGGAATGGATGCTATTTCTTACGTGTTAATTATGGAAGAATTATCTAAAATTGACGCTTCTGCTTCAGTAATGGTTTCTGTAAACAATTCATTAGTATGTTATGGTTTAGAAGCTTACGGAACTGAAGAACAAAAGCAAAAATACTTAACAAAATTAGCTACAGGTGAGCAAATCGGAGCTTTTTGTTTAAGTGAGCCTGAAGCAGGTTCTGACGCTACTTCACAAGCAACTACTGCTGAAGACAAAGGCGATTACTATCTATTAAATGGTACTAAAAACTGGATTACAAACGGTGGTCGTGCTGATACTTATTTAGTAATAGCACAAACTGATCGTGAAAAAGGACATCGTGGTATTAATGCTTTTATCCTTGAAAAAGGAATGAAAGGTTTTCATATTGGACCAAAAGAAGATAAATTAGGTATCCGTGGCTCTGATACTCATACATTACAATTTAACGACGTAAAAGTTCCTAAAGAAAATAGAATTGGAGAAGATGGATTCGGATTCAAATTTGCTATGAAAACTTTATCTGGTGGTCGTATTGGTATTGCTGCTCAAGCATTAGGTATTGCTGCTGGAGGTTACGAATTAGCTTTAAAATATTCTAAAGAACGTAAAGCTTTTGGTACTGAAATTTGTAACCATCAGGCCATCGCATTTAAATTAGCTGATATGTACACGGAAATTTCTGCTGCTCGTCATTTAGTAATGGCTGCTGCTTGTAAAAAAGATGCTGGTGAAAACTACGATCGTGAAGGTGCTATGGCTAAACTATACGCTTCTAAAGTAGCAATGGAACAAACTGTTGAAGCAGTTCAAATACACGGAGGTAATGGTTTCGTTAAAGAATACCATGTAGAGCGTTTAATGCGTGACGCTAAAATTACTCAAATTTACGAAGGAACATCAGAAATTCAAAAAATTGTGATTTCTAGAAGTGTATTGAGAGATTAACTTCTATAAATAGATTGAGTCGTCCTGAAATAGGTTGACAGTTTTTATAAAATATTAATTAAACCTTTGAAGCTAGCTTCAAAGGTTTTTTGTTGTGTATAAAGTTAGGT
>NZ_QUNS01000008.1:422-135659 GCF_003387615.1 Tenacibaculum gallaicum | reverse complement strand
ATTTCTGTAAATAGCTTCGAACTAGAGTTAAATCATCTGTATTTATACGCATAACAAAATATAAGATTTTGTCAACGAATTAGTTAACCTTTACAGAAATGACATCTCTTTTTTATTATTACTTCTTCGGTAAAAACACCAATTTATTTTTACTCTTCTTTATAGCTGCCCCCCGCTGGCGCAAGCGTCGCGCTTGTGTCTTTATACAGTTTAACCTCTCTTCTCATATATCTATCTCTAAAACTGTTTGGTCATCTTGATAATTTCTCGCACTACTATATTTCCAATCTATAGGAGCTTTTACAAAACCACTCTCAACAGGGTTGTTGTGTATATAATCTATCTTTTGTTGTATTACTTTTTCACTCCATAATTCTATTGGTTTATTATGTTGTTGCCATAATTGATATTTGTTAACATTGCTTTTCTTTTTACCTGCTCGTTCCATCATCCATAACAGCCACTCTTTTCTGCTCTCTTGTGGGTTTTCTTATATTGTTTTAATTAGTTTTCTTGCGGTGAATCCTTTAAAATCTCTAATCAACCCTGAAGGGTCTTCATTGCTTGACCTAAAAATTAAATGTACATGACTTGTCATAAAACAATAGGCAAATACTTCCATGCCTTTTTCTTTTCTACAATATTCTATACTTTCTTCTAAAACATTAAAATACACTTGTCGAGTAAAAATATCTAACCAATATACTGTAGCAAAACTTATAAAGTATACTGCTGATTCGTTATGAAATTTATACTTTCTACTCATTTTTTTATATTCTATTTTTTTCTTTCCTTATCTGCTCTTACTCATACCGTCACGAGCAGGATGCTCGCGCTAGCACATAAACAATTGTACTACTTCGGTAAAAACACCAATTTATTTTTACTCTTCTTTATAGCTGCCTCATTGAGACTCATTTTCACAAACTCACCGTCTACATATTTTTGTGCTTGGTCTTTATAATACGGACTAAACACATTACCCGATTGCCCTGTAGGTAAAATAGCAATACTATTTTCTACATCAGAAAAGTCAATAACTCTACGTGTTGAAGGTCCTCCATGAATTTTATATACCCCTGTACTGTCCAACTTAAAAATTTGGTTGTTAATCACCTCATTTCCTCCAATGGTTTCAAACGGGCCAACATTGAAGAATTTACGCAATAACCCTCCTGCTTTACCAATGGCGTGTTCATACTCCACAGAAATTACACGATTCCACGTCCAATTATCTACATTCTCTCCTAATTGATTTTGTAAAAATGTGATGGATTTTTGAAAAGCTGTTGTTATTATTTCATTTCTAGTTTCAATTTTATTAATTGTTGAAATATCGTCCCACCAAACTGATTGCTCTCTTTTAGCTTGTTGTGCTAATACTTGATCTTGTAATTGGGTATCAATAAACAACTGAAAACTATCTCCTAATTCATCTTTGTAAGTAGCGGTTAAAAATTCATACAAAAATCGATTATAAATAGTCGGAGCTACGTTGGTTTTTAAATATTCTCCATTCCACTTTTCTAACACCGAATATGCTTTTTTAGCCGAAGGAGATAATGACGACTTATCTACACTTGCTAACAACTCTCCTCCTATTTCTGGTGCAACAGGTGAAGTAACATCGTAAATCATTTCAGCTACATCCTCTTTTGTAAAATCGTTTTTAGGTTCTAATAACTGAACAATTCGCTTCGCTCTATCTTCTGGTTGATAGTATCCAGGATATAATTTTCCTCTTACAGAATCTGGTTGATTATTGGCTGAATACACATAATTCCAACTCGGGTTTTCCGCTTGCGGATTTTCTTTAAATTCTAAATACGCTACAATTTCATCGTTCCCAGAAGCTCCGTTTAAGTACGTTTTAGAAGACAAACTATCTCTTAATTGATATAATTTAGCCGATGCAAACCAACCTACATTTCCTTTAGCATCTCCATACATTACATTTAATCCTGGTGCGTGAATTTTTGCTGTTCCAGTTTTAAAGTCTTCTAATGAATTTGCATGTGACATTTTGTGTGACGCTTCTAACAATTGATTAGGCAACTGCGTATAAATCCAATTCATTGCAATTGGTCTTTCATCTATTACATGCTCCATTAATCCGTTCATAATTGGTCCATGTTTACTAACTTTAACTTGATATGTAGTATCTTTTCCTCCTTTGATTTTTATATGTTTGTTTAATAACTCATATTTCTTAAATCCTTCTGGAGTTTTGTATTCCAACGAATTCTCAGGGTTGTTTTCTTCTACATAAAAGTTCAAATCATCATTTGCCAACATGGTTAATCCGTAAGCATAGTCCTTATTATGTCCTAATAACGGAAATGGCATCAATGCTAGATTAAATCCGTAGATTTCAAAATCAGGAGTTTTTATGTGATTTTGATACCAAACCGATGGTTGAGAAAATGTAATATGCGGGTCGTTTGCAAAAATCACCTTACCATTTTTCGTTTTAGGTGGTGCAATTACCCAAGAGTTACTTCCTATAAAAGGTGCAACCGGCAACTGATCTATAATCTTGCTTACCGCAATAGACATCTCTGCTTTAATCGCTTTTTTATTCGTTGTTTTATTTAATGTTAAATTCTTATCGAAAGAGTTTAATAATTCATTTACATAGGACTCACCCAGTTTTTCTTTTACTTCAGTTAGCAACGGATCGGTTTTATGCGCAATTGCAAAACTAAATGCCATGTAACCAAAAACATTGTACACATCTTTAACTGTATAGTTTTCTTTATCCAGTCCTACCAAATAAAATTCTAATGGTGTTGCTCCTTCTTCGATAAACTGATTGACTCCTTTTAAGTAGGCCTCAGTTAGCTTATAAGATTCTGAATTTTTATCTAACTCTCGAATAGTTTTTTCGGCAGCTTCTTCAATTCCTAGTCCAGAGAAAAACTTATCTACTCTTACTAAGTCTTTCCCGAAAACTTCAGCTAACCTACCCGCAGCAATTCTTCTAATCAGTTCCATTTGCCACAATCGGTCTTGAGCATGCACGTATCCTAAAGCAGTATAAGCATCTAGTTGATTTTGCGCATTGATATGTGGCACTCCTACTTCATCATAATACACCGTAACTTCATTGGAAATGTTTGCTAACTGTAATTCTCCTTTATACGTAGGGTGTAAGGTTTTTGTGAATAACCAAACTCCAACACAGAATAGCACCAAAAACAATAGAACAATTTTTAAAGACTTTTTAAATAACTTCATTAGGGATGATTTTTTTCAAAGATAACAGATTTATTTGTTGTTCCTCTTCTGGGTAAATAGTGTAATTTTTACACACTTTTATTCTTTTATTACACACTTTTTACACATAAAATTAGCACTCTCTCAAACCCAAAAACAAAACAACACATTACATATCAATACATTAACCCAAAACATTGATTTAATAAAGATTGATGGCATATTTATTTCAATACAACAAGCAAACAATAAAATAATCGTTAATTAAAAAACTTAATATCATGAAAAAATTAATTTTAGCAGCAGCAATTTTAGCAGGAGCTTCAAGTTATGCAACAGCAAACACTACTACTTCTCCTATCACTCCAGTTCACACAGTTGTAGAGAACGGTTTTCAAGAAATTTCTTTAGATAAGTTACCTGCAGCGGTAGCAAAATCTGTTAAAGAGAGTTTTCCTAAAGGTAAATTAAGTAAAGCTTTTGTAAACGAAAAAGAGCAGTACAAATTAGAAATTAGTGTAGAGAACGAAAGTAAAACTCTTTTTGCTGACAAAGAAGGGAATTGGTTAGACGCAAAAGAAGTAAAATAATCCGTACATAATTTCCCTTATAGTATTACAACAATAAATAATTATAACTTAAAAACTTAATATCATGAAAAAATTAATCTTAGCAGTAGCAATCTTAGCAGGTGTTTCAACTTACGCAACAGTTAACAATACTATTTCTCCTATTACCCCTGTTCATACAGTTGTAGCAGATGGGTTCCAAGAAATTTCTTTAGATAAATTACCAGCAGCATTGGTAAACTCTATTAAAGAAAGTTTCCCAAAAGCTACAGTAAGCAAAGCTTTTGTAAACGAAAAAGAGCAGTACAAATTAGAAATTAGCGCAGAAAAAGTAAGTAAGACCATTTATACTGACAAAGAAGGTAATTTGCTAGACGAAAAAGAAGTTAGCAACACAAAAAAGTAATTTTTTTATTTCCCCCTCAATTTTATTGACAAAAGAGCGTTTTCATGTAAAACGCTCTTTTTATTTTTACAGAGAGTTTATATCACACAAACAATTTAGAATAAACATTTTTTTATGAAAAAGATTTTACTAGTAGAAGACGATGTTACTTTTTCTAATATGTTAAAACATTTCTTAGAACGACATCAGTATACTGTAGAGGTTAGCTATACCATTAAAAATGCTTCCGCTCTTTTAAAAAAACATTCTTATAATTTAATTTTTACTGATTTACGCCTTCCAGATGGAAACGGTATTGATTTATTAAAACAAAGTAAAAATACAGATAGTAACATTCCTGTTGTTTTAATGACCAGTTATGCTGAGGTTTCAACAGCAGTGCAAGCAATGAAACAAGGAGCTTTTGATTATATTTCTAAACCTTTTAATCCTGATGAAGTTTTAGAAGTAATCAGCAACGCTCTTGAGGTTAAAAATGAACAGATTACTGAAACAAAAAAAGAAGACAAAAAGGTTTCAAGCTCTAACATTGTTTCTGGTATAAGCGCAGCTTCTAAAAGCCTATATGAACATATTCATCTAGTAGCTCCAACTGATATGTCTGTTCTCATTACAGGCGAAAGTGGTACAGGTAAAGAAGTGGTTGCTAGCACAATTCACACTCAAAGCTTACGTAAAGACAAGCCTTTTATTGCAGTAGATTGTGGTGCCATACCTAAAGAAATTGCTTCAAGCGAGTTTTTTGGACATCAAAAAGGGTCTTTTACTGGCGCTATAAATGATAAAATAGGACATTTTGAAGCAGCGAATGGAGGCACTCTTTTTTTAGATGAAGTAGGAAACTTAAACTACGAAAGTCAGGTACAACTTTTACGAGCTTTACAAGAAAGAAAGATTAAACCTGTTGGAAGTAGTAAGGAAATTATGGTAGATATTCGTTTAATTACAGCTACTAATGAAGATTTATTGTTAGCTGTTGAAAAAGGTAATTTTAGAGAAGATTTATACCATCGTTTAAATGAGTTCTCCATCAAAGTTCCTAGCCTAAAAGACAGAAAAGATGATTTAATTCTTTATGCAGACTTCTTTTTAGAGAAAGCTAACACACAACTTAATAAATCAATTGCTGGATTTTCTCAAGAAGTAGTAGCTTTATTTCAACAATATAATTGGCCTGGAAACTTACGAGAACTATCTAATGTTATCAAAAGAGCTACACTTTTATCTCAGACTGAAATTATAGAAAAAGAAGTTTTACCTGAAGAGCTAAAAAACACTGATAACCAATACAGTTTGCCTAATGAATTTTCTACGAAAGAAAATGAAAAAAAACTCATCATTCGAGCTTTACATGAGGCTGGAAACAACAAAACCAAGGCGGCAAAACTTTTAAATATCACCAGAAAAACCCTATATAATAAATTAAAAGAACATAAGATTAGTTAAGATACTCTTTTACTTCTATTAAAAAGACACCTAATTCTTTTTCAAAATCTTTCCATGAGGCTTTATTTATTTCTTTATCCACCTCAAACTTCTCTAAAAAAGTGATTAATTTAGTAGCTTTTAACTGCTTGAACATTCCCAACATTTTATGACTAACATTGTTAACCCCTTGTAAATCATCTTTCTTTACAAATTCCTTTAACAACAATAAATTATCCTCAGTGTCTTTTAAAAAGGATTTTAATGTTTTCTTTACCTCTGCCTCATCATTGTTCAAAAATATTTTCAAAGAGGTAATATCAAAGCTACTTGTTCTTTTATTATCAATGTGAGTAATAACTACATCTTTATCTTGAATTTTAAATTCAAAAAATCGCTGTAAAATTTCTTTCAATCTTTTAGAGTGAAACGGTTTAATTATAGCATCTGAAAAACCATTTTTAACATATTCACTTTCCGATAAATTTGCTCTTCCAGTCATTGCTATAATAGGCTGACCTTTATAAGAGTTGTGTTTTTTTAAGGTTTCCATAAAATGAATACCGTTCATTTTTGGAAGCTGTATATCAGTTAAAACTAAATCATACGTAATATTATCTATTTTATTTAGTGCTTCTTGCGCATTACTAAAAGAAGTTACCGTTACTCCTAGTCCTTCTAAAACATTTTTTAAAAGCGCCCTCAAAGAAGTATCATCTTCTACCACTACAGCATGAATATTAAGGTTTACATTTTGTGGGCTTATTCCTTTTTTATTTGATTTTCCTTCAGCAAAGGTGATCGGCACAAACAATGAAAATGCACTACCTTTTCCTAAACTACTTTGTAAAGTTAAAGATCCGCCTAAAAGCTCTGCTAATCTTCTAGAAATGGTCAAACCTAATCCAAACCCATTTTGTCCGTTCTCTTTTTCATGTGCTTGCGTAAATTCTTTAAAAACTTTTTCTTGTTCATCTTGTCCTATTCCAACTCCTGTATCAATTACTGTGATTTCTATATATTTTTTTTCTTTTACGCTTCTTAATCTACTCTTTATTGTTATTGAGCCTTCTTTTGTAAACTTACATGCATTAGTTACTAAATTATATAGTATCTGTTTTATTCTAAAAGGATCGCTAATAATTAATGAATTTAGTTTTTCGTCATGATTTACATTTACCGAAATTGGCTTGTTCTGAACAAGATTTTTAGCACTATTAGCTACTTCTTCTATATTTCTCTTTAAATCAAAAGGGATAGCTTCAATGGTTATTTTACTGTTCTCTAATTTAGAAAATTCTAAAAGATCGCCTACAAGCTGCCCCATATACACTGATGCATTTTGTATATGCACCACATAATTTTTCTCTTTAGTATTTGCGATTGATTTTTGTAATAATTCGCTAAAACCGGTAATTGTGCTTAAAGGGGTTCTTAAATCATGACTCACCATAGATATTAGTTGTTCCCTGCTTTTTAAAAGTGATGAGGTTACTGCATTCGCACTTTCTAATTCTTGCCTATAATGTTGACTCCTCCAAAAATCATTTAAAATTATAATTGAGAAAAGTACAATTATAATAAAGCCAACCCCTGTAGCAAATAGAATTATGTTTCTACTACGTCCAAGTGTTTCTTCATGTTTTTTATGAGCTTGGTTCGCGTTAAAAATAACATCTCTTTCCAGTACACTTAAAACCTCCCGTAACTTTCTTGAAATTGTGATATCATTTTCAATTAGTTCCCTTTCTTTTATCCGTAAAAACCTTCGCTTAGTGCTTGTTTCTCTTTGTGCTTTTTGAAGTATTTCTTTAGAAGCGGAAACTAAAGAGTCTATTTGCTTCTGTTCTTCAGCATTAACTGGCTTTTCTTCATCTTCCTTATCAAATAATTTTAAGTATCTCTCTAAACTTAGCCCTGTTTTTTTATTAAAAACTTCTGGGTTATCAACAAGGTCTTTTACTGAACCTTTCCCGAGTAGTGAGTCTATAGATCCTAACTTGTCTATAGCTTCATTGATTGATTTTTCTGAAGCATTTCTTTGGTTTAACCTTCTTAAACTGGTTATGTTTTTTCTCTTTTTATTTAAAACTAACTTAATACTATCTAAAATAGATGTTTTTGATACGTCTTTTGCTATAAAGTTAAGTGAATCAATTTTTTTTAATAACAACTTATTCTCTGTTACATACTCATTATATCGTTTATAAGAGTTCAACTGAATAGCAGCTCTCCCTAAATTTTCATTTTCATATATATCAGCAATTAACCCTCCAGTTTGGATAATATTATTTCTATCAGAAACTCCTTGCTTTTGTATTTCTATATATGTTTTTATTTCAGAAAACAACAGAATTCCTGAAATAACTGCTAAAACCGCTAGGGTAGCATAACCTATTAAAACCTTAAAAGCTATTTTACGTTTAGATTCTTTCATTAAGTATTACTTAACCTTAGTTGCTCTTTTGTACAAAACGACAATATTCAACCTTTGTTGCTTTATACTCCATTATTAAACATATTGTATAACACTTATACAAAACATACAATTATAACTCTTATTATTTTCTTTAAAGACTCGAAACAATGAAAGATAGTTTGTATTTTTGATGATTATAAAATCATGTCAAAATGAGAAAAATTCAAATGGTTGACTTACAAGGTCAATATCAAAAAATAAAAAATACAGTTGATACTTCAATTCAAGAAATTCTAAATTCTTCAGCATATATTAATGGGCCGTATGTTCGTGATTTCCAAGTTGATTTAGAAAACTATTTAGGCGTTAAGCATGTAATTCCATGTGCTAATGGTACCGATGCTTTGCAAATAGCCATGATGGGCTTAGGTTTGGAGCAAGGAGATGAAATAATTACTGCTGATTTTACATTTGCTGCAACTGTTGAGGTGATTGGATTATTAAAGTTAACTCCTGTTTTAGTTGATGTTGAACCAGATACTTTTAATATTGACATTGAAGCTTTGAAAAAGGCTATTACGCCTAAAACAAAAGCGATTGTTCCTGTACATTTGTTTGGTCAATGTGCTAATATGGAAGCTATTTTAGAGGTTGCAGCAGCACATAACTTATTTGTTATTGAAGATAATGCCCAAGCTATTGGAGCAGATTATACTTTTAAAAATGGAACTAAGAAAAAAGCTGGAACTATTGGAGATGTGGGAACAACTTCTTTCTTCCCTTCTAAAAACTTAGGATGTTATGGTGATGGTGGTGCTATTTTTACTAATGATGATGAATTAGCTCATACGCTTCGCGGAATGGTTAACCATGGAATGTACAAACGTTACTACCATGACGTAGTTGGAGTAAACTCTCGTTTAGACTCTATTCAAGCAGCTGTATTAAAAACTAAGTTACCTTTATTAGATAGCTATTGTGATGCACGTAGAAAAGCTGCGGAATATTATTCTTCTGCATTTGCTAACAACCCTAGTATTATAACACCAACTATAAGTGATTTTACTACGCATGTTTTTCATCAATATACATTGAGAATTACCAACGGAAAACGTAATGAACTACATCAACATTTGTTAGATAACGGAATTCCTAATGCAATTTATTATCCTGTTCCGTTACATGCGCAAAAAGCATATCAAGATGAAAGGTATAATGAAGAAAACTTTACTGTAACTAATCAATTAATTGACGAAGTTATTTCATTACCAATGCATACAGAGTTAGATCAAGAGCAATTAGCTTTTATTACTAAAACTGTGAATGACTTCATCTAACACAAAAAATATAGCTATGAAAAATAAATTTATTCTTCTTCTTTTTATTATTACAACATTAACAAACTGTAATATTAATCAAACTTATGATAGTTTTGATTATGGTAAAATAGAGAATGACATATACAGTAATTCTTTTTTTAATTTAGAAATATCAATTCCAAATAAGTGGTTTGTTCTTGATAAAAAAACTACAGAAAACTTAATTGAAAAAAGTAAAGATTTAGTTTCCGGCGATAATAAAAATCTAAAAGCAACGATTAAAGCGTCTGAAATTAATTCAGCATATTTACTAACATTATTTAAACATGAACCAGGAGCTCCTGTAGATTACAACCCAGGCTTTATGGTCATTGCAGAAAACTTAAAATCTTCTCCTGGTATAAAAAATGGAGCTGATTATTTATTTCATTCACGAAATTTCCTTAAAAAATCTCAAATCGAATACAACAATATTGATTCCGAATTTGAAAAAGTAATGATTAACAATCAGGATTTTTACAGAATGAATTTAGACTTAAATAAAGGTAACCTTAACATTAAACAAAGTTATTATTCAATAATTAAAAATGGTTTTTCTATAAGCTTAATTCTTTCATACACAACACATTATCAAAAAAAAAGAATTAGAGAAAACTCTCAATTCAATAAGGTTTAAACAATAACTAATAAAAACTTTACTCTACTTCAAAATTTAAATAACAACTATGAAAAACAAATTTTTATTTCCTTTATTAATCTTGAGCTTAATTTCTATTAGTTGTGATAAAGATAGGTGTGATGATGGTTACGAACCTTATGATGCCAATGGTCATGAAATATGTGTTCCTGAATACATTAATGGTTTAAATCACAATTTTGAATTAGGTAATAAATATATTCACCCTGAATTTGGCTTGATTACTTTAGAAAATGGTACATGGAAAAATGAAGATAACATTACAATCACCATTAAATAAGTTTAGTAATGGATCAAAAAATTAAAACGTTAAAAATTATTCACCTTGCTTTAGTTGCTGGAGTTACTCTTGCTTTTACAATTTTGGGTGATTTCAAGATTATGTTCAACATGGTTATTGATAACTCATCGTTATTATATGCTTTTATTCCAGCGATAGCTTATGTTGCTAGTAACTTTATGTTTAAAAACATGTTGAGAAAGGTACAAAAAGATGCTAGTAATGAAGAAAAGCTTGCGATTTATCAGTCTGCTTCTATAGCTAGATGGGCTATTATTGAAGGAGCTTGTTTTTTGATTTTAATTTTAAAACCAGATTTTTTACTATTAGGAGTAATCTTATTGATTTATTTAATTCTTTTAACTCCGAAGAAAACACAAATAGTTGAAACTTTAGGCATAAGAAATTAATAATTTCTTATAAAAAAACAGGATTTTTAAGCCTCTAATTTGTAATTTATTCCCACTACATATTATCATATTCTTAAAATAATACACACCTTATTTAAGAACACATATTTATTAGTTGATTTTTAAGGTTTTAACGTTTATTAATTGACATCACGCTTTAAGCTTTTTAGCTTTGTACCCTAATTTAATGATAATAGAATAATGAAATTGATTCAAATTAAGAGAGAAACACGTTTAGAAAAACGATTTTCAAAAAAAATGGGTAAGCTACATACTAATGTTACTTACATAAAAAAAATGTTTTTAAACATTATACCGTTAGAAACGGTACACAAATACAGAGAAACCTATTATGGTGAAGTTAAAGACTGCGAGGATTGTGTCTTAGCTAGATAATAATAATAGTTCTCTTTTTCACGAAACAAAAATCCCGCTCCATAAAGAGCGGGATTTTCTATATTATATTTTTTGTATCTACTATTTATGCTAAAGAAGCGCCACTAGCAGCTACACTTCTATCAATCTTACGCATTAACCCTTGTAATACTTTTCCTGGACCAACTTCAACAAACTCAGCACCTCCATCAGTAATCATTGCTTGTACACATTGAGTCCATCTTACAGGAGCTGTTAATTGTGCTATTAAATTTTCTTTAATTTCAGCAGGAGTAGTTACTGCTTTTGCCACTACATTTTGGTATACTGGACAAGTAGGTTCGTTAAATGTAGTTTCTTCAATAGCCGCTGCTAATTCTTCACGAGCTGGCTCCATCATAGGTGAATGAAATGCTCCTCCTACAGGTAAAAGTAGCGCTCTTTTTGCGCCTTTTTCTTTTAATACTTCACAAGCTTGTTCAACTGCTTCAACTTCACCTGAAATTACTAACTGCCCTGGACAGTTATAATTTGCTGCCACTACTACTCCATCAATTGAAGCACAAACTTCTTCAACTACAGCATCTTCTAATCCTAACACAGCAGCCATAGTAGATGGTTGAATTTCACATGCTTTTTGCATTGCTAAAGCACGTTTTGAAACTAATTTTAATCCATCTTCAAAAGACAATACACCATTCGCTACTAATGCTGATAATTCTCCTAAAGAATGACCTGCAACCATTTCTGGTTTAAAATCATCTCCTAAAACCTTTGCTAAAATTACCGAGTGTAAAAAAATAGCTGGTTGTGTTACTTTAGTTTGTTTTAATTCTTCAGCAGTACCTTCAAACATTACGTCGGTAATACTAAACCCTAATATATTATTTGCTTTTTCAAAAAGTTCTTGAGCTAATGGAGAATTTTCATATAAGTCTAATCCCATCCCTGTAAATTGTGCTCCTTGACCTGGAAAAATATACGCTTTCATTTGTTTGTTTTGTTCTTTATTTAACCCTGCAAACATACAACTTTTAAAATTACTATCTTCGTTTTATGACTGTACAACAAAAATCTCAAGCGCAACTTATTTACCTAGTTTTAGCTTCGTTATTTATAGCCTCTTTAGTAACTTCAAACCTAATTTTTCAGAAATTTTTTTATTGGGAACCTTTTAATTTATTTCGTTTTGAAGTATCTGTTGGAATACTTCCTTACCCTATTACTTTTTTAATTACAGATATTCTTTCTGAAATTTATGGTAAGAAAAAAGCGAATCAAGTTGTTGTAGCGGGTATTTTTGCTTCCTTTTTTTCTATGTTAATTATTCTAGTTGCTGATTACGCTCCTGCAATTGACAGCTCTCCTATTGGTAACAAAACTTTTACAAAAGTTTTTGGACTTTCTCCTTTGGCAGTATTAGCTTCTATGTTAGCTTATTTGGCTGCTCAATTTATAGACATTCGTATTTTTCATTTTTGGAAAAAACTAACGAAAGGAAAACATTTATGGCTTCGTAATAATTTTTCTACATTTTTATCACAATTTATAGATACTTTTACCGTATTATTTTTATTGAGTTCTTTTAAAATACTTCCTTGGAGTATTTTTGGCAGCCTTTTACTTAGCGGTTTTTTATTCAAAATCATTATAGCAGCTCTCGACACTCCTGTTTTGTATGCTATTGTATATTGGTTTAGAAAAAAATTCGACTTAAAAATGGGAGAAGAAATCACAGGATTTTAAACTAATACTACTATGTTAAACAAGTTTTTTTATAGAATTTTTAAAGAGCATTTTTCTCTTTCAGAAACACTTGCCATTTATCTAAATTTATTTGCTAATCTGATTATTTTTGGAATTTTAGGTTATATATTGTTTAAAATATTCAGATATGTTGGTAAAAAAACTATTCATAAAATGGCAGCAAAAACATCAACTAGTTTTGATGACATGCTTATTAAAAACAAAGCTTTTTTAAGTCTATCAAGAATTGTTATTCTTATTATAGTTTTTAATTCACTAAAAGGTATTCTAGTAGATTTCCCTCACCTTCTTTTATATGCAGAACGTATTATTAATATTGGTATCATATTCTCTATTATTTGGTTTTTAAAAAGTATTTTACTTAGTATTAAAGATTTTTTACGAACTATTGACGCTTTTAAAGACAAACCATTAGAAAGTTACGTGCAAATTTTCATGGTAGTCTTTTGGATTATAGGTATTATTTTATCTTTTTCTGTTTTAACAGGAAAGCCTTTAATTCGGTTTTTAACAGCATTAGGAGCTTTTTCAGCAGTCTTATTATTAATTTTTAAAGACACCATTCTTGGTTTTGTATCAAGTATTCAGGTAGCTGTAAACGACACTGTTAGAATTGGAGATTGGATTACAATGGAAAAATATGGTGCCGATGGTGATGTGGTTGAAATCAACCTTACATCAGTAATCATTAGAAACTTTGACAATACAATATCTAGTATCCCTACTTATTATTTAACCTCCGATTCTTTTAAGAACTGGAGAACAATGAATACTTCAGGTGGTAGACGTATAAAACGATCTATTTTAATTAAAATAAATAGTATTCATTTTCTTACTGATGAAGATATTGAACGTTTTAAGAAAATTGAATTAATTTCTGACTATATAGAAGAAAGTAGCAAAGAGGTTAAAAAATATAATAACGAGAATAATGTTGATAAATCAGTTATACTAAATGGTAGAAACCTCACTAATTTTGGGACTTTTAGAATTTATTTAGATAAATATATTCAAAATCATCCAAAAATTAATCAAGATATGTTATTAATGTCTCGTCAGTTAGAGCCTACTCCTAACGGAATTCCGCTAGAAATTTATGCGTTTAGTAGAGAAAAAAATTGGGTAGATTATGAGCGTGTTATGGCGAACATTTTTGATCATATTTTAGCTTCTGTAAAATATTTTGACCTAGAGGTTTTTCAAAATCCGTCAAGTATTGATATCACTAACTTGAAAGAAACAAAAAAGAGTGAACAATAACGCAGGTACATCTTTGTGGCAAATAGCCATTCAAAAATTTAAACGTAGTAAAACAGGTATGTTTAGTTTTTGGTATATTGTTTTATGCGGATTCATTGCTATTTTTTGCTATGTTTTAGCTCCTGATAACAGTAATTCTGCCAATCAAATGCATTTAGAAATTCACTCTAAAGCTCCAGGTTTTTCAATGCAAATGCTTAGTATTCCTTCTAAAATTAAAAATGAACAATCATGGTTTTCTGTTTTTATGCGTGGAAAACAATATTCAGCAACAGAAACACCCATAAAGTCCTTTTCTGTTAAAAACAATCAGTTAGAAATTATCAAATATGCTGATGGGCTGCCCAAAGAATTTCCTACTTCCTATGAAAAGTACATTCAACAAAAAACATTTTATTTAGGAACCGATAAATATGGTCGTGATTTATTAAGTAGATTATTAATTGGTGCTAGAATTTCATTTTTTATTGGATTTATTGCTGTTTTTATTTCACTTTTGATAGGAATTCCTATTGGAGCCATTGCTGGTTATTTTGGTGGAAAGATTGATAATTTCATTATGTGGATTATCAATATTACTTGGTCTATTCCAACACTTTTACTCGTTATTGCCATCACTTTAGCTTTAGGCAAAGGCTTTTGGCAGGTTTTTATTGCGGTGGGATTAACAATGTGGGTAGAAGTTGCACGTGTGGTTAGAGGTCAAGTAATTACTACCAAACAACAACAATATGTTGAAGCCGCCAAAGCTTTAGGCTTCTCTGATTTTAGAATTATTTTCAAACATATTTTACCTAATATTTTAGCTCCTATCATTGTAATTTCCGCCGCAAATTTTGCAGCTGCTATTTTAATTGAAAGCGGGTTGAGTTTTTTAGGTATTGGAGCACAACCTCCTACTCCTTCTTGGGGTGCTATGATTAAAAATCATTATAATTACATTATTCTTGGAAAACCTTATTTAGCTCTTATTCCCGGAATTGCTATTATGAGTTTGGTAATGGCGTTTATGTTAATTGGAAATACACTTCGTGATGCTTTAGATGTGAAAGCATAAA
This sequence comes from Tenacibaculum gallaicum, assembly GCF_003387615.1. Classification (GTDB taxonomy): domain Bacteria; phylum Bacteroidota; class Bacteroidia; order Flavobacteriales; family Flavobacteriaceae; genus Polaribacter; species Polaribacter gallaicus. The sequence goes on along the minus strand of NZ_QUNS01000008.1, from coordinate 120,458 downwards.
ATTTGTAAATTCGCTTTCTTAAATTTTTTGATATGAGTTTTAGTGTTGAGTTTAAAACACGATGGGCAGATTTTGATGCCAACATACACATGCGTCATACCGCATATAATGATTACGCTGCTGAATTACGTTTGCGTTTTTTTAAAGAGCATAATATAACAGTTAAAGATTTTACAAAGGAAAGTGTAGGTCCTATTTTATTTGAAGAAAACACCAAGTTTTTACGTGAAATTCACATGGGTGAAGATATAACTGTAAACCTAAAAGTTACCGGTTTATCTGGAAAAGGTGAACGTTGGAAAATTCAACATGAAGTTTTTAATGAAGCTGGTAAACTATCTGCTATAATTACTGTTTATGGTGCTTGGTTAGATTTAGTGAAACGTAAACTAACAGTACCTCCTGTTAAATTTCAAGAGATTTTTAACGAAGTTGAAAAAACTGAAAATTTTAAAGAGATTGCATTAAGTAATTAAATGAGTACTTCAAGGAAAATAAAGGTCGTTATTACCATTATTGCTTTACTTGTAGGGTATTGGTTACAACAAAAAGAAGAAGCTAAGAGCTCTTCTCAACCTACGACAAAAACAACCAGTAATGAAATCGATAACTTCAACTACTTTCCTACCTCAACAACTGGGGTCATTATAAAGCATAATGGCTACCAGTTATCATATAGCGAAAAACACGAGCAAGCCGAATGGGTTGCCTACCCTTTAGATAAGGGTGATATTGTTTACATCAATCGTAAGCGTCCGTTTTTTATTGTAGACCCTAAGGTGAAGACAAAATCTGCTGATTGGAGAAATTATAAAAGATCTGGTTACGACAAAGGGCATTTATGTCCTGCTGGTGATAGACGTGCTTCTAAAAGTGCTCATGATGAAACTTTTTATACTTCAAATATTTCTCCGCAAAACCACGAATTTAATGCTGGAATTTGGAACAAATTAGAGCAGAAAACTCGTTATTGGGCTAAAAAATATAATCGTTTGTATGTTGTTACCGGTGGTGTTTTAGAGTCTAATTTAAAAACCATTGGAAAAGAAAAGGTAAGTGTCCCTAACTATTTTTATAAAGTTTTACTAGATTATACTCAACCCGAAATTAAAGCCATTGCTTTCTTACTTCCTCATAGGGAAAGCAATAAGCCGCTATCTGATTTTGTTGTTTCTATTGATAATTTAGAACAAAAAACGGGTATCGATTTTTTTCCTGAATTACCTGATAACATTGAAAATCAATTAGAAGCTTCTGCTAATTATAAAAATTGGAGTTTTAGATAACTCTATATTAACTTTAGTACCTGCGTTTTTTTCCAAAGACATACGAAAGAACAATACCATGGCTATTTCCTAACACAGAGTCACCAAATCCTGCATTATAGAAGTACACAAATTTTAAGTTTTTTAGAGCATAAATACCCGCTAAAAAATTAATTGATGAACTACTTCGGTAACCAGTACCTATTTCGAACTTATTTTTATAGTTCACAGCCACATTTACATCAGCTTGCATTGGTGCTCCTCCTTCATATTTTAAAAAAACACTAGGTTTAATCATAACTTCCTCAAATCGATTGGTAAAAAAGCGATACCCGAAATAACCATAAACAGGATTTGATATATTTAAATCGTCTCTAGATGCTAGTTTATCCCCTAAAAGATTTGGCAACGAAACTCCAGCATAAAAATCTGCATGGTTATATAAAAACCCAATACCTACTGTTGGTACTGTTACATTCATATTTTCAGAAAATTTTATGTCATCTGTAATACCTAACTCTAGTAAATTTTCTTGAAACTGCTGAACTCCTGCTGTTAAGCCAAACGATATTACATGTTCGTTATAATGCTGCCAATATGGTCTATCAATTTCTGTATCAAAAAATATTTTGTACGAGTAAGCTACATATGCATTTGTATAAGTACTCACCCCTATTTTATCTCTTGAAATGGCTCCCCCTACTCCCATTTTTTTTCTAGCAATGGGAGTGTGAAAGCTTAATGACAATGTTTTTGGACTTCCTTCAATACTATTTATATAGCCATAATTACTCAGTGTAATTTCTGCCCCTTCAGACATTCCTGCATACGCTGAGTTTATAATAAACGGATTATAATTATATTCTGGGTATAAAGCAGTTTGTTGTCCCCAATTATTTTGAAATACCATCATAAAAATAAATGGTAAAATATAGTTCCTTATCTCTTTCATTCTATCTTTTTAAAACTAAAAACCCTTTTGTTTCTTTTGATTTCCCTTCTGTTGAAATTTTTATACTGAAAAAATATGTTCCAGATGGTAACTTATCACCTCCCATACTTGTTAACTTATTGGCAACTCCTCTAAAAACATTAAATTGATTATCATATTCTTTTGTCTGAAATACCATATCTCCCCATCTATTAAAAATAGTTACGGTATTGTTAGGATGTTCTTCAATTCCTTTTATTTCCCAAAAGTCATTTACCCCATCATCGTTTGGAGAAAAACCATATTTGGTTTTTCCTATTGAACCTACTTCTGTTGTAAAACTAATTTCTGAACATCCCATAGTATTCCCCACTGAATTGTACGGTATCACTAATACATAAATTGTTGTGTTCTCTGGAAAATCGCTCGTAGGGTTGTAAGTTGTTCCTGTTACTGATTCATTGTTTACAATATCTATTCCGCCTGAAGTAGTTCCAATCGATATATAATACCCATCTACATCTGCCACTGCGTCCCAACTAATTCCTGTATTAACACTTACGCTTGTTTCTCTATTGGTTGGAACAGTAATCGTAGTACAATTAGGTATAATTGCAACGGTTTCTGTGGTAAAACGAACTTCACCACAGCCCGTTGCTAAGCCCCCCGACTTATATGGTAATACTGATACATAAATTGTTGTGTTTTCTGGAAAATTGCTCGTAGGGTTGTATGTTGTTCCTGTTACTGATTCATTGTTAACAATATCGGTTCCGCCTGAAGTTGTTCCAATCGATATATAATACCCATCTGCATCAGAGACAGTATTCCAAGTAATATCTGTATCGACTGCTACATTAGTTTCTCCATCACTTGGAGTTGTAATAGTAGTACAGTTTGGTACTGTTGATACCATTTCTGTTGTAAAACTAATTTCTGAACACCCCGTAGCATTCCCTACTGAATTGTATGGAATCACTGACATGTAAATTGTCGTGTTCTCTGGTAAATCACTAGCTAAAGTATAACTCGTTCCTGTTACTACTTCATTGTTTATGATATCTATTCCGCCTGAAGTTGTTCCGATTGATATATAATATCCATCGGCATCAATTACTGCGTCCCAATTTATTCCTGTACTAACGCTAACATCTGTTGCTCCGTTGCTTGGAACTGTGATTGTGGTACAATTTGGTGCTGTTGATACTATTTCCGTAGTAAAACTAATCTCTGAACACCCCGTAGCATTCCCTACCGAATTGTACGGTGTTACTGACACGTAAATTGTCGTGTTCTCTGGTAAATCACTAGCTAAAGTATAACTCGTTCCTATTACTACTTCATTGTTTATAATATCGGTTCCGCCTGAAGTTGTTCCGATTGATATATAATATCCATCGGCATCAGTTACTGCGTCCCAATTTATTCCTGTACTAACACTAACATTCGTTGCTCCGTTGCTTGGAGCTGTGATTATGGTACAATTTGGTGCTGTTGATACTATTTCCGTAGTAAAACTAATCTCTGAACACCCTGTTGCATTTCCTACTGAATTGTACGGTGTTACTGACACATAAATTGTCGTGTTCTCTGGTAAATTATTCGTAGGATTGTATGTTGTTCCTGTTACTGATTCATTGTTTACAATATCGGTTCCATCTGAAGTTGTTCCAATTGACACGTAATATCCATCGGCATCAGTTACTGCGTCCCAACTAATTCCTGTATTAACACTTACATTGGTTGCTCCGTTACTTGGAACTGTGATTGTGGTACAGTTTGGTGCGGTTGATACTATTTCCGTAGTAAAACTAATCTCTGAACACCCTGCAGCATTTCCTACCGAATTGTACGGTGTTACTGACACGTAAATTGTCGTGTTCTCTGGTAAATCACTAGCTAAAGTATAACTCGTTCCTGTTACTACTTCATTGTTTATAATACCTGTTCCGCCTGAAGTTGTTCCGATTGATATATAATATCCATCGGCATCAGTTACTGCATCCCAATTTATTCCTGTACTAACGCTAACATTCGTTGCTCCGTTGCTTGGAACTGTGATTGTGGCACAATTTGGTGCACTTAGAACTGTGTCTCCCGTAGTAAAACTTTCCTCTACACAACCTATGCCATCTCCCACATCATTATATGGAATTATACGAACATAATGTATTCTATTTGCTTGTAGGTCATGAGTAAAACTATACAAAGTAGTATTTCCTACATCAATACTATTCACTACCTCTATCCCTCCTTGAGTAGTTCCTACACTTACTAAATACCCTGTTGCTTCTGTAATTTCACTCCAAGAAATATCAGTATTTAACGGAACACCCGTTGAACCATTTATAGGGTTCACTAAACTTGTACAAGTAGGTGGCACTGGAATAAGCTCTGTTTTAAAAGACTCCTCTCCACAGCTTATTGCTTCTCCTTCGTCGTTATAAGGAATTATAGTTACAAAAACATCGATGTCTTCTGGTAAATCTGTTGGTAAATTGTATACTGTATTATTTCCTACATCAATATTATTAAGAATATCTGTTCCTCCTGAAGTAGTTCCTACCGTAAGTCTGTATCCATCTGCATTGCTTATAACATCCCATTCTAAATCTGTACTAACAGATACATCTGTACTACCAGCAAGTGGCAAGGTCAAAGTGCTACAACTTGGTACTGTTGATGGAGTTGTGGACACCGTAAAGCTTTCTTCTACACAAGGTCCTACTGCATCTCCATTTTCGTTTGAAGGCACAATAGTAACATAAACTGTTTCTCCTCCTGTAAAATCTGATGTAAACTCATAAGTAGTAGCGTTTACAACAGTTTCACTTATTACGGTTCCAGAAGGTTCAATTCTAATTGTTAAAGCATATTCGCGTGCGTATAAAACAGGTTCCCAAATAAGATTTGTGTTTACAGGAACATCAGTTTCTCCATGTAAAGGAGCTGTTAATTGTGTACACTCTGGAATAGGACAGTCTAACACATCACCAGTAAAAGACCATCCAAAATTATCTATCATTGATTGTCTTTCTTCTACAGCATCACAATATGGGAGTGTATTTGCTCCTAAATTTATTCCAGGTGTTAGCGTTTGTTCAGACCATGCAATAAGCGTATTATCGTAATTTACTCTAGTAAGAGCAGTATTATCTAACATGTTTTGCATATTTGTTACACCGCTAATATTCCAATCACCTAAATCTTGATTAAAGGCTATAGCATTATTAAACATGCCATTCATTGATACAGTATTCAACAACCATTGATTTAAAGGCTGATTAAACAAACTTGCTCCTTGAAACATTCTATCCATGTTCGTTACTGCTGTTGGCCTCCAATTATTAATAGGTTGATTAAAGCTAGTCGCTCCATTAAACATATCTTTCATGGTAGTTACTCTCCTAATATTCCAACTTGCCATAGTTCCATCAAAAGCATTTGCATTTTGAAACATTCCTTCCATATTAGTTACAGATGCTACATTCCAAGAGTTTAATGACTGATTAAAAGATGTTGCTCCTCGAAACATTTCTTGCATGGTGGTTACAAAAGAAACATTCCAATTACTAACATCTTGGTTAAATGCAGACGCTCCATAAAACATTTCAGCCATTGTTTGTGCTTCGCCTGTATTCCAGTTTCCTAAAGGTTGGTTAAATATTTCTGCATTTTTAAACATTGCTTCAAAGTTTGTTACCACAGAAGCATTCCAATTATCTAAAGTTTGGTTAAAAGCTGTAGCACTCTCAAACATAGAAGGCATTAACGTAACTGAACTTACATTCCAACTATCTAATGGCTGACTAAAAGCTATAGCGTCTTGAAACATTTGACTCATATTAGCAACAGCACTTACATCCCAGTTATTTAAGGGTTGATTAAATCCCTCAGCTCTTCGAAACATACCTGACATGTTAACTACTGAGTTTACATCCCAAGAATTTAACGGCTTGTTAAACATTTGAGCATTGTAAAACATGTAACTCATGTTCGTTACGTTTGTTACATTCCAAGAGTTTATATTTTGATTAAAAGCTCTAGCACTCTGAAACATACTTTCCATACTAGTAACCTTAGATACATTCCAATTATCTAGTGGTTGATTAAAGACATTTGCACTTTCAAACATAGAAGTCATGTTCATTACAGAACCTACATTCCAAGAGTTTAATGGCTGATCAAAATCAACACACCTCTGAAACATTTCAGACATATCGGTAACACTACTTACATCCCAATTATCTATATTTTGGTTAAAAGCCATGTTTGAAATAAAACCATTAAACATTTCAGACATATCAGTAACACTAGTAACATCCCAATTATTCAAAGGTTGATTAAAAGCTTCTGCTCTTTCAAACATGCTACTCATAGTGGTAACATTACTAACATTCCAATTATTAAGGTTCTGATTAAATACTTCTGCATTCTGAAACATACCTCCCATATTGGTAACATTTCCTGTATTCCAATTTCCAATGTCTTGATTAAATTCTGATGCACTACCAAACATATAGTTCATATTAGTAACATTACTTACATCCCAATTATTAAGTGGTTGATTATAAATTGAAGTTCCACTATACATACCACGCATATTGGTTACATTACTTACATCCCAATTATTTATGTTTCCATTAAATTTCCTACATGAACTAAACATTCTCTCCATATCCGTTACATTACTAAGAATAGGAATATCTGTAGCACTGTACTCCATATTTGCACAACTTTCAAAAGCTTCGTGCATACTTTCCCAAACTTGAGTACCCCATTGATCTATAGATAATAACTTGTCAGAATCTCCAATAGTTTCATGCTTTGGGGAAGGAAAAACACCAATAATGCTTACTGTATAAATACCTGGGATAAGGTATGTATGGGTAATATCTCCTGTAACATTGTTATCATACTGTCCGTCACCCCAATCAATAGAATAATTGTAAGTAAGGTAATCTGGATAACCTGAATTTGTTTCTATTTTTAATTGATTAGTTGGTGTCGTAAATGACGATTGTATACTTGTGTCATAGGTAAGTTTGAACGCTTCAGGACTATTTACCCAACTTTCTATTACCGTAAAACTAATTTCTTGGCAACCTGTAGCTGGCCCCTCATCGTTATAAGGAACAACTGTTACATATACGGTATCTCCTGCTACAAATTCATTCGTAAAGTCTACACCAACTACATTCCCTACATCTTCATTATTATATATAACCTGGGTACTTCCTCCATTTTCTCTTCTTACACTAATTCTATACCCTGTAGCATTAGGAACTAAATTCCAACGAATATCACTGTTTGCAGGTACTTGTGTATCTCCTGCTTGCGGCATTGTTATTTGGGTACATAATACATAAGAACAGTTAACAATATCTCCTGTTATAACCCACCCATTGTTGTCTATTAAATTTTGCCTTTGGTTTAAAGCGTCACAATAATTAAGGTTGGTGGCCCCTAAGTTAACGTTGGTTTGAACTGCTTGGGCACTCCAAGCTATAAGAATATTGTCATAGTTTTCTTGAGAGGTTCCACTATTTGACAACATATTTGTCATGTTTGTAACCTTAGATATATCCCAGACTCCTATGTTTTGGTTAAATGAGGTAGCCTGATTGAACATATAAGACATGTTTCTAGCATTTATTGTTTGCCAACCGCTTATATCTTGGCCAAAGGATGTAGCTCTATCAAACATATATTGAAAATTGGTAACATTACTTACATCCCAATTGCTTAAAGATTGATTAAAAGCTTCTGCTCTCTGAAAAGTGCTACGCATACTAGTAATATTACCTACATTCCAAGTATTTAAAGGTTGATTAAAAGCTTCCGTTCTTTCAAAAACACTTTCCATACTAGTTACTTTACTAATATCCCACAAGCTAATATCCTGATTAAAAACAATAGCTCCTTCAAACATTCCTCTTATATTAGTAACATTACTAACATTCCAAGTACCTATACCTTGATTGAAGCCTGAATTATCTCTAAACATATAACTCATATCAGTAACATTACTAACATTCCAATTACCTATAGGTTGATTAAAAACAGTTCTTCCAAGCCATCCGTCAAACATACCTGACATATTAGTAACATTACTAACATTCCAACTATCTATAGGTTGGTTAAAAGTTCGATTACTTAAAAACATCTGAGACATATTAACAACACTACTTACATCCCAAGTACTTAAAGACTGATTGAAGTTAGATCGACTAAACATACCTTTCATCGTTGTAACCTTACTAACATTCCAACTATCTATTGGCCTATTGAAACTAGATCTTTTAAATGTATCAATCATATTAGTAACGTTACTAACGTTCCAATTATTCATTGGTTGATTATATGCACTCGTATAATAAAAGGCTCTTTCCATATTAACAACATTGGCCACATTCCAGTTATTAATATTTTGATTGAATTTACGTGCACTGTATAAAAAATTTTCTAAAGTAGTTACCGCTGATGTATTCCAGTTATCTAACGGTTCATTGAAATTGCTTGCATCATAAAAAGTGTAAGACATATCCACTACATTAGAAGTGTCCCACTGATCTAAAGGCCTATTAAAAATTTCGCAATTCATAAACAACCCTGATATATCTGTTATAGTACTCATATCCCAGCCATTCATAATACCATTAAATAATGAACAATCTTTAAAAGTGTTTCGTAAACTAGTAACTTGACTTAAATCTGGTGGAGTTATGGCATCAAAATTTAGGTTTTCACATCCGTAGAATGCATTTTCCATACTTTGCCATTGAATAGTACCCCAAGACAAGATCTCGATAATTTTGTCAACGTCTCCAGCATTGTTAAAATAGATTGCAGGAAACGTACCATCTATCTTGATTGTATAAGTTCCTTGTGTGGCATAGGTATGGGTAATGTCTCCTGTTACGTTTGAGTCAATATTTCCATCACCCCAATCAACGGTGTATGAATAAGTATAAGCTGGATTAGTTGGTATTCTTATCTCATTAGCTCCAGAAGATCCTGTACTAATATTTGCCGTGTTCCACAAAGATGTGAACGACTGCGAAAACAACTGACTGCTTAAAATAAAAAAAAGTACTACTAAACTACTTCTTAAAAGTTTACACATAAATTCCTTCATTCTTTTTAATATAATTTTTAACCCTTCTATTTTAATCAAGCATCTTTTTTTTATATATCACATGAAGTAAAAACTACCCAACAATTACATAATGGTTTAATATGTTTTTGTTTGTTTGATAATATTACCAACTCAAACTGAATCTTCATGTATAAAAAATAATAGCTAAGTACTACTTAATAATATCGTTTATATTAAGTAATAGGGCGCAAGATATAACCGTTTGATGTTATAGAGGTATCATTCTAAAGAGTGGAACCTAATTTATTAGTTTTTTTCGGTACTCTGATGGAGTATAACCCGTTTGTTCTTTAAACACACGGTTAAAAGTAGTTTTGCTTTTGAAACCAGAATCGTAAGCAACAGCAAGTATTTTGTAATCTTTGCTTGTAGATAATTGTAATATTTCCTTGGCTTCTTTAATTCGATATGAGTTGATGAGTTGATAAAAATTCTTATCAAATTCAAACGAAAATACTTCAGATAAATGATGACTACTTAATGATAACTTTTCGGCAAAATTTGCTTGTGTTAAGTTATGGTTTAAGTATATTTTTTCTTCTTCAATTTCCTTTAATATTTTTTGTTTGTAAGAGCTTCTATTTTCTTTTGATAATGAGGAGTTTTTATACTTTTCTTGTATTACTTTTTCTGCTTGCTCTTTTGTTTCTTTAACAGCATTTTTCTCCTCATTCTTTTTTATGTAAATCCAAAACAACCCTCCTAAACCAATCATGCAAAACACACTAAACCACAAGGTTGTTTTTTGCTGCTCTGAGAGTAAAGCTTCTGTATCTTCTTGTGCTGAAATAGTTTCTTCTTTTGCTTTAATTTCTGCCTTTAGTTCTTCTGTTATAGCTTTTTTTTGATTCTTAAGAAAGCTTATTCGGCTCTTGTTATACTTCTTTTCTGTACTTAAATGAGCTGTTGTTTTGTTTAGCTTTTGATATATTGTGGTAAGATTTTTATAACATATCATTTCTATTTCTTCTATATTCTTTTCAGAAGCTATATTTAGTGCTTGTTTTAAGCATTTTTCTGCTTTACTGTAAAACTCTAGTTTTAAATTTGCAACCCCTAAATTGACTAGAAGCCATGCTTTTACTCTAGTGTTTTTTTCAAAAGCCTTGTACTTTTTAGCTTTATTAGCTGTTTCAATAGATTTTTGATATGCTCCTAATTTATAATACGAACTGCTAATATGGTTTAATGATGTTAAAATAATATTTTCATTGCCTGTTTCTTCTCCTATTTCTCTTACTTGTTCAGCATATAGCAATGATTTTTCTTCTTTATTTAAAGCTGAATAACTTATCGATAATCCATTCAATGCAGCCATTTTTATTAACTTTGGTTTCTTAGTATAAGCCGCTTGCTTTAATACCATCTTCATGGTTTCTATACTCTTTTCATAAAGCTCTACATTATTGTATATATTTCCTAAATTAACTAATACAACAGTTTCAACCTGCCTGCTTTCTGGTACTGTTTTAGCAATAATTAATGCTTTTTTATACAGTACTATACCTTCTACATATTTTGTTTGCATATTTAAGCTTATTGCTTGATTAACCATTGCTTTTACTTGTAAAGCTTTTAGATTGTTCTTTTTAGAAATATTGTATAAAGAATCACTATAGATTTTATGAAGCTTGTAATTTCCTTCTGTATAGTTTTCTTGTAATTTTTCTAAATAACTTTCTGCTTTTTTTTGGGTATTTAAAAGTTGTGAACCTGTTTTATCTTGACTATAAAACTGGGTTACAATGCTAAGCAATAAATATGTAGTTATATTTTTAAACAATTTCTGTTTCTTTTTCACAAAAGTACGTCAAAAATATTGTTTCTTTTTCCAACTATAAATCGTTTTTTCAAAACAAAAAGTGCCTTGTAGAGATGATAACATACTACATGACACTTCTTATCAAAAACCACAAAAACTTGTGTATTTACTTAGTCGGTTTTAGAGAGTTTAAATTATTAACAATCATATATTCTAACAACACTTCTTTTGAATAATTGCTAAACAAATTATCAGAGTCAAACAAACGGCTCTCTAACCCACTTAAATATAATTTACTAAATAATTCAATATCTACATTAGACCTTATCTCTCCTTGTTCTTTAGCTTCTTTTAATAGGTTCATTACATCTGTGGAAACAACATCTTTTGTAATTTCTTTGTAGGCATTATAAGCATTAGGGTAGTACTTTTTCAATCCAAAAATAAATGAAGGTTTAAATTTTACTACATACTTAAAAACTACTTCATATATTTCTATTACTTTGTTTAATGCTGGTTTCTCAGACTTGAGAATAGGTTCTATATCAATCTTAAATTCATTTATTAGCTCCCTAATACTTTCAATTATTAATTCTTCTTTTGAAGAGAAGCAAGCATAAATGGTTTTTTTTGAAATTCCGAGTAGCTCAGCTATTTCATCCATTGTAGTATGCTTACTGCCAAAGGCTATAAACTTTTCTTTGGCTACTTTAATAAGTTTTGCCCTATTACTCATAATAACCTTCTTACTTCCAGCCGCCTCCTAATGCTTCATATAAGTTTACAACACTTAACAACTGATTTAATTTGTTGTTAATAACATTTAACTCAGCATTTAAAGCTCTTTCTCTTGCTGTTAATAAGTCTAAATAGTTGGCATATCCATTTTTTAACAACTCTTCTGAGTTCATTTCTGCTCTTCGTAAAGCTTCAACCTCATTTTGTCTGTATTCAAATTTTTCGGTTTCCGCATTATAATCAAAAAGTGCATTTGAAACTTCATTTCCAGCGGTTAGCAAGGTCTTTTTAAAACTTAATAATGCTTGTTCTTGCTGTGCTTTAGCCACCTCATGTTGTGTTTTAATTTTTCTTTGATTGAAAATAGGTTGTGTTAAACCTCCAATTATGTTTGCAAACAAAGAGTTTGCACTTAATAATTCATCAAGTTCTAAACTTTGAAACCCACCTGTTGCGGTTACTGTTAAAGACGGATAAAAATTACTTTTAGCAACATTCGTCATCTCAAAAGCATTAATTAAACCATACTCAGCAGCCATAATATCTGGTCTGTTTCTTAGTAATTTTGCTGGAACTCCTATTTTAACTACCTCATCCAACTGTTGTTCTGAAAGTTTGCTTCTTTCAACAACTACTGATGTTCTTCCTAATAATAAATTTAGTGTATTCTCTGTTTTAAAAATAGCTGCTTCTAAATCTACTTTTAGTGCTTTTGCATTATTATACTGCGCAATATTCTGATCAACAGCAACCTGATTTACTTGTCCAGCATCTTTAAGAGCTTTAATAGTGGTTACACTACTTTCTCTCGTTTCAATGGTTTGTTCAGTGACTTCTAATTGAGCATCTAAAGCCAATAACTGATAATATGTTGAAGTTATCGCAGAAACTAATTGTGTTTTTACAGCTTGATGCGCCGCTACGCTTTGTAAATAACCTGCTTTTCCTGCTCGTTTATTACTACGTATCTTACCCCAAATATCAGCTTCCCATGACAGGTTTCCTGTAATTTCGTACTGATCTATACTACCATTAAAAAAAGACCCGAATTGACTGTTTTTTGCAAGTTCTTGGTGTGTAGCTTTTGCCCCAATACCTATACTTGGTAAATATCCTGCTTTACCTTGTTTCATATAAGCTTCAGCAGCTGCCATTTGTTGTAGTGCTACACGAATATCTAGGTTATTTTGAAGCCCTTCATCAATATATTTTTTTAAATGAGCATCAGTAAACATGTCTTTCCAAGACACATCTGCCATTGAAAGACTATCTTGTGGCAAATTATCTGTTCTATACAAATGTTCTGTTTCTTTTAACTCAGGACGAGCATAATCCTTAGCAACAAAACAACTTTGTAAGGTTGTAGCCATTACGACTACAACCAAAGTTTTATTTAAAATAAATTTCATAATTAATCTTCTTTAATTTCAACAACAGCTGGTTTGCTTGATACTTTTTCTTGCAACCATTGGAATACTACAAATAGTACAGGAATAACAAATACCCCTATTAAAGTACCAATTAATAATCCTCCCGCAGCACCAGTTCCAATAGAGTTATTTCCTTCAGCACCTACTCCTTTTGCTAATACTAATGGCAATAACCCAAGAATAAAGGCGAACGAGGTCATTAAAATAGGTCTTAAACGTACTTTTGCTCCCTCAATAGCAGAGTCGTATAAGCTTTTTCCTTGCTTACGACGTTGTATTGCGAACTCTACAATAAGAATCGCATTCTTAGCTAGCAGCCCTAATAACATAATCAAGGCAATTTGGAAATAGATGTTGTTCTCTAATCCTGCTAAATAAGTGGTATAATATGCTCCTGCTACCCCAATTGGTAACGAGAAAATTACTGATAATGGTAATAGGTAACTCTCATATTGAGCTGCTAATAAGAAATATACAAACAAAATACTAATCATAAAAATAATGGTAGATTGTCCTGATGATGCTATTTCTTCCCTAGTAATTCCTGAGTAAGCAACACTATACCCTTCTGGTAAATTATTTTCTGCTAATGTGTTTATTTTGGTAATTGCATCTCCTGAACTATACCCTGGAGTTACCCCTCCGTTTACAGTAACTGAGTTAAATAAGTTAAATCTATTTACCGTTTGCGGACCATATACACGTTCTAAGCTTACAAATTGAGAAATTGGTGTCATTTCCCCACTTGGTGTTTTTATAAACATGCTGTTTAAACTTTCTTCATTTATTCTATCTTCAGGTAACGACTGTACAAAAACTCTAAATTGCTTTCCAAATCTACTAAAATCTGCTGCGTAATTACCTCCAATATATCCTTGTAAAGCTGAAAGTATAGCACTCGTAGATACTCCTGCTTCTTTAGCTCTTTCTACATTGATATCTAATTCTAACTGAGGGAATCCAGTATCAAAAGAGTTAGAAGCAAATGCTATTTCTGGCTGTTGATTTAACAAACCAACAAATTGTTTTGCTGTTGCATCCATTTCTGTTAGCGGTTTTGCAGCACGATCTAATAATCGCATTTCAAAACCATCAGCACTACCAAAACCTGGAACACTTGGTGGTGTAAAGAAAATGATATTCGCGTCTGGTATCGTTGCTGCTTTACCAAATAATTGACCAACTATACTTTTCACTGACTCTGCATCACTCTCTCTTTCACTCCAGTCTTCTAGAATAATAAAGCCCATTGCGTACGAACTTCCTTCTCCTGAGAAAAAGTTTCTTCCACTAATAAATGATGCTCCTTTTATTCCTTCAATTCCTTTGATACTCTCGTATAGCTTTTCTGTTACTTCATACGATCTATCTAATGAAGAACCTGCTGGTAATTCAGCATTCATAAAAACTACCCCTCTATCTTCTGACGGTACAAAACCTGTAGGTATCGTATTACTTGCCCAGACAATTGCCAAAACACTTACTCCTAAAATACCTACTGTTACCCATTTATGCTTTACTAAAAACCCTAGAGACTGCGTGTATTTATTGGTTACTGCATTAAATCCTGCGTTGAAGGCATCGTAAAAACGTTGTAACAAGCCTTTTTTCTTATGATTTTCGTTATGTGGTTTTAATAACAATGCACTTAAAGCTGGTGTTAATGTTAAGGCGTTTACTGCAGAAATTAAGATAGCAACCATTAGCGTTACCCCAAATTGCTCATAAAACACTCCTGATGGACCTTGTATAAAAGTAATTGGCACAAATACCGCCATCATTACCAATGTAATAGAAACAATCGCTCCACTAATTTCACTCATGGCAGAAATAGATGCTTTTTTAGCACTTTCTGCTCCATCCTCCAGTTTAGCATGTACCGCCTCTACTACCACAATGGCATCGTCTACCACAATTCCAATTGCTAAAATTAAAGCGAATAGGGTTAATAGGTTGATAGAATATCCAAATAGATTTAAGAAAAAGAACGTACCAATAATTGATACTGGAACCGCTATTGCTGGTATTAAGGTAGACTTAAAATCTTGTAAGAAAATAAACACTACAATAAATACTAATAAAAAGGCTTCTATTAAGGTGCTTTTTACTTTGTTTACTGATGCTGTTAAGAATTTATTGGTATCGTAATTAATAATATAATCTAGTCCTTCTGGAAAATCTTTCTTTAGGTCTTCTAATTTCACATAAATATTTTCAATAATTTCTTGTGCATTAGACCCCGGTGTTTGAAAAACTCCGAAGTTAAGTGCAGGGCTTCCATTTGTACGTGATAATGATGAATAAGAAAACGCATCTAATTCTACTTTCGCTACATCTTTAACACGTAAAAATTGTCCATTTCCTAAAGCCTTTACAACAACATTTTCGTATTCTTTTGCTGTTTTGTATCGTCCTTTATATTTAATTACATACTCAAAAGATTCTCCTGAATTTTGTCCTAAAGATCCAGCTGCTGCTTCTAAACTTTGTTCATTAATTGCTGCAATTACTTCTCTAGGTTCTAACTTATAAGATGCCATTTTTGCTGGATCTAACCATACTCGCATCGAATAGTCTTTTGCTCCAAAAACATTTACAGCTCCCACTCCAGAAACACGTTGTAGTTCTGGTTTTACGTTTATATTCAAGTAATTTTGAATAAAAACATCATCATATTCTGGGTTTGTTGAAAATATAGCTGCATATAAAAGTGCTGAGTTTTGCTGCTTTGCAGTAATAACTCCTGCTCTTGTAACTTCTGAAGGCAATAATGCATTGGCTCTAGCAACTCTATTTTGTACGTTTACCGCTGCAATATCTGGATCGTACCCTTGCTCAAAGAAAACTTGAATACTTGCTGTACCTGTATTACTTGCAGTAGAAGTCATATAAGTCATTCCTTCTACCCCGTTTATTTGTTCTTCTATAGGAACAATAACACTTTCTAAAATTGTTTCGGCACTCGCTCCTGGATAAGAAGCAGTAACCTGCACCGTTGGTGGTGCTATATCAGGATATTGCGTTACCGGTAGTTGTGTTAATGACAGTACCCCCAATATTACTATGATAATAGAGATTACTGTAGAGAGTACCGGACGCTCTATAAATTTTTGTAACATGATTTTCTTTATTATTTAAATACCGTATCGAATGAGTTAACTATGCTATCTAAAGGTGTTGGAACAGGTTTAATTTTTGCTCCAGAGCGTACTTTATTTAACCCTTTACCTAAAATGGTTTGCTCTTTTGACAATCCAGATGCAACTACATAAAGTTTTCCTATTTGCGCTTCAACTTCAATAGTTTTTTCAGCCAAAGAATCATTGTTCACTGTATAAACGTATACTTTACCTTGGCGTTCAAATGTAGATTCTGAAGGTATAACTAATGCATCGTTATGTACTTTAGGTATTAAGATTGTACCACTACTCCCGTTACGTAATAAGCTGGCTTTATTATCGAACTTCGCTCTAAAACTAATAGTTCCTGTTTGTTGGTTAATATCACCAGCAATGGTTTCAATAGTTCCTGTTTGTTCGTATTCTTTTCCGTTTGCTAGTAATAATTTTACTTGAGGTAGTTTTTTAATTTTCTCATCCATCGTAGCTCCTTCTGCTGAGGCAATGAAGTTTAAAAACTCTTTTTCATTCATTGAAAAATAAGCATACACATTTTTTATAGAAGCAATTTTTGTAAGCGGCATTGCACTCTGTGCACTTACTAATGCTCCTTTTCTATAGTTAATTGAACCCACAAATCCGTTTACAGGACTTTTTATATTTGCGTAGTTAATATTAGCTATAACACTATTATATGTACTTTTAGCTTGTGCCAAATTGGCTTTGGCTGTTTCTAATTGTACTGGACTAATAATATTTTTTTCTACTAATGGTTTTAGCTTATTAACTTCTACCTTTGCCGTGTTTACAACTGCTTTTGCTGCTTCAGCATCTTGACTTAATGATTGTGTTTCTAACTTAAACAACAATTGTCCTTGTTTAACCTTTTGTCCTTCTTTTACTAAAACGTTTTTTACATACCCAGAAACCTTAGGTCTTATTTCACTATTTACTTCTCCTTCAATAGTTACCGGGTAGCTTTGATAATTAGTTATTGTTTTTTTAGTAACCTTAACTACCGGAAAAGGTAGCGCGGGCATCTGCTGTTGGTTTTGTTGTTGTTTTTTTTCACAGCTTGTAAAAAATAATGCAACAATGCTAAGAATAGCAATACCGTATATGTGTTGATATTTCATTTTATGTATATAATAATTAGTGTTTGTGGTTTATGATTTTTTCTTTTAGCTTGGTTACAGAAGTTATTGCTCCATCTAAAAATTCAATAAAACTGTCATGAAAACCAAGATCAAATTTATCTTCTTCTTTCAATGTTTTATTAATATCTTCTTTGTACTCTTTAACTTCTATATGTAATTCTTTTTCTCCTTCCCATTCTTCTACCATATTACTTATTCCTTTTAGCATTGTATCGCTATTAAGAATGAAGTATTTTTTTCTATCACCTGTTTTTGTAAAGTAACTTACTTGTTTTAGTCCTTGTAAGTGATTAAGATGTGTTGAAATTGTACTTTTACTAGCACAAAGACCAGACACCAAATCTTCAAAGGTTGTTCCTTGTTTTCCTGTTAAAATAATATGTGAAAATATTCTTGCCGCCACTGGAGCTAACTGTTCTTTTTTTTCTAAAAAAATCCCTAGCTTCTCAACCAATTCACATTTCTTCTTTTCTACTTGATTCATCTTCATTAAAAAATTTACGATGCAAAAATAAGTTTAGTTCGGAACAAACCGAACTAAACGAAGTTAAAAAAATGTTAATACATTCTTAACAAATAGGATCTGAAGTCTTTTTCTTTCTCTTAGCTACATAACTTATTTCATTAAATAGTTATCGTGAAAAACTACCTTCTTACTCAAAAAAAGACTTTTAAAAAACTGAGAAACAACAATTAAAATCAAAAAAATAAAATTTTATCCATTGTATTTATGATGTTTTTTTATTATATTCACAAAGTATTAAGAGTTTTAATCCTAATTAAATAACGTTAAAAATTATGATTTCTCTCCTCTTACACCCCCTTAAAGTTAAAATACTATTTACTGTCAATAGCTAGTTATTGACTGTTGGAAACTAGGTAATTCCTTTTTTTGGTTTTACTGGAACACATTTAAGTTTTTTAAATTTAAGTCTCTCACATTATGATTATCTTTCTCTTACCTCATCAAAAAGGTTAGCTATAATTAAACACTATTATTTTTAACCAAACTTTCAAGAGCTAACCTACTGTTATTCCAATAACTACACAGTTGTTTTTTAGACTACCAATATTTGGAAGTCTTATAACTATACCAATACTCATAACCAACTATACCCCCGAAAAATGAAATCTGACTCCTTGCTTTGTTAAAAAATTAGCTATTACACCCCAAGTATTTAAAAGCTATTTGTCAACATTTTAATTAATGTAATGTTGTTTCTGCCCATAAACCACTATTTGGGCTTGACAATACTTTACAATGTCTAACCAATCAACTATTATGAAAAGAATTACCCATACGTACTTAACGTTGCAAAAAATTTGCATACAATTTAAACTCACTTCTTTATTTTTCTTGTTTTTGATTCTTTCTTCATTTTCTGAAAATAGAAACTTAAATGACAATATTAATTATTCTCCACCTATAACCGTTCCTTGTAACACCGATTCTCCTGTTGCTATCACTTCAACTAGTTTCACTGATTTGACTGTAACTGAAGATACTAGTGGACTTTGTTTATTGGGGTGTGGTATTTCAAATCTCAACAACCTAACAGATACTGACCTTACGAACTACACTACAGTTTCTACACTACTAGGACTAGGTGTAACCCACACAATAACAGTAACCGATGACACTATAGATGAATATTTTGAAGCGGGAAGTTATGCTGGCTTTTTAGTAGAAAATGGCTCTGTTGCCCAAATAGACTTACTGGGAGCTATTACTATAAGAACCTACCTAAATGGTGTTCAACAAGAAACAAATTCAGGAGCTTCGTTAGTAACACTTGATGGCTCTCTACTAAATAATGACCAATTTTATGTGGGGTTTTATACCACATTAGACTATGATAGTATTGAAATTTCGGCAGCTAGTTTAGCTGGTATTGCTTCTAGCACCAATATTTATTATCCTGTTACTAATAGTTTTTGCGTTGGTCCTAATTTAGAGCCTAATACCCCTACTTTAATAAATAAACCTGATTTTCCTGCTCGTATTGTTGATGAACACACAGGAATGGGAGGTCTTTTAAATGTTGGTACTGTCACAAACACCAATGCTGCAGTAGACTCAAACAGTAATACATATGCTAGTATTGATTTTACTTTAGGAGTTATAGCTACTGGAAGTATTTCTATAAAAGACGAATTAACAAATTATCCAGCACAAACTTATGTAGGTTTTGATATTGAAAATGCTTCTGTTCTGAATCTTGAATTACTTGATGGGGTTACAATAACTACATATTTAGACGGAGTTCAACAAGAAGTTAAAACAGGTAGTTCTGAATTATTATCTATAGACAGTGGTTTATTGTTTACGGGGACTGAACGATCTCAAGTAGGTTTTGTAACTTCATTACCTTTTGATGAAGTTCAATTATCCATTCAACAGACTCTTTCTCTAGACTTAGGAAGCACTCGAGTTTATGGTCTCATATTAGAAGCTTTTAGTGAAGGTGATTTAAACTGTGATACTGCTACGTTACTAAACAACCCTTCTCAACCTGTTATAATTAACAACACAAATACTGGTGTAAATGGGGTGGCTTGTGTAGCCTGTGAAGTAGATAATGCAACAAATGTTATTAGTGAAAGTGAATCTGACTTTGCTATGATAAATGTAACAGCTGGTGTTGCTAGCACAGCTTCTATTTCTGTTGAAAACGTTTTAAGTAATTTTCCTTCTGGAAGTACTGCTGGATTTGTTATTAGAGATACAAATGACCTCTTAGAACTAGACCTATTAAACTCTTTAACTGTAACAACATATTTAGACGGGTCAGTACAAGAAACACAATCTGGAAATAATTTACTAGCTCTTGAAGCATTAGGGTTAATAAATATAACTCCATCTGCAACTAATGGTTTTTATTTAGTAGGATTCCCTACCACACTTGAATATGATGAAATTCAGCTTACGGTTAGCTCACTTGCTGCTGCTGTTAATAGTATTGAGGTATATGGCAGTTATGTAGACAACTCAATAATAATATCTGGAAGTAAAATAAAAGAAACATCTATAGGAGCTTCAGACGGAAGCATATCTTTATCTGTATTAGGAGGAACACCTCCCTACACTTATTTATGGAGCCCAGGAGGTGAAACCTCTTCTTCTATTTCAGGGTTAACCCAAGGAAACTACACTGTGACTGTAACAGACTCTAATGGATGTCAATCTACAGCAGAATATATTATTTTTACTGATGGTGTACAATATCCTATTCCATGTAATACAGAAAATCCTGTAGCAATAACAAATGATAACTTTACTGATTTAACAGTAGACGAAAATACTTCTGGGCTCTGTGTGGTAGGTTGCGGTATTTCTGACGCTAGTAACATCATAGATACAGATCCTTCTAGCTTTGCTTCTGTATCAACACTTATCGGTTTGGGAGTAACACATACTTTAACTATTACAGACAACACTGCTGGTGAATTTAATGAGTCAGGTGGTTATGCTGGCTTCCTGATAGAGAATACGTCTGTTCTTCAAGCCGACCTTTTAAATGCCATTACTATAACAACCTATCTTGATGGAGCACAGCAAGAAACGAATACTAGTACTTCTTTACTTGCTTTAGACAGTCCTATCTTAGATGCTGATCAGTTCTATGTTGGTTTTTATACTTCAATGAATTATGATGCTGTAGAAATTTCTATTGCTAGTTTAGCTGGAGTCGCATCAACAACAAACGTTTACGCTGCTGTAACAAATAGGTTTTGTGAAGGGCCTGAATTAGCATGTAACACCGCCACACAACTTACTAAGCCAAACTTTCCAGTTAGAGCAGTAGAGGAGCATACAGGTAATGGTGGTCTTTTAACACTAGGTACCGTTAACAATATTAATAATGCTATTGACTCTGACAACTCGAACTACGCTTCTATAAATTTATTAGCTGGGGTTGCAGGTACAGCATCAATAGCATACAAAAATGAAATTACAGATTACACCGCTAATACTTTTGCAGGTTTTGACATTGAAAATACTACGCTTTTAAACACTCAATTGTTTGACGCTATAACCATTTCAACTTATTTAGACGGAACACTTGTTGAATCTAAAACGGGCGCAACTGAATTGCTTCCAGTATATTCTGGTTTGTTATTAACAGGAAGTGAATCTGTAAGATTAGGGTTTATTACTACCGCTCCTTTTGATGAAGTACAACTTTCTATGACACAAACCCTTTCATTAAATCTGGGTAGTACCAGAGTTTACGGAATGGTACTTCAATCTTTCTGTCCAGGAACAATCAATTGTGACGAACCTTATGTAATATCAAACCCAAGCAACTCAGTGATTATTAACAATGATAATACAGGAACTGATGGTATTGCTTGTGTAGCTTGTGAGGTTGATAATGCTGTAAATGTTATATCTGAAGACAATTCTGATTATGCACTTATAAACATTGTGGCTGGTGTAGCTGGAAGTGCTTCAATTTCAGTTCAAGATGTACTTGTTGATTACCCTGCTGGTACACAAGCAGGGTTTGTCATCAGAGACACAAACGACTTACTTCAAGCAGATTTATTGAATACACTCACAATTACAACTTATCTTAACGGCGTTCAACAAGAACAGCAAACAGCAAATAATTTGTTAGCTCTTGAAGCACTTGGATTAGTTAATATTACTCCTACTAGTACAGATAGCTTTTACGTTGTAGCTTTTGATACTAGCACAGGTTTTGACGAAATTCAATTAACTATAACCTCATTAGTTGCCGCAGTAAATTCAATTGAAGTTTATGGTGGATATATTGATGCGACTAACACATCTTTTTGTCAGCAAGCAGACATTGCCTTATTAAAGCAAGGTATTTTTAACGATGTGGATAATGACGGATGTGCAAACCCTAACGAAACAATTACTTACACATATACCGTAACAAATACAGGTAATGTTAGTATTACCAATGTTGAGTTAACCGACCCTATTTCTCCATCTCCTTTAACATTAAGTTCTGGTGATACTGATGGTGATAATGAACTAGATGTTGACGAAACATGGATATATTCATTAGACTATATTATCACTCAAGATGACATTGACAATGGCTCAGTTACTGGTCAAGCTACTGTAACTGGAGTTAGTACAGGAGGAACCAACGTAAATGATTTATCTGATGACAACAGCACTTTAGAAGACGACCCAACAGTAATCAGTTTATGTCAAACTGAAGATATTGCACTTATTAAACAAGGAACCATTAATGATGAAAACGGTGATGGTTGTAGCGACAATGGAGAAACAATAACCTTTATCCTTTCTGTAATAAATACCGGAAATACAACTTTAAACTCAATAGTAGTAACCGACCCTTTAATAACAGTTTCTTATACTTCAGGAGATACCGATTCAGATAATGAACTAGATGTTAACGAAGTTTGGGTATATACAGGTTCTTACAGTATTACTCCAGTTGATATTACTAATACATTTGTTCAAAATCAAGCCACAGTTCAAGCCAGTACTGTTTCAGGAGGTACAGTGAATGATTTATCAGACGACAACAGTGCTTTAGAGGATGACGTAACATCTGTTGATTTATGTCAAGCACCAGACATAGCCGTTGTTAAAACAGCAACCTTTAATGACGAAGATTCTGACGGATGTAGCGATGCTGGAGAAACATTAACGTATACAATAACAGTTACAAACCAAGGAAACACTGGCTTGATAAATGTTACTGTAAACGATCCTCTACTAGGTGGACTGGTTGCACTAGACTCAGGAGATATAAACACCAACAATACCCTTGACGTAGGTGAGGCATGGATTTATACTGCTAATTACGTTTTAACTCAAAACAATATTGATACTGGTTCAGTTACAAATCAAGCTACAGCAAGTGGTGAATCATCTCTTGGAGTTGTTGTTACAGATTTATCTGATGACAATAGCATTCTTGAAGATGATCAAACTCAAACCACCTTATGTCAATCCGATAATATTGCACTTATTAAAACGGCTACTTTCAATGACGAAAACACAGATGGATGTAGCGATGTAGGAGAAACTATTACCTATAACTTTACTCTTACAAACACAGGAAACACTACCATTACTAATGTAGTTCTTACCGACTCAATGTTGGGTGGCACAATTGCACTAGCTTCAGGTGATACTGATAGCGATAATCAACTTGATGTTAATGAAACTTGGAGTTATACTGCTAACTACACGATTACACAAGCTAATATTGATAATGGTCTAGTAACCAATCAAGCAACTGTTACGGGGACTAGTATCAGTGGTAATGACGTGAATGATTTATCTGACAATGACAGTACCCTAGAAGATGACCAAACACAAACTACTCTTTGTCAATCTGATGGTATAGCACTTATTAAAACGGCTACTTTCAATGACGAAAACACAGATGGATGTAGCGATGTAGGAGAAACTATTACCTACAGTTTTACTCTTACAAACACAGGAAATACCAGTATTACCAATGTAGTTCTTACCGACTCAATGTTGGGCGGTACAATTGCACTAGCTTCAGGCGATACTGATAGTGATAATCAACTTGATGTTAATGAAACTTGGGGTTATACTGCTAGTCATGTCATAACACAAGCTAATATTGACAATGGTTCGGTAACCAATCAAGCAACTGTTACAGGTACAAGTATCAGTGGTAATGACGTGAATGATTTATCTGACAATGACAGTACCCTAGAAGATGACCAAACACAAACTACTCTTTGTCAATCCGATGGTATAGCGCTTATTAAAACGACTACTTTCAATGATGAAAATACTGACGGATGTAGTAACGTAGGAGAAACTATTACATATAATTTCACCCTTACAAACACAGGAAATACTACCATTACTAATGTAGTTCTTACCGATTTAATGCTAGGCGGTACAATTGCACTAGCTTCAGGTGATACTGATGGTGACAACCAACTTGACATTAATGAAACTTGGAGTTATTCTGCTAATTACACAATTACTCAAACCAATATTGATAATGGTTCGGTAACCAATCAAGCAACTGTTACTGGTACAAGTATCAGCGGTAATGACGTGAATGATTTATCTGACAATGACAGTACCCTAGAAGATGACCAAACACAAACTACTCTTTGTCAATCTGATGGTATAGCACTTATTAAAACGGCTACTTTCAATGACGAAAACACAGATGGATGTAGCGATGTAGGAGAAACTATTACCTATAACTTTACTCTTACAAACACAGGAAATACCAGTATTACCAATGTAGTTCTTACCGACTCAATGTTGGGCGGTACAATTGCACTAGCTTCAGGCGATACTGATAGTGATAATCAACTTGATGTTAATGAAACTTGGGGTTATACTGCTAGTCATGTCATAACACAAGCTAATATTGACAATGGTTCGGTAACCAATCAAGCAACTGTTACAGGTACAAGTATCAGTGGTAATAATATAAGCGATCTATCAGACAATGATAGTGTACTTGAAGATGACCAAACACAAACTACTCTTTGTCAATCTGATGGTATAGCACTTATTAAAACGGCTACTTTTAATGACGAAAACACAGATGGATGTAGCGATGTAGGAGAAACTATTACCTACAGTTTTACTCTTACAAACACAGGAAATACCAGCATTACTAATGTAGTACTTACCGACTCAATGTTGGGTGGTACAATTGCACTAGCTTCAGGTGATGCCGATAACGACAATCAACTTGATGCAAATGAAACTTGGAGTTATACCGCCAGTTACACAATCACTCAAGCCAATATTGATAATGGCTCCGTAACCAATCAAGCAACTGTTACGGGTACAAGTATCAATGGTAATGATGTAAGCGATCTATCAGACAACGATAGTGTACTTGAAGATGATCAAACACAAACTACTCTTTGTCAACTCAATGGTATTTCTCTTGAAAAAACAAGTACTTTTAATGATGCTAATGGAGATGGATATGCAAATATTGGAGAAACAATAACGTATAGTTTTGTCATTTACAATACTGGAACATCAACACTATATAATATTACTTTGCAAGATAACCTACCTGGTATTATTATAAACGGTAACACTATTTCTCAACTCTTACCAGGTGAAGTAGATAGTACAACTTTTACTGCTACTTACAGTATAACTGAACAAGACTTAATTAACGAATCCGTCACTAATCAAGCTATAGTCACCGCTGAAGACTCCTCTGGAAACTCAATAACTGACACTTCTGACGACCCTAATAACTTAGATGATATTGATGTTGACAATGACGGTGACCCAGATGACCCAACAATGACAGTTTTACCCATAGAAGAAGTTCCTTTTGAAGTTTTTAATGCTGTTTCCCCTGATGGAGATGGCGCTAATGATTTCTTCCGCATTAACGGTATAGAAAATTACCCTAACAACAACCTTAAGGTTTTTAATAGATGGGGCGTTTTAGTTTACCAAACTGATGCCTATGGAACTAATGGAAACTTATTTAAGGGAATTTCTGAAGGACGAGCAACAGTCAGTAAAGATCAAAAGTTACCTACAGGTACTTATTTCTATATACTAACACGGTGGAACGCTAACCAAGAAGCTATGACTAACAAAGGGTATCTATACCTAAAAAGAAATTAAAAAACACAAAACCTAATGAAACATTATTATTTATTACTACTACTATTTATTAGTTCAAATGTGTGTTTTTCTCAACAAGACCCACAGTATACACAATACATGTATAATACTCAAGTCATAAACCCAGGTTATATTGGTTCTAAAACCACTCTTGGTTTAGGGTTGCTATATAGAACGCAATGGGCAGGATTTGAAGGAGCTCCAAACACTGGTACTTTCACCTTTAATACTCCTTTAGGTACACTCAAACGAAATGCAATAGGGCTTTCTATTATTAATGATAAAATAGGTCCTTCAAACGAAACAGGTATTACTATAGATTATGCATACTCTTTATTGTTATCAGGAAATTCAAGAATATCCTTTGGAATTAAAGGTGGTCTAAGCATACTTGATGTAGATTATTCTAAACTAAACATATATGATGATAATGATTGGCAGTTTGCAGAAAATATTGATAAAAAAGTGCAACCTCAAATAGGTGCAGGTATTTACTATAACAACGACAGGCTCTATCTTGGATTATCAGTACCTAATTTTTTCAATTCAAAACACTATAATTCAGATAGCACCAATAACAGTGACGAAGACGCTATAGCTATAGAACGTTTACATTACTTCTTAATAGCTGGTTATGTTTTTGATATTAGTGAAAACCTTAAGTTTAAACCTACAACAATGTTTAAGTGGGTTAATGGCTCTCCTTTACAAGCCGATTTATCTGCAAATTTTCTATTCAATAATAAATTCACCCTCGGAGCCTCATATCGATGGGACGCTGCAATTAGCGCCATGGCAGGATTTCAAATAACTAATCAGTTATTCTTAGGAATGGGATATGATTTTCAAACTACAGACATCGAAGACCATAGTAATGGTACTTACGAGTTCTTTTTAAGGTTTGACATCTTCAATAATCCCGAACGTATACTAACACCAAGATTCTTCTAAACTCTTAATATCATGAAAAAGCATTATTTAATATTTTATTTTTTTGTTGCCTTAACAAGTACTTCTGCTTTCACTCAAATTGCACTAGTTGAAAAGGCAAATACCAAGTACAATACGTATGATTTTATAGATGCACAAAAAATCTATTTAAAAGTCGTTGAAGGGAACTATGGATCAGCCGAAATTTATAGAAGATTGGGAAATACATACTATTTTAACAGCAATTATTCAAGCGCTGCAAAATGGTATTACAATTTAATAGATCGGTTTCCAAATGAAGCCCTTACAGTTGATTATTTTAGAGCAGCTCAATGTTTAAAAAGCATTAATCAACCTGAAGAAGCTGAAAAACTCATGGAAGTTTACAGATTTAAAGGAGGAAAAGTTACCTCCTTAAAATCCTATAAAAATGTTGCTGACACTTTATTCAAAAAAGGTGTGCAGGATAAACTTTTTGAAATAGAAAAAGTTCCTGTAAATACAGAATATTCAGATTTTGGTCCAGCCTTTTATGGTAACAATATTGTTTTTGCCTCAAGTAGAAAAAACCCAACTTTATCAAAAGAACAATCTACTAAACTTGCTGGATGGGATAATCAACCTTTCCTTAACTTATATCAAGTTCCTTTAGATAAAGACATGAATTTTGGGCAAGTAAAAGCTTTTGACAGAAGTATTAATTCACCTTACCATGAATCTACCGCTATTTTTACAAAAGATGGAAACACCATGTATTTCACCAGAAACAATTATTTAAATGGTAAAAAGAAAAGAGACAAAGATCATGTTGTTAGACTCAAAATATATAAAGCCACCAGAAATGGAAATACTTGGGGGAGTATACAAGAACTCCCTTTTAATAACGACAATTACTCCGTTGGGCATCCAACCCTTAACCCCGAAGAAAACAGACTTTACTTTTCCTCAGACATGCCTGGTAGTTTAGGAATGTCCGATATTTGGTATGTGAAAATTTTAGGAGAAGGTATTTATACAAATCCTATTAACCTTGGTAACAAGATAAACACTGTTGAAAGAGAAACTTTCCCGTTTGTAAGTGACGATAACGATTTGTATTTTTCTAGTGACGGGCATTCATCAGGCATGGGAGGTTTAGATATTTTTGTAACAAAACTAATAGAAGACTCTCATGGTGAAATATCTACTTTTGGAGAACCTATAAATAGTTCAAAAGACGATTTTGGGTTCATTATAAAAGAGGATAGAATAGGTTATTTCACATCTAATCGTGATGGTAAAGAAGGCAGTAAAAGTGATGATATTTATCAAATTTGGGAACGTTGTGAAATCACCATTCAAGGACCTGTAATTGATAAAAAAACTGGTGAACTAATTCCAAATGCGGAAGTTACTTTAATAGATAGTAACAACAAAAAAGTAAAAACAATGACTGTAGGTAATGATGCTACTTTTACCTTTTTATTAGATTGCCAAGAGCAATATACTCTAAGGGCAAAGAAAAAGGAATACTTTCCGAAAGAAAAAGTTATAGAAACCCCCAGCAACCCAAAAACTATTAAAATGCCTATTAAGCTAAACATGCCTTTGGCTTTGGAGCTGTCTGACCCTTGTCCTCCAAACGATTTGGGATGTAGGTTAACATTACAACCTATTTACTTTGATTATGACAAATCTAATATTCGTCCAGATGCAGAAATTGAATTGGCTAAAATTTTAGCCGCTTTAAATGAGTACCCTACTTTGAAAATTAGTATTGAATCACATACAGATTCAAGAGGTAATGATTCTTATAATTTAAAGCTATCTGAAGACAGAGCACAAGCTACATTAAATTGGCTACTGAAAAAAGGAATAGATATAACAAGGTTAACTGCTCAAGGATACGGAGAATCAGAGCTCATTAACAAATGTACTAACAAAACGGCGTGTGCTGAAGATGAGCATCAACTCAATCGTAGATCTATGTTTATAATTAAAGATTAACTTAAGAAAGCTCTTTTTTTTGTAGTATATATAACGGTAAAATCTCTTAAGAACAAGAAAATTTTACCGTTACTTTTTTTATTTAACTTAGCTATAAAATAGGCGCTAACAACCGAGCAACTCTTTCTGTAAAACGTATTAAAACAGGTCTACTATTCCATTGTTTCATCTCTATTTTCTCACTGTGCTTTAAATCTTCTAAGAAAGCATTTTTCAGCTGACTAGCAAAACCTTTATCATATATCAACGCATTAATTTCAAAATTTAGATCAAAGCTACGTTCATCTAAATTTGCTGTCCCCACAGAACAAACTAATTCGTCAAACACCATTGTTTTTGCATGTACAAATCCCTTTTTATATCTATACACCTCTACCCCTATTTCTAAAACTTCTTTATAAAAAGAATTCGATACTCCGTTTACTAATTTTGAATCTGAAACACTTGGAACCAATAACTTTATAGAAACCCCACTCAAACTAGCTATTTTAAGAGCATCTAAAAAAGAAGCTCTTGGCACAAAATATGGTGTAGTAATTAATATTTCTTTTTTTGACAACAGTATTGCTTGAATAAGCGCATACATAATATCTGGATGGTCAGAATCTGGTCCGCTTGAAATCACCTGAACTAATTGCTTATGCTCACTAGTCGTTTCTTGGTTGCCTACAGGAAAAAGTTCTTCTTCTACAATAACATTTTGATCCGCACAAAAATTCCAATCTGCTAAAAAAACACGCTGTAAATTCAAAACAGCAAGCCCTTCTATTTTAATATGTGTATCTCTCCAATAACAATTAAACTTGTTTGGGTTAATATACCTCTCTGAAACATTAACTCCTCCCACAAAGCCAATCTCCCCATCAATTACAATAATCTTTCTATGATTTCGATAATTAATTCTATTGGCTAATAACAACCACTTAATTTTATAAAAAGGATATGCTTCGACTCCACTATCAATTAAAGATTTCACAAACGATTTACGGATATCTTTACTTCCAAAATCATCGTAAATAAAACGCACTTTAACTCCTTGTTTAGCCTTTTCTTTTAAAACCTCTCCTATTTCTTGCCCAATGGCATCGTTTTTATAAATATAATACTCAATATGTATATGGTTTTTAGCAGCTTTTAAAGCCTTGATAACTTCTGGAAATTTACGTTCTCCGTTTAAAAATAAACTAACCTTATTGTTATTCGTTAATACATTTTCTTTATGTATGAACTTGGTTAAATTGTAAAAATGCCCTAAATGATTTTTAGAAGTTGACAGTGTTTTTTCGGTATAGTTTTTTAGCTGTTCTTTAAGTTCAAAAAAAATGTTTTTATCTACTTCTAGCTTTTTATTGTACAACTTATAGGTTCTATGATTTATCCCAACCATTAAGTAAATAATAACCCCTCCAATTGGAAATAAGATGAGTAAAAACAAATAAGCTATTGCCTTAGATGGTGTTGATGTATTAATTATAATAACCGCAACTGTAGCAACAATGGCTATGTATAGAATTATAAGTAGTGTTGTTATCAAAATAAAAATATCTTTTTCTGCTAAAGATATTTAAAATATTAATACAAGTTAACTTAAGAATCAATCTCTACTCTATAATTTTCCTCGTAAAAAAACGTTAATAAGAAATATATAAAAATTATCCATCCATGAAAAAATTACTTTTAGGTATTCTAGTTTTTACAATTGTTTCATGTAATAATTCAAAGCCTATTAACTACACATTGTTTACAGGGACTATTAAAAACGCTAATAGTGAAAATTTAACAATTAAAAACAGTTCCAATGAAATTGTTCGAGAAATTAAAGTTGCTGAGACTGGTGCTTTCTCCGATACTATTTTTAATACTAATGGGTATTATAAATTTAGCGACGGAAAGGAATCTTCTTCTTTGTTTTTAAAAGACGGTTATAACCTTCATTTAAATATGAATGCCAAAGAATTTGACGAAAGTATGACTTATAGTGGTAAAGGTAGTGATGTCAATAACTTTCTAGCTCAAAAGTTTTTAATTAAAGAAAGAATAGGAACAACTCCAGAACTTTACTCTTTAGATGAAGTAGCTTATTTATCTAAAATGGACGAGCAAAAAAATGCTTTAGAAAAATCTTTAGCAAACTTACCTTCTGATTTTGTTGAGCAAGAAAAAGCAAATATAAAATACGAATATATTGATCATGTAATGAAGTATCAACCTGCTCATGGTTATTTTACAAAAAACAAAGATTTTAAAGTTTCAAAATCTTTTCCTAATGTTCTAAAAGGTTTAGACCTTAATAATGAAGAGCATTATAAACTATTCAACACCTACAAAGGCATCGTAGGTTATAACTTTTCCACTTCAGCTAGAGAAAAAGCTGAAAAAGAAAATATTTCATTTGAAACTGCAGCTTTACAACTAATTAAAGAGTCAAAAAGCAAAGTTATTAGTAATAATTTACTTGCTGATTTATCTCGTCAAGTATCGGTACGCAACCCTAACGCAGAAGAACTGTACAATGGCATCTTAGAACTTTCTACAGATGAAACTTTAAGAGAACAATTAACAAAACAGTTTAATAAAGTTCAGAAATTAACAAAAGGAAAGGCATCTCCAATATTTATAGATTATGAAAATAATGCAGGTGGAGCTCTCTCCTTAACTGACTTAAAAGGAAAATATGTATATATTGACATATGGGCTACTTGGTGCCAACCATGTAAGGCCGAAATCCCTTTTTTAAAGGAAGTAGAAAAAAAATATCATGATAAGAATATTGAGTTTGTAAGTATCTCCATTGATGCAGAAAAAGATCATGATGCATGGAAACAAATGGTTAAAGACAAACAGTTAACAGGAATTCAATTAATGGCAGACAGTAACTGGAACTCAAAGTTTATTACTGAATATGGAGTACAAGGAATTCCTCATTTTATTCTTATCGATCCTTCTGGTAAAATTGTGAGCTCTTACGCTCCTAGACCCTCTGATAAAAAATTAATCGAATTATTTGATGAATTAAAAATATAATTTTCAAACAACAAACAATTGAAAAACAAAATTTCAAAATCAAAAAAACCTTAACTCTATACGAAAAAACCTTAACTCTATACGAATTAAGGTTTTTATTTTTAAATAAGTACGGGCGGAGAGACTCGAACTCTCACACCTCACGGCACTAGATCCTAAGTCTAGCGTGTCTACCAATTCCACCACGCCCGCGTACTTCTGAATTTGTGGATGCAAATATAAACAATACTTGTAAACTACAAAGAAGAAGTATACTATTTTTCTTATTTTTGATGCTAATTAATATACAACACATGCAAAACGTAAAAGATTACATAGCTCAACATAAAGATCGTTTTATTAATGAGCTTATCGATTTATTAAAAATTCCATCAGTAAGCGCTGACCCTGCCTATAATCAAGATGTATTAAATACTGCTGATACCATTAAAGATAGTTTAGAAAAAGCAGGGTGTGATAAAGTAGAGATTTGCGAAACTCCTGGATATCCTATCGTATATGGAGAAAAAATAGTAGATCCAAACTTACCTACTGTATTAGTTTATGGTCATTACGATGTACAACCTGCTGACCCTATCGATTTATGGACTTCTCCTCCTTTTGAGCCAGTTATTAAAAAAACAGACATACACCCTGAAGGAGCTATTTTTGCTCGTGGTGCTTGTGATGACAAAGGACAAATGTATATGCATGTAAAAGCATTAGAATACATGACACATACAGGAAACTTACCTTGTAATGTGAAATTTATGATTGAAGGTGAAGAAGAAGTAGGTTCTGAAAGTTTAGCATGGTTTGTACCTAGAAATAGAGAAAAGCTAGCCAACGATGTTATTTTAATTTCTGATACAGGAATGATTGCTAATGACATTCCATCAATCACCACTGGTTTACGTGGATTGAGTTATGTTGAAGTAGAAGTAACAGGACCTAACAGAGATTTACATTCCGGTTTATATGGTGGTGCTGTGGCGAATCCAATCAATATTTTAACACAAATGATTGCTTCATTACACGATGAAAACAATCATATTACCATTCCAGGATTTTATGATAAAGTAGAAGAGTTATCTCGTGAAGAGCGTGATGAAATGGCGAAAGCTCCATTCTCATTAGACGACTATAAAGCTGCTTTAGATATTGATGATGTTCACGGAGAAGCTAGTTATACTACTAACGAACGTAACTCTATCCGTCCTACTTTAGATGTTAACGGAATTTGGGGCGGATATACTGGTGAAGGAGCCAAAACGGTAATTGCTTCTAAAGCTTATGCAAAAATATCAATGCGTTTAGTACCAGGACAAGAGTGGAAAGAAATTACGGAATTGTTCAAAAAGCATTTTGAAAGCATTGCTCCAAAATCGGTAAAAGTAGAAGTAAAACCACATCATGGAGGGCAAGGATATGTAACTCCGATTGATAATATTGGGTATCAAGCTGCAAGCAAAGCCTACCAAGAAACGTTTGGCGTTACTCCTATTCCACAACGTAGTGGTGGAAGTATTCCTATCGTTGCTTTATTTGAACAAGAATTAAAGAGTAAAACTATTTTAATGGGATTCGGATTAAATTCTGATGCAATTCACTCTCCAAACGAACATTTTGGTGTATGGAATTACTTAAAAGGAATAGAAACCATTCCGTATTTCTATCAATATTTCACTGAATTATCAAAATAATTTACACTTAACAACATCAATAAAATAGCCTTGTTTTCTACACAAGGCTATTTTTTTATATTATTTCCCACCCTCTACATTTGTAGAGTTAATTCTAATTATGTAGAGATGCAATTATCTAAAACCGAAGAACAAGTCATGCAATATTTATGGAAGCTAAAAAAAGCTTTTATGAAAGATCTATTAGCTGAATTTCCCGAACCGAAACCTGCAACAACCACCGTTGCTACCTTATTAAAAAGAATGAAAGACAAAGGTTTTGTGGATTACAAACTATATGGAAAATCGAGAGAGTATTTTCCTATAGTGAAGAAATCAGATTATTTCTCAAAGCACGTAAACGGATTGATTAAAAACTTTTTTAATAATTCTGCAAGTCAATTTGCTTCGTTTTTCACTGAAAAAACAGATTTAACAGTTTCAGAATTAGAAGAGTTAAAAAAGATAATTGATAATCAAATTAAAAAGCAACAATAATGATAACTTATTTAATAAAATCAGGACTTTGTTTAGCATTGCTTCTTACTTTTTATTATTTGATATTGGAGCGAGAAAAAATGCATCAATTCAATCGATTTTATCTATTGGGAAGTGTTGTGTTTTCATTTTTGGCACCTCTTTATAAAATATATATTGAAGTTACCTCGCAAGCTTCCGAACTATTTGTTCCCTTGGTTATTGACAGTAACACGGCGACAGAGATTGTTACTTCTCAAGTACAAGAAATAGATTATATGCAATATCTAGCCTTTGCTTATACAATAATTGCTTTGATTCTTTTGATTCGCTTTATAAAAAATCTGATGAGCATTTATCTCAAAATTAAACACCATCAAAAAATTAAAAAAGAAAAAGCTACGCTTGTGTTGGTTGATGATGCTATTAGCCCTCATACATTTTGGAACTACATTTTTATTAATAAAGAGGAATACAATTCAAACAAAATTGAAACCGAACTCTATACACACGAATTAACACATGCATTGTAAAAGCACACATTTGATATTTTATTAATTGAACTTTTACAAGTTATTTTTTGGATAAACCCGACGTTTATATTCCTTAAAAAAGCTATTAAACTAAATCACGAATTTTTAGCAGATAACAAGGTAATTACAACTCATAAAAACACTACCAAGTATCAATATTTACTATTAAATAGAACTGCTTGGAATAACAACTATTACTTGGCCAGTAATTTGAATTATTTATTAACTAAAAAAAGATTATTAATGATGACAAAACGAAGTTCTCGCACCAAAATCTTATTAAAGAAGCTGGCGGTAATACCAGTATTAACAGGGTTTACATTACTTTTTGCTGAAAGAGTAGAAGCCTATGAAAATAGTAATGAGTTATTAGACTCTGAAATTATTCAAAATGAACTCCCAAAAGAACAAAAGTCTAACGACACATACATTTTGGAAGACATAAAAGAAAAACTAAATGATGTAAATTCTCTAAAAAAGAGTTTCATTGAAAAAAAAGACACGTTTAATATAAACATACCTAACGGTGAAAAAATTAAAGTTTGGGAAAGTAGAGTTGCTAATTATAATAAACTCAACAAAATTTACGAAGAACTAAGAGATCAAAAGCCTCATTATATTAAAAGTAATATCGAAAGACAGAAGCAGTTAAAAGACCTGTTTTCTAAGTTAGGATCTTTATATTTTAACTTATCAAAAAATGATAAAATAAGAGTAAAGAGACCTATACACCCACATAGTCCTTACATTAGATTTAAGAAAAATGGTAAGGCTTATTATAAGTTAAAAAATGAATTAACTAAAGAAGATAAAAAGTTACTTCCACCACCACCTACTCCACTAAGTAATAATAAAAGAAAGCATACATCAGTAAAAAGTGATTCAATACCAAAACTGAAAAGAATTGTTAATCATAAAAAAGGAACATTTACCTACACTACAAATAACGGTAATATTATTTCTAAAAAATTATCAGAATTAACTAAGGAAGAAAAGAAAATGATTCCACCTCCACCTCAAATTAAATTAAAACAGAAAGCTTTATCCAATAAACTATTTCAAGATTTTAAAAACACTAAGAAATATTCTATTTGGATTGATGGAAAAGCAGTTAACAATAATGTTTTAAATAATTATAAAAACACTGATTTTTTCAATTATTCTGGAAGTTTTGTTCATAAAAATGCAAGAAATAAACGTTTCCCACAAGAATATCAATATCAGTTAAACACTAAAAAGTATATACAAAAAAAGAATAACCAGAAACAAACAACTATAAACAAACTATCTAGACACACATCAAAAAATATAAAATATTATTTAGACAACAAACCTATAAGTAAGGTAGAATTGAATAAAATTAATCCAAAAAACATCGAAAAAGTTAAAGTTGTAAAAAAAAATGATGGATTAGGAGCTATTTATATAGCTAGTAAAAACAATTAACTCCTTTGTTAAAAGCCTCTTAAATGAGGCTTTTTTTGTAACAAATACTTAAATCACTCGTTATTAAACTATAAGCTTTTTGTATGTTAAAACGATTTTTCCTTCTTTGTTCTGGAGCTGATTTAGATTTGCTCGAAAAATGTGCTAATGGAGAGCAAAATAAATATGGGGGTATTGGTGCTACAGTTTTCTTCACTGCACTTATGGCGACTATTGCCTCTGCTTACGCTTTGTATACTGTTTTTGACAATATGTATACTGCTATTTTTTTCGGGATTATTTGGGGATTACTTATCTTTAACTTAGATAGATTCATTGTTTCAACCATCAAAAAAAGAAATTCGAAACGGAAAGAAATTATACAAGTTCTACCAAGGTTACTGTTAGCTATGATTATAGCAGTAGTAATTTCTAAACCTTTAGAACTAAAGATTTTCGAAAAAGAAATCAATCAAGTGCTATTGACCGAAAAGAATCAGATGACACTTGATAACAAAACTCAGATTGCACAACAGTTTACTCCTGAAATAGAAAAAAATAATTCAGAAATCACCGCTTTAAAAGACGAAATTACCACTAAAGAAAACGAAGTAAATACTTTATACGAAACTTATATTGCCGAGGCTGAAGGAAGAAAAGGAACAAAACTACTAGGAAAAGGTCCTGTTTATAAAGAAAAACGTGAAAAACATGATACAGCCTTAGCTGAGTTGGATCAATTAAAAGCTTTAAACAATGAAAAAATTAAAACTAAAGAAGATGCTATTAATAATTTAACTCAGCTACAAAAAGAAATTGAAAATAAAACACAGCCTATTATTTCTAACTTTGATGGATTAATGGCTCGTGTGAATGCTTTAAACAAATTGCCATGGCTACCTTCTTTCTTTATCTTCCTATTATTTTTAGCAATAGAAACTGCTCCTATTTTCGCCAAACTTATAAGTTCAAAAAGTGAGTACGATTATAAGTTAGAAAATCAAGAGTCATTAGTAAAAACTTGGATTCAACAACAAGTACACCAGCGAGAAGCTATTCTACAAACCGATAAAAACCTCAACAATAAAGTATATTCCGATTTAAAAACTGAAGAAGAACTATATAATTACAAACAAAAAATGGCTCGTAACTTACTAAAACTACAAGCTGATACTTTTTATAAAAATCAACAGGATATTTTATAACGCAATAGCTATTGAATTTTTCACCTCACCAATTGTAAAAACACTTCGGGTATTGCCTACATGTTTTAACGCTGTGAGTTTATTTACTATAAAGTCTCTGTAAGCATCCATATCCTTTACATAAACCTTTAAAATATAATCATAATCTCCACTTACGTGGAAGCATTCAGTTACTTCTTCTAGTCTATTAACTTCTTTTTCAAAAACAGTTATATAATCTTTATTATGTTTCTCTAGCTGAACATGACAAAAAACTAAAAACGATTTTTCAATTTTGTTCTTGTTAACTAAAGCAACGTACTGCTTAATAACTTTTTCTTTTTCTAACTTCTTAATTCGCTCGTAAACAGCTGTTACAGACAATCCCAATTGTAGCGAAAGCTGTTTTGTAGTTTGTTTGCTATCTGCTTGAAGCAATCCTAATAGCTTCTTGTCTATATTATCTAATTTCATCTGAAAAAAAATCTGTATTTATTATATATTTCCTACTTAACACCTAATAAAAAACTAATTAAAAACACAAAATTAGTGTAAAAATCTAGATACTATACTTTATATTGATTTTTAAACAATTAAAACTAACTTTAGTTGTCACTAATAATTAACCTTAATAGATATGAAATTTAAACCTGCAAACAACATACAAGACCTACAATATTTTGGAGAATTTGGTGGTGTAAACCCATCTATATCTGATTCTTCTACTTACACTTTTTTATCAGCAAAAACTATGTTTGATACTTTTGAAGGAAATACGGATGGTTGTTATTTATACTCTCGTCACTCATCTCCTTCAAACTTATACCTATCCGAAGCTTTAGCAGCTATGGAAGGAACTGAGACAGCTAATGTTTCTGCAACAGGTATGGGAGCCATTACTCCTACCATCTTACAAATCTGTGAAACTGGAGACCATATTGTTTCAAGCAGAACTATTTATGGGGGAACTTATGCTTTTTTGAAAAACTTTACACCTCGAATGGGTATCCAAACTTCCTTTGTTGATATTACAAAACTAGATGTAATTGAAGCAGCGATCACAAAAAAAACTAAAATGATATACTGTGAAACAGTAAGCAACCCATTATTAGAGGTTGCCGATATAAAAGCGCTATCAACCTTAGCTAAAAAATATAATTTACAGTTAGTTGTAGACAATACATTTTCTCCGCTATCAATTTCTCCAGCTCAGTTGGGAGCTGATATTGTTATTCACAGCTTAACAAAATTCATCAACGGTTCTTCAGATACTATGGGAGGAGTTATTTGTGGAACTACAGATTTTATCAATTCTCAAAAAAGTGTGATTGATGGGGCTAGTATGTTACTGGGTGCTTCGATGGATTCAATGCGAGCTGCATCTATCTTAAAAAACATGAGAACTTTACATATTCGCATAAAACAGCACAGCAAAAATGCCAGTTATTTAGCTGAAAAATTTGAAGCTGACGGATTAAAAACTGTATACCCTGGATTAGAGTCACACCCTTCACACAAAACTTTCAAATCAATGATGAATGAAGAATATGGTTTTGGAGGAATATTAACCATTGATGTTGGCTCTTTAGATAAAGCAAATGCTTTAATGGAATTAATGCAAGAACGTAACTTAGGTTACTTGGCCGTAAGTTTAGGTTTTTATAAAACCTTATTCTCTGCTCCTGGTACTTCAACCTCATCAGAAATCCCTTTAGGTGAGCAGAAAAAAATGGGACTTACTGATGGATTGATTCGTTTTTCTATCGGGTTAGATAACGATATAGAACGCACTTATCAAATGATAAATGCCTGTATGAAAGAAATTGACATACTTTAACC
The DNA here is from genome assembly GCF_003387615.1 of Tenacibaculum gallaicum. Taxonomy (GTDB): domain Bacteria; phylum Bacteroidota; class Bacteroidia; order Flavobacteriales; family Flavobacteriaceae; genus Polaribacter; species Polaribacter gallaicus. Next base: position 81,218 of record NZ_QUNS01000008.1, on the reverse strand, counting down.
TAGAACTATGAACGAAATAATCACTTTTGGCGTTTTATCTTTTACCTCATTTTTTACCCTGATTAACCCGTTGGGTACTATGCCAATTTTCATGACCATGACAGCTGATTTAGACAAGGAAAGCAGAAATCAAACTGCAAAAAAAGCTTCCATAGTTAGTTTTATAACTATCTTAATTTTTGCTTTCTCTGGTCAACTGTTATTTAACTTTTTTGGAATCTCTGTAAACAGCTTTAGAGTTGTTGGTGGAGTAATTTTCTTTTTAATGGGTATGGATATGCTTCAAGCAAGATTAGGGAAAGTAAAACTAAGTAGCTCTGAAGTTAAAACATATGTTAACGACATTTCTGTTACTCCATTAGCAATACCAATGATTTGTGGTCCAGGTGCCTTAACCAATGCTATTGTGATGATGGAATATGCTAAATCTTTTGAAATGAAACTGGCATTAATCATTGCTGCTTTTTTAGTAATTGTAGCAACATACCTAATTTTATATAGCTCCTCAAAAATCATTAAAATACTGGGGCAAACTGGTATAAATGTTATGATGAGGTTAATGGGGCTTATAGTTATGGTAATTGCGGTTGAATTCTTCTTTAGTGGGTTAAAGCCTATTATACTTGATATGTTAAATAGTAACTAGATTCTCAACTGATTACATTTGTGTAATTCTTTACAAAGTCGTAACATTACAAGCCTAAAAAAATATCACACATGCAAGACGACAAAAACCTATCTGAAATTGAAATAGAAGATCAAAAAATAATTCAAAATAAAGAGTTGAGTATTTGGGAAGCTTTGATTCCTGTTTTTGCTCTGATTGTAATGCTAGCGTACAATGTGTATGTATTTGGAGACGATGCTTTAAGTGGTAGTAATCAGTTTATTTTATTATTGGGTGGTGCAGTCGCAGCTATTGTAGGTTTTAGGAACAAAGTTTCCTACGAAAGAATGATTGAAGAGGTTGCTGAAAACATAAAATCTACCGCAGGTGCTATTTTAATACTTTTAATGGTAGGTTCTTTAGCTGGAACTTGGTTAATAAGTGGAATTATACCTTCAATGATTTATTATGGCTTACAAATTTTAAACCCTACCATATTTTTAGTAGCATGTTTAATTATTTGTGCTGTAATCTCTATTGCTACAGGTAGCTCTTGGACAACAGCTGCGACTGTTGGTATCGCCTTAATAGGAATTGGTGAAGCGTTAGGTATTTCTTTAGGAATGACAGCTGGCGCTGTTTTATCTGGTGCATATTTTGGAGATAAAATGTCACCTATGTCTGACACTACTAATCTAGCTCCTGCTATGGCTGGTACAGATTTATTTACACATATAAGATACATGGCCTACACTACAGTACCTACATTTATTGTAACCATTATCTTTTTTATTATCCTTGGCTTTACACAAACAACCACTGGTGAAGCTAACACACAGCTAATGCTAAACGATATTGACAAAGCCTTTAATATTACTCCATGGTTATTTATAGTTCCTATACTTGTAATCATCCTTATCATAAAAAAAACACCTCCTTTAATAGCTCTTTTAGCTGGAACTATATTCGGCGGTGCTTTCGCTTTGATTTTCCAACCTCATGTAGTTGCTCAAATTTCTGGAGTTGAAAAGTTAGATTTTGAATCTGCTTATAAAGGAATAATGCAAGCTATAACCGTAGAAACTTCTGTAGCTACTGATAATGAAGTATTAAAGGATTTATTTACTGCTGGGGGAATGAAAAAGATGTTAGGAACCGTATGGTTAATTTTATTAGCAATGGTTTTTGGTGGGGTTATGGATGCTATCGGAGCCTTAGCTAAAATCAGTAGTTTTATGTTAAGTTTATTTGATTCAGTATTTGGATTGTTTGCCAGTACCGTTGCCACTTGTATTGGTTTAAACTTTACAGCTTCTGACCAATATTTGGCAATTGTAGTACCAGGAAAAATGTACGCGCAAGCCTATAGAGACAAAGGTTTAGCCCCTGAAAACTTAAGTAGAACTTTAGAAGATTCAGGTACTGTTACTTCTGTTTTAATTCCTTGGAATACTTGTGGAGCTTATCACTCTGGTGTTTTAGGTGTTCCTGTAATAGATTATGCTTTTTACGCCATGTTTAATTGGTTAAGCCCGTTTACTACATTGTTATTTGCTGCATTTAGAATTAAAATTAAAGAACTAGCTTCTAAAGAATAACATTTATAAACCTCACCTTTCGTGAGGTTCTTTTTTTATGATTGTAAAAGCTCAAATACAAGATACTGATTTATTAACTGAAATTGCTTTAAGCTCTAAAGCACACTGGGGATACTCTAAAGATCAAATAGAGAAGTGGAAGAATGAGTTAACCGTTACCTCTAAAATGTTTAATGATTGTAATATTTATAAATTTCAAGTTAACGATATTACAGCCGGATTTTATGTTTTACACAGAGCTAATATTAGAACAAGCTTTTTAGATTTTTTATTTATTTCTCCTAATTTCATAAATCAAGGTATTGGTTCTAAACTTTTAGAACATGCTAAAGACTACTGCAGAAGAGAATCTTGTGCCGTATTGAATGTTTTATCAGATCCTAACTCAGAATCATTTTATTTAAAACATGGTTTTAAGGTAATTGATAAACGTAAAAGCAGTATTAAAGGGCGTTTTTTACCTGAAATGGAATTATATTTTCCTGAAAACATGTAAAATAATTGATACAATTAAAAGTACCCAAGGAGTTCCATGTAAAAATACATCAAACCAATCCATAAACTGCATAGCGTGTTCTCCTGAAAAAGCATTCCCTCCTGCTATCCATTGTAACTTCCCTACAATATGTGGTGGTCTAAAAGGCGCTAAACCTAAAGTTAAACTTGCTATTAAAAACAACTTCCAGTTTTGTCGTAATTTCTCTTTCATTTTATATAAACCAGTTCCACACTACTCCAAAACGAATTACGAAATCTCTATATGGATAATTCGGAGCCGAAAAATAATTCTTTTTTAACACAAAAGAACTTATGTTGTCTGCTTTAAAGTAAATTCGAGTTCTACGAACCCGTGCGTTAAAAAACAAATCTAGCGTTGGATATCCTATTTCTGTATCATTTTGTAAGGTGAATTCAGCTAACAATGGATTATATGAATTCGCTTTATATTCTGAAAAATACTTAAACGTCGCTCCTATTTGTACTAACAATGGTTTCCCTTTAAACCATTCATCAGTATAATAAAGTGTATTACGAGTAACAAATTCTGGAACTCTAAAAACACTATTTCCACTTGCTACTTTTTGATACATTAAGGTATTATCTAAAGCAAACTTTCCGAAGGTAAATTCTTTAGATGCTTTTGCTTTTAAATAATTAACATCTCCTGAAAACTGTTGCGGTTGTCCGTTCTCATCAAAATACGTATAATTACTAATGTTGGTAATATCTAACGAAGCATTCCCCCATTTAGAATCAATAACTCCTCCTAAAGAACGTGTTCCTATTTGAGAAAAATTATTTTCCCAGTTATAATCATCATAACTACTTTGATGCAATAAGAAATTAAAATCAGGTGATTTATTACTAATTCCCATTCTTCCTTTTACAGTCAGTACACTGTCTTTCTTATAAAAAGCTTCTCCAAAAAAGTTATTCCCTGATAATCGCCCACTTCCCGGTGTTAGGCTACCTGAAGCATTGACATGAAAATTCCCAATTCTTCCATTCCAATCAGCTCCAAAAGATATGGCATCTCCCTTCAACTTATTTTTTGTTATTCCAACCGTATTATTCTGTAAGTTTTCATACCCATACGTGTAGTTTGATAATTCTGTTTTTACACGGAATTTTCCCAAGACATATTTTGAATTAAAATCTACAAAAAACTGGTTGTTATACAGCAAGTAAATAGTTTTATTATTTATATTACTTGAAATGTTTGCATCACCAAACATATCTGAAGCTGTACCTTGATTAAAACGATAAAACTTTGAATCTCTCGTAAATGAATGTCCTAGTTTTAAATTAGAAAAATCTTTTTGACTTACACTATCTTTTGAAGAAAGTAACTTAAAAGTATGTTCAAAGTATAATCTTTTGGCATCTAAATTACTTTCAGCAGTATTCAGGTTCACATCCATCCTACCTCTATTCCCACTAAAATTAGGGTCATCAGCTATAAACGCTTCTAATGATGTCTCTGTCAACCCTCCATTTTCCTGGTTAAAAAAATCTTGATTTACAGCATGTCCTCTTATAGCATATTGCCCCTTAGGAGTCTCATAGCTAAAGCTTACTCTAAAATTACCTGTACTAGCCAAAGAACGTCTATAAGTACCCAGTGAACGAAGTCCTTTATAGGCTATAGCTAAGTTAAATCGCTTGGAAAAGTTTGTAGTAAAAAGCGCATCTAATACCTGCCCCTGTTCCAAACCAGTTCGGTACATAATTTCCGTTGTAGGTGTAGGCACATGGTAATAATTCACATCTTCAATATCAAAATAATTGAACATTTTTGCTCTAAATCCTATATCTGGAAATTGTGAAATATTTGTATAATCGTATCCTAAATTATTAAACGTTTGCCCTTGATTATGAAAAGCCAACAATTCAAAATTATCTTTTCTTAAAAAATTGAACTTATACTCTTTTTGAATGGTTAATGTTGTGTCTACAATCGTAGTATCATTTTTGTGTGATATAATTTTATAATCAGTGTACTTGGTTTTTCCACTAAGCTTTACATTTATTTCATTATCAGGTAGTGAATCTGTATCTCTTCCTGGAATTTTCCCAAAACCTCCATCAACTGTTCTTATTTGGGCAAAAATTACCTGAACACTTATCAAACAAAAAAATACTAAGATATTTTTCTTCATAGCAACAAAAGTAAAATAATTTAACGACAAAAATCACGATTAATTTCTTTGAAATCTGTTAATTTGTAGCATGTTGCAATTAAATTATAGCGGACATAAATTTGAAGCAGGAACAGATGAAGCTGGTAGAGGCTGTTTATCAGGCCCAGTTGTAGCTGCAGCGGTTATCTTACCTGACGACTTTAAACACGAGTTATTAAATGACTCTAAACAGATTTCTGAAAAAAAACGACAAAAACTTCGACCTTATATTGAAGAACACGCGCTTGCTTTCGGAGTCTCATTTATCCATCAAGAAGAGGTTGACGAACTAAATGTATTACAAGCGTCAATTACAGGAATGCACCGTTCAATAGAACAATTAGCTATGCAACCTGAGTTTATTATTGTTGACGGAAACAAATTCAAACCTTTTAAAGAGATCCCTCATCAAACTATTGTAAAAGGTGATGCTAAATTTATGAGTATAGCAGCTGCGTCTGTACTTGCAAAAACTTATCGTGATGAGTATATGGAAAAAATTCATCAAGAATTCCCTCAATATAACTGGGAAAAAAACAAAGGATATCCAACTAAAGAGCACCGCGAAGCTATTCGTCAGTTTGGAGCGACTCCTTATCATCGAAAATCATTTAAATTGTTACCTGAACAATTAAAATTCGAACTTTAATTTTTCTATTTTTGTCTTCCAATTTTTTAGAAGATGATTAAAAGAACTCGTACCGAAATTAATAAGTGTATTATTCACAAAGTAGGGAATAAGTATAATAGTGGACAAAATGCTTTTTCAGAAAGTTTAGTTCGTTTTGATGAAGAGAGCTACGAATTATTACTTCCTTTTTTATTAAAACCTTTCGGGGCTGTTACGCAAAGTTACCGTTTTAGTCATCATGCAGATGTTCGACTAAACGAAATAAATAAATACGCTGCTGATATTTTTGAAGATGATAATAATGAGGTTTTTATTGAACACTCTAAAAACATTGTAAACCACCTATACGAGCAATCAAACTCTGCCAATATTAAAACTGGTGATGTTATTGTTGCCTATTTTGAAGGTATAGAGTATAAAGATGTTTTAACTGAAGCTGTTGGAGTTTTTAAAATTGAAAGTAAAGTAGATTTCTTTCAAACCTATTTAGATGATGATAGTTTTGATGTAGTGGTACAAAAAGGAATTTCAACCAAAAGATTGGATAAGGGTTGTTTAATTTTAAACTCTACTGATGCAGAGGGAACTGTTGTTTTATCAGTAGACAACAACCAATACGATGCTCAATACTGGATAAAGAATTTTTTAAGTGTAAAGTATGCTGATGATCGTAACTTGCATACCCAAAACTACCTTGAAATGTGTAAGGAGTTTTCTGAAGAAATTCTAAAACCTGAATTAGGTAAACAAGAACAAAGTACATTTTTAGCCAATACTGTTGATTACTTTAAGGAGCACGAAAGTGTAGACTACCACGGGTTTAAAGATGAAATTTTTGAAGAGGACAAGCATAAAGACATGTTTGAAGACTACAAGCAACACTTTGAAAAGTTAAATGACGTATTAATACGTAATAACTTCGAAGTCTCTGATGTGGTTTTAAAAAAGGAAAAAAGTAAGTTTAAAACAGAAATTAAACTAGACACCAATATCCAAATTAAAATTGATGTTGATGCTCCTGATGCTTCTGCCGAATATTTAGAACAAGGATATGATGAAGACAAAAAAATGAAGTTTTATAAAGTATTTTATAACACAGAGAAATAATTAGTTTCAAAGTTTCAAAGTAAAATCTTAAACTTTGAAACTTTAAAAACTCAACTTCTTTCAAACTGAATCTATTCCTTTTCAGCCATTTTCTTTACATAATCGGTAATAATCACGATTTGAGTAGCTCCTACTTTACCTTCAATATATTTAGCATTTTCAGGATCTAACGAAATTCTACGTACAGCCGTTCCTTGTTTTGCTACCATACTAGAACCTTTTACTTTTAAATCTTTAATCAATACTACACTATCGCCCGCCTGTAAAATAGCACCGTTTACATCTCTATGAATTATTTTTTCACTTTCATCTAAATGTTCTCCTGTAGCTTCAGCAAAACGCAATTCCTCATCTTCTAAATACATCATATCTAACAAATCTTGCGACCATCCGTCTTTTTTAACACGGTGTAACATTCTCCAAGCCATAACTTTTACTGCTCTATACTCACTCCACATACTATCGTTCAAACAACGCCAATGGTTTGCATCTATCTTATCTGCATCTTCAATTTGCTCAGTACAAGTACTACAAGCCAACAAACTACCGTCAACTCCTCCCGTTGAAATTGGTGGTACTTCATAAATTGACAAATCGCTTTTTGATCCGCATAACTCGCATTGATTTCCACTTCTATCTTGTAACTCTTGTAATAAACTCATTTTATTCTTTTTTTGCTTCGCAAAAGTACATTTTTAATTTATATTTAGGCTATGTTATTAGAAAGCGAACGATTAATTATTAAGGAGGCTCTAGTGAGTGATGCTCCTTTTTACTTTCAACTATTTAACGATCCGGACTGGATTCAGTTTATAGGTGATAAAAATTTAAAATCTATTGAAGAAACTCGTGTTTATTTAAAAGATATTTTATTTAAAAATTCAAAATTAGGTGGATTAGGTTTTTTTACCGTAATCTTAAAAGAAACTAACAAACCTATTGGAGCTTCAACTGCGCTACAAAGAGACAAATTAGATTTTATTGATATTGGCTATGCTTTTTTACCTGGAGGAAGAGGTAAGGGATATGCTACAGAGTCCACAAAATTAATTATAGAATACGTTCGTACTAAGTTTAAACAAGAAAAAGTACTAGCTTTAACCATGCCTAAAAATGAAAAATCTCAAAAACTATTAAAAAATTTAGGTTTTGAATTTATTGGAATGCAACAAGTTTTTGAAAATGGAGAAGATTGTGTATTTGAGTATGTTTTTTAACTCAAGTACAAATCAATTAACCCTTCTGGAGTTTCAACTTCTATAGTTTTATTCTCTCTATCTACTTTTTTTATAAAGTCATCAATCATAGGAATAAAAATCTCTTTACCTTCTCTATCAATTTCAAATAAAGGTTGGGCAGAAGAGTCATTAATACTTACAATGTCACCTACTTCTCCAAAAGATACATCTATTATCGTAAAACCAATTACTTCATGATAGTAAAATTTGTTTCCTGAAAGTTTTGGTAGCAAATCCAATGGCAAATAAATTCCTGCACGTAAAATTGCTTCGGCATCAGCCTCTGTATCTACATCTTCAAACTTTACTCGAAACATTGTTGCCTTACTTAAGGCAGATTTTTCAATAAAAAAAGGAATCAGATTATTGCCTAAATCGACAAAAACTGATTCCAAATTTTCGTAAAGATCGGGTTCATCAGTATCTAACTTAATAATTACCTCGCCCTTAAAACTATGTTTTTTAACGATTTTGCCAAGATAAAAGCAATCTTCTTTTTGCATCATCGTAGTACAGTTTTTTATTCTTCGCTATCAGCACCTGATTCAACAGCAACTTCCTCGCTATCTTCTGCAACAGGAGTTGCAGCAGCTACACGTGCTTCGTTTACAGCTTTCTCAGCTTCTAAAGCTTTTGCTTTAGCATCTGCTTCTGCTTTTGCTAAACCGTCAACTTTACCAGCTACTTTATTTGTTTTTTCTTCTACCCAAGCATTGAATTTAGCTTCTGCTTGCTCTTCAGTTAAAGCTCCTTTTTTTACTCCACCAGCTAAGTGATTTTTTAATAAAGCTCCTTTATATGATAAAATAGCTTTAGCAGTATCAGTTGGTTGAGCACCATTTTGTAACCACTTTACTGCTCCATCAACATCTAAGTCAATAGTTGCAGGGTTAGTGTTTGGGTTGTACGTTCCGATTTTTTCTAAGAAACGACCGTCTCTTTTAGCTCTAGAATCAGCAGCTACTACCCAGTAAAATGGTTTTCCTTTTTTACCGTGTCTTTGTAATCTAATTTTTACAGGCATAATTTTAATTTTTAAGGTACGCGACCTTGGTTATTAATAAATCTTACCATCTCGTGATAAGTGGGCGCAAATTTATAAAATCTTTTTTACTTAAAAGCAAAAAACTAATTTTATTAAAATAAAAAAGAGCCTGTTAAACAGGCTCTTAAGAAAAATAAATTCTGAGATATATTATAATACTCTAACGCTAACTGCGTTTAATCCTTTTTTTCCTTCTTTAAGTTCAAACTCAACAGTATCACCTTCTCTAATCTCATCGATTAAACCTGATACGTGTACAAAATGTTCTGTGTTTGATCCTGACTCTGTAATAAATCCAAAACCTTTAGATTCATTGAAGAACTTTACTGTTCCTTCTTTCATTGTAAAAAATATTATATTAAAGTGCAAATATAAATCTTATTAATTGATTATCAACTACTTTTTTTAAAATTCTTTTAAAGTTAACCTACACTTAACATCGAATTTTGATTACAATCAGCTATTCAGCCCTTTAACTCAACAAAAAAACTAGTTAATAACTTCTCAACTTAACAATCTAAATTCTTCGTATTTTTACGTTTTGTTTTTAGAAACACTTCAAGTAACTATTATTGCCCATGTATTTAATTTTTGATACCGAAACTACTGGATTACCTAAAAGCTGGAATGCTCCAATAACCGACACCGGTAACTGGCCTAGAGCCGTACAAATTGCATGGCAATTACACGATGAGTTAGGAAACTTAATTGAGCATAACGATTTTTTAATTCAACCTGATGGATTTAATATTCCGTATGATGCTGAACGTATACACGGAATATCTACCGATTTGGCTATTGAACAAGGTATTCAATTAAGTGAGGGGTTAGAGTTATTCAATAATGCTTTACAAAAAACAACCTTTATTGTTGGACAAAATGTTGGCTTTGATGTCAATATTATGGGCTGTGAATTTCACCGTTTAGGCGTTGAAAATAATTTAACAGAGCTACCAGTTTTAGATACCTGTACTGAACACACAGCACAATTATGTCAAATTCCTGGTGGTCGTGGAGGAAAATTTAAACTCCCTACCCTTACCGAACTACACCAACATTTATTCGGAACTGGTTTTGGAGAAGCACATAATGCAACTGCAGATGTAGAAGCAACGACTCGATGTTTTTTAGAATTAATTCGCTTACGTCAATATACAGAAGAGCAATTAAATGTTACTTCAGATTATTTTCAACATTATACAGAAACTAATCCAACCCCAATACAAGTAATCGGACTTAAACACTTAAACCTAAAAAAGGAAAGTGAAAAAATCCGTAAAAGAAAATCTTCAGAAACGGAAGAAGCGAATACAATTTCTACCGCTGAAGGACTAGCAGAACTTGAAGGAGTTCAGTTTGCTCATTTACATAACCATACACAATACTCCGTTTTACAATCTACCATTCAAATTGGTAACATTGTAAATGCTGCTGCTAACGATAATATGTCTGCAGTTGCCATGACTGATACTGGTAATATGATGGCGGCTTTTCACTTTGTACAAGCAGTTATAGGACATAATAAAGCTGCCGAAACAGCTAACAAAGAAGCTTTAGAAAAAGGAGAAGAACCAACACAAAGTATTTTAAAACCTATAGTAGGCTGTGAATTTAATATTTGTGAAGATCATACTAATAAGAGTCAAAAAGACAACGGATATCAAGTTGTTTTACTAGCAAAAAATAAAAAAGGGTACCACAACTTGGCTAAAATGTCTTCTATAGCGTTTGTTGACGGATTCTATTATGTTCCTAGAATTGACAAAAAAGTTATTGAACAATACAAAGAAGACGTAATTGTATTAACAGGAAACTTATATGGTGAAGTTCCTAGTAAAATATTAAATGTCGGTGAAACCCAAGCTGAAGAAGCATTACTTTGGTGGAAAGAACAATTCGGTGATGATTTGTACATTGAATTAATGCGTCACGGACAAGAAGATGAAAGAGTCGTAAACGAAACCCTTATTGCTTTTTCTAAAAAGCATGATGTAAAAATTGTTGCTACTAACAATACTTTTTATTTAGGTAAAGAAGATGCGAATGCACATGATATTTTATTATGTGTAAAAGACGGTGAAAAACAAGCAACTCCTAAAGGTAGAGGAAGAGGTTATCGTTATGGATTACCTAACGAGGAATACTACTTTAAATCTACCGAAGAGATGAAAAAACTCTTTGCTGATTTACCAGAGGCTATCATCAATATTCAAGAAATTGTAGATAAAGTTGAGCCTTTTGGTTTAGCTCGTGATGTTTTATTACCTGCCTTCAACATTCCTGAAGAGTTTAGAGATGAAAAAGATCTTGAGGATGGTGGAAAACGAGGCGAAAACAATTTTTTACGTCACCTAACTTATGAAGGAGCAAAAAAACGTTACGGAGAAATTACCGATAGTATTCGTGAACGTTTAGATTTTGAGCTCGATGTAATAGCCAAAACAGGGTATCCTGGATATTTCTTAATTGTAGAAGACTTTATTCGAGAAGCCCGTAATATGGATGTATCAGTAGGTCCCGGACGTGGATCTGCTGCTGGTTCAGTAGTTGCCTTCTGTTTATGGATTACCAATATAGACCCTATTCAATACGATTTACTTTTTGAGCGTTTCTTAAATCCTGAACGTGTATCGATGCCCGATATCGATATTGATTTTGATGATGAAGGTCGTAGCCGTGTAATGGATTATGTAATTGAAAAATACGGAGCCAACCAAGTAGCACAAATTATTACCTACGGTACTATGGCTGCTAAATCATCTGTACGTGATACTGCTCGTGTACTAGATTTACCGCTATTTGAAGCCGATAGAATTGCCAAACTAATTCCAGGAATGAAGTTGAAAAAAATCTTTTCTTTAGATGAGAAAGGGTTAAAAGAAAAACTTCGCTCTGAAGAAATTGAAATGGTAAACGAGTTAAAAGCCATTGCCAATGGTAATGGATTGGAAGCTGAAACCATTAACAAAGCCAGAATTTTAGAAGGTTCAGTTCGTAATACGGGAATTCACGCCTGTGGAGTAATTATTACTCCTGATGATATTACCAAGTTCGTACCTGTATCTCTAGCGAAAGATTCTGATATGTATGTTACTCAGTTTGACAACTCGGTAGTAGAAAGTGCAGGATTACTAAAAATGGATTTTTTAGGATTAAAGACCTTAACCCTAATTAAAGATACCGTAAAAATTGTAAAAGCACGTCACGGTGTAGAACTCGATCCTGAAAATTTCCCTATTGATGATGAAGAAACTTATGCGCTGTTCCAACGTGGAGAAACTGTAGGGATATTCCAATATGAATCTCCTGGAATGCAAAAATACATGCGTGAATTGAAGCCTACGGTTTTTGCAGATCTAATTGCAATGAACGCCTTGTATCGTCCAGGTCCTTTAGAATATATCCCTTCTTTTATCCGAAGAAAGCATGGAGACGAAGAAATTCAGTACGATCTTCCTGCTATGGAAGAATATCTAGCGGAAACCTATGGGATTACCGTATATCAGGAGCAAGTAATGTTGCTTTCACAGAAGTTAGCTGATTTTACCAAAGGTGAGGCCGATGTACTCCGTAAGGCTATGGGTAAAAAACAAGCTGCGGTATTAGCTAAAATGAAACCTAAGTTTGTAAATCAAGCAAAAGCCAATGGTCATGATGAAAAAGCCTTAGAGAAAATTTGGAAAGACTGGGAAGCATTTGCTTCGTATGCCTTTAACAAATCGCACTCTACTTGTTATGCTTGGATTGCTTATCAAACCGCTTATTTAAAAGCTCACTACCCTGCTGAATACATGGCTGCAGTGCTTTCAAATAACATGAACGATATTAAAACGGTTTCGTTTTTTATGGAAGAATGTAAGCGTATGGGATTAGAAGTATTAGGACCTGATGTAAACGAATCGTATGCTAAATTTTCAGTAAATAAGGATGGTGCTGTTCGTTTTGGTATGGCGGCAATTAAAGGTGTTGGTGGTTCTGCTGTAAAAGCAATTATTGATGAACGTAAAGAAAACGGGCATTATTCTTCTATTTTTGATGTTGCTAAACGTGTTGATTTACGTGTCGCCAACAAAAAAGCTTTTGAAGGTTTAGTATTAGCTGGTGGTTTTGATTCCTTTACTGAAACCCATAGAGCCCAGTATTATGTTAAAGATGAAAAAGGACAAACTTTTTTAGAAAAAGCTATTCGCTTTGGGAATAAGTTTCAAGAAAATCAGAATTCATCTCAGGTTTCTTTGTTTGGAGAAGCTTCAGAAGTTGATTTACCTGAACCTTTAATTCCTGAATGTGAAACTTGGGGAACTATGGAATTATTGGCTCGTGAAAAAGAAGTTGTTGGGATGTACATTTCTGCGCATCCGTTAGATGATTTTAAAAATGAACTAAAGTTCTGTAACGCTTCCTTAGCTCATTTTAAAAATATTACGCAGTATGAAGGTTTAGGGCTTTCTTTTGCAGGAATTGTTACGGATGTACAACACCGTGTTTCAAAAGCAGGAAAAGGTTGGGCTTCATTTATCATAGAAGATTACAACGAAAGTTTTGAATTTAGAATTTTTGGAGAAGATTACTTAAAGTTTAAACATTTTTTGGTTCCGAATTCATTTTTATTTATCAAAACTACTATCAAACCTGGGTGGACTAATAAAGAAGGCGTTAAAGGTGATCCTAGAGTTGGATTTAATGAGTTTTTGCTATTACATGACATTATGGATAAAATGTGTAAAAAACTTACTATCAAAATTCCTTTAAAAGAAGTAAAAGAAAACACTATAAAAGAATTACAACACCTATTTGCTATTAATAAAGGTTCACATAGTTTATATTTTACTATTTGGGATGCTGAAGAAAAAATAGAATTGAGTTTACCTAGTAGAACGACTAAGATTAAAGTATCAAGCGAATTTTTAAAAGCCTTAGATGAGCAGTTTATTAATTACAAGCTGAATTAAGAAAATGTTTCCAAATTATCAAAATAGTATAGATTTATTAACTAATGTAACCAATACCAAGCTATATAAAGAACTTATAATTCAACTTAACAAAGATTTTGGTTTAGCAGGGATTGATACTTCTTTTTCTGAAGAAAGTACTCCCTTACAATTAAAAGAGGGGTTGCAGACGTCAATAAAAGAACTCATATTACACGATTTCAGCTCATACACCAATCTTTTATATCGCATTGATGTTTCTGAAAAAGACACACAAATTGTTGAATCTACCGATATGAATGTATATACAGAAAATGTTACGTTCTTAATTTTAAAAAGAATCTGGAAAAAGGTGTGGTTTAAGCATCAGTTTTCCAAATAAAAAATTTTATGCTATTACTTCTTCTATAATAGTATCTATGTTATGGGTTTCTTCAAAATCACTTAACCAAGTTGCTGTTTCTTCATGATCTAAAAAACTATTTAATGCTTCTCGTACAGCAATTCTATTTTGTTGTGGTAAATCTTCAATAACCTCCGTTAAATTACTTAATAAGTGTTTTGGAGAAGTGTTTTCTTCATAAAGTTTAAATGCTATTTTGCCCGTCATATCTAGGAACTTTACATAATTTACTTTGGTCGTTATAGGTGTATTAATTCCTAATCTTTCAAAAACCTCTTTTACTACTCCTGAAGTTTGACGTCCCCATACACCATCAACTAAAATTTCTTCTTTATAAATATGCTTTAAAGCTAATTGTAAATACAGAGTTTCTGATTTTGATGTTTCGTTATAATCAACAGGAACACTTGTATCAACATGCCAATGATCTTTATGGTTTGGATAGTAATAGTTTAATACAATACCAAAGTATTTTCTTAAAAAAGATTCTATTCCTAAATACAATTCTTTTTGATGTATAAAATTAGACGTAACTAACGTTTCATCTCTCCAAAAAATAGCATCTAAGTCGAATGCTTTCCCATGTCCGTGCTGTCCGGGTTTGTCAACAAAAATTCCTGCTGTGGTAATTACTTCTGGAATTCCTAAAGGACAGTGTTCGAAAACCTCTTGAAATGCATTTTCTAGAATACTTAAGAAGTCTTCATCAACTAAAAAATTACGTTGTTCTCCTCTTGTTCCGTATGGATGATTTGTTAAACGTGCATAATGTAATGGAATTCCGTGTATTTGATTTATTGTTTTCATACCCTATTTTTTAAATTGAAATATTCGTTGTTTTTCCTTCTTTTGTATATTCTCGTTTTATTCCTTCTAAAATATACTGTCTTAATATTTTATTCTCTTTATTAGCGATGGTTTTTAGACATGCATATTGAATTACGTTTACAATATTAGCTCCTGTAATATTGAATTTTTTGGCTAATTCTTCTATTGCAATTGACTCTTCAAGCTCTATTTTATTAGGTAAATTCTTTTTCCACAATACTAACCTCTCCTCATAGTTTGGTGTTTCAAACTCTATAATATTATTAAAGCGACGTGTAAATGCTGTATCGATATTATTTTTAAAGTTAGAGGCTAGGATAATCAATCCTGGATGCACTTCTATCCTTTGCAATAGATACGACACTTCTTGATTGGCGTATTTATCATGGGCGTCTCTTACACTGGTTCTTTTTCCGAAGATAGAATCAGCTTCGTCAAAAAATAAAATCCAATCTTTATTAATGGATTTATCAAATAGTTTAGATAAGTTTTTTTCTGTTTCTCCTATATATTTTGATACAACCATCGATAAATCTACTCTGTATACATCTTTACCAGTATGTTTTCCTAGTAGACCTGCTGTTAATGTTTTTCCAGTTCCTGGGAGTCCACAAAACAACACGCGATATCCTGGTTTTATTTTTGAAGACATGCCCCAATCATTCATCAACACTTCTTTATAGGCTAACCAGTTTTCTATTTCTTTAACATCATTCAATGTTTTTTCTTGCAATACCAAATCGTCCCACTCTAAATCTGTGGTTATTAAGCTTGCAGGAAAATCTTGACTTAGTTGTGGTTTTAGTTGTTTTCTCGTTAAGAAAAAGTGTACAAACTCTTCTGTTAGTATAAGCTTTCCACTCATTACAGGGTCTCCGTAAGGTACTTTCTCTATTTCTACAATATTACTTTTGAGCAACTTACTCTCATAAAGCATAAACTTTGTTAATTCTTTTCGTTCTTCTATATTTTTTCCTCCTAAAATATACAAAGCTGTTTCTCCTGTTGGAATAATTCCTCTATAATGTTTCCCTTTTGTACCACCAAACTCTGGAAACTCTCCACCATTAGGCATAAATTCTGTAAGGATTTCATTTAAAAAACCAGGCATAATATTAGGTACTAAACTTAATAATAAAAGTATTGTATCAACCGTATTTAGTTTATTATGATTTATAAAAAAGGTTAAAGGTGTACTATCATCTTCAACATTCATAACTGGTATAACGAAGTTTTCTTGACGAAAATCAGAAGACAACCTTGCTATCATTACCTCTTTAAGGTATTGAAAACCTTTTTCTAAACCTGATTTTTTGCTATTAATATCAATCATACTTATACTTATTAATTTCTTGTTTTACACAAATTTTGCCTCACATTAGTTTGCCGGTTCAGAAGTTTCTCCTGTATTTACCTCATCATTTTTAAAAGCCTCTTTTAGAGCATCAAAACCAGTGTCTTCGCCCAAAGATACTTTCTTTGTCCTTTTTTGGTTAGTTTGCTGCTCGGTTACTGTTCTTGAAGTATTTTCTTCTGTGGCTTCAGCATTATCCATTTCAAAATCTGACGTTAATGATTCTGACTCGTAATCAACTTTTGTAAACTGAGCTGGTAGTTTTCTAAAATCTTCCGTAATGGCCCTTTGCAAGCTTTGTATTAATTTATTTTCCGCTGTTACTATTAACTCTTCTGACGCTCCAGATTCTTCAATTACCGTTTGACTATCTCCTTCAAATTGTTCATCTAAAATTCTTCTTAAATCAGTTCCTGTTTCTTTATCATCTGTTAATTCAGCAGTTACTTTTAAATCATAATTTTGACTATTTCCTCTAAAAAATGCGGCAATGGTATTTTCTACGCTCGCCATATCTCCTGTGTTGTATTCAGGAGAAGATGGATGTATGTTTAAAGCTGCATTTTTTCCGGAACCTCCAAATTGATCTCCAATAATATGTGCATTATGAAATCCGTCACTGGCACTATCCCAAGCACCTCGTCCAACTCCTTGTGCTTTGTTTGAAAGATTATGCCCCTCTACTACTCTTTTCTCTTTTTTATTACTCACCCCTTCAACAGCTTCTTCAAATGAAATTTGTATATTGAAGTTCGCTGTTTCTGTTCCATCTGAACTCTTGGTTTCATAGGTTGCTGTATAAACTCCATTTTGTTGTTTTATTTTTATTTCTTGAGGTATAAAGTTTTTATGAGTTGGTTTATATGTACTCGTTTCGTTTCCTTCTTTTAAAAAACCGACTTCTGCCTCATTACTTCCATCTCCGTTTCTTTTTATCACATATACACTTGGGTATTTTTCTGCAAAACCACTTCCTCTTACAACGGAAAACTCATCTCCTACCTCTCTTAATATATATACTTTATTTCCATCATCTTTATTAATGTTTTTATCAAAATCGTCTAAAAATCTCTTTAAGAAATCACCATTTTTTTTAGTTACTTTTTTATTTAACCATTTTTCCAAAAATGGGGAACTTATTGCTTCTTCATTTTCCTCTTTAGTTAAATCTGATTCTTCTTTTTCAGCAGGGCTAGCCGTATAAATATAATCCCAACTGTCTTCACCATCAGTAATCCTTACTGATGTAAAAATCTCAAACTCGGCATTTATTTCTCGAGCTACATCTTCAGCCTCTGCCCTGCTAATTTTTCCTTCTTCTGCTTTCTCCCCCTCTTTTCTATGTAAAGCTTGTAATCCTTCATTTATTAATTGTCTTTTTTCCGCTTCACTCATTAATGGTATTTGTAATAAATGTCTTCCGTTGTTTTCTTCTCCATGTTCTACATAAATAGCTACACTTTCAGCTTCTTCATTTCTAGCTTGAATTCTACGAATACCATACCTACGTTTTACCGTATTGATTTTATCTTCTACAGCTCCAATGGTAGGTTTCGGATTTGCGTTTTCCATTTGAGAGAGCTCATCTAAAGCACGCATATATTTTTGCTCTTCTGAAAGATTACTCAAATCTTCTTCTCTTCTTCCCGGTGGTAATCCTTCTCCTTCTCCTGTTATTTCAGGGTTTTCTGTTTGATTACTATTTGCGTTTTCTCCTTGCCATTCTCCTTCAGGACTCGATTCACTGTCTCCCATACTTCGTGGAGGCGGATCAGCCATTACATCAGCCGTAAACTTGTCTGCATCAAACTCAACAGGAGACATGGTTAATTCTGGCGGTTCTTCTCCTCCTACTAACCAATCTACATCGGCTCCTATTCCTAAACTATCTCCTATTGGATATTGCACTTCTCCTAATGGATATTCTTCTCTCCCATCTGGTGCTGGTGACCACCATGGACTATCTAATTCATAAAATAAAGCTCCTGATAATTGCAAGAACAATTGGGCTGCTGCTTCAAAATGTCCTTTTAATCTTGATTCTCCTACTTTTCCTCCTTCTGGAGAAGCTTCTTCTTTATATTCAAAAGTTGGTATGGCTTCTGCATACGCTCTTAATCCTGCTGCTGCAGTAACATTTACTCCCGCTTTTACATCGTGACCTATCAAGGTAACTCCCACACCTGCTTCAGCCTCTAATCCAAGTACTGCAAAAGCATTAATACCTAAGGTTCCTGTGATATTAAATTCTTGTAATACGGATGGATCAGTAGAATAGGTTCCTGTAAAACCAACATCTTTTAGTACTAAAGGTCCAAAGCCTGCATTGGCAAACATGCCTATACTGGCAAATAAAAATACTTGACCCACTAATGGAATTCCATATCCTGCTCGTATTTCAACTTGGAAAATATCTACTTTCTTACCACGTTGTTCCATCAGCTCAATCTCATCTGGAACCATAATTTCTCCTACAATAGTAACATGTCCTTCGCTATCGATTCCTACTTTAGCAGTTCCTTCCAACCAAGGTGTTATAGTTGCTTGTACTTCTCCCCAACCTGCTAACACTTGATTGTCTTTCGTTTTTGGTACAGCAGCCTGCTCTTGATCAGCAGGTGCTTCCGCTTCCTGATCCATAGATTCTACTCCTAAAGCTGCATGCATCATTTGACGAGAACGTGTAGCATCGGTAACCAGTAGCGTAATTTCCCCAGAAAATTTATCTGAATTCATCCTACCTGTACCTTGAATGGTTACTGCTCCATCATCATACTCAACATTTAAAGATGCGCTTACATTTGCTATATCTGCACCAATACTTGCTTGTCCACTTAATTTTCCGTCGGCGCCTCTTGCTACATTAAATTCCCCAGATGCTAAACCAGCAATATCTACGGTGGAATTGAGTTCAAAGCTTAAATTAGAGTCTGTAATTCCTAAACTACCAGTTGCTTCTATATATCCATCAATATTGGCTGATAAATTATTCGCTCTAAAGTTTAATCCTCCGTTTTCAAACCTGTTCTCTAATCCCTCTGCAACTTCTATAGGGCTTAACCCTAAGAAGCTCATTGCTTCAAGGTTTTCATTAATTTTTTGAATAATTCCTAAAACATTTGGAACTACTTCTTCTCCCGCTCTAACACTTAAAAAACCTGTGGTACTTTGTTCTTCTCCAAATCTGCTTAACACAAGTATAGGGAATACGCCAGCATCTCTGAGCGGATTTAAAAACGACATTCCACGGACATCTAAATGATTATTTCTTCTACTACTTGAAAACTCAAACTTTTGAGGTTGTCCTTCTGCAGGTCTTCCAAGTTTTCGAATTTTAATAGTTCCTTCGAATTGTGTACCAATCTTAACATTTACATCAAAATTACGTGTCCTTGATTCTTGTTCAATATAAGCTAACCAATCATCAGATAGCTGTAATCCATTAGTAATATCTATGGCTTGTGTGGGGGCAACTAAAGTTACCGTATCGGTTTCTCCTTCCGATTTTTGAACATTGTTAACTGCTGGCGAAGCTCCTTGTTGTAAGGTATGTGTTAACTCATGCGCTAACAAATGTTTTCCTGATTCTGATGAAGGATTGTATTTTCCTTCGTTAAAATAGATATCATTTCCATTGGTAAATGCTTGTGAACCTAGTTCTTGGTTCATTTGTACGGCATTACTATCATTATGAATTCGTACACCGCTAAAATCAGCTCCAAAACCTGACTCCATTTCATTTTGAGTATTTGAAGGTAGTGAACTTCCCCCTCCCTTTGAGCTACTCAAATCACCTTCTAGCGAGGAATTATCGTCTCCTCCAGCCATTTGTAATTGCTGAACTTCTTCTTCCTCTTTTTCTTGAACCTCCTCATCTTCTTTTTCTTGGATTTCTTCTTCCGGTTTTTGTTGAATTAATTCATTACTAAATGATGTAGTGTTATCTTCTTTAGCTTGTAGATTATCTTCTGTTACTTGTTGAATATTTTCATCTTCCGATTTTTGAACTTCCTCCTCTTCCTTATGTTGTACTTCTTCTTCCTTTTGAAGATTATTTTCTGAGGCTAATTGAACTACTGGACTTATAGAATCAACCAAAGGTTTTTGCTGAATTTCTTGTTCATTTGATTCTTGTTTTTGAATCTCTTCTTCATTTTTCTTTTGAACTGTGGGTGCAAAAAAAGTGCTTGGGGTTTCTTTTCCTTTCGCTACTATTTTATCCGCAGCTCTATCTGCCTCTACCTCATATTTATCACCAGGCTTCCCAACATTTAATTTAGGTTGAATAAAGTTTCCTTCTCCAGTTGGTTTTGAAGAAGTTGGTTTTGTGGTATGTTGGTTTTTTGGTGAAAACATAAAGTTTCTTTATATAATTATCTTATAACTGTAGTTATTTTCACATAAAGTCTTATTCCTGGGCAATCCAATGGATTTACTCTAATAGAAACTCGTTGTAAACCAGAACCTGTGTTTAAAGTTCTGGATTCATATGGAAATGGTTCTGCATCTCCGCAATGTGTATCTCCAGCAGGCATTCTTTGTCGTCTTCCTCCATTTATTGATACTTCATATGGTGTTTCCCCTGTACAACAACTAACCCTATCATGAAACTCCCATTTTGCTTCAAAAGTTATTGCTGATCTACATCCTTCTGGCACCATAAAATCATAGTCAATTCCACTTCTTAAGCGATAATTTCGAACATCAGAAGCAGCACATCTACTACTTCCAGATTGCTTTTGAACTTTCTTCTGTACCATTCCTTTTTGTTGAATAGTATGTGTTAATTCATGTGCTAGCAGATGCTTTCCTTCTTTGGAATTTGGATTGTATTTTCCTTCATTAAAATAAATATCGTTTCCATGCGTAAATGCTTGTGCCCCTATTTCTTGACTCATTTGAGCGGCTTCTGAATCGTTATGAATACTTACATGACTAAAATCAGCTCCAAAACCTGATTCCATTTCACTTCTGGTTTGCCCATCCATTTTTTGGCCTCCGTTTCCTCCTTTTAATTTACTCTCAAAAGAAGGTTGGTTAGATGTTGAAGCATTATTTTCTGATTTTGACTGCACCGCTTCCTCCTCTTCTTGTTTTTGTACTTTTTCTTCTTTTTCACAATCATCACATTTAGCTTGTACTGTTTCTTCCTCTTCCATCTTCTGAATTGACTCCTCTTCTTCTTTACTTTGTACAGGTTGTTCTTCCTCTGAAGTTTCCATTTTTTGTATGAGAGGTGTTACTTCTGAAGCCAATGGTTTTTGTTGTATTTCTTCTTCCTTCTCTTTTTTTTGTATTGAATTAGGTTCACTATTATTTCCTACAACTTTATCAGCCATTTTATCTGCTTCCACTTCATATTGATCTCCTTGATTACCAAATGCTAGTTTTGGTTGAATAAATGGTGTGTTTTGCTTATCTCTATCTAAAGAATGATTTCCTTCTGGTTTTTTATCTCTTTTAAACATGACTTCTAAGGTTTTGGTTCTATTTATGTTACCAATTTGTAATAATTAGTTCTTTCATCCACGGGAGTTTACTCATACCTATATTCCAAGGAAGTTTAGTATCTACTAAAATATCTTGTGTTTTTCTTTCTACAGTTAGTGTAGGATTATCTTTAGTTAAGTCTAACTTTCCCTCTCTTTGTAAGTATTCATTACGTAGCAGGTCGTTTGAAGAGTTTTTTAATACTGCCCAATTTTGAAGTACTGCCTTTAGTAATTCTTCCGACTTCTCTTTTAGTTCATCACCCAATACTATATTCCTCTCAATAGAACTTTGTATAGGTATATTACACAAAAACTTTTCGAAAACTAAACTGTTTTCAAATTGCTGTTCTTTTTTAGTAGCTACATAATGTAACAAATGAACTGCTTCGGTTGGTTTTATAATCTTGTTTTCTTTATCAAGAAAGCCACATGAATTAAAGAACTGTTTTAAAAAAGGGTGTAATAAAATTAATCCTGCATTTTTTACAATATGAGTTTTAAATTCACTTACGATTTCTTTTTTACTTAAAAATGTATTCTTTAATGCCTCGTTATGTCGTCTTTTATATTCAGCCCTTTTTTGATCTTTGAGTGCTTTTTCATTTTTTAAGGTTACATCTTTACCTTTATAGATGTTCTTACTTTTCTGTTGTATTTTTGTGCTAAGTTCTTCTTTTACTTCTTTCTTTTTTTCTTTTGGTGATAACTGTTTCTTTAAATCCTCTTTTTTGTTTTGATTATCACTTTCTTCAAAAGAAATGGGTAAATTAAGACTGTCTATTTCTTTATTTTTAAACGTTAATTTTTCATCAACAACTTTATTCTTTTCAATATTCTGTTTATTAATTATATTTTGACCATGGGTATTGTTAACTTCAAGGTCTATTTTATTTGTCTTTTTAACCCTTTTTTTATTTGATCGAATTGTATTTGTACCCTCATCCTTTTTATGATTTTTACCAAAATCATCAATAATATCTATATTTTCTTCTTTTGCCTTTTCTTGTTTTTTATCAATTTTAATTCCAAGTTCTTTTAGTTTTTCTACATTAATTTGATTTTTAAATATTGTGCTTTCCAAAACCAATTCTTCTAAAAAAAATATTAACTCTTCTGTATAATTCTTTAGAAATGTTGTTCTTTTTAATATTATTATTTCTTCTTGAATTACATCTACTATTCTTGAAAAGTCGTTGTTTATTATAGCTTTAATGAAAAAATCCCATACTTTATTTTTTGTTTTGTGGTTTTTAAAACCAAATTTTTTAATGGTTGTTAAAAATGATTCATATCCTTTGGGTTTATTAAAAATACTTAGAAATAATATTTGTAACTCTTCAGCCTTAAACTGTTGAATTAATCGTTTTTTTTGAACCGGGTCTCTTAATGATTTTAAAAAACGTTCTTCAAAACTTTGATTTTCGGTTATTTCAAATAATACTTTTTTCGTGAAGTTTTTTTCTTTGTTTTGACTCCTCCAACCAGTTATACCGTGTTGTAAAAAATGAAAAAAAGTATCTAATTTAGATTCTGATACAGTACTAGTTTTTATAGCTACCTCATGTAATTCTGGCTCTTTAAAAATTGTTTTTAACTTCGTTATGAGTTGTTCTTTTATTTCTCGCTTTGTGCTGCTATCGTTTATAGATACATTGCTATTAGATATATTAACCTCAATATTTAAATTTTCTATTTGTTGAATGTATGCTTCATACTCGATTTCTTGAGAGTTAAAATATTTTTCTATTTCTGGAAATACTTCTTTCTGTAAAAAGTTTTCGATAGTATTTTTACACTCTTCTGCTACTTTTTTACTTTTCGTATTTACCTCAACAAATACTTTTTGTATGGTATGTTCTTGGGCAGCCATTATACGGTTTGTATTAAGTTTTCTTTTATAAACTTAGAAATGTCTTCGGCTTTAATTTCTACTGAACATTTTCTTAAAAACTCTAAAAAAGCTTCATCTTTTTTTATTTGTCCTTCCGTAAACCCTGTGTTAATTTCAATTAACAAATCTTGAAGGTCTTGTTTGATTTCATCTGACTCTAAAACTGTTTGCTTTTGACAATGAAGAATATTAAAGAATAATCTTACCTGTGCTTTATAATATTTTACAAGTAACGTTCTGTTATCAGCGTTCTGTAAAGAAAGCATCCACGTATTATTTAATAAATCTAAAAACAGTTCAGTTAATTGATTGTTGTTTTTTCCTGTTAAATAAGAATTACTTTCATCGTCTATTATTTTTGTATATACATCATTTGTAGGAACTACTACAGTCATGTTAACCTTACTTCCAACAATTCCATCATTCATACTAAATTTATTCAATCTATAGTAATTGTCAATTTCTCCTTTTGTTATTTCCTCACAAGTTTTATCTTGTATTTTTCCTATTTCTATAACTTCTGTTGATGTATTCTCTCCGCACTTACTTGCTACCGTTAAAGAGACTTTTACTGAATCTCCATCAAAATTGCTCAGGTCTTCTGTTATTGTTGTTCTTTTTATTTGAGGTTCTCTTTCAGCTCCATTAATTACCCAAACATACTCGTCTCCTTTTTCTGAAGTATTTGTTAATGATAATATTCTAGTTTTTGAATCAAAACTATGTGTAAAGCTTGCTTGTGGTGTTGCTGTTAAATTAATTGTTTGTGTTACAAATGTTCCTACAATACCAATACTTACAGTTCCTGAATTAGTTAGTCCAGAATTAGCAGGTACAAACTCCCAATTATTTGTTTCTTTATTAAATTTTACTTTTCCACCTGTGAGTTGGACTCCTTCAAATTGTGGTCTCACAATAACTGAATAAGGCTCTTTATCACTTAAACAAAAAGTAGTGGGTAAATTTATTATAAACTCTGGAAACGCAATAGTTTTTGTAAACTCTGCGGTTGAAAAACAGCTATTACCATCAGTAATTGTAAGTGCTACTGTATATGTATTTTCTGTTCCTTCTTTAACCAATAATTTAGGATTAAAAAGTTCAGTTCCTGACTCAATATCGTTTACACTCCAATTGAATTTTAATCCTTCTGGTTTTACACCTTCTGGAAGTATTGCTTCGAAAGCTGCTTCGTAAAATAACTGTCCGTCTTTCCACACAAATCTCGATTCACTTCGCTCTGAAATACTTATTTGCTTAACTTCATGAATTGTGATTCTTGCATTGGTTGTTTGTCCATCTTCTAAAAACTCAATAATTTGATCATAATTTTCAAAAGTGGCTACATCAATAACTAATTCATTGTTCTCAATTGTAACGCCTTTTATAGTTCCACCTTCAATAGTTATGGTTCCATTAACATTTGTAAATGGTATTCTTGCTGTTTTTTCTTTAGCAAAATCGATACAATATGATGGTTGAATGGCTAACTCTGATGGTGTTAATGTGTCAAAAACTATTGATTTTATAGCAATCGTTTTCTTACATGGACCTAATGAAATTTCTAATCCTGGATTTATCTCATTGTTTATATCATCAATTGGTAGTATATAATTTTGGAAAACTTTGTTATTTATAGGTGTACGTTCTACCTTGGTGCCATCTCCCATAAAATCCCACTCATATTTAATATTGTTAAAGAAATCAGCATTTACAAAATCAGTGTCTTTCCAATGTAGCACATAGGTTACTCTAGCTTTCGATTTATCCTCATTATATTCGATAGGTTGTTCTACTTCCACCAATAATTCTAATGTTGGATATACAATAAATTCACAATCTGTAGGTTCATCATTAACCATAAATGGTATTGATTTCCCTAATAGGCTCTTATCTATTTTTGTAACATCAATTTTCCATTTTTTGTCTTCAGGGTCTAGATAAACCCCTGACTCCACACCTTCGGGCACATTTGCTTTTACTTCTCCATCTAATGGTCTTACTGTAAATAGTAAAGGATCAATTTCTATATCTTTTTTCAAACAAATAGTACTCACTGGTAAGCTTAAAAATGGTGGTTCTTTAGGTATTATGAAATTCACTGGAGCACAATCTGAACAGCACATATACGGTAAAGAAAAATCTGCTACTACGGTATTTTTTAATGTTTCATTTTCTTTAATTACATCGTTTTCGTCGAAATACAATCGCTTGTTGGTTTCTAAAACAATGGGATTGTAAATTTGAAAGAAGTATTTACTCTTAGGCACCAAGGTGTCTTTAACAGTAATACGCATTCCTACAGAACCGTCTTTGTACATAACCATTTCTTCTGCATTGAGCAATTTAGACATTCCTGCTCTAGACCAAGTTCTATTTAAAAAAGCTGAAAAATTACTTACTGTTTCTGCTAATGTTTTACCTACCAAAACTACATCTTGATCAAAAAACCTTTTTCCTTTAAAATTAAAATAATATCCATCCACAAATGAAAATTCTACGGTTGAACTTTTATCCCATAGCTTTATTATTCCTCCATTTCTATAAATAATCTCATCTTTACCAAATACTAAATCTTTAGAGTTTGTAAACTTATTTTTAACACCTAATTCTTTATCCGAAGTTATTGGTTGATTTTTAAATACAATGTTTAACACTACATCATCAAATGTATTTTTATCTGCTGCATTTTCGGTAACATAAACCATTACAAAAGTTCCTCCTGGAATAACTCCTGCTTTATGTTCAAGACCTGGATGTTGTTTTACAAACTCTGACAGTTGTATTTTTTCTAAAATCTTTTTCTTTCTTTTTTCTATTTCTGCAAGCAGTGTTTCTAACTTTTTTCCTGAACAACAAACAATTGATAATTGGTTTATTAACAATCCTAAAATTTGTTTGGTTGATAGTTCTAATGAGGTACTGTTGTACTTTGCTTGTAGGTTTTTTACTCTCTTACATAGCTCCGCTATTGTTAATTTATAGCTTGTTAATACAAGGTTATCTATATCTCTTATATTTAATGGGATTTTTGTATCTAAAACATACGTATGAACTAAAGTTTCTGTAAGGTCTGTTAATATAAAATCACTAAGCGTTGGTTCTTCTTTCCATACTTCTTTTTCCTTTAAAGCTTCCGTTTCTTTGTTCAACTCTATAATAATATCACTTGCTGATCCTTCTTTGTTTTTATCTATTACACGACCTATTAAATAACCTATAGAGTCTTCCTCTTTCGTTAAACTTTCTTTAACTATATTTTCTTTATTAAGTAGATAATCTTGGTATTTGTTTGAAACAGTTTCATTGTATCTATATACTGTTTCTTGATTTTTAGTTGCCTCCTTAGAAAGAAACTTTATTTTATTCATTACTTCCTTGTCCATAAAAGCAGTGTCAACTGCTATTTCTTCAGTTGCAATTATTCTTTTACCTTTTGATGGAATTAACTTATCTACTACTGTATTAACCTTTGGATTGGTTAGTTTGAACGCTGAAAATGTTTTACTTACTTCTGATAAAATGCAATTTTGCTCTGCTCTCCATGCGTTTAACAACATTTTTAAGTCTTCAAACTCACATTCGTAATTGTTTATATTAATTGTTTGTTCAGCTGCATTAATTGAAAGTGTTTTGACATCAAAACTCAACCCGTTATCTTCTTTAAGCTTTATTATTTTTGCTAAGGCTTCTCTATACATTTTACCTTGATGCCCTTCAATTCTATAGAAATCATTTTTATCAATATTGTATGATAGTGGGTTTTGAATTGCTACTGACTTTTTTAGGTTTTCTTTATGGTAACTTAAATTTTGATTCGCTCTATAGTTTTTTGTTTTGTTAAAATCCCACCTCTTCAATAGTTCTGAAGAAACATTGTAATAAAACGGAATTGCTTTATCACTTAATGGTGTATGCGCTTGTGATGGGGTTATTACCACATCTTTTGATTTTGTTTTTCCTATATAATTACTCGAAATGGCAATTGCTCTGTCAATTAATAACTGTAGTTTTTGAAGATTTTCATTTTCATGACCTACAATAGTTGATTTATAAAATCGGTGACGTAATTCTGGATATGCTGTTTCTTCTTTCAACTTTCCTAACATAATATGCTTTGGGAAAGCTCCAATATCTGGACAACAGTTTACATTAATATGGAGTAATAATTCTTTAATTTCATTGTAAGTATCCACTAAATCTTTTATGACATCATACCTGTATTGAAAATCTAACGGAACTGCTAACGGACTAAAATTAAATAATTCTTTTATTTTAGTAGTTATTGATGGTTTTTGAAATTTTGAGAATATCGTATCAAAGCCTTCAATTAAATCTACACCAATACTTTCATCTTTAACCACACTACTAAACTGAGCCTTTAATTCTGAAAATGTTTGGGTGTTTTTCTCATTTAACACCACTCTTTTTGCTTCTACAACAGGTAGTTCATTATTTATTTTATACCAATTGTGCTTTAAATAGATAACATCTTTAGCTGCAATAGCTTCTAAATCTTCAATACTTACAAATAATACGCGTAAATTATTAATTTGCTCAATACCCTGATTGTCACATGTTAGTTTATTACACAATACGTCTTCATTTGGATATTGTTCGAGGTACAACAGAACAGCCATTTTTTGTATCTCTGGAAACTCAACTAAAGAGGTATGCGACTCATCTTCCTCACTATGTAACTCCCATAAATTATACTGGGTTTCTTGAGCGTTTCTAAATCGTTCATATTTGCCATCGGTATCTTCAAATTTTTTGTAGAATGAAAACGTTTTTGATTGTAAGTTTTCTTCTATTAATTCAAAAAACTGAACCAAATCTCCATCAGTAGTTACCGCTGTTCCTTGGGTAATATCAATACTCGTTATTGCTGTTTTATCTATATTGAAATTAGGAGTTACTTCAAACCCACAGGCTATCCCAACACCACTTAAACCAAGCCTTGACAAACGATTTTGATCATCAAAATAATCGATAAATGTATTGAGTTGTGTTTCTGTTAATACCTGATTAGCGTTAAACTTGCTATATTCGGTTGTAATTTCTTTTAGTTTCAAGTTGGTCGTTTCCATACGTATTATGTTTTGGCTGTGTTAATGAATAAACACGTACTATTTTTATGAGTTTTCTTCGTTTGTATTTTCCTTTTCTGATTGTATGTTTCCTATACTAGATTGATTTAGTATAATTCTTCCATCTAATGCTTCATCTTCTGCGTTACAATCGGTTAATCTTCCTACAGGATAAATCGTGTTTAATTGCTGCACAGCTTGTATTAGGTTTGGCAACTCGTTATTTTCTGTAGGTTGTTCTTGTTCTAGGTTTGTTTTTGCAAACAAGTATGTTTTGTATGCGTTTTCGAACTGTAACAAATCGTTTTCTTCATCTGCAATAGTTCCTTTTCGTTCTCCTACCCAACAAATTCTCGGTAAAATATGTGATGGAAGTTCTTGTCGGATTACATCTTCCATATAACGTCTAAAATCTGGGTTTGAAAAACGATAGGTATATCCTGGTAAAACGATACTTACTCTGTAAGAATAAGGATCAATCGTTCCACAGTCTTCACAGTCTTTTGCACAAATAGGTAAGAAGTTTGTTACTTCATTATTGGTAACATCTGGACGCAATAGCATGTGTTCTACTAAAAACATTCCTTCTTCTGTAAAATCTTTTTTCAGAAAAGAAATTGTGTTTAACAATGCTTCTTTTAAATCATTGATATCAGTATAGTATTTGTATTGTTTTGCAATGATGTAATCGGTACTGCTCTCAGGTTTTTCTGGATTGATGACATCAAAAGAATACTTTACTGGAATAGAAGGTTTTGATGGTGTAGATTCATGAATTCTTATAAACCCTACTTGCATATTATTAGTAATGCCTTCTTCAAAAGCTTTTTCTATGTCTTTTTCTTTTGTTTGTGCGATTTGTAAAACTGCAAAGTATAATTCTTCAATAGCAAAGTTTTTTTTAGCATAGTTTTCAGTTGCTGATAGCAATATATTTTCATCATTATCTCTTAATCTCCATCTGTATGTATTGCTACCTTCTTTTACTTCATATATTTCTACATTTGTTTCGGTTAAATGTCTTCTTTTTTCATTGGTAATTCCCATTAAACGTGCTATCCGTTTTTGAAATCCAGATACATTATTCGTATCCCATAGATTTTCTTGGGTTTGTTTATAATAGTTAAAAGCAAGTCCTCTTTCACTACTAATTACTTTATAGTCTTTTAAAAAGGCTTCTTTGTTCGATAGTACAATTTCATCGGTTGCCGTTCCATACAACGCTTTCATAATAAACGTGTATTCTCCAAATCGTTCTGCAAAACGTGCCAATAAATGATCTAAAACGGAATTTCTACGTTCTACATTATTATCAAACTGATTGAACAATAGCTTTGTTAATTCATCATCGTTTGATTGTGGATATTCACTTACAAGCTCATCAAAATCTTTAATATCTTTAACTGCCTGCGTAAAAAATGTACGTGTCTCTTCTCCATTAACAGACAATAATGTGCTTACTTCTGATAGATGTTTGAAATAGGTTGCTAAGATTTGATCGAAAAACGTTAAATATCCTTTTAGTTGTTTTGCTTTGGCTTTCCTTTCATTAGTTACGTGTACTGCTAGCCCTTCTTGACCAATTCCGTAGGTATCAGGAAAATCGTTTTGAATAGTAGTGTACTCTCCAGCTCCTATTGAACTGCCTTTTGGTAGTGATAAAACCTTCTCCTCAGCTGTAATTTGTTGTAAAGCAATTTCATCTTCTTTTAATTGTTTAAGATATTCATCTACTCTATCATAATTTAAGTTCAGCGGAAGAAATCCTTTACTAAAATTAAACGTGCTTTTTTCACACAATACTGGTTTTTTATCTGAATCAATACAAACCACCCATTTGTTTTCTTGAACGATATTTTCATCACAAAACCCTACAGAAATATCTTTAATCAACTTAACTCCTTCTACATTCATGATGATTTTCATCACATCTGAAAGGCGTACTTCTTTTCTTAATTCTGCTTTTTTAAGCTCTTCAATATCTATAAATCCGTTTTCTAATACTGGTCCATCAAATACGGCATCAGTAGTATACCCCTTATCTAGCATTTGTTGAATTGAATAGAATTTTAATGACGGTGATAAGTAGTTTTCTATTTCAAATAAAATAGTAGCATACACCCATTCTTCATCGGCTTCTGGCACAACATCAACATTGGCACAAATGGCAATAGGCTGCGTATCTACTTCGTTTACCTCTATTAAATCTTCACATAAATTTCTATTCTTGTGATATGTTTTTTTAATATGTGGAAGCACTTGCTCTTTTGTATAGCCTTCCTCCAAATCTATCAACAAAGAATACAGTCCTTTTAACTTAAAATCTTTTTGAAATTCTGGTAGAATCTCTTCAAACTTTTGATATCCTAATTTGTTATTCTTACAATCAACAAATACTTGTTTATCATAAATTCGTAGCCAACAGTTTTTCACTCCTTTTAAATCAATAAATAGTTTTCTATAATCTAATTCATTGACTGGTTTCGTTGGAAAAATTTCTGATGCTTTATAAAACTGTGCTTGCAGTGATAAATTTGGATCTTTAGATGCTAATAAATCTTCTAGTGGTGTATTAATACGCATCCCTAAATCGGTAATGGCATAACACAACATTTCTAAAATGGTTACTCCAGGATCATGCGAATTGAAGTCAGTCCATAACTTCCCTCCAAATGCTTCCAAATAAGAAATTCCTTCTTTTCTTAAAAAAGAAAAATCTAAATCGTCTTTGGTAGATATATTCTTAGGAATATTGATATGTTCGTTTATAGCTGACATGTTTGTTCTATGATTTTTTTGGTTCCTTTACAAGTGGTTAACACAGTGCTTACATTATGTTTCTTTGCGGATACTAATATTGATTTTGGGTCGCTTGGTTCTATCTTATACACATTAGCATCCTCATTCATCGTTACATTTTGCAAATAATCTACATAGGGTAGTTTTTCTAGGTAATCAATTAAGACACTTTTATGTAACATAATTCCGAAGGTTACTTCTTTGGTTTCATCAAAAGCCCAAGGAGATAAAAACTTTGTAATGTCTGTTTTTAGTTGTTCGGTATAGAAATTCTCATCATATCCATCATAAAAACTTACTTCTAATCCAATACTTACTTCTTCGTAATTAGGATTGATAACTTCTGCATTTATATGTAGTGTATTTAATGCGTTGATGTAGCGTGTTACACTATTTAAAGTCGCTTTACTTACTCGTGGTTGATACAAATCAAACACGTTCTTATTAACAGTGTCTGGTACTACTACGAGTGTTACATGACCTGCTGCTGTAAAACGTGTTTTTGAGGTATGGTTTAAACATTTTACTTTATAAATCTCTGGAAATTCTTGAAGAATTAAATGTTCGTAATCCCACAAAGTTATCGCTCTGTTTTTATGACGTAAGCGTTCACTTATTCTTCTGTAAAAATTATCATCTGATTCTTCAGGGCTTCCTCCAAAAGAGCTGTAAGGCTGTGATACTGATTTAATTTGTGGTATACGTGTCACCATTTTTTTGATGGTGCCACTGGGCAATCCGTTTTTTAAATGATTTACCTCATTATCGTTATTTACAAACGACGCTTCCACTGCTTGCGCATGAATACCTATCACTTTACATACTGCTTCAAACGATTTACTCGTTTGTGCTTTTATCCAAGTATATCCTGATGGTAATAATGTATTATTTGAAGTAGCTTCTTTAGGTATTGAAAACTTAACAATTCCTGATTTTAAGAAGTTATCTGTGTTATTAGAAATGATATTGTTTTCTAACGTTTTCCACTTATTATTACATAATATCGACCAGTTTATCTTTTCGTTTTCTCCGAAGCTTTCTACTTCTGGATTTTCACTTCCTTCTAATACTTGAATTAACAATGAAAGGTTTTGCTGAGGTGCTAAGTTTTCTATTCCTAAAAACAAATGACCTCCTATACAGTATTTTGGTACTAGTGTGGTTTGAATAACATCTTTATCAAAAATATCTACAATTCCTTTTTCTTCTTGTAAATACTTTTTTTCTGCGTAATTTTCTTCATGCTGACCAAAAGGATGTTCATGAAAAAGTTGAATACGATTTCCTTCCAAATCCATTTCTTCCAGAAGCATGGTTTCTTCTGCTGAATAATTTACAGAAATTGACTCAACCAAAGGAGTGTAAGGCTCATTAGGAAAAATAATATCTTTATCATCTGCACTTACTGCTAATGCATACAATTTAGAATATAATTCGTGTAAAAAAGATTGCTCTAAACTAAGTTGTAAGGCTTCTGCTTTTTCTATTTCATAAGCATTTGCAGTATTTTTCACTTCAAACTCTGACATATAGCTTACTTTATCAGTCTCTTCATCTATCTCTTTTATAAAGAGGTTTTTTATTTCCCCTACTGTTTCATTGGCTTCTCCCGCGGCGTGTAATAATCGTTTTTCTACTTTAAAATGCGTTTCATTATTCACCAATAAAGCTCTTTCATCTATATCTTTTTTGAGTACCTCAATATATTTATTGATTGATGAATAGTTTGGTGATGTTACATATGCTTGATACCACTCTTTAAAGTCTTCTGGCGTATTTTTCCAATGTAGGTTTATCGTGAAATTTTTCCATTTTTTTGAAAAAGCTTCGTCATAACTCACACTAAAATTCGACCTCTCAATGGGACGAGTTGTAAAAGGATGAAATGGTTTTTTAGTTCTTACTGCTCCATTATCATTTTCAACAGTTGCTGATTTTACTCCTTTAACATCTGTTTTTATAGTTACTTTTTCAAGTGTATTTCCTGCTAAAAACCTGTAAAAATCATATCCTACAGCTGTTGAAACATCAAATTCAAAACGCACTAACGGATGTGAAGTGTTATATTTTGTTAGTAAAAACTCTTCGTTATATCCTACTAATGCACCTGAATCATACCCCAAGGTAAACTTGAAACTTATTTGATTTGTAGCTACTAGAGTTCCATCATTCGTATCATTAATAGCAATCAAAGTTGGTTCAATCCATGTTTCTTTACCACTTCCAAAAATTTGAACGGCTTGAAGCAATTCGCTTACATCAAAAGAATTTTCTTCAAAATTGTTTTTAAACTTAATCGTAACTGTTACTGTTCTATCCCCTTCTTGCAATAATAACATTGGTGAGGCAATTGAAAAACCTACTACTGCATCTGGTAATTCAGTAGCATTTTTTTTACTTGCAGGGTATCCGAAGGGATACCAATATGGAGCATCCTCTGGTAATGGTTCTTCAAAACCGTCTTTTGTATTAGCTACCGCGCTCGCTTTTATTTTTTTTAAACCTTCTGAATTGTTATTGTAAATCGTTTTTATAGCACCTACTGAGGCTTTGTTTACAATTAACTCTTCTGTTGTTTCGTAAACCAACGGATTTCCTAAGCTATCTTTTTTCGCATCTAATAAAGTACCTTCTTCAATTCGTTCGTCTGTAATTTTTTTTGCTAATTCAAAAATTATGTGCGCATGATCTGAAATGGGTTCTCGCTTTTGAACTTGTAATATTTCTTTGTAGTAAAAATCTAAATGACGTTTGGTTAAATTATTAAATCGTTCTTTTGAAAATTCTAATAACTCTAAGAAGCAAACAAATAAGGTTAAATGCGGACTCAACTTTCCTTCCTCCGTATATCTATTAAGAGTTGAGTTAATATTTTCTTTTAATTTTTGATATTCTCTGGTTCCTCTAAAAGGAATAGTTGACGTAGTTAATTTTTTAAAAAAATCTTGCCAATCTCCTGATGCTACTTTATGATTTTCTGTAGGAAAATAATTTAGTTTTTCAGCAAAATTATAGGCAAACAAAATCCAATCTTCTATAGTAAAATCGTGAAGTTCGAAATTGTCAGGATCTAACGCGTCAATATAACGCAGCTCTTGTCCTGTTCCGTTTCGTTGTAATATGCTAGAAATGATTTTACTCATGATGTATCTTAATTTATATCGGTTCCTTCTCCTTTATAGAAAGGGAAAACAACATTCGTTCTACTATTGGTAGCTCTAACTCTGTATTCTATTTTTATCACTAACATTCCTTCTAAAGGATCTGTTTCAGAAACATCAATATGAATCACATCGATTCTTGGCTCGTGATATAAAATTGCTGTTTCTATTAATTCTTTAGCGTAAGTAATTAGTGTTCTATCCAGTTTTTCAAAAAGAAGTTCTTGTAAATTACAACCATAATTAGGCAGCATTACGCGTTCTCCTAATCGAGTAGTTAACAGTATTTCTAAGCTACTTTTAATGTCTTCTTCTTCAGAAATCATAACCACTTCACTTAAATCTTTTGAAAACTCTGGTGGAAAATCCCAACCTATTCCTAAAAATGCTTTTTTATTTTCCATTGTTATCCTATTAAAACTCTTGCCTCTCCTAGTACAATAGTTCCTCCATGTGAGGTACTATCTCCCATTCTTGCTGCTGGCATTCCGCCGATTAATACTGTTCCTGAACCAGCTACTATACTATCTGGTGGTCCTGTACAAGTTGCCATATCTCCCACCCTCGCAGCTGGCAAACCTCCAATTAATACTGTAGGCTCTCCTGCGGGTAAAATTGGCCCTCCAACGTGAGGTACAACCCCTGTAACCATCGGGCATACATGCATATCTGTTATTCTTGCTGCTGGATTTCCCATTTTTTTGTTTTTTTGATTGTCATTAAGAATAGCATAAAGTAACCTCCTTTTAAAAAATTCCTTCGTCGTACCTTCTCGGAATGACGTTTTCTTTTTGTCTCCTGTCTCCTGTCTCCTGTCTCCTGTCTCCTGTCTCCTGTCTCCTGTCTCCTGTCTCCTGTCTCCTGTCTCCTAAAGATTAATTTATTTGAACTAATGAACCTTTTAAAACAGCTATAGCACTTGTTGAAACTTCCGCTCCAGCACTGCCTTCTGCTTTAAATTCTGCATTTGCTGCTATACTCACATTGGTTCCTTCAATGTTTACATCTCCTGATGCTTTTAATGAGATATCTCCTGCACTTTCCATTGATATTCCGTCGCTGTTTATCGTAATTACATTAGAATTATCATCTTCAATCGTTATGGCTCCTTCATCTTCATCCAGCGAAATAATTTTCCCTGCAGGTGTTTCAATCGTGATTATTTTTTTATCATCATCAAACAACACTTTCATCTCACTTCTTGTAATGATTCCTTTTTCATGATTGTCGTCTGTTGCAGTAATCGGTGAAGGTTTTGCGCTACTATGCAACATACCTAAAACAATGGCATCGTTAGGGTCTTCATTGATAAATCCTACAATAACTTCGTCTCCTATTTCTGGACGAAAGAAAATACCTCTACTATCTCCTGCGTCTGGTGAAGCTACTCTACACCAAATACCTTCTTCTTCATTATTTACAATTGGAATTTGTACTAGAATCCTGTCTTCTCCGTCAGGATCTTCTTCTAATTGAGAAACTATCCCTACTTGTAGGCCTTGAATGGCTGGTAATAATCCTGATGCTGGTTTTGCTGAGATTTCAAAAGTTTCTGAAAACCATTCTGTTGATAATCCAAACTGTGCATTGACCACCCAATTTCCTTCTGAAATTACATGTTGAACTCCTGTTACATATACATTTCCGTTGAATCGATCTCCTACACCTTCTAGTTTTAAAATAGTGTTTGGTTTCACTGACGGAATTCCTTGAAACTTTACACGTCCTCTTACTTTCGCTAATTGTTGAAATAACCATTTGGCATCTGCCCAGTCTTGTAATTCAGTATCCGTAACAACACCTCCGTGTCGTAACTCCATACTTTCTAAGCCTATGGTTTTGTTTAAGTCTGAAACCGATAAGTTTCCGTTTAAACTTACATTTGGGTCTTTTCCTTCAATTTCGACTACTTCTTGGTCGGCATGATTCCAACTATAAGCTGCTACTTTTTTAACTTGATGACGTGCATCTATTTCTGCATCAAAATCTAATAAGGAACCTCCGAAGGTTACAGTTTCAATTTCTGATTGACTCACATTCGGTTTCGCTATGGTAATGGTTCCATCATCAACAAAACACAATTTCCCATTTGCTTGGGCTCTTGAAACTACAAAATCCCAATCTGACGCATTGTATTGTACTAATTCTGCATGATTATAATTGGTAGCTTCTACCTCTTTAGACAAGCTATAATTCCCTATAATTTCTTCAAAAATGTCGCTATCGGTACTTTCATAGAAATACTTGCTTTTTCTACCTACCGTCATTTTCACCGCTTCGTCTTTACACTCAACTATTAATTGTGCTGAGTTTCCTCTAATTCTTAGATTATGCTTAATAACAATTCCTTTGAAAATGGTTTCTTCATCTGAATGGTACCCTGAAGTAATCTCAATTTCTTTTCCTGGAATTAACAACTCTTCGTTACTTAACTTAAAATCTCTTTGAGAAGCATCTCCATCTAGTAAAACTAGCTGAGCTGTAGGTATTTTATTTACTTCTTTAGCTACAGTTATATTTTTTACCTCGTATTGTTTTGAGAGTTCTTCTCCTTCAATTAAGATTTTAAAGGTGACTAAATCGGCACTTTTTGAAGTTTGTATGGTTCCTGTGTTATTCATTTATGCGAATTTTTGTAAGGGTGGAAAAAAAAATTCTTGTCCTGGTTGTAATTTTCTAAACTGCATTATTTTATTAACCCGAGCTACTTCTAAATAATACTTGGAGTCTCCATAAATACGATGACACATTAGCGGTAAGGTGTCTCCTGATTTTACTTTACGATAGTGTGTTAAGTCTGGCGATTGGTTGTTTTCTCTTGCTACTCGTAAATCATCATCAACAGTTCCTTTTACTTTTAATTTCGCATTAGCGCGTAAAGGGGTTCCGTCTGGTGCAAACAATCTATATTCAATGGAAAGGTCAACTAAAGAGCCTTTAAAGAGTAAAGCTCCCCATTTAATCATTAAATAATAAGGTTTGTGTTCTTCTCCGCTATAATCGAATACGATTTTTTTAAATGCCTCTATTTTATCAATAATCCCATCTTTTAAATCTGGGTTACCATCTATGACTCCACTACTGTCAAATAATAAATCTAAGTCTAGTTCTTGTGGAGCAATTCTCGTAAAACTCGGCTGTGTTGCGCTTGTACCTTGCCCTTGTTCTTCATCATACTCAGGTTTATAGGCAATCATATATTTTTCTGGGTTTACTAATGTTGTAAACTCTCCATCTGCAACCTCATCGGTAAAGCCTATATCCTTATACGCTTTTATGACTAGTTTTTTTAACTCTCCTTGACTCATTATCGTTGTTTTTGTCTTTCCAAAATGTCCATTACTTCTTCAACACAGGCTGTAACAATAGCTGCAGTATTTCCATTTTTTGATCCACTCATTTTTCCTTGTGATACTGATTTTTCATCCACATTAATCTTAATATGTAACTCTTTGATAGTAATAGGCATTTTATACTATTTTAAAATAATTGTAGCTTAATTCAAGTGTTTCAATAACTAGTTTGCTTTCTTCAGCATTAAAATCACCTACATTCCATTTTACAGGGTATGCATGCTTTACATTCCAAGTTTGTATGGTTTGCTCATCTTCACCCAATAACATTACATTGATATTTACAGGTTGTATTTCGAAGTTTCCTAGAGCGTCTTTACACCACTTAATCACTTCCGAATCCACAAGCATTCCTCTTTTTAATACTAAATTTGGATATTTAGAACGTACAGGTATTGTATGCTTGAACCTATTTTCTCCTCCTTCGGTTATTTCTTCAGTTTCAAGGTCTACTGAAAGACCTGAAACTGATTGAAATGAATTGTCTCCTTGTGAAGTTGAAATATCTTCAAACTCTACTTTAAAACTAAAACCTACTGGCGGATGATAGTTCATTACGATGACATTTTTAATTTCTCAATAGCCCACTCAGCAGTTTCGATAGCTATTTCATTACCATCAGCTTTTAAATCTGTAGGCTGTACTTTAGTGATGTATGCATTCTGAGCTTCCCATACTACTGCTGGGTCTCCATTTTCATCTAATAATTTAATGGTTAAATCTCCTCTAAACTGCTCTCCTCCTTCTTGGAAATAAACAGTTTTAGCCCATTGCTTATAAAATTGCTTGCTTTCATCTACAAAGGTTCCTCGCTTCATAGTAATATTACTATACTCGAACAACCCAGGTTGTTTTGATTTGTGATATTCTTTATCTGCTCCTCCACGATATTCTATTACTTTATTATCGAAACTTAACCCTGATACTTCTGTACAATTAAATTTCGTGTCTCCAAAGGTTACCTCAAAGGAAAACTTTGGCATTGGATATGACTCTGCCATGACTCTTTATTTTTTTATTTATAATTTTTGGTTAGTTAATTTACTTATGCTTCTTGCATTTTGTGAGAGAATTTAAGGATGATAAATTCAGCTGGACGTACTACTGCCATACCAATTTCTATTATCATATTCCCTTCTAAAACATCTTGAGCTGTCATAGTTTCTCCTAAACCAACACTTACATAAAACGCTTTTTCTGGCGTAGGCCCTGCAAGTGCTCCAGCTCTCCATTGTTGTGTTAAGAAATTATCAATCATTGCTTTTACACGTACCCAAGTATTTTTATCATTAGGTTCAAAAACAAATTGTTCAGAGGCTTTTTTAATTGATTCTTCTGCCATATTGAAGAAACGTCTTACTGATACATATCTCCACTCGTTATCATTTCCTGCAAGGGTTCTTGCTCCCCAAACTAAGTTTCCTTTTCCAACGAATGATCTAATAGCATTGATTGATTTTCCTGCTACTGTATCTACATTTAAATCTTTTTGTGCATCATGCGATATATTAACAGATGGAGCATATACATAATTTAACCCAACATTCGCTGGTGCTTTCCATACCCCTCTATCTGAATCTACTTTAGCATAAATCCCTGCCATTGTTGCACTTGGCGCTAGTTTAACAGGCAACAACCCTATTTCTGATTTTATTTTGTTATACAACGCGTTGTTATCAACTTTTAAATCAGACAATGAAGGTAATGTCGTAACACCTCCTAAACCATCTATTGCTCCTTTTAAAGCAAATAACTCATTTGTTGTTGTTTGATCTTCCAAACTTGTATAAATTCCGTTATTAGTCATATCTACCTCATCAGTAATATCTAATAATCCAAAAACATTTGTCGCATTAGAAGTTAAACTTCCTATTAATTTTCCTTCGGTATCATCTTGTTGTAGTTTAAATACTTTACCGTGTAAGTCGGCTAGAATAGCTTCTAGATTACTGTCCATCCAAGTTGTCATACTTGTACTTGGTGCTGTTAAAGAGGCTTCTCCTGAGTCTTCCGCTTCAGAAACCAAGTCATTAATTGATGTAGTAATGTCTTCTAAATAGCTAATAATGTTCTTAACGCTAGAAATTGCATCATTTTTAAACGTTAATGCTACTTCATTACCTGCCCCATCAATAGCATTTT
This sequence comes from Tenacibaculum gallaicum, assembly GCF_003387615.1. Classification (GTDB taxonomy): domain Bacteria; phylum Bacteroidota; class Bacteroidia; order Flavobacteriales; family Flavobacteriaceae; genus Polaribacter; species Polaribacter gallaicus. Next base: position 40,867 of record NZ_QUNS01000008.1, on the reverse strand, counting down.
TTGTATCAACTAATACAGTCAATAACCCATCTAGTTCTGTTAAATTTATTCCATCGATTACATTATCCGCTTGTACTGACAAGCTTTCTTCTAACCCTTGGATATCAATACTATCTTCATCGTAAGAAAAATCTAAAATTGTATTTAAATACGGAAAATATGCTGCTCCATATTTTAAATAATCTTTTCCTAAAGAAAGTTTACTTCTAAGAGCTTCTACCGGATCTACATCTCCTCCTCCATCATCATATTCTTTATCTGAATAGGTATCAATAATTGCAAAACGGTCTTGTAGTTTATTACACTGAGTAAGCGCTAATGAATATAAACTATAAAAATCTGTGTCTGATGTTAGTGAAGTTGCATCAGAAAACACAAGCAAGGTTACTTCGTCTATATATTCTATTGCTTCTAAACCTTCTTTTAACCCTTTAAATCCATTATTTCCTACCTCTTCAAGAAGTACGGGATTCGTATTATTATTGGTTCTTGCTGAAGTATAAGTTCCTACTGAAGTTACATAACATGGTCCTCCTCCATTTGCAAAGTACATTTGCATATTATAATACATTTTAAAAGGAGATGGATTACTTGGTTGTGTTACTAAAACTTCTTCGTTTGCTTGATTGGCATTTGTTACATTAATTCCAATCGTTGTTTCTTTTTCAGAAAAGCCAAAATATGTTTCATATTCCAACATTGAAGTAATTCTCTTAGGTTCTAACAATAAATCATTATCCTCTTTCTTTTTAGCTTTCTCGGTATAACCAATAAAAGCTGGAATTGCTGTTTCTACTTGAGCTACCGAAGGCGGAAACTTTACAATTTCCTCTACGTAGACTCCTGGTGTTTTGTACGCTGACATAATTACTTGTTTTAAATTTTAATTTTTATTTATATAAATACTTCCGAATAATAATCTTGCGACTCTTTCTTAATACTTTCTGGAGTGGGATTAGGGAAATAATAATCATTTTGTGGTTGTGGTGAGACATCTTGTTTATCTATCTCTACACGTCCATTAAGTGTCAAAGGTTTTTCTTCTGATGTAGTCATTACGAGGTTTTCACTTCTTTTTGTGTAACGCCAAAAAGTGGATCTATTTTCAATACAAATAGCAAACTGAGGAAATTCCTTTAACAAACATTGTTTTGGTACATCAAACAATTGTGTTTGCTCATTCTTAACTAGTACTTCTTCTGTTAGGTTTGTGTTGTTATCTCCTGATATCTGGATTTGAACAATACCTATTACCCCGCTATTTTTAATTCTTTTCACAAAAGAATTGATAGTATCTATCACCTTTTGTTCTTCTTCATTTAAAGGAATAGCATTGGTTATTTTAGACTCTATAACATCTAATTCTAAAGCTTCGATGTTTGCTATGGTTACTAAGTTTGGTGTAACTGTATCTAACTCCTTTTCACTTTCAAGTTGATGTAATAGCTTTCTTGTTTCATTATCTGAAATCAAAAATGAACTCCATTTTTTTATTTCTGAAATTGTTTCAAATAAATTGATTGCTGAAGAGCTTTTGTTTGATAAGTAATATAGTTGCTGTTCTTTTTTTTCAATTATGTTAGAAAAGTTTTCAAAATAAGGATGATCTACTTTTAAGTAAAAAGTTAACGTTAGCGAATCAGATAATGTAATAATTGGACTATATCTTTTTACCTCTTGGTTTCCTTCTTCTGCAATTACTTCTAAAGTTTCTGATACTATTCGAATTCCTTTTTTATGGTTTCTAAGTAATAGTCTATGGTTTTTTAAACTTTTTTTGGTCTCTTTTGTAGGCTGAATTGATAAAAAATTGCTAATATCATATTGTTCTTCTAAACGTTTTTTTTCTTCATCTGTAAGGGGTATTGCCCCATTATTCCCTCCATTTAACTCGAAAAAAGTTCGTTCTCCTTCATTTAGAAAGTATGCGTGATATATATTGATATTGAACAATGTTTTATACATAACCTTTTAATTTTTAATTATTGATTGTTGTTCAATACCAGAGATTACTGTTCCTTCTTTAGTTACGATGTCCCTTTCTATTTCTAGTAATGTTATTTTATAAAGTACAGATGGATATTGTTTACCTCCTAAGGTTCCCCATATATAATTCAATTCCTCAAACGAAGGCGTATATAATTGTGTAATAAACTTAAAAGTCTTTAAGTCTCCTAATCCATCTATCCCTTCAAAGTCAGTGTTTTGATGAGTGAATACTTTTTTCCCTTGAAAAAAGGCTAATATTTTTGTTAAACTCTTTAAAGATTCAGCATAACTAGATTTATCTACACTAAATAAGACATATAAGTTTAGGTACACTTTTGGATTTCTATAACTAACTGAAGTTCCTTCTACACGATTGTTAGAAGTGTTTTTTAGTGCAAACTCTTCTTGTGTATTAATTAATGTTAATGAAATATCTGGGTTATTTCCTGGAGAATTCCCATCTCCTTCAGCCATAGCTATATTTGATAAGTCTACGGATTTTTCGTCGAAATAGGTGTTTAATTCCTCGGTAATGATTTGTAATATTTCAAAAATCATTTGATAGTAAGTTTGGTTAGTTTTTGCTTGTAGATTGAAGGGTTAGCAATCAGACATTGTAAAATTAACCTCTCTTACGAAGAGTAACCGCAATGAAAAGCTCTTTTATAAAAGTAGTTTCTCCTAAAAATTTTTAAATAGAATTACAGGTGTTAAAAAGGGGGAAATCACCCTTACTTTTTTAAATAGGAAGTTTTAAATTTAACGAAAACCAAACAAAAACCTCTTTACGCACAGTATGTAAAGAGGTTTTTATTCTATAATTATTATTAAAGAGCTTATACTTGTTTATTTAGTTTTTCTTTTTCTATCAATTTTTATTGAGTTAACTCCCTAAATAGGCTTTCTAAGTTTTTGTTTTCTGCATTTAATCCAAGTATTTTCAAACCGTTTTCTTGTGCAAAATCAAAAATTACCGGACGCATATCTTCTTCTGAATTAAAAACGAGTGTCCAGTTGTTTTCTAAGGTGTTTTTATAAGATGCTATGTTAGGTAAGCGTTTGATAAATTGCTCTTCTAATTTATAATCAAACGTTACTTTAATTACTTGCTCATTATCCGTTTTAAGCTCTGAAATAGGTTTATTAATTACTATTTCACCTTTGTCAATAATTATAACTCGGTCACACATTGCTTCTACTTCTTGCATAATGTGTGTTGACAACAACACTGTTTTATCTTTTCCTAGTTCTTTTATTAATTGACGTATTTCAACTAATTGATTTGGGTCTAATCCTGTTGTTGGTTCATCTAGAATTAAGACTTCAGGATTGTGTAAAATAGCGGCTGCTAAACCTACTCGTTGACGGTATCCTTTTGATAATTGATTGATTTTTTTATGTGCCTCAACCGTTAGTCCTATTTTTTCAATAATTTCATTTATCTTAGACTTTTTTGTCTTATGTAAAGATCCTTGAAACTGTAAATATTCTCGCACATACATATCTAAATACAACGGATTATGTTCTGGTAAATAACCTATTTTTTTTTGTGCTTCAATAGGATTTGTTATTACATCAATTCCACTCACCAATACAGTTCCTTCTGAAGGTTGAATAAACCCCGTTAAGATTTTCATTGTTGTAGATTTCCCTGCTCCATTTGGACCTAAAAAACCTACTATTTCTCCTTTTTGTGCTGAAAAAGAAATATTATTAACTGCTTTTTGTGCTCCGTATGTTTTTGTTATTGAAGTAAGTTCTATTGACATTTTGGTCTTTCTAAGTATAATGATGAGATTCTGAAATAAATTCAGAATGACAATAATTAATGTTTCTCATAAGAAACGAAACTATAGTCGTATTTATTTTTCTCGTCTGCTTTAAAATCTTCTCGAGCTACTTCTTTCCATATAGTTTTATCAATTTCAGGAAAAAAAGCGTCTGCTTCAAACTCGTGATGTAAAACAGTAATATCTAGCCTATCAACTAAGTTTTGCTCCAAAGCTTCCTTATAAATTTGTGCTCCCCCAATGATAAATGCATCCTTTTCTTCAGTTAACTCAATAGCCTGCTCAATACTATTAGCTATTAAGCATCCGTTTACAAAGTAGTTATTATTTCGGGTAATAATTATTGATGTACGGTTTGGCAAAGGTTTACCAATACTTTCAAAAGTGTTACGTCCCATTAAAATAGCATGTCCTGTAGTAACTTTTTTAAAACGTTTTAAGTCGGCTGGTAAATACCAAATTAAGTCATTATCTTTCCCTAAAGCATTATTTTTTGCAATTGCGGCTATGAGTGTAATCATAAATTTAGTTTGTGTGGCTTACATGTTTTTCACCCATTCTTTAATATATCCTGTAAGATCTCTTTTTTCTGTAGTAGCTTCTTCAAAAGTTTCATTTCTCATATTGTCAACCAACGTATGAATTGCTCTTAATACATTTTCATCATTAATTTCAGCTATTTTGTCGTAGAGATCTTCTTTTAAAACATCAACGTCTGTATTCATTTTATAACTTTTTAGGTGGTTTCTTACAAAGCTACTAAACAATATGTATAAAATAAAGTTAAATTATACCGCTACAATTCCTTTTATGTGTGGATGAGGGTCGTAACCAACTAATTCGAAATCTTCAAAAGTAAAATCTTCAATATTTTTTATTGCTGGATTAATTTTCATCTTCGGAAGAGGTCTAGGTTCACGTGATAATTGCAACTCTAACTGATCCATGTGATTATTATAAATATGTGCATCTCCAAATGTGTGGACAAACTCTCCTGCTTCGTAACCGCAAACTTGTGCAACCATCATAGTGAATAACGCATACGATGCTATATTAAAAGGAACTCCTAAAAATATATCTGCACTACGTTGATACAATTGGCATGAAAGTTTTCCATCTGCTACATAAAACTGAAAAAATGCATGACATGGAGGAAGCGCTGCTTTTCCATTCGCTACATTTTCTGCAAACGATTTTGAAGTATCTGGTAAAACTGAAGGGTTCCATGCAGACACTAACATTCTACGGCTATTTGGATTGCTTTTTAACGTTTCAATCACTTCTTTCAACTGATCTATCTCGTCACTATTCCAGTTACGCCATTGATGTCCATACACCGGGCCTAAATCTCCATTATCATCAGCCCATTCATTCCAAATGCGTACACCATTTTCTTGTAAGTACTTAATATTAGTATCCCCTTTTATAAACCATAACAATTCATATATAATTGATTTTAGGTGTAACTTCTTAGTTGTTACCATAGGAAATCCTTCACTTAAATCAAATCGCATTTGATATCCAAAAACACTTTTTGTTCCTGTTCCTGTTCTATCTCCTTTTTCGTTTCCGTTATCTAAAACATGCTTTACTAAATCATGATACTGCTTCATCCTTCTGCGTTTAACCGTTAAAATTATTGAATTGTTTAACAACGTAAAAATAAAAAAGCATCTACAAAAAATGTAAATGCTTTTAAAATTATATTAATAAGTTATCAACTGTTTTCTAATTTTTCTCAACCAATAATCTATCACAAACTACTTTACTTAGCACTTCTTCTTTTTTGTCTTTATAAGCAAGAGTCATAGTTCCATCAAAAGACTCTACCAAAAGTACCTCAATTATTGTTTCTAACGATAAACCTTTACTATTTAAAAAACGTAAAAAATCAGCAGAGGAGTTAGCAACAGCTTTCAACTTTACTACATCTCCTCCTTTATATTCACTTAATTTATAGTAGGTTTTAACCGGTATTTTTCCATTAACATCAGGAATTGGTGAACCATGTGGATCAAAAGAAGGATATCCTAATATTTCATCCATCTTTTTAAAAAAGATAGGAGAATCAACATGTTCAATCTGTTCAGCAATATCATGCACTTCTTCCCACCCAAAGCTCATAACTTCTACCAAAAACATTTCTGTTAAACGATGTTTTCTAATAATAGCAACAGCTTTATTCTGTCCTAAAACTGTTAAACGAATGGGTTTATATTTTTCATAGCTTACTAATTTTTTTCCTGCCAACTTTTTCATCATACTCGTTACTGTTGGCATTTTTATATCCAATTGTTTAGAAAGTTCATTTACACTTACTTCTCTTTTCTCGTTAGAGAGGTAAAATAACGCTTTAAGATAATTTTCTTCTACTAATGAATCCATGCAGCAAATATAACAATTAAACTATTTTTCTTGATAAACTGAAAATTAAACACAAAATAAATTTGTTAGATTATACTAACTTTTTAATTTTGTAAGCAAAACAAAAAACTGTTGTCGATTATGAATTATGCTATAAAACTATTAGAAAAGAACAAAAAGTACTTAGAACGGCATATTAAAAAAACGGGGTTAATGCGTACAAACATGGATAAGGCAACACAAGAACTACATAAAATAACATCACTCAAAAAAGCAATTAAATTTTTAAAACATAAAAGCAAAAACCAATGAAAATATCACTAAAACTTCCAGATTTACCTTACAGCAAAAACGCTTTTAACTCTATTCTTTCTGAAGAAACTTTTGAGTATCATTACGGAAAACATCATGCGGCTTATGTTAACAATCTTAAAAATTTAATAAAAGACACCTCTTTTCAAAACTCTAACATTGAAACAATAATTCTACAAGGATATAAAGAAAATAACTTCCCGTTGTTTAATAACGCTGCTCAACACTGGAATCATACCTTTTTTTGGAATTCGTTATCCCCAAATGGTGGAGCATTGCCTTATGGTAAAATTGCAGAACTTATTATAAGAGATTTTGGTAGTTTCGAACATTTCAAAGAACAGTTTTCTACTACAGCTGCCAAACTTTTTGGTTGTGGCTGGACATGGTTAGCGCAAAATAAAGAGGGTAAATTGGAAATTATTCCTATGAAAGAGGCTCATACTCCTTTGACTAAAGACAAAAAACCGATACTAACGCTTGATGTATGGGAGCATGCGTATTATATAGATTATCGAAATGCTCGTCCAAAATTTATAGAAGCTTTTTGGGAAATTATAAACTGGGATTTTGCCAATACAAATTTAAAATAACATGAGTGATTTTTGCATAAACAACGTAGAAAACCATTGGAAAACACTAACTAATTTAGCGAATGATTTTTTCAATAAGAAGAATTATAAACTAGCCCTGAACAACTATAAAAATGCATTATACAGAGCAGAAGTACTAAACAATCACCTTCAAGAGTGCATACGTCTAAAAATTCCTTTTATTCAAGTATATATTATTTCATGCAACAACTTAGCAAATACTTATAAAGAGCTAGAACAAATGGAAGAAGCCGAAAACATATTAAAACGTACTGTTCATTACTTATTACATTTGACTAGAAATAAAAAACTTAATAAAAACGAAATACAAACAGAGCTCAAAAGAGCTAGCCTCAATTATATTAATTTTACTGAACAAATAAGTAATAATAAAGCCAATCAGATTTATTTATACAAGCAAATAAAAGAACATTTTAGCGACAATGATTAAACCAAAAACATTACAAAAACAAAAAGCATCTACTTTTTTGTAGATGCTTTTATAAAATTATATTAATTAGTTATCAACTATACTTATGCCCAAACACAAGTTCCATTACTTTGACAGTAACCGTAGTCACAAAACTCTTGACCGTTTGCAAACCTAGTACAACACATACGAGGTCCTTTACAGTAGGTATAACGACCTCCATTAATTTCGTTTTGCTCGTTTCTTGATAACGTTTTAATTCCTTTTAAACTTTTCAGTTTTTTCATGATAGATTTAATTTTGGGGGTTAATATTGGTATAAATATATCAAAAAAAGTGAACAAACAAAACTATCACCTTAAAAAACAAGCAATTAACAAAAACATTGTCTTTGTAAAATATACTAACCTATTATCATTCCTGCAATGGTTGCCGACATTAACGAAGCTATCGTACCTCCAATTAAAGCCTTCATACCAAATTCAGATAAATTTTTACGTTGTCCTGGAGCTAATGAACCAATTCCTCCAATTTGAATTCCGATAGAAGCAAAATTTGCAAAACCACACAACATATAAGTAGCCATAATTACTGACTTACTATAAGTTAAGTGTGTAGCACTTGCTACATCCTTTAATTCTGCTAATTGAATATACCCTACAAACTCACTCGCAGCTAATTTAATACCTAATAACTGCCCCATCAATGCCATATCTTCTTTAGCTACTCCAATTAACCACATTAAGGGCGCAAAAGCATATCCTAAAATAAATTCTAATGATAATGACTCATAAGGTGTTACTCCTGCAATCAATTCGTTTAAAGAAGTAAACTTCCAACTGAAATATTCAATTCCATCAAAACCTCCTAAGCTTCCTAAAATACCATTTATCATGGCTATGAATGCAATAAATACTAATAACATTGCTGCTACATTCATTGCCAACTGTAAACCTTCAGTTGTTCCATTAGCAATAGCGTCCAAAATATTTGAACCTATTTTTTCTGATGAAACTTGTACATCTGTGTTTACTTCTTCGGTTTGTGGATATAATATTTTTGAAATTATAATTGCTCCTGGCGCTGCCATTACTGACGCTGCTAACAAGTGTTTTGCATATAGTAAACGTAACACTTCATCATCCCCTCCTAAAAATCCAATATAAGCCGCTAAAACTGCTCCTGCTACAGTAGCCATTCCTCCTATCATTACTAATAGAATTTCAGAACGGTTCATTTTTTCTAAATACGCCTTAATTAACAAAGGTGCTTCTGTTTGACCTAAGAAAATATTTCCTGCTACTGATAAACTCTCAGCTCCAGAAATTTTTAAAAATTTAGACAGTAACCAAGCCAACCCTTTTACTATTTTTTGAATTAGCCCTAGGTAAAACAATACTGACGTTAGTGCTGAGAAAAATATAATTGTAGGTAATACTTGAAATGCAAAAATAAATCCAAAAGAATCCATATCAGCTACTAAACCGCTGAATAAAAACTCACTTCCTGCTCTTGTAAAATCTAATACACTTACAAATAAACCTCCTACTAACTCAAACGTTTTTTGTACAAAAGGAACTTTTAAAACTCCAATAGCTATTAGTAATTGAAAAGCCAATCCTAATCCTACCGTTTTCCAATCAATACCTCTTCGGTTTGCACTAAATAAAAAAGCAACAATTAGTAACGTTATCATTCCTAAAGCTCCTCTCCATAAACTTTGCATTGAGAAACCTTGGCTTGGAATTATTTCATTTTTACTTTCTACTACTTCTTCAGAACCTTTTACTAAAACTACTATTGGTTCTGTTGTAAAATTATAAAGTATATTTTTTTCTGAGAGTGTTAGTACTTCATCTGTTAACTCAACCACATTGTAATAACGAACTGTATCGTTAGGTTGTTTGTAGTTAAAAATTAATAAGTTGTTTTGATGAATATAGTTTCCTGAAGCTTGTAAACTATCTTTTTCTACTAATGAGTATGTAAAGTTCCCTTCTGATAAAGTAAAAACGTCTGTAGGATCTATAGAAACAATAGAGTCTCCTTCTGTTGTTGTAATTGATGAAAAATTCCACTTTTTTTCAATGCTTTGGCTAAAAGTTATCATCGTAACGCAAAGCATTATGAAGGTAAATAGTTTCTTCATTTTTAATATTTTAAATTAAGAACGTTTGCTGATTTCATCACGAATTCTAGCTGCCAACTCGTAGTTTTCATTGGCTACAGCATCGTTAAGTTGTTCGTGTAATTCTTTAAGTGATAAGTTTGAGTAGCTCCCTTCCCCTTCTTCTTCCTCTATTGAAAACTCGATTTCGTCTTCATCTGATTCTAAGTCTTCTTCAATTGTTAGTTCTTCATCTAATTTTAGATAAATACCTGCCTTATCTAAAATGTTTTCATAGGTAAAAATTGGAGCTTCAAATCGAACTGCTAACGCTATTGCATCTGATGTTCTAGTATCAATAACCTCTTCTACTCCTTCTCGTTCGCAAATCAAACTTGAATAAAATACACCATCAACTAGTTTATGTATAATTACTTGCTTAACAGTGATAGAGAACCTATCAGAAAACGTTTTAAATAAATCGTGAGTAAGCGGTCTTGGCGGACGAATTTCCTTTTCCAAGGCTATTGCTATTGATTGTGCTTCAAACGCTCCTATGATTATAGGAAGTGTTCTGGTTCCTTCCATTTCACTCAGCACTAAAGCATATGCCCCACTTTGCGTTTGGCTATACGAAATTCCTTTTATAGTTAGTTTAATTAAACTCATGTACAATCAATCATCATAAAATACAAAAAAACTGTCTAAATTTAGGCCTTATGCTTAAAATTTTAGACAGCCTTCTAAGGTGGGCACAATTTACTAAAAATTATGAGTTGAACTCTAATTTCTAGAAAAAGAATAAATTACCACTATTTTATGCTTGTTTAAAAACTTTTAATTTTTCCACTAGCTGAGGTACAACTTCAAAAGCATCCCCAACAATACCATAATCAGCAGCCTTAAAGAAAGGTGCTTCAGGATCTGTATTGATTACTACTTTTACTTTTGAAGCATTAATTCCTGCTAAATGCTGAATTGCTCCAGAAATACCTATAGCAATATATAAGTTAGAAGCTACTGGTTTACCTGTTTGACCAACGTGTTCACTGTGAGGACGCCATCCTAAATCAGATACTGGCTTAGAACATGCAGTTGCTGCACCTAAAACATCAGCTAACTCTTCAATCATCCCCCAGTTTTCAGGTCCTTTTAAACCTCTTCCTGCAGAAACAACAATATCAGCATCAGCAATAGTAACTTTACCTGTTGCTCTATTAATGTTTTCAGATTTTACTCCTAATTCAGGTAATGTAGCATCAAAACCTTCAGCAGAACCACTTACTGCATTTTCATGTGCTCCGTAAGAGTTTTTAGCAACACCTATTACTTTTTTATCTGTTGAAACTTCAGTGTTGTTAAATCCTTTATTTGAGAATGCTTTTCTCTTAACAACAAAAGGACTTGTACTGCTTGGTAACGCTACAGCATTTGAAGCATATCCTGCCTCTAAAGCAACTGCTACTAATGGTGCTAATGTTAATCCATCAACACTAGAATCAATAATTACTGTAGTTGCTCCTTTTGCTTCTGCTACTTGTTTAATAATTGAAGCATACCCTTTAGCATTAAAAGAAGTTAAATCATTTTTTACTTCTACTACTTTTTCTGCTCCGTAAGTATATAATTCAGATGCATCTCCTCCATTAATAGTTAATACTACTAAATCATTTCCTAATTGCTCTGCTACTTTCTTTCCGTATGAAACAACCTCAAAAGCTGTTTTTTTGAATTTTCCTTCCGATGAATCGGCAAAAACTAATACAGACATATCTATTTATTTTTTTAGTCGTTAGTGGTTAGTTTCTTAGTCTTAAACACTAACAAATATTTTTATTTTATTTTTTGAACTCTATTAAAACAATTTAACCTATTAAATCACCTTAGCTTCGTTATGTAACAAATCAACTAAATCATCAACATTATCAACCAATTTAACCGCTCCTTTTGGTGCTGGTTTTTCAAAATTTTGAGTAGCTGTTGCTGCTGTTGCTCCTGTAGGTTCAACTACATTTAATGGCTTTTTACGCGCCATCATAATACCTCTCATATTAGGAATACGTAAATCTTTTTCTTCTACAATTCCTTTTTGGCCTGCAACTACCATTGGCAGCGTTGAAGACACTTTTTCTTCACCTCCATCAATCTCTCTATTTAAAGTAGCATTCGTTCCGTCTATTTCAACACCAACACATCCATTAACAAAGTTAAAATCTAACAAAGAAGCTAACATTCCAGGAACCATTTGTCCATTATAATCAGCAGACTCTTTTCCTGCTAACACTAAATCATATCCTCCGTTTTTTACAACCTCGGCTAATTCTTTAGCCACCATAAATCCGTCAGTTGGCTCAGCATTTACACGAATTGCATCATCTGCACCAATTGCTAAAGCTTTACGTAAAGTAGGCTCTGTAGAAGCTCCTCCAACATTCACTACAGTTACACTTGCTCCTTGCTTTTCTTTAAACCACATTGCACGAGTTAAACTAAACTCATCGTATGGGTTTATAACATATTGAACCCCGTTAGTATCAAACTTTGTATCGTTATCAGTAAAGTTGATTTTTGAAGTAGTATCAGGTACGTGACTGATACAAACTAATATTTTCATATATCGTTGTTTTAAAGAAACTTAATTTTGTGCGACGAAGTTAAGGATTTTTTTTAATTTACTATGCGTGCATAATAAATTTTTTCCTCAACATTAATCAACCTCAAAATTAAGATATTATTATTACATAATCATTTGTTGGTTTTAAAGCTACAATATTACCCCTATTTTTATTATTTTTGCACTCTTGATAAACAACTACTTATAAAACGTATGAAAACAGTACAATTTAGAGAAGCCGTTTGCGAAGCAATGACCGAGGAAATGCGTAGAGATGAAAGCATTTACTTAATTGGAGAAGAAGTTGCTGAGTATAATGGTGCATATAAAGCCAGCAAAGGCATGCTAGACGAGTTTGGTGATAAACGCGTTATTGATGCTCCTATTGCCGAATTGGGCTTTGGTGGTATTGCTGTAGGATCAGCAATGAACGGTAACCGCCCTATTGTTGAGTATATGACTTTCAATTTCTCATTAGTAGGAATTGACCAAATTATTAACAATGCTGCGAAAATCCGTCAAATGAGTGGTGGACAGTTTAACTGTCCTATTGTTTTCCGTGGCCCCACAGCTTCTGCAGGTCAATTAGCAGCAACACACTCACAAGCTTTTGAAAGTTGGTATGCTAACTGTCCTGGATTAAAAGTAATTGTTCCTTCTAATCCTTACGACGCAAAAGGTTTATTAAAAGCAGCTATTCGCGATGACGATCCTGTAATTTTCATGGAATCTGAACAAATGTATGGTGATAAAATGGAAATTCCTGAGGGAGAATATATCATTCCTATTGGAGTTGCAGATATTAAAAGAGAAGGTACTGATGTAACAGTAGTATCTTTTGGTAAAATCATCAAAGAAGCTTACAAAGCTGCAGACGAATTAGCTAAGGAAGGAATTTCAGTTGAAATTATTGATTTACGTACAGTTCGTCCAATGGATCATAAAGCTATTTTAAAATCTGTTAAAAAAACAAATAGATTAGTTATTTTAGAAGAAGCATGGCCTTTTGGAAATGTTTCATCAGAAATAACTTTTAGAGTACAAGATGAAGCGTTTGACTACTTAGATGCTCCTATAAAAAGAATTAATACTGCTGATACTCCTGCACCATATTCTCCTGTATTATTAGAAGAATGGTTACCAAATGCAAGTGATGTTGTTTCAGCCGTAAAAGAGGTAATGTACCGCAAATAATTCAAGAAAAAAGAAATTGAAAATAAATTAAAATCCTTTTGACTCACGTCAAAAGGATTTTGTAGTAAAAAAATAATGAAACATCTTCTTAGCCTACTATTACTACTAACTACCAGCGTTTTAAGCGCACAACTAACAATACAAGGTAAAGTAGTTGACGAGTTTGATACTCCAATGCCTTTTGTTAATGTCATTCTAAAAAACACCACACACGGAACCACTACTGATGATAATGGTAAGTTTTATTTAAAGACAAATAAATACAGAGGCGTACTTGAAATATCTTTTGTAGGATTTCAAACCCAAACCATAAAAGTCAGCCAAAAAACAAAGTTTTTAAGCATCGTTTTAAAAGAAGAAAGTAATGAGTTAGCAGAAGTCGTTATTGTTACCAAACCTAAAAAACGTTTAAAGAAAAAAGAAAATCCTGCTTATAGAATTTTAAAAGAAATATGGAAGCGTAAACGAAAAAATGGACTTGACTTAGTTGACCACTATCAATATAAGAAAAATACATCTATAGAAATTGGTCTCAACAACTTAGACACTTTGTTTTTGAAAAAAATATTCAAGAAAGAATACAAACAAGCCCTTCAAGAAATAAAATATGATAGCGATGGAATAAACTACTATATTCCTATTTATTTAAATGAACAAGTTGCCAATGTGTATGGCGATAATAAAAATAAGAATGTTAGAGAAGATATAGAAGCTGAGAAATCTGAAGGACTAGGTGCTCAAGGTTTTATTTTTGACCGAATGGCTAACACTTTTCAAAATATTGATGTTTTTAAAAACAACATAACACTGCTTCAAAAACCCTTCATCAGCCCTTTATCCACTGATGGATTTTCTACATATGACTATGTTCTGTACGATAGTATTGTTAACAACAATAAAAAACTATACAACATATATTTCTTCCCAAGAAGAGATGGAGATTTAGCCTTTCAAGGAAATTTTTGGGTAGCCGATAAAAACTTTTCTATCAAAAAACTAAAAATGAAAGTTCATAAAAGTATTAACTTGAACTTTGTAAGAGGACTTAGTTTTGAAAAAGAATTTGAAGTACAAAATGACAGTATTTACATTCCCACTAAAAATGCCTATGAAGGTGATTTTACATTCATTGATAAAAACGAAAGCAACAAAGGATTAACGATTAAAAAAGATATTACTTTTAAGAATTACGTCTTAAACAAAGCTCTTCCTAAAAATTTTTACGAACAAACTATTGAAAAGATTAGACCTGATCAATATGAAAAAGAAGATTCATACTGGGAGAATATTCAAACCGATGAAAGTAAAAAAACACACAAACTAATTGAAAGTGTTAAAGAAAAGAAACAAATAAAAAACCTAACAGGATTAATAAACACAGTAGCTAGTGGTTATATAAACACAAAAATTGGTGTTCAAATTGGGCCTCTATGGACTGCTTTTGCCAACAATCAAGTAGAGGGTTTTAGAACCAAAATGGGATTTAGAACTTTCATAACTAAAGACGATCGTTTTCGTTTAGGTGGTCATGTTGCTTACGGCTTTAAAGATAAACGTGTAAAATATGGTGCAGAAGCACGTTACCTTTTATCTTACAAACCTAGAATTGCTGTTGGAGTTGCTTACCAAAATGACATTGAACAATTGGGTAGTACTCTACTAAACACAACGCAACTTTTAGGAAGAAGCTTTGGAACAACTGCATTATTTTCAAGAGGAGACAATTTCTTTTTATCAGATATTGAAAAAATAGCTACGAACTTCGATTATCAAATTCAACAAAACCTACATTTAGGATTTAATTTTTCTCATTCAAAAATAACTTCAGCTTCTGAGAAAGATTTCTCTATGAATTATAGAGATGAAAACGGAAACGTTCAATCACAAGTAACCGATGTTGCTTCCGATATTTATGTTTCATTCACTCCAGGGAGGTTTGTATACGGATTAGGTGTAGAAAGACGTTTTGGAAAAAACGTGTTCCCTACTTTTGTACTAAACTACCGAAGAGGTTATAAAGGGCCTTTTAATGGAACCCATAGTTATGATAAAATCCAATTCAAATATAGTCAACCAATTTTACTAAGTAAGTTTGGTACTTTAGACGCTAGTTTTGAAGCGGGAAAAACATTTGGTACAGTTCCAGTTGCCTTATTAAGTCCAATTCCTGCCAACCAAACATTCTCATTAGTTAAAGACACTTTTGCTTTACTTAATTATTACGATTTTGTTGCCGATGAATATTTAGCAGGACATTTTGAACACCATTTTAATGGTTATATTTTGAACAGAATACCGCTATTAAAAAAATTAAAACTAAGAAGTTTAGTTTCTTTTAGAGCTGCTTACGGAAACATTTCTCAACAAAATAGAGCTATAAACGATGGATTAGTTAATAGTAGTGGAGCACCTAACGTTAACTACAATGCTCCAAACAAACTATATTATGAATACAGTGTTGGATTAGAAAATATTGGATATGGTAACTTGCGTTTTCTAAGGATTGACGCTATTTGGAGAAGTAATTATACACCACCTACTGGCTCAATTGTTGCTCCAACACCTAAGTTCGCAATCCGTATAGGTATTAAACCCGGCTTATAATCATACATTTAACCATAAATTACCTTTATTTTTTCTTTAAAAAAACTAATAAATCACTACTTTTGCAAACCGATTTTAGAAAACGAAGAAAAGTTTAGAATATATGACCGCAAAAGAAAGAAAGACAGTTGATGTTTTAATTGAAATACCAAAAGGAAGTAGAAACAAGTACGAATACGATTTTGATTTAGGAAAAATCCGTTTTGATAGAATGTTATTCTCATCAATGATGTATCCTGGAGACTATGGATTTATTCCTCAAACTTTAGCATTAGACGGAGATCCTTTAGATGTTTTAGTTTTAGGTGCTGAACCAACTTTTCCAATGTGTGTTATGGAAGTAAAACCAATTGGTGTTTTCCATATGGCAGACGAAAAAGGACCAGACGAAAAAATTGTTTGTGTACCAGTATCTGATCCAATTTGGAACAGATATAACAACATCACTGACTTAAACCCACACCGTCAAAAAGAAATCACACACTTTTTCCAAGTATACAAAGACTTAGAAAAGAAAAAAGTTGATATTGGAGACTGGGGTGATGCAGATGAAGCATACGAAATTTTAGATAAATGTTTAGAGCGTTATGAAAATAGCGAACATAAAACAAATGGAGATTTTATCATTTAATATGTAAAATTCATCTTATATAAAACAAAAAACCTCTCAGTTACAACTGAGAGGTTTTTTGTTTAATTATTGATTTTGTTATATTTACGAACACTTATAACTAATCAAATAACAATAACATGAAACAAAACATGATATATGTGCCAATAGCATTGGCAATTTTAGGGCTCATTTTTATGTACATAAAAATGGTCTGGGTAAAAAAGCAAGATCCTGGAAATGAAAAAATGCAATCCATTTCTAAAAGCATTAAAGAAGGAGCTCTTGCTTTTTTAGCTGCCGAGTATCGACTACTATTAATCTTTGTAGTTATTGCTTCATTAGCTTTATTTGGAATCTCTCAATTAGTAGAAACTACAAGTATCATGATTGTTCCTGCTTTTATTATAGGAGCAATTTTTTCTGCTTTAGCAGGAAATATAGGAATGCGTATAGCAACCGATGCCAATGCACGAACCGCAGAAGCTGCCAAAACTAGTTTACCTCAAGCACTAAAAGTGTCTTTTGGTGGTGGAACCGTAATGGGATTAGGAGTAGCAGGTTTAGCCGTTTTAGGGTTAAGTCTATTCTTTCTAATCTTCGTCGGTCAATTTATTACAAATGGAGGTAATTTTTATAATGAAATGACTGTTGTTTTAGAAGCCTTAGCTGGGTTTTCTTTAGGAGCTGAATCAATTGCTTTATTTGCTCGTGTTGGTGGAGGTATTTATACCAAGGCTGCGGATGTTGGTGCCGATTTAGTAGGAAAAGTAGAAGCAGGAATCCCCGAAGATGATCCTCGTAATCCAGCAACCATTGCTGATAACGTTGGTGATAATGTTGGTGATGTTGCAGGTATGGGAGCCGATTTATTTGGTTCGTACGTAGCAACCGTATTAGCAGCTATGGTGCTAGGAAATTATGTTATTAGAGACATGTCCATAACCTCACCTTTTTCTGATGCCTTTAACGGAATGGGACCAATATTACTCCCTTTAGTAATTGCAGGAGTCGGTATCGTAGCATCAATCATCGGAACTTTTTTAGTAGGAATCAAAGACAATACAGCAAAAGAAGCACAAGTACAAAAAGCACTAGATACTGGAAACTGGGTTGCTATTATTTTAACATTAATAGCTAGTTTCTTTTTGATTAAATGGATGCTTCCTGAAACAATGCAAATGAAGTTCTTCGGAGAAGGCTTTAAAGAAGTAGCAGCTATCAATGTGTTTTGGGCTGCCTGTATTGGTTTAGCTGTAGGAGCATTAATCTCAATGGTTACAGCTTATTATACCAGTTTAGGTAAAAAACCAGTGTTAGCTATCGTACAAAACAGTGCTACAGGTGCTGGAACCAATATTATTGCAGGTTTAGCGGTAGGCATGAAATCTACTTTTTTAT
The DNA here is from genome assembly GCF_003387615.1 of Tenacibaculum gallaicum. GTDB lineage: Bacteria > Bacteroidota > Bacteroidia > Flavobacteriales > Flavobacteriaceae > Polaribacter > Polaribacter gallaicus. Next base: position 22,859 of record NZ_QUNS01000008.1, on the reverse strand, counting down.
CTGTTTTATTATTTGCTGCTGCCATTTATGGCTCATATTATTTCGCTGGATTTTACGGAGTTGCTTTAGCAGCTTCAGCAATGATGGCTACAACCGCTATGCAATTAGCTATTGATGCTTTCGGACCTATTGCCGATAATGCTGGTGGAGTTGCTGAAATGAGTGAACTAGAAGATCACGTTCGTGAGCGTACCGATATTTTAGATTCAGTAGGAAATACCACTGCTGCTGTCGGTAAGGGGTTTGCCATTGCTTCCGCTGCCTTAACTGCTTTAGCGTTGTTTGCTGCCTATGTTACTTTTACAGGAATTGACGGAATTAACATTTTTAAAGCAGATGTATTAGCCATGTTATTTGTTGGTGGAATGATTCCAGTAATATTTTCTGCCTTAGCAATGCAATCCGTAGGAAAAGCTGCTATGGAAATGGTACACGAAGTACGTCGTCAGTTTAAAGAAATTCCAGGAATCATGGAAGGAACGGGTACTCCTGAATATGCAAAATGTGTAGATATTTCAACCAAAGCTGCCTTAAAAGAAATGATTTTACCTGGGTTAATTACCATAATCACCCCTATTCTTATCGGGTTATTGTTTGGCGCTGAACCTTTAGGTGGTTATATGGCTGGTGTTTGTGTTTCTGGTGTAATGTGGGCCATTTTCCAAAACAATGCTGGTGGTGCTTGGGACAATGCTAAAAAATCATTTGAAGCTGGTGTTGAAATCAATGGAGAAATGACTTACAAAGGTTCTGATGCACATAAAGCTGCTGTGACAGGAGATACTGTAGGTGATCCTTTTAAAGATACCTCTGGACCATCAATGAATATTTTAATTAAACTTACGTGTTTAGTAGGATTAGTAATTGCTCCAATATTAGGTGGACATACTTCTTCTAAAATTCATGAAGACACAGAAAATAGTAAAGTCTGGATTGACAAGAATGGAGAAAAGCATGAGGTAAAACTTTCTACTGATGCTGAATTCACTACAGAAAATAAAATGGAAAACATCGTTAAAGTAACTATTGAAAAGAATGATGATGGTACTGCTAAAGCTACTATTACTACTACAATTATTAAAAACGGTGAAGAAACAACTGAAGAAAAAACTTTTGAAGGTACCTTAGAAGAGGTTGAAAATAAAATAAAAGAGTACGAAAACAAATAAAAAGCTAAACACACCTCATAAACACTCAAACCCGATAGCAATACTGCTATCGGGTTTCTTATTTTTCTATACCCCCACACCACACATTACTCAACAATAAAACCCCAAAAAACAAACAAAACACTAAATTAAATATTAAAAAACAACACAAAATTTAAAAAATGTTTGTTTTATAAAAATATGTTTTTAAATTAGCCTTGCTAAAGAAATAAAAAAAAAGAATTGCTGATTACCGAAATTGCTGATTACCGAAATTGCTGATTACCGAAATTGCTGATTACCGAAATTGCTGATTACCGAAATTCTACATTATTTCTTAACAAACCTAAAAGTTATTACCGTAAAGGTGCTAAAAAATATTTTTGCGCAAAAATGGTCATAAAGCTATGAGTGACTTAAAAGAAATCATGGAAAAGTTATAATTATTAAATGCTATTCAAATGGTTAAAATTATACTACTTATAATAGCATTTATATTAAAAATTATGTTATTATGAAAACATTAGAATTAAATCAAATGGAAAGCCTTCAAGGAGGTTTAAGCTGTGAAGACAGTTTAGGGTTTTCTGCTGGACTTTATACTGTAGGTATTGTTTTAACAGCCAGTGGAGCAGGAGCAGGATTTGGATTAGCCATATTAGGAGCTACAGCTTTATTTGGCTCAGCAGTTGGAGTTTGTGGAAATAATTAAACCTATATTATGAGAACAATAGAATTAAATCAAATGGAGTTAATTGAAGGTGGTGATTTTTGGGGATCTTTTTGTAAAGGATTTGCAGCAGGAGCTGTAGTCTATGAAGCTGGAGTTTTAGCTAATATTTGGAACCCTGCTGGTCAAGCAGGTTTAGTAGCCTTAGTCAGTGTATCTGCTGCATGTATTTTAATTTAATATTATTGGGTATCTTTAAAGATACCCAATATAAACAAAATTTTATTTTATGAAAATGAAAAATAAGTTTCAGTTTTTTATTTTGATTTTTATCTTAGTTTTAATTATTCTAGACTTTTTCTCTCTGTTTAAACTAAATGATTTTTTACTAAAAATTATTTATGCAGTTTTAATCATAATCTTCATTTTTAATCTTTACAATAACAAAAAGAAGATATAAAATGTTAATGAAATATAGATTCATATTAGTATTAATACTAACATATTTTACAACGTTTATTTCGGTTAACTTATTAAATACAGAAGAAATAATCTTTAAATATTATTCTGAACAGTTTACGGAAAAAGAAATTTATAATTTAATTGATAGTCAAAAAAAGCTATCATGGCTTACCTATTCCATAGCTCCAATACTAATTTTAATAAGAACAAGCTTAGTTGCCTTATGCTTAAACATAGGTTTATTTTTCTACGACACAGAAAATAAGATAAAATTTAAGCAGCTATTTAAAGTTGCCTTGTTAGGAGAGTTTGTCCTAGTATTCGTAGGTTTTGTAAAACTACTATACTTTTTATTTATAAAAACAGACTATACCTTACAAGACATTCAACAGTTTTATCCTCTAAGCTATATTAATTTTTTAGATATTGAAAATATAGAACCTTGGCTTATATACCCTTTACAAACCATTAACTTATTTGAAATAGCCTACTTTTTTGTACTGGTATATGGAGTACACAAACTACTAAAAAACAACTATTGGAAAAGTTTTGAAATCACCGCAGCTAGTTATGGCACAGGTTTAGTCATTTGGTTAGGGTTAGTAATGTTTTTAACCTTAAACTTAACCTAGGTTATTTAAAAGCGCTCCTTAAGCATAGCCGAAATGATAAAAATTTCAGTAAAAAATAGTATTATGAAGAAAAAACTCAAATTAGTTATAGGAATTGTATTGGTAGCAATTGTTACTTTTTTAGGCTATAAAATAACTACCAAGCTCAACCATAAAAAAGAAGTTGCTGAGCGTATTAAAACCATCCCTAACTTTTCCTTTACAACCCTAAACGGAGAAATTTTTACGCAAAACAACTTACAAAACAAACCCACGGTTTTTGTATACTTTAATTCCGAGTGTGATTATTGTCAATCAGAAGCTACAAAAATTCAAAAACGTTTACAAGATTTTAAACACACACAATTAGTATTCGTTTCTTTTGAAAAAAAGAACAAATATTGCAGTTTTCTAAAAGCTATAAATTAGATAATCAAAAAAATGTTACTTTCTTAGAAGATACCAAGGCTAAGTTTGCTACTATTTTCGATGTAAACTCTATACCCTATATTGTTGTTTACAACAAAAACCAACAACTAGTACAAAGGTTTAAAGGAGCTACAAAAATAGAAGATATTTTAAAAGTCATTCCGTAACAGAAAAACCATTCCTGTGTAACCAGAAACCTTACTATCAAAAAATTATAATGAAAGAAAAAATTCATTTTGATTATATCGGCAATATTAATCGGTTAACTGTATTAAGCTTTGCTCTTTTATTAATAGTTTTAGGATTTTTTACTTTTCTAACTACTGAAAACAGTAAATGGAGTAGTGGTCTTTTAGCTTTATTAAATTTTAGTCTCGCCATATATTTCTCAAAAGTTTTCTGGTACAAAAACTATGTTCGCTATAACAAGCTAGGTATGTTGATTAAAATACAATCATTCACTGGTAAACAAATCAATTTTAGCGAACTAGCTAAAGTTGAGCTAACAGAAAACTCTCTCATTATTTATAAAAGAAGAATAAAAGAACCGTTAAGTTTTAATATTGCTTCTATTGAAAAAGGCGATGTTTTAAAATTGTATAATCTACTTAACCAGAAAATAAAAGAGCTATGAACAAAAAACACATTCATAAAACCCATGTACTACAACATGACCAATCCGATTGTGGAGTTGCCTGTTTATTATCGTTAATTCAATATTATGGAGGAGCAAACTCCATAGAAAAATTAAGAGAATTAAGCGGTACAACACGCCAAGGAACTACCTTATTAGGGCTATATCAAACTGCCAACCAAATAGGCTTTACTTCACAAGGTAACGAAGCAGACATACAAGCATTGATAGATCATGATGCCCCATTAATACTACACGTACTTCTAGAAAACAAATTACAACACTACGTGGTTTGTTATGGGTTTAAAAATAACCAATTCATCATAGGCGACCCAGGAAAAGGAATTTCAACCCTTACTAAAGAAGAACTAGAAAAAATATGGATTTCTAAAACCTGCTTAACCCTAAGCCCTAACGAAAAATTTATAAAAGCAGAAGAAACAAAAAAATCAAAAAAACAATGGTTTTTACAACTATTACAAGAAGACAAGCAATTATTAACTATAAGTATCGTACTAGGAGTAGGAATTGCCGTATTAGGAATGGCAATGTCAGTATTTTCTCAAAAACTAATCGATGATATTTTACCATCACAAAACACCAAAAAATTAATATCAGGCATTGGGCTTCTAACCTTTTTGTTACTGGTAAGAGTGGGCTTTACTACCTTAAGAGAATTATTATTAATACGACAATCAAAAGACTTTAATAACCGAATAATTGACTCTTTCTACACCTCTTTACTCCATTTACCAAAACCTTTTTTTGACACCCGTAAAATAGGAGAATTAGTAGCGCGATTAAACGACACAAACAGAGTGCAAAAAGTAATCAAGTTCATAGCCAGCAATGTAGTTATTGATGCTTTAGTTGTATTAGTATCATTTGGTTTTTTATTTTTCTACTCATGGAAAGTAGGTATTATCGCCTTGGTTAGTTTGCCTATTTACTTTTTCATAATATACCGATTCAATCATAAAATTATCAAATCACAAAAAGAAGTCATGCAAAGTTATGCCTTAAACGAAAGCAACTACATCAGCTCAATGCAAGGTATAGCCACTATAAAAAACTACAACAGGCAATCATTCTTTCAAAAGATAAATCAATTAGTATTTGGCAACCTGCAAAATAAAATTGTTGATTTAGGTAAAATAAATGTACGCTTAGCACTACTCTCAGGTATTGCAGGAGTCTTATTTTTAATGGCTATTTTATCATATACCTCATACCAAGTATATCAAAAACAAATGCAATTAGGAGAACTAATGGCAATATTAGGTATTGCAGGCTCGCTATTACCGTCAATAACCAATTTAGCATTAATTACCATACCTATAAACGAAGCAAAAATAGCTTTTAACCGTATGTTTGAGTTTACATCGATAGAAAAAGAAAAACAAGGAACAATAGAACTCACAAACTTTGAACACTTACAAATAAACGACCTATCGTTCCGTTTTGCAGGCAGAAGTCAACTACTAAAAAAAGTAAACCTTACCATAAAAAAAGGAGAGCTCTCAGCAATTGTTGGAGAAAGCGGAAGCGGTAAAAGCACCTTAGGACAAATACTACAGAAATTCTACGATTTTGAAAACGGGACAATAATTGTCAATAAAAAAGAAGCTCTTAACGATATTAAGCTAACTAGTTGGAGAAACTTAGTAGGAGTTGTTCCACAAGAAATCACCATTTTTAACGGCAATGTATTAGACAATATTTTATTAGGAAAAGAAGACACTCCAGAAAATGTTGTAAAATTTTGTCAAGAACACGGTTTTGAAGAATTCATTAAAGAATTTCCACAAGGATATACTACCATACTAGGAGAAGAAGGAGTGAATTTATCAGGAGGACAAAAACAAATCATAGCCCTAGCACGTGTTTTATATAAAAAACCACAACTACTAATTTTAGACGAGGCCACTGCTGCTATGGATAGAAAAACTGAAAAGTTCAGTATCCAATTAATTACTAGATTAAAAGAGCAAATGGGCGTGCTGTTTATTTCCCACCGTTTAGAAACCCTAAAAAAATATGCCGACACTATATATGTATTAGAAAAAGGAGAAACCACCATAAAAGGAAATCATAAGCAATTATTAGAAACCTCAAATTTTTATAGTGACTATTGGAAAGAATTAACTTAACTAGAAAAGATAGACCATATTATACAAACCATTATTCTCCTTCTTGTACTCTTTTACAATGTTAATCAAAAACCAAAGCAAAATTAAAACTCTGAAACTCTGAAACTCTGAAACTCTGAAACTAAAAAACCACAAACAACCCGTAGGACAAGAAAAATAAGAGCAAAAAACAGCCAAACAACAAACAATAACACAAAAAGAACCCGTAGGACAATAAAACCAACAAGAAGGAACACACAAACAACCAGTAGGAACTAATAAATAACTAGTAGGAAAAGAAAACCAAGTAGAAGGAAAGCATAAACAACCCGTAGGAATACAAAAACGATGAAAAATAAATAACCATAAAAATAAAATTATGACAGCAAAAAGAAAAACCTCAGAAGCTCAAATACTCGAAAAGTATCGTATTGCTTTAACAAACGTTCTAAACCAAACAGAAATAGCCAATCAAATGGCACAATTTGGCTACGACACAACTAAAATAGAAATAGGCAACCAACTATGGCAGCACGCCAATAACGCATACAACACCAACAAAAACGAAGACGACGAAACCTTCGAAGCCTATACTATATTTAGCAATCAAAAAAAACAATTAGCCCAAACCTATAACCTACACCGTAAAAAAGCCAAAATAATTTTCCGAAAAAAACCAGTAACACTCGAAAAGTTAGCCGTTACAGGAACCAAACCACAAGTGTATATTAACTGGTTAGAAACCTTAAAAAAATTCTATAGCACAGCAAACACAAGTGCAGAAATTCAAGAACAGCTACAAACACTAAACATATCACAAGAAGAAATAACCAATACTATAACACAAATAAACAATTTAGAAAGCACAAGAGCCAACTACCTTAAAGAAAAAGGAGAATCACAAGATGCAACCAAAACCAAAGACCAAGCCTTTGCTAAAATTGAAGACTGGATGAGAGACTTTTACGCAGTCGCATCCATAGCATTAGAAGACCAACCACAACTTATTGAAGCCCTAAGCAAACAAATAAAAAGCTAAACACACACCTCATAAAAACTCAAACCCGATAGCAGTATTTCTATCGGGTTTCTTATTTTTGTGGCGATGTCAAGAACCGTCCGTATTTTTTCTATAGACACCCCTGAGCTATTCAAACAAAAACTATTTGTTTGGGCTACACAATTTGAAACTGCTGTTTGGTTAGATTCTAACAACTATGAACAACAATACAGCTCTTTTGATTGTGCTTTAGCTGTAGAAGAGTTTACTTCTATTAAAACAGATTACTATAATGCTTTTGATAAACTAAAAGAATATCAATCTTTCACCAAAGACTATATCTTTGGCTACATTAGCTATGATGTTAAAAATGATACTGAAAAACTAAGTTCAAACAACTTTGACGGGCTTCATTTTCCTGATCTGTATTTTTTTCAACCTCAAAAGTTAATTTTCATCAAAGGAGATACAGTTGAATTTCATTACTTACAAATGATTGATGATGAATTAGAAGAAGATTTTGAAGACATCATTGAAACGAATCCTACTATTCAAAATCACGAACAAGAAGAAACAGATGACGTAAAAATAAAACTACGTATCCATAAAGATGAATACCATCAAAAAGTAGAAAAAGTACTAGAACATATACATAGAGGAGACATTTATGAAGCTAACTTCTGTCAAGAATTCTATGCAGAAAACACAGTTATAAACCCATATAAAGTATATACACAGCTAAACAAAATATCAGAACCACCGTTTGCAACGTTTTTTAGAAACGACAATCATTACCTACTATCCGCAACTCCCGAGCGATATATTAGAAAAGAAGAATCAAAAATCATATCACAACCTATAAAAGGAACAGCAAAACGTTTGATTGATCCTATTGAAGATAATAAAATTGCTTTTGATTTAGCTCGTGATGAAAAAGAACGCTCAGAAAATATTATGATTGTAGATTTGGTACGTAACGACTTATCAAGAACAGCTAAAAAAGGAAGTGTTCAAGTAGAAGAACTATGTAAAGTATACTCGTTTAAACAAGTACACCAAATGATTTCTACCGTAGTTTCAGAAATTGAAAACACCACACACCCAGTTGATGTAATTAAAGACACTTTTCCAATGGGAAGTATGACTGGGGCCCCTAAAATTTCGGCAATGAAAATTATTGAAGAATTAGAAGAAACCAAACGCGGTTTATATTCTGGTACAGTCGGCTATTTTACTCCAAATGGCGACTTCGATTTTAACGTAGTTATCCGAAGTATTTTATACAATGCAGAAAACAAATACGTTTCATACTCCGTTGGTGGAGCTATTACAGCTAAATCTACCCCAGAAAAAGAATATGAAGAATGTTTACTCAAAGCCAAGGCTATGAAGTTTGTACTAACAAACAAAAGTTAGTTATATTTATAGCACATAACTTAAAAAAACTAAATCCCCATAAAATGAAAAACACAATTAAAATTATACTTTTCGTTGCTATTATTGCATCAATGACATCTTGTAAAGTTAACAAGTATTCATTTTTAAACAACTACCCTACTAAAACTGTTCCTTTAATTGACAGTACAAACTTTAGTAATCATGCTGAAGGCAAATTATTAACCAAGCCACAACAAGAACTTTTAAAACTTCCTTCTATTTTTGAAGAGCAATTAAACAATGAAAAAGCTAAAATTGGGGTTTCTTATCTTCCTAAAATATCAGAAAACTTTCAATCAGTAGTATATTATTTTTATCCTAATAACACTGAACTAATTTCTATGTTAGTAAACTATGATGATAAATTTAATATTATCAATAGTCAAGTATTAGCTTATGATGAAATAGCAGAAGGTATGTTAAAAACTACTTCTACTCTTAATAAAAATAGTATTGAATTGGTAGAGTATATTTCTGACACCCCTTCTACTATTATTTTTAATATTTTAGAAGACGGAAACATTACGAGAGATTAGATGACACACAATATATTTACATTCAACTTTCAAAAAACTGAATTTTTCGGTCAATATTGGCAACCAGAAAGCGTAAAAGCTGTCGTAGTATTAATTCACGGAATGGGCGAGCATTCTGGTAGATATGAACACGTTGCCCAAAAGCTAACCGATAATAATTTTGGTGTAATTGCTTTTGACCACTTCGGTCATGGTAAGACAACAGGAAAAAGAGGACATAATCCAGGTTACAACTATGTATTAGAAAGTGTAACTAAATTAATTAATAAAGCCAAAGAGGTTTTTGGCGACAAACCCATCTTTTTATACGGGCATTCTATGGGAGGAAATACTGTCGTTAATTACACACTTAGAAAAGAACACAACCTAAAAGGAGTTATAGCTACAAGTCCGTTTTTACGTTTGGCTTTTCAACCACCCGCATGGAAGCTTTCGTTAGGAAAAGTAATGCAAAAAATTGCTCCTTCAATTACCTTAGGTAACGAATTAGACGCAAACGATGTATCACGTGACCCTATTGAAGTTAAAAAATATAGTAATGACCCATTGGTTCACGATAAAATAAGCCCTAATTTCTCTTTATCTTTTATTGATGCTGGTAAATGGGCTATTAAAAATGCTTCCTCTTTAAAAACTCCAATGCTATTATTGCATGGTACAGGAGATAAAATCATTGATTATAAAGGAACAGAAGCATTTGCTAACAATACACCTAAAGCTAGTATTAAACTATATGAAGGCGGATATCATGAGTTACAAAATGACTTATGTAAAGAAGAAATGTTACAAGATGTTGTAAACTGGTTAAACACTCAATTACAATAGTTATTTACCTATATGCTTCAAGAATTAGCAACACATATTAACGAACAATTTCCCTTTTTAAAAGAGAAAAAATTACTCATAGCTATTTCTGGAGGTGTTGACAGTGTAGTACTAACACACCTTTTACATAAACTACAATTTAATATTTCATTAGCACACTGTAATTTTCAATTAAGACGAGAAGAAAGTGATTTAGATGAAGTGTTTGTTAAAAGGTTAGGAAAAAACTTGAATATCCAAACATTTACAACAAACTTTAATACCAATGAATACGCTACTAAAAATAAATTATCAACACAATTAGCAGCTAGAGAATTACGTTACGATTGGTTTGATAAACTAAATCAAAAAAATACTTTTGATTATACCTTAACAGCACATCATGCTGACGATAATTTAGAAACCTTTATAATTAACCTATCTCGTGGCACAGGTTTAGAGGGCTTGACAGGCATCCCTTCAGTTAATAAAAATGTTGTTAGACCTTTACTTATTTTTTCACGCGAAGAAATTCTAAATTTTGCAAAACAGAACAATATTGAATGGCGTGAAGATAAAAGTAATGCTGAAACAAAATATGTAAGAAACAAGATTCGTCATCAAATAACACCTGCACTAAAAGAGCTGAACCCCAGTTTTTTAGACAACTTCAATAAAACAATTGGTTATTTAAAAGAATCTCAGCAAATTGTTATTGATAAAATAGAAGAAATCACCAATGAAATCGTTTCAAAAGAAGGTGATTTATTAAAAATAAATATCGAGAAACTGTTAAAGTTATCCAATCCCAAAGCATACCTCTACCAGCTGTTAAAGCCTTATAAATTCACGGAATGGAACGATGTTTATAACTTAGTTTACGCTCAGTCTGGTAAGCAGATTTTAACAAAATTTTATACTTTGTTGAAAGACAGAGATTTTTTATTACTTTTACGCACTAATGAAAAAAGTTCTTTTGAGGACGAATATTTCATTATAAGGGAGGAAAACAAAGAAATTACAGCACCAATCAAGCTGCTACTAAAAAGGGTTCAAAAAAAAACTAATGCTGACAATAAAAGTATTTACGTTGATAATGAACTGCTTAACTTCCCGCTAAAACTTAGACGGTGGAAATCCGGTGACTTTTTTTATCCTAAAGGAATGTTAGGGCGTAAAAAAGTAAGTAAGTATTTTAAAGACGAAAAAATATCAATTGTAAACAAAAATAAAATTTGGTTGCTCTGTTCCAGTAAAAATGAGATTATTTGGATAGTAGGAAAACGACAAGATAGACGCTTTTTACCAACAGAAAACACAACCAAACTATTAAAAATTAGTATTTAATTAACCCCATCAAACTACAATAGAATGAAAAAATTCTTTACTCTATTTTTATTATTCATAGGTTTAGCGGTATATTCTCAATCTGACGATAATCCCGTAGTTGTTACTCCTAAAGTAGAGAAAATCTCTGATACTGAGTACGACTTAATTTTTGACGTGTTAATTGCTGAAGACTGGCACTTATACTCTCAGTATAACCCAGAAGACGCATCACTACCTATGACAATTGCACCAGCAGAAGGGCAATCTGGATACACCTTAAATGGTAAAGCCAAAGAAAGCGAAACAGAAACTCAGTTTAGTGAAATCTGGGGAAAAGATGAAATATTTTTTGTCGACGAAGGTAAAATAATACAAAGAATCACTGTTTCTGACTCTACGTTAACAAAAATTACATTAAATCTTGATGCACAGGTTTGTAAAGAATACTGTTTGCCTTTTGATGAAGATTTCACATTCTCATTAACAGGTGAAAAAGTAGCACAAACTGTTGCAGAAGTAGATGATAAAAGTAAGGAGCTGTCTCAATCTTTAAATTTAGATTTAAAGAATACTGTTTTATTAAAAAGTTCAACTGATACAAATAGTTCAGGAGAAGACGAAGACAATAGCTTATTAAACATTTTCTTATTAGGTTTCGTTGGTGGATTGTTAGCTTTTTTAACTCCATGTGTATTCCCAATGGTTCCTTTAACTGTATCTTTCTTTACAAAACGCACAGAGAAAAAAGGAAAAGGTGTTGGTAGTGCTGTTTTATACGGTTTCTTTATCGTGTTAATCTATGGATTAATAAGTCTTCCTTTCCATTTCTTAGATACATTAGATCCTGAAATTTTAAATAGTATTTCAACAAATATTTGGTTAAACTTATTTTTCTTTGTTATTCTAATATTCTTCGCAGGTTCATTCTTCGGTTTTTATGAATTAACATTACCTAGTTCTTGGAGTAATAAAGCTGATAGCGCCTCTAATGTTGGAGGAATACTCGGAATCTTCTTTATGGCACTAACTTTAGCTATTGTATCGTTCTCTTGTACAGGCCCTATTTTAGGGTCATTATTAGCAGGATCGTTAAGTGGAGGAGCAACACAATTATCAGTAGGTATGGTTGGATTTGGTTTAGCATTGGCGTTACCATTTGCTTTATTTGCAATGTTCCCTAACTGGTTAAACACATTACCAAAGTCTGGTGGGTGGTTAAACACTGTTAAAGTTGTTTTAGGTTTTATCGAATTAGCTTTTGCTTTTAAATTCTTATCAAATGCAGATTTAGTAGGTCATTGGGGATTATTAAAAAGAGAAATATTTATTGGAATATGGGCTTTAATTGCATTTTTATTAGCACTTTACTTATTTGGGTTTATTGGTAAAAAATACGGTAAAATAACTCTTTTTAGAGTGTTATTAGGATTAGGTTCTTTAGGTTTAGCTGTATATTTAGCTCCAGGAGTTATGGAAAAACCAGCTTGGAGTCAAAATAAATTATTAAGTGGTTTTGCACCTCCTAAATTCCATAGTATTTACCAAAAAGACAACCACTGTCCTCTTAACCTAAACTGTTTCAAAGATTTTGATGAAGGTGTTGCTTATGCAAAGTCAGTTAACAAACCAGTGTTACTAGACTTTACTGGATGGGCTTGTGTAAACTGTCGTAAAATGGAAGAAAATATTTGGAGTCAACCAAACATTTACTCTTTAATTAATGATGACTATGTATTAATTTCATTATATGTAGATGATCATCAAAGAACATTACCAGAAGAACAACAATTCGACTTTATTAAATCTAACGGAAAAGTAAAAAGAATTAGAACTTATGGTGATAAATGGGCTACATTACAGGCAGCCAACTTTAAAACAGCTTCTCAGCCATTCTATGTATTAATGAGCCCTGAATTAGAGGTATTAAACTCACCTCAACAATATACAGATCATGCAACTTACTACAATTGGTTAAAAACTGGTTTAGACAGATTTAACTCTAACTAATTTTGGTATAAATATTATATATTTAAAAGCCTCTTTTTTAAAAAAGAGGCTTTTTTTTATATCTTTCAATAAAAAACACATGACACCAGAAACAATTATCAGCATATTTTTAGGAATTGGTTTAGCAGCTTCTGTAGGTTTTAGAGTTTTTCTACCATTGTTTGCTTTGAGCCTTGCTGGATATTATAATATTATCCCTTTAAATGAAAACTGGGCTTGGGTAGCAAGCTCAACAGCTATCATAACCTTAGGAGTAGCCACTGTTTTAGAAGTATTTGCATATTATATTCCTTGGTTTGATAATTTACTCGATACAATAGCAATTCCATTAGCAGCTATTGCTGGTACCGCAGTTATGGCTTCAACAATAACTGATTTATCTCCAGTAATCACTTGGGCTTTAGCAATTATTGCTGGTGGAGGAACAGCCTCTGCTATTAAAGGAACTGCCGCCTCTACTCGACTAACCTCTACCGCAACAACAGCTGGTGTTGCAAACCCTGTTATTTCTACTGTAGAAACAAGCTCTTCTATCATAATGTCTCTCTTTTCTATTTTTTTACCTGTAGTGGCTGTTATGTTAGTGGTTTTAATATTTATTGGTATCCGTAAAATGTATAAATACATTTTCCCTAAATCAAAAGAGGCATAATTATTGGTACTATTTTTTATAAATCTAACTTTATGAAAAATAGTATTACTACCGTTTTTCTAATAGCAGTCATATTTTCTACTACAGCCCAAGAAGTTGATAAAAAGGAGAAAGCACCTAAAAGTATTTATACTTTTTCTAACCCCTCTTCTACTTTTTATGATTCATCAACAGTTAATAAAAATCTAGATTTAAATGGATTATCATTTTTTATCGTAAGTCAACAAGACATTGATAACAACTCTTTTTCCATTTCTTTTAATAAACTAAGTAAAAAGCCAACGTCGTTAATTTATGATGATTATACAGATTATCAGAATAACAACCTTTTAAAATGTTTCTTAAAAAAGAATGATCCAACTCATTGGAACCCAAAACAAATGCGATTACAATAAATTTTATTTTTTTCTCTATCTTTAGCGAAAAGAGAAAAATATGCTAGTAAAAGTCTATGGAAGTGCTGTTTTTGGTATTGAAGCAACCACAATTACTGTTGAAGTAAATATTGATAAAGGTATAGGATATCATTTAGTTGGTTTACCCGATAAAGCAGTAAGTGAAAGCTCGTATCGAATTTCTGCTGCCTTAGCGAACAACAGTTACAAACTCCCAGGAAAGAAAATCATTATTAACATGGCACCTGCCGACATACGTAAAGAAGGTGCTGCATATGACTTAACCTTAGCTGTAGGAATTTTAGCTGCCTCAAACCAGATAAAATCAGAACATATTGACGAATATATCATTATGGGAGAACTTTCTCTTGACGGTAGTTTGCAACCTATAAAAGGAGCTTTACCTATAGCTGTCAAAGCACGTGAAGAAGGTTTCAAACACTTTATTCTCCCAAAAGAAAATGCCAAGGAAGCTGCCATTGTAAATGACTTAAATATTTTAGGAGTAGACAACATTATGGAAGTTATCAATCATTTTGATGGAAACAAACTAATTGAACCTACAACCGTTGATACGCGAGCTGAGTTTTACAAACATATTGACTTCCCTGAGTTTGATTTTGCTGATGTAAAAGGACAAGAATCTATAAAACGCTGTATGGAAATCGCAGCAGCTGGTGGACATAATATTATTCTTATAGGACCACCAGGGGCAGGAAAAACAATGTTAGCCAAACGTCTTCCTTCAATCTTACCTCCTATGACTTTGCACGAAGCACTAGAAACTACCAAAATACATTCTGTCGTAGGAAAAGTAAAGAATACAGGTTTAATGTATCAACGTCCCTTCCGCAGCCCTCATCATACTATCTCTGATGTTGCACTCGTAGGCGGTGGACAATACCCACAACCTGGAGAAATTTCTATGGCACATAATGGTGTGCTTTTTTTAGATGAGCTTCCAGAATTTAAACGTACGGTTTTAGAAGTCATGCGTCAGCCCTTAGAAGATAGAGAAGTTACCATATCACGAGCTCGTTTTACAGTAAATTACCCTAGTAGTTTTATGTTGGTAGCAAGTATGAATCCTAGTCCTTCAGGATATTTTAATAATCCGGACTCACCTGTTACCTCCTCCCCTGCCGAAATGCAACGCTACTTAAGTAAAATTTCTGGTCCATTGTTAGATAGAATTGACATTCATATTGAAGTAACCCCAGTTCCGTTTGACAAGCTATCTGATGAACGAAAAGGAGAAAGCAGTGTAGATATTAGAAAAAGAGTTACGCTTGCCCGAGAAATTCAAACAAATCGATTTAAAAACTTTGAAAACATTCATTACAATGCTCAAATGAATGTAAAACAAATTCGAGAATTTTGTAAGCTATCAGAAGAAAGTAAAAACTTGTTAAAAATTGCCATGGAAAAACTAAACTTATCCGCTAGAGCCTATGATAGGATTTTAAAAGTATCTCGTACCATTGCCGATTTAGCTTCCTCAAAAAACATACAGTCTGAACATATTACTGAAGCAATTCAATATAGAAGTTTAGATCGTGAAGGTTGGTTAGGTTAAAATTAAAACTTAATTATTGAGTCATAGTGTTATTAAATAGCCAACTATGAAAACAGTTAGAGAAACGTTAAAAAATTGTATTTTCATATAAAATCACTAATTTAGGCGTTTATAAAAATGCTGGATAGCAAAATTTAACATACACCCTAATGAAAAAACTAATTTACTTATTGGCAATTTCTATTGCCTTAGTTTCATGTAAAAAGGAGCAAAAAGATTATGTAACTTTTTCTGGAAAAATCACCAACAAAAACTCTGATTCAGTGGTTATTTCTAGCCCTCAATTTAAGTTTAATAGAGTTATTAAAGTTGATGAAAACGGAACTTTCAAAGACACTATGAATGTAAAAGATGGGTTCTACAGACTTTTTGACGGTAAGGAATATGCTACTTTATACTTAAAAAATGGAGCGGATATTAACATGACTCTTGACGCCAAAGAATTTGACGAAACTATAACTTATACAGGTACAGGTTTCGAAGAAAGTGCTTTCTTGGCTAAAGCCTCTTTAGAGCAAGAAAAAATATTTGGAGACAAAGAATTAATGGACTTACCAGAGTTAGATTTCAGATCTAAAGTTTCATCTTTTGTTGATGACTTTAATAAGAAATTTGAAGGAACTTCGTTAGACTCTGCGTTCGTAGTAAGTCAAAAGCAAAATATTTTAGGCCTTGAAAACTATCTAACAAAAGTATATAACGACAAACAATATTTAGCGAAAAAATTAGCTAAAGGTATGGAGTCTCCTAAGTTTGTTGATTACGAAAACAATGCTGGTGGTACTACTTCTTTAGATGACTTAAAAGGTAAATATGTTTATATCGACTTGTGGGCTACTTGGTGTCAACCATGTAAAAACGAAATTCCTTTCTTAAAGAAAGTAGAAGAAAAATACCACAACAAAAATATTGAGTTTGTAAGTATCTCTGTTGACAGACAAAAAGATTACGAAGCTTGGAAGAAAATGATTGTTGATAAAGAATTATCAGGAGTTCAGTTATACGCTAAAGAAGATAAAGCTTTTATGGATGCCTACAGAGTATCAGGAATCCCAAGATTTATTTTATTAGATCCAGAAGGAAACATTGTAGATTCTAATGCTCCAAGACCTTCTAATCCTAAATTAGTTGAGTTATTCAAATCATTGAATATTTAATATCTTAGTATTAAAAGACGTTTATAATATCAAGGCTCGCAAATTTGCGAGCTTTTTTATTGCTTTAAATTATTCTTCTTTAGATTCATTAAAAATAATTATATTTGCCGAATGAATTTTTTAGTTGAAGAATTATCGTTTAAATTATCTTGTGGTAGCAGAAACTGTTATCAACTAGATTTAGGCTATAAAGTAATTGATTTTACTTTTTGCCAACTATTAGCCTTCAGAAAAAAAGTACTGCAACACACTTCTTACGAATCGTTAGAAACCATTATTAACGGTGACAACTTCATACTTCTTTTTGCAGCAGACAATAAGCATGTATTATTCTTAGATGTACCTCAACTTATAGAGCTCAGAGAACTTCTTTTAGCTGTTTTTAAGTAGAAATTCCGTTTACTAAGACTAGCTTTAAATTAGGTTCTCTATTCTTTTTAGAGCCTTATAATCTGTATCTTTATACTATTAAAACTAAACAAAATATTATGGAAACAGCAATAAGAAGAGACATGATTTTAGATGTGGAAGTAGTTGATTTGCTAAACCACCAAATAACAATGGAGCAACAAGCATCTTCTAAATATTTAGCCATGGCATCGTGGTGCGATCAAAGAGAGCTTAGAAATAGCGCTTCATACTTCTATAAGCAAGCGGAAGAAGAAAGAGAGCACATGATGAAGATTTTTAAATTTGTTAACGATAATGGTGGTAGTGCAATGTCACCTGTAGCTACTGAAGTTGCTCACGAATTTGAAAGCTTACGAGCTATTTTTGAAGCTTCTTTAGATGCAGAAATAGAAGTTACCAAATCAATTCACCACGTATTTAAAACCGCAAGAAAAGTAGGGGACTTTACTTCTGAAATCTTTTTACAATGGTTTGTAACAGAACAAGCGGAAGAAGAAGAAAAAGTAAGAGATATCTTAGACCTAATTGGTTTAATGGAAGATATGCCATTAAAAATGATTGATGAGCGTATTCCTACTGAATAAGACTTTTATAAACAGTATAAAAAAATCCCGCAACATAGTTGCGGGATTTTTTAAGTCTTGATTCTTGACTCTTGATTCTAAGAATTTAGTATCTATAGTGTTCTGGTTTATATGGACCTTCAACAGTTACACCAATATATTTCGCTTGGTCTTCACGTAACTCAGTTAACTCAACACCAATCTTAGCTAAGTGTAATTTTGCTACTTTTTCATCTAAATGTTTTGGTAACATATACACCTCATTTTTATACGCATCAGCATTATTCCATAACTCGATTTGTGCTAAGGTTTGGTTTGTAAATGAGTTAGACATTACAAAACTTGGGTGACCCGTAGCACAACCTAAGTTTACTAAACGTCCTTCAGCTAAAACAATGATGTCTTTTCCGTTAAGGTTATATTTATCAACTTGAGGTTTAATAGTATCTTTGGTACTACCATACTTTTCGTTTAACCAACCCATTTGGATTTCGTTATCAAAGTGACCAATGTTACAAACAATTGTTTTGTCTTTCATTGCTTCAAAATGCTCAGCTCTTACGATATCTTTGTTTCCTGTTGTAGTGATTACAATATCAGAATTACCAACAACCGTTTCTAGTTTTTTTACTTCAAAACCATCCATAGCCGCTTGTAACGCACAAATAGGGTCAATTTCTGTAACAGTAACGATAGAACCAGCTCCTTTAAAAGAAGCAGCAGTACCTTTACCAACATCTCCATAACCACAAACAGTTACACGCTTACCAGCTAACATAATATCTGTTGCACGACGAATCGCATCTACAGCAGATTCTTTACATCCATACTTATTGTCAAATTTCGATTTAGTAACCGAATCATTTACGTTGATAGCAGGCATTGGTAACGTTCCGTTTTTCATACGCTCGTATAAACGGTGCACACCCGTAGTTGTTTCTTCAGATAAACCTTTAATTCCAGGAGCTAACTCAGGATATTTATCTAAAACCATATTGGTTAAATCTCCACCATCATCTAAAATCATGTTTAATGGCTTCTTATCTTCTCCAAAAAATAACGTCTGTTCTATACACCAATCAAACTCTTCATCTGTAAGTCCCTTCCAAGCATACACTGGAGTTCCAGCAGCAGCAATAGCAGCAGCAGCTTGATCTTGTGTAGAGAAGATATTACAAGAACTCCAAGTAACCTCAGCCCCTAAAGCTTGTAACGTTTCAATTAAAACCGCAGTTTGAATCGTCATGTGTAAACATCCTGCAATTCTTGCACCCTTTAAAGGTTGCTCATCTTTATACTCTTCGCGTAAACTCATTAACCCTGGCATTTCAGCTTCTGCCAATTCAATCTCTTTTCTTCCCCAATCAGCTAAAGAAATATCTTTAACTTTGTAAGGAATATATGTTGCAGTTTTTGTGCTCATATTTTTGTATATTTATATATCTTAAATTTGAGTCGCAAAATTACGAAATAACTTTCTAAAATATGCCTCTTTACAAAACATTAACGGTAAACAACCATGCTAAAGCATTGATTTGGAAGATTGAAGAATCTTTTGAGCAACTTTCTAACGGTGTTTCTTTAACAAGCGGAAATCAACAAAGAGTAAACGGCATGAAGTCCGATTTACACCAAAGAGGCTTCATGAGTGTACGTCACTTACTTAAAGAAGTTGGGTATACCGATGACGATTTACTGTATGATGGCTACGGAAAACCACACTTAAAAGACGGCAAATTCATTTCAATAACCCATTCGTTTATCTTTTCAGCAATTATTATTTCTGATACACAACCTGTTGGGATTGATATTGAAATGCAACGCGACAAAATTGTAAAAATAGCACATAAGTTTACTCCGATAGAAGAATACAAATCCATTGCCAATCACGATGCTTTGGTAAGCAAACTCACCATTGTTTGGGGAGCCAAAGAAAGCTTGTATAAAATCTACGGAAAGAAAAAACTCCGCTTCTTAGAGAACATCTATATTGAAGATTTTTCTTTTGAAACGAACGTGACAACTGGAAAAATTCTATACGAAGGAGAAACTTTTGAATACGGCATTCAGTTCTTGGAAATAGAAGGTTTTACTTGCGTGTGTGCCTGTTAAAAAAGGCATCATACCCTACTACTCCAAAACTCTGCAACCCAAAAACTCTGCATCTTTGAAACTTAAAAAAACTCCCAAAACCTTTCCCACACAACAACAATCTGCATCTTTGAAACTTAAAAAAACTCCCAAAACCTTTCCCACGCAACAACAACTTAACTTTAGTAACTTTGCATCTTTCTAATTAGGAACAACCATGAAAATATCCGTAGAATTGACCTTAAGTCCGCTTCAGAACGAATTTGAAGAACCCATTATCAATTTCATCAAAAAACTAAGAGCCTCGGGATTAACCGTTTTAGAAAATCCGTTAAGCACACAAGTGTATGGAGATTATGATACCGTGATGCGTTTGGTTACTTCTGAATTGAAAAATGCCTTTGAATTGATTGATAACGGATTGCTATTCATGAAAATCGTAAAAACCGATCGTAGCGATTATGAGCCAACTTTTTGATTTCCTTTTTGGGCAGTATGCTGAGTACAACCCTATTGATGTTTGGCTGGAAATTGTTGCCGTAATCTTTGGTTTTTTATCCGTTTGGTATTCAAAACAGAATAAAATTTGGGTATTCCCAACGGGGATGATAAGCACCGCTATTTTTGTATACCTCCTATTAAAATGGGAATTATTAGGCGATATGATGATCAACGGGTACTACTTTATTATGAGTGTATACGGTTGGTATATCTGGACACGCAAAGTAGACGCCACCCATGTAACTCCTATCTCCAGAACCACACTTAAAGAAAAAAAACAAAGCGTAGCCATATTTATAACCACCTTAGTTTTCGTCTATGCTGTGTATACCGTTTTTGATAAATGGACAAGCTGGACAGCTTATGTAGACACGGTTACCACTGCCATTTTCTTTGTAGGAATGTGGCTTATGGCAAAACGAAAAATAGAAAACTGGATTTATTGGATTATTGGCGATATTATCTCCGTTCCACTGTACTTTTACAAAGGATTTACCTTTACCAGTTTTCAATATTTATTATTTACCTTTATAGCAATTGCAGGATATTTAGCATGGAAAAAGCACTTACACAACACCCCATCAACCTTGTAAAGGTGGTATTATTTGGACCTGAAAGCACAGGAAAAACTACACTTTCTGGTCAGTTAGCACGTCATTACAATACCGTTTGGGCTCCCGAATTTGCGCGTGAATACTTGCAAGACAAGTGGAACAACGAACGTAAAACTTGTGAACAACACGATTTAATTCCGATTGCTGAAGGACAAATGGGCTTGGAAAATGAATTGGCTAAAAAAGCGGATAAAGTACTCATCTGCGATACCGATTTGTTAGAAACCAAAGTATATTCTGAAGCGTATTATGGCGGATTCGTAGATCCGAAATTAGATGAAGCTGCTATTGCAAACACCTACGATATTTATTTCTTGACCTATATCGATACGCCTTGGGAGGCCGATGATTTACGCGACAGACCCGAGCAACGTTTGGAAATGTTTAAAGCGTTTGAAAATGCGTTGAAAAAATACAACCGTCCGTATGTGTTGTTAAAAGGAGATAAAGAAACTCGTTTGAAAAAAGCAGTTACAATTATTGATGCCTTACTCACTAAAAAAGAAAACTTGTACTCTTTTTCCGACACCCTTACTGATTTAGACATGCACTTCATGCACCAATCACCCGATACGCCTAATTACGATTTGTAAGCATTGCTAAATATCATTCCGTATTTCATGTCATTACTATAATAGATAAACGTCATTTCGAGCGATAGCGAGAAATCTGTTTAATTCTAGTTACAAACACTATTGAAAATTCCTAACACCCAACCATAAGATTTAGCGCTGCTGAACCTTGAGATTTCTCACTTCCGTTCCACTTCAGTTCGAAATGACGCAAATTGTCAATTCGAGTGAATTTTGCGATTGAAAAGAGCATAATTTATATCGAGAATTTAGGACTTAGACGCTGGAATAGTTCTCGATATCGCTACTGAACCTTGCGGTTTCTCAGTCGCACACTCCTTCGAAATGACAGCTATTAATTATTATAACATGAAAAAAACAACCTAAACGTCATTCCGAACGACAAAGGAGGAGGAATCTCTTCAATAGGAGTAACTACTACCCTTTAAAGCTCCTAACCACCAACTAAAAGATTTAGCTCCGCTGAACCTTGAGATTTCTCACTTCCGTTCCACTTCAGTTCGAAATGACGCAAATTGTCAATTCGAGTGAATTTTGCGATTGAAAAGAGCATAATTTGTATCGAGAATTTAGGACTTTGACGCTGGAGTAGTTCTCGATATCGCTACTGAACCTTGCGGTTTCTCAGTCGCACACTCCTTCGAAATGACAGCTATTAATTATTATAACATGAAAAAAACAACCTGAA
>NZ_QUNS01000008.1:0-325 GCF_003387615.1 Tenacibaculum gallaicum | reverse complement strand
AGTTCTCGATATCGCTACTGAACCTTGCGGTTTCTCAGTCGCACACTCCTTCGAAATGACAGCTATTAATTATTATAACATGAAAAAAACAACCTGAACGTCATTCCGAACGACAAAGGAGGAGGAATCTCTTCAATAGGAGTAACTACTACCCTTTAAAACTCCCAACACCCAACTTTGAGATTTCTCAGTCGTAACCTCCTTCGAAATGACGTACGTTTTGTCATTTCTGTAAAGGTTAACTAATTCGTTGACAATTTTGGTTAAAAATATTAGGAGGCACACCATTTAAACTTTGGTGTGGTCTTTCTTGATTATAATAATA
>NZ_QUNS01000007.1 GCF_003387615.1 Tenacibaculum gallaicum | reverse complement strand
TATTATTATAATCAAGAAAGACCACACCAAAGTTTAAATGGTGTGCCTCCTAATATTTTTAACCAAAATTGTCAACGAATTAGTTAACCTTTACAATTTCGAAGGAAGAATGACTGAGAAATCTCAACAATTAAAAATGAGATTTCTCCCTCTGGTCGAAATGACGTTTATACAAATGAAATGGTTTATGTCTATATTTTAGATTTTAAAAGATTCAAAAGATGAGTATCAACCTTTTTGTTTTGATTTAAAATATGATATATTTCGACAAGGTCTGAGTATTTCCATTCCTTGAACTTGTTAATTCTATAAGAAAAAGAAGAGGTAGATAGTTTCAAAAAGTACTCCCCCGCTAGCGCGAGCATCCTGCTCGTGACGGTATGAGTAATAATAGATAATGAAAGATTAAAAAATAGAATATAAAAAATGAGTAGAAAATATAAATTTCATAACGAATCAGCAGCATACTTTATAAATTTTGGACTATTCACAAAATTTGATATTTTTTTTGATACTATCCAGGTTTTTATACTTCCCTATAAACCTCCTCAAAAGGAACTCTAAAACGTTCTCCATACACTCCTTCAGGTTTACGAATACCACAAGAAACAATCATATTAATTTCTGCACCAAAAGGTAGTCCTAGCAAACGTTTTACGCGCCAAGTATCAGAACCTTCCATGGGGCAGGTGTCGTAACCTTCAGCAGCCATTGAGAGCATAAAAGTTTGTGCTGCTAATCCGCATGTTTTGTGAGCAACTACACGCATATCGCTATTGCGAACTTCACGATACATAGGACGAAATAACCCAACAATCGAAAATAGTATATATTTCAACCAACCAAAAACCCCTAAGAAATCAAAGTAGGTAAACGGAATCAATTTTCCGTAGTAATTACGCGCTACTTTTTCTCGACTTCGTTGCTCCGATTTTGGATTGTTTTTTCCAAACACTTTATCCATAAAAGCTAAGTTGGCTTTAGCGCGTTTACGCCATAAATCTTTACGAACTACAAAAACAACCAATTGTTGCGCAGTTTTAGCAGCATTTTGATTAAAACATAAAGGAGCTATTTTTTCAATAGTTTCTTTAGAGGTAATGTGATAAAATTCCCACAGTTGCATGTTGCTGCTGGTGGGTGCTAAACTGGCCTGCTCTAAACATTTTTTCACAATAGTTGTGTCTATCGGTTTTTCAGGGTCGTATATTCTTACCGAACGACGATAATTGATAGCTTCTGGTACGGTTTTTTTAGGCATAATTTATTAAAAGTCTTGGTTCTTGAATCTATTCCCTTGGTTTTAAAAGAAATTACCCTAATTTCATCAAAGTTTTTAATTGCTGTAATTTTCCTTTGTAAGGAGCGTATCGAGTAGGAACGTCTAACCATGTTCCTCTATTTACCACGCCTTTATGGTGAGAAAAAGCATCAAAAGTTTGTTTTCCATGGTAGCCACCAATGCCGCTTTCGCCCACACCACCAAAAGGCAAACGGTGGTTTGCAAAATGTACAGTAGTGTCGTTTATCGTTCCTCCTCCAAATGAATAACGCTGAATCATTTTTTTAGCAAATGAATTTCGATTGGTAAATACATATAACGCCAAAGGTTTGTCGTATTTAGCAGTGATTTTTTCAATATCAGCTTCGTTTTCATAAGAAATCAATGGAAAAATAGGTCCGAAAATTTCACCTTTCATTACTTCACTGTCTAAACTAGGTTCGTCAATTAAGGTAGGGGCAATGTAGCGATTATCTCTATCGGTTTGTCCGCCAATCACACAGTTTTCATTTTCTAGCATTAAAGCTAAGCGGTCAAAATTTCGAGTGTTTACAATTCGAGGAAAATCGGGAGAATTTTGTGGATTTTCTCCGTAGGCTCTAAAAATTTCTTCTTTAAACTGTTTTATAAATTGTTCCTTAACTGATTTGTGAATTAATAAATAATCGGGAGCTATACAGGTTTGTCCACCATTAATGAACTTCCCCCAAACCAAGCGTTTTGCGGTCAATTTAATATTGGCAGTTTCGTCAACAATACACGGACTTTTCCCACCCAATTCTAAAGTAATAGGTGTTAAATAATTGGCAGCGGCTTTGGCTACAATTTTACCCACAGGAACACTTCCAGTAAAGAAAATATAATCCCAACGTTGTGCTAATAATTCTGTAGAAATAGCTACACCGCCTTCTACAACAGCTACATGATTTTTATCAAAAACAGTTTCGATGATTTCTGTGGTAATTTTACTCGTATGCGGTGTTAATTCCGAAGGCTTTAAAATTACAGTATTTCCTGCTGCAATAGCTCCCAATAAAGGTGCAAATGCTAATTGATAAGGATAATTCCATGGAGCGATGATTAAAACTGTACCATAAGGCTCTTTATAAATTTTAGCTGATGAAGGGAAGTTTAATAGAGATGGTAATACGCGTTTAGGTTTGCTCCAGGAATGAATGTTCTTTATTGCCATTTTTAATTCGGCTAAAACGATAGAAGTCTCAGTCATCACCGCTTCATATTCTGATTTTTTAAAATCATCATGTAAAGCTTTGATAATATCTTGTTCTCTTGTAATAAGCTCTTTTTGTAGTCTTTTTAAAGCACTTTTTCTAAAGGAGATATCTTTGGTTTGTTGTGTTGCAAAATAGTTTTTTTGCGACTGAACCAATTCAGGAATATTCATAGGTTATATATCTTGTAGTTTTTTATTCATTATTGAAAACCATAATGGAGGCATCAAAGCTACGAGCATCATACCTGGATATCCTGTTGGCATTTGAGGGCTCTCTGGTAATGATTTTAAGAGTTGATAATGTTTACTTCCATTATAGTGATGATCAGAATGACGAGATAAATTAAACAGCATTAGCATACCAATTCTGTGATCAGAATTCCATGAATGAGTTCTTTTTACACGTTCATAACGACCTTTTTCGTTTTGTTTACGTAGTAGTCCGTAATGCTCTATATAGTTTACAGTTTCTAGTAATAAAATTCCAAAAACAGCTGCTGCTGTAAAAGCAAGTAGAGCATTTAATCCAAAGAGAAAGAAAGTGCCTGCTAATAACAGTATGTTACAAACCGTATAGATGAGCATTCTGTTTTGCAGATGAAGCCAATTTCTACCAGAATTTTGTAGACGTCTATTTTCTGTTTCCCAAGCTTGATAGTAGCTTTGAAAATGAGAACGGATCCAGAATAGATATACTATTTCATTTTTTCTTGCGGTTGCAGCATCTTTAGGTGTAGCTACATTAAAATGATGTCCGGCATTATGATAGGGTAAAAAGTGTGTATTTAAAGATGTTAATAATAAAACCTCACCTAAAAACTCATCAAAACGGTTGTTCCGATGACCTAATTCATGTCCTACATTAATACCAATTACACCACATAGTAAGCCCATAGCAGAGATTCTTCCTATATATTCTATGGTGGTTAATTGTGCATCTTTCATCATCCATAAAAACCATCCTAAAAAAAGTAATTGAACAGGTACTGTTGTGTATAAGATATAAGTATAAAGTTTGTTTTCTTTTTCTTGCTCTTCCTGTTCTTTACTAAGGTTTTCTTTGTCTGGGTTAAAAAGCAGTTCAAGTAGAGGAACAAACCCAAAAAATACGACTAAAGGTAATAATGTTAACCAACCCATGCTTGTAAACGAAATGTATACGGTTATAGGGAGTATTAAGATAGTTAAAAATTTAAGAGCTTTCATCTTATGTGAAATTTGTCTAAATATACAAATTACAAGCAAGCATCCCAAACTGGGTCAGAAGGAGTTGGGGCAGTGATTTTAATAAGTTCTTTACTAACTGGATGTGTAAATTCTATTTTTCGAGCATGTAAATGAATGCTTCCATCTTTATTACTTCTTTTAGCGCCATACTTTAAATCACCTTTAATAATAGCACCAATGTTAGAAAGTTGTACACGAATTTGATGATGACGACCTGTTTCTAAGTCAACTTCAAGTAACGAATAGTTGTCTAATTTTTTTAGTGTTGTGTAATGTAAAGTAGCTTTCTTACTACCGTTAACTTCTTTGTTGTAGGCTGTGGACTTATTGTTCTTTGGGTTCTTTTTTAAATAATTTGTTAAAGTGTCAGCAGCTTTTTTAGGTTGTTGTTGCACTACTGCCCAATAAGTCTTTTTTATGGTTTTGTCGCGCAACATTTTATTTAAGCGCTCCAAAGCTTTTGAAGTTCGGGCATAGATAACAATACCTGAGGTAGGTCTGTCCAAACGATGAACAGTTCCTAAAAAAACATTTCCAGGCTTGTTGTATTTTTCTTTGATGTACTCTTTAACTACGTCAGAAAGTGGTTTGTCACCAGTTTTGTCACCTTGTACAATATCACCTGCACGTTTGTTAACAACTATAATATGGTTGTCTTCATGTAAAACTTGTAAGTTTTCTTTAGTAGAGTGCATAATAGGTGTTACCTTAAACTCAGAAAGGTTATTTGAAGTTTTCTGCTACGTCCTCGTTTACTTGATCAATAAAGTTTAAAAACTCATCACGTCCCATTCCTGTAGATGAAGAAGTAACAAAGCTCATTGGTAATTCCTCCCAATAATTTAATAGCTTTTTTTTGTAAGTAGTAATTTGTTTATTTAGTTTGGAGCTTCCAAGCTTATCAGCTTTTGTAAAAACGATACAAAAAGGAATGTGATTTTCTCCTAAAAACTGCATAAACTCTAAATCTATTTTCTGTGGATCATGGCGAGAGTCAATTAAAACAAAAGTGCAAACAAGTTGCTCACGTTCTTTAAAGTAATTCTCAATAAAATATTGAAAGATGGTGCGTTTCTTTTTTGAAACCTGAGCATAACCATATCCTGGTAAATCTACTAAAAACCACTCATCGTTAATTTTAAAGTGATTGATAAGCTGTGTTTTTCCTGGTTTTCCAGAGATTTTAGCTAAGTCTTTACGCTCCATTAACATGTTGATTAAAGATGATTTACCAACATTTGAACGCCCAATAAAAGCATATTCAGGTATTCTGTCTTTAGGAGCTTTGGTAACATTGCTGTTACTCATTACAAATTCAGCAGATTTTATTTTCATACTATACTTAAGCTAGTTTAGCTGTTATATTTCTCGTTTGGAAAGCCAGTTTTCTAAAACTTCGTTAAACTCTTCTGGAGTTTCCATCATAGCTGCATGTCCACATTTGTCAATCCAGAATAAATCAGCGTCAGGTAAGAGCTTTTTAAAGTCTTCAGCAACTTCTGGTGGAGTAACACTATCTTGTTTTCCCCAAATTAAACAGGTAGGTTGTTCCATGTTGGGTAAATCTTTGGCCATGTTATGACGAATAGCGCTTTTAGCAATGGCTAAAGTTCTAATCAAAGTATTTCTATCGTTAATAACATCATATACTTGATCAACAAGTTCGTCTGTAGCTATAGCTTTATCATAAAAAACATCTTGTGCTTTTTTTCTAACAAACTCCTTATCTCCTCTTTTAGGATAACTGTCTCCCATGGAGTTTTCGTACAGTCCTGAACTACCTGTTAAAACTAATGCTTTAACATCTTCAGAATAATGTTTTGTATAATATAAAGCAATGTGTCCGCCTAAAGAATTTCCTAATAAAGTAACATTTTTAAGTCCTTTGTATTCTATGAAATCATGTAAAAATTTGGCTAAATTTTTCACGTTAGTTTTAAGGAGGGGTAAGGTGTATAAGGGCAATTCTGGTATAAAAACTTGATATCCTTTTTTTGAAAGATGATTAAAAGTGGAACCAAAATTACTAAGAGCTCCCATTAATCCGTGAAGGATGATAATTGGGCTTCCTTCTCCTGCTTCAGCATATGTAAATTTGTCTTCTTTCTTTAAAAATTCAGTCATATATGTTTCTGATTTGACTTAACCACAAATGTAGTTCTTTTTTATCACTTTTTCATTTTTATTATTTCGCGTATAAGGGTAGTGTTGAAGTGTTTTAGTATCAGATTTTTAGCTCGAAAAACAAAACTTATTAACAAAGTGGTAAAAAGTGGTAAAAAGTGGTAAATATTTTTTATTTTTGATGCAAACTATAGTTTCTTTACGTGATAAATTTAATTGGAACATATGAGTGTAAGGTAGATGCTAAAGGAAGGTTGATGATGGCATCAGCGTTCAAGAAGCAGTTGTCTTCTGTGTTGCAAGAGGGTTTTGTGATTAAACGGTCTGTTTTTCAGTCTTGTTTGGAGTTGTATCCGATGCAAGAATGGAATTTGATGATGGCAAAAATCAATAAACTAAATCGATTCGTAAAGAAAAATAATGATTTTATCAGAAGGTTTACAGCTGGTGTAAAAGTAGTAGATGTGGATGCTTCTGGAAGGATATTGGTTCCGAAAGATTTATGTCAGTTTGCAGGGATTGAAAAGCAAGTAGTGCTTTCTTCTGCAGTGAATATTATTGAGATTTGGGATAAGGATAAATACGAAAAAGTAATTGATGATGCTGTTGTTGATTTTGCTGATTTAGCAGAGGAAGTGATGGGTAATACGGAAGCAGATGAGTTATCATAATCCAGTTTTGTTGAAGGAAAGCGTAGATGCGCTAAATATAAAAGAAGATGGTGTGTATGTGGATGTGACCTTTGGAGGAGGAGGGCACTCTCGAGAAATATTAAGTCGTTTAGGAGAAAAAGGAAGATTGTTTGCTTTTGATCAGGATCCGGACGCGCAGCAAAATAAAATTGATGATCCACGCTTTGTGTTGATTGGTGAGAACTTTCGATTTATATCTAGGTTTTTACGTTTTTATGGTGTGAAGAAGGTTGATGGCGTGTTGGCTGATTTAGGAGTGTCGTCACATCAGTTTGATGAAGCAGAAAGAGGGTTCTCAACTCGTTTTGATGCAGACTTAGATATGAGAATGGATCAAAAGTCTAATCTCTCAGGAAAAAAAATTATCAATACATATAGTGAAGAAAATTTGGCGGATGTGTTGTTTTTGTATGGGGAGTTACGAAATGCGCGAACCTTGGCGAAAACTATTGTTGAAGCAAGGGGTGATAGAGAAATTAAAACAAGTTTTGAGTTAAAAGAAGTGCTACAGAAGTTTCTTCCAAAAGCAAAGGAACATAAAATATTAGCACAAATTTTTCAAGCAATACGTATTGAGGTAAATCAAGAGTTGGAGGTGTTGAAAGAGTTTTTACAGCAAATACCAGATTTATTAAATGAAGAAGGAAGGCTAAGTGTGATTTCATATCATTCGTTAGAAGATAGGTTGGTGAAGCGATTTATAAGAACTGGGTTGTTTAGTGGAGAGCCAGAAAAAGATTTTTATGGTAATACTAGCGAGCCGCTTAAAAAAGTTGGTAAAATGATTATACCAACAAAAGCAGAGATAAAAGAAAATAACAGGGCACGAAGTGCAAAATTAAGGATAGCAACATTAAAGTAATGTCTAAAGTCAGGAAGAATATATACGATCTTTTAAGAGGAAGTTTTCTTACGGACGAAAGTTCATTTAAAAATTGGCGGATTCTGATTTTTGTGGTGCTGCTGTTGTTAGTAATGATTTATAGTTCGCATAGTGCAGATGCAAAAGTGGTGGAAATAGCAGCACTGAATAAGAAAAAAAGGGAGTTGCGGGCTGAAGATGTAGATACGAGTACTCAACTAATGCGAATGAAGTTAGAAAGTAGTATTCGAGATAAAGTAAAGAGTAAAGGGTTGTACCCTGCAAAAAAACCGCCTCAAAAAATAAAAGTAACATATAATAAAGAGTAATATAAAATGGTAATAAAAAAAGGCATATTAAACAAACTCTACGTGATAGTTGTTTTAATGACGCTTTTCTTTGTAGTTATCATTTTTAGACTTTTTAAACTTCAATATGTAGAAGGGGATAAGTATAGAAAGCTTTCTGAAGAAAAAACAGTTAAAAACGATACTATTTTTGCGAATAGAGGAAATGTGTATGCAGCAGATGGAAATTTGTTAGCAACTTCTATGTCAAAATTTACCATCCGTATGGATGTGGTGTCGGTAGATTCTGAAGTTTTTGAAAAGAATATCCGAGCGCTTTCTGAATCACTTTCTGAGTTGTTAGGAAAACCAGCAAGCTATTATCAAAAGAAATTACGTAATGCAAAAAAACGTAGAAATCGTTATTTGTTAATAGCTCGTAATGTTGGTTATAATGATTATGTGAGAATGAAAAGCTTCCCGATTTTTAACCGAGGAGTATATCGAGGAGGTTTTATAGCGGAACAAAAAACAGTTCGTGTACATCCTATTGGTAAAATAGCAGAACGTACTATTGGGTATGACGATTACAGAGGGGGAGCAGGAATTGAAGGCGCTTTTGCAGATTATATGCAAGGAGAAAATGGTTGGCGCTTAAAGCAAAAAATAGCCAAAGGGCAATGGAAACCTATTAATGATGTAAATGAGAAAGAGCCTATAGATGGTAGTGATGTAATTACTACAATAGATGTAAATATTCAAGATATTACACACCATGCTTTGTTGAGGGAGATGGAGTATTTTGAAGCTGACCATGGTTGTGCGGTAGTGATGGAAGTAGAAACAGGAGAGATAAAGGCGATATCTAATTTGGGAAGGACTTCTAAAGGGAGGTATTACGAAAAAAGAAATTATGCTGTTTGGGAGAGTCACGAACCAGGGTCAACCTTTAAGTTAGCTAGTTTAATGGTGGCTTTAGAAGACAAAGTTGTAGATACTTCAACAGTGGTAGATTGTGAAAAAGGTAGAATTTATATTAATAACCGTAAAGTAGAAGACAGTAAAAGAGGAGGGCACGGAAAAATATCATTAGGAAGAGTATTTGAGGTTTCTTCAAATGTTGGAATTGTAAAAACAATCCAAAAATACTACGATAAGAACCCGAAAAAATTCACTGATAAAATTAAGTCGTTTGGTTTAGATCAATTAACAGGAGTAAAGATCAAAGGAGAAGGAAAGCCATACATACCGCAACCATCTGAGAAAAGTTGGAGTCCGATTTCGCTAGAATGGATGGCTTGGGGGTATGGAATTCATCTTACGCCATTGCAAACATTGGCGTTTTATAACGCAGTTGCAAATGACGGTAAATTGGTGAAACCATACTTTGTTAAAGAGTTAAGAGTTGGAGGTAAGGTAGAAGAAAGCTTTGGAACAGAAGTGTTAAAAGAAAAAATAGCATCACAAGAAACTATAGATAAAGTTCGAAAAGTGATGGAGAATACTATAAAATACGGAACGGGTAAGAGGATATATTCACCAAATTTTTCTATGGCAGGAAAAACAGGAACGGCAAAAAAATATATTCCAAGAACTAAGAATGCTAAAGGAGAGTACGAAGGAGGATATTATTCAAATCAAAAATATGTAGCTTCTTTTGCAGGATTTTTTCCAGCGGATGAACCTAAGTATTCTTGTATTGTAGTAGTTCATAGCCCTAAAAAAGAAAAAGGATATTATGGAGCAATAGTAGCAGCTCCTATATTTAAAGAAATAGCTCAAAAAATTTATACTTCAACAGCTATTAACAACCAGTTTGTGTCTGATGAAATTTCAGAAGAAGTTCTTGGTAAAGAGTATCAAGAATACTATCAAAAATTAAGAAAATATAAAACAATCATGCCGAAAGTAATAGGTATGAGTGGGATGGATGCAGTAGCATTATTAGAGAATATGGGGTTGAAGGTTAAGTTTTCAGGAGTAGGAAAGGTAACGGAACAATCTGTAGATAGAGGACTGAAAGTCTCAAAAGGTGCAACGATATATTTAAAACTATCATAGTTGAAAAGATTAAAAGACATATTATATAAGGTAGCTGTAAAAGAAGTTTACGGAAATATAGATATTACTATAGGAACACTTCATTTTGATAGCAGAAAGGTGGGAAGTGGAGATGTTTTTGTAGCTCAAAAAGGCGTAACGGTAGACGGACATCAGTTTATAGAGAAAGCAGTATCGTTAGGTGCTGAAGCTATTGTTTGTGAAGAGATGCCGAACGATAGAAGTGAAGAGGTAGCTTATATTATAGTAGAAGACTCAAATGCTGCTTTAGCAATAATGGCAGCAAATTATTATAACAACCCGTCAAAGAGCTTGCAATTAGTAGGAGTAACAGGAACAAATGGTAAAACTACTATTGCAAGCTTATTGTGTCAACTGTTTAAAAAAGCAGGATATAAAGTAGGGCTGTTGTCAACCGTGAAAGTGATGGTTGATGAAGAAGAATTTAAAGCGACACATACAACGCCAAATTCAGTAGCGATAAATCAATATTTATCAAAAATGGTTGAAACCGGAGTTGACTATTGTTTTATGGAAGTAAGTTCTCATGGAATTCATCAAAAACGCACTGAAGGGTTAGAGTTTTCAGGAGGAGTATTTACAAACTTATCACACGATCATTTAGATTATCACGAAACATTTGCAGAATACCGTGATGTAAAAAAAGCGTTTTTTGATTCGTTACCAAAATCAGCATTTGCTTTGGTGAATATTGATGATAAAAATGGACAAATAATGCTACAAAACACAAAGGCAAATAAACAAACTTATGCATTAAAAACATTAGGAGATTTTAAAGCAAAAGTGTTAGAAAAACGTCTATCAGGAACCTTGTTAACAATCAATGGAATAGAAGTTTGGACAAAGCTAATAGGTGAGTTCAATGCCTACAATTTGTTGGCAATATATGGGGTGGCAGAGTTATTAGGACTTGAGAAAATAGAAATTTTACGAATTGTAAGTGAGTTAGAAAGTGTAAGTGGACGATTTCAATATACAGTTTCAGATGATGGAGTTACGGCCATAGTAGACTATGCACATACACCAGATGCATTAAAAAATGTATTACAAACCATTAATGATATCCGAACAGGAAATGAAACAGTAATTACAGTTGTAGGTTGTGGAGGAGATAGGGATACAACGAAGCGTCCAAAAATGGCACTAATAGCTTCCCAATTAAGTGATCAAGTTGTTTTTACTTCAGACAACCCTAGAACAGAAGATCCACAGTCAATAATAGATGAAATGGAAATAGGTGTAGCTGCAGAAAATTATAAAAAAACACTATCAATTGTAGATCGAAGACAAGCTATAAAAACGGCTTGTAAACTAGCAAAATCAGGAGATATTGTACTTGTTGCAGGAAAAGGGCATGAAACCTACCAAGAAGTAAATGGTGTTAGGCATCATTTTGATGATTTAGAAGAAGTAATCAACTATTTTAATCAACTAAAAAAACACTAACGAATGCTATATTATTTATTTCAATATTTAGAAAGTGAATTTAGCTTAACAGGGGCAAGTGTGTTTCAGTTTATCACATTTAGATCTGCGATGGCGTTCATATTGTCTTTATTGATTTCAACTATTTTCGGTAAAAAAATCATTAACTATCTAAGAAGACAACAAGTTGGTGAAACAGTAAGAGATTTAGGTTTAGATGGACAAGTGCAAAAAGCAGGAACACCTACAATGGGAGGTGTAATTATAATTCTTGCAACATTAGTCCCTGTATTATTCTTAGCTAAACTAGAGAATATATATATCATAATCTTATTAATAACCACTGTTTGGATGGGGCTTATTGGTTTTACCGATGACTACATAAAGGTATTTAAAAAGGATAAGGCTGGTTTAAAAGGGAAGTTTAAGGTTTTAGGGCAAGTTGGACTTGGTATAATCGTAGGCTCTATGTTGTATTTTCATCCGGATGTAACTATAAAAGAACAATTACCTAGTTCAGAACAAATTGTGCAGGTAGATGGTAAAAAGAAAGTATTTGGAGATGTCCATAAATCAACAAAAACAACAGTTCCTTTCTTGAAGGATAATGAATTGGATTATGCAAAAGCGTTAAGCTTCTTAGGAGATGGATATGAAAAATATGGGTGGATAGTCTTCATTTTTGTTACTGTTTTTATTGTTACAGGAGTTTCAAATGGGGCGAATTTAACAGATGGAATTGATGGTTTAGCAGCGGGTTCATCCGCAATTATGGTAATAACTCTGGCAATTTTTGCGTGGGTATCTGGTAATATCATTTTTGCAGACTACTTAGATGTAATGTACATCCCAAAATCAGGAGAAATGACAGTGTTCATCTTTGCTTTTGCAGGAGCTTTAATCGGGTTTTTATGGTATAATACCTATCCAGCACAAGTATTCATGGGAGACACAGGGAGTTTGACGATTGGAGGAATTATAGCAGTAATAGCAATTGCGATAAGAAAAGAATTATTGCTACCAGTTTTAGCGGGGGTTTTTGTAGTTGAAAATCTATCGGTAATACTACAAGTATCATGGTTTAAGTATACAAAAAAGAAGTTTGGAAAAGGAAGGCGAATTTTTAAAATGTCTCCCTTGCATCACCATTATCAAAAATTAAACTATCACGAAAGTAAAATTGTAGTACGTTTTTGGATTGTAGGAATTTTGTTAGCGGTATTTACCATAGTAACATTGAAGTTAAGATAAAA
Organism: Tenacibaculum gallaicum; assembly: GCF_003387615.1. Lineage (GTDB taxonomy): Bacteria > Bacteroidota > Bacteroidia > Flavobacteriales > Flavobacteriaceae > Polaribacter > Polaribacter gallaicus. The sequence goes on along the minus strand of NZ_QUNS01000007.1, from coordinate 132,034 downwards.
GCCCACCCTAACCCTCCCAAAGGGAGGGGTGAAAAATAAAGACAAAGAGATTAAAAGAGAACAGAAAGTGAGTAAGCAAGAAAAAAGAAGTGATGAGGTTGTTTTCCCTTTGGGGACTAAGGGGCTTTTGGTTGTTCTTGGTGGAGGAGAAAGTGGTGTAGGGACAGCACTTTTAGGAAAGCAAAAAGGATATGAAGTTTTTGTTTCAGATAAAGGAAGTATAGCAGAGCGATATAAAAAAGTTCTTTTACATAATTCAGTCGATTTTGAAGAAAATCAGCACGCAGAAGATAAAATTTTAAATGCTGACGTGGTGATGAAAAGTCCTGGAATTCCAGAAAAAGTTGCACTTGTGCAAAAGTTGGTTTCAAAAGGAGTTAAAGTGATTTCAGAAATAGAATTTGCTTCGGAATTTACCAATGCAACAATTGTGGGAGTTACAGGCTCAAATGGTAAAACAACCACAACCATGTTGCTACATTATGTGTTAAAAAAAGCAGGCTTAAATGTAGGAGTTGGAGGAAATATAGGAGATAGTTTCGCTGAACAAGTGGTTGATGATAAGTACGACGAATACGTGTTGGAGTTAAGTAGTTTTCAGCTGGATGGTATCGAGAATTTTAAACCACACATAGCAATAATAACTAATATAACACCAGATCATTTAGATCGATATGAATATGAATTTGATAACTATATAAACTCAAAATTCAGAATTACAAAAAATCAAACAAAAGATGATTTTTTAATATACGATGCCGATGATGAAGCAATTCAAACTTGGTTAAAAAATAATAAAACAGAAGCAACGCTAGTGCCATTTTCAATAGAGAAAGAATTGGAATACGGAGCTTTTTTAAGACAAGACACGATCATAATGAAATTTAATACAGAAGAAAAATTAATGAAGGTTTCTGAACTAACATTACAAGGAAAGCACAACACAAAAAACGTAATGGCTACATCAATGGCTGCAAGGTTGTTAAAAGTAAGAAAAGAAACAATTGCAGAAAGCCTATCTGATTTTGAAGGTGTAGAACACCGTTTAGAAAAAGTGCAAAAAGTAAATGGAATTGAATTCATTAACGATAGCAAAGCTACAAATGTAAATGCGGCTTTTTATGCACTAGAATGTATGGATAACCCAACAGTTTGGATTGTAGGAGGTGTTGATAAAGGAAATGATTATACTGATTTATTGCCTCTAGTAAGAGAAAAAGTAAAAGCGATAGTTTGTTTGGGATTAGATAATCAAAAAATCATAGACACTTTTGCGAATGTAGTAGATGTTATGGTGGAAACTGCTGGAGCAGAAGAAGCAGTAAAAGTAGCTTATAAAGTAGCACAAAGAGGAGACACGGTATTGTTGTCACCAGCATGCGCTAGTTTCGATTTGTTTGAAAACTACGAAGATAGAGGAAGAAAGTTTAAAGAAGCTGTAAGAAATATATAATGTATAATAAAGATTGATGAAAAACATCTTTCGACATATAAAAGGAGATCGAGCCATTTGGGCTATAGTTGCAGTATTGGCAATATTTTCATTTATGCCAATATATAGTGCAAGCACCAATTTGGTGTACGTAGTTGGTAATGGATCTACTTTAGGACATTTGGTAAAACACATTGTATTACTAATTACAGGGTTTGCAGTAATTTATGGAGTGCATAAAATTCCATATAGGTACTTCAGTGGAGGTTCCGTTTTAATGCTACCTGTAGTTGTTCTGCTATTGGTCTTTACCTTAGCGCAAGGAACCACTATTGGAGGGGCTAATGCGAGTAGATGGATTCGCATTCCGTTTGTAGGAATCGGATTTCAAACTTCTACATTGGCAGGTTTAGTCTTAATGGTGTATGTTGCACGCTATTTGGCAAAAAATAAAGAAAAAGTAATTTCTTTTAAAGAAAGTCTACTGCAGTTGTGGCTTCCGGTAGGTTTAGTGCTGGTGTTAATTTTACCAGCAAACTTCTCAACGACAGCTATGGTGTTCTTTATGATTTTAATGGTTTCATTTATAGGAGGGTACCCATTAAAATATATAGGCTATATATTAGGAATAGGACTTTTTGCTTTTCTGTTTTTTATTTTAGTAGCGAAAGCGTTTCCAGATGCAATGCCCAACCGTGTAAACACATGGAAAAGTAGAATTGAAAGCTTTTCTCAGTCTGATGGTGAAGAAGATTACCAAGTGGAAAAGGCCAAAATAGCCATTGCAACAGGAGGAGTAATAGGTAAGGGACCAGGTAAAAGTGTACAGAAAAACTTTTTACCACAATCTTCATCCGATTTTATCTATGCAATTATTGTTGAAGAATACGGTTTTGCAGGTGCAATTGTGGTGATTTTTATTTATTTTTTACTACTCTTTAGAATTTTAATAACTGCTAAAAAGGCTACGACGATATTTGCAACTTTGTTGGTTGTGGGTGTGGGAATTCCCATCGTTTTTCAAGCAATGATAAACATGGCAGTAGCAGTGAATATTTTACCAGTAACAGGACAGACACTCCCGCTAATAAGTAGTGGGGGTACCTCTATTTGGATGACATGTTTCGCATTAGGAATGATTTTAAGTGTAAGTGCTTCTAAAAACGAAACTGAAGAAACAATTTTAGATGATAACCCTTTAGATATTTTACATGAAACGCTGGACTAAAAATACAGATATACGGGTTGGAATTATTATGAGCGTACATACAACACTGTTAACATAAAAAAGACTGTATGAAACAATCGATTAATATCATAATAAGTGGTGGAGGTACTGGGGGTCATATTTACCCTGCCATAGCAATTGCTAACGAAATAAAAGTTCGTTACCCAGAAGCTAATATTTTGTTCGTTGGAGCAAAAGATAAAATGGAAATGGAAAAAGTTCCGCAAGCGGGATATAACATTGAAGGATTGTGGATTTCAGGAATTCAAAGAAAGCTAACTTTAAAGAATTTACTATTTCCATTTAAACTGTTAAATAGTTTATGGAAAGCATATCGAATTATACGAAAATTTAAACCAGATGTTGCTGTTGGAACAGGAGGCTTTGCAAGTGGACCAACGTTAATGGTAGCTAATAGAAAAGGAATACCAACCTTAATACAAGAGCAAAATTCATACCCTGGAATAACTAATAGGTTATTAGGTAAAAAAGCACAGAAAATATGTGTTGCATACGATAATTTAGAACGTTTTTTCTCTGAAGATAAAATAGTAAAAACAGGAAACCCAGTCCGTCAAGATTTACTATTTATTCATACTAAAATAGAAGAAGGGAAAGAGTTTTTTGAGTTAGATACATCTAAAAAAACAATTTTAATATTAGGAGGAAGCCTCGGTGCTCGTAAAATAAATCAGTTGGTAGAAGAAAATTTAGATTTCTTCAAAAAACAAAGAGTTCAATTGATATGGCAATGCGGTAAGCTGTATTATGAAGAATACAAAAAGTATGATGAATTAGAAAATGTTCAAGTACATCAGTTTTTGAATAGGATGGATTTAGCCTATGCAGCTGCAGATTTTATTGTGTCAAGAGCAGGAGCAAGTTCAGTATCGGAATTATGTATAGTAGGGAAGCCAACTATTTTCATTCCATCACCAAATGTGGCAGAAGATCATCAAACAAAAAATGCAAAATCTATTGCCGACAAACATGGGGCTCTAGTAGTTAAAGAGAGTGAATTAGACACTTTTCCTGTCGTATTAGAAACCTTATTAAAAGACAAAGGGAAGCAAGAAAGTTTAAGTGAAAACATTAATGAGTTAGCGTTGCCAAATGCAACAAGTAATATCGTTAACGAAATAGAAAAATTAATTAGTTAGTGAATTTAAAAACGATACATAACGTTTATTTTATAGGTATTGGCGGAATAGGAATGAGCGCCATAGCTCGCTATTTTTCTGTCAATGGAAAAGTAGTTGCAGGCTACGATAAAACACCAACACCTATCACTAAAAGTTTAGAAGAAATAGGAGTAGAAGTCCATTTTGAAGATGCTGTAAAGAATATTCCAATATCATTTTTAAATACAGAAAAAACACTGGTGGTATATACACCAGCAGTTCCTAAAAATCATCAAGAATTAAATTATCTTACAGAGAACGGATACGCAGTTTTAAAAAGAGCGGAAGTATTGGGAGAAATAACCAAGAATACTTTTTGTTTAGCAGTGGCAGGAACGCATGGAAAAACAACAACATCTTCTATTTTAGGACACATTATGCAACCTGAAAAAGCTACATCATTTTTAGGAGGAATTGCAGAAAATTACAATTCTAATTTAATTTTAGGAGAAGATAAAATTTCGGTAGTTGAAGCAGATGAGTTTGACCGTTCGTTTTTAAATCTATCACCCAATATAGCTTGTGTAACCTCTATGGATGCTGATCATCTAGATATTTATGGAGAAAATGAATTCTTACAACAATCATTTAGAGATTTTGCAAGTAAAGTTTCTGATACTTTAATTGTAGCAAAAGGATTGCCATTAAAAGGCTTAACATATGCTGTTGATGAGGAAGCTGACTATAAAGCTTATAATGTAAGAATAGAAGTAGGTAAGTATGTTTTTGATGTAAAAACACCAACATCAGAAATTAAAAACATAACATTCCATTTACCAGGAAATCACAATATGATGAATGCTTTAGCAGCACTAGCTATAGCTGATGTGTATGGAGTATCGTTAGAAAAAATTAAAGAACAACTAGGTAGCTTTAAAGGGGTGCAACGCAGATTTTCTTACAAAATAAAGACAAAAGATGTTGTGCTAATTGATGATTATGCACACCATCCAACGGAAATAAAAGCGGTAGCACAATCTGTTAGAGAAATGTACACAAAAGAAAAAGTGTTGGCTATATTTCAACCGCACTTGTTCAGTAGAACTAGAGACTTTGCAGATGATTTTGCAAAAGCATTATCGTTGTTTGATGAAGTACTTTTATTAGATATTTATCCAGCCAGAGAATTACCAATAAAAGGAGTTACTTCTAGTTGGTTGTTGGAAAAACTTACCATTGATACTAAAAAGCTAATATCAAAGGAAAAATTAAGTGACGAAATCATAAAATCTGAGTCAAAAATTGTAGCAATGTTAGGTGCAGGAAATATTGGTTTATTGGTTGATGAAGTAAAAGATAAATTAAAAGAAAAACACAAAAAATAGAATGAAAAAATTAGCAACATATCTGTCTTTTTTCTTGCTGTTGATGTTTTTGGTGTTTTTGTATGGTTTTACAACCAATAGAAATGGATTAAAAAAGGTGAAAAATACGGTGGTAGAATTTGCTGCTGGAGATAATAACTTTTTGACACACAGTATGGTTGATAAATTGTTAATACAAAATAATGAATTTGTTAAAAATCAACCAAAAAGATTGGTAGATTTACACTTTCTAGAGGCTAATGTTTCGGCGAATCCGTATGTTGAAAAAACAGCTGTGTTTTTAACCGTAGATGGGGTGTTAAAAACTACGATAAAACAACGAACACCGATAGCTCGAATTGTTGATAAAGATACATCTTTTTATGTTGATAAGTATGGAGTTGAAATTCCGTTATCAACAAATTTTTCAGCAAGAGTACCATTAGTTTTAGGAGTAAGGGAGCCAGAAGAAATCAAAGAATTAACAACGTTAATAAAGAACATAAATAGTAATAGTTTTTTCGCTAAAGAAATTATTGCTATTCAAAAAGACGCCCAAAACGAATATATATTTACTGTTCGTAGTGGTGATTATAAGATAATTTTTGGAGAGTTAACAGATGCCTCAATAAAGTTTAAAAAGCTAACAGCATTTTATAACAAAGCGTTTACAGACAAAACCATTAATAACTATAAAGCGATAAATGTAAAATACCACAACCAAGTTGTGTGCACAAAACAAAATCAAGATGGAAAACAATAAAATAGCAGTTGGTTTAGATATTGGTACAACCAAGATTGTTGCCATGATTGGTCGTAGAAACGAATACGGAAAGCTTGAAGTTTTAGGTATTGGTAAGGCGAAAAGTTTAGGTGTAAAGCGTGGGGTAGTTAATAACATTACGCAAACAATTCAGTCTATTCAGCAGGCAGCTGAAGAGGCAGAAAGTATTTCAGGACATAAAATAGAAAATGTTGTAGTAGGTATTGCAGGTCAGCACATACGTAGTCTACACCATAGTGACTACATAACAAGAGAAAAATCAGAAGAGGTAATTGATGCTAATGATATAGAAAATTTAGTTAGCCAAGTACACAAATTGGTAATGTTACCGGGTGAAGAAATTATTCATGTATTACCACAAGAGTTTAAAGTAGATAGTCAGCCAGATATAAAAGAACCTATAGGGATGTATGGAGGAAGACTGGAAGCAAATTTTCATGTAGTAGTAGGTCAAGTTTCTTCTATCCGAAATGTAGGCAGATGTATTAAGAGTGCGGGGTTAAATCTATCAGATATTACTCTTGAACCTTTAGCATCAGCATCAGCAGTATTAAGTCAAGAAGAAAAAGAAGCAGGTGTAGCATTGATTGATATAGGTGGGGGAACTACAGATTTAGCAATATTTAAAGACGGAATTATTCGTCATACAGCAGTAATTCCTTTTGGAGGAAATGTAATTACTGAAGATATAAAAGAAGGTTGTTCAATAATTGAAAAACAAGCAGAGTTATTAAAAATTAAGTTCGGTTCAGCATGGCCTGGAGAAAATAAAGAAACGGAAATCGTTTCAATTCCTGGGTTAAGAGGAAGAGAACCCAAAGAAATTACACTTAAAAACTTATCAAAAATAATTCATGCAAGAGTTCAAGAAATTATAGAGCATGTATATTTAGAAATTAAGAACTACGGACACGAAACTCAGAAAGGAAAATTGATTGCAGGCATTGTACTAACAGGAGGTGGAGCTCAATTAAAACATTTACGCCAGTTAGTAGAATATATTACCGGAATGGACGTTCGTATTGGGTATCCAAATGAACACCTAGCAGGAGATTCAGATGAAGGGTTATCAAGTCCAGCATTTGCAACTGCTGTAGGGTTGTTAATGGAAGGTTTACAAAAGGAAACTGAAGAAAAAGTAGCTGTAGAAGAAGCGCCAGAAGCGTTAGTAAAAGAAGCTATTGAGGAAGAAAACGAGATTATAGAAGAAGTTCGAGAAGAGAAGGAACACAAAGCGAAAAAATCTAAATCATTTTTTGACAAGTTTACTGAACGATTCAAAGAGTTTTTAGATAACGCAGAGTAATTAGTATATATAAGAAAACTCCTGATTAATCCCCTAAAAAGGAGTGTAAAATTGAATAAGAATTAATAAAAAAGAAAAGTTATTATGAGCGCAGAATTTGATAACATTTCATTCGACATGCCAAAAACACAATCGAATGCCATTAAAGTAATCGGTGTTGGTGGGGGAGGAAGCAACGCAGTAAATCACATGTATAGTAAACAAATTCACGGAGTAGATTTCGTAATTTGTAATACAGACGCACAAGCATTAGAAAACAGCCCAATACCTAATAAAGTTCAGTTAGGGGCACATTTAACTTCAGGGTTAGGTGCAGGTGCAAATCCAGAAGTTGGAGCACAAGCAGCGGCTGAAAGTATACAAGAAATTCAACAAATGTTGAGTACGCATACCAAAATGGTTTTTATTACCGCAGGTATGGGGGGAGGTACTGGTACAGGTGCGGCTCCAATCATTGCTAAAATAGCTAAAGATATGGATATTTTAACGGTAGGTATCGTTACAATGCCATTTCAGTTTGAAGGAAGAATGCGCTCAAAGCAAGCTCAAAAAGGGATTGATGAGCTACGTAATAATGTAGACTCATTAATTGTTATCAACAATAATAAACTGCGCGAAGTTTATGGTAACTTAGGGTTTAAAGCAGGGTTCTCTAAAGCAGACGAAGTATTAGCAACAGCAGCAAAAGGGATAGCAGAGGTAATTACACATCACTACAAACAAAATATTGATTTACACGATGCAAAAACGGTATTGTCAAATAGTGGTACAGCAATTATGGGATCTGCAAAAGAAACTGGAGCTAACAGAGCTAAAAATGCCATTGTAAAAGCATTAGATTCACCATTGTTAAACGATAATAAAATTACAGGAGCTAAAAATGTATTATTATTAATCGTTTCTGGAGGAAATGAAGTTACACTAGATGAAATAGGTGAAATAAATGACTACATTCAAGATGAAGCAGGGTACGATGCCAATATTATTATGGGTATTGGAGAAGACGAGTCGTTAGAAGATGGAATAGCAGTAACAGTTGTAGCTACGGGTTTCGCCGCTGATCAGCAAGGAAATATTACTAATACGGAAGTGAAAAAAATAGTTCATACTTTAGAAGATGAACAAAAGGCAACATATAATTTTGGTGATCAGAAAGTAGAAGCATCTCCTGCAATCGATGAGCCTATAAAAAACAAGCCATCCAATAAAGTTGTTCATGTTTTAGAGGAAGAAAAGCCTGAACCTAAATCGCAAATTATTCCAACAACACAAGCAATAAAAAATATTGATGTTGTATATGATGAAATCGAAATAGAAACTGTTTCTGAAGATGATTTTATCATTACCAATATAGCTGAACCTAAAGTTGAAGAAAGAGAAATAAAGGAACAACCGACACAACAAGATTTGTTGTTTGATTTGCCGTTAAACTCTTATGAAGAAATAAAGCCAACCTCTCATTTAGTTGAAACCACTAATGAGATTAAAAATATTGAAGTAAAAGCTGAAGAAGTAAAGAGTCATAAAATTGAAAAACGATATGTGTTAGACGATTTTAGTGCACAACCAACAATTGGCAAAAGTTCTACTCCTACAATTAAAGAAGAGGTAGAAAAAGAATTACAATTTGAGGTGAAATCTAAAACACAAGAAGAAATTAATGGAATAGATACTTCAAGTGAGGAAGTTTCTCCGTTGGACTTAACAATTTCTGAGTTGCAAAAAAGGGCACAGGAAAGAAGGGAGAAGATGAAAGGTTTTAACTATAAGTTTAACGATCAAGTTAGTAAAAATATAGATGAAATTGAACGTCAACCGGCTTATAAAAGGTTAGGAGTTGATATTGAAGCAGGATCAGACATTAGCAAGTCAGATACAACATTAAATACAGATAATGACGATTTATTACGTTCTAATAATTCGTTTTTACACGATAATGTAGATTAATAAAAGAATAACACTTATTTTTAAAATCCCGATTTATCGGGATTTTTTAATACTTAAAAACATAAATTATGAGTTTGCAAAAACAGGTAATGGATAAAATGAAAGAAGCTATGAAGGCTAAAGACACCGTAGCTTTAACCGCTTTAAGAGCATTAAAGTCAGCATTTATGTTGGCAAATACTGAAGCTAGAGCAGGAGAATTGTCTGAAGCAGAAGAGTTAAAGATTATTCAAAAACAAGTCAAACAACGTAAAGATAGTGCAACTGTGTTTACGGAGCAAGGACGTAATGATTTAGCGGAACCAGAATTAGCTGAAGCAGTTATTTTAGAGCAGTTTTTACCAGAAGCTTTAAGTGAAGAAGAAATAGGTGAAATTGTAGAAAAAGCTATTACAAATGTAGGAGCAGAAGGAATGAAAGATATGGGAAAAGTAATGGGAATTGTTTCTAAACAGTTAGCAGGACAAGCAGATGGAAAAACAATTTCAGCAATTGTAAAAGCAAAGTTAGCTTAATAGAATGTAAAGACTCAGTAGTTCAACTGGATAGAACATCAGATTTCGGCTCTGAGGGTTGGGGGTTCGAGTCCTCTCTGGGTCACAATAAGACGCTTTTAATCAATTGGTTAAAAGTGTTTTTTATTGGTCTCAATTTAGGGTTCAAAATCCTGGAATTTTATTGCAATACTTTTAGTTATATAAAAAATTAATATTTTTCTTAAGTGGAAAGATCTTTACGAAAAGGTTCTCATATAGTAAGCAGGTTGACCTGTCATTTAGTTTAGGTTATAAAATATCGCTATCAGATATTGAAAGGAGATATACAATAACGATGTAGAGATTTACTGATTCAAATTTTAGAAGCAGAAAATGTATCACTTTTAAAAGGAGTAGTTAGTTCTGATCATATTCATATAGAATATGATTCCAAGTAAAGTATTAGCTATTTTAGTAAAACAGCTCAAGGGAAGAAGTTCTCGCAAGCTTTAACAAGAATTTCCAGAGTTAAGTAATCCTTACTAGGCAAAACATTTTTGGGGAGTTGGTTATGGAGTTTGGAGTACAGGTAATATAACAGATGAAATGGTTAACGAATATTTAGAGCATCATAGAAAGCCAAATTCAGGCAATTCTAATTTTATATTAGAAATAAAAAAAGGGGATTTTTAGGCCCCCCAGTATAATAAACCTCTGTACTTTTAGTGCAGAGTGATTTAGTTTCTTCAATAAGCACTATTTTACTACACTACCATTACGGAGAACGAATTAATGTTCACCGTAATCTACATCATCCATTTTTCCTTTAAAAACTTTATACTGTATAACAAAATAAATGATGACTAATATTGCAGCTATAAAAAACCAATTCATGCCAACTAATAATCCGTATTCATCAGCAGCTACATTGTAAATAGTTAAATCTGGGTTTATAGTATTGGTTGAAGGTAAAACTTTAGGGAAAATAGATGCTACCGTAGTTGCTAAACCTCCTAGTAGAAATAAAGAAGAATATAAAAATCCGGTGATGTGTTTTGCGAACTTTTTTACTTTGAATAAACCAAACAACCCTATAAAAGTTAGTAAAGGAAATATCCAAAGAAAGGGGTACTTTATAAAATTATGAAATGGTTTTGGTTCGATAACATGCCAAGTAATTATTGAAATAATTACTAAGGCTAATAAAACAAATGAAAGGGTAAAAACAATTTTTTTTAGTTGGTTATTAATGTTAGCGTTGGTTTTGAAAATAATCCAATTGGCACCATGAATAGTTAGTGACACGACAGCAATAATTCCTAAAAGTAAAGTGAACCAATCTATAACACCTAGTGTTTCTGAGTGTGGAGAAAATTCTGAATTCCATAAGGGAAGGAAAAAATAATGTGCCTCATGAGTAGAAATGCCATCTACAACGTTTCCTAGATTAACACCGCGCACAACATTACCCAATGCTATTCCAAAAAATAAGGCAAGAAGTAAGCTAGCAACTCCAAAAGCTTTGTCCCAAATACTTTCCCATATTTTATTATGTATTTGTCCGCGAAGTTCTAAACCAATAGCTCTAAAAATAAGCAGCCATAAAATCATTATTAAAGGAAGATAAAAGCCACTAAATGAAGAGGCATATAAAGTAGGAAAAGCAAAAAATAAGATACCACCGGAAGCAATTAACCATACTTCATTTGCATCCCAAAAAGGGCCGATTGCTTTTACAACTTTCTTTTTATCTTCTTCTTTTTTAGCGAAGAATAAGTGAATAATTCCTGCACCAAAATCATAACCATCTAAAATAACATAAATGGCTAACATTGTAACTAATACGATGTACCAAAAAAGCTCCATAATTAATGTGTTGTTTGAGGTCCTTTATTAATAATTTTTCCCGCTAAAATTAGAAATAACATTCCTAATAATAAATATAAACCGATAAACCCTAAAAGAGTGAATAAAGTATTTCCTGAGGATACTGTAGGTGATGCACCAGCAGATGTTCGTAGTAAATTATAAACTAACCAAGGTTGACGCCCTAATTCAGCTGTATACCAACCAGTAGTATTGGCAATATATGGGAATGGAATCATAAATAGTAAAGACCACAAGATCCATTTTGTTTGGTATAATTTATTTCTGAATAATTGAACAATACTGGCTAGCATTAAAGCAATAAAAATAGTTCCTAAACCTACCATTATATGGTACGCATAATATAAACCTGGTATGTTTGTTGGGTAGTTTTTTTCATCAAACTCGTTTAGCCCTTTGATTTCTGTATTCCATTCTTGATAGGTTAAAAAGCTAAGGATATTAGGAACGGCTATTTTATTATCTAATTTTTTCTCCAGCATGTTTGGTTGTCCAATTAAAACTATTTCAGAGCCTCCTTTTTCTGTTTCAAAAACTCCTTCCATAGCTGCAAAAGTTACAGGTTGATATTTTACAACATTTTTAGCAGCTAAATCCCCCGTAGGGAAAGCAACCAAAATAGATGCAATAACTCCAAAAACAACTCCTGTTTTTAAAAATAATTTACCAAATTCTAAGTGTTTTTTATTTAAAAGATAAAGAGCTCCAATACCAGCAACCACAAAAGAACTAGTAACTAAAGAAGCTGCTTGGTTATGTAAATAAGAAGGCCATAACCATGGGTTCGAGAATAAGGCTGAAAAATTATTTAGAACAAATTTACCGTTGGCTAAAATTTCATAGCCTACTGGGTTTTGCATCCAAGAATGTGTAGCTATGATTAAAAAACCACTTGCCCAAGAGCCTAAAAAGACTAAAAAGCCAGTTAAGAAATGAAGTTTATGTCCTAGTTTTTTTTCACCAAATAAAAAGAGACCTAAAAAAGAGGATTCTAAGAAGAAAGAAAACATTCCTTCCATGGCTAAAGTCTGACCAATGATACCGCCAGTAAGTTCTGAAAACTTCGCCCAGTTGGTGCCAAATTGAAATTCCATAGGAATTCCAGTAACAACTCCCATAGCAAAATTTAAGGCAAATATTTTCATCCAAAATTTTGCAGCATCGTTGTATTTTTCAATTTTGGTTCTTAAAAATTTCCATTTAAAGAAAACTATCATCAATGATAGTCCCATGGTTAATTGCGGAAATAAGTAGTGAAAGGTAATGGTAAAAGCAAACTGCATTCTATCATAAAAGAGCATGTCTTCCATATTGAAGATAGTTTATGAGATTATTAAATAAGAACGTTTTTTGTAGTAGATAAAGTGTTATAAAAATAACGATATTATTTCATATAACCGTTAATAATAGTAACCAAATCGTTTTATATAACATTCCCGATTGTTGCCATAATAGCTTATTTTCTTTAAAAAAGTATAAAAATGGGAACTCCTTTACTTATTTCATAAAATTTACTCATCGTTCTAGTATTTACCATAGAGGTAGAACGATTCTCTTATAAAAAATGTAACTCAAGTTACAGGGTTAAAGTTCTAATACTTTAATCTGATTTCTATGCAGCTCTATTTTATCTTGTTTTTCTAAAGCTTTTAAAAGCCTAGAAATAACCACTCTAGAAGTGTGTAAATCGTTAGCTATTTGTTGGTGTGTTACGCTAATTGTTTCGTTTTGATTTACTAAAGCTTTGTCTTTTAGATACTTTAGTAAACGTTGATCCATGTTTAAAAAGGCAATAGTATCGATAGCATCAATAAACTCCTGTAATCTACTATGGTAACTATATAAAATAAACTCTTGCCAGCTTTTATATTTACTAAGCCACTCGCTCATTTTTTGCTTAGGAATCATTAATAGTTTTACATCTGTTTCAGCGATTGCTTTAATTTTACTTTTTGTTTGTTCCATACAACATGAAAGTGTCATGGCACATGTATCTCCTTTTTCGATATAATATAAAACTAAGTCGTCACCTTCTTTATCTTCACGTAAAATTTTTATAGCTCCATTTAATAATAGTGGAATAGAAGTTATATAACTGTCAATATTAATTATAACTTCATTAGCTTTAACTTCTCTTGCTATAGCAAGAGCAGCTATTTCTTGTAACAATGCTTCTTCAAATAAATAACCGTAGTATTTCTGTAAATCCTCTATCAAGATAAAATGTTTTTGTAAAAATAGTTAAATAATTACATTTTTAGATAGAAATAAAATAGATGAAAATCTATGATTTTAATCAGGTTTATACTTGTTTTTATTGCTGAAATTTGAAATAGATAATAACACAAAACCTTACAAGAATGAAAAAAAGAACACCAGTTTCAGTTATCATGACCAAAGATGTAATCACATTAAGTAGTACCGATGACTTGATGACAGCAGAAAAAATATTTAAAAAAGAACATATAAGACACATTCCAGTAGTAAGAGGAAACGAAATAAAAGGAATGTTAAGTTATACAGATTTATTACGAATAAGTTTTGCAGATGCAGTTGATGAAAATGAAACCGACGTTGATACTGTAGTGTATAACATGTTTACAATAGACCAAGTGATGGCAAAAAACTTGGAAACTGTGAACTCTAGTACTACAATTAAAGAAGTCGCTGAGATTTTAGCAAAAAAGGAGTTTCATGCATTGCCAGTTGTTGATAATAATAAACTGGTAGGGATTGTGACTACCACCGATTTAATTTATTACTTATTAGAGCAGTTTTAGTATTGATAAAGGAGGTGTGAAAAACTGAAAATTATGGATAAGCCTTACTTTTATTACGGTTTTTTAGGAGATAATTTCTGCTTAAGGGGTTATTTTTGAGAAACTTAAAACACTTTATTATGTTGAAAAATATTTCAAATTTAGGTTCGATTCTAAATAAGTCAGAGCAAAAATCCGTTCAAGGTGGATGGACTTACGTAATGTGTACTAGGTGTGAACCTCTTCCTCCAGGGTATATTTGTATGAATGAGGTTTTTTGCGGGCCTAATTAAAAAAGTAAAAAGCTATATAATTTATGTTATATAGCTTTTTTTAGTTAAAAAATAGTGTAGTCTAGACAAAAAGATGTTTAGACACAATTGTTTTTTAAAAGTAGTCTTAATTTATAATAGCTTTTAAATTTTCAATTGTTTCGGTAGGGTTATCACTTTTGAAAACAAAACTACCAGCAACTAACACATCAGCACCAACTTCTATAAGTTTATTAGCGTTTAGGTCAGTTACACCACCATCAATTTCAATTAAGGTCGGTGCTTCACTAAATTCAATCAAGTTTTTTAACTGTTGAATTTTTTTGTAAGTATTTTCAATGAATGACTGTCCTCCAAATCCTGGGTTTACACTCATAATACAAACTAAATCTAAATCTTTAATAATATCTTCTAAAACTGCGATAGGTGTGTGTGGGTTTAAAGCAACCCCAGCTTTCATGCCAGCTGCTTTTATTGCCTGAATAGTTCTGTGTAAGTGTGTACAAGTTTCATAGTGTACCGTTAAAATGTCGGCACCCAAATCTGCAAAAGTTTGAATGTAGCGATCAGGATCTACAATCATTAAATGTACATCAATTGTTTTATTAGCGTGTTTTGTAATTGACTTTAAAACTGGCATTCCAAAAGAAATATTTGGAACAAAAACACCGTCCATAATGTCAATATGAAACCAATCTGCTTTACTATCATTAACCATTTCAACATCACGTTGTAGGTTTCCAAAATCAGCCGCTAAAATTGATGGGGCTACAAGTTTTTCCATTAATATTATAAGTTGTTGCGTTGTTATTTAATGCAAATATAGTTAAAACTAAGAGCATTAAAATCAAAAAGAAAGCTCTCGAATTCGAGAGCTTTTATTCTTTGATTAAAAAACGAATAGTTACGATAACTATTTGTTGTTGTTTATATTATTAACCTAAGTAGGTCATTAAAATCTTACTACGTGATGTGTGTTTTAATCTTCTGATAGCTTTTTCTTTAATTTGACGTACACGTTCACGAGTTAAATCAAATGTTTCACCAATTTCCTCTAAAGTCATTGGTTGGTGCTCTCCTAAACCAAAGTATAATTTTACTACATCAGCCTCACGAGGTGTTAATGTTTCTAACGCACGATTAATCTCAATACGTAAAGATTCGTGTAGTAAAGTTTTATCAGGATTTGGTGATTCACCCGAGTTTAATACGTCATATAAGTTAGAATCTTCACCCTCTATTAAAGGGGCATCCATTGATACGTGACGACCTGAGTTTTTCATTGACTCTTTAACATCATTAACAGTCATGTCTAATTTCTTAGCAATTTCCTCAGCACTTGGTGGGCGCTCGTTTTCTTGCTCTAAGAAAGCATACATCTTATTAATTTTGTTTATGGAACCAATTTTGTTTAATGGTAAACGTACAATACGAGATTGCTCAGCTAAAGCTTGTAAGATAGACTGACGAATCCACCATACTGCGTATGATATAAATTTAAATCCACGAGTTTCATCAAAACGTTTCGCAGCTTTAATTAATCCTAAGTTACCTTCGTTAATTAAATCAGGTAATGTTAATCCTTGGTTTTGGTATTGTTTTGCAACTGATACCACAAAACGTAAATTAGCCTTGGTTAGTTTTTCAAGGGCTCTTTGGTCACCAGCTTTAATTCTTTGTGCTAATTCAACTTCTTCATCAGCAGTAATTAAATCTACCTTTCCTATTTCTTGCAAATATTTATCTAAAGACGCGGTTTCTCTATTGGTAACCTGTTTTGTAATTTTAAGTTGTCTCATCTACTTCAAGTATATTTTTAATTTATCAATCAGTCTACATTATCTTATACGTATGCAATTAAAATAATGTTACAAAGTTTTTTGTATTTCTTGAAAAATTCCGTCTCTTTGTTAAAGAAATGTTAAAATCCGTTGTTTAAGCAATAATTGAGTGACCACGTAGTAGAGTAGGTGTCTAAATTAATGTGTAACTAAGAAGGAAACTAACTATACTGCCCCTTGGAGAGTATTGATGTAAAAAAAATAAGCGACGAAGATTTAGTTCGTAAAATAGTAGAGAAAAATGATACTCATTTGTTTGCTGTTTTATACGATCGTTACGCTGGTGTGGTGTATAATAAGTGCTATGGGTTTTCCAAAAGTAAAGAAGAGGCTCAAGATTTAACACATGATGTATTTATTCGTTTATTTGTTAAATTGAGAACTTTTAAAGGGAAATCTAAGTTTTCTACTTGGTTGTATTCTTTTACTTACAATTTTTGTGTTAATTATGTACAGAGAAATAAAGAGAAGAAAAAAGAAAGAGTAACGGTAGTAACAGATGAAATAAGAGAGGAAAGTAATATTGATGATATAGATGACGCTACACTGTTCGAATTAAAGTCAGATAAATTAGCTAAAGCACTAGAAATGATTTCTCCTTTAGAGAAAATGATTTTATTAATGAAGTATCAAGATGAAATGAGTATTAAAGATATTTCAATAGGATTAGATTTAGGAGAAAGCGCAGTAAAAATGCGATTAAAAAGAGCTAAAGCGAAAGTGGTGAAAGCGTATAACGAATTGTAATAAATTATGGATAATCCATTTAAAAAAATATTACATAACGAAGAATTGCCAGAAGTACTAAAAGATAAGGTGCTTAATGATGTGGCAATGATAAAGCTATCAATAGATATGGCTGATTTATTCGTGGTTAAATACCCCAGTGCAATTGTTGATTTAATTGGGGGTACAGAACCAAACGGAAAAAAGAAGTGAAGTAATCCAGACTAACCAAATATATCACTATACATAAAAGTTATGAGTTTTTTAAAGATAGATTTTTTAACCCCTTTTAAGAATATTTTTCAAGACATAGTAGATTCATTACCAACAGTAGCGGGCTTTTTAGCTTTTGTAATCCTCTCTTGGCTTATTATAAAGGTCTTTTTATACCTTGTTAGAAAAGCATTAGCAAAAACAAAAATAGATGAATGGTCAAAGAAACTTAGACAGACAGAAATTTTTGGAAGTAGTACGATAAACATCGTGCTTACCAATGTTATCTTGGCTGTGCTAAAGTGGTTTTTGATTTTTGTTTTTGTAATGGTCGGTGCTGAAATGTTTGGTTTAACTGTAGTATCCGATGGAATTAGAAGCTTTTTTGCGTATTTACCAAACTTATTAACAGCGGTAGGTATTTTTGTAGGTGGAACTTACTTAGGAACTATGGTAAAAAAAGCTATTCAATCCATGTTCAAATCTATTGAAGTTTCTGGAGGAAATCTAGTAGGTAATATTGCTTTTTATCTTATTGTTGTATTTTTATCTATAACAGCACTAGATCAAGCAGGAGTAGATACATCAGTAATTAAAAGTAATTTAACTCTTTTAATAGGGTCTGTACTATTAGCTTTTACCTTAGCTTTTGGATTTGGCGCGAGAGATGCTGTTTCAAGACTACTTTTTGGTTATTATTCTAGAAAAAATATTTCAATAGGAGAAAAAGTTATAATTAATGATATAGAGGGAGTTGTGGTAGCTATAGATAATATATGTATTACAATAAATACAGAAGCAGGAAAGGTTATTTTACCTATTAAAGATGTGGTTAACAATAAAATAGTTATAAAAAAGTGATAAAATTAACATTTTTTTATATCTTTGAAAACGCTAAAAACAATGTTTTTAACAGTACGATAGATTTCGGGGGACTTCTATCCAACTAATAAAGAGTAATCTTTATGAAACAAGACCGCATTTTTGCGGTCTTTTTTTGTGAGTTTTTGTAAAAAAATGTGACCTTAAAAAATAAAGTGTGTCTAATAGGTATAGAGTAATAAGATTTCGGGGGACTTCATATTATTTTTAAATGTAAAAAGGCTTTCTAAATTTAGAAAGCCTTTTTTTTATTGTATGTGTTTTAAATAAAAATATTACTCAAAAGCTAAATGTAAAAACACTCCTCTAGTTCCTAAGAAATTAATAGGATCCGTCCATTGAGAAGAAGGTTTATTGTCATATTTAATTTCATTGTTAATAGCAAAAACACCTCTTATTGAAGGAGAAAACTTAAAATAACTTAAGTAAAAATCAACACCAATGCCAACTTCATACATAAAATTATTTGTTGTGGTCCTGAACTCACCAGCAAAGTTGTCATCACTATTTCTCTCATTGCTTGAAAAGTTATGGTCGTATGAAAGCCCTCCAATAACATAAGGTCTCATATTATTAAGTCTGTTTGTGCTTAATTTTAAAAGGAGAGGTAAATGTAGGTAAGTGGCGCCTACTTCACGAGTATTTATGTTATCTGCACCAGGAATATGTTTAAAACGCAATGTTTTCGTGTTAGACATTAATCCAGGTTCAAAACGAAGGTTAATGTTATTATGTAGTCTTAAATCGGCAATTAAACCTACATTAAAACCAATAGATGACTCAACTTCAATTTCGGCATCGTCAAAATCACTAGGAGCATAGGAAATTTTGTAATCATTATTATTTGCACCTAGGTAGAAACCATAATGAAAAAGAGGTTTGTCAAAACTAGGAAGTTTTAATATTTTTTCTCTTTGAGCTTGTGATGATAATGACACTACTAAAATTCCGAAAAGTAAAAGCTTTTTTAACATACTATTTTAAAGCGGTATAAATTGATGCAACACCAAATGTTACAGGTATATTCTTTGCATTCTTAAACCCGTTTTTTTGTAAAATATTGTTGAAAGCCTTTCCAAAAGGAAAAGTATTTGCTGTTTCTGATAAATATGAGTACGCAACTTTATCTTTTGAAAAGAGTTTACCAATAATAGGTAAAATATAATTGGTATACAATTTATATCCTTGCTTAAAAGGAAATTTGGTTGGGTTAGAGGTTTCTAATACCACAAATTTACCTCCAGGTTTTAATACCCGTAATATTTCGGTTAATCCTTTGTCTAAGTTTTCAAAGTTTCTAACTCCAAAAGAAACAGTAATTGCGTCAAAAGTATTATCAGGAAAAGGGATGTTTTCACTATCACCAACAATCATCTTAATTTTATTTGATAAGTTAGCTTTAGCTATTTTTTGTCTTCCTACTTGCAGCATTCCTTCAGAAATATCTAAGCCTACAATCTTCTCAGGGTTTAATTCAGACATCATCAAAGCTAAATCACCTGTACCAGTTGCTATATCTAAAATTTGTTGCGGATTATTTTCCCCTACTAATTTTACTACTTTTTTACGCCAACTAACATCAATTCCTAAAGAAATAACACGATTTAATCCGTCGTAATCCTCAGAAATATTGTCAAACATTTGAGCAACTTGCTCTTTCTTTCCTAATTCAGAATTTTTATATGGTTTGATTTTTTCAGGCATGTGTTTTATTTGGTTTACGGTGAATTACCCGTTAATGGCAACTACTTCATTAATTTGGTTAGGTAACATTTCTTTAAGCATGGTTTCAATACCATTTTTTAATGTTACTGTTGATGATGGACAACCACTACAAGCTCCTTGTAAAACAACACTCACTCTTTTGTTCTCGGCATCGTATGATTGAAATGCGATATTACCACCATCAGAAGCTACTGCAGGCTTTATATACTCATCTAAAATATCAACAATTTTAGTTTCAGTATCTGTTAAACTCTCTTTAGGAACTTCAACGTTTTGCGTAGTTTGTTGTTTAGGTAGTTCAGTAATTATTTTCTTACCTTCCTGTATATAACTACGAATAAAGGTACGTACTTCTTGGTACACTTCATTCCAATCAATCATATCATACTTTGTGATTGATATGTAGTTTTCAGAAATGAAAATTTCTTTTACAAAAGGAAAGCTAAATAATGCTTGTGCTAAAGGAGAAGATTTGCTTGCTTCTTCAATATTTTTGAATTCAACATCAGTTTGTGTTAAAGCTTTGTTGGTTCCAAATTTCATTACTGCTGGGTTTGGAGTAACCTCTGCATATACTTCAACAGCATCTTTCTTAGTAGTTTCTTCTTTTACTACAGAACTACCACTTTGTATATAAGCTTCTATTTGCTCGCGAACCTCTTCTTCAACATCATCCCACTCAACAATATCATATCGTTGAATAGCAATGAAGTTAGCCGTAACTAATACTTTTTTTACAAAAGGAAGATAAAAAAGTTGTTGTGCTAAAGGAGAGTTTTTAGCCTCGTCTATGTTATTGTATTCATAACTACCACCATTAACTAAAATTTTGTTACTAACAAACTTTAGGATGGTTTCGTTATTGGTTTCTTGTATGTTTATTTTTGTTGAACTCATAAGTTGTAAATAAGAAGCAAAATTACGGTAAAAAACTGAGAAATGGATATATAAAAAGTCCTGCATATAGCAGGACTCTTCTTCTATATTTTTTATGAATTATAAACTGAAAGTAATTGTTCCAGAAATTCGTGATGTATCAGTTGTTAGTTCGATAGGGTTCACATCAACAGCCGGTGAGTTGTAAATATGATACGGGCTGTTGTTTTCTGAATTAGTATATGATAAATCAAACTTAATGTTTCCAAAATTATAACCAAGTCCTAATGAGAATCCAGAAATATTATCATCATCTAAAGCATTTTTATAAGGACTTTGCTCATAATGATAACCACCACGAACACTCATTTTATCAAAACGCCACTCGGTACCAATATTTAAGGAGTGGGTACCTTTAAAGTCATTATCAAAGTTTTGATTGGTTTCTATAAAATAAGGGTCGTTTTCTCTATATTTTGTACCACTATAGTCTTTGTAAGTATAATCTGCGCTTATTAAACCTTGTTTACCAAAAACAAATGCCGCACTAGCTGTAAGTTTACTTGGTGTTCGCAATCTAAAAATATTTGAATTAAATTCTTCACCGCTATTAACATCAGTGTTTTGGTTTGTCGCTGAAATTTCTGTATAGCCTACCCAGTCATCATATCTAGAATCATTTGGGTCGAAAACATTTAAATTACTATCTTCAAAAACTTCGTTGTACCATGTAGGTGTTTCATAAGCTAAGCCAAAGCGAAAACTTTGATTTACTTTATAAATAAAACCTGCACTAAAAGAAACTCCGCTTCCTTCAAAGTAACTGTCTTGAATATTTAGAGCAGTTAAGGTATTCGCATCATCATCCTCATTAACCTCTCTTAATTCGGTAACTTGACCAAAACTAAAATTATGAAACTTTATACTAGCTCCAGCATATAGTTTATTTAGGTGCACAGCAGAGAAACCCATTTCAAAAATACTGTTCTCTCCGTAGGTAGAGTTAAAAAAACGTTGCTCTTGTCCATTGTTGAATTGGTTGGTGATATCATCTGGGTGTTCATTAAATAATGCTTGACCACTATTACCTTGTGTAGAGAATAAACCTTCAAAATCACTTTTTAATCTATAATTAAAAGTTAAAGCAAAACGGTTCCAATCAGAGTTATGAGCAGAGTCGAAAGATAAAATACCACCAGCTTGGGTAATATTAAAAAAATCATCCTCAGTTTCTACAGTATTCCCATAATATTTAGTCGAATAGGTGGTGTTTCTGTTACCTAGGGTTACTCCAAAAGTACTCTTAATAGCAACGGCGCTACCAGCTGGGTTAATTCCAAAAGAAGATATGTCTCCACCTAATGCTCCAAAGGCTCCACTCATTGCTTCAAAACGAGCAGTTCCGTAATTATCGTCTTTTGAAAATAAAATTCCTAAATCATTGTAGCCTAGTGATTGTGAATAGGCAGTATACGTACTAGCGATAATTATCGCGAAGGTTAAAATTCTTTTCATTTTTTTTATTAATTCGTTAAAAACTTATCTTGAAATTTGGTCTTAAGATTATCTTCTAGAACTTCTTGATGAGCTTCTGCTACTTCCTCTTGAGTTACTTCTAGTACTTCTTGATGGGGCTGAGTAACTACGAGAGCTTCTAGAAGGTTTTGAGTAACTTCTAGATTTTCTTGAGTTATTACTTTTGTGAGAAGCATAGTTTTTTCTGCTATTTTTGGTTGACTTTGAATAGCTTCTTGGAGAAGTCGATTTTCTAACAGATCTATTAGAGTTTTGATTTCTTTTAGTATAACTTCTAGAATTCCTTACAGATGTTGATCGACGAGCACCATTATTACTGGAAGCTCTAGGGTTTCCTCTTGAACTTCTTGTAGAACGTGGTGTGCCTTTGTAGCTACGAGTAGATCTGCTATTACCATTAGAGTTGTACCTTCTTGTTCTAGTTGATCGTTTGATGCTTCTATTGTTAGAACTGTTTCCTCTTCTTGTATTATAGCTTCGCGTATTTCTTGTAGAGCGAGTGTTATTGCGGTAGGTTCTACCATTACTTCTTCTGTAAACATTAGAAGAACGTCTTGAAGTTGTAGTTCCTCTACGACCAGAAGTGTAACCTCTTCTAGAAGTTGTTGCAGTTCTGTGCCCTCTATAATAGTTAGCGCCTCTATAAGGACGTTTATAATAACGATTGTTATAGTATCTATATGGTCTATAATGGTTGTACCTGTAATAAGGAGAGTTCCAGTAAGAGTTATAATAAATTCCACCTAAACCAACATAAAGGCCAGAGTTCCAATGGTAAGGGTACCAGTGAGAGTTATATCCCCAACCGCCATAGTAGCGAGACCTCCACCAAGGTCTATGATAATTGTATCCATAGCCATAATCCCAATCGTTGTAATAACCCCATCTTGGATAAGTATTGATGTTTATAACCACATCATTATTATCAGAATAACCCCAAGGTTCATTTCCGTTATATGTAATTCTTGTTTCAGGCTCTTCTTCATAAATAATATCTTCATCATCATAAGAGTCCACACTTTCAGACTTATAGTTTTCTATATCAGTGAAAATGTCGGTACCATTTAAAGCGCCTAAACGTTCTACTTCTTTGGTGAAATAATTTTCTTGATATTCATCATATGCACGATCATCGGTAACAATCACTCTACGTTGAGGTTGCTCTATCTCATCAGCATAAATACCATCATCACTACCAGTAACCGTTTGTGCAGAACCACAAGATATAAACGTAGCTGCCATTAAAAATGATAGGATATAAAAAGGGAGTTTGGTTTTGGTGTAATGTAGTTTCATGACTTTTTTATTTTAGGTTAAAGCAAATTGTTTTTTAACGAGCTGCAAAAAATTAGTTCTTTGTTGGGCTTGTTACCTTTTTAATGTAGTTTTGCAGATACAATTTACGCATAAAAAATAACAATATTTATGCCAAACTTTTGATTATGAGCAAACATTTAACAAAAAGAGCCGAAGATTACTCTAAATGGTATAACGAATTGATTGTAAAAGCTGATTTAGCTGAAAACTCAGCAGTAAGAGGTTGTATGGTAATAAAGCCTTACGGATTTGCAATTTGGGAAAACATGCAGAAAGAATTAGATAGAATGTTTAAAGAAACAGGACATCAAAATGCTTATTTTCCTCTTTTTGTACCCAAAAGTTTGTTTGAAGCAGAAGAAAAAAATGCTGAAGGATTTGCAAAAGAATGTGCGGTGGTTACACATTATCGATTACAAAATGATCCAGATAATGAAGGAAAGCTACGTGTAGATCCTGAAGCTAAATTGGAAGAAGAATTAGTTGTTCGTCCTACTTCTGAAGCAATTATTTGGAATACTTATAAAGGATGGATTCAATCGCATAGAGATTTACCGTTGTTAGTTAATCAATGGGCAAATGTTGTAAGATGGGAAATGCGTACACGTTTGTTTTTACGTACTGCTGAGTTTTTATGGCAAGAAGGTCATACTGCGCATGCAACAAAAGCAGAAGCAATGGCTGAAGCAAAGCAAATGCAGGAGGTGTATGCAACCTTTGCTGAAGAGTTTATGGCAATGCCTGTTGTTAAAGGAGCTAAAAGTGAAAGTGAACGTTTTGCAGGAGCAGATGATACTTTAACAATAGAAGCGTTAATGCAGGATGGTAAAGCATTACAAGCTGGAACTTCACACTTTTTAGGGCAAAATTTTGCTAAGGCATTTGACGTAAAGTATACCTCGAAAGAAGGAAAACAGGAATATGTATGGGCAACTTCTTGGGGAGTGTCTACGCGTTTGATAGGAGGGTTGATAATGACACACTCTGATGATGCTGGTTTAGTACTACCTCCAAAGCTAGCGCCAATTCAAGTGGTAATTGTTCCTATATATAAAGGAGAAGAACAGTTAAATGCTATTTCTGAAAAGGTTAATGTAATTGTAAAAGAGTTACGAGCTAAAGGAATATCAGTAAAATTTGATGATAGAGACACTTTTAGACCAGGAGCTAAGTTTGCTGAGTATGAATTAAAAGGTGTCCCTGTACGAATTGCAATGGGAAAACGTGATTTAGAAAATGGTACTGTTGAGGTTGCACGTCGTGATACTTTTGAAAAAAAAATTATTAAACAAGAAAGTGTTGCTAATCATGTTTATTATTTATTAGGTAAAATTCAGGAAAATTTATATGAAAGAGCATTAACTTACAGAAACGAGCATATTACAGAAGTGAACTCTTTTGAAGAATTTAAAGATGTGATAGAAAATAAAGGAGGATTTGTGTCAGCTCATTGGGACGGTACAATTGAAACTGAAGACAAGATAAAAGAGCTCACAAAAGCTACTATAAGATGTATTCCTAATGATGCAAAAGAAGAGGAAGGAGTATGCGTATTAACAGGGAAATATTCAGCAAAAAGAGTACTTTTTGCAAAAGCATATTAAAAAAATAAAAAAAAGCTTTGCGCAATAAAAAACAGTTTTTATATTTGCACCCGCAATCGCAAAAAAGATTGTTTTTGGTCCGTTCGTCTAGGGGTTAGGACGCCAGGTTTTCATCCTGGTAACACGGGTTCGATTCCCGTACGGACTACAAGTTCTATTTTATTGTTTTAGAGTAAAAATAAAACAAATAAAAAAATAATTTTAATTGCAAATAACAAAAAGAATTGTATATTTGCACCCGCAATCAGAACGATTGTTTTGGTCCGTTCGTCTAGGGGTTAGGACGCCAGGTTTTCATCCTGGTAACACGGGTTCGATTCCCGTACGGACTACAAGTTTTTTATAAACAATTAACGCATTAGTACAATGGCAAATCATAAGTCAGCATTAAAGAGAATTAGAAGTAACGAAGCAAAGCGCTTAAGAAATAAATATCAGCATAAAACAACTCGTAATGCTGTTAGAAAATTAAGAGCTACAGAAGATAAGAAGGAAGCAGAAGGAATGTTTTCGACTGTTGTATCTATGTTAGATAAATTAGCAAAGAACAACATTATTCATAAGAATAAAGCAGCAAATTTAAAGTCTAAATTGGCTAAACACGTTGCAGCTTTATAAGAGTTTTAAGGTTAGTTAATAGTTAAAACGCTTCGATATTTTATCGAAGCGTTTTTTTTTGATTAAAATTTATTTTAGATTTTCTATTTTTATTTTAGTATAGAAATAATAATATCATTACATGATACGATACGTTTTTAATAACAGTTAATATTAAATCAATACCATCCTTGTCTTTATAGATGAAGAAGAAAGAATAAGGGGGCCTACAAGACTTGAAGCTGATTACCAGTCATATTTTTTGTGAGCATCTAAACGGATGAAAATAAATAGAAGTAGTGTAAACCCCCATAAAGAAGAACCTCCGTAACTAAAAAACGGAAGAGGAATTCCTACAGTAGGCAATAAACCTATTACCATACCAATATTAACAAGAATATGAAAAAAGAAAATGGAAGCTACACTATAGCCATATATTCTTGCAAATTTATTGGTTTGTGTTTCTGATAAATAAATAACTCTGTAAAGAAGCAACATAAATAAAATAATAACAAAAGAGCTGCCTAAAAACCCCCATTCTTCACCTACAGTACTGTATATATAATCTGTGTGTTGTTCAGGAACAAAATTTCCTTGCGTTCTATCTCCTTGTAAAAAACCTTTTCCAGAAAAACCACCAGAACTAATAGTTTTTTCAGACTGATAAGAGTTATAGCCAATACCTTTGTTGTCTTGAATCTTTCCTAGTAAAATATCAAATCTATCTTTCTGATGTTGTTTTAATATGTTGTTATAGGTATAGCTGATTCCTAAAATAAAGAAAATTGCAAAAAGATAGGATCCAATTATTTTTAAAACGTTGAAGCGAAAAAATCGTTTGTCTTTATAAACACCATAAAAAACGACTAATGTGATTATAAGTAAACATGAAATAAGAATCCATTTTGCTTCAAAATAAACTGTTAATAAGAATAAAATAATAGATATGGTTCCAAATAAAATATAAGCTAACGTAAGTCCTTCTCTGTTTAATACAAAAAAGAAAGCGAAGTATATTAGCACAGAGCCCATATCAGGTTGTAATGCAATAAAAAAGGCCGGTAAAAAGATAATAATAAAGGCTTTCGCTTGATTCTTTATAAGTTTAAGATTGTATTGCCGATCACTCATTAACTTAGCTAAAGCAAGGGCGGTAAAAGCTTTTGCAAACTCAGAAGGTTGTAGTCCTATTCCTCCAAAGTTGTACCAAGAAGTAGCACCATTTATTTTTTTACCAAATACAAGTACACCAGCTAATAGAACTAGAGAGAGAATGTACATTACACTCGAAAACTGTTCGTAAAACTTGGAATTAAAAAAGAGAATAAAGATGATAACTGGGACACTAAGTCCTATAAAAATTAGTTGCTTTCCATATTTTGTAGAAAAATCAAAAATTTCTCTAGATTCCTCTGAAGAGGATGCAGCATAAATATTTACCCACCCAAAGCCAACTAATACTACGTAGAGTAAAACCAGTAGCCAGTCGATTCCAGCAAAAATATTATTTCGTTCTTGTCGCAAGAGTATCGCTTTTTTGGATTAATAATTGATTCTCGTATCTTTCTTTAAGGCTCAGGTTAATCATACGGTCTTCAATGTGTTTTCTTGATATTGACTTGTTTAAATATTTTTCAATAAGTAAACTGGTAATAGGGGCAGCAATTGTAGACCCATATCCTCCGTTTTCTACAAAAATAGCGATGGCTATTTTCGGGTCATCTTTTGGAGCAAAAGCTATAAAAATTGAGTGGTCTGTTAACTGAACTTTCTTTTTATTTACTCTAATAAAATTTTCTACAGTTCCTGTTTTTCCGCATATTTCTATACCTTCAATTCTACTACGCCTTGCTGTACCCCTTGTGAAAGTTTCGTGCATTGCTTCAATAGCAATAGGGAAATGTTCTGGTGAAACAGTTGTGTTTCTACGAGTTACATAAATAGAGTCGAGAATAGACTTGCTCTCAATTTTCTTAACAATATGAGGAGTATAAAAATAACCTTTATTAGCAATAGCTGCGGTCATATTTGCTAATTGAATAGGAGTAGTCTCTACTTCTCCTTGTCCGATAGCATTCGAAATTGTAGTTGTAGCTCCCCACCTAAAATCATAATTTCTGTCGTAAAAACTTCCATTGGGAATTCTTCCTTTTTGACCAGAGGGAAGATCGTAACCTAAATAATTACCTAATCCAAAACTTTTTGCATGTTCACTCCAAGCATCAGTTCCTATTGTTGGGTTTTCATAATTATCTATAATTTTCCTGTAGGTGTTAGCGAAATAAGTATTACAAGATTTAGCAATGGCAGTTTTTAAGCGAACAGGTCGTCCGACAATTCTACAGTGGCACCCCATAAAAGCGTTAGGACGCTTACCGTAACGGTATCCATGTTGACAGTAAAACCCGGTATTTTCATCAATAACTCCTTCTTGTAAACCAATTAAGCCAGTAAGTATTTTAAAAGGTGAACCAGGAGCATACATTGCTTGCAGGCCTCTGTCAAAAGTAGGCATATTAATGCTGTCGTTAAAAAGTCTTACAGAGTTAGGGGAGCGTTGCCTTCCGACTAGTAAGTTTGGATCGTAAGAAGGAGCAGTGATTAATGCTAAAATTTCACCTGTTTGAGGTTCTATAGCAACAATTCCACCTCTCTTACCAGACATTAATAATTCTCCATATTGTTGTAATTCACTATCAATAGTCAATGTTAAGTCCTTACCTGGTACTGCAAGAGTATCGTATTTTCCATTTTTATAAGAACCAGTAATTTTATTTAAGTTATTTCTTTTAAAATATTTTTTTCCTTTAACGCCTCTTAGTTCTTTTTCATATTGTTTTTCAACACCAAGCTTACCAATTAACTCTCCTTGTTCGTAGTAATCGCTATTTTTGGCTATGTATTCGTTAACTTCACTAATAAAGCCCAATACATTAGCTGCGGATTTTACTGGGTAATTTCTAATAATACGCTTTTGGATATAAAAACCTTTATATTTTGGTAGTTTTTCTTGTAAAAAAGCATAATCTTCTTTAGCTAACTGCTTTAAAAATACTGAAGGAAGCCAACGGGCATAATTTTTTGCTTTTGTAAATCGTTTTATAAAATCTTCTTTATCAATTTTTAAAAGAGAGCAGAACTCTAAAGTATCTAAAGCTTCAACTTCTTTAGGGATAATCATTACGTCGTAAGACAATTGATTGGCAACTAATAATTTTCCTTTACGATCGTAAATATACCCTCGTTCAGGGTAATCATATTCAATCTTAATTGTGGCACTATGAGTTAAACTTTGTTCACCTCCATGTATTACTTGTAATTGAAATAATCTAGTGATGTAAACAATTCCAATAATAGTAATTAAAAATATAAGTAAGAAACTTCGTTTCATGTTAGCTTTTTCCTAAATATAAAACTTCCTAAAAAATATAACAGTAACGTAAAAACACTAGAAAATAGTGTGTTGATAAGTACATTTGAAATGTTATAAAAACTAAAGTTAGTTAAACTAAATAAAATGAAGTGATGTGTGAATGTTAAAATTGCTGTATAATTAAATACTTTATCAAAAGATTCATGTCTTAGGTTAAAAAGTAGGTAATCTGACGATGTTTTTTTGAATATAGCTTTAAAAGTAAATAAACGTATATAAGCTATGAATACAGTAGAAAAAGCATGAATTCCGCCAGAGTTAGAGAATGCATCAACACATGCACCTAACAAAAAAGCAACTAATAATATAGGAAACCTGTTTTCTTTAATAGGGTACAAAAAAATAAAAACGATATAAATATAGGGATTTACATACCCTAAAAATAAAATATTATTTAGAACCAATACTTGCAACAACAAGAGGAGTACGAATAAAAATATTAAGTATAGCGTTTTATTCATTGTTGTTTTCTACAGTTTTTATTTCTTCTTTATTTAGGTTAGTTATAATATAAACATGCCCTAAGTTAGACATATCATTAAAAAGCTTAATATTAATGCTATTAACAGCTGATAATTCTTCAGGTACTTTTATAACAGTTCCTATAGGTATTCCGTTAGGGAAAATGGTAGATCTTCCTCCGGTAACAATAGTATCACCTTCTTTAAAAAGAGCTTGACGTGGAATATCGGTTAATTGTACAATGTTATAATCCTTACCATCCCAAATTAATGTTCCGTAGTGGTTGTTGTTTTTGAACTTGGCATTAATACTACTTTTTGAATTTAGAATAGATTGTACTCTTGCAAATTTATTGGAAACATTATCAGTGATACCAATAATACCTTTGCTGTTTACAACTCCCATTTCTTTTGAAATATTATAATTTTGACCTCTGTTAATTGTTATGAAGTTGTCAGCTTTATGAAAAGAGTTTTTAATTATATTTCCAGAAATATAGTTATAATTTTGGTTGAGTTTTAGGGTGTCGATTGTTTGATTACTAGAAATACTATCAAGATACGTAGTGATTTTTTCTAGTTTATTTTTTAGTGCTAAATTTTCTTCAACTAGTACAGCGTTTCTTTCCTTTAAGTTTAAGTACTCTGATATATTTGATGATTTTTGATATAGTCCACCTGTGATAAAATTGGTAGAACTAATAAACTTACTTTTATGAAAAGAATGGTTGTTAATGATTAATGCAACAGCTATAATTTCTAAAAATAGAAAAAATAAGAAATACTTATACTTCTGAAAGAAATAAATAAGCTGTTGCATAAATAATCATTCAAGTTTATTTGATTAATACGGTTTTGTATTTTTCTAAGTTTTTAAGAGCAATACCTGTTCCGCGAACTACAGCACGCAACGGATCTTCAGCAACATATACTGGTAAATCTGTTTTTCTTGATAAACGCTTATCTAAACCTCTTAACATTGAACCACCACCAGCTAAATAAATACCTGTATTGTAAATATCAGCGGCTAATTCAGGAGGGGTCTTAGATAGGGTTTCCATTACGGCATCTTCAATACGTAAAATAGATTTATCTAATGCTTTTGCAATTTCACGGTAAGAAACTTGTATTTGTTTAGGTTTTCCACTTAATAAATCACGCCCTTGTACCATCATATCTTCAGGAGGAGTGTCTAAATCTTCTGTAGCAGAACCTATTTGTAACTTTATTCTTTCTGCAGTGGTTTCTCCAACATGTAAATTGTGTTGTGTACGCATGTAATACATAATGTCACTGGTAAATAAGTCTCCAGCAACTTTTACTGATTGGTCACATACAATACCTGCTAGTGCTATAACAGCAATTTCAGTGGTACCACCACCTATATCAATAATCATATTTCCTTTAGGCTCCATAATATCAACACCTACACCAATAGCAGCAGCCATTGGTTCATAAATCAAATAGATTTCTTTAGCGTTCATATGACGGCCAGAATCAATAACTGCTCGTTTTTCAACCTCAGTAATTCCCGAAGGAATACAAATAACCATTCGTAACGAAGGTGGAAATAACCTCTTTTTTATAGCAGGGATTTGTTTAACAAACTCCTTAATCATTTCCTCTGAAGCTTGAAAATCAGCAATTACACCGTCTTTTAAAGGACGTATGGTCTTGATGTTTTCATGGGTTTTTCCTTGCATTCTACTAGCTTCATGTCCCGTAGCAATAATTTTACCAGTGAGCCTGTTTCTAGCAACAATAGAGGGGTTGTCAATAACTACCTTACCATTGTGGATTATAAGTGTATTTGCAGTACCTAAATCTACTGCAATATCTTCTGTCATGAAATCGAAAAAACCCATAAAGATTTCGTTATTTATATTTAATTTTAATGTATTCTCACAAATCTAATAAAAATCTGTGGGTATTTTACACTCAGTATAATTAATGTTTAAAATGTCTTGTTCCTGTAAAAACCATTGCTACATTGTTATCATTACAATAGTCAATGCTTAATTGGTCTTTAATAGAACCCCCTGGTTGAATTACACTTTTTATACCTGCTTTATCTGCTATTTCTACACAGTCAGGGAAAGGGAAAAAAGCATCACTAGCCATAACTGCCCCCTTTAAGTCAAAGTTGAAACTGTTAGCTTTTTCAATTGCTTGCCTTAACGCATCAACTCTACTTGTTTGTCCTGTTCCACCAGCTAATAACTGCTTATCTTTTACTAAGATGATTGTGTTAGATTTGGTGTTTTTACATAATTTAGATGCGAATAACAAATCCTCTAACTCACTTTCTGATGGTTTATTGTTGGTAGGATATGATAAATCATCTAATTTATCAGTAATATAGTCTTTGTCTTGGATTAACACTCCGTTTAAAGCTGTTCTTACTGTTTGCTTAGGTAATTCAACTTCTTTTTGAATTAAAATTACTCTATTCTTTTTCCCTTTTAAAATATCTAAGGCATCAGCATCATAAATAGGAGCAATTACAACTTCACAAAATAATTTATGAATTTCTTCAGCAGTAGCTTTATCAATTTTTGTGTTTGATATTAAAATACCTCCAAATGCAGAGACAGGGTCACCAGCTAAAGCATCAACATAGGCTTGATGAATTGTTTTACGTTGAGCAAAACCACAAGCGTTATTGTGTTTTAAAATGGCAAATGTTGGATCTTCACCTTTAAACTCTTCAATTAAGTTTACTGCGGCATCAACATCTAATAAGTTGTTGTAGCTTAACTCTTTTCCGTGTAACTTATCAAATATAGCTTCTAAATCACCAAAGAAAAATCCTTTCTGGTGCGGGTTTTCTCCGTAGCGTAATACTTTAGAAGTAGTTTCACTAGCTTTATACACAACTTCGTCTTCATTAAAATAGTTGAAAATAGCAGTGTCGTAATGTGAAGAAATATTAAAAGCTTTGGCAGCAAACTTTTTTCTATCGTTTAACGAAGTGTCTCCGTTATTTTTAGAAATAATATTTAAAAGCCCTTCATACTGTTCCATTGAAGAAACAATTAGAGTGTCTTTAAAGTTTTTAGCTGCAGCACGGATTAGTGAAATACCACCAATATCAATTTTTTCAATTATGTCTTGTTCAGAAGCGCCAGAAGCAACTGTTTTTTCAAAAGGATATAAATCTACAATTACTAAATCTAATTGCGGAATATTGTATTCTTCCATCTCAGCAACATCACCTTCGTGATCTTGTCTATTTAAAATACCTCCAAAAACTTTAGGGTGTAAAGTTTTTACTCTTCCTCCTAAAATAGAAGGGTATGAAGTAACATCTTCTACAGGTACTACATCAATCCCTAAGTCTTTTATGAACTTTTCAGTGCCTCCTGTAGAGTAAATAGTAACACCTAGTTCGTTAAGCTTTTTAACAATAGGTTCTAACCCGTCTTTGTGAAAAACGGATATTAATGCTGATTTAATAGTTTTAGTATTGTTCATTATTGTTGTGTTGTTAAGCTTGCAAAGCTAGTAAAACAGTAGGCGTTACACAATGATTTTTTAAGTTTTTAAGATTGAAAACACCACCAAAAATAAAATA
Source organism: Tenacibaculum gallaicum (assembly GCF_003387615.1). GTDB lineage: Bacteria > Bacteroidota > Bacteroidia > Flavobacteriales > Flavobacteriaceae > Polaribacter > Polaribacter gallaicus. The sequence continues at coordinate 98,673 of NZ_QUNS01000007.1, read as the reverse complement.
ATTTTGGTGGTGTTTTTTTTACAACAAAATCTTAAAATAAAAAATTATTCTGCAGTTTCTAAAAAGTTACGAAACCAGATAGTGAATTTTTCTACTAAAGATTGTTGAGATTTTGAACGAGCATTAGCATTACCTAATGCCGCATAAGAAGGATGTTCTCTACTGCTCATAATTTAAGGGGATTAATGGGGTTGTTAAAATCAGACCAAATAAAACAAAAAAAAACTTAATAATCAAGTGATTATATAAAAATTATATAAAATTAGCCACTTTTTTACAAATATACTCCAATAAAGCTTCATCATTTTGAGTAAATGGGTTAGCTGTATGAGAATCAATATCTATTTGACCAACGTTTTCTCCATTAACAAAAATAGGAATTACAATTTCAGATTTTACTTTCCATCCACATGATATGTAGTTGTCTTGTTCGCTTACGTCTTGCACTACAAAATTTTCATTGCTAACTGCTACTTGACCGCAAATTCCCTTTCCAAAAGGTATAATTGTATGATCTGTAGGTTCTCCGTTAAATTGTGCTAGCTTTAATTCTTCTTTATCTCCATTCTTAAAGTAGAAGCCAACCCAATCGTAATAAGAAATTTCTGAAGCTAAATAATCGCAAATTTGCTGTAACTTTTCTTCTTTTGAAGAATTGTTGTTAACTATTGTATTTATATTGTTTTTTAGTTCTTGTAAATTCATAAAAGTGTTTTTATTTTATTCGTAAAGGGGACTTAAAGCTTACAAAAATAGTTGTATGAATTGTGATAAAAAACAGAATTTCGTTTTTTATGGTTTAAATGGAGTGTTTTAAGAGTTTTTTATGAAAAGGGGAAGGTTTCACGGTATATGTGAGAAAGGTTCTTGTAGTTCTATAAAATGGCTTTATAAAAGAAAGCGGAAGTTTTAAATTAAATTTAAAACTTCCGCTTTTATTTTTGTCTTTTTCTATAAAAGAAAACGAATATAATTTAGGATTAAATTATTGTTGAACGTATTCACTGTGCCATACAGCATCTTCAGGTCCATCTCCTTTATGTCCATCTAATTGGATAACAAAACTTTTAGCAGGGAAATAAGGAGTGATGTGGATATCTAATAAAACACGATCTTTCTGATTTTGATCTTGCTCTATTTTTATAACCTTGAAACGCTCAATTAACTTAGTAGGTCCTTGAATATCATCTAAAAACTTAACTATTTGGCGACGTAAATCAGCCTCAGTTCTAGAGCTCCAGTTCTCAAATGCACGTCTATTTAAGAAATCAAATAATACTTTGGTTATATGGTCAAATACTCTTACAACAGAGTAGGTTTGTAGGCCTAAATTATCTCCGTTAAATAAAGTTTTAGCAGAAAATGCCATTACTTTACTGTATTCATTTACCATAGGAACAAGTCCCATTTTTTCAATTTCTGAAATTTCACTCTTTTTAAGGTCGAATCGTACGCTTTCTACTTCGTTAATACCACCAAACTTTTTACCTGCTACTACTTGAGACATTAACGTGTGGTATATTTTACCTGCTAAAGCAGATGATGCGGGAACGTATAAGTTATCCTCTTCGCCTACAGCGTCTTCTTTCTTTCTTCCTAAAAGCCAGTTACAAGTCATTAAAGTGTTTGATTTGTGAACCTCTCCTCCTGAATGATTTGCGTTAGAGAACATGTCAACAATATCGTCAGCTGTTTCTAAATCTTGAAAATCGGTTAATAAAACAGCTTTGTTGTCATAGGCTATTTTAGACCATTTGTCTAACACTACGTTAGAGCCTAAATATCCAGGAACTACTAAAATAGAATAGTTGTCTTTTAAGTCTAATCTATCAAAGTTTTGTTTAAACTCATTTGATACATAATCTATAAAAAGAGGGTTTTCTAAATCTTTTAGTTGACTTAAATCGGCATTTAAGATGGTGATGTTTCTTACTTTATCTTTTTCAGTGTTTTTGTAGAATAAAGCTACAGATCTATACGAAGTTTCTAATTCCTTAGTTCTTTCTAAGGTTTTCTTAAGATTGTAATTTAAAACTCCTTCGATACTGGTAGACTTTTCTTTTGCCGTATCACACATCGATTCGATGTTTTCACTACTTTTAAGAATTTCTAACCAAACAGAAAGTCTGTTTTTTAAGTTTTTTCTTTCTCCTTTCCACTGCTCGTCATTTAAAAATAGACTTTTTCTAGCTTTTCTTTTAGGGTTTAAGTTAGAGTATCCATCAACGATGTTTTCAATAAAAGAGAAACCTCCGTACTCTTTTATACCATCAATAGCGCTCGCTACTTCTTGACTAGGGGATTGTTGTTTAACCGCTTCTGATTGTTGCGTTTTTACTTTTGTAGACATAGCTAATTATGTTTTTTGTTTTTATTGTTCAGCTTGATCGATTTCTTTAATAGATTCTTCTAAAATCTTAATAAATGTATCTTTTGTTTCGGGGTTACTAAGAGCTTTCATTAGTGCTCTGTTAGAAGATAATTGTCTTGAAATTCTTAAGTACTGATCCTTTTCTATATCAAGTTTATTTAGAAAAGAGCTATTAGCCTTAATGTTCTCAACGTTAAAATCACTTAAATTATTAAAGTTTAAAGATTCTTTAACGTCAGCGCCATTTTCATCGGTGTGTTCAAGTTTCACAGAAGGTGAAAATTTCTCGAAAACTGCTTCGATTGTGTCTAAACCATAGGTAGCTTCGGGGGTTGCAGGAGCTTCGTCGGTAAGTTTTTGGATTAATAAGGTTTTGTTGGAAGAAATGTTTGCGATTGACTCATTAGCATCAACTTTAACTTCATTACCTCCAATTCCGTAATTGTACATTGCCATAATAATTTTTTTTATTCTGCTACGAATCTATTAAATATTTGATAAAAAAAATTATTTTTACAGAAAAAAATTTAAGGAAAAATGAATTATTTGAAAATCCCCCTAGACTTTTCCAGCATAACAAAAACAAATAAAGAGGATAATAGATTGGGCTGTACGCTTGAAGAATCCATAGCTCAGCACCTCATGATAATTGCTACTTCAAAACAAGGTGAGGTTTTTGGAAGACCTAACTATGGTTCCGATATTTGGGATTTAGAGTTTAATCAGTTGGTTAAAATTAATAAATGGGAAGAAAAAGTTAAAGATTCTTTATATTACGCCTTTATTGAGTATGAACCAAGACTTAAAGATATTAGAGTTAGTGTAAGATTGTCTGAAATAGATGATGATGCAGAGACTACTGATGTTCATGTAAGAAGAAAAGCAGAAATAAAAGTATTCGGAATAATTATTGAAACCGAAGCTCCATTTAATTTCGCTACACTTTTTTACATCAGTCCTTTATCTCAGTAAAAAAATAAAAAAAACGCAATGAGAGACGAATATTTTATGAAAATTAAAAATCGAATGCTGCTGCGTTCGATGGAACTATGGGGTATTAAAGACAAAAGAAGTGTTGACCCTATTTTAGATTTGTTACTACATACTTTTGCTTATGAAATATCAAAATTACATCAACAAGTAGACGTATCGGATAAAGAGTTGTTAGATAGACTGTCTAGGATACTGGTGAGTAACAAATGGTCTTTACCATCACCTTCACATGCTTTGTTGAAAGCACAACCAGAAGACGATACAACACAGCTTTACGTTTCAGATCATTTTTATTGTTCTAAAAGACGATTCGGAGAAGAAAAGCTAGATGTCTTCTTTACACCTATTATAGCAAAAGAACTTATAAATGCTTCTGTTAAATATTTAGGTTATGACGATAAATTGTTAATAAGTGAAAATCAATTTGGTAATATAGAAGACGCTCTTTACTTGCCTCAAGAGAATAAAATTAAAGATTATGAGCTTTGGTTTGGAGTGGAAATTTCAAATGAGTTACTAGAGGATACAAATAACTTATCACTATGTTTTATTTTAAATGATAGTTCTCTTTTACCTTTTTTAAAAACAATGAAGGTTTATGATGCTGCAGGGAATGAAATGTTTTTAGATAAAGAAAGCTTAGTGAATAAGAATAATGAAGTTCATTATTTTGAAGACGTTGTTTCGTTTTATGAAGATTGTTTTTACACATTAAATTTAAATGAATCTTGTAAGGTTAAAAAGACGATTAATGAGTTGTTTGGAGAACAAGATGACTTTTTTATTGAACCAGAAGATTTAAATCAAAAACTGTTGTGGTTTAAAGTTAAACTCCCAGAAGTTTTTTCTAAAGATAAGCTGAAAGGAATTGAAGTAAGCTTAAACACCTTTCCTATAGTTAATAGAAAATTAGAGTATAAACAGCATAATTTTAGGAAAAATGGAAGAATTTTATCTGTACTTAGTGAAGGAGTAGATTATTTTTTAAACATTGAAAGTTTAAATGATGATAAAGGAAATAGTTATGCCAATGTTATAGGGAATTCTACCGAAAGCCTTGAAGGAGGTTACTCATTATATTTTGGAGATATAGGAAGGTTTGATACAAGAAGTGCTAAAATGATGTTGAGTAAAACTTCTCAAACAGTAAGAGAAGAAGGAAGTGCTTTCTCTTCCATAGGTTATGATATTATACAAGCATATTTAGATGATTTGCATGAAAAATTAGACGAAATTGATAAGAAAATTCATTTAGAGTTTGGAGAGGTAAATGCAAATAATGATAAAACTTTCTTATTAACCTACCCACATAAAGAAGCTTTTAATTATGAATTTCAGTATTGGTTGACTAATGCTAGTCAAGCAAATGGCATTACTACTAGTTACACTTTTAATCAATATAGAACAGGTAAGTTTATTGATAGTAAGATTAAACTAAAAACGGAAACAATAGGAGGTTATATTAGAAAAGAAGAGCATGACAAAATAAATGGTCTACGCTATGGATTACTTACAAGGGAAAGAATTGTAACAAAAGAAGATGTAAAAAGCTTTGTAAATAGTAAAATAGGACGTTTTGTTGAAGATGTTTCTATAAAAGATGGTGTTGCTATATCAAAAGAAAAGAAAAAAGGGTTGATAAGAACCACTGATATACATATAAAAACTAAAAAAGAGTTAATTTCTATAGAGAAACAAAACCTTTTCAGTTATTATCTTGAAAAGGAATTAGAAAAAAAATCTATATCAAATATAACTTATAAAGTATTTTTTATTTAAAAATGATGGAAAAAGATTACAGTTCAAGCGCTTTATCAAGTATAAAAAGAGCTAAAAGTATTGCCTACAAAGAAAAACAAAGTACTTATGGTGTTAGCCACTTAGTAACATCATTAATTAATGAGCCTACTGGTTTAGAGGAAATTATTGATGGTATGGGAAAGGATGCTAACTACATTCTCGAATGGTTTGAGGTAATGAAAGAAATGTACAAGTCAACTCCGCTACAAGCTTCTGGAGATATACATCCAGATAGTGAGGTTGCTAAGGTTTTTGAAGAATCTGAACGTTCAAAAATCAAATTAGGAACAGAAAATATTGATGCGTTATGCATTTTTACAGCGGTGGTAAGAGAAGGTGTCGTATATTCTGGTCAACAAATAGAAACACTTGGAATAACAGAGCAAGAAATACTAAAGCAGTATAACGCAAATACTCCTACTTTTTTAGAGTCAAATACCAAAGAAAACATTTCTACTATAAGTTCATATATTGAAGATCTTCAGACACAAGAAGTAATTCAAAAAGGAAATTTAATTTTAGGAAGAGAAAAGGAAGTACGATTAATTTTAGAGAATTTTGAAAGATCTGAAAGCAAAGGAGTTATTCTAGTAGGAGAATCTGGAATTGGTAAAACAGCGACAGTAAATTATTTTGTAAGAGAATTAAGTAATAGTACTGATGAGTATTTAAAAAGTCATTTGGTGTTTAAGCTTAATGTTCCGAAATTATTGGCTGCAGCAAGTTCAGAAAATGATGTAAATAAAAAGGTATCAGAGTTATTTGAGAAGTTAGAGTCTATTGATACTCCATCTATATTGGTGATAGATGATCTTCATGTATTACTTGAAAATTCTTCTGGTAAAACAAATGCCATTGTTAACATTTTAAATGCTCAATTAAGTGGAGGACGAATTAATATGATTTTTACAATTAATTCAGATTCTTACCGAAAAAGTCTTGAAAGACACCCTGTAAATGGCAAGCTAGAAATCTTGAAATTAGAGGAGTTAGGAGACTTGGAAATGTTAAAATGCTTGCACAGACATAAAAAAAGACTTGAAGTACATTTTGATATTAAAATTTCTGACAAAGCCATTGAAGAGGCTATACATCTTTCAAAAAGGTATTTTAAAGAAAAGAAGTTACCTTATGGAGCAATAGATTTGATAGATAAAACCGTAGCGGCTGTAAAAATGAGCAATGCTACGGTATTAGAAGAAGTTGAAAAGATAGAAAAAGAATTTAATGAAGTTAAAGGTTCAGAAAAATTTGATTTCTCTGATTTACAATTGGTGTATAATACCATTTACAGAAAAGTAAGTGTTATTCAAACCTCAAAAGTAACTAAGTCATTTAATTTAGTATCTGATAACCCAAATTTACAGGAAGAAATATCTAAGGTTGAAGAATTCTTATCTATGTTAAAAGAACTAGCTAAGACGCCTATAGACATTGTAAGTGAAATGGATATTGAAGCTGTTGTATCAGAAATTACAGGTATTCCTTTGGGGAAAATTCAAACAGAAGAAAAAGAGCGTCTTTTAAATATAGATAAAAAATTAAAAGAGAGAGTTAAGGGGCAAACAAATGCAATTCAAACACTCTCTGATGCTATTATTGAATCACGAAGTGGACTTAGTAATCCGAAACAACCAATTGGTTCCTTTTTCTTTTTAGGGCCTACAGGAACAGGGAAAACTGAATTAACTAAATCATTGGCAGAGTTGCTTTTTGATGATGAAACTGCAATGATTCGTTTTGATATGTCTGAATTTAAAGAGGAGCATTCAGCAGCATTACTTTATGGAGCGCCTCCTGGTTATGTAGGTTATGAAGAAGGAGGAATGCTAGTAACTAAAATTAGACAACGCCCATATTCAGTAGTTTTATTTGATGAAATTGAAAAAGCACACACTTCTGTTTACGATGTTTTTCTTCAGTTAATGGATGAAGGAGTAATTCATGATAAATTAGGAAGAGAAGGGGATTTCTCTAATGCTATTGTCATTTTTACATCTAACATAGGTAGTCAATGGATTGCTAAACAAATAACAGAAGGAAAAACTCCAACTTCAAATGAGTTAATAGAGGTGATGGCACAACATTTTAGACCCGAATTTTTAGGAAGGTTAACAGAAGTAGTTCCATTTGCTCCAATTAATCAAAAAGTAGCACAAGATATTTTAGTAATACACTTTAATAAGCTTAGAAAGCAATTGGAGCAACAAAAACAAATAGTGTTAGATATTTCTGACGAAGCTTTAGAGTTCTTATCAAAAAAAGGATTTTCTCAAAAGTATGGAGCTAGACCTATTGCTGGAGTTGTAAGAACATATGTGAAAAAGATAATATCTAAAATGATAGTTTCTGAACAAGTGAATAAAGGAGATCATGTATTATTAGATTATAAAAACAATAATCTTGTATGGGAGCTAGTGTAAAAGAAAGCGATGTCGTTGTTGGTGAACTTGTTCGCAATATGGCATCTAATTTTATTGGAGAAGTTTTTGTAGAAGAACTAGAGTTTTTACTAGATAAAGGTGTTTCTGAGAGACTAATTGTAAGAAACCATGGAATGAATAGTAGAGCTCAGTCTAAAGATATTTTATCTGTTGATTCAAATTTTATAGCTAAAGATACAGGTTTCGAGGAAAATTTAGTTGTCAACCTAAGTAGAAACAGTATATATCATCAACTACCAGAAATTTTGTTTTATCCACTTTCTTTAGGAGTTAATTCAGATAACAAAAAAGAAGTGATTGATACTATTCGAAAGAATAGAGAAAAAGAAAAAGGAGATATTAACTTTTTTACTCTTTTTGATACTGAAATATTTAAAGAAAGAGTTAGGATTAATAATAGAAGTTTAAATTTTTTCTCAGACAAAAAATCAAAACAGAATCTATTAAATATCTTCAAGCAAATTATAGGTTCTGATTTGCTGGTTTCAGATGAATCTTTATACAAGCTATTTCTTAATTTATGTAAATCTGAATTTTTTAAAGAAAACTTAACGGAGTTAGAAAAACTAATACAGGTAGTTTTAGGCTTAAAAGTAAAGCTTAATTATGTGCCATGTGTTATAAAAGATTCTCCTTTTTTAAGTTTAGGAGATGCAGTTTTAGGGGTTGATTTAGGCTTGAGCGGTGAGGTTTATAGTGAGATAGATGATGTTAAAGTAGTTGTAGTGTTAGAAAAAGAAGTAGAGAACTTTAACGTTTTAGAAAAAAGTGTTCTACAAATAAAAGAAGTGTTGAGCTTCTTTTTAATTTCCTCAAGAAAAATTCATATCACCTATCAAACAAACTCTGATCAATCTTTTGTTTTATCAGAGAGGTTCTTAGGATATGATTCGTATTTAACTAATTAAGAAAAGAAAAAGTTATGAACATAATAATAGTATATTTTTTAAAATTCCTTTTAGCACCTTTAATAGCCATAATTTCTTTAATGGTATTAAACAATGTAGTAAAAGCTAAAAAGTCTTTTAATATAAAAAAGGCAATTGTTTTAGTATTGTTACTTACCCTTATTTTAATAGCTCCTGTTTTTTTAAGTCTGTTAAAGTATGAGTTTGTGTGGGTAGGATTAATACTTACAGTTTTGTGTTATCTTTTTATAGGTGTGTTTTTTATATTTTTTCAAAACACAAAGTTTTACAAGTCTATAGGGTTAGATAATAAATTTCACACACTGTTTTTTGTCTTTATAGTAATGGTTCTTTCAGGGTGGTTGTATTACCTAATTTTTGAAAAAATAAGCAACTTACCTTATGCACTTTGGGCAATGCTGTCAATAATTTGGTTTGTGTTACCGTTGCTGTACACTATGTCTTTAGGTTATTTTTTAAATATCTCAAAATCATTTTATAAAGCTTGGAATGTTTCAGGTAATGGAGCTACAGATATGTATTGGGATAATGTAGATGTTTTTAAGTTAATACAAGTTACTGTAAAGATTAAAAGAAACCCTGATGATAAAAACTACAGTTCCTTTTCAGTGAAATTACCTATGGAGGTATCAGTAGGTATGTGGTTTAATCGTTTTATTGAAGATCAGAATTTTAGGTTTCCTGATAGAATGATTGATACTTACTTAGATGGAGAACCTATCGGTTGGATATTCTACACTAATAGATGGTTTAATTTCCCTCTATTCACAAAAGTTTTAGATGCTGAAAAAGACGGTAAATTTAACAGAATAAGAAATAAACAAACTATATACATAAGAAGAACTGCTTTAAATACTATTGATGATGAATAAGAAAAATAATAAAATGAATTATTTACCAATAAATTGGACTGACGGAGTAAAAATATCTGCTGAACATTTTTTTAAAAACTATAATAATACAATTGAAACAGTAAAAGATTATAATTCTGTTTCTCTCAAAAATTATGAGTATGGTTTAATTGAAAGTAGTGCTGATTTTGAAAACTTACAACTAGATGTTTTAAGTGATGGAGATAATTCTTTAGTAATAAAACTCAAGTCATGTAATGCGATTACAGAAAAAGGATACAGAATTATGTACCACCGCGATTTGTATGGAGCAAACTCACCATCAGTAACTCTTAAAACATCTGACTTTGATAAGACAGAAAGTGAAGAGTTTTATATAATGTTGTCTTTATCTCCTTTTGAATATTTACCAGTAGGTGTGCCAGATCCTGAAGTAGTACCCTTACATCATCCTAATGTTTTACCAAAATTAGAGTTACATACGCTTCCTGTTTCAAAAATTAATACCAGTTTTTTAAAAGAACACTTTTTAGTTATAGGAAAGGTTTTATGGACGAATGGATTGTTTTCAATTGATGAAGGTTATGTTCCGCCAGTAGTTAACTTAGCGTCTAATGAAAGGTTAGAAGGTTTTGGTAAGGGGTTGTTACAAGTACTTATCAAGTCTAAAAATTATTCTATTAAAATTTTCAAAAAGAACAACGGACAAAAAAGTAGTAATAAATTAGTTTCTAATACTTTTTCAATCTGTGAAAAGCTGCAAGAGTATTACAGTGATAATATCTTTAATTTAGAAAATATTTCTGTTAATAGCTCTCCTATGTATTTGGTAGATAGGTTAGTTGTGCTAGCAAATAAACTTTCTATTTGTTTAAGTATAATGGATGATAAAGAAAAAGAACAGTTACTACAGTATTATTATCAATGGACAGATATAAAACCTTCTGATTTTCTAGACTCTATAGTAGATGCTGTTAATGTCAAATACAATCATATGGAAATATCTGAAACGTTTGATGTGTTAAATAGGTTTGTAGCTATGTTAGAGCGTGTATTTAAAAAGATGAGTGAATTAGAGTATATAGGACAAAGAAAAGACAATATCGTAATTAACGAAGAGTCTAAATCGCAGTTCAACAGAAATAGAGGAGGAAACAGTTCTTGGAGTATAATTGATTAATATAAATTTCTTATGAAGGCTTTAAATCACAAAGAAAGAAAAAAACAAATTCTTAAGTTTTTTGCGTCATTCTCTTTAACAGCAGTAGTTGTGTTTTTCTGTTTATATGTCACCTTAATTATAGCAGAAAAAGGAGTTGTTTTGATAGAGAGTAAGCAATCTCATTATAATGAAGTTTTTAAAAAACAAGCAATGTTAAATTTTAAAATGGAAGAACTTTTTAAAAATTTATATAGCTTAAAAAATAAAAGAAGAAATATAGGAGAGTATAGGCAAATGCAAAAGATTATTACCAATACTAGGGTTGAAATAAGACAAAGTATTGATAGTACTAAAAAAGAAAATAACTACTATAAAATTTACGGTGAGTTTTTATCGGAAATAAGGAACATACAGTCACTCCTTGAAAACTATAATAAAGAAGTTAATACAAGAGAGGCTAATAAAGAGCAGCTAGAAAAATGTAGAGAAAAGTATAAAGACATAAATAAAGACTTAAAAAAAGAATAAGCTATGGATAATCATGAAGTTTTTTGGGAAAAAATAAGGTTCTCTCTTTTGTTTATAATAATTTCTACAGTAGTGTTTATAATACTAACCAAACTTGTTTTTAAAGTTCCTGTAATAGAAAGCAAAGAGTTGTTAAATAGCATTGATGCTTCAGAAGAAATTTTTGATGTTCAAGAAGAGTACACGAAAAAAATAAAAAATACACACAAAAAAATTCAAGAAATACCTTTTGATGTTATTCAGATTCAGGTATTAGATGAATTAGATAAAGAAATACAACAGTACAAAAAAATCTACAGAGATAACGATATGAATAACCGATATATTTTTGGAGTTCAATCATCAAAAACGCTTAAAATGTTTTTCGATTTGAGTGAAGAATACAATGCTTTAAAAAGAAATAATAAAGTTTTGAAAGAGAATTTAGAAGAGTGTAAAGCTAACATTTAAATAAAAGAGTATGTCTAATAAATTTAAATTGTCAGTTTTAATTTTCATAGCCTTATTGGTATTAATTCTAGCAATATTCGCACCCTACAAATCAAGGCTTAGTAACTTAGATTTTTATGTATCAGAGTCTAATAGCAATTATCAATTTGAAGTTAACGAAAAGCTGTTTTTCCTTTTAAACGATACGAGTTTAGTTGAGGGGAGAAAAGTAGTATGGCATATGGGTAATGGAGATTCCATTGTAAAACCAGGTAATATAGATTATAAATATCGTAAAGAAGGAAAGTACTTGGTATCCATTAAGATAAATGATAAGTTTACTGTATCAAAAAAAATAGGTGTAGTTTCTTTACCAAAATTATCACCTAGAGACTCTTTGGTAACATTACATGGGGTAGATGAAGGTTATGTAGGAGAAGAATTAGTGTTTTTTACCGAAGGTAAGGGAATAAACACTTGGTATTGGGAGTTTGGAGAAACAGGAACTGTTGATGCCTATGAAGAACAAGTTATTTATAGGTACAGTAAGCCAGGGGATTACAGAGTGAGACTTCAAACAAATACACTAAAATATCCCATATTTCATAATATAAGAATCTTACCACGATTTGAAAAAGTAGAAGAATTAGAAAAGATAGACTCCTTAGGAGTTGTGCAAAATGATATTAGAAAAAGACTTCAAGCAATAGCAGATAGTAAGGTTACAGACAGGGGAACTTTTTATAAAAATTTAAATTATATAAAAAACAACTATACATGTAACCAAGCAGAAGATATACTCGTAATTGTTAATGGAGGAAGGTATAATGACTTTTTTAGTTACTGCCAAGGTTTACACTATTTAGAGAATAAAAAAAGAAGCAAAATAATTATAAATAAAGTTGAAATAGATACAATTAAATGTTTCAAAAGATTAAACGTAACACAAAGTTTACTAAGATAATAATGCAAAAAAAAATAACACTTTTTATTTTTTTGCTGTCGCTATATTCCTTCCCTATTGTATCGCAAACGATAGGAAAATATGAAAAAGTAAAAGAAGTAAAAACAGATAGGTTTAACTATCTAAAAAAAGCAAAAACTAAGCACGATGCTTCGTTAAAAATGGTTTTTTCTGATAGAGATGAAAACTCTTTTTATAAAGGACCATATGTACAAGAAAAGTTTAAGAAAAAAGGACTACTTACCCCGCTGTATGTAATTGATGAAAAAGAAAATTCATATGAAGTAGTAGTAGCCAACCCAGATCAAATAGGGAAACCTAAAGGATTGTTCTCTATGTTTTATGGTGATAAATTTAACTTTAAAGATACGGAGCAGGTGGAGTATTTAGGGTGGGTTCCTGCAAGTAATGTAATAGAGTATGATCACTCATTTTTAGAAACGTGTAATAACAAACCTATAAAATATAAGGTAGGAACAGATAAAACACTAAGACTTTTCGATTTAAAACCTTATATGGAAGTAGACTCTGTAAATGTGTTTAAAGATCCTTTTTTTAGAACAAAGTCAAATAAGAAGTTAGTGTCCAATCAAATCGTATACCCTTATAAGTATGATGAAAAAGGGAAAGCAGTATTTGTGTCAGATAAACCCGTTTTAAAAGACTCTATTTCTCAAACAGTAGGTTGGATACCATCAAACTTAATTACACGTATTGGACAAAATCAAGTATATGTTATAAATGACACTGATAGTTTGTTGGCAGTTAGTAATAAAGATACAATTCAACTTACTGGTGAAGATGTGTTGTCGAAATACTTATATACAGGATATAAAAACTTAAAAACAGATGTTACTAAAGACTTGATAGCTCCGGTACATGTTTGGAACCATGATAAAAATAAACTTATTAATGTAAAAGGAAACAGCTTTTATACAAAAGAAATAAAGTTTATGAAAAAGGAGTCGAAGGTAGTAAACTTCCACTTTATTTCTAAAAATGAAGAAAGCGAACACCTAAAAAAAATACTGAACTCACTACAAAGTTTATACATAACCTTATTTCAAGAATCTACCGAAGCTCAATACAGTTTTTCTGCAATTTTAGTCGATAAAAAGGGAACAGCAATCTTAGAAAAAACAAGCTCCTTTTCAGAGTGGATTAGTTTTGTAGAATCTTTTATAGAGAGTAATCAAAACAATTTAGCTGTAGAATATGTAGAAAAAACAATGTCTATTCCCAAAGCAGTTAATTATGCAATAGATAATTTTTCAGATGAAAATAAACGTTTTGAAAACAATTTCTTCATCATTGCTTCAAGTAAAGAAAACACAAATGATATTAAAAGACAAAAAGATGCTTTTTTTGAAAAAATAGCTAAAAAATCACCTAAAATTATTTTTGCGCAATTAGACAATAATAAAAGTGTAAGATCTCAGAATTATATATTAGGAAGCAAAGAGTTTTTGTATAAAACAGGGAAGTTTTATAACGAGTTTATCAAGAATTTTATTGTAGATAATGAAATTATTGTAGAAAACAATATCCTAAAAAAAATACCTGCAGACGAAGATAATATTTATGTGTACGATGCTCCAGATAATAGTCTTTTTAATGGAGGCGTTATTTTTCCAAGAATAGAAAGTTCATTAACTCCCTTGTCTTTAGAAAAAGCGATAGATACTGTTTTAAAAAGATCTACGTTAACCAATCATAAACTTATATCCTCTTTAAATTACTTCAATAAAAAACTAGGAGTTTTAAGAAGCGAACCAAGTGCGACGATAAAAACAAGATACAGAGAGCTAAATACAGACAGTTTACGCCTTTTTCAATTAAGCAGAAACAATTTACACGAAGTATTATACCAAAAAGTATCATTGCTTAACGATAGTATTATAAAAAAAGGCTATGTTTTTGATAAGGATGAAATTATAGAATTAATAGAAAATTATCGCAGTACGTTTCCTCAAATGGCAAAACCCATTACAAGAAAAAAGCGAAGAGTAATAAAACGTTTGTATCAAAAACAAATAAAAATACTAAACAAAACAGCGTATAGATATGTTTTAAGTAGAAAAGCAACAATCGCGGACTTATTTTACTTTAAATCAGGGATTCCCTTGAATCATAAAGGTTATTACTGTTTAGGAATATATAAATTACCAAGAAAAAGAGTAGGGAAAAATGGTTTTGAAAAATTTTATTTTCAACAGTATGAAAAAATAGATAAATTAGAGGAATTATTTTTAAAAAATAAGTTACAAAAAGTAGAAGAAGGTTATAAAAGGGAAGTGTACTTTATACCTTTAGAGATATTGCCTTAGTTAATAGTTAGGAAGAACCCCCGAAAATTGCAAAAAAATGAATGTAAAAGCAAAACTATTTGTATGTGGAGAAGAACGAGAATTATTCAATACAAATTTAAATTACGATCGATTTATTGATTGGAACGGAAAGCCTACCTCTGCCTTAATGGGAGGAATCATCTCAGTTACATTTGAATCACAAATGTACGATGATAGTTTTTTAGAATGGATTATTGCCGACAGAACCGAAAACAAAAAAATACGATATCCTTTTGACTTATATCAGTTAAGAGACGGTAAAATTGTTTTTTATCAAGATGATTATGACGGATTAGAAATTTTTGAATATAATTTTCAAGATGGTACACTCATCAATTACCATGAAAAATTTTGCAACCAAGCAGGTATGCAGGTAACTCTAACCATATCTCCAGCTATGCAAGACTACCGATTTTTTAACAACTCTAGTTGGAGCAAAAAAAGTACCACACGCTATATAAAACACTGGCAAGAAAGTTTTATACCAATAAAAGAAGCTGCACCCTACAAAGCTAAAGAAGATACAACACCACGTTTTACCTGTTATTATACCGACCTTGAAGGTAATAAACAAGCAGAACCACATACAGGAGAAGAAGTGTACTTAGTATTGAAAACAGAAAATGCTATAGGGCAAACAATAGATATTGATTTAAGTAACCACACCAAAGATTTTGTATATAATGACAAGGTTATAGAAAATGATATTATAAAAGACTTTAAGGTAACTAGTAGTGAACATAAATTGAAGTTACGTGTAGTTGTTCAACAAGAAGGAGAAAGAGAAACAATACAAAATTAATTAGCTATGGCAACATTAACCGTAAAACCAAGTAATACTCTAAGAATAAAAACTCAACGAGTAAAAAAAGCCTATTTAGCAAAAAAAGAGATTAAAGGCACAGAGAAAACAGGAGAAACTGAAAGTTATACTTTTAAAGGGAGCAATAATACAAGTACAAAAGCTCGTAAGGAAAAAATAGCGACAATCATTTATAAAAACATTAAGGGAGATTTACAAAAAAAGCAACAGCAGACTACTGTTGCTCATATAGTAGAGGTACTTAAAAAAGACTCATATACAAAAGGAGATTGTATTGATATTCCTTTAATTCTGCCAAAAATAGAGTTTACAAAACTAGTTAGTGCTAATTTTGGTGATGAAGTGTATATGGTGGTTGAAACTGAAAATATGGCTAATAAACGTATAAAGTTAAGTTTAAAACAAGCCGAAAAAGATTGCTTAGTAGCAAAAGATAGCCCTATAGTTTTACAGCAAGATGGTAAAAAAGCTAGTGTTGTAGAAACATATGTAAGCAGATTTACAGAGCAAAATAAAAAGAACATATCAAATGCCGAAGATTTTAGAAACTTTGCAATAGATGCAGTTACACTATCACCTAAAGAAGAGAAGGGTCAGAAAAAATACAGAGAAGCTCTAAATAAAACAACCGATAAAAAAACGAAGCTGTTTATGGTTGTAGATGCAGAGCCTGCAAATCAAAATTGGTTAGAAGTAAAATATGAGGAGATTTTTGATAACCGCCCTAACTTTTGGTATTACGGTGATGGTAATTGGTTTGAGTTGAAAGATAACTCAATATTGGAGTATAATATTTATAGTAGTGGAAAAATTGAAAAAAATAATATTAAAAAGCCTAAAGAAGTTATATATAACTATTACGATGTTAAAGGAAATAAACATAAGTTAGGGCAATCCAAATTGGTTGAAGTAGATAAGTGGAAAAAGAAAAATGTAAAAACTAACCCGATAGAAAGAACATTTTTGTTAGATGCTAGAAATTTAGATAAATTTTCTTCAAAAGGAGTGAGATATGGGATAGCTAAATGGTCAACATCAAAAAAAAGATACTATATAAATCCTGATTGTTTTGCTGGGTTAATTGGTGCTATGATAGAGGAAGGTATAGAAGATCTAGGTTCTACAGGTTTTAGTGATATTAATGGAGGTCCTGGAAATAGTAGTAGCCACATAAATGGAGAAGCTGGAGATTTAAGGTATTTAAGTACAAATAAAGATGGAGGTCAAACGTATCTACAACACTCACATTTTGATTATGAAAGACAAGTGAAATTTAATAAAGCATTATATAAGTTTGGGTGGGGAAGAAAGAAAAAAATGTTATCTGAAAATTATGAGAGGTTTATAGAAGAAAAAGAAGTATTAAATCCTAAAACTAAGAAAAAAGAAAAAGTAAAGGTCACTAAAACTACATTATTGCCACATACTCAGCATTATAAAACTGAAAAAGTACGTCATTATCATCATATCCATATTTTTGGATTTGATTTTTCTAAAATTAAAGAGGTTTAATATGAGATTATTTATTTATTTATTCATTTATTTATTTGTTTCCTGTAAAGCACCCAAGGATAACGAAAAAAAGCTTGTTCAAGTTCCTCCAGTAGAAAATATACAAACATTTAATTGGGATAATGTTTCTATTAAAAAGTTACCTTATAAGTATTCATATGATTATAATAATGATTTTTTATTTGCTCTTATAGATAGCCTAAAACAGAAAAAAGAAATAAATGAGAAATCTGAGTTGAATTTTTTATTTTCTGATAAAACTGAGTTTAAACTAAAAGAGGATTTATACGCTAAAGAGGAAGATACTTACCCTTATAAAGGAAAAGGATACTTTTATAAGAGGTTTCCAGATAAAAATAAGTATAAAGTACTTTTATTTATTTATTCAAATAAAGAACAAGATTATTATTTGCCATATTTTGAATTACAGACTATAGATAATAATAACAAAACTGTTGATAAGCTGATAGTTGTGGGAGGAAGGAATTATGAATGTGCATGGGATAGAAGCTTTGAAATTGATAAAGATTATACAATTACAACTATTGATGAACAATCTTGTTACGATATAGAAGAAGAAAAAGAAGTTGAAAAAGTAAAGTATACAAACAGATATCAAATAGACACTCATGGTCATTTTAAAAAAATATAGAAATAATTATTAAATGATTGAGAATTATTCTCAAATCAATAAATTTTATATAATTAAAAGGGACTTAAAAAAGCTAGAGATTCATGATTGTGGGGAGTTTGAAGGGTAAGTAGAAAAATTATCGTTTAATTGTTTCGTATAAAAAAAGCGATAAAAAAGAACCTGTTAAGTATAAAGTTGTTTCAGGAGATACATTAAGTAAAATAGCAAAAAAGCACAATACTACAGTAGCAAAAATAAAAGCAGACAATGGTTTAACCAACGACACCATTTATGTAGGAAAAACTTTAAGTATTGGTTCACAACCTAAAAAAGAAAAAATAGGAGATAAAGTGACTTTTAAAAAGTTAAAGTCAGCAAATTTAGGTGATGAAGTTTATGTAGTTGTAAAAACATCAAATTTAGCAAATAAAAAAGTTTGGTTAAATGTAAAGCAGGGAAAGGTTGAGAAGCTAAAATTAGAAACTGAAGAAAAAGGTTTAATGTTACAGCATGATAAAGGGGCAAATACACAAGCTGAAGCAGTTGTTGGAGCTTATACAAAAGATGACAAAATTACTAACAAAACTGACTTTAAAGATTGGGCAATTTTTAAAATCACGTTAGGAGGTAAAGATACCAAAGAAGAAAAAGAAGAGTTGGGTAAGCTTAAGGATAAAAAGGCATTTATGTATTTATTAGTTGATGCCCACACTCCTAATGATATAAAGGTAGTGTATAACGGAAGAAATCCTGATAAAAACGGAGAACTAGATAAAAGAACTACTCCTAATCAATGGTTAGATATAGATAGTAAATGGTTTGAGTTGTTTTGTAGAAATGGAGTTTTAGACGAAATGAAAAAACTCGTTGATAGACATATAAAATATGGTCAAACAGGAGTAAGAAATTCTCTTTCTGAAGAAGGATTGAAAAACTTAGATTGCTCTGAAACGGTAGCAATATATTTATATAAGTTAGGGGTTATGCCAAAGCTTAAAACTCTATATACTGGAATTATGACAAGCGAAGATAATTTTAGAAAAGCTGTTGGTAGTAATAAAATAAAACATGTAGAAAAAAGTAAAGAGAATAATTTTAAACCTCAAAGAGGAGATATTTTTGTTTGGAGAAAATCCAATGGAGTTGGACATACTGGGATTGTATACAAATATGATAAAGAAAAGGATTTAGTAACTATTTTAGAAGCAATAGGAAAAGTTGGTAGTGCTGATGAAAAAACGAATAAAAAGAATGGAGGGCATACTGGGACAGGTTGCTCAAGAACAGCTGTATATAAGAGAACAGGTAAGGCTCTGAGTTCTCACTCTGGCTGGAAAGGATATTTTAGACCAATCAATTATACTAAAACATTATAAAATGAAAAACTGTTTACTTTTATTTGCAATAATAGCATTATTAATTAGTTGCAAAACAAAAAATAAAAATTTAGAAAGAGAAGTTTTTGATAAAAAAACTCAAAAAGAAATTTCAAAGGCTGAAAATATTATAACTAAGGAAAAGTTTCTAAATTTCATAGATAAAGATATGGGCTTTCAAGAGGATACTGTCGATAGTTTACGATTGTATGCCTGGTGTTGTAAGATTCAAAATGATAGTGTTCTTTTTTCAGGGAAAATTTACCTGAAACCTCAAAAAGGAAACTTAAAATATTGGAGAACATCTGAGAGTAGAGATAGTATAATTGAGTTGATTAATGGAAATTTAGATGAAAGCCTATTTTCAAAGTTTAATTTATGGGCAGAGATAACTCATAAGAACTTTTTTTTACCACTTAATAAAACTATAGATAATCCATGTGAATATTATAAAAAGGATAGAGTAATTTCCATTTATTCTGCTACTACAGATGGCAAATGGGAATTATTAAAAAAAACTAAAAAAGAAGAAGAAATAGAAAATGTAATAAATCAAATCGACAAATGAAGGCTTTGAGTCACTTTCTTCTACTCGTTAATATTTTTGCGTTTCTACTTTCATGTAATGTAAGTAAGGAGAATAAAAAAAACAAAGAATTAAATGTAATAGATTCACAATATAATTCTCAGGAAGTGAAAAAACAGGAGGTAGTATATGATGAAAATAATGTGGTTAAAAAACTAATAATTGATCAAGAGCAATCAGTTGTTTTTACTATAGATAAAGAAGGAGAATTAGGAGATGGAAATTTTGAGAAATATATAGATGTTTTAATTTTAAAAAAGGAAAAAGTAATTGACAAAATAGAGTTCTCAAACCAAAGTATTTTATGTGATATAGAACTGATAAATCCAAAAATAGTTAATAATAGTTTAATATTTAGTATTCTGGATAGTTGTGATGGAGAAGAGCCTGATGACCTAAAAATATTTTTTTGGAAGAGTTTAAAAAGCGAGGATACTCAAATTAGCATACCTAAATTTTTTGAAAATGATGCAGAGAAAGAAGAACTAATAAATGATATACTAAATAGTGAAATAAAAGATGCTACAAAAGAAAGATATTTTATTGAGACTTTAAGTTTGCTTTTAAAGGACAGGTAGATGTTAATAGTTTAGAATGTCCATTGATTCATAAAAGTAAAGTGTGTTATGAAACACCTATTGTTAATCTTAATTTTCACGCTTTTTTCTTGTGAAAAGAAAGAAAAAGAGACTATAGAAGTTAAAACTTCAGAACAAGTTGAAATAGAAGGCTCTATTGAGAGAAAAATAAAAAAGAATAATTCAGATTGTTTTCAAAGTAAGGATAGTGTAAAAATATCTTCTCTTTTGCAAAAAATTAGTAAAGAATATTTAAAAAAGGATATGTCTGAATACTTATCTGAAAATTACATAGAAACATTTGAAAAGTTTCCCAATGAACTTTTTGAACAGGCTTTAAAAAATGATGCTAAACCAACTTTTGAAATAAAAGAAGATGATGTTGATTGTAACCTATTACCCGTTTATTATAATTATATGGTTAAGGTTATAGATGATGGAGAAGAATACTCTAGTGAAAGCACATTGATTTTTTATTTTATTAAAGCTAAAGAGGGAGGGATTTTATTGGAAGGTATGGGGGCAGCTGGTTAATTTATAGTATGTATCTGTGTATAATAAAAACAGAAATATATGAGTTTTGAAAAAAAGAAAAAGAGAAATAAAATACTTACTCTAATTCTATTAGTTTTTATAGTAAGTTGTAAAAGCCAAAAGCCTTCTTTCAAAGAAAAAAACAAAAAATAATTGAAAAGACTGTAGAAGTAAAAGATGTTACAAGAGAAAAAAGTACTCTAACTATTGACCAAATTCAAGGTGTTTGGCAAGGTGAAAAAGATTTAAATCAAAGTGAATCTTATAGAATTATAAAAGATAATAATGTTTTAGATTTAACTTGTATCGAAGGTGTTTGTGATGAAGAGAATTTATTCTATCAAACTGGTAAAATAGGTTTTACAAATGATTCTAAATCAAATCAAGTAGGAGCTCAAGATCAGGGTGATTATTTAATTTATGAAACTTATGATGAAGACTTAAAAAATAATAAAGTTAAATTTGATGATAAATTTGAATTTGATGAAGATTTAAGTCTCTTCAAGACTTCTTTAGTGTTTTCATACATGGTTAACGAGGACGATGAAAGTCAACAGTTTTCGTTTGTAAAGAGACACTCTTTACCTTTTACTTTGTTCAAAGTAATTAAATCAATTTCTAAATCTGAAGAAGAAATTAATCTTATTAAAGAGTTTGATATTGCTGAGCTTTCTTCAAAGGTGGTTGTTAATGTTCCTAAGAGTTATTTTTATGAAGACGAAAATTTAGAAGTGAAAAAAAGAGCTTTTTTAATTCAAAACGATAAAACATACTTAGAGGAAATTAATAATAATTCTGTAAAAGTGTATTTTGATGGAGTAAAAACCACCTCTGGTTATCTAAAAAAATCTGAGGTAATAATATTACAAGATTAGCTACTGCTGAAGTGAACTATTATAATTAGTAACTAAACTCTAACACTCTTTAATTTTACACAAGTATATTATTAGTAATTACTGTCAGTCAATATAAAAAACTTACTACTTTTGTGTAACTGCTAAAAAAAGAATAAATCTAACATTCTTATATTTTGAAGAAGAAAAAGAGCTACTATAAAATTATAGTATGGTAGCAGCCAATTTAAAAGTATAATACAATTCTTTCTTCTTATAACTATAAACGTGTTAGTAGCAGTTTTTCAATTAAATTTATATATATGATTTTTAAACTGATATTTAGAAAAAAAATAAAAGAATTAAAAAAGAAAGAGCAAGGAATAGAACTTGAAAGAAACCGTTTAAAAAAAGTTAAGTATTTACTGGAGGAACGAATAGGTGAAGGAACAAAATGTGTAATAGAAACAACCAATAAAGGTATTTCCGTGTTGGTAACGATAAACTCTAAAGAAAATGAAATAGAAGTTTTTGACATCGACACTATGAATACACCTTTAGTAAAAGAATCTGGACTATGGGTGAAAATGTGGGATAAAATTAGAAGTAAAGAAGTTTTTTTACAAGATAGAAATGGAAAAGACAAAGGCTTCGAAGAAATTGCAATGATGCATTTATTTAGTCTTATTGATAAGAATACAAAAGAAAAAGTTAGTTGGAAAGTAAAAGATATTAAAGACTATAATGATAAAGATGAACTCATTACTTTATATGAAAATATGGGATTCAAAATAAAACATTTTTCAAAGACTTAATAAAAAGAAGGTAAAAGTCAACTTAACCAGTACTAGTCTTTGTTTAGCTAAGAATGTTCAATTTTCTTGAAAAGAAGAATTTAAAAAAGCAACAATTTTTTTACATAAAAATTTGGCAGTAAGAAAACTATAACATACATTTACATCACATAAGGCAATATTTGTTATCTTCTTTCTTCTTTATAGAATGGCGCCAAAAAATAAAAAAAGAGAAGGTTTTATGTTGTTTAAAGCTTTCTCTTTTTTTTATTGAGAAAGCTCTAAAAAGTATTTTTAAATTAATTAGTTAACCCAAAAAAAAGAAACTATGGGATCATTTAGAGCAAGTTTCGAATTCGGAGGAAAAGAATTCGACGTATTACAAGCTGAGTATAGCTTAAACAGAAACACAGATACAAAAGGTAAACCATCTTCAAGTGTAAATGGAGGTAGAGTTACTTTAACTATCGAATCTACATCAGATACATCTGTAATCGAGGCAATGGTAAATAGCCAATTTAAAGCTGTAGACGGAAAAATTGTTTTTAAGAAAACAGATGAAGATTCAAAAATGAAAGAAGTGGAGTTCAAAAATGCTTACATCGTTTATTTCAAAGAAGATTTAGATGTAAACAATGAAGTTCCAATGAAATTAACAGTTACTTTCTCTGCTGAAGAATTACTTATTGGTAACGCTAACTTAGATAACCGTTGGCCAGTAGCTTAATGAGAAGGACTAAATAACTTTTAGTTTTATATAATTTATTTATTAAAGACCTTCTCTTTTTTATAAAAGAAGGTCTTTTTTTTGTTTCAAAAAAAGCGTTGATAGTTTTAACTATAACAAAGAAAAAACACCCCCATGCATAAGATAAAAGAAGAAGCGTTAGATAAGCAAATTACCATTGATGGTAACTTTGTAAAGAGCTATAAAACAATTACAATTAATCAATTTTTATACAAGCATCATACCTTTGAAGTTTTAGTAGATATAGAAACTGTTGAAGAAGCAGGAAGCTATACGTTAGAAAAATCAAAAGAATGGTTAGGAAAACAGCTTACCACCAATGTCTCAGGTAAAGCCTTTATAGGAGTTGTATTAGACGTATCAATGCGCCATAGTGAAATAGGATTACACGGCGAATTAATACTTAAAGGGTTGTCTCAGACAGTTTTACTAGAAAATGGGAAACAACAAAAATCTTGGTTAGAAAAAGATCTAGGAAGTATTGTTTCAGAGATCATGGATACTACCGCTATAAAAAACAAGATTAGTCCAGCATATACTACAGTAATTCCTTACCAATGTCAATATGCAGAGAGTGACTACAAATACCTGCAAAGATTAGCATATCAATATAACGAATGGTTTTATTTTGATGGAGTAGATGTTGTTTTTGGAAAACCCGAATCTGAAGGTCAAAAGCTAATAGAGCTAGAATACAGTAAAGATTTAAAAGAACTACAAATAAAAACGAAAACGTACAATCCTACTTTAGCAACCTACAGTTACGATTCGTTAAATGATCAATTCTTTGAAGGCGATTTAAAAGCAACTAACGAAGGCTTAAACGATTTAGCAAATACAGCACTTAAAGCATCAGAACAAGTTTATAAAGAAGTAAAAGACTTTGGAGTAAGTGATGTGTTTTTACAAGACAAATCATCATTAGATGAGTATTTACAAAAACGTTTACAAGGTTTAAGTGCAGGAGGTAATGTACTTAAGGCAAGTGGAGGAGCGAAAGGATTAAGTTTAGGAAGCGTAATAAAAGTAAGTGCAGCAAAGTATGACGAAGGAAAATATACTGTAAAACAGTATGGAGAATATATTATAACTCAAATAAGCCACTTTGCAGATGTAGGAGGAGCATATTCTAATACTTTTGAAGCTATCCCTGCAAATACAAAAAGTTTACCATTAAACGAAAACATAGTGTCAGCAGTAGCTAACAATCAAGTAGCAACGGTGGTAAGTAATAAAGACCCAGAAAGTAAAGGACGTGTACAAGTTCAGTTTTACTGGCAAGAAGCTATTGGCGCAAAAACAGATTTTATTCGTGTAATGACTCCTGATGCAGGAAGCAGTGATCTTACTAAAACTAATAGAGGTTTTGTTTTCATACCAGAAATAGGAGATCAAGTAATGGTAGGTTTTGAGCATAACGATCCTAACCGTCCTTTTGTTATGGGAAGCATGTTTACAGGTAAAAACGGAGCAGGAGGAGATGAAGAAAATGTACGAAAGAGTATTATTACACGTGGTGGACACACTATTGAGTTAGATGACACAAAAGATAAAGAGAAAATAACCATCAAAGATAAAGATGGAAGTATCATAACCTTTGATACTAAAGAAAAGTCATTATTTGTTCAGTCTGCTGAAACTATGGAGTTTTCTGCAAAAAATGTAAAAATAATTGCAGAAGAGAACATTGAGCTACAAGCAAAAGGAGAGATTAAAACAGCATCAGAAAAAGATACTTCAATTTTGTCAAAAGGAGCAATTAACGCACAAGCTGACAAAGATACCAGTATTACAAGTAGTGCGAATATAACTATAGAAGCAAGTAGTAATACTGATATAAAAGGACAAAATACTACAATTGAGGGGCAAGCAGCAGCCGAGTTAAAAGGACAACAAACCAAAGTGCAAGGACAGATGACTGTAGTACAAGGAGCAAGTGGTAAGTTTGATATAATGTAATTTTAAAACATAATAATTATGCCAGGACCAGTTGCAACAGTAGGAAGCATGCACGTGTGCCCTATGTGTAGTGGAACCGTACCTCATGTGGGCGGTCCTATTGCACAAGGAGAAGCAAATGTATTAGCCAACGGAAAACCCGTGGCCACTATAGGTAGTATATGTACCTGTGTAGGCCCACCAGATACCATAGCGCAAGGATTTCCTAATATTTTAATTAACGGAAAACCCGTAGCATGTTTGGGAGACTTAACAGCTCATGGAGGAACAATAACAGCAGGAGAAGCTAATATCATAGTAGGTAGCGCTGTACCAGTTCCTTCAGTTAATATGCCTGTAAACAAGATACCGTTTCCTAAAATTAGCATTGTAGATAGATTAGCTCATAACAGTAAAATAAAAGAAGCGGAAGAAAACCAAGAAAAGTTAAAAGAAGAAGAGCAAGGAGAACCGCGAATTTATAACTTGCAATGGCTAAAAGAGAAGAATATAATACGTAAATCAAAAGTGTTAAAAGAAGTAACACTTCGAGCTTATGTGTATAATATACCAGAAGGAGAAAGTATTACGTTTAAAGTAAAGAAGCCTGTTGAAGCTACTGATGAAAACGGTAGTACAACCACAAATGAAGAAGAAGTGGTAGAATTAACAGGAACAGTACAAGATAAAAAAGTAGAAGTTACTTGGGAGGTTGAAGATGCTACAGAAAAGGAAAAAGAATCTTCTAAAAATTAAAGAAACAAAAAATGGCTGACGATTTATTAGTAGAATATCAAGAAAAGGAATATCAAGAAGTAATTGCAGAATATTTTTTTGAATGTACAGGAGGTGGAGTTACAGAACCAGTAGCAAGTCCCAAAAAAGAAGCTTTGAAAAAAGGAATCAAACTTCACCTTTTTAGGTATGGTTTTTTTGAGAAAAAATCTACCGAAGATACTGCTATAGATATAGATGGTATATTGGAAGGAAAGAAAAAGTATAGTGTTGATGAGGTAAAAGTAGCTAATAATAAAATACCAGAAATTGAAAACTTTTATTTAGCTCGTACATTTTTAAGACTAGGATATATTTATATTATTAATAAGAGTGATAATAATAAATATAAAGAGTATCAAGTAAACGAATCAGGAAAATTAAAGGGTATTGTCTGGACTAAAGATAATAATGGAGATATAAGAAAAGCTACAGGTAATGCTAGATCATTTATTACTATAAATACTCCAGGAGAATATTACATAGCTTATTCACCAGTTCAGTGGAGCAAGGCTTTTTTTAATGAAGTTAACGGTAGTGATGAAAAGAAGCAAAAGTTTATGCAAACTATTAATTGTGTAGGCATTGAAGTAGGATGTAACCCCGAGTCAGACGAAGTAGTTTCGTATAAAGATGTAAAAGTAGTTTCGTTTAAAAATCATCTTCAAGGTGGAGAGTTTAGAGATGATTTAAGAGAAATTCATGTTGATGAAGAAGAACAAACAGATGAAGGAAATAATGACTTTTATGAAGATATGTTTGTTACATTAAATGACCCTATTGGTTGTGCTAATGATATTGGAAGTGTACTTGTTACAAAACATCAGAAACATGAAGCGATTATTGAGTCTATACAAACAGGGCAAAGTAAAGAAGACATTTTTACTAGAATAGAAAAAGGAGAAAATAGATCTAGTACTTTTTCTGATTACGAAGAACAAGTAAGTGGACTCTTTTCAACAGCATTAACCACCTATCAACTTATCTATAATGATGAGAAAATGAAAGAAGAGTATGCTGAAACTACAGATAAAGACAAGTTATTAAAAATTTTAGCTGTTAAGGAAAGAAAAGAGTTACGAAAAGTAATTTCAAACATAAGAGGAGACTTTGGAACTTTTTTGTCAAATGATTATTATAAATGTTACTTGCCACTGTATACTGAAGGAGGGAATCAAGCAGTATTTGAAGGTAATTATATTCTAGCTTCTCATTTAGAGGTCTTATCTGCACATCAGCATGATAAAGATAGACATTTAGACCTAAAAAAAGATTACACAGGAAAAGAAGATAGTTGGAAAGATTTTTATATTAAAACGTTGGAAAATGATGATGATGAAATTTCAAAGTTATTAAGTAAAAAAGTTAAATTAGAAGAATTACAGGAAACAATTTTAGATGCTAGTAAAGGTTTTTCGCTGTCTAAAAAATTTATAGATACTCTTAAAAGTATAACAGAGAGTTATGCAAAATATGCAACTTCAGAATCAAGTTTTGAGGTAGTTTTAGGATATATAAAATCTTTTGAGTACGAAAATGAAGTTGTTATTCAGATAAAAAGAAAAGAGCTTGAAAACAGTATTTCAAAAAAAGGTTTTTTTCTAAATATGTCAAAATGGGTAGAAGAAGATCAGTTAGCAAATTATAGAAGTGGACATAGGCATATAAGGATAAAGGCTTCAGCGTTACAGGGAACACCAGAAGAAATTGTAGCAAATAAACGTTTTGAAGTTCCTATTAAAGGGGCGGGTAATAAAGCCAGTGAATGGATAACGAAAGCTCTAGAACACCCTAAGTTTAGAGCCTTTATGGCAGGTTTAGAAGTAATAAGTACTGCTGTTAGTGTAAATAAATTAAGTTCTCAAGCTAATATTAAAAATGGAATAGATACTACAGGTGGAGTGTTAAGTTTAATATCTGCTTCAACCAGTTATGCTGAGGCTAAAATGCTAGCAAATAAAGGAGGGGGGAGTGTAAGTGCTGTGAGATCAATAGGTAACATATCTAAAATAACAGGGTTTGTTGGGTCTGGTGTAGGTGTTACTATGTGTGTATGGGATAGTATAGAAACCTACCAAGCGCGAGATTATGATGCCTCACTTACATGGGCAATCACTGGAGCATTAAGTGCGGTGTTATTGGCAGATAGTATTGTTGCTTTTGCAACTGGAGCTGCGTTTGGTTTTTTAACTTTTTGGCCATTAGCTATTTTATTTGTCTTAGTGTTGGTAGGAGTAGCACTAGCTATTTACTTTACTGATACACCTCTAGAAAAGTTTTTGAAAAATAATGTATTAGGAAGCGAACATCAATTAGTTGCAGGAAATGAAGCTCCTTCTGTTTATATACAGCAAATATATAATGAACGAGATCGTCTGGTGGAGAGCGATTTTAAAGAGTGGCGTGATTTTAAAAAGGCTTCACAATTATTATATGATTTATTAATTAGCTATCGTGTAAAAGAAAATGTTACACAATTTTTCTACGAAGATAAACCAGATAAATCTTGGGGAGATTATATAAGAGATGCAATTCAATTGAGTGCGGGAGTTAAGTATAAAAAAGTAAAAAAAGTAACTCTAAAAGTACACTTACGTAAATTCTTATACAATAAGAGTAGCTTTGATTTTGCGATGAGACTTTTTGTAAAAGGTACTAAAGAAGTTTCAAGTTCAGATGAAATGTTGATTGCTGATAAAGTAGAAGTTACTTCAGATGATAATGGAGCAGATGTGCTTGAAGTTTCGTATACTTTATCCAAGGCTATTCTTAATAAAATTTCTTTAAGCTCAGAATTTGTATTTATAAGTAGAACCATTATAAACGAACAGTTAAATGAATATTGGCCACATAAAAATGGTAATGACCGTTATATGGGGTATAAATTATCAGCTACCGATTGGGTAGCTCCTACAGGTGATATGATTATAGCGGATAGGATTAATGATGTTTTAGATGAAGTGTGGGGAACAAATATTAGAATTGGAACTGAAGATGAAGTGTATAACCCTAATACTTGGAAAAGATAATGGAGTACTTATCAAAGACAATTAAAGAGAAACCGAAAGGTATTACGCAAGAAACAGTAGAAAGTAATAAGTATTTTATAGAGGAAGCCAACGATTTGTTTTACAAAGAAAAAAGAACAGCAAGAGGCTGGATGTCTTGGGGTATTGGTATAGTGTTAATAATTGTACCAATAATAATTTCTTTCTTTTTTAAGAGTGACGATTTTTGGCCAAAAATTATAATACTGACGATTTTTGGAATCCCAGGAGTTGTAACGGTTATCTATGGTTTTGTTGCACCTATTAAATACTTAGTCTTTGATAGGATGAATGGGGTTATAGTTATGCCTAGAAATTTTAGAAGTACAGTAACTATTCCTTTTAGTTCTGGTTTTGCAAGGGTTAAGCATATAAATTCTAGTCCAGGAGTTATTAGTGGTATGTTAGCTTTTGTATCAAGTAAAAGTAAAGATAGAGTTGGAGGTTTATTAACGGAATATAACATAAAGAACTATTGGGCATTTACTATTTGGTATATGGATAAAAATAGGCCTTTGCCTCCAGGAGATGCTTTTGATCGATATCGTCAACAAGATTTTGAACGTAGAAAGGCGGAAGGGTTTCCTAAACCTTTATATCCAAGTAAAATATCAACACCCGAAGCCACACCAGAACAGCAAGCAGAACGTAAACGTATAGGTGGATGGTAAAAGGAACTGTCATTTCTGTGTAGACAGAAATCTTAGAAAAAAGAAAACTTATTAAACAAGAAGATTTAGAAATAGTATTGGCGATAAGAATGCGTATTGACAAAGCTAACAATCATTATTTTCCACATCCGTTACGTAACAAGCCAGAAAGATATATCGGAGCCAAGTTTAGTTTGCGTAGTAGTATTTATTCAAGTTCAGGAAAAGAGAATATTGATAAACAAGATTTAGTGTTTGACACCCTAGCTAATTTAAAAGAGGATAAACCATGGTAGAAAAAACTTTTGATTATAAAAGAAAAGTTACGCATACTGAATATAAGCATGGTGATAAAAAAGTAAAAAAAGGAGGATTTAGCAGAATGCTTTCCATGCAAATTACGCACAATAAAGAAGTAGTAAGTAAAAACCATGTAAATTCAGAAAACTTTCCTTATGCGAATGACAAGTTTTTACAAACCCCAACAGCCCCAAAAATCCTACCAATATGGGGGGGGGAGTTTTTTTATTACTTTTTGTAAGCTTTTTATTTACCTATACAACATCTGATGAAGAAAGTGTAATATTTATTTTGGTAACTTTATTATTTTTTTTAGGGTTTTTGTTTTTTGCAATTTATTATTATACCATGCCATATAAAGAGTCTCTTTGGAATCGAGAGGATGGTTTAGTCACTTTTCCTGGCTTTATGTGGCATCAAAATATTACCATGCCTATTGATAAGGTTATTTTTTCAATGTCTAGCCCTAGTGTACAAGGAGGAGGAGCATTTAATCTCCAAATAGTAAGGCCAGATAAAACATACTCTTTGTTTTTATGCACGTTAGGTAATAATTGCTACGAAGATTTGTCGTTTTATCTATGGTATATGGATAAAAACCGTCCATTGCCACCGGGTACTGCCTTTGATGAGTACAGGCAAGCAGATTTTGAGCGTAGAAAATCAGCAGGTTTTCCAAAACCATTATTTCCAAGTAACATACCAACACCAGAAACTACACCAGAACAGCAAGCAGAGCGTGAACGTATTGGAGGTTGGTAAAATTAATAAACAAAATGAAAACATTATTTTTAAATTTTTTATTGTTAGCAATACCAAGCATTGTATTTGCTCAAGAAGATGATATAATTGAAGAGAGTATTATTGAAACTACTATTGATGAAGTAGAAAAAGAACATATAGAATACTATCCTAACGGTCAGTTAAAAGAGCAATGTTTAAAAAATGAAAAGGGCGATTTATTAGGTGAGTGGAAATCATATTACCAGAATGGTAAATTACAAGAGAAAGGAAAATATTTTAATAATAAAAAAAATGGAGAGTGGAAAAAATATCATGAAAATGGTCAGTTATTTGAGGTAGCGATGTACAATGAAGAAGGAAATGTACAGGGTAAGATAATAAGGTATCATGATAATTCCAAAAAAGCCAAAGTAGGTTATGGAGAAGGAACAGGAGTTTATAAATGGACTAAAGAATATGATATAGAAGGTAGGTTGATAAATGAAGAGTTAACATCATTTAAATGGAAAACTTACAATGAGGATGGAACATTATATCGATCTGGAGAATATTTAGATAAAAAGAAAAATGGGAAATGGGCATGGTATACAGATAATAAAATAAAATTCTTTTTTGAAAAGAAAAATGGCTTAACTACTGGTATGCAATCTTTTTATAGGAATGGACATAAAAATGAGGTTTTTGAATATGATAAAGAAGGGAATAAGATAAAGGAAACAAAATATTATAATAATGATAATCACTCTTTAGAATTTATAAAAAGTTATAAAAATAATTTAAAACATGGTAAATGGGTGTCATATTTTAAAGAGGGGACATTTGATGAAGTAATTGAATATGAAGAAGGAGATAAACATGGAGAAGAAAAATGGTATTATGAGAATGGTAAATTAAAACTCTATAAAAAATACCAAAAAGGACGTAAAATAGAAAAAGCAATGGTATATGATGAAAAAGGAAAAATTATTAAAACTGAAAAATTAGAAAATTAATTGTTTTTGGCACAGAAAAGGAAGAAGGGTTTATACAACAAGAAAGTGAAAAATAAGAAGTAACGTCACTTACTTTAAAAGATACATGGTTTTAGGCTGAAAGTATTGATAAGAAAGGTTTGTTAAAAAGTGTTTAAAGACACAGGCTACCAAGACATGTAGTTATTAACATATCTCCTAAATTATTATCTAAAGAGGCATGGAAGGATAAACCTTTTAAGAAAAAAGTGAATGATTGATATAAAGCTAGATAAAACTAAAGTAGCTACCTATAAAAGAAAAAAAACTAAAAAATCTGAACCTTTAGAGATAAGGACTTCTCCTTATAAAATTAATTTAAAGGATGTTGATTATTTTCTTTGCTTAAATGATAAATACTATGCTTTTGACTACTATGTTTTTAAAGATGATCTTAAGTGGGGAGGGGGTATAATATTATTTTCTATTATACTTCATTTTGGGGTTGGTGGAGGTTTTAGCTTTGAAGCTCCTTTCCCTATTACGGCTCCAATTTTCTTGTTCGGTTTGTGTTTTATTATTAAGACATTCATTGTCAAAAATAGAAAGCTAATTTTATCAAGGATGGATGGGTTATTTTCGTACCCCAATTATATGTCTAATAAACCAGTAGTTATTCGCTTTAAAGAAGCAGCTCTTTTTTTTGCCTACAAAGGGAAAATGGCAGTCCCAGTTTTAGTAGCTCCATACACGAATGTTAAATTTGGTGGTTTTACATTATCAACAGTTGATGTTAATAGTGAATTATCTTTTTACGTTTGGTATATGGATAAAAACCGTCCTTTACCACCGGGAGATGCTTTTGATGCGTATCGTCAAAAAGATTTTGAACGCAGAAAAGCAGAAGGATTTCCGCCACCGTTATATTACAGTTGTGGTATTCCTACCCCAGAAGCTACACCAGAACAACAAGCAGAAAGAGAACAATATTGGAAAGACGAAGAGTACTACGCTCCGGATATTAAAAGGCCTAAGGATTCAGAAATTTTTAATAAAAGAACCCATAAGAATTGGAGTCCATGTGTTTTTGGAGAAAAAGAAACGATACTTGCTAATAAATGGTATGAATTTACCTTTGCTAATGGTAAAGTTGTATACATGCTTACCAACGAAAAAGGAGAAGGATTTCTTCCTCCTGAAGATGAAAAGTATGAGGTAGCATCACTTACTTTAAAAGATACATGGTTTTAAACTAAAAGTACTGGTAAAAAAGGTTGTTAAAAAATATTCCAATTATCAAGGACCAGTGGCAATAGACATACTTCCTAAATTATTATCTAAAGAGGCATGGAGGAAATAAAATTAAACCCGAAAAATGTTGTTGATTTGAATAAAGAAAAAAGGGTGTTTAAAAAAATAAGAATAGAAATTATTAATTCTCCAGAAAATGAAGATATCGATTATTCGAAGACGTACAGTAAAAAGATATTAAAATCGAATGATAGTATATATGTGTATAATCCACATGATATGGTATTTTATCTTTATATTGGAGGTGGAGCTTTTTTATTAGGTTTATTAAGTATTTTATTATTGAATATAAGAGGAAAAGCTCTTTACTTTTATTCAAGTCCCATGTTAATGGGAATTATTTATATAATATTTCATTATTTAAAAAGAAATAAAAAGAAGTTTATTTTAGATAGAAGTCAAGGATTGATAAGTTATCCAGATTATTTACTTAAAAAGCCAATAACAACTAAATTTGAAGATTTAGTGGCTGTCATTGGAGGAAAAGGAAGTTATGGGGCTCTAATTTTAAAATTAAGACAAACTTCTTTTTTAACAAACTATCACATAAATAATTATGCACCTTATCGATTTTGGTCATTTATGGTTTGGTATATGGATAAAAACAGACCTTTACCACCAGGTAAAACATTTGATCCGTATCGTCAAAAAGATTTTGAGCGTAGAAAAGCAGAGGGGTTTCCGCCACCGTTATATTACAGTTGTGGTATTCCTACTCCAGAAGCCACTCCAGAACAACAAGCAGAAAGAGAACAATATTGGAAAGACGAAGAGTACTACGCTCCGGATATTAAAAGGCCTAAGGATTCAGAAATTTTTAATAAAAGAACCCATAAGAATTGGAGTCCATGTGTTTTTGGAGAAAAAGAAGCGGTACTTGCTAACAAATGGTATGAGTTTACCTTTGCTAACGGTAAAGTTGTATACATGCTTACCAACGAAAAAGGAGAAGGATTTCTTCCTCCTGAAGATGAAAAATATGAAGTAGCATCACTTACTTTAAAAGATACATGGTTTTAAACTAAAAGTACTGGTAAAAAAGGTTGTTAAAAAATATTCCAATTATCAAGGACCAGTAGCAATAGACATACTTCCTAAATTATTGTCTAAAGAGGCATGGAAAAATAAACCTTTTAAGAAAAAAGTAAATGATTGATATAAAGTTAGACAAAAATAAAATAACTACTTTTAAAGGAAAGAAACATAAAAAAGTTCTTTTTCTAGAAATAGCAAAAAAACCTTATGATATAAAATCCTCTTTTTTAAAAGAATTTATTTGTATTAATGATGAGTATTATGCTTTTGATTATTATGATTTTAAAGGAGACTTACAAACAGGATTAGGTATAATTATATTTTCAGTGGTGCTTCATTTTTGGGCTGGGGGTGGTTTAGTAACTGGTCCTTTTTGGATTACAGGATTAATCTTTCTTGTAGGCTTATCTTTTATAATTAAACTTTTGGTAATTAAAGAGAAAAAATTAATTATGGATAGACTAGGTGGTTTATTTTCATATCCAAATTATTGGTCAAATACTCCAGTGATAGTAAATTTTAAAGATGCTATTTTTATTAATGCGGCACAAGGAAAAATGGGTACCCCAACACTAATGGCCCCTTATTCTAATTGGTCAATAAATGGTTTTGTCTTTATTATAGTAGACGTTATTAGTCAATTATCTTTTTACGTTTGGTATATGGATAAAAACCGTCCTTTGCCACCAGGAGATGCTTTTGATCCGTACCGTCAAAAAGATTTTGAGCGTAGAAAAGCAGAAGGATTTCCGCCACCGTTATATTACAGTTGTGGTATTCCTACTCCAGAAGCCACTCCAGAACAACAAGCCGAAAGAGAACAATATTGGAAAGACGAAGAGTACTACGCTCCGGATATTAAAAGGCCTAAGGATTCAGAAATTTTTAATAAAAGAACGCATAAAAGTTGGAACCCGTGTGTTTTTGGAAAAAAAGAAGCGGTATTTGCTAACAAATGGTATGAATTTACCTTTGCTAATGGTAAAGTTGTATACATGCTTACCAACGAAAAAGGAGAAGGATTTCTCCCTCCAGAAGATGAAAAGTATGAGGTAGCATCACTTACTTTAAAAGATACATGGTTTTAAACTAAAAGTACTGGTAAAAAAGGTTATTAAAAAATATTCCAATAATCAAGGACCAGTAGCAATAGACATACTTCCTAAATTATTATCTAAAGAGGCATGGAAAAATAAACCTTTTAAGAAAAAAGTAAATGATTGATATAAAGTTAGACAAAAATAAAATAACTGCTTTTAAAGGAAAAGAACATAAAAAGGTTCTTTTCCTAGAAATAGAAAAAAGGCCAAAAGATAGATACTCTGATTTTAAAGAAGATTTTATTAGGATTGATGATGAGTATTATGTTTTCGATTATTATGATTTTAAAGGAGATTTGCAAACAGGCTTAGGGATAATTATCTTTTCAATTATACTTCATTTCTGGGCAGGGGGTAGTTTAGTAACTGGTCCTTTTTGGATTACAGGATTAATCTTTCTTGTAGGCTTATCTTTCATGATTAAACCTTTGGCAATTAAAGAGAAAAAATTAATTATGGATAGACTAGGTGGTTTATTTTCATACCCAAATTATTGGTCAAATACTCCAGTGATAGTAAATTTTAAAGACGCTATTTTTCTTAATGCACCACAAGGAAAAATGGGAGCTCCTTCATTAATGGCTCCATATTCTAATTGGAGAATTAATGGATTTATTTTAGCAGGAATAGAGGTTAAAAGTAAATTATCTTTTTTTGTTTGGTATATGGATAAAAACAGACCTTTACCACCAGGTAAAACATTTGATCCGTATCGTCAAAAAGATTTTGAGCGTAGAAAAGCAGAGGGGTTTCCGCCACCGTTATATTACAGTTGTGGTATTCCTACTCCAGAAGCCACTCCAGAACAACAAGCAGAAAGAGAACAATATTGGAAAGACGAAGAGTACTACGCTCCGGATATTAAAAGGCCTAAAAACTCAGAAATTTTTAATAAAAGAACCCATAAAAGTTGGAACCCGTGTGTTTTTGGAGAAAAAGAAGCGGTACTTGCTAATAAATGGTATGAATTTACCTTTGTTAATGGTAAAATTGTATACATGCTTACCAATGAAAAAGGAGAAGGGTTTCTTCCTCCAGAAGATGAAAAATATGAAGTAGCATCACTTACTTTAAAAGATACATGGTTTTAAGCAGAAAGTATTGATAAGAAAGGTTATTAAAAAATATTCCAATTATCAGGGGCCGGTAGCAATAAATATACTTCCTAAATTATTATCTAAAGAGGCATGGAAAGATAAACCTTTTAAGAAAAAAGTGAATGATTGATATAAAGTTAGATAAAAATAAAGTAGCTACTTATAAAAGGAAAAAAACTAAAAAGGCATTTCTTTTAGAAATTGTAAGAATCCCAGAGAAATTAAAGTTAATACATTTAAAAGGTGAAGAAGGATATCTACATGTAGATGATGAATATTTTGTTTTTGACTATTATTACCCAAAAGGGGATTTGAAGTCAGGGGGAGGGATTATTCTTTTTTCTTTAATTTTACATTTTGGAATCGGTGGAAGTTTTAGTACCGGAGCACCTTTTCCTGTTACAGCACCAATTTTTTTGTTTGGTTTGTGTTTTATTATAAAAACATTTATTTTTAAAAATAAAAAACTAATAATGGATAGAATGCAAGGTCTTTTTTCTTATCCTAATTATTGGTCAAATACTCCTGCAATTGTTTATTTTAAAGAAGTTATTTTAATTTTAACTCATAAAGGAAAAATATCAGTTCCAACTTTAGTAGCTCCATACACAAACGTAAAATTTGGAGGATTTATATTATCTGTCACAGGAGTTATGGATAGACTATCTTTTTACGTTTGGTATATGGATAAAAACCGTTCTTTGCCACCAGGAGATGCTTTTGATCCGTATCGTCAAAAAGATTTTGAACGCAGAAAAGCAGAAGGATTTCCGCCACCGTTATATTACAGTTGTGGTATTCCTACCCCAGAAGTAACTCCAGAACAACAAGCCGAAAGAGAACAATATTGGAAAGACGAAGAGTACTACGCTCCGGATATTAAAAGGCCTAAGGATTCAGAAATTTTTAATAAAAGAACGCATAAGAATTGGAGTCCATGTGTTTTTGGAGAAAAAGAAGCGGTACTTGCTAACAAATGGTATGAATTTACCTTTGCTAATGATAAAGTTGTGTACATGCTTACCAATGAAAAAGGAGAAGGATTTCTCCCTCCAGAAGATGAAAAGTATGAGGTAGCATCACTTACTTTAAAAGATACATGGTTTTAAACTAAGTAAATTAAATGAAAGGATGTTAGAACAATTGTTTTAAAGTATTTAAGTAAAAAAGAAAAGGTTTTTTTATTTTGTAGGTCAAATAATATTATTTGCTATCCGGGCTTTTGTTGTGCTAAAGGTTTATTTTTACATATAAAGATGATGAAATTGTTTTTTTACTAAAAACATTAAATAAATAGAAGTTAAAGGAAATTAAAAAACAAAGTTTTAAAAATTTGTACCTTTGCAAGGCATGAAGAAACATTTTTCTAAAATAACAGCTATAACCTTAGCAATAACAGTGTTGCTATCTACATTCTCATTTAATGTAGAAAAGCATTTTTGTGGTGATTTTTTAGTGGCTGTTTCTTATGTAGGAAGTGTAGCTAGCTGTGATGATGTAGAAGAAGATAGCTGCGAGAGTAAAGCAATAGAAGCATCATGTTGTAAAGATGATGCAGAGCTTATAAAAGGGCAAACTCAAATTCAAAAATCGTCTGTAGAAAAAATAACCTTTATAAAGGTTGCTACAGCGGTTACTTCATATGTTTTTAACAGTCTGTTATTTCAAGATTTAGAAAAACAGTTTGTTCCACATGAATTTTATATACCACCCAAACTGTTTTATAATATACAGGTACTTCACGAAGTCTTTATCATATGATTTACAATTCTTACTTAAAAAAATAAGAATTGTATAATGTAGTATGATAAAATAAACAATGAGAAAAAACTTTATAATCAGTATTTTTTTACTGATTTCTCTATCACTTTTTGCTCAAGAAGAGTTAAAGGGAGTGATAAAAGATAATAATAATTTAGAAATATTAGGAGCCAATGTGTATTGGTTAAATACAAGTGTAGGAACAACCACTAATGAAACAGGAACGTTTAGTATTCCATATAAAAAAGAGTATCAAAAGTTGGTAATAAGCTTTGTTGGTTATAAAACAGATACAATAATAGTTAATAGTTTAACGCCTGTTCGTCATTATTTAACAGAAAGTAACACGTTAGAAGAGGTTGCGGTTTCTGCGAAAAGAAACTCTACCCAACGGTCGTATTTGCAAACACAAAACTTAGTAACTATAAATAGTGATGAATTGTTAAAAGCGGCTTGCTGTAATCTGTCAGAAAGTTTCGAAACCAATCCGTCAATAGACGTTAACT
The DNA here is from genome assembly GCF_003387615.1 of Tenacibaculum gallaicum. GTDB lineage: Bacteria > Bacteroidota > Bacteroidia > Flavobacteriales > Flavobacteriaceae > Polaribacter > Polaribacter gallaicus. Next base: position 60,223 of record NZ_QUNS01000007.1, on the reverse strand, counting down.
TTTCTGATGCTTTAACAGGAACGAAACAAATTCAAATGTTAGGATTAACAAGTCCGTATTTGTTAATTACTCAAGAAAATATTCCGTCAATTAGAGGAGCTGCACAAGCATTCGGATTAACATTTACACCTGGAACCTGGGTAGAAAGTATTCAAATAACTAAAGGCGCAGGAAGTGTTGTGAATGGTTTTGAAAGTATTTCAGGTCAAATAAATACTGAGTTAGTAAAACCATCAACCAATCATAAATTTTACCTTAACGCTTATGGAGCAGCAGGAGGTAGGTTAGAGTTCAATACGCATTTCAATCAAAAAGTAAGTGAAAAATGGCAAACAGGTTTGTATGTACATGGTAATTATAGAGGAGAAAAATTTGATAAAAACAAGGATAACTTTTTAGACAATCCATTAGCAGAACAAATTAATGTGATGAATCGTTGGCAATATACTGATGCCGAAAAAGGTTGGGTAAGTTTTATCAATTTTAGGTATTTAGACGATTCAAAACAAGTAGGGGAAGTTGGTTTTAACCGAGAAATAGATAAAGGATCAACTACTGTTTGGGGAAGCGAAATTAAAACCAAACGTTTTGATACTTCTGTAAAAGTAGGTTACGTATTTCCTGATATGCCATTTCAAAATATGGGCTTTCAAGCAGCGTATAGTAATCATAAACAAGATTCATATTTTGGATTGAGAGATTACAATATTCAGCATCAAAGCTTTTATAGCAGTTTTATGTTTAGCTCTATTATCGGAGATACTCGTAACAAATTCAAAACAGGTGCTAGCTTTACCTATGATAACTACGAAGAGTTTATTAGTGAGATGTTGTCTCCGAATTTTAATAGAAAAGAAAACTCTGTAGGAGCTTTTTTTGAATATGCTTATGATAATGCAGATAATTTAAGCGTTACAGCAGGCGTTCGATTAGATCATCATAACCTATTAGGAACTTTTGTAACACCAAGATTGCACATGCGTTATGTTCCTTGGGAAAGAGCAGTGTTAAGAGCTTCTGTAGGAAGAGGAAAACGAAGTGCTAATATTTTTGCAGAGAATCAACAGCTTTTTGCTTCATCACGAGCGATTACTATTGAAAATACAGGCGGAAATATTTATGGTTTAGACCCAGAAGAGGCTTGGAATTATGGGGTGTCGTTTTTGCAAGGATATAAATTATTTGGAAGAAAAGGAGATGTTACATTTGATTTTTATCAAACAAACTTTTCAAACCAAGTAGTAGTTGATTGGGAGAATCCACAAGAAATTTCTTTTTATAATTTAGAAGGGAAAAGTATAGCAAATAGCTTCCAGATAGAAATGAATCAAAATATTATTCCATATTTCAATGCTCGATTCTCGTATAAGTTTTATGATGTTTCTACAGATTATAAATCAGGAAACTTAGCGAAAGCTTTACAAGCAAAACATCGTTTTTTTGCCAACGTATCTTACGAAACTAAAACGGAGGAAAGCGATGCTAGCTGGAAATTTGACGTAACCTATAACTGGATAGGAGAGCAACGATTACCTAATACAAACAACCAGTTGCCAACATATTCAGATAGCTATAATTTGTTAAACACTCAAATAACAAAAGTGTTTTCAAAAAAGTTTGAAATGTATGCTGGAGCAGAAAACATTACAAATTACAAACAAAAAAATCCTATACTGGGAAGTGATAATCCTTTTGGAGCAAATTTTGATACCACTATTATATATGCACCAGTTTTTGGAAGTAACTTCTACGCAGGATTACGATTTAAAATAGATTAATTAATTCAATAAATAAAAACAAAGAACTTATGAAAAATATATTATTAGCAGTTGTTTTGCTTTTAAGTACATCAGCATTTGCTCAGAAAAAAAATGCCAAAACTTCTTTCGAAGTAGATGGTGTTTGTATGATGTGTAAACAACGTATAGAAAAAGCAGCATTAAAAACTAAAGGAGTAAAATTTGCAAAATGGGATGTAAACACTCATAAATTAAGCTTAATTATAGATGAACGTAAAACAACTGCAGAAACGGTTAAGAAAAGTGTGGCAGGTGTAGGGCATGATACGAAAGAGTTTAAAGCAACTAAAGAAGCCTATGACAATTTACATGAATGTTGTAAATATCGAGATGAAGAGGTACAGGAAGACCATAAAAAACCAAAGAAATAATCAAAAAGAAATCCCGAGTGTTAAACTCGGGATTTTTATTTTACAACATTTGTAATGTGTTAATTTCTTGTTGTGTTAATTCACGCCATCTACCACGAGGTAAATTCTTTTTAGTTAAACCAGCAAAGATAACTCTGTCTAGTTTTGTAACGGTATATCCGAAGTGTTCAAAAATCTTACGAACAATACGGTTTCTACCAGAGTGAATCTCAATACCAACCTCAGTTTTACGTTCGCCTTCAACATAAGAAACAGCATCAATAAATACTTTTCTGCCTTCTATAATTACATCACCACGTAATTTTTCTAAATCAGCAATGCTTAATTTTTTATCTAAAGAAGCATGGTATAATTTACGAACATTATGTTTAGGGTGCGTTAATTTTTTTGCCAACTCACCATCGTTAGTAAATAATAATAATCCAGTAGTATTTCTGTCTAATCTTCCAACAGGGTATATACGTTCTTTTGTAGCGTTTCCTACTAGTTCCATTACAGTTTTACGACCACGGTCATCTTCCATAGTAGTAATGTAATTTTTAGGTTTGTTTAATAAAACGTAACGTTTCTGCTCCATAGAAATTAAAGTTCCGTCAAAACGAACTTCATCACCAGGCTGTACTTTATACCCCATTTCGGTAACTAATTCCCCGTTAACAGAAACACTTCCGTGCTCAATGTAAGTATCTGCTTCTCTACGAGAGCAAATTCCTGAGTTAGAGATGAATTTGTTTAAACGAATACCAGTACTCTCAGTTTTTTTCTGAGCAGGTTTATTACTTTTAGGTTTTCTGAAATCTTTTTTGAATTGATTTTTTTCTTGAGGATTGCTGTTGCGTCCAGCTTGTCGTCCTCTCGACGAGTTTTTTGAATTCATAATTAAATTTTAAAAAGTGCGCAAAGTTACAGTAATTATTTGGTTTTTAATCTAAAACCTGTACTACTTTATCTACGATTAAAGATTTATCAATAAATAATAAGCTAAAAACACCTATTAATAATAATACTTTTAAAATGTTATGAGCCAATCGATATTGATTGTTTTTTGTTGATTTCCATGTATAAAAACCAACAAATATTAAGGTAATAGCAGCTAAATAAAAATAGTACTTCATATACTCAATAGCAGGATAATTAAATAAAACCCCGATTGGAACTAAAGTCAATACCATTAGTAAAATGATTAGTTTTTTGGTGTTCTGTTCTCCATATTTTACAGGAAAAGTAGTGTAATTATTAACAATAGCTCCTTTAATATTTTCTAAATCCTTCATGAGTTCACGAATCATAATGACTAAAAAAAGAAAGATAGCATGCACAAAAATTACTTTAGAAAAGTTTTTATAGTGTACAAATATCACAAAAAAAGGAAGTATGGTTAATATTGTGGCAGTTATTAAGCCTATTAACGGATGTTTTTTTAGCTTATGAGAGTAGAACCAAATTCCAAAAATATATATTGAAAAAAACAAGGCTGCGCGCCATGATACCAACCATCCGAAGAAAAAACCAATAAAGTTTAGTGTGAAATATAAAGTCAATTTAGTTTCTTGTTTTACGTAAGAATCTAATCCTGTTTTTATAGGTCTGTTAATAATGTCGGCCTTTTTATCGTAAAAATTATTGATAATATACCCAGAAGCAACTACGCAAACGGTAGCAATAACTAAATAGAGCAAATGCCAGTCAAAAACTACAGGTTTAACTGATTTCGTATCAGAGAAAATAAAAATAGCAGCCAAATATTGAGCTGCTATTAATACTAAAATGTTGTAACCTCTTATGACAGATAAAAGGCTAAATATTTTTAAGAAAAATGTATTATTTTTAAATGTACTCATAGTAGCATTTTAAAAGCGATACACCAACTCTAATTTGTAATCTTTTAAACTGTTTTTTGCTTTTTCATAATCTTCAGTAAAACCCAAGATGTAACCTCCACCGCCTGAACCACAAAGTTTTAAGTAATAGTCGTTGGTTTGTATACCTTGTTCCCAAACTTTATGAAAAGCTGTTGGAATCATAGGTTTAAAGTTGGCTAAAACTACTTTTGATAATTTTTTAACATTGCCAAACAACGACTTAACATTCCCTTGTAAAAAGTCTTCAATACAAGCATCGGTATGTGTTGCAAACTCCTCACTAACCATTTTACGAAAACCTTCATTTTTCATCTTGTTCATAAAGATGTTAACCATAGGCTCAGTTTCACCAATTTGCTCAGAATCTAATAAGAAAACAGCTCCTTTTCCTTCTTTTTGAGAAGGGATTCCTGCTGGTTCAATATGTTCTCTTGAATTGATTAAAATTGGCAAACTTAAATAAGAGTTTAAAGGATCTAATCCAGAACTTTTACCGTGGAAAAAAGATTCCATCAAAGAGAAAACTTGTTTTAAGGTTAAAAGTTTATCTCTTGTTAAGTTCTCTAAAACTGTAATTTTATTATTAGCATACTTATCGTAAATAGAAGCTACTAAAGCACCCGAACTCCCTACACCATATCCTTGAGGTATTGAAGAGTCGAAATACATTCCGTCGTCAATATCATTTTTCAAAGAATCTAAATCAAAAGAAACTGTATTAGAGTTTAAGTTAGCCAAATATGTGTAGAAATTAGCCAAACTTTCATTTGATTTTTTGGCTTCTCCTGTTAAGTTTCGTGCAGATTTTAACGCTCCTTTATAAGAACTAAAAGGTATTGCTAATCCTTTAGAATCTTTAATAATTCCGTACTCACCAAAGAGTAATATTTTTGCGTAAAATAAGGGTCCTTTCATAGGTGTTTTAATTACGATGCAAACATACGAGTAAAACCACTAGTTTACAAACTAGTATACGTTTTTGTAAAAAGTTTTCCAAACACCAACTTTTTCATTATTACGGTATTTACCTTTTGTTTCTATTTTACCGTTTTTGTAAAAAGTTTTCCATACACCTTCTCTTTCACCTTCCTCATACTTTCCTTCCTCTTTTAACTCACCAGATTCATAATATACTTTTCGAATTCCGTGAAGTTTTCCTTTTTTGTAATTAGCTCTGTGAAAAGGCTTTCCATTTGCGTGATAATATAGTACTAAACCATCAAAGACTTCTTCGTTAGGAGTGTTCACTGTACTAAAACCTTCCATTTGAATCTGTCCATCTTTGTAGTAATCTACAATCCAAAATCCGTCGTTCATCCTTTTAGGAGCTGGTCTATAAAACTCATGCTCTCCTTTTGCTGTTTCGTGCCAGTTTTTATCGAACCAAATAGTATCTTGTGCGGTAACTGAATTGGTTATAAAGCCAATAAAAAGGGCTATTATTAATGTTGAAGTTCTCATAATAGTAGGGAATTTAGGTTAAAATAGGTCTCGCGCCAAAACCCACACTATCACAAATATAATGATTTTTTTGGCAGTATGCAGCTAAATCATTCTTAATAAATACTTCAACTTCAGTCTTTTCCGAATTAGGATATAATACGTGTACGTTTGCACCTGCATCTAATGTAAAACAAATATTGCTATCGTTTTCTCGTCTGTATTCCCATATTTTATTGATGATTTCTAACGTGTTAGGTTTCATTAAAATAAAATATGGATTACTAGTTAACATCATTGCATGTAATGTTAAAGCTTCGCTTTCAACAAGGTTAATGAATGTTTTGATGTCTCCGTTTTGAAGAATTTTCGAAATTTTTTCCAGATTTTCATTAGCCTGGGTAAAACGGTTTTCTGCATACGGATGATCGTGCATTAAATTGTGACCAACAGTACTCGAAACTTGTTTTTCTCCTTTGTCTACTAACAAAATAGCGTCTTGATAATTTTCAAAAACAGGATGAATTTTATAAGGGAATTTTATACCGAATAAATCTGAACTTCCTTTAATTTTTGGATGACTTCCCCAAACAACTAAAGGTCCTTCGATACTTCTACTAGCACTTCCTGATCCTAAACGAGCTAAAAAAGAAGCCTTTTTGTTAATATATTTATCAGTTAAATTCGGGTTTAATTCTTTTTCTAAATTCATTAAACACATGGTAATGGCACTCATTCCGCTTGCAGAAGAAGCAATACCACTACTATGAGGAAAAGAATTTTCAGAAGAAATAACCATGTTATACTCTAAAATATACGTACAGTATTTTTGAATTCTTTCAAAGAATTTGGCTATTTTAGGCTTAAAATCATCTTTCTTTTTTCCTTCAAAAAACAACTCAAATTCTGCTTTATTTTTTGGTAATGTCTTTGTAAACTCAATTTTTGTAGTCGTGTGGCAATTGTTTAATGTAAAACTTATCGAGGCATTTTTAGGAATTTGAGGCTCACTTTTCCCCCAGTATTTTACCAAAGCAATATTACTAGGTGTTTGCCATGTAACGGTTAGGCTATCTACTTTTTTATCTTGAGAAAGAAATAAGAAATCTGATGTATTCAACGTATAAAAATTTTGCCGTAAAGATAGAATTTCGCTTACACTTGTGCTAATGAATTTTTAATTAGGTATTTTTGTTCTATGAGAAAAATTAAACTGATTTGGGATTTTAAAGGTCCTGATGGATTGGAAACAGCAAAACACCATTGCATACATTTAAAAGAATTTGCTCAGATGGATAGTTTGCCTTACCATGAAGTAAATTTTGTATCTTTAAACGAAATGCACACCATAGCCTTTATAGTGGTTAATGAAGAAAATATGAAAATCTTTAGAGATGCATTAAAACCTCACAGAGGAGAATTAGCTTAATTAACAGTAAAAAAAATAGACCTATGTTTTTAATTAATGCCTTAGCAAAACCTAAAAAATCTTCTGAACATTACGATGAAGTTATCGGAGCTTACGTAAGCTTATATATCGATTATAAAGATATTGAAGGAGCTATGCGATTAGCGAAATTTTACATCAAAAATGAAGACTGGAAAGTAGTTGAAATAGAAGACGAATATTTTACGTTAGATTCTGTGGATGATGTAGAAGATGATGAACAAAAAGAATTATATGAAGAAGCTGTAGAGTACGGATATTCTATCATTTTTAACTGTTACGAAGAAGAAGGAGAAGACGAAGATTAAAAAAGTAAAGTCATTTCGAACGAAGAACTTTTAAGACTTTGTTCGAAATGATTTTTTATTCAGCAATCGCATTGGCGCAAATAAAACCACCTGTCCAAGCATTTTGAAAGTTAAAGCCACCGGTAACGGCATCAATATTTAGCACTTCGCCCACAAAAAACAAGTTTTTATGTTTTTTGCTTTCAAAACGCTTAAAGTTAATTTCTTTTAAATCGATACCACCAGCGGTAACAAATTCCTCTTTAAAGGTAGTTCGTCCGTTAGCATTGAACAATCCTTTTGTTAATTGATTAGCTAATTTTTGAAGCTGTTTGTTACTTAAATCGGCCCAGTTTTGATTGCTTTTTATGTCTGAAGCAACAACTAAACGTTCCCATAAACGACGAGGAATATCACTAAAAGGAGATTTTAAAATTACTTGTTTTTTAGCCTGTGATTTCTTTAGTCCTTGTAACTCTTCGAAAACAGAATTTGTATCTTGTCCTAGCCAATTTACCAGTACGTTGTATTGATAGTTTTTGTCGGCTAAAATACGAGCGCCAAAAGCGGATAATTTTAAAATGGCAGGACCACTCAAGCCCCAATGGGTAATTAGTAATGGACCAGAGTTTTCTAAATTCGTTCCAACAAGTGTTACTTCAGCATTTGGCACAGAAACTCCACCTAAATCAATAATTCGTTTATCTTTAATATTAAAAGTAAATAAAGACGGAACAGGTTCTATAATTGTATGATCTAGCGTTTTACATAAATCCCATACTTTTTTACTACTTCCTGCGGCAACGACAACGTAATCAGATTCAAAATCTTGATTCTTTGTGTTGATAATCCACTTTTTATCTTGTTGATAAATGGAGTTTACACCATGGTTTTTTAACACTGTGATTCCGAGGTTATCAACAGCGTTTTGAAAACAATCTATAATTGCTTGTGATGTATTAGCTTCTGGAAATACTCGATTATCTTCTTCAATTTTTAAAGGAATGCCACGGTTTTCAAACCATTCAAAAGTATCACCCGTCATGAATTGATGAAAAGGGCCTAATAATTCTTTTTCACCTCTTGGGTAGAATTTTGTTAGTTCTTTAGGGTCAAAACAAGCATGAGTAACATTACAACGACCACCACCAGAAATTTTCACTTTTTGTAAAACTTCTTTTCCTTTTTCAAGAATGGTAATATCCAACTCAGGGTTAAGTTCTTTTGCATTAATTGCAGTAAAATAACCTGCAGCTCCACCACCAATAATAATAACTTTTTTCATCTTTTTATGTCAGTTCGAGTAATTTTCGGTAGAAAATTGTATCGAGAACCTTTTTAAATCATCTCGATACAAATTTATTTCATTCTTCAATAAATTTACTCGATGTGACAGGCTTAATTTTATAAAATCATTTCTTTATATGGAAGGATCGTATTGAATCCTTTTTGTTGAAAATAGTTTGTAGTATTTTCATTTCCTGTAGCTAAAATAAAATCACCGCCCCAAGCACCTAAACTTTTTACTTCACCAAAATAGTCGGGAAATAATCTTTCTTTTACGGTGTCTTGTTTTATAATTGAACTAATGATTTGTTCATGCTCAATAATAATTTTTTCTAAATCTTTAGAAGTATTAGCTTTTAAAAATTCTTGAGTTAAATTGTCAATTTCAGGAATTAATGTTTTTGCTTCTTCTTTGTGTTTTTTATAGTGAGCAATCCCTTCTCTACTATTTTGTTTTTGGTTTAAATACACAAAAAACAATTCTTCAGAAAAGTTAGGATTGAAATTAACCTCTTTAACTATTGGTTGGTGACTGAGCGTAGCCGGAGTCACTTTTAATTGATATAAAATTGGTGTATTGTGTTTTGCACAAGCAATATCGTAACCACTACCAGAAAAAGCATTCCAAAGTAAGGTAAACGGATTTACATTTGCCCAAGTAGCAATATTGTTAATTAAGGTTGATGAACTTCCTAATCCCCAGTTTTGTGGGAAAGTTAAATTGGTTTTTACAATAAAACCATGTTCAGTATTTAAAAATTTTGGATTTAAACGTTTTGCTTCTTGTAAAATATCTCGTAAAGTCTCAGCAATAAACTCAGCACTTCCTTCCCTATCAGAATTAAACGTTGCAGAAATTAATCTCAGTTTAGGTAAATCAAAAGAAGCTTCGAACCAACATTCTCCTGTATGTGCAAAACTTCCCCAAATAAGTTGTGGTTCTTTAATAGGTTCAACGATTAAATCTTGTCCAAATTTGGTAGGAACTGCTAACGAAGTTGCACCATCCAAAACAACGTACTCACCAGTGAGTAATAACTTTCCGTTAGAGTAGTGTCGCATTATACTAATCCAAATTGTTTAAAGTGATGTGTAAAATGTTTTACTTGAAATTTTTTCCAATATTCATAGTCTAGTTCTCCAAAAAATGGATGTACAACTGTTCGGTTTGGATCTTCAGTAAAAACCTTTTCGAAGAATTGGACTTGATTAAGTAAATCATCAATAGCTTCTTCCATTGAATTAAACTTCAAAGGAGTTGGGTCTTCTGATAAAAAAGGAGCTTTGAATCCAATTTGTAATTCACTATCAGAGTTTAAGAACGGTTTTCTTCGAGCCGTTTTTTCGTCTGAAACATAAATGTCAACATTCCAATTTCCGTTAGCAATTTGAGTAACGATGCTTAAATGCTCTACCATTTGTTGTCCTTTCATTTTTCCAAATAAAGGTTTAGCATCAGTTTTTAAATTAGCAAGTGTACTACGTACTCCTTCCTCATTTAAAAAATCTACCCATTGTACTTTGGGTTTACGCAACTCGTTGAGCTTTTCAACCACAGCGCTATGTGAGGCTGTTCTGTCTTCAAAATAGGCAGCTACAACTTCTTTTTCTTCATTAGTAGCTTTGTGTTGATTTAAAATATTCATTAAGTGCATTTTCATGTGCCCATGTTGGATCCCTTTGGTAGTTAAGGCACGCAATGCAGCAAAATTTTGAGCTAAACCAGCGGAAGCAATAATTTGCATTAAAATGCGTGCGCTTGGTTTTTGCATCATGTCTAAAGATAGTTTAGCCATTGGATGTAAAGCAGTCAAGCCGCCTACAGTTCCCAGTGCTAGTGGAATTTCAATCCAAAACTTAAAAATTCCGTTTTTTACTTCACAGTGGGTTAAGCTTTTATATTGTCCGTCTTTTGAAGCGTACGCATGTGCACCAGCCTCAATTGCTCTAAAATCGTTACCTGTAGCCAATACAACAGCATCTATTCCGTTCATAATACCTTTGTTGTGTGTTACTGCACGATATGGTTCTATCTCAGCAATCTTAACAGCTTGTTCAAATTTTTGAGCAAATTTTTCAGGATTCTTCCCGCCTAGTTCTTCTACTTTACAGCTGACTTCCGCTCTAACTAAACATTCAGGAACGTAATTAGAAAGAATACTCATTACAATTTCAATATCACCTTTTCTAAAAGTTCTTGCAATAGCTTCTAAACAAGAGTTGATGAAATTGGCTCCCATACTATCTTTTGTTTCAAAAGTAACATGTAATTGATAGTAGTTTGCAAGCTTATCAGTCTTGTCAACTAATTTAATATCTAAAATCCCGCCACCGCGTTTTTCCATGTTTTTAGTAATGGATGCCGTAGCTGCGTATAATTCAGTTTTTTGTTGGTTGAAATAATTTTTTAGCTCATTCTTATCACCAGCATATATAAAATGTACTTGACCAATTTTGGTAGTAGAAATCACCTCGGTTTTAAACCCACCACGAGTACTCCAAAATTTAGCAACTAAAGAAGCAGCAGCAACTACAGAGCTTTCTTCAACTACCATTGGTATTACATAGCTGCGTCCGTTAATAATAAAATTAGGAGCAATACCGTAAGGCATATAAAAGTTAGAAATGGTATTTTCAATAAAATCATCATGCAATTGTTGTAGTTTATCATCTACATTCCAATATTGCGTAATAGTTTGTGTAATTTCTGGTTGATTGTTAAAGTAAGTTTTTGCCAACCAGTCTATTTTTTCTTCTTTGGTAAGTTTAGAAAAACCAGAGATCGTTTTAGACATTCTCAATTCTTTTTTGATGGCTCAAAGATACGTGAATCATGTTAAAATGGTTGTGTTATTTGGTTTTTATGATTTTTTTGAGGGGATTTTTGGCTATTTTTCCGTAAACTTGGCAAACTTTTTAGATAAACAACAACTTAACATGAAGAAATTATTACTATTGTTTATAGGAATATCTTCGCTAGTACAAGCTCAAAAAAAAGATATTTCTTTAGAGGATATATGGCGAAAAGGCACGTTTAGAGCCGATTATATGAACTCTTTAAATTCTATGAATGGAGATTTTTATTCGCTATTGAATTATGGAGAAGGCAGTTCTACTGTAGATAAATACAGCTACGAAACTTTAGAAAAAGTAGCAACTATAGTTGATAGTAAAGATTTAGCTGGATTAGAATATTTTCAATCATATAGCTTTAACAACGATGAGACTAAATTAATTTTAGGAACAAACTTCAAACAAATTTTCCGTCATTCATATTTAGGTACATTTTATGTGTATGATATCGCTACAAAATCGTTAGACTTAATTGGTACAGATATTCAAGAGCCAACTTTTTCTCCTGATAGTAAAAAAATAGCGTACGCTAAAGACAACAATTTATTTATTAAAGATTACTCTGAAACTAATACCGTAATTCAAATTACTAATAGCGGTAAAAAGAATGAAATCATTAACGGTATTACTGATTGGGTTTATGAAGAGGAGTTTGGTTTCGTAAAAGCATTTGAATGGAGTAAAGACAGTAAAAACTTAGCATATTTACGTTTTGATGAAAGTAAAGTTAAAACTTTTTCAATGGACGTATATGGAAAAGAAAAGTATCCAACACAGCATGTGTTTAAATATCCAAAGGCTGGTGAAGAAAATGCCAAAGTAGCTTTGCGTATATTTTCATTAGAAACCAATAAAACGGCTGAAATTAGAGTTGGAGATTACGAGTATATTCCAAGAATTAACTGGACAAACAACCCAAATATATTAGCTGTTAGAACATTAAATCGTCATCAAAACGATTTAAAAATGTATTTTGTTGACGCAACTACTTTTAATAGTTCTGTTGTTTTAAATGAAACTGATAAAGCTTATGTAGATATTACAGATGATTTAACTTTCTTAGATGATAATAGTTTTATTTGGACAAGTGAAAAAGATGGGTACAACCATATTTATCACTATGATAAGGATGGAAAATTGTTAAATCAAGTAACTAAAGGAAACTGGGAGGTTACTTCATACTACGGATACAATGCTGATAAGAAAACTATCTATTATCAATCAGTAGAAAATGGTGCTATCAATAGAGGAGTATATAGTGTTTCTTTAGATGGAAAAAACAAGAAGTTGTTAAGTAACTCTTCAGGAACAAATAATGCTGCCTTTAGCAAAAACATGCACTACTTTATTAATACTTTTTCTGACGTAAATACACCACCAGTGTATACGTTAAGAAATGATGAAGGAAAGGTGTTAAAAACTATAAAAGATAATGCCGCTTTAAAAGAAACTATTGCAGGATATAATTTAAGTAAAAAAGAGTTTTCTACAATTAATGTAAATGGAAACGACTTAAATATGTACACTATCAAACCTGCAAATTTTGACGCAAGTAAAAAATATCCAGTGTTAATGTATCAATACTCAGGACCAGGTTCTCAAAATGTAAAAAACAGCTGGAACGGTTCTAACGATTATTGGCACCAAATGTTAGTACAAGACGGTTATATAGTTGTTTGTGTTGATGGTAGAGGAACAGGTTTTAAAGGACGTGACTTTAAGAAAGTTACTTATATGAATTTAGTGAAGTATGAAACTGAAGATCAAATTTCAGTTGCTAAAGAGTTAGCAAAATTATCGTATGTAGATGCTAATAGAATCGGTATTTGGGGGTGGTCTTTTGGAGGACATATGAGTACAAATTGTTTACTAAAAGGAAATGATGTGTTTGCGGCAGCAATTGCAGTAGCACCAGTAACTACTTGGCGTTTCTATGATACAATTTATACAGAACGTTACATGCGTACACCAGAGGAAAATCCAGCAGGATATGATGATAATTCACCATTGAATTACCCAGAATTATTAAAAGGTAAGTATTTACTAATTCATGGAACAGGTGATGATAATGTACATGTGCAAAATGCTTATAGAATGGCAGAAGCGTTAATTCAAGCAAACAAGCAGTTTGAATGGGGAATGTATCCAGATAAGAATCATGGTATTTATGGAGGAAACACTCGTTTACACTTGTATACCAAAATGACTAACTTTATTAAAAACAACTTATAAACCAAACATATGGCAAATTCAACTCCTATTAAGCAGAAAGAAATATTTGGACACCCAGCAGGGCTATACGTACTGTTTTTTACAGAAATGTGGGAACGCTTTTCGTATTACGGAATGAGAGCGATACTTGTACTATATTTAGTTACAAAAACAACAGAAACAAATGCAGGTTTAGGTTGGTCTAATACTGAAGCGTTAGCCTTATACGGTTGGTATACAATGTTAGTTTATGTAGCTTCAATTCCAGGAGGTTGGATTGCAGATAAGTTCTTAGGACAAAAAAAATCAGTTGTTTTAGGAGCAATACTATTAGTTATTGGACATACCATTTTAGCAATTGAGGAATTATGGGCTTTTTATACTGGTCTTGGATTTATTATTGCGGGTGTAGGTATGCTAAAGCCTAATATATCAACGATGGTTGGTGGATTGTATAAAAAAGGAGATATTAGAAGAGATAAAGGGTTTACTATTTTCTATATTGGTATTAATGTAGGAGCATTTTTATCAAGTTTAATTGTAGGTTATGTAGGAGAAAAGTATGGATGGCATTATGGTTTTGGATTGGCTGGGATTTGTATGTTTTTTGGTCTTGTACAGTTTTTGCTTGGTCAGAAACACTTACAAGGAGTTGGAGATTTCTTAGGGAGTTCAGAAAAAGAAGAGGATATTGAAGCATTGAAGAGACCATTAACTAAAATAGAAAAAGATAGAGTAATTGTGTTAATTCTTTCTTTTTTAATGGTGATTGTTTTCTTTGGAGCGTTTGAACAAGCTGGAGGGTTGATGAATATTTATGCAAAAGATAAAACCAACAGAATGTTAATGGGGTGGGAAGTTCCTGCGTCTTGGTTTCAGTCCTTAAATGCATTTTTTATTATTACATTAGGAACTCTAGTGGCAGGTTATTGGGCTAAAAGAAAATTAAAAGGAAAAGAAGCTTCATCATTGTTCAAAATGATAATGGGGCTTGTAATTATGGGGGCTGGATTTTTATTTATGAGTGCAGCAACAGCAGAGCATAACAGTACAGGTGAATCGGCTATGTACTGGTTAGTTTTAGCTTATTTATTCCATACAGTAGGAGAATTAAGTTTATCTCCAGTTTCATTATCTTTTGTAACAAAACTAGCACCAGCTAAATATGCGTCGTTAATGATGGGCCTTTATTTTGCTACTACAGGATTAGGGAATAAGGTTGCAGGTTTGCTAGGAGAATCAGCATCACAGTTTGGAGAGTTTAATATTTTTACAGGGATAGCAGTTTTCTGTATTTTGTTCGGACTTTTAATTTATGTTTTCTTTAAAAAACTAAAAGCGTTAACGCATGGTGCTGAAGACAATGAAAGAGATTTGTTACACAGTGTTGAGGAAGCAAGTAATAATTAATTAAAAGAATAATTATATATAAACCTTGGTAATATTATTAATATCAAGGTTTTTTCTATTGTAAACTATATATCAAAAAATAATGAGTTCAGTTACATCAAATGATTTTTTTAAATCTAAGGTACTAGGGCATCCATCTGGGTTATTTGTCCTGTTTTTTACAGAAATGTGGGAGCGTTTTTCGTTTTATGGAATGCGTGTACTGTTAATAAACTTTTTAACAGCTGCAGCAGTTGGTGCTAACCCTGGTTGGGAATGGTCTGCAGAAAATGCAGGGGCATTATTTGGTACCTATGCAATGTTGTTGTACTTAACACCAATTTTAGGAGGTATTATAGCTGATAAATTAACAGGATATCGTTGGGCAGTGGTTATAGGGTCGATAATTATGACTTTAGGGCATGCTGCTATGGCAATTGAAACAGAGTTTTGGCTATACGTAGGTTTGGCTTTATTAGTAATAGGTACAGGTTTCTTTAAACCTAATATGACGTCTATTATTTCTGAAATGTATAAAGATTTACCAGAAAAGAAAGATGGTGCTTATACCATTTTCTATATGGGAGTTAATGCGGGAGCATTTTTCGGAATGATGTTATGCGGATATTTAGCTGAAAAAGTAGGTTGGTCTTGGGGATTCGGTTTAGCAGGAATTTTTATGTTATTAGGGACTCTACAATTTTGGTTAGCGAAACCATTATTTGGTACTATTGGTGATGTTCCTTCTACAAAAGAAAAGGAAGAAAGTAGTGAAATATTTGTTACAGAAACGTCTAAGGAAAATGACAAAGCAAACCCTTTTACTAGCTTAGATAAAATTTTAATCGTTATTTCTTCAGTAATTGGTTTAGGGTATGCAATTAATGATCCATTATCAAAAATTGGAGGAATAGATATTTTCGGTGCGTTAAAAGTTGGAGATTTTGATGGGCAGTACGTAGCAGTATTGTTTGGTTTAGCAGTCTTTTTATTTTTAACAATTTCTCGTATATCACGATATACCAAAATTATAAGGGATAGAATGATAGCAGTAATTATTTTCGCATTTTTTACTGTTTTTTTCTGGATGAGTTTTGAGCAAGGGGCAACTTCATTAATACTTTTTGCTCGTGATAATGTTGATAGAGTTTTAACAGGTAACGCACAAACAATTTTTAATATAGTAAATACACTATTAACTGTAATCCCTTTAATAATTATTACTTGGGTATTGTATTTATTAGGAAAGGAAACAGGTAAAAGAATTCCAGTATCAAACTTTGTATTAGCAGTTTGTTTTCTTGGTGTATGGGCACTAGTAGGGTGGATGTTATATTCAGAATTTTCTGCAGAAGCTTCAGAGATTACAGTATCATGGTTCTCAATTTTAAACTCATTTTTTATCATAGCCTTTGCTAATTTATTCTCTAAGTGGTGGGACTCAAAATACAATCCGTCTGCAGCTGTTAAATATGGCTTAGGTTTAATTATTATGGCTGTCGGATTCGGTTTGTTAGCTTTTGGAGCTTATGGAATTACCGATGGAGTAAAAGTAAGTATGGTATGGTTAATCTTAGCATATCTATTCCATACATTAGGTGAATTATGCTTGTCACCAGTAGGACTTTCTTATGTTTCTAAATTAGTGCCAGCACGTATGATTGCATTTATGTTTGGTATGTGGTACTTAGCTATTGCAATAGGAAACAAGTTAGCAGCAGTATTTGGAGGTCAAATCGAAAATATTACTAAAGAATACAGTTTATCAACGTTCTTTTTAATTTTTACGATAGTACCAACAATTGCAGGTTTATTAGTTATAGCTTTAAATCCAGTAATTAAAAAATTAATGCATGGAGTTAAATAACTCTAAATAAACGTTAAAACAATATTTTACAACCTGTCAATTTTAAATATTGGCAGGTTTTTTTGTAAATTTGGAACACTTATTGAGACTTAAGGAGTATGAAAAAAATAATATTAGTAGTAGTTTTAACCGTTATTTCACTAGGGGTAAAGGCACAGGATAAAGTAAATTGGTTAAGCTTTGAAAAGGCAATGGAAATGAGTGAAAAAGACCCAAAACCAATTTTAGTAGATATTTATACCGATTGGTGTGGTTGGTGTAAAAAAATGGATAAAACCACTTATAAAAATAAAACAATTGTAGAGTATATCAATACGCATTATTACCCAGTAAAATTAAACGGAGAAGCAAAACACGATATTACTTTTCAAGGAAAAACTTTTAAGTATGAAGCTCAAGGGAGAAGAGGATATCATCAGTTAGCAGCAGCGATTATGAAAGGGCAGTTAAGCTACCCGTCAACAGCTTTTTTTAATGCAGAAAGACAATTGTTACAAAATGTACCTGGGTACTTAGAAGAAAAAAGATTTGAAAAAATACTAGCATATTTTAATAAGGATAATTACAAGAATACACCATGGAAAGAGTTTGAAAAAAACTTTAAAAGCGCCATGTAAAATCTATTCTTTATAAATATAAGCACCATTTTGGCCAGTATACCAAAATGGTGTTTTTTGTTTATAGCAAGTTTCTTTCCATCTAATAATATACGATTTATAGTTGCTACCATCAGCTATAATTTGTTGAGGCTTTAGCCTATAAATAAGTCTGTTTAAATTTATCTTAGGACTGTTTTGTAGAATAATTATTGGGTTTTGAATACCATTTATTTGATACACTCCCAAACTATTTACAATTAAAACTTGTTTGTTTTTGTATGAGATAATGTTAAAAAATGAATCAACACTTTTAGAAGAAACATCTTCACCAACCCTGTAAGATTGTAATAATTTTTGTTGATAAAGAATAGAATCATTTAAAGAACTAAAAATTGTTAGCTTTTTACCATTTCTTTTTCCCAGAACTGAGTGTCGACTTTTATGAAAAATAATGAATTCACTTTTACTGTTGGTTTGATGTTTTTCATACATATAAACCCCTTGTAGAACTATAATTGAAGTCAATAAGAGAGTAATCCTTTTTAATGTTTTATGTACACAAGCTTTATATAAGAGAATAATAAAAATATACCAAGCTACCATAGCGACTAAAGACATAGAAATTTCCTTCAATAAAAAAACTTCTTGATGTGAAACCCAATCGACAATATGATTCATTGTTGAAATAATAATCCCATAACTGTCAGCTATAAACTGAGGTAAGCTATTTAAGGTAGCTAAAAGTATTACTACAATTCCAAAGAATAATATTCCACCTAAAAAAGGAATGATAATTAAGTTTGAAAGGATAAATAGCCCTGGGAATTGATGAAAGTAATATAAGCTAATAGGTAATATTCCTGCTTGTGCTGCTATCGAAACCGTAAACAAACTCCAGCTTTTATCAAGTAGCCAAAACTTAGGTTTCCAGAGGTTGTAGAGTAAAGGTTGTACCCAAATAATGCCAAAAACTGCTAAATAACTTAATTGAAACCCGACATCAAATAAAAACATTGGCTTCATCAAAAGTAGGAAGAACATCGAACTGATTAATGAGTATTCTATAACTTTTTTACGTTTAAATGATTGCCCAACTGCTATAAAAGTAAACATAGTTACTGCTCTAACCACTGAGGCGGATAAACCAGCTATAAAAGCAAAGCTCCAAAGAAGCAATACTATACAAACGGTTTTTATAAGTACTCCGTAAGGAAGCTTTTCTATAGGTTTAAACAAAAAGGAGAGGAGTAAGAGTAAAATACCAATATGTAACCCAGAAATAGCTAAAATATGAATAGCACCAGCATTCGTATAACTATTTAATAACTCTTTGGATATTTCTTGTCGCTGACCAAGTAACAAAGCGTTTATCACAGCAAATTCATCATTAGTAAAATGATACTTTTTTAAAGAGACCTGTACTTTTTTCCTGATACTAGCAGACAAACCTACTAGAGAAAAATCAGTGTCTTTAAGTTGTTTGAGTTGTTCCTTGTTTAAAAATACTTGATGGTAAATATATTGTTTCGTTAAATACTGTTTATAATTAAATTGATGTGGGTTTAAAGGTGGAACTAACTCTTTAAAGGGAGTTTTAATGAAAACACGATTACCTACAGCTAGTGAGGCTCGTGTACTATCCTTTTGAATGTTTAGAAGAATATATCCAGTGGTTTTGGTAGAATCTACCTGTGAAACTTTAGCAACATATTTTGTATAGTAGTTTCCTGGTTTTAATACTTTTTGTATAGTGACTATAGAAGAGGAGGTGTTAGTCAAATGAAGTGCATAATAATTCGTATAATTCTTCGGATTACGAATATATGTAGCGCTAATTCCAATAAGAATAAACAATAACAAACTAACTACGCTAAATATTTTTCGTTTTTGTAATCTTTTTAAAAAATAGAGAATGATTAAAAAACCTAATAAGGAACTGCCTAAATAAAGAAGGTTATATTGCCAAATCTGTGTATAAAACTGAAGAGTTATTCCAATAATAAGGCACACCAAAAAGTGAAAAGGAGGGTATTCTAACAATTTTTTCATAGCTCTTTAAAGTTATGAAAAAACTGCGAATATGAAAATTTTAGTTATTGGTGTTGAATAACTGTCAGTTACAGGTTTTTATGCATTAATTTGGGGTTTAGCCCTAGTAATATCAATTCTAACTAAATTTGGATATAGTAGAACTCACCGTTATAGATTGTTAGTTGTTATTTTTAATAAGTCAAAATTTTAATTACCAAAAAGATAAAAAGTCCAAATGTTGTAAAAATTGACAATAATGACTTTAAATTTTGTCGTTTAATCATGCTTCCATATTTTTTTACATCTTTATTTAAGTCTAGTTCCCATTCCATTCCATTCGCTTCGCAACGTGTCTATAAATTTCCATTTGCCAATATTCCAAAAACATTAAGTAAATCAAATTTGCAATAGGCAGGATTGCCATCCAAAGACTCAAGATTGTGTTATTAGTTGGAAATTTACTTAACCCAAGAAATGCAGCTATGAGCATATTATTAAAATTGAAAAGTTTATCGTGAATCCGATCAAAAGTTGATTGTATTTTTTTAGAAGCATCTTCTGCTTCTTTTTCAGCCTTCTTAATTAATTCATCACCTTCCGCAGTAATTTCATTCGTGCTAATACGAGCTTCGTTTTTGGCAAGTAATTCTAAAATTCTTTGTAATATCTTGTTTGTCTCTTTTGATTCGCTCATTTTTTCAAATTACATTTCGTTATTGGAGATATGAGTTCTTTTTATTGACTTATATCTGTTTATAGCTAAGTTATCTAAATAAGCATAAAAACCAAACAAAAAAGCAATCTCAAACGAGATTGCTTTTTAATTATATTCAGTTTCAGAAATAACTTATACGATTTCTACAAACAAACCTTCCTCTGTTTTTTCAACTTTAGCAAGACTGTTTTTAGTTAGTCCTTTAATAGTTTTGTCCCACTTTTTATTAGACAAACCACTTTGAGCTTTTAACTCATTTAAACCTATTTTTTCAGCTTTTTCTAATAAAGCTAATACAGCTTTTTCATCGTCGTTTAATTCAACAGAAGGAGCTTGCTTTTCAGGTTTCATTTGTGGGAAGAATAATACTTCTTGAATTGACGGGTTGTTCGTTAAATACATAATTAAACGATCCATTCCAATTCCTAATCCAGAAGTAGGAGGCATACCATATTCTAAGGCACGTAAGAAATCTTGATCGATAAACTCACCAGCTTCATCATCACCACGAGCAGCTAACTTTAACTGAGCTTCAAAACGCTCACGTTGATCGATAGGGTCGTTTAATTCAGAGTATGCATTGGCAATTTCTTTACCACATACCATTAACTCAAAACGTTCCGTTAATTCAGGATTATCACGGTGCTCTTTACACAATGGAGACATTTCTTTTGGATAATCAGTAATGAATGTTGGTTGAATGTAGTTTCCTTCACATTTCTCACCAAAAATTTCATCAATTAACTTTCCTTTACCCATCGTATCATCTACCTCGATACCCATGTCTTGAGCAGCTTTACGAATTTCATCTTCCGACTTTCCGTTGATGTCAAAACCAGTAAAGTGCTTAATAGAATCAGCCATAGTAACACGTGCATATGGAGCTTTAAAGTCAACTTTATGTTCTCCAAAAGTAGCTTCTGTAGTTCCATTTACAGCTAAAGCACAATGCTCTAGTAATTTTTCAGTGAACTCCATCATCCAGTTGTAGTCTTTGTAAGCTACATAAATTTCCATTGCGGTAAATTCAGGATTGTGTGTTCTATCCATTCCTTCGTTACGGAAGTTTTTAGAAAACTCATATACACCATCAAAACCACCAACAATCAAACGCTTTAAGTATAACTCATTCGCAATACGCATGTATAACGGAATGTCTAAAGCATTGTGATGTGTAACGAAAGGTCTTGCAGCAGCTCCACCAGGAATAGGTTGTAAAATAGGTGTCTCTACTTCAAAATATCCAGCATCGTTGAAAAATTGACGCATGGCATTGAATAACTTCGTACGTTTTACAAATACTTCTTTTACTTGCGGATTCACCACCAAATCAGCATAACGCTGACGATAACGCATTTCAGGGTCGGTAAATCCGTCAAAAGTATTTCCTTCAGCATCTACTTTTGGTAACGGTAAAGGTTTTAAAGACTTACTTAACAATTTAAAATCTTTTACCATTACAGTGATTTCTCCAACCTGAGTTTTAAACAACTCTCCTTCAATACCTACAAAATCACCTATATCTAATAACTTTTTGTATACTTCGTTGTACAAAGTTTTGTCTTCACCTGTACAAATTTCATCTCTGTTGAAATATATCTGAATGCGTCCTTCACTATCTTGCAATTCAGCAAAAGAAGCTTTTCCTTGAATACGACGAGACATTAACCTACCAGCAATAACTACCTTCTTACCTTCCTTAAACTCCTGTTTAATCTGTTTGGAATTTGAATTGAATGGAAATAAATCTGCTGGATATGGATTGATACCCAATTCACGTAATTTTGATAGTTTTTCTCTACGTACAACTTCTTGTTCTGATAATTGCATTGACTTAATTTTTAAGTAATTTTTGTTTAAAGGTGCAAAGATACAATCTATTACAAAATTAGACAACGGTAGTATCATATAGATTTTATAAAAAAAGTAATTTTTATTTGTAGGTTTTAAAAAAGGATGTATATTTGCAGGCTGTCTAATTTTAAAAGGACAGCATTTAGTTGTGTTGTTAGATACTTTAAATAGTATCATGGTTTTGTTAACCAATGGAAAGCTTCCCTTAGATGGGTTGCTTTTTTTTTGCAGTTTAGTTACGTGTTTTAGTAGTTATTTCCCATTTTCCGCACTCTCTTTTTGAGGAACTCAAATAAATGCTCCAATCTGGGGACTTAGTGTACATGAATACCTGTCATTCCGAACGAGGTACGAGGAGGAATCTCATGGTTGGAAGTAAAAAGCTAAATATAACGAGCTTATTCCTAAAAGAAAGCGCCTTTATACTCCCAGAACTTAACAAAAAACAGTACTAAGAATATCATAGAAATTGAAAACTTAATGGTTGCAGAAGCTAAAAAGCCTAAGAAAGCACCAAATGATGCCTTGATTGCTCTGTTAGTATCTTTACTATCATAAATTAATTCACCAACCAAAGCGCCTACAAAAGCGCCAATTAAAATTCCGAAAGGAATAGGAGAGAGTAATCCCACAATTAAACCGATAGTAGTACCGTATACTCCATATTTGGTGCCTCCAAATCGTTTAGTTCCCATAGCAGGAATAAAGTAATCAAGAAAAAAGATAATGACAGCAATAGCTAAAGTGATTCCTAAAAATGTCCAATTTTGAGGAACAGCTTTTGTTAAATGTAACAATAACAAACCTACCCAACTAGTAATAGGACCAGGTAATACTGGTAAAAATGAACCAATAATTCCTAAACAAGCAAATACAAAACCGAGTATTACTAAAAATATATCCATTAACTTTTTTATTGATAAGACGAAGATATAAAAGCTTTGTTACATATTTATTAACTAAAAAATTAGTTTAAACTAATTTTTTAGTTATATTTGTTGTGGTTATAAAAATATAAAGCGTTAAATATGAAAAAGTTATTATTGGTTTGTTCACTTATTGTGTTGTTTTCATGTAATAAAGAAAATGAAGGAGAGGTTGTAAATCTTCAAAATGAAGCAGCAATTAATAAAGTAAAAAAGCTAGATCTAGATACTAAGTATAAAAATTTATTAAATCCAGAATTTACAACAGATGAAGAATATAAGGAAGTAACGAAATCATGGGGTGATTTTCATAAACAAGTAGGGAAGATTTTAAAAGATAATGATTTTGATTGGGGAATAAAAGACAGTTCTGTGAAAATACTCAATAAAATTTATTTTAATAAAGATGGAGAAGTAAATTATATGGTGTTTAAAGTAATGAATGAAAATGTTACCAGTAGTAAAAAGAGAGAATATGAACAACTGCTGACTGAAAATATCACAAAGTTAAAAATAGACTTAACAAGGAAAGAAAAATTTGCCCAGTGTGGCAATGTGAAATATTTAAATAAATAAAATGAATAGACAATTAACGAAGGCAGAAGAGCAAATAATGCAGGTATTATGGAAGTTAAAAAAAGCTTCAGTAAAAGAAGTAATAACTGAATTACCTGATCCAAAACCAGCATATAATACTGTTTCAACTATTATAAGGATTTTGGAGACCAAAGAGTTTGTGGGGCACGAGTCAAAAGGTAGGGGATATGTTTACTACCCATTGGTGGAAAAGTCTGAGTATAGTAATGAGAGTTTGCATAAGTTAATGAACGGTTATTTTGGAGGTTCTTTCAAGAGCATGGTATCATTTTTTATGAAAGAAAACAAAATGGATATTCAAGAACTAGAGAGTATTTTAAAAGAAGTGAATAAAAATAAGAAGTCATGATAAATTATATCATTCAAGTTGTATTATTCCAAGTGCTTTTTGTGGCGGTGTATGATTTCTTTTTAAGTAAAGAAACTTTCTTTAACAAAAATAGATGGTACTTGTTAAGTACTGCATTGCTTTCTTTTGTGTTGCCTTTGTTTAAAATTTCAACAGTTCAAAAAGCAGTACCACAAGAGTATTATATTTTATTACCAGAAGTAGTTTTATCTCCACAAAAAGTGATTGAAAAAGCAGCTTGGTATCAATCTATGAATTATTTAGATGTACTATTTTGGAGTGGGTGTGTGCTGTTCTTCATAGTGTTTTTAGTGAAGTTAGAACGTATTGTTCGATTGGTCTTGCAATACGGGGTTTCTAAAAAAGAAAGCTATAAATTGGTGTTACTTCCAAAGAAAACAAAAGCTTTTTCATTTTTCAACTATATTTTTTTAGGGAATGAAATTCCTTCTCAGAAAAGAGAAAAAATTATTCAGCACGAATTAGTACATAGCGAGCAGAAACACACATTAGACCTGTTGTTTTTTGAGTTTTTAAAAATAGTTATGTGGTTTAATCCAATGGTGTATGTGTATCAAAACCGTATTTCGTTAGTTCATGAATATATTTCAGATGCTGTAGCCAGCAAATCAGATAAAAAAGAAAACTATATAAACCATTTACTCGCTGATATTTTTCAGGTCGAGCATATTTCATTCATTAATCAGTTTTACAAACATTCATTAATCAAAAAACGAATTATTATGATGACGAAAACACAATCCAAAAAAGTTAAACAGCTAAAGTATTTGTTGTTAATTCCACTCTTAGGAAGCATGATTTTGTATACGGCTTGCTCAGACGAGAATAAAAGTAGTGAAGCTATTGCGAAAAAAGAATTAGTAACAATTTATAACAGTAAAGATGGAGAAATTACTTCAGTTAAAGGAGAAAAAAGTACGTATTTAGATCGTTACTTTGGAGAGAAGATAGACTTAGGTAAAGAATTGTCAATTAATGATTTGTATGAAGAAGAGAAGAGTGAGTTTTTAGCTCTTAAAGAGAGTCTAGAGGACGAGGGTTCAGTGTTGGGAGTTAAAGTATATAAAGGAACAAGTAATAGGAAGATTATAGCTTATGACTTAGTTAAAATAAAAATAAAGGAAATGGTTGATAAAGGTGGAAGTATACCTTTTTCACTTTTAGAAAAAGTACCAACTTTCCCAGGATGTGCTGAAGGAGATAAAGATTGTTTTAATAGAAGTTTACAGGAGTTTGTAAAAGAGAATTTTGATACATCTATAGCAAATGGGTTAGGTTTAGATTCAGGTAAAAAAAGACTTTATATTAAATTTAAAATAGATAAAAAAGGTAATGTGACAAACATAATAGCAAGAGCACCGCACCCTATATTAAAACAGCATGCAGAAGAATTGGCGCAAAAGTTGCCGCAAATGCTACCAGGAAAAAAAGATGGAAAAGTTGTGGCGACTGGGTTTGTATTACCCATCACATTTAACATAGAATAAAATAAGTATCTTGGTCACCAATAACCAATGAATAATATCAAAAATAGAAACGTGAAAAATAAAATTTTACTTATTGTTTTTGTAATAGCATTTCTAAAAGTCGAAGCGCAAGTTTCGACTTTTAAAACTATTGATAGTTTAGTGAATATAGGACGCTATCAAACAGCGTTATTAAAGTTACAAAAGTTACCATCTACATTTCAATCAAACTCAAAAGTAGGATCTATTTATGCTTCAATTGATAATTATAAAAAAGCCTCTTTATATTATGAAAAGGCATTGGAGTTAAAAGATGATTATTCAGTAAAAATAAGATTAGCGAAAGCATATAAAAAAGAGAAAAAATTACAAAAAGCGATTGATGTTTATGAAGGTATTATAAAAGATGATGCTGAAAATTTATTTATTCAGTACCAGTTAGGAAAATTGTACGCACAAACAAAACAACCTGCCAAAGCAATAGATACTTTTAAGAACATCATTCAACAAGATAGTACAAATGCAAATTACCATTACAGATTGGGAATTGCTTATGGAATGTTGAAAAAACGAAACTTGAAAATAAATAGTTTTTTAGAAGCCTATAAAAATGATACAACCCACATTAAATCTATTCACCACTTAGCATTAGCTTATACTTTATTAAGAGATAAAGATTCAGCAAACATTTTTATAAATAGAGGTTTGGTGGTAAATCCGAATCATATTAATTTGAATAAGTTAAAAATCAATAATTTATATAAAGAAGAAAAGTTTACAGAAGCTATTCAATTTTTACAACGATTAGATACTTTGGAACCTAACGAACACTATACACAAAAAATGTTAGGGCGTAGCTACTTTAATCTAAAGAAATACGACGAAGCAAAAAAGCATTTTAATAAAGCTATAAGTATTGACAAATCAGATTTTAAAGCATATACCTATTTAGGCGACATTAATTTCGAAAAGAAAAAGTTTTACAAAGCTCAGTTAGATTATATGGTGGCAACTTTTGCTGGTAAAGAACCCAGAGATGTTGAATATTATCAATTAGCAAGAGTTTATGAAGAATTAGGAAACCCTAAAGAAGAATTAAAATCTTATAAAAAAGCTTTTGAGGAAAATAGGAAAAATTATAAGGCTTTATATCAATTAGCTAAAACTAGCGAGGATTATTATAAAGATAAAAGAATAGCTTATAAACACTATAAAAATTATATAAATCGTTTTGAAAGAAAAGATTCAGTTTTAACGAAACATGCAAAAACACGACTAAAAGAAATTAAAAAGTATTATTTCTTACAAGGAGAGATTTTACAATAGTATTTAATTTTGTATATTCATCTTAAAATCAATAAGATGAGTTTTCGCTATGTGGCTTTTTTAGTTTGTACTTTGCTATGTTTTTCTTGCGACTTTTTTTTATACTCAAAAAAGGACAGCGCTCAAGTTGTAGATACAGTAGTTGACTTTACAAAAGTAGATGAGTCTCCTTCTTTTAGTAAATGCAAAAACTTACTTAAAGAAGATAGAGTTAGTTGTTTTAGGGATGAAATTCATAAAAGAGTAACAACGAGTTTAAAGGAACATAACTTTGTCACTAAAAATAGCCTAGATGAAGAAGTTTTAATTGATATTCTGATTAATAAAGAGGGAAAGTTTGTTTTAGGAAAGGTCACTACTTCTGATGTTGTTATCAATCAATTACCAGAATTAGATAGCATAATAAAGTTGGCAATAGAAAAATTACCAATTATAAGTCCAGCTACAAAAAGAGGGATTCCTGTAGTGACGAAATATCAGTTACCTATTAAAATTAAAACAGAATAGTACGTTTATAATTTTAAAAGCTCTTCAACAAAATCACGACTATTTGATAAACGAGGAATTTTATGTTGCCCACCTAGTTTCCCTCTTTTTTTCATCCAATCGTAAAACAAACCTTCTCGAGCTTGATGTATTTTAGGCATTGCTAAAGTCATATTATTATAACGTTTAGCTTCATAATCTGAATTGCAGTTTTTTAGAGCATTGTCTAACATTTCAGTAAAAAAGGCAAGTTTTTTAGGAGGTTTTTTAAACTCAATAATCCATTCATGTGCTCCGTTTTCTTTACCATTCATAAAAATAGGGCCAACAGTGTATTCTTTAATTTCACAATTGGTTTTGTCGCTAGCAGCTTTTAAAGCATCTTCAGCATTTTCAATAATTAACTCTTCACCGAAAACATTGATATGGTGTTTAGTACGTCCTGTAATTTTTACACGATAAGGTTTGGTTGAGGTAAACTTAACAGTATCACCAATCAAATAACGCCATAAACCACCATTAGTGGTAATAATAATGGCGTAATTAATATCTTTTTTTACTTCAGAAAGAGGAATCGCTACAGAGTTTTCTACATTATAATCACTCATAGGAATAAACTCATAAAAAATCCCATAGTCTAGCATGAGTAACATCTCATCGGAATTGTTTCTATCTTGAATAGCAAAAAAACCTTCGGAAGCATTATAAGTTTCGTAATATTTAAAATCGTCTCGTGGAATGAGTTTTTTATACTGTTCTCTGTATGGGTTGAAGTTTATTCCACCGTGGAAATAAACTTCTAAATTAGGCCATACCTCCAAAATATTATCCTTCCCCGTTTTTTCTAATACTCTATTCAATAAAACCAGCATCCAAGAAGGAACTCCAACCAAGCTTGTAATATTTTCGTGAATGGTCTCGTTAATAATGGCTTCCATTTTTGTTTCCCACTCGCTCATTAAAGCAGTTTCTTGTCTTGGAGCAGAGCTAAAATCAGCCCAAAAAGGCATGTTTTCAATGATTATGGCCGATAAATCACCAAAGTAAGTATTGTTGTCTTCATATACAGCTGAGCTTCCACCTAAACGCAGTCCCTTACCAGTAAAAAGCTTCGCGCTCTCGTTGTTATTAATGTATAAGCATAACATATCTTTTCCTGCTTTGAAATGACAAAACTCAATGGCTTCATCACTCACAGGAATAAATTTACTCTTCGCATTAGTTGTACCACTTGATTTGGCAAACCAACGAATAGGCGTGGGCCAAAATAAGTTTTGCTCTCCTTTTCTACAACGTTCAATAAGCGGTTCAATACTTTCATAACGTTGAATGGGAACATTGTTAGCGAAGTCAGTATAATTTTTAATAGAAGAGAAATCTTGTTGTTTCCCAAACTCAGTGTTTTTAGCCGCACTTACAAGTTTTTGTAATAGCTCATTTTGAACATCGATAGGGTATTTTAAAAATAGCTCTACTTGATGTTTGCGCTTTTTTAGGAACCAAGAAATGATTGAATTTATAAATGGAAACGTCATAGATTAACTCTTAATTCAATTTTTTTACTGTAATTTTGTGAAGCTAAATGTAACAAAATTTAAGACATGCAATACCAAGGAGTTTTAAAAAAAATGTCCACTGAAAATTTAAGCACAGTTCAATATTATTTAAATATGGGGGCTGACTTTTTGAATATGAACCAGTTATTGAATAAAGAGTTAACCTTAAGTTTTGTTACCTATGAGTGTTTAAATTGCCATTTAGAAAAGAAAATATACCGTCAAGGTTTTTGTAAAAAATGTTTTTTTGAAATTCCAACAGCAGGCGATTGGATAATGCGCCCTGAATTAAGTAAAGCGCATTTAGGGGAGGAAGATAGAGATTTAGAATATGAAAAAAAGGTACAGCTACAGCCACATATTGTGTATTTAGCAAACTCTAGTAATGTGAAGGTAGGAGTGACGAGAAAGCAACAAGTACCGACCCGTTGGATAGATCAAGGAGCACACGAAGCTATTGAAATTGTTGAGGTACCTAATCGTTATTTAGCAGGAATTACCGAGGTGGCTTTAAAAGAACATGTAGCTGATAAAACGAATTGGAGAACCATGCTGAAGAATGATATTAAGGATGAAAACTTAGTTGAGTGGCGAGAAAAATTACAAGAGTTTATTCCTGATGAAGCTAAAGAATATTATATAGCCAATAATACTGAAACCAATATTCAATTTCCTGTTGAAAAATTTCCTAAAAAACCTAAAAGTTTAAATTTAGAAAAAGAAGAAACATATACAGGGAAATTGGTAGGTGTTAAGGGGCAATACTTAATTTTTGAGGACGAAACAGTGTTTAATGTCCGTTCTAATGAAGGATTGGTGGTTAAAATTGAATTATTATAATAACTCAATTTCTCGTTGAATATTTTTGCGAGCAGTTTCTTCGAACTTTTGATAAAAATATTCGGTTTTGAATATATTTTCCATTGTTAAAAAATGCTGTAATGCTTTTTTTCGTCCTGAATTATAAACCAAATTAGGATAAATAGCATATTCTTTTCGTACATTTTTATAATATTGAGTATATACTTCCCAGTCTTGACCTAAAATAGATAAATCAGCATCAGTAAAATAGTTAGTATCTGAATCTTTAGCTATTTTATGAGACTTAGTGGCTAAAATCTGAGAATAGCAATTCTCTATAATTTCTTTAGGAACAGAAAGTTGTTTCATTCTTTTAGTAGCTAATTCTGCACTTTTTTCTTCGTTGTTGCTTTTTAAAGAGCTATAGATAATATCATGATAAAATAGCGTGAATAAAACAGTGTTCCAATGACTTATTTTCTCTTTTATTGGTGTTAGTTGAAAAAGTAAATTCTTAAGATGTTCTAATGTATGATAGTGTCTTTTTTTATCAGAATGATTTTTTTCTATCTCTTGCCATAACAAGGTGTTGAGACTGTTATCGTTTGAGTATGTAGCTAACAGATTTAAAAAAGTATTTTTTAACATAAAAGTAGCAAAAAAGAAAAAGGGTTCGAAAGAACCCTTTTTTTAATGTTTTACAGCAACATGATTGTTGTTCATTTTTAATTCGCTCAGTACGTTTAGCGCTTCATTTATGTAAATGTCTTTCTGAAGATTTTTATGCCATGCAACTCGTTTTTCTTCTAAAACAGTATCCTTTTTAAATAAATTTAATTCGTATTTAGGAGATACAAATGTTAAGTTAGAATCAAACTTAAAAATATCTTTAAACTGTTTTCCTTCTTTAGTTTTTGTTTCACTTTCTTTTTTAAAGGTGTCGTAGTTTAAAGAATACACTCTTTCATCTTGGTTTTTCTTTAACCACTTAGCGTAGTCGTTTATTTTATTAAACCTATTGTTATTCATAACACGTTGCTTACTGTTGTAAACTACATCAGCAAAATTACTGTAAGAATTAGTAGCGGTATATTTTGCTTGCTGTACCTTATCCCAAGGTAAAGCGCCATCTAAATCACGCTCCCCAAAATCCATATAACTATATCGAGTTGGTAAAGAAATATCAGAATAAACACCTTCAATTTGAGTAGAACCACCATTAATTCTATAAAACTTTTGAATCGTCATTTTTAAAGCTCCCAAATCGTTAGGATACTGTTCGTAAAAGCGGTTTATAGGTAACACGTTTTGTACAGTTCCTTTACCATAAGTTTGTTTACCTCCAATTATAACACCACGCTTATAGTCTTGCATAGCAGCGGCAAAAATTTCAGAAGCAGAAGCAGAAAATTCATTTACCATTACTACCAAAGGTCCTTCCCATTGAATTTTTGGATCAGTATCAGCTTTTACTAAAGGATCTTCACCACGGTATTTTACTTGAACAATTGGCCCTTTGTTGATGAATAAACCACCAATTTCAATGGCTGTTTTTAAAGATCCACCACCATTGTCGCGTAAATCAACAATTAAACCTTGAACATTTTCTTCTTTTAAACGCTCAATTTCTTTTTCCATGTCTTTGGCAGCATCTCTACGGCTCAAGTCATTAAAATCTATATAGAATCTCGGAAGGTTGATAACTCCGTATTTTTTACCATTCTTTTCAACAATACTCGACTTCACAAAAGTTTCTTCAAGCTCAACCACATCTCTAATAATTGGAATAATTTTAATAGATCCATCAATTTTTTTCTTTACGGTTAAACGAACTTCTGTCCCTTTTTTTCCTTTGATGAATTTAATAGCGTCATCTAAACGCATCCCAACAATATCTAAAGGTTCTTCGTCTCCTTGTGCAACTTTTAAAATAATATCGTCAGCTTCTAATTCACCTTGTTTCCAAGCAGGTCCCCCAGAAATTAACTCAACAACATGAGTGTAAATTCCTTTTTTTTGTAAACGAGCTCCAATCCCCTCTAGTTTACCAGACATTTCTTGGTCGAAACGTGTTTTAATACGAGGAGACATGTAGGTTGTGTGCGGATCAAAACCACTAACAACACTGTTTAAAAAAGTAGAATACCAATCAGAATTCTCAAGTTCACCAATACGCATGTACAAGTCATCCATATTTTTTAAGACCTTTTTTCTTGCTTCAGATTCTAATTCTTTAAAGCTTTTCTTTTTAAAGGTTTTATCTTTTTTAAATTTTTCGTTCTGTTGATTTTCAGCATCTTCAATATTACTTAAAATCGATAATTTTAATTGTTTTCTCCAATAATTGATCAATTCAGTTTGGTTTTTAGCATACGTAACTTTATCATAATCAACATCAATAACCTCTTTCTTTTTATAATTGAAAGGTTGTTTTAATAAAGAACGATAGGTCTTTTTACCTGATTCCATCTTTTCTAAAAAACGTTTATACACCAATTTGTAAAAATCAATGTTAGATTCTTTTAATTGATTGTCGATTTGATATTTGTATTGAGAAAACTCTTTTAAATCTTCTTGAGTAAAATAACGTTTACTAGGGTCTAGTCCATCAATAAATGTAGTATATACGTGTTCAGAAAAATCGTCATTTAATTTTTTCTGAACATAATGATACCTATTTAAAATATTTTTTAAAACGTAAACAATTACACGGTCTTTTTCAGGATCGTTATTAGGAAGTGTATTCGAACTAACAGAGTTAGAAAATAAAAGGGTAATTGCTAAAAATGGTATAATAAACTTCGTCTTCATAAAACCTTCTGTCTTTTTAATTTGTGTTGAGTCGTTGTGTTGCTAAGCTACTAAAATAATGCCAATTTTTTAGTTTTATTGTTTTTTATAAATGCCTTTAAAAACTTCTTTAATTTTTTTGTGGTTTTCGTCAAGGAAATACCATACTTGAGTTACCGAACCATCTTTATTTTTTGTCCAAGTAATTAGGTTGTAATAATTGCCTTTGTCATTTTTTACAAGATTACTTTTTAAAGTCATGGTACTATCTTTAAAATCACCTTTTAAAACTAATGAAAAACCAGTGTTATCAATCCAAACTTGATTCCAAGTATTATCTTTTTTATTGTAATAATTATAACTGGTGCCTTTGCTAGTAGATGTTTTTGAAGTCCAATTTTCTTGAATAGCACAAGCATTAGGCATTTTTAAAACGTTGTTGTGGCCAATTAATTTTCCTTGTGTGTTATAAACATTCCAATTTCCGACCCAAAAATCAAATTGGGTATAGTTTATTTCATTACATGGTATTGTGGGAGTATTTTGTGCAGAAATAATTGAAAAAAAAGAAGAAATAATAAAAATTGTAACATAAACAATAATCCGTACCATGATGCTTGGGTTTGATTACCACAATTTTACGGATAAAAAGAACCAATTTGTCTTTACAAAATGTTAAAAATAGAATCCTTTTTTTATGTTACATTTGTTGTAAAACTTACTTACTATGCAAGATAGACCTTTGATTTTAGTTACGAACGATGACGGAATTACTGCTCCAGGTATTCGAATGTTGATTGAAATTATGAATAAAATAGGAGATGTAGTAGTAGTAGCTCCTGATAGTCCACAAAGTGGAATGGGGCATGCAATTACGGTGAATAATGTGTTGCATTGTAACCCTATAACCATTGATGAAGGTCCGCAAATTGAATACAGTTGTTCTGGTACACCAGCAGATTGTGTTAAAATGGCAAAGAATGAGATTTTAAACCGTACACCTGATTTATGTGTTTCAGGAATTAATCATGGAGCAAACTCATCAATTAATGTTATTTATTCAGGGACAATGAGTGCTGCAGTAGAGGCCGGTATTGAAGGAATTCCTGCAATAGGGTTTTCTCTGTTGGATTTTGATTGGCATGCTGACTTTAGAGCTGCACGTAAGTTTATAGAAAAAATAGCGTTGAATGTTTTATTAAACGGATTACCAGATGGTGTAATTTTAAATGTAAACATTCCGAAGTTAAAAGAAGACGAAATTAAAGGAGTTCGTATTTGTAGGCAAGCGAATGGTTACTGGAAGGAAACGTTTGATAAGCGCAAAAGCCCATTTGGTAAAGAGTACTATTGGCTTTCTGGAGAGTTCATTAATAGGGATAAAGGACAAGATACTGATATTTGGGCGCTAGAAAATGGATTTATATCTGTAGTGCCAGTCCAATTTGATATGACAGCTCACCATGCAATTCAAAAATTACACACATGGGACATATAAAAAAAGAATTATTGATTGGGATTTTAGTCTCATTATTGGCAACGACTTGTGGTTTTTTTATCTACTTAGAGTATATTTCTGAACTGAGTATTTCAGAAACGATTGCAAAAATAAGAGAAGGGGGAGTATTAGGGTCTGTTATAGCACTAGCAGCAATACCTAACTTATTTGTTTTTTGGGTATTTTTAAAGAAGAAACAAGATTACAGAGCAAGAGGAGTATTAATAACTACAATAGCTGTGGCTTTATTAACAGCATATTTAAAGTTTTTCTAATTCTAACACATGAAATATTACATTCTTGTTGGTGAAGCTTCGGGTGATTTACACGGGGCTAATTTGATGAAAGCTTTGTTAAAAGAAGACCCGAAAGCCGATATTCGTTTTTGGGGAGGAGATTTAATGCAAGAAATTAGTGGTACACTTGTTAAGCATTATAAAGAACGTGCTTTTATGGGTTTTGTTGAGGTGTTGATGAATTTACGAAAGATTTTAGGAATGATTTCTTTTTGTAAAAAAGATATTGCCCAATTCAATCCTGATGTAATAATTTTTATAGATAACTCAGGTTTTAATCTTCGTATAGCTAAATGGGCAAGAAAGCAAAGTTTTAGAACCAATTATTATATTTCACCACAAGTTTGGGCAAGTAGAGCGGGTAGAATAAAAGACATTAAACGAGACATTGATCAAATGTTTGTAATTCTTCCGTTTGAAAAAGAATTTTACAAAAAGCATGGTTATAATGTTCGTTTTGTAGGGCACCCTTTAATTGATGGAATTGCAGGAAGGGAGCAAGTTTCTATCGAAACATTTAGAAAAGAACACAACTTGGGTCACAAAGAGGTGATAGCATTGTTGCCAGGAAGCAGAAAACAAGAAATAACAAAAATGCTATCGGTAATGCTTTCATTGGTAAAAGATTTTTCACAGTATCAGTTTGTAGTGGCGGGAGCACCAAGTCAATCATATGATTTTTATCAAGAAATAATTGGAAATGCGAATGTGAAATTTATCAATAATAAGACCTATGATTTGTTAAGTATCTCACACGCGGCTTTAGTGGCTTCAGGAACAGCAACTTTAGAAACAGCTTTATTTAAAGTCCCCCAGGTGGTATGCTATAAAGGAAGTAATATTTCCTATCAAATAGCCAAACGAATTATTACATTAAAGTACATATCGCTAGTAAACTTAATAATGGATAGGGAAGTGGTAAAAGAGTTGATACAAAATGATTTTACCAAAGAGAACTTACAGCATGAACTAACACGTATTTTAGAATCAGAGCATCGTCAGAAATTATTTTTGTCATACTTTGATTTAGAGCAAAAATTAGGAGGAAAAGGAGCCTCTGAAAAAACAGCAAAGTTGATTGTTGCTGGATTAAAAAGTAAAGAATAGCATGATAAAAAAAATCTTCTTTATATGTATAGTGTCATTTTTAATGATTTCTTGTGGATCATCAAAAAATGTAAGTAATACGTACCAAACAAGAACAAAAAAAGTAGCAAAAGTTAAGAAAAAGACACATTTAGCAACAACTAAATCGTCAGATAAAGTCACAGTTGCAGATAAAATTGTATGGACAGCAGTAACTTATAAAGGTGTACCGTATCGTTTTGGAGGCATGACAAAAAGAGGAATGGATTGTTCTGGGTTGATTTTTACTTCGTTTAAACAACGAAATGTGCCTATTGCAAGAACATCACATCAAATGTATGTACAAGGAGAAAGTATTTCTTTACGAGAAGTTCAGAGAGGAGACTTGTTGTTTTTTAAAACCTCAAGAAAAAGAGGAAAGGTAAACCATGTAGGGTTGGTTACTTCAGTAGATAATGGAGATATTCGTTTTATACACTCAACTACATCACGAGGGGTAATTGTAACTTCACTACACGAAAACTACTGGAAACGTGCTTTTATTAAAGCGAAACGAGTGTTGTAATAATCGTTAATTTTTACTTCCATAATTAATTCTAAAGTAGATTTCTTTATTAGGTGCTATCTGTCTTTCTGTTAAAAGTAACTGTTTATAAATTAGCATAAACATAACTTTTAATTAAAGATAAAAATAATTTAATACTTTTGGAGAACCCTCTTAAATCTCTATAAAGTAAATGAAAATATTAGATGTAGTAATAATTGAAGATGAAGATTTAGCAGCAACTTCTTTAGAAAACTTATTGCTGAAAAGTCCTTATCCAATTTCTGTAAAAAAGCGATTGGAAAGTGTTGAAGATTCAATTCTTTGGCTTCAAGAAAACACCTGTGATTTAATTTTAAGCGACATTCACCTTGGTGATGGTTATAGTTTTGAAATTTTTGAGAATTTAAAAATTTCAATTCCTATTATTTTTACAACAGCTTTTGACGAGTATGCAATCAAGTCTTTTCAGTTTTTTGCTATAGATTATCTATTAAAACCGTATAGTGAAGAGTTACTTAACAAAGCGATAGAAAAATACATAAACCTTAATGAAAATAAAGGATATACTGATAAGCTAGAGCAATTACTATTGCAAATGAATAGCAAAATACAGCATCAAAAAGAAAAAGAACGTTTTTTGGTGTCAAAAGGAAGTTTATCTATTTCTATAAAAAGAGAAGATGTAGCTTATTTTATGGCGCAAGGAAAGTACTTATTCTTATTTACTTTTGATAATGAAAGTTATCTTTATGATGGAACAATCTCTAGTTTAGAAGAAGAGCTATCTGAAAAATACTTTTTCAAGATTAATAGGAAATATATTTTACAGCATTCAGCGATTAATAACATATCAAAATACAGTAATAATCGTATAAAAATAGAATTACAACCAAACTTAAATGTAGAGGAGATTCTTTTAGTGAGTGCTCAAAGAATCAAAGAGTTTAAAAAGTGGTTGGATAATTAGTTTTTATGAAGTTTCCGTTAAAAAAAAGAAAGCATCAGTATTATCTCTTAGTAAGTGTATCATTAATCGTATTGTTTTTTATTGGATATAGATTAATAACTAATAAAATAACTTTAGAAGCTGAAGGCTTGATAGAGGTTGTTATAAAACAGTATGCAAAAGAAAAGGAAAGTATTTTGCAATTTGACTTTAATGAATTTAATAAATTTATTATTGATACTCAGAAAATTATTGAAAGTAGTGATGACTTAGATAGAAGTGAGCTCAAAAATAGACTACTTTTTAATAGTGAATTAGCTTTTTCTGAAGAAAACATAGATGTTAGCTTTGTTTACTTTCTAGAAGATAATGAGGTTTTAGATTCTTACTTTTTTGGTAGCATGGATGTTAATAAAAATGTATTAGAAAAGATAAAATCTCTTGAAGATAAAAATCAAGTTTTTGATACAATTTTAAGTTTAGGGGATAAAACATATTACCGAAAGGTTATCAAACATAAATTGCAAGATGGCACTTTCGTTGTTTTTGGTTATGATGTTAATTTACTAAACTATTGGGGTTATTTTTCACAAAAGTATATTGGAAAGGGAGGCTATGTTATTTTAACGAATAATGAAGGTGTATGTATGCTGCACCCTGAAATAGGATATATAGGAAAGTATGAAGCTTCTTTTTTTGATAAAGTTTCGTTGAATAAGATTGTTGAAAATTTTGAACCACACGATTATAAAAAAAATAAACAAGTTAAAGTAGCAGCGACTTCTGAATATTTGGATTTAGAGGTAATGCGCTATTATGATGTTATGCAAGTAGGTAATTCTGAATTAATTTTAATAACAAGCTTTCCTGTAAATATTTTAATTAATGAATCTATAAATGATATAAGAAGGTATTTACTTTGGATGAGTTTATTGGCTTTACTAACCTTTATGTTAATACTAGCTTTTTCCCGAAGTCAACTAAGAAGTCAGTATTTAAAAACGCTTCAGTACGAGCAAGAAAGAAAACGATTGGCTATAAGTAATGAACAGTATCAACAAAAAAATGCACGATTACAGTTAAGTCAGTTGCGAAAAAAATTAAACCCTCATTTTTTATTCAATACGTTAAATTCTTTACATGTTCTAATAGGTTTAGATAAAACAACATCTCAGCAGTTTGTATTAAAGCTATCTGAAGTTTATAGATACTTATTAAAAGACAGAGAAGCTAATTTTACTACTGTTAAAGAAGAACTACATTTTTTAAAACAGTATTTCTTTTTGCAAAAAATCAGATTTAATAATAGTATAAACTTAAGTATTGTAGATAATAGCGAGGAAGGTAAAGCATTATTGAAGAGAATTCCATTTCTAGCATTAGAAACATTAGTAGAAAATGCTATTAAGCATAATGAAATAACAAAAAAGAACCCCCTTTTTGTTGAAGTTTTAATTGAAAAGGATGTAATTGTAGTGAGTAACAATTATAACCCAAGAAAAGGTGAGAAAGAAGCAAGCTACAGTGTGGGTTTGAGTTATTTGAATAATTTTTATGCGTTTTATAGTGTAAATTCATTTAAAACAGAGATAATTGGAGGTGAATTCAAATGTTATATTCCTTTATTATCAAAATAGCAAAATTCACTCCTTTAAAAAGTTGTTTCACTCTCATTTAATTTTTAAAAAGAATCTTCAGTTCTACATTTGGTTTCTTGTTAATCAAGATAATTTATGAAGGGGTATTCTCAAATGAAGAACATTAATTTAAAAGTACTTAGTTTATTCTTGGTGTTTTTTACTACAATAGTAACAGCACAAAAGGAAGAAGAAAAAAAAGATACTATTAAAAGTATAAGTAAGATTTCATATAAGAAATTACAAAAGGAAGGAGGTAAAAAAGAGGGATTGTTTAATGTTTATAGATTAAAAGAAGACATCTATTTTGAAATCCCAGATTCATTATTCTCAAAAGACTTTTTAATTGTCAATAAAGTTTCTCAAGTTCCTTATGCACTAAACGGACACGGATTAAATAAAGGGATGTCTTATGAAACTAAATTAATTAGGTTTTATAAAGACACAGTATTAAATAAGGTTTGGGTAAAAACAATTAATCCAAGAGTAACTTCACCAAAAAATAATGCAATTACACTTTCGGTACATGATAATTTTGGCGAATCTATTATAGAGGAGTTTAAAATTGAGTCAGAAAACGAAAAGAAAACATCGGCATTAATTAAAGTAAACAGAGTTTTTAACGGAAAAGACAAAAGTTTTAATGATTTATTGTCAAATATAGGTTTAGGTGGTAGTGTTAAAACAAAACTATCTAAGATTGAGAAAGTAAAAACTTTTTCTAAAAATATAGTAGTAAAATCTCTTTTAACGACTTCTGTATCTGAAGGAAAAAGTGCGGCACTACCTTTATCTATTGGAGTTACAACCAATATAGTTTTGTTACCAACAAACATAATGAAGCCACGTTTTGGAGATAAAAGGATAGGGTATTTTAGCAAGCCTATGGATTATTATTCTGATAATCAGCATGAAGTAGAACATCGCGAATTAATTACGCGCTGGAGGCTTGAACCCAAAAAAGAAGATATCGAAAGATATAAAAAAGGAGAGTTAGTAATTCCTAAAAAACAAATAGTATATTATATAGATCCTGCAACCCCCAAAAAATGGATATCATATATTGAAAATGGAGTTTATGATTGGAATAAAGCTTTCGAAGAGGCTGGTTTTAAAAACGCAGTAGTTGTCAAACAAGTTACCAAAGAAGATAAAGATTTTGACATTGACGATGTTCGTTATTCTGTAATTACCTACGTGGCTTCAGAAAGACAGAACGCTATGGGACCTTCAATAGTAGATCCTAGAAGTGGAGAAATTTTAGAGTCAGATATCATTTGGTGGCATAATTTAATGAAAGGTCTACACCAATGGATTCGTGTTCAAACAGGACCTATAAACCCAGAAGCAAGAGCTAATGTTTTTTCAGATGAAATAATGGGGGAGTCTATTAAATTTGTATCATCTC
The DNA here is from genome assembly GCF_003387615.1 of Tenacibaculum gallaicum. Taxonomy (GTDB): domain Bacteria; phylum Bacteroidota; class Bacteroidia; order Flavobacteriales; family Flavobacteriaceae; genus Polaribacter; species Polaribacter gallaicus. Next base: position 20,475 of record NZ_QUNS01000007.1, on the reverse strand, counting down.
ATGAAGTAGGGCACACTTTTGGATTAAAACATAACATGGGAGCATCATTTAGTTACCCCGTAGATTCATTAAGATCAGCTAGTTTTACTAAGAAAATGGGAGGGACTGCACCATCTATAATGGATTACGCTCGTTATAATTATGTAGCTCAACCAGGTGATAATGTAACCGAAATTAGCCCGAAAATTGGAGTGTATGATAAGTATGCTATTAATTGGGGGTACCGTTGGTTAGAAGGAAAAACACCTCATGAAGAATTACCAATACTAAACCAGTGGATAAGAAAACATGAAAATAATCCATTATATTTTTATGGTCCACAGCAAAGAAAGGTTATAGATCCAAGGTCGCAAAGTGAAGATTTAGGTGATGATGCAGTAAAAGCAAGTGAGTACGGATTAAAAAACTTACAAAGAATTGTACCTAACATTTTAACATGGACAAAGGAGGAAGGAGAAGATTATTATAGAGCATCTAAGTTATATAAAGCAGTAATAGATCAGTGGGTACTATACAATAATCACGTTATGGCAAATATTGGAGGGATTTATATCAACAATACTATTTATGGTGATAATAAAAACACCTTTGTGCCAGTTCCTGTAGAAGTTCAAAAAAAATCATTAGAGTATATAATAAATAAAGCGATTTTGCCACAAAAATGGCTGTTTACCCCTGATTTAATTCATAAAGTATACCCTGTAAGAGATGCACCAGATGGTGAACGATTTTACTCTCCGGTCTCTATGCATCGAGCCTATCAAACAAACATGATTTATCGTCTTGTTGAAACAGATAGATTAATGCGAGTTACTGAAAACAAAGTGTTAACGTCTGATGATAAAAAAGTTTTTACAGAAGAGTATTTATTTAATGAACTTTTCGAAGCCATTTTTAAAAAAACGATTAAAAACAAACCTATAGATATGTTTGATCGTATGACTCAAAAAAACTATGTAGACGTATTAACTGTTGATAGAAACATATTATTAAAGAAAACAAAACAAACAACATTAACAAACGAACATAAGAACTTTAAAAATGTACACTTTACTTACATACCCAGGGTGTCAGATGCGGGTTCAAATAAAAGAGCAGAATTAGAAAGAATCTTAAAATTATTGAAAAAGAAAAGAAAGAAAGGGGATAAGGCTACTCAAAATCACTACAATGATTTAATAGCTAGAATAGAATATAATTTGAATAATTAAGATGATGAATAAAAAATTAATTTACTTACTGCTTTTTATACCATTTTCAGTTTTTGCGCAGAATACAAAAACAATAAGTGGAACAGTTATCGATGAAGCCAGAAATGAAACCCTGCCAGGAGTTAGCATTTATGCTTCAACTAAAATGATAGGGAATAAAACTAATATAGATGGAGTTATTCAGGCTTCTATGATTGGTACCACTACCGATTTTGATGGGAATTTTTCATTCAAAGCGCCAAAAGAAACAAAATATATTATAATTTCATACATAGGTTTTGAAACTGAAAAAATAAATGTAGAAAATAGAAGTACTAAGATGATAATAACCTTAAAAGAAAAGGAAGAGCTTTTAGGAGAGGTTGTTGTTATGGGGTATCAAAAAATAGAAAAGAGAAAAATAACATCGTCGTTTGCCAAAATAAAAACAGATGATGTTAAACGTGCAGGTACTGCTAATATAGATCAAATGCTTTCTGGAGAAATTTCAGGAGTACTTGTTCAGCCAACTAGTGGAGCACCAGGAGCACCAGCCAAAATTCAAATTAGAGGTACTTCAACTTTAAATGGTTCTTCAGACCCTTTATGGGTTCTAGACGGAATTCCTTTACAAGGAAATGATATACCTAAAGATTTTAGAGATAAAGATAATATAGATAATTTAAAATCTTTTCCAATTGCAGGAATCAACCCTGAAGATATTGAAGAAATTACGATATTAAAAGATGCCTCTGCAACATCTATTTATGGAGCAAGAGCGGCAAATGGAGTAATTGTAATTACTACTAAAAAAGGTAAAGAAGGAACGATGAGAGTTAACTTTAATGCAAGTACTTTCTTAACATTACGTCCCGATTTTGATAAGTTAAACTTAATGAATGCTTCTGAAAAAGTAGACTTTGAATTAGGTTTAGCTAGTAGGTCAGATTTAACTTACCAAAGCGAAAGAGGAGGAGTATCTCGTATTTTACAAGCCTATGGAGAATATGATAACTTTCAAAACAATGGTTTTTCAAGTATAAATCCATTAGCACAAAATGCAATCAATAATTTAAGAAATCAAAATGCTAATTGGGGTAATGAGTTATACCAAGCAGCAATAAATCAACAATACGGATTAACACTTTCTGGTGGAAGTGAGAAATCAAGATATTATTTCTCTTTAGGATATTTTGATGAAGAAGGAACTACAAAAGGAACAGGTTTAAACAGGTATAATCTTACTTTTAAAAATGATTATGATCTAAACGATAAATTAAATATAGGGGTATCGGTTTTTGCTAGTAGAAACAAAAGTACATCGTACATTACAGGGGCAGATGCCTACACAAACCCAGCAAATTATTCAAGAAGAGTAAATCCATATTTTACGCCATTTAATGCTGATGGTAGTTATAATTATGATCCGGATTTAATTGAAAGATCAGAATTAAACTTAAGCTATAATCCGTTAGAAGAAAGACAGAATACAAATCAAGAACTAACATCGTATTCTATTAAACCTATCATAGATCTTACATACGAGTTTGATAATACTTTAAAGTTATACACTCAATTAGGTATGCAGTTTGATTTTGACCAAACTGAAAAATTTGGAGATAAAAATAGTTACTATACTAGAAAATATAGATTTGGGTCTAGATATCAAGATGAAGATGGAAACGATGCTTTTTTTATGCCAGATGGAGGTATAAATCAAAACTGGAATAGTGATGCTTTTCAATACAATTGGAAAACAACTTTAAATTACAACACTTCTATAAATAATATTCATGAACTTGATGTGATGTTAGGTACTGAGTTTAGAGAAGACAAGCGTACAGAAATTCATACAAAAGGATTTGGTTTTAATAGCAATACTTTAAGAACCATACCAATAACAGATGAAAGAGCTCTAGGAAATGAATTGTTTAATCCTTACAAAAAAACAATTAATGAAAATGCATATGCATCTTTCTTCGGAACAGCTTCGTATACTTACGATAGAAAATATACAATCTTTGGAAGCTTACGATATGATGGTTCAAACTTATTTGGAGTAAATCCAGAGTTTAGATACTTGCCTTTATGGTCAGTTGCAGGTTCTTGGAATGTAGCTAGAGAAAGCTTTTTTGATGTAGATGCTATTAATGAGTTTAAAATAAGAGGTTCATACGGTGTACAAGGAAATATAGATAAATCAACATCTCCTTTTGTAGTGGGAGATTATAAAGATGAAATTATTTTACCAGGGAATTCTGAACAAGGAATTAATGTAATATCTGCCCCTAACAAAGATTTACGTTGGGAAAAAACAATCTCATCAAATGTAGGGTTTGACTTAGGCTTATTCAATAATAGATTATACGTGTCAGCAGATTATTATTATCGTAAAAGTTCTGATTTAATAGGATTGCAAGCAATACCACTAGAATCTGGTTTTAACTTTATTAATACAAACTGGGCAACATTAAGTAATAAAGGTATTGAATTAGCAATAAACTCTAGAAATATCGTCAAAGAAGATTTTAAGTGGAGTACAAGCTTTAATATATCACATAACAAAAATACTGTAGAAAGAATTCAAACCAAAGAAAACGATTTTAAACCTTCTTTATTAGGATACGGAGTAAATGCAGTTTTTGCAATAAAAACAGCAGGTTTAGATAGTAATGGTTTACCGCTTTTTTGGAAAGATGGAAAAAAAGTAACAGCAGTAGATTTTTATAATCTATCAGAAGGGGTTGATGGAAGCCAGTTAACAAGAGAAGAGCATAGAGATTTATATACTTATGTGGGTAATGGAGATCCAGAGTTTAGTGGAGGTTTTATAAATAAATTTCAATACAAAGATTTTAGTTTAAGTATTGCAACCAATTTCAACATAAACCAAACTATAAAACGAACACCTTCGTATCACCCAACGCAAATAAGCCCAACACATAATTATAATAAAGAAGTTTTAAAGGCAGGTACAGGGAATTACCCAGGTTTTATAGGAAGTGCAACACCAGGTTTTGAAACAGATTTAGTGTACAGTTGGTATCATACTTACGATACAGGTAATACATACAGAGATTTAGATATTTGGGTGGATAAAATTTCATATATAAGAGTTAATAGCATAAAGTTTGGATATAGTGTTCCAAGCAAATATCTAGAAGATATAAATGTTTCAAGATTAAGCTTTAACCTAGAAGGAAGAAACTTATTTGTTTTCGGAACAGATTATGATGGATATTTCGACCCAGAAACCTTTGGTAGTCCATATTCTCAACCAATACCAAAAATTATTTCTTTTGGATTTAATCTTTCTTTTTAAAAAATACAGAAATGAAAAAACATATATACATATTATTAATTAGCATAGTAAGCATTGTTTCTTGTGATGATTACTTAGATATAGAGCCAGTAGGACAAGTAATACCAAAATCGGTTGAAGATTATAGAAGCTTTTTAACAACAGCTTATGCAACAGAAAAAAACAACTATATATTAACTACTTATAGAGGAGATGAGCTTCAATTAACTAAAGCGTCTTTTGCGTCTGAACTGTACGAAGATCTTTTTATTTGGAATGATGCCAGTGCGTCACCACTAACAACACCTTTTTCGTATGCTAGTTTCTATAAAATAATTTTTCATGCAAATCATGTTATAGAAAAAGAAACAGAAATTACTGGAGACGCAACAGCAATTACCCAATTAGTTGGGGAAGCTTACGCTTTACGAGCACTACAATATTTTCAGTTAATTAATTTGTATGCAAAGGCATATGATACAACAACTGCAAGTAATGATAATGGAGTTCCTATAGTTACTGAATATAACTTAGACCAAAAGTATGACATTCAATCAGTAGAAGAAGTATATACACAAATATTAAGTGATCTTTCTAATGCCGAAGCACGTTTAAATATAGAACAGCAAGCTTCTGGTTTTAACTATAGATTTTCAAAAATTGCCTTAAAAAGTCTAAAAGCTAGAGTGTATTTGTATAAAAAGGAGTGGCAAAAAGCTATTGACGCAAGTAAAGAAGCCTTAACCATAAAAAATACAATACAAGATTTAAATTCAGATAATTCCATGATGCCTTCAGAGTTTAATTCAATAGAATCTATTTTGGCGTTAGACATAGTATCTTCTAATAATATCACTACCGATGCTTCTATTTCTGATCAATTTTTAAATAAATATGATAGAATAAACGATTTAAGATTTAATATTTACTTTAAGAAAGACGGAACAGTTTACAGAGCTGCTAAAACAGCAGACATTAAGTACAAATCAACTTTCAGAGTAGCTGAACTATACTTAACCTTAGCAGAAGCGTATACACAATTAAACGAATTAACATTTGCAAAAGAGCAACTGTTAGTATTAGTAAAGAACAGGTATACACCAACTAAAGTTACAACTTATACCACTTATATTAATTCATTAACAAAGCAACAGTTATATGAAGAAATATTAGACGAGCGTGCACGTGAATTTGCAATTGAGGGGCAACGTTGGAATGACTTAAAAAGAACTACGCAACCTGAAATAACAAAGTGGTACGAAGGAAAAAATTATACCCTAAATAAAAATGACAGTAGGTATGTTGTACAGTTTCCTAACGATGCTAAGATAAACAACCCAAATTTTTAAAATAAAATATCCGGCAAGTATCAAACGGATAAAAATAAATTGATACTTAATTACTAATTATTTAAATATTTACATTATGAAAAAAGTTTTCCCTTTTTTGTCTTTAATTATTGCACTTGTAATAGTAAGCTGCTCTAGTGATGATAACGATAAAGTAGTACAATCATCTTTAAACAGTATTACAAGTCTTAAAATAAACTTTGAAGGCTTAAGTGAAGATGATGTTATATACGATTTAGGAAATAACATTACAATAAGTGTTCCTTTTAAAACAGATATTACAGGTTTAGTTCCTAATATTACCATATCAGATAAAGCTACTATTTCACCAGCCTCAGGAGAAGCGGTAAATTTTGTTGACGGTGAAGCAATGCCTTTTACTGTTACTGCAGAAAATGGTGATGAGAAAGTATACAATGTTACTATTAATATTCGTGGAGAAGTAGGTAGTGGTTCAAAAATTCAAACCTTCCTTTTTAAAGATGATTATAGTGAGAGCCTAACTACTTATACGTATGATGATGTATCTAATTTTATTAAATCATACGCAATTGAAGAAGGAGGAGCAACCACAACGTACACATTGGTATATGATGACAAAAACCAAGTAATTGAAGTTAAAACTGATGCAAAAAGTACTATCTATACCTACAATGATGCAGGTTTAATTGTAAGCGCTATTGAAAAAGAAGATGGAAAAGAAATTTATACTTACACTTATACTTACGATGCGGATAATAGATTAGAAAAGAAAGAAAGAGTAAACAAAGAAAATGACAAAGTAACTAATACAAGTTATACATACAATGAAGAAGGGAATGTAAAGTCTCAAACTATTGGAACTGGAACATTAGAAAACACATATGATGACAAAAATAATCCTTTTAAAGGAGTATATCCTTCAGCTTTTGCTAAAATTAACGTAGGAACAGGGTTAGATGGAGTAAATATTAATAATCCAGCACAAGGAAGTTTTTCAAGTGATACACCTGTAACATATACGTATAATACAGATAACTACCCAGTAACAGCATCATATGTAGTATTTGGATTCATTAACACTGACATTACGTACACTTATTTTGATTAATTGATTATTCCCCTAGTTAAGCACTCTTAAGATTTATTTTAAGGGTGTTTTTTTATGCAAATTTATTATTATGAAAAAAATAACCATATTACTAATAGCTATTTTACTAATTGGCTGTAAAACAAGTGCTATAAAAAACGAAGATATAATTGTAGAGCTGACAAAAGAAGAACAGCTAAATAAACTGTATCAAGAAAGAATAAAACCTTTATTTAGTTCGTACAAAGATATACAAATACCTAATGAGTTTAGGATAGACAAAGAAGATAACTCTATTAATGCTGGAGCAGCAGACAGTTATATTGAAGTAAGTCAAGGCTTGGTAGACTATGATAAAGAGTATATAAAAGTTTATGTATTATCTCATGAGATAGGTCATATTGTAACACTTAATCAAGCAAAAAAGTTTGAATTAGGTTCGCAAATACCTTCTGGAATTAAAACAAATGATTACAAAAAGGCAGAGTATTTAGCAGATTTAATAGCTATACATTTAATGTTAACTAAAGAAAAAGTTTTAGGAGAAGAATTAAAACAGAACTTAGAAGTAGTTCAATCTTTATTAGGACCAGAAATATTTACACATCCAAGCGCTGTAGATAGAGTGGCACTAATGAGTGAGTATATAGATAATAGTACTCAAGAAAATGCTGATGAATCCTTTAAAGAAATATTTGGAAAAATCTGGAATATGGATTAAAAAAAACACCTCGTAGAGGTGTTTTTTTTAAAGTTTATCTTGTTGAAAATAATTAATTCAACATTTGCCAGAGTTTATCTTTCAACTCCATTAAGCCCTGTTGGGCTACAGAGGAGATAAATAAGGCTTCAATACCTTCTGGTAAATCTTGTTTAATTTCTTCTTTCAATTCGTCGTCTAACATATCTGATTTAGAAACGGCTAACAAACGATCTTTATCCAACAATTCAGGATTGTGTTTGCGAAGTTCATTCAGTAAGATTTCATATTCCTTTTTTATATCCTCACTATCAGCAGGAATTAAAAAGAGTAGGGTAGAGTTACGTTCGATATGACGTAAAAAATGATGCCCTAAACCTTTTCCTTCTGCAGCACCTTCAATAATTCCAGGAATATCTGCCATTACAAAACTTTGATGATTTCTGTATTCTACAATTCCTAAGTTAGGTTTTAAGGTTGTAAAAGCGTAATCAGCAATTTTTGGTTTTGCTGCAGTTATTACCGATAATAAAGTAGATTTTCCAGCATTTGGGAAACCTACTAAACCAACGTCAGCTAAAACTTTCAATTCGATACGATACCAACCTTCTAGACCGTCAATACCTGGTTGAGCGTAGCGAGGAGTTTGGTTGGTAGGTGACTTAAAATGCCAGTTACCACGACCACCTTTACCTCCTTCTAATAAGATGATTTCCTCACCATCATCTATTACTTCATATAAAATTTCGTCGGTATCAGCATCTCGGATAATAGTTCCTAAAGGAACAGGAATAATAACATCGTTACCATCAAAACCTGTGCTTCGGCTGCTGCTACCGTCACCACCGTGTTCAGCTCTAAAATGACGTTTAAACTTTAAATGAAAAAGTGTCCACATATTTTTATCGCCACGAATAATTACGTGTCCGCCACGACCACCATCTCCACCATCAGGACCACCTTTAGCAACGAATTTTTCTCGGTGCAGGTGTGCAGATCCACGCCCACCTTTACCGGATGATGCGTAAATTTTAATATAGTCGACAAAATTTCCTTCAGTCATCTCTTCTATAATGTTGTTCCTACGAAAGTAGGAATCTTGTTAAAATTATATTCTTTAATACGGTGAATTTCTTGTTTTTACAGGAAATTATAATGTATTGTAATTTATAACGTATCAAATACGTCAGATAAACGCTGTGTAATCTCTTCAATAGAACCAACACCGTTTACACCATAGTAATTGCCTTGTGTGTTGTAATACTCTTTTAAAATAGCTGTTTTAGTGTTATATTCGTTAAAACGGTTACGGATTTTACTTTCATCCATATCGTCTGAACGACCACTAGTTTTTCCTCTTTCTAGTAAACGTTCAACCAATAAATCTTCTGGTACTTCTAAAGCAACCATTCCGTTAATACGTTCACCTTTTTCAGCTAAAAAAGTATCTAACGCTTCTGCTTGTGATTCTGTACGAGGGAAGCCATCAAAAATAAACCCAGCAGCATCGGCATTTTTATTTACCTCCTCTTTTAACATGTTAATGGTAACTTCATCAGGAACTAAATCTCCAGCATCAATATATTTTTTTGCTAATACACCTAGTTCAGTTTCATTTTTGATATTAAATCGGAAAACTTCTCCAGTTGAAATATGTATTAAATTATATTTTTCTTTTAAAACTTCTGCTTGAGTACCTTTTCCTGCACCAGGAGGGCCGAATAATACGACGTTTTTCATATTGGGTTGTGTTGTTAATTGATAAATAGCAGGCAAATTTCTACCATAACCTTTGTAATCTAATCCATAACCTACAATAAATTTATCGTCAATACTTTTTCCGATATAGTCTATATGTAACTCTTTACGATAAACATCAGGCTTGTAAAAAAGTGTTACTATTTTTAATTCTTTTATGTTTTTTGTTTTAAAGATTTCATAAATCTCTTGAAGGGTTGTACCAGTATCAATAATATCTTCTAAAATTACAACAGTACGACCAGATAAATCTTCGTTAAGACCAATTAAACTCTTTACATTTTCTGTTGAAGATGTGCCTTGGTAAGAAGACAGTTTAACAAAGCTAATTTCACAGTTTCCTTTATATTGGCGTAAAAAATCAGCACTAAAAACAAAACACCCGTTTAAAATACCTATAAAAATAGGAACTTCATTTGAAGGTAAATCGTTTTTTAACTGTTCAGCCAAAGAGCTTACAGTAGTAGAAATTTCATCAGCTGAAATAAATTCTTTAAAGTATAAATCGTGGAGTTTTGTAATTTTCATCAGACTGCAAAGATAGTTGCTTGATATTAAATGAAAAAACCGTTTTGAAGTTTATTCAAAACGGTTTTATGTATGTTTTTATATGAGTTACTTGTTTTCTTCTTTTTTAGAAACGTCAAACATAATTGGCGTTGCAACAAATAGAGAAGAATAAGTACCTACTACTACACCTACGATTAATGCGAACATAAATCCTTTAATACTATCTCCCCCAAAGAAGAAAATAGCTAACATTACTAATAATGTTGTTAAAGAGGTGTTGATAGTTCTTCCTAACGTACTGCTTAATGCTTTGTTAACTAAGTTAGCAGTAACTGTATTTTTACCTTCGGTAAATTCTCTAATTCTATCAAAAATAACCACGGTATCGTTCAATGAATATCCTACTACAGTTAAGATAGCTGCAATGAATGACTGACCGATTTCCATATCAAATGGCATAAATTTGTAAAGTAAAGAGAATACACCTAATACTACCAATACATCGTGGAAAACAGCTACTACTGCACCGATAGAATACGCCATTTTTCTAAAACGTAATAAGATATATAAGAATACTACGATTAACGACCCTAATACTGCCCATAAAGCGGATTGCTTAATATCATCGGCAATGGTAGGTTCTACTTTCATATAACTCATAATTCCATTTCCTGCTTTTTCAAAACCAGGCTTGAAATTTTCGTAAGTTGTATCTCCTAAGTAGGGTTTTAAACCGTTATATAGAGCGCTTTGTACAGTTTCATCAACTTCAGTACCTACTTCATCAATTTTAAAAGCAGTAGTAATTTTTAATTGGTGATCAGAACCATAAGTTTTTACTTCCGGAGCAGTTCCAAATACGTCTTTTAAAGCGTCAGCTACTTCGTTACCTTTCATAGCTTCATCAAAGCGAACCACATATGAACGCCCTCCTTTAAAATCAACTCCTTGCTTTAAACCTACAGTAAAAATAGAGACTAAACTTATTGCAATAAAGAATCCTGAAATGATATAAGCAATCTTGCGCTTTTGTAGGAATTCAATACTAATGTTTTTAAACCAGTTTTTAGATATGTTAGTGTTAAATGTTAAATTACTTCCTTTGCTAACAGCACCATCTATAAATAAACGAGTAATAAAAATGGCTGTAAATAATGAAGTACCAATACCTAGCATTAAAGTGTAAGCAAAACCTTTAATAGGTCCAGTACCAAAAACAAATAAGATAACACCTGTTAAGAACGTGGTAATGTTAGCATCAATAATAGCAGATAAAGCTCCTTTAAAACTAAACCCTTCTTCTACTGATTCACCTAAGTTTTTACCACCATTTAAGGCTTCTTTAATTCTTTCGAAAATAATTACATTGGCATCTACAGACATACCTATGGTTAAGATAATACCCGCAATACCAGGTAATGTTAAAACAGCTCCAAAAGAAGCTAACCAACCATAGATAAATAAAATGTTCACTACTAGGGCAATATTAGCATAGATACCAGCTTTACCGTAGTATAAGAACATCCAAACTAAGACTAAAATAATAGCTAGTCCGAAAGACCATATACTCGCATCAATAGATTCCTTACCTAATGAAGGCCCTACTACTTCCATTTGGATTGCTCTTGCAGGAGCAGGTAATTTACCAGCTTTTAAAACTGTTGCAATATCTTGTGCTTCTGTAACAGTCATCGTACCTCCTGATATTTGAGTACTACCATTAGGAATTACACCATTTACAACAGGAGCAGTATATACGTAGTCATCTAAAACAACAGCAACAAACTTACCAACATTTTCGCTAGTCATTTTAGCCCATTGCTTAGAACCAGAACCATTCATTAACATTGATACAACAGGCTTACTTAATTGGTCGTAATCCTGTTTAGCATCAGCAATCACATCTCCATCAATAGGAGCTTTGTCTTTTCTGTTAGATTTAATTGCATATAAACCAATAATTTCTGTTCCATCAGCACCAGCTTGAGACTTGTAATCCCATAAAAACTTAGTGTATTTTAAGTTATTAGGTAATAAAGCTCTTACCTCTTTGTTGTGTAAGAAACTATTTACTTTCGCTGTATCTTGAACCCTAGCTTGCGCAACTAAAGAACTTACTTGCTGTGGGCTTTGAGCCACATTTGGGAATAAGTAAGTAAATAAATTCTTTTGAGTTTCAACATTTGTTGAGTCAGCAGATTCACCTAATAAGTCATCAATATCGTTGTCTGCTTTAGCTGTGTCTTTAACTTGTTTAGTAGCTGAGTCATCTTTTAACATTTCAGCAACTTTAGCATTGGCTGTAAAGAAAAAATTTTGAACGTCAGCATTAGTATGTACTTCCCAAAATTGTAATTCAGCTGTGCTTTGTAAAAGTTTTTTAGCACGATCAATATCTTTTGCTCCTGGTAATTCTACCTGAATTCTACCAGAGTTTCCGATTCGTTGAATATTTGGTTGTACAACTCCAAATTTATCAATACGGCTACGTAATACTTCAAAAGCAGTGTTGATAGAAGTGTTGATTTCTTCTTGTAAAGTCGATTTAACCTGCTCGTTTGTTTTGTTGAAGTCTATTTTATCACGTAAAGCTTTCGTTCCAAAAATACTTGGGTCGCTTAATTTAAGGCTGCCATTACTCAATTTTTCGAACTCGTTGTAGAATAAATCTAAATAATTCTCTTGACTGTCTTTTTGAGCTTCATCAGCATTAGCTAATGCTTGCTTAAAAGTTGTGTTTTGAGAATCGTTAGATAATCCGATTAAGATATCTTTTACAGATACCTGTAAAATTGCATTGATACCCCCCTTTAAATCAAGACCAAGGTTCATTTCCTTGTTTCTGACGTCATTATAAGTGTATTGTGTAAACCACAAATCTACTACCTCCTTGTTAGCTACGCTATCTAAGTATTTTCTTTCATATCTAGCCAAAGCTCTACCATTGTTATCACTAACATTAGCCTTAGCATACTGTTTCGCACTATCTTCTACCTTATTGGCAAAGAACGTAAACGATAATTGATAAATACTTACCAAACCAAAAAGTATAGCAAATAATTTAATTAATCCTTTGTTTTGCATTGTAAATAATTTAAATCGACTTTATTTTAAAAACGTGCAAATATAGCGTTTCATTAAAAGAAAAGCGAATTCTTTTACCATATTTATGTGATTAGATAATAATTAGGGAATATTTGCTAACAAATGTCAGTTTTTACAGGAATTATATTACGTATATTTACCTACTTTTTAGCAAAATAAATAACTTAAAATTTTAAACAATTTGCCATGGCGCATTTAACCGATATCGAGATTGCTCAAGCAAAAGAATTACAACATATTAAGCATATAGCAAGTAAGTTACAAATAGAAGAAGATGATTTAGAAATGTATGGGAAATACAAAGCTAAATTACCCCTAAGCTTAATAGATGAAGAGAAAATAAGAGAAAATAACTTAGTATTGGTAACAGCATTAACTCCAACGCCAGCTGGCGAAGGAAAAACTACTGTTTCTATAGGCTTAACAGAAGGGTTGAATAAAGTAGGGAAGCAAGCTACTGTAGTGTTAAGAGAGCCTTCATTAGGGCCTGTTTTTGGAATCAAAGGAGGAGCTGCTGGAGGTGGATACTCTCAAGTAGTTCCAATGGAAGATATCAACCTACATTTTACAGGAGACTTTAATGCAATTGAGAAAGCGAACAATTTACTGTCAGCTTTAATAGACAATAATTTACAAAGTAAAGCGAACAATTTAAATATTGATCCACGAACCATTTTATGGAAACGTGTAATTGATATGAATGATCGTGCATTACGTCAAATCACAATTGGTTTAGGGGGTACAGCAAATGGGATACCTCGTGAAGATGGGTTTAATATTACGCCAGCATCTGAAGTAATGGCAATTCTTTGTATGGCAACTTCTTTTGATGATTTAAAAGAGCGCTTGGGAAATATTTTTATAGGATTTACATTTGATAAAAAACCAGTTTTTGCTCGTGATTTAAAAGCACAAGATGCAATGGCTATCTTGTTAAAAGATGCAGTAAAACCAAACTTGGTACAAACGTTAGAAGAAAATCCAGCAATAATTCATGGAGGACCTTTTGCAAATATAGCACAAGGGACAAATACAATTATTGCGACTAAAATGGGATTATCTTTATCAAATTATGTGGTAACAGAAGCTGGTTTTGGGGCTGATTTAGGAGCAGAAAAATTCTTAAACATTAAATCACAATATGCAGGGTTAAATCCTAAATGTGTAGTATTAGTTGCTACTATTAGAGCATTGCGTCACCATGGAGGTTCTCCAAAAGAAGAATATAATACGCCAAGTTTAGAACGTGTGCAAAGCGGATTTAAAAATTTAGAGAAGCATATTGAAAATATTAGAAAGTTCAATATTGAGCCTGTCGTAGCAATAAACTCTTTCATTTCTGATTCTGATGAAGAAGTACAGTTTGTAATTGATGCTTGTGATAAGTTAAGAGTACAAGCTGTCGTTTCAGAAGGATGGGCGAAAGGAGGAGAAGGAACTAAAGATTTAGCAAAAGCTGTAGTTGACGTAGTTGAAAATAAAGCAACACAGTACAAACCACTGTACGACTGGAAGAGTCCAGTAAAAGAAAAGATAGAAACTATAGCTAAAGAAGTTTATGGTGCAGACGGAGTAACTTATGATAAAAAGGCAGAGCTAAACCTACGTAGAATTGACCGTTTAGGGTTTAACGACTTTGCTATTTGTATGGCAAAAACGCAAAAATCATTTTCTGATGATGATAAGTTAATTGGAAAACCTGAAGGGTTTACGATTACGGTTAGAGAAATTGAGATTGCGGCAGGAGCACAGTTCATCATTCCAATTTTAGGAAAAATGATGCGTATGCCAGGGTTGCCTGCAACACCGGCATCTGAAAATATGACGATTGATAACAACGGAGTAATTTCAGGGTTGTCATAATAAATACAATGCTAGATAATGGTAGTTTTAACAAAAACCCCGAGTGATAAACTCGGGATTTTTGTTAAAACTATTTGAAGCTAAAACTTATTCGCTGATAAGATTGTTTAGTTCTGTGCCTTTTAAAGTTTTTAAACTTCCTTTTATAGAGTTTAAATTTCCTTTTAAATCGTAATTCTTACCATTTACAGTAACAAGTATACCAATACTATTAACTTTGTTTTCTTTACTTTTTTGATAGATTTGGTAAGTTGCACTCCTGTTTTTAAAGGTTAATGTATTATCTGTTTTATTGAGGTTGAAATTATAATTTTCTTGCATCATTTCAAGAGGAAATGAAAACTCTACAACTCCGTTAGGTTTTACCAAGGCATAATTAAGTACTTGATTATCGATGCTGAATAGAACAACTTGTTTTTGGTTTCTAATAAGTTTGAATGATAATATTTCAGAAACACCATCATATTTAAGGTTTAATGTTTTAATAATTTTTGTGTTCTTTTTATTACCATTCCACTGTGTTGTAGTTGTAGAGAAAAAAGGAGCAAATGCAGCGTTTTCTTCTATAATTAAAGTAGGAGTAGGTACGTCGTTAACGACTTTAAAAGTTGAATATTGATGCCAGCAACAACCACTTTTTGTGATAGTGTGAATAGTTTTTGTTTTGGCGTTCGTTTGAAACATACCACAATATTCTTGCGCTAATCGAGTAAACTCAGGGCTAAATGTTAGTTTGTTGTTAATTTCTAGATAGACGTTAAAAGATGGTCCATGATAGCAGCTAAATTGTCCATTCATAATGGCTAAATCTTTAATACCATCAAAATTGAAATCTTTAGATATTAAAATACTTTGTTCTCCATATGGAAGTTTTAAAATATTAGTTTTAACATGTTTTGTAGCTTCTAATTCAAAAGTTAATTCGTCGGATTGAATTTCTATTATTTTTGTATTTGTTTTAGATTCAAAAATAGCAATACATCCTTTTTTAAAAATTTCATTTTCATAACCTTTCTCAATAGTCAACAATCCTTTATACTTATTTGAGAAACCTTTAATTTCATATTTGTTTTGGCAATAAATGCTGAAAGAAATCAAAATAAACAATAGAGTAAAATTCTTTTTCATTGATGTATTTGTTAGGTGTAGTAACTTTAAATAGCTTTTTTCTAATGACAAAACTATCTTAAAAAGGGAAGAATACAAATATAAAAAGCAACCCTTAGTTTACTAAAGTAGCCGAACAAGAGTTGCTTTTTTATGTAAATCAGGGATGGAATATTAATTCACACCACGTTGTTTATTAATTTCGTCTTGTAACTGTCTACGTAGTTTTTGTTCTTTTTCAATAGACTTTCTCTTATACTGCTCAAACTCCTCTTCAGTATCAGTTAGTAAACTTTTAGTCTCTTTAGTAATTACATTACTGTTTTTAAACCTGTAGATAAAAAAAGTTAACCCAGCAAGTAAAACAAAAATGATCCCCCATACGATAGAATTGTAAGTGGATTTGTTTAGAGGAATACCAATAAAAGAAATAGCATCCTCCTTGTCAATAGAAGTGGTTAAGTCTTTATTTAATGTATCTATTTTAGTTTGTAGTTCAGTAATACTTTTTTGCTGCTCATTTATTTTTACTTGTTTAGCAGCTGCATCAGTTTTAATAACTTTTATACTATCTAAAATACTATTCTGTAGTCTTAAGTATTCATTTTTTTTTACAACCTTATAAATTTGATAGTTGTTTGATTTTTTGTAAAGCTCTTTAAATTGGTTTTCAACAGTATTGGGCTGCTCAATAGAGCTGTCTTGAGCAATAATACTTTGAGTAAAAATAAAGATGAATACTATTTTAAAAAATTTCATAGGATTGATATTTTAGTTCAATTGATGAATATAGATGGTTTAAAAAAACCCAAACGTTAAAGTTTGGGTTTTTAGTATAAGCAAGGTTATGAAACTTATTTTACTTTTTCTACAACGGCCTTAAAAGCTTCTGGGTTGTTCATAGCTAAATCAGCTAAAACCTTACGGTTTAACTCAATGTTATTAGCTTTAACTTTACCCATAAACTGTGAGTAAGACATTCCGTACTGACGAGCTCCAGCGTTAATACGTTGGATCCATAATGAACGGAAGTTTCTCTTATTGTTTTTACGGTCACGGTATGCATATAGCATTCCTTTTTCAACCGCATTCTTTGCTACTGTGTAAACGTTTTTACGACGTCCAAAGTAACCTTTTGCTTGCTTCAAGATTTTTTTTCTTCTATTTCTTGAAGCTACTGAATTTACTGATCTTGGCATAATTCAAATGTGTTTTTGTAGTAGGCGACTTATTTAAAAGTTCTTCATGTGCCTAACTCCATGGTTAATAATTAAATTCCCTGTGCTAACAATTATTTTAAAACTAATTGTTGCTTAATGTTAGCTTCATCTGACTTGTGTACTAAAGTCGAATGAGTTAATGCAAGCTTACGTTTTTTAGACTTCTTTGTTAAAATGTGACTTTTAAACGCGTGCTTTCTTTTGATTTTCCCAGAACCAGTTAACTTGAAACGTTTTTTGGCACTAGACTTTGTTTTAATTTTAGGCATCTTTGTTCTTAGTTTTATCTTGCTTATATTATCGTTGTATTTGTTTATTTAACCTTTTTAGGGGCAATAAACATAATCATACGTTTTCCTTCCAATTTAGGCATTTGTTCTACCTTACCGTATTCTTCTAATTCTTGAGCTAATTTTAGTAGTAAAATTTGTCCTTGTTCTTTAAATACAATTGAACGTCCTTTGAAGAATACAAAAGCCTTTAATTTAGCTCCGTCTTTCAAGAACTTAATAGCATGCTTCTTTTTAAATTCGTAATCATGTTCGTCAGTCTGAGGTCCAAAACGAATTTCCTTAACGGTAACCTTAGTCGCTTTAGACTTTAAGGCTTTTTCACGTTTCTTTTGCTCATATAAGAACTTTTTGTAATCAATAACTTTACATACAGGAGGAACAGCTTTAGGTGAAATTTCAACTAAATCTAATTCTAACTCTCGTGCAATCTCTCTAGCTTTAGCTAATGGATATACACCAACTTCTACGTTATCGCCTACAAGACGAACTTCTTCAACATGTCTAATTTTTTCATTAATTCTATGTTGATCTTCTTTAATTACTCTCGCGGGTCTTCTACCGCCTTTTCTTCTAATTGCTATGACTTATAAATTTTAAATTACTATTTATTTTTTAACTTCCAAAAGGAACTAATGTTTTACTAACTTCTTTCTGTATTAGAGAAACGAACTCTTCTATAGTAAATGTTCCTAAATCACCTTCACCATGTTTTCTTACAGATACTGTGCCGTCTTTTTCTTCCTGTTCTCCAACAATAACCATAAAAGGTATTTTGCTAACTTCGGCATCGCGTATCTTTCTTCCTGTCTTCTCGTTACGGTTATCAACGAGGGCGCGAATTTCGGAATTTTCTAACAAAGTTAAAACTTTTTCTGTATATTTTTGATATTTCTCACTGATTGGCAGTACAATAACTTGCTCAGGAGTTAGCCAAAGCGGGAAATTACCTCCTGTGTGTTCTAGTAAAACAGCAATAAAACGCTCCATAGAACCAAATGGCGCACGGTGAATCATTACAGGTCTGTGTAATTGGTTGTCAGCGCCCTTATACTGTAAATCAAAACGTTCAGGTAAATTATAATCTACTTGAATAGTCCCTAATTGCCAACTTCTGCCTAAAGCATCTTTAACCATAAAGTCTAATTTTGGGCCATAAAAGGCAGCTTCGCCTTCTTCAATCACATAATCTAAATCTTTATCTTTTGCTGCATTGATAATTGCTTGTTCTGCTTTTTCCCAGTTTTCAACTGAACCAATATACTTGTCAAGATTATCCATGTCTCTAATAGATACTTGTGCAGTAAAATTTTCAAAACCTAAAGAACCAAATACATATAGTACTAAATCAATCACATTTTTAAACTCTTCATCTAATTGTTCAGGGGTACAAAAAATATGAGCATCATCTTGAGTAAAACCACGTACACGAGTTAAACCATGTAATTCACCACTTTGCTCATATCTATATACAGTACCAAATTCAGCAAAACGTTTTGGTAAATCTTTGTACGAATAAGGTTTGTGATTATAGACCTCACAGTGATGCGGACAGTTCATCGGTTTTAATAAAAACTCTTCGTCAGCCTTCGGAGTAGTAATCGGCTGAAAACTATCTTCACCGTATTTAGCATAGTGTCCTGAAGTTACATATAGTTCTTTCTGACCAATATGTGGTGTCATTACCATTTCGTAACCAGCTTTCTTCTGAGCAGCTTTTAAGAAATCTTCTAAACGACCACGTAAAGCGGCGCCTTTAGGCAGCCATAAAGGTAACCCTTGTCCAACTTTTTGAGAAAACGTAAATAACTCTAACTCTTTCCCAAGTTTTCTATGGTCACGTTTTTTAGCCTCTTCAAGTAGTTCTAAATATTGCTTTAACTCTTTTTGCTTAGGGAAAGAAATTCCATACACACGAGTTAACTGATTGTTCTTTTCATCACCACGCCAATAAGCACCAGCAACATTCATAATTTTTATAGCCTTAATAATTCCTGTATTAGGAATGTGTCCACCACGACATAAATCAGTAAAATCACTGTGATCACAAAAAGTAATGTCACCATCTTCTAACCCTTCAATAAGCTCTACCTTATATTGATTGTCTTGGGCTGTATAATAAGCTAAAGCATCAGCTTTAGAAATAGAACGTAGTTTAAATTCTGCTTTTTCACGAGCACGTTCTAAAAACTTCTTTTCTATTTTGTCAAAGTCTTTTTCTGAAATAGACTCGTCTCCAAAATCAACATCGTAATAAAACCCATTTTCAATAGCAGGACCAATAGTTAATTTCGCATTAGGATAAAAATCTAAAATAGCTTGAGCCAATACGTGAGCAGAAGAATGCCAGAAAGCTTTTTTCCCTTCAGGGTTGTTAAATGTATATAAAACTAACGAGCCATCTGTGGTTAAAGGAGTAGAGGTTTCAACGGTAGTTCCATTAAAACTCGCAGAAATAACATTTCTAGCTAAACCTTCACTAATACTTCTAGCAACATCCATTGGAGTGCTGTTCATTTCAAATTCTTTGACGCTCCCGTCGGGTAATGTAATCTTTATCATTATATAATATAGTTGTTATAAATAATTTCCTTACAAGTGGAAATTTTGAATCGCAAAGATATTGTAAAAGCATTTTTCCTACAATATATATATAATGTATTTCACATAAGATGATTTGTTGGTGTGGGCGTTCCACTTTGTTGCATGTTTCCACTGCGTTCCAACAATACAAAGTGTCGGGCTTTCCGTTATATCTTTTGTTTAGGCTGCTAAATACAGCCAAGACAAAAGGATGCCACTTTAATCCTTAACGCGAGTTGTCTACCTATATATACAATCTAAGTATAACAAAGCTTTCGATTAATTAAGGTGTTTTACGGGTAAAATGGATAAATCAGGTTTAAAATAGGATATACTTACAAAAAACTTTTTGGGTTAAAATATTGTGGAGTAGCGATTTAAAAATTGGTTGTAAAAAAAAGGCAAAAAAAGTAGTTGTTAAGTGGAAAAA
>NZ_QUNS01000006.1 GCF_003387615.1 Tenacibaculum gallaicum | reverse complement strand
ATTTCTGTAAATAGCTTCGAACTAGAGTTAAATCATCTGTATTTATACGCATAACAAAATATAAGATTTTGTCAACGAATTAGTTAACCTTTACAGAAATGACCATTGAAACTGCTTCAGCAAAAGTAAGAGACGTTGGTGTAAATGACGAACCAGAAGATTATAATTTACCTATTTGGGCAGGCTTAATGCCTTTAAAACAGATAGTCCTTCCTCCTATTTCTGATAAAAACTTAAAAGAAGGTATACAAGTGCCTAACCACGTAATAGAGTATTATAATATGCATAAATAAGCAGTTTATAATTTTAAAAATAACATTACATTGCATATATGAAAAAATACGATGTTATTATCCTTACAGATAAAAGGTATGTAAATCCTCAAAAGCTTGATAACTATATTCAAAATGTATTAGATGAAGATAACTATGTGAAAGTAGCGCTTGAAAACCAAGGCTTAAAAGCAATTCGCCTCTCATGGGATGATGCCACTTTTGATTGGTCTACAACAAAGTATGTTTTATTTAGAAGCACATGGGATTACTTTGATCGGTTTCCTGAATTTTCAACATGGTTAAATATTGTTAGCAATCAAACAACATTGTTAAACTCAGAAAAAATTATCCGTTGGAATATTGATAAGCACTATTTACAAGATTTACAACAAAATGGGGTGCATATTTGCGAATCCTACTTTATAGAAAAAGAGACTCAATCCACATTAAAAGAACTTTCACAAAAGTATAACTTAACAGAGTTTGTTTTAAAACCTTGTGTTTCTGGAGCAGCGAGACACACTTATAAAATTAATTCAGAAAATATTACTGAATACGAAACCGTATTTTCAGATTTAATAACCAATGAAGCTATGATTATACAGCCTTTTCAGTATAAAATTGTTGAAAAGGGAGAAATGTCGTTGATCGTTATGAATGGTAAATTTACACATGCAGTTTTAAAAGTAGCAAAACTTGGAGATTTTAGAGTACAAGACGATTTTGGAGGTTCAGTTTATAACTACACACCTACGAAAGAAGAAATTCTATTCGCTGAAAATGCTGTTAAAGCCTGTGTAGAACTTCCTATTTATGCACGAGTAGATGTTTTTACTGATAATAATGGTAAATTAGCTATTGCAGAATTGGAGTTAATAGAACCAGAGCTTTGGTTTAGAAATTACCCTGCTGCCGCAGATGAACTAGCTAAAGGAATTAAACAATTAATCAACAAAAATGAAAAAGTTATTTAAAATACTAGGTGCATTATTACTTATTGGAACTATTGTTTTAGCTGTTTTTTATTTTAAAAACAACGAAAGTCTTCCTACAGGAGAACAAGGGCCAAAAGCAGATGCTTTAGCTACCAAAATGCTTAAAGTATTAAATTATGAAGCTTATAAAAATACTCGCTTTATAGAATGGAGTTTTAGAGGAAAACATTTTTATAAATGGAATAAGCAAGAAAATATTGTTGAAGTATCATGGGACATAAACAAAGTGATTTTACACACAAAAAATCCAGAGAAAAGTATTGTTTTAGTAGACGAAAAAGAAACTAAAAATAAAGAAATACTTCAAAAAGCAATAGATTATTTTAATAATGATAGTTTTTGGTTAGTAGCTCCGTATAAAATTTTTGAAGGCGGAATTGAACGAAGAATAGTAATGTATGAGGGAAAAGAAGCCTTATTAATTACTTATATCACAGGAGGTTCAACACCAGGTGATTCCTATTTATGGATTTTAGACGAGAATGGTAAACCTACTAGCTATAAAATGTGGGTTTCTATAATTCCTACTGGAGGAATGGAAGCTACTTGGAATGATTGGATAACAACTGAGTCTGGAGCAATATTACCTACAAAGCATGAAATGCCTGTTGGAACATTAGATATGGGTGATGTAAAAGCTTATAATTAGTTTTTCTATAACTTATAAACAATAAAAAAGAGCAGCAAAATTGCTGCTCTTTTAATATTTATATAATTCGAAAATATTATTTCCCGAAGCTATAAGAGATTCCAAAGTTAATACCAAAAGAAGAGTATGGTACTTTTTCAGATAATTGCTTGCGAGCATAAGGGTTTCCTTGTGCCTCTTGATATTCAGCAATAGTTAACTCATCAACATATAAAATTTCTTTAGAGTAACCATCAGGTAAATTATTAATAGTTGCTACAGTCATTCTATTTCCATCAGGAGTAACAACTTCTGAATTAAACTCTTTAAAAATAGCTTTATCTCTAGTTACACTAATTCCCATATATTCTAATTCAGCAAATAAAGAAACTTTATTAGAAAGCTCATGTTTATAACCAATAGCACCTATAAAACCTAATGGTAAACGACCTTTGTAATCTTGAGTAAAAGTAGTTTCATTGTATGTTCCATCAGGGAAATTTCCGCCATTAGGAGTTGGTTGCCCAGAAATATCTTGCTTAATATACCCTTTAGCTTCAGTTTCTCCTCCAACTTTAATTAAAGCTCCGAAACGACCATAAATATTGTTAGTAAACTTGTAAACTAAAGATGCAGAAGCTCCATAAGCTCTAGCTCTAGCAATTACATCAACATCATTTCCTGGTACTGTTACTTTTCTAATAGTTTGATCTGCTCCATGTAAATAACCAAAAGCAGCTTCAACTCCAAAGGTATCATTGAAAAAATATCCACCTCTTAATTGAGTATGCATACCTTCACCATAACTACCGTAGGTATTCTCTACTCCTGATGTAGTAGTTTCTGTTCCAAAACGTACTCCTGCACTAGATATTGAATACCCTCCACTAGCAGAAACATAAAATTGAGCACTTACACTCATTGTTGCTAAAATCATAGCAAGCATTAAAATACTTTTTTTCATAATAAATTATTTGTTAACTTTAAATTGATAATAAGTAAACAAACGTAGTAAAAATCTACGATTAGCAGGACTTTATAACTGTTAAATTATTAGTATTATTGTAGTTAAAAGCACTCTAAAAATAACTTTTTTTTGAATAAAAATATTTTACATACTGAGGTTCAGGATTATATTAATCATAACCTAACATCCAATATAGAACAATTGATTTTTAAGGGGAGCCCTTTTAAAGAAGTTTCTATTCAAGAGTTAGCCAATCAAATCGTTGCTAAACAAAAATCAGAGAAAAAATTACCTGCTTGGTTTCAAACAAAAAACATCTATTACCCACCTAAATTAAGCATTGAACAAACCTCTTCTGAAATAACAGCTGAGTACAAGTCTAAATTAATTGATGGAGATTCAATAATTGATATTACTGGAGGGTTTGGTATTGATTGTTATGCTTTTTCAAAACGATTTAAAAAGATTGTACATTGTGAGATAAATGAAGAACTTTCAGAAATTGTTTCATACAACTATGAGCAAATGGGAATATTCAATATTGAAGTTGTAGCTACAAACGGATTAGAATACCTAGAAAACACCTCTGAAAAATTCGATTGTATTTACATTGATCCTTCTCGAAGAAATGAAAAAAAAGGAAAAGTTTTTTTATTAAGTGATTGTGCACCAAACGTACCTGAAAACTTAGATTTTTTATTTGAAAAGTCAAACACAATTCTTATTAAAAACTCCCCTATTTTAGATATCACATCAACCATAAACGAATTAAAATTTGTAAAAGAAGTTCATGTTATAGCAGTTAATAACGAAGTAAAAGAACTACTTTTCTTATTAAAAAAAAAATTTAAAGGGTTTATTGAGGTAAAAACATGTAATGTGTTGAAAAACAAAAAACAAAAATTTATTTTTAAGCTATATAGCGATTTTGATTTTGAATATTATCTACCGCTAAAATATCTTTATGAACCCAATGCTGCTATTTTAAAATCTGGAGGGTTTAACGAAATAGCAAGTCAACAAAAAATAGGCAAACTACATCAACATTCTCATTTGTATACTTCAGAAAATTTAATTGAAGATTTCCCAGGAAGAATCTTTAAAATTAACAATGTATTTGCTTACAATAAAAAAAGAATAAAAAAGCAAATAACGGAATCCAAGGCAAACATTACAACACGTAATTTTCCGAAAACTGTGGCTCAGATTAGAAAAGAAACAAAATTTAAAGACGGAGGAAACACTTATTTGTTTTTTACTACAAACCTAAACAACGAATTAATAGTTATTGACTGCACAAAAAGTGATTAATATTTATACTATTATTTGTAATTTACCGTTTATCTAGTTGATAGAAGCCCCTATCGAAAAGTATGTTTTATTGTTTAGGGGCGATAAAACATACTAAAAGCCTTGATCTTAATATCAGGGCTTTTCTTTTTACTTGCTTTTTTACATACATTTGTTCTTATCATGAAACAAACACAAAGCTACCAATCAATTAAACTCTCTAATAACTCTTTAGAGAAGTTTGATGATACTCTTGTAGTAGAAGCCCCACTACAAATAAACATTAACAAAGAGCCATATACAGTAGTTATGAGAACTCCTGGGAGCGATGAAGAATTAGTAAGAGGTTTATTGTATGCAGAAGATATCTACAAAAAAAAAGATGGAGTAAAAGTAGATATAATCAAAACTGAGAAAGACTTTTCTACAGTTATAAACATGGAAATTCTAAAAGAAAAATTAGGGAAAGGATACCTGAATAAACGTACTCTTTTATCAGTTTCTTCGTGTGGAATCTGTGGAAAAAAAGAATTAAAAGATTTAAAAGTTAAAGGAAAAACTTTAAAAAGTAACTCTAACGAAATAATTGAAGATATAGTTAAAGCTACATCATATATGTTTATGGAAATGAGTGATAAGCAAATTGTTTTTAAATCTACAGGAGGCAGTCATGCTTGTGCTATTTTTAATACCAATAAAAAACTATTAACCATTAAAGAAGACATTGGTCGTCATAACGCTGTAGATAAATGTGTTGGTGATTTAATCAATCAAAACAAGCTAAAAGAAGCTAATTATATGTTAGTTAGTGGAAGAGTTTCTTATGAAATAGTATCTAAAGCTTTCTTAGCTAAAATCCCGATAATAATAGCAGTTTCTGCTTGTTCTTCTTTAGCAGTAGATTTCGCAAAAGAATTTGGGATTTTCCTTATCGGTTTTAGTAGAAATAATAAAATGACAATCTATTCTACACCTCACGGATAATGTTTTTTCACAAGAAATAATTGTCTTTAGTCCCTATTATTCTCTTTAAAACTCACGAATTAAAAAAGATTTGTATTTTAGTGCTTTTAATAATTACTAACCAATCCATATACTTATGCCTTTTATAGAAGAAGATAAGTTTAAGTTAATGCAAGAAGACTTAGACAACGCTAAATTAAAAAGAGAAGAAGCAGAAAGCGAATTAAGTAGCACACAAGAAGAATTAGCTGCGGTAAAAAAGAGCTCGAAAACTCTGCCTATTTTCTTAGGACTTCTGTTAGGCCTTGCTTTAGGGGCTGCGTATTACTTTTACGCAAATGGAGGTAGTAGTGCTATTAATAACGTAGATATAGAAGCTGTAAAAAAGAAAGAAGCATACAGAGTATTAGATAGTATAAATAGAGCTCAAGCTAGAGCTGCTAGAAATGATGAAGAACCTGATAACAACAGCATATCGTCTGATATAAATACTGAAACAGTAGCAGGTGAAGTAGCAGAAAACACTACAGGGGAAACAATCTATTCAGTACAAATAGGAGTCCTTTCAGAAAATAAATATCCTTTATTGTCATCAGAAGTTATCCCATCAACAGTTACAACTAATGATGGTTATTTTAAATACTCTTTAGGTTTATATACTACTTTAGATGAAGCTAAAGATTTACAAAAAGAATTAATTAAAATTGGATTCAATGATGCTTTCGTTGCTTCATACATAAACGGAGAACGTCAAAAAATACATAATTAAATAATATTTAATGCTTAACATTATTTTTAAAAGAGCACTCGTAGTAAGTTTACTAATGAGTGTTCATTTTTTTTACGCACAAACAAATACCATTCCTGAAAGAAAAACACAGTTTGGTTTTGGTCAAATTGATTTCTTATCAATTAAAATGCCTGAAGGAGAACAAAATATGGACTACACAGGGCTTCATTACAACCTCAAACTAAATGATTGGAGTTATGCAGGAGTTGGTTTATATGGAGCTGTAGGGGGTATTAGAGGAGGTTTTTTTACGTTAGGTGTAAATGCTGGAATTCAACAAAAAATAACCGATAAACTTTTTATTGATGCTGGACTTCATTTTGGTGGTGGTGGTGGTGCATCTGCTCCTGATGGTGGAGGAGCGTTTATACTCCCACATCTTAATTTAGGATATGATTTTAAACATTTTTCTGCAACTGCAGGATACAGTTATGTTGACTTTTTTGATGGAGGTACCATTAACAGTAGTCAATTCAATGTAGCCGTACAAATTCCTCTTTCTTTTGAGATAGCAAATTTTAAAGATAGAGAAAGTGCTTTTTCTGTAGAAGATTTAAAGAAAAATTCTTGGAATGCCTTAAGTAATCGAATTTCATTGTTAGTTCACCTGAATAATGCTAAGGTAACTAAAGGGTCTTATAAAGGAAATACAATACGTTTAGCAGGATTTGAATTAAATTCATATCTTACAGATAACTTTTTCTTTTTTGTTAAAGCTGATGGTGCTTATCATGGAATTAAGGCAGGTTACATGGATATTTTCTTAGGTGGAGGTTATCATTTGTCAATGAATAAGAATCGTACAAATATTTTAGCTAAATTTGGGGTAGGCGCTGGCGGCGGCGGCGGCGTGGATACCAAAGGAGGTTTTTTAATTTATCCAGACATCTCTTTAGAGCAAAAGCTATTTGATAATGTGTATGCATCAATCAACAAAGGGTACTTGATGAGCCCTGATTCTCATTTTGTTTCTTCAACTTTTGGTCTAGGATTAAAGTATTATGTGGATAGAGATGGAGTTTTATCAGATGAAAGAGAATTTTCAGAAGGAAAATTTAAAGGGTTTGACGCAATTGTTAAACAAGATTTATATTTAAATGCTGCTAGAGATGGTGGGTTTAATCAAAACATGCATCAAATATCATTACAGTTAAATTTTTTCTTAAACAAGTATTTATATGCGGCAGGTCAAACTTCTTTTGCTAACTTTGGAGGTGCAGGAGCTTATGCAGAAGGAATTGTGGGGTTAGGTGTTCAAACAAATGACTTCTTTAAAGGAAGAACCTCTCTTTTTGCACAAGTTTTAGGAGGTGCAGCTGGTGGCGGAGGTATTAGTACAGGACAAGGATTAATTATTAAACCTAGTGTTGGGATTAATCAAAAACTTACTAATAACCTAAATTTAAGATTAGGAGCAGGTTATGTAAAAGCAAGAGGAGGAAAATTAAGTAACACTCAATTAAATTTGGGAATTTCGTATCGTTTTTCCTTCTTAAGTGTTAAAAAGTTTTAAAAATTTAACTTTTCGTTAAAGTTTGATGAATTATCTTCGCTATCTAAAACAAAAAAATTAATATCCTTACTTTTTACTCTTAAAAAAGTAAGTCACAATCTATTATATATAAACATGATTAAAAAGAGAATTATATCTCCACTTCAAAACTTTATAAAAACTGAAAGTGCTAGTGGTATTTTATTGTTGGCAGCTACTTTATTAGCCCTTATTTGGGCAAACTCCCCTTTTAAAGATAGTTATAATGCTTTATGGGAATATAAAATAGGTTTTAAGTCTGAACATCTTGAACTATATAAACCATTAATACTTTGGATTAATGATGGGTTAATGGCAGTATTCTTCTTTTTAATTGGATTAGAAATAAAAAGAGAGTTTTTAATAGGTGAACTAAATACTACCAAAAAACTAGCTTTTCCACTTTTCGGGGCTCTTGGAGGTATGTTATTCCCTATTTTATTTTTCTTTTTTTTAAATAAAAGTGCTGATACAGCACACGGGTGGGGAGTTCCAATGGCTACAGACATTGCCTTTTCTTTAGCTGTTTTAAACACTTTAGGTAAAAGAGTACCGCTTAGTTTAAAAGTATTTTTAACTGCTTTTGCAATTGTTGATGATATAGGAGCTGTTTTAGTAATTGCTTTGTTTTACAGTAGTAGTATAGATATTACTTTAATATCAATCGCTATAGCTCTGTTAGCATTCTTATATTTTATAGCTCACAGAGGTTTTTACTCTAAGTATGTAACCTTTTTATTTGGTGCTGTAATTTGGGTTTTATTCCTTAAATCAGGAATACACCCAACAGTTGCGGGAATTTTAATGGCTTTTGCAGTTCCTATCAGACAAAAAGTACACACTCCTGAGTTTATCGCTAATTTATCAAAAATAATGGATAATATTAAAAAGGCTAAGGTTGCACCTAAGCCAATATTATCAAAAGAGCAAGTTGCTGAAATAGATAACTTGGATCACTGGATAGAAGACTACCAATCACCTCTTCAGCTTTTAGAGCATAAGCTACACGATTTAGTAGCGTATGCTATAATCCCTATTTTTGCTCTAGCTAATGCAGGTGTTTTAATAGATGGTGATGCACATTTAGATACTGCCTTAATAATAAACATCGCTTTATGTTTAGTTTTAGGAAATAGTATTGGAATCACTACAATTATAACTACGGTTAAAAAGCTTAAAATAATAGAAGTTCCTAAAGACATAAATAGTCGACATATTGTTGGAGTATCATTCTTAGCAGGAATTGGATTTACGATGGCAATATTCATAGCTAGTTTAGCCTTTGCTAAAAGCCCTGAGTTCTTAGGGTCTGCTAAAATTGGTGTATTACTAGGATCTCTTGTTTCTGCAATAATAGGGTACCTAATATTAAGATATAACAAAAGTGAGAGTGATACCAATGAAGACGATCAAAATAAAAAAGAAGAATTAAGTACTAATTAAAAACAGTACTTAATTTTTTAACTTATTTCACTCCAAATTCCACTTGTTTTTCTAAGTTTTTCATAAGCTTTGAGCAAGTTGGAATTTTTTGTTTCTAATAAGTTAGGGTCTTCTTGCAGTAAATTTATAGCAGCTTTTCGTGCTATATGTAATATAGGGCTATCTTTTACTACATCAGCAATTTTAAGATTTAAAACACCGCTTTGCTGTGTTCCCATAATATTTCCTGGACCACGAAGTTTTAAATCTACTTCAGCAATTTTAAACCCGTCAGTAGTCTCAACCATGGTTTGTAGTCGAGTTTTTCCATCTGAAGATAATTTATAGCTCGATAACAAAATACAGTAACTCTGTTCAGCTCCACGCCCTACTCTACCTCTTAATTGATGTAATTGACTTAACCCAAAGCGTTCTGCACTTTCAATTACCATTACAGAAGCATTAGGTACGTTCACTCCTACTTCAATCACTGTAGTAGCTACCATAATTTGAGTATCCCCTCTAGCAAAACGTTCCATTTCATAATCTTTATCTACAGGTTTCATTTGTCCATGAACAATGCTTATTTGATACTTTGGAGAAGGAAACTCTCGAGAAATACTTTCGTATCCATCCATTAAATCTTTGTAGTCCATAGCTTCCGATTCTTGGATTAACGGATATACTACATAAGCTTGTCGTCCTTTAGTTATTTCATCTTTCAAGAATTTAAAAACTCCCAAACGGTTACTATCATAACGATGTACAGTTTTAATCTCTTTACGACCAGGAGGCAACTCATCAATTACTGAAATATCCAGATCTCCATAAACTGACATCGCTAATGTTCTTGGAATTGGTGTTGCTGTCATCACCAAAATATGTGGAGGAACAACAGCCCCTCCAACCTCCCCTGAAGGGAGACTTTCTAAAGTTTCTTTTATATTTTCCAGAACATTATCAATGTTTCCAATAACTTCTTCATTGGTAAATCTAATTACCTTATATCCAAAATCAGTTAAAATTTCAGTACGTAAGTTGTCTGCTTCTTCTTGTTCAGGGATTTCATGATATTTTCCATCTACTTCAATGATAAGTTTTTTCCCTAAACAAACAAAATCAACTATAAATTCATCAATAATATGTTGTCTTCTAAACTTATAGTCTAATTGTTTTGTTTTTAAACTTTCCCATAAAACTCGTTCAGCAGGTGTTACCTGCTTTTTACGTTGTTCTTGTAGTTCTTTTAAAAGTTTATATGTTGAAGGACGAGCTGTCATATATTTTTTACGAACTCCTTCTCCCTTTCCTTTGGGAAGGGCTGCGGTTGGGCTCTTTTCCCATAACTTTCTTCGTTGAGCCACCCCAAAACGATGCTGTTCATCAATAATCGCAATACCAAGTTTTTTGAATTGCACTTTGTCTTCTAAAATAGCATGCGTTCCTATAAGTATATGCAATGAACCATCTTCTAAGCTTTCATGAATTTCTCTACGTTTTTTTGTTTTGGTAGAGCCTGTAAGTAGTTCAACCTTAATATTAGTGTTTTCTAACAGTTCTACAATCCCATTATAATGCTGTGTTGCTAGAATTTCCGTTGGAGCCATAATTGTGGCCTGATAACCGTTATCGATAGCTAAAAGCATCGTTAGTAACGCTACAATCGTTTTTCCAGAACCTACATCACCTTGTAATAATCGATTCATATGTGCTCCGGAGCCTACATCTTTACGAATTTCTTTTAATACTCTTTTTTGAGCATTCGTTAAATCGAAAGGTAAATGATTATTATAAAAACTAGTAAACTCCTCTCCTACTTGCTCAAAAACAAATCCTTTTAGTTTTGATTTTCGAATAAGTTTCTTCTGTAATAATTGTAATTGAATAAAGAATAACTCCTCAAACTTCAACCTGTATTGTGCTTTGGCTAATAATTCTTGATTCTTCGGAAAATGGATATTTAATAATGAATCTTTTTTACCTAAAAACTGGTGCTCTTCAATAAAGTAATCAGGAAAAGTTTCTTCAATATTAGTATATGCTTGCTGAAATAAATTCTGGATCATCGTACGCATGACCTTGTTACTTATTCCTTTCGTGCTTAACTTTTCGGTAGAAGGGTATACTGGTTGCATAGCCATTTGTAGCTTACTTTTGTATTCTTTTACCGTTTCCATTTCTGGATGTGGCATATTAGGAATACCATTATACCAATTCAGTTTTCCGTAAATAACATACGGAACATTTACTTTTAAACTATCTTTTATCCATTTGGCACCTTTAAACCAAACTAATTCCATAGTACCTGTAGCATCTGAGAAAGTAGCCACTAACCTACTTCCTCTTTTTTGTTTTACTGTTGTAACTCCTGTTATTTTTCCTACAATTTGTACTTCAGCGGAGTTTTGTTGTAACTGATTAATCGTATAAAACTGGGTTTTATCGATATATCTAAACGGAAAAAGATGTAATAAATCATTACAGGTTTTAATACCTAGTTCGGTAAATAATAACTCTGCTCTGGCAACACTAATTCCTTTTATATATGTTACGGGGTTATTTAAATTCATTAAGAACGAAAATACAAAAAGCCATTAAAATCAACTATCTTTGCACTCTTAAATTCATCAAATGAGATTACATAGAAATTTAACGTACGCTGTTATTGATAGTTTACGTGATATATTTAACGAAGGTGTATATGCTGACAAAGCTGTAGAGAAAGCTTTAAAGAGAGATAAGCGTTGGGGAGCACGCGATAGAAAGTTTGTTGCTGAAACGATATATGATATTGTTAGATGGCAACGCTTATATGCTGAAATTGCGAATGTAAAAGTACCATATGCACGTCCTGATTTATGGCGTTTGTTTGTTGTTTGGTGTGTTTTAAGAGGAATTAAATTACCTGATTGGAATCAAATAGAACCTACTCCTACAAGAAGAATTAAAGGTAAATTTGATGAGTTATCTAAAATTAGAAAATTTAGAGAATCAATTCCTGATTGGATTGATGAAGTTGGAGTACAAGAATTGGGAGAAGAAGTTTGGACAAAAGAAATCGCTGCTTTAAATAAAAAAGCTGAAGTTATTTTACGCACAAATACTTTAAATGTAACAAAAGAGCATTTACAAAAAGATTTAAAAACAGAAGGGATTGATACTGAATTTATCAAAGGTTATGATGATGCCTTACGTTTAGTAGAACGTGCTAATGTATTTAAAACTGAAGCTTTTCATAAAGGTTTCTTTGAAGTGCAAGATGCATCTTCTCAGTTAGTTGCAGCTTATTTAGATGTTGAACCAGGTATGAAAGTAGTAGATACATGTGCTGGTGCTGGTGGTAAAACGTTACACTTAGCTTCTTTAATGAAAAATAAAGGACAAATTATAGCAATGGATATTTACGAAAGTAAATTGAAAAAACTAAAAGTTCGTGCTCGAAGAAACGGCGCTCATAATATTGATACTCGTGTAATAGACTCTACCAAAGTAATAAAGAAGTTACAAGGTAAAGCTGATAGAGTTTTAATCGATGCTCCATGTTCTGGTTTAGGAGTTATTAGAAGAAATCCAGATAGTAAATGGAAATTGCAACCTGAGTTTTTAGATAAAATTCGTGGTACACAACAAGAAGTATTACAAAAATACTCTAAAATGGTAAAACCAGGAGGTAAACTAGTGTACGCTACATGTTCTGTATTACCGTCTGAAAACCAACAACAAATAGAATTCTTTTTAGCTTCTGATGAAGGAAAAGATTTTAAGTTTGTTAAAGACGAAAAAGTATTATCACATAAATCTGGTTTCGACGGGTTTTATATGGCGCTTCTAGAAAGAAAATAAGTACCTAAAATATACTATATTAAAAAAGGCTCGGGATAATATCTCGAGCCTTTCCTTTCAATCAACTATTAAAAACTAACTAATCACCAAACATTACTTGTTAAGTAATTATATACTTATATGACGACTATTTTCTAATGTCGTTACATTAATTATTAGTCTTTAACATTATTTTAAGAATGTTATTATTTAGAAGAATCTCATATAACTATGCGAAAGTTATATGAAGTCCTTATCTAGATAGTATAAGCTATTTTTTAATTAGCTTTAATAAATTTCCCTAAATGTTTTTTTGCGCCATTTTTGAGTATATAAAAATACAGGCCGCTTTCCAAAAACTCAATATTTAAAGGTTTTTGAGTTGTTTTTGAATTGATTTTAGTTGTTAAAATATTTTTTCCTGTTGCATTAAAAATTTGCAATTTATAATCAACTAGATTTTCCTGTTTAGAGCCTTCTTTTTTAAAAATCTTAAAAGTAATTACATCTTTAACAATAGGATTTGGGTATACTGTTACAGAGCTTTCTCTTAAAACTTCATTTTTTTCTATTACTTTACCAGATAGCCCCAAATTATCTAAATAAGCTCTATGACTAGTAGAAAAAACAGCGTTATTTGCTAAATCCCAGTTAATAGACCAGGTCATCAAACCTCTAAATTCTGGATATGTAGTACTTGTTGTATAGGTTCTATTAGGGTATGAGACTCCTTTTATTAGATAATCTAATGCCTGTTGTACAACAGTTTCTGATGTATAACCACTACCAGCAGCTCTTGGTTCAGCAGGTAAACCTATCGCTACTTGATTTGCTCTTAACCCTGGAAAATTTAAACCAGTTTGTCCAACTTTAAATCCGGTTATTAACATTTCCGACATGGCTACATGAAAATCTGCAGTAGCTGGCTGATATATCTTACCGTCTCTTCCAAACATTGAACCTGTGTTGTAATGTTGCACATGAATATAATCCATTTGATTTCGTAAGGCATGTATTACTGGTAAATAAGCTCCAAATACTCCAGAATAATTACCATATGCTCCTTGTACATAAGCTGTTTCTGGTGCCATACTTAAGGTAAATTTACTAGCTCCAACATTATTAATTACTGCTTTAGTACCTTCTATAAGGTTAATAATTTTTGGTGTTGTAGGGTTTCTAAAGTCTGTATCACCTGGGGCTAAAGACAAGGAGCTTCCTTCTAAATCAATATCCAAGCCGTCAAATCCATAGGTGTTAATAATGCTAGTCATTGAACTCACAAATTGATTCTTTTCAGTATTGTTATTTAACTCTACATGAGCATTAGCTCCTCCTATTGATATTAATACCTTCTGCCCTCTTCCTTGTAAGATTCTTATATCATTTTTAAACTCATTTATATTTCCATTATAAATTTCAAAAGGAGTAAATTTCATCTCTGATTTACTACCTGACTTAGGCTCTGCAAATGCCACACAAATAACATCCCAATCTTTTGAAACATCTCTTAGTTTAGGAATTGTAGAACCATTGTTAAAATTGTGCCAATAACCTACTAAAATCTTATTTGAAATAGGTGGTTTCACACCATCTGTTACAACCACTAAAGAAGATATAGTTGAGTTATTCTCATTATCATAAGCTTTTGCTGTTAGAGAATAACTTCCTGCTTGTGCATTTGTTATTGTATATGTATATGGAGCAGCAGTATCTTCTCCTAATTTAGTAGAACCATTATAAAACGCTACTTTACTTATAGCTTCATCATCTGTTGCAGTTGCTTTTACTTCAATAGAACTCCCAACAACATATATAGCACCGTTTTGAGGAGATATTATACTAACTTTAGGGTTGCTTCCTGTTACTTCACAACTACTTACTTTAGACCAAGCATCTTTCCAATAAGTTCCTGTTCCTGGTGCATATGCCCATGCTGCTGACGAAGAGCACCAACCAGCGATATTACATTTATATTTGTTTCCTTCATTCTGTACTTCTTCATTTTGATTATATGAAGTTCCTGCAATGTAATTAGGTACATTATTACAACCTTGACCATCACCACCTGTACTATCTTTTTCAATATTTATTTGCACTGCTACAGAAGTTGTTGATGCATTTTTATCATCAGTAGCTTTAGCTGTTAAAGAATAAGTCCCTATTCCTGCATTTGATATAGTAAAGTTATAAGGATTTGTTGTGTCTTTTCCTAGTTTTATACTACCATTAAAAAATTCAACTTTACTTACACTTCCATCATCGTCAAAAGCATCGGCTGTTATTTCAATATTACTTCCTTCTTTAAAAGAACTATTACTAACAGGAGAGGTTATATTTATTGTTGGTGCAATATTATCTCCAGCTCCTGAACAATCTTTTACTTTTTTCCAAGGCTGACCATCACCTGTATGAGTATCTGGTACATTGTTTTTTGTCCACCATTTAGCTTGATAGTTAACATTTTTATACTTTACATTTTCTCCTCCATTATAAGTTGTTGTTGCCGACCAATCTGCAATACCATTACAGTTGTCAATTGTATCTGCAGTAACCTTAACTGTTCTTACAGAAGAAGTACTACTTAACCCTTTATCGTCAGTAGCCTTTGCTGTTAAAGTATAAGTTCCTATTGAAGCATTGACTATACTATAACTATAAGGGTTTGTTAAATCTTCACCCAATTTAGTTGTTTCATTAAAAAACTCAACTTTACTTATAGTCCCATCTATATCACTTGCATTAGCTATCAACTCAATGGTCTGTCCTTCATCAAAAACAGCATTATCTGCTGGTGAGGCTAAAATAACTGCAGGAGGTTTGTTTGAATTAGCTCCATTTACGACAATTGATATTATTGAAGATGTGGTTGAACCACCATCATTATCTGTTGCCTTAGCTGTTAATTTGTGAGTTGTTACAGTAGCGTTTTGCCATGTATACTCGTAAGGTGAGGTAGTATCTTCTCCTAACTTAATATTATCGTTAAAGAACTCCACTTTACTAATAACTCCATCGCTATCTGTAGCGTCAGCTTTGATGATAATAGTATCACCTTCATTATAATTTGTATTATTAGAAGGAGCAGTAATATTAATTACAGGTAATTTATTTTCTCCTGTATTACCATTGGCAAAAACCTCATTAATCTTGTTTACCAAAGGAGATTTTACATTAGACCATCGTTTTAGTTTCGTTCCAAAAGAAGTAGCTGTACCGCTTATTTCTAAATCTCCATAAACCGTCCAAATGATAGTGCCACCAAGTTGATTATCATTAATAAACTGTGCTTTAATGCCTATAGATTCTTCGTCATCATAGCTTAAAAAGAAGTTTCCTTTTACTAAGTATGGTACTTTTGCTTCATTATCCCATTTTCTTGTCCACCCACTATTAGGAGCTAGTGCCTTTTGTTTTATGAAAAAATAGTTTGGTGTACCATCATATACTTCTTGCTTCCAGTTTGTATAATCTGAGGCTGTTTGTATTGGACCATCTGGTTGAATGGTTACTGCTCTTTTTACTGTTTTTACATTCAAATCAGCAGTACCTTCAGTTATTACTCCTCTTCCATAAAAAGGAGCACCAAAACAGATTTTATTTTTCGGGACTCCTTTTTCTTCAAGTTTTTGCAGCGTTGATTGCCAATTAAAAAAAGACACCTCTGCATTTGAGTATGGATATATGGGTGCATTATGTCCTGCTTTATTTGACCAACCACCGTTCATATCATAGGTCATCATATTAAAATAGTCCATATTATTAGACAAGTTACTCCAATTAAATCCTTCTAGTTTTCTTGGGTCAGCAGACATTGCTGCTGTAATTAATTTATCTGGTCCAATAGCTGCTCTAATTTCTTGTACAAGTGTTTCGAAATTTGCAAAATCAGCTTGCGATCCGGTAAAATTCATACCTGAGTAAGGACCAGGATATTCCCAGTCTAAATCTATACCATCAAATCCAGTAGCTATAAGTTTTTTACAGTCTTTAATAAATCTGGCTCTTTTAACAGGATCAGCAGCCATTTCTGGAAAATGTTTACACATACTCCATCCTCCAATAGACGCCATTACCTTTACACCTTTTTTATGCGCTAATTCAATCAAGCCAGGAGCACCGTTTTCTTTGTGTAAGGGTATAGGTAATTGTCCGCTTAAACCCCATGTAGGTTGTGTCCAAGAACTTCCGTTTAACATTACTTGAAAACCTTGTGCTTCTGCTCTTTTCTTCGCAGCTTCATTTACATGTTGAATTGGATCGATTTCTCCAAAGAGAATGTGCATATCCCAACTACTATAAATGTCTTTCATAAAAATATCGTTTGGAGCTTGTACAGTTCCTTCTTGATAAATTTGTTTGTTTCTATGATCACCACTATGTAGTGATCCGTCATTGGCAACACCAAAAAAAGAATAATTCAAAATTGTATATTTTGAGTAGTCAATGTTTAAGTGAGTTAAAGCCCCAGCACTGGGGACTCCTGCCGATGTTGTTTTCCATGCATCCCAATTTGTTATATATCCTATAACTTGTTTTTGATGGTTTGCCGTTGTTGCAGTTCCGCCTGTATTTACTTGGGAGAACACAAATGATGTCATTAAGAAAAAAACTATTAATAGTTTTTTTCTTACAAATACGAAGGGTATCATATGTTTTAGTTTTAAGTTATTTGCTTAAAAACTAGAGAGATAAAATTTAAAACACAAAAAAAATAGACTAACAACCATAAAGTAGTAACTTAAAACACTTTTCCTTCTACTAGAATTTAAACATACATTTTTTTATACTTAAATTATTTATAAACCTTTACTTTTTCTATATTTTTATATGTAGCTTTATACGATAACTAACTAAAAACTATTTTTATGACAGATTCAAACAAACCTACAACGCTTTTTTGGGTTATTGGTGTTGCTGCCTTAGTTTGGAATGGACTAGGTGTTATGTCTTATATTGGTCAAGCTTATATGACTGATGAAGTTAAAGCTGCTTTACCTGAAGCAGAAAGAGCTTTATATGAAAACGTTCCTACTTGGGTTACTGCTGCTTTTGCTATTGCTGTTTTTGCTGGATTACTAGGTAGTGCTTTTTTACTAATGAGAAAAAAGTTAGCAAGACCTATGTTTTTACTTTCGTTAATAGCTATCATTGCTCAAATGTCGTATAATTTATTTATGAGTAAAGCTGCTGAAGTATATAGACCAGGAAGTATTGTAATGCCTATAATGGTGATTATTATAGGGGTGCTTTTATTGATGTATTCAAAAAAGACAATAGCCAAAGGCTGGTTGTCATAGCATTTAAAAGTACCTAATTATTGGCTGTCTAAGAAAGACAGTTTTTTTACTCGAATAAAACGAAAATAAACTCAGCAACGCAAGCTGGTTTTTCTTGTCCTTTTATTTCTATCATACAATCAAAAGTTAACTTTTTACCACTTTGAAAATCTTCTATTTGCTTAATAGAACTGATTAAACGTAATTCACTATTTACCGGTACAGGATTAGGGAAACGAACTTTATTCAGTCCATAGTTCAAACCCATTGTTACGCTTTTTACTTCAAATTGTTTAGATATTAGCTCCGATAACATCGAAACAGACATAAATCCGTGTGCGATTGTTGTTCTTGTTGGTGAATATTTAGCTGCTTTTTCCTCATCAATATGAATCCATTGTTTATCAAGAGTAGCGTTTGCAAAATCATTAATCATTTGTTGCGTTACAGTATACCATTCTCCTACTGGTAATTGCTTTCCTTCTATGTTAGAAAGTTCTTCTAAATTTTCAAAAACTAATTTTTCCATACTCTATTGTTTACCAAAAATATCTTTTTTAATTCGAGGAAGCTCCAATTTGTATTGTACAGCAATTGTTCTTACAATAACAATAATTCCTGCTGAAATAACAAAGAGTAGGTCTTCATTCATTTCTAATGGATATAAGAGTAAATATACAACTCCCCCTGCTAAACAGGCAGATGCATATATTTCTTTATGAAAAATTAGTGGAATTTCGTTTGTTAAAACATCTCTAATTACTCCTCCCATAACTGCTGAAGACATCCCCATAACTAAGGCTACAAAAGGGTGTAAATTAAAACTTATTCCTTTTTGAACTCCTATAAGTGTAAATACGCTAATACCTATTGTATCAAATAAGAACATGGTACGTCGTAACGGAGCTATTTTACTTCTAAAGAAAAAAGTAATCACAACTGCTATTAGTATTGTCCAGATATAATTAATATCTCCAATCCAGTTTATAGGGTGTGCATTAATAAGTACATCTCTTGTCATCCCACCTCCTACAGCGGTAACAAAAGCGATGATAATGACTCCAAAAACATCAAACTTTTTTCTAATAGCAACCAATGCTCCACTAATGGCAAAGGCGAAAGTTCCGGCAATGTCTATGGCGTAAATTACATCCATTTATATTGATATTTCAGAAAATTGTATTTGTAATGTTCTTTCTACTTCTGCTAAACGATTTCTTTCATTTTGAAGAATTAGCGCTAATGAAATTCCTCTTTTCCCAGCCCTAGCCGTTCTACCGCTTCTGTGTGTGTAATATTCTAATTGTTCTGGCAATTGATGATGGATAACAAAAGCTAAATTTTGAACATCGATTCCTCTAGCTGCTACATCTGTAGACACTAAAACCTGAAGGTTTTCATTTTTAAAAGCACGCATTACTTTATCACGTTCTTTTTGTTGCATATCGCCTTCTAAAGCTTCTACTGAAAAACCTTCTTCTTTCAACTCTTTTGTTAGTTTTTGAGCACCTGCTTTGGTTCTTGAAAAAATAATACCTCTTTCAGCATGTCTTTTTTCTAAAAATTTAACAATAATATCTGTTTTTTCAGGAATTGTTGTTGTTACAAACTGATGCGTAATGTTGGCATTCACCAATACATTTTTGTTTACTTCAACTTGTTTTGCTGAAGCATTCATGTATTTTTTTATAATACTTCGAATTTCATCTGGCATTGTTGCCGAAAACAACCATGTTTTACGAGTCCCTGAAGTATACTTTAAAATACGATTCAACTCTAATTTAAACCCCATGCTTAGCATTTCATCAGCTTCATCCAATACTAAGGTCTTAATATTTTTTAAATCTACCTCTCCTCTTTCAATTAAATCAATTAAACGCCCTGGAGTTGCAACAATAATATGTGTAGTTCTTTTTAGGTTATTTATTTGACGTTCAATTTTTTCTCCTCCATAAACAGCTTCTACAAAAATCTTATCATCTATGTATTTGGTAAACTTAAATAGTTGTTTTTTTATTTGCTGTACCAGTTCTCTCGTAGGTGATAAAATTAATGCCTGAACATTGCTTTTTGAAGCGTCTATTTTATGCAAAATAGGCAAACCATAAGCAGCAGTTTTACCAGTACCTGTTTGTGCTAACCCAATAAAATCTGAATTATTTTCAAGTAAATAAGGTATAGTTTCTTCTTGTACTTCAGTAGGAGTTGTTATTCCTAACTCTTTCAATCCCTTAACATAGTCTTTTCGTACTCCTAATGCTGTAAATGTCGTCATTCTCTTTAAATTATTAAGTGCAAAGATATTCTTTCTTTTACGGTAACAATAAGTTTGTTACTTCTTTCGTAATTCTTTTGGGTTTATGTGTTTTAGCATCTAATAAACAAAAGGTAGTTTGTGATTTTACCAAAAGTGTTTCGTTTTTGTAAATCTCAAAATGGCGTATTGATTTTATTCCTTCTGTTTTTCCTACCCAAGTTCTAAGTGTTACTTCATCTCCTAATACTGCTTGATTTTTATAATCTATTTCATGCTTAATAACAAACCAAACATAATCAATGTTCTTAACATTCTTAGAAAGTTCTTTCCAGTGAGCATCCGAAATATTTTGCATCCATTGTACATATACCACATTATTTACATGGTTGTATTCATCTATCTCTTCTGGAGTTACAAGATGTTTTTGTTCAAATAAATTCATACCACAAACTTACAGGATTGATGTTAATTATTACTTAAATCTAACCTGCTTTTTATTTTTGATGAATAATTCACACTAATTTAGTCAGCATGAATAAAATCGCTAACGACTTAGGTACTAAAAGTATTAGTCAACTTATTTTAAAACAAGCTATTCCTGCTTCTATCGGAATTTTGGTGATGTCGATTAATATGATTGTTGATACCATTTTTGTTGGAAGATGGATTGGTGTACTCGCTATTGCTGCAATTACTGTAGTATTACCCATTGCTTTTTTAATTTCATCTATTGGTATGGGAGTTGGAATTGGAGGAAGCTCTATTATTTCTAGAGCGTTAGGAGCTAATAAAGAAAACAAAGCTTTTGAGGTTTTTGGAAATCAAATTTCATTAACTATTGTATTATCTATTCTGTTTGTGTTTGTAGGAACATTTTTCAGTACTCCTATTTTACAACTTTTTGGTGCGAATGGAAACATTATATCACCTGCAACTGAGTATTTTGATGTAATTGTTTGGGGAGTTCCATTTTTAGCTTTTGCTATGATGGGAAATCCAGTTATCAGAGCAGTAGGAAAACCTAATTATGCAATGCTTACCATGTTGTTTCCTGCAATAGCTAATATTTTTTTAGATGTTGTCTTTATCAAGTTTATGAATTTAGGAATGTTTGGTGCTGGTTTAGCAACCTCTATTTCATATGCTGTTAGTGGATTATTTATTTTATGGTTTTTTATTTCAAAAAATACGCCATTAAAAATTATTCCGAAGTATCTAAAATTAAACCTTTCAATTGTAAAAGAGATTGTTTCTTTAGGAGGAGTAACTATAGTAAGACAAGGAACAATAAGTATATTAACTATAGTCTTAAACTATTCTCTTTTTAAGTACGGTGGTGAAATTTCAATTGCAATCTATGGTATTATTAATAGGGTTATGTTATTTGCTTTATTTCCTGTTTTAGGAGTTACGCAAGGTTTTTTACCTATTGCAGGGTACAATTATGGAGCCAACAACACTGAAAGAGTTAAAGAGACTATAAAAACATCCATACTTTATGGTACTGGTATCGCTGTTTTAATTTTTATTATGATAATGTTATTTCCTAATGAATTGGTTGGTGTTTTTACAGAAGATGAAAAATTATTAAGTCTTACACCTAATGCACTAATCGTAGCTTTTTTAGCAACACCAGTAATAACCACTCAATTAATTGGAGCTGCCTATTTTCAAGCTGCAGGTAAAGCTTTACCTGCATTATTACTAACCTTATTAAAACAAGGTTTCTTTTTAATTCCTTTAGTGTATATTCTGCCTAGGTTTTATGGGATAAATGGTGTTTGGATGTCTTTTCCTATAGCTGATGTTTTATCCACAGTACTTACATATGCTTACTTGAAAAGAGAAGTTAAGTTAAACCTAAATTAATCTAAAATACTTTCTCCATTCAAATTTGTAGTTAGTACATCACTCATATAATTAAAAAACGGACGTAAGGCTTTAAAAGCATCGTCTACTTTTGTTAAAAAGTCAGGAGCTAACACTTCTTTGTCTGAAAAGCGTTGAATAGCAATGTACCCTTTTTTACGGATTAAATCTATGTCTGGATGCTGCTTATCAAACCCTTTAGGAGCAGTTTTAAGCTCATCTCCTTCTAGCTTACCACCAAAATGTTGTGTGTAATTTTTTTCTTTTAAAATTTCTCTAATTTCCGAAGCATCTACTTCAAATTCTTTACGAATACGTAAAAGATCTTCTTTATTTGGTTCCCAAAACCCACCAGCAACAAAACTATCCCCAGGAGAAATATGCAAATAATAACCACCTCTTAGTTCTGGTTTTTTTCTATGAAAAGAGCCTCCAAAATGTGTTTTATAAGGTGTTTTATCTTTTGAAAAACGTACATCTCTATAAATTCTAAACAACTTAAATTTATCAATCTCATCATGCTTCTTTAAGTTTTCTTCAATCGTTTTATAAACAGCTTTTGCGTTATTTTGAGCTTCTGTATAACGTGGTTTAAACTCAGTAAACCATTCGCGATTGTTATTTTTTTTTAAGTCCTTTAAAAATAGAAACGTTTGTTTTTCTAGTTGCATCTTAAGCGTGTTTTGAACCTCTAAGGTACAAAAAAACTCCACTAAAATTTAGTGGAGTTTATGCTTTATTAATAAAGAAAATTATACGTTAAATCTAAAGTGCATAATATCACCGTCTTTCACAATATACTCTTTCCCTTCTACTCTCATTTTACCTGCTTCTTTCACCTTAGCTTCGCTACCAAATGATACATAATCATCATAACTAATAGTCTCCGCACGGATAAATCCTTTTTCAAAATCGGTATGAATAACCCCTGCTGCTTGTGGTGCCGTTGCCCCTACAGGAATTGTCCAAGCTCTCACTTCTTTAACTCCAGCTGTAAAATAGGTTTGTAAATCTAATAATTTATAAGCTGAACGAACTAAACGAGAAACTCCTGCTTCTTCTAGTCCTATATCTGCTAAGAACATTTGACGTTCTTCATAATCATCTAACTCTGTAATATCTGCCTCAGTTCCCACTGCCAATACAATAACTTCAGCGTTTTCATGTACTACAGCTTCTTTTACCTTATCTACATAAGCATTTCCTGAAACAGCTGAATTTTCATCAACATTACAAACGTATAGAACTGGTTTTGCTGTAATGAATTGTAATGGTTTTACAAATTCCTCTTCCTTTTCTGTAAATTCAATAGAACGAACAGATTTCCCTTCTAACAGAGTAGCTTCTACTTTCAATAAAATTTCTAATTCTACTTGTGCTTCTTTATTACCTGTTTTAGCAGTTCTCTTTACACGCTCTAAACGTTTTTGAACAGTTTCTAAATCTTTTAATTGAAGCTCAATATCAATAGTTTCTTTATCGCGAATAGGGTCTACAGAACCATCTACGTGTACAATATTATCGTTATCAAAACAACGCAATACATGTAAAATAGCATCTGTTTCACGAATATTAGCTAAGAATTGATTTCCTAAACCTTCACCTTTACTAGCCCCTTTTACTAATCCAGCAATATCTACAATCTCTACAGTTGCAGGTAAAACTCTTTCAGGATTTACTAGCTCTTCTAGTTTTTCTAAACGAGAATCAGGCACATTTACTACTCCTAAGTTAGGCTCAATGGTACAAAACGGAAAGTTTGCACTTTGCGCTTTTGCATTAGACAAACAGTTAAATAAGGTTGATTTTCCTACGTTTGGTAATCCTACAATTCCAGCTTTCATTCTATTGTTTTTATTGAAATTTTGCGAGTGCAAATATAGTGCTTTGCTTTCTAAAATTTCCAATT
Organism: Tenacibaculum gallaicum; assembly: GCF_003387615.1. Lineage (GTDB taxonomy): Bacteria > Bacteroidota > Bacteroidia > Flavobacteriales > Flavobacteriaceae > Polaribacter > Polaribacter gallaicus. Next base: position 203,960 of record NZ_QUNS01000006.1, on the reverse strand, counting down.
ATTTCATATTCATTTAAGTTTGTTTTCAATCTGTATTTTTATGGTTTTAACATTTTTTTAAGATTTAATTTGAATTTTTACTACTTTTAAAAAATTAACTAAAAATATTTTTTAAATGAAAAAACGTACCCTTCTTATTATTTACCTATTTTTTGGTGGACTTTACTTATTAAATGCTCAAACACTAATTAGAGGAACAGTAAAAGATATAAATAATGAACCTTTGCCTGGGGCAAACATTGTAGAGAAAGGAACATCTAACGGAACTTCTACAGATTTTAACGGAGAGTTCTCTCTTACTGTTAATACTAATGGAACTTTAATAATTAGTTTTTCTGGGTTTGAGACACAAGAAGTTCCTATTAATGGAAAAACTAATTTAAATATTGTTTTAAAAGAAGGTTTAGAGTTAGATGAAGTTGTTATAGTAGGATCTAGAAACCCAAAAAGAACTGCTATTGATACTCCTGTACCCGTGGACATAATTGATGTAGGAGATCTAGCAACTAAAAATGGTAAAGTAGAAGTAAACGATATATTACAATATGCTGCCCCTTCTTTCAACGCAACCAAACAGTCAGGTTCAGATGGAGCCGACCATGTAGTACCAGCTTCTTTACGAGGCTTAGGACCAGATCAAACTTTAGTATTAATTAATGGAAAAAGACGTCATCAATCATCGCTTGTTAACATCTTTGGTACACGTGGACGCGGAAATTCAGGAACCGATTTAAATGCTATTCCTGCTGCTGCTATTAAAAGAATTGAAGTGCTAAGAGATGGAGCATCTGCTCAGTATGGTTCTGACGCTATTGCAGGAGTTATTAATATTGTTTTAAAAGATAATACCGACGGCGTTTCAGGAAGTATTGGTTATGGAGTTTATAGCACATCCATAGGAAGTGGATGGGCAGAAGCTACAGGTGAAACTCTATACAATGTTGAAGGAAAAAATAGATTGGATGGAGAAGACAAAAGTTTTGATGGTGGAACTTTTAAATTAGATTTAAATTATGGAGCTAAGTTGAATGATAAAGGAGGTTTTGTAAACTTTACTACCGAATTATTATCAAAAGAAAGAACATTAAGACCTGGTTTTTCTTGGCGTAAAGGATATGGAAGCGCCGCTATTGATGGATTCAATTTTATGGTAAATGCTAGTTTACCTATAAATGACAATACCGAAGTATATGCTTTTGGAGGAAGGAATTATAGAGATACCGATGCTTATGCTTTTTCTAGAGACAGCTTTGATGATGGTGATAATAGAAGTGTTCCTAGTATACATCCAAATGGTTTTACTCCTAGAATTACTTCAAATATTACTGATATTTCAGTGTCTACAGGCATAAAACATAAACTGGAAAATGGTTGGGAGATTGATTTCAACAATACTTACGGAGAAAATAAGTTCCATTATTTTATTAAAGATTCTAATAATGCTTCGTTAAAAGACGCTTCTCCTACCGATTTTAATGCAGGAGGTCATAGTTTATCACAAAATACAACTGGTTTAGACTTTTCTAAGTATTTAGAAAACTTACTAAGTGGTGTTAACCTTGCTTTTGGCTTAGAATATCGAACTGAAAATTTCATCATTTTTTCAGGTGAAGAAGCTTCTTACGGGCTGTATGATGACAACGGAATTTTATTAACAAACCCTGCAGTTCAACCTGTTGCTGTAGATAGCAACGGTGATGAACTATCAGGTGGTTCACAAGGTTTTCCTGGATACGGACCAGACAATGAAGTAGATCGCTCTAGAAGCAATGTAGGAGTTTATTTTGATTCTGAATTTAACATTACAGAAAAATTTTTAATAGGAGCCGCTATTCGTTTTGAGGATTATAGTGACTTTGGTAGCACATTTAATTTTAAATTAGCTTCAAGGTTTAAAGCTAGTGACAACTTAACCTTAAGAGGTTCTATCTCATCTGGCTTTAGAGCGCCATCTTTAGCTCAATTATATTATAACCTGAAATTTACAAATATTGTTAATGGTGAATCACTTCCTTCATTATTATCTGCTAATAATAGTACAGTAACTAGAGCTTTCGGAATAGAGCAATTAAAAGAAGAAACAGCATTCAATGCTAGTTTAGGATTTACTTATAAAATTGGTGGATTCACTGCAACGATAGATGCGTATTCTATAACAGTTGATGATCGCATTATTTTAACAGATAACTTTGATGCTTCAGGATTAAATTTAGGTGTAGATGCAGCACAATTCTTTGCAAACGGTGTTGATACAAAAACGCAAGGATTAGACATCGTTTTAAACTATAAAAAATCTTTTGAGGACCATAGAATTGATGTTGGATTGGTAGGGAATTTTAACGATACTAAAATTGAAAAGATTAAGAACGGAAATTTAAACAGATTTACTTTTTTTAGTCCATTTTCAGAAGCTTATTTAAAAGCTGCTGCTCCAGATCATAAATTTGGATTAAATCTTGGGTATGGCTATAAAAAACTAGATGTTGCTTTAAGTCTTACAAAATTTAGTGAGGTTCAATTACAAGATTTTCAATGGGTAGATACACCAGCGACAACCCAAGCAGAAGCTGATGCCTTATATCCTGTGGCTACTGATGTTTATAAAAGTAAAATTACTACCGATTTAAGTTTAAGTTATGCTTTTACGGATAAAATAACCTTTACAATTGGAGGGAATAATATTTTTAATGTATATCCTACTCCACAATTTGACGGATGGACTGATCAAGGAGGATTAGCGGATTCTGTTCAAATGGGATCAGACGGTGCTTATTTTTTTACTAGACTAGGATTTAAACTTTAATAAATTTTCATAAAAACAAAAATCCTGAGAATACTCTCAGGATTTTTTTATTTCTTTACTCTAGCTAGAAGCTTATATTTTATTAATCGTTATGCATAAAACGCTGTTTTGCTAATAATTCTTCCTCTGTTTCTACATTATCTTCATCAGGAACACAACAATCAACTGGGCAAACTGCTGCACACTGAGGTTCTTCATGGAAACCTTTACATTCAGTACACTTATCAACAACTATGTAGTAAATTTCATCCGAAATAGGCTCTTGATCTTCATCTGCATTGGCAGATTTACCATTCGGTAAAACCACATTTCCTGTTAAATCAGTTCCATCAGCATACTTCCAGTCATCCGCACCTTCATAAATAGCTGTGTTTGGGCATTCAGGTTCGCAAGCCCCGCAGTTTATACATTCATCAGTTATTATAATTGCCATAATTAATCTCTTTCAGTTTTGTAACTTTGCATTTGCAAAAATAGTTCCAATTTAATTTAGAACCAAATAAATGGATAGTATAAAAAGTAGAATTAACGCTTTTCATAAACTAGGAGAATTTTTAAGTCAATTTTCTCAAGAAAAAATAGAGAAAAAAGAACATATAGAACATAATGAGTTATTTTTTGATGGATTTAAACATCAATTAAAAATAGCAGGAGAATACAACACCTGGTTTACTAGAGAAAATATAGTATTCTCTATAGAAAGCTGGGCAAAAGCACTTACTTCAGAAAACTTAACTAAATGGATAACTAACGAAAATTTAGGTAACAACGAGCCTAAATTAGTTGCTGTTATCATGGCTGGAAATATTCCTTTAGTTGGCTTTCATGATTTCTTATCAGTTTTAATATCTGGGCATTCAGTATTAGTTAAGCAATCGTCTAACGATAAACATTTATTGCCTTTTTTAGCAAAATATTTAGAATATGTTGAGCCTGAATTAAAAGGAAAAATTATGTTTACTGAAGAAAAACTAACAGGGTTTGACGCAGTAATAGCGACTGGCAGTAACAATACAGCACGTTATTTTGAATACTACTTTAAGGATAAACCTAGCATCATAAGAAAGAATAGAAACTCTGTTGCTGTTTTAACAGGAAGCGAATCAGAAGAACAATTACAAAACTTAAGTGAAGATGTTTTTCGCTACTTCGGATTAGGTTGTCGTTCTGTTTCTAAAGTATTCATCCCAAGAGACTATAGTTTTGATGCTTTTTTCAACGGAATGTATCAACAACATGAAATCATTAATAATACCAAATATGCCAACAATTATGATTATAATAAAGCGGTGTATTTAATGAGTGAATTTGATATTCTAGAAAACGGTTTTTTAATGATTAAGGAAGATAAAAGCTACGCCTCTCCTATTGCCTCTGTTTTCTATGAATATTATGATAGCATGGATGATTTAAAAATTAAACTGTGGGAAGATAGAGAACAAATTCAGTGTATTGTAGCCAATAACTTTATTGAAAAAGAAGTAGCTTTCGGACAAACACAACATCCAAAGTTATGGGACTATGCTGATGGCGTAAATACACTAGATTTTTTATCTAAAATATAAAAGAGTCTCTATATAAATTTGCACCTTTGTGTAGCAAAACACAACAACACAAATGAAAAAACATAACTTTAGTGCAGGGCCTTGTATTTTACCCGAAGAGGTACTAAAAAAAGCATCAGAAGCCGTTATCAATTTCAATAATGATAACCTGTCATTAATCGAAATATCGCACAGAAGTAAACCTTTTGTTGATGTAATTGAAAACGCAAGAAGTTTAGTTTTAGAATTATTAGGATTAGAAAACAAAGGTTATAAAGCATTGTTTTTACAAGGGGGAGCCAGTATGCAGTTTTTAATGGTTGCCTATAATTTGCTAAATAAAAAAGCAGCCTACTTAAATACAGGAACTTGGAGTGATAAAGCTATAAAAGAAGCTAAATTATTTGGTGAATTGGTAGAGGTTGCTTCTTCAAAAGATCAAAACTTCAACTACATTCCCCAATCATATAAAGTTCCAACAGATGTAGATTATTTCCATTGTACTAGTAATAATACTATTTATGGAACGCAAATGAAGAGTTTTCCTGAAACTTCAGTTCCTATGGTATGTGATATGAGTTCTGATATTTTTTCACGTCAATTAGATTTTTCAAAGTTTGATTTGATTTATGCGGGAGCTCAAAAAAATATGGGACCAGCGGGAACTACGCTTGTTGTAGTAAAAGAAGATATTTTAGGGAAAGTAGAACGTCAAATACCTTCAATGTTAAACTATCAGATAATCATAGATAAAGAAAGTATGTTTAATACTCCTCCTGTATTTGCAGTATATACTTCTATGTTAACATTAGAATGGTTAAAAGATTTAGGAGGTATCGAATTCATTGAAAAGGTGAATAAAAAGAAATCAGCTTTATTATATGGTGAAATAGATAGAAACTCTTTATTTAAAGGAGTTGCTGCTACAGAATACAGAAGTCATATGAACGCTACATTTACTTTAGTGGATGAAAGCTTACAGGCCAAGTTTGATAAAATGTGGCAAGAAGCTAACATTAATGGATTGAGTGGTCATAGAAGTGTTGGTGGTTACCGCGCAAGTATGTATAACGCTTTACCCCTATACAGTGTTCAAGCTTTAGTAGATGTAATGCAAGAATTAGAAAGAATAAGTTAGATACAACGTCATTTTTTATAATGACATTTTAATATAAAGAACGATGAAGATATTAGTAAACGAAGGGATTTCCGCTAGCGGAATGCAGGCTTTAGAAAACAAAGGTTTTGAAGTTATAAACACAAAAGTTGCTCAAGAACAATTAGAAAACTATATAAACGATTATACTATTGATGCTATTGCTGTAGGAAATACTACACAAATACGTCAAGAATTAATCGATGCATGTCCAAGTATAAAGCTTATTGCTTGTGCTGGAACAGAAATGGACAATATTGATATAGATTATGCTATTGACAATGGTGTTCATGTGGTGAACAGTGAAGATGCTTCTGCTAGTTCAATTGCAGAGCTTGTATTTGCACATTTATTTACAATGGTTCGTTTTTTACACCAATCAAACCGTGAAATGCCTTTAGAAGGAGATATGCGTTTTAATGCCTTAAAAAAGCAGTATTCACAAGGAACTGAGTTAAGAGGTAAAACATTGGGAGTTATTGGGTTTGATACGGTAGGACAAGAAGTAGCAAAAACCGCTCTGGCTCTAGGTATGGAAGTAATAGCAACCGATGTTGAAATAGACAATGCAACTATCACAATTCCTTTTTTCGATGGACAATCAGTAGATTTCTTTATTGAAACAGAAACTGTAGATAATTTATTATCAAAATCAGATTTTATAACGCTACACTTGCCTCCGCAAGATGGATACGTTATAGAAACTTCTTTGTTTGATAAAATGAAAGATGGAGTAGGAATCATTAATACGTCTCACGGTAGTGTTTTAAATGAGGTTGATTTAGTAAAAGCCATAGAAAGAGGAAAAGTTAAATATGCAGGTTTAGATGTTTTTGAAAGCCAACCAAGACCTGAAATCCAATTATTAATGAATCCTGAAATATCGATGACACCTCATATTGGAGCTTCAACAATTGAAGCACAAAATAGAACTGGGGTCGAATTAGCAAATAAAATCATCGAATTACTAAGCGAATAATATATGGCTATTGTAAAACCATTTAAAGCTGTTAGAGCTACACGTGATAAAGTTGCTTTAGTATCTTCTAAATCTTATGAAATTTATACACCTGCGGAAATCGGAGCTAAACTTGATTTTAATCCGTATACTTTTTTACATGTAATCAACCCAGGTTATAAATATCACAAACAAGATATAACAGGAGAACAGCGTTTTAAATTGGTACATAATCGCTACTTAGAATTCAAAGAAAACGAGGTTTTTAAACAAGATGAAGCTCCTGCTTATTATGTTTATCAAAAAAGAACACCTAATGATAACTTCTGCGGAATAATTGCAGCTACTTCTGTTGAAGATTATAATAATGAAGTAATTAAAAAGCACGAAGACACTCTAAAAGAACGTGAATTACTATTTGAAAATTACCTAAAAAACACAGGCTTTAATGCAGAACCTGTACTACTCACCTACCCTGATAATGATGTGATTAATTCAATCATAGAAAAATATCAGAAAGATAGAGCTGAGTACGAATTTTCAACATCAGATAAAGACTTACATTTTTTATGGATTATACACGATAAAAATGATGTGGAACAGATAGCAAAAGCTTTTAAAGAGGTTAATACGCTATATATTGCTGATGGACATCATCGCTCAACATCTTCTTGTTTATTAGCTCAAGGTTTAGCTAAAAGCAACCCTGAACATACAGGAAAAGAAGATTATAACTTTTTTATGAGTTATCTGTTACCAGAAAGTCAAGTGAAAATTTATGAGTTTAATAGGTTCATCAAAGACTTAAATGGATTAACTCCTGAAGGACTTTTAATGGAGTTAGATACTTATTTTAGAATTGAAAACCGTGGACAAGAATTATACAGACCTAAAGAGAGACATCATTTTAGTATGTATTTGAATGGAGAATTTTACGCGTTATACTTACGTAAGTCAGCTTATGAATTTACTGATTGTTTGAGTGAATTAGATGCTTATATTTTATATACAACTGTTTTAGAGCCCATTTTAGGAATAAATGATATTAGAAATGCTTCTAAAATTGTATACTCTCAAGACAAATCTGACGGATTAGAATTAAAAACAAAGGTTGACAGTGGTCAGTTTAAAGTTTCTTTTGGAATGTTACCTACTAATATTCAAGAACTAAAAACCATTGTTGATGCTGGTTTAATGATGCCACCAAAAACTACGTACATAGAACCAAAATTAAGAAGTGCTTTAACTATTTATGAGTTTTAGTTCAATGTTTGACACACAATTATTATGATTACAGGAATTAAGGGAAATCTTCAAAAAATAAAATCAACACTACCAGAAAGCGTAACATTAGTTGCTGTTTCTAAAACCAAACCTATCACTGATTTACAAGAAGCCTATGATGCTGGTCAACGAGTATTTGGTGAAAATAAAATTCAAGAAATGGTAGCTAAATACGATGAATTACCTAAAGACATAAAATGGCATATGATTGGGCATTTACAACGTAATAAGGTAAAGTACATGGCCCATTTTGTTGATTTAATTCATGGAGTCGACAGCTTTAAAACACTAAAAGAAATAAATAAACAGGCTAAAAAGCATAATAGAGTTATCAATTGTTTGTTACAAGCTCGAATTGCTAAAGAAGATACCAAGTTTGGGTTACCATTTACTGATATTGAAGATATTTTAGCTTCAGATGAATTCAAAGAGTTAGAAAATGTAAAAATTGTAGGCCTAATGGGGATGGCTACCTTTACAAACAACCAAAAGCAATTACAAGATGAATTTTCATCATTAGCTAGTTTCTTCAATAAGAATCAGGAAAAATACTCAGATTTATCAATCCTTTCAATGGGAATGAGTGGAGATTATAAATTAGCCATTAAAAATGGTAGTACTATGGTACGAATAGGAAGCTCTATTTTTGGAGTTAGAAATTATATTGCTTAGATTTACATAAGTCAGCTTAAAAAAGGGAGAGATTTGTACGCTATTTTAGACATTGAAACTACTGGAGGAAAATATAACGAAGAAGGAATTACAGAAATTGCTATCTATAAATATGATGGACATCAAATTGTAGATCAATTCATTAGTTTAGTAAATCCAGAAAAGGAAATTCAAGAATTTGTTGTAAAACTTACCGGTATTAATAACAAAATGTTGCGAAATGCACCTAAATTTTATGAAATAGCGAAAAGAATTGTTGAAATAACTCAAGATTGTTTTATTGTAGCACACAATGCTAATTTTGATTACCGTATTCTTCGTACCGAATTTGACCGATTAGGGTATGCATACAAACGAAATACACTTTGTACAGTTAGTTTAAGCAAAAAACTAATTCCTGAGTCACCATCTCATAGCCTTGGTAAATTATGTAAATTTTTAGGAATTCCAATGTCTGATCGCCATAGAGCAACGGGCGATGCATTAGCCACTATACAACTATTCAAACTGTTAATAGATAAAGATGTTGAGAAAAAAATTATTCAACAATCTATAAAGTATTTTGACAATAGACACGAAAAATTTCGTTTTCAAAGAATATTAGATAGTTTACCTGAAAAGGAAGGTATATTTTATGTACATAATAATGAGGGAACTATCATTTTTATCGGTAGAGGTAAAAATGTTAAACAAGAAACAAACAAGCTCTTTTTAAAAGAAACCAGAAAAGCTTTAAAAGTAATAAAAAGAGTAACCAAAGTTTCTTATGAAGAAACAGGAAATATGCTTTTTACGCGTTTAAAATACCATTTAGAGCTTGAAAAATTAAGACCTAAATATAACATCATAAGAAAAAGAAAAATTACAGATAAGAATTTTAATCACGATGATATGCTTATTATTGATAAAGGTAGAACACCTGAAGAGCATGCTGTAATTTTAATTGAAAAAAACGAAGTTGTAGGATATACCTATACCAATCTTGCTTTTCAAGAAAACCAAATACCTATTTTAAAATCTATGCTAACCCCTATTGAAAACAAAGAGTTGGCTAAAACAATAATTAAAAACTATTTATTAAAAAATAAAGTGTCTAAAATAGTACGATTACAAGTTGAAAATAATTTGTAATATTGCTTTAAAGCATTCAAAACCCTGATCTTTTGGATAATAAAACACTTAATTGGAGAGATAAATTGCATGAAGTAATCTATGAAGCAGATACCCCTGCTGGTAGGCTATTTGATATAGTCTTATTATTTGCAATTTTGGCAAGTATCATACTTGTTATGCTTGAAAGTATAGAAAGTTTTGATAATAAACACCATGATTTCCTATACGTGTCTGAATGGATCATTACCATTTTTTTTTCCATTGAATATATCCTTCGAATTATTTCAATAAACAAGCCTACAAAATATGTTTTTAGTTTTTATGGTATTATAGATTTACTTTCTACCATTCCTATGTACCTAACATTCTTCTTTGTAGGTACACACAGTAGTTTAATAGCCTTAAGAGCGTTACGTTTATTAAGAGTTTTTAGAATTTTAAAAGTATCTAGATATATTGGTGAGTCAAATCAATTAATAAAAGCATTAAATGCCAGTAAAGCTAAAATCGGAGTATTCCTTTATTTCGTATTGATTATCTGTATCATTTTAGGCTCAGTAATGTATTTTATTGAAGGTGCTGATAACGGTTTTACAAGTATTCCTAGAAGTATTTACTGGTCAATAGTAACACTTACCACTGTTGGTTATGGAGATATAGCTCCTCAAACTGCTTTAGGACAGTTTATTGCAAGTATTACGGTGATTATTGGATATGCTATTATTGCAATTCCTACAGGAATAGTAAGTTCTGAAATGACTAAAAAAAAAGTACACCTAAACACACAATCTTGTCCAAATTGCTCGTATGAAGAACATAAAGATGAGGCAGAATTTTGTTATCATTGCGGAACAAAACTGAACTAAATGTCACAAAAAAATACGTTGATTACAATTGTTGGAGCTACGGCTATTGGTAAAACAGCACTTAGTATTAAATTAGCACAACACTTTAAATGTGATATTATTTCGTGTGATTCTCGTCAATTTTATAAAGAAATGACTATAGGAACCGCTGTTCCTAATTCTGAAGAGCTAGCTACAGCTCCACATCATTTTATCCAAAATAGGAGTATTTTTGAAGACTATTCAGTAGGTCAGTTTGAAAAAGACGCATTGGCTAAACTAGATGAATTATTTACCAAAAACCCTATGCAAATTATGGTGGGCGGAAGTGGTTTATATGTAGATGCTGTTTTAAAAGGTTTAGATTATTTTCCTGATGTAAACCCACAAATAAGAATTGATTTAGCTACCGATTTAGAGCATGAAGGAATAGAGTATCTTCAAAAAAGATTAAAAGAACTTGATATTGAAGCTTATAATACGATTGCTATTGATAACCCACATCGATTAATTCGTGCTTTAGAAATTTGTATTGGTACCCAAAAAACATATAGTTCTTTTAAAAAGAAGCCAAAAGCTCCTCGTAATTTTCAATCCATCAAAATAGGATTAACGGCAGACAGAGAGATTCTGTACGATCGTATTAATCGTCGCGTAGACATTATGATTGAAAAAGGTTTACTAGAAGAAGCCAAAAAACTACACTCTCATAAAAACCTAAATGCACTACAAACGGTAGGATACAGAGAGTTATTTGAGTATTTTGAAGATAACTTTACTAAAGAATTTGCTGTAGAAGAAATTAAGAAAAACTCAAGAAGATTTGCCAAGCGACAAGGAACTTGGTTTCGTAAAGAAAAAAACATTTTATGGTTTGATTTTCAGGAAGATATTCAAGATATTATAAAAACTATTGAAAATAAACTTTAACGCTTTTTAAGAACACCACAAAAATCACTTTTTTATATTTGTCAAAAAACAGAAATACATGAAACTAAAAATCACTTTTATACTTGCTTTATTTTTTATCGGGTTTTCAAATGCTCAAACTAAAGTAGGTACTGTTGATAGCGAATTAATCATTAGTAAAATGCCACAGATGAAAGGAGTTTTACAACGAGTAGAAAGCTACGGTAAAAAACTAGACTCTAGTTTTCAAATAAAAGCTACAGAATATAAAACTAAGGTTGATTCTTTTAAGGCTGAAGAAAAACTAATGACGGAAGAGGATAAGAAAGCTAGAATTCAAGAATTAAGAACCCTTGAACAAGAAATGGGAAAATTTCGTCAAAATGGAACTACTATGATGCAAGTACAAAGAGATCAGAGTTTACGACCTTTATATAAAAAGCTAAGAGAAGTAATTGCTGAAGTAGCTAAAGCAAACGGATATACTCAAATTTTAACAACAACTGGAAACGAATTTGGATATATTGATGAACGCTTTGATATCACTCAATTAGTATTAGATAAACTAGGAATTAAAGAGTAATTCTTTTATGTATCAAAAACAAAAAGATTTACAATTACAGTACGAAGGATTTTTTAAAACACCTTTTCTATGGTATGGAAAAGGTGTTTTTGATTTAGAGCAATACCCTACTTTAACTACCCAAACAACTTCTTTTAATCAAGAAATCACACAAAAACTACGTTTGGGTAAATTGGTGGAACGTTTTGTTTCTCTTGAACTAAGTCAAGATAAAACTGTATCAATCCTTGCTGAAAACATTCAAATTCAACGAGAAAAGATAACTGTTGGTGAGTTAGATTGTTTACTCTTGAAAAACGAAAACCCAATTCACTTAGAAATTATTTATAAATTCTATTTATATGATGCTTCTGTTGGAAATTCTGAAATTGAACATTGGATTGGACCAAATAGACGAGATTCTCTTATACAAAAATTAACCAAACTTCAAGAAAAACAATTACCTCTACTCTACTCCCATTATACTAAAAGTTACCTAGATGAATTAAAATTAAATGTTGATGAAATAGTACAACAAGTATATTTTAAAGCACAATTATTTGTTCCTTTAAAGGACTTCGGAAAAAGCTTTAAACAACTAAATAATGAGTGTATTTATGGGTTTTACATCTATCCGAAAGAGCTACAACAATTTTCCGATTGTAAATTCTATATTCCAACTAAACATAACTGGTTAGTAAATCCACATTCAAATATTAACTGGTTAACTTATGAAGCTTTTCAAAATAAACTTCATCAATTTTTAAACGAAGAAAATGCTCCTCTTTGTTGGCTAAAAAAACCAAACGGCGAACTTTTTAAGTTTTTTGTGGTTTGGTGGAATAATTAGTGTATTTCAAATTCCTAATTAAATTTACTGACTAAAAAACTATGAAATTTTTCAAATTCTCTTTTTTACTCCTATTCACTTTAATCACATTTACATCTTGTTTTGAAGTTGAAGAAGATACACCTTCTTGTATTGATGTCGACATAGCTTTTGAAGATGATTATTATAAATTAGAAGCTAAAATCTATACAAGTAACTATATAGAAATTGAAATGATAAATGAATGTGATTTAGATATAAGAGTAACTGGAATAAAAGTTAAAGGTCAACATTATGAAGACTTTCATATTAGTGGTTTATCAATAGGTACAAGTATTACAAAAGACACTCACTTTGATGTTATTTTTACTCCAACACAATTGGGTACTAGAAAAGGAATCATTGTAATAAGGCATGAGGTGGGAGAATTGGTTATTAATCTATCAGGTGAGGGAACATAGTTTTAAATACTTGGTGTATTAAAAACATAAATACACTTTATTAAACTATAAATCAAACTTTTTGTGGTTTACTAGTTACTTTAAGTTTAGATATTCGTTTTCTTGATGTAATAAAATAAACTCCTGATAATAATACAATAGATGCTACAACAGACTGTGTTGTTAAAGTTTCATCTAAAAAATACCATCCTAAAAATAAGGCTACAACAGGATTTACATACGCTGATGTTGATACTTTTTCTGTTGGAACAATTTTTAATAAATAATTAAAAGATGTAAATGCAACAATACTTCCAAAAGCAATTAATAAAAACATAGCTCCTTGTGCTTTAAAAGACCAATCTAGGGGTGAAGACCAAGTTTCCTTTAATAAAACTGAACCTATAAAAAGGAAAACTCCTGCAAAAAGCATTTGATAGCCTGTACTTACAAAAAAGTTTTTAGGAAGTGTAGCTTTGGCTACAAAAACACTACCATAACTCCAACTTAAGACACAAGAAAAAATCATAAAAACCCCTATTAGCATATCTTTTGAAGTAGTTATTTCATTTTGACTTACCAACAAGTACATTCCTATGATTCCTAAAATAACTCCAATAATTGATTGTCTTTGCATTTTTTTTCCATCAATTAAACGTAGAAGTAATAAAACAAATAAAGGCTGTGTTGCAGCTAATAAAGCCCCCAAACCGCTATCTACAAACTTTAATGCCCAAACAAACATTCCATTTCCATATACTAAAAAAAGGAAACCTGCTATCGCAGAATTTAAAAGTTGTTTCTTAGTTACTTTAATTGATCTTTTTAAAAGCTTAGCAATTAACATAATTAGCACTCCCGATATAGAGAATCGAATAGCAGCTAACAACAACGGAGAAACCTCTGTTACAACAATTTTATTTAACAAATAGGTTGATCCCCAAATGACATAAATGGCAATAAAAGCAGCTATAATAAGCGGTTTAGATTCTTTCATTATTATCTAAATTCTAATGAGCTAAAAATACAATAAAACCTTTTTACATTTTTTTTGAAAAAGAAAAAATCGGTTAAAATATTTTTAACCGATTTTTCTAAAAAAGTTATTATTGATAATTATAATTTAGCTAATATTTTTTCAGCTACTAATTCTGATGATGCTGGGTTTTGGCCTGTAATTAAATTTCCATCTTCAATTACGTACTCTTCCCAATCTCCTGCTTTGCTATAGATTCCTTCATTATTTTTTAGCTCGTCTTCCACTAAAAATGGTACTATTGAAGTTAATTGTACCGCATCTTCTTCTGTATTAGAAAAACCTGTTACTTTTTTACCTTTAACTAAAGGTTCTCCATTTAATTTAGCATCTTTTAACACAATAGGTGCATGGCAAACAGCTCCTACTGGCTTATTGCTTGTATAAAAAGCTTCTATTAAAACTACAGAATCTTTATTTTCGGCTAAATCCCATAAAGGTCCATGTCCACCAGGATAAAAAATTGCGTCATAGTCACCTTCTTTAACTTCACTTAATTGTATTGTGTTGGCTAATATAGCTTGAAGTGCTTCATCTTTATTAAAACGATGTGTAGCTGGTGTTTGAAAATCTGGTTCGTTACTCTTAGGGTCAATTGGTGGTTGTCCTCCTTTAGGAGATGCTAAAGTTACTTCCACTCCTTTATCCTTTAACAAATAATAAGGTGCGGCAAATTCTTCAATCCAAAATCCTGTTTTTTCTCCCGTATTTCCTAGCTCTTCATGACTAGTAAGTACAAATACTACTTTTTTCATATTATTTCTATTTTTAAGTTACCTCAAAATTAGTATATGAAAGTTGTAAAAAAATTGATGTATGGTAATAAAGGAATTTAAGAGATTTCTTTTCGTATTCTACTTAAACTTTCTGTTGTTATTCCTAAATATGATGCTAAATGGTAGTTTTTAATTTGCTGTTCTATATTTGGATAACTTTGTAAAAACAGGTGATACCTTTCTTTTGCTGATAAAACTAAGTTATTTAAAATTCTTTTTTGAAATCGTACCGTTGAACGCTCTAATTTTTTTCTAAAAAAATGTTCTATTTTGGGTACTTTTTCATAGATATTATCCAAATCACTCTTGGCTACTTTTAACACAATAGCATCTGTAATACACTCTATAGAAAGTACAGATTCTGATTCGGAAAAATAACCTATATAATCACTAATCCACCAGTCGTGAATTGCAAATTGTATAGTATGTTCTTTTCCTTTAGCATCCATAAAAAACGTTCGTAAACAACCTTTTACTACATAATATTGGTAATATACTTTCTCATTAGTATGTAATATAGTATCTCCTTTTTTATATACTACTTCAGAATAAATATTTTCTACTATTTCTAACTCTTCCCTCTCTAAATGAAGATCTTTAAACACATTACTAACAGATGTACTCATTGTAAAATATTATAGTAACCCTTCTAAATAGTGCTGTTCAATTTGATATGCTTCTTTTAAGTCTGAAATTTTAGCTTCAATACTTTTTTTATTTACTTTTTTAGATGATTTAGTACCTATCAACATCACATTTTTACGAGTGTGTTCGTTACTAATGAACTCAAAAACTTTAGTAGTATAATTATTCTTCTCTAAAATTAAAGCACGAATGGTATCGGTAACCATTTCAAACTGACGTTCTTTAAAAATCCCATATTTTAATAAGGGACTCTCCTGCTCTTTCCCTTTCACTTGTTGACGAATTTGTTTATGACAACACGGAGCACAAACAATCAATTCTGCTTTTGACACTAAGCCTTTATAAATAGCATCATCAGTAGCTGTATCACAAGCGTGTAGAGCAATTAAAATATCAATTTTATTGTTATCATAATCCTGAATTGGTTGAGCTACAAAAAGTAGCCCTTTAAATCTGCATTTTTGGGCAATATCATTACAATAGTCAACTAAATTTTGTCGTAACTCAATACCTGTTATACTTGCAGTATACCCCTTTTGGATTACCAAATAATCGTACAGAGCAAAAGTTAAATAACCTTTTCCAGAACCCATATCTACAATATTGATATGTTTAGGTAATTTAACCGATTGTATCTGTGCTTCAATAATCTCTAAATACTTGTTAATTTGACGATATTTATCCGCCATTTTAGGAATTACTTTACCTTCTTTATCCGTTACCCCTAAATGATATAAATATTCGCTATTCTCAGCTCTTTTTTCTTTAGGTTTATCGTGGGTTTCAGGTAATTTATTCTTAAAACTAGGCTGTGTAGTTTTATAACTTACTTTTTTCTTTTTAGAAATAAATACCAACAAATCATTTTCTAGCGTAAACAATGTTACTGCCCTAAACTTTTCTGAAAGTAAATCGGTAAGCTCTTCAATACTCTCTTCAAATGAATAGTTTTTTGTCTGATCATTAGTCTTATATCTATATAAAAACTGAAAACAAACGTCTCCTTTTAACGTTATTTGACGAACATATACATTTGACAGTTCATCACTTTTACGAATCGGTTTACTCAAAGTTAATTTTACAAAATCATTTTTTTGTATGCTGTTTTGAAACTCGATAAACAATTGATGTAAGGCTTCTTTCATACTACAAAAATAGACAATCGAATTTGTTTAATAACAAATAAAAAGTGCTATCATTTTTATAAAAACTGTAACACTAAATAAAAGTTATCGTTTCTATTAACATAAATAATGAAATACTATGAAGAAATTAATCACACTTTTTTCCCTTTTTCTATTGTTTTCTAGTTTTTCTTGCTCTAACCAAAAGAAAGAAAACAATACTGCTACCATTAAAAATGAAATTGACTCTTATTTAACAAAAGCTATGAAGCTACATAATATTCCTGGATTAGCTTTAGTAGTAATTAAGGATGATGAAATAGTTTATAAAAATTATTTAGGCAAATCATCATTAGAGAATAACAAACCTATTGATGAAAATACATTGTTTAGAGTTTTTTCAGTGACAAAACTTATAACTTCCACAGGAGTATTTCAGCTTATACAAAACAAACAGCTAAGTTTAGAAGATAAAATTTCAAAATACATAGATAATTTACCACAACTATGGCAGGAGATAAAAGTTGAAAATTTACTAAGTCATTCTTCAGGTTTACCTGATATTGTAAGATATAAAAGTATGTTAACTGACGAGGAATTAATGGAAAAACTATTCAATGACAAAATGAATTTTGCTATTGGAAAACAGTTTCAATATAATCAAACAAACTATTGGTTACTCACTCGAATTATAGAAAAAATTACAGGAATGTCTTTTGATGATTATATTCTTAAAAATCAGTTTGATAATTCTACAAAAGGAGTCTTGTTTTCTTCTAACTCACAAGAAACTATTCCAAATCGTGCTACTAGATATTTTTATAATGAAAAGACAAAAGAATTTGAAAAGGATACTAATAATAGTGGTAAAAGAGGACATTCAGGAAACGGGCTAAACATCACTCTTGAAAAATTTATTGAATGGAACAAGAAATTGAACGACGATATCTTGTTAAGTGATAAGATGAAAACAGAAATGTGGGAACCTTTCAGTTTCACGAATAAAAAAGACCATTTTTTACATGGTTGGAATAGCATTCAAGTAAACGGATTGGACTCTTATGGATTTTCGGGTGGAAATTTATCTTCTTTTAGAAAGTTTATAAATGATAAAACAACGATTATTTTATTATCAAACGGTTATACAATACCTGCTTATGACATTATTATTAATGATATAGCAAGAATTTCAATCCCTGAACTTAAAGCAAAAAAATTAGCAAAGGAGGAAGATGTTCTGAATTTTGTTATTCGCCATCAATTTAACGAAGCTATACAATCATTCAAAAAATTAAAAAAAGAAAACCCAAATTCTAACTTCTACAATTTAAAATGGAATATTAACAGTATAGGTAATTCTTATGCTTATAGTGAAAATAACATTGAAAATGCTATTGATGTATTTAAGTTTAATGCCGAAGTTAATCCTAATTGGTGGGTGTCAAAAGCGAGTTTAGCTGAAGCTTATGAAATGAAAAATGATAGTCTTAAGGCAATTAAAAACTATAAAAAAGCAATTCTACTCAATGAAGACAATCAATGGAATTATAATGAGCAAATGAAAAACAAAATAGCTGAACTAAAAAATAAATAACATAATAAACATATAAGCACATCAATGACTAAATTTTTAAATACTAAATTCAGTCATTTTTTTTAAATGCTGGTTTTCTTGTAACATTTTTATTCTTAATACGTCTTTAAGAAAACTAAACTGCATGAAACATCTAAAAATTAGTATCCTACTACTCCTTACAGTCTCTTTTTTATTATTTAATTGCGTAAAAAACAGCAACCCTGAAGTTCAAAAAGAAAATAATACATACGTTATAAAGAACGTAAACATAATTCCGATGACTAAAAGCAATAACGTTATTGAAAACGCTACAGTAGTCATTCATGAAAACATCATACAATCTATAAATGATTCTATTCCTTCTGAAGCAACAATAATTGATGGAAAAGGTAAATGGCTTATTCCAGGGTTAATTGATATGCATGTACATACCCTTAGTAACGGGAGTTTCTCACAAGGATATCCAACTAGAGGTTCTACAGTAAGTTTTAATACTCAAAACCTAATGACACCATATGTAGCTAATGGAGTCACCACAGTATTTGAATTAAGTGGAAGACTTGGACACTTTTCACAAAGAGATAAAATAATGGAAAAAAGTGTTATTGGCCCTCGTATGGCAATAGCTGCTGTAATTGATGGCAAAGGCAATGAAATTAAAGCTACGACTCCTATAGAAGGGCGACAATCGGTTAGAAATGCTAAAGGTTTAGGTTATAGATTCATAAAGGTTTATACCTGGTTAAATGAAGAAACTTTTAAAGCAGTTATTGATGAAGCTGAAAAACAGGATATGAAAGTTGTTGGCCACATTCCTACAGTCTTTGAAGGAAAACCTGCTGAAGATTTATTTGTACCTCAATTCGGACTCATAGCGCATGCTGAAGAATTATCGAAACAGACGAATGATTTCAGTTATGAAAAAGCACAAGAATTTGCTCGTTTAGCTAAAGAAAATAATACTTGGTTAATTCCGAATCTATCCAACATGGTCTGGATTTCAAAACAGGCTAAATCATTAGAAAGTATTCAAAATTTACAAAGTTTAAAGTATGTACATCCACTAATGCAAAATAAATGGTTAACCTCAAATCGTTATTATGGAGCTTCTCCCAAATTAATTGAATACTATAATAAACAAAAAAAATTCCATATCCAGATTGTGAAAGCTTTTAAAGAAACAGGCGTACCAATGCTTGCAGGAACAGATGCTGGTATTTCTGGTATTATTTGGGGATTTTCTCTTCATGATGAATTGGAACTATTAGTAGAAGCAGGGTTAACAACTGAGGAAACTTTAGCTTCTGCAACTAGATTGCCTGCTGAATGGTTAGAAATTGGTGATAAAATAGGAACTATTGAAACTGGGAAATTTGCTGATTTAATTTTACTAGATAAAAACCCACTAGAAAACATTAATAACACACGTACAATATCTGATGTATTTGTAAATGGAAAGTGGCTTGATAAAACTAAAATCGACACTATGCTTTTAAAAGTAGCTAACTGGAATGATGCTAATAAAGAAAAGTTTCAATGGAAAAACAGAAAAAAATTATAGTTTTGAATTTGAATACACAACATAGTATTACAAAGATGAATATGTTTAATAATGATAAATAGAAAATCAAAAATTGGTTTTTCTGATGTTGGTGGTATTTACGTTGGCCAAAATATTCAAACAAATAAACATCAACATAACGCTATAACTATAGCTATTTCTTTCGGGAAGCCTTTTCATTGCAGGGTAGACAATCTAAATGTTTCTTCTACTGGTATAGTTATGCAAGCTAATACTCTCCGAAAAATTGTAAACCCAGAGAATAATTACATTGCTTTCATTCATATCGAGCCTTTTTCCGAACAAGGCTTACAACTTACCAATAAAAATAAGCCTTATAAAAAGCTAACACTTATTCAAACAAAAAGCATCATTAAAACTTTAAAAGAATGGTTTTCTAATAATGAAATTGATGAAAAAACAATTTTAAAGGTAATAAATGAAGTCTTTCTGAAAACAGAAATTTCTTCTGACCTTAGAATAGATGAACGGATTAAGGAATCTATAAAAATAATTAAAACTTCAAATAAAATAACGTTAAAAGAAATATCAGAGCGCGTCTGTTTATCAACATATAGATTTTCTCACCTTTTTAAGCAACAAACAGGAACTTCTTTTAGAAAGTTTGTTTTATACACTAAATTAGTAAAATCCTTAAAATCAATTTGTGAAAATAAAAACTTTACACACTCTTCTTATTATGGAGGTTTTGCAGATCAAGCACATTTTACACGAACCTATTATAAGGCTTTCGGTATTTTACCTTCACAAAGTATAAAATAGCAACTGCGTTCAATTTTTTCATTTCTTAAAGACTAATCTTTGTTTAAAATAGATAAACATGAAAACATTAGTCACTTATTTTACAATTAAAGGAAGAGCTGAAGAAGCCTTAAAGTTTTATGAAAATTGCTTTGAAGGAAAAACAACTTTTATACAACGTTTTTCAGAAACACCTTACCAAGTTTCTAAAACTTATAAAAAGAAAATAGCTCATGCTGAATTTAAAGCAGAAAATATTTGCTTTTATGTATCAGATGGATTTGAAAATGAAGAAATAACCTTTGGAAATGGAATTGGTATGACAATTAATTTTGATACCATTGAAGAGCATGAAGTAGTATTTGAAAAACTAAAAAAAGGAGGAAAAGTAACTTTTGATTTTTTTCAAACAACAATTGATACTAATTTAGTTTGTGTAAAAGATAAATTTGGAATTCACTGGTATTTAAACTACTAAGTAAATAAAGTATTTCAATAAAAATATACTTTTTAAAATGTGGTAGAAAATATCTTTTTCTACCACAAATCTTAACTAGCTACCTTTTAATTAGTTACTATTCAAAATACTTTTTTAGTTTTTTAAAAACTTAATCAAGCTAAAAATACTTCGTATTAGTCAATAAATAAATAGTCCTCTTTTATTATCTTAGTTCTTATAGAAAACAGAATTAACACAGATAGTATGAGGTAATTTTTGTGTCCAAAAATTACACATAACTATTTAAAATACAACGAGTATAAGCGCATGAAAATAAAAATAGAAAAATTTAATCACCTTGATTTTTCATTCTATTTCCAGTTGGTAAATGACGAAAAAGTAATGGAAATGATAACAGAAAGAGCTATTGAACTAGAGGAGGCTAAAAAAGATTTCCACAAGTTAATTGAGAACAGTAAGCTTGACATAAACTTTGGAAGTTTTAAAATAATAAAAGAAGATACAAATGAATTTATTGGATTAGCTAAATTAGAAATTCAAAAAATAAATAGCGAAGAAGCTGAACTTGGATACATGCTTTTACCTAAATATTGGGGAAAAGGAATTGCTAGTTTGGTTGGAGAAAAACTTATTAATATAGGTGAAAATCACCAATCTTTAAAACGAATTTATGCTATCATAGACCCTAAAAATATTCCTTCTAGAAAAATTTTAATGAATAACGGATTTAAATCAAAAGAGTTTAAGGAGTTTGATGGATTACCAGGAGAAATACTTGAATTAAAATTACAAGTAAAATAACACTTAACCTATGAAAAAACTTTTCCTAACATCTTCTTTTATTGATGTTTATAAATATTTTAAATCTTTTGTGGGAAATACTAAAGGAAAAACAATCACTTTTATCCCAACAGCAAGCGTTAAAGAAGAATATACTGGGTATGTAGATAATGATAGAAAAGCTTTTGAAGAGCTTGGAGTAATTATTGATGAGTTAGATATTTCTAATACTTCAAAAAACAAAATAGAGGAAACAATTCAAAAGAATGACTTTATTTATATTTCAGGAGGAAATACATTTTACTTACTTCAGGAATTAAAGGTATCTGGTAGCGATGAAATTATACGAAACGAAATAAAAAAAGGGAAACCATACGTAGGAGCTTCAGCAGGTTCTATAATCTTATCTAAAAACATACAGTTTGTAGAAAAAATGGATGATAAATCCAAAGCTGAAAAATTAGTGAATTATGATGCTTTAAACTTGGTTGATTTTTACACTTTACCACATCATACTAATGAGCCTTTTAAACAGATTGTTGAAGAAATTATTACAGATTATAACAACAAAATAAATTTACTTCCTATAAGTAATACAGAAGCTATTCTAGTTTCTGGAGGTACGACGGAGATAGTAGGTACAAAATAAGTTAAATCAATAACCCTAAATCATAAAAAAATTGAAAACAATTACTTTAATAAACTTTGGAGGAGTTGAAAATTTTGAACTCGTTGAAGTAGATGATCCTAAATTAAACGATAATGAGATTTTAGTTAAAATAAAGGCAACTACATTTAATCCTATTGATTAAAAAAAGTACATCAACTCATGGAAAATAATCAAGTTAGAGGAAAAAAGTTAGTTATGACAGTATAAAATAGAGGGGTTACCCTCTATTTTATATTAGCTTCTGTTTTTTAAAATATTTTCAATATCGGTTAACGTAAAATCTTTGGCTTTTAACAAAATTAAATAGTGATATAATAAATCAGCAGCTTCATTTTTAAATAACTCATCATTATTATCTTTAGCTTCGATGACTACTTCTACAGCCTCCTCTCCTACTTTTTGAGCTACTTTATTAATACCTCTTTTAAAAAGTTTATTAGTGTAAGAAGTTTCTACATCATTATCTATTCGGTCAGTAATAACACTTTCCAATTCGTATAAAAAACCTTTAGAAGTCTCTTCAGCAAAGCAAGAAGTTGTCCCTTTATGACAAGTAGGTCCTTCAGGAGTAGCTTTAATCAACAAAGTATCATTATCACAATCTACCTGAATATCTTTTACCCATAAAAAGTTTCCTGATTCTTCACCTTTTGTCCATAACCTATTTTTACTTCGACTATAAAAAGTAACTTTCCCTTCACTTTGTGTTTTAGTGAATGCTTCTTCATTCATATACCCTAACATTAATACTTGTAAGGTGGTGTTATTTTGAATTACTACAGGAACTAAACCTTTTCCTTTTGAAAAATCTATATTCATCGTATAGCTATGTTTTTATATTTTAATTCATTTTTTAGTGTTGGTATTGGTATTTCACCAAAGTGGAAAATACTAGCCGCTAAACCAGCACTTGCTTCTGTTTTTGTAAAGACTTCTTCAAAGTGCGCTACTTTTCCTGCACCTCCTGAAGCGATTACAGGAATGTTTACCGTTTTACTCACTACGTTGGTTACATCAATATCAAATCCGTTTTTGGTTCCGTCACTATTCATAGAGGTCAAGAGAATTTCACCTGCACCTAATTTTTCAATCTCTATAGCCCAACTTACAGTATCAAGTTTAGTTTCAAAAGTTCCTCCTTTAGTGAACACTTTCCACTCTCCATTTACATTTTTGGTATCAATAGCAACCACTACAAACTGACTTCCGAATCGGTTTTTTAAATCGGTAATTAATTGCGGGTTTTTAACTGCGGAAGAATTGATACTTACTTTATCTGCCCCTGCTTGGATTAAAGCTACGGCATCTTCTACAGTACTGATTCCCCCACCAACAGTAAACGGGATATTAATCTCTTGAGCGATTGTTTTTACCAATTCTACTAAGGTTTTTCTGTTTTCTAACGTAGCTGTAATGTCTAGAAAAACCAATTCATCAGCTCCTTGCTTCACATACTGTTTAGCCAACTCAACTGGATCTCCAGCATCTTTAATATCAATAAAATTGACCCCTTTAACCGTTCTTCCATTTTTTATATCCAAACATGGAATAATTCTTTTCTTTAACATCTTTTAACTTATAAATTCTTGTAATTCCTTTAAACTAATATTCCCTTCGTAGATAGCTTTTCCTACAATAGTACCTTCGCAGCCTATTTCTTTTAACCTGCGTAAATCATTGATATTAGCTACTCCCCCACTCGCTATTAAGTTGACTGAAGTTTTACTCAAAATTTCTAAATATAAATCTAAAGAAGCTCCTTGTAACATTCCGTCTTTAGCTACATCGGTACAAATAGTATTTACAACACCTATTTCTTCATATTCATTTATAAAATCAATAACATCAACTTCTGAAGTTTGTAACCAACCATTGGTCGCAATTTTTCTTTCTTTACAATCGGCTCCCAAGATTATTTTATCCTTTCCGTATTTAGTAAGCCATCCAATAAATGTATCTGGATTTTTTACCGCTATGCTTCCTCCTGTTATCTGATTTGCCCCACTTTCAAATGCGATTCGAGCATCTTCATCAGACTTTAAACCTCCTCCAAAATCAATTTTTAAATTGGTTTTCGTAGCAATTTGTTCTAACACTTTATTGTTTATAATTCGATTGGATTTTGCTCCATCTAAATCGACTAAATGTAGACATTGTATGCCGTTAGCTTCAAATTCTTTGGCTACTTCTAACGGACTTTCATTATATATTTTTTTGGTACCGTAATCTCCTTTTGTTAATCGGACACACTTACCTTCTATAATATCTATTGCGGGTATGATTCTCACTTCGTTCGGGTTTAATTGTTTATAAGTTTAAAAAGTTTTCTAGAAGTTTTTCTCCTATAGCTGCTGATTTTTCTGGATGAAACTGCATCGCGTAAAAATTATCTTGCTTCATAACGGTACTAAACGGAAGAATATAATCACAGGTAGCCAGTGTGTTTTTAGATACTTCTGCATAATACCCATGAACATAGTATACATCATCTTCCACAGCTATATTTGTAAACAATTCAGAAGATTTTAATTCAGAAAAATTATTCCATCCCATGTGTGGGACTTTTTCTTTTGGAGGAAATTGTTTCGTGCACGCATCAAAAATGCCCAAACATTTGGTATTTCCTTCTTCAGAAGATGTACACATTAATTGTAAGCCCAAACAAATTCCCAGAACAGGCTGTTTTAATGAAATAATTAACTCGTCAAGGTTTCTTTCTTTTAAATATTGCATTGCTGAACTAGCTTCTCCAACCCCCGGAAATATTACTTTATCTGCCAATTTTATTTCTTCTGGATTATCAGTAATAATACTTTCGTATCCCAAGCGAATTAGCGCATTTTGTACCGATCGTATATTTCCTGCATTATATTTTATAATAGCTATCATATTTTTAATTATGAATGATGAATTTTTAATTACAAATTACTTTTTTACACTCATTGAGTAATTCATAATCTTTAATTCATAATTGATTACAGAACTCCTTTTGTTGATGGTAAAATCATCTTCTCTACATCTCTTTTTACAGCTACTTTTATAGCTTTTGCAAAAGCTTTGAAAATAGCTTCAATTTTGTGGTGCTCGTTCGTACCTTCTGCTTTGATGTTCAAATTACATTTTGCTCCATCGGTAAACGATTTAAAAAAGTGATAAAACATTTCCGTAGGCATTTTACCTATCATTTCTCGTTTAAAATCAGCTTCCCACACCAACCAATTTCTTCCGCCAAAATCAATAGCTACTTGCGCTAAACAGTCGTCCATTGGCAAACAAAACCCGTAACGTTCAATCCCTAGTTTATTTCCCAATGCTTTATAAAATACTTCTCCTAATGCTATCGCTGTATCTTCAATAGTGTGGTGTTCATCTACCTCTAAATCACCTGTTACTTGTATATTCAGATCCATTTGACCGTGACGTGCTATTTGATCTAACATATGATCGAAAAAAGCAATCCCAGTATTAATGGTGCTTTTTCCTGTTCCGTCTAAGTTTACATCAATTTTTATTTGAGTTTCGTTCGTGTTTCGCTCAATAGATGCTGAACGATCTTCTAGTTTTAAAAACTCGTAAATAGCATTCCAATCATTGCTTTCTAAAGCTATAAAATTATCTAACTCCTCTCTTTTTACAGTAATTTCATCAGTACCTAAATTCGTTTCATCGTTTATATAAATTCCTTGAGCTCCCAAGTTTTTAGCTAATTCAACATCAGTTAAACGATCTCCTATTACAAAAGAATTTTGTAAATCATATTCCTTAGAAAAATATTTGGTAAGTAACCCTGTATTTGGTTTTCTTGTAGGTTGATTGTCTTTAGCAAAAGTTCTATCGATAATCTCTTCTGTAAATACAATACCTTCTTCTTTCAACGTATTCATCACAAAGTTGTGTACTGGCCAAAAGGTATATTCAGGATATACTTCTGTTCCTAGCCCATCTTGATTGGTCACTAATACTAGTTTAAAATCTAATTCTTTAGCTATTTTACCTAACCCTTGAAAAACTTTCGGGTAAAATTGTAATTTCTCAAATGAATCTGTTTGTTCGTCTGCCGGTTCTTTGATTAAGGTACCATCTCTATCTATGAATAGTATTTTTTTCATTTTTCTCTTAAAATTTAAAGTGAGTTCTCTATTTCACTTGATGTAACACTTAATTGTTGAAGTGCTTCTATTAATTTTTTATTCTCTTTTTCGCTTCCTATTGTAATTCGTATGCAGTTGCTTACTAAGTTATTTCGATTTCTAGTGATAATTTTCTGATCTACTAACAAGTTATACAATTCATTAGCATTTGTAACCTCTATTAGTATAAAATTAGCTTCTGATGGATATCTCTTTTTTACCAATCCCACTTTTTGCAACTGCTTCTCTAATTTTTCCTTCTCATTGAGAATTATGTTTTTCTCAATTTCAAACTGTGCTAAATTATCTAGCTTATTAAGTACAGCTTCTTGATTTAAAGTACTTACGTTATAGGGTGGTTTTACTTTATTATATAGATCTATAATTTCTTGACTAGCATATGCTGTTCCAACTCTAACACTTGCCAATCCCCAAGCTTTACTAAAGGTTTGACTTACGATTAAGTTAGGATAGTTTTTCAATTCACTTATAAAAGATTCTTTGGTACTGAAATCAATATATGCTTCATCAATAATTACAATTCCTTTGAATTTACTAAGAATAAACTCAATTGTTTCATCTTTAAAGCAATTCCCTGTAGGATTGTTAGGTGAGCAAATGAAAATTAGCTTTAGTTTTTCATCTTCGAAATAACTGTCTAAAGTATTTTCATCAATCTGAAAATCTTCGGTCAAAGCTAATTCAATCAATTCAACATCGTTTATAGCTGCCGAAACACTATACATTCCATAAGATGGTGTAAAAGTCAGCGCTTTATCTTTTCCTGGGTTACAGAATATTCGAAAAGCTAAATCGATTACTTCATCACTTCCGTTTCCTATAAAAATTTGATTTGTATCAACTTCTTTAATTTCTGACAATCGTTCTTTAATCGCTATTTGTTGTGGATCAGGATAACGATTTAAAATTCCAAAAGGATTCTCATTTGCATCTAAATACACTTCAGCAATTCCTTTAAACTCGTCTCTAGCCGAAGAATACCCTTTTAATTGCTGAATGTTTGGACGTACTATTTTTTCTAAACTAAACATTGCTAATCTCTTTTAATCTTACCGTAATTGCATTTTTGTGTGCTTGTAAGCCTTCTGCTCCTGCCATAAGCTCTATAGCTCCACCTAAATTCTCAATACCTTCTTTGGTTACTTCTTGAAAGGTAATTTTCTTTACAAAACTGTCTAATGAAACTCCACTATAATTTTTAGCATATCCATTAGTCGGTAATGTATGATTGGTTCCACTGGCATAGTCGCCAGCACTTTCACAGCTATAATTCCCTAAGAATACTGAGCCTGCATTTATGATTTCTTCAATATATTCAGAAGTTTTTTCTGAAGCTATAATTAAGTGTTCTGGGGCATATTCGTTACTAAAATCAATACATTTTTCTTTTGATTCTAATACCACTGCAAAACTATTTTCAATTGCTTTTTTAGCAATTTCTTTTCTAGATAATTCTTCTATTTGCTTGTTGAGTGCTCCTATTACATTTTGAGCAACTTTATCAGAAGTGCTTACTAAAATTGCTTGACTATCGGCTCCGTGTTCTGCTTGCGATAATAAATCTGCTGCTACAAAAACAGGATTACTTGTTTCATCAGCTATTATCAACACTTCACTAGGTCCTGCAGGCATATCAATAGCTACCCCTTGTTGTTGTACTAGTTCTTTTGCTTTGGTTACAAACTGATTCCCTGGCCCTAAAATTTTATATACTTGAGGAATGGTTTCCGTTCCATACGCCATGGCACCAATAGCTTGTGCGCCTCCTACTTTAAAAATTTTAGTCACTCCCACCAAAGTAGCAGTGTATAAAATAGCCGGATTAACTTTTCCTTCTTTATTCGTTGGCGTACATAGTACTATTTCTTTACAACCAGCAATTTTTGCTGGAATCCCTAACATTAAAATCGTAGAAAATAATGGTGCAGACCCTCCTGGAATGTACAAACCTACTTTTTCTATTGCTACACTTTTTCTCCAACAAGTAACACCTTTTGTAGTTGTTATTTTTTTAGGTGCTTCCTTTTGAGAGTTGTGAAATGTTTCAATATTAGATTTTGCTAACTGTATGGCTAATTTTAATTCTTCTGAAACTAAGTTTTGTGCTTCTTCTAACTCTTTTTTAGAAACTTCTAACTCGGTTAACAACACTCCATCAAATAATTGTGTATATTTTTTTAAGGCTTTATCTTTATTAAGCTTTACATCATTTAATATTGTTTGTACCGTTTCTTGTAAACTGTTTTCGCTTAAAGTAGCTCTTTTACACAATGAATTCCAAGTTTTTATTGTTGGGTTTTTTATAATTTTCATCTGTTTATTTTTATTGTTTTAACTATTATCCTTCTTCTGTAATCGGCACAGATATAGGAATCAAATCCTTGGCTATCGCCCTGTGATTAAATAACCATTTTTTCTATTGGACACACCAAAATACCTTCAGCTCCATTGCTTTTTAGTTCATCTATAATTTCCCAAAATTGATTTTTATTTAATACTGAGTGTACAGAACTCCACCCCTCTTCAGCTAAAGGAAGTACTGTTGGGCTTCGCATTCCAGGTAAAATATTAATAATTGATTCTAGTTTCTCATTTGGTGCATTCAATAACACATATCTTGATTGTCTAGCTTTTAGTACAGATTGAATTCTAAACTGTAATTTGTTAAGTATTACTTGTTGTTGTTCTTTTATTTGAGGAGAAACCGCTAACACAGCTTCTGATTTTAATAAGACTTCTACTTCCTTCAAATTATTTTTGAATAAGGTTGAGCCACTTGAAACAATGTCACAAATACCATCGGCTAGCCCAATATTAGGGGCTATTTCAACTGAACCATTAATAATGTGTAATTGTGCTTGGATATTGTTTTTTTGTAGATATTTTAAAACTGTGTTTGGATATGAGGTAGCTATTTTTTTATTCTGAAAGTAGTTTATTCTTGTATATTCTTCGTTTTTTGGGACTGCTAATGATACTTTACATTTTGAAAAACCTAATTTTTCAATAAATTGAATTTCTTCCCCTTTTTCAATTAGTAAGTTCTCACCAATGATCGCTGCGTCTACTACGCCATCTTTTAGATATTGTGGAATATCTCCATTTCTTAGATAAAAAACCTCTAATGGAAAATTGTTTGCTGAAGCTTTTAATTGATCTTTACCATTATCGATAGAAATTCCACAGTCTTTAAGAATTTGTAGAGACTCTTGGTTGAGTCTTCCTGATTTTTGTATGGCTATTTTTAATTTACTCATTTTAGTTTTGAATGGGTTTGAGTAAATCGTTTTGAGAAGATTTTTTCCTGGCGCCTTGGAAATAAAAAACCCGTTTGATTTACTCAAACGGGTTTAAAATATATTTTGATTTTATTCAATACATTTTCAGTTCGCTTGAGTGCAAATATGAAAATGATGATGATGTAATTGAATAAAACTCATGTCTTTTATTTTGTTGCTACAAATATTTGTTATTTATTTTTAATTATGCAAGTTATTTTTAATAAAAATAAAGAACCACCTAAAACTAGGTGGCTCTTCTTATATTTTCTTTTAGAAATATTCTATTATCTAAAATCAATTTTACGCATACGTAAGCTTTCTGGAGTAACCTCTAGGTACTCATCAGCTCTAATATATTCCATACATTCTTCTAAAGAAAAATCTATTTTTGGAGCAATTTTAACACTATCATCGTTTCCTGATGAACGTACATTTGTTAATTTTTTTCCTTTAATTAGGTTAACAGCCATATCATCCGACTTCGAATTTTCTCCAACTACCTGACCTTTGTAAATCTCTTGGTTAGGGTCAATAAAGAAACGTCCTCTATCTTGTAAGCGGTCAATTGCATATGCAGTAGCCTTTCCTGTTTCAGAAGAAATGATAGCTCCTTTTAATTCTTCAGCAAATTCTCCTTTATATGGTCCGTATTCGCTAAATCTGTGATTTATAATTGCTTGACCTGCAGTTGCAGTTAATATTTTATTACGTAAACCAATTAATCCTCTAGATGGAATTGTAAATTCTAAGTGTTGTAAGTCACCTTTTGGCTCCATTACTAATAAATCACCTTTTCTTAAAGAAACTAAGTTAATAGCTTTAGAAGATACATCTTCAGGAACATCAATAGATAATGTTTCGTATGGTTCACTCTTAACTCCGTCAACATCTTTTAAAATTACTTGTGGACGTCCAACCTGTAATTCATACCCTTCACGACGCATTGTTTCTATCAATACTGATAAGTGTAATACTCCACGTCCGAAAACGTTAAATTTATCTTCAGTATCCGTTTCATCAACACGTAACGCTAAGTTCTTCTCCATTTCTTTAAATAAACGATCACGTAAGTGACGAGAAGTAACAAATTTACCTTCTTTACCAAAGAATGGAGAATTATTAATTGTAAATAACATACTCATGGTAGGTTGATCTACTTCAATTCTTGGTAATGCTTCTGGGTTTTCTAAATCAGCGATTGTATCACCTATTTCAAAATCGTCAATACCAGTAATAGCACAAATATCTCCACTACGTACTTTATCTGTCTCTGCTTTACCCATTCCTTCAAAAACGTGTAATTCTTTGATTCGTACTTTTTTCGTCGATCCATCTGCTTTACAAAGCATGTATTCTTGATTCTTTTCTAAGTCTCCACGATATACACGTCCAATAGCAATTCTTCCTTTAAAAGAAGAATAATCTAATGATGTAATTTGCATTTGAGGAGAACCTTCACGGTAAGGTGCTTCAGGAATAGTCTCGATAACAGCATCTAATAAATCGATGATATCTTCCTTTGGGTCTTGCCAATCAGTACTCATCCATCCATTTTTAGCCGAACCATAAATAGTTGTAAAGTCTAATTGATCTTCATTTGCTTCTAAAGCAAACATTAAATCGAATACTTTTTCATGTACTAAATCTGGTGTACAGTTTTCCTTATCGACCTTATTTACTACTACGATAGGAGTTAATCCTAATTCGATTGCTTTTCCTAATACGAAACGTGTTTGTGGCATTGGTCCTTCAAAAGCATCAACCAATAATAAAACTCCATCTGCCATTTTTAATACACGTTCTACTTCACCACCAAAGTCGGCGTGCCCAGGAGTATCAATTACATTAATTTTAACTCCCTTATAGTTTACTGATACATTTTTAGATAAAATGGTAATACCACGTTCACGCTCTAAGTCGTTGTTATCTAATAATAAATCAGTACGTTCTTTACGCTCATCTAAAATTTTAGCTTGATCTATAATTTTGTCTACCAAGGTTGTCTTTCCGTGGTCAACGTGTGCTATAATAGCAATGTTTCTTATTGATTGCATTCGTGCTTATTTTGAAGCTGCAAAAGTAGTGTTTTATTATTTATGAATTACGAATTTTTATTTATGAATTCGTAATGTTTCATTCGAAGCTTTATAAAAACATCATTTTATGTACTTTTCTCTTGTTTTAAAAGAGATTCAAGTAATTTTAATTAACTTCTTTTTTAGGATAAAATTGTAAATATTGGAGTTTGAAAAATATTATTCTGGGTTAGAATCTTCTAATTCCTCATCATCTGCTTTAAAAGCACTTGGTAAAATATCAGGAATTAATTTTATAAGTAAAGGCAAAAGTAAAGCCCCACCAGGAAGCATAAACACAGCAAAAGCTGGAATAGCTTTACAAATATCGAGTGTTTGTTCTTTTACTTTTGCCTTTTCTTCGTCTGTTAATGATGTAGTTAGCGATTTTCTCACAAGAAAAAGAAGCTCCCTACTTTCTTGGAGCTCTTTAGCTAAT
Source organism: Tenacibaculum gallaicum (assembly GCF_003387615.1). Lineage (GTDB taxonomy): Bacteria > Bacteroidota > Bacteroidia > Flavobacteriales > Flavobacteriaceae > Polaribacter > Polaribacter gallaicus. Next base: position 171,509 of record NZ_QUNS01000006.1, on the reverse strand, counting down.
CTTTTTTTATTTTTATAGATTGCTTCTTTTATTTCATCAACTGTATTCATTAAAGCTTTCTACGTGCTTTTTCAGTTTTAAGTAAGTTCAATTCTCTTGAAGTTTGTCCTGCAACTGAAGTATTTTCTTCTGCTCTACGTATTAAATATGGCATCACATCACGAACGGGTCCAAAAGGAACGTATTTTGCAACATTATATCCTTCTTTAGCTAAATTAAAACTAATATGATCACTCATTCCATATAATTGACCAAACCACATACGCTTATCGTTAGCTGTAATATTGTGTTCTTTGGCTAAATCCATCAATAAGTATGAGCTTTCTTCATTATGAGTTCCTGCAAAAATTGCCATGTTCTTGTGATTCATCATATAACGAACAGCTTCGTTATAATTGTCGTCAGTTGCTTGTTTATCTACACAAATAGGAGATTCATAACCATTTTCTTTGGCTCTTTCTCGCTCTTTTTCCATATAAGCACCACGAACAACTTTCATTCCGATATGATATCCTTTTTGATGTGCTCTTTTGTGTAAATTTCGAAGATACTCCATACGATCATGACGGTACATTTGTAATGTATTAAAAACAATGGCTTTTTCTTTATTGTAGATTTCCATTAATTCTTCAATTAAATCATCAGCCGCATCTTGCATCCAACTTTCTTCTGCATCTATTAATAACGGAACATCTTTTATTTTTGCTGCTTTACACACAATGTGAAAACGTTCTACAACTCTATCCCACTCTACTTTTTCTTCTGAAGTTAATTCTTTTCCTTCTGTTAATTTTTGATATAAAGCAAAACGACCAAAACCAGTTGGTTTAAAAACAGCATAAGGAATAGATTGCTTCTCTTCAGCAAAATTAATCGTTTTTAACGTCATTTTTAAAGCGTCATCAAACTGCGCTTCATCTTCTTTACCTTCTACTGAATAATCTAAAATACTATGTACGTTACCTTGCTCGTACATTTTTTCGATATTTGGTAAGCAATCATCTTCACTTACTCCTCCACAAAAATGATCAAAAACTGTTGAACGGATTAACCCTTCAACTGGTAAATGTGCTTTTAAAGCAAAATTTGTTACCGCAGTACCTATTCGAACCATTGGTTGGTTCTGAATCATTTTAAACAAAAAATATGCACGTTCTAACTCTGAGTCAGATTTTAATTTAAAAGCAGTTTCTGTATTGTCAAAAAGTCTCATTATCGAGGTAATATTATATCTTTAATTTATTGAGACAAATATAATTGAGTAGACTGATATATTTTAATTTTTTCTATTTAATTTCGCCTTATATTTTTTTGTTATTATGACCACAATTAACGCAGCAACATACCCTATTCATTTTAATGAAAAAGGGTATAATGAATTAACTTCTTTAATTTCTAGTAAAAACTATTCTTCAGTTTTTATTTTAGTGGATGACAACACTTTAGATTGTTGCTATCCTCGATTTATACAGTTATTTGCTACCGATAAACCTATTGAAGTCATTCAAATTGATGCTGGCGAGGTTCATAAAAATATGGAAACCTGTATGGGTGTATGGAATGTAATGACTGAATTAGGTTCTGATAGAAAAAGCTTATTAATTACCTTAGGTGGAGGTGTTATTACTGATTTGGGTGGTTTTGTTGCTTCTACATTTAAGCGTGGAATTGACTTTGTAAATATTCCTACTACTTTGTTGAGTATGGTAGATGCTTCTGTTGGTGGTAAAACAGGTGTTGATTTAGGGGTTTTAAAAAATCAAATTGGAGTATTTGCAAATCCAGAATTAATAATTATAGATCCTGAATATTTACATACAGTTACCGCAAGGGAAATTCGTTCTGGTACTGCGGAAATCATTAAATATGGAATGACACACGACATTCAATTATTTAACGAAATTAAAAATAACGATAAACTCAATATTGTTGACTTGATTCATCGTTCAATAGAAATTAAAAATGAAGTTGTTTTAGAGGATCCTAAAGAACAAGGGGTTCGTAAGGTGTTAAACTGGGGACATACCATTGGTCATGGTGTAGAATCATATTTTTTAGAAGCTCCTGAAAAAGAAACTTTAACACATGGTGAGGCTATTGCTATTGGAATGGTTTGTGAAGCTTACTTATCTTCAAAAGTTTTAAACTTCCCAGAAGATAAAGTGTTTGAAATAAAAGAAGCTATTATTAAAATATATGGTAAAGTTAGTTTATCTGAAGATGATTTTCAGCCAATTCTTGAGTTGATGAAACATGATAAAAAGAATGTTGGTGGAGAAATTAACTTTGTACTCCTTAACGATTATGAAAGCTTTAAAATAAATAGTAAGGCTTCTGATGAATTAATCAAAGAGAGTTTACAGTTTTATAATTCATAAAGAGTTTTTACACCTCTTTTCTTTATTTTAGTCTTCCGTTTATATACTTTTTAGCTGTTTCATAAATAGCATCTACTTCTTTTGTGCTAAACCCACTGTATTCTCCTAAAGGAAAACAAATAGTAGCGTATGTTTTAAAAAACTTATGCTCTTCAGAAGATAACATTAATAATTTAGATGTATGGGCTAAAACTTTTAAGGTGGTATTCAACTCTTCGCTTGTTTTTTCTGAAGGATACACCACATAACTTCCAATAATGGGATATTCTGAATCTTTAAATGGTGTGGTTGGAAAGTTATCTATAATTCCACCATCAGAGTAAAGCATACCATCTATCCTTACAGGGTTGAATAAGCCTGGTAATGCACATGAGGCTAATACAGGTTTTAGTAAATAACCTTCATGAAAATACTGAGTGGTTCCTCTATTTAAATTAGTTGTGGAAACCGTTAAGGGTATCTTTAACTCTTCAAATGTGGATTTAATTTTGTCTTCAATTAATCTTGCATAATTGGAGGAATTAAAAATTCCTGGTTTAGCTATTGTTATCCAAGAAAATTGAAATATCTCAGTCGTTTTAAAAAAGTTTAATATTTCTTTTGGTCTCATACCAGAAGCATACATAGATCCTACTAAAGAACCTGAACTACAAGTCGAAATAGCATTAATTTTAATATTTAACTCTTCCAGTTTTTCTAATAAAGCAATATGTGCTACTCCTTTTTCTGCTCCTCCACTTAGCACTAAATTTATAGGTACTTTAGTGTCTAAAGTTTTTATTTTTTCAAGAGAACATTGGTACTTTTCTTTAATCATCTTTCTCTATTTATTAGCTTTTTTTAAGATAGTATAATTTTTATGCTTCTACTGAACATTTTTTATAGAGTTTCTCATAAGCTGGTAGAATATTATCTAGTGAAAATAGCTTAATATGTTCTTTAGCGTTTTCTTTAAATTTATTTAAAACCACATCATCTTTCAAAATATCAATAGCATTGTTAGCCATACCGTCAATATCGCCTAATTCGCTTAAAAAACCTGTTTTACCATTAATGTTTACTTCTGGTAACCCTCCTGTATTTGTAGAAATAACAGGTGTACTTGCTGCCATGGCTTCTAAGGCTGCCAACCCAAAACTTTCCGTTTCAGACGGTAATAAAAACACATCTGTATAGCATAATATTTTTGCTACTTCTGTACTATTTCCCATAAATAGTACTTTATCTTCTATTTGTAATTCTTTAGCTAAATTCTCCGCTTTTAAACGTTCAGGACCATCACCAACCATTAGTAATTTTGAAGGAATTTCTTTTTGAACCTTATTAAAAATTCGAATTACATCATCGGTTCGTTTTACAGGTCTAAAATTACTTATATGTGTTAAAATTCTCTCTTCGGGTTGTGCCAACGCTTCTCTTTTACACTCTCCTTCATGCGCCTTGTCATATTTTTCTCCATCAATAAAGTTGTATACTACTTTAATATCTTTTTCAATATTAAATAATCGAAGTGTATCTTCTTTTAAGCTATTGGATACAGCTGTTACTTCATCTGATTTGTTTATACTAAACTCTACAGCAGTTTTATAGGTTGGATGACTTCCTACCAAAGTAATATCCGTACCGTGTAGTGTTGTTACTACTTTTATATCAATACTTTTATCTTCAAGCATTTTTTTTGCCATATAGGCAGCGTATGCATGCGGAATAGCATAATGTACATGTAACACTTCAAGTTCATATTTTTGAACTACTTCTACCATTTTACTTGATAAAGCTAATTCATAAGGCTGATATTGAAATAGTGGATATTCTTCTAAAACAACTTCATGAAAATGTAAACGATGAGAAAAGAAATCTAATCGAACAGGCTGATTGTAAGTTATAAAATGTACTTCATGCCCTTTATCTGCTAATGCCATTCCTAATTCGGTCGCCACTACTCCACTTCCTCCAAAGGTAGGGTAACATACAATTCCTATTTTCATCTGTATCTGTTGATTATTTTTTGAATATGATTACAGACGTAAATTTACGGTATTACTTACTTTTTTTTGTAAAGTTTTTCATAAAAAAAAACGCCATTACGTAATTCGTAATGGCGTTTATGGTATTGATTATATCTTTAGTAATCTCCTAAAGTTTCTGTATTTTGAGTTAAAGCAACTTCTAACTGTTCATCGTTAGGTGCTTTACCATGCCATGCATGTGTATGCATCATAAAGTCAACTCCATTCCCCATTTCTGTACGTAATAATACACAAACTGCCTTTCCGTTTCCTGTACGTGACTTTGCTTCTGCCATTCCTGCTAAAACAGCTTCTATATTATTACCTTCAGCAATTTCTACAACATCCCAACCAAAAGCTTCAAATTTAGCTTTTAAGCTTCCCATAGCTAAAACTTCATCCGTAGAACCATCAATTTGTTTTTCGTTTACATCTACTGTAGAGATTAAGTTGTCGACTTTTTTAGCTGCAGCATACATTACAGCTTCCCAAACTTGACCTTCTTGTAATTCCCCATCACCATGTAATGAATATACCACTTTGTTGTCGCCGTCTAACTTTTTTGCTTGAGCTGCACCAATAGCAACACTCATACCTTGACCTAACGATCCTGAAGCAATGCGTATTCCTGGTAAATGCTCGTGTGTAGTTGGGTGTCCTTGTAAACGAGAGTCTAATTTTCTAAAAGTAGCTAACTCCGCTACCGGAAAAAATCCACTACGGGCTAAAACACTATAATAAACTGGCGAAATATGCCCGTTTGATAAAAAGAATAAATCTTCGTTTTTACCATCCATAGAAAAATCAGTAGAATAGTCCATGATTTCTTGGTATAAACACGTAAAAAATTCTGCACATCCTAAAGAACCTCCTGGATGTCCTGAATTTACAGCATGTACCATGCGTACGATGTCTCTACGAACTTGTTGTGTAAACTCTTGTAATTGTTGTGTTGTTGGCATTATTGTTTTGTTTTATGCCCACAAATGTAATTGATTATGTAAAAATGAGCAATTACTTTTTTATTTAAGTAAAAAGAAAAAGGGTTCAAGTGAGTTACGTTTTCTTTTTCGTTTAATTTTCCCTTTTCTAAATGAATCGTTATTGAACCCTTTATTTACGTGATTCAAATAACTTATTTGTTTGTTTGATACACAAACAGTTGTACACGTATTTTATAAAAAACGACTTTTAAAAACGAATAAAACACTTATTTACAACATATTAATAAAAACCAAAAAATCATGATTTTTTGGTACTTTTGGCCTCTATTTAATTATTTTTTATGAAAAAGATATTTGTTTTACTCCTAGTTATTGGATTAAGTTTAAAAGTTTATTCTCAAAATCATATAAAACAAGACACCTTACTAAGAAAAAGTTTTCAAGAATTATCCGATTTATTTTATAATAGTAAACCTGATACATTAAAAGCTGTTATTTACGCAAAAGCAAAATATAGAAAAGCTTTACATGAAAAAGACACATTAGAAATGTTGAATGGAAAATACTTATTAGCAGATATTTTAAATGATGAGAATATTTATTTAAATTTTTGTGACTCGTTAATTGAAATAACTAAAAAATATCTTTCAAAAAAATACCCTTCAATTATCCACTTTCGTAAAGGAAAGTTTTTCTTCCATAGAAGAAGAAATGGTGAAGCTCTTAAAGAATTTCTTTTAATTGATAATGCAGAAGGTTACACTAGCGCATACAAAAACATGTACTTAGGTTTGATAAAGTCGTCAGTAGATGAAAAAGAAAATGCTCTCTTTTTTTATCTAAAAGCTTTTAATTATCTTAAAAATAAGAACAAGCTACATAAGACAAGTGAATACCTTTCTTTGCTTAACAATATAACCTCAATACATTTAAGAAAAGGAAGCTTAGATTCAGCATATTACTATAATGAAAAAAGCATTAGAGCAAGTATAGAATCAAGAGATACTCTTTTCGAAAACTTTTCTTATTTTATGAGGTCGTTGATTGATTTTGATAATAAAAAATATGAAAAAGCCCTTACTGGGTTTCTTCGATTTGTACCAATTATAACAGAAGATGAAAACTATGTTTTACTTAATCAAACATACAGCCTTATAGGTATAACTTATGATTCTATTAATAATTATAGTTATTCTTTAAAATATCATAAAAAAGCTGATTCTATTTATTCTATAAAAAATATATCTTCTAAAAGATTAGAAGACAGTTTTAAGTTTCTTTTAAAACACTACAAAGCAAAAAATAATTTAAAGAAGCAATTATTTTACATAAATAGATTATTAGAATTAAAAAAATTCAATTTAAATGAAAAAAATAAAATCAATAAAACGTTTACTGAAGAATACGACATCCCTAACCTAATATTAGAAAAGAAACAGGTTATAGAGAAACTAGAAAATGAAGTAGGTGAGTCTAGAAAAAATAAAATAATTTATATTTCTTTATTACTACTATCATTTGTTTTAATAGGGTATCAAATTAAAAGAAAGAGAACTTTTAAAAAGCGTTTTATAGCATTAGTTAATCAAAAAGAAGTTGTAGATAAAGAAGAAATACAGCCTGTTACAAAAACGACCAACAAATACGAACTTTCTTATGAAACAATTAGCGCTATTATGAAAGGGCTTGAAACTTTTGAAAAAAACACAGATTTTTTAGACTCTAAAATCAACTTACAACTATTGGCTGACCGGTTAGATACTAATACTAGCTATTTATCAAAAGTCATTAATCAATATAAAAACACTTCTTTTTCTAATTATGTCAATCAACTTAGAATTAAATACGCGATTGAAAAACTTAAAAATGATACTCTGTGGAGGAAATATACTATAAAAGCCATCGCACAAGAAGTTGGTTTTAAAAATGCTGAATCTTTTTCTAAGGCGTTTTTTAAACATACAGGCCTAAAACCATCTTATTTTATAAAAGAATTAGTAAAGGTAAATAGCTATAAGTCTTCTTAATTTTTAAGTATTAAGTTAACAATTCCTCTACATTTTGATACTGAACTCCAAAAAGATAGTATTCGTTATTTTTAGGAACTTTTAACGTTATTGTTAAGCTTTTGTCAGTTTCTAAAGTGTACTCTATAGTAGCTCCATTTATTTGCTGATAAAAAGGGAATATTACTTGTTCTGGAATAGATGTTAATAAACTTACTGTTTCTTCTGTATATGTTCCAGAGATATGAATTTTTATTGTCATATCTGAAACAGCAGATATATATGAATTAATATTTTTTAATATTCCTGTTTTGGGGTTAAAAACTTCATCCCAAGATATTACAGAGTCATCCCAATTGCTTGGAGTCTGGTATGCGTATAAAAAAGCAGCAGATGAAAACCAATTTCCAAAGTTAATTTTCTGTGTAGTAGATTCACTAAAAGCTATGGCTACAGTTACAACTGATTTTGCCACTTCATTAGTAAAATTATCTAACGAGGTATTTACAACTAAAACAGGAAATTCTGGGTAAACTGGAATGCGTATAGTTTGTTCGTTTGACTTTATAACAACTTTTGACTGCAAGGAGTTTTCTATTGCTCCTTTAAAAGTACTTAAGCTTGGTGTATACTTTGGTATTGTATATGGAACTATCCAGTTTGTTGCATCATAATAATCATTCAGTCCTATTTGAATGGCTAAAGGTTGTTTTATTTGAGCTTTTAAAATTCTTCCATACACCTCACTAAAATAATTTAGTGGAAGGGCGCTATCAAAAAACTCAGTTCCTACTGGAATAGTATCTAATAAAACTGAAAAATCAGCTTCGTTTGTGGGTAAATTTGGTAAAGATGCATAGAATGTAAAACTACTTAATTGTGCGTTAAATAACTCTGCCAGTTCGTTTAATACTAAATAATTAAAACTCTCGGGGGACTTCATTATTCATTATTTTAAGTTAACTATAATAAATTTATGTAAAAGGTTAAGTAGAGCACATGAAAATCATGTGCTCTCTTAACTATAAGATTAAATTAATCTTGAAGGTGCTTTTAAAGCATGATTTGTGCTACCACCTGTTACAGCTCTATCTGTTGGAATTACTCCCATACCAAAAATTTGTAAATCTCCTGGTGCAGATGTAATTGTTACAGAAATCGTTTTATCATCATTAAACTTATAGCTAGATGTAGCTTTTGATGATGATCCTGATGTATAGAATGGCCATACATTGGTCTCTGTACTTTTTTGAATTTCTTCAAAGTCAGATTGACTATAAGTAGCCCAAGATTTTACAGTAATTGTGTAACCAGAAACAAGTAAAGCTTGGTTGGTTACTCTTTGTAAAGAACCAGATGGACCAAATAAATTATTCCAATCATCTTGATTTTGAAATTGATCAGGGTTTTGGTACATATCTGTAAAATAACCAGAGAAAAACCATCCTCCTGCTCTAACAGCTAGAAAAGCATACTTATTAAAATTCATATCTACAGTAATTCTACTTGCAGAAGCTTTTTCATTTAATGATTTTGAAACACTATTAGACTTCTTTCCCCAGAAACCAACTCCTGAAGAACCGTTGCTTTGTGCCCATGAGTTTTGAATATCATCATTAGACGTTTGAGAATCAAAATGAATTGCCGCAGAAGAACCTTTTTCAACTTGTAATTTTAACTCTTCAAAGACTGGAGTATATATAGGGTTAGTTCCCATGTTACCTCCAATCCAATTGTTAGAGTTTGTATAATTACTCATTGCTATTTTATACAAGAATGTACCTGTATCTTCTGTTTTACTTAGCATTGTAGCATAATTACCGCTTAAAGTATTTAAAGGGTTACCTTCATACAATACTCCTACAGATTTTGGGGGAACACCATCAAAATAGTTATATAGTTCTGACGCTGAACTTTGAACTGGTAATACACCTTGTATCATTTGAAAGCTTTTGTCACTTAAGTTTAATGATTGACAAAGGGTATTGTACATTCCATTAGTTGGAGTTTCCATATTTGCTCCAACTTGTTCTTTTACGACACCATTAGATGGTTCTGTAAGTTTTGTTGCCATGATAATTTAGTTTTAAGTTTAGTTTTTACCTACTCTATTTAGGCTTTTCGGTATACGCCTAAAAATCCAAAACTATTTAACAGATGATCAAGCTATTAAATTAAAGAATGATATATGAAGTATAAAGTTGCGCGCTAATCATAAACCATTCAATACAATACGAATTTTGGTTTTACTTTTACTAAGTTATATAAATAACAAACGAATCACTTTACAAAAACCTTAAACGTTGTTTATTAATACATTAAGTAGTATTAAAAAGGTACAAGGCTTAACTAAAAAACAACATAAGACACTAAAAAGCAGATAATTACATGTATAAACTATGTTTTCTGTTTTTTCTTTTTAGCTGCAGGAAATAATACATTGTTTAATATTAAACGATATCCAGGAGAGGTTGGGTGTAAGTCTAACTCTGTTTTAGGGTCTCCTACTCTATGCTGATAATCTTCAGGATCATGACCACCATAAAAAGTAAACATTCCTTTCCCTTTAGTTCCGTGAATATAGCGTCCCTCTCCATTGGTTTTATTGCCTCCTAAAACAATGACTGTAGATTTTATTGTGTTAGGATTAAAAGAAGTTGTTTGTCCCATAAAACCTTTAACTAACATAGTATGATTTTGGGTAAGCATTGTTGGAACTTGATCCCATTTTGCCGAAAATTCTTTCAACACAAAATAGTCTACCTCTTTTCTGATTCTTCGCTTACGAGTCATATCTATTGAAGAAAACTCATAGGTAGTAGGGTTACGAATCAATTCAAAATCTTTAAACGCAAGTGTTTTATTAAAGTTAATTTTCGATTGATAATTAGGTTCTGAAGCATCTCCATCAAACATTCCTTCACAAATATCTACCCCATCAGCAGCTAGTGCAATATCAAAGCTATCGGTAGCAGAACACATCGCAAACATAAACCCTCCACCAACTACATAATCTCGTATTTTTTTGGCTACTGCTCCTTTTTCTTCAGACACTTTACTATACCCTAATCTTTTCGCTAAAGCTTCAGCATCTTTTTTTTGTTGAATATACCAAGGAGCTGTTCTAAAAGCTCCATAAAAACGTCCATACTGCCCTGTAAAGTCTTCATGATGTAAATGCAGCCACTCATACAATAACAATTTATCATTCAACACCTCTTCATCATATATTACATCAAAAGGTATTTCAGCATACGTTAATACCATCGTTACCGCATCATCCCACGGCATTTTATCTTTAGGAGAATACACCGCTATTTTTGGTGCTTTTTCTAAAGTTACTGCTTCTTGGTTTTTTGAAGGTGAAGAAATTTCTTCTAAAATTAATGCTGATTTAGCATCTGAAATAATTTGATACGATACGCCACGTATTTTGCATTCTTTTTCAACTGATTCATTGTTTTCAATTAAAAAAGCTCCTCCATCATAATTTAACAACCACTTGGCTTTTAAACCATTTTCTAAAGCATAATATACAATGCCGTATGCTTTTAAGTGATTTTTTTGATTTTCATTACTCATAGGTACATAAATAAAAGAAGCCCATAACGAGTTTGAAAAAAGGAAAAATGTTAGTATGTAAAGAAATTGTTTCATATCAAAAACTAAAATACACAATTACTTTTTAGCAATTGTGTATTTAGTTGTATTTTAAGTTTTATTTAAAGGTTAAAACGGAACATCATCGTCGCTAGGTCCAAAAGCATCTTCTGGTGAAGCAAAATTACTAGAAGATACTTCTTCATTAAACCCTGAGTTCATACTCGATTGGAATTCACTACTAAAACCTTCTTCTAAATCTGAGAATTTTGCTAAGTGTCCTGTAAACTTCAAACGGATATTATCCAATCCACCGTTACGGTGTTTTGCAACGATAAACTCCCCTTGTCCTTCACATGGTGAATGATCGTCATCGTCCCATTCAGTCATTCCGTAGTATTCAGGACGGTAAATAAACGATACAATATCGGCATCCTGCTCAATCGCTCCAGATTCACGAAGATCGGATAGTAACGGACGTTTACTTCCTCCACGGGTTTCAACCGCACGCGATAACTGAGAAAGTGCAATTACAGGTACATTTAATTCTTTACCTAGTGCTTTTAAGTTACGTGAAATCGTCGAAATTTCTTGTTCACGGTTACCTCCTGCTCCCCCAGCTGTCATTAACTGTAAGTAATCAATAATTAATATTTTAACTCCGTGTTGTGACACTAAACGACGAGCTTTTGCACGTAAATCGAAAATAGATAATGCAGGTGTATCATCAATAAAAATAGGTGCATCAGAAAGTTTTTTCACTTTCACGTTTAACTGCTCCCATTCGTGTGGCTCTAAATTTCCTTTACGTAATTTTTCTGATGTCAATCCTGTCTCAGAAGAAATCATACGGGTAATTAACTGTACAGATGACATCTCTAATGAAAATACAGCTACGGCATGATTAAAATCAATTGCCATGTTCTTTGCCATCGATATTACGAAGGCCGTTTTACCCATACCAGGACGAGCTGCAATGATAATTAAATCGGAAGGCTGCCAACCTGATGTTAAAGCATCTAGTTTTGTAAATCCAGTGGCCAAACCACTCATTCCTTCCTTGGTAGAAATCTCTTGGATTTTATTAATCGATTGTTGTACTAACGAATCAGCTCTTTCTGCTCCTTTTTTTAGGTTTCCTTGTGTTACTTCAAATAGTTTTCCTTCGGCGTCATCTAATAAATCAAAAACATCAACTGTTTCATCATACGCATTTTCAATAATTTCTGAAGAGATAGTAATTAGCTTACGCTGAATGAATTTTTCAAGAATAATTCTAGAGTGAAATTCAATATGTGCAGATGAGGCTACTTTTTGAGTTAAACCGATTAAGTAAAAATCTCCTCCTGCTAAATCTAATTTTCCATTTTTCTTTAACTGATTTGATACTGAAAGTAAATCAATTGGTTCTGAGTTTTGAAAGAGCGCATAAATTGCCGCATAAATTTCTTGATGTCTCTTATCATAAAAAGCATCAGGGTGTAAAATATCAATTACTTCATCAATCCCTTTTTTGTCAATCATCATAGCACCTAAAACAGCCTCTTCTAATTCTAAAGCCTGCGGTGGTAATTTCCCTTTTTCTAAGCTTATAATTCTAGCTTTATCTATTTTTGTTCCTCTAAGAGATTGGGTTTTTTCCATAACAGCAAAAGTAAATTTTTAAGATGATATTTGTAGAGACTATGCTCAATTTTCTTTATGCACATTTTTTGTAAATAAACTGTTATTAACTTGTTGATAACGTTACAACTTTCTTATTTTTGAGGGCATGCATAACCTAAAAAAATATTTTTTTGTCGCTTTATTTTTACCTATTCAGGTGATTTTAGTACTTTTTTTAAGTCAAAAATCACAATGGATTGAGTTTTATTATAGCAATGGAATTTACCCATATATTTCACAGTTTTTCAGATCCTTTCTAGGTTGGATTCCTTTTTCCATTGGGGATGTAATTGGTTTTTATTTACTATACCTTTTATTAAAATCTATCTATTTTTTAATTAAAAAAAGGTTTCAAAACTTCCTCCCTAAGTTAGTAAAATTTATCGCAATTCTATCTATTATTTATTTTTGTTTTTATGCTTTTTGGGGATTAAATTATTTTAGAGAGCCTTTAGCTAAAAATCTTAAACTAAAACAATCTACCTATACAACTGAAGAATTAATTTCAACTACTAAGAAGATTGTAACAGAATTAAACAAAGTTCATTTACAAATAACAAAAAATGATTCAGTAGCTATAATTGTTCCTTATTCTCAAAGAGAAATTTACAGTTTAGCTCCTAACGGTTTTCAAGAGCTATCAAAAACTTATCCTCAATTAGCTTATCAAACTTCCTCAATTAAAAGTTCGTTGGTAAGTTTATTTCAGTCATACAATGGAACATCTGGGTATTTAAATCCAATAACGGGAGAAGCTCAAGTAAATAATATGATTCCTAAAACTGGTTATCCCGCAACTACTTGTCATGAAATGGCGCATCAAATTGGTTGGGCTGCTGAAAACGATGCTAATTTTGTAAGTTTTTTAGCTTCAATAGCTAATAAAGACTTGTATTTTAAGTATTCTGGATATCGTATGGCTTATAATTATTGTATTGGTCAAGTTTACAAGAGAGATAAAACATTAGGTAAAGAAATTGCCAAAACAGTAAATAAAGGTGTATATAAGGACTATAAAGCGACTTATTTACATTGGAAGCAGTTTAAAAACCCTATTGAGCCGTATTTAAAAAAAGGGTACAACTCTTACCTTAAAGCCAATAATCAATCAAAAGGAATTCAATCATACAGTTATGTTGTTGATTTATTAATAGCATATTATAAAAAGAAAGATTCCTGAAAATTTCATTGTATTTCAATTGACAAAATACATTTGAATTGGCTATTTTTGATGCTTTAAAAATACTACGATGGACAAACAACATATAATCGACCGATTTGTAAAATATGTAACTATTGATACTGAAAGTGATCCTAACAACCCTGCATTTCCTAGTACCGAAAAACAATGGAATTTAGCTAAGGTCCTTGAAAAAGAACTAAAGGAAATAGGAATGGAAGATGTTGAGTTAGACGAGAATTGTTATTTAATGGCAACTTTACCTAGTAATTTAAATTACGAAGTACCAACTATTGGTTTTGTTGCTCATATTGATACAAGTCCAGATTTTACAGGAGCTAATGTAAAGCCTCAAATTCATGAGAATTACGACGGAAAAGATATCTTATTAAACAAAGAAGAAAACATCGTTTTATCTCCTGATTATTTTGATGATTTACTACAATATAAAGGACAAACTATAATCACTACTGACGGTACTACCTTATTAGGTGCTGATGATAAAGCTGGTGTTACTGAAATTGTTTCTGCAATGGAGTACTTAATCCAACACCCAGAAATTAAGCATGGAAAAATCCGTATTTGCTTTACTCCTGATGAAGAAGTTGGTAAAGGTGCACATATGTTTGATGTTGAAAAATTTGGAGCTGAGTGGGCTTACACAATGGATGGAAGTCAAATAGGTGAATTAGAATACGAAAATTTTAATGCTGCTGGTGCAACAGTTACTATTAATGGTAAAATTGTACATCCTGGATATGCAAAAGGAAAAATGATTAACTCAATGCTTATTGCTAGTGAGTTTATAAATGCTTTACCTGAAGATGAAGTACCTGAAAAAACTACTGGTTACGAAGGTTTCTTCCACTTACATCATATGGAAGGTAAAGTTGAACAAACTACGTTGAGCTATATTATTAGAGATCATGATATGGACCAGTTTAACAACCGTAAAAAAGCAATGTTAGATTTAGCAGAAGTTTTAAACGCTAAACGTGGGCAAAAGTTAATTAGTGTTGATATTAAAGATCAATATTTTAACATGAAAGAAAAAGTAACTCCTTTAATGCATATTGTTGATATTGCTGAAGAAGTAATGAAAGACATGGGAATGACTCCATTAATTAAACCTATTCGTGGTGGTACAGATGGTTCTCAATTATCGTATAAGGGGTTACCATGTCCTAACATTTTTGCTGGCGGACACAATTTCCATGGACGTTACGAGTATGTTCCTGCTGAAAGTATCGTAAAAGCTAGTGAGGTAATTGTAGGAATTACTCAAAAAGTAGCTGTAAAGTTTAATTAATTTCACATCACTTTATAAAATCAAAAACTCTAGCTTTCGCTAGAGTTTTTTTATGATATTTTTACCCCTTAAAAAAATATCATTCTGTTTGAAATAAATCCCCTTAAATTTATTTCGTCGCAAATATGAGTCTTTTTAAAAGATAATATTATAGGAAAACTCCCTTTTGCCTAGACGTAAAACCCCTAATTTTACAAAAAAACACAAATTTGTGAATTTCTTTCATTTTATTTTTTGTCATAGTTCTCCTCTATACTTTTGCCGATAAATATTAAAGTAAATGAATAGACAAGACCTTTTAAAGCTAACTGACAAGTATCAGTCACCTTTGTATGTTTACGATACAGAAAAAATCATTTCTCAGTATAAAAAAATAACAACCGCTTTCTCTAAAATAAAAAATGTAAAAATTAATTATGCAGTTAAAGCTTTATCAAACATTAATATCTTAAAGGTTTTTAATAAGCTAAACAGCGGATTAGATACAGTTTCTATTCAAGAAGTTAAACTTGGATTACTTGCAGGTTTTGAACCTCATGAAATTATATACACTCCTAACGGAGTTTCTCTACAGGAAATAGAGGAAGTTGCTAAATTAGGGGTACAAATTAATATTGACAATCTATCTATTTTAGAATTATTCGGGCAAAAGCATCCTAAAATTCCAGTTTGTATTCGTATAAACCCTCACGTAATGGCGGGTGGAAATAGTAAAATATCTGTTGGGCATATAGATTCTAAATTTGGAATTTCAATTCACCAAGTACCTCATATAAAAAGAGTTGTTGAAAATACAGGAATGCATATTAACGGAATGCATATGCATACAGGTTCTGATATTTTGGATATCGATACTTTTATAAGAGCTACAGAAATTTTATTTGATACTGCTCGACAGTTTAAAGATATTGATTTTATTGATTTTGGTAGTGGTTTTAAAGTTCCTTATAAAAAAGACGATATTTCAACCGATATAAATGAATTAGGTAAAAAACTATCTACGAGGTTTAATGAGTTCTGTAAAAATTACGGAAGAGAAGTTACTTTAATGTTTGAGCCTGGAAAATTTTTGGTAAGTGAAGCTGGATATTTTTTAGCAAAAGTAAATGTTATTAAACAAACAACTTCAACTGTTTTTGCTGGTATTGATAGCGGTTTAAATCACTTAATACGTCCAATGTTTTACAATTCTTATCATTACATCGAAAACCTGTCTAACCCAAAAGGAAGGGAACGTTTTTACAGTATAGTTGGATATATTTGTGAAAATGATACTTTTGGATCTAATAGAAGAATAAGTGAAATATCTGAAGATGATATTTTATGTTTCCATAATTCAGGTGCTTATTGTTTCTCTATGGCCTCTAACTATAATTCAAGGTATAAACCCGCTGAAGTTATGATTTATAAAGGAAAAGATTATTTAATTAGGAAGAGAGAAACTATGGAAGATCTTCTTAAGAATCAAGAAAGTATTACACTATAATTCTACACTTAAAAACTCTGACCTAATAAGGCCAGAGTTTTTTTAAAATATAATCAACCCCTCAAAGACTATATTTTAAAACGTTGTAATTAAAGTCCCCTATCTTTATTTACATCTACAAATATCACTTATTTATTTTAAATTTTTCACAGGAAAAGCACCCTTTATTACTAGATTTATTAGTAATAAGCAAAAAACCGTTCAAAAATAAGAACGGTTTTATAAATTATTTAATTTTATGTTTAAAAAATATAACGTAATCCTATTTGCATTTGCCAACGAGACAATAAACTAGAATCAAAACCAAATGTTTGCTCTTGATTAGTGTTAAATGAATATGTAGGAGTGTTACCTGCGTCTAAACTAACACCTAAAGGCTGTAAATTATTAGGTTGCTGAACCACTCCCCAATCAGAATTAATTAAATTTCCTACATTTAAAACATCAAGGCTTAACTGTATTGTATTTTGTTTTTCATCAGACACATTAAAATTAAAGTCTTGTAATATTTTTAAATCCCATTTACCTCTCCATGGTGCTAAAGCTCCGTAACGCTCTACATATTGCCCTCTAATTCCTTTTAAATAATCATCTTGTTGTATATAACTTTCAAAAGCTGCTGCTTGGGCAGGGTCACTAAATTGCATTTGATTTACTTCTGAACTCGTTGGAACATATAGTAAGTCATTTACAGCTGAACCATCGTTATTAATATCTCCTCCATAAGTATAATTAAACCTTCCGCCTTGTGCATACTCAAAGAAAGTTGAGATAGTTGTTGCAAACTTATTTCCTCCATAAGTAAACTTTTTAGAAAGTATACCAATAACTCTATGCGTATCACCATATTTAGAATATGATAAGATGTCGTTATTTGCATTTCCTACAACAGGATTAAATGCAAAAGCATCTCCCGTGATTTCTGCTTCAATTGAGTTTACATCCTGTGCATTTAAGTAATTATAGGCTACACTTGTATACAACCCGTTATCAAAAGTTTTTTGAAGCTTTAAAGAAGCATTCCAAACACGACCTTTATCAGAGTTTGTAAATACGTAAGCATTATTTCCTTTATCACTTCCGTCATATATTTCTCTAGTATCAAATGGCGTATTTAAAGTCGCACTTGGCTCTCTTAGTCCCCAGTTTTGTACATGTGCACCATTGATATCCTTTGTATAAGAAATGTCAGTAGTCGCTATAATTCCATTTTCAAACTTCCAATCTAAACCTAAATTTGTTCTCCATACTTGTGGAAATTTAAAATCTGGATCAACCAATTGGAAAAAACCATCATCTGCTCCACTTACCTGATTTCCAATCCACACAAAAGGTAAACGTCCTGTGAATACACCTGAACCTCCACGAAGCTGCATCGTATTATCTCCTTTTACATCCCAATTAAAACCTACTCTCGGTGAAATTAACCATTGATTTGTAGGCATTTTGGTTGAAAGTAATTGTTGTTCTTCACCTGTATTAGGGTTGTAGTACAATACTGAATTATCTCTTGTTGCGCCATTATCAGTATCTATAAATTTCTGAATCAAACTAGAAGTGTTGAAATACAAAGGCTTATCAAAACGAACACCATAAGTTAACTTAAACTTATCGTTCACTTCCCATTCATCTTGTACATAAAAAGCTAATTGACCTACATTTAATTCAGATAATTTCCAACCGCCGTCATTACCATCTCCATTAGCATTAAAAGAGTTATAAGCATTTTGAGTGGCTGTCAGATATTGTTCTACTACTCCACCTGATTGTGCTGCTGATAAAAAAGTGGCTACATCTGGATAAGGGCTAAACAAACCGTAATATGGGAAAATTCCGAAGTTAAAAGACTCATAATTTGTTAAGTTAAATGAATTTTCAAATTCAAATTGTTCAAATGAAAAACCAACAGTATACGTATGGTCTCCTTTGAAAAAATTCATATTATTAGTCAATTGAAAAACTCGTTGATCTAATTTATTATTAATAGAAAAAGGCTCATGACCAGCAATTATGTAATTACTTTGATTCCCGTCTTGTATTGTAATTACTGGTGCAGGTGCAGATAACGGATTTCTAAAATCATCAAAATGCGTATACCCTATTTGTAACTTGTTGGTTGTTGTTTCTGATAAGTTAGAGTTTAGCTCTAGCTGAAAAGAGTTTAGATTGTTATTAATTTCGTACCCAGAATTTGCAAATTGTAATGTAGAAAAACTTGGACCTCTATTACCTAAAGCTGTTGGATGAGCTGGAGTTTCTTTTGAAGCTCTTAAAAAGTTATAAATTAATGCTAATCTATTTTTATCGTTAATGTTCCAATCTAACTTAAAAATTCCTTTAGTTGATTCCGAACCATAGGTAAACCCTTTATAAGCTCCTGTATTATATCCTAAAGCTGCTAACGCATCACGGACAGCTATCATATCAGATTCTAATACTCTAGATTCATTAATAGCTCCACTACCAGTATTCGGTACCCAACCTGCTGTACCTAAATCTTCTCTATCATCTTTTTCAAAATTAGCAAAGAAAAATAACTTATCTTTAATTAAAGGCCCTCCTAAACTAATTCCATATTGACTTTGACTTAACTTAGGTTTTACGACTTTTTGCCCTTTAATTTTTCCTCCAGTCATATCTTGATTTCTGTAAAACCCATAAACTGTACCTGTAAATTCGTTAGTACCACTTTTGGTTACAGCATTTACAGAAGCACCTGTAAACCCTGATAAAGTTACATCATACGGCGCTGTAGAAACTGAAATTTGTTCAATTGCATCTAACGAAATTGGTTGAGAACCTGTTTGTCCCCCAGGTGTTGGAGAGTCTAGACCAAAAGGGTTATTAAAAATAGATCCATCTAACGAAAAATTGTTAAACTGGTCGTTTCTCCCTCCAAAAGAATTTCCACTAGCAGTTGGCTCTAAACGAGTAAAATCTGCAGCTGAACGTGAAATAGTAGGTAATGTCTTTAGCTGAATTGAACTAACACTAGTTTGTGCTCCTGTTCTATCATTATTAAAAACTTTACTTCTTGAAGAAGAAATAACAACTTCTTCTAATTGCTCTCCATCCTCAGATAAAATACCGTCAATATTGGTTGTTTTACCTAAAGTTAAATAAATGTTGGTTACTTCTTGCGATTCAAACCCTATGTAACTAAACGTTACTTTATATGGCCCTCCTACTCTTAAATTAGGTATGGTATATCTACCATTATCTTGAGCTACAGCTCCTGATATAGTACCTGTTGGCTCATGCAAAACGACAATGT
The DNA here is from genome assembly GCF_003387615.1 of Tenacibaculum gallaicum. Classification (GTDB taxonomy): domain Bacteria; phylum Bacteroidota; class Bacteroidia; order Flavobacteriales; family Flavobacteriaceae; genus Polaribacter; species Polaribacter gallaicus. Next base: position 151,658 of record NZ_QUNS01000006.1, on the reverse strand, counting down.
TAGCACCAAACAAAGGTTCACCTTGATTGTCTGTTACAACTCCTTTTATTTTTGATGTGGTTACCTGGGAATAGATGGATAAACTCAAAAAAACAAAAGAAAAAATTAGTATTTTCTTCATAATAGTTCTGATTTTGTTTATGTTACATCTCAAATTTAAGCATAAAAAAAATCCGCTCGACCGAGCGGATTTATTCTTTATTAACATGTATTTAACAATTTAGCTACTATTCAGCAACTACTTCAAATACGATGTCAGCTACAACAGCTCTGTGTAAACGTACAGCAGCGTTGTATTTTCCTAATCTTTTTACGTTACCTCCAGTAACTTTGATAAATTTCTTGTCTACTTCAGTACCTGCTTTAGCTAATGCTGCAGCAACATCAATGTTGTTTACTGAACCAAATAATTTATCTCCAGAACCTACTTTAGAAGCTATTTTGATTTCATAACCTTTAACAGTTTCAGCTATTTTGTTAGCGTCTTCTATTAATTTAGCTTCTTTATAAGCACGTTGCTTTAAGTTTTCTGCTAATACTTTTTTAGCTGAAGAAGTAGCTAAAATTGCATATCCATGAGGTATTAGGTAGTTACGTCCATAACCATTCTTAACAGTTACAACATCGTCTTTAAAACCTAAGTTTTCTACGTCTTGTTTTAATATCAATTCCATGTTTCTACTTCTTTATTATTTTAACATATCTCCAACGTAAGGCATTAAAGCTAAGTGACGAGCTCTCTTAATAGCTTGAGCCACTTTACGTTGATATTTTAATGATGTTCCTGTTAAACGTCTTGGTAAAATTTTACCTTGTTCGTTTACTAAATACATTAAGAAGTCTGCATCTTTGTAATCGATGTATTTAATACCGTTTTTCTTGAAACGACAGTATTTAGCTTCCTTTTTAGTTTCGATATCAAGCGGAGTTAAGTAACGTACTTCTCCTTGCTTGTTTCCTTTTGCTTGTTGTTCTATAGATGCCATTTCTTACTTTTTTGCAGATTTAACACGGTTTCTTCTCTTTTCAGCCCAAGCTGCAGCATGCTTATCTAACTTTACAGTTAAATAACGCATAACGCTATCGTCACGTCTAAACTCTAATTCAAACGGAGCAATTGCATCACCTGCTACTTTGTACTCAAATAAGTGGTAAAATCCACTTTTTTTCTTCTCGATTGGATACGCTAATTTTTTTAAGCCCCAATCTTCTTTAGAAATCATTTCTGCACCTTTAGAAAGTAAATAGTCCTCAAACTTCTTTACTGCTTCCTTTATCTGAGTTTCAGATAAAACGGGATTCAAAATGAAAACAGTTTCGTAATGATTCATAATTAAATTATTTAAAATTTATTTTTAAGCCTGCAAATATACTGCTTTTTAATCCATAAACAAACTCTACTACTTAAATAATTTAATGATTTTGTGTACGTTTGTAACTAAACACTCTTTTTTATGCAAATCCCTGAAATCCCTAATTTGGTTCATTACGCTATTCCCTTTTTTATTTTGACTGTTATTATAGAAGTTATATTAACGGTTAAAGTAAAACTAGAAGATTATGAATTTAAAGATGCAGCTACTTCTATTACTATGGGATTAGGTAATGTTTTTATAGGATTACTTACAAAAGGATTAATTTTTGGAGTGTTTTTCTTTTTATATCAATACCGATTGTTCACTATCTCTTTTACTTGGTGGGCTTGGTTGATTTTATTATTTGCTGAAGATTTTGCGTACTACTGGAATCATAGGGTTGCACATGAGAGTAGACTATTTTGGGCGAGTCATGTGGTGCATCATTCTTCAACAAAATATAATTTAAGTACGGCATTACGCCAAACTTGGTCAGGTAGTTTTTATACATTTATATTTTGGGCGCCACTAGCAATTATAGGATTTCATCCATTAATGATAGTTACTCAAATGAGTATTAGTTTATTATATCAATACTGGATTCATACCGAGCTCATTGATAAACTACCTAAATGGTTTGAAGCTGTTTTTAACACACCAAGTCACCATAGAGTACATCATGCTACCAACCCTCAATATTTAGACAGAAATCATGCAGGAATCTTTATTATTTGGGATAAACTTTTTGGAACTTTTGAACCTGAAGTTGAAAAACCGGTATATGGTTTAGTTAAAAACATCAATACTTACAACCCTATTAAAGTGGCTTTTATTGAATGGTACAATATGTTTAACGATGTTTTTACCAGTAAAACTACACTAAGAAAAAGACTACTGTATTTTTTTAAACCTCCTGGTTGGAAACACGACGGTACTGGAAAGCTTTCAATGCATTTACGTAAAGAATGGGAAGAAAATAAAAAAGGAGAAGTTTAAACTTCTCCTTTTTTATTGTCACCTCCAAAGGGATATAATTCCCCGAGGTTTACCTCAAAATTTAATTTAATTGTCCTATAGATACCTCTTGGGTTTGCCTTAATTTTACTAATTAATATCAAATCGAACTCCTAATGAAATATTTCTTGTATCAGTATCTTTAAATAATAGATTTAAATCATATTTAGCATATAACCCAATTCCTTGGTAAGCAACATAAGCACTTAATCCGTAGTTATATTTATTCATATTAAAATTATTCTTCTGAACTTCTTCAACCGTAACTCCTTGCGCATTTTTGTATTCTAAATATTGGCGAGTTCCTAATTTAAAACCAAAGAAACCTCCTACTCCCACACGTAATCCTTTATTTGTTCTATCGACAACTTCTCCATCAGAATACTTTTTGTTTTTTGAAAAATCAAATTCTAAATGCATAGGAAATGACATTTGTACATGACGTAACCTACTTTCAGAAAGTTGCTCTAGATGAACATTCAAACTCGTTTCTTCTCCATTTACAACATGATATTGATTATTTTCAGCTCTTAAATTATTCCACAGAAAAGATAAACCATATTTAAAATATGTTCTTGATGGTTCTTTCGATAAACGTGTTTTCCATGTAAAACCTAACTCATAAAAGTGCGATTGCCAAAACTTATAGTCTGAATCGTTTAAAGAACTTAACTTATTATTTGTTAATGTATTATTTACGCCTAAAGCAAAAACAAACTGTGTTGTGGTCCTTTTTTTTCTTCTTTTCTTTTCTTTTTCTATGTCATCTTTAGAAAAATCTAATTTAAACTTAGCTCCTGCTATACTAAAAGTACTTTCGTTTGAATTTTCTTCACTACTAAATATTTTACCATCAATTTTGTCTTGGACAAGTTGTTGTAGTTTTTGTTCTTGAAAACTAACTTTTTTCTCTATTTTAGCTGCGTGATAAACCGCTGCTTCTTTTTTTAAAGCTGTTGCTTCATCAAACGATATTGTATTCTTTTCTAATTTTGCATTAATCTCTTTTATTTTAACCTTTAAAGAGTCTTTTTGCTGCTTAGTAATACTATCAATACTCATTGAAATTTTCTTGACTTCTTTTTCAAATACTTTTTCTTGAGATTGGGCAATAGTTGTTACAAACAACACTAACAATAGTATTCTTTTCATTTTGATAATTTTAAATTGATAATAATTTGGAATGGTTAATTATCGATAATTAAATAAGCGCTTTTATTTATTTCTCTCTACAATTGCTACAGCAATATCGGATATTCTTGATTTTAGTTTTTGCATAAAGTTTCCCTTAAACTCTTCATCATCAATCGTTCTTTCAACTTCTGCTAAAATAGTATTAGGATCTATTTTTAAGTTAGACTTTTTTAGTTCGTCTTCAATAGTTTTTAACACATCTTCTCTCTTTACTTTATGCTTTGCATAGTATTCTTTAACCTCTTCAGAACTATGTGTTACTGCAAATAGCAAATCGTCACTATTTACTTTTACTCTTGAATTAGATTCTTTCTTTTTTGTTTCTATTGGCTTATCCAATTTTCCTACTACTACTTCTTCTTTTGGTAGTTCTTCTTTTTGGATGTTTTTAAAGACTTTATCTTCTTCTTTTAAGGTAGAACTTTTAATTACAGTAATCTTTTTCTTCTTCTTTAATTGTTTTTCTTGTTGATTTTCTTCTGTCTGCACTACAGCTTCATCTGTATTTCTAAGGAACTTTTCTATGCCTTTATTATTAATTTTCAGTGCATCAATTGGAGTATCAACTATAACATCTTCAATTGGTGTTTTTGACTCTGAATCTGTAAAATAGAAGGCTACAAAGCTTATTAACAAAGTAAAACCTGCTGCATACCCTACATATAAAAACCAGCTCCTTTTTTTTGTTACTTCTCGACTATCTAAACGAGTCTCTAACCTTTCCCATGCTGAATTAGATGGTTTTAGTTCTCTGTTTTTAAGCTTTTCAGCTATATGCTTATCAATATTATTGCTTGACATTTCTTACTTTATTAATTTTCTCGTAACTAGCTTGTAAACATTTACGAGCTTTAAATAATTGTGACTTTGAGGTACTTTCAGAAATCTGTAATTTTTCTGCGATCTCTGAATGTTTATATCCTTCAATAGCATATAAATTAAACACTAATTTATACCCCTCAGGTAACTCATCTATTAATCTTTGAATATCTTCTACCGAGGTATTTTCAAGGTTTACTGTTGCAGCTTCATTAAAAACAAAATCTTCATCCGATACTTGAACAGGGTTCTTTTTTCGTAAATAACTTATACAGGTATTTACCATGATTCTACGAATCCAACCTTCAAAACTCCCCATTTCTTTAAACTTCTCAATATTCGTAAAAACTTTAAAAAAGCCCTGTAACATTAAATCTTCTGCATGATGTAAATCTTTTACATACTGCCTGCAAACTCCTAACATTTTTGGAGAATGTTGCTCAAATATTTGTTGCTGAGCTTCTCTACTTTGTTTTTTTGCTTGTTTTATAAGCGAAGCTTCTTTGTTATGTAATAAAATAATTTTCAAATCAATAGTTACGTTTTTTATAGCCTTACAAATATAAAGACTACCGAACTTGAAAAAAGGTTGCCTGAAGAATAAAAAAACCTCCGAACTTGTTATAAGACCGGAGGTTCAAATACCATAATTAAATGATATTTCAGGGGGACTAGCTCTTTTTGTTGTCTCCTCTGAATTATGTGGCAAAGTTATGCTATATCAACAAATATATTTACAGGAAAAAACCTAGATATACATTAAAAATTCATTTAAAAACATTTTCTTACAAAACTTGCCCAATATAATTCTTTGTACTACTTTTATTATAAACCTAATGAGTAAAAGAGTTTTTATTATATGAATTATAATGCAACGATAGAGGAAGAAAACAAAGAAATAGCAAATAGGTATAAAAACTTATTAAAAGGTACATATCAAACGTTATCAGAAAATGATAAAAAATTGATACGTAAAGCTTTTGATATTGCTGTAGAAGCACATTCTGAACAACGTAGGAAATCAGGTGAACCTTATATTTACCATCCTATTTCTGTGGCAAAAATCGTTGCTGATGAAATAGGTTTGGGAGCCACTTCTATTGCTTCTGCCCTACTTCATGATGTTGTGGAAGACACCCACTATACAATTGATGATATGGAACGCTTGTTTGGTGAAAAAATTGCTCGTATTGTTAGCGGACTCACTAAAATTTCTAATTTAAAAAAGGATCAAGATTTCTCTATACAAGCAGAGAATTTTAGAAAAATGTTACTGACCCTGAATGATGATGTCCGAGTAATACTGATTAAAATAGCTGATAGGTTACACAATATGCAAACTATGGACTCTATGCCACCTCACAAGCAGGTAAAAATAGCATCTGAAACCTTGTATATCTACGCGCCATTAGCTCATCGTTTAGGACTTTATAACATAAAAACTGAGTTGGAAGACCTAGGGTTAAAATATACCGAACCCGATGTTTATAAGGATATTTTAATTAAAATTAAAGATAGTAAAGAAGATCAACAAAAATATATTGATAGCTTTACTAGTGTTTTAAATGAAGCCTTAAATAAAGAAGGCTTTAATTATGAAATAAAAGGACGTTTTAAATCTATTTTTTCTATCCGTAGAAAAATGCGTAAGCAAAACGTAACTTTTGATGAAGTGTACGATAAGTTTGCGATTCGTATTATTTACAAACCTACTTCTGACGATGAAAAGTTCGATGCATGGAAAATATACTCTATAGTTACTGATTTTTTCAAACCAAATCCTGCCAGATTAAGAGATTGGATTTCACAACCAAAATCAACAGGATATGAAGCATTACACATAACAGTAATTGGACCTCAAGCTAAATGGGTTGAAGTTCAAATTCGTTCTGAAAGAATGGATGAAATTGCTGAAAAAGGTTATGCTGCCCACTTTAAATACAAGCAAGGCTCTGTAAAAGAAAATGGTTTAGAAGGGTGGTTAAATCGTTTAAAAGAAAGTTTAGAAAACCATAGTTTAGATGCAGTAGATTTTGTTGAAGACTTTAAATTGAACCTTTATGCTAAAGAAATTTATGTATTTACTCCAAAAGGAGACCTAAAATCACTTCCTAAAGGAGCTTCAGCATTAGATTTTGCCTTTTCTGTACATACCGACGTTGGATTAAAGTGTCGTGGAGCAAAAGTAAACGGAAAACTGGTTCCGTTGAGTTACGAGTTAAAAAGTGGAGATCAGGTAGAAGTACTTACTGCATCTAACAACAAGCCTAATGTACGTTGGCTAGATTTTGTTATTACAGCCAGGGCACGTGCTAAAATAAAATCAGCTTTAAAAGCAGAAGAAAAGAAAATAGCAGAAGAAGGAAAAGCTATTTTACAACGAAAACTACGTCACTTAAAGATTAATTCTAATGAAAAAGTAATTCATGAATTAGCCAGCTATTTCGGATTAAAAACTAGCTTTGATTTATTTTATCGAATAGGTAATGGAGCTATAGACAACACCCAGCTTAAAGATTTTGTTGCCCAGAGAAGTAACCGTATTATGGGCTTTATTAAAAGTACATTTAAACGTTCTCCTTCAAAAGAAATATCCGAAAAAGAAGAGGTTACTAATAAATATGATGCCTTAGTTTTTGGTAAAGAAGAACAAACATTAGATTATACTTTAGCTAAATGCTGTTCCCCTATTCCTGGCGATAAAGTTTTTGGTTTTGTAACTATTAACGAAGGAATTAAGGTACATAAAAACGATTGTCCTAATGCTATTTCGCTACAGTCAAACTATGCTTACAGAATTATGCCTGCGAAGTGGATTGATTCTACTAAGCAAGAGTTTACAGTTATTTTACACCTTTCTGGTATTGATAATAAAGGAATTGTTAACAACATTACCAAAATAATTTCTAATAGTATGGATGTGTTTATTCATAGTATAAATATTTCTGGAGATAATGGTGTGTTTGAAGGAAAGCTATCGTTAAGTGTAAAAAATAAAACCCAACTTGATAAATTAATTAATAACATGAAACAAGTAGAAGGCCTTCAAAAAGTTGAGCGTGTTAATACTTTGTAAATTTCGTTTTTAACATCCTTGTATTTTATCAAGAAATAAACGTAAATTTGTCCTTTCGTAAAATTTAAAAATAAATGAGTAATTCAGCCGAAAATCAAGAAATTGTAAAAAAAGTATTCACTTCTTTTTTAGAAGAGAATAAACATCGTAAAACACCAGAACGTTACGCTATTTTACAAGAGATTTACGATGCTGAAGAACATTTTGACATCGAATCTTTATACATTAAGATGAAAAATAAAAACTATCGTGTTAGTAGAGCTACACTTTACAATACGATAGATTTATTGTTAGACTGTGGTTTGGTTCGTAAACATCAATTTGAAGGGCAATCAATGGCGCGCTACGAAAAAAGTTACTTCGATAAAAACCACGATCATGTAATACTTACAGATAGTGGCGAAGTAAAAGAATTTTGCGATCCTCGAATTCAAATTATCAAAAAAACAATTGAAGATGTTTTTGATATAGATATTCATAACCACTCACTTTATTTCTACGGAACAAAAAGAAACAACAAATAAAAACACACTTAACAACACACTAAATGGCAGTAGATTTATTACTCGGACTACAATGGGGAGACGAGGGAAAAGGTAAGATTGTAGACGTTTTAACAAAAAACTACGATATAATTGCACGTTTTCAAGGAGGTCCAAATGCTGGTCACACGCTAATTTTTGACGGAAATAAGCATGTATTACATACTATTCCATCTGGAATTTTTCATAAAACAGCTTTAAATGTAGTAGGTAACGGAGTGGTTATTGACCCTGTTATCTTTCAAAAAGAATTAGAGAATTTAGATACGCATAATATTGATTATACTTCTAAATTATTAATTTCTCGAAAAGCGCACTTAATTTTACCAACGCACCGATTATTAGACGCAGCTTCTGAAACTTCAAAAGGAAAAGCTAAAATCGGATCTACATTAAAAGGAATTGGACCAACATACATGGACAAAACTGGTAGAAATGGAATGCGTGTGGGTGATTTAGAATTAGACAACTGGAAAGAAAAATATAGAGCTTTAACTGAAAAGCACTTAAGTATGTTAGCATACTTTGATGTTCAAATCGATTATGATTTAGACGAGTTAGAAGCTGAATTTTCTAGAGGAATTGAAAAATTAAAAACATTACAGTTTATTGATTCTGAAGAATTTTTAAACAGCGCTATTAAAGAAGGGAAAACTATTTTAGCTGAAGGAGCTCAAGGATCGTTATTAGATATCGATTTTGGAACATACCCTTTCGTAACTTCTTCAAATACCACTGCTGCCGGTGCATGTACTGGTTTAGGAGTTGCCCCTAACAGAATTGGTGAGGTTTTCGGTATTTTTAAAGCATATACTACTCGTGTAGGTTCTGGGCCTTTCCCTACCGAATTATTTGACGAAGACGGAGCTACTATGGCAGAAGTTGGTCATGAATTTGGAGCTACAACTGGACGTGCTCGTCGTTGTGGATGGTTAGATTTAGTTGCGTTAAAATATGCTGTTGATGTAAACGGTGTTACACAATTAATGATGATGAAAGGTGATGTTTTATCTGGTTTTGACACTTTAAAAGTTTGTACTTCTTACAATTACAAAGGTGAAGAAATTTCTCATTTACCTTATAATATTGAACCAGAAAACGTAAGTGTAAACTATACTGAATTCAAAGGTTGGGAAGATGATTTAACAAAAATGAATTCTTCTGATGAATTACCTCAAAACTTATTAGATTACATCTCGTTTATTGAAAAAGAAACGGGTGTACCTGTAAAAATAGTTTCAGTAGGACCTGATAGAAAACAAACAATTAATAGATAAGAATTTAAAGGAGCTCAATTGAGCTCCTTTTTTATGATGATAAAAGAATATTTAGAAAATATCACTACTCAATTTAAATCATATAAAGAAGTAGCTGATAAAACGATTGCCCAACTAGGAGAAAAAGACGTACACTGGAAATACAATGAAGAAAGCAATAGTATAGCTGCTATTGTTGTGCATGTTTCAGAAAATATGTTGTCGCGTTGGACAGATTTTTTTACTTCTGATGGAGAAAAAGAATGGAGAGATAGAGATGCTGAGTTTGAAACTCATGATTTATCAAAAAAAGAATTGATAGCTCAATGGGAAATAGGATGGGATTCTCTTTTTTCAGCGTTAGATTCATTAAATGAAGAAAACTTCAATCAACCTATACTTATAAGAAATAAACAAGTTAAGTTAATTGAAAGCATTACAAGGCAAATAGCTCATTACCCTTATCACATTGGTCAAATAGCCTATATTGGTAAAATGATTTTAAATGACAAATGGCAAGCGGCTTCGATTGCCAAAGGAAAGTCTAAAGAGTTTATACAGACTCAATTTGACAAAAACAAATAAAAAAAACGTCTTTTAGAAATTTCTAAAAGACGTTTTTAATTAGGAAATATATGGCAGCTAATTTTTTACTGTTTCCAAAATACTTGCTACTGTTTCTTTGTTATCTACCCCCAAACCTTCTTGTTGATGCACTAACTCTCCTTCTGGGTTAAATACACTTATAATATTTGAGTGTGAAAAATCTAATGGAGAAATTTGTTTGTACTTTACTGCTAATACATTTGCAAACTCTCTAACAGATTCTTCTGTTCCTTGTAAAAAAGTCCAATGCTCACCATCCATATAGTTCTCTTTTGCAAATACTTTTAACCTTTTTGGAGTGTCATTTTTAGGATCAATACTAATTAAAACGTATTGTAAATTGTCGTTATACTCTTTTGGTATCTTTGATTCAATATTACGCATATCAGCAACCAATCTTGGGCAAGCAGCTTTGCAGGTTGTGTAAATCATTACCATTACCAAAGTTTTCCCTCTTAAATCTTCTAAATGAATACTTTCATTCTCCTCTGTTTTCCAAACGGACGTTAAATTAAATATAGAACTTTCAGAAATATCAGTAGCTAACTCTTTAACCTCTTTTTGATTCTTTTGTGTTAAATCCATTTTACAAACTGGACAACTTCCTTCTTCAGCATACGTTTTATCACCTTCACAAAGCATAGGACATTCATATGCTGTTAGGTTTGTATTATTTTTTTCTCTCTTACAAGAACTTAATAGCGTAATTGAAAAAAAAAGTATCATTATATATTTTACTACTTTCATTGTTCTGTATTTTTATCTTTTACACATCTAAAACCTAAGTTTCGCATCGTGTACCTAGCTTTTAGACTTCCTCGAGTAGCATAGCGCATAAAAGCTGCATAATTCATTAAATCTGTCGACCCAATTGCTGCACTACCGCAGAATAAATTACTATCATTATCAACATCTTTTCGAGATTCTCCTGATACCAATACCGAATTAAAATCGGAAGTCCATTCCCAAACTAAACCATGCATATCATAAACTCCCCAATAATTTTTAAATGTTGACCCTATAACATCATTAAAAGTTCTAGGTTTTTCATACCATCCTAAAATGTACTCATTGTATGTTTTTAAGGTTCTTGCATCTGCTAATTTTTGATTAGCCATTCCTACATATTCCCATTCATCAACTGTAGGCAAACGTTTTCCTTTGTTTTCACAGTAACATTTGGCAGCGAACCATGAAACATTGGTAACTGGTGATTTTAATTTAAGCTTACCTCCTATTTCAATATCATTTTCCCAATTAATAAGGTAGCTTTTATCTGCAAACAGCTTAATTACTTTAGATTTTCTCCACTTCGGATTTTCTTTTACAAACTGTAAAAAATCTTCATTCGTTACAGGGTATACATCTATTAAAAACTCTTGAATAGTTACTCTTGCTGAATCCCTTCCATACAAAGGAATATAATCACCTCCTTTAATAGGAACCATTTTAGATTGACAATTCATATGGGAAATGCCTAAGAAAAATATACAAATTGTCAATCTTAAAATAGTTTTCATTTCTTTTAATTTAAATTTTAACTACGTTTTTAGTGAGCGCTTTTTACTTCTAGTACAGCATTTACACTAACATTGGTTTTATTATTACCCCAAGAATTGTAAACATAAGTAAGAACATCTGCTACTTCTTGATTGTTTAAAGCTTGTTTGGTCATTACACTATTATACTTTTGACCATTTACTGTTATTTCTCCTGTTTTACCGTGTAAAACAATATCAATAGCTCTCTTAACGTCAGCATTTAAATAATCTGATTTTGCTAAAGGAGGAAATGCATTTGGAATTCCTTCTCCGTTCGCTTGGTGACATGCAAAGCAAGTTTTTGTATAAATTTGTTTTCCGTCTGCTATTTTCTGTGCTAATGATTTATCTTGTGGCTTTACTACAACCTCTTCTTCTTTACCATTAGGCATTTCTTGAATAGTACCTCCTTCAGGATTGTAAATTCCCTCTTGTTTTACTCCTGAATAAATTTTCTTTTTCTCTTCACCTTTTACTTTCAACATTCCTAAAGCTCCTTTGTTAAAAGCTCTAAAAATAGCATGATCTACTAAAATAAACGTACCTGGAACATCTACTTTAAAGTCCACAATAGCAGCTCCACCTGCTGGTATTGATGTTGTTTGTACATTTTTATTAATTACAGAACCCCCTTCAACATGAACATTGTCAAAAATTTCACCAATTACGTGAAAAGACGACGTTAAATTAGGTCCACCATTACCAACAAATAAACGTACTGTTTCTCCTACATTAGCAGTAATTGCATTATCTCCAGTTAAAGCTCCTACGCTTCCGTTAAACACTACATAATCGGCATCTTCTTTTACTGCTTTTCTCATATCAAAAGCCTGTAAACCTGGTTCTCCATTCTCTCCCTTTGTATAGAAATCACCTTGCATAATGTAGTATTCTTTGTCTACTTTTGGTAATCCTCCTTCTGGTTCCACTAAAATTAAACCATACATTCCGTTAGCAATATGCATTCCTACAGGCGCAGTAGCACAGTGATACACATATAACCCTGGATTTAAGGCTTTAAATGAAAATGTTTTTTCATGACCAGGAGCTACAAATGAAGAAGTTGCTCCCCCACCTGGACCTGTTACTGCATGTAAATCAATATTATGAGGTAATCTATTATCTGGGTGATTTGATAGTGTAAATTCTACTTCATCTCCTACTCTAGTTCTTATAAAACTCCCTGGAACAGAGCCTCCAAACGTCCAATACACATACTCTACACCATCTGTCATAGTTCCTTCTTTTTCAAGAATTTCCATGTTTACTAATAACTTTTTAGCTGTTCTGTTGCCTACAGGTGCTGGAACATGAGGTGGAGCAGTTAACTCAGCTTCTATAGTTCCTTTAATTGCTATACCTGAAGCATCTTTCATGGCTAAGCCTTCAGGTTTTTCATTTTTACAGCTTGTTATTAAACACATAGCTGCTAAAATCATTGAAATTGTTTTCACTTGTTTCATTTCTCTCTATTGATGTAGTTATTAATACCTTTAATAAAAGACTTTTTTATCTTTTATTAAACAAAACTACTAACAGAAAAGCTTATGAAATATGATTTTTATCATGAAAACAAAAAAGGAGCTTTTAGCCCCTTTTTAATTATTTATCTTTTAAAATTTCTTCACCAAATTGGCTACACAGCTCCAAGGTTTCATTAATATCTCCCATTGTCGTTTTAGGGTTAATCAAACACATTCTAAGCACTACCTGTTTATTCAATATAGTAGTTACTAAAAACGCTTCTCTAGAGTCCATTATCTTTTGAGAAATTTTCTGATTTAATTTATCAATTTCTTTTTCTGATAAATTCAACCCGATAGGGTTATACCTAAAATTGATTACTGCTAAGGTTGCAGGAGAAATAATTTCCCAGTCTCTACTCTTGCGTAACATTTTCTCTACATCATCAGCTAATTGAATGTTGTAAGTTACAGCTTCTTTAAAAGCATTTAATCCATATGTTTTAATAGACATATAAAACTTTAGTGCTCTAAAACGTCTTGTTAACTGAATTCCATAATCGTAAAAGTTAATCTCAGATTCATTTCCTTCAATATCACGTAAATATTCAGGTTTTTCACTAAAAGTGCCACTTAACCAAGAAGCATCTTTTACTAATAAACATCCAATTTCATAAGGTTGATAAAACCATTTATGCGGATCTACAGTAAGTGAATCAGCACGTTCAATTCCACGCAAAGCTTTTGCTCCTTTTTTTGATAAAATAGCTGCTCCACCATATGCCCCATCAATATGGAACCATAAATTTTCTTCTTCACAAATATCTGCTATTTCATCTAAAGGGTCTACAGTACCAGTATTTGTAGTTCCTGCAGAAGCGATATAACAAAACGGTTGTAAACCTTCTAATCGATCTTTTGCGATAGCATTTTTTAGTTTGTTAATACTAATTCTAAACTCTAAATCAGTTGGTAAAACTCTAATTTGCTCTTTTTTAAATCCTAAAACACGAATTGCTTTAATATTTGAAGAGTGTGCCTGATCTGACAAATAAATTACGGCTTTAGAAAAATCGTCTCCACATTTTAAGCGTCTAGCAGTAACCAAAGCTGTTAAATTTGCCATAGAACCACCACTGGTAAAAATCCCTCCTCCTTTTTCTATAGGAAAATTGTACATTTTTAATAACCAGTTCATTGTAACAATTTCTAACTCTGCTGCTGCAGGAGAAACCATCCATCCACCAGAAAAAATATTGAATCCTGTTGCTAAGCTATCTGCCATGGTACTAATGAAGTTACTCGGTCCAGGTACAAATGAATACGCTTTAGGATGCGAAACAACAGTACTATTAGGTATTACATTGTCCATCACAAAATCTAACACCTTTTCGGCTGGCATACCATCATTTGGAGCTTCTTGTAAGAAAATACTGTCCATTTCTTTTCTAGAGGCACTGGCTACAGGCTTTTTTTGCTCTAACGTAGCCCAATGTTCTGCAATTATATCAACAATTTTATATCCGTAAGATTTCATCTCTTCTTTTGATAAATCAAAATGAGCGCTCATATCTTTATAATTTTTTAATTTGTTACAAAATTAACCATTTACTAAGTGACAACCTTTTATTTATCTTGATAATTTTATTTCTTTATTAAGATTTTGGCATATTCTTTTCATTATTTTTGTGCATTAAATCGTATTATTTTGAAAAAACTATTTCTACTAATTTTTATATTATTCTCTGTTGTAAGTTTTTCTCAAACAAAAAAAATAAAAATACTTTCTACTGAAATAAGTACTGCTGATGAAAGTAAATACCCAGGAGCTACCTTATTAATAGGGAAAGTTAAAATGTCTCACGAAGGAGCTACTTTAGATTGTAAAAGAGCGTTACTTTATAAAAACAAAAATTTATTTAAAGCTATTGGAGAAGTTATTATCGAACAAGGAGATAGTATTATTCAATATAGTGATTTTGCTACCTATAACGGAAACACTAAAAAAGCTAAATCTTGGGGAAATGTAGAAATAAACGATAAAGAAATGACGCTAAAAACAGATACGCTTCATTTTGATAGAATTAATCAAATATTATATTATCCCAACGGAGGAACTATTCGCGATACTAAAAACACCTTAAAAAGTGAAAAAGGAACCTATCTTTTAAGAGAAAAAAAGTTCACTGCAAAATCTAAAGTAACAGTTGTTAATCCAGAAAACCATTTAGAGTCTGACCATTTAGACTATTATACCAATACTAACTTAGCCTACTTATACGGGCCAAGTACCATTACTAATTTAAAAGATAGTACAAAAGTATATTCTGAAAGAGGTTTTTACGACACAAATACCGATATTTCTTATTTTGTAAAACGCGCAAAATTGTTCTTGAAAGAGCGAACCGTTTCTGCTGATAGCTTGTACTACGATAAACGTAACGGTTTTGCCTCAGCAACCAACAATATAAAAGTAGTTGATACCGTTCAAAATATGGTTGCTAAAGGAAATTATGCTGAGTTATATGAACTCAAAGATTCATTATTTATAATTGATAGAGCCGTTGCTATTTCTGTATTTGAAAAAGATTCTATGCATGTTGCAGGCGATAAAATTTTATTAACCGGTAAACCTGAAAAACGAATTGCTAGAATTTTTAACAATGTAAAAATATTCAAGTCCGATTTACAGGGTAAATGTGACTCCATTCATACTAGTCAAGAAACAGGGTTAACCAGAATGTTTAACAGACCTATTCTGTGGTCTAATAATAGCCAAATAACAGGTGACAGTATTCAGTTAGTATCTAATAAAGAAACAAACAAACTTGACTCTTTAAAAGTATTACAAAATGGTTTTATGATTCAACAAGACTCCGTTCATACAGAAAACTTTAATCAAATTAAAGGAAGGAATATTTATGGAAAGTTTGAAAAAGGAGAATTAAGAACAATGTTAGTTAAGGGTAATGCTGAATCTTTATACTACAGTAATAACGAAAAAACACAAGAATTAGAAACTATCACAAAAGAAATTGCAAGTGATATTGAGTTTATTTTAGAAGATGGAGAAATAACACAAACTAAATACTTTAAAAAATCTGAAGGAAAAACTTTTCCTCCTTCTGAATTCCCTTCAGATGAGAAAAAATTTAAAGGCTTTTTATGGAGAGGAGATGAACAGCCCCTAACTGTTGAAGATATTTTTTTGAAAGACGCTACTTCTACCGTTCCTTCAAAAAGAAAAAAACAACCTGATGTTGTTAAAGAAGCTAGGGAACAGTTTATCGAAGAAACTTCAAAAAACAAGAAAGAACAACAAAATCCAAATCTTAAAAAGTTAAAATAGTTCCTGTGAAAGACGATTTTTTTAAATACCAAGGTCAAACCACACCTCACCCATTAGCTATTGAAATTTCACACGCCAAAGGAAGTTATATTTATGATAGCAACGGAAAAGCGATGTTAGACTTTGTTGCAGGAGTTTCTGCAAATAGTTTAGGACATAACCACCCTAGGATAAATGAAGCTATAAAAAATCAATTGGAACAATATACCCATGTAATGGTGTATGGAGAGTTTATCCAAAAACCACAATTAGAATTGTGTAAAACTTTAGCTGCTACCTTACCTCCTAACCTATCATCTGTTTACCTAGTAAATTCAGGTACCGAAGCGACTGAAGGAGCTCTAAAATTAGCCAAACGTTTTACAGGCAGAAGTGAAGTTATTGCGGCTAAAAATGCGTATCATGGAAATACACAAGGTGCTATGAGTGTTTGTGGAGCAGAACAACAAAATCGTGCTTTTCGTCCGTTAATTCCAGGAAGTAAGTTTATTGAATACAACAACGAGCTAGATTTAGAAAAAATCACTACCAATACAGCGGGTATTATCCTTGAAACTATTCAAGGTGGTGCAGGATTTATTGAACCTAAAAATAATTATTTAACAAAAGTAAAACAACGTTGTGAAGAAGTTGGCGCCTTGTTAATTTTAGATGAAATTCAATCAGGAGTTGGACGTACAGGGAAATTTTGGGGGTTTGAAAATTACAATGTTACCCCAGATATTATTATTACAGGTAAAGGATTAGGTGGCGGAATGCCTATCGGAGCTTTTATTGCTTCTTTTGAAATAATGGATTGTTTAAAAGAACACCCGAAATTAGGGCATATTACCACGTTTGGCGGTCATCCTGTTATTGCGAGTGCTGGTTTAGCTACGGTGCAAGAAATTATTGCTACTAACCTAATGGATGAAGCCTTACGAAAAGAAAAAATTATTCGAGATACCTTTAAAAATCATCCTGTTGTTAAAGAAATTAGAGGAAAAGGATTAATGCTTGCTTTATTAGTAGATACTCCTGAAGCTGCCTCACAAGTAATTTTAAACTGTTTAGACAAAGGGCTAATTTTATTCTGGTTACTTTTTGAAGGAAGAGCAATTCGTATTACGCCTCCACTAACTATTTCTGACGAGGAAATAGAAAAAGGATGTGATCTTATTGTAAGTGAGTTGGACAAATTGTAGTTCACCAACAATTCAACACCCTAAAATTATTAATATGTAAGAGTTAAAAAATAAATATAGTAACTTTGAATAACTGGACTAGTTCTTTTCATAGGACATCTTATTAGACATTATTTTTCTTACTTATTTCTTTTCCAAGTTCTTCTAGTGCTAAAAATGGATGGCTAGATATTCTTGCTGTTTTAGTCCAATTTCTCATAAAGTCAAAATACTTAATTATTTCTTGATTTTGATATATCCTCGTTATATAATATTGAACAGGATAAATATCTTTTAAGGTTAAAAGTCCATTTTTCCACATCAGTGCTAAGTTCGAATAATGTCTTAGTAGTTTGTCAATTTCTTTTTCTTCATCAGACCCGTGAAAATTTGATGTATACTTAAATTCATTATATTCTATTTGATAGAATGCCTTCTGAATTGTTTCATCGTCCATAAAAGAATGTAGAGTATCAGAAATTATTTTTGACCTTGCAACTTTATTATTAAGAAGTGATTGTCTAAGGTTAAGGATAAAGGCTAAAGACGCAACTAATACACTAATAACAGGTATTAGAACTATTAGGACTTTGAACCATTCTGGAAAATTTTTTACTAATTCAGCCATTTATTATTAATCGTTATTACCGTTCTTTTCAAGATTCGAAATATTACATTCAAAATTAGCTGTGATTTTCTCCATTATTTTAGGTAAATAAGGAATTATATCATCTAGGTTTGAATTTAGATTTAAGTTCGCAAAGTGATAGTTATTGATTTGATTAATTATATCTTCCTTTTCATTTTCTGATAATGCCATAAATGGGTCTTCAGTCAAATAGTTGTGATAATTAGATAAATGAATAAATGCACAACCAAATTTGTAAACATTTTGAGTCCATCCCCACAATTCGCTTGCAATATTGACCATATCTCTATCAGTAATTGGTTGCACTCTATTATTATGATTTACAAAAGTCCATTTATCTCCATTCAAAGTTTTTTGAATCAACAATTCTCTTTCCGAAATTTGAGGAATATTTAGTAAATAAATCACTCGAATCATTGAATCTAGTTCTTGTCTCAAAATGGAAAAACAATTTCCATAAAGTTTATCCCCAAATAAAACATCAAATGACTTTTTATTCTCGATAGACCTTGCTCTTAATATTTTACAAAATTTTTCTATGATTGTCATTTCCTAAATAATGCTCAACTAGTTTATATACGTAATAAAATTACTTATATATTCCTTTTACGGTAGGATATGCGGAACTTTTAGCAATTTTTTTAACACTTTCAAATATAAGGAAATAAGATAAAAAAGTGCATTTTTTTTATCGGACTATAAACGAAGCCTAATCGGGTCGCTTTTCCCTCCTCAGTAATAGAAGTAACTTTAAACAAGTTGACACACTTTACTGAATACTCCCAGACACTACGGCAGCACGGGTCGCTAATATCACGGCATGCTCCGTTGACACCACGGCATGGGTCGCTGATATCACGGCGTACTCCGAAGACACCGCGGCACGGGTCGCTGATATTACGGCATGCTCCGAAGACACTACGGCACGGGTCGCTGATACTACGGCGCGCTCCGAAGACACCACGGCACGGGTCGCTAATATCACGGCGTGCTCCGTTAACACCAAGGCACGGGTCGCTGATATCACGGCATGCTCCGTTAACACCAAGGCATGGGTCGCTGATATCACGGCGTGCTCCGAAGACACCACGGCACGGGTCGCTACTATCACGGCACGATTAGTTAATACTTTTCACTACTATGTTATTATTTTTTTCTTAGGATATAAGCTAAAGATATTTTCATTGTTTTTAGATGGTTCTTTTATAACTTCTTCAGTTTGGTCAAAAAGTTTTATCAATTTAATTGGTGTTTTGGTATTGTTTACAATTAGTTTATATGCATCATAAGTTACCGTTATACTCCTTTTTTGGCAGGATGTGCAGAAGTTCTTAGCAATGTTATTCTTCTTATTTTTTTAGCAAAAAGATTATGTTATATGTACTATCCAAATATTTTTTTAACAAAAAAACAACAACTTTTCTTGTTATTTAGAACATAATGTATACATTTGGCTCAATGTTAAATAACAAAAGACATATCATTTCTATTCCAGCTGTAACTACGGCTTCTTTTGTTGGCACAACAGCTACAATTATTATTACAACCCTTTAGGGGTTATTTTTCTACATATCATCATTCGTATATATTTATTTTTTCAAAAGACTTGAAAACAGATAAATAGCTTAAAAAATCTTATTTTTAATTTATTATTCATTTTAAAATGAACGTTTTAAAATTCGGTGGTTCTTCAGTAGCCAATCCACAAAATATAGAAAAAGTAGTAGAAATTATTACCAATGCGTCTGTAAATAGTCCACTTATTGTAGTGGTTTCTGCTTTTGGTAAAACAACAAATAAACTCATTGCATCCGCAGAACTAGCCGCCCAAAACAATACTAATTACCTTAAAAACTACCAAGAAGTTGAGTTAGTACATTTTGACGTAATTGAAAAATTAGTCCCTGAAAATCAGCAAGAAGAGGTTAAAACCTATATAGCATCGCTTTTTAAACAATTGAAAACCTTGTTAGAAGGTTGTTTATTATTAAACGAAATTACCCCTAAAACACTAGCTACCATTAGTGGTTTTGGCGAACTATTATCTTCATACATCATTGCAAGTATAGCCAGTAAAGAGCTGGATATCGTATATAAAGACAGTAGAAAGTTAATCATCACTTCCAATGCCTTTGATAAAGCACAAGTTGATTTTCAACTAACCAACGCTAATTGCAAGGAGTATTTTAAAAATAACGAACACCGAGTAACTTTGTTACCTGGGTTTATAGCTCGTACAAAAGAAGGGAAATCAACTACTTTAGGACGTGGAGGTTCTGATTATTCTGCTGCCATTTATGCGGCTGCTGTAAATGCTGATGAATTGCAAATATGGACAGATGTTAGTGGTATGTACACTGCAAACCCACATATGGTAAAGCAGGCATTTCCTATTCCACATATTTCGTATCAAGAGGCCATGGAATTGTCACATTTTGGAGCAAAAGTTATCTACCCTCCTACCATTCAACCAGTGTTGGAAAAGGAAATTCCCATTCGAATAAAAAACACGTTTGAACCAGAAAGTGTGGGTACTCTTATTTCAAAAATTACCGAAAACGGAAAACCAGTAAAAGGAATTTCTCATATCGAAAATATTACGCTATTAACCTTAGAAGGAAGTGGCATGGTGGGCGTTTCTGGCATTTCTAAACGCTTATTCGAAACGTTATCGACACATAATATCAATGTGGTATTAATTACGCAAGCTTCTTCTGAACACTCTATTTGTGTGGGGATTTATGATGAAGATGCAGAAAAAGCAACTTTAAAAATTAATGAAGCTTTTGCAGTAGAAATAGAACGCCATAAAATAGATCCGATTAGTATAGAGCAAGGCTTGGCAATTATCGCTTTAGTAGGTGATAATATGAGAAATCACCAAGGTTTGAGTGGACAAATGTTCAGTTCTTTAGGCAAAAACAACGTAAATATTCGTGCCATTGCCCAAGGTGCTTCAGAAAAAAACATTTCTGCTGTTATCAATAGTTCAGATGCCAAAAAAGCGTTAAATACCCTACACGAACAGTTCTTTGAAGAGAATGTTAAGCAATTAAACTTGTTTGTTACGGGTGTAGGAAATGTAGGAGAGCGATTTTTAGCGCAAATACATCAGCAGAAAAAATACTTAAAAGAACAGTTAAAACTGAATGTACGTGTTGTAGGGATTTCCAATTCTAAACAAATGGTCTTTGATGAAGATGGTATCAGCTTAAAATCATGGAAAAAACAATTACAAAACGGAGAAAAAAGTTCTTTAGAGCTTTTTTTCCAAAGAACAAAAGCGTTGAACCTTCGTAATTCAGTTTTTATTGACAATACGGCTAATCAAAAAGTTTCTGAAGTATATGAACACTATTTAGCCAACAATATTGGAGTGGTTACGTGCAATAAAATAGCCTGTGCTTCTGAACTCAACAATTATAAAAAGTTAAAACACATTTCACGAAAATACAGTGCACCATTTTTATTTGAAACCAATGTGGGTGCTGGTTTACCTATTATTGATACGCTTAAAAACTTAATTGCTTCTGGTGACAGAGTACATAAAATACAAGCGGTGTTATCGGGTTCTTTAAACTTTGTTTTCAATAATTTTAATGAGAATGTTTCTTTTCATGATGTTGTGCAACAAGCCCAAGAACAAGGATACACGGAACCAGATCCTAAAATTGATTTAAGCGGTGTAGATGTTGCCAGAAAAATATTGATTCTCGCTCGTGAAAGTGGTTATGAACTAGAACTTTCAGATATTGAAAACAATGCTTTTTTACCTAAAAAGAGTTTAGAAACTACCAATAATGATGATTTTTACGCTTCTTTGACTGAGTTTGAGGCACAATTTCAACAAGTATACAAAGAAGCTGCTGATAAAAATTGTCGCTTAAAATATGTCGCTGAATTTAACGATGGAAAAGCTAATGTGGGACTTCAGCATATTCCCTTTGACCATCCTTTTTACAATTTAGAAGGAAGTGACAATATCGTATTGTTTTTTACAGATAGATACCCTGTAAATCCACTACAAATAAAAGGAGCCGGTGCAGGTGCTGAAGTAACTGCTTCTGGAATTTTTGCTGATGTGATACGAATTGGAAATAATATATAAAAATGAACTATTTAAAAATATTTTCACCAGCAACCGTTGCCAATGTTTCCTGCGGATTTGATGCTTTAGGCTTAGCGCTCGAAACGGTTGGTGATACGATGACTTTTACCAAAACAATTACAAAAGGTGTTAAAATCACAAAAATAACTGGAGCTGATTTACCATCTGACCCACAAATAAATGCTGCGGGAGTGGTTGCGCTAGCGATGTTAGAAAAGCATCCAGTTGATTTTGGTATCGACATCACCATTCACAAAGGATATACTCCAGGAAGTGGTTTAGGAAGTAGTGCTGCCAGTGCTGCGGGAGCTGCGTTTGGTGTAAATCAGTTATTAGGAAATAGCTTCTCTCCTCTTGAATTGACTCAGTTTGCTATGCTAGGAGAAGAAGCCACTTGCGGAACTCCGATAGCTGATAATGTTTCTGCCGCTATTTATGGTGGTTTTACATTGGTACGTAGTTACAAACCTTTGAGTATTGTAAAGATTCCTGTACCTGCTGATTTAAGAGTGGTGGCTATCCATCCTCAAGTTGAAGTAAAAACCAAAGACGCTAGAGAGGTATTACCGAAAAAAGTTCCTTTAAAAGATGCGGTTACACAATGGGCGAATGTTGGCGGATTGATTAGTGGATTGTATACCAACGATTATCAATTAATCGCAGACTCTTTAACAGATATCATTGTTGAACCTGCTCGTAAACATCTGATTCCTCATTTTGATGAAGTGAAGCAACAAGCAATTAAAGCAGGAGCTTTAGGAGCAGGAATTTCAGGTTCGGGTCCAACTATTTTCACATTGTGTAAAGGAGATGCAACTGCCGAAAACATTTATAAAGCCATTCAAAACACGTATCAAGGCAAACAAATTGATTTTAACATGATTCTTTCAAAAATCAATACAGAAGGAATTAAAATTTTAGAAACTAACTAATATTAAATGTTCACTAAGCGTAGTCGAAGTGAAAAACAAACACGAAATTATGAACTATTATAGTCTCAATCATACATCACCTAACGTTAGCTTTGAAAAAGCTGTAGTAAACGGATTAGCTCCAGATAGAGGATTGTATTTCCCTGAAAACATAATTCCATTACCTAAAGAATTTATTGAAAACATTGATGAGTATTCTAATGAAGAAATTGCGTATGAAGCCATTAAACAATTTGTAGGTGATGAAATTCCGCAAGGCATTTTACAAAAAATCATTAAAGAAACCATCAATTTTGAGTTTCCTGTGGTATCTATTGAAGAAAATATCGGTACACTAGAATTATTTCACGGACCAACCATGGCTTTTAAGGATGTGGGAGCTCGTTTTATGGCTCGTTGCTTGGGGTACTTTAATCGCGATAAAAATCAACAAGTAACCGTATTGGCAGCTACTTCAGGCGATACTGGAGGTGCTGTTGCTAATGGATTTTTAGGAGTAAAAGGTGTAGATGTGGTCATCCTCTACCCTAGCGGAAAAGTAAGTGATATTCAAGAGAAGCAATTGACTACTTTAGGACAAAACATTACTGCTTTAGAGGTTGATGGTGTTTTTGATGATTGTCAAGATATGGTTAAAACTGCTTTTTTAGATGCTGAAATCAACCGTACGTTAACCTCAGCAAACTCTATTAATATTGCTCGTTGGTTACCCCAAATGTTTTACTTTTTCTTTGCCTATAAACAAGTTTATAAGCAACATAAAGAAGTAGTTTTTTCAGTACCTAGTGGAAATTTCGGGAATATTTGCGCAGGAATTATGGCGCAAAAACTAGGATTACCTATCAAACATTTTGTGGCTTCGACCAATGTAAATGATACAGTTCCTAATTATTTAGCAAGTGGTGAATATCACCCTAAACCATCTAAAGCAACCATTTCTAATGCCATGGATGTTGGGAATCCAAGTAATTTTATCAGGATACAAGAATTATTTGATAATGATTTAAATACTTTAAAATCAGTATTCTCTTCTTTTTCTTTTTCTGATGACGAAACTCGTGACACTATGAAGAACATCTATAAGAACTCAAGTTATATTGCCGATCCACACGGAGCTGTTGGGTATTTAGGTTTGAAAAAACACGAATTACAAAACGAGTATGGAATTTTCTTAGAAACAGCACATCCCGTAAAGTTTTTAGATGTTGTAGAAGAAGTTTTAAATGTAACTGTTGAAATTCCACCACAAATAGCATCTGTAATAGACAAACAAAAAGAAGCTATACAAATTAGTTCCTATCAAGAATTGAAAGATTTTTTAAATGCTTAACACAAAAAATGCCTCAAAAGTGAGGCATTTTAAATTTTATAAGGTTCATTTACAATTTGCCCTTTGCTTCTTGTAAGCCTTCTTTCATAACTTCGTCAAATTGAGAGTTTGGATAATCTTTTATACCTCTTTCAAAATACTTACTGGCATTATTATAATCCTTATACTTTAAATAAAACTGCCCCAGCCTGTTTTGCCAGTATGCGCTTTTATATCTATTGGTTTCTAAAACGTCTTTAAATTCTTCCATAAAAAAACTAAAGTATTTAAAGTTATCACGTTTCCATGCTAACCAAATCAATGCATTTTTTGTACTATTATCTATTTTTCCGTCACCATCAAAACGTTTAGCTCTTTCTTTGAAATAAGATTTTAGATAAGGGGTTCCTCCTGCTTTTTCATAGGCTTCAATACTCTCAAACACCAATGAATCGTAATTGTGATAATAATACATGATTCCTTTATACATAGCCAAATGCGGCATTGTTTCATGTACCTCATCATTAAACAGCTCATATTTCCAAAGTAAATTTTTAGGGTTGTGTTTTTTTAATATTCTATTAAACTCTTCTGTAGAATCAATATAATATATATCTCTTTTAGAGTTCGCTATGTATAAGTACACATGACTATCTGATTTAAAATTTTCAACTAGCTTTTCAGAAGCATAGCCTCCATCCGTTATAATTGCTCCTTGAAATAAGTCTTTTTCTTCTAAAATAAGCTTACTTATATAATATGCAGCAGCCTCCCAACCATAAATAACACGTTCGTTCGTAGTTCTAAACTTATCATCTATAAATTTGATTACTTCGTCTTTTAAAAAAGAGGTGAACTTTTGTCTCTCTCCATTAAATAATGTTCTTCTTAAAGGATTTTCATTTTTTATTCCTACAACAATCATTTCTGGAATTGCTCCTGGAGTTCTCAATGATTTCTGAATAGCAACACCATTGGTAAAAAACCATTGACCGTCTAAAATGTACAGAACTGGATATGCTTCTTTTGAAGTAGTATAGTTATCAGGTAAATAAACTTGAATCTCTCTATCTTGATTTAAAATAGTCGATTTAATAGTGTAATTAGCTCCTATAACAACCTTGTTTTCTTGTGTTTGAGAGAATGAATAAATGGAGTAAATTAAAGTTAGTAATAGCGTAATATATTTAGTCATTTGTAAAAGGTTTAAACTCAAATGTAAAAATATGATTGCCATATAATTAGCATTTGAGTCTTTTTATAATTTTTTTAACTAAAATTAAAAATTTTCTATATTATCTACTAAATTTTCATCATTCCTAGTACCATAGGGGTCTATAGCTATATAATTAGGTTTTTCATTTACTATAAACGAAACTTCAGTGAGCTCTTTGTTGATTTGTTTAGAAGCATAGTGTAACACAGTGCTGTTGTCTTTTACAAGTGATGGATGCGTTGTAAAAACTCCTATTTTAATTGGCTCATGAATTCCTATTTCTTTAGGTTCTCCGTTTTCTTGTGTTTCAACTCGTTTAGCTTTTATGGTTGCAGTAACTTCGTATGTATCATTGGGTAGTTTTTTGTATGAACTTTTTTCTACAGCCAAATCATAGGTAATTACTTTTTTAAACCAATCATCTATCAAATGATGATTTTCTTTAGGCGTTTCCTTATATATTTCTTCTAACAACTCAAGAGTATGTACTTTGGGAGAATTTTCAAATCGATGTCGGTCTGTAATAGTTTTTAATATTTTATTTACTTGCTTCTCTCCTATCAAATCTCTTAATGCCATGAATACGGTATATGCTTTTCCATATGATATATACCCTTCATCCTGTACTTTATAAATTGGTGGTTCTGGAGTTCCGCCAAAAGCTCTTCCAAAGAAATAACGCCTTCTTGCTGCTTCTGCTAATTCGTATAAAGCTCGTTTACCATACATTTTTTCTAGTACCATAGCTTCAGTATATTTCGCTAGCCCTTCTACAAATAAAGAACCTCCTGCAACAGGTTTGGCTGTTAATGTATGTCCCCACCATTGGTGCGCTACTTCATGAATTGTTCTTTTAGCGACTAAATTAAAGGTATTTTCATCACGAACATCTGACAAGTATAAACGATCTTCTGTCATACTAATAACCCCTGGATGTGCAAATCCACCAAACCCCCAATGTGAAGGAACTTCTGCGATTCGAACATGTTTAAAATTATACGTTCCAAAATTTTCTTGACAATATGCTAAGGTTTCTTTTGTACTTTTCTCTATTTCATCAATATTAAAATCGTGACTAGCGTTGTAATATTGTTCTATAGAGATTCCATTATATATTGCTTTTTTAGTTGTATATTTTGCAGAAAAATAGGCTACCATAGGTAATATTTTTCCTTTTGATTTGTAGTGGTAATAGTTTCTATCGTTTTCTGACCAAGTTTTAATTAAATCTCCTGAGCTTATGGCTATTTGGTCTTTATGTGTAGAAACAACTGTTTCAAAACGCACTTTTTCAATTTTAATATCTTCTAAGGCTATATGCACATCTGAGTTATCATCCTCATCTCTTTCTGGTAATCCTCTTTTTTTACGTTCTGTTTTATCCAAAATTTCAAATCCAGAAGCATACCCTATAATAGGCTCAAAATTCCTAAAAGTTATATAAGTACCGTTGTTAACAATACTTTTGTCTTCTTCATATCCTTTTAGTTCTTTTTCTATAACAAAAGTATAAGCTACAGAATCGTTGGGTTGTAGTTTTTCTTTAAATTCAAATACATATGCTCCATGTATGGTATCTTTCGTAGTCAAACGAGTATTTTTTATATGAATACGCTTTACAGGGATTCGTTCGGTTATTAGTAGTTTGGACACTGCTTCATTACTCGTATTTTTTAAAATGTAATTTGCTTTGATTGTATATTTTCTCTCTTTTGGAAAAATAGCTACCTCTGTTTTTTGTGAAATTGGATAAGGCTTTTCTAATACTTGATATTGCTTATACATGCGTTCATAATTTTCGCTAAAATTTAAGTTATCATTATCAGTTTGATAATCACCAACAAAATTGGTATTGTAAAAGACCAAACTTGCCGTACCAACAGCTACGGAAAAGAAAGTTAAAAACAATACCTTTTCGCTTAAATTACATCCTTGTTTTAGTTGCTCTACTTTATACGAAAAACCTTTTACCATTCCCCTGTTCCATATCTTAAATGCTAATAAAATTAATAGCGCTCCTATACTTAGCCAGTACAATCCTAAATGATTAAATAACTTAGCATTATTGGCATAGGCATTCATACCATTAAAAGTTACTCTAGGCATAAAACCGATGCTTGTTAAAGGATGTGCTAACCCTAAAAGGTTTGCTTTCATACTTACCATAACTAACAAACCAAAAGCTCCCATTCCTATATACTTACTTTTAGCTATACTGTTTATAAATATGGCTAACATAGCATATGTAACTAATTGCAAACCGTAATAGTAAAACACTGATGCATACATGCCTAAATTTATATTTGTGAAACCTAAACTTATTTGAAAAGCTATGCACATAAGTACTCCTGATGTAATTAACAACATAGGTAACAGGGATAAACTGATAAATTTAGCCGTAAAAAGAACCCAATTTTTTACTGGAGTAGCTCCTATGATTAAATTAAAATTCACACTATGCTCTCTCCATACAATCTCAGAACCGTAAAAAATTAGTAGTATGAGTCCAAAAAGTGTTAGCGGGCTTGTTATTAATTCTATTAATTGGTTAGTTAAAGGATATATACTTACTCCATATTCACTTCCTTCAACAACAGTTGCATACAGCTCTGAAAAAACAATTATCAGCCACATCACTACAATTACTAAAAAAGGCAAGCTTTTAAATACGCTCTTTAGCTCTAATCGTATTAGAGATAACAATGATGTTATTTGCGCTTTTACACCGTATGTTCCATCTATAGGTTTATAAGGTATGAGTTGTTTATCCTTATTGCTTATTTCTTTTTCTTTCTTTACTTTTTTTGTGATCTTTCTAAAAGAAAAACTTCTATACGTTAGTAACAGTATCCCTATAGAAAGTACTACCCAGATTAATCTATTCAATAAAAACAAACCTGAAAAAGAAAGTAACTGTGTGTTTTTTTGATAAGCAGTCCAATATTGGGTTTGTTCAAAAAAAGCGGCTACTCCAAAAGAGTCTACAATTGCTGCTACAGACATCATTTCTGGTGATGCTGGAACAGATTGTGCTAATAATGGTGAGTTTAAAAAGATAGAACTCACAAAATATAACATGTAAATAAATACAGCACTTGCATAGGTAGCAATACTATTCTTGGTAAGCGTACTTACAGAGAATATTAAAGAAGTACAGATAAAAATATTAGGTAACACTAAATACAACCATGGTTGTAGATAATTCAATAAATTAAAAGCTCCTAACCTTTCAGTATCTAAACCAGAAAAATAGTTTCCAAAAATATACCCAATAACAAAAGGAGAAAAAGCTACGACACTAAAGATTAAAGTCCCTAAAAAACGACTCCAAAAGTAATGATGCTTTGTTATAGGCGAACTATAAATTAAGCTTTCCATGTTGTGTTGCTTATCTCTTATGATAGCTGTTACTGCAAAAAACATGGTAATAAAAACACTACCTAATGTAAAAAGGCCTGTATGAAAATACACTTGATAAACGGAATTAAAGTTTACCGATGTAGGTGCATAACCTTGACTTCCTGTAAAATATCCTAAACCTAAAAATAAGACTGCAAATATTGGGAAAGCTCTTTGTTTTAACTGATAGTAAATTTCAAATTGTAATAATTTCTTAAACATAGATTAGGCGTTTTTTTGATGAAATAATGTAGCGAAGTAGTAGTCTTCTAAGTTTGGATTGATTTTTTCAAATCCATTAGATAAAGTGGTTTCTGAGAAGACTCTTATTTGTGTTTCTCCTGATACTAATTTGGTTGAAATAACATCATAGGCCTTTTTGTAATGTTCAATATCACTTTTAGCAATAATTTTAGTCCAAATGCTATCTTGTATACCGGCTACTAATTCTCTTGGATTTCCTTGAGAAATAATCTGCCCTTCTGATAGAATTGCCATTTTAGTACATAAGTTTCTAACGTCTTCTACTATGTGAGTAGATAAAATAACAATTACGTTCTCTCCTATTTCACTTAAAAGGTTTAAAAATCGATTGCTTTCCTCAGGGTCTAATCCTGCTGTTGGTTCATCAACAATAATTAGTTTTGGATTTGCTAATAAAGCTTGAGCAATTCCAAAACGCTGCCGCATTCCTCCTGAAAATGTATGTACCGATTTCTTCCTGTGCTGATATAAGTTTACTTGCTGCAATAAAGAGGTCACTTGGTTGTTACGCATTGTATTGTTTGTAACTCCCTTCAAAATAGCTAAATGGTCTAACAATTTTTCAGCTGATATTTTAGGGTACACACCAAACTCTTGTGGTAAATAACCCAAATCTTTTCTTATTTCATGAGGGGTATTAATAATATCGTAGTCATTAAATACAATTTTTCCAGAAGAAGGCTCTTGTAAAGAAGCTATGGTACGCATTAAAGAAGATTTTCCTGCTCCGTTAGCACCTAACAAACCAAACATTCCGTTTGAAATATTTAAATTTATTCCGTTTAGTGCTTTAACTCCGTTAGAATATGTCTTGGTAAGGTTTGTTATAGTTAATGTATTCATATGAGATTCGTTTTTTTGTTTACAACAAATCTCTAGTATCTTCCCTTCCGTAAAAATTAAAAATGATATACCTTGGTATTTTTAGCATACATAGTACTCATTTAATTGCTAACCTATGTTCGACTAAAAAAACTACTTATTGGTATTAAAAACAATAGTGTTTGTCAATATAATTGTGAGAACAGTTTTACATGAGTAATTTTGGTGTATGATTGATTTTTTAAAGAAGTACAACGCCTTTTTTATCGGATTTATAATTGTAGTCCCAATATTCGTTTTATTGGACTATCTCAATTTAATAAATATTCCGAGAGACCAACCAGGTGAAGTTATTGTGATTACTGTCTTTTGGGCATTAGTTATAGGCTTGCCTTTACATAATTATCAATACTTAAAAAGGAAAAAGAAAGCTGTAATAGGTATTACTACTCTGTTTGTATTGCTTTTTATTACAGTCTTGATTGATTCTTTTATGAAACTCCCAGACAACCCTATCACCTTCATTTTATTAATAGTATTTTGGTGTGGACTTGCCTATTTTTTAGTGCCTAACTTCATAAAAAAATATTGGAAATTTATAGCTCTTCTATATACACCGTTACTCTTATACTTTTTTTATCTACGATTATTTTCTGGTGATTTAGAAGCTTATTTAAAAGTTAAGCAAGAAACACCTTTCTACATTTTTTTCTTACCCATTCCAATCTTCTTCTTTCTTTGGATTTTTGAGCAATGGAAATGGGTACAAGAGTTAAAAAAAGAAAAATCTAATACAGAATTATCACTCTTAAAAACACAAATGAATCCTCATTTTTTCTTTAATACGCTCAACAACCTGTATGCATTAACGGTAAAAAACTCCCCACAAGCACCAGAAGTTATCTTAAAACTATCTGACATGATGCGCTATACTATTTATGATGGAGAAAAGGAACGAGTGAAAATTTCAGAAGAAATAGAATACCTGAAAAATTACATCGAATTACATAAAATACGATATAAAAAAACAGTAGAAATTACCTTTAATCATGACACTGATACTAATTTAACTGTCCCTCCATTACTCTATATCATCTTGCTTGAAAATGCTTTTAAACATGGTATAGAAACACTTACAAAAAACGCTTTCATACACATTAACCTGTATGAAGATACTGATTACATTTACTTTGAAATAGAAAATAATTTTGATCCTAACGAAAGAAATAGCACTGGTGGAATTGGTTTACAAAACTTAAAAAGAAGGCTATCTTTGTTGTACAATCAACAGCACGAATTAATTATTGATTCTAAGAATAATATCTACAAAACACTGTTAAAAACTCCTAAGCATGCTTAAATATATAATTATTGATGATGAACCTTTAGCGCATGAAATCATTACCGAGTTTTGCAGCATGCTACCGCATGTACAATTAGAAAAAAGTTGTTACAATGCTATGGAAGCTATGCAGTTTTTAAATGAAAACACCGTTGATTTTATGTTTTTGGATATAAACATGCCTAAGCTAAAAGGTTTAGACTTTTTAAAAACATTATCCAATCCACCAAAAACCATTATCACAACTGCTTATAAGGAATATGCTATTGAGGGGTTTGAATTAAATGTTGTAGATTATCTTTTAAAACCTTTTAGTTTTGACCGTTTGGTAAAAGCCGTTAATAAAGTATCTGATATATCATCAGAAAAAATCATTCACAAAGAAATAATAAACACAAATCAAACAAATACTCGACTTTTTATCAAAGGAGACAAAAAACACCATCAAATTGATTTAAGTGATTTGTTATTTATAGAAGCTTACGGAAACTATACGAAGCTATTTTTAGCCGATGAAATGATTGTAAGCCACGAAAAGATTTCTCATTATGAATCGATATTAGATACTACTCTCTTTTTAAGAGTACATAAATCATTTATTGTTGCTATTGATAAAATAAAGTTTATAGAAGGTAATCGTATCATTATCCACGAACATAAAGTACCCATTGGTCAAACCTATAAAAGCACCGTTGGTAAACTCTACAATTAGGAGTAATTTTATTTTTCATTTATCTCTTTTATTTTCATAGATTTATGCATCATCAAAACTAACTACATGCATATATCTTCAAAAGTTACGCGCCTTTTTGATTTTCCATACCACCAATTACAAAACTATCCGCAACAAGATTGCTTAGTTTCTAAAGAGAATGATGAATGGAAAAGTATTTCTACTAAAAAATATATTGAAGATGCTAACATCATAAGTAAAGCTTTATTAAATCTTGGAGTGAACCCTGGAGATAAAATAGCAGTAATTACTTCTGTAAATCAACCAAAATGGCATTTGCTAGATATTGGAGTTATGCAAATTGGTGCAGTAAACGTTCCTTTATATCCTACTTTTTCAGAAAAAGATTACGCTTATATCTTAAACCATTCCGATAGTATGTATTGTTTTGTTTCTGATGATGAACTCTACCAAAAAGTAATCAAAGTTCAAGGGCAAACACAGCTTAAAAAAGTATTTACTTTTGAAGAACTAGAGACAAACTATGGATGGAACTCTTTCCTAAGCCTTGGTAAAGATGAAACCCATCAAACAACAGTGAATGAATTAAAAGAAACTATAAAACCATCTGACTTAGCTACAATTATCTATACCTCGGGTACTACTGGAACTCCAAAAGGGGTTATGCTTTCACACCATAACATTGTTAGTAATGTTTTTGCTGTTGGTAAAAGGCTCAATTTACAAGGCAATCAAAAAAGAGTAATAAGCTATTTACCCATTTGTCACATTTTTGAACGTGCGGCTTCATACTATTGTCAATACATGGGCTTTGAAATTCATTTCGCAGAAAGCATAGAAAAGGTTGGAGAGAGTTTACGTGAAATAAAACCTCACTTTATGGCTGTAGTTCCTCGGTTGTTAGAAAAAATTTTTGATAAAATCGTTGATAAAGGAAGTAACCTAACTGGAATAAAAAAACGATTGTTCTTCTGGGCATTGCAATTAGGTGAACAATACAAACCTTATAAAGAAAATGGTTGGTGGTATGAGTTCAAACTTTCCATAGCGCGGAAACTTATTTTTTCTAAATGGAAAGAAGCCCTAGGAGGTCAATTAGAATTTATGCTGGCGGGAAGTGCTCCAACACAAGCTAGATTAGTAAGAATATTTACAGCAGCAGGAATACCTGTTTATGAAGGTTATGGACTTACCGAGACCTCGCCCGCTATCTCTGTTACTGATATGCGCAACAACGGTTTTAAAATAGGAACTGTTGGAAAGATAATTGAAAATGTAACTGTAAAAATAGCTAAAGATGGAGAAATCTTAGTTAACGGTCCAAACGTAATGATAGGCTATTACAAGTCTCCGGAAAAAACTAGTGAGTCAATTGTAGATAACTACTTTCATACAGGAGATATTGGAGAACTAGATAATGAGGGCTTTTTAAAGATTACGGATAGAAAAAAAGAAATCTTCAAAACCTCTGGAGGGAAATACATAGCTCCTGCTATTTTAGAAAGTGAGCTAAAAAAATCTCGTTTTATAGAACAAGTTATGGTGATAGGTGAAGGAGAAAAAATGCCCGCTGCACTTATTCAAATAGCTTCAGAGTTTGTTCAAGAATGGTCGAAAAGACACAATCATACAATAACGGATATTACTTCCGACGAAAAACTAATCGAACGAATTCAAAAAGAAATCAACTTTTGTAACGAAAAGTTTGGTAAATGGGAACAAATAAAGCGTTTTGAAATTACCCCTGATGAATGGACTATAAATTCGGGGCATTTAACTCCGACATTGAAAATGAGACGAAAAATTATCTTAGAAAAATATAATAGTTTATACCAAAAAATATATAATCCTCAATAAATCAACCAGTAAACTACAACTTGTGCAATCGGGGTATTTTTCATACTTTGCAAAGCCCAAAAATTTGAACATATGTCGATTGAAATTACTCGTTTATTTGACTTTCCTTATTATCAACAAGAAAAATATAATTTAGAAAAAGCATTTATCACTAAATACAATGGTGAATGGCAATCTATATCAACAAACGAATATATAAAAAAAGCCAACGCTATAAGTAGAGGTTTATTACGATTAGGAGTACAACCTAATGATAAAGTTGCTGTAATTTCAACTAACAATAGAACTGAATGGAATATTTGTGATATTGGAATATTACAAACAGGAGCTCAAAACGTTCCAATCTATCCAACTATTTCCAAAGAAGACTACGAATATATCTTAAATCATTCTGAAGCGACTTATTGTTTTGTTTCAGATGAAACCATCTTAGAAAAGCTAAACCAAATAAAAGGAAATACAAAGCTTAAAGGAATTTTTACTTTTGATGACATCCAAGGAGAAAAAAGCTGGCAAGAAATTTTAACCTTAGGTGAAGATGACAGCAATCAAAATGAAGTTGAAGAGCGTAAAAATGCTATTACAACTGACGATTTAGCCACCTTAATTTATACTTCTGGAACAACAGGACGTCCTAAAGGAGTTATGTTAAGTCATAAAAATGTAGTTTCAAATGTATTAAGCAGTGAAAAACGTGTTCCGTTAGAATACGGTCAAGGTAGAGCTCTAAGCTTCTTACCTGTTTGTCACATTTTTGAACGTATGATTTTGTATTTATATCAATACTGTGGTATTTCTATTTATTTTGCTGAAGCTATTGATAAATTAAGTGAAAATGCGCAAGAAATAAAACCTCATGTAATGACTGCTGTACCTAGGCTTTATGAAAAAATCTATGATAAAATATATGCTAAGGGGGCTGAATTAACAGGAGTTAAAAAGAAATTATTCTTTTGGGCTATAGAATTAGGTTTACAATACGAACCATACGGAGCTAATGGCTGGTGGTACGAAAAGAAACTAAGCATTGCTCGCAAACTTATTTTCTCTAAATGGCAAGCTGCTTTAGGTGGAGAATTAAAAATAATGGTTTCAGGTTCTGCCGCATTACAACCACGTTTAACTAGGGTATTTACAGCTGCTGGAATGCCTGTAATGGAAGGGTATGGTCTTACTGAAACTTCTCCTGTAATTGCTGTAAATGATATGCGCGATGGTGGCTTCAAATTAGGGACTGTAGGTAGGCTTATTGATGGTGTTGAGGTTAAAATTGCCGATACTGGAGAAATTCTAGTAAAAGGTCCAAACGTAATGCAAGGGTATTACAAAGATCCTGAAAAAACTGCTGAAGCATTACAAAACGGATATTTCCACACAGGTGATAAAGGTGAATTATGTGAAGATGGATTCTTAAAAATTACAGGACGTACCAAAGAAATGTTTAAAACTTCAGGTGGTAAATATATTATTCCACCATTGTTAGAAGGGCAATTAAAACAATCTCGCTTTATAGAACAAGTGATGGTTATTGGTGAAGGAGAAAAAATGGCTTCAGCTTTTATTCAACCAAACTTCGAGTTTGTACGTGAATGGGCGCAAAGACATAATGTTACTTTAGGTGACAATAAAGATTTAGTAAGTAATCCTAAAGTAATAGAACGTATTCAGGAAGAAGTAGATTATGCCAACACTAAATTTGGAAAATGGGAAACTATTAAAAAGTTTGAATTAACCCCAGAAGAATGGTCTATTGATAGTGGTCACCTTACTCCTACTATGAAAATGAAACGAAAAATAATAAAAGATATTTACAAAGACTTATACGATAAGATTTACAGACAGTAATCGTTTAAAGTGTTGTGAAAGCAACACTTTTTTCTTTTTAACATGACAAAACTCATTTCTTTTTCTTCGGATATTTCTAACATTGAATTACCTAAAAAATTCGATTATCCTTATAATTATTATCCTCATATCCTAGCCCAAATAGCTGCTGAAGAATTACAAGAGTATTTAACAAACCAAAATCACTTTTCTCACAACTTCGGAATCAAAACCCCTGAGGATGCAGAAGTACTTGGAAAAATGTTTGGAGTTTTGATTGTACAACAACAAGATGGAACCTTAGGGTATTTAGCTGCTTTTTCAGGAAAATTAGCTGATAGTACACAACACCAACATTTTGTTCCGCCAGTATTTGATGTGTTAGATACAAACGAATTCTACCTTAAAACAGAAGAACAACTTAATGAGTTAACTCATAAAATAGTAAGCTTAGAAAATGCTTCTGAATTTACTGAAGTGAAGAAAGTATATCAAAAAACAAAACAGCTATACGAAAAGCTTTTAGCTGATGAACAATCAAAAATTAAACAACGGAGAAAACTTAGAAAAAAACTAGGACAACAAAACAATCAGCTAAATATAAATGAAGAGTTTTACTTACGCGAATACGAAGTGTATTTAAACGATAAAATAGCTCCACTAAAAAAAACATATCATACAAAACAACAGCAAGTTGATCAGCTAAAAGAGCAACGTGCAAATCTTTCAGCTTGGACTCAGCAAGAGATATTCAAAAAGTATGCTTTTCTTAACTATCAAGGAGAAAGTCAAAACCTTTTAGCTATTTTTAAAGACACTACACAAAATATTCCTGCAGGTGCAGGTGACTGTTGTGCTCCTAAGTTACTTCAATACGCGTATAAACACCAATTAAAGCCTGTTTGTATGGCTGAGTTTTGGTGGGGTAAACCTTTGCTAACTTCCATCAGAAAACATCAAAACTATTATCCTGCATGTACTGGTAAGTGTAAACCTATTTTAACACACATGCTACAAGGAGTAACGGTAAAAGAAAACCCGTTAGTTGCTCAATTAAAAGAAGAAAAAGAGATTTCAGTTATTTATGAGGATGTAGATTTATTAGTCATAAACAAACCACATGAGTTATTATCAGTTGCTGGAAAAGAAATAAAAGACTCCGTGTTTAGCCGTATTCAAAAGTTATATCCAAATGCTACTGGACCTTTGGTTGTACATCGTTTAGATATGTCAACCTCTGGAATACTATTAATAGCAAAAAATGAAGACACTTATAAAGCTCTACAGGTACAATTCATTAATAAAACTGTACAAAAACGTTACGTAGCTTTATTAGAAGGTGTTTTAAAAGATAAAAAAGGGATTATTGAGTTACCACTAAGAGTAAATCTAAACGATCGTCCTAAACAGCTTGTATGTTATCAACATGGAAAAAAAGCGTTGACTCAATGGGAAACCGTTGAAGTTTTAAACAACAAAACGAAAGTACACTTCTATCCTGTAACAGGGCGCACCCATCAGTTACGTGTACATGCTGCACATCATTTAGGATTAAACACTCCTATTATAGGTGATGATCTATACGGAAAGAAAGCAGATAGGTTGTACTTACATGCTGAAAAAATCACATTTGTACATCCTACTTCAAAAAAACAAGTCAGTTTTACTTCTCCTGTTCCTTTTTAGCTATTCTACGTATTTTGTCTTTTTAAGTGTACTTAAAATGATAAACGAGGCTAAAAAGAAAATTGCTAAACACAACACACTCCATTGCATAGAACCTGTAATCCAATTTAATGTTCCATATACAGCTGTTCCTAAAACAATGGCTATTTTTTCAGTAACATCATAAAAACTAAAATACGTAGCATGATCTTCTGTTTCTGGTAATAATTTAGAATAGGTAGAACGTGTTAAAGTTTGTATAGCTCCTTGTACAAACCCTAATAAACCTCCTAGTCCGTAGAAATAAACAGCTACATGTTCTTGTGATTTATCTAACATAAAAGCACAAAAACATACTAACATCCATACTACAATAGTTACTTTTAGAGCTGTAATGTTTCCCCATTTTTCTGAAAGTCTTGAAAATAAAATAGCTCCTATAATCGCAACGATTTGCACCAATAAAATAGTAATAATCAAACTCGTAGGAGGCAATCCTAATTCTGAAGAACCAAAAATAGCCGCCATTAAAATAATAGTTTGTACACTAATACTTAATAAGAAGAAAGAAATTAAAAAACGTTTTAAAGTTGGGTAGTTCATTAACTCTTTAATCACTACTTGTAATTCTTTATAACCTTTCCATATATAGTCTTTTTCAGGTTTTTTGTTATATACATTTCCTGGTAAACGCTTAAAGGTTACTTGAGCAAATCCTAACCACCATAAACCGACCATAACAAAAGAAATTCTAGATGCCATTCCTGCACTAATACCTAAAGTTTCAGGAAACATAATCATAGCTAAGTTTATTAATAGTAAAATAATAGAACCAATATACCCATACACAAAACCTTTAGCACTAGCTCTATCTTGTTGTTCTGGATGCGCTACCTCAGGCAAATAAGCATTATAAAATACCAAACTCGCCCAAAAACCTATACTTGCTAAAACTGTAAATAAAATTCCTATCCATACGGTATCTATTCCTTCAAAGAAATACAAACTCATTACCGATAATGCTCCTAGTGTACAGAAAAACTTCATAAATTTTTTCTTACTTCCCGTATAATCTGCAATACCCGATAAAATTGGAGAGATAAAAGCTACTACTAAAAACGAAAATGATAAAGCATAACTATATAAACTATCTGGGTGCTCCCAATCCATTCCTAAAAAACTTACAATTTTCCCTTCAGTTACCCCACTGTAATACAACGGAAAAACTGCTGTACTAATTACCAATGAATATACTGAGTTGGCCCAATCGTAAAATGCCCATCCGTTAATTAACTTCTTATCTCCTATTTTGTACATATAAATTCTAATAAAAAAACCGCTCATATAACATGAACGGTTTGCAATATACTATAATTTATCAATCTTATTTACTCGTAGGCACGTTGTATTTTGCTGCTAATTTTTTAGCCTCAGGTAAAAAATTTCTT
This sequence comes from Tenacibaculum gallaicum, assembly GCF_003387615.1. GTDB lineage: Bacteria > Bacteroidota > Bacteroidia > Flavobacteriales > Flavobacteriaceae > Polaribacter > Polaribacter gallaicus. The sequence goes on along the minus strand of NZ_QUNS01000006.1, from coordinate 112,751 downwards.
AACGTTTGAATACGAGTTTGGTTAGACGGGTGTGTACTCATAAACTCTGGTGGAGCTCCTCCTCCTGAACGTTGACTCATTCGTACCCATACTTCAGCAGCTTCTTCTCCTTTATATCCTGCCATAATCATAAAAACCAATCCTAATTTATCAGCTTCAGTTTCGTGATTTCTACTAAATGGTAACATTACTCCTACTTGCGTACCTAATCCATATGCCATATTCCACATTTCAGCATTTTCATTGTTTTGAGTACCTAAAGCTAAAGCTACTCCACCTAATTGTTGTAATTGACCTGTAGACATACGTTCTTGTCCATGTTTTGCAAATGCGTGAGCTACCTCGTGCCCCATAACAGCTGCAATTCCATCTTCATTAGCACAAATTGGTAAAATTCCTGTATAAAAAACTACCTTTCCTCCAGGTAAACACCATGCATTTACCGTTTTATCTTCAACTAAATTAAACTCCCATCTATAAGCATCTGCTTCAGTTTTCATACCATTAGCTCTCATAAAACGATCTACAGCTGTAGAAATATTCTTCCCTACTCGTTTAATTTGATTTGTTTTAGCACTATTAGTAGATAATTTATTTTCTTCTAAAAACCCTTTGTATTGTGCAAAACTAGCTGGTAAAATTTGAGCATCGTTTACAAAATTTAATCTTTTTCTTCCCGTAATTGGCACTGTGCTGCACTCTACTAAAAAAGCAGCTAAAAATGTTAGGGCTATAATTTTTTTCATTATTTAATAGTTTAAAGTTCTATATTCTTGGTTGTATCTTTTATGACACAAAATTAACTTATTTGTCACAAACTTGATAATATATTATGTCTTTAAAGCTACAAATTCTATCTTTATCTTAAAAACTAATTCATGAATTTTACGCATTCAAAAACAGCTGTACCAAGTATTAAAATTCCTAAACCTGTTATTCTTTCTGTTAAAACTTTACAGTTTATATCTACCAATAAAGCTGCAAAATTTAGTGCTAGACTTTTTACAACTCCTGTTAATTTTTCTATTCCTAAAAGAGAAAAAGTAATGTTAGAGAGTGCTCAAAAAAAAACAATAAATGTGCCATCCATTTCAAGAGATATTGAAGTACTATCATATGGTTATTCAACTAAAAAAGTATTATGGGTACATGGTTGGGCAGGAAGAAGCACTCAATTATATATGATTGCTGATAAATTATTAGAAAAAGGTTATATGGTTATTTCGTTTGACGGACCCGCACATGGAAAATCTACAGGAAAAACTACTGAAATGCCTGAGTTTTTAGAAACCATTACTGAACTTAACAAACAGTTTGGGCCATTTGACGCTGCCATAGGACATTCTTTTGGTGGGGTATGTTTGTATAATGCTCTTGCTGAAGATTTTGCTGTAAACAAGTTGGTAACTGTTGGTGCTGCGGATAAAATATCAGATGTTATTTTAAACTTCACTAAGAATTTACAAGTAAAACCTATCATAGCTCGCAAAATGAAGCATTTTTTTGATAAAAAATGGCAACGAGATATTGATACACACTCTTCAAGCGTTCAAGCTAAAAGTATAAAAATACCTACTCTGGTAGTTCATGATTCATTTGATGGCGATGTTGATGTAAGTTGTGCAATAGCAATACGTCAAAACTTACAGAATGGAAAACTTTTAATTACGGAAGGGTTAGGACACACCAGAATTCTTCGTAATCCAAAAGTAGCTTCCAAAATTGTTGACTTTATAATTCAAGAACCATGAGAAAATTAATTATTTTATTCCTTTTAATAGTAACATTTAGTACTACTGCAAATGCTCAAAACAAGAAAAAATATACAGTAAGCAAAACTAATAGTGAGTGGAAACAGTTATTAACCCCAAAACAATATTTTGTACTTAGAAAATCAGGTACTGAACGCCCTAACTCAAGTCCATTAAATTATAATAAGAAAAAAGGAGTTTATGCTTGTGCTGCCTGTAAAACTCCACTATATAAATCGGAACACAAATACGATTCAGGTAGTGGTTGGCCATCTTTTGATAGAGCTATTAAAGGAAATGTTGAACTAGATACAGATTATAAACTAGGATATGCTCGAACAGAGTTAAAATGCAATACTTGTGGTGGACATCTAGGACATTCTTTTAACGATGGACCTAAAGAAACTACAGGTAAACGTCACTGTATTAATGGAGTTGCTTTGGAGTTTATTCCAAAAAAATAATATACCATGCAAAACTCTTACTTAGATAGTATAAAAAAACAAATAACCTACTATAAAAGTTTAGGAGATAAAACCTTTGATCAACTCACACAAGAAGAACTTTTTTATCAATACAATAAAGAAAGTAACTCTATAGCTGTAATAGCTAAGCATATTGCTGGTAATATGTTATCACGTTGGACCAACTTTTTTACTGAAGATGGAGAAAAATTATGGAGAAATAGAGATGATGAATTTGTAAACACCTTTACAACCAAAGAAGAAATGATTGCTTATTGGGAAAAAGGATGGAACTGTTTCTTAAACACTATCAACTCTTTAAAAGAAGACGACTTAGAGAAAATCATCTACATAAGAAACCAAGGACATACAGTAACCGAAGCAATTAATCGTCAAATTTGCCACTACCCATACCATATTGGTCAAATTGTATTTTTAAGTAAAATGGTACAAAACGAAAACTGGACCCCCTTGTCCATTCCTAAAAATGCTTCAAAAAACTATAACAAAGAAAAATTTAGCGAAGAAAAAAGCCGCAAACATTTTACGGATGATCTGTAGCTTCCTCCCCTATCAATACCGATAAGAAAACTACAAAAAAAGGGTGTTATCCTTACTTCTTATAAAAAATTACACACTTTTATACTATTTAAGCGAAAAAATCTGCTAACAAATTGCTAAAAACTAACAACTAATAGCTAAATTTGTGCCTCTAAAAAATGAAGCCGATACATGTTTAATAATTTAAGCGAAAAGTTAGATAAAGCGTTACATACGCTGAAAGGACACGGAAAAATTACCGAAGTTAACGTTGCGGAAACTCTAAAAGAAGTTCGTAGAGCTTTATTAGATGCCGATGTTAACTTTAAAATAGCTAAGAATTTTACCAAAACAGTTAAAGAAAAAGCCTTAGGTCAAGACGTATTAACAACGTTAAATCCTGGGCAATTAATGGTAAAATTGGTTAAGGATGAATTAACCGAATTAATGGGAGGTGATACCGTTGGTATTAACTTAGGAGGTTCACCTACTGTTATTTTAATGTCTGGTTTACAAGGTTCGGGTAAAACAACCTTTTCTGGTAAATTAGCTAACTACCTTAAAACTAAAAAAAGCAAACAAGTTTTATTAGTAGGATGTGATGTATATCGTCCTGCTGCAATCAATCAGTTACGCGTTGTTGGAGAACAAATTGGTGTTGAGGTATATGCTGAAGAAGGAAATCAAAATCCGGTAGAAATTTCTCAAAATGCTATTAAGCATGCAAAAGCAAACGGTAAAAATGTGGTGATTATTGATACCGCGGGTCGTTTAGCTGTTGATGAAGAAATGATGACGGAGATTTCTAACATCCACAAAGCAGTAACTCCACAAGAAACCTTATTTGTAGTAGATTCTATGACAGGGCAAGATGCTGTAAATACAGCAAAAGCCTTTAACGATGTGTTGAATTTTGACGGAGTTATACTAACCAAATTAGATGGTGATACACGAGGTGGTGCTGCAATATCAATTAAATCGGTAGTAAATAAACCGATTAAATTTATAGGTACGGGTGAAAAAATGGATGCAATTGATGTATTCCACCCAAGCCGTATGGCAGATCGTATTTTAGGAATGGGAGACGTTGTTTCGTTAGTTGAGCGTGCCCAAGAACAATACGACGAAGACGAAGCTAGAAAATTACAAAAGAAGATTGCTAAAAATCAGTTTGGTTTTGATGACTTTTTAAGTCAAATTCAACAAATCAAAAAGATGGGTAGCATGAAAGATTTAGTTGGAATGATTCCTGGTGCTGGTAAAGCAATGAAAGATGTTGACATTGACGATGATGCTTTTAAAGGTATTGAAGCTATTATACACTCCATGACTCCAGTAGAAAGGACTAGCCCTTCCATGATTAATGCGAGTCGCAAAAAACGAATTGCAAAAGGTTCCGGAACTTCGGTACAAGAAGTTAACCAATTGATGAAGCAATTTAATCAGATGAGTAAGATGATGAAGATGATGCAAGGCGGAGGCGGAAGAAAAATGATGCAAATGATGAAAGGCATGAAATAAAATAAAAAAAGATAGGCTGCTGCCTGTCTTTTTTTATTTAGTTTACAGTGCCAAAATAAACAGTATTCAGTAAACTGTATTTATGGATTTTAAAACTATTAAGTTCTTTCTATGTCATGTCGAGTGATTTTTCTAACTAAAAGGAAGATAAATTGTATTGAGACATTTGGAACTGGTTCTCGATACATCTCCCTGCAGTCGATACTCGAACTGACATATAGTATTTGAACTTAATTTATGATTAAAAAGTAATACTTCTACTGAAGTAACTTTTAAAATATTACTATTGAAAACAAAAACAAAGAAGTTAGGAGACTAATTAATTATATGATTAAGAATCCTGATAAGTTTTGGAATATAACAACACAACAATTACAACACAACAACTGTATACTAAAAACTGTATACTGAAAACTTAACAAGACTATGATTTTACTAGACGGTAAAAAGACATCAGCAGACATTAAAGAAGAAATTGCTTTAGAAGTAGCAGCATTAAAAGCTAACGATAAAAAAGCACCACACTTAGCAGCAGTTATCGTAGGTAGCGACGGAGCGAGTTTAACTTATGTAAACGCAAAAGTAAAAGCATGCGAACGTGTAGGGTTTGAATCTACTTTACTTCGTCTTCCAAAAGAAACTACTGAAGAAGAATTATTAAATGAAATTGCTATTTTAAATATTGATAATGATATTGATGGTTTTATAGTACAATTACCCCTACCCGACCATATTGATGAACAAAAGGTATTAATGGCTATTAATCCTGATAAAGATGTAGACGGTTTCCACCCTATGAATGTTGGTAAATTAGCGTTAAACTTACCTACTTATATCTCTGCTACTCCTTTCGGAATTTTAGAATTGTTAGATCGTTACAATATTGAAACCTCTGGTAAAGATGTAGTAGTTATTGGGCGTAGCCATATTGTAGGAAGTCCAATGAGTATTTTACTGTCACAAAAAAGAAAAGTAGGAAACGCAACGGTTACCCTAACACATAGTAGAACCAAAAACTTAAAAGAGATTACTAAAAGAGCCGATATTATTATTGCTGCTATTGGAATTCCTGAGTTTTTAAAAGGTGATATGGTAAAAGACGATGTAGTAATTATTGATGTAGGAATTACTCGTGTTGCTGATCCTTCTAAGAAAAGAGGATTTAGATTAGTAGGTGATGTTGCTTTTAACGAAGTAAAAGAAAAAGCATCGCACATTACTCCCGTACCTGGTGGTGTAGGTCCTATGACCATTGCAATGTTACTAAAAAACACTTTATTAGCTTGTGAACGTAGACAAGAAAAAGCGTAATAAAACAACTTTATATATAATTGAAAAGACTGCTTTTAAAGGCAGTCTTTTTTTATAGAGAACAGTTTATACATTTCTCTTACTCTACTATTTAATTACCTTTTTTTGCTATATTAGCTAGCACTAATTAAAAATTGCAATAATTACTTTTTAGGATATATAAAGACACTAAAAGTGCTTATTGAAACTAATCCATTTATGTTAAGTACTAAAACTTTTATCAGCATATTTTTTCTTTCTTATTTTTGTTTTATACCGCAACCTTTTCCTGAAGGTAATACTTATATTACACCTTCATTTAAATCAATTCCTAAACATTCAGTTGATATTCAAAAAAACAATATCATCATAACCATATTTTCAAAAGATATGTTCTATCGTGGAAATGAAATAAAATTTAAAAGTAAAATAAAGGGAGATACAATTTACATTCTCAATAAAATTAAGAGTAGTAAGAAAAACGATGGAATTAAAATTAATAATGAAAAACTTATATCTTTTTTTACAAACACTCGTTTTTTCATAAAATCAAAAAACACTTTAGTCCATACTGAAAGTAATAGACCTTATTTTAATAAAAAGTTAGTGGATAGCACCTTAGGTAACCAAACAATATATAGCATAAATGGTAAAATACTAATGTCTACTAAAGATTCTTCTGTATTAAATCCAATATTAAATGAAAAGAAGTTTAAAATAAAAAACTTGGAGGTAATAAAGCCTGAAAACGCTATAAAAACTTACGGATTAATTGGTTTTAAAGGTATTATAAAAATAAAGGGAAAGTTTAAAAAATGTAAATAATACACTAAAAGTGCTTACATAAACAAAATATTTAATAAATATCAATGAGTTCTACCATAGGAATAATACCAACTGAAAATACTGAAGTTACTTTTGGAGAAATAATAAACCTGTCTGAAAAATATATTAACTCCTCTTTAAATATAATTCAACTAAAAGAAAAAATTAAACTTCAAATACATATTCTAAACTATGATAAGGTTGAAAATAAAGAATCTTATCATGAAGTTGATTTAACAGATATATTTGAATGGAAAAAAAATCAATTACTCATCTTTTCTATTAAAGGAGTTTCTGGTGTTATAAAAACTGATTATGATGTAATATTTGACCCCGAAACTTCCCCTGAGAACCCTTGGTGGAAATTAAATACCTATAAGAATGAAACTAAGACTGTTCTTAATTTAGAGGATAAGCTTGAAAAAGCTAAAAAAATAAACAAATCATGGTTTTTATATCGTTCAGATGAAAAGGACAAAGTTATAAATACTTGTGGTGCTATTATTGGTGCTTCTATTGCTGAATTAACCTCTGCCCTTATATATTCTACTGACCAAACATGGGGATTTGGGCAGTATTTTGTTGAAAAGGAAGAGTTTTTAAACTTCTACCTCCGTCCAGAAAAAAATATTACTAACTCTTTAAAGCCAGAAAAAGTTATAAATAATTCTAGTTTTTGGCACAAGCTAAAAAAACTATGGAGTTAGCTTAAACTTTAATTTACAATGAGTAATAAAGGTAAATTTTACATATTAAGTTCAATTATAAGCTTTCTGCTAATATTCTTTGCAGTTGTTGTTTCTGATTTAATTACTGAAGAATATTTAGTTTCTGGTATGTTATCTAGTTCCTATTTTTAATTTCAAAGGTTTTCATCGTTGTTTTTTTGAGCATTATAACTTACAAACGCCAAAAACAACAACAGCATAAATACTTTGTGTAATAAAATTCATTTTTATTCGTCGTAATATTCCTTACCTTTTAAACTTAACCATCCTTTACTACCATTTTTAGTAAACCGAGCAAAACCATTTTTAAATTTACTAATTTTTGTATACTCAAAATTAGAGTTGATATTATGATATTTAAAGAGATTCCCTTTTTTAAGCAATATTGGATGAGACAAGCCATAAGTTTCAATATTGTCTAAATCTGTCTTATATAGTGTGTCAATTCCAGTAAAAACATCTTTATCAAAACGTATTTTTAACAACCCATACTTTTCATTTTTTTTAACAATTAAATGATTTAACCAAATAGGATCTGTATTTAAAATATAATCATTTTCATCAAAGAAAAATTCTTGTTCTCCATTAAGAAAACAAATTGAATCATAATCTGATTTGTTAAATAATTTGTGCTTAACACTTATTACCCCCCTTCTTGAATCACTAAAATTATAATCTGTGTTCTTTTCAATTATATAGAAAAATTCATTTCTAATTAACTTTCTACTATACTCAGTAACTGTTCCACAAACAGTTACTACCTCATAAGACATATTATCTACTATTGAGCCATTAGGTAATAAAAACTTAACTTCATTACCTAAAAGCACGGTATATTCTTTATCCCACAATACATCACCACTATAGAAAGCTCTAAGTTTTTTAGGAGTTATATCTTGAAGTTGGCTATTTAATATTGAATACTCATTCTTTTTTTTGGTAACAAAAAGACCGTTTGTAAAATATAAGGTGTCCCAGTTTTTATTTAGTATTTCTCTGTGAAAAACAACATCTTTAATTTTGTTATCTTCTAAATGATAGGTAGGATAAAGACTGTCATTAGTTGCGAAATTTAATGAAATTTGTTTGAGTAGTTTTTTTTCTAATTTATCTGATAGTCCTTTCTCTTCTAGGTCATAAATATATTCGCCATCAAAAGCTATTTTTAATTTATTTTCAAAAGGTACTATATATCCTAAAATATCGATATCCTTATTATCATTATCAATAAGAATCACTACTTGGTACTTTTTGTTTATTCTTAAAACAAATGAGTTAAGCACTTTATGCTCAACAAACTTCCAATTGTTCTTTTTGTTATTATCTTCATAAAAGATACTTAAACTAAAAAATGATTTTTGATAAGGTAAAAGTAAATTTAACTCTTCTTCTGGTTTATAAAAGAAGATATTATTATTTAATGTTTTGAAAAGACTATTAATAGGTTGCTTTTTAATTTTAGAAATATTTATAATTCCTTTAGGAAGTTCATTTTTATTAATATATTCTTCATCAAGACTTATTTTAGCTGGAGTATTTTGCTTTTTCTCTATAGTATATATGTTTACTTCTTTATAATTTGAATTATATAACTTTTGAAAAAAAGTAATTTCGTCTCCATCTAATTTAAAATAGTCAGCTTTAATGTCTATAACTTTTTGTGCAAAACTTAATTGTGAGATTATAAGAAGTAAGATAAAAAGTATTACATCTTTGGTTGTTAAAATCATTATGTAAGTTTTCTTAATTATTATTCATAGTTTTTTTGTGTACTGTAATAAAGGCTATTTTTAATTATAAAAGGAGTCAATATAATAATAGGTGTCGACACTATTTGCTAAACACTCTTTAGGGACAGAAATAAAACTATTTCTATCTTCAGTAATTTCTTGTTATACATTATCAATATTTCGATTTTAACTATTTTATAATTCTTCCAAGGGATTTATCAAATTGTAAATGGTTATTATTCTGTTTTATTAATGTATTATTTACTCTGTAATTTTTAACTACACAATATTTTTGAACTGTAATAGCGGTTCCTCTGTCTATATTACTGATTTTAAAATCTGAAATTTTAAACTCTAAAGAATCATTTATAATAAGTTTATAATTATTTTTTGTTTTAAAAATACCTGAAGTACGCAAGTATAACTCTTTTCGATTTTTAAGCGTATCAGGAAGTACAATGTTTTTTAATAAATACGAGTTTATTTCATTCTCTTTATCTGTTTTATCATATTCATAGATGATTGCTTTTTTTGCTATAAAGTAATTTTTATCCCATCCATATATATATATATCAGAATTTAGGGTTAGAGATTTATTACACTTCTTATCAAAGTTACAAGCTAGTAATACTAGGAAAAACAAAAAAATAACTTTCTTCATTTTATTTAAGTTTTAAATATCCGTAATAGTTATTTCTAAAAGATGCTTTTGATAATCGTAACTTCTTTTTATCAGAGCCTTTATCTCTTTTGAATTCCCCCCAAGTTACAACATTGAAGTTTATACCTGTTACTTTATCATAATCAGATTCGGTATTCCTTTTAGAATTTAATATTTCAAGAGCTCCTTCATAAGTTACCCAATGATATTCTCCAAAGTCTGTTATATCATAATCAGCTTTATTATACATCATATCAGCATCAATCATCATACAAATTTCATATCCATTTTTATAATCTTTATCAATATCTTCCTCTAAAATTCTGATTTTTTCATCTGACCCAAAGAAATCTCTGATGTACGATTTGTTTATCTTATAATAGTCCATCTCCACAGTTTTATAACCTAAAAGTTTCTTACCTAATTTAGTCATTAACCAAGGCCAATTTATCGCAGATGCATCTTGTCCCCTTTTACCTGTATATCCAAAATCACTCTCTTTACTTCTTGTAGTAGCCATAGTTATCCAATCAATTTCAGGAATCCAAGGATGTTTTTTTGATGTAATGGGGTTAGTATTATACATTTCTTCTTTAGCATCTTCATCAGGCTCTACAGTATACCCGTTATGTAATGCTTTTCCTGTTCTATGGAGTGTTTCTGCTAATTTTTTATAGCCTTGTTTATCTTTTTTAGCGAAAAGATAAAATAAACAAGCCATACCACAAAGAGAAGTACCTCCCTGATTTATTCTCCATGGTTTTTTAACCCTTTCCTCTATTTGTCGCTCTACTACTTTTCTATCAAACCACCTAAAACGGTAATGATGAAACACTTCTAATTCAGCTTCATTCTCTTTATTTTCAATGTAAGCATAAAACGTAATTTTATTACCACAGTAATCTAAATCATTTGCTTTAAAAATAACCTTATCTCCTTTTTGATTTATGTTTCCTACTACAACTTCTTCTTTTGCATTGGTGTAACCATAAGACCATTTTATGGTGTTACTGTCTTTCGGAGCTTTATCATTTTTATATTTAGCAACTTTTAAGGCATACTCCTTTCCATGAATTAGTCCTTCTTTTTTATTTGTTCCTCCATTATCTGAACCTTCATCTAAACTCTCTATTTCTATTTTTTCAACAAAATATTTCTCTTTCTTTGGTTCTTTATTCTCCTGTGCCTTATAAGGAGTTTCTTCTATAGGCGGTATAAAACTTTCTTGCCATGGTTTTATATAACGAGTTGGGCTTTTTCTACGCCAATCTGTACTATTATTAAAAAAACGATAATCTTGCATAGCAGGCGATATGGTTAACGTAACATACATACCTTTTTGGTTATCAAAAACCTCATGGTAGTTTATAAGTACACCATCTTGAAAGTTGTATTGGAATAGCTCTACTCCATCAAAATCATCTTCATAAAAAACTACTTTCCCGTCTCTTAATAGATAAAGATTAAAAGGATGACGTATTTTTTTATTGTCTTTTCTATCGGCTATAATCCATTCAATAAAGGTATCATCGTACATTTCAGGTTTAAAAGTAGCCGTAAAAGCTCCTCCCATTAGGGCTGATGTAGGTTTACCATTCCAATCGGTAAGACGAATGTAATTTAAACTAGTAGCAATTAATTCTCGCTCCTCTCCACATACAAAAAGTTTGGCTTTTATATTCATAAGCATTTTTTATGTTGGTACAATTTTTTGAGTTTAAAGATATAAAATATATCCAAAAACAAACAGGTAGCATACTGATTTTTAAGCTATTTACTATAAAGTACTGTATACTAACAACTATCAATTAGTTTTGTATGAACTCTGTACAAATACAAACACTGTAATGTACTTAACAAGTAAGTATCTTGTACTTATACAACTACGAATAATAACCTGACCTTCTCATATTTAGTACTACATTTTAGTATACAAACGCTTAAAATTAAATTTAATTACCCATTTTTGCTATATTAGCTAGCACTAATTAAAAATTGCAATAATTACATTTATACTTCCTTTTTAGGATAGATAAAGACACTAAAAGTGCTTATGTATAAACAAGTTGTTTCAAATTAAACAAAAAACTATGGGATTAGCTCAAACAGCAAAGCAATTAGGTATGAATAAAGAAATTATGGATTCATATTGGGAATATCATGAAAGAAAACAAAATTGGTTTTTCTCACCTAATCCAAACCTAGATGGAGCTACAAGAAGACCTATATTTCCAACTGCTAGTGATTGGAAAAAATACACTTCTACTCAAAGAAAGCAAAAGTGGAATAATTTAAGTTTAAGACAACGTATGACTATTTCCTCTCTTGCAGGTTTTGGATACGAGGGTAAAGGTATAAATCTTGACAGTATGAATCACTTTTCCAAATTAAGAGAGGCATGTATGAGTAAGTGGAAAGGAAACTTATATAGTATCTTTTGGAGTGATTTAGGTGATGGAAAACGTTGGTTATGTAATGTATTTGTTGGAGATGCTATTTATTTAAACAATGGGGGTAATTTCACTTCTTCAAACAATCATTATTATGATCCTAAACAAATTTATAAAGGGCAATCCAATTTAAAGAAACGAGAAAGTTATAAAGATGTAAAAGAAGGAGATATTGTCGTTTTCGGAACAACTCATGTAGAAATAATTACTAGTATTCAAAAAAATAGTTTTGTTGATGATGGTTTTTGTTCTATTGGTGCGGGGCGAGGAATGAGCAGAGAACAAGTGGGAAGCATTAAATGTGATAGCGACTGGGGATGGAGTCTCCCTTACTTGGGCGGTGCTAGAGAGTTAAAAGATGATAATAACACATATTTCTATTTATAATGAGTAATAAAATAAAATTTCACATATTAAGTTCAATTATAAACTTTCTGTTAATATTCTTTGTCGTTGTTGTTTCTGGTTTAATTACTGAAGAATATTTAGTTTCTGGTATGTTTGTTACTCAAAAAAATGGAGGTGCCGACTTTTTGTTTTTAAGAAAAGTATATATGTTCTCAGCTTTTTTGTTTCCTTTTTTAATTTATGTAATTAAGAATTACAAATACCATGGTCTTGTTATTTTTATAATCAGTTTAATAGTCGTGTTTTCTAGACAACTATTTTATTATTATCAACTACCTAACGAGTACTATTCTATACCAAGAAGTTTTAAAGAAACTATTTTACTTATACTTTCTACATCTGTAATTGTACATTTTTCACAAATGATAATTGGCAAAAAACTACTACCAACACTATATAAAACTTATAAAGGTAGTTTCTCCTAATCGGAAAATCACACCTTTTTATTAGCTTATGAGTGAAGACAAGAAAAAGTGTAATAAAAAACTTTATATATAATAAAAAAGACTGCTTAATAAGCAGTCTTTTTTATTTACATTTTACTTATAAGTTCTTTTGCTTTATCAAGTGTAAAAGCTCCTTTAACTTCTTTTTTATCAAAAATCATAAAATAAGCAAAGTTCTGACCCGCTAATTTTTCCCATTCGCTCCCTAATCGACATTTTGCTGCACTGTCCGCATTATCTAAATGATCTCCTTTTGCTTCTACTAAGATTGTTTTTCCTGACTTAGTTTGCATAATAAAATCAGGGTAATGATTGGCTTTGAATCCGTTAATATAAAAACCTTTACCACGTTCTAAATTTCGATGCCAAAATTCTATACTAGAAGAAGTTCCCAGTTCCATAGCTACTCGTTCTTCAAAATTATTCATTTTGCCTTCTTTTTCATAAAGAGAATTACCTATTGATGAACCCGGATCGCCTGGAACAATCTCTTTACTCAAACTCCAAAATTCTTTGGTACTAATTCGCTTAGATTTTATATAATCCATAAACTTTTCTTCTGCATATGTATCAGCTAACTGCTTTATTTTAGCTTTAATTTTATCAGTATAACTCCACTTTCGAACTAAAACATCTCTTAACTGTTCAACACTCATTCCTGCTAAAACACGACCAATATAAACCTTGATTTCTTGGTCTGCAATTGGATACATATTTCCTATAATCTGTATTATTTGGTGTGTTATATCTGTTATTTGGTTCTCTTTTGGTTTAGCTAAAATATATTCAGCTATTGGGTCTTTTACTAAGCTATCTTCTATTTTAGTAAACGATGGTCTAAATTCATTCTCTTTTGCCTCCTCTAAATCTATTTTATATAAATCAGATGAAATCTTATCAAAGTCAATTTTAATATCTTCCTCAGACAGTTTAAAATCTTTTAGCAAGGACTCTCTATTTAATAGTTCTTCACTTGTACCAAAAATATCACTTGCAGTTACTTTAATAAAAAACTGAGGAAACTTAATTTTATCTATATATTCTTTATATACACTTTTTACACTATAACGTTTTACTTTATCTCCCATTTCTTGAAAAATATTTTCATCAACAGGTTGTTTTTCCTGCTCTTTTATTTGTTCTTCTAATTGTCGATTTTGTTCTTTAGCTATAGTTTCAATTTCTGTAATCACAGCTGGTAATTCTATTTCTTCATCATCAATATTAGGATCAAACGTTACACGTTTTGCATCAATATTTTTATCTTCTTCCTCTTTAGTTTGTTGCTCAGGAAAAAGAAAAGACTCTACAGGATTGGTAGTAACTGTTTTCTTTTCTTCCTCTGTCATTTTATCTACTTTTCGATAATCTTTTTCACTAAAACCAGACTCTTGTAAACCTTTTATAATACTTTGTAGAGTTTCATTAAACTTAGCTGATGCTGTTAATACATAAGAAAGATTTAATTGAAAAGATTTATGCTTTTGCACATAAGGTTGCCTTAAAACACGTCCTAAGATCTGTTCAACATCTACAGGACTCGATTTGTCTGCCAATGAAGCCAAAATATAAGCAAAAGGACAATCCCAACCTTCTTTTAATGCGTTTATAGTTATTATATAACGTACTTCGCATTCCTTACTCATTAAATCTACTCCTTTTAACTCATCAATATTTGCTGTTTTAATTTTGATTTGGTTTTCTGGAACTCCTAAGCTTAATAATTGTTCTTTTAGTTTTTCAAAAGTAGTATTATCATTCTTTGTTTTAGGTTGTGCTTGAAATAACACAATAGGTCTTATATATTTACCTCCTTCTTTCTCTTGCTTTTTAGCTAAATTTTCTAGTTTACGTTGTAAATGCAGAGCATTATTTATAACTTCCGTTTTGTCGTGATTATTATATACAATAACAGGAAGCTTTACCATATGTTCTTTTTTTAACTCTATGGCAGGCACAAGACTTACTATATTACTATTCTCCTTTGGTGTTGCAGTTAAATCAAGAATAAATGAGGGATTTAAGTTTTTTAGCATATCTACACTTAAATCACTCTCTGCATTATGGCTTTCATCTACCACTAAAACAGGATTAAGGTAACGCAATACATTAATTAAGGCTGTATCATCAACACCATCTAAAATATGCTCATTGTTTTTAAACTGTGATACAAAAGCTTCTAATTGCCCATTTTCTTGGTAAACTTTTCTATCTTCTTTCTTTCTAGCTCTCAAGCTAGCAAAACTCATTACAAAAATACTTAGTTGATCTTTTACCACTGTGGGATTAAAGTTAGAACCTTGTAATAGGTCTTCTTTTTGGTACACTTCTACTCTATGATTAAAAAGTGTATTAAGTTTTTGTCGGTATGGGTGCTCAGGATTAGAAAGTGCATCCACTGTTTGTTGTAATAAATTACTCCAAGGCACTAACCAAATAACCGCTTTAGGTTTACTTGAATCGTATGCAGAAAAAATAGTATGTAATGCATTAACTGCAATAAAGGTTTTACCCCCTGCTGTTGGTACTTTTACACAGACATGAGCCGCATTTGGAATATTATTTTTATAAGGCTGCATTCCTGTACCATCAAGAGGATTATACGAACCAATTTTATCTTCCCAATAATGATTAAAAGCTTTGCCTAAATCTTTTTGCTCTTGAACATAGGTTAAATATTCTTCAAGATTCTCAATTACTTTTTGCTGATAACTCTTTAACTCCATAATTTAAAATCTTGTAATATCTCTTGGTATTTTCTTAAAAATAATATTGTTTTTAGCCATAAAACCTTTAGGTAGCAAGCAATTATCTGCATATACAATATATTGTTCTCCTTTGGTTTTTATGAGTTCCAAAGAATCATAATCCAAGGTGGTTAAATGGTCTTTCTCATAAATAAAGTAGTAGACTGATTCTTCTTTTTTGCCTAAGAAGTAATTTTCAGCATTTGGTTCTGTAAACGAAGTTCTAGTTTCTGAAAACCAAATATATTCTCTAATTTTTGACAAACCTACTTCTTCGTTTAAGTTTTGGTTTTCGTCAAAAAGGGGTAAGCCTAATTCGTAAAAATTAAATGCTCCACCTGTACCTTCTACTGCTTTTTTATCTTTACCATAACCTTTAGTAACCCGTTTTACTCTTTCAGCTGTAATGTCATTCGCATACTCTTCCATTTCTACTAAAATGAATTTACGTTTACCTCCATCTTCCTTATTTAAGTTTAATACAGCATGAGCTGTGGTACCTGATCCTGCAAAGGAATCAAGAATAATCGAATCTCTTCCTGAGCCTATCTTTAGTAAAAATTCAATTAATGAATATGGTTTAGGGTAGTTAAAAATATCTTTACCAAAAATTTGATTTAAGACCTTTTTTGCTCCTTCATTAGTATCAACATTATTCTCTACTTTATTAATTGTTGTATTTAAGTACTTTTCTTTAAGAAGATTTGTTGGAGCCTTAAAAGATTTATCTGTTCTCAAAAATCTTATTGAAAACTTATCACTTTTTATAATAAATTCTGTCCCTTTTTCAATTTCTAAATCTATTGTGTTTTGAACCCACTTGAATTGAGCAGTTAGTTCAAAATCAATGTCTGCATATCCATTTTCTATTGTTATATCCTTATGAAGATAAGCCTTATCATATTGACCTGCTTTATATTTTCCATCTGGCAACTTGAAATACACTTTTTCTCTTGGAAAAAATATCTTTGCATGTGGATTTCCTGAATTTAATAATGGTGCATCACCACCATCAGAAAGTTCAGCGTTATATTTTAAGTTGTCTTTCTTCTTTTCATAGCAAATAATATATTCAACTGTCTTTCTTGATTTGTTAGCTAAACTAGGTGGAGTAGATGTTTTAGTCCAACAGAAATATTCTATAAAATTATTTCTACCAAAAATTTCATCCATTAGCAGACGTAAATGTGCCAATTCATGATCATCAATACTTATAAAAATTACACCATCATCAGCTAAAAGTTTATGTAACAGTTTTAAACGTGGATACATCATACACAACCACTTATCGTGTCTAGTTAAGTCGTCAACCCCAATTGCTGCAACTTTATCTTGTTCTTTTGCTTTTAGCGTTTCATCTAACCACCTTTTTATTTTAGGATGATTTACATTATCATTATAAGTCCAACCTTCATTTCCTGTATTATAGGGTGGGTCAATATAAATACACTTTATTTTACCCTCGTATTCAGGCAATAGGCTTTTTAAAGCTTCTAAATTATCTCCATGTATTATTTTGTTTCCGCTTTTGGTAGGTTCGTTTTGCTCTCCTTTTTCGGCTGTAAAACCATACTTGTGCTCTAATACTCGATATGGTACATCTTGGTGGTGGCTAATTACTTTTTCTTTACCTATCCAGTTAAGTGTGGGCATATATTATATATTCTTTTATTTAATAGTATAGTAGTATTAATTTTTCTTCCTAACACGCAGCTTCTCCACCTCTTCAATGGTAAGACCTGTGGAGTCTGCAATAGTACTTGTATCAACACCTTTCCTTTTCAAGTTTTTAGCTATTTCTATTTTCTCATTACGTTTAGCTATTTCAGAAGCTTCTTTTTTAAGACGTTGTTCCAGTACATATTTAGGAACATATTTGGTGCTTTTCTCTAATTCTTGTAAAAGACCAGTATTAGCAAAACTCAAATAGCTTTTATCAGAAATAATTAAATGGTCTATTACATGTGTGTTTACTATAATACCTACTTGTATCAACCTATCTGTTAGGTTTTTGTCATTATCTGACGGAGTTAACTCACCACTTGGGTGGTTATGACATAACATTATTTTTACAGCTCTTTTTTGTAAGGCAAGACTAAAAACCTCCATAGGTTCTACCAAAGTTGCATTAATAGTACCTAAGCTTATTAACTCAATAAAAAGAATACGGTTGTTGTTTTCTAGCCCTATAACCCAAAAGTGTTCACGGTTTTGGTCTATCTTACTTTCACGAAGTAATATTTTTTGCATTATTCCGTAGATATCATCGGAATTTAAGATTTTTATCTTCTCTTGTTCTGTCAATTTTATGTCCATATCGTAAAAATAGGATTTTTTCAAAGATAGCCTATATAGTTTTTATAGAAAGTAGTTTTTTTAGCATACGTTGTTCTTTCATTTTTTAACATTAAAATGGTTAGTGGTACTAGCTTAAAATAACACTACCTCCCTAAGAGGAGTGTCACTCCCCTTATAAGGGGAGTATTACTCCTTGCCTAAGGGGAGTGTCATTCCCCTTATAAGGGGAGCATTACTCCTTGCCTAATTATTTTTTATAGTAAAGTGTTTATTACAAAAAGAAAACCTCATAAAACACGAGTGTTTATGAGGTTTACAGCGTTTTTTAAGACTTGTTACCCTTAATAATTATGCAGCTGTTACTACAAATGGTGCATCTGAAATACGTACTTCTTTTAAAAACTGCCCTGAATTATTGGTAGCTTGCGTTTTAATTCTAATTTTATAAGTACCCGTTGCTAAAGTAGGTGCTTGCCCTATTACTCTTTTAAAACTATTTTGAGCTAGGTATTGTACTTTGATTTCAGTACCGTCTTCTGCAACAAAATACAAACCTACCTCGTCTTTATCACCATCCACCTTTAACCTAACTCCGTTTAACTCAAACAATCCGTTAGAGGTTATAGTAGTATTGGTTGTTTGGCTTATAATATCTTTACAGTTGTTAATTAAAGTACTGGTAATAGGTGCTGTTATTTTTTGCAGCGGAATGTCTTCTTTTACCTCATTAATAAGTTTTCCGCTATTCAAGTTTACGTGTAGTTTATGAACATCGGGGTTAAAACTGTCTTCCTCTGTATCAAAAACCCCAGAAATAGAATAGCCTATGTTTACTATAGGTAAATTAATGTTATCGCCTTCTTCTATAGATTCAATAATTTCTTCGTAATACGAGTTTAATACCGCTACAATGTCGGTTTTGCTTACTAAATTTCGTTTACTCAACATTTTTTCAATAAGCTCGTCTTGGTTAATAGTACGCTCTGTTAATACACGTGCTACATAGTTTGCTTCATCTGTTAATCTGTTTTCTGATAAATAATACTTCATAATATCAATTTTTAATTTAAGTTACTTTTTCAATAACGTTTACCTTTAAAACATGCCAAAACACAACGTACTAAAATAGTGTTAGGCATTCGTTTGTAAGTAAACGTATGCTAATTTTAAGAGGAATTTGAAATATAAAGATTAGGTGATTGTATTGTTATAGCAATTTACATTCGTCTAAATCTTTTTATAGCATCGCTAAAATAATATTTTTTTTAAACGCTTATTATTTATTTAGAATATTTTAACAATATCTACAAAACAATACTAACTTATACAACAAAACAATGCTTTTTTAGTAAAATAACCATAAACTTATGGTATAAAACAAAAAAACTCCAAACTGTTATTTGGAGTTTTCTTTTGTAAGCTAAGTACTATAAAAGTGTATTAAAAATACTGGCTAACCTCTGTATTTGTGGCTAACTCCTCAGCTTCCTTTCCTTGTTTAAATAAACGTGCGGTGTAAGTTCCTCGTAATATAATTGAATCTCCGTTAACCTCTAGCCAGCTACCTTCACGTAACCCTAGCACAGGTGTTTCATTAAATACATGATATTCTTTAATACGTGTTTCACGCGTTTCACCCATGTGCGTAGAATCTGGATTTGGGTCTAAATAATGTGCGTTGATATTAAACGGAATAAACCCTAAGGTTTTAAAACTTGGTGGATATACAATAGGCATATCGTTGGTGTTCATCATCGTTACTCCACAAATATTACTTCCTGCACTGGTACCTAAATACGGAGTTCCGTTTTCAACCGCTGTAGTTAAATCAGAAAGTATATCGTTTTTATATAGTTGATTTACTAACTCAAACGTATTACCTCCTCCTGTAAAAATAGCCTCGGCTTGCTGAACAGCTTCCTTCGGATTATCAAACTCGTGAATCCCTTTTACCTCTTTATTAATTGTTGCAAAAGCCTTACGAGCTATTTCAGTATATTCATCATAAGTTTTTCCGCTTGCTCGTGCATACGGTATAAATAATATGGTAGAGGCTTCTTTAAAAAAGTTAGTTAAGATTGGTAAAATATATGCTAGGTACCCGCTACCATGAACGGTAGATGTGCTTGCTATAAGTAGTTTTTTCATTTTTTTCTTTGTTTATTCAATCAAAAATATGACTTTTGATTTCAATAATTAAAAAAATTAAAAACTATGAAAAAAATACTTTTTGTATTCAGTATCTCTTTTCTTCTATTTTCTTGTTCTGACAGCAATGATTTGGTAGAAATTTCAAACGAAGACCTTATAGGTAAGTGGAACTTAATTGATTTAACCTCAAATGTAACTAATAAGTTTTCTTATCAAGGAAATACTGTTAATAGCACAACAGCTGTTTATGGTAAAAATTACAATTTTTCAATGACCTTTTCTGAGAACCCTAACGAATACTCTACAGAAGGATCTCTTACCCTTGTTACCAAAACAAATACTAATGGAGAAGTAGAAACTCAAGAAACAGAATCGAGTTCTATTATGGACCTAGAATCTGGTGAGTGGGAAATTAAAGGAAATAAACTTATTACAAAGAGTAATGGTGTTTCTTCTGAAATGATTATTGATTCATATACAGAAAACAAGCTTGTCTTAAAACAAAAAATAAATGAAACTCAAACAGTTCAAGGTGTTGGGGTAAAAATTGTAGGTAATGCTACAGTTATATTAGAAAGATAAGTTTCTAACGTACATTAAAAACTATAAGACCGTTTGAAAATTAATTTTCAAACGGTCTTTTTCTTTGTTTAACAAAAATTTACCATGTCCTTAAAACATTTTTAAGACAAGTAGGTAGTTTATTTGTGATATGAGAAAATTGTTACTTGTTCTTTTTACCATAACTACCTGTGCTATAATTGCTCAAAACACCCCTAAAATTATTACGGGTACTGTGTTTATAGATAGTATTGCTACGCAAGATGTACATATTATTAATAAAAAACTAACGCTTGGTGCTGTTTCTAATGAAAACGGACGCTTTGAAATTTTAGCTTCTGAAAACAACACCTTATTGGTTTCTCACTTAAACCTAGAGTTTAAAGAGGTTACCCTTACCAAAGAGCATATAAAAGCTAAAAACATTGTAATTTTTGTTGATAGTAAAACGCACATGTTAGATGAAGTTGTGCTTGAAAAGCAAAGAAGTATTTTAGAAATTGATCCCGACATTCTTAACAACGCCCCTGTTGTAAATGCTAAAACCTTAAAACTACCTTATGCTAACGTAATACAAACTAAAGACGAAAAAACAGTAAAAATAGAATCGGGCTTAGCCATTAGTGTAACGGGGCTTATAAATGCGCTTAACGGAACAAACAAACGAAAAAAACAATTAAAAAAGATTACTGTTGAAGATAGAAATATTGAAAAAATTAGAAAACACTTTACAGATGGTTTTTTTATACGTCAACTAAAAATAAAGAAAGAACACATCAATCAGTTTTTACAAGCCTGTATTTCTAAAGGAATTATAAACCTATATAAAAAAGATAAAGTTTTAGAACTTACTGCGGTTTTAATTGAAAATAGTAAATCCTCCCCTTACCTATTAGAAAATGAAAACATAAGAGTTACCAAAAAATAATTGCATGATTAAACAACTACCCATCACACTTTTACTACTAATTACTTTAGGAGCTACAGCTCAACAAAAACGAAAATTCGTTTACGGAACTTTAAATGATGAACTTGGTGCTATACCCAACGCTCATATTATCAACCTAAATACCCAACAAGGTACATTTAGTACCGATTTTGGTGAGTTTAGAATTTTAGCAAAACCTAACGATACTTTGCAGATTTCTTTTGTAGGATACGAAACCAAAAAAATTAAGCTTACCCATACTCATTTTGGAATACAAGAAAATAAAATTACCCTAGTTAAAGTTCCTTTTGAATTGGATGAAGTGGAAGTAAAAAAACACAACTTAATAGGTTCACTTGCTATAGATACTAAACAAACACCTAAAGATATTGGTATGGAAAAAGCTAAAAAGGCTATTGATTTTTCTATGATTAATTTTCAAGACCCTATTATTATGCCCATTGATGAGATTGATAAAATGAAAGCCCCAAATATGAGGAAAGTAACCGATCCCACAGCTAAATTTGCTGGTGTTGGAGGCGCAATTAGTTTAGGAAAAGATAGTTATTCTGAACAGCTAAAAAGAACCCGAAAAACAATAACATTTAAAGAACGTTTTCCTAAAATGCTGCTCTCAGCATTTGGAGAATCTTTCTTTTTTAAAGAGCTAAAAATACCTAAAGGCAAGTATCTTCATTTTTTAGAATATTGCAATCCACTAGGTATAGAAAAATTATATAAAGAACAACAACTTTTAAAAGTGATTGCTATCTTACAGCAAGAAAGTAAGAGTTATTTAAAAGTAATTAATAACTAAACACATGAAAAATATACTCCCTTCAATTATTTGTCTGTTTTTTATAATAAAAGCTACCGCACAAGAAAGTAGAAAATTCTTTTACGCTACCATACAAGATGAAGTAAGTACTGTTCCTAACGCACATATTATAAACCTTAACACTAAACAAGGAACTTTTACTAATAATAATGGTGAATTTAGAATTTTGGCCAAAGCAAATGATACTATACAAATTACGTTCGTAGGTTATGAAACTAAAAAATTTATGGTAGGTGTTAATCACTTCGGAATACAAGAAAATAGTATCCTACTAAAAAAAGTACCTATTGAGCTGGATGAAGTCGAAGTAAAAAAACATAATTTACTCGGGTATATTTCTTCTGACTCAAAACATATAAAATCTGAAAAAGAAATAAATGCCGAAACATTAAAACTACCTTTTGCAGGTTCTAGAATACTTACCCCTGCTGAAAGAAGGCTCTATACTGGAATGGGAGGACGTCCCATGAAACTTGAAGGCCTAGGGTTTGTTTTATCTACAGATTATATTATTAATTCAATATCAGGAAGACTGAGAAAATTAAAAAAAAATAAAGCTATTGAAGATAGAGAAAAAAGAATAGAAAACATACGCAGTAATTACCACATACTCATTCAACACGAACTAAACATACTAAAAGAAGATATTGACAGGTTTATTCATTTTGCTGAATCAGCAGATGACTTCACTCCTTTTTACCTACATAATGAGGTTACAATGATAGAATTTTTACAAAAGAAAGCTGAGGTTTTTAAAAAGCTAAACCCTAAAACTTATAACTAAAGTCCTACCTTTTTACAGGATAATTTTCACTACACTTTCTTAAAATATTTTGTACCTTTAGGTGTGTACGTTAACGTAACCTATAAATATTATGAAGAAAGCTCTAATTGTCTTATTATTCTTATCTCAACTAGTATTCGCACAAGAAGAACGAAAAACACTTTTTGGAATTGTTTATGATGAAAATGGTGGGTTAGAAAATGCTCATATTGTTAACTTTTCAACAAATCAAGCTACATTTTCTAACGAGAATGGAGAATATAGGCTTTTCGCTAGACCTACAGATTCTATTAGATATAGTAGTATAGGCTATAAAACTATTAATGAAAAGTTAACCAAAGCCGATTTTAACACCTATAGAAAAAGAACTACTCTTGAAAAACAAGATTATGAACTAGATGAAGTTTTATTAAGAAACAATGAACTTTCAGGTGAACTTGCCAAAGACCTTAGAAAGGTAAAACAAGATAAAAATTTAGAAAAGGCTAGCAGCGCTACTGACTTCTCAAATGTTAATTATAGTAATTATCATTCAAACGATTATATAAGTAAACACGTAAAGCCCAATGTGGTTAGAGTTGACCCTACAAAAGCTTTTGAAGGTATGGGGACCACTAATACGTTTCCTGTGAAAGACTCAGAAAAACTATGGAAACTTCGTAAAGAGTTAGCTTTTAAAGAAAATATGCCCGCTAAATTGTTAAGTGAATTAGGGGTAGATTTCTTTTTTGTTGAACTTAAAATTCCTGTTGATAAGTATTATCACTTTTTAGAATATTGTAATCCGCTAGGAATAGAAAAACTGTATCAAAACCGTGAAGTGTTAAAAGTTATTAAAATCTTTAGAAAAGAACATACAGGATACCTTAAAATTATTGAGAAACACTAATTTGGCGCAATAATTGACCTTTATCAACCATGAAAAAACTTTTTGTCCTCTTATTAGTACTTCCCTTACTATCGTTCACTCTCCATAAATACTATGTTGCATTAACTGAAATTGAATACAGAGAAGATACCCAAAGCGTACAAATGATTATGAATGTTTTTATGGATGATATTGAGCTCGCTATAAATAAAGATTACAACACCAACCTACAAATTGCTACTAAAAACGAGTTACCATCTATTAATGAATATTATTACAAATACTTAAAAACTCATTTTAAAGTAACTATTAATAATAAAGAAGCAGTCTATAAATTTATAGGGAAAGAATACGACGGAAATATTGTTTACTTTTATTTAGAGATAGAAGATGTTTCATTACCAAAGTCAATAAAAATAGAAAACGATATTTTAGTAGACCATTTCCCTGATCAACAAAACCTTATTAAAGCAACTGTTAAAAAAGAGCGTAAAAGTTTGTTTTTATCGAGCGATAATGATAAAGGTTTGTTAAATTTTTAATAAAGCTTCTTTTTTAGTAATAAGATTTCATTAACTTTCCGCTTATTTATTCAAAAACTAATAAGCATATAATGAGAAAATATTCTACGCTATTATTTTCAGCGCTCTTTGTATCAGCTTCTTTATTTGCCCAAGAAGCTCCTAAAAAAGAACGTCAACAAGGTCACACCGACCAAAACAAATTTCGACAATTAAAAGATGTATTAGCAACTCCTAACGATCAACGTACAGCATCAGGAGCGCCAGGTCATGCATATACGCAACAAAAAGTTGACTATGTAATGAACTTACGCTTAGATGAAGCTACAGATAGATTATATGGAGATGAAGATATTACTTACCACAACAACTCTAAAGACCATTTAGAATATTTATGGTTACAGTTAGATCAAAATATGCGAGCTCCAGATTCTAAATCTCCATTAGCAGAATCTAATGCAGCAAGAAGTTTTCAAACCCCTGATAAGTTTGTGAGTGACAATATGGATAAGCCAAAAGCATTTGGTTTTAATATTGAAGCCGTAAAATATGCTGATGGTAGAGATTTACCTCATACTATTAATCGTACGATGATGCGTATTAACTTACCTAAACCATTAGCTCCTGGTGAAGTTTTCAAATTCAAAATAAAGTGGAACTACTTAATTAACAACTCTGTTGAAGATGGTGGTCGCTCTGGTTTTGAATCTTTTCCTGACGGAAATAAGAACTACACCATTGCTCAGTTTTTCCCAAGATTATGTGTTTATAATAATGTTGAAGGGTGGCAAAACATGCAGTTCTGGGGGCGTAGTGAATGGGCTTTAGAGTTTGGTGATTACAATGTAAAAATTACAGTTCCTGCTGACCATATTTTAGATGCTACTGGTGAATTACAAAATGAAAAAGAGGTACTAAATAGAGAACAACGTAAACGTTTTGAAAAAGCTAGAAAGTCTTTTAAAGATCCAGTATTTATTGTTACCCAAAAAGAAGCTGAAGAAAACGAAAAACAAAGAACTACTAAAACTAAAACTTGGCATTTTAAAGCTAACAAAGTACGTGACTTTGCTTTTGCTTCATCAAGAAAATATATTTGGGATGCTATGGCTGTAAATATTAACGGTAAAACTATTATGGCGCTGTCTTTATACCCAAAAGAAGGAAATCCGTTATGGGAAGAGCACTCTACTCGTGTTGTTGCTAATACGTTAGAAGAGTATTCAAAAATGACTTTTGATTATCCATACTCTAAAGCAGTATCAGTACACGCTAAGCGTCAAGGAATGGAATATCCAATGATTTGTTTTAACTACGGCCGTCCAAACCCTGATGGAACCTATTCTGATAGGGTTAAAAACGGAATGATTGGAGTAATTACTCATGAGGTTGGCCATAACTTCTTCCCTATGATTGTAAACTCTGATGAGCGTCAATGGACATGGATGGATGAAGGATTGAATTCTTTTGTAGAAATTTTAGCTGAGTTAGATTACGACCCAAACTTCAACACTGGTAATTTACCTAAAGATATTGTTCGTTACATGAGTTTAGATCAAAATAAATTAAGCCCTATTATGTCTCAAGGTGATTATGTACATAATTTCGGACCTAATGCTTACACAAAACCAGCCGCTGGTTTATATATGTTACGTCAAACAATTATGGGACCTGAATTATTCGACTACGCTTTTAGAACATACTCTAAAAGATGGATGTTTAAGCACCCTACTCCTGCCGATTTCTTTAGAACTATGGAAGATGCTTCTGGTATGGATTTAGACTGGTTTTGGAGAGGTTGGTTCTACACCACTGATTATACTGATATTGGAATTAAAGAGGTTAAGCCTTTATACTTAACTAATAAACCAAACGAGGAAACTAAAAAAATACAACAGCAATACCCTTCTTACTTTGCTCGATTGGGTAAGTTAGTTTATTTAACTACTGAAAAGAAAGATGCTGATAAATCTGAAATAGAAACATATATTAGTGGTTTACCTTCAGACAAGAAAGCCAATTTAGAAGATATTCCCAACTATATGTATCAGGTTGAGTTTGAAAAACCAGGTGGTTTAGTTATGCCTATTATTGTAGAATTAACCTATGCTGATGGTTCTAAAAAACGTGAAACTTTTCCTGCTCAAATATGGAAAAAAGATGAGCATAAAGTAAAAAGAGTATTTACTTCTTCTCAAGAAATTAAAAGCATTGTTATAGATCCTGATTTAGAAACTGCTGATATTGATACTTCAAACAACAGTTGGCCTAAGCAAACAACAAACAAGTTTGATGCTTTTAAAAATAAAGCAAAAAATTAATAAAGATTATCTAAACCCAATAAAAAAAGCAGCCTTAAAAGCTGCTTTTTTTATAACTCATCATCTTAATTATTACTTACTAAATAACTTATTTACTTCTTCATAAGTAAGTAATTTAGAAACCGTCATAATATCTGGATCTCTACTTACATACTGTTGAATCTGTAGCATAACAACTCCATCAACTTTAGTATATTTTAACCAGATTACATCTCCATTTGCTTTAATTTTATACGGGTCTCTAGGATTTTCTTCAAAACCTTTTACAATTATTTGATGTAACTTTTCTACATCATTATCTAAGTTTTTAAATGAAAAATGAACATATTCATGGATAGGGTCATTAATATTCTTATAATAAAAGTTATAAGCTTTATCCCCTATTTTCTCTAAATAAACATATTCTATTTTTCCTACTATTTCAGTTTTAGTAGTTTCAATAAATTCAATTTGAGAGTACGAGGCTACAGAAAATAAAAGACCTGTTAATAAAAAAAGTTTTTTCATGAAATTTAAGGGTTTACGTTTGATATTGTTTTCAATTTTTAAATATAACTAAAACAACAACGCTTTTTACCCATAAAAAGTATCTTATCTTATCATTTATTCTCCAGAATACTTCTTTTACAAAACCATTGCATAAGAAAAAAGTTTTCAAATTTGATTCTCTAAACACTAATACTCTATAAATCATCAAAAAAGAAGTAAACAACCAACTCTTTAATGATTAATTTCTTTAAATATTTTTTATTTTGCAGTTCATATTAATTTATAATCCTTCTAAAAATCATGTCTAAAAAAATTTCGTTTCTCTTCTTAGTGATTTTTACTTGCATTGTATCTTATTCTCAAACAAAAAAAGAATATAACGAGAGTGATTTAGAAAATTTTAAAAAAAAGTTCTACCTCAATAGAGAAATTGGTGTTGATAGTTCTCTATACTATATGGACAAGCTTTTACTAAGTAATAATACCGCTTATAAAACTTTTGGATATGCAGCTATAGAATATTTAAAAGTAAGAGAAAAACAATCAATAAATATTTCTTTTAAAGACAGTATAAATAAATATCTACCCAAGATAGCTAAAATCAATAAAAACTTCCCATTACTATTCGATATACATATTCTGTTAGGTAACTCTAATAAAAGAAGAAAGTTAATTAAACCTGCCTTACAAAATTATATTACAGCCGAAAATTATGCTTTGTTAGCTAAAGATATTGGGCGAACTATTAAGATAAAAGGAAATATCGCACTTATTTATCAAGACATGGAAGAGCTTGGTAAAGCTCTTAGCAAAGCAAAAGAAACACTTGAACTTATAGAAGCGAACAAAGAGATTCTTTCAAACAAATATTATAGTAGTAAATATAAAAGAATGTTTAATGTTGCTGCCATCTACGCTACTTTATATAAAAACGATAAAGAAAAGCAGCAGTATGCAGACTCTTCTTTACATTACTATAGTTCGATATTAAAAACAAAAGAGTTCAACCTTAATAACTATTATACTGGTAAAGTTTATTATGGTATCGGTACTGTGTATAATTTAAAAAAGGAATATACTAAAGCTAGTTCTTTTCTTGAAAAAAGTTTAGAGTTATTTGAAAAAAGCAAATCACAATCTTATTTATATAAGGGTTACTACAATAATGGTTTAAACTATTATAGCTTAAATAATTTTGAAAAGGCTAAACAAAACTTTTTAACTGCCCTCAATATTAAAAAAGATACCATCCTAGATGATAATTATATAAAAATGCATGGATATCTTTCACAGATTTACACTTATCAAAATAAAGTAGACTCTGCCAATTATTACTTAAACACATATGTACGTAATCATTCTAAAGTTTCATTAAGAGATAGAAAGCAATTTAAAGAAGCAATTAAAGTTGATTTTGATCAAAAAATAAAAGACTTAAAAGAAGATAGTACTAAAAAGAGTTTTTATTACGAAATCATAGTTATTGGTTTAATTACTATTGTGCTATTTATCACCTTTTTAGTATTTAAAAACACTAAAGAAAAAAAGAAAGCAAAGAAAAAATTAAACGAACTGTTAAGTAAAATTTCAAAAAAAGAAGACCTGACTGAAAAGCCTTTTTCATTATCTAGTCCTTTAAAAATAAAAGATGAGCAACACCAACAAATTATTAGTGGCTTATTAAAAATAGAAGAGAAAAAATATTTTTTAAAGGAAGAATTTAACCTGTACAATGCAGCTAAAAAAATAGGCACTAACACCACTTATTTATCAAAAATAATTAAAGATTATAAAAAAATGAGCTTTAATGATTATACAAATGAGTTACGAATTAATTATATTATTGGAGTATTAAGCAATGACAAGAAAGTGAGATCTTATACAACTCAAGCTATTGGAGAAATAGCTGGATACAAGAACTCTAAGTCCTTTACTCGAATTTTCAAAAAACATATAGGTATAACTCCTTATCAATTTATAGAAAAAATTGATAAGGAGTTATAATGTTATAATTATCTGTAAATACTAAAAAATTTGTACTCATAGCATTTATCTTTACTATCATCTCCAGGAGGTGGAGGTAAACAATCTTCTTCTCCATCTGTATCTGGTCCTCCAAAATCTATTTTATTAGCAGGTGCCTCAATTGGATCTCCTGCAAATATTTTAATCTTTTCTTCTGATGTTAATTCATACTTTGTTAACAACTCAATAGATAAATATTTCATAAGTTTTAATTTTTCAGTTTAGGTAAAGTTAATTTTTTTATCTGTTGTTTTTATTTTTATCACTCTCATTCTTTAACAAGACAAACAAAACACTAACAAACAGCAACTTAACCACATATTAATAGTGCCATTTTTTTTAAATAGTACCTGCTTTTTTCTTAAATAGTCACTTAATACACTTCATTTCCTCTATCAAACTCCCAATATTTGTAATACATAATTCTTAAATGCCGAACCTGAAAAGCATATAAATAGAGTAAGGAAAATTAAAATTAAGTAACCATGTTAAAATCAATTTCAAACTTAGGAAACGTTTTAAATAAATCAGAACAAAGAGAAGTTAATGGAGGGCAAATTGTATGCCCTAGAGGGTATTATTTAAAATGTGACTGGATAAGATGCTGGTGTGAATCAGAACATATTGAAGAACCTATTGAAGAACCTATTGACTTTGATTTTTTTGATTATTAAAAACTAATTAATTATGTTAAAATCAATTTCAAACTTAGGAAACGTTTTGAATAAATCAGAACAAAGAGAAATCAATGGGGGAATACTACAGTGTCCTGACCATACAGTATATACATGTATTGGTACACCTCCTATGGTATCTTGTTGGTGTCAGTCTTACCTTCAACCAGGTGATGATTTCGTAAGGTAATTTAAAAATAAAAGGCGGCTTTTTTAAAATGTAACTGAATAAGGTGTTTGTGCCAATCAGAACATATTGAAGAGTCTATTGAGATAAAAGGTCATTAAAATATTAATAACTAAAATCAATTAATTATGTTAAAGTCAATTTCAAATTTAGGTAATGTTTTAAATAAAACAGAACAAGTAACTATTAATGGAGGTCAAATTTCATGCCCAAGAGGTCAAGTACTAAGATGTAACTGGTTAGGCTGTTGGTGTGAAGCTGAAATAGATGATACGCCAGAAGACTTTAAAAAATAAATATTGCCATATTTTGTAGAACAACCAGTATATCTTTTAGGGTATACTGGTTGTTTTTATTTTTAAAGTTTACGTTAAGCTTAAAACTTTTACACTAATTTCTTAGCATTTTTAGCTTTTTGCTTGGTAAGTGCAATATCAATTACCTCGCTCATGTCAGTTACATAATGGAATGTTAATCCTTTTAAGTAACTCTCTTTTATTTCTTCTATATCTCTTTTATTATCAACACACAAAATAATTTCTTTAATATTAGCTCGTTTCGCCGCTAATATTTTTTCTTTAATTCCACCTACTGGTAACACTTTACCACGTAAAGTAATTTCACCAGTCATTGCTAGTTTATTTTTCACCCTACGTTGCGTAAATACAGATACTAATGATGTTAACATTGTAATACCAGCACTTGGTCCATCTTTAGGAGTAGCGCCTTCTGGTACGTGAATATGTACATCATATTTATCTAACACTTCAGGGTTAATACCAAACTCTTCAGCATTTGATTTGATATATTTCATGGCAATGGTTGATGATTCTTTCATGACGGTACCCAAATTCCCCGTAATTGAAAGGTTCCCTTTTCCTTTAGAAATGATAGACTCTATAAATAATATATCTCCTCCAACACTCGTCCAAGCCAATCCTGTAACTACTCCCGCAACATCGTTACTTTCATATTTATCACGTTCTAAACGTGCAGGCCCTAAAATAGTTTCAATATCCTCATTAGTCAACGTAACATTATACTCCTCTTCCATTGCAATAGATTTTGCAGCAAAACGAACTACCTTAGCCACTTGTTTTTCCAAACCACGAACCCCAGATTCACGAGTATATCCTTCTACAATTTTCTCAATTTGTTTTTTACCAACATTTAAGTGTTCTTTTGATAAACCGTGCTCTTTTAATTGTTTTGGAAACAAGTATTTTTTAGCTATTTCTACTTTTTCTTCAATGGTATAACCAGTTACATTAATAATCTCCATACGATCACGCAATGCCCATGGAATCTGACTGATATTATTTGCTGTAGCTATAAATAATACTTTAGAAAGGTCGTATCCTACTTCTAAATAGTTATCATAAAACGCTGTATTTTGTTCTGGATCCAATACTTCTAACATAGCAGAAGAAGGATCTCCTTGGTGGCTTTGACTTAGTTTATCAATCTCATCTAAAACAAATACTGGGTTTGAATTCCCTGCTTTTTTGATATTTTGAATTAAACGCCCTGGCATCGCTCCAATATACGTTTTACGGTGTCCGCGAATTTCAGCTTCATCACGTAAACCACCTAAAGACATACGTACATATTTGCGACCTAATGCTTCTGCAACCGATTTACCTAACGATGTTTTACCTACTCCTGGAGGACCATACAAGCAAATAATTGGCGACTTCATATCTCCACGTAATTTTAAAACAGCTAAATGTTCTATAATACGTTCTTTTACTTTTTCTAAACCGAAATGGTCTCTATCCAGTATTTTTTGAGCTCTTTTTAAGTCAAACTTATCTTTAGAATATTCGCCCCAAGGCAACTCTAACATTAACTCTAAATAGTTGCGTTGTACACCGTATTCCGCCATTTGAGGATTCATACGCTTTAAACGACTTAACTCTTTATCAAAAGTTTCACCAACCTCTTTACTCCATTTTTTCGACTTTGCTTTAGTACGCATTTCATCTAGCTCTTGCTCATGAGAAACACCTCCTAGTTCATCTTGAATGGTTTTTAATTGTTGGTTTAAGTAATACTCACGTTGTTGCTGGTCTAAATCAGAACGTGTTTTAGACTGAATATCGTTACGTAGCTGTAATTTTTGAAGCTCTTTATCTAAATTCTTTAAAGTTAACAACGCACGTTCTTTTAAGTTATCTTTCTCTAACAATACTTGTTTTTGCGCTACGCTTAACTCCATATTTGATGAAATAAAATTCACCAAAAACGAACTAGATTGAATATTTTTTATCGCAAATGATGCTTCTGAAGGCAACATTGGGTTTTCTTTAATTACCTCTAATGCTAAATCTTTAATCGATTCGATAATTGCATCAAATTCTTTTTGATCATCAATTTCTCGCTCATCAATAGCTTCTTTTACCTTTGCTTTTAAATAAGGCTGTTCTTGCGTAATTTCTTCTATTTCAAAACGCTTTTTACCTTGAATAATAACCGTTGTGTTACCATCAGGCATTTTTAACACACGTAATATTTGCGCTACGACACCTGTTTGATAAATATCATCTAACCCAGGATCTTCAACTTCGCTATTTCTTTGTGCAACTACTCCAACAACTTTATCTCCTTTATTTGCATCTTTAATTAACTGAATAGATTTATCTCTACCTGCAGTAATTGGTATCACAACCCCAGGAAATAATACCGTATTACGTAGCGGAAGAATTGGTAACTCTTCAGGAATACTTTCTTTATTTATTAATTCTTCATCTTCTGGTGTTAATAATGGAATTAATTCTGAATCTTCATTAAAAACATCTTGAAGCGACAAATTGTCTAAATGTAATATTTTTGATTTGCTCATATCTTACTTATTCTGTCATAGTGGCACTTCTTAATTTTCCTTTTAAAGAAAACCACTTTTTTAAAATCATAAATTACTGATAAACAAAAGAATACAATCATCTTTATACTTATCTTACTATCTATAATTCAATTCTTATGCCAACAAAAGCTATAAATAACTTAAATTGTAACTTATTTTATTCCGAGTCGTCTTACTAATATCATTTTCAATAAAAACTAACAAAAAAATGAAAATTAAACTTTTATTCCTTTCCTTTATACTAGTATTTGCTAGTTGTACTTCTAAATCAAACTCCCCAGAATTTATAAAAAAAGCCGCTGGACGCTATTATTTTAATGCTGATGAAATTATAGAAGTTACTTTTGATGATACTAATAAATTACTCATAAAATGGCGTAATCAAAATTTAGAGCCTTTAAAAGTTAATGATTCTTCTTTTTATGTTCGAGAATTGAATGAAAAGCTAATTTTTAATACTTCTCATAATAAAATTGAGTTGGCTGTAAAACGTGAACATGAAGGCAAAAAATATGTATTTAAAAAACTAAAAAAAGGAGAAAAAACACCAAGCGAACATTTGGCTGATGGTAATTTTGAAGCAGCTCTAAAAGGTTATAAAGCCATTAAAATAAAAGATAGTTTAAGCCCCGTAATTAGAGAGCGAAACTTAAATAGATTAGGATATCAATATCTTAGAAAAGATGAGTTTGAAAATGCTATTAATGTTTTTAAAATTAATATTGAACTATACCCTAATAGTTCTAATACCTACGATAGTACTGGAGATGCTTATGCAAAAATGAAAGACACTGTAAAAGCTATTGAATACTATAAAAAAGCACTTACCATCAATCCTGAAAACAGAAGCTCTAAGAGAAACTTAGAAAAACTGACTTCAAAAAATCAAGAGTAATGAAGCAATTAAAATACCCTATTGGTAAACCTAACATTCCTAATGAAATTTCTTCTGAACTCCTTGCTGAATGGATTGCTATAATTGAAAACTTTCCTGAAGGGCTGGAAAAACTAGTTTCTAATTTATCTGAAGAACAATTAGACACTTCATATAGAAAAAATGGTTGGACTATCCGACAAGTAATCCATCATTGTGCCGATAGTCATCATAACTCTTACACACGTTTTAAATGGACTCTTACGGAAGACAAACCTGTTATAAAAGCGTATTTTGAAGACCGTTGGGCTGAACTGTTTGATTCAAAAAATGCTCCAATACAACTTTCTTTAGATGTTTTGAAAGCTTTACACGCTAAATGGGTTTACTTCTTAAAAGGTTTAACTGAAGATGAATTAAATAAATCGTTTATCCATCCTGACGGAAATGAAGAAGTCAGTTTAAAAGAAAATATAGGTATTTATGCTTGGCATTGTAACCATCATTATGCTCATATTGAGCAATTATTAATTAGAAATAATTGGTGTTAAGTTTACACTAAAATCAACAGAGCAATACCTACAAAAACTACAATCTGCGCCCATTTTAAATATACTCCTATTTTATTATGTTGTTTGATGTAATCGGAAATTTTTCCTGCTAAAATAGCTATTGAAGAAAAGATTACAAACGATATTAAAATAAACAAACCACCTAATACATAAAACTGGATAACATTTGACAAGGTGTCAGAAAATAAAAACTGAGGAAAAAATGCTAAGAAAAAAATCGTAACCTTAGGGTTTAATACATTCATCCAAAAACCTGTTTTGAATAATTGTAATGTTGATTTTTTCTGAACATTATCTGTAGAAAAAGCAATTTTTGCGTCGCTTTTATACACTTGATATGCTAGATACAACAAATATCCTGCTCCGAATAATTTAATAATAAAAAATAAACTCGGGTTCTGATTGATGATTTCTGAAACTCCAAAAGCAACTAGAGTTGTATGAATGATACACCCTGTCATTAAGCCAACAACGGTAGCCAATCCATATTTTTTACCGTTGACAATACTTTGGGTTAATACAAAAATATTATCAGGTCCAGGAGAAAAAGCCAAAGTAGCAGTCGCTAATACAAAAGAGATGAGGGTTTCTAGCATAAATTAACTTTCAGCTAAAATAGCTTTATTGATTCTTTTTACCAAACTAGGTCCTTCGTAAATAAATCCTGTATAAATTTGAACTAAATCTGCTCCTGCTTTAAACTTCTCTAAGGCATCTTTTTCAGAATGAATGCCTCCTACCCCAACAATTGGAAATGCTTTATTAGAATTATCTGCTAAGTATTGAATTACTTTGGTACTTCTATTTTTAACCGGTTGCCCGCTTACACCACCGTTACCTATTTCTTGTAAACGTTTTTTAGAAGCTTTTAAATTATCTCTATTTACTGAAGTATTCGACGCTATAACTCCGTCAATCTTAGTTTCTGCTACCAACTCAATAATTTCATCTAATTGTTGATTGTTTAAATCTGGTGCAATCTTTAATAAAATTGGTTTGCTTCGACTACGCTCAGCAACCGATAATTCTTTACCAATCTTTTGCACCTCAGTGATTAATTCCTTTAAATAATCAACATCTTCTAACTTTGCGTGACTAGATACGTTTGGACAACTTACATTCAATACAAAATAATCTACATATGGATGTAACCCTTTAAAACACGTTACGTAATCTTCTGTGTAGTTTTCAGGAGCTGTATTGGTGTTTTTTCCAATATTTCCTCCTATAATAATTTTTCCCTTGTTCTTTTTTAATTGTTCAATGGCTGCTTCTAACCCTTCGTTATTAAATCCCATTCTATTGATAATTCCTTTATCATCTTTTAAGCGGAATAAACGTTTCTTCGGGTTTCCTACTTGACCTTTAGGTGTAACCGTACCAATTTCAACAAAACCAAAACCAAAATTAGCTAACTCATTATACAAAACTGCATTTTTATCAAATCCAGCTGCTAACCCTACTGGATTTTTAAAAGTTAACCCGAATAAATTACGCTCTAATTTTTTATCATTCACTTGATACATTCCTCTAAAAATAGACAACATTCCTGGTATCTTCGATAAAAACTTCACTAACGAAAATGTAAAGTGGTGAATTTTTTCAGGATCAAAAAGGAAAAAAAATGGGCGAATAAGTAATTTGTACATTGTTGTAATTATAATCTTCGGTTGTTAAATATAAAAAAAGCTCCAAAAATGGAGCTTCTGAATTATCGTAATACAGCGTCTAAACTCTTTTCGAATGTTTGCTGTAGTTTCTGCATTATCTTATCTATTTGTTTGTCTGCTAAAGTTTTGTTTTCATCTTGCAATACAAAACTTACTGCATACGACTTTTTACCTTCTGGTAATTTGTCTCCTTCATACACATCAAACAAATCAACTTCTTTTAAAAGCTTTCTTTCTGATTGAAATGCTAAGTTATAAATTTCTTTAAACTCAATTGTATTATCTAGTAACAACGCTAAATCACGCTTTACAGCTGGGAATTTAGGTAAATCAGTTACTTTTATGTTTTTGTTACCTACTAAACTTAAAATATTCTGCCAATTAAAGTCAGCGAATAATACTTCTTGTTTAACCGAAAACTCTTTTAAGACTGTTCTTTTTACAACACCTAATTCTACCAACTTAGTTTTCCCTAAACTTAAGGTAATACCTTCAGAAAATACATCTGTTTTTGTTGGGGTGGTTTTTAACTTCTCAATTCCTAAACGACTTAACAAGGCTGTTACAATTCCTTTAACATAAAAGAAGTCTGATACTTGCGTAGCTACCTTCCAGCTATCTTGCGTTCTGTTTCCTGTAACAAACAATGTTAAATGTTTGTCTTCTTGGTATCCACTTTCGTATTTATGATAGGTTTTACCAAACTCATAAAACTTTAATGAGTTATTCTTTCTATTAATATTGTAAGCTACAGATTCTAAACCACTAAACAGTAATGATTGACGCATTACTTTTAAGTCATTACTTAATGGGTTTAACATTTCAACGTTGAAATCAGCTTTTAAGTTCTCTGACAACTCAATATAATCAGCTTTCGTTAACGAGTTTGCCATGGTTTCGTTAAACCCTAACGATGTTAACTGGTCTGCTACTATGTTTTCAATTTTTACGTCTTTATCACTATCAAAAGAAATTGACGTATTTAATTTATGAGAAAACTCTATGTTGTTATATCCGTAAACACGTAAGATTTCTTCAATAATATCAGCTTCACGTTGTACATCTACTCGGTAAGACGGTACTACTAAACCTAAACCTGCTTCTGTAACACTATTAATTTTAATATCTAATGAAGCTAAAATCTTTTTAATAGTTTCTTTCGGAATTTCTTGCCCTATTAACTTATAAGCATTTTCAAATGATAAGAATACTTCAAAATCTTCAATCTTAACGGGGTAAAAGTCTAAAATATCAGAAGACATCTTTCCTCCTGCATATTCTTCAATTAATAAAGCAGCACGCTTTAAAGCATATTTTGTCGTGTTAATATCAATTCCTCTTTCAAAACGGAAAGACGCATCGGTATTTAATCCGTGGCGTTTCGCTGTTTTTCTTACTGATACAGGGTTAAAATAGGCGCTTTCTAAGAAAATAGAAGTTGTATGTTCTGTAACTCCTGATTTTGCTCCTCCAAATACACCACCAATACACAATGGGTTATCATCAGCATCACAAATCATAATATCTTCAGAAGATAATTCTCTTTCTACATCATCTAATGTTGTAAACTTTGTTCCTTCTTCTAAAGTTTTAACAACTACTTTTCCTCCTCTAATTTTGGAAGCATCAAAAGCGTGTAATGGCTGTCCCAATTCATGTAGAACATAATTTGTAATATCTACAATATTGTTTTTAGGAACTAAGCCTATTGCTTTTAATCTATTTTGAATCCACTCTGGCGATTCTTTTACTTCAATATCACTAATAGTAATACCACAGTAACGAGGTGCTAAATCCTTATCCTCTATTTCTATATCAATTTTATGAGTACGTTCATCTACATGAAAATCTGATACAGATGGAGAAATCAATTCAATGTTTGTTCCTTGTTGAATCAATCCAGCTCTTAAATCGCGTGCAACACCGTAATGACTCATTGCATCTGCACGGTTTGGTGTTAAACCAATTTCAAAAACGTGGTCCTTTTCAATATTAAAAACTTCTGAACACGGAGTACCTGGAACCAAACTCTCGTCTAACACCATAATACCATCATGACTTTGTCCTAAACCTAATTCATCTTCAGCACAAATCATCCCATGACTTACTTCTCCTCGTATCTTTCCTTTTTTAATTTTAAACCCTTCTCCTTTTTCATCATACAATATAGTCCCAACTGTAGCTACAGGAACTTTTTGACCTGCCGCAACATTTGGTGCACCGCATACAATTTGTACAGGGTTACCATCTCCTAAATCAACAGTAGTAACTTTTAGCTTGTCTGCATTTTCATGCTTTTCACAAGTTTTCACCTCTCCTACGACAACTCCTTTTAGGCTTCCTTTAATACTCTCTACAGTTTCTATTCCTTCAACTTCAAGACCCAAATCAGTTAATAACTCACCTGTTTTCTCAGCTTCCCAATCTGTTTGTAAAAATTGTTGTAACCAATTGTATGATATCTTCATAATCAATCTCTAATTTTAGCGTGCAAATTTACGCAAAATAAAGGAAAAACTATAAACTAGTTATCTACAAAAGATATACAACTGATTATTAACCTTTTGGTAACATTGGAAAATTATATTTTTTATTGATTTGTAACAGGTTAACAAAATTTTAACATTTCAAGAAAATATTATGAAACATAAATTACTCCTCTTCTTTTTATTGATAGCTTCTTTATCGGTTTTTTCTCAAATCCCTTCATATTATAACGATGTAAACTTGAATTTATCTGGTTCAGCATTAAAAAATGAATTAGCTACAAAAATTATCAATACACATACAACCAATTTATCTTACACTCCTGGTGTGTGGAATGCACTAAAACAAACTGATTTAGATCCTAACGACGCTAGTAAGGTTTTATTAGTTTATGGTTATAATGATACTGATGGAAACTACGTTACTGACAGAACCAGAGATAAAAATGCTAATGGTGGTAGTGCTGGTACACAATGGAACAGAGAACATGTATACCCTAAATCCTTAGGAAGTCCTAATTTAGGAACTTCTGGACCGGGAGCAGATGCTCATCATTTAAGACCTGCTGATATTTCTTTCAACTCTCAAAGAGGTAGTAAAAAATTTGCAAATGGTTCTGGTAATGCTGGTAGTGTTTCTGGAGGTTGGTACCCTGGAGATGAATGGAAAGGTGATGTTGCTCGTATGATGATGTATATGTATTTACGTTACGGTAACCAATGTTTACCTTCGGGTGTTGGTACAGGATCAACAATGGCTTCAGATGCTAATATGCTTGCTATGTTTATTCAGTGGAATGTAGATGATCCAGTATCTGACTTTGAAAAGCAACGCAATCCTATTTTAGAAGGAATTCAAGGAAACCGTAATCCTTTTATCGATAATCCTGCATTTGCCACTGAAATATGGGGAGGACCTCAAGCTGAAGATTTATTTGATGGCGGTAATGGATCAGATACCCAAGCTCCTACTGCTCCTACTAACTTATCCGCTTCTAACATTACAGAAACTACAGTTAACTTAACTTGGTCTGCATCTACTGACAATGTTGGCGTAACTGGATATGATGTATATAATGGAGCTACTAAAATAACTACAACCTCTTCAACTTCTTATACTGTTACAAGTTTAACAGCGGCTACTAATTATACTTTTTCTGTAAAAGCTAAAGATGCTGCCAACAATATTTCTTCTTCAAGTAATTCAGTTTCTATGACAACTGACACTAGTTCAGGTGGAGGAAATGGAACAGCTACAGATTTATTAATTTCTGAATATGTAGAAGGTTCTTCAAATAATAAAGCCCTTGAAATTGCTAATTTCACTGGAGCTACTGTAAACTTAGCTGGTTATTCATTAAAGAAAGCTGCCAATGGTGGTGGATGGACCAATACATTAACTTTAAGTGGTCAATTAACAAACGGTAATGTGTACGTTATCGCTAATAACAACGCTTCTAGTACGATATTAAATAAAGCTGACAGAACAGATACTGGCGTAATATCTTTTAACGGAAACGATGCTGTTGGTTTATTCAAAGGAAGTACCCTTATCGATTTGATTGGAGATCCTAATAGTTCGTCAACTTTTGCACAAGATAAAACAATGCAAAGAAAATCTTCTGTTACATCTCCTAATAGTTCTTATACAACTTCTGAATGGGATATCTTAGCTAAAGATACATTTAGTGGCTTGGGAAACCATAACATTGATGGCGGAACTGCTACTCCAGACACAACTGCTCCATCTGCACCAACTAATGTTGCAGCTTTTAACATCACACAAACTTCTGTTAACTTAAGCTGGACTGCATCAACAGATAATATTGGTGTTACTGGGTACGATGTTTATCAAGGAAGTACAAAAATAACAACTGTTACCACTACGAGCTATTCTGTTAATGGATTAACAACCTCTACAAGTTATAACTTTTCTGTAAAAGCAAAAGATGCAGCTAATAATGTTTCTTCAGCAAGTAATACAGTAAATGTAACAACTTTAGCAAACACAGTTTCTTATTGTAGTACAAAAGGGAATAATGTAAGTTATGAATGGATTGACAACGTTGTTATTGGAGGAATTTCAAATACTACTGGAGGAAATGGTGGATATGGAGACTTTACTTCTTTAACAGGAAATTTACCTTATGGAAGTAATAGTATTGTAGTAAGCGCAGGATTTTCTAGTTCTTCTTATACTGAATATTGGAAAGTTTGGATAGATTTTAATAAAAACGGAACTTTTGAATCTTCTGAGGAAGTAGTTAGTGGCTCTTCATCTAGCTCTGGTAATTTATCATATAACTTTTCTGTACCTACCTCTGCTTCATCAGGAATTACACGAATGCGTGTTTCTATGAAATGGGATGCAGCTCCTTCACCTTGTGAAAACTTTTCTTATGGAGAAGTGGAAGACTATACTGTTAACATAGGTAGTAGCTCTAAAGGTATAATGAATCACAATATAACCATCGATGGAAAGTTAGGTAATGAAGCTTCTATTTTTGATGCTAGCATTTCACCAAATCCTAGTGTTGATTTCGTAAAAATTAAATTAGCAGATGACAGAAATGCTACTTTTAAAGTTACAACCTTAACAGGTCAACAAGTTTTAACAGGAAAAGTTACTCATAACAATCTTAACATTTCAAACCTTCATAACGGAATTTATATTCTTGAAGTAAACGACGGTCAAAAGTCATTTACAAAAAAAATCATCAAGAAATAGTTTATAGTTATAGAATACTAAAAAGAGCTTCCAGTTTTGGAAGCTCTTTATTTTTTTATTCGACTTAAAAGACTAAACTTCAATCGTAGTTTTTGTTTCCTTTGAAGAAAAAACATAAGTATATAGCCACATAAGGGTAAATGTTGGTATAACATCTAACCCAGGCATTGCTTCTTCAATAAAAGCAATAACTCCTGCTATTTTCCCTTTGTTTCCTTTATACATTTTTGTCATTATGTACGCTGATGCTGGCGCCCAAACAATGTCTGACAGCTCTCCAAACCCAGGTATTAAATAAGACACATACCCAATAGCGTCAAACAACAAACTTAATGCTAGCTTTTGATACTTTTTTTCTTTATTCATTGATATTAAATTAATTCCACACCCCACAAATCAAAATTCAAGCCAAAATTTATAACTTTTATCTTGTAAATTGATAAGTTTGTTCTAAAATACTAAAAACGAATGACTTTTTCTGATTTCATCAATCAAATAGAAAAATTACAGCAAAAACAATTGGGTGGTTTAACATCTCAATTTAAATTAGCTCCCAAACTAAGAACACGATTTTCAGAAGAATTAATACAAAGTAAAAATCCTAGAAAAGCAGCTGTTTTAGCATTATTTTATCCTGATAACAGTAATCAAACTCGTTTTTTACTTACCGAAAGAGCAAGTTATAATGGAGCACATTCATCGCAAATTAGCTTTCCTGGTGG
This sequence comes from Tenacibaculum gallaicum, assembly GCF_003387615.1. Lineage (GTDB taxonomy): Bacteria > Bacteroidota > Bacteroidia > Flavobacteriales > Flavobacteriaceae > Polaribacter > Polaribacter gallaicus. The sequence continues at coordinate 70,630 of NZ_QUNS01000006.1, read as the reverse complement.
TAAGTTTGATAAAGAAGATAAAAACTTACAAAACACGGCTTTACGTGAAACCTATGAAGAAGTTGGTGTGCACTATAAATCTATTGAAATAATACGACAAACTTCTGATGCTTATATTCCTCCTAGTAATTTTTTAGTAGCTCCATTTATAGGAGTTTCAGAAAACACTCCTCACTTTGCACCAAATGAAGAAGTTGCAAAAGTAATTGAAGTTTTATTAGCTGATTTACTAGACGACTCAAACTTAACTTCAGTAGAAATGGAAACCTCATACATGAAAAACATTGAGGTACCATGCTTTAAATTAAACGATTACATTGTATGGGGTGCTACTGCCATGATGCTTTCAGAAATTAAAGATTTATTTAAATAGTTTTTTTATATTTTTCTTTTGTAATTTAGCATTTACACTAATAAAACTTGACTATAAAAATGCCTTTATTTAAAAGGAATCCTTTTGGACATATATTGTTCATTAAAAGGTTTTTGATACAAATTCTCGGAGTTATTTCTCACGGACGTTACCGTAAGTTTAATGACCTACAAATAGAGGGAATGGATGTTTTAAGAAATCTCCCCAACGAAAAAGTACTATTTATTTCCAACCATCAAACGTATTTTGCTGATGTGGCTGCAATGTTTCATGTATTTAATGCTGCCTTAAAAGGTAGGGATGATAATATTAGAAATGTAGGCTATTTATGGAATCCCAAATTAAACATATATTACGTTGCCGCAGGTGAAACGATGCGCTCTGGATTACTTCCTAAAATTTTTGCTTATGTAGGTTCTGTTTCTGTTGAAAGAACTTGGAGAAGCGCTGGTAAAAATATTAACAGACAAGTCAAAATGTCTGACATTTCTAATATAGGAAAGGCTTTAGATGACGGTTGGGTAATTACCTTCCCACAGGGTACAACTACGCCTTTTAAACCTATTCGTCGTGGTACAGCTCATATTATTAAAACCTTTAAACCTATTGTAGTCCCGATAGTTATTGACGGGTTTAGACGTTCTTTTGATAAAAAAGGATTGATGATAAAAAAGCGTAACGTACTGCAATCAATGGTTATTAAAGAACCTTTAGACATTGATTACGAAAATGAGGACGTGGCTAACATTATTGAAAGAATTGAATATGCTATAGAGCAGCACCCCTCTTTTTTAAAGGTATTAACACCCAAACAACTGAAAGAGCAAGAAGAATTTATTGAAAAAAGACGTTTTTGGGGAGCTGACAAACCTAAAGAAAACAAAGATTAACAAAATTAAAATTAACGTTTAAGTTATGACTAATAAATCTATTTTAAATAAAAAGTCATTAGACTTCTTAGAAAAATATTTAAATAATGCTGCTCCTACTGGGTATGAATGGGAAGGGCAAAAAATATGGATGAACTATTTAAAACCTTATGTTGACGAGTTCATTACAGATACTTATGGTTCTGCTGTAGGGGTTATTAATCCTGATGCTAAATATAAAGTAGTTATTGAAGGACATGCTGATGAAATTTCCTGGTATGTAAACTATATTTCTGATGACGGGTTAATTTATGTAATCCGTAACGGAGGTAGTGACCATCAAATAGCACCTAGTAAAATTGTAAATATTCACACTAAAAACGGAATTGTAAAGGGTGTTTTTGGGTGGCCAGCTATTCATACACGTAACAAAGCCAAAGAAGAAGCTCCAAAACCAGACAATATTTTTATCGACTGTGGTTGTAGTACCAAAGAAGAAGTTGAAGAATTAGGAGTACATGTAGGTTGTGTTATCACATACCCAGATGAATTCCATATTTTAAACGGAAATAAATTTGTGTGTCGTGCTTTAGATAACCGTATGGGAGGATTTATGATTGCCGAAGTAGCTCGTTTATTACACGAAAACAAGAAAAAAATACCATTCGGATTATATATTACAAACTCAGTTCAAGAAGAAATCGGTTTACGCGGTGCGCAAATGATTACTGAAACAATTAAACCTAATGTAGCTATTGTTACCGATGTAACGCATGATACTACTACTCCAATGATTGATAAGAAAAAAGAAGGTCATTTAGAGTTAGGTAAAGGTCCTGTGATAGCATATGCACCAGCTGTACAACAAAAATTACGTGATTTAATTATTGATACTGCTGATGCTAACAAAATTCCTTTCCAACGCTCTGCACTATCTAGAGCTACAGGAACAGATACTGATGCTTTTGCTTATAGTAACGGCGGTGTTGCTTCAGCTTTAATTTCATTGCCTTTACGTTACATGCATACTACGGTTGAAATGGTACACCGTGAAGATGTTGAAAACGTAATTAAAATGATTTACGAAAGTTTATTAAAAATTGAAGACGGAGAAAACTTCTCTTACTTTAAATAATGTAAAAAATAATCAAGCGTCATTGCGAACAAGTAATGACGCTTTTTTAATCAACGCTCCTCATGGATGAACTTATAGATATTGTTGATGAAAATGGAAATTATACAGGAAAAACCTGCTTAAAATCTGAGGCTCACAAAAAAGGCTACTTCCACCCCACTATCCATGTTTGGTTATATACTTCTGATTATAAAATACTACTTCAAAAAAGAGCGTTAACCAAAAAAGTATTTCCTGGTTTATGGGACATCTCTGTGGCTGGTCATATTGCTGCTGGTGAAGACATTAAAACAGCAGCAACTAGAGAAATAAAAGAAGAGATTGGTTTTGACATCCTTCCAGAAGACTTAGATAAAATAGGAGCTAGAAAGCACATGGTAAACCATCCAAATGGGATTATAGATAATGAATTCCATCATGTGTTTATTGCTGAATTAACCACTCCTATTGAAGAGTTAACACTTCAGCAAGAAGAAGTAGCAGCTTTAAAATTATTTAGCTTAGAAACAATATTACACACTAAAGACTACGAAAACTTATTACTTCCTCAACATCAAGACTATTATTCTTTTGTTCACAATCAAATTCTAAAAAAACTTAGTATATTATAGTAACCTAATTTCATTTAAAATGAAAAAGTTACTATTTTGTTTACTAATTTATCTACTGCAATCTTGTGCTTCTAAACAATATTTAAAAAAACATGGCTTCTCAAGTGATATTAAGAGCATGATAGAAGAAACCTATGTAATAGAAAACAATCAAAAAAAGTTAGTTCAAATAAAAAACCTACATTTTACTAAAAACGGACGTATAAAAATTTCAAAAACTGTAGACAGTCTTGGTAATATGTTAGAAGAAACTGAAAAACGGTTGTGGTTTGAAAAACGTTCGTACCCAAACAAGCTTCCGTATTATTGTAAAACACGATGGAAACCCAATCAACAAGAACGCATTAGTTGTTATACTCAAAAACAGTACAAACAAAATGAAGTTATTGTGCATTACACTAAAAATGGTTTGATTGATAAAATAGTGGATAACTTCTCTACATTTTACACACATCAATACCAATATAAAAATGGTCAACTTTCAAAAATTGTGGTTGCTGATAAATACAGTATTCCTGTAGATACAATCAATATTGAATGTACTTCAAAAGACAACAAAAAAAACTGTCTTGAGCAAAAGAAAAAGTCCACGATTTCAAACACTACAAAGATTGTATCTTTTACATTCACCTATAAATAATACCTCAAAAATTTAAAACAAGGTGGAATACTTTTAAACTTAAATAACTATATTTAAGACAAATAATCACCCTATATGTTAACAAAACAAGAAAAATCTGCATTAAGAAGTAGGTTATTTCGTCATCTAGACGGAATTGTAACTTGTCCTGCAGCCTACACCTTACATGAGAAAGGAATTACAGAGTATTTACTAGAGAAAAAATCAGTTAGTTTAACTGAGATTACCAATCACTTTAATGCTAATGATGGTTACTTAAACGTCGCTTTAAGAACACTGTGTTCACAAGGGTGGTTAACCCAATTTGTTGATAATACTCAAAATACGGTTCTGTTTAAAATTAACGAAGCTTCAACCATTGCTTTTTCCTATTTTCATTTGTATAAAGACGCTTTTTCTTTATTACGGTTTTCTGAAAGTTATAGTGCTAGAAAATTTGAAATTGAACCTTTTGAAAAATTAGAAAACCTCTATAAAAACTTTACAAACAACTTCGGAATTACACTTCCTTCAACTTCTAAGGAAAAAGAAATTCTAACACAAATCCTTACACATATAGAGGGAATTATTGTAGGTCCAACAACTGTATTATTAGGAATGAGTGGTATGTTTCATAAATATTTTATGCAAACCAAGTTTAGTGCAGATGAATTCCATAAAGATGCTGATAATTTCGGACGATTATTAGATTTATTAACTAATTTGGGGTGGTTTACTAAAACAAAGGATTCGTATGAATTTACCCATGAAGGTTTATTTTTTGCTCGTAGAGCCAGTGCTTACGGAGTAACAGTATCGTATATCCCTACTCTTAGAAAGCTAGACAAGCTTATTTTTGGAAATCCTGATATTTTTAGAACTTCTGAGATAGGAAATGATGAAATTCATGTAGATAGAGAAATGAATGTTTGGGGAAGTGGCGGCGCACATTCTACATATTTTAAAGTAATTGACGAAATTATCATCAACCTGTTTAACAAACCTATTAATGAGCAACCTAAAGGAATTTTAGATGTTGGTTGTGGTAATGGTGCTTTTTTAAAACATTTATTTAACGTAATTGAACATCAAACTAAAAGAGGCGCTATGTTAGAAGATCATCCGCTCTTACTTATTGGTGTCGATTATAACGAAGCAGCGTTAAAAATAACTCGTAAAAACCTAGTCCAAGCCGATATTTGGGCGAAAGTGATTTGGGGAGATATTGGGAACCCTAAAGCGTTATCAGAAGATTTACAAGATAAATATAGCATTAATCTTTCTGACTTATTGAATGTCCGTACCTTTTTAGATCATAACAGAATTTGGCAAGAGCCTGCTCCTAACGATGATTTAACTATTACCAATTCAACTGGAGCTTATGTTTACAGAGGAAAACGTTTAAACAATAATCTTGTAGTAGAATCATTAAAACAACATTTCAACAAATGGAAACCCTATATCAGTAAATTTGGGCTGTTATTAATTGAGCTACATACCTCAAAACCAGAATCAGTTGCTAAAAACTTAGGAAAAACAGCTGCTACTGCTTATGATGCTACTCATGGGTATTCTGATCAGTACATCATAGAACTCGATGAATATATGAATACGATGGAAGCTATTGGGTTAACTCCTGATAAAAACACGTTTAAGAAATTTCCAAATTCGGAATTAGCTACAGTTTCTATTAATCTTTTTAAGTAAAAAAGCAAGGTTTAAAACCTTGCTTTTCTTTAATTTTTATTGAATTTAAACTATTTTAATTCTCACTTATAGTATTTTCTTTAACTGACAGTAAATTAGCAAACAACTTATATGCTCCTGGAACACCAGCAGGTAACTCTCTAAAGAAACTTAATCCTGTATAAATATAATTTCCTTTTCCATACTTAGCAACTAACAAACTTCCTTTTTTAGCTGACTCCCCTTTGTCATGCATTGATAAAATAGGTGTGTATTCTGCACTCCATTTATTTGGAAAATACAATCCGCGCTCTTGTACCCATCCTTCAAAATCAGCTTCAGTTATTTTATTTGGGTAGTTTAATATAGAATGTTCCTTTGCCAATAGTATTACCTTAGCATTTTCATTGGTAACTCTATCACGAGATAATTGTAAATTGTACGGAGCTTGTACATCTACTCCTCTATTGGTATTGTATTGTACAATTACGTTTCCTCCATTTTTCACATACTCTAACAAGTATTTTTGCTTAAACTGTAGTTCTTTTATGATGTTATACGCTCTAATACCTACAACAACCGCATCAAACTCTTCTAAATTACCATTAATAGTATTTACATTCAATTCTGTTACTTCATAACCTATTTGCTGCAAACTTTCAGGAATTGCATCTCCAGAACCTTGTATATATCCTATTCTAGTACCATTCTTTTGAATATTTAAGCGTACAACTTTTGCTTGCGATGTTAGTAGTACTGATTGCTTAGGAATATGGCTATAATTAATTTCTATCAATTCTTTATCATAATTTTTTCCTTCAACCTTTGCTGTAGCTTTTAATACTCCCTCTGATTCTTTTTGTGTTGGAGTAACCATAAAATCAATCAGTTGAATATCGCCTTTTTGAGCTATAGAAAATTTCGCTTCACTTGGCATAACACTCCATCCTTTTGGAGCTTTTAACGCAACTGTGCCATTTGTGTTTTTTGCTCCAGAACGAACTTCAACAGTAACTTTTTGAGGACTTTCTGAAGAAAAAATCAGCACTTTATTCAATAATTTTGTGGTTACTTTTGGTAACACTTCAAAAGGTTCATAAATTTCACCTTTATCTCTTTTTGAATAGCGATACACTACAGGTTTTACAAAAGAAATAGATTGATTTTCAATCATTAAATTGAATTGTACTTGAATTGGCCTCGGAGTTTCTGGTTTCCCTCTTAATTCCTGGTTTTCTACCGTGTACATTCCCAAATCCCAAGGTTTTTGTAACCAATATGGTGATGAATATACGACTTCAGGTATCAAAATAGTTTCTGTAAACGTTTTCTTCTTGTTATTCGCTAAATCTAAGTCTTTCTTTATTTTTTTATTTTCTGGAAGTACTTTTATCGAAGATAACTCCATTGAAACTCCACTTCTATTCAATACTTCAAAATCGATATTAATTGTACTATTTGGTGCTGCACTAGAACTTTCTGCAGAAGCTTCTAAATATAAACCTGCACAAGCCTCTATAATTTCTTTTAATTCTTTAGTTTTAATCTTCTTCCAGTGCTCATCTTTTAATTTTTGAACTTTTTGATAAGCTTGTAATAAGGCAGGAAGATGTGTTGATGGGTTTACAAAATCGAAGTTTTGTTCTACTTCATATAAAATATCACCTATCTCTCCACCTCCTTCTACTCTATTCCATGTGGTGTTAATTCCTGAAAAAATATCTTTCTTGTCTTTAGGAAAATCTCCTTTTAAAAATTCTACATATTCTGTTTGGGTTCCTCTTGTGGTAAGTCTTCCGAATCCTTGGCATAAATGCTGACTACTTGCCATTGATGCCAATTCGTTATTCGACAATCCTTTTAAAGGATAATACGTCCCAATATCAAAACTTAACATCTTACTTTTATCTGCTTTGGCAAATTTTTCTTGGCTACCATAAAACCACCAAGAAGTATTAAAAAACAACCTATTTGGTTTCCAAGTATCTGTATATTTTAATTGCTCTGGATACTTTGTTTTATTATTCGCTAAATCAAAAGCTTCAACACTTAACATAGCCGAAGAAGTGTGGTGTCCGTGAGTTGTTCCTGGAGTTCTATGATTAAATCGATTGATGACTACATCTGGTTTAAAAGTACGAATTGCCCAAACTACATCGGCCAATACTTTATCTTTATTCCATATTTTTAAAGTCTCATCTGGATGTTTTGAATACCCAAAATCATTTGCTCTAGAAAAACGTTGCTCTCCTCCATCTACTCCTCTTGCTGCTAACAATTCCTGAGTACGAATTACTCCTAATAGTTCACGCATTTCAGGTCCTATTAAGTTTTGACCTCCATCGCCACGTGTTAACGACAAATATCCTGTTCTTGCTTTTTCATGATTTGATAAATACGCTATTAAGCGTGTATTTTCATCATCAGGATGTGCTGCAATGTATAATGCAGAACCCAAAAAGTTTAATTTTTGAACTTTCTCATAAATTTGGTTTGAAGTAAGTTTTTGTGGTTCTTGTGCGTTTATTGTTAATGAAATCAATAAAAAAGATAGCAATAAAAGTACTTTTTTGTGCATTTTTAATAGTTTGAGTAATACACAAATGTAACTTTTTTAACTAAAGTATAAGGTACATTAACAAAATGCTAACATTTCTGCTATAAAGAATAAAGCTACTTTTCTTTTGTAGGAAAGAACTAAATTTTTTTTAATCTAAAAAATACTCATCCTTAAAACCTATCAAATATAATTTTTCTTGAGCACGGGTAACAGCTGTATATAACCAACGTAAATATTCTACCGATGCTCCATCTGGTAAATACGGTTGTTCTATAAAAATTGTTTTCCACTGCCCTCCTTGTGATTTATGACAGGTCATTGCATACGAGAATTTTACCTGAAGCGCATTGAAATACTTATTCTTTTTTACCCCCATAAATTGCTTGTACTTCGATTTTTCATGAGCAAAATCTTCTTTTACAGCTTCATATAAACGATTCGACTCTTCATAGGTTAATGACGGACTTTCACTTGTTAATGTATCTAACAACAAAACCGTTTCAAAAGGCTTCATATCAGGATAATCAATCATACGAACCTCTACTTCAGCAAACTTAAATCCGTATAATTCTTTAATTGAATTGATACGCATTACCTCACAAATATCTCCGTTGGCAATAAAACCTGCCGAAGAGGAGTCTTTTAACCAATAGTAGTTGTTTTTTACTACCATTACATAGTCTCCTGTAGAAATTTCATTTTCTTGTCCGCGGATTTTAGTTCTAATCTGTTGATTGTACTGATTTGCTCGTTTGTTTGAACGAACTATAATAGCTGTATCTTCTACTCCTATCTCTCCATCGTATGCAGTTGTTATAGCATCTTGAATATCATACCCATCTTGTAAGCGAATAATATCAGGATAATTCACATCAAATTGAAAATGTGTCGAATCATTCTGAATTAATAAACGTAAATCAGTTGCATTTGATAAAATACCTGAACCTTCTTCTTGTCGAACCACTTCATCCAACTCAATTTCAGTAACTTCTTTATTAAACTCAAAAGATAATTTATCTGCTTCTAAAGCTGGACTCATCGTTAATTTTACAGGTGGTAACTGCGCTGTATCACCTATAAAAATAATTTTACAATTTTTTCCAGAGTACACATACGAGATTAAATCATCAAGTAATGACCCATTTTCAAACAATTTCGCATTCTGTTTTTCGTCAGAAATCATAGAAGCTTCATCCACTATAAAAAGCGTGTCGGTATGCTTATTAGGCTGCATTACAAAGTTTACAGCCCCACTACTTTGTTTTTTAGGAAAATATATTTTTTTATGAATCGTAAATGCTTGTCGATTGGAATATCCTGAAATTACTTTCGCTGCACGCCCTGTAGGCGCTAGTAAAACTGCTTTTTGACCTATCTTCCATAAATTATGTACAACAGTACTTATTATCGTTGTTTTACCTGTTCCTGCGTATCCTTTTAGTAAAAATAAAGCACGATTATCATCAGAAAAAATAAAATCAGTTAAGACATCTAATAGCTCATTTTGCTTCTGTGTAGGCGCATACGGGAATTTTTGTAGTATTTCTTTATAAAATTTCGGAGCAGTTTGTATCATATTTCAAATAATATTCAAAGATAGGCCTATTTATAAATAATTATTTTCATCATTGAAAAAAAATTGTAGATTTGCGAATATCATACATTAAAAATTAAAAAAATGAATTTATTATTAATGATTTTAGCAGCTGTTGTAGTTGCAGTTCTTTTAGCATTACTTGTTGTTAAGTTTGTTCCTCTAAAAATGAGATGGTTAGTTTCATTATTATTATTAGGAGCAACTGTCTTTTTAGTATATAAAATTTATAATGGTGTTATGGAACCTATTAATTTTAACAAAGACAAGAGAGTACGTTATGCTAAAGTTATTAAGAATTTAAAATTAATTCGAGATGCTGAAGTAAAATATAAAGAAGTTTACGGAACATATACTAACAATAAAGATACTTTACTTACCTTTATTCAAAATGGTCAATTAGCTATTACTGAAACTAAAAACGTTGAAAAAACAGTTGAATTGGGTGGAGGTATTACTAAAGATATATCTGTTAAAGTTATTGATACTGTAGGATACGAGCCTGTTTTAAAATATTTTGAAGGTAAAGAATATGCAAAAATGTTTGAGGTACCTGGTACAAAAGAGCAATTTGAATTAGCTACAGGTAGAGTTGAAAAAGTTGCAGGATTAGAAGTTCCTGTTTTTGAAGCTAAAGTTTCTAAAAAGCCTATTTTAGTAGGAATGAATCCTTCTTTAATAAAGCAAGAATTAGAAGCTATTGAAACAGACCAAATTAAAGGCGAGTTTGTTTCTGTTGGTTCTTTAACTGAAGTAACTGTAGGTGGTAACTGGCCTCCTTATTATGATAAAGCTGAAGCAATTGCAAAAAAAGAGTAAAAAAAACAGCGCTTTTGCGCAACATAAAAGTCTATCCATCCAATTTAGTTTGGATGGATTTTCTTTTTGTATCTCAAACTCAGAAACAAAAGAGCTTCTTCTTTTTACTAAGTATACTTTCTCTAGCTCTACTGCTTCTCCAGAACTTTTACTAGAGAAAATCATCCGTATTTTTGACACTGACAAAGATTTACAACAAGACTTTACAACTGTTTTTGCTGTCCATCAAAACAATTTAGCTACGTTGGTTCCTAACAAGCTCTTTGATAGAAACAATTTAGCTCCATATTTAAAGTATGATGTTAAAACATTAAAAACGGATTTTATTACCTATGATTTACATACTGTAATAGCTGCTAACACAGTTTACATACCTTATGTGAATATTAACAACTACCTTTTTCAAAACTTTGGGGAATTTGAATACAAACACCATTCAACAGTTTTAATAGATAAACTACTTACCTATTCTGAAAATGATTCTGAGCAGCAGTTTTTTGTCCATGTTTCTTCTTCTCATTTAGATGTTGTAGTTTGTAAAGAAGGAAAATTGTTGTTTTACAACTCGTTTTCTTACAACACAAAAGAAGATTTTATCTACTATATTCTTTTTACTGCTGAACAGCTGCAAATGGATCCTAACTCCTTTCAATTAACCTTTATTGGTGAGATTGAAAAAGGTTCAGATATTTACTCTATTACTTATACATACGTTCGAAATATTCATTTTATGAACCCTGTGAATAGTTTTTTTGCAGATAGTGACGACTTTTCAAACCACTCTAACTTTATACTTATATCCTAATGCGAATTATTTCTGGAAAATATAAAAGTAAAAGAATTACAGCTCCTAAAAATTTGCCTGTTCGCCCTACAACTGATATGGCAAAGGAGTCTTTATTTAATATTTTAAACAACTTTTACTACTTTGAAAATATTTCAGTACTTGATTTATTTTCTGGAACAGGTAATATTAGCTACGAATTTGCCTCACGGGGCGCACAAAGCATTTATGCTGTAGATGCTCATTATGCCTGTATAAAATTTATCAATCAAACAACTAAAGACTTAGGTATGGACATTAATAGTTATAAGAGTGATGTATATAAGTTTTTAGAAAAAACACCTCTTAAAACAGATGTTATTTTCGCAGACCCTCCTTATGACTTTGAAGAAAGTCAATTTTTAAAAATTGCTGATATAATTTTTGATCGTGATTTATTAAATGATGATGGTCTTTTAATAATTGAGCATTCTAAACACACAGATTTATCTAAACATCCTTTTTATAGCTATGAGAAACGTTACGGAGGTAATGTTTTTAGCTTTTTTGAAATTACGGAAAGTGATGAAGAATAATTCAATCTACCCTCCCACCTATTTATTCATCTTTCTAAATTAACCAACTGACAACAAAAACCTGGCTTTTAACGAATTACTATAACCCACACTCAAAACATCCTGTAGTTTTATCTTATAAATTTAAAACTATGTATTATGGAGTTCAAAATTAAAAGTTCTGATAACTATTTAAAAATATCAGGTGATTTAACCATTTCTAATGTGAAGATTTTTGAAATAATGATTTATTCTTTTATAAAAAAATATAAAAACATTATTGTTGATATAGGTAATATTACCAATATTGATACTCTTGGAGTTAACTCAATAGTCGAAGCGTATCAATTTTCAATAAAAAAAGAAAAGAATTTACTTTTTTGTGGCAAGGGTTCAAAAGATATTATAGATGAATTATATTATAGAGATGTGGCATAACAAAACAGCCGCAATTAATATTGCGGCTGTTTTTTATTTTTAAAGTAGTAAATACATTATAAAACGGTATTAAGCTTCAATTGCTCTTCATACATTTTTCTTGTTTTATTATCCATTTGAGATACATCATCGTAAGCTACTGGTTCTGTTAACTTACTTTCAGAAGAGTCAAGAATTTTGTAGGTAGTTTTTTCTCCAAAGTATTCTATTGTTCCTGTCGCATATTTAATATTCCAAACACTCGTTAATACATAGATTTTTCCTGGCTTTAAATTATACTCATCTTCAACAGATTGACCCCAAGTTCTCGTTATTGAGCTTTCATACTTTTGTGTAAATGAATCTTCAACCTTCGATTTAAATCCTGCAGAAATTTCAGCACTTCCTCCTGCTGAATCTTCTTTTCCGCCTATCCATCCTCCAATTTTTCCATTAATACTAAACTCTGAACTCTCGCTATGTGATTTTGAAAAAGAAGATGATTGTGAAAATGCTGTTTGAAATGTAGTTTTTATAGTTCTTTTAACATTTTCATTAAAATTCCTCAAATCAAAAAAATGATATACTTTTACATTTTCTTCTTCTATTTTTTCTGGTGTTGGTTTTAATTCTGCCTTTTCTAAAAAGTGGTTTTTCTTACTATTCCAATTCACATAAAAATCATCCGTCATATTGTAAATAGTACCTGGTTCAATAATTATTGGAAGCCCTATTCCTTCTTTTTTCCAAACCCTAACTTTTACTTTCGGGTAAGAATCATCTCTAAGCTCTTTTGTTTCTCCAACCTTTATATCTACCTCCATTCCTGGTAGTGTTCCTAAATATGGTTTTCCATCTGTCATCTTATAAAAACCTACTCTAATTTCTGCTCCTGTTAATACATTTTTAAATCTCATTATTTTCTTTTTTTTAAGTTATATGTTAATCGATTAATTTTTACATAAGGGGTTATCAAAAAAGTATTAATAAAACCTTACTTAGCAAATATTAATAATATCTCAATCAATATTGTGTCAACCATAATCACAATTATTTCAAATAGATTAAAAACCTAAAAACAAACACTTTAAAAACAAAATATCAGATAAAACTATAGTCTTATCTGATATTTTGTTTTTAAAACTGTAACGGTTTTTTAGGACGAGGAAAAGTTTATTCTAATTTCTTAAATAGTAACTAATAAATGATGTAGACCCAACCTTTTAAATTTCGAGAATTTCCCTCTACTGTAAGCGCATAAAAATATACTCCTGCTGGTAAACTCCTTCTTTGTTCATTACCTACCCCATTCCAATTATTTTGATAATTATAAGAAAGGTATACTCTGTTTCCCCATCGATTATATACTTCTAATCTATTGTTTGGGTAATTATGTAAACCTTGTACAACGAATTCATCATTTACTCCATCTCCATTAGGAGAAAACCCATTAGACACTAATAAATTAGATGTATCACATACATCTCCTACTCCATTATTATCCAAGTCTTTTTGATCTGAGTTTGATGTTGTTGGGCAGTTATCATTTATATTTAATACTCCATCACCATCTATATCATCATCACATACGTCCGCTATAAAATCATTATCTAAATCATCTGACACAAACGTAACGATTGCTTCTGCAGAACTTGACAAGCCATTTTGATCGGTTACAGTTAACAATACAGTATAATCTGTTAAATTTGGACATTCAAAATTTGTTTGATTTAAACTAATACTTGCTATACCTGATGCATCATAAGAACCATTATTTAAATCTTCTGGAGTGATTACTGCATTTCCATTAGCATCTAATACTGTTTCAATATCTCTTGTAATAGCCATAGGGGGAGTTACATCTTCTACCACTACAGTTGCTGTACAAGTATTTGTGTTTCCACTTGTGTCGGTTACAATTAGATTTACTGTGTTTATTCCTACATCAGAAATGTTAAAGTTCGTTTGACTTAAATTCATTGAAGCTATTCCGCAAGTATCAGTAGTTCCGTTGTCCATATCAGCAGTTGTTATAGTCACAAGTCCAGCTTCATTTAACTGAACGGTAATATTTTGACAAATAGTTGTAGGTGGTGTAACATCCTCCACCTTTACTGTAGCATTACAAGTACTGGTGTTTCCATTAATATCTTCAACAGATAAGTTTACAGTATTTACTCCAATATCAGTACAATCAAAAGTTGTTTTATCTAAACTCAATAAAGCTATTCCACAGGCATCAACACTTCCGTTATCAATATCTGCTGTTGTTATAGTTGCTACCCCTGTAGCATCTAATTGAACCGTTATATCTTGACAAACTACTGTTGGTGGTACAATATCTTCTACCGTTACCGTTGCTGTACAAGTATTTATATTTCCGTTTGTATCTTCAACAGATAAGTTTACAGTATTTACTCCAATATCAGTACAATCAAAAGTTGTTTTGTCTAAACTCAATGAGGATATTCCACAGGCATCAGTACTTCCATTATCAATCTCTGCAGTTGTTATAGTTGCTACCCCTGTAGCATCTAATTCAATAGTTATATCCTGACAAACTACTATAGGTGGTATATTATCTTCTATCGTTACTGTTGCTAATTTCGATGCTCTATTTCCGTTAACATCTTCAACAGTAAGTATTACCGTATTAGCTCCTATATTATCGCAATCAAAAGTTGTTTTATTTAAACTCATAGAAGTAATATTGCAGTTGTCGGTCGAACCATTATCAATATCTGAACTTGTTATGATAGCATTCCCAGAAGCATCAAGTTGTACAATAACATCTTTAGTCTGCACTGTAGGTAAAACTGTTTCCTCTGTATTTATGAAAGCTGTTTTGATTTGGGTTTTGGTACAACCATCAATATCTGAAACTGTTAAGCTGACATCGAAAATACCTGTTGTTCTATAGGTGTGTGTTGGATTTTGTAAGTTAGAGGTATTACCATCTCCAAAGTCCCATAACCAAGAGTTTGGCGGGCCATAAAAAGTAGTTTCATCTTTAAAGTTAACGGTTAAAGGTTTACAACCTGTAGTAGCGTCAGTTGTTGAAAAATCAACATTTGGACCTATTACTTGCACAAAACTTGTTTCCGTTTTAGTTCTCGAAAAATCTGTAATGGCTGTGGTAATGGTTAGTTTTACATCATATATGCCCACTGTTTCATAAGTATGTGTGGGGTTTTGAGCTGTTGATGTGGTACCATCTCCAAAATCCCATAACCAAGTATCTATAGTATCATTACCATCAACTATTGATGCATCTGTAAAGTTTACAGTAAAAGGCCCACAACCAAAAACTTTTGAGCCTCCTATTTTAGCTTTTGGAATTACAATTTTAACTAAATCTGTCGTCGTATCTCTACAACCAGTGATAGTATCTATTACTGTAAGATTTACAGTATAATCACCTACTGCTGTATAAGCATGTATTGGGTTTTGGGCTGTTGATGTCTTTCCGTCTCCAAAATTCCAAGACCATTTATCTGGTAACGTTGATTGGTCCGTAAAAAATACAGTATGCGGTATTGTCTGTCCTTTTGTGGGATTCGATATAAATCTAGCTTTTGGTGTTTTTACATTGAAGGATTTAGTTATTGAACTTGTTTCTCCAATAATATCTGTTACTTTTAGTGATATTGTAAAATTACCTACGCCAGAATAACTATGAGTTGGGTTTTCTTCTGTAGAAGTGGTCCCATCACCAAAATCCCATTCCCAGCTCACAATATCTCCATTCGATGAAGATGAATTATCTGTAAATGTCACTACGTTGCCAATACAATATCCTCCTGAAATTGTAAAGTTCGCTACTGGAGGAATAAAATAAGTTCTTTTTTTCTTACTTCTAGTTTCATTTAAAAAATTATGCTTTAAAAATGTTGTTTTTTTATTTGCTTTTATAAATTTAGTAAGTTTACTATTTGAGGTGCTTCTTTCCTCTTTTAGAGACTTGGCTAAACCTAAATAACTAAATAATAAAAGTATGTATAGTAATTTCATGAGTTAATTTTATAATATCCTCTCCTTAGTTTCTGTTAAAAACTCTTATAATAAAACGATAATGAAAGTTTGAGTTATGATTCAAAAAAAAGAAACGACTTAATATCTGTCTATAATCTAATTACAAACATAAATGTTCTATAAGTCAATATTGCTTCAATTACACTCACTTTTGTGTCAAGCATCCTAAAACACTAGTAACAAACCATAAAAAAGATTTTGTTTATAGATAGATTAATATATTTGAATTTTAATTATTCAAATGGGGAAAATAGCTAAACTATATAGTGATTTAATTAATATTGGAATAACAGATGAACTTTCTAAATTAGAAATCAAAAGGGTTCGTTTACTCAATATTTTTATTTCAAATTGGTTTTTAATAGAACTTGTTTTAATTACTGAGGACTACTTAAGTAAAAAGGACCCTTCTTTACAAGTTTTTATACACTCTGGTAGTATTATAGGGTTATTAATCACTTTATTTTTACAATATAAACGTAAGTTTTTATCTGCTAGAATCTTGTTTTTCTCATTAATTCTATACAGTAACTTTATGTTTTGTAATTTTGCTGAAAGAGGTGGTTATATCGAATATTTTTACATTGTTGTACCAGTATTCCTATTACTTTTCACGAATAATAAGTACTTACTTTATAGTGTTTTTATTATTTCTTACTTACTTTTTGTTATTCCAATACATGTTTTCCCTATCTACCCAGAAGGCACCTTTGGTTCACCAATACTTATCTTAATTCAATTTATTATTTTCTTTTTCTTAGTACAGTACTTTAAAAAAGCGAATATAAAAAGTGAAGAAATCCTTGAAAACCAACGAAAACAACTGGAAGAATTAAATGAATTTCAGTCTCAATTCTTTATCAATATTTCTCATGAAATTAGAACACCTCTTACTTTAATTAAGGGAGAAATCGATCAATTAGATGTTTTTGAAAATACCCCTTACGAAAAACAAAGTTTTGTTATTAAAAATCGACTAAATAAGCAAGTTAATAAAATTAAAACCATAGTTGATGATGTGCTTGATTTAGCAAAAATGAAGGATGCTAATTTTAAAATTCATCCTACACCCTACCTAATAAATAATTTAATTGATAGACTTTATACTTCTTTTGAACCTTTATGTAATCAAAAAGATATTGTATTTACCGTTAAAGAAGAAAAAGAAGAATACTGGGTATTATCTGATACTATTTTTTTAGAAAGAGCCTTAAACAACATTATTATTAATGCCATTAAATACACTCCTAAAAAAGGAAGCATTACTATTTTTTTAAGTAAACTAAATGGACAAGTCACTATATCTATTAAAGACTCAGGTATAGGCATTGCTAAAAAAGACATTGAACTAATCTATAACCGTTTTTATCAAGTAAAAAATGACATTAATAAAGCTGGAGGTAGCGGTGTAGGCCTAGCTTTTAGCAAGGAAATTATTGAGCTACACAAAGGAAGTTTAACTGTAGAAAGTGAACTACATAAAGGAAGTAATTTTACTATTACCTTACCAGAGACGTTAAAGAGTAATAAAAAAACAAAGTCAGAAGTTAGTGTTTACAAAGAATTTTCTCAATTTAGTAATTATAATACAAAACAACTTAGTTCCGGACATTATAAGGTTCTTATTGTTGATGACAACTTTGAAATGCGTGCTTACCTAAAGAGTATTTTAAATAAGTATACCTGTTTTGAAGCTGAAAACGGAAAAGAAGCCTTAAATATTCTTTCTAAAGAAAAAATTGACTTTGTAGTTACCGATTATATGATGCCAGTAATGAATGGCTTAACCTTAATCGAAAATATCAAAGAAAAGAAGATAAATATTCCCATTTTAATGCTTACAGCTCGTACCGACTCTAAAAGTAAATTAAAAGTTCTACGATTAGGTATAGATGATTATTTGAATAAACCTTTTGAAAGAGAAGAACTACTTATTCGAATTCAAAATGCTTTAGATAATAGTATAAACCGAACAAATTTTATTAAAGAAAATATTATTGAAAAGAAGGAATTAAGTCAAAATAGTTTATGGATTAAAAAAGTACAAGAATTCATTAACAAACAATGTTCTAATCCTAACATGACACAAGAAGATATTGCGCAACATTTTAATACCTCTAGAAGTTCTTTAAATAGAAAAATAAAAGCTGCTACTGGATTAACTCCTAACCAATTTATTACAGAAATTAAGCTACTAAAAGCTAGAAGTATTGTAGAACAAACCCCTACTGTATTATTAAAAACATTGGCTTTAGAGGTTGGTTACCTACATACAACACACTTTTCTAAAATATATAAACAACGTTTTGGGGTTCTTCCTTTAAACAAAAATAAAAAAGTGTTATAAACAATAAAAAGGAGACCATTGGTCTCCTTTTTATTGTTTATATAATATCTTAACTAAGAATACATTTTCTCTCTTAATTCTTTTACTTTCGGGTCATCTAAATACTCATCAAATGTTGAGTATTTATCAATAATACCTTTAGGGGTAATTTCTATAACTCTATTAGCAACCGTTTGTGCAAACTCGTGGTCATGTGTAGTAAACAACACCGTTCCTTTAAAATTAATTAAAGAGTTGTTCAATGCTTGAATAGACTCTAAATCTAAGTGGTTTGTTGGTTCATCTAGCTTTAAAATATTAGCCCTAGTCATCATCATACGAGATAACATACAACGTACCTTCTCTCCTCCTGACAATACGTTACTTTTCTTTAAAGCTTCTTCACCAGAAAAAATCATCTTTCCTAAGAACCCTCTTAAGAAAACTTCTTCTCTTTCTTCTTCTGTTTGTGCATATTGACGTAACCAGTCTACTAAATTTAATTCTCCATTTTGGAAAAACGATGAATTATCAGCAGGTAAGTACGATTGTGTTGTTGTTACCCCCCAACTATATTTTCCTGCATCTGGCTCTTCATTTCCTGAAATTACTTGATAAAAAGCTGTGGTAGCTTTTGAGTTTTTAGAAATAATGGCTACTTTATCTCCTCTATTTAAGTTGATATCAACTTTTGAAAATAATAATTCTCCTTCTACATCTGTTTTAGAAAGCCCCTCAATATTTAAAATTTGATCTCCAGCTTCTCTATCTCTATCAAAAATGATTGCAGGATAACGACGTGAAGATGGCTTAATTTCATCTACATTTAACTTCTCTATCATTTTTTTACGAGATGTTGCCTGCTTTGACTTTGCAACGTTTGCAGAAAAACGACGGATAAATTCTTCTAATTCTTTCTTTTTGTCTTCTGCTTTTTTGTTTTGTTGTGCTCTTTGTTTAGCAGCTAACTGAGAAGATTCATACCAAAATGTATAGTTTCCTGAATAATTATTAATTTTTCCAAAATCAATATCTGAAATATGTGTACAAACAGCATCTAAAAAGTGACGATCGTGAGATACTACAATTACTGTATTATCGTAGTTTGCTAAGAAATTTTCTAACCAAGCAATTGTTTCAAAATCTAAGTCGTTAGTTGGCTCATCCATAATTAACACATCAGGGTTTCCAAACAAAGCCTGTGCTAATAACACACGTACTTTTTTCTTTGAATCTAAATCTGCTAATAGCGTATAATGGTCTTCTTCTTTAATTCCTAAGTTAGATAATAAACTTGCAGCAGAAGCATCAGCATTCCAACCATCCATTTCTTCAAAACGAACTTGTAGCTCTCCTATTTTTTCTGCATTTTCGTCAGAATAATCAGCATACAATGCATCTATTTCCGATTTTATTTTGTGCAGTTCTTTATTCCCCATTAACACAGCTTCTAAAGAAGTATACTCATCAAAAGCATAGTGATCTTGTGTTAATACAGACATTCTTTTTCCTGGTTCTAAATGAACTTGGCCTGAAGTAGGTTCTTGTTTTCCTGATAAAATCTTTAAAAATGTAGATTTCCCAGCTCCATTAGCTCCGATAATTCCGTAGCAATTTCCTTGCGTAAACTTCGTATTTACTTCATCAAACAAAACACGTTTTCCAAACTGAACTGATAAATTAGAAACTGATAACATGTATATTTTTTTTAATTCCGTGCAAAAGTATAAAAACTAAAGACTATAAAAGAATTTGCATGGAAGTTTTTAACATCTTACTTTTGGCTCGTTTTAATTCTTTTTAACAACGAATTAACAGCCTAATAATAAAGAGTTATCTATTTTTGAACTCTAGTATTTAGGGTAATTTGAATCATGATTAAGTATTTTATACCTCTCATATTAATTGTATTTATTGGGTGCAACGAATCCAGTAAAAATAAGCCTACCTATTTTGGGGGTAAAATTATCAATCCTAAATGTGACTTCGTTATATTGTCTGACAATTACGATTTTAATGACACTATTCCTCTTAGTAAGAATAATACATTTTTAGAAAGCTATGAGAACTTTAAAGAAGGCTTATACATTTTTCATCATGGTAATGAGCTTCAATATGTATACATGCAACCTTCTGATAGTTTATTAATTAGGCTAAATACTTGGGATTTTGATGAATCGTTAGTTTTTAGTGGTGTTAATGCGGAAAGAAATAACTTATTAATTGAGTCTTTTTTACAATATGAGCAAGACAATAAAGACACATATAAATATCTTTCGTTACCAAAAAATGAGTTTTTAACAAAAATAGACTCAATGAGGTCTATTAAAAGTACTATTCTTAAAAACTATAAAACTCGTAGTAATGATGCTTCAGGTTTTGTGGATATTTTTGATATATCTTTAAATTTCCCGTTATACACTAGGTTAGAACAGTATGCCATTGAGAACTTAAATAAAGGGGTTCAACACTTTAGTAGTTCTTATTATAATTATCGTGAAAAGGCTTCAACAAACAAAGACTCTTTGATGTTTTATGGACCATATTATAGGTTTATAATAGAAAAAATTAATAATGATGCTTACCAAAAAAACCACGGAGTAAAATCAGAAAAATTTACGCAAAGCTTATTACACGCAATTAATGAAAATGTAACTCTTGAGGCTGTTAAGAATAAAATGATGTATAATGCAGTTATTCGAAACTTCTACGAAGAACCGAATAGCGAAATGAAGAGTGAAGCTTTTTTTACTTTCTTCAAATTAAACACCAATAATGAGCATAAAAAAAATGTTCA
Source organism: Tenacibaculum gallaicum (assembly GCF_003387615.1). Classification (GTDB taxonomy): domain Bacteria; phylum Bacteroidota; class Bacteroidia; order Flavobacteriales; family Flavobacteriaceae; genus Polaribacter; species Polaribacter gallaicus. Next base: position 49,454 of record NZ_QUNS01000006.1, on the reverse strand, counting down.
ACGTTTAATTAATGATTTAAAAATATTAAATAAAGGAGAAAAGTTACCTTCTTTTAAACTAATAGCTGCCGATGGTGAGTTAAAGGACTTTAATCGTATTTCTAAAAACAAAAACACAGTTGTACTGTTAAAAAATTATAAATATGCCTCAGACGACTGGGTATCTTCTCGTTTTAACTATTTAGTAAAGAAAAATCCTGATGTTAACTTTGTTTTGGTTAACCTATGTGATTCTTCAAAAAGATTTACTAAAAATGTAGATGTAAAATATCAATACACCATACCTAATGAAAGTACAGTATGTGACTTTACCTCTAGTAAATTTCCTCGTATGATTTTAGTTGATAAAAACGGAATTATTCAAAACGGTTATACTAGTTTATCTGCAAAAGACATAAACCTAGAAATCAGTAATTTACAAAAAATCAAATAGTTAACCTCTATTCATTTTATTTAGTGTACTTTTGCACCGTCCAAAAAAAATCGTATTAGACGATTTAATTAATAATTAATTATAGAATTCGCGGAGGGGCATCTGTGGGTTCTCTAAAAACACAGTATGTCAACATTTTTAGATTTAGGTTTGCAAGAACCTATCAACAAGGCATTAACCGATTTAGGTTATGAAAAGCCAACAGTAATTCAAGAAAAAGCAATTCCTCAAATAATTTCTTCTACGGATGATTTAAAAGCATTTGCACAAACAGGTACAGGTAAAACTGCAGCCTTTAGCTTGCCTATTATTGAGCTTGCTGATCAAACAAGCACACACACGCAAGCAATCATCTTATCTCCTACCCGTGAGCTAGCTGTTCAAATAGGAAAAAACATTGAAGATTTTTCAAAATACTTACCTAACTTAAAGGTAGCCACTGTTTATGGTGGGACTAATATTGAAGAACAAATAAGAAAACTTAAGAAAGGTGTTCAAATAGTTGTAGGTACTCCTGGTAGAACCGTAGACTTAATTAAAAGAAGGGCTTTAAAGCTTGGTAATGTAAAATGGTTAGTACTTGATGAAGCAGATGAGATGCTTAACATGGGCTTTAAAGATGAGTTAGATCAAGTTTTAGAAGCTACGCCAAACACTAAACAAACGTTATTATTTTCTGCTACTTTTCCTAGAGAAGTAGAAAATATTGCTAAAAACTACATGACAAACCCTATAGAGGTTACTTCAGGTCAAAAGAATCAAGGATCTGACAACGTAAGTCATGAGTATTATTTAGTAACAGAAAGAACACGTTACCCTGCTCTAAAAAGGGTAGCAGATTTAAACCCAAATATCTACGGAATTGTATTTTGTAGAACTAGAAGAGAAACCCAAGAAGTAGCCAACAACCTAATAAGGGATGGTTACAATGCTGATGCTTTACACGGAGATTTATCACAAGCTCAACGTGATTCAGTAATGGAAAAGTTTCGTAAAAAGACGATTCAAATATTAGTAGCTACCGATGTTGCTGCTCGTGGATTAGATGTTAATAACCTAACACACGTTATCAACCATAAATTACCAGATCAAATAGAAAACTACAATCACCGTAGTGGAAGAACTGGTAGAGCTGGTAATAAAGGAATTTCTATTGCTTTAGTAAGTAAGAAAGAACAAGGTAGGTTACGTCCTATTGAACGAATTATAAAAAAACAATTTGTTCATACCCCTGTTCCTTCTGGTAAAGAAATTTGTCAAAATCAATTATTTCACTTAATTGATAAAGTGCATAATACCGAAGTAAATACGGATCAAATTGAAGGTTTTTTACCTGGTATTTATGAAAAATTAGAAGACTTAACTCGTGAAGAGTTAATTCAAAAGTTTGTATCATTAGAGTTCAACACTTTCTTATCGTACTACGAAAATGCTCCTGATTTAAATAATTTATCTTCAAAAGATAGTTCTAGAGGTCGTTCTTCTAGCGAGAATATGACACGTTTCTTCATCAACTTAGGAAGAAAAGATCGTTTAAATCCTGCTAAGCTAATAGGTTTAATTAATGATCAAAATATTGGCGACAAGATTGAAATTGGTGCTATTGATATTTTAGATACATTTTCTTTCTTTGAAATTGACAAAAACTTCGAAAAAGAAACGTTAGATGCTTTTGCTTCTAATGACGCAGATTTTAATGGTCGATCAGTAAATATTGAAATTACTAAAAGCGACCGTAGTGGTGGCGGTGGAAGAAAACCACGTAGAAACGGCGGAGGATTTAATGGTAAAAAGCGTAGAAGCGATAAACCAACTGATGGTAAAAAAAGTTTTGGCAGAAGACGTAGTGAAAATAGCTCTTCTAGAAGAAGCGATAATAAACCTGCAGCAGGTTTTGGTAGAAAACGTAGAAGAGACTAATTTATAAACTTATTATAAAAACCAAAAAAGCAGTGAAGTTAACTTCACTGCTTTTTTGGTTTCTTAATGATTAAGCTATCTTAAGACAATTCTTTAAAAACTAAAATACAGAAGTAACATATTTATAGCCGTATTTTCTTTTACTGTTCCAGGAATATCTTTTAGAATAAACACTTGCTACTTGATTAGCTTTTTTCTCCTCTTTAAAATTATCTGTTGTTGTCATATTATTATTTTTTAAGTATTATATTAATTTTTGTACACTTATATGACGTTGATAACACAGAGTTGTTACATACCTTTCATGTATTTAACAGATATTTAAGAAAGTTTAAAAACTGTTTTACAACAAGTTAAACAACTTAACTTTCTGTTATTTATATTTTTTGTAATAATATTTTATTAAAACAACAACAAATCATTTTATTGATTTCCTAAAATAATTGGCATTCCGCTTTTACCTGAACCAATAATAACTACTTTACTGTTAGTAGAGTTCGCTAATCTATTTGTAGCTTCAATACCTTTATCTTGTAAAATCTTATCAGTTAACGATGCACTTAAAATTTTGTTTGCATCCGCTTTACCTTTTGCTTCAATTATTTGTTTTTCTGCTTCTTTTTGAGCTGTTACTAGCCTAAATTCATATTCTAAAGATTCTTGCTCTTGCTTTAACTTACGCTCAATTGCTTCTTTAATGGTTGGAGGTAGCGTTACATCTCTAACAAGAATTTCATTCAACTGAATGTATTGAGACTCTAAAATCTTTTTAGTTTCAATAAAAATTTCATCTTGTATCGCATCTCTCTTGCTTGAATATAACTGCTCCGGCGTATAACGACCTACAACACTACGTGCCGCTGAACGAATTGCAGGCTGAATTACACGTTGTAAGTAATTTTCTCCTAATACTTGGTGTAATTTACCTAAATCGTTATAAACTGGTTGATACCACGCAGATCCATCTATTTGAATTTCTAATCCGTTAGAAGATAGTACCTTCATTTTTTCAAAAAGTTCTTGTTGTCTTACTTCATATATATGCACCTTGTTCCAAGGTGCAACTACATGAAAACCTTCACCTAATGGTGGTTCATCAGTTACAACCCCTCCATCAAAAGTTTTATACAGCACTCCTGCTTGTCCTGATTTAATTGTTTCTGTTGATTTTGCTATAAAAATTATTAAAGCTATTACTACTGGAATTAACAATCCAAACTTTGGAAATTTTAACTCTACTTGATTTCTTGCCATCTTATATATGTTTTATACTCTCAAAAATACTGAATTAATTTTCATTGTACCTTAATAATCTGAGAGCATTTAAAACTACAATAAGTGTTGAACCTTCATGCATTAAAACTGCTGGTCCTATAGACGCAAATCCAAATAATGTTGCTGGAATTAAAATAGCTACTACCCCTAAACTTATCCATAAATTTTGTTTAATAATACTTTTTGATTTTCTACTCAACCCTATTACAAATGGTAAATTTTCAATTTTGTCAGAAAGTAATGCAACATCTGCAGTTTCTAATGCAACATCACTCCCTGCTGCTCCCATAGCTATGCCTACTGTGCTATTTGCCATTGCTGGTGCATCATTTACCCCATCACCTACCATAGCTATTCTAGTTTCAGTTTCTTTTAATTGTTGAATAGCTGCAACTTTATCTTCGGGTAGTAAATTTCCTTTTGCTTCTGTTAAACCTATTTGCTTAGCTATAGAATCTCCTACATTTTGATGATCACCAGTAAGCATTATCATCTTTTTTATTCCTATGCTTTTTAATTTTGTTAACGTCTCTTTTGCTGTTTTTCTAGGAACATCCATCACACTTAGCAAACCAATTAGTGTATCATCAAAAGCTACTAACATAGTAGTATGACCTTTAGCTAACAAATTTTTCACCTGTTGTTTTACTTCTTGAGAAATAATTATTTGATTTTCTTCTAATAATTTTTCATTTCCTATAAAAACTTTTACCTTTTTATAATCTGCTGAAACTCCTCTACCCTGAACAGCACTGATATTGGAAGCTTCATTAGCAGGTTGAATAGTATATTGTTCTTTAATGTCTTTATAAATAGCCTTTGCTAATGGGTGATTGCTTAAACTCTCTACTTCTACTACTAGTTTTAAAAACTCTTTTTCTTCAAAATTATTTAAGGCGATTGCATTTGTTAATCTTGGTTTTCCTTCGGTAAGTGTACCTGTTTTATCAAAAGCTATTGTAGTTAAGCTTCCTAAATCTTCTAAAGTACGTCCTCCTTTTATTAATACTCCTTTGTTAGCTGCTCTCGCAATACCACTTAACACTGCGCTAGGGGTTGATATTGCTAATGCACATGGACTTGCTGCTACTAATACAGTAATCGCTCTGTATAAACTTTCATTTACAGTCTCGTCTAGTACCAAATAAGCAAAACATAAGACAAAAACTAAAATGATTACAAAAGGAACAAACCATTTTTCAAACTTTTTAGTAAGCAGTTGTGTGGGAGATTTCTTTGTTTCTACCTCGCTTACCATTTTAATTAATCGTGCTATGGTTGAATCTTTACTTAGCTTTAACACTTTTACCTCAATAGCATTGTCACCATTAATTGTTCCTGTGTAAACAACATTCTTCTCTTCAAGTTCATTAAAGTCTTTTGGTAACTCTTCTAAGCTCAAATATGCTTCTTTATCAACAGGCATACTCTCTCCTGTTATAGATGCTTGGTTTATGCTTGATTTACCTTTAATTACAACACCATCTGCAGCTATTTTAGTATTAGGCTTAATTATGATAATATCATTAATTTTTAATTCTTCAACCGCAACTTCTTCTATAACATTATTTCGTTTCACAAGTGCTTTTTTAGGAGACAGTTCTCCTAAAGACTCTATTGATTTTTTTGCCTTATTCATTGCATAATGCTCTAAAGCATGCCCTAAACTAAATAAAAACAGTAGTAAAGCTCCTTCTTCCCATTTATCTATATAAGCTGCTCCAATAGCGGCGACTAACATTAAAAAATCAATTTCAAACTCTCCTTTTTTAATTTTTTCAACAGCTTCAATCGTAGTGAAGTACCCTCCAAAGAAAAAAGCTGTTATAAAACTTATAAGTAGATACGTGTTTGATAGGTTGGTTAATTTTTCAAGCAATATTCCTATGAAAAAAAATAGTCCGCTTAAAATTGAAAAATAAAGTTCAGTTTTTTCTCCAAAAATACCTCCATGTTTGTGTTCATGGACTTCGTTTTCTGAATGTGTATGATTTGACATTATAAATTGTTTCGTTAATAGACTTTATTTCTTTTAAAAAGATGCAATTACTTTAATACATGGGATTATAGAGCTTATAATCCCATGTTATTATTAATGTGCATGACCATCCATTCCGCCTGCCATTTGTAATAGCTTTCCTTTTAAGAAATGTGCCCCTTTGGTTACTACTTTTACATTGTAATTATTTTCTTGAATTGTTTTTATTTCAATATACCCATCATCTGAACCTCCAATTGTTACTTCTGCTGGTATAAATTCTCCTGCTGTTTTCTCTATAAAAATAAAGTTTTCTCCTTCATTTTCTATCACCGCTTCTTCAGGTACTGCAAATGCTTCATCTCCTCCTAATAAAATTTGAGCATTGATAAACATACCTGCTTTTAATCGGTTTTGTTCATCTTCAAAATGTCCATGAACATTTACCGTTTTCGTTTGGTCATCTACTTTTTGGCTTATTAATTTTATATATCCTTCATATGCAACATCTATTCCCGAAGGTTGAAATTCAAACTCATCTCCTTTCTTTATTTTTGTTATGTCTGTACCAAAAACATTTAACTCTGCGTGCATATGATCGTTATCTATTATTTCTAACATTTCTGAATTAGCAGCTAAAAACATTCCTTTGTTCAAATTATTTTCTACAACATAACCAGAAATAGGTGCTTTAACATATACATATTGCTGAATGCCTTTTGTTGCTACTGTATTAGATGACAATCCTGCCATTTTTAACTGTGCAGCATAACTATTGGCTAAACTTTTAGAAGATTGATATCCTCCTTCAGCAATTTGAAATGATTTTTTTGAAGTAATATCGTTCTCTAACAACATTTTCTTTCTTTCATAATCTGCTTCAGCCACTTTTAGCTTGTTTATTGCTTCAAGATACGCATATTGTAATTCGATAAAATTAGGATGTTGTAACACTGCAACTGTTTCTCCTTTTTTTACTTTATCTCCAGGTAATAAATCTGTTTTATAAACAAAAGCCTCTAAAGGAGCGTATATAGTAGCTTTACTTTGTGGAGGCACCTCTATAGTACCAGTCACAGCTACTTTTTCTCTAATTTTCTTTTTTTCAATTAAAGAAGTTTCAATTTTTGCTGTAACAAGTTGTTGCTCTGTTAAATGAATTTCATTTTCATCATGTTCTTCATCGTTCTTTACATTTTGAGTTGTTTTTTCTTCAGAAGCATGGTCGTGATCTGAGTGATCTTCTTTTTTTGAGTTACAACTAACAACAATAATAATTGTTACTAATAATATTACTAATTTTTTCATGTCTATATTTTTATTTTTTTGTGTAAAATTCGTAGGCTATTACAGTCTGGTTAAAGTTGTTAACCAGTGATAGGTAATTTTGCATTACTTGAAAATAAGCGGTAAAACTCTGATTGTATTGATAGGCATCAATTTCACCAACCTTATAAGCTAGCTGTAGTTTTTTTATAAACCTTTCTGCTTGTGTAACTGTTGTGTGAATACTTACCAACTCTTTATTTAAATAAATAAGCTGCTCTTGCAGGCTTTTAAAATTATTTTGAATAACCATGGCCTTATTGTTGTTTTCATACGCTATTTCTTCTTGTATAATCTTTTGCTCTTTAATTTTTGCATTATTAGACCAAAAAGAAAGTGGAATATTCACTCCTACATTAAAACCTGTATAACTGTTTTCATTTCCTGTTTTTCTATTAATTACACCAGCCGTTAAAGCAGGAAAGTATGTTGATTTTGCTACCGATACATTTTTAGCTGCTACCATATTTTGTTGCTTTAAACCTTTAATAAAGTCATTTGATAACGAGTCTTTTTGAATTAAAAAGTCCTTTTTTTCTGGTAGCTTTTTAAATGGTTGTATTACATAATCAATTTGTAACAACTGTTTTAGTTCATTTTCTACTTGAATAAAGTCTTTGTATCTTTTGTTCTTTTGTGACTGTACACCTAACGACTGTAAAGAGGTTAAATCGTTTTCTAATCCTCCTATTTCTCCAGCAGCATGCAACGTTTTTGCAATTGATTTTATTTGATTTGTACTTACCTGTTGTTCTTCCATTAAAGATAACAAACCATATAAATAGTTCCATTGTTGGTATAATCTTCTGGCTCTTCTTACTGTTTCTTTTTTAGACAGACTATTATTAATGGTTGCTAAAGTATTTTTCTCTTTAGCCAACTTCTTTTTTTGGACATGTGTTAAAATTGAACCGAAATTTTGATTAACAGACCATTCTTTTTCTGCAATGCCATTGGCTACCCCAACATCTTGATATTGAACTGTTGTAGGCTTCAAATCAATCGCTTTACCTATTTCTACTTTCGATTTTTCGATTGCTAGAGCTGATTTTTTCATCAACACCGACTTTTGTAAAGCTAGCTCAATAACTTGCTGTTCGGTCAACTTTTGAGGAACTTCTTGAGCTTGGGTACTGAAAATACTGGCAGCAAATACCATAATAGTTGCCATACCTTTTTTCATTTTTAGATTGACTTTCTTTTCAAAAAGCATATACAACACAGGTAAAATAAGTAAGGTTAATAAAGTTGCTGATATCAACCCTCCTATTACTACCGTTGCCAAAGGCTTTTGTACCTCTGCTCCTGCTGACGATGATAGTGCCATAGGTAAAAAACCTAACGACGCTACAGCTGCAGTCATAATTACAGGACGTAAACGCACCGATGTTCCTTTTTTTACTATTTCAGTAAGGTCTAATATTCCTGAAGCCTTTAATCGGTTAAATTCAGCAATTAAAACAATTCCATTTAACACCGCTACACCAAATAAAGCTATAAAACCTACTCCTGCTGAAATTGAGAATGGCATATCACGCAACCATAAAGCGAAAATTCCTCCAATGGCAGACATCGGTATGGCTGTAAATATCAATACACTCTGTTTAATGGATTTAAACGTAAAATACAGTAACAAAAAGATGAGCAATAAAGCAGCTGGTACTGCAACTCCTAATCTGGCGCGAGCCTCTTCCAAGTTTTTAAAAGTTCCTCCATACGTAATATAGTATCCTGGATCAAATGCTATTTTATCTGAAACTTTGCCTTTTAATTCTTTAACAATACTAGCTACATCGCGCTCTCTTACATTAAAACCAACAGTTATTCTTCGTTTAGCATCATCTCTTTGAATTTGATTCGGACCTGTTTTAAAATCTACAGACGCCACTGCTGTTAAAGGAATTTGCGCTCCTGTTGAAGTTGTAATGTATAGTTTACGAATGTCTTCAATACTAGCTCTTTTATTTTCTGCTAAACGTACTACCAAGTTATAGCGTTTTTCACCTTCATATACTGAACCTGCTGTTTGTCCTGCAAAAGCAGTGTTTACCACTGTATTAACATCAGAAATGTTGAGTCCGTAATACGCTAATTGGCTTCGATTATAATCAATTACGATTTGTTGTAGTCCAGTCATTTTTTCAACATACACGTCTTCCGCCCCTTCTACATCTGGAATAATTCTACTCAATTGATTGGCATACTTTACTAATTTATCTAAATCTTCTCCATAAATCTTTAGTACAACATCCTGCCTAGCCCCTGTCATTAACTCATTAAATCGCATTTGAATAGGTTGTTGAAAACCGAAAGAAACACCTAACAAGTTTTCATCTAACAATTGTTGCATTTTTTCAGTAAGCTCATTTTTTGTACTAGCTTTTGTCCATTCATCTTTTTCTTTTAGAACTATAATAATATCTGAAGCCTCTATTGGCATTGGGTCTGTAGGTATTTCCGAAGAACCAATTCTACTTACAATTTGCTCTATTTCGTCGGGAAATTCCTTCATTAATAGTGTTGATGCTTGATTTGAAACATCAATCGTATATGAAAGTGAACTTCCGGTTGAAACAATAGCTTGTACTGCTAAATCTCCTTCATCTAACGAAGGAATAAACTCTGATCCCATTTTAGAAAAAGTGACTAAACTGAGTATAAAAATAGCTACTGAACCTATTACTACTTTTACTTTATGAGTTAACACAAAATTGAGAATTGGTGTGTATACGTTTTGTATCGCTGTTATGATTTTATCTGAAATATTCCTTTTGTTGTTTATTGTTTTCTTTAAAAACAACGAACTCACCATAGGTACATAAGTAAGCGATAGCAAAAATGCTCCTAAAATTGCAAAACTTACTGTTAATGCCATTGGTTTAAACATTTTTCCTTCAATACCTACTAAGGCAAGAATTGGTAAGTACACAATAAGGATAATGATTTCTCCAAAAGCAGCACTTGTTCTTATTTTTGAAGCTGATTCGTACACTTCATCATCCATTTGATTTTGGGTTAATTGGGTTCCAGATTTTTTTAACCCCAAATGATGCAGTGTTGCTTCTACAATAATTACAGAACCGTCTACAATAATACCAAAGTCAATAGCTCCTAAACTCATTAAGTTTCCAGAAACGCCAAACACATTCATTAAACTGATGGCAAACAACATTGCTAAAGGAATTACAGATGCTACAATTAACCCTGCTCGTAAGTTTCCTAGCAACAATACCAAAATAAAGATTACAATTAGTGCTCCTTCTATAAGGTTTGTTGATACCGTTTTTATGGCTTTATTTACTAATTTGGTACGGTCTAAAAAAGGCTTAATAGCAACGCCTTCAGGCAAACTTTTTTCTATTTGAGCTATTCTTTCTTTAACATTTTCAATTACTTTTGAAGAGTTGGCTCCTTTTAACATCATTACAATAGCACCGACTACTTCTCCATCGGTATTTCTTGTCATTGCTCCATATCGCACCGCGTGTCCTAGCTGAACTTTTCCTATATCTTTCATTAATATAGGCGTTCCGTTTGTATTGTTTTTTACGACAATATTTTGGATATCTTCTGGAGTTTTTATCAACCCCTCACTTCTAATAAAATATGCTTTGGGGTTTTTATCTATATACGCTCCTCCTGTATTTTGATTATTTTTAGATAGTGCCTCAAAAACTTCATTAATACTAACATTTAATGATTGTAAACGTTCTGGTTGAATAGCTACTTCGTATTGTTTTAAAAAACCTCCAAAGCTACTTACATCAGCTACTCCTTCTATTCCTAGCAATTGACGACGAACAATCCAATCTTGAATAGATCGTAGTTCCATTGCGTCATACTGCTTTTCATATCCTTTTTTAGCATAGAGTGTGTATTGATATATTTCTCCTAATCCTGTGGTTACTGGTGCCATTTCTGGTGTTCCAACACCCTCTGGTATTTGATCTTTAGCTTCAATAAGCCGTTCGCTAATTTGTTGACGTGCCCAATAAATATCGGTACTTTCTTTAAAAACAATCGTAACGACACTTAATCCAAATCGAGAGAAAGAACGAATCTCTTCGATATCAGGAATGTTTGACATGGTAATTTCTATAGGAAACGTAACTAAACGTTCTATATCTTGGGCTGATTGTGAGGGTGCTGATGTTATTATTTGCACCTGATTATTGGTAATATCTGGTACGGCATCTATAGGCAATTGTTTTAGAGAATATACTCCCCAGCCTATCAATGCAACAACCAACGCTCCAATAATCAATTTATTTTTAATTGAAAATTTTATAATGTTATCTAACATTTTGTATTGATTTAATTCTATTGTAACATAATTTTTACCGGTTATTATTAAATAATCGGTACGACAGTTCGTAGTTCTTGTTTACACAAGAGCTACTGCTGTTTTTAATAATAAAATAGAATTAAGACTTAGGTGGCTGGAAAATAGCCGATAAGTACGAGTTATAGTAGGTGTTTTGATAGAAGTTAATCCTGTTTCTTATTTCAAAAAAGACAGGAATATCAAAACTATAATCAATCGGAATAAAATCTGCTGTAACAGTAATTACGTTACAATGATGGTGATGTTCTTTGTTTTTTTCTTCTTCAGTATCATGTTGATGATGCTCATCTTGATGATCTTCATTCAACACATCATGATGCACTTCTGATTCAGCTACAAAAACCACAGCATCAGTATGTGCCTGTAAAGGAGGCACAATTAACAGTAAGGTTAATAATATGATGATGCTTTTTTTCACTAATCTAATTTAGAGTTACAAAATTATAAAAATTTATGAATCTTCATTATCCAATCTATCCTTAACATACTCAATTTTTGTTTTACCATGCGCAAAAGGCTTGCCTTCTCCATCCAAGCTCACCATGATAATTTTATCTATTGCAATAATTGTTTTTCGGGTTATTTTGTTACGAACCTCACAACTTAAGGTGATAGACGTTGTTCCAAACTTTACTACATTTATTCCTATTTCAATAATATCTCCTTGTTTTGCTGAACTAACAAAGTTAATTTCAGACATGAACTTGGTTACTGTTTTAGGAATTTCTAACTGAATTATAGCATACAACGCTACTTCTTCATCAATCCATTGTAATAATCGTCCTCCGAAAAGTGTTCCGTTAGGATTTAAATCTTCTGGTTTTACCCATTTACGTGTGTGAAATCTCATCGTACTTATTGTTCTATATTTTTAGCTTCAAAAGCTACTAAATCGTTATTTACAAAGGTAAACGTTATTTGTATAGGATTACAACATACCTCACAATCTTCTACATAGGTTTCAGATGCACTAGCATCCAGCAACATGGAAATTTCTTCCCAACAATGTGGACATTGAAAAAAGTGCTCATACATCATATTTTACCATAATATTTTCTAACAAACCACTCTATTGACAATAAAACTATAATTAACAATAACAACCATTTCCAATCAACTAAACTTTGTTTTTTGGTAATAGACTTTTGTGTGGTATAAAAAGATGCATCTTCTTGTATCTTTTTTAATAATTCGTCAACTTTATCTACATAAGCAATTGCTCCGTCTGTTTTTGAGGCCAGTTGTTTTAATTTCTTAAAGTTCGCATTGGTAAATTGCTCTTCTATCTGATAATCTTCAATCTTAAACCTTCCTGAGCTACTTATATTTTGGTTCTGTACAGTTACGGTATATGAATATTCTCCTGAAGCTAAGCCTTCAACTGAAACTTGATACGAGTTGTTAAATAAAGAAAACGGAATACTCTTTTTTACCTTTGTTTCTAAGTTAGTTACCGTTAACTCTAAAGAAGCCCTACTGTCAAACTGATAGTTTTTATCAACATAAAATGCACCTATGGTTATAGGTTCATTCGCTGCATACAAGCGTTGTGCTTTTACCTCTAAACGCTTCCTTTTTTTAGTGGATGCTAAATACTGAACCAAATTTCCTACAAACGCATCAAAGCTTTCAAAATTTTTCTCTTTTAAGTAACTCGCAGCTCTCCATTTCCATATATCTTCTCCAAATAGTACTGCATGTTTTTTATCATTTTCTTCAAAGGTTGACAATAATGGTTGTGTGGTTTCTACTCCTGCATACTTTTGATACAACAAACTTTGAGATTCTTTTTTAAGCTGTACTTTTCCAAACTTATCTTTTAATGGTGGAAATTGACTAAAGCCTATATCTTCTTGATAGAAAGTTAGAAAATCTGCATTGTAAATAGCGGTATATTCTTCTTTTTGATTGATGGCTCTTTTTTGAACTCCCAAACCTTGACTATTCAAAAAGTTCCAATCTGTTTTAGTTCCTGAAACCAGTAAAAAGTTAGATTGTATTTTTTCTAAAGTACTTTTAAAATAACTGTTAGGTTGATACATAACAAAAAACTGATATGCGTCTAACTCTATATTTCTATCTTGAATCAAAGCAATGTCTACTTTGCGTTGTTTATTGCTCTCTATCGCTTTTTTAAGCGCCCCTAAATCTGGGTGCAAAAAAGAACTTAATAGTAAAACCTTGGTTTGCTCATCTAAAACTTCAACTGAAAAGCTTTTATGATTGTTCTTCGTGTTTTTTTCATTGGCTATACTACTTATGGATGCTGTATAATAGTGCACTCCTTTGGTAGTAGACACTAAATTAGCAGTAACAGTTTGTACAGGATTTTCTGGTGAAAAGCGTACTCTTTTTGAGAAAATTCTGCTCCCGTTTTTTATGATTGTAAAAGTAGTATTAACAACTTCTTTTCCTTCATAATACAACAACGCTTCAACCGGAAACTTATTCTTTACATAACTATACTTATTCACATTTAACTGTGAAATTTGAATGTCTTGGTACTTAATGGTATCTCCTATAACTACGGGAAATACTTTATGCTTTGTTGATAAAAACTCATAATCATTCCCTTGGGTTTGGTTTCCATCGGTTATTAAAATGGTAGCTGCTTTTTTACCTTTATTTAACTCATTAACAGCTTCAATTGCTTTTGAAATATTGGTTTGTGTTTCAGCAAACGATAAACTATCCAACACTTTAATATCATTCCCAAACGAAAAATACTGAACGTCAAACTTATTTTGAAGTTCTTGGTTGCTTTTAATTTTTGAAAGAGATTCTTCAACCTTCTTTTCTTCTTTAAAAAACTGAGTAGATAGTGAGTTGTCTACCAATACAGATAACACCGGTTTTATGTTCTCCGTTTCAAGAGTTGTTATCTTCGGATTGATAAATAGCAATCCTATTAAAAAGAGGCTTAGGGCTTTTAAGCTAAAAAGTAAGATGTGTACTTTAGGAGTTCTTTTTACCTTATAGAAATATTGAAAAAAAGCAATGGCTACGCTTATGAATACGGCTAATACAATGTAAATTATAGTTGTTGACTCCACTCAGCTTATTTTAGTATGTGAAGATAAAAATATCTGACAAATAAAAAGACCTTTTCTTCTTTTTCATTTATGACCTCGGTCATAAAAAACTAGCAATCAATTACATAATTTTACTAAAAACTAATATGTATGGTAACCACTGAAAACTTAACCGCTGAAAAAACACTTCAAAAGACAAATAATATGGGAATTACGGCTTACATCAATAAAAAAATTGCTGAAGGAGAACAAAACAGTATTGGTATATCTATTATATTAATTACTGTAGGCTCAATGATAGCCTCCATAACTGCTGCTTTAGCTATAGATGGAGAGGTTCATTTATTTGCCCTAATTTTTGCTTGTGTAACCGCTATGGGCGCTAATGCTACTGCCATAAGCCAACAACCTTTTAAAATAATTGCATGGGCATTTATTATTAATATACTTGGTAATATTTCGTTGATTTTTTACCTACTTACTACGTAGTTGTAGGTTTAGGCTTTGCCTCAAACATTCTAAAAAAGAGCATAGAGGCTATGTTTCGTGCTCTTTCTTTGGCTTCATGCGCTTTTGTTCCGTCAAAAAGTTCATCAACCGTTTCAAACCACAATTGCAACCAGCGTCCAAAGTGTTCTTGGTAAATAGCATACTCAAAATCCCTATCTACATCTTTATGTGCTTTCATTGGGTTTCCTTTAAACTTTCTAACAAAAAACAAATTCGTTTCCCAAAAATCGGTGAGTTTTTGCAAATGAGGTTCCCAGGTTTCTTCTGGTATTGTTTTTAAAAATATAGGCCCTATAAAATCATCCTTTCTAATTTTATCATTATAAAAGGTTGATACTAACTTATACACATCTTCCCTATTTTCTATGTCTCTTTTATCCATTTACAAATCGTTGTTGAAATACGCTACAAAAGTATATCTTTATGCAATTGCAATTTATGACTTAAATCATAATGATTCCAGAAGAACTCTTATTAAAATATACCGCTGAAACGAAACGTTTTCAAAAAGACGAGATTATTTTCTCTGAAAAACAAACCGCACACTACTACTACCAAATAGTAAGCGGAGTGGTTAAAATGAATAATTTTAATGATGATGGCAAAGAGTTTATTCAAGGCGTATTTTATAAAAACCAAAGTTTTGGTGAGCCACCTTTATTTATCGATGTAAAATATCCTGCTAATGCAGTGGCAATTTCTGACAGTACAATTCTAGCCTTGTCTAAAAACAACCTGTTTAAATTACTGCAAGATAATCCTGAAATTCACTTAAAAATCACTCAAAGTTTAGCAAAACGTTTGTATTACAAAGCTATTATTGCTTCCGAAATATCGAGTCAAGAGCCTGCCCACAGAGTACTCCGCTTTATTGACTATTTAAAAGACGATGTATACAAAGTTGAAGGAAAATACTCGTTTAAAGTAGCTTATACACGTCAGCAAATAGCTGATATTTTAGGTTTACGTGTAGAAACCGTAATTCGAGTCATAAAATCTTTAGAAAAAAAGGGAGACGTAAAAATTAGCAAACGAAAGGTATATCGTTAAAGCTTTCTTTAAAGTGACCCTTTAATAAAGTGTGTCATAAACCATAAAATTAATAGACTTATGGAATTCCGTAAGATTTTGTACACACCTTGTAGTAAGTTTGTTGGAATTGTATAACTAATTAACAAATAACAATAACTCGTTAATAACTTTATTTTAGGTAACCTATTGATTTTAATATCTTTGGTAACGTATAAAAATTGCTAAACTTTATGTCATCCCAAGATTTTGTCAGGATAAAACAACTAAAGTTTGACATATAACGAGTTGTAAGTAATTAAAAAAAACGAAAAGATGAAAATTAAAGGAAAAAGAATAAGAACTCCAAAAAGATACTTAATTGGAATTCTTTCAAACAAAGAGTTTTACATAGGAATTAAAAGTTCCGAAATTGATTTAACAAAATTGATAGAATCAGGATTTTCAACCTCATTAAATGTTGGAGAACAAGTTCTTCCTTCATCTTTAGGAAAAGTTTCTGACTTTAATGCAAATGGAAGTTTTGAAAAACTAACTGACTTGCCAAAAGAAACAGTTTATAGAGAAGTGGAAATGACTGATTGGCACGGTTATACTCATTTTGTAGATGTTCCTTATGAACGATATCAAAGAAAACCTATTCCAGCACCAAGTATTGAATTAACTATTATTGAAAATAATGGAGAGAAAATAATTGTTTCACCAAAATTAAAGAATAACAACTCGAATGAGTTTCAAACCAAACATATCATCAATTTATTTTTAGAATTATTTGGAGAATGTGAGGTTTTAAAAGATGACCTTACTCCATCTTTCAAAAATATTAAAAGACTAAATTGGAATATATTACCACAAGGAAAATATCCTTGGAGTGAATTGAAAGATAAAGTTGGAGAAGTCATTTCTAAGTATAACTATTCAAAAGAGAAAAAAGAGAAAATTGAAAGAAGAACAAGTCTAATAAATCAATATTCACCTGACTTCATAGCCATTGGGAATGCTGGATTTCATGGTTATATGATTTTTGGATTTCCTGATAAAAACATTTACCTTTTAGAAAGTGTACATTTCGGGAATGCAACTTATGTTTTCGGAAATAATTGGGAAGAACTATCTAAACTTTCGAAAAAAGAAATTTTAGACGGAGATTTACACACAAACAGGTTTATTCATAGAAATATGTGGGAAAGAGAAATTAAAAATCTATTAAAATAACTACCTACAACACCGTATAAAAATAATGGCAGTTTAATCGCTAAAACGAAAGTAAGTAAACATAAAAAGCTCTGTGTTTAACCGAAAAGTTAGTGTTTAAAAAATCTACTACTACTTTTATACGAGACCGTTGTAAAACATTAAAATAAAATTTAGAAAAAATAATGTCTGAAAAAAAAAGAAAAAAATCTAAAGAATATCTAGATAAAACTTTTCTTGAAGAATTAAATCATAAAATATGGTGTACAAAAGGAACAAGATTCAATGCAGATAGTAGGTTCAAGAAAAAATCAAAGTTATCTAATATCAGTATATCAATTATATCAGCTTATTTAATTATTGCCAGTTTATTCTCTGTTTACAATATAAATCAAAATTCTGATAATAATATTATCAATTACTTAGTTACTGCTCTATCTATACTTTTACTTGTTGTAAGTATGCACGAGAATAATCAGAATTACAAACTAAAAGCTTACAATTTTCATAGTTGTGGACTTGAATTAGGCGAAATTTATAATAGATTAAGAACTTTTAAAACCTTAGAAGGTGAGAAAAGTGAATCAGAAATAGCTGAATTTTGCTCTGAAATAAACGATAAGTACCAGATGATATTAAATAAATATGATAACCACGATGATATCGATTATGATACATTTAGAATAAAAAATTTAGATTATTTCGGAGAAGAATTTGAAAATAAAGAAGAAATAAACAAAATAAAGCGTGATTTACAGTTGAATATTTACGCCTGGTATTTATCTATGATTATACTAACTCCTTTAATTATAATTTTACTCATAATATTTATCTAACATTAACAGTAAACGTTTTACAACATAGGCTACCCCCATAGCAACAATTCATTCATAAAGTTCTCTACACGTTTTATTGTATTAACATATCTGTGAGAAAAGCTTAGTGAAAGCTCGCTAATATTGTGGCATGCTCCGTTAACATCACGGCATGGGTCGCTGATAGTTTCGTTGCGTTGAGGAAAGACCAGCGAAACTCGCTGATAGTTTCGTTGCGTTGAGAAAAGACCAGCGTGACGCGCTGAAGGTTTCGTTGTGTTGAGGAAAGCTCAGCGTAATGCGCTGACGGTTTCGTTGCTTTGAGGAAAGCTCAGCGTGACGCGCTGATGGGGAGTATTCAACAAAGTGTGTCATAAATCATAAAAATTAATAGATTTATGGATATGGAAGACAATAAATTTGATTACGAAAGTTTTAAAGCCCGAGCAATAAAAGAAATTCAACTTTAAGTACTAAAATTCCTGTAGTTTATCTCTAAAAAAAGGGAAGTATTTTCTATTTTTGTGCCTTTCAACACAACAACAAAACATGAACTTAACAGAATTAAACGCCATCTCTCCTATTGATGGTAGATACCGTAACAAAGTAGCAAGCTTAGCGAACTATTTTTCAGAAGAAGCTTTAATAAAATATCGTGTAAAGGTAGAAATTGAATATTTCATTGCTTTATGTGAAATTCCATTACCTCAGTTAGCCGATTTCAACAAAGATTTATACACTGATTTACGTAAAATTTATGAAGACTTTTCTGCTGAAGATGCTTTAAAAATCAAAGAAATTGAAAGCGTTACCAATCACGATGTAAAAGCTGTTGAGTACTTTATTAAAGAAAAGTTTGACAAGCTAAACTTGAATAAGTATAAGGAGTTTATCCACTTCGGATTAACGTCTCAAGATATTAACAATACTGCTATTCCATTATCTATTAAAGATGCGATGGAAGAAGTATACTACCCTACTTTAGATACCTTAGTTTGCAAATTAGCTGATTTATCTGAAGAGTGGGAAAACGTACCTATGTTAGCAAGAACTCACGGGCAACCAGCCTCTCCTTCTCGTTTAGGAAAAGAGTTTTTTGTATTTGTAGAGCGTATTAACAATCAAGTTATTCACATACAACATACACCACACGCAGCAAAGTTTGGTGGGGCTACGGGTAATTACAATGCACACAAAGTAGCATATCCAGATATCGATTGGAAAAACTTCGGAACTCATTTCGTTGAGGAGGTTTTAGGATTACACCACTCCTTCCCTACTACGCAGATTGAGCACTACGACCATATGGCAGCTTTATACGACGGATTAAAGCGTGTAAATACGATTTTAATTGATTTAGATCGTGATGTTTGGACGTATGTTTCTAACGACTACTTTAAACAAAAAATCAAGAAAGGTGAAGTTGGTTCATCTGCAATGCCCCACAAGGTAAATCCTATTGATTTTGAAAACTCTGAAGGAAACTTAGGTATTGCCAATGCTATTTTTGAGCATTTATCTGCTAAGTTACCGCTTTCAAGATTACAACGTGATTTAACGGATAGTACGGTATTACGTAACGTTGGTGTTCCTTTTGGACATACGTTAATTGGTTTTGCTTCTACCTTAAAAGGATTAAACAAGTTATTATTAAACGAAGCTAAGTTTGCTGAAGATTTAGAAAATAACTGGGCGGTAGTTGCTGAGGCTATTCAAACTATTTTACGTCGTGAAGCGTATCCAAATCCATATGAAGCTTTAAAAGGATTAACTCGTACGAACGAAAAAATCAACAAAGATTCTATCGCTAATTTTATTGATACTTTAGAGGTTTCTGAGGCGATTAAAAATGAATTAAAACAAATTACACCATCTAATTACACAGGTATATAATCCATGAACATTATAATTTTTGGGCCTCCATTGGCTGGTAAAGGAACCCAATCAAAAAAAATAATAAATGATTTTAACTTAACACATCTTTCTACTGGAGATGTGTTAAGAAAAGAAAAAGCTAAAAAAAGTGTTTTAGGCTTAGAAGCTGAAGAATACAGTAGTAAAGGTCTACTTGCTCCAGACGATTTAGTTATGGAAATAGTAGAGAAATTTTATACCAATCAAAATGATAAAAACAATTTTCTTTTTGATGGCTATCCTAGAAACATTAAACAAGCAAAGCATTTAATCAATTTTCTAGAAAAAGATCAGAATGCTATAGATTTAATTATCCATTTAAAAGTTCCTAAAGATGTTTTGTTAGAAAGAGCTAAAATAAGGGCAATTGAAGAAAACAGAAAAGATGATGAAAACCAAAACACAGTTTTAACTAGGATTGATGAATTTGTTAATCTTACTAAACAGGCTATTAATTTCATCAAAGAACAAGGAGTAACAACTATTGAGGTAGATGGAAATCAATCTGTAGAAGAAATTTACGAAATAATTTATCAAAAACTAAATAATCTAGAAAGTGAAAAAAGCTAACTTTTTATTTCTATCTAAAGTCTTTTTCTTTTTTTGCATGTTAATTATAACATCTTGTAATACTGAGAAAAAAGGAGACCCAACACGTTTCGTTCACGGAACATTTGAAATTCCTGCTGGTGATAACTACGGAAAAACAACTATTGTAAGAAAAGATAGCTTACAAATAGAAGAGTATACTAAAAAAGTAAGTATTTCTACTGACAGCTTAGTTACTGAAAAAGAAATAAAGCATATAGATACACTCTACATCAAATGGAAAAATAATTTCGCATATACTCTGCGAATGAAAAATCCTAAAACTGATTTAGATAAAGATCCAATATTTGTTCAAATAACTAAAGTTACTGATAGCTCTTATAGTTTTACCGCAAAAATTGGCTATTCTAACTTTAAACAAAAAGGAACTGTATATAAAGTACAATAAACTATGGAAATTTTCTTACAACCTGATACGTGGGGTGCTTTAGTAACCTTAACTTTTTTAGAAATTATATTAGGTATTGATAACATTATTTTTATCTCAATAGCTGCAAATAAGCTACCTGAAAATCAACAAAAAAAAGCAACTAATATTGGGCTGTTCTTAGCCATGGTACTTCGTATTTTGCTGCTATTTGGTATTTCATTGCTTATTGCTATGAACTCTCCTTTTTTTAACATTGATTTATCTTGGTTCAAAGCTGGAGTTACTGGGCAGGCATTAATTTTATTTGCCGGTGGAATATTCCTTCTATATAAAAGTACTAAAGAAATTCACCATAAAGTTGAAGGGTATGCTGAAGATGAAAATGATGGTAAGCCTAAAAAAGGATACACATTAACGCAAGCTATTATACAAATTACGTTAATTAACATTGTTTTCTCTTTTGACTCTATTTTAACAGCTGTAGGAATGACTAATGGTATTGAAGGTGCTATGGTTATTATGATTACTTCTGTTGTATTATCTATGGTTATTATGATGTTATTTGCAAATCCAGTAGGAAAATTTGTAAGCAAGCACCCAACCATTCAAATGTTAGGATTGTCTTTCTTAATCTTAATTGGATTCATGCTTATTGCAGAAGGAGCACATCTATCTCATGCTACTCTTTTTGGAGAAGAAATAGGGAGTATCCCTAAAGCCTATTTATATTTTGCTATTACTTTTTCTTTAGTAGTAGAAATGCTAAATATGAAAATGCGAGGGAATTCAAAAAAGCATTAAGAAAATATTAAGACTATAAAAAAATAAAACCTAATAGTTAATTTCTATTAGGTTTTATTTTTTATACTTTTGTTCCTTGTGATTCAACTAAAAAAACATATTGCTTTACTAAGTATATTAATTCTACTATTACCAACTGTAGTTTTAACGATACACTTATTTGAAAATCATGAGCATACAGTCTGTTCTTCTACAAATGAGCATCACTTCCATGCGCAAGAACTTGATTGTTCTTTAGTTCACTATCAATTTAACACATTTACATATCGTACTGCTGAAAATTTTGCAGTTATTCCGCAACACTTTTATAAATTAGATTATGAGACTCAACCTCAGTTAATCTCTTTTATATATGCTGATAAAAGATCTTCTAGAGCACCTCCTTTTTAAGTTTTACAAAAAATTAAAATTTAAAAAAATAATATAAAATCTTTATATGAAATCAAATTGTATCATTTTGATGCTAATGCTCGTATTTTTTTCTACAGCATATGGTCAAAAATGTGAATATACATTTTCTGGTTTAGTTGAAGACTTTCATGATAAGTCTCCTATTATAGGAGCTACGGTATATATTAAAAATCAAAATAAATATGCTGTTACAAACATTGAAGGAAAGTTTACAATTAAAAATGTATGTTCTGGTAAAATTATAGTTGAAGTATCACATGTAGCTTGTGAGTCACAAATTATTGAACGTAACATTACTAAAAACACTTATTTAGTTATTGATTTAGAACATCATGAAGAAGAACTAAATGAAGTAAATATAAAAGGTGTTACGGGCTTAAAAACTAAAACTGCACAAGAAACAGTGTTAAAATCAAGTGTTTTAGAAAAAAATAGTGACGCTACTTTAGGAGACGCCCTTAAAAATATTTCTGGAGTCTCATCAATTAATACAGGTAATAGCATAGTTAAACCTGTTATTAATGGGTTACATGGTAGTAGAGTTTTGGTGTCTTTTAACGATGTTAGATTACAAGATCAAGAGTGGGGTGTAGAACATGCTCCGAATATTGATATTAATGCTGCTAACTCAATTTCTGTAATTAAAGGAGCAAATGCTTTACAATACGGAGGTGATGCTATTGGTGGTGTGGTAATACTTAACCCAAAAAACAATATTCTTAAAGATACTTTGTTTGGTAAAACTATTATATCACAACAAACCAATGGTCGTTTATTCTCAGTAGCAACCAACGTAAATAAAAATTATGAAACTGGTTGGTATGTAAACGGACAAGCATCGTATAAAAGAGCTGGTGATTTTGATGCTGCAGACTATAAACTTACCAATACAGCTATTAATTCAAAAGCATTTACTGTTAACACAGGTTTTCATAAGTTTGAAAAAGGTTTTGATTTGTTTTATAGTTACTTAGATAATCAAGTTGGTATATTAAGTGCTTCTCACTTTGGTAATATTACCGATTTGCTGAATGCAATTAATAGTAAACAACCACTTATTATTGATGACTTTGGCTATACTATTAATAATCCAAAACAAGAAGTAACTCATCAAATTTTCAAAACTAAATTTTACAAACGATTTAAAGCTTTTGGTAAACTATCATTACAATATGATTATCAAGTAAATCATAGGTTTGAATTTGATAAACGAATTGGTGATAGAAAAAACTTACAAGCAGTAGACTTAAAACTAAAAACTCATAGTTTTAAATCTGATTTGTATTTAGATTCAAATACAGACCAAATTTATAAATTTGGTATAAATGGTTTGTATCAATCAAATTTTTCTGATCCAATAACTAAAGTTAGACGATTAATACCCGATTATGATAAATATGCTTTTGGAGCCTATGCTATTTCTAATTTAACGTTTGATAAATTGTATATAACAACAGGTGTTAGATATGATTTTAATCATATTGATGCTAAAAAATTCTATCAACAATCTAGATGGGATAATTTAAATTATCAAAATGATTTTGGCAGTATAGTTATCGATCCAAACGTATCTGGTTCACAACTACTAACAAATCCAACGTTTACTTATCATAATGTATCAGCTTCTGTAGGTATTACCTATAATGCAAATGATCATAATTCTTTTATGTTTAATTACGGTTTAGCAAACAGAGCGCCAAATCCATCAGAGCTATTTAGCGATGGATTGCACCACTCTGCTGCTAGAATAGAATTAGGAGATTTACGTATTAAAACAGAAACTTCTAATAGGTTATCAGCCTCTTACAAGTATACTAATAAAAAGGTAAATCTTAATTTAGAAGCTTTTTACAATCATATTAAAGATTTTATTTACATAGAACCAAGCGGACAAGAAACTACTAACAGAGGTACTTTTTCTGTTTGGTCTTATAAACAAGTTAACGCACAGTTATTTGGTATTGATGCCAGCGCTCAATACAACATTAATAATAATTTTGTGTTAACAAACAAAAGTTCATTTTTAAGAGGTACCGATGTATCTAACGATAGACCGTTAATAGACATCCCTCCTTTTAAAACAGTAACTTCGCTAGCTTTTAAAAAAGAAAGTTGGCAAAATTTTTATGCTTCTATCGAAAGCGAATACAACGCAAAACAAAACAAGTACCCTAATAATAATTTTAATGCCTTTATTCCTACATTAAATCAAAATGTACTTGTTGATATTAGCACACCTCCAGCAGCATACCATTTATTAAACTTTTCTTCAGGATTTGATTTTAAACTCAATAAAACAAAAGTTAACATTAACTTATATGTGGATAACATTTTAAACAAATCTTACCGAAATTATTTAAATAGATTACGATATTTTGCTGACGACTTAGGAAGAAACTTTAAAGTTCAACTAAAAATTAATTATTAAAAAACATTTAAAATGAAAAATATTAAATTATTAGCCATATTATTTACTTCTGCATTAGCAATTACTTCTTGTTCTAGTGATGATGATCCAGTACCAGTTAACGAAGAAGAAGTTATTACTACAGTAACTATTAAATTAACTCCACAAGAAGGTGGTGACACCGTTACATTACAAAGTAGAGATTTAGATGGTGATGGTCCTAACGATCCAATAGTTACAGGAGGTACTTTAAGTGCAAACACAACATATAATGGAGAAATTACCTTATTAAACGAATTAGAAGATCCAGCTGAAAATATTACTGAAGAAGTTGCTGAAGAAGCAGATGAACACCAGTTCTTTTATAGCCAAACAGGTGTAACAAGTACTTTCTCTTATGCTGGTGATAATGATACCAATGGAAATCCTGTAGGTATTAATTTTACGGTTGCAACTGGTGAAGCTGGAAGCGGAAATTATGTTTTTATCTTAAGACATGAGCCTAATAAAAGTGCTGCCAATGTTAAAGATGGTGATATTACCAATGCTGGTGGAGAAACAGATGTACAAGTTTCATTACCTGTAGAAATACAATAATTATAACAATACATATTATAAAAGCCTCTTAGTAACTATGCTGCTAAGAGGCTTTATATTTAAACCAACGTTAACTTGGTAAAGTTTTTAGTTCTCTTCTTTTTTAAGTAATTGCGGAAACTTACGCTTAAACCAATTTAGTCGAGGAATTGAAAACTCCTTTTTCCGTATTGCAATGCACAGCTAACGATTCTGTATGTCCTGCACGATCAGTTACATTCACCCAAAAAATTTACTCCTGATAATATTTTTTTACCCTGGTAGAAATATTGTTTAAGAAATAAACTTCACTCTATAAAAAATAACTCCCCAGTAACACTGCTACTGGGGAGCTTTTATATAAACAAACTTTAACTTAATAAAGTTTTTAATGCTTTTCCTTTTTAAGCAATTCCGGAAACTTGCGTTTAAACCGATTTAGTCTAGGAATTGAAACTTTTTGCACATACGGATTCTCTGGGTGCAAACGTTCATAGTTTTGATGATACTCTTCCGCAGGATAAAACTTCTCCATCTTTTTAACCTCCGTAACTATTTTCCCTTGATACACATCTTTATTTAACCTTTTAATAGTATTCTCTAATATTTGCTTTTCCTCTTCTGTTTTGTAAAAAGCTATTGATCGGTATTGTGAACCATAATCTGGATGTTGTCCATTTTTGGTGGTTGGATCGTGTGAACCAAAAAACACCGTTACTAACGTTTGAAAACTAACTTTTTTAGGGTTGTAATATACTGCTACGGATTCTGCATGTCCTGTACGACCTGTTCCTATAGTTTTATACGTTGGGTTTTTAGTGTGTCCTCCTGCATATCCTGATACAGCCTCCTCTACTCCATTTACACTTTCAAAAATTGCTTCTACACACCAAAAACAACCACTTGCAAAGTAAGCTACTTTTGTTTCTGAAAGTACTTTTTCTGATGTCTTTCTTTGTTTTTCTTCTTCTTTTTTTTGCGAGAAACTCAATAGCGTTATCACTAAAACAATAGCTGCAAATGCTGTTACTACCTTAAATATCTTCATATAATTAGTCCTGTTTATATATTAGTTGGTCGTACAAAGAATACATTTTTTACAATTGTTTACAACTTTAATATTTCCTTAAGAAATTTGTTTGTGTGTTGCCTTTGTGTTTTCTATTTTTGTTTACGTAAACAGTAGATTTTAATGGAACATTTTATAGTATCGGCACGTAAATATCGTCCTCAAAATTTTGAAGATGTGGTAGGGCAACAAGCTATTACCAATACGTTAGAAAATGCGATACAAAACAACCATTTAGCACAAGCTTTATTATTTACAGGACCTCGTGGAGTTGGTAAAACATCGTGTGCTCGTATTTTGGCTAAACGTATTAACCAAGAAGATGCAACTACTGATGATGAAGATTTTGCTTTCAATATTTTTGAATTAGATGCGGCCTCTAACAACTCTGTTGATGATATTCGTAATTTAACTGACCAAGTTCGTATTCCGCCTCAAACAGGAAAATACAAGGTGTATATTATTGATGAGGTTCACATGCTTTCACAAGCTGCTTTTAACGCCTTTTTAAAGACCTTAGAAGAACCGCCAGCGCATGCTATCTTTATCTTAGCAACTACAGAAAAGCATAAAATTATTCCAACAATACTATCTCGTTGTCAAATTTTTGACTTTAAACGTATTGGTGTTTTAGATGCTAAAGAGTATTTAAAAACCATATGTGCTAAAGAAAATATTACTGCTGAAGATGATGCCTTGCATGTAATTGCACAAAAAGCTGACGGTGCTATGCGTGATGCGCTTTCTATTTTTGATAGAGTTGTAAGTTTTTCTGGTAGTAATTTAACTCGTGAAGCAGTTACTCAAAACTTAAATGTGTTAGACTACGATGTGTATTTTAACATTACTGACTTGTTACTTGGAAATAAAATTCCAGAAGTTTTAATGGCTTTTAATGATGTGTTAGGAAAAGGGTTTGAGGGACATCATTTTATAAATGGTTTAGCTTCTCACTTTAGAGATTTGCTAGTAGCAAAAGACCAAGCTACCATAGCTTTACTTGAGATTGGAGACAATACAAAAAAGAAGTACTTAGAACAAGCGTCTAAAGCTAGTATGCAGTTTTTGCTCCCTGCTATAGATAAGGCAAACGATTGCGATTTGAAATACCGAGGAAGTAAAAACCAACGGTTATTGGTAGAACTTACTTTAATGCAAATTGCCTCTATCACTTTTGATGGAGCAAAAAAAAAATCTAGCAACTACATAATTCCCGCTACTTTTTTTACCGCTTTATCTCCCTCAATTAAAAAAACTGAGGTGAAACCTGCTGTTGCAAAAACCCCTAAAAAAGTTGAAGCTACACCTGTAACAGCTTCAGCAGCAAAAGAAACTCCTGCTAAACCAGTTTTAAAAAATATTAAACGACGTACCTCTGCTTTATCTTTTAAAAGTTTACAGCAAAAGAAAGAAGTAAAAAGTAACATAGATATAGAAGAGAATTACGACAATCATCCTAGAACTCCTTTTAATCAAGATGAGTTAAAAGATGCTTGGAAAAAATATTATTTTCAACTTCAGAATTTTGGAGAGCGAAGTATAGCCGCTATTTTAGCTTCAGATGAACCTAAACTACAAGAGGATTTTACCATTGTTTTTTCATTACCTAACGATTTAATGAAATCTCAACTTGAAAAAGGAAAACCTAAGTTATTACGTTTTTTACGTGAGAAACTAAACAATTACGGTATTCAAATCAATGTTATTGTAAATGAAACTGTAGAAAAAAAGTTTGCCTATACTCCTCAAGAGAAGTACGACAAACTAAAAGAAAAAAATCCGTTAATTGAGAAGCTAAAGAATACTTTTGGGTTAGATGTTTAAATTCTTCCCCACGTAAACTAACTTCCAATCTTCTATTTTCTTTACTTTTTTCTCAAATTCTGAAATTAATAAAATTTCATTCTTCTGACTCTTAACAAAGATTGGTATTGATTTTTGATCTCGATTAATTTCTTCAATCTTCTTCTTATAATCTTCAATAGAATTGACTACTGTTTCGTGAATTTCAGGAAACTCTCTTACAGCTTCCATTAAATTAATATAATCATCTTCTATAGTAAATAAATGATCTTCATCTTCATAATCTTTTGTAATAACTTCTTGTGACGTTGCTAAACGATAAGCACCCTGTTCTCCAAAAATTGATGAGAAATTTGAGATTACAAATTTGTTAATGGAATCACTTCCTGTCATTGCAATTAAATACCCTACATCATTAAGTTCGATATTATCTGTAAGTTGATCGTCATAAATATTTACTTCAATTGACTCCAACCCTTCTTCCTTTGCTTTTTCTACATTTTCAATATTGGAATCAATCAATACTACTCTTCTTTGATTTTGTTTTAAGTATTTAGCAATCATTCTAGCTAAATCTGAAGCCCCAACAATCATTATTGCATTTGAACGCTTTAAAAACACGCCAACTAATTTAGCAAACAATCTTGCTGTAGTAGCGTTTAACAAAACAGTTCCTAACACCACCATAAATACCAAAGGTGTTATATACTCAGATCCTTCAATTCCCTGTTTTAATAACTTACTACCAAATAACGAAGCAATACCAGCGGCAACAATACCTCTTGGCCCTACCCAACTAATAAATAGTTTTTCATTTGTTTTTAAATTAGATTTAGATGTACTTAAAAATACCGCTAACGGACGTATTACAAACACTATTAAAGCAAATAAAAGCAGTGTTTTCCATTCATACAATAGTGTTAATTCTTTGTAATCAATATTTGCTGATAGTAAAATAAATAGAATAGAAATTAATAAGACACTTAATGACTCTTTAAAGTATAATATTTCTTTTAAATTCTTTAGTTTACTGTTTCCTAACACCATTCCCATTACTACAACAGCTAGTAGTCCTGATTCATGAGCAAATAACTCTGACTCTACAAACACTAATAAAACTGTGGATAAAGAAACTACATTTAATAAGTAGTGTGGCACCCATTTTTTGTTGATTACAAATATTAAAGCATGGGCAAAAGTGAACCCGAAAGTGGTTCCGAAAAGGATTATTTTTAAGAATTCTAACAAGGCAGTTCCTGTAAAACCTGCGCCTCCTCCTACACTTATAAATTCAAAAACAAGTACGGCCACTAAAGCTCCAATGGGGTCTATTAATATTCCTTCCCATTTTAAAACTGCCGAAACATCTTTTTTAAGCGGTATATTTCTAAGAATTGGTGTTATTACCGTAGGTCCTGTAACGATTATTAATCCTGAAAATAAAAACGATAATTCCCAGCTTAAACCAAACACATAATGAGCGATTATAGCGCCTCCAAAAAAGGTAATTGCCGATCCTAATGTTATTAATTTTGTAATAACAGGTCCTATATTTTTTATTTCACCACGTCGTAAGGTTAATCCTCCTTCAAAAAGAATAATACTAATAGATAGTGATACAAAATAATACAGCCCGTCGCCGGGGAATAATCCTTTTTCACCATCCCAAACAGGCTCTATCCATTTACTTCCATCATCATTAAAAAACTCTGCTGCAATAGGGCCTACAAGTAATCCTATTAAGATTAAAGGTAAAATTGCTGGAATTTTAAACCTCCAAGCTACCCATTGTGCTAAAATTCCAAGTATAATTATCCCTGCTAGTTCTAACATATTTTATATTTAAAAAAACTAAAAATACAGCTTTTAATTAAACCCTATTTATATTTATTTAATTTTTTATTTCAATAACTCTCTTCAACTCATTACCAAAATCATCTATAACCGTTACTATATGAGTTCCGCTTTTTGGCATAACTGCTTGCTCATGATACTGTTCTGTTATTCCTATAAATTGTTTGTTTAAATACCAATACACTTTTGCCTCTGCATTAGCGTGTGTAAGCTTTAAAATTATAGGATTTAGCTTATTGTTTTCTCCTCTTGTTAAAGATATTTTCGAGGTATATTTGGCAGGAAAAACAAAATCCATTGTATTACTTTCCAACTGGTTACAATCTGACCTAAACTTAGGAAGTGATCTATAATCTGCATTATTTTGCTGATAATAATATGCCATTAATGGTGGCAATACAAACCATGGTTTTGTTACCATGTTGGAAATTGATTCGCAATTTGAGTTCACTCTATATTTTTCAGATGCATCTACTGTTACTTCTTGATGATATGGACATGATTTAGCTTTCATTGCACTTTTTTGAACTCTTTTGGTTACTGTTGATGGACAAATAGTTTTGGCTAAAAATCCACTTTTCTCACAAATAACTGCTTCAATTAAATCTTCATAGGGTTCTAAAAACCAATTAGATTTTGGTAATACATCAAAAACATTAAACATTAGTGGAGCTGCGCTTCCAACTCCCGTGAGATCAGGGCGTCCTTCTCCATCAGAGTTTCCTATCCACACCCCTACCACATAATTTGGGGTAACTCCAACTGCCCAAGCATCCTTATTCCCAAAACTTGTCCCTGTTTTCCACGCTATTTTTTGGGACGAATCATAGTACTTCCAAGCTTGATCTGTATAAGGTCTATTTACCTCAATTAAAGTATTTAGCGTTAAAAATGTAGCCCCAGCATCTAAAGTTGTATAATCCTCCTGAATCTCACCAAAATTTGGAATTCCATCAGACAAAAAACTAGGTTCTACAAATTCTTTTTGATAATACTTATGTTTTAATTCTTCATAGTGATTTACAATTCCTGCATATCCTGCAAAAGTTTTACATAAATCCCACAAACTGGCTTCTGCTCCTCCTAAAATTAATGAAAGTCCATAATAATCTGCTGATTTATTAATATCTTTAATATGATATGCTCTTAAATCTTCTCTAAATTTTTCCAATCCATATCGTTGTAACATACGTACTGAAGGAATATTCAACGAACGTGTCAATGCTTCGTTCGCAGGAACTGCTCCATCAAAAGTTAAATTGAAATTTTTCGGAGAATATCCTGCAATCTCTGTTGGTACATCTGCTACTAATTGATTGGGTAATAAATCTCCTGACTGTAGCATTTGTGCATATAAAAAAGGCTTTAAAGTACTTCCTGTACTTCTTGGAGCATTAATATTATTCACATCTTTTTGATGCGCTTTATCGGTTGGAGAGTTCCCTACATAAGACAGTACTTTTCTTGTTTTAACATCTAACACCAATACCGCCATATTGTAGACTTCATTTTGTTTTTGACGGAAGTAGTGTTGTTTTACTAAATTATTTATTTGCCTTTGTAAATGAATATCAATAGAGCTTTTTACGCGTTGTCCTCTATACTTTTTAGTTACTTCTTGCACAAAATGTGGTGCTACCGTAGGTAATGGATATGGTTTTTGTGGTAATTCTTCTTCAATCGCTAAATCATACGTAATTTGATCTATAATTCCTTCTTCGTGTAACTTTTGTAGTAACCTATTTCTTTTATTTTTTAGCTTTTGTTGATTTTTCCCTGGATAAATTAATGATGGGGCATTTGGCAATACCGCTAATGTAGCCGTTTCTGCCCATGATAACTGATATGGTTTTAATCCAAAGTAACGCCACGAAGCCATTTCTAACCCAACAACATTTCCTCCATAAGGTGCATGTGAAGCATACAGATTTAAAATTTCTTTTTTGGAGTGACGAAATTCTAAACGAGTGGCTAATATTAACTCTTGCAGCTTTTCAAAATAGGAACGTTTTTTGTTTTTTCGTGATAAACGAATTACTTGCTGCGTTAATGTACTACCACCTCGGACAACTTTTTTTGCTTTTATATTTTCTACCATCGCTTTTCCTATTGAAATAGGATTGAATCCAAGATGTTTGTAGAAATAAGCGTCTTCAAATTGTAAAATACAATGTTCAAATTTTTTAGGAACAGAATCTAACTCAGGAAATCGCCACTGACCATCACTAGCAATAACAGCTCCTAACAATTCATTATTTTTTGATGTTACGACTGTTGATGTTGGATTATCGAATAAATTTTTAGGTAAACAGAAATAATAAGCTACCATAAAAACACTTATAATGATAACTTTAATTTTATGCTGTTTTAAAAAGTTAAAAACAATTTTCATAGACAACTTATATATCTCAAAAGTATAAAGTTTATAACAAACATCTAGTCGATAAGTCTGTTATATTTGCAACTCAAATTACACTATGAGTTTTAACTTACTTTCTTCACCTTTACAAGGGTTTACCGATTTTCGTTTTAGGAATGCCCAACAAAAATATTTTGGTGGTATCGATACTTATTATGCTCCTTACATTCGATTAAATGGGAAATTTAAAATAAAATCGAGTTATGAACGTGATTTACTCCTTGAAAATAACACAACCTTAACGGTTATTCCACAAGTTATAACCAATGATGCTGAAGAATTTTTATTTGTTGCCAAATATGTACAAAATTTAGGTTATAAAGAGTTGAATTGGAATTTAGGGTGTCCCTACCCTATGGTTACAAAATCGGGTATGGGTTCTGGTTTAATTTGTAATCCTACACGTATAGATGAGATACTACATCGTGCTCATAACGAAACCGACATTCTAGTATCGATGAAAATGAGAATGGGTTATGAAAACAGTGAAGAAATACTGCACACTTTTCCTATTTTAGATAAGTATCCATTAAAAAATGTAGCTATTCACGCCAGAATTGGAAAACAATTGTACAAAGGAGGTGTTGATTTAGATGCTTTTCAAAAATGTATAGACGTTGCCAAGCATCAATTATATTATAATGGTGATATTACCACAGTAGCAGGTTTTAAAGCTATAAAAGAACGTTTTCCTAGCATTACACATTTTATGATTGGACGTGGTTTAATTGCAGATCCGTTTTTACCACAAATGATTAAAGATAATACTACTGAATATCCAAAAGACAGATGGAAAATATTTGGAGAGTTTCATGATGAAATATACCAGCAGTATGATGCTGCCTTATCTGGACCAACGCCTATAAAAATGAAAATGTTAGGCTTTTGGGAGTATTTTTCTCAATCGTTTTCTGATCCTCGTAAAACTTATAAAAAAATTAAAAAAGCGACAAACCCTAAGAAATATCAAGTGGCTGTTAAGGAGATTTTGAATGGAGAAAGGTAAAAAAGGTTACCCTCTTTGAAAGATAACCTTGAAACTTTAAATATATAACTAATACTTATTATATTCTGTTTTACCTATTTTTATACAATTAATCACATGTTTTATAGCTCTATTTTTGCTATAACGACTGTTGATGTTAGGTTATTAAATAAGTTTTTAGGCAGACAGAAATAATAAACAAACACCGCAAATACTGTGATGATTGTTTTGATTTTATTATTCTTTATAAATTGTAACATTCTTTTTTAAGAAACGCAGTCAGCATGAACATCACTACAAGCTTGATATTCTGGTGGCAAAGCCCAAAATTCTTCACATTGTGTTTCATCGAAAACTAAGCCACATTCGTAACCACCACCTACAATAGATTTTTGTTCTTTTTTTGTTAAAGCTTTACCTGCTTTTAAAATTTCATTTTTCATGATAATACTAAGATTTATTTAAAATATAATTAAATCCTTGAACATTTAAAGGCACTCAAGATTTATGCCTATTCTTCGCGAAAGAATATTGTTATTAATTATTTCAAAACTTTAATTCATCTCTATCTTTAGCACATGCTATATAATCATTGATTACATTACTTCTAATTATTTTTTTGATAAATATCACTCCAAAAAACAAACAACATCAAAATAGCTACCTATGTACCAAGGTTACACTGGTCTATTTCTAAGTTTACGCCAATGTAATACGAACTTTTTTATTTTTTAAGCGTGTATTATTTAAATCTTCCAATAATCTTTTTGACTCAGTAATAGGAACTGAAATAAAAGCACAATCTTGTTTTAGTTCAATAACTCCTACTTGTTCTTTGGTTAAATTTCCTTTTTTAAAGAATAAACCTGCAATATCTCCTTTAGATATTTTGTCTTTTCTTCCTCCAGAAATAAATAACGTCTCCCAATAACTAGGCTTTAATTTTTGTTTCTGAGAAATATCCGCATTGGGTATATTTTTAAGAAATTCTGGTAAGCTTTCTTTTTGCCATTTTAAAACATAAGCAGTTCCTTTGGCATTAACTCTTGCTGTTCTACCATTTCTATGCGTAAACTCTTCTACTCTTTGTGGTAATTCGTAATGAATAATGTATTTCATTTCTGGAATATCAATTCCTCTTGCAGCCAAATCAGTCGCTAACAATACTTGACTTGTTCCGTTTCTAAACTTTATTAAAGAACGTTCTCGATCTCTTTGTTCCATTCCTCCAGAGAAACAACTGTGTGCTATCTTGTTTTTAGTCAAAAACTCGCTTACATTAGCAATACTGTCTTTTAAATTACAAAAAATAATTCCTTGTTCATTCCCTATATGGTGTAATAGTTCTACTAAGGTTTGATTTTTATTTTTTGATGGTGAAACAACCGTTTTTAAAGTTAATTTCTTTGGTTTTTTACCTGTTAAATAGTTTAATACGGTAGGATTGCTTAAACGTACAAAATCTGGAACTTCAGCTTCTTGTGTTGCTGAAGTTAAGATACGTTTATTAATATTAGGTAATTGATTAATTATTCCGCGCATTTCGTACTCAAAACCAATTTCTAACGATTTATCAAATTCATCTAAAATTAGAGTTTTAATACTTTCTTTAGAAAAACGATTGTTAGCAAAATGGTCAGATACTCTACCTGGCGTACCAATTAATATACTAGGTGTATGTTTTAACTCTATTTTATCTTTTGCCATTGAACGCCCACCATATACAGCATTCACTTTTAAACCTGTTCCCATTTCACGAATTACCTGTTCTATTTGAATCGCTAATTCTCTTGATGGTACTAAAATTAAAACTTGAACCTCTTTATTATTAGGGTCTATTAACTTTAATGTTGGTAATAAAAACCCCAATGTTTTACCAGTACCAGTGGGTGATAGTATTACTGTATTAGTTGTTTTATCAATCGTAGAAATGGCATTTTGTTGCATTTCATTTAACTCATAGATATTTAATTTTGCTAAAATATCTTCTTGTGTTTTTATTTTTGTTGTCATATTATTTAATATCTATGAGTTTATTACTTATTTGGTATATTAACTACTTCACTACTTTAATCCACTCACCTTTGGTACGTGCTATGTAATCATTATCATACATTGCTTCAACTTGTACCCCTGGTAAATAATATTCTCCTAAATACGACGCATTTAGTAATACTCTAAATGTTTTAGTTTCGTACTTTTTTAAGGTAAAGTAATTACTGATACTTGCATCTCGTATATCGGTATAATCTACTTTTGAAGACGTAGTATTGTTTCCAAAATCAGTAAAACGAGTATTTACAATTTCCCATCCTGAAGGAATATATTGTGTTAATGCTACATTATCAATCGTTTCACTTGTTGGGTTCTTTACTGTAACTTCTGCTACAAAATTAGTCCCTTGTGATAAGTTATCTGGTGTAATACGTGTACCGTCTTTTGTTTTGTATGTGATAGATGTTTCTAAATTCTTTTGGAATACTTTTTCTTCACCAATTGGTAAAATTCCTTTGTTTAGTATACGTACATATAAAACTCCGCTGTTTTTGTTGGTTATTTTTAATGAATTCTCTTTTTGAATTGCGATTAAATCTTTTGCCAACAACGATTTTGAAGTACTTGCTTCTCCTGAAGCTTTATTTAATACATAACTTGTATTAATTCCATCACTACCTCCATTTTTCAAAGCATATTGGCTCATTGCTAGTAAACTATATGCTGTAGTTTGCGTACTCATCCAATTATTACTAGATAAATCTTCAGCTATTTCTTTTGCTAATTTTATTGATTTTGTTTCATCATCCAATAACATATAGGTTTCTAAAGACATTGCTTTATTTCGCGTTTCAGAACCATAGTTTGAATAATATCGTTTTGTATACGTATAACCAGTAATTCCTTTTAAAATAGATGTTGCTATAGCCTTTTTGCCTATTAAAGCATACGCACTTGCTAATCTCATTTTTGCTTCATCTGAAACTCCCATTGACTCTCGTAAACGGTTCATTGAAGCTAAATCAGGGGTATTAGCTAAACTCAGGGTATACAATCGGTAAGCTTGTGAAAGCGAATTGTTGTAGTAACGTGAGTCATTTCTCCAATTACGTGCTTGTTGTTTTTGATACCCTATCCATTTTGACTTGAATCCAATAGGTAGCGCATATCCTTTCTTTTCAGCTTCAATCATAAAATGACCTGCATACGATGTTCCCCAGCTATTAGCACTACTATTTCCTTGCCAGTATGACAATCCTCCATTAGATAATTGGAAATCTGATAAGCGTTGAATTGCTGCTTTTATATTTCTTTCTATTGAAGCTATCTTCTCTTTTGATAATTCAAATAATTCTGGTAAAAACAACTGCGGAAAAGCACCAGAGGTTGTTTGTTCTACACATCCATGTGGGTAACGAATTAAGTATCCCAAACGCTTCGTAAAATTCATTGGAGGTAAGGTTGATAACTCTAACGTAGCTGCGTTCGTTCCTTTAGTACCAAAACTTGTAAAGTTAATCTCCCCTACTTCATTAGATTTCAATACGACATCTTTTACTTCTGTAGTTACTGGATTTGGGTTTAACACATCTATTTCCACCTCGTAAGATGCTTTTTCTCTTCCTGAACTTGCATCTATTTTCACTTTACCTATTCCTTTAAAATCGTTCACCTTTAATGTAAAGTACGCCATTTTTTCATCTGGCTGATTAAATGAAACCGTTTGTGTTCTATCTCCTACAATTGTATATGCTTCGTTTGGTTGTACTGTTACTTTTACATTTTTAATATTTGATTTCATTGCAAAAACAGTAACTGGTAACGTAACGGTTTCTTCTGGTGTTATTTTACGAGGCAATGAGGCTAAAATCATTACTGGTTTTCGTACAAAAGCTGTTTTTTCATCACTACCATACGCATCTTTTTTAGTATCGGTAGCCACTACCATAGCACGAACAGATCCTACATATTTTGGTATTTTAATTTTGTGTTCCTTACTATCTCCCTTTTCTAAATCGAAAGGTCCTAAATAAGTAACCATTGGTTTGAATCGGTTGGCTTTCCTGTTTTTACTTCCTGCTTCTGCTTCATCACCTCCAATACTTAATATTTGATTTACTTTTCCACCGTAAGCACCAATTACATCATCAAATATATCCCAAGTTTTTACTCCTAAAGATTGGCGTGCATAGAACACTTCCCAAGGGTTTGGTGTTTTAAAACGTGTTAAATCTAACAAACCTTCATCTACCAATGCAATCGTATACGTCATTGGTCTACCTTTTTCTTCTTTCACTCGAATGGTAGCCGTAGATTCTGGTCGTAACTCATCAGCTAACTGGATTTTTGGTTCTAATTTAGTTGCTGGATTGTTTACCAACATTGGTATTGAACCGTACATACGAATTGGTAAATCGTTTACCGTTTGACTATGTTTTTGTAACAATGAAATGTTTACAAATACATTTGGTGTATAACTCGCTTTTACTGGGAAACTAAATGATGTTTGTTGTGCTTGTGTTGGTACCCAGAAATGGTCTAATACCTCTGTTCCATTTTCTATCGTAATAAACGCTTTTCCTCCTTCGGAAGACGGAAACTTAACAGTTGCTTTTTCATCTACTTCATACGATTCTTTATCGGTTGTAAATATTAGCATCGTAGCGTTACTTTTATCTTGATTTCCTTTCTTCTTAGCATACCAAGAAGGCCAATCAAAATATACCACATTTGAGGTAACGTGCTTACTTTTTGAATCTTTTACTTTTATTAAATAACGTCCCCAATCATTTTCATCAACTTTTAATTTAAACGTTCCCTTACCACTTCCGTTTGTTGTTACTTTTAGTTTTTTATATGGTTCATGGTAACGTGTACCGTCATAACTTGATAATCCATTATCAGAGGTACTCCACCACCAACGCCATGATAATTTATATACGTTTACTTCTAAACTATTCGCTACTCCTTCCCCATCTTCGTTTACTGAAGCTACATTAAATGTATAGTTTTCATCGGTAAATAAATAATTTTTAGACTGTGGTTCTTCAGCATCTTGCAATCCTGCATATGAAGTATACGGCGATACTTTGTTAGAAAATACATCAGTACTAAAGTCACCACCATTTTCATACACTTTTGTAATAAAGCTTGCTTTCAACATACCTGGAGCTTTACTATCTAATTTAGGCTTTACCGAAAACTTAGTGGTTCCTTCGTTACTTAAATTTCCTTTTAATACCTTAAACTCTTCAGTTCCAAATCGACGAGTTACATCATCAAAATTATAGCTTTTGAATTTTGAAAACTCTGTATTGGTTTGTGAAAATTTTCCGTTGATATCTAACTTTAATCCTCTAGCTATTGCTCCATGCAACCATTTTACTTCTACATCTCCTGTAATAGTTGAGTTTGCTTTGATAAACTCTGAATCTGTAGCTAGTTTAATCTTTAATCGATTAGGTTTAATAGTTTCAACTTTTAATGTTTTATTAAAAACAGCCCCTCCAACACTTACACGTAGCTTCCAGTTACCAGTAATAGCTTCTGGATTTGTTCTTGGAGCATATGCATATACATTGTTTGATTTCTTTGAAAGTACTTTTCTGTCAATTATCTTTCCTCTTGGATTTAATAATTCAAATTTTATTGGGTGTTCCTCTGGAATTGGATTAGCATTGTCATTTAATACAAATGTTAAGAATATTTGGTCTCCTGGTCTCCACACTCCGCGCTCTCCATAAATGTACCCTTTAATTCCTTCTTGTAATTTCACCCCAGAAACATCAAACTTACTCATTGACAGTGTTTCTCCATCCTTCAATTTCACATAAGTAGTATTGCTTTTTTTAGAAACTACTGCAAAAAAGTCATTTGTTACGTCAGAAAAAGAAACTACTCCCTCTTTATTAGTTGTAGCTGAAGCTACTTCTTGTTTTTGTAGATTATATAAGGTTACTTTTGCTCCTTCTATAACATCTGTGGTAAGTATATTTGTAACAGCTACTAACGTTTTATTGTTATTTCCTTTTTTTACTATAACTCCAATATTCGTAGCTAAAATATTTGTACTAATATCTTTGTTGTAATAGTATGACGTTGTGCAAGGATCCTCTCTATCTCTCCAACTATAATCGTAGTAATAATCGTCGTAGTAATTAGGATTATCATAGCTTTTGGTATCTATCTTCTTTTTCCCGAAAACGATGGTTTTGGTTGAAACACCTTCAGTACATTTATAATTTGAATAGTCTTTATTGAATGAAAACTCAACTCTATACATCGCTCCGTTTTCCACTTTTATTATTTCTGCTAAATCAATAGCAAAAGCATTTTCTTTACTTAAATCTAATCCTTGATTACCAAGGTTTACTGTATATTTCGCTACCGGACGCCCTACATAACGTAAATTTCCTTGATTACTTAAATTATTATTTTGTAAAAACTGTAATACATTCTCCTTGTATACTTTATAAATTGTAGCATCAATCGCTTTTAAGTTAACTGCACTAAAATTTATTTTTAGGTTATTAGAGTTTGGAAGTATTGATCCACTCTTTATAAACTTTACCGCTGGCTTTAATTCTTCAAAATAAACCGTTTTAATTGTGTTTTCTTTTAAAGCGTAACCATCCACACTCTTAATTCCTTTGAATATCTCTATATCAACTTTTTGTGTAAATGATGATTTTGGGTATACCGTTACCTTATTACTATTTACCTTATATGTAAAAGCTCTTTTTTGAGTATTTAAAAACTGAATAAGTCCTTTTAAGTTTTGTGATTTTTGGATTGGATCTGAGAAGCTTATTTCGATATGTTGTTTATCTGTATCAATAACTTCAACATTTAATATCTTAAAATTATTTTTTCCTGTAATGGTTACCTCTCTACTTCCTTTAGACTCTGACTGAATAGGCGTTCCAGTCCACTCTACCTTTAGTTGTTTATCTTCTTTAAATCGTTCTATACTGTCTATCTTAAAGTAAACTTTAGAACTTACCTTACCTGCAGTACTAAACTTTATAGCTTTTTCTTTCCCGTTGTATGTAGCTTTTACCAAAGATGCTATTTTTTCCGTTTCAATAATATCACTGGCAATTAACTCTCCTTCTACCTCATATAATTTTTTATTATAAACACTTGGAGCTTGTAAGGAAACGTTGAATAATAATTCTTTAGTTTTTACTTTAATAGTAAAGTTCTCTAAATCTTCCTCTATATCTTCATACAACTTAGATAAATGAAGTGTTATTAAATACTCTTGATTACTTTTTAATTTTTCAGCAGGCACAAAAACTAGCTCACTGTCATTAAAAACAACTTCTCCTTTTATGGCCGGTTTTGTAGTAATTACTTCAGTGGCATCAAAGTTTGTTGTGACTTTATTTTTTAATACAAACTTTAAATTAGGGCTTACCGATATCAGTTTATCTGGAAAAACACTAATGTACTCACTAAACTCATTAACGTTACTTTCTGTAACAGCAGATTTTTTGCAGGAGTTAGCGATAAACATTAAAAAGATTAATGTAAAAACGCCAATAATTTTTTTCACTTTTTTAAATAATTGTAATTTCATTTCATCAGAAGTTTTTGTCTTTTTTATCTAAAACTAGTTAAAAATATCTTTAAAAGATTATCTATTTAGAATTTGTAGCAATTCATTTAGTATTCGCAATTAAAGCCAATATTTTTAAGCAATTTTCTCAAGAGATTTTTTTAATAACAAATCTAGCTATTTTTAAGCTATTTATGATACAATTAGCACTTATATTTTTTACTTTTACAGCCTGAATAATACATTATGCTTGGATTACAATTTGATACTGAAACTTCATGGGTTGAAGTTGCTAAAAATGGATTGGAACAGTTATTAACAGATCATGCCTTTGCTGAACAAAAAGCTGCTTCAAATGCTGTGTCAATTATCATCAATTACTCTGAAGAAACTGAACTTGTTAAAGACATGAGTGATATTGCTATTGAAGAAATGGAACATTTTAGAATGGTACATAACATAATGATTGAACGTGGTATGGTTTTAGGACAAGCAACTAAAAACGACTATGCTTTAAAATTACAAAAATTCTTTCCGCATACAAAAAACAGAACTGAAGCATTAATTCACCGACTTTTAGTTGCTGCTTTAATAGAAGCGCGTAGCTGTGAACGCTTTAAGGTTTTTGCTGATAATATGGAAGATAAAGAATTATCAAAATTCTATATCGATTTAATGATTTCTGAAGCAAATCACTACACCTTATTTTTAGGATATGCTAGAAAGTATATGGATCGTGAAATTGTAGATAAAAAATGGGAAGACTTATTAGCTTTTGAAGCTGAAATGATGCGAGAAAGAGGTAAAACAGCAAAAGTTCACGGATAGTGTTTAGTAAAGAAGAATCTGCCCGCTTACGTAAGGAGTTTTGGACTAGTTTTGGAAAGTCTTTTCCAAGAAAATGGTTGTTATACAACACTAAAATAAAAGGATTTGCTTTTAAATTTCAAGCAGACAGAAAAAAAGCTTCAGTTTGTTTAGATTTCGAGCATCCAGAAAGTATTGCCAATGAATTGCTTTACGATCAACTTCTTTCTTTGAAAAATATCTTGGAAACAGAATATTTGCCTGAAGTTATTTTTGATAATAATTTTGAACTAGATAATCACAAGATTATTCACAGAGTTTATGTCCCTTTCGATAAGAAGTTTAGTATTCATAATAAAGACACTTGGCGAGATTGTTATGAGTTTTATGTTGAAACTATGACACAATTTGAACTGTTTTTTTATGAATATGAAGACTTTATAAAGCAAGCAATCTAGTCACAGGAAAAACACCTTTTTTGTTAAAATACACACATTTAACTTGTTTTGTATTTAATTTTCATTATATCTTTACAACGTTTTTGATTAACCCCTAACCCCTATAATCATGAATAACTACCCCCAAAAGTTATTGGTGCTATTTTGCGCACTAATAATAACATCTTGTTCTTCTAACGAAGCCGAGATAGCTGATAGTACCCCAGAAATGTCAACTAGTATCAATGAGAAATCGATAGAAGCGGACGTTTTAGACCTTATTAATTCTTATAGAGTTAATAATGGCTTTTCTTCACTAAACAAGTTACAAACGATTAAGTCGCAAACAAACAATCATACAAATTACATGATTGAAAAAGAAG
This sequence comes from Tenacibaculum gallaicum, assembly GCF_003387615.1. GTDB lineage: Bacteria > Bacteroidota > Bacteroidia > Flavobacteriales > Flavobacteriaceae > Polaribacter > Polaribacter gallaicus. Next base: position 7,197 of record NZ_QUNS01000006.1, on the reverse strand, counting down.
AAATTTCTCACGACTTTTTTCACCAACGCAAAGAGTATTTGACTGAAAACGCTAATGCTATTAAGGTAGGTGAAAATGTAGCTTATGGCTATTCTACTGCTGAAGCTGTAGTTGATGCTTGGATTAAAAGCAACGGACATAAAGAAAATATTGAAGGTGACTATACTCACTTTGAAATTACAGCTGAAAAAAGCGACAACGGTAAGTGGTATTACACTAATATTTTTGTGAAAAAATAGTGAAGTAAATTAAAGCCCCAAACTCAATATGCGCATTGAATTGGGGCTACTAAAGAAAACTACTCTACGGGAGACTAATTTCTTTTTCTTACTATTTATAATCATTGACGATTATAAATTTTGATCGTCTGTTTTCTTGATGTTCCTCATCTGTACAGGGAACACCATTAGAACATTTGTTCATTAACTGTTTTTCTCCATAGCCAATGGCACTTTCTATCCTATTGGTAGCTATACCTCTTGAAAAAATATAATCTCTGGTAGACTTAGCTCTTCTATCTGATAAAATCTCATTGTACCTATCGCTCCCCCTACTATCGGTATGAGCTTCAATCTTGATAATCATTTTTGGATGATTGTTCATTACTCTTACAATGTGCTCTAATTCATAAGCTGCATCTGGTCGTATATTCCATTTATCGAAATCGAAAAATATAGGATCTATCACTATTTCGTTTCCTATAATTAATGGTGTTAGATATAAATCATGTTCTATCTCTATACCTCTTACATCTGTCGTTTCAATATTATTGATAAAATCATCTTTATAATCTAACTTTGTTCCTCTTAAAGAAAATTTTTTCTCACATTCTACTTCAAAAACGTAGGTGGCATCTTCTTGAGTTACAAACCTTTTTATTACTTTACCTTCAGAGTCAATCAATTCGACTAAAGCATTGGGTAATATTTCTTTAGTTCTTTTATCATATGTTACTCCTTTGATAAATTGCTTGCATTTTAGCGTTCTAAACTTATATACATCATCTTGTCCTTTCCCTTCAGGTCGGTTTGAAGAAAAGTATCCTGTTTTTCCATCTTCATTATAAAAGAAAGCAAAGTCATCGTACCCACTATTAAATGGAGCTCCTATATTTATAACTTCTGACGAATTGTTTATTAGTAAGTCAGATTTAAAAACATCTAATAACCCTAAGTTTGCATAACCATCCGAAGAGAAATACAAGGTATAATCTTTAGCTACAAAAGGAAACATCTCTCTTCCTTTTGTATTTACTTTATCTCCTAAATTTATTGGTTCACCATACTCTCCATTAGGTAAAATAGCTACTTTATAAATATCAGTTAAGCCATAACTATCTGGTCTATCAGACACAAAATATAATGTTTTCTCATCGGGACTCAATGCTGGATGCCCACTAGAATACATTTTATCATTAAACGGTAACTCTTCAATATTATCCCACTCACCATTAACCAATGTAGCTTTGAATATTTTTAAATGTGATGTTCCTTTTTTACTATACTCTAACTTTTTTTTATCGTTTAAGTTATTTCTTGTAAAATATAACGTTTGACCATCTTTAGTTATCGCCACGCTCGATTCATGAAAGCTTGTGTTAATTTTAGAAGAAACAATAGGAATAACATTTTCTATACTATCTTCCTTCTTTTCATTTTTAGTAATTTTGGCTTGATATAAATCTAAATACGGTTGGTTATTCCATTCATAAATTTCGCCATCTTTTTTTCTTGTCGAAGCAAAATACAATTTCTGTCCATGTACATATGATCCAAACTCTGAGTTTTTAGTATTAATATCTAAATTTGCTACGACTACGGAGTCTTTATTAAGCGTTTTTAACTTATCATAATCAACATTTCCTGTTTTTAACGCTGTATCGGGTATTTTTTGAAGCCATGTATCTGCTTTGTCATATTCCCCTATACTTCTAAGTGACTGTACATATCTATATATAGCATCATCTGTTAAATTTTCATTTCTATTTGAAGCAACTCCATACCAATAAGCTGCTTGTTTAGAATTAGAGTTATTATAATAACAATCTGCTAATCTTGTTACCATATCTATCCCATCATCACCTCCATTTATGGCTTTTTTATAAAACTCGGCTGCTTTTACGTACGCATATTCTTTATAGAATTTATTTGCTATTTTTCTTTGAGAAAATGCAAAGCATGATAAAAAAAGTAGTATCAGTGTAATTTTTGTCTTCATAACTATGCTTTTTAAAAATATCTAGGAGATTTCGTTCTATATGACTTAGGAAATAACTCAAACATTAATAATATTTCATGTGTACCATTTGAATATTGATTGATGTCTGATAATGGATGTTCATACGCGTAACCTATTCGGAACTGACGAGATACTTGAAAATCTACTAAAGCTCCTAAAGCCCCTGTATTTTCATTAATTCTATAAGAACCTCCTAACCAGAACTTTTCATTGAATAAAAAGTTTGCTGTTATATCATATGATACTGGAGCTCCGTTGGTTGCTTTAATTAATGTAGCTGGCTTAAATTTTACGTTATCACTTACATCAAAAACATACCCCCCTGTTAAATAGTAACTTACTTTATCTATGATTCCGTAATTAATTCCGTTAACAACCAAATCATTATGATCTATATTTAATAGTCTTGGAGCTGAAAACCCTACATACCATTTATTTGTGTGCAATAATAAACCGCTCCCAAAATTAGGTTCCCATCTATTTTGAATCCCTGAAATTCCTGGATCTGACCCTTCAGAGGCTATTAAAGCATCATCAATATTGTATTGAGTAAACCCTGCTTTAAGTCCAAAGGCTAGTTTTATATCGTCATTAAGTTGAATTGTATATGAGAAGTCTCCATATAAATAGGTGAAATTTTCATATCCTAATTGATCATTTATAAATGATAACCCTAATCCTATTTTATCATTTCTAAGAGGTGAGTGAATAGATAGGGTTTGTGTTTCTGGTGCTCTATCTAATCCTGCCCACTGGCTTCTATGCAGTCCAACAATACTCAGTACTTCCCTACTTCCTGCATATGCAGGATTAATAGAAATTGTGTTGTACATATACTGAGTAAATTGTGGTAGCTGTTGTGATTGAACTGTTAAAACTGTTGTAAAAAACAGTACAATAACTGCTTGTAATAGCTTGTAATTTTGGTTCATAGCTATAATATTATTTGGTTCCTAAGTAAATTGCTCCTGTAAATGGTTTTAACCCACTATTTTCTAATATTACAATGTAGTAATATGTACCAGCTGGTAATCTTTCTGCTGATCCAAACGTAGCTCCATCTGAAACTCCGTTCCAATTATTTGCATAATTATTAGATTCAAAAACTCTAGCTCCCCAACGGTTAAATATTTGTACATTGGCTATAAATCCACAAGATTCTACTCCTGTAACTTCAAAAAATTCATTCCATGAATCTCCATTAGGGGTTACTGCTTTTGAAATTACCACATCTTCTTGTCCACATGGTAATACTATACAATCATCGTTTATATTAATCGTAACTTTTGTCGATGTTAAACAGCCATTGTTTGCTGATGTATACGTAAATATATAATCTCCTAAATTTACTCCCGACGGGTCAAAGCTTCCATCATCAGATACTGTTACGCTTCCTTGAGTTACTTCCCAAGTTCCATCTTCACTTTGATTCGCTAAATAGTCATTCAAGTCAATTTCGCCATCGTCAATACATCTTGAATCTGCTATTTCTGTTACGGATGTTTTTACAGTTACTGTAATATATTGTGTAAAGTCTGCTGTATTTCCACAATCATCTGCTACTGTCCAAGTTCTAGTGATTGTATAGTCACTATCGCTTCCATCAAATGTGCTTGTTTCCTCAAAATTTGTTTGTGTTACATTTGAAGAACAATTGTCTGTAAACTCTAAAGTTGGAACTTCAGGAACAGTATCACATTCTACTGTAATATCTTCTAATGTTGACACCAAGGTTGGCGCTTCATTATCTTCTATTGTGATAACTTGAGTATGTGATGTGCTATTACCTGCACAATCTTGTACTTCCCATTTTCTTGTAATGATATACTCTGAAGCACATCCTTCTTCTTGGCCTGAAAGCTCTTCTGAATATACAACTATTACTTCAGAATCACAATTATCTGTTGCTGTTAGTACTGCTACTGCTGGAATAGCATCACAACTTACTATTGTGTTTGTTGGTAAAGTCTCAACAAATTCTGGTGCGGTAGTATCTTCTACAGTTACCTCTTGAGTATGCGAGGTTGTATTACCTGCACAATCTTGTACTGTCCATGTTCTTGTGATTGTATATTCTGATGCACATTCGTCATCTTGCCCTGACAACTCTTCTGAATAATTCACAGTCACAGAAGTATCACAGTTATCTGTTGCGGTTAATACCGCTGCTGCTGGAATCGCATCACAACTTACCGTTACACCTGCTGGTAATGCTTCTACAAATACTGGTGCAGTAGTATCTTCTACTGTTACTACTTGACTATGTGTAGTTGTATTACCTGCACAGTCTGATACAATCCATGTTCTTGTGATTGTATAATCTGATGCACATTCGTCATCTTGTCCTGAAAACTCTTCTGAATAATTCACAGTCACAGAAATATCACAGTTATCTGTTGCGGTTAATACCGCTGCTGCTGGAATTGTATCACAACTTACTGTTATCTCTGTTACTGGTAAAGTCTCAACAAATTCTGGTGCTTGCGTGTCTTCTACTGTCACTACTTGAGTATACGAGGTTGTATTACCTGCACAATCTTGTACTGTCCATGTTCTTGTGATTGTATATTCTGATGCACATTCGTCATCTTGTCCTGAAAACTCTTCTGAATAATTCACAGTCACAGAAGCATCACAATTATCTGTTGCGGTTAATACCATTGCTGCTGGAATTGTATCACAGCTTACCGTTACATCCACTGGCAATTCCTCAACAAATTCAGGTGCAGCAGTATCTTCTACGGTTACCTCTTGAGTATGTGAGGTTGTATTTCCTGCGCAGTCTTCTACAGTCCATGTTCTTGTGATTGTATATTCTGATGCACATTCGTCATCTTGTCCTGCAAACTCTTCTGAATAGTTTACTGTTACAGAAGTATCACAGTTATCTGTTGCGGTTAATACCATTGCTACTGGAATTGTATCACAACTTACTGTTATCTCTGTTACTGGTAAAGTCTCAACAAATTCTGGTGCTTGCGTGTCTTCTATAATAAATTTAGCACTATTGGTACCTACAGGATTTCCACAGGCGTCTTTCGCTGTAAAAATTACTTCTACTTCTCCTGTAAAACTACAGGTATATGTTAAATCTGTATAGTTATTACTCCATGATACAACGCTACAATCATCTGTTGCTGTTGCTCCTCCATTACTAGCTAACCAAGCGTTTAGCTCTGCTGTGTTTCCTGATCCATCACACTCTACAGTTTTATCTGATGGTTGTTGAGTTATTGTCGGTGCTGTTTCATCTTTAATTAAATATCCTGCGGTTGTGATACTTGAATTACCACAAACATCTGTAGCTGTAAAGGTTACTATAATATAACTTCCATCACATTTTACAGAAGTATCATCTCCATAATTATTTGTCCATGTTACACTACTACAGTTATCGGTTGCTGTTGCTCCTGCATTACTGTCTAACCAATCTTGTAAAGTAGTTTCTGTATCTCCTACTCCACATTCTATATCTATATTATTTTTATTCGTTTCATCTATAACTGGAGCTATATTGTCTTTAACTGTTATTATTTGATCTTTTTCTGTTGTATTTCCACAGTTATCTGTTAAAGACCAAGTTCTAGTTACAATTATTTCTCCTTCACATGAACCTGCTGATTCTATATCAGTATAATTAGCGCTTAAATTTGTATCACAATTATCAGATTCATCTATTACATCTCCAGTGATTCCAACATTAGCATCATAAGTACAAGTATCATCTTTAAATATTGTGATGTCAGCTGGAACTGTAAAACCTGGTTTAGTAATATCTGTTACTGTGATGGTTTGGCTATGACTTACTGTGTTGCCACAGTTGTCAGTTGATTCCCATTGACGTACGATTTCTCCACATCCGTCTACTACCGTATTGCTTACTTCGGTAAATACTACGTCTACTACGCTATCACAATTGTCCGTCGCTGTGATCGTTGGTACTGATGGTATGGCTTCACAGTCTACTGAAATATCGGTTGGTTCTGCTGATAAAGTTGGTGCAGTCGTATCGGTTACTGTGATGGCTTGGCTATGACTTACTGTATTGCCACAGTTGTCAGTTGATTCCCATTGACGTACGATTTCTCCACATCCGTCTACTACCGTATTGCTTACTTCGGTAAATACTACGTCTACTACAGTATCACAATTATCAGTCGCTGTAATCGTTGGTACTGATGGTATGGCTTCACAGTCTACTGAAATATCGGTTGGTTCTGCTGATAAAGTTGGTGCAGTCGTATCGGTTACTGTGATGGTTTGACTATGACTTACTGTATTGCCACAGTTGTCAGTTGATTCCCATTGACGTACGATTTCTCCGCATCCGTCTACTACAGTATTGCTTACTTCGGTAAACACTACGTCTACTACGCTATCACAATTGTCCGTCGCTGTGATCGTTGATACTGATGGTATGGCTTCACAGTCAGCACTTACATCGGTTGGTTCTGCTGATAAAGTTGGTGCAGTGGTATCGGTTACTGTGATGGTTTGGCTATGACTTACTGTATTGCCACAGTTGTCGGTTGATTCCCATTGACGTACGATTTCTCCACATCCGTCTACTACAGTATTGCTTACTTCAGTAAACACTACGTCTACTACAGTATCACAATTATCGGTTGCCGTAATCGTTGGTACTGATGGTATGGCTTCACAGTCTACTGAAATATCGGTTGGTTCTGCTGATAAAGTTGGTGCAGTCGTATCGGTTACTGTGATGGTTTGGGTATGACTTACTGTATTGCCACAGTTGTCAGTTGATTCCCATTGACGTACGATTTCTCCACATCCGTCTACTACCGTATTGCTTACTTCGGTAAACACTACGTCTACTACAGTATCACAATTATCGGTTGCCGTAATCGTTGGTACTGATGGTATGGCTTCACAGTCTACTGAAATATCGGTTGGTTCTGCTGATAAAGTTGGTGCAGTCGTATCGGTTACTGTGAT
>NZ_QUNS01000005.1:170177-234064 GCF_003387615.1 Tenacibaculum gallaicum | reverse complement strand
ATTTCTGTAAATAGCTTCGAACTAGAGTTAAATCATCTGTATTTATACGCATAACAAAATATAAGATTTTGTCAACGAATTAGTTAACCTTTACAGGAATGACAGTGTGCAATTTAAACCTCTTTTCCGTTGATAAATACTGAATCGATTAAGTTACTTCCGAAGGAATACGGTAAAAACCCATACGAAGGAATCTCTTTGGTAAGGATTAAATTCGCTTTTTTTCCCTTGGTAATACTTCCAACCTCGTTTGATAAATTCATCGCATACGCTCCGTTAATGGTTGCTGCATTAATTGCCTCTTCTGGGGTCATTTTCATTTTAATACAAGCCGTTGCTACTACAAAATTCATGTTTCCTGATGGTGTAGACCCTGGGTTGTAATCGGTAGCTAAGGCTAAAGGCAATCCAGCATTCATAATATCACGAGCAGGGGTGTACGGAATACTTAAAAAGTACGAACACGAAGGCAAAGCAACAGGCATGGTTTGCGTTCCTTTTAGTGCTTCAATATCTTCTGTATTCATTACTTCTAAGTGATCTACCGACAACGCATTGTGTTTTATACTTACTTGTACACCACCAATAGTTGTAAACTGATTTACGTGTACTTTTGGTGTTAACCCGTATTGTTGTGCAGCGGCTAAAATTCTGTCGGTATCTTCTACCGAGAAATATCCAGTTTCACAGAAAGCATCTACAAAATCCGCCAAGTTTTCTTCAGCAACTTTAGGTAACATCTCATCAATAATTACATTGATGTATCCTTCTTTGTTGTTTTTGTATTCAGTAGGGAAGGCGTGTGCCCCTAAAAAAGTAGCTTTCACAGGGATGTTGTAGTTTTCACGTAACTTTTTAATAACACGTAACATTTTTAACTCAGCATCTACAGTTAAACCATAACCTGATTTTATTTCAACTGCTCCAGTACCTAAAGCAATCACTTCTTCTAATCGTTTAGCCGATTGTTGGTACAACTCTTCTTCTGAAGTTTCTTGTAACTTCTTTGCCGAATTTACAATACCACCACCACGATTGGCAATTTCTTCATAACTCAAACCATTAATTCTATCCACAAACTCCTGCTCACGATTACCTGCATATACAATGTGTGTATGCGAATCGCACCAAGTAGGCAACATCATTTTACCAGTACAATCCACCGTTTTATCAGCAGAAGTAGGGGCTTTTTTCATACTACCATAATCGGTAATAATACCATTTTCAACCAATAAAAAAGCGTTTTTTATGGTCGGTAAAATGTTCATCGAAGCTCCTGATACTTTTTTAGTACTTGTTTCTCTAATTTGTATTAATTCTTTGATGTTTATGAATAAAGTTGTCATGTTGAATGCTTAAATTTGTTAGACAAACTTACGGTAAAAACTACAATTTATGATACATTTTTTAGGAGTGATTTGCGTTTTAATACTCTTTTCTATTTCGTTAATTCATGTTTATTGGGCTTTTGGTGGAACTTTATGGGTAGATGCTGTGATACCTACTAAAACAGCAAATGAAAAAGCGATGAACCCACCTAAAGCACTAACTTTTGTTGTGGCTATGGTTATTAGCGTTTTTGCAGTAGTATATGCAGAAAAAGCACAGCTATTTACGTTACCTTTAATGCCTACATGGCTACAAAACTATGGGCTTTATGTTGTAGCCAGTATTTTTCTCATTAGAGCTATAGGTGATTTTAAATATGTAGGCTTTTCTAAGAAAGTTAAAGCAACTGAATTTGCCATAAATGATACCAAGTATTTTTCTCCATTGTGTTTATTTTTAGGTGTGGTTGGGTTGTTGATGGTGTTTTCGTAACTAGTTTTGTACTGTAATTATTTTTATATGGTATTGTAGTTTTTATTCCTTTATCAATTTAAACAATTCAAAAGCATCAGCTTTTGGTTGGTATCCGACTTTTTCTTTTGATTCCGTTATATCTAATCGTTTATATCTGTTATCTGAAATAGCATTCAAAACTTCATATTGTATGTTTTCTGTTTCAATGCATCCAATTAATAACTGATTAAAGTCATCAGGGTGTAAAAAAGCACTTAAATCTCTTGCGTTCATTTCTGTAAAGTCTTTTGGAAATTCGTAGGCTCCAATTCGCAAACAAATTGCAGAAATTCCATTATTATACGCGTGATAAGCGGCTAAAGCTTCTCCAAAGCATTTTGAAACTCCATAAATGTTTTTGGGTTTTACGAGCATATTTTTGTTTACTTGAATATCAGTTGGGTAACTTTCAATAGTTTGAGCACTGCTTGCGAAAATCAGTTTTTTACATTTTGCTTTTACGGCTGCTTTAAATATATTTTGAGTTATTTTTATATTCGTCTCCAAAATTTCATCTGACTCAGAAATTGGATCAACTATTCCAGCTAAATGGATTACAATATCAACTTCTTTACATAGCTTTAAGCAAACAGAAAAGTCCATCAAATCCGCTTTTTCAATTTGAACCTTGTCGGTAAAAATTCCGTTACTTGTAACAATATCTGCAACGGTTATTTTATATTTATGTTCAAAGTTTTGGACAAAATGCTTTGCTATTTTTCCAAATCCTCCAGTTATTAGTATTTTTTTTATCAAACTCTATATGTTTCTTTAAATTGGTTACAATGGTTAGTATAAGAAAAGTAAGGGACAAAAAAAGCACTTACTTTTCGTTTAGAACTTAGCTAACTTTACAATTATACCGTTATATTTTTTTAATCTGAAGAGTTTCTACTTGCTCTTTCATTAATTTATATAATATTCAATTTTTAGCTTGTAGGTAACTCGTATATATTGTTCATATGATTGTATATGCGGACAGTTAGCAATTTTTACTCTTCCAAATATAAAAAATAAACACAAGAAAGAATATATCTTTTATCAGGTCGACAATCCAACGGTAATAGAAGTGGTATTTCTTACCTAAGAGGAGTAACTTCAAACAAGTAAAAAGATAAAAATAGGTGCGTGTGTAGAAAAATGTTTGTTAATAGAGTATGTTGTGCTCTTTTAAAAATATTGTACATCAGTTAGTTATGTGTTTTTTCTTTTATACATGTAAAACGTGTGTTCGTGATTGATTATCAATCGTTTACTGCCTTTTTTTTAAGCGATGTTTATTAATTTCTCAACTTTATAATAGCAAATGATATGAAATAAAACAATAAGTGCAGTAGGGGACTTTAAAAAACTGCATTCGTACTCAGGTAAAGCCTAAAGGTTTGTTAGATATATAATGTATTTGATTAGGTTTTTAATCTGCTGTCGAAAATAACTTAGTAAACATTAAATACAATATATTATGAAAAATTCTCAATTCCCCTACGGTATTAATGCTTGGATCTTTTTAAATGAAGATGAACCACTAAAGACGAACTACAATAGTCCTGATAGCTGTTTTCAATCGCTTATTAAATACAATGTGTATGATAGTGTAACATCTCTTGGGATAGCTTTTTTTGAGGTAGTTCCTGCTACTAAAGGCACTACCATTAAAATAGGTGACTCATCACATCCAGGTGGACTTACAAATCAAGATTATTTGAATTCTGTATTGAAGGATGCCCGCCAAGTGAATCCGAATATTAAGTTTTTAACAACCATGGTATATTCGGGAGATAACACACTAGCTTCAATTTTTTCATCTGGTGGAAACGAACAAGAAGAAGCAACTAATTTTGCAACTAATTTGGTAGCTTACTTAAAAGAGACTGGTATGAACGGATTGGACGTTGATTGGGAAGGTGATGTGTCTACACGTATGACCCAATCTCAATTTAAAGTCTTATTTTCTACAATTCGCTCTGTGTTTGATAAGCAGAAAGTAAAATATTATTTGTCGTTTACTCCTGCATGGCCAACGAATTCGATTGATTATCCAACTGTAAATAGCGCATTTGATTTTGTATCACCTCAGTTTTACGATGGTACACCGTTATCTAGCTTTATAAATTCAGGAATATCACCAGAAAAAATTGGCTACGGAGCGCAATTTGAACCAGGAAATGCAGCACCGAACACTAGTGCTCAACAAGTTTGGAATCTAGTTTCTGAAGGGTTTACTAATAGAGGTGCTTCTTATGATTATCAGGATATTTTTATGTGGCGCTTCAACTCTGGGAACTTCCAGTTTGAGCAAGCCCAATTTATGATTCTTAATCAATTAGCTAACCCATTAACAAGTAATACATTTGACGATACTGCGATAGTTGGCGCTGCGGGGAATCCAAATATAACACAAATGACGATTCGTTCGGGTAATGTACTAGATGCTATCCAGACTGTAAATACCGGGACTGGACCTTATAATACTGGGACTCAGAATAGAAGTGTTGGAGTGTTTACATTACCACAGCATGGTGGAAATAGTGGAGTAGCTAAAACGATAGATATACCGTTAAACGACCCAATTGTGTCTGTTTCTGGTTATACAGGCGTGTGGTATGGTTGGCAATGTGTATTACAAATAACTTTAATAGGTAAAAGCGGGGCTTCTTATGGTCCTTTTGGAACTATGAGTGGTTCAGCTATGCAAACGCCTTTTAAACAGTCTGCTGAGGCAGGACAAAGTTTAGTAGCGTTTAAAGGATCTACCATAACAGTTCCGTTGGCAAATGGTAGTTATACTGAAGTTATTGCCAGCTTAAATGCTGTTTTTGCTAAGCCTTTTGTGGCTCAGAAAATAAACGAAAAGACGCTTTCTATTTAAGTTTTAGTAGTATAAAATACTTTTAGCATAGAATAAATAATATAGGCTATGTGTCATTAAAACGACACATAGTCTTTATTAATACAGTTTATTCTCTAAAAAGTAAATAAATATTGTTTTGGTTTATTGGTTTCCAGTTTTTTGCATGGAAACTGTTTTCTTTCCAATAAATTAAAAGGTTTATATGGTTTATTTTTATAGAATCCTTTGTTTGTGTTAATAGGTTTAAAGCGTCTTTACTTTGAGTAATTCCATTCATTTTAAAATGTCCATTTATTTCTGAAATAAAATCACTTAATTCTTCAATTCTTTTAATTTCAACCTGTTCACTATCAGCTTTAATAAGTTTATCCCACTTGTTTTCTAATTGCTTTTTTGAGTTACAACTAAATAAACTTAAAGAGATTAATGCAATTAGGAATGTGTTTGTTACTCTCATTTTATACCTTTTTCTTTTCCAAATGCCCATAATAACCCTTGAGTTATAAATGTTGGATAAACAGTTTCATGGTCTTCATTAGGAAAAACAATACTATTTATACTCAGGTTTTTATATGTTCTAGATTTTAACCTTTCTTCTAGAGTATTCATATCCGATACCATTTGAAACCCATTAGGGACGTTTTCCAAAGCTCCAATTCCCATGAATAAGTTGGCATTTAAATCAGAGTTGTTTTCAGAATATTCTTTTTCAATTTCAAAAATTGACTTATTATGATACCAAAGTGACGGGCTACCTGACATATAGTAATCGAATGTATCTGGGTTGCTAATTACCATGTAGTTAGTTAATAATCCTCCAAATGAATGTCCAGCAAAAGCTTTTTGGTTTAAATCAATTTTGTAATTACTACCTAAATAAGGTATAAGTTCATTTTTCATGAACAGGATGAAGTTATTTGCTTGTCCAGATTTTAACCTAGCTTCTTTAGAGTACCCATTTGGTTCATTAGGGGAATATGTAGGAGTATAATCACGAGTTCTTGATATGCCAAAATGCTCTCCTTTTGCGTATGAGATTCCAACAATAATTATTTCATCTATTTTGTTTGAAAATTTTAGTCTTGTATATATGCTAGATACAAGAGGGAAAGCATATCCAGCATCGGTAAGTACTAGAATTGGATATTGCTTCTTTGACTTAGAGTAACCTCTTGGCAACTTTATATATATGTCGTACTCTTTTTTTGTGTACTTTGACTTTAAGGATAATACTTCCGAGTTTGGAATAACAAATTTTCTTTTTTTAGTAGCTGAAAGAGTGTTTTCTACCTTTTCATCAATATGAATTTTTAAATCACCTTCAGCATTTTTGTTTTCTTTACTTGAGCATGAGTACAATATAAATAGGAAGATAAAAAGAATGGATTTTAGTAAATTCATTAAATTAATTTGTTTTATTAGAATTGTAGCTAATTTTTTAGTTCGTCCAAATATAAAAAAGAAAGATAAAAATAGGTGCGTGTGTAGAAAAATGTTTGTTAGGTGCTGTGCTATATAAAGAGAGCATTAAAAAACGCTGTTAACATAAGTATTAACAGCGTTGGTTTGTAGAGGATGTATTTTAAATTTCCCCAATTTCTTGATATATCTTCTTTTTAGAGTTTTCAAAAATAGCTCCTCCAAACTCTTCATTATCTAAAGAAATAATGGAAACATCTTTAATACCCATAATTCCAAAAACAAATTTTAAATAGGTTGTTTGGAAATTCATATGTTCGTTTTTTTCATTTTCACCATAGCCAGTATCTCCTCGACTAGATAGAATAAACATTTTTTTGTTTTTCAAAAGCCCTACATAATCACCATCGGGTGTTCCTGAGCGGAATTTCCATGTTTCATTAATTCTCATAAGTTGATCGATGTAAGTTTTTAATCCGCTAGGAATAGACCAATTGTACATAGGCGTACCAATAACATACACATTGTGTTCTTTAAATTCTTTAATTAGGTCATTGCTCAAAGCAACTCCTGATTGATTTTCTGCTGTTCTTTCTTCAGGTTTCATAAACGCACTAGCAATCCATTTTTCGTTGATGTGAGGAATTTCTTTTAATCCAACTTCTCGGTACGAAAACGTATCGTTAGGATGCTTTTGTTGCCAATTATCTACAAAAAGCTGTGTTAGTTTTCTGCTGTGTGATTTTTGGTTTCTTACACTTGCATTGATAATAAGTACTTTGTTCATATCTTAATATAGTTTACATGATATGGCAAAGTTCGTTGTAGAAAAAGTAAAAAATATTGACCTAGTTTAAGATGGCTTGTGTTTTTTACGAACTCTACTTAAAAACTCAGGAGTTACACCTAAGTACGAAGCAATTAAGTATTGAGGAACTTTCTCTGCTATTTTTGGATAGTCTTTTATAAAATCAAGATACCGTTGTTCAGCATCATACACATTGTTGTGAATAATTCTTCTTTGTATGCTACCAAGATAATTTTCGAGGATAATTCTAAAAAAGCGTTCTAATTTAGGTACTTGCTTTAGCATTTCCTGAAAAGAATCATAACGTATTTGTAACAATTCAGTTTTTTCTATTGCTTGAATATTGTAAATAGAAGGTTGTTGTTTTTGAAAGCTATCAATATCAGTTGCCCACCAGTTTTCTATGGCAAAATATAATACCTCTTCAGTTCCTGTAGCAGCATTTATATAAAAGGCTTTAAGGGTTCCATTAATTACAAAATTATCAGTTCTACATACATCACTATTTCTTAAGAGATAGTCTCCTTTTTCAAGAGTCTTTTTAGTCCAAAAGCTTTTAATGATACTCTCTTCTTCTGAAGTTAACTTGATGTATTTTGAAATAGATGTGATTAATAGTTCTTTCATTTAATTTACCGTTAAAGAAAACATATTACTCTTTTTTTAATTTGGCTAGGGTATAGGTTCGCTCAACAGATTCACCTGTTTTACTTGTAACTTGTTCAGTTTTATGGATAAGCGCGTCAATTTTTAAGTTAGAAGCGCTTACAAGTGTCTTTATCTCTTCTTTTCCAAACAGCTGAAATTTATCACCCACAAAAGGTAAGTTTTTCATAAATTCTTTATTGGCATAGGTTAAAATACAAATACCATTAGGTTTTAAAACGCGTTCAATTTCGGTTATCAGTTTTTGAGGATTCGACCAAAAATATATCGTATTTACACTCATAACACGGTTAAAAGAATTGTTTTTAAACGGAATTGTTTCTCCGTCGTAAAGAAGAAATTCAGCTTGCGTAGTTGTATTAATAGTTTTAGCTTCCTCGTGCATTGTTTTAGAAATTTCTAACCCAAAATAACCTATATTGTCAGCTTCGGCTAATAATTTTTGTAAATGTCCGCAATTACCATGACCGAGTTCTAGTACAGAATTTTTGTCTTTCAACTCTAAAGAATCAATAGTACTTAAAGTCATGTTAATATTAGTCTCGTTCATGTTTTTTCCAACTTCAACACCTAATTTTCCATCAGGACAACTTAATTGTTCTTCTAATTCCTTAATTTCCTTTTGTGTTAATTGCATAGCTTTTTGGTTGAAATTAATAGTGAGATATTAAAAAACTAAATTATTGAAAAATAAACTGTATACCAAAAAAGTGGAAGTATATAAAATAGGGGTATAATACTTATTATATCTTTTTTACCCAGTTCAAAAAATCTTTAAAAACAGTGTTCCAGTGTTTTTCATACTTTCCATTCTCTAATTCTTTTCCAAAACCATGGTCTAAACCAGGGTAGGATTTGAATGTTAAATTATTTTTCTGTTTCCTAATAAACTCTATTGGAATAAGGTAAGCGGATTCTGGAGCTACAGCCTGATCTTTTGTTCCAATAGCTACAAATAAAGGCTTTGAAATTTTTAATAAATTATCAATTGGGGGTTCAGAAAAAGAACTCCACCTTTTATAACTATTGTTTTTACCAGCCCAATATTTATCGGTAGCATTAGGGTTTGCCATTATTTTTTTAAAATCTTCTAATATTGAACTAATCTCTCTTTGTGCTTCTTTTTCACTAATTAAACCTTTTGCTAATTTATTTCTAGTAAATGTAATAAAGTCAATAAACTGTGTGTTTCCTCCACCAGACAAATACCCAAAATGAGTTATACCGTTATTTATAGTTCCTAATTTAGCAACAACATCGCTTCCTTCAGAGTGTCCGAGAGCAATAACTTTTTTGAGTTGATTTGGATACTTTTTAGTAATGCTGTTAATTACTTGGTTAGCTTGATGAGTTCGATACGCTAATGTTTGGTTTTCATAATAAGATTTAGGAACAGGAAATTCCTCATCCATTTTTGTTAAGAAAGGAAACCCTTTTTTAGATATTACAACAAATAGATAATTATCAGGCAAAAGGTTAAAATCAAGGGGCAATGTTGTTCCAACATACGTTTTTCCATTTTCTTTCATTGTTTGATATAGAGACATTGCTTTCGATCCTTGAATGTATAAGAGAAGAACATTGGTAGATTCAATATCTTTTTTAGCATATGTATGATAGTTAATGGTGTCTTTATTTGTTACTACGGAATAGTGTTTAAAAGTCTTTAAGTCTTTTGTTCTTTGGCTAAAGGATGTTGAACAAATACATAATGATAATAATAGTGTAAGTAGTTTCATATAAATCTTTTTAATTTTATATTAAAGACTGAAAAGAAAAAGACATGTTGCAAAACTTACATTTAAAAATGTATTTAACTAATATTCAACTATATAATTTCGTAGCTTAGTATTACTTTAATATAAAAACTAAATAGTTATGCATTATCACGACGGACATTTTTGGGGAATGCATTTTGTATGGTGGATTGTTTGTATAGTAATAGGAGTATTCTTTTTCTTTTTTTACAGTTCTTTATTCCAAGTAACAAAAAAAGAATCTCCGTTAGAAGTCCTTAAAAGATGTTTTGCAAAAGGTGAAATAACCAAAGAAGAATATGAAGAGGCTAAAAAAGTATTAGACTCTTAAGTGTAATAAACAAGAAACCCTTTGTAAAAATTACAAAGGGTATATTACTCCACAGGTTTATCCTGAGGTTATTTGCTCTAATACTCAACTTTATCTTCTTTCTTAGACCATTTCTGAAAAGGTTCTAGAGCAATATCGCGTCCTATTTGTTCAAACGGAATACTTCTTTTTTCGTAAGGTAGTGGAATTTCTTTATAAATAAATTCATCATCAAAACCGATATCGGCGGCATCTTGCTGGTTGCTACCGTAAAAAACTTTATCAGGACGCGCCCAATAAATAGCACCTAAACACATAGGGCATGGTTCGCAAGAGGTATACACCACACAACCGTCTAACTGAAAAGAACCTATATTTTTACAAGCATCACGAATAGCAGTTACTTCTGCGTGAGCTGTTGGGTCGTTAGTAGAGGTAACTTTGTTGTTTCCTCGTCCAATAATTTCTCCATCCTTTACTACAATGCACCCAAAAGGTCCTCCTTCATTGTTTTGCATTCCTTTTAAAGCTGCTTTTACAGCTTCACTCATATATTCTTCGTGTGTATTCATTGTTTAATTTTTATAAAAAAAGGTTACAAAACTAAGTCTTTTCTTTGGTTCAAGTTACTAAATAAAATATTTTTTAAAGTAGAAATATAAAGATTACTTACACTTGGTATCAAAAAACAGCTTTTTATAACTGTAATTTATGGGGTTATGACATCTTTTTTAATAGGCTAGTAAAATATTCTCTAATTTGTAACTATTATCAAAAACTAATCAATCATGAAATTAACAACCAAACTTATTTTAAATACAATGCTAGTAATGGGTGTTGTGTTTTTTTATTCTTGTAAAAAGGAGAAAAAAGAAAATGATGCTGTAGAGCAAGTAGCAAAAGTAGCTTACAACAAAACAGCAACCAAAAGTTTATGTGAAAGTGATTGGTTTCCTCACACACAAACCCCAGCCCCTGCTGAAGGAAAAGGAAGTCCGTTTGATGTATCGAGCACAACCAATGCAATTTTTCACCAATGGTCTTGGCAAAAGTTTTTATGGCTTACCAAACCAGAATATCAAATAGAAAAATTAGTAGTAAAACAAGAAGGAAAAGAAGTTCCTCTGTATGTGGGAGAAATGTTACCGTTATTTTTAAACCCTAAGAAAATGCACCAAGTAACATCGCATATGCAAGATGTAGTTCCCAAACAAGGAGCTGCTGTAGTATTAGAAGACACAGCCCAAGCAGGTTCAGGAGGAATATTAAAAACAAATCCTGAGTATAACAAAGAAGGAGTATCAGAAACGGTATTTTATTCAATTCACATAAGTTCTACAATGAGAGAGGCATCAAGAAAGTATAGAGATTCTATAGTTAACGGAACTTTGAGTCAAGATAATCAAGCATCTTTTCCTGTAGGTTCTTTAGAGTTAAAAGTATCATGGACACCTGTTACGGCTATTGCTGAAGAAGAAATTGATAACTACTATACAACGGTAGCGGCGTTGAGTACAGACGGAACAACATATACTAACACAAAGGTAGCACTGCTAGGAATGCATGTTGTAGGAATTGTAGAGAATCACCCAGAATTTATTTGGGCTACGTTTGAACATGACGATTTAGCACCAAACTATAACTGGAAAGAAAACAAAGCGACTTCAGCTACCAATAAATTATTATTTGCTGAAGGAACTACTACGGGAATTGACGGTATTGTATGGAGTAATGGTAGTGCTAAATTACCATATAAGGCATACGATTTATTTAAGTATGGAGTTCCAAGAGATAGTGTAGGGAACTTTATGAACACAAGTCAGTCAGAACCTATAAACTTTAATAACATAGAGAACCTTAATCTTTGTGTAAAAGAAAATTTAACTGATGTATGGAAAAACTATTTCTACAACGGTTCTCTTTGGATTGATACAGATGGATTGACTCTAGAAGAGCAAACTGCTACAATAAATAGTTTAGGAGGAAACATAGGAAATGCAACACCAGACAGTACTTCGGTAGCAAGAGGATCGGTAAACTGTGCTAATGTTACCATGGAAACATATACACAAACTTTTAAAAGTAGCTTAAAAGACATTAATGCATCAAACCTAGCAAACTGTTTTAGTTGTCATAACGCTGTAAACTTTTCAACAAATAAGAAATCGCCATTGTATATAAGTCACATATTTAACGCATACTTATTAAGAGGAGAAGGAAAAACATTTAATCAAGTAGAAGCTTTAAAAGCAAAGCAAGAAGTAGAAGACTTTATGAAAAACAGCTTAAAGTAAAGTTTTTAAGATTGACTTTACAAAAAGCCTCTCCAGTCTATTTAGTTACTGGGGAGGTTTTATTTTTGTTAGTTGTTGGCATGTTTTACTCAAAATCACAGTCATTCCGAACGATAGAGAGGAATCTTTTTAAAAGGAGTAACAAATTTACAATCGTAAACCGTCATTTCAAAGAAGGCGAGGACAGAGAAATTTTATAGTTGTATGTTAGGAGCTTTAAAATATTTTTCTAACTATCATGAATGAGGTTCAACATAGTTAAATCTCATAAATATAAGTACCTAAAATTATCAATTAATACTACGTCTTTTCCAAAAAGGAGCTTCTTTCCATCGAGTTTCAGTACTATAAAAAAAGTTTTTATGCTTTAGGTAATGATTCCAAACTTGTTGTATTTGTTGACTATATAATATATTGAATTGTTCCATCTTATCAGGATGTAAATCCTTAATAAAGTTAATATTTATAAGTAACTTTTGAAGCTGC
The DNA here is from genome assembly GCF_003387615.1 of Tenacibaculum gallaicum. Classification (GTDB taxonomy): domain Bacteria; phylum Bacteroidota; class Bacteroidia; order Flavobacteriales; family Flavobacteriaceae; genus Polaribacter; species Polaribacter gallaicus. The sequence continues at coordinate 221,631 of NZ_QUNS01000005.1, read as the reverse complement.
ATAGCATTCGCCATAGCGTTAAACATTCCCTGAGAAGAAAGTGGATCAAAACTCATAGCAGCATCGCCCAAAGCAATCCATTGTTTACCAGCTACCTGTTCTAAACGAGTAGAATTGGCACTTACCGTACCATGGAAGTTAATACTTGCTTCGTTACCTTTAATTAAAGGAGCATTGAGTTTATTCTGTTTGGTAAAAGCTAAAAAAGCATCTAGATGTTTAAACGTATTTCTATCCACTAAATCAGCATCTGTTTGAAAAGAGATGACCCTTTTATTATCGGGAACTATAGCACTATACCACCAACCTAATTCATCAGCTACAATCGTACTCATGGTATTTTCTAACGTATTTGGTAAGCTCATCCAACAAGATATTAACTTATCATACGATGTACGTTGAATACCTAAGCTTTTGGTGAAATGCGATTGTCTACCAGTGGCGTCAATTACGAATTTTGTCTGAATAGTATGTGTGATTCTTTTTTTTAAATCATCAGACTTTGTAGTTACTTTCCAGTAGTTATTTTCATAAGAGCTAGTAGAAAGTCGTGTTCCCCAAATACAATTAACCCCTCTTTCAGCAGCACTCTTTCTTAAGTAAACTTCAAAGTTCTTCCTATCTAAACTTCTAGAGAAGCCATCGGGGTTTCTCAAATGATCAACAACTTGAAGTTGATTACTTCTCCAGTAAGATTGCATTCCTAAATTATTACGGAATATGGTTTGTTTTATAGAATCCGATTCGTTTTCTAATAGATTCAGCTCTTTTAAAATCCGTTGTGCAGAAGGAGCTAATGATTCTCCAATTCTATCAACAGGTTCAACCAGTTTATCCAGTAGAGTAACATTATAATGATTAACCAAAGAAATGGCGGCAATGCAACCTGCAATGCCACCACCTATAATTAGTATGTCAGTAGTACTATTATATTCTTTCAACATTTATATTATTTAGGAGTATACCTTGAAAAACGTGTCATTTTCTCAGGAATACCAACTTCAACTCTTTTAGGAGTAGTTTCTTGGTGTGAATCAGACTGTTTCATGTGGTGTAACTTAGAAGCAATTAAATGTATGGTTTTAATAACATTTGGTGTTGCTTTAAAGTCTTTTGCTAGTTCATCTTCAGTCAACGTTAATAAACTACGTTGAGCATCTTCCAATATAAATTGCTCGTTTAATAAATTATCGTGTGATAGTTTGTCTACGGCTGCATCTATTGTATTTTGAACTCCTTTCTTTAATGTATGTTTAGCAGTTAAAACACCTTGTAAGTCTTGTATGGTAGTTTTTAATAGTGCTGCTTCTTGTTCTGGAGTAGGAGTAATACCCACTTGCATTTCTTTAGGGAAATTAGGATCGTGTGCAACCCCTGGACGCTTTTGTACCACGGCTAACTGATCAAAATACTTAATCATGCTATTAATTTGATTTGTATAGGTAGGTGCTTCACCGTCTAACGGAAGATTATCTAGCCAATCGGAACGGAAATTAAAGGCCTGAATACGGGTTTCTTCTGATAAATTAGAATCCATTGTTTCTTTATAACGTTCTTCACTTAAGATGTTATTCGGCACTCTAGCAGGCCAAAATGTTGGTAAATACGGATCATACTCACTTGTATATCCATCTCTACAACTTGCTGTATCTGTTTGCCAAGGAATTGCCATCCAACGCGTAATACTCCCAGCTACTTGTCCACCTAAAATAGGACCTTTTGCCAATGGTAAGATATCATTATTCATCATAGGACCGTAATAGGCAGTGTTTACAGGCGGTGTTTTAGGTGCATGTTTAATTCTAAAAGGAGCCATGTACATACCAGAAGAACGCATAGGCCAGGTCATTTCACAGCCAGGGTGAAAAGCATCAGCCAAACAAAACTCCATAGCTGCTTTGGTTAACATATCCGGTTGTTCAGCAACAGGAAGCTCGTCTATCGTTGGAGGCTTAGGTGTGTGCGGACATCTAGTCATATCTACATAATCAGCATCAAAATCACCTTGTACCCATTGGTCTAAAAACTCTAATTGTAAGTCTGATAAGGTAGCATGTTGTCGAACAGAACCCGTAGAAGGAATGCTGATTGCATCACCATATAGCCAAGGCCATAGTTGAGGTGCTTCTGCTCCTGACACATCAAAACGACGGAAGTTGTTAGAAATCGTTCTTCGCATTTCCATATAAGCAGGCGACGGATTACCTAATCGTTTTATCCACTCATTAGTGGTGTAGTTGAACTGACCTCCAAAACCAAAAGCTCCTGCAAAACCTGCATTCACCCATTGTAAGTCAGTCATACGTTGGAAGATTGGTAATATATCTTTGGTAAACGATGGTCTAGTAGGACGTACTAACATTTTAGACTTTACGGCTACATCACGCATTAAATCCCACATAGTACGTACCGATTTTTGCATCGGTGCATAATCTGGTGGAGCACAAATAACCCAGGCTGGATCTACTTTTAATTTTGTTCCTTCGTATTCAACTTCCGCAGTAACAGGACCGTCCGAAATATCATCGTACCAACCTTCGTTATTTGCAAACGTAATGGCAATATCACCGTTGATGTTTTCCGATTTCCCATGTCCGCCTAACATCACTAAACGTCCTTTTTCATCGGTACGCATTTCACCTAAGTACACTTTTTTTGAAAGAAATTCACCTTCAAAGAAAGGTCCTTCTTTAACATTGGTGCCGGTAATAGATTTTGCACCTCCGTCAATTAATAATGAATTACGATCTTTTACATCAATATTTCGTAACATAGAAGGAGGCACGTCAGCAGCTTCAGGAATATCTAAGGCAATATTGAACTGATACCAAGACGATTTTTGATTGGCTAAATGGCTATGCCACGTAATTTTTGCATTTTCAGAGGTTAATTCTTTCACCGCTTTTCCTGCAGCATTGAATCCGTAAACTCTAAACTGTGCTGCTTGTCTTTTTAAGGCACCTGTTTTATCTCTATATGCATACGGGTCGGTTTGAGATTCAGGGTTGTCAACCAGTGGGCCAATAAAGTATTCGTTTTCACTGTTTCCTACACGCATCACGCCAATAGGAGGGTAGATACCTGCTTTTACGATACAGTCACTATTTTCATCGGTGTTACCTTCAAACTGTGGATTGATTTCTTTGGGTTCTTGTAATTGCTGCCCGTTTGCTTGATGACGTGCTTCGGCACTAGCAGCATATACTACTTTTCTTGCTTGTGCAATAGATCCTAATGGTTCGTGTTGAGGTAAGGTTCTCCAAATATTAAAGGCTAAGTTGCTTCCAAACTCTGCTTGCCCAATACCAGCCACATCTTGTTGAGGTAAATGTAATTTAGCTATACATATATATGGACTTTCTTCTGTGCTCCAAACTACCTGTGCATCATCTAACGGCATGGTAGCATCGTTGGTACGCAATTGTATTTCGAAACGGAAGGTCGCTTCTTTGGTTAACAAACGCTGTTGTAAGTCGATACCTAAGTAATTGTTATCGTTAAAAGGAGTTCCTTTATAAGTGTCTTCAGGAACTAAACGATATTTTACAATTTGAGAGTCGCCTAATTTAAAGGGAAGAATTGCCCAGTAGCTAGCACTTAATACACTAGCTTCTTCTTTGGTCATTGCTTTTAAAATACTCGCTAATTCGGGATGTTTTGCTATGTACGAGTCGTAATCACGATCAATAACACCAGCAGTGGTAAAACTACACATCTGTTGTGCATCACGTGCAAAAAAGCGATCGATGTTTTGAAATATAAAATCAGCATTTGTACCATCTCCCAATAGTTTAGGGCCTTCTACACCGAAGAGTTTTAAACCTACACCTAAAGTAGAGTGTAAATCGGGAGAAGTTGGTCCCGTATCACTTGAAAAACGAACAGCACATTCGTAAGTATCACCAGCAAAAATTCCGATTTTGAATTTTTCTTCGATGTCTTTGTTTACTACAAAACGACCGTAGGCGATACCGTGTTGTTTTCTAAATACAGCTCTCTCGGCAGGCTGCTGTCCGTTTTCAATACGGGTTTTTTGTCCCATTTCTACAAACATTTCTTTTAAACGTTGTGTAACTTGGGTAATGTCTCCATCGCAGTTCCAGCATGATGAAGACTTGTCTTGTGAGGGGTTTGTCATTTTTGGTTAGTTTAAGTTTGACATTATATATCTTTAAAAATAAGGAATATAAGTTAGAGTTGGTTTTAAGAAATTCTTAAGCGTTTAGTTTTTGGGTATTAATTGTTGGTATTTTGATTTGAGAGAATCCTCATAATGATTCACTATTGTTAAAAACAATAGTAGTTAATAGCTTAATACAGCTATGAAGGATAGATTTTTTTTATAGAATAAGGATATTTTTTTGTAGTGCTATTAGTTATCCGTACCTTCAAACTTTGAAAAAGCAAAAGTAATCCTTACTATATTTCTTTTAATTTTTTGATTGAACTAAGAATACACTACGTGTAAGTGTAATGGTGTATTATCGTGATTTATGTGTTTTTAAAACACAAATAATAATTGTAAAAAGAAACTATTAAAAATTTAAATAAATTAGTATGATAAAGACAGAAAATAATAAAAAAGGAGTAATCGGTATTACCAAACAAGCAAGTTTAATAGATAAGAATATTGGTTCGTATAAAGAGCATTTTATAAATGAACATTTTGGATACACTGTAAAATTATCTAAAGGGGCAATTCATATACCAAGAAAAACCGCTGAAGATTATGAAGTTCAAAAAGGAATTGTTACTCCTGAAAGAATTAAAAAAATAGCAGAAACATATACATATCAAGAGATATAATTTCTTAAAAAGTTCGTTATATAAAAAACCACATCTAATTGATGTGGTTTTTTATATCTATGAGTAAGTTTTTTTTACTTTAAACTTCCTGTCATGTCTTCTGGCTTTACCCATTCGTCATATTGTTCTGGAGTTACATACCCTAAACGTACGGCTTCTTCTTTTAAAGTAGTTCCGTTAGCGTGTGCTGTATTAGCAATTTCAGCAGCTTTGTAATAGCCTATTTTAGTATTTAAGGCAGTAACTAACATTAGAGAGTTGTTTAATAACTCAGTAATTCTTGTTTGGTTAGGTTCTATACCCGCTGCACAGTTTACGTCGAATGATACACAAGCGTCTCCAATTAATTGAGCTGATTGTAACACGTTAGCAGCCATCATAGGTTTGAAAACGTTTAACTCGTAATGACCTTGTGTACCACCTAAAGTTACTGCTACGTCGTTACCCATTACTTGTGCACATACCATGGTAATCGCTTCTGCTTGCGTTGGATTTACTTTTCCTGGCATGATAGAAGAACCTGGTTCGTTTGCAGGAATAATGATTTCTCCAATTCCAGAACGCGGTCCTGATGCCATTAAACGAATATCGTTGGCGATTTTATTTAACGAAACAGCTAATTGCTTCAAGGCTCCGTGTGTTTCAACTAACGCATCGTGTGCAGCCAAAGCTTCAAATTTATTTTCAGCAGTTATAAATGGTAATCCTGTAAAATCAGCGATATATTTAGCAACTAATACATCGTAACCAGCTGGAGTGTTTAATCCTGTTCCTACCGCAGTTCCTCCTAAAGCTAATTGTGCTAAATGTGCTAAGGTATTTTTTAAGGCTTTTAAGCCAAAGTTTAGCTGCGCTACATATCCAGAAAATTCTTGTCCTAAGGTTAAGGGAGTAGCATCCATTAAGTGTGTACGTCCAATTTTAACCACATCTTTAAAAGCTTCTGATTTAGCTTGTAAGGTATCGCGTAATTGCTCTACACCTGGAATGGTTACTTCTACAATCTTTTTGTAGGCTGCAATGTGCATTCCGGTAGGGAAGGTATCGTTAGACGATTGTGATTTGTTTACATCATCGTTTGGTTGAATGGTTTTTTCTCCTTCACCAATTATATTTCCTGCAATTTCGTGTGCACGGTTAGCAATTACTTCGTTTACATTCATGTTTGACTGTGTGCCAGAACCTGTTTGCCAGATTACCAAAGGAAATTGATTGTCGTGTTTTCCTGCTAAAATCTCATCACATACTTGTGCAATTAAGTCACGTTTTTCAGTAGCTAAAACACCTAACTCTGCGTTAGTGTAAGCTGCTGCTTTTTTTAAGTATGCAAATCCGTGTACTACTTCTAAAGGCATAGAGGCAGCAGGGCCAATTTTAAAGTTGTTACGAGAACGTTCTGTTTGTGCTCCCCAATATTTATCAGCAGGAACTTCTACTTGTCCCATCGTATCTTTCTCAATTCTATATTTTGTCATTTGGAATGATTTAAAAGGCTAAAAATTAATGATGCTCAAAATTACAAATTCTTATAGTTTTTAATAGTGATTTTTATCAGATTTTATTGGAGGAAAAGAAAAATAGTTATAATTTTGTGGCATAACAATTATTAACAAGAAAGAAATGTTAGATTTTTCAGAATTCTCAGGATTGGTATTATTCATGTTTATTTTTACAGCTGGATTTTGGTTGTTAATTTTCTTATTAACATTTGTAGTTCCTTATTGGATTGGTGGGACTATTTGGGAAAACATGAAATTAAAGAGAGAAGCTAAGAAAGCTGCTGAGGAAGGTAAGTAGTTTTATATAAGATATATTTTAAAAACCACGCATCTGCGTGGTTTTTTTATGCCTTTGTTTTTAGTACCCTTTCTTTTGGGAAGCTTTATGGATTAATATGATATTGATAAAAGCTTATTTAAACTCCTAATGTTAATAAAAAAGAGAACTATATAATACAGTTCTCTTTTTTATTAAGTTGTTATATATAATTAAGAATTAAAATCCTTCGCCACCTCCATCAAAATCACCATTACGTTCAGGACGTTCACGTTTTTTATTTTGATTGAATCGGTAGGTAAAACTTAAAGATATTTGACGTTCTCTCCATTGAAAAGAACCATCATTTATTGTTTTAAGAAGTCCGTTATCATCATATAAGTAAGTTGTACTTTCTCGTTTACGAGAGTTGAATAAGTCACTAACATTTAAAACTAAAGAAGCTTTATCTTTAAATAAATCTTTACTAAATGCAAGGTTAGCCATAAACATACCTTCCCTATCACTCTGAGCACTAGATTGTGGTCCACGGTACATTAAGCGTGTTTGCCATTGTAGTTTCCAAGGAAGAGTAACACGAGAATTAAAACGAGCAAACCAACTACTATTGTTAACTTCTTTTAAAGGAGTGATAACTTGATCTCCGTTTGCGGCAGTATATACATAAGTAAAGGCATCTGTATTAAACTTAAAATAATTAAAAGAAGCTGATAATCTAACTTTTTTGGTTGGATTATAGTTTGTTGTAAACTCAAAGCCATAACGATTTTCATCATTTAAGTTTACAGGTTGTCTTACTGTTACATTGGTTAATGCTCCACCTACTTCTCTTTCTTCTAAGATTGAAACTCCTTGAATAATATTCGTAGAATATTGATAGTATAATGAAGCTCCTAAGTTAAGTTTACTAATTCTAGTGTTATACCCTAAGTCTAGTGAGTTTGTAAAAGTAGGGTCTAAGTCAGGGTTTCCTCTAAATACATTGGTAGCAGAACTACGACTTTCAAAAGGGTTTAAAAACCAATGACGTGGTCTACGTAACCTTCTACTATATCCTAATGAAATATTTTCTCCATCGTTGATTTCATACCCTAAATTAACGGTAGGGAACCACTCAGTATAATTTTTTTCTTTAAATTGATTTGTTGTAAATACTGTTAAGTCGATATCAGTAATTTCTGCTCTTAAACCTAACAAATAAGAGAATTTATCAATTTTACTTCCATATTGAGAGTAAAAAGCGTAAATATTTTGTTTGAACTCAATAGCATTTGATAGGTCTCTTGGAAAAGGGTTTCCAGAAGCATCACGTACTCTAAAATCTGAGTTTAAATCTTGTAAGGTCGCTTTATGACCTGCTTCAAATTGACTATTTTCTCCAATGGGTAATACATAATCCATTTGGAAAAGACGGTCTTTAGAGGTTGTAATTTGTGAGTTTTGCTCAGAAAGAGTTCCATCTACAAAAATTTCAGCAGGCTCAGATTCTTCACTGTCACCGTATTGCAAATCAATTGTTAGTTTTTGCCCTTTATCGTCAATATTATTGGTATAGTTTAAAGAGTATTGCTTGTCTACAGAGTCTTCTTTTTCATTTTCAATTCTTATTTGATTACCATCTAACGTTCTATTTTCGTCATAAAAAGTAGTGTTATTAGTAGCAATATCATCATCTTTTGAGTTTCTATAGAAGAAACTACCTGTAACAGAACTTTTTTCGTTAATGTAGTATTCTACACCTAACGAACCATTATAATTATTACTTTTTCTGTCAAAAGTTCTGTCTTCGTCTCTATAATCAGAGACAACACCATTATCATCAAAGTTAGTAAAAAAACTATTTGAATTTCCAGGGCCTTTTCTGTAAGAGTATGCTAAGTTTGAAAAAATATTAAGTTTTTTTGTTCTATAATTTAGGTTGGGAGAAATTCTAAACATATCAGGGTTACCAACAGTTAAGTTTACTGAACCATTGAAACCAGTAATTTTACCTTTTCGAAGAATAATATTTAAAATTCCCGCAGTACCTTCTGCATCGTAGCGCGCAGATGGAGAAGTAATAACCTCTACCTTTTCAATAGCATCAGCAGGAAGGTTTCTTAAGGCGTCTGTACCAGTTAATCCTACCAAAGCAGAAGGTTTTCCGTCAATTAAAATACGTACGTTTTCATTACCGCGCAAGCTTACAGCCCCTTCAGCGTCTACATTTACTGATGGTACATTGTCTAAAACATCAGAAGCATTACCACCTTTAACGGTCATATCTTTTCCAACATTATAAATCTTTTTATCTAAACGAATTTCAACGGTAGATTTTTCTGCAATAATTTCAACTTCTTCTAATGTTTCAGCATCTTCAGAAAGTAGAATAGTTCCTAAGCTTTTATTTTCTGTTAAAGTATGATTTCCTAAACTTTTAGTTTTAAAGCCTATAAATTCAACTTTTATATCATATGCACCAGAGGAGGCATCTATAGAAAAATTTCCATTAGCATCGGTAACTCCTCCAATAACTTGTTGTGTGTTAGCATTTTTTAATACTAAAGTTGCGTACTCTAAAGGTTGTTTAGAGTTTGTTTCTAAAACTTTACCAGTTAGAGTAATTTTAGAACCGATACCTTTTGTAGTACGCTGTGCAACAGCTGTAAAACTAATTAGTAAAATAAGTAATGTAATTTTCTTCATTATGTTGATTTATAAAGCTTATTTGACCGCAAATTTCCCTAAAGGTTTAACGGGGTTTAGTTAAAAGAATGTTAAATAAAAAAAGGATGCGTATTAGCATCCTTTTTTATTAAATTACTTACTGAAAAATTATTTTTTCTTTTTAGTTTTTTGCTGCGCAGCTTGTTGTTCTTGAGCTTGTTTCATGGCAGTATCTAAACGCTCACGGAACTTACTCTTTTTAACAGGTTTCTTTTTATTCTCTTCAATTTTAGCATGAATCTTAGCTTCATCAATAACATAGTTCTTAATAACGAACATAATTATAATAGTTAACAAGTTTGAGATAAAGTAGTATAAACTTAATCCACTAGCATAATTGTTAAAGAAGAACAACATCATAATAGGAGAGAAGTAAATCATCCACTTCATCATTTTACTCATATCAGGCATTCCTTCTTGAGTAGGCGCTTGCATATTAGCTTGCTGACTCTGGTTCATTTTCATGTAGAAGAAAATGGCTATAGATGCTAAAATTGGAAATAAACTTACGTGATTTCCATAGAAAGGAATATCTAACCAAGAAGGTAGTTGAAATACAATGTCATAAGAAGATAAATCATCAGCCCATAAGAACCCTTTTTGTCTAAAATCAATGTTTGTAGGGAAAAACTTAAATAGCGCAAAGAATACAGGCATTTGCATTAATGCAGGTATACAACCAGACATCATGCTTACTCCAGCTTTTCGCTGTACTGCCATGATTTCTTGTTGACGCTTCATCGCATTTTCCTTACCTGGGTATTTTTTATTGATTTCTTCCATTTCTGGACGAATCACCTTCATTTTAGCACTTGATAAGTACGATTTATATAGTACTGGAGACATTATAATACGTACCACAATCGTCATTAAAATGATGATTAATCCGAAGTTACCAATAAACCCTTTTAACATATTAAATACAGGGTAGAATACAGTACGGTTTAAGAAACCAAAAATACCCCAGCCTAAGTCAGCGATTTCATCTAAACTAGTGCCTTCATAAGATTTTAACAAATTATAATCAGTAGGTCCATAGAACCATTGCATATTATAATTTAATTCCCCATTAGTTAAGGCCAAAGGAGTCTTTAATCCGTAAGTTTTAGTGTATACACTATCTTTATCTTCGCCTGCAAAGTCAACAGATTTTAAAGTTGCATTGCTAAAAGGTGTATCAGATGTTAAAATAGTAGAGAAGAAGTGTTGTTTGTAAGCAACCCAATCAATATCACTAACAACATCATCATCATTCATTTGTAAGTAATCTACTTCATCGTCAGCTTTATAATAATAGTAAGAGTACATATTTTCAGTTTTTAAACTCTTTTCGTGTCTAAAACCTTTTAAACTCCAATCTAAATTAATTTCTTGAGAACTATTAATGGTATTACTTAACCCTTGTGAACGAACAGCAAAACCTACTCGGTAGTCACCTTTTTTCATTTCGTAACGGTACTCTAAAAACTTAGCTTCAGAAACCTTTAACTTTAAAGAAAGTACTTGGGTATCTCCACTTTTGGTAAGGGTAGGAGTAAATAATAAATCTTTAGTATTTAAAATTCGGTTATCAGTGGTTCCGAAATTGATATTAAAGGAAGCGTTATTATCTTTAATTAAGTATAGAGGTAATGAGTCGTATGTTTTGTAGTTTTTAACTAAAGCTTCGATGATTTGTCCACCTTTGTTATCGATAGTTAACTTTACAACGTCATTTTCTAGTGTTGTGTTTCCTTCTTGGCTTTTAGAAGCTCCGTATGCAAAAGCACCAAACTTATTTTGTAAAGCAATTTGTTGTAACGAGTCGTTTACAACTACGTTGTCGGTTAAATTGTTTTCAGTGTTGGTAGTAGCATTTGTAGTTTGCTCTGTTTGGGTAGTAGCTTCAGGAGTTTCTTCTGGCTTTTGTGTGTTCATCCACCAAAGCATAATTCCTCCTAATAAAAGCATTCCTATAAAGGAATTTAAATCAAATTTTTTTTTTTCCATTGATATATATTAAAATGTCAACTTGTCATTTAAAGTTTTTCTTGAAAGCTGAAAAACCGGACAAAGGTAGTAAAACCCTCTAGTTTTTTTGAGGTTTTACGATGAATAATTTCATTAGTAATGGTAGTTCAAACAGCGTTCCACTTTTTTGTCAATAAAAAATCCTGCAATTTTTAGTTACAGGATTTTTAATTTATTTTTTTGATTGTTTTAAAGCAGCTTTAATGAAACCTACAAACAAAGGGTGTGGATTTAATACCGTACTCTTATATTCTGGATGGTATTGAACTCCAACAAACCAAGGGTGAGAGTCGATTTCAACAATTTCCACCAACCCAGTTTTAGGGTTAACACCTGCTGTTTTCATACCAGCACTTTCTAATTGTTCTTTATAATCGTTGTTATATTCAAATCTATGGCGGTGACGCTCACTTATTAATTCTTCTTTATAAGCTTGAAAAACTTTAGAATCTTGTGTTAATTGACAATCCCAAGCACCTAAACGCATGGTACCACCTTTTTCAGTAACATCTTTTTGCTCTTCCATTAAGTTAATAACTGGGTGTGCTACTTTAGGGGTCATTTCGGTAGAGTTTGCATCTTTAAGACCTAACACATTTCTAGCAAACTCAATAACTGCCATTTGCATTCCTAAACAAATACCTAAGAAAGGTATATTGTTTTCACGTACATATTGTACTGCTGCAATTTTACCTTCAATTCCTCTGTCACCAAATCCAGGTGCAACTAATACACCGTTTAAACCTTCTAATTGCTTAGCAGCGTTTTCAGGTGTTAATTCTTCAGAATGAATCCAACGAACGTTAACCTTTGTTTTATTACTAGCTGCTGCTCCTGCATGGATAAAAGCTTCTGTAATTGATTTATATGAATCGTGCAATTCAACATATTTTCCAACTAAACCAATTTCAATACTAGAGGTAGGGTTTTTGTGACGTTCTAAAAACTTATTCCATGTTTTTAAATTAGGTTGTTTACGTGTAGATAAGTTTAATTTATCTAATACCACATAATCCAATCCTTCTTTAAACATAAGGTTAGGAACATCGTAAATAGTTTCAGCATCTAACGACTGAATTACATTTTGTTTTTTAACATTACAAAATAATGCTAGTTTACGTTTAATATCATCAGAAATTTCGTGCTCTGAACGACATACTAAAATATCAGGTTTAACACCACTTTGCATTAATGTTTTTACAGAGTGTTGTGTAGGCTTGGTTTTTAATTCACCAGCGGCTGCTAAGTAAGGAACTAAGGTTAGGTGGATAACAATTGCATTATCCTCTCCTAAGTCCCACTGTAATTGACGAACTGCTTCTATATATGGTAATGATTCAATATCACCAACGGTTCCTCCAATTTCAGTAATTACAATGTCGTAATCGCCTGTATTTCCTAAGATTTGGATTCTGTTCTTAATTTCATCGGTAATATGAGGAATTACTTGAACTGTTTTTCCTAAAAACTCTCCTTTACGCTCTTTATTTATTACAGATTGATAAATTCTACCTGTAGTAACATTATTAGCTTGTGAAGTAGGAATGTTTAAATAACGTTCATAGTGTCCTAAATCTAAATCGGTTTCAGCCCCATCATCGGTAACATAACATTCCCCATGTTCGTATGGATTTAATGTTCCTGGATCTATATTAATATATGGATCTAATTTTTGAATGGTTACTGAGTATCCTCTTTCTTGTAATAATTTGGCTAAAGAAGCGGCTATAATTCCCTTCCCTAGTGATGAAGTTACGCCTCCGGTTACAAAAACGTATTTTGTATTATTCATGGTGCTGTTAGGTTTGGGCAAAAGTAAGAAGTCTGGCAATTAGAACAAATAAAAAAGATAAAAAACGTACAGAAAAATTATGTATGTTTGCCAAACAAACTTTTTTTAAAAAAAATAAAACAAGGGTTTGTCAGACTAAAAAACTGTTGTATATTTGCCAACGCTTTTAGCAGACGGAATTTCACAAAAGCAAAACATTTTTAAAGAAGATATTTAAGATATACTGTAATGAGTAAAAGAACGTACCAACCATCGAAGAGAAAAAGAAGAAACAAACACGGTTTCCGCGAAAGAATGGCTTCTGCTAATGGACGTAAAGTATTAGCTAGAAGAAGAGCAAAAGGAAGAAAGAAATTGTCTGTTTCATCTGAATCTAGACCAAAGAAATAATGATTAACTATTGTTAATTTTTTAAAGGCGTTACTGTTAAGTATCGCCTTTTTTTATAACCAAACAATTTTTATTTTTACATCACAACACAACACAAATTAAAATGCCTAAAAGACAAGACCTTAAATCGATTTTAATTATTGGATCTGGGCCAATTGTTATTGGTCAAGCATGTGAATTTGATTATTCAGGATCTCAAGCGTTAAGATCTTTGAGAGAAGATGGTATTGAAACTATCTTAATTAATTCGAATCCTGCAACAATTATGACAGACCCATCGATGGCTGATCATGTATACTTGTTGCCGCTTAATACGAAGTCTATTGTTCAAATCTTAAAAGAGCACCCACAAATTGATGCTGTTTTACCTACTATGGGAGGGCAAACTGCATTAAATCTTTGTATTGAAGCTGACGAAAAAGGAATTTGGAAAGACTTTGATGTTGAAATTATAGGAGTAGATATTGATGCTATTAATATTACAGAGGATAGAGATAAGTTCCGCTTATTAATGGAAAAAATTGGCGTGCCAATGGCTCCTCAAGCTACTGCAACGTCATTTTTAAAAGGAAAAGAAATAGCGCAAGAGTTCGGGTTTCCATTATGTATTAGAGCTTCTTTCACATTAGGAGGAGCAGGAGCATCTATCGTATATGATGAGAAAGAATTTGAAGAATCATTATCAAGAGGATTAGAGATTTCTCCAATTCATGAGGTAATGATTGATAAAGCAATGATGGGGTGGAAAGAATATGAGTTAGAGTTATTACGTGATGATAACGATAACGTTGTAATTATCTGTTCTATCGAGAATATGGATCCAATGGGGATTCATACAGGAGATTCTATAACAGTAGCTCCAGCCATGACATTATCGGACAAAACGTTCCAAAAAATGCGTGATATGGCAATCAAAATGATGCGCTCTATTGGTGAGTTTGCTGGAGGATGTAACGTACAATTTGCAGTTTCACCAGACGAGAAAGAAGATATTATTGCAATTGAAATTAACCCACGTGTATCTCGTTCATCAGCGTTAGCATCAAAAGCAACTGGATATCCAATTGCAAAAATTGCTGCTAAATTAGCTACTGGTTATACTTTAGATGAGTTAGATAACCAAATTACTAAGTCAACTTCAGCATTATTTGAACCAACATTAGATTATGTAATTGTAAAAATTCCTCGTTGGAACTTTGATAAGTTTGAAGGTTCTGATAGAACGTTAGGATTACAGATGAAAGCGGTTGGAGAAGTAATGGGAATTGGACGTTCGTTCCAAGAGGCGTTACATAAAGCAACGCAATCGTTAGAGATTAAACGTAACGGAATTGGAGCTGACGGTAAAGGGTATAAGGACTACAACCAAGTTATAGAAAAATTAACATATGCTTCTTGGGATAGAGTATTTGCTATTTACGACGCAATTCAAATGGGAATTCCGTTAAGTAAAATACACTCAATTACCAGGATTGATATGTGGTACTTACGCCAATATGAAGAGCTATATATGTTAGAAAAAGAAATTTCTACATATACTGTTGATACACTTGATAGAGAATTATTATTAGAAGCTAAGCAGAAAGGATATGGTGATCGTCAAATAGCTCACATGTTAGGGTGTTTAGAGAGTGAAGTGTATAAAAAGCGTGAGGAATTAAAAATAAAACGTGTTTACAAATTAGTAGATACTTGTGCTGCGGAATTTAAAGCACAAACTCCTTATTACTATTCAACATTTGAAAGTGAAATAGAAACAGCTGATGGTACCGTTTCTGTATCAAACGAAAGTGTGGTTTCTGATAAGAAGAAAGTAATTGTATTAGGTTCAGGACCTAATAGAATTGGTCAAGGAATTGAGTTTGATTACTGTTGTGTTCACGGTGTGTATGCAGCAAAAGAATGTGGTTACGAAACGATTATGATTAACTGTAACCCAGAAACTGTTTCTACCGATTTTGATACGGCAGATAAATTATACTTTGAGCCTGTTTTCTGGGAACATATCTACGACATCATCAAGCATGAAAAACCAGAAGGCGTTATAGTTCAGTTAGGAGGACAAACAGCTTTGAAATTAGCTGAAAAGTTAGAACGTTACGGAATTCCGATTTTAGGAACTAGTTTTAAAGCGTTAGATTTAGCGGAAGATCGTGGAAGTTTCTCTAGCTTATTAAAAGAAAACAATATTCCTTATCCAGAGTTTGGAGTTGCAGAAAATGCTGATGAAGCTTTAGCTTTAGCTGATGAATTAGATTTCCCAATTTTAGTGCGTCCATCATATGTATTAGGAGGACAAGGAATGAAAATTGTGATTAACAAAGAAGAGTTATTAGAGCATGTAGTAGATTTATTACGCAAAATTCCTAATAATAAATTATTGTTAGATCACTATTTAGAAGGAGCAATTGAAGCAGAAGCAGATGCAATTTGTGATGGTGAAAATGTATACATCATCGGAATTATGGAGCATATTGAGCCTTGTGGAATTCACTCAGGAGACTCGAATGCTACCTTACCAGCCTTTAATTTAGGGGAATTAGTATTAGAGCAAATTAGAGAGTATACTAAAACAATTGCCTTAGCACTAGATACAGTAGGATTAATCAACATTCAGTTTGCAATTAAAGATGATAAAGTTTTTATCATTGAAGCAAACCCACGTGCATCTCGTACGGTTCCGTTCATAGCAAAAGCATATAAAGAACCTTATGTTAACTATGCTACAAAAGTGATGTTAGGAGACAAAAGAGTAACTGATTTTGATTTCAATCCAAAGTTAGAAGGTTTTGCAATTAAGCAACCTGTATTCTCTTTTAATAAGTTTCCGAATGTAAATAAGAATTTAGGACCTGAGATGAAATCGACAGGAGAAAGTATTCTGTTTATAGATTCACTTAGAGATGATGCTTTTTACGATTTATATGCAAGACGTAAAATGTACTTGAGTAAATAAAAGCATTTTAGAATTAAAATAGATAAAGTCCGAAGTAAATTCACTTCGGACTTTTTTATTCAAAAATAGCAACAGCTCTTACAGGAGAGCCTGTTCCTCCTCGTATTTTTAAAGGTAAAGCGATGAAACGAAATCTACCTCTGCCTAATAGTTTATCTAGGTTTATCATATTTTCATAATGAGTAAAACCCATTTCTCCACAAATATGATGTACTTCTTTATTGGATATTTTAGGAACCCCTGGCGACATAGTTTCTACACCAAAAGTAGCAATTTTTTGTTCACCTAACCAAGTAGCACATTCAGCTGTAATACCTGGGCCTTTTCCCCAGTTTTCAGTATTAAAATGTTTAGTATAATGGTTTGTACAAAAAAGAACAGTATCACCTTCTTTTATATTAAGTTTTTCTTTTTCTAGTTGTTCTTTAACTTCATCAGAAGTAATTAATTCTTGTAAGTTTTTATGAGAAAAATCTAAACAAATTCCTTCGGTATAAAACATACTGAGGGGCATAGTATCTATAGATTTTCCTTCATGCTTAGCAGCCATATGGTTTAAAGCATCAACATGAGTTCCTGTATGTTCTCCCATTTCTAGTTTATATACAGCAGGAGTTTTAGTAATAGGGTTTTTAATTCCGTCCCATTCTTCGTGGGTGTTGTGTACAGACATTTTAACTTGAGGAAGGCTTTTGTAAACAGGCATTCCATCAAAAATTTCTTGACTTAAATCGATAATTTGAGGCATAATTATAATTCAATCTTTACATTGTAATTTTTAAGCTCTTCAATGTAGTTTTGAGCAGTAAAATTATCGTTGTCAAACTTTTCTTGTCTATTTTTTTTCATTTTTATTCTATGAATAGCTTCTAAAAATCGACGCATTTCATTATCATGATTGATAATAATTCCTGGAACTTTGGCATTATCACCATTGTCTTTTTTAGCTACCATAGTAAAATAAGAAGAATTACAGTGCTTGGTCTTTCCTGTTTGTATATTTTGCGCTTCTACGCGTATACCAACCACCATTGAAGTTTTACCAACATAATTAATAGAAGCTTTCATGGTAACTAGTTCGCCAACTTCAATTGGATTGATAAAGTTAACAGTATCTACTGATGCTGTTACACAATAAGTTCCTGAATGTTTAGAGGCACAAGCAAAAGCTATTTGATCCATAAGCTTTAAAATGTATCCACCGTGAATTTTGCCACTAAAGTTAGCATGAGAAGGAAGCATTAACTCAGCAATAGTAATATGAGTATCTTCTATGTTTCTATAACTATTATTGTTCATTGTCTTTTTTTATTCCTCTAAAGTGAGGAGATTGTTCTTCTTCAACATGGGTTATAAAATGTTTTGTATCACCTAACCAAAAGAAGGTTCCGAAGCGCTCTTTATAAGTCACTTTTACATAACGACCTTGGTATTCTTGAAGCTTCTTAATAACTTCTTTTTGACCATCTTCTACAGAAAAAGAAAAAATTTGTGCACCTGAAATACCTTGGCTAATTTCACCCTCCCAAGTTTTTACTACTACACCTTTATAGCTAATTTTTATTAGTTCACCTGAGCGAACTCCTTCACTGTAAGGAACAAAATAAATAAAAGCGTAGTATAGCGCTGCTATAACAGTAATACCAACTAAAATTAAACCTAAAATTTTTTTCATAGTAAAATATTGAAGCATATATAATAACAAAAGTAAGGTTTATATTTTGACTTGTAAAATGAATTGAAAGTGGTAAGTTTGTGTTGCTTCAAAAAATGATTAATATGAATTATATTTTATTCGATGGTGATGTGCGCACAGCCTTATTACCATTCACATATACACGCCCAGTGGCTGATATTAGAGTAGGGATTTTAACCATTAGAGAAAAATGGGAAAAGTATCTAGGTTTAACTACAACAACGGTAACAGAAGAGTATTTAGAAGAGAAATACCCAATGGTTGAAATGGAAGAAAATGTATTATTAAATGCTTCTTTTCTACCAACTAAACCTCTGGTTGAAATGGTTAAAAACCTTCAAGTTAATCAAGCTATTTTTAAAGGTGAAGATGTTATTGCTTTTTTTACAACAGATACTCAAGAAGAAGTTGATTTTTCTGCTTATGAGCATATTGAATTTGAAGATGATATCATTCAAATAAAAAATACATGGGATATTTTTTCATTGAATGATAAAGCGATTAGAGCTGATTTTGATTTAATAACTGAAGGTAGAAAGTCTCAACCAATACCAGAAACTGTTAATTGTGTTAATAGAAATGATATTTTCGTTGAGAAAGGTGCTAAACTAACTTTTGCAACATTAAACGCTTCAACAGGTCCAATTTATATTGGTAAGAAAGCTGAAATAATGGAAGGAGTAGTTGTGCGTGGAGCTTTAGCTATGTGCGAGAGTTCAGTGTTAAAGTTGGGTGCAAAAATTTACGGAGCAACTACTTTAGGACCTTATTGTAAAGTAGGAGGAGAGGTGAACAATTCAGTTTTATTTGGATGTTCAAACAAGGGGCATGACGGGTTTTTAGGAAACTCAGTGTTAGGAGAGTGGTGTAATATTGGTGCAGATAGTAATAACTCAAATCTTAAAAACAATTATGCTGAAGTTAAGTTATGGAATTATGAAGTAGGTCGTTTTTCTAAAACAGGATTACAGTTTTGTGGATTAATGATGGGAGATCATTCAAAGTGCGGAATTAATACCATGTTTAATACAGGAACAGTTATTGGGGTTTCAGCTAACATCTTTGGAAGTGGTTTTCCTAGAAACTTTGTTCCATCATTTAGTTGGGGAGGAGCTTCAGGGTTTACTGAATATAAAACAAATAAAGTTTTTGAGGTTGCTGAAGTAGTAATGAAAAGACGAGGTATTGAGTTTGATGAAAGAGAAAAACAAATTTTAGAACACATTTTTGAAGAAACAAAACAATATAGAAATTATTAAACTAAAAAAAGACTTTACATATTTTGTAGAGTCTTTTTTGTTAGAAATTTACTCTAAAAACAAAGTTAGGGGTAATTCCCAAAGAAATTTTATCTACTTCCTTTAGTTTATACTCAATTTCATTATCAGAATTTCTAATTGGAATAGCGTTATAGGTTCTATTCAAAATATTCTTTTTATTAAAAATGTTAAGTAAGGAGAAACCTAATTTACCTTTCCACTTTTCAGAGAAACTAAAAGAGTAGGTGACTGAAGCATCCAATCGACTATAATTAGGTAGTCTGAGTCCGTTGATATTATCTGAATCTATGATAATACGAGGAGCACCTTCATCATCAGTATAAAATCTTTTAATAGCTGTATAAGGATTACCAGTTCTAAAGATCCATCCAAGAGAGAATTCGTAGTTATTTAATTTATAAGCATGAGACCAAGAAAAATAATTGGTTATATCATGATTTGCTGGAAAAAACTTATTCTCTAAGTCTAAAAATTTAAATCTATTTTTTGTGTAGGAATAATTAATCCAAGTTCTGTAGTTATTAAACTTTTTGTTAATGAGTATATCAATACCATATATTTTTCCTTTACCGTTAGAAAAATCACTGGTTTGATCGTTGTAACCGATTGTTTGTGATGTCATTCCGCTAACCTTTTTATAATAAGGTTCAATATCTATTTTCCAGTTACTTTTATTAAAAAGCATTCCAGTAGAAATTTGTAAGCTTTTTTGTAGAGGAATATTTTCATTATTTACCTGAGCCCATATTTGGTTTTCTAAATCAAAACCTAATCTAGAAGTTTGAAACTCTATAATTTGACTCAATGTTTGATGCTTTTGTTCAAAAGAGGCTTTGAAACTTAAGCTTGATGTAAGCTTTTTTTCAAAATATAATCTGGGTTCTAAAACAAGTTTATCGATTTTTGAAAAGTAATTAAATCTTATACCTGAATTTATATTCCAGTTATTATTATCGTATAAGTATTCAGCAAAAATTGAATGTGTGTTATTTGTTCCTTTATCTTCTTGTAATGAAGAATACCTGTTCTCATTTTCTAAGTCTATAGAATACTTTAACTCATAAGCTACTTTGGTAGATGTAAAGTCATAGCCCCAAAATAAATCTGTTTTATCATTAAAAGAATAATTCATATTATATGAAAGACCAAAATCAGTTATAGAGTTGCTTTTAGTAGATAATAAAATTAGGTAGTTGTCTATGTAGTTATAATTTCCTTCATAATCAAGCTGAAAATTAGAGAAATAACTTTTTATATTATGAATCTTTTTTTCAGAGGACTGTTTTTTCCAATTTACACTTATACCAGTGTTATTAATATCTAACTTATCATTGTATTTGTCTTTGTACCTTGGAATTATAAAGTTGTTAAACATTTGGTTTTTTGTGTGTAAGAAGCTTACACTTAAAAACTCATCTTCATTAGGTTTGTATACAAACTTTGTAGTGTAATCAGAAAATTTAAATTCATTATCTCTATCAAATTTAATATTCTTATCAATGATTTGATTTTCTTGATTATCATCAAATGTTTGAAAAACACGCATTGATAATTTATTAAAAGTAAATGTCTTTAAAACATCTGAAAAAGATCTTCTAGCAGAAAAAGAAAGAGCTGTTTTTTTTGAAAAAGGAATGGTAAGAAGAGCATCGGCATGCGTCATGTTCAAGCCGAAGTTTCCAGTTATTTTATTGGGTATCTTTTCTGTAGTTTTAATATCAATTACACCAGATACTCTGTTTCCATACCTTGCACCTGTGCCGCTTTTAGAGAGGGTAATTTCTTTGGTAGTATATGGGTTAAATGCTGAGATCATTCCAAAGAAATGCCCAGAATAATACATTTTTATCCCGTCCCACAAAACTAAGTTTTGATTGGGTGTTCCACCTCTTATATATATTCCTGTAGCTGTTTCGTTGGGGCTTTGAACGCCAGGGATAATTTTTAAACTTTCTAATACGTCTGGTTCAGTTAACCCTGGTAAAACTCCTAATTGTTTTGGAAGAATAGATATAGTTCCATCTCTTTTTTTATTAATACCAGAGGTAATATAGTTAGTTACGAGGACTTCCTTTAAAAGATTATATTCGTTTGATTTGGAGGTTGAGCTTTTTGTTATATAATAATAACGTTCATTAATTTGATTAAAAATTAAAGCTGTTTGACGTTCAATTTCACTAATAAGATACACAAGTTCACATTTCTTTTTCTTAAAAGAGATATTTTTACCATTAATAACTTCAGTATTAAAAGAAAATTTTACTCCAAAATAGGTTTCTGTTTCTTTTAAAACATTTAATAAAGGAACATCAATAAAAGAAATGTCTACCTTTTCCTGAGAAAAAATAGACATCGCTAAGCATATAAAAAGTATACTTAATTTTATCTTCATTTACTTGTATGTCAATATAACTGAACTATTTTCCGCTAATTTATAAGAAATTTTCATAGGAGCAAAAACAGTTTGTAACGCTATATCAACATCTTCATGTGTAAAAGTACCAGTAAAGCGTTGAGAGGTATCTATTTTTGAAGCGTCAAATTTTAATTTGAATTGATTCTCTAAAGCTTTTATTACTTGAAGTAGAGGAGTATTATTAAAAGAACTTTCTCCTTTTATCCAAGAAGGAAAAACATCTACAAATACCCACTTTTCACTAGAATTACTATAATTTCTATAAGCTTTTCCCTTAGTTAGAATAATCTCTTCTTTGTTTTTTGAGGTAACTTTTACCTTACCTTCATAACATTTAACTTCAAAATAGTTTTCTGAAGTATTTACAGTAAATTTTGTTCCTAGTACGGTTACATTACCTCCATTAGATTGTACAGTAAAAGATTCTCCTTTCTCCACTTCGAAAAAAGCCTTCCCTTTTAAAGATAATTCCCTTCTATCGTTCCAGTTTTGTTTTTTATATGTTATTGTAGATTTAGGTGATAGATGAGCTTTAGAATTGTCAGGTAACGTAATTGTTAGTTGTTCTCCATAATTTGTAGAAAAATTAGATGTACTGTTATTAAAGTATAAAAAGCTAATTAATAAAGCTATAGAAGCAACTGCACCGTACAACCAAGTAGGGATTAACTTCACCACTTTTTTGTTAGTTTTTACAGGCTCTATGTTCTTCATAATTTTATTAAAAGCCTCCTTTTTATTGTAGGAGGGAGTTTTTAATAATAGCGAAGCATCATCAATGGCTTTAAATTGATGGTAAACTTCAGTTTGTTGAAACTCTTTCAATTCTTCAGCTGACAGCTCGTTGGCTACCCATCTGGCTAAAAAGGTTTCATCTTTATAGTTTATATTCATTTTCTATATATTCGTGCTATTTGTATTAAAAACAAGTAGAAGACTAATTACCCTACCTAATACAAATATTATTTTTTGTTATACTTTACCTATTTGCTCCTTTAAGGTAAGCAGCGCTTTACTCATTCTTTTTTCTACTGCTTTCACAGAGACTCCAACAATTTCTGCAATTTCACTATACTTTTTTTTGTCTATTCTGCTAAGTAAAAAAACTTCTCGTTGTTTTTTTGGCAAGTCGGAAATTGCTTTTTTTAGCTTTATATGAAATTCCTCTTCTTCTAAAATAAACTGAGGTGTCTCATTAGTTTTACCAGAAGAAACGTTTTTTTTTTGATGCTCCAAAACAACCTTTTTGTGTGCTATATCATTTAAAAAATGATTGTTGGCTACTGTATATAGGTAAGATTTGGCTTTTTCGAAAATAACTTTAGCGCAATTGCTCCATAACTTTATATATGCTTCTTGTACGATATCTTCAGCTTGCTGAGTATCGCCACACTTGTAATATATATAATTTCTCAATGTTTGTGAGTGTTGATTAAAAATTTCTTCAAAATTTTTTTGCTCACAAACAGATTTTAAGGGTTCTTTATTCATTTAAATCAAGTTCCTAATCGGTAGCAAATGTATGAAAATGTAATTAAGAGGTTAAAAAATTATTAATATAACTTAAAAATTGGTAATTTCTTATGTGCTTTTTCGTGATGAGGCGTTTTCTGATAAATCCAGTACAATTGTGCTTGCGAGTTTTTAGTAAAATCTCCCTCCAGTTTTAGCTTCTTAAGAAACTCTTCTCTTATTGAGGGATTATTATTTAAGAAATCTTCAGCAATATCTTCAAAAACATAAGCAGAGTACCCTTCTTTTTGTTGTAAAATAGTATCAAAAAAATTCCAGTTAAAAAAAGAATCTGTAGCTTCGGTTTCTAAGGTTTCAATAATATAACGTATTCCTGTTTGATTCGTTGGGATATAAATATCTCCCTTTTTAACGGAAATAGCTTTTTTATTTTTTGAGACTATAGTGTTATAGTGCAAATAATGACCTTCATATGGCATTTTTCGAGTATTGAAGTCTTTTATATGTTGAACTTCAATATTTAGTATAGTGTCTTTTTTAAAACGGATAAATTCAATTTTGTTATTTTTTAATCGCTCTACAACATCATGCCAACCTTGTTCTAATATATAGGCTTTTGGTATGGTAATTTCTTTGGTAGAAACAAAGTTGTTATAATAAGAAACTTTTTTATTGTAAGGCTTTGTCCTATCATAAAACAAACGTTTTCCGTTGGTAACTTTACTATCTATAAAAGTTCCTTTATATCCTTTAAAATCTAATACTGAAGGATTGTTATTATCAACTTTAAAAGAGATAGGATATGTTTTTTTATTAATGATTTCTTCAACAGCTTTTTCTCGTAAATCTTTTATTTTAGTACTGTTTTCTTCAGAAAAGTCTAAAGTAGAGAGCAACAATTCATACGTTTGTTCTACTCGAATTTTGTATGGTTTCAACATATGAGTTTCAACCATTAATCCTAATGTGTTGAATAGGGTAGTGTAGCCAGTAGAATATCTAGGAGAATCAAAAAATTGCGACCAACCACTTTCTGGAGTGCTTCCCCAAACGTTTACGTATGGGGTAATAATAATATCTTTTTCTGCCAAAGACTGTTCTATTTTAGGACGCATTTTTGTTTCAATAAAACGGCCTAACTTTCCACCTAACTTGTTATGCTGTGTAAATAAATGTGTTATAGCATATTGGTAATCTGCTCCATTACTAACATGGTTATCAATAAAAACATCAGGATTTATTGTGTGAAAAATTTCAGCGAAAGAAGCAGCGTTTTTGGTATCTTGTTTAATAAAGTCACGATTTAAATCATAATTACGAGCATTTCCTCTAAAACCGTATTCTTTTGGACCATTTTGGTTGGCTCTCGTATGTGAATTTCTGTTTAATGCTCCGCCAATATTGTATACAGGAATAACACAAATTAATGAGTTTTTGTACTTTTTTTTTAAAGAATCGTTTTGAGCGATATCTCTTAATAAAAGCATTGAAGCATCTATGCCGTCAGATTCTCCCGGATGGATACCATTGTTGATTAAAACCCTATTTTTAGAAGAGTTTTTAAGTTCTTTGACGTCGATTTTCCCTTCAGTATTGAAAACAACTAAATGCAAAGGTTTCCCAATATCTGTACGACCTATTTCAAACAAAGAAATTTCAGGATATACTTCAGCTAAACCTTCATAAAAAGAAATTACTTTTTGATATGTAGGTGTTTCTGTTCCGTTTGAGGTTTCAAACAGTGTTGTAAAATCTGTAATTTTTTTTGTAGGCTTTTGTTTACAAGCAACAGTTATTATTAGAAATAGTACAAGTAGTTTTTTCAAAAGAAAGGCGTTTTTTAAGTTTAAACTCTAACAGCATCAGGTACTAGTCCTGTATAGTCACCGTCGTTTCTTATAACATCTCTTACAATAGATGAAGAAATATAGCTTTTCCCCGAAGAGGTTAGTAAGAAAACAGTTTCAATTTCAGAAAGTTTTCTGTTGGTGTGTGCGATAGCTTTTTCAAACTCAAAATCAGCAGGGTTACGTAAACCTCTTAAAATAAATTGAGCATCTTGTTCTTTACAAAAATTCACGGTAAGTCCGCTATAGGTAAGCACTTTTATTTTAGGCTCGTGTTTAAAAGTTTCCTCTATAAAACGCTTACGCTCTTCTAAAGAAAACATATATTTTTTATCTGCATTTACACCAATTGCGATGATTAATTCATCAAAAAGTGTAACGCCACGTTCAATAATATCTAAGTGTCCTAAAGTAATTGGATCAAAAGACCCAGGAAAAATTGCTCTTTTCATTATATTTTGTCGTTTAAAGCCATTTCAATAGCATTTCCGAATAATTGAGACAACGAAATACCTGCATGATTGGCTTGCTGTGGTAAAATACTAGCTTCGGTTAGTCCCGGAACAGTATTCATTTCTATAAAATGTGGTTCATCGTTAACTAAAATATATTCAGAACGAGAAAAACCACGCATGTTTAAAATTTCATATACGCGTTTGGCAACTTCTTTAACTCTTTTTCTTTGAGAGTTCGTTAGACGCGCAGGGGTAATCTCTTGTGATTCTCCTTCATATTTTGCTTTGTAATCAAAGAAATCATTTTCAGAAACAATTTCGGTCATTGGTAATACTTTTGTTTCTCCTTTATATTGAATTACTCCTACAGAAACCTCAGTACCATCTAAAAAGCTTTCAATTAATATTTCAGTATCTTCTTTGTAAGCTTTTTCTATAGCAGGAATTAGTTCTTCTTCTGTGTATACTTTTGAAATACCAAAACTAGAACCTGCCCCGTTTGGTTTTACAAAGCATGGAAGTCCTACTTTTTTAATAAAAGCATCACAATCTATTTCATCACCTTTATTAAGATAAATAGAAATAGCAGTTGCTATTCCGTATTGTTTTACCACGCTTAAGGTATCACGCTTATTAAAGGTTAAAGCCATTTGATAGAATGGGGCAGAGGTGTGTTTTAAGCCAATAAGATCAAAGTAAGCTAAGATAACACCGTTTTCACCTGGTGTACCATGAATGGCATTAAAAACACAATCGAATGTGATTTTTTGTCCTTCAATTTCAACTGAAAAATCTTTTTTATTTATCGGATATTCCGCTTCATTATCGTCAACATATACCCATTTATCTTCTAAAATATGAATTTTATATGCGTTATGTGTTTCTGTATCAATATGTTTGTAAACTACATTACCACTTTTTAGAGAAATTCCTACTTCTGAGGAATAACCTCCCATAATAATAGCGATGTTTTTTTTCACTTCAAATGTATTTCAATTACTGTTTTTATCATTGTTTGCCTAAAATCCAACCGTTGGATTATACAAACTTACCAAAAAAACTCGTTTAAGACTTATTGAATTTAAAATAGTAATATTTTTACTGTAAATTTGTGCGATCTTACAAAAAAATGATATGAGTAATTTTACAGAAAAATTTAAAGGTTTATTTCAATTTATTAAAAGTAAATCTTTTTTAAAAAACGTAATTATAGCAATTGTTTCGATACTTGTTTTTGTATTTGTTTTACAATGGTGGTTAGGAGTTACAACGAATCATAATCAAAAAATACAGGTGCCTAACTTGCACAAAATGTCTTTAAGTGACGTTGAGCAAAAGTTAGAAGAGTTGAACTTAGATTTTGTGGTAATTGATAGTGCTAGCTATAACCCAGATTATCCAAAGAAATCAATTATTGAACAAGATCCGGAAGCAGGTGACTTTGTAAAAGAAAAGCGTAAGATATACTTAACCTTGAATCCGTCAAAGTATAGAGATGTGGAAGTGCCTAATTTAAATGGACGTACAAGGCGTCAAGCAACAACACACTTACGTTCTATTGGATTTAAGGTAGGAACAAAAGTTACTTGGGTTCATGATATAGGAAAAGATGTGGTTCGTGGATTAAAACATAACGGACAAAAAATAGAGCCAGGAACTAAGTTGCCAAAACAAACAACCATCGACTTGATTTTAGGTGATGGTAATGGATACTAATTTTTTATAATTGATTGATGCAGGAAGATAACACTCCAGAGATAGAAAATGATGACTTATACGAACATCATAAATTCGTAGCAACAGAGGGACAAGTACCTTTACGAGTAGATAAGTTTTTAATGAATTTTATTGAAAATGCTACTCGAAATAAAATACAACAAGCAGCCAAGGCAGGAAATGTTTTGGTAAATGATATTGCCGTTAAGCCTAATTATAAGGTAAAACCTAAGGATGTTGTGAGAGTTGTATTAACATACCCACCTCATGAAAACTTATTAGTTGCTGAAGACATTCCTATTGATATAGTATATGAAGATGATGAAGTGATAGTAGTGAACAAACGAGCAGGAATGGTAGTGCATCCAGGTCATGGAAATTATTCAGGAACATTGGTTAACGGACTAATACACCATATTGAAAATTTACCTAAGAACTCAAATGAGCGACCTGGTTTAGTACATAGAATTGATAAAGACACTAGTGGATTGTTGGTGGTTGCTAAGACTGAATATGCAATGGCACATTTATCTAAGCAGTTTTTTGATCGTACCACGGAACGCTTGTATTATGCTTTAGTTTGGGGGGATATTGAAGAAGATGAAGGTACTATTGAAGGAAATATAGGGCGTAGCTTTAAAAATCGCCTTCAGATGGATGTTTTCCCTGAGGGAGAACATGGTAAGCATGCAGTTACTCATTTTAAAGTGTTAGAAAGACTTACATATGTAACATTAGTGCAATGTAAGTTAGAAACGGGTAGAACGCATCAAATTAGAGCCCACTTTAAACATATTGGTCATACGCTTTTTAACGATGAACGTTATGGTGGAAATGCTATTTTAAAGGGAACTACTTTTACTAAATACAAACAATTTGTAGATAACTGTTTTAAAGTGTTACCAAGACAAGCTTTACATGCAAAAACCTTAGGGTTTACGCATCCAACTACAGGAAAATTTTTACAATTTAATTCTGAAGTACCAGAAGACATTACTGCTTGTTTAGAGAAATGGCGCACCTATTCTGAACACTCTAAATTAGAAGAGTAATAATTTATTAAAAGGTAAAGGCTATTAGAATGAATTCATTTTACATAGCCTTTGATGTATTTTTTGTTTCATTCTTCTTGTAAAGCCACTCAGTGATAAAACAAAAAACAATAATACTTAAAGAAACAAAGACTCCGATTAGATTTGATTCTAGCTGTTGTTTTATTAAAATTACTAAGGCGATTGTACATAGAATACAACCTAATAAAGGAATTGCTTTATTAGAGTTTGTTTCTTTTGAAAGCTTAAAGCCTACGTAATTTACAATTCCGAAAATAAGGATAAACCCAACACTACCAGCGGTAGAAATACTCTCTAAATTCAATGTGTTAACTAATATCAAAGTTGCTACAGCCGTAATAAGTAACCCGATAGGTTGATTCCAAAATTTGGCTAGAAAATGATGTGGCAGTTCATCATCTTCAGCAATTTCATAATTTACTTTACTCCCCCCGTATAATGAAGCATTGATAGCGGAGAATGTAGAAATTAATGCAGCAATGGTTATAATAGTAAATCCTATTTTTCCTAACATTGGTTTAGCGGCTTCTGCTAATACATAATCTTGTGCTTTCGCAATTTGATTAAATGGGAGGGAACCTACAGTAACAAGAGCAATGATAATGTACAATACAATTACAAATATTACAGAGTAGTAATAAGCTTTTGAAATGTTTTTCTCAGGGTTTATAATATCAGGTGCAGCATTGGCTATTAATTCAAAACCTTCATAGGCTACAAAAATAACCATACCTCCAGCAAATAGTTTGATGGGATTTTCCCAATTACTAATAGATAATTGAGCTACGTTAGGGTTTCCAATTAGTCCGTAAGTTCCAATAGCAATAAAACCAATAAGAATAAAGAGTTTTATAACTACTGCGTACGATTCTATTTTCCCAACCACAGCAATACTATAGTAGTTAATAGCTGTAGCTATTATAATAATTGCACTAGCGTATATGTGAAAATTGATTGTTTTATTTTGAGTAATTTCCCAAAGGTTAGGAGCATAAGATCCAAATGCAGAAGCATATAACGAGAGCATGACAATATAACTAATCCATAAAAGATTATTAATAGCTCCGCTAAAAATGGTTCTACCAAACCCTTGATTAATAAATTTTACAGTGCCACCTCTATCTGGATATTTTTTTGAAAGATGCACATAGCTGTATGAAGTTAGTAAAGCTAGTATTCCTGCAAGTAAAAAAGCAATTGGAGTTCCTCCTTTGGCAAGCAAAACAGCAAGACCTAAAACGGCAAAAATACCACCGCCTACCATACCACCAATTCCTATTGAAATGGCTTCTTTTAACCCTATTTTTTTGGACATAGTTAGTGACTGTTAGTTAATGTAACAGCCACTAAAGTACTTATTTATTTTAAAATATTGATTGATGAGGAGTATTAGAAAATAATAAATTACTCAAACTTATTTTCTAAAAATGTATTTGCAATATTTTGAAGTGTATTCCCATTTACTTGATACTCGTAGTCAAGTTTAGTAACTAATTGGTTACCAAACGTTACATCTTTAATGTATTTAAGAGCTTTAGGGGTTAATTTATTTACAGCATTTTTATTAATTATAATTGTAGACTTGTCTTTACCACCTAATAAACCTCTAGGTTCCTTTAAAGGTCTTATAGCATACGTATGAAAAAGATATTGTGGCTTCCATAGCGGAATAATTAGCCATTCTTTCTTTTTATAGCTGTCAATAAAGGTGTTAGTACAATCTGAAATAGTTCCAGTCTTAAATTTAAAACCTAAAGAATCTAAACCATAAGATTTTATAATATTTCTTGAAAACCTTGAAATACCCGCACCTTCATTAATACCTTGAATGGTTTTATTAAATTTTTTTGCGGTTGTAGGATTTGTGATATCACTTATTTTTTCTATATTCTTTGGAAGATAATCTGGAACTCCCCAAATACAAAAAGGTGTATATAGTGTTGAAAATTTATGTGTTTCGTTTTCTACTTCTCTTATGTATTTTCCATGAGAGGAAGGTAACCACGCACCCAAAATCATATCTATTTCCTTTTTTCTATATTTTTCAAATAATTTTTCGTGAGGCTCGGTGTGCAATTGGTAAGCTTGTCCTATAGTATCAAAATAAGCTAAAACAATAGCAGCAGTAACTTTATGAAAGCTTAGATCAATTTGACCTATTTGTAAAGGTGTAGTTTTCATGACTGTAGAATTTATTCAATTTCGGCAAAAATATAAATTAGAGTACTAGCATTAAGGGGCGAAGCATTCGTACCTTGAGCTGTTCTAGTATGTCTGCCTTTTTATCCAAATACTTCATTAAAAAGGTTGCTTGCACCATCTAATACTTGCGAATGTTCACTAAAACTTGGAGAAGTATAAATGGTACCTTCAACCCTAATAATTTGTTTAACTCTAGTTAAATCACCATTAGTGGCTTCTTTTAATTGTGCAATAGCGTGTAAAGCGCATAATTGAGCAGAAAGAGCTCCTTGTTTTGTAGTTACCTGATCTCCTAGTCTACCTACAAAAGCTACTTTTTCTTCTTTCCATGGAATTTGTCCTGATGTACAAACAATATTATTTGAGAAAATAGTCCAAGCTTTATAAGCCCCAACTCCAGGTTTGGGAGTTGGTAGTTTTAGGCCTAATGCTTTTATTTTTTCTTCAATAGTATTCATAGTTTATTTATTTTAAAAACGGATAGTCTGTATAACCTCTTGCATCACCTCCACCAAATAACGTATGTGTATCAATAATTTTGTTTAGTGGAGCATTTTGTTTAACTCTTGCCGGATAATCAGGGTTGGTTAAAAAATTGCGTCCAAAACCAATTAGGTCAACTAAATCTTTTTTTAATAAATCTTCTCCTTGCCCTGGTGTTTTGTTTCCTGTAGCAATAATAGTTCTGCTAAATGCTTTACGTAAGTTCTCTCTAAAGTTATTAGGAATTTCAGGAGCATCATCCCAGTCTGCTTCACATAAATGCAAGTAGGTAACTCCAATTTTTTCAAGCTCTTGGGTCGCAATCATTATAGTATCTAATATTTCAGGATCATTCATATCTTTAAAACTAATAAAAGGAGAGAGGCGAACGCCAGTTTTTTCACTACCTATTTCTTGAGCAACTGCCTGAGTGATTTCAGTTAACAAACGTACTCTATTTTCTTTGGTTCCTCCGTATTCGTCTGTTCGTAGATTAGAGTTACTTCTTAGAAATTGATCGATTAAATATCCGTTAGCCCCGTGAATCTCAACACCGTCAAAACCTGCTTCAATAGCATTTTTTGCTCCTATCCTGAATTCTTCAATTACTTGGGTAATATCATCTTTTGTCATTGCTCTAGGCTCTTCTACAGGCACAAAAGTTGCATCACCATTTGGAGCACCGTCAAAAATATAAACGCTAATTTCTTTAGCAGCTTTTTCAGAAGGAGCTACAGGTTGCAATCCGTTTACTTTAGAACTAGATACACGGCCAACATGCCATAGTTGTAAAAATATTTTACTTCCTTTTTTATGTACTTCTTCTGTAATTAATTTCCAAGCTTCTATTTGTTCTTGCGTATAGATTCCAGGTGTTTTTGCATACCCTTTTCCTTGTAACGATACCTGAGTAGCTTCAGATATAATTATTCCAGCGGAAGCTCTTTGTCCGTAATACTCCGCCATTAATTTGTTAGGGATATCACCAGGTTGAGAGCTTCTAGAGCGAGTCATAGGAGCCATTAAAAACCTGTTTTTTAATGTTAAACTATTTTTATTATATGTTTGATATAACTTTTCAAAAGCCATGATTTATAAAGTTTTAATTATTTAATACTACAAATTTACTGTTGTTTAGAGATGTTTTTGTTGTATAATTACATGCTCTATTTGTAAAAATATATTGTGTTATTATGTGAATTCAACAGTTGTAAAATGTAGGGTAGTGTTACCAATATTTTCCAAGTTGTGTATAAAGAAATTTTCGGCGTTTAAATCTTTAAAGTATTTAATATCATTAGGTTCATATTGTGTTTCAATTATAGAGCCGTTTGAATAATAGGAGCGTGAGATACCTTTTGTATGACAAACATAAAAATATGGTTTGTCGTGTTTATGAAAAGATAGTGTGCTACCAGCTTTTAACTGAATATTCCATACTTTAATTCGTTTGTTTTCTAACAATAATTTTTGTCCAATTTCATGACAATTAGTTCCTAATAGAGCCGCTTTTTTTAATGACTCTGTCCAAAAAGGAGACCAATTACCTGCTGTGTTTATTGTTGCTACTTTCATAAGAGTTTTGTTATTTGTTTATAGTATATAAAAGCCATTCTTTAAACTCATGTTTAGGAAGAATGATGTCTTTTTTGAAGTTGAAACCTAATTTATTGAGTAATTTTTGTGAACCAGTATTACTAGGACGTGTAATAGCCACTAGGTTTTGAATTTTGAACTCATTTACAGCTACTTCTTTTATTTTAGAAGCACTTTCAAAAGCATATCCTTTACCTTCAAATTGGGGTAAAAAAGCAAAACCAAAATCAATTCCATCTACACCATCACGATTATATAGACCAACAGTTCCTATTTTTTCATTATCAGATTGTCTAATTACAGTATAGCTAGAATACCCTAATTGTTTGAGTTGCTCAAGCATAACTGTTTCAATATATTGCTTTGCATGAGTAGTTGAAGTTACGTTTCTATCTCCAATGTTTTCAATCCATTTAGGAGAGTTAAATAAATTGAAAATAAAGTTGGTATCTTCAGTATTTGTTGGTCGTATGATTAACCTTTCTGTTTGATATTGTGAACTCATTTATTTTAATTATTTACGGGGGTGTAACTTTTTGATGCTAATAATTTATTGTCGAGAGACCATTTATTTTCTGATACTTGACTTATAATAAAGAAGTAAAACAAGGCATATAACATTTGACCACCTGCCCATTCCCAATGCTCTGTTAAACACGAGCCAAGAATAAGTATTGCAATGACAATAGCGCCTATTATAGCTGTTCTGTAAGTAAATAGACCAATGATTAATAGGATACCTATAAAAAACTCAATGAAGGGTAGTACGCTAGCCCAAGCATACACAAGAGACTCTGGAAGTATGCTTTCTTGAAATTGGCTTACCATCCAATCACGAAATGAAGGTATTTTTGGCAGTCTTGTTACTCCATGTCCGAAAAAGTTGATCCCCATGGTAATACGTAGTAAAGCATACGCTGTTTGTTTAGGTGTGGTTTTCATGTTATTACTTTTTAAAATGATACTTTAATAACTTATTATTCAACATTAATGGAATGTATAGTGTTTTAGCAGTTTTATCAAAATAAGTATCAGCACTTCCTTGAGGTAAGTCGATTACTTTTTGACCTTTATCATAACCTTTTTTGAAGTAAAGCAAGCTACCGGCAAACCAATCAGTAATAAGAAAACCATGGAGTGTTTCACTCAACCCATCTAAGTTTCCGAAAGGTTTACTCATAAATTCAATGTTTTTTGTTTTCAAGTTTATTTTAACTAAACGACCTGGTGTTTTAGTAGCAAATGTTTTAGGGTCTAAATCCATGCCCCAACCAGCAGCTATTAAGTTGTTTTTTTCTATAAGTAAGCCATTGGGCATATTTAAACTATCGTTTTTTAACCACAACTCAACCCTTCTTTTACCTTTTACTGGTAGTTTGTAAATTCCACTAAAACCAAAGGTGTTAGAAGCATAGACATTTCCTTTTTTGTCAGCAACAATATCATTGAGAAAAGTAGCATCTTTGGCTGTAAAACGTTGTACTTGTTTAGTAGCTATATCAATTTCAACAATAGTATTTATATCGGTAGTATACAGCTTTCCTTTGTAAATAGTCAGCCCTTTTGGTGCATCAAAACCTTTAAGCCATTCTAGTTCCAGTAGTTTTCCTTCTAAACTTATTTTAGAAATAAAACCATTACCATCTTTGTCTGTTGGAGCACCATTTATATTAGATACGTATAATACTTGGTTTGATGTATCGAAAACTACACTTTCAGGGTTTTTCAAACCTTCTAACTCCCAGTCTTTTTCTAATTGAAAAGGTAACTTACTTTGTGCATTGATAACAGTTAGTGTACATAATACAAAGTATAGAGAAATTAAATGTTTCATGTTTATATTTTTATTGGTTAAACTTTAGTTCAGCATTATCAATAGGAGTGTTAGGGTCGTTTATGACCATTTTTGCAATGTCATCTTTACGCATAAACACAACTCCTTCATGCTGTTTTGCATATTCAATAAATTGATTTACAACATTTACTACAGCTGGTGTTCCTCCAATTCTGTCATGTAGGCTTACGCTCATCATTCTTCTTTTAGAAGCTCCTTCTTTATAAAGTTGATTAAACTCTGTTTTTAATTGAAAAAGAAATTGATCTGGCGACCAGTTTTTACCGGCTATATTTACAATATCATTGTTGCGTAGAGTGTATGGCATAACAACAAAGTTTTTACCTCTTACTTTGGTAATAAAAGGTTCATCACGGCTTACATCATCAATGTGGTATAAAAAGTCAAGTTCTTGTAAAACTTTTAATGTATTAGAACTTCTACGTAACCAGTTGGCATTGTATCCACGTCCTCTTTTTCCTGTTATGGCTTCTACGGTATCAATTCCTTTTTTAACAAAGGCAAGTTCTTCTTCGTAACTTAAATTCCATTGATCGTCCCATGCAATTCCGTGAGCAGCTATTTCGTGCCCTCTATTAGCCATCGCTTTAGCAATTTCAGGGTATTTTATTGCCGCTTCACCTACAACATGTGAGGTTACTTTTATTCCATGTTTATCCCATAAATCCATCATTCGCCACATGCCTTCTCTAGCTCCATAACGAAACCAGCTTTCAGCAGGCAAGTCAGGATTTCCTTTAGGTAAAGGGTTTCCTGAAAAAGGACTTTCAGCTCCTTCAGGTTGTCCTCCTGTTTCAAACTGCATTGAAAAAGAAATAACTAATTGTGCTTTATTCGGCCAATAGCTTTTCTTTACTGTAGTCTCTGTTTTTGAAGAACTAGAGGTTGCTTTATTTGTGTTCTTTTGCTCTTTTTTACAAGCATTTAATGTTAAGCTTAATGCTATGATAACAAATACTATAATGCTGTTTTTTTTCATTTTAATTCTGTTTAATTAACTGTTGTGACTGCAAAATTACTAGTAGATTTTGGCTATTTTATTGTATAAATACATTGTATATTTGTATAAAAACATTCTGATGACACAGCGTTTTTATATTACCAAGAACTTAGATGTATTTGAGTTTGAAGCAGAGAAGGAGTGGGGGTACCCAAGACATAAACATCATTTTTTTGAACTAACTTTTGTTTTGAAAGGAAGCGGTAAGCATGTTTTAAATGAAAGTGTTATAGATTATAAAGAAGGAGATTTGTTTTTTTTAACTCCAAAGGATGAGCATGAGTTTATTATAGGGGAACCTACAAAATTTGGTGTGGTAAAATTTACAGAACAGATGTTTATAGAAAAAGCAACTTTTTCTACAAGTAATTATTGGAGAAAGAATTTAGAGTCTGTAATTTTTCATCGAAATATTGTTGCCAAAAGTGTGATTAGCTGTGCTACGGATAAAGAACAGCTCTTTAGGCTTTATCATTTAATTAAAAGTGAATTGCATAGTCCGTTAACCTATAGCCGTAATGTATTGACTGAATTGTTTGGTGCTTTGTTAATAATACTGTCCAGAAACCTAAAGTCGACATTAAAAAATAGTGGAGATGTTTATGATAAGAATAAAGTTGATTTAATGCTGACGTATATAAGACAAAACGTACAAAACAAAGACCTGATAAAAGTTAGCACTATAGCAGAAGCTTTTCATTTATCGCCAAACTATGTGGGGATTTTTATAAAAAAACATACAGGTATATCGTTACAGCGTTATATAATGGAGACCAAAATTAAAATGGCTGAAAGTTTATTAAAGCAAAGTAGTTTAAGTATAAGTGAAGTAGCTGATAAAATTGGTTTTACAGACTCTAGCCATTTTAATAGGACATTTAAAAAATACACAGGTAAAAACCCGAGTGAATATCAGGTTTCAAAATAAATATAAGGGGAATTAAAGTTGCTTAAGTTTTTATAGGCGAACAAATTTCTATTAAAAAACCATTAATGTCTCTTACGTAGCCTACTTTTTGTCCCCAAGGTTTTTCTTTGATTGGTTCAAATTCAATAGCTCCCATATCAATAGCCTTTTTAAAATCTGCTTCTATATTTTCAGACACAAAAACCATTTCTACTCCAAAAGGTTTGTCAGATGAACTTACTTTCTTAATTTTTTTTTTAAAGTTAGATTTTCCTAATTCGTAAGAAGCAAAAGCAATGGTTGTTTCTCCTGAGATTAACTCTCCATAATCGTTTTCTGGTGTGATAAATTTTTGGGTAAAACCAAAAGCTTTTTCATAAAAGCTAATCGTCTTTTTTACATTCTCAACATAAAGTATAGTGTATCCGTATTTCATGTTTATTTTTCATTTAGTTAATATTAAATAGTAGGTTTAATTGTTCTCTACAATCTGATCACCACGATAAGTATGATTTTTATCTTTATACAATAAAGAATGTTTTTTGTTTACTGGTCCAAAAGTAGCTACATCAGCATCTTTTAATAGTTTCCCATAAACGAATACATGGTTTTTATCTTTTGAGTAAAAAGATGTTTCAAAGATACTGAAGGTATTAGGATCAGCTTTTTCAATAACCTCCTCGTGATAAAACACATGATTTTTGTCTTTAGAGTAAGGAAATTGAATGATTTGAAAAGACGAAGCATCAGCTTTTTCAATTATAATTCCATCATACATAACCTTATTATCAAATAGAAGAAACTTATCTTCTAATATGGTTAAATTATCAATATTTTGGTAGGGTATAGAAGTGAGAGAATCTACCTTTTTACCATTTACATATTCTTGAAAATCATAAATATTGTTTTTATCTGCAATATATCTACTGTTGATTTTTTTTGTTGTAGTAGGGTTTATTGAAGAAGCTAACAATTCATAGTTTTTTAAAGAATATACTTGGTTTTTGTCTTTAGCAAAGCTGTTATTTAAAATAGTAAAAGAGTTATAATCCACATCAATAGGAACATAATTATAAAAATAAAGTTTGTCGTCTTTAGACCAGTCACTATCAATTCTTTGAAATGTTTTCGGATTAGCTTTAGCAACTTTCCATAAATGCTTTTTCTCTTGATTTGTTTGAGTAAAGTCGTGAGGTAAATAATTTAAAGCTCTATATACATGGTCTTTATCAAAACAGATGTAATTATCATCATCAACATAGAAAGTAGCGATATCTACTTCATTATCTATAATATGAGTTTTAAAGTATAAATGATTCTTGTCTTTCCCAAAATCTCTTCCTAAAACTTTAAAACTCTCAACATCTGCATTTATTTTGGTATTACCCAATTCAAACCAATTTCCCATAGGAGAATAACAGATGTTACTTTTTGATTTTGAATAGTAATAGGAATCTGAAATAGATTTATCTACAGGACCTGCAAAAGGACTACAAGCTTGAGAGATAATTGCCATTATAAACAAGAATGCTTTTAGAAGAGGAGAATGTTTAGCTCGTGTAATTTTTTTAATTATAGAATTCAAAACAAGTATGATTATGATTGTTGATAAATATGGGTGGTTTGTAATTAAGTTCATTAAATAACTATATAATTAGTGTTTGTAACTTAAATAACTTTTTATTTTTCGTAATAGTTGTATCCAATAAGCTTAATAAGTTTTTGTATTTTTTCTTTATCTGTAATTTTATGTAAAATAAAAACATATTCGTCTGATTGAGTATCTATAAAACCTAATTGAAGGTTATTTTGTCTTAAAGGTTTGTCGAAATCCTCAAAAACGTTATCAAAAGAAACAGATGCGTTTTTTGTATAATCATTAGGACTGGGTAAGTCAATAGATAAGTTATAATTATCTTTTAATGTTGATTTTAAAAACCATTCTAAATCTTTAATATCAGCTTTCCAGTCTAATCTTATAATAAACGAAATATCGTCATCTTCTAAAAGGTCTATTAGATAATTAAGTGTTGTAAAATATTCACTGTCATTATCATAATTTTTAAGAGTTTTTATGTGGTTTAAAATGCGTTCTTTTTTGTTTGAAACACATATTTCTGCCAGTTCTTGGTATGCTTCTCGCTGAATATTATTTATAGATGGACACTCTTTTTTTGTGTTTACTTTTTTATTCGAGTTTTTTTCTCTTTTTAAGTTTTCTTCTACGAGTTTAATGAGTTCTGAGAAAGTAGCTTCTACTTTAGTTATAATTTTTAAATCACAAACAGGTTT
The DNA here is from genome assembly GCF_003387615.1 of Tenacibaculum gallaicum. Lineage (GTDB taxonomy): Bacteria > Bacteroidota > Bacteroidia > Flavobacteriales > Flavobacteriaceae > Polaribacter > Polaribacter gallaicus. The sequence continues at coordinate 182,904 of NZ_QUNS01000005.1, read as the reverse complement.
ATGCATATCTGGAATGTGAAACCATTTTACATCTTTCCCACCATTACACTTTCTTATTTCAATTTGGTTTTCAACTCTGACAATAAAATAAAACTCTGTAGGGAAGTTATAATCTTCGTAATCATAAAATATGATTGAATTTGGAATATAAACTTTACGTTTGCTTGAATTATATTCAATATCGTCTGTATATAAAAGTAACGTTTTAAAAACCTCTTTTTTAGAATTAGTAAATTCAATTTTTTTCGGAAAGTTTTTTGGAATAATTGTATTCTCAAATATGTGCTTGAAAGAATTGATATTAAGAATAGTTGATTTAAACGGTTTTCCGTATAGTTTTTTTTCATCGTAATATATTCTTGCCATATTTTTTATCAGTTATTTTATTTGGTTAACAATAGTTTTTAAGATGTTTATAAGTGTTTTTATTTTGTAAAACGAAAAAACAAAAATTGGTTAATTTTCCAAACTAATTGTTTTTTCTATTACATAAGTATATAAAATTTTACTATTTGTTATTAATTTAGGGTTTGTCAATCCACTTTCCCTACTGCTAATTCGAATTTTTAAATAATCAGCAATTGTTAAAGAATCTTCATAAAACAATTTTGGCACTTTGTAGTTTCCATTTTCAGTATTTATAGTATGATGAATTGTTGATTCTGCATATTTTCCTCCCGAGTGCGTATTTGGTTTATCTTTTTGATGTACTAGTTTCCATAATTCTACATTTGCTGATATATTATTAGTTTTCCAGTCTAGTACGAAGTCTTCATCTAAAGGTATATTTTTTGGAAAACTGAATTCTGATGTTATTTTACTAGGCTTTATATAAGCTATTGGATATCTAGTACTGTCTGGTAAAATTATTTCAAAGTAGTAGGATTCTCTTCGTACTAGATTATCTGTCAAATAAACAGGATATTTATCATAATAATTTCCAGTTCTAACAAACAATTTTAATGGTTTTCCGTTTAATAGAATCTTTATGTTTTCGTTAATAATTCTTTTTTCACCATTGGATATATAAGCATTAATTTTATTCAACGATGTTTCTTTAATACCATCTTCAATCAATATTTCAACTTGTATATTTGAAATGTTATTAGCTTCTTTTTCTGAAAGTGTAGTTGTATTACAGCTTTGAAAAAGCAATAAAATAAATATTATATTGTAGTATCTCATTATAATTAAAGCAAACTTGTTTAGGAAATAAGAAAAGGAAGTTGATAGCAATTTTATTCTCTTTTATTAAGTATTAGCCAAGGTAAAACAAAATAGAAAACATACAAAAATATAGAGTTAAAAAAAGTATATTTCAACTATACATTGTTACCAACTATTTTCTTCTTTAATCAATTCTATTTGTCCGTTTACAATTTTATAAAACATCGTCTTTTCATTTCCTTTTTCTACATACGGAAGTCCGTATATAATTAATTCTTTATGCGAGTTTGTTTTAGTATTTAGAAATTGATATTTAGGATTCAATAGGGTGTTTTTGTTTTTATCGGCAATACCGTAAGAATAATAATCATCAGTTCTACTTCCGCCGCCGCCAAAACCAATTAGCATAACATCTTTTGAGTATTTATATTTTTTAATTAGATAGAGGTCATCTTCAAGTTGTTCATTAACATATTTTAACTCGTCAGAATTCTCTACATATTCTGTTCCAAGAAGGGTTATTTTATAATAAGGTTTTCCAAGAAATCGCCATAAAAAATATGAGAATAACACACCTATTGTTAGTACTATTATTAAGCTTATTTTTAATGTTTTGTTCATTTATTGGTTTTTAGAAGTAGTAAACGTTCAATGATTTCTTGTTTAGTTTAAAACGAATAATTTTTTATATACGTTTTTTATTAGTGATGAATTTCTATTTTATCTTTTAACTTTTTTTTCTCAGAATTGAGCCATTCATTTTTTAAAATACTTAAAATCATACTATTCCTTCTTGTTCCATCTGGTTTATACATATTACTTCTCAAACCCCCTTCTTCTTTACAACCTAAGCTTTTAATAGCATTTATACTTCTAATGTTATTTTTATCAGCTCGAAATTGAATTCTTTCCATTAATAATTCTTCAAAAGCAAACTTAAACAATAAGTATTTACAGTTTTTATTAAGACCAGTTCCTTGAAAATTTTTACTATACCAAGTATATCCGATAGCACAAGTTTTGTGAATAGAATTAATTTCATAAACTCTTGTGCACCCAGCGTAGGCTTGCTTTTGTTTGTCATAAACACTAAAAGCATAAGAAACTCCATTTTTTCTATCAGCTATCACATTTGTTATGTATGTATTTAGTTTTTTCTCTGAATTAGGTTTATTCAATGTATAATTCCATAAGTCAGGTTCGTTAATAGCAATATTAGCTAATTTGTTAGTGTCTTCTATTACCAAAGGTTTTAATAATACCCTTGAATTCTCTAAATAATAATCTTTTTGTAAATTCATTATTCCCACTGTTTCATTAAGAAATTAATAACATTTTTGTAACTAATATTGTTACCTATTTCAGCACCAAACTTTTCTTCAATAACTGAGTTTATTTCTTGATAACAGGTTGCATTTTCATGCTCTTTGAAGAAAAATGGTATTCTTGATTTGTCAGGGTGACTTTTATGATAAAAATAGTCTGCACCATAGCATATTGCATCATGGGCACCTAAATTAATTCCGTATTCAATATGTTTTTGAAGCGTTTTAGGGTCTTCGTTATTAACAAATGCTCTTAAAAAATTAAGACCAATTAACCCTTTTTTACTTATTATTTCTTGTGCTATTTCATTTGGTAAATTACGTGGATGGTCAAAAACAGATCGGTAATTTGAATGGCTAGCAATAATTGAAACGTTTATATTTTGTTTTGCTACATAGTTTAGTATATCATGAGCTAAATTGTCGCTTGTATGTGAAAAATCAATAGCAATATTTTTATTGTCTAGATAATCTATTAAAGCTTTTCCATCATTTTTTAAACCAGTGGTAGTATAGTTTCCTCCACCAAATCTATTTTCTGAATGGTGTGTGAAACCTATATAAAAAAGATTGCCAACATTGTTTCTTATGTTTTCAAGATTATCAAAACCTTCTTTAAGTGTAGTATTCTCACTACAAAAAGCAGATGCATTTTCAATAGCAGCCAGCATTCCTATATTATCACTATTATTTAAGTTTTTTAAATGCTGTTTTTGTATAGCATAAAGAGGCTCTTCTTTTAAATTTAAATTCTTGAAAATTTCACTTTGTTCAAGTCCTGTTTTATGACTGTTGGGTTGTGTTGGCGCAAAAATAGCCATTACTTGTAGCTTAACATTTCCTTTTTTGAGGTAAGGAATAGAGCATCCTAAATCTTTATCGTTAACACTGGAGTTAGGTTTTGTTAAATGAATTAGTAAATCACAATGAATGTCTACTATTGTTTTTTTCATATTGTTGGTTTAGCTTGCCTCTAACGATTTTATATATCAGTTAGGGATTGCATTAGTATTTATTTCAGTTATCAATTCTAAGTGGATTATGTTCTGAGCAAAGCAGAAGGGTGGTCGAACCCGCTATAATTGCAGTTATGTATTGTTATGAGTTTGTATTCTTCCTTCATTTAGCTTTTTCCATTTTCTTACTCTGCTTCTCGCATTTTTATATGGTGAAGAAGTATTCAACTGTATCATTTTTCCTTTAGTCCATTTGTTGTACCATGCTTTTTCGTACAAATCGGTATTTTCAGTATTTTTTATCAAATCTGAAATTTCGATGACAACTTTATCCAATTTGTCCAAAAGCATTTTATAGTCAAGATGTTCATAGTCCGAATAGAATTTTTGAGCAAGCCTTCCGAGTTTGTTCCATTTATACCCCGTTTCGGGAAAGTCCACGTTTTCGTTTCTGTTCATTTTTCGATTCCACTTCAACACGAGTTCGCCCCAACCAATGAGGTAAGCGACTAAATCTGAAACGCTCATTTGAGTTCCTTTTGTGTGTCCTTCGAGTTCCTTTTCCTTGGTCAATTTAGTAGGAATTATTTCCAAATCCTTTTTTAGTTTGGAATAGTTATTTTCGATTTCAAAAATTAGCTCTTCTTTGTTTTTCGGGATTGCCATTTGGGTTCTGTTATATGACGTACAACTTGTTATAAAAGAACTAAAACTACTTTTACCCGGAACCTTAAAGGTTATAAGCGGAAGTTTTTAGCAATTTTTGTTTTTTTTATTAAGCGTAAGCCAAGATAAAACAAAATAAAAAACCGTACAAAAATGTACGGTTAAAGATATGTTTAAGCTTTGATTAGTGGGTTCTGAATCCGTCTTAATTGTGGTTATTTATCTTAAGTTAGTCTAATAGCGGTACGCAATAAGCTACTAAAACAAGCCTTTGAAATAGTAAAAAGTGGTTTACCTTATGATACGAATTATAAAAGTATTTTGGTTTAAAAAAGTATAAAATTTACTTGTTTTTTACCTCAGTTCTTTGTTAGGTGCAGTTATTCTTCTTTTTCAAGGTGTAAAATTTCTTCATGTTCACATTTCATGCAGACTTGTTTTAATTTATCGTTTTCAATTTCTATAAATTCCATTTGTAAACTTCCACATTCAGGACAAGGTAATTCTTGGTCGAAGCCTATATGTTTAAAAAATAAATTTTCAAGTAAACTAATCGTTGAAGAAGTAAATAATAAAGCAATTTTTGCATCTGGATATTTTTTATTTTTTGAATGAACCACCATTGAATTATAGCTCCAAGCACTATCTACTAATTTTCGGGAATAATTTCTTAAATCCGAGTTTTGATTTCCAGGAATATAAAATTCTATAAAAGCGTTGGCTACACCTTTAAAGTCAGATTTTTTTAATCCTTTTTCCTTTATCAATTCAGGATTTCTTTCACACAGTACTTTGGATAAGTCTATTAAACTTTCTCGACATAAAAGTCCGATAGATTGAAATTCTTCAGGTTCTAAATCAATCGAAAGTTTTTCTGAAGCCATATTTAACTTTCTGCTTATTGATTTTAAATGACTAATATCTAAAGGGATTTCATCAATTATATGTTTAAAATCATTTTGATGTCTTTTAGTTAATCGTTGAGTAATTCCCATATGAAAAGAATAGGCTTCGTCTGCGGAAAAATAATGCTCTCTTTGAGTATATAAATTCATAGGTGCGTTTTCTCCTTCGACTACCCAATAAGCTTCATTTTCAGTTTTTACATTCCAAACGTTGACAACAACATCTAAATCGGTAAAGGTTTCTTCACATTTAATATTCACAATTTCTTTTATATCATCAAATGATTTAAAATACTCTCTAATGTGATTTTCAGTTTCTATTCGATATTCTGGTGTCATTGTTTAACGATGAGTTGGTTTTAATTGCACCTAACGTGTTTGTGTATGATTTCGTTGCGTGTTTCAGCAACTAAATTAGTAAACAAAAACGAACCAGAGAAAATTCCGAAGGAATTTCCAAGTAGGCTAGAATTAGCAATGAATTATACACGGTGTTGCCAACTGGTTTTATTTATTCAGTTTTATTTTCTTTTTATTTTCTTTTTATTTTCGTAACGAAACTCATACATTCCCTTTAATTCAGTCGCAATTTTTTCTTTCCATTCCTCAATTTTTTCTTCATTTTGTCCACCTACGGTTTCCTTTATCAATTTTAAACGACTTTCTGAAAATTCAGTCATAATTTCGTTGTTGATTTGACTTATTATATCAAATCCTTTTGCAATTTTTTTCTTATTCTCTAGCGCTCGTTTTCTAAATTTTCTTGCGTGTATTTCGGCAAGGTCAAACTGCATCTGTTGAAAATCAATTTGCTTTTGAATTTCAGCAACTTTTGTTGTGTCAATCCAAGAGGCATTTCCAAGAAAGATGTTTTCTATTTTTTGATTCAGATTTCGTTTCATAAAGTCAAATCCACCAATTGCGTGTGAAATCATAAATTGACTATAAACAGCATCATTATTTTCATCGCTGATTTTGATTTTAAAATCCTCAATTGTTAATTTTTGTTCAGAACTCCATCGTTTCTGTCCTTCTTGTAGGCTTTGTCCAAATGTTTGATTCATTGAACCAATTATCAAAATCAGCCCTATTATTATTTTATTCATACAGTCTTTTCAACTTGTTGGCAACGCTCTAGGTGTATGGCGTGTGAGGCGCATCCTCACGAGAAGCCATAATTGGGCCTGATTCGTTATACATTTTGTTGTTTATAGTTTCGTGTGTAGTTCACGAAGAAGGCTAAAGGTACAAAATATAGTTGTTAGCGGAGTAATTAACCTAGAGCGTTGGTAATAATTAGTAGAAAAGGAGTGTTTGTTAAAACACGGTTTCTACGTTCCGCAGGCAATTATTACCAACGGCTTAGCTATGAACAGTACGGGAGCAAACTAGCGTTTACTTTGCGCCATGCACGTAGCGAAATTTTGTTCGAAAGCGAAATCCCAAAGATTTTGCGATATTATAAATATACGCAGGCCTTAGCGTTTAAAACCTAACCCCGTATTGTTTATAGGTTTTGTTGTGCTTAGTGTTTTTCCGCACGTAGCTTTAATTCCAGATTCATTTTCTCAAAACCACTTTTAGTGTCCTTGTCCAAACTCTTTGAAAACAATTTGACCAAGATTCCACTAAAATTCTCGCTTTGCTCAAAATTGGTTGTTCCGTTTCCGTTGTCGGTCAATTTGAATTTATGTTCTCCGTCAAAAATACCTTTGAACCAAAGATGACCAAGCCATTTTAATTCTGTATTTTCATTAAAGGTCAATACAATAGGTTTAAAGGTCATTCCCTGTAATTTTATTTGAATTTGGTTTCCAACTTTTACTTCTCCAGTAACCGACTTTATAAATGAATTCCATTCAGGATAATTCTCAAAGTCGGTAAGTATTTTCCATATTTTCTCTTTACTTGCGTTTATTGTAATCAATGTTTTAATTTGCTTTGCCATAATTTTTTATTTATTTGACAAAGTTCGGTTCAAATCGAGTTCTTGCTCTTGACAAAAATCAAGAAACCTTTTTGTTTCTTATTCGGCTGAAAGTTTCGGGCGACATTCCCAGCATTGAAGCAAGATATTGCAATGGAACTTGGTTAAAAAGCTCTTTGTTGTTCTCAAAAAGTTTGTCGTAACGCTCTTCTGCACTTAGTGATAAATGACTGAATACTCTATCTTCTAATTGAACGAAACAACCTGCAATAAACTGTTTTTCCATCTCAGCCCAATTCGGAACCAAATTGTTCAAAAGTGCATAATTCTCTTTATCGATTGTGTAAAGTTCGCAGTCTGTTAATGCCTGAATATTCCATTTTGCTCGCTGCTTAAAAGTAAAACTGTACAAATCGGTTATGAAATAGCCCTTGGTAGAAATCCATTGGGTAACTTCTTTGTGATTGGAGTTTGCAAAAACTCGAATAAAACCACTTCGCACAAAACTCAGTTTTTCGCAATATAGACCAGTTTTCGTAAAAAAATCTCCCTTTTTCAGTTCAGATTTCGTGAACAAGGACGTTATTTTGTCCATATTTTGGTTTGTAATTCCAAAGTATGAAGTAATATATTTCTGTAATTCTGTCAATTTTCGGAGTTTTTTTTACATTAAGCACAACGCTCTAGGTGTATGGCGCGTGAGGCGCAGCCTCACGAGGAGCCATAATTGTGCCTCATTTGTTATATATTTTGTTGTTTATAGTTTCGTGTGTAGTTCACGAAGAAAGCTAAAGGTACAAAATATAGTTGTTAGAGGAGCAATTAACCTAGAGCGTTGGTAATAATTAGTAGAAAAGAAGTGTTTGTTAAAACACGGTTTCTACGTGTTGCAGGCACTTATTACCAACGTGTTTCAAGCACTAAAATTAGTAAATAAATCACAGATAGAAAGTCCGTGAGGACTTTCGTAAGTAGGCGAGACGCCAGCAATAAATTATATACGGCTTAAGTTAGCAATAGTATTTTTATCTTTTTAGTTTCTTTTTAATCTTATCAATATATGCTTTAGCATTATCGTTTTTCGGATTAAGCTTCAGCGATTTTTCATAGTTTAAAAGTGATTTATTGTATTCTTTTGCTATAAAATAGGCTTCTCCAAGGCTGTCATACAGGTTTGCATTTTCAGGGTCTTGTTCTATTGCAAATTCAAACATTTCTATGGCCTGATTATTTTCTTTTTTGTTGAGCAACTCATACCCTATATTGTTCAAACACCATGATAAGTCCGTATTGTAATAGGCGTCCTTTTGTTTCATAAGCGTATTAAATTTTGCTAATCCTATGGTTTTATTCCTAATAAAATCTGGTTTGGTTAAAGCATATAAATTGATTTTAGGATACTTTATTACGTCGGGTTCAATATCTCTAAAAAATAAGGTTCCCCAGTCATTGAATGCCTTATCTCCTGTATTGTTTACAATTACAACCATTCCATAGTCAGAATCTGGACAAATCAAGACACCACTTTGCACTCCATTAGAGGTTCCTGTTTTAGAATAATAATAGCCTTCTTCCTCGGCATAACCTATGTTTTGCCATAAATAGCCTATATTCTCATCATCCTCCTCATCTACAAACAAAGAACGGGAAGCTTCCTTAACCCAAGCTTCGTCTTTATGTTCAAGTAAATATTTTATATAAATGGTTAAATCTGGCAAAGTAGATATGGCGCCACCTGCTGCACCATACAATGGACTGACATTTATTTCCGTTAAGTTTCCGTTGGCATAGCCATTGACTAAGTTTTTTGAAGTCTTATCGTGACCTTGCATATAGGTATTATGCATCCCTAAGTCTTTAAGAAACACATCCAACTGATTGATATAGGACGTTTTGTTAACTTTTTCTAAGATATAAGCTAAAAGCTCTGGCCCCACAGAATTATAGTCGTACACCGTTCCTGGTTGATGGCTGATTTTTACTGATTTAAGTTCATCAAAAAAATCTTGAATGGTATAATTAACTTCATTGCTGTTTAAAGCACCACGATTAATTTTGTTACTTATGGTGGATAATCCGTTTTTATCCTCATCATCAAAACCGATACTATGCGTGAGCAAATTTTTAATGGTGACTGCTTGACCTTGGTATTCTAAATTAGAATAATCTCCATCCAAATACTTTCGAATATCGTCGTCTAAGTTTAGCTTACCACCCAAAACTGCTTTTGCAACCAAAGCACCTGTAAAGGTTTTGGTAATTGACGCTATTTCATATTCCGAGCTGTCTGAAGGTTTATTATTAGCACCTTTATCTATTTCTCCATAATAATTTTGATAAACTAATCCATTTTTATAAACAGCTAAAGCTATGGAGTTAATATTGCCATTTTTTAAAGTAGCTTCAGCATATTGGTCAATTAGATCTGCCAATTGTTTAAACTTTTTTACTTTGAATTGTTCACGGTCATTTTTTGCCGATACAAGTTGATCAATTGCATTGTCGTTTTCAGGGTTTAATGCTAAAGATTTGGCGTAATTTTTTATTGCGTTAGTCCAATCGTTATTTATTAAATAGGCTTCCCCTAAACTATCGTATAAATCGGTATTATTAGGCATTAAAGTAACACCGTATTTAAAAATCTTAATGGCTGCATCTGGGTTTTTCTTCTGATTTAACCATTCATAACCTAATATGCTAATAGTTTCATTAAACTCCATTCTTAGTAACTCTTTCTCGGAATATATATCTGGATTCATTTGCTCTTGAAGAAATGAAATGGGGTTTTTACTATCATTATATTGGTCATAAAATTTACGAGCGAGTGATGTTTCAGAAAATAAATCAACCATCATTTTGTTGTGGTTTCCTTTTTTCAATTCTTGTTTTAAATCGATTTCTATAAACTCTGTAAAATCATGGTAGAGATACACTCTAATTTTTAAAGTAGATAAATCATATACAGTAGTAAATTGTGTAGAAAATAAATCTTTTGCTACCTGCTTGTAGTTTTTCATAACATTACTGCAATAGTTTAAAGAGGCTTTAGCAGTAGTTTTTTTCAAAAATTCTTGACCTACATTAAACCATGGAAGTGTAACATCTTCTAAAGAATTTATTTGCGAATAATAAAAATTTGAAAATGATTTTTCAGATTCTTCTCCTATAATCAATTCATCACCTTCAACAATTAAATAAGTTCCTGATTTATCCACAAATACAAGTTGACTACTTGAAAGTGAACTTAAATTGATGGTTTCTAAATAACCTTTGACTTCCTCTACAGTAGACATTGTCTGCATGATATTTTTAATAGCTTTCCCAACCCAAATTTGTTTTTTCCCTTCTGTATTTACGATTGGCAATTCAGGTTCTGCAAAACCATCGAAAACCAAGCCTGCATCATTAATTGCTCCTTGAGCGAAATTATTTAAAAGACCCATATACATTACTCCGTAATCTTTATCTCCAGCAACTTCAAACCAAAATTGATTATTTGGGCTTAAAAAATCTTCGTTATTTCCGACAATGGTTCTACCGTTCTTAGTTATTTTGTACATGGTACAAGGAAGAGTTGATTGTGAGCTAAGGAAGGTTATAAGGAATACAATTATTAATTTAATGTTCATTTTCTTGTTGTTTTAACCAGTTAATCAGTGAGTCAACACCTACTAAATTGTTTTTTGCAAAAATTTCAGTTGCTTTTTGAAGTTGATTTTTTTGTAAATACTTAATAATTTTCTCATGTTGAATAACAGACTTTTCTACTGTCTTATTCATTGCCAAGTAGGCGTATTCATAACGTTGAGATTGCCTGTGAAGAGTTTTTACCATTTTTAACAATCTCTTATTCTGACAATTTGATATTAATAATAAGTGCCATTGTTCATCCAATTCTACAATTTCTTTGGATGATTTTGCTTTTAAAATTCTTGAATTAATTTGAAAGAGTTCATTTATTATATGTTTTGTTGGAACGCCTGAAAGCTCTAATGCAAACGATTCTAATTTAGCTCTTAAAGGATAAATCTCTAAAATATCTTCTTCTGAAAGTGGCGCTAATCGAAATCCTTTTCTAGGTTCAGATACAACAATGTTTTCCCATTCAAGTTGCTGGAGTGCTTCTCTCAATGGCGTTCTACTTATGTTTAACAAACTGGCTAAGTTAGTTTCTCGTAGGGGTTCATTTGGTTTGATGTGTCCCTCAATAATCAACTCCCACAAAGCTTTTATAATTTGACTTTTTAAAGATTCTTGATTAATCATAAATTGTATATTGTATACAAAATGTAAATATATCTTATTTTAGAGAAAAATGAACTATTCTATACAGGATTTTTTTGGTAATAATTAGTAGAAAAGGAGTGTTTGTTAAAACACGGTTTCTACGTGCCGCAGGCAATTATTACCAACGGTAAATTGTATGAGTAGTGGCAGATTGCGTAGAACTTTCCTGTCAAACTGCGACGCAGTTTGAGCGGATTACAAACCTTTATATTTACTACATCACCTGCCATTACTTATACAAAATGTTGGGCTTAGTTTTTATTATTCACAAAATTCTTTGCTTTTATTTAAACACCAATGTTCTCTTTCCTCTCTAATTATTGGCAATTCTAACTCAACTTCATAGGCAATATCTGCTCCATACATTTTAACTTCCATTATTTCTTCATGATTATGCCAGCCACCAAATATTGCATCACATTTCACACATCCAAATGACATATAAGAATGTCCAACCGTTTTACTGAATCGTTTTTTTATCTTACCAATCTTTATATTCTTTCCTTTGTCGGTTAGAAGAAACTCTTTAATTGCATTTTGAATCACGGGACTAAATTCGATTGCATCATTCTCCCACATAACACTCTCAAGATACATATCTTCACCGCAAATGCTTTTTACAGTTTCAGATAAAAAATAAGAATGCTGATTTGCTCCACATTTCCAACAACTTTTTTTGTAAAAATTAATCGTTATAGATTGCTTTTCCCTAGCTTTCATTGTCGAGCAGAACTTAATTTTCCTGCTTAATAAAAAGAACACAAACTCGCTAATTTCAAATAATTGATTATTGAAATCAACTTTTAAACTCTTATCCTCCGCCTCTATAATTTTAAAAAGAGGTATATCTTTATTTGCAATAGGTTTTTTATCCCAATCCCTAAGCTCTTTTGGTGGATTTTTAAAAAACCAACACCCTCTTACACTATCTTCTTTATATTCCTTTTGTTTTGCTATTGTTTTTTCATAAGTGCATGGTGACCACTGAACCTGAAATGCAATTCTGTTTTTTCCATTAATTGCTAAAACATCCGCACTCCATTTACTTTCTTCATACTCAGAAATTGCATCCCATCCTGCTTCTTTGCACCCTAATAAAATCTGACTTTTAATAAATAGTAATTGAGGGGATTCAGTTTTATAGTCTTCTGGTGCTTCTCCTTTTTTATGAACAAAATGTTGCAATCCGTTTTTACTGGTTCGTAAATAACCTTTCTTTTCTGTCTGAGATATTATTACATCTAATGATTCTTGTTTTATTCTATCTTTAAGCTCATCCCAATCATTTGAAGTCAAATAAGTTGAAATAATTTCGATATCATCTATCAAGGCTCTTAATGGCATATAAAAATCTTTAGTCTGTTATTTTGTGCACCCTCGCTTTTTAAATTAAGCCTAACGGTCTCGTATAAGAATAGTAGCGGATTTTTACAAACTAACTTTTCGGTTGAACACAGACCTTTTTTATATTTACTTACTTTCATTTTAGCGGAT
>NZ_QUNS01000005.1:0-170082 GCF_003387615.1 Tenacibaculum gallaicum | reverse complement strand
CCTAACGGTCTCGTATAAGAATAGTAGCGGATTTTTACAAACTAACTTTTCGGTTGAACACAGACCTTTTTTATATTTACTTACTTTCATTTTAGCGATAAAACCGCTATTATTTTTATACATTGTTACCTGCTGGCTTTGTTCCGTTCTGCTTGGTTTTCAGCGTTGGCAAAGACATACTCTTTTGCAATTTTTGGCTTGTGTGTCGGCTGGTGCGAATTGCGAATGTGTATGGCTTTTAGCGTTGGCTATTTTGTAAACCTAATTTGTAAATTCAGGTTAAAATATAGTTCTCCGTTTTCCTTATATATTTCTCCAAATCCGTGTCGAGACGAACTTGCTGTGTCAAGTTTTGTATTATTTAGCAAATAATCCTCAAACTCATTTCTGTTGTAAATGTGGTAACATAAAACGTCTCCATTTTCTTTGACGATTAAATATCCACCTGTCGCATCATATTTTCCTGTCCAAACTTGCGAGGGCATCATTCCAAGAGCAACATCTGTCAAAAAGCGTTTTATTTTGTATTCGTAAAACTTATGTTCGTTTTCAATATCGAAGTTTAATGGATTTTTGTCAGCCGTTTTGTTTACTAAATCAGTCAAGTGCGAAAACTCACTTGAATAAAAATCAAATACTATTTGCGATAAAATCTCTGGAAGCAAACTGTCTATTAAAACAAGGTTGTTTGAAAATATTTGTCGTTCTGTTTTTATAAATTCAAATTGTCCGCCATTTTTATGAACTTGAACAATTCTATCCATTATTTTACTTCTCGAAGCAATTGAATTGATTTCCTGAATTTTATCTTCTGAAAGTTTCGCTCCTTTGATTTTATAAATAAAGTTTGTTGTTTTACCTGCATTTAAAAGAGTAGAGGGACTTCCGAGTTGAGATTTTATGCTAAAACCCAATGTCGGTTCTTGATTAGTTCTTTGGTCGTGAACAACAATCGTAATATCAGTTTTCGCTGTAGAACTTGCTTTTAAGGAAATACAATTTATGGATTGCATAAATTCCTCAATTTCTGGAACTGAAAAAGTCCTTTCTTTATTTTGTTTGATTGCATTTAAAAGAAAAAGTGCTTTGTCTTTAAAGTCTGAAATGGGGATTTTTAAAACTTCTTCATCTCCCGAAACTAAAATAATCTCATCTTGGATTGAATATTCAAAATTACCATTGTTTTCTGTGCGAAGTATTTTTATAATTGGGTAAACTAAACCTTCTAATTTTTCAATGTCTTTGTTTCCAAGAAATAATTGTTTGTCGCCTAATAATTTGAAAAGCGCATAAATTTCGCTCCATTCTCCCTTATTTCCTGTAATCATTTGCAGTTAAGTTTTTCTATTATTTTTTCCGCTGTTGCTTGAATTGCGGGAACTGCAACTGAATTTCCGAATTGTTTGTATGCTTGTGCGTCTGAAACTATAATTTTAAAATTGTCTGGAAAACCTTGTAATCTTGCCCATTCTCGTGGTGTCATTTTTCTAATTCCTTCTCGATTCACCTTTCCTGAAATGTTAGTTATTGGTTTAAAATTTGTCAGTCTATCATCAAGAACTAAATTTCGTTCTCTGCCCATTCCTCCACAAACAACTGCGTTTGCTGTTCCATCATTTGGAATTATTTCGTAACCAAATCCATTGCCTTTGCTTTCGTGGCGTGCTCTGTGATTTTTTAATGTTTGAACGTAAGTTGTTGATAAATAATATTTAACAGAAACTTCTTCTTGTTCCAAAATATCATCTAATACTGCGGTTTTATTAGTTGGTTCTGGATACTGAAAATCAGTTATTCCTAAATCTTTACGGAAACCTACGATAAAAATTCGTTCACGATTTTGAGGAACGCCAAATTCTTTTGCATTTAATATTTGAGGTTCAGGCACATAATAGCCTAAATCTTCTCGAAGCACGTTTAAAATTGTTGCTAATGTTTTTCCTTTGTCGTGATTTCTTAAACCTTTTACGTTTTCGAGAAAAATTGCTTTTGGTTGTTTCCTTTTTATAATTTCTGCAACATCAAAAAATAATGTTCCTCTTGTATCTTCAAATCCGCCACGTCTTCCTGCAATCGAAAACGCTTGACAAGGAAAGCCTGCACAAAGCACATCAAAATTGTTTGGAATATAATTTTTTGTTTCAGGTTTTGTTATATCTCCAAACGGAATTTCTCCAAAATTAGCTTTATAGGTTTGTTTTGAATATTTATCCCATTCACTTGTAAAAACGCACTTTCCTTCAAGATTTTGAAGAGCTAAACGAAATCCACCAATTCCTGCAAAAAGGTCAATAAACTTAAATTTTGGTTTTTCAGGTGCTGGAAATGGAACAGTTTTATTGAGGTCAAAAATCAAATATTGAAGTGCTTCTTCCGCTACTTTATTTGTGACTTTTTCTGTTGGATATTCTTTTTCAAGAATTTCTTTTACGTAAGAAAGTGCATCTTTTTTGTAAAATTGAGAAACTCCATTTTTATGATTGTGTAAATAATGCGTAAAAGAAGCAGGTTTAGAATTATCAGGGTCAACTACTTTTATTTCAAATAGTTGTCCGTCAATGTTTTCTATGTCAATTCTTTCTTTAATCATTATCTCTTATTTAACCGTACAAGTTAATAAAGTTTGCTGTTTTGGTTGGTCGGCTTCTATATTTTTATTCACAATCTTTTCACTATGTTTTCGAGCGCAAAGGCAAAAAACAGCTCTTTTGGTTTTTCAGCGTTGGCTTATGTGTCGGCAAAAACCAAATGTGCTGTTTGTGCGGCTGGGTTCAGCTTGCAGGTAACGTCTCTGTATATGGCTCGTAGCGTGCAAATTAGAAAATTATTTTCGGATTAAGCACAAGCCAGATTTTTAAATTTTACTATTTATTTTTTTATTGGAAATCGTCAAATTTAAAAATTTGGCGACTTTCCAAATATGTCATAATTTCGATTAAGCAACTACCTAGATATGAGCTATATACGTTGTTAGCAAAAGTAATTATTCCTTTTTTCCTTCTTGGTTGTTAAATTTTTCTTCGAGATAGATAGTTGCTTTTTTTTCTAGATTTTTATAAACCTTTTTGATTCCATCAACTACTTCCTCTTTATTGTAAATTGGATGTTCCGTAAAAAACCATTCAATTTCCGAATTTAGTTTTCTTTCATCCCAGTTTTTAGTAATAAAATTAGTAACAAAATAAAAATATCTAATCTGTTTTTGAGAAACTAAATAAATTGCTCTTGCAGTAAATGATTCCACATTTGGATATTTAGAATTTAAATTAAAAATTATAGATTTAAAAGGAACATCTATTTCAATATCAAACCCACTTTTTATATATTCATAATCATCTTCATTTTCGACTCCGAAAAGGTTTGGTGTTCTCAAGAAATTTGAATAATGATTTCTATCTTTTCTTACACGTCTCGTTATAGATTTTGCAAAGTAATCGTGAGTGTTATTATCTAGCCAATTTCCTATGGTATTTTTATTAATTATATAATCATAGTTTTCAGAAAGAATTACTTCTAAATCATATATATCATTTAGAGATTCTGAGATTTCAATTTTTTCAATTTCTGATTTGGTAAAATCTATTACCTCTAAAGCTTGTTCTTTAGTTAGATATTCTGATGCTTGTTTTTTGATTTTATCTATTAGACTAAAATCTTTTGAACCATCAATATTTTCTGTGTCTAGTGTTACAGTATCTATTTTTAAAAGGTATTCTTTAAGGCTGTCATTTATCTCACAGAATTTTTCAGTATAATCCGCTTGAATAACAAAAAAAGGTGTCTGAAGTTCATTGTTTTCAAATTCATCTGATATATAGTCAATTATGTCTTTATATCGAATTTCATTTGATTTATGTTCTTTAACAGATTTTATAAAACTTAGTGTAAAGTCACTAATTAAATCAGATTGCATTGAACTTTGGTCTTTCAATGAAGAATTTAAGAAATAACAATTATTAAATTTGTTTTGGGTTTCTTTAAAGTATTTAGCAACGACAGATGTTTCTTTGATATAAGTTTTTCCAGATTGACAAGCATCAATAATTTTTACAACTAAATTTGGATTTAAAGTCTTGATTAAACTATCAACTTCCTCGTTTTGAAGAGAGGTTTGTTTTCTCTTGTTTTTGTTAAAATCAGAAAGTATATAATAAAATTCCTCGTTATAGAATTCTCCGTGTCCTGTGAAGTAGAAAAATAACTCTTCTATTTCATTAGTTTTATTTTCAGAAATAAAATCAGTTATTTTCTCTTTTACGAGAGCACTAGATTTTTTTTCATTTATATATAATATAGATTCGAATTTACTAGTCTTAGAAATTATTGAGTTGACAATTTCAGCATCTTTTTTACAACCAGGTAGATTATTTTGTTTGTCTTCATATTCGCTGACTCCTAATATTATTGCTATGTTCATTCGTTGTTGGTTATTTTTGCTAACGGTCTCGTATAAGAATAGTAGCGGATTTTTACAAACTAACTTTTCGGTTGAACACAGACCTTTTTTATATTTACTTACTTTCATTTTAGCGATAAAACCGCTATTATTTTTATACATTGTTACCTGCTGGCTTTGTTCCGTTCTGCTTGGTTTTCAGCGTTGGCAAAGACATACTCTTTTGCAATTTTTGGCTTGTGTGTCGGCTGGTGCGAATTGCGAATGTGTATGGCTTTTAGCGTTGGCTATTTTGTAAACCTAATTTGTAAATTCAGGTTAAAATATAGTTCTCCGTTTTCCTTATATATTTCTCCAAATCCGTGTCGAGACGAACTTGCTGTGTCAAGTTTTGTATTATTTAGCAAATAATCCTCAAACTCATTTCTGTTGTAAATGTGGTAACATAAAACGTCTCCATTTTCTTTGACGATTAAATATCCACCTGTCGCATCATATTTTCCTGTCCAAACTTGCGAGGGCATCATTCCAAGAGCAACATCTGTCAAAAAGCGTTTTATTTTGTATTCGTAAAACTTATGTTCGTTTTCAATATCGAAGTTTAATGGATTTTTGTCAGCCGTTTTGTTTACTAAATCAGTCAAGTGCGAAAACTCACTTGAATAAAAATCAAATACTATTTGCGATAAAATCTCTGGAAGCAAACTGTCTATTAAAACAAGGTTGTTTGAAAATATTTGTCGTTCTGTTTTTATAAATTCAAATTGTCCGCCATTTTTATGAACTTGAACAATTCTATCCATTATTTTACTTCTCGAAGCAATTGAATTGATTTCCTGAATTTTATCTTCTGAAAGTTTCGCTCCTTTGATTTTATAAATAAAGTTTGTTGTTTTACCTGCATTTAAAAGAGTAGAGGGACTTCCGAGTTGAGATTTTATGCTAAAACCCAATGTCGGTTCTTGATTAGTTCTTTGGTCGTGAACAACAATCGTAATATCAGTTTTCGCTGTAGAACTTGCTTTTAAGGAAATACAATTTATGGATTGCATAAATTCCTCAATTTCTGGAACTGAAAAAGTCCTTTCTTTATTTTGTTTGATTGCATTTAAAAGAAAAAGTGCTTTGTCTTTAAAGTCTGAAATGGGGATTTTTAAAACTTCTTCATCTCCCGAAACTAAAATAATCTCATCTTGGATTGAATATTCAAAATTACCATTGTTTTCTGTGCGAAGTATTTTTATAATTGGGTAAACTAAACCTTCTAATTTTTCAATGTCTTTGTTTCCAAGAAATAATTGTTTGTCGCCTAATAATTTGAAAAGCGCATAAATTTCGCTCCATTCTCCCTTATTTCCTGTAATCATTTGCAGTTAAGTTTTTCTATTATTTTTTCCGCTGTTGCTTGAATTGCGGGAACTGCAACTGAATTTCCGAATTGTTTGTATGCTTGTGCGTCTGAAACTATAATTTTAAAATTGTCTGGAAAACCTTGTAATCTTGCCCATTCTCGTGGTGTCATTTTTCTAATTCCTTCTCGATTCACCTTTCCTGAAATGTTAGTTATTGGTTTAAAATTTGTCAGTCTATCATCAAGAACTAAATTTCGTTCTCTGCCCATTCCTCCACAAACAACTGCGTTTGCTGTTCCATCATTTGGAATTATTTCGTAACCAAATCCATTGCCTTTGCTTTCGTGGCGTGCTCTGTGATTTTTTAATGTTTGAACGTAAGTTGTTGATAAATAATATTTAACAGAAACTTCTTCTTGTTCCAAAATATCATCTAATACTGCGGTTTTATTAGTTGGTTCTGGATACTGAAAATCAGTTATTCCTAAATCTTTACGGAAACCTACGATAAAAATTCGTTCACGATTTTGAGGAACGCCAAATTCTTTTGCATTTAATATTTGAGGTTCAGGCACATAATAGCCTAAATCTTCTCGAAGCACGTTTAAAATTGTTGCTAATGTTTTTCCTTTGTCGTGATTTCTTAAACCTTTTACGTTTTCGAGAAAAATTGCTTTTGGTTGTTTCCTTTTTATAATTTCTGCAACATCAAAAAATAATGTTCCTCTTGTATCTTCAAATCCGCCACGTCTTCCTGCAATCGAAAACGCTTGACAAGGAAAGCCTGCACAAAGCACATCAAAATTGTTTGGAATATAATTTTTTGTTTCAGGTTTTGTTATATCTCCAAACGGAATTTCTCCAAAATTAGCTTTATAGGTTTGTTTTGAATATTTATCCCATTCACTTGTAAAAACGCACTTTCCTTCAAGATTTTGAAGAGCTAAACGAAATCCACCAATTCCTGCAAAAAGGTCAATAAACTTAAATTTTGGTTTTTCAGGTGCTGGAAATGGAACAGTTTTATTGAGGTCAAAAATCAAATATTGAAGTGCTTCTTCCGCTACTTTATTTGTGACTTTTTCTGTTGGATATTCTTTTTCAAGAATTTCTTTTACGTAAGAAAGTGCATCTTTTTTGTAAAATTGAGAAACTCCATTTTTATGATTGTGTAAATAATGCGTAAAAGAAGCAGGTTTAGAATTATCAGGGTCAACTACTTTTATTTCAAATAGTTGTCCGTCAATGTTTTCTATGTCAATTCTTTCTTTAATCATTATCTCTTATTTAACCGTACAAGTTAATAAAGTTTGCTGTTTTGGTTGGTCGGCTTCTATATTTTTATTCACAATCTTTTCACTATGTTTTCGAGCGCAAAGGCAAAAAACAGCTCTTTTGGTTTTTCAGCGTTGGCTTATGTGTCGGCAAAAACCAAATGTGCTGTTTGTGCGGCTGGGTTCAGCTTGCAGGTAACACCCAAATATATGGACATTTTAGGATTCCACCAAGTAAGATCTATTTTAAGTATGTTGTATCACGAAAGCCTTTTAAACACAAGTGTTTTATAAAATATATACTTGTCCTTATTTTGTATATATTTAAGAGAGAATTTAAATTTTAAGGCTGTATTTATATACAGAATATAGACATAATTAAATCCACCTTATTACTGTAATACATAAAACTTTTGCAAGTGCTTGTAATTAAATTCAATTATACAAAATTACGTTGTCGTTTTGCCTCAAAAGTTAAGATGGCTGCGGCAACCGATACATTCATAGAATCTATTTCCCCTTGCATAGGGATGTTGATGTTCTGAGTAGCTTGGTCTCGCCAAATTTGTGTTAATCCTGTCGCTTCGGTACCCACTACCAAAGAAGTAGCCTTTGTATAGTCGTTTTTATGGTACTCGTTTGAATTTTGTAGTGTAGCACTGTAAATATGAATGTTGTGCTCTTGTAAGTACGCTATAATGTCTTCAGATGTACCTGTAGCTATCTGATTGGTAAATACACAACCTACACTAGAACGTATGATATTAGGATTGAATAAATCCGTTTTTGGGTTGACGATAAAAACAGCATCCACCTTAGCAGCATCGGCAGTACGTAACATAGCACCAATATTCCCTGGTTTTTCAATACCTTCCATAACTAATACGAGTGGGGTAGTGGTATTGAATTCAATAGCGTCTAAATCGAAGTTTTTAGCTTTAACTACAGCAATAATACCCTCGGTAGTATCACGATAGGCTAGTTTTTGGTATACTTCTTTTGTTATTTCTATACAGTTAGCAGCCTTATTTAGAATTTTGTTTACACTTTCTTCGGTAAACATATCAGCAACAAACAGCAGGGTGTCTATTTCATAATCTCCTTTAACAACTAACGAAATTTCACGTTGTCCTTCTACTAAAAATAGTCCTTTCTTCTTACGTTCTCTAGATTTCTCTTGAAGCTTTAAAAGCTCTTTTATATAGGCGTTTTGTGTGCTACTAATCTGTTTCATTTGCTATGATATCTAAATACAAAAGTACTATTCTGTTTTATAATAAAATACCATCTTACTAAAAGAATAATTACTAGCTATTGCTGTTGTTAGGCAAACAACAGTACTGTTGCCCAACACCAAACACTACTGTTGTTTAACACTAGATGCTACTGTTTGAACCTTCAAACAAAACTAAAATATGGGGTGTACTAGTTTGTATTAAGCTTCATACAGTAGTGTATGAAGTCACCCGACACTACTGTATGGTGTCACGATATAGTGGTGTATGAAGTTACCATACAGTAGCGCATGCTTATTATTTGTGCATAAAAAAACATCATTCTTTTTACGGAATGATGTTTAATAGTTTCTTAAATAGAAGAGATTCCTTCGTTATTATTTCGACTTAAGTTTATCTTGAGCGAAGTCGAAAGGCTCAACAAACTCCTCTGAATGACGTTAAAATTGCAGTCATAGCGAGGAATGATAATGACGTGGCTATCTCTTAGTTTAGAAAGATGTTCTATTGGTTTTTATACTTGTTAGCATAACGCTTCCATAATTTTGTTTGATGCGATTCTAGGCTAATTTTTCTTCCTTGTATAAAAGCTTCTTTTAAAATGTTAGTACGCATATCTAAAGCATCTCCTTCAGAAATAAATAGGGTAGCGTCTTTACCAACTTCTAAGGTTCCTACGTTGTTGTTTATACCTAAAATTTTAGCATTGTTTTGAGTAATTAATTGTAAGGCTTTTTCTTTACCTAATCCGTAAGCAGCATACGTTCCTGCATAAAATGGTAAGTTACGTGTGCTCATACGTTCCATATCTCCTTCCATACCTAAACCTACTAAAATACCAGCATCGGTTAATATCTTAGCTGCTCTAAAAGGTCTGTCATAATCTGCATCTTCACCATTAGGCAAACGGTGTGCACGTTCTAAAATAACAGGTACATTGTTTGCTTTTAATAAGTCAGCAACTTTTTCAGCCTCTTGTCCGCGAACAATCACGATATTTTTAACTCCTAATTCTTTACAAATATTTACAGCATCAGTAATTCCTTTTTCACCAGATACGTGTACAAACATTCTTTGATTACCGTTTAAAACTCCTTGTAAAGCTTCATAAGGTAAGTTTTTAGGTGTTTTATTACCCGCTAGGTAGCTTTTTGCATTGGCGAAAAATTTTGTAAGCTTATCAATACTTTTTTGATAGTTTTTGTTAGGCTTTAATCCTGGGTCTTCACCCATCCACCAACGACCTCTAGAGAATACCTGAGGCCAGTTCATATGAACACCATCATCAGTTTTAATAGTAGCATCTTCCCAGTTCCAAGCATCTAATTGTACTACCGAAGAGGTACCAGAAATAACACCACCACGTGGGGCAATTTGTGCCATTAATACTCCGTTAGGACGCATGGTTTCTACCACTTTACTTTCTGCATTATAGGCAATAATACTACGGATGTGTGGTAGCATAGAACCTACCTCATCAAAGTCTCTGGTTGCACGTACAGCATCAATTTCAGCTAAACCTAAAGAGGTGTTTGCAGCAATGAATCCTGGGTATACGTGTTTTCCTTTGGCATTAATAACAGTTCCCATACGAGCAATTCTGCTATTGGCATTTCCTACATGTGCTATTTTACCGTTAGAAAACATGATTAAGGAGTTTTCAATTACTTCTCCGTTTCCTAAGTGTGCTGTGGCACCTTCAATACTATAAGCTTCAGTTTGCTTGGGTGCTGGTGTTTGTTGCGCTAGTATGTTTCCTATACATAAGAAGCATATTATGTTATATATATATTTAATTTTCACGTTTTAAATTTTTGTTACTATTAGTTTATACTTAGTAGCTAATCTTACTAAATTTCTCTGTGAGGATTACTCTGTGTCACAGTGAAATAATTTCTGAGTTTTCTTTTTAGGAGCTTGTGTTTTACCTCCTTTAATCTTCTCTTGTAACATCATATTGATTAGCTTAGCACGTTCTGCTTTAATAGCCTTACGCTTTTCTAAGTCTTTTTCAATATCAAAATAGATAGCTCCGTCAATAATTGTTTTTTCTGCTTTTGAATATACTGAAAGCGGATTTCCGCTCCATACTACAACATCGGCATCTTTACCTACTTTAATACTTCCTGTACGGTCGTTTAAGTGTAATAGTTTTGCAGGATTAATAGTTACAGTAGCCCAAGCTTCTTGTTCGCTTAAACCTCCGTATTTAATTAATTTTGCAGCTTCTTGATTTAGTCTACGAGACATTTCAGCATCATCAGAATTAATAGCAACTGTAATACCTTGGTTGTGCATAATAGCAGCGTTGTATGGTATAGCGTCGTTAACCTCGTATTTATATGCCCACCAGTCAGCAAAAGTAGAGCCACCAACTCCGTGTTCTTTCATTTTATCAGCGAGTTTGTATCCTTCTAAAATGTGGGTAAACGTGTTAATGTTAAAGTTGAATTGTTCTGCAACCTTCATTAACATGTTAATTTCTGATTGTACATAAGAGTGGCAAGAAATAAAACGTTCTTTATTAATAATTTCAGCCAAGGTTTCTAACTCAATATCTTTACGATATGGTTGTCCGCTTTTCTTTTTAGCATCGTATTCTTTGGCTCTTTGGAAGTAGTCAATATATACTTGTTCAACTCCCATACGTGTTTGAGGGAAACGAATGGTATTCATATCTCCCCAGTTAGATTGTTTTACGTTTTCACCTAAGGCGAACTTGATAAACTTAGGTGTGTTGTTGTATAACATTCCGTTAGCATTTTCTCCCCATTTTAGTTTGATAATTGCCGAACGTCCACCGATAGGATTCGCAGAACCGTGTAATACTTGAATAGAAGTAACACCACCCGCAATGTTTCTGTAAATATTTACATCGTTAGGGTTGATAACGTCTTCAATAGTAACCTCAGCTGTTGAGTTATGACCTGATTCGTTTACTGCGGAAGTAGCAATATGTGAATGTTCATCAATAATACCTGCGGTTACATACTTACCAGTTCCGTCAATAATTGTAGCTCCTCTTGAAGATAAGTTGGTACCTATTTTGGCTATTTTTCCATTTGTAATTAATACATCGGTATTGTTTAGTACTTCGTTGTTTTCAGAAGTCCAAACCGTAGCATTTTTAATTAAAATAGTTTCTTTTTGTGGAGCAGTTGGGTTTCCTAATCCGATGTTTGGATAGGTAACGGCTACTACTTCAGGGGTATTGTCTTTTTTCTTGTTGTCTTTCTTTTTAGCATCAGCTTTTCCAGTATAAGTAGCATTCCAAGTACTTTCATTTCCATTATTGTCGGTAGCTGTACCTGTAATTTGTTGTTTGTTTTTAACAAATGCTGTTAAGCGAGTATAGTTGTCACCATCTTTAAGAGTTATATGCAACCAGTCGTTGCTAAAAGATGATTTACTATTTATCTTTTTATCTCCACTTTTTAAAGCAGTTGTTTGTTTAGCTCCTTTACCAGTAATGGTCATATCGTACGATTTCCCGTTAACTGTTAACGTGTACTTACCTGTAATATCTTTAATATCCATTGAGTTAATGGTGTTTTTATCACCCTGCACCCAGTTTTCATATAAAGTAGTTTGTTTGTCAAAAATATCACCAGAAGTAATTAAGAAGTTGGCATAACTACCAGCTTTTAAGTTACCAACTTTGTCATTTTTTAAAATTTTGGCAGGCACTGTAGTTAACGCTTCTAAAGCTGTAGTCTTATCTAATCCGTAAGTAATAGCCTTTTGTAGATTACTACTAAATTCTTTTGCCTTTTTTAACTTATAGGTAGTTAAGGCAAAAGGAACATTGTTTTTTGCTAAAATTGATGGATTTGCTGGTTCTTGATTCCAAGAGCGCATATCGCTTAACGCAATTTTATTTGCTAAAAATGGATTTGATACATCGTAAGCTTTTCTAAAGTTAATAGGAATAATGTACGTAGCATTGGTCGCTTTAATATCATTGATTCTTTCATATTCATTTCCTCCACCTACAATGGTGTATTGAATTCCAAATTCGTCACCAATTTTATCAGCACGCTTATTATCTAAATATCCACCCGCATTAAATATTTGTGGTAGTTTTTTCTTGTTATTTAATGCTTCTAAAGCTAAATCGGTGTTTTTTGCATTTCCTTTGGCGTACCAATCGGCATCTAAATACGTTTGACGTAATAATGCCATGGCTCCCATACGTGACGTAGGGTAGCTTTGACGTGATTTAGCACTTTTAGAAAACGATAAGTAGTTTCCTGATTCGTTGTTTAAAATTCTGTAAGCATCAGAACTATTAGGGTTTAAAGCAACTAAAATTCCGTTACCTCGCATAATACCGTCTGCTACGTGTGTATTAACAGTACCAAAACCTAAAGACAATAATTCTTTGGCTTTTTTAGCATCAAAGTTAAATTCGGTAGCAGCGTTTACATCAGGACGAATATGATCGTTCCAGTAATACCCTTTTCTGCCAGCATCGTATTGTGGTCTTTTACCACGACCGCTTTCACGTTTAGGTTTTGCGATACCAAAGGTTGAGTAGGCATCTACAAACGAAGGGTACATAGATTTTCCGTCTAGGTTAATTACGTGTGCTTCGTTAGGTATGTTAACCGATTTGCCTACAGCAACAACTTTACCGTCTTTAATAAGCAGCGTTCCTTTTTTTACTACTTGGCTAGGGGTAACATAAATGGTAGCATTGGTAAATGCATACACATTGTTTTTGGATGACTTTACTCCTGTGTTGGTAGGAAAGTACTCTTGTGCAAAAGAGGTACTAATACACAGGGATAAGAGTAAGAATAGTATTTTTTTCATTTAATATTGAGTTGATTAGCTTATAAAAATAGATAGTTAAAAAGGAAAAGAATTCCTTTTAACAAAACATTAAGAATTAATCACAGGGTGATAGCCAAGAATTTAATCCACCAAGGCTTACTTAATAGACTTAAAATGGGTTTTCTTATAGTTCTTTGTTTATTTGCCCTAAGATAGTTTAGTTAAGAACTAGCTTTCCAATCTTTTCATGACCAGATAACCAAGCGGTATTCTTATCAATAAACTGAATTGCATAGTAGCTTTCCTTGCTTACTTCTTTCCAAGTATGTCCACCGTCGTTAGAAAATGATATTCCTGTTTTTCCAACTGCAAAAACTTCTTCTCCGTTCGTGTTAGGTACATACTGTACGCAGCTTTTGTAGTTAGGGTTGGTATTATTAGCTACGAGTGTCCATGTTTTACCACCATCGGTAGTAACTGCTTTATTAGCGTTATTATCTTCTGGTTTTGAGTAGTTACCTCCAATAGCAATTCCGTTATTTTCATTATAAAAATCAATAGAGTAGATTCCTTGAGGTCCATCACCTTGTACAATTGGAGTATCAAAAACCTCCCAAGTGTTTCCAAAGTCGGTAGATTTTAAAATACGTGCTTTGGTTCCTCCAGAACCTATCCACACAGTATTGTTTACAATAGCAATATTGGTATTACTAGCAGCAAAGAAAGCTTCTCCTTCTTCAAAAGTAGGTAGTTGAGAGCAAGGTAGTTTTGTCCACGTATTTCCTCCGTCTGAGGTAAGAATAACAGACGGACAATCTTCTGTAGGGTCACCAACGGCAATCCCATGTTTTCCATCAGCAAAGAATTGCATACAGTCGTAAAAAACCTTTTCGTGTTCTTCTGTATATACCAATTCATAACTGTTTTCATTTCCTTTATATAGTAAGGCAGGATTAGCTACCGATAAAACAAATATGTGTTCACCGTTTTTGGCAATGCTTCTAAAGTGTGGTATAATAGTATCGTTATACTTTAAATTTTGTGTTTGCCATGTTTTACCACCATCCTTTGTACTTGTAATATCTCCTTTAGAGCCTGCAAAAATTAATTCATCGTTACTAATGGCTAGCATAGCTCTAATGCTGGTACTATCTTGTTTAAACTCGGTAATTTTAATAGTTTCAAAAGTTCTTGGGGCTTTCTTTTCTTGTGTACAAGAAAGTATTATAAAAGAGATTAATAAAAGGAATGATAATCGTGTCATATTTTTGATATTTTTACAGAACTAAAAATAGGAAAACCAAACTTAAATCAATGAAAAAAGCCTTAGTAATTTCAGGAGGAGGAAGTAAAGGAGCCTTTGCGGGCGGTGTTGCACAATACCTAATGAAAAATAAAAATAAAGATTACGATATGCTTTTAGGAACGTCAACAGGAAGCTTAATGGTTTCGCATTTAGCTTTAGGTATGGTTGATGAATTAAAAGAAATATATACTTCAGTAGATCAAAAAGCTATTTTTAGTAATAGTCCGTTTAGAATAAAATCGGTGCATGGAGAGAAGGTAATTTCTATACGACATAGAAATACTTTTTGGAACTTTTTAAATGGTCGTAAAACATTTGGTGAGAGTAAGAACTTACGAAAGCTTATAAGCAATAGCATAACTAAAGAAATTTATGATGAAATTAGAAGGTTAAATAAAGAGGTAGTGGTAACAGTTTCTAATTTAACAGCAAATCAAATTGAGTACAAATCTATTTTGGAGTGTGAGTATGAAGATTTTTGTGATTGGATTTGGGGGTCGTGTAACTATGTGCCTTTTATGAGTTTGTTAGAAAAAGATCATTGTCAGTATGCCGATGGTGGTTTTGGTAGTTTAGTTCCTATTCGTGAAGCAATTGCACGAGGAGCTACAGAAGTAGATGCTATTATTTTAGCTACCGAAGTAACCCAAATGAACCGATTGCCTGCTAAGAACCCTTTTTCACTGATGATGGATACGTTTGATTTTATGTTGGAGAATGTTGAGCGACATAATATTACCATAGGAAAGTTATCTGCCAAACAACATAATGTAAAGTTGAACTTATACTATACACCAACGGTGTTAACAACCAATTCGCTAGTTTTTGATAAAGAGAAAATGAAGAAATGGTGGAAGTCGGGTTATAAGTATGCTAAAAAACTGGATGATGATAGAATGACAGAGTTTAGACCAGAGATGGTAGATAATCAAGATATAGAGGAAGGAATAGAAAATAACGAAGTATGAAGTTTGGAAAAGTAGCACAACCAGAGTTAATAGATTTTACATTACCAGCAACGCATCCTAAAACAATAGAGCTATTAAGTTCTTTTGAAAAGAGTGGTACGCCTAATGTGTATGTTGGCTGTGCAAAATGGAATAAAGCAGATTTAAAAGGTTTTTACCCACGAGGAACTAAGGATGAATTGGAATATTATTCGAAACAGTTTAATTCGATAGAACTCAATGCTACTTTTTATAGACAGTTTCCAGCAGCACAATTTGAAAAGTGGAAAGCTAAAACTCCTGAAAACTTCAAGTTTTTCCCAAAACTAGGACAGGAGATAAGCCACTGGAAGCGTTTACAAGGTGTACAAGATGCTGTGAATGTGTATTTAGATAATGCTTCACATTTACAAGAGAAGTTAGGTACCATCTTTTTACAGTTACACGCTAATTTTGGTAATAAAAACTTTGATAGATTGCAAAACTTTGTGGTAAGCTGGCCTAAAGGTATACCATTAGCTATTGAGGTTCGTCACCCAAATTGGTTTGAAGATGAGGTTGTGTTTAATGAGTTTACACAGTTGTTTGAAGAACATAACATAACCAATGTGTTAGTTGATACCGCAGGAAGGAGAGATATGATGCATATGCGTTTAACGAATAATGAAGCTTTTGTTCGTTATGTTGGAGCAAATCACCCGTCAGATTATGCTCGTTTAGATGATTGGGTAGTTCGTTTAAAAGAATGGAACGATGTAGGTTTAGAGAACATTCACTTTTTTATCCATCAAAACTTAGAGGTAGAGTCGCCATTATTAGCAGCGTATTTTATAAAAAATCTAAACAAAGAGTTAGGAGTTGATTTAAAGATTCCTAATGAAGAGAATAATCAACAAATGAGTTTGTTGTAGAAAAATAAAGGTATTTAGTCACTCCAAACGAGATAGGAGAGGAATATTTTGTATGGAGTAATAAACGGTTTTAAGATTTCTCGCTATCGCTCGAAATGACGAGACTTAATATAAAAAAGTAATATGTATTGTCATTCCGAACGAGATACGAGGAGGAATCTCACTCAAAGGAATAGTTTATTTTTCGTTCTCATTAAAAAAGTATGATAAAAAAATCCAGCTAAGCAAGCTGGATTCTTTATTTATATAGGATAATATGTTATTTCAACTCCACATACATATTGTTGTAATCAGGACGCATCATGTTTGAATTCCATGATGGAGAGAATTGAACTCCTTTTTTCATTGTAGGAGTTCCTTTTGCTCCCGTAGTAATGTATTGAATGGTTCTTTGTAATAAAGGCTCATTAGGGTTTCCTAAAATACCTAAGTTGCCTGGGTCTTCGTCTATAATAACTTCAGGTATAAATCCTTCAGGAGCGTTTTCACCATCTACATTTTGAATTTCTAATACAATAGGTTGCATTGCCCAAGTATGACTCTTTAAGTTATCACCATTACGGGTATAATCGTCAGAATCGTATAAGGTAATAGAACCTACATGCTTTCCGTAGGTTTGTTCACCTACTAGCTTTACATCAATATAAGGCTTTAGAGCATTGATGACCAGTTCTGAAGCAGAGGCAGAATCATCAGAAACGATAAAGTAAATAGTATTTAGGTTTAAACTATTAATAGCTTCATCTAACACTACATTTCCTTGTTGGTCTTTATTTAAAATTTGATTCGTAAAGTTATTGATTAATAAATCAGGGTTTGTTACCTCCATCACTTTATGATTCCATACTTGTTTAGCAAATAACTCATTAGTGAACTGTCCGGTAATCATACTTCCTAAATACGTAGCTGTTTGTACAGAACCCCCACCGTTATAACGTAAGTCGATGATTAAATCGGTAATATTAGCTGTTTGAAACTTAGCAAACTCAGCATTTAATTCTCCGTCAAAGTTACTAGAGAATTGGTTATACATTAAATATCCAATAGTGTGGCTACCGCTAGTAATTACGTTGGTTACTTTTATTGGGTTTTCTGTTACTTGAGATTTTGTAACAGTAATGGTTGTGCCATTACTAACAGGATTTCCTCCATTGTAATTAGCTAAATGAATAGTAAAGGTATCATTATCTAATAAATCATTTACATTCGCTCTAGTTATAGTTGTTCCGTCAATCTCAGTAATAATCATTCCACGAGTAACTCCTTGTGCATCTGCATCAGAACCAGTAACAACATCATATACATATATATAGTAACCTCCAGAACCATCAGTATAATCAGCACCTTCTAGCTTCATACCACTTGTTAAGCGTATTCCAGCAAAAGACTCCTCTAGAGCTATGTAATCATCTACAATCCACGAATAGGTTCTGTTAGGATCTTTAGGGTATTCATTAGGCATGTATAATAAATTGTAAAATAGGTTAGCAGGATCGTCATATCCTGACAAATAACTGAACAATTCACTATCATTACTAAAACGTCTGTCAGCTAAATCAGGAACCAAATCTTGCCATAAGTAGTAGGCGTTTAAACCTTTCCAAACAAAATTTTGAACTTCAATATTTTTCGGCGCATCGTCTTTTTCACTGCATGATACAAGTAGTATTGAAAAAAAGATGATTAGGGATGCTTTAAGTAATTTCATAAGAGTATATTAGTTGTAACAACAACGCAATTTACTGAATAATATTATTTTTTTTAGTATTGATGTAACAAACTTAAAACTGCGTCGTCGTAGATATGTAAACCTGTTAAATAAGACGCAATTGTTTTAATAGGCTTACAGAACTAATTAACCAAACCATGAACCAATCGGACTTTTTAAAAGTTGTATTACCATTTAAAGACAAAGTCTTTCGTTTAGCGAAAAGATTGTTGGTTTCTACTGAAGAAGCTGAAGATGCTACACAAGAGTTGTACTTTAAATTGTGGAGAAATAGAGAAAAGCTCTCTAATTATAAAAATGTAGAGGCATTTGCAATGACCATGACGAAGAATTACTGTTATGACAGATTAAAGTCTAAACAAGCAAGTAATTTAACATTGGTTCATAGTAATTATAAAGAGAAAGATACTCCTTTAGAAAAGAGGGTAGAACATAACGACAGTGTAAACAGAGTACATGAGCTTATAGATAAGTTACCAGAGCAGCAAAAAATAATCATACAATTAAGAGATATTGAACAATATGATTTTGAAGAAATATGTAAAATGGTTGATATGAAGCCGACAGCTGTAAGAGTAGCATTATCAAGAGCTAGAAAAGCAATAAGACAAGAATTAATAAAACAACACAACTATGGAGTTAGCTAACATAGAAAAATTATTAGATAAATATCTAGACGCAGAAACAACATTGCAAGAAGAGCAAACGTTACAAGAGTATTTTACATCAAACGACGTGGCACCGCATTTGCAAGAGTATAGTATGATGTTTGGTTATTTTAAACAAAGTAAAGACGAAACCTTTACCAAAACCATTCAGTTAAAACCTGAGAAAACTAAGAAGAACTGGAAATGGTTATCAGTAGCAGCGTCAGTAGTCTTACTATTTAGTTTATTTATGGGTAATGAAGAGTACAAAAAGCATCAACAGCGTAAACAGTTTGCACAAATTAAAGAAGCGTTGCAACTAGTTTCAGTCAATTTAAACAAAGGAAATGATGCATTATATGCAGTTTCAAACAACCTAAAAAAAGGAAATGATGCTATTGAACATTTAGGAACCTATGAAGAAACAGTAAACAAAGTAATAAACACAGTAAATTAATTAAGAAAGTAAAACCAAGTACTTATAAACCAAGAAAATCATGAAAAAAGTAATATTATTATTCGCATTCGTATCTATAGCTAATATAAGTTTCGGACAGTCGATATTTGATAAATTAGAAGACCTAGATGAGGTATCATCAGTGGTAGTAAATAAAGATGCTTTTGAAATTTTATCTAAATTTAAGGTAGAATCTGAAGACAATGAAGCTATGGAGGTTTTTAAAATGATTCAAGACCTACAAGAGCTAAAAGTATTTTCTACTGAAAATGCAAAAGTATCTGGACAAATGGAGAGCATGGTAAAATCAGCAATAGCAAAGAGTAACTTAATAGAGTTAATGCGTGTAAAAGATAAAGATTCTCGTGTTAAAATCTATGTAAAGTCTACTAAAAACAAAGACTTTGTAAGTGAAGTGTTAATGTTTGTAAAAGACAAAAACTCTAATAATGGTTCACCAGAATCTGTAATTGTTTCGTTAACTGGTAACATAGACATCAATAAAATGTCAAAATTAGCAGAGACGTTTTCTAAAGACGGAAAGAAGAACAAATAAAAACAAATAAGGCAGCGTTAACAAGTTAGCGCTGCTTTTAATCAAAAACTAATAACAATGAAAAAACTACTTATATATTCAATATTACTAGTAGCTTTTGTAGCCGTTTCTTGTAAAACAGAATCCTTACAAAGCTATTTGGTAGAAAGCCAAGAAAAAGAAGGCTTTATAACGTTTGATGTACCAGCTAGTGTGCTGCAATTAAGCATGGATAAAGCTTCGGAAGAAGACAAAAAAGCGTATGAAAGCATAAAAAAGGTTAACATTACTGGTGTTCCTTATAAGAATTTAGATGAAGCTAGTTATGAAGTAGAAAAGGAGAAATTGAAATCTATCTTTAAAAAATCAGGTTATAAACAGTTAATGAAATTTAAAAAAGATGGAGCTAATGCAGCAATTTATTATTCAGGAGATGCTGATGCTATTGACGAAATTGTAGCTTTTGGTTACGGAAAAGATATGGGAGTAGGAGTTGCACGAATTTTAGGAGAAAATATGAATGTTGGGAAAATTATGGAAATGATGCAAAAAGCTAAGATGGATGCCGGAAACCTAGATTTAAAACAATTTAAAATGATCTTCGATGACAAACATCGTTCTTCAGAAGAAACAGAATAAAAATTTGTGTTGAAAATATAGAAAAGCCGTTAGATTATCTGACGGCTTTTTCTTTTTAACGGGTCATTAACAAGCCTCCCAATAGAATTTCATATTTTTGGACTCTAAACAAAAACATATGAAATTTAACAAACTCCTTGTTTTTATCGCTGTTTTCTTTACAGCAAGCTTATTTTCTCAATCAAATAAAGTATATAGAGCTGAAAAAGATAAAGTTCACAACTTAGTTCATACGAAGTTAAAAGTAGATTTTAACTTTCAAGAAAAAGAAATGAATGGAGAAGAATGGGTAACCTTAACACCTCATTTTTATGAAACAGATAAAGTTACGTTAGATGCTAAAGCAATGGTTATTGATAAAGTAACAATGAATAATCAAGCATTAGAGTATAATTACGATGATTATGAGTTAATCATCAACTTACCTCGTACCTATAAGCGAAACGAAGAGTTTACACTATATATTAAATATACGGCGCGACCAGAAAGGGTAAAGCAAAAAGGAAGTGCCGCTATTACATCTGCAAAAGGGCTGTATTTTATCAATCCAACAGGTTTTGATAAAAACAAACCAACTCAAATTTGGACGCAAGGTGAAACCGAAGCAAGTAGTTGTTGGTTTCCAACAATTGATGCGCCAAACCAAAAGACATCACAAGAAATTTATATGACGGTTCCGCAAAAGTATGTAACACTTTCTAACGGAAAACTAGAAAAACAAACTACCAATGCTAACGGAACTCGTACTGATTATTGGAATTTTACTCAGAAGCATGCACCATATCTGTTTTTTATGGGGGTAGGAGAGTATGAGATTATCAAAGATAAATACAAAGATATACCTGTAGATTATTATGTAGAGAAGGAATATGCCCCGTATGCAAAAGATATTTTTGGGAATACTCCTGAAATGTTAGCGTTCTTTTCAAAGATTACAGGAATTGAATATCCATGGAATAAATATGCGCAGATTGTAGGACGTGATTATGTAAGTGGTGCTATGGAAAATACCACAGCCGTAATTCATGGAGAAAGAGCTTACCAAACACCTGGGCAATTAATTGATGAAAATGTACAAGAGAATACGATAGCACACGAAGCTTTTCATCATTGGTTTGGTGATTTAGTAACTACCGAAAGTTGGAGTAACCTAACCGTAAACGAGAGTTTTGCTAATTATAGTGAGTATTTGTGGTTAGAGCATAAATATGGAAAAAATGAAGCAGACGCACACTTGTTTGAAGATATTGAAGGGTATAAAAGTGGACAAAATTTTGATAAACATTTAGTTCGTTTTTATTACGAGGATAAAGAAGATATGTTTGATGCGGTTAGTTACAACAAAGGAGGCGCTATTTTACACATGTTACGCAACTATTTGGGTGATGAAGCTTTTTATGAAGGATTGAATACTTATTTAACAGCTAATAAATACGGAACAGGAGAAGCGCATCAATTACGTTTAGCTTTTGAAAAAGTAAGTGGTAAAGACTTAAACTGGTTTTTCAATCAGTGGTATTTTAACAGCGGACATCCAAAACTATCAATATCTTACGATTATAACAAACTTAGAAAAACAGTAACCGTAAATATTATTCAATCTCAACTTAATGAGTTTAAATTCCCATTTGCGATCGATGTTTTTGAAGGAAGTAAACGTACACGTCATACTGTGTTTGTTGAGGGAAGAGATGCTTCATTCACCTTTCCTTTTACCAAGCATCCAGATTTAATTCAAGTAAATGCTGACGGTGTGTTGTTGTGCGATATTAATGAGAATAAAGTATTGAGCGATTATATACATCAATTAAAATATGCTCAAAACTATGTACATAAAAGAGAGGCTTTGTTAGAAGTAGCTAAACATCAAGATGATAAAAAAGCGTTTAATGCTGTGGCAGATGCTCTGAATAATGATTTTTATAAAATCAGGATTTTAGCTTTGGAGAACATTAATTTAATCAATAAGTATTCAAAAAAGAATGTGATTGATCAAATAATGAAAATAGCTCAGAACGATCCAAAAACGTTGGTGCAAGCAGCTGCAATTGAAACCTTAGGAAAGTTAACAGACCCTGCATTAAAATCGGTGTTCGAAAAAGGCTTACAAAGTAAGTCATACTCAGTATTAGGAAAGTCGTTGGTAGGAATGTATTATATAGACAAACAGTTAGCAATTCAAAAATCAAAAACGTTACCATTAGCTGTAAAAAAGATCATTGCAACACCGTTAACGCGCATTTATTTAGAAGAAAATGATGATGAAGAGCTAAGTTTTATTGCAAGCAATGTAATGTCTGGAATGTTTTTAAGTCCGAATAAGAAAATTCAATCATTGTATAAAAAAGCATTTGATAAGATTGGAAAAAGTAATAATACAGAGGCTATTCAAAACTTATCCGAAGATATTGTGGCTAAAGGACTTCAGTATAAGCAATATAACTTTGATAAGGTTGGAGTAAATTTATTACGTCAAATGGTTCAAATGCAAAAAACTAATAATCCGTCAAATAAAGAAAAACATCTTAAATTTATTCAAATAGCTATGGCGAAGCTACTTGAATAAATAGTATACTTCATAAAGTTTAAGTTAAAAAGAATACTTAGTTTTGGCACAATAATTGAATTTTCTTGCGAAACTTAAACTTTATGAGAAAAACTACTTTACTACTTATTTTATCGGTATTGGTATTAGCGTCTTGTAGTAGTGTAAAAACTACCGAAAAAGCGCTTAATTCGGGTAATTATGACAAGGCAATTTCATTATCTATTGAAAAATTAGCCAAGAATAAAACCAAAGAGAAAAATCAGCCGCACGTACTAATGCTTCAGGAAGCTTTTAGAAAAGCGACGGATAGAGATTTGGACAGAATTTCTTTTTTAGAGAAAGAACGAAATCCTGAAAACTTTGAAACAATTTATACGCTGTATCAACGTCTTAATAACAGGCAGGAAAAAATAAAGCCATTGTTACCGTTGCGAATTTTATCTTCTGGTAGAAATGCCAAGTTTAAACTTGTTAATTATACGGATGAAATTCTTGCAGCGAAAGAAAATTATGCTGGTTATTTGTATGAAAATGGTGTAGCCTTGTTAAATGAAGGAGACCGAAACAAAATTAACTACAGAAGAGCTTTTGACGAGTTAAGGCATTTAGATAAAATTAGCCCTAACTATAGAGATACAAGAAACTTAATAGAAGAGGCGCATGCTAGAGGAATTGATTATGTACATGTTTCTGTTAGAAATAGAACAGAGCAAATAATTCCAAAAAGATTAGAAAGAGACTTGCTAGCAATTGATACCTATGGGTTGAATGATTTATGGACACAATATCACGCAAAAAGAGATAGAAATATTCAATATGATTTCGATTTAGAGTTAGATTTTACAGATATTATAGTTTCTCCGGAACAGGTACATGAAAAGGAAGTTATTAAAGAACGACGCATAAAAGATGGGTTTAAGTATTTACGAGATAATAATGGAAGCTATGTAAAAGATAGCTTAGGAAATAAAATAAAAGTAGATAAGTTTAAAAGAATACGTTGTAAGCTTTACCAGTTTACGCAATTTAAGAGTAGTAAAGTAACTGGTGTTGTAAAGTACATTGATAATAGAAGCAATCAATTATTACAACGTTTTCCTATACAAAGTGAGTTTATTTTTGAACACATATATGCCGATTATGATGGAGACAGAAGAGCGTTGGATAAGTCGTTTATAGAGTTACTTGATGAAAGATCAGTAAACTTTCCTTCTAGTGAACAAATGGTGTACGATACAGGTACCGATTTAAAACAGAAACTCAAGCATATTATCACACGAAATAAGTTTAGAAATTAAAGTATTAAAACTCCTGTAACTTACAGGAGTTTTTTAATTTTATAACGATGGATTTATTCTCACAATTTGATAATACCCCTATAAACTTACTTCCGAAAGATGGAACGGTACACTACTACGGAATTGTTTTCTCAAAAAAGGAAGCAGACTATTATTATGAGGCTTTATTAAACTCTATTGAGTGGCGCAATGACGAAGCTATTATTTTTGGTAAACGAATGGTAACCAAACGAAAAGTAGCTTGGTATGCCGAACAACCCTTTGAATATTCCTATTCCAACATCACAAAAACAGCCTTATCGTTTACGAAAGAATTGTTAGCGTTAAAAGAGTTGGTTGAAAAAGAAACCGGTGAAACGTATAATTCTTGTTTGTTGAATTTATATCACGATGGTTCTGAAGGAATGGCGTGGCATAGTGACGGAGAAAAAGACTTAAAAAAGAATGGAGCGATTGCTTCGTTAAGCTTTGGAGCAGAAAGACGTTTTGGTTTTAAACACAAGCAAACCAAAGAGACGGTGTACAAAGTATTAGAACACGGTTCGTTATTGGTAATGAAAGACGAAACCCAAACCCATTGGCTACACCGATTACCGCCTACCAAAAAAATTCACCGACCACGAGTAAACTTAACGTTTAGAACGATTGTGAGGTAGGTTTGTTATCTTGTTTTTTAAAGGTTCATTGAGTTTTTTAAGTAAGAAACTTTCTGATAAACAAGTCGAAGAATAAATTACAGAGAGATTTGTTTGAGGTTTCATATAGTATAATATACAGGCTTTATTCAGATGTCTTAATTGTTTTTATCACCTCATTTATGTATTCTTTTATTTCTCTAGGGAAAGTATCAAACTTTGATTTTACTTTTTTATCAATTTCACATATATCAGAAATTAAGAGACAAGTCATAATTGTAGCATAATTTGTTATAGGTTCTGTATGTGTCTCTGATATTATTTTTCCTCGAGTAGCATTAAATTCAGCTATTGCAGGAAAACTAGAGTGAGAATGAATTGAGGTATATTTATACAAGTTAACAAAGGCTTTTAGTTTGCATACATATTCTATTAACTCAATTATTTTTTTGGGTTTGATAAGGTTATTCTTTAATATAAACTTCCAATTTGCACTTTTGTGTTCAGGGTTGTAGACCTTTATTGCTTGCTCAGAATCTAAATTTCTATAGAATTCTGTTTGTTCAATTTGATTTTGAATTTCATTTATTAGGTCATTATCTCTTTTGAGAGTTTCCTTTGCGTTTTTAAAATTAGAGTTATAAATATTATATTTCCTTTTTTGATATAGGCCATCAAGTTTCCATATCAAAAATCTAAACTTTGTTTCCTGCTCTGATTTTGGTTCAACATAAAGGTTGTGAAATGTAACATAAGTTTCTAATAATGCTCTGAAAGTTATATTTACCGTAAATAAATCATAACCATTAATTCTTCTTTTTTTACCTGATTTTCGATGTTCAATTATTCCTTTTGATAAATGAAAAAATGATGATGAGTGTATCGCAAATTTGTCGATAAGTAGGTTTGAGAAGTTCATCCAATCAGAAAGTTCTGTTTCTTTTCTGACAGAATACAGTTGTGTTAAAGGCCCTAGGAGTAAGGCTTCATAAAAATCAAGAGCAGAATTATTTGTTGGGCTTTTAGGCATTTTATTCTTAAATAAAAAAAAATAAAGATTTAAGTTTTGTTTTTTGCAATTTAAAGATAAGAGTTAACTTAAATTTATTTAACCTCTTTATAAAAAGTCAATTCATATTCTGGTAACAAATTAGGGTGTGTAATTTTTATTAAATCTTTTAATACTAAATCTGGGCGTACAGGTGATAGCTCAAAGTAAATTAAACCTCCAGTTTCTCCTTTGTTATGCCCAATAGAAAATATCTTGTTATTTGTAAAGGCATCAAACTCTTTGTAATGAATGTTTGCGGTAGTTAATTGTTCTTTGGTAGCATACAAGCCACAGTTAAACCAAAAATCGGCATGTTGTCCTTTTTCCAATACGCTTTCAAAACTTAGTGGTAAGCTACCCGTTCCTTTCGTGTCTTTCCATAAGTAATTTAAGTTCGCGTCGTTATAAAATGTAGCAATAAAGCTTTCACCCGCAGGCACATTCCATGCATCTTTAAACATGCTTCCAGATAAAATAGTTGGCTGTTTAGCGCTGTTTTTAGCAATTTTTTTCGCTTTTAGGTATTCCTTTTCTATGTTGGTGAAAATACTGTCTGCTTCCTTTTCTTTTCCGTATAAAGCTCCGAAAAACTTAATCCATTCTGCTCTTCCTAAAGGCGTTTCTTCCAGCCAATCTCCATTAAAAATGACAGGAATTCCTGTTTTCTTGATGTTTTGGTATAGTTTCGTATTTGGATGCAAAGCAAAACCAACAACGAGTTCAGGTTCAATATCAATCAACTTTTCAGTATTCATATCTTGTTCCAAGCCTAATTCAACAATGTTACCTTCATTAATTCTATTTCTTGTCCTTTTTGAAGAAACATATTTGGTATGCGGAAAACCAACAATGGTGTTTTCAGCATTCAAAAGTTCTAACATCGGAATATGTGTAGTACTGGTAACCACCATTTTTTCGATAGGAACTTTAATTTCATTTTTAGAAAGATCGGTTTTATCGGTAAGCGTATAAGAGTATAGGTCGTGAGAGCTTTGAAAAGCTTTTTTGATCACTAATTTTTTTACTCCGTTTTCTGAAATAATATCAAACCCCTTGGCGTATTTTACAGTGCTTTGTGAGGTTTTCTTTTCAGTGTTTTTTTTAGTTTCTTGTTTACACTGTGTGAACAGAAGTAATAAAGAAAAAATAAGTAAATAACGTTTCATAGTAATAAGTTTTTATAGGTGGAGGGTTAGAGTATCTCCATAGTTTAGTTTTAATTCAAATGATTTTTCCAACGGAATATTGTTTGTATACGCCCAAAGACTTCTCATTACTCCCGCATGGGTAACAAGCACTATTTTTTGGTGGTTTTTAGCTTTTAATTCGGTTAAAAAATCGATGGTTCTGTTGTGTAAATCGATATAAGACTCTCCGTTTTTAGCAGGAGTTTTTACAAAATCGTTCATCCAAATATCGAGTTCTTTTTTATCAATATCGTTCCATTTTTGTAGCTCCCAATCACCAAAATCAAGTTCTTTCAATCGATCGTCAAAAATTACTGTGGATGAAAGTTTTACAGCCAAAAGCTTACAACGTAGTAAAGGACTGCTATAATAGGTTACATCAGCATTGTTAACAGGAACTTTTTTTAGAATATTACTCACTTCTTCTTCAAAAGTAGTGGTAACGTCAATATCGGCTTGACCATAGCATATACCTTTAGCAATATCAGGTGTGGTATGTCTAACTAAAATAACTTCC
Organism: Tenacibaculum gallaicum; assembly: GCF_003387615.1. GTDB lineage: Bacteria > Bacteroidota > Bacteroidia > Flavobacteriales > Flavobacteriaceae > Polaribacter > Polaribacter gallaicus. Next base: position 142,642 of record NZ_QUNS01000005.1, on the reverse strand, counting down.
ATAAGGCGAGTAGACTTAGATAAAAAACAATTTCAGCTACTTGTTGCAAAGCACCGGCACAATCTCCTGTTTGACCACCAATCCATTTTTTAAAAAAGCGTCCCATGTACAAATAGGCGAGTAATAATGGAAGTAAGACTAAAAATATGGCTGGTTTTTGAAAGAAAAACAAAGGCACTATTCCGAAAATAGCAGATATGAGTAGCGATTTACTACTCATTTGTTTGGTAGTTGGTTTTATTTTTGAGCTGTCAATATCTCTCACGTATTCATGTGTATACAATAAAACCGTAGCGATAAATCGGCTAATACTGTGTCCTGAGATAATTACTAGAATTAAATTAACTGATAGGTTTTGTAAATGATATAGAGTTAAAAACTTTATAGCTAGAATGAACACCAAACCACTCACTCCGAAAGTTCCGAGTCTGGAATCTTTCATAATGGTTAAAATCTTTTCTTTAGTCCACCCACCACCAAAACCATCGCAAACATCGGCAAATCCATCTTCATGAAAAGCTCCTGTAATCCAAATAGAACTAATCATGCTGATAACAATAGCAATATCCGTAGGAAAAATATAAGCGGAGGCAAAATAGGCTAGTGCTGCAATGCTTCCAACTACAATGCCTACCAAGGAAAAATAACGACTGCTTTTATTGAGTATTTCAGGAGAATGATTAACCCATTTAGGACACGGAATTCGTGTGAAAAACAATATAGCTGTTAAAAAATAATGGATTTGTCTTTTTATCATAACTAGGCTTCGCTAACATTGGCACTTTTAAAGGTAGCCATTTCGTTTAAAAAGTTGACACTCGATTGAATAATAGGAAATGCAACTGCACAACCTGTACCTTCACCTAAACGTAAACCTAAATTTAAAAGCGGTTCAGTATTTAAAAATTCTAACATTTTTTGATGTCCTTGTTCACCAGAATTATGACAGAAAATACAATAGTCTAGAATATCAGACTCCATTGCATGAGCTGCTAACAGAGCAGCAGTCACAATAAAACCATCAATAAGTAAGGTCATTTTTAAAGAAGCGGCTTCTAACATAGCACCACACATCATTACAATTTCAAATCCGCCAAAAGTAGTTAAGGCTTCCGTAGGTGTTGAAATAGAATCGGCATGTAACTTATAAACCTCATATAATGTGTCGATTTTTGTTTGTAGTCCTTTATCATCCACTCCAGTACCTCTACCAACACAGTTTTCAATAGGTGCATTGGTAAAATAACTCATTAACAAAGCCGCAGATGACGTATTGCTAATCCCCATTTCACCAAAACCAATAACATTACACCCTTCACTATATACCTTTCTCACCAATTGTCTTCCTTTTTCTAAAGCTTCTTGGTATTGCTCTGAGGTCATAGCTTTGGTAGTGCTATAATCTTGCGTTCCTTTCGCTATTTTGGCATTGGTAAGCTGTGGATGTGCTTCAAAATCAGCATTCACGCCAGCATCTACAATATTTAAAAGAATGTTATTTTGTTTACAAAATACATTAATAGCAGCACCTCCTTGTAAAAAGTTGAACACCATTTGTTGCGTAACTTCTTGAGGGTACGGACTTACTTTTCCCGTAGTAGCAATTCCATGATCTCCTGCAAAAACCATAATTGTGGGTTTTGATAGCACAGGTGTGGTCGTATTTTGAATCAAACCAATTTGCATGGCAATTTTTTCTAAATCACCCAAAGCACCAATAGGCTTGGTTTTGAAGTTGATTTCTTCTTGAAGCTCGTTTTGTAGTTCTTTTGAAAGGGGAGTTATCGTTGTTATCATGTGTTATTTTAAAGTTAAAGGAAGTCCAGATACCATAAAAGTAGCTTTATCGGCTAGTTTTGCTATGTGTTGGTTCGTCCAGCCTTGTAATTGTGTAAATTTCCTTCCAGATTCAGAATTGGCATGTAATCCCATACCAATTTCATTAGAAATGATGATAATATTGGCGTCAATTTCAACCAGTTTATTGAGTTCTTCTTTAGCGATTTCTAGCGCTTTTTCAATATCATATTTTGTATCTACAAAGAAGTTGGTTAGCCATAGTGTAACACAATCAACAACCACCGTTTGTTTTTCAGAAATTACGTTACTTAACCATTTTTCTTCCTCAACAGTGGTCCAGCGTTCATCTCTATCAGAAACATGTCTGTCAACTCGCTGCTGAAAATCTTCATCCCAAATACGAGAAGTGGCTAGGTAAATAGGGGTGTCGGATAAAGATTCGGCTAGCTTTTGAGCATAGCTACTTTTACCTGAACGTTCACCTCCTGAGATATAATGTATCATGAAATCGTATTTTATGTTGACACAAAGATTGGAAAGATTTTTAATAAAAAACAAATTAAAATAGAGAACTGTTTATTTTTGCTGAACTAAAACCACGAATTATGACAGTATCTTCTTTTATGCCAGCAGTAACTCAGATGATTTATGACATGGGGTTGCAAGATTATTTAAACGGAATAACTTTTGAGTGTCCAGAAGTAGCTTTACAGGAAAAAGAAGTAGCTGTTCGATATAAGTTGGAAGGAAAAGTCTTAACAAGTAAAGAAATCACCGCTATTTTTTCTAAAACCAAGGCTGAAGGAAAGACATTGTATTATGTAGATGAACCTGTTTTAGAACGTTTAGCACCCGATATTGTTTTTACACAAGATGTTTGTGATGTTTGCCAGATAGACACAGAATCTGTGGCAAAATCAGCTTATAAATTGCCAAAGGTTCCAGAATTAATATCGATTACTCCAAACTCTTTAGAAGATGTTTTTGAGAATGCATTAACTATTGCAAAAGCAATGAAGCAGGAAGCAGTAGGAGAGGCGTATGTGAGTGGATTAAAAAAGCGTGTTTATGGTATTGTTGATGTGCAACGTGAGCATAGAATCCAGTCGAAAAGTGTGATGTTATTAGAGTGGATTGATCCGTTGTTCAATTGCGGGCACTGGATTCCTCATCAAATAGGGTATGCAGGTGGTATTGATTTATTATCGCATCCATCAGGAGATAGTATTGTAATTTCTTGGGATAAAATTGTAAAATACGATCCAGAGGTATTGATTATCGCTCCTTGCGGATACGGAATTGACAGGACACTTGAAGATATGAGGTTTTTAGAAGAGAGAGAGGAATGGACGTCTTTAAGAGCGGTAAAAAATAAACAAGTGTATATTGCCGACTTTGCCATGTTTACACAATCTTCAGCGGGTACTTTAGTAGAGGGAATTGAATGTTTGGCAAAAATGATTCATCCAGAGTATTATACGCTTCCCGAAAACTTACAAACAAAATTCGCAAATTATCATGATTTGATGGTTGCTAATTTATAAGAATACGATACATTTGCCGTGATTTTTGGTTTTTCTTTAATCATCTATTAAAGAAAATTAAAAGGGAATTCGGTGTAAAACCGAAGCTGTTCCCGCAACTGTAAGCTATTAAGCTTGTAACGATTACTCAAACCACTGTTTTTTAATGGGAAGGTATGTTACAAGACGCAAGCCAGGAGACCTGCCAATTATTATAATTTAATTAAAACTTTCGGGATAAAAGTTTAATGTATAATGAAGGAAATAACAACAATATTCATACTGTTTTTTACGATTAATCTTTTTTCTCAAAAAGATACTGTAACTGTTAATAAATTAAAAGAAGTAATAGTTAATGGTAAGAGAAATATAGAGAAAAAACGCATTGCTACGAAAGAATTAAAGATTGGAGTTAAAGAACAAGCTAAAAACCCTATCAACTTAACAAACCTTCTGCGTTATAACAGTCCTATAGCATTTAGAGATTATGGTAATGGAGGCGTGAGTACTGCACGTTTTAGAGGGACATCGGCTTCAAATACGTTGGTGTTATGGAATGGTATTCCTATTAATGCTGTAGGAAGCGGACAAACAGATTTCAACGCACTTTCTGCGAGTATAAGTGATAATATTCTTGTGCAAAGTGGTGGGAATAGTACTGAATATGGTTCAGGAGCTATAGGAGGAACGGTACACTTAAAAGATGAAGTACTGTTTAAAGAGCATCAAAAAATTCAATTGTTTACTTCTTATGGAAGTTACAATACAACGTCTAATTTCTTTAAAAGTTCATCTGGAACAGATAAGTGGAATGTGAAATTAGCGTCTACATTTAATTATTCCGATAATGATTATACATACATAGATGAACGTTATAAAGATAGCGAAGGTAATTTCCTAACTAATGAAAATGGTAAGTACAAAAACTACGGAGTTAATTTTGTCATAGGTTATAAGTTTAGTCCTGTAAACTTTTTATCTTTTTATTCAACTGCATACTATGGAAACCGTTTGTTTTCTGATGGGTTACCAAATCCGTCCGCTGGTAGTGAACGTAACGAAGATTTTAATCAAAGAAACTTACTACAGTGGAAATATGCATTTTCTTCTCAGTTTAAACAAGAACTAAACTTAGCTTACCTAACGCAGGAATATAGGTATTACGGGGATAAAGATGCTGAAAATTACAGTTTTGGTAAGTCTAAAACTACTTTATTAAATCACTCTTTAACTTATAAATCATCTAATGTTTTATCGTTTAATTATAAAACGATGTACGAAAACATTAATGGTGAGAATACAGATATTAATACCAAAACAAGAAATTCTGTAGCGTTTGTAGGTAGTGTTAAATATCAGCCTATTGAAAAATTAGTAACAAATGTACAAGTTAGAAAAGAAATTAATTCAGATTTTAATGTGCCTCTGTCTTTATTCGTAGGAGGAGAATATAGATTAACTAATCAATTAAACATTCTAGCCAATTTTTCAACAAATTATCGAGTTCCTACTTATAATGAAATGTATTGGCCTGTAGTAGGAAACTTAAACTTAATACCTGAAAGTTCCAAGCAAGGAGAGTTAGGAGCTTCTTTTAAAAGGAAAAGTTTAAATATAACATCTACATTATTTTATATTTATATCAATGATAAAATTCTCTGGTTACCGACAGGAGGTAGTAATTTGTGGAGACCAAGAAACGTGAACGATGTAATAAATAAAGGTGTAGAAACTTTTGTAAGTTATAAGAAAGAGATAGGGGAGCATATTATTGATTTTTCTTCTAACTATACATTTACTTTGGCAGAAAACACAGAAACAAAAAAAACACTTCCTTATGCACCTGAGCATTTGTTAAATTTTAATATCAATTATAATTATAAAAGGTTTAATTTTTTTATACAAAGCTTACATCAAAGTAAGGTGTATACTAATGAAACAAACTTAGATTTTTATTCTTTAGATCCAGTACATGTTCAAAATGCAGGAGTAACCTTTAATTTATCTACAAAACAAACAAAGCTTCCAATGATAGGGTTTACGCTAAATAATATATTTAATAAGGTGTATTATTTTTCAAACTTACGTCCTATGCCTGGAACAAATTTTAATATCAATTTAAATTATAAATTTTAAACCAATGAAAATAACAAAACTACTTTTACAGCTTTTTTTAGTAAGTATAGTTCTTACTTCTTGTTCTAGTGACGATAAAATAGTTGAAGTAATAAGAGACAAGTACGATAATGGTATAATCATCAGTTCCGAAGGAAATTTCGGAAACAAAGATGGTTCTGTAGCTTATGTGGATAACTCTTTATCAACTGTAGCTACTAATTTTATTTATACAGGAAAAAATAACGCTCAATTAGGAGGTTTAATACAGTCTATTACATTTACAGATACAGATGCTTATATCATTTTAAATGATGTAAATACTATCGTAGTAGTTGATAGAATTACCTTTGAGAAAAAGGCAGAAATTAATACAGGGTTAGGGAATCCTAGATATATGACTATTGTAAATGGAAAAGGATATGTTACGAATTGGGGAGATGGAGCGAATGAGAATGATGATTATCTAGCTATTATAGATATTGAAACGAACACTATTGAAGAGAATACAATTTCACTAGCTAACGGTGTAGAACAAATTGTAAGCAGAAATAACAAGTTATATGTTTCTCACAAAGGAGCTTGGTCATCTAATAATATTATTTCTGTAGTAGATTTAAATAATAACAATGCTGTTTCAACAATAACAGTAAAAGATAACCCTGATGATATAGCATTTGATAGTGCAGGAAATCTAATTGTTTTATCTGAAGGGAAGCCACTTACTTATAACTCTGATTATACAGAAGTATTAACATCAACGACTTCTTCGATAAGCTTTATAAACACTTCTACTAATGAAGTTACAAAAGAAATAGTGTTTCCAGAAAACAAAAGAGCAACATACTTAACACAATCAGAAGGCAAACTTTACTACTATCAAGGTGATACAGACAAAGTTTATAGTATTAGTGAAACTGCTGCAGAATTAGCTGAGGATGGAATAAGTGTAGGTTCTATTTATGGTATGAATGTAAAAGGAAATGAATTATTTACGGTAAAGTATGAGTTTACAAAATTGAGTAAGCTTTTAGTTTATGACATAAATACAAAATCAGAAGTTTACTCGTCACCTGTAGGTTTAGGAGCTTCAAAAATTTATTTTAATTAATATTCTAACAAATAAACTATAAAAAATGAAAAAGATAATTCTGTTAACCATATTGCTTTATAACCTAACAAATGAAGTAAAAGCTCAGTTTTCAATTCATGATGAGTTTTTAATTGATAATAATAATATAACATTTGAATTAGCAAAAAATTCAGTTCAAGAACATAATAAACCTTATAAATTTTATATTAAATATAAAGTAGTTAGACCTGAAGATAGTGATGAATATTTTAATAATTCAGTTATTATGTATTTTGATTATTTAATCTATGGAGAAAATGAATATTATATGTCTTCAAGAAATGATGATGAAAAAGGAAGACGTTACAGGTTTAATAGAATAAGTAAAGTAAGTACAGGAGGTAATGATATTTATACTTATAAAAGTGAATTGATAGATTTATCAACTTTTACATACAACGGAAAAACTTTTCCTGAAGGAAATTTTAAGTTTACAATTGTAGGTATTATCCCTAACTGGGGACATAGACCAGCGGCTGAATGGGATAGTAATGGAGATTTAATTTCAGGTGTTACTAATGGAGTAAAGGTGTTTTCAATAAATGATATTTGTACAGATTGTAACAACGGGATATTTATAGATACAGATTCTGATGGAGATGGGGTGTATGATAATGAAGATGAGTGCCGTTATGAAGCAGGAAGTAAATCTAATAATGGATGCCCTAAACCCGACTTTAAGTTTGAAGAAGTATTTATAACAAGTGCATGTGGGGATTGCAGACCAAGATTAAAAGATTTAGGAAGCAAAAGACACATTGTTTATCGATATGGATTAGAGTTAAATATAAATGAAGTGTTAGTGCTTAATTCAGGGGGGAAATCTACTAAGCCAACTGAGATAAAGTATTATTATTCATTGAATAATTCTTTAGGTGATTCTGATATTCCTTTTACTATTTCTACTAGTGTTTCTACAATTAACAGTAACACTATTAGAAAAGTATCTCAAATAATTGATGGTAACGATTTTAAGACAGAAGGTATGCCTTATGGTAATGTTTATATTATAGGGAAAATTGATCCTGATAATAAGATAGAGGAAGTGGATGAAAGTAATAATACCTTTGTTATACCAATTACTTTTAAAGAGAGTCCTACTAGTTCAAAAATATCATCTGTTAATTATAATTTAAAAGAAAATTCTATTGAAAAACCATATAAGCTTGATGTTTATGATATTAATGGTAATTATAAAAAAAGTTTTCTAATAGAAAATAAGAGTAATGAAAATAACATTATAAATGAAGCTGGATTAAGAGGGATTCATATTCTAAAAACAACAAGGACAACAAAAAAAGTTCTGTTAAAATAAAGAAAGTTTCATTAATTTTTTATGGGAAGAATGCTATGCATAAGCTCACCAAATTGGTGAGCTTATTTTTTATAAAAATTTTTCTTGTATTTCTTTAGAAGGTAGCATACATGCTTCTTTTTTACCAAACCATTTGTAACGATTTTTAGCAATATAATCGTATACAAAGTTTCTAAGACTCTCTGGAAATATCCAAAAAACTTGCGTTAATTTCCAGATTCCACCAAAACCATTCATAATTTTTAACGCAGCTGATGATTTAATATCGTAAGAAACGTTCGGTTCATATAATATAATAGAATCAATTTTAGAAGTATCTACCCCTAAATACTGTGTAATTTCTTTTCCTATATCCGATTGAAGTGAAGTAAAAACAAATTTGTTTTTGGTGTCGTATTTTATAACCTTTAACACGCTATCGTTGCAAAAATTACAAACACCATCAAATAAAATCACTTTTTTATTACTAGGTAAATTGTTCATATTTAATTTTTTGAGAAAAATTAAGCGTTAACTTGTAACATAAATCAAAATTAAGCGTCTTGTAAGAAAGTAAATAATGATTTAACAATAATTTATTAGTAGATTAGAGAAATTAGTATTTATTTTTATTTAAAAATTAACTAACACTATGATTCGAATAGAAAATCTTCACAAATCTTACCCTATAGGAAAAGACTCACTTCATGTTTTAAAAGGGTTAGACTTACACATAAAAGAAGGCGAATTTGTATCTATTATGGGGTCTTCAGGATCTGGGAAATCTACCTTGTTAAATATTGTAGGTTTATTAGATACGCATGATGAAGGAAAGTATTATTTAAACGGACAGTTAATAGAGGACTTAAACGAAAAGAAAGCAGCTGTACTGCGTAATAAGTTTTTAGGATTCGTTTTCCAATCTTTTAACTTAATATCATACAAATCAGCCTTAGAAAATGTAGCACTACCCCTATATTATAAAGGAGTTTCTAGAAAAGAACGATTAGAAACCGCTTTAGAATATCTTGAAAAAGTAGGGCTAAAGGAATGGGCGAACCATTTACCAAATGAGCTTTCTGGAGGTCAAAAACAACGTGTAGCAATTGCAAGGGCGTTGGTAACAAAACCAAAAGTAGTGTTAGCAGATGAACCAACAGGAGCGTTAGATTCTACAACAACCGATTCAGTAATGGATTTGTTAAAAGAAATTAATGACGAAGGAATGACTGTTTTTGTAATTACACACGAAGAAGAAGTAGCAGAACAAACTAATAGAGTTGTTCGTTTAAAAGATGGTGTTATTATAAGTGATGAGTTAACAGAAACAGCAACGAATAAAGCAAAAGCAATTTAATTATGTTTGATTTAGATCGCTGGAGAGAAATATTTCAAAGTATTGGTAAAAACAAGTTGCGTTCAGCTTTATCGGGCTTCACGGTAGCCTTTGCTATTTTACTATTTACACTATTATTTGGAATTGTATCTGGATTACAAAATCAGTTTAAAACAGCTTTTGTAGACGATGCAACCAATGCTATGTTTGTAAGAGTATGGAAAACCTCAAAGCCTTATAAAGGATTACAGACAGGAAGAAGAATTCAGTTAAAAAATAAAGATTTTGATTATGTTAAAGATGAATACGAAAACAAAATTCAACACTTAACAGCAAGAATATATAAAAGTGTAAATATTGCTTATAAGAACAACCAAAATAGTTATCAATTACGAGCTGTACATCCAGATCATCAATTTTTAGAAAAAACAATTATTGATGAAGGAAGGTATATTAACGAATTAGACTTAAAAAATAAATCTAAAGTAATTGTAATTGGTAGACTTGTAAAACAAGATTTATTTGGAGAGAAACCAGCTTTAGGAAAAAGAGTAAATGTTGATGGAATTTCGTATAAAGTAGTTGGAATATTTTCTGATAAAGGAGGAGATAATGAAGAACGATTAACTTATATGCCTGTAACAACAGCACAAAAACTATATGGAAATAACGATTATATCAGTCAAATTAATATTGGGTACGATCCAAAATTAAACTTAGATCAAGCTATTACATTTGGTAATCGATTAGAAAGAGATTTACGTAAGAAACTAGACATTCATCCAGATGATCAAAGTGCTTTATCAGTAAGAAATATGGCAGAAGCAAACAAAGGAATTAACCAATTTATGTTTGCGTTGTATTTCATTGTCATATTTGTAGGCTCAGGAACTTTAATTGCAGGAATTATTGGTATTAGTAATATTATGATTTTTGTTATTAAAGAACGTACTAAAGAATTTGGAATTCGTAAAGCACTAGGAGCAAAACCTGCATCAATTATAGGGATGGTAATTCAAGAGTCTATTTTAATAACAACGATAGCAGGGTATTTAGGTTTAAGTTTGGGAACCTATATATTAAGTGCTATTGGAGACAGTTTAGAAAAATACTTTATAAAAGATCCAAGTGTAAGTCCGGGAATTGTAATAGGAGCTACCATTATTTTAATCTTATCAGGGTTAATTGCAGGGTATTTACCAGCAAAAAAGGCAGCACAAATTAAACCAATTGTAGCACTAAGAGCAGACTAATTATGAAGTTTTTATTTGATTCAGACACTTGGCAAGAAATTTACGGAAGTATTCGTAAAAATAAATTAAGAACAGGTATTACTATTGTAGGAGTACTATGGGGAATTTTCATACTAGTAGTGTTGTTGGGAGCTGCTCGTGGTATGGAGAATAACTTTAAAAGAATTTTTGGAGATTTTGCTACCAATAGTGTTTTTATGTGGACGCAGAGAACCGATATGCCTTTTAAAGGCTTTCAAAAAGGAAGAAGGTTTAATTTAACCTTTAAAGATATTGAAGTACTTCAAAAAGAATACAGCAAAGAAATAAAGCTACTAGCACCAAGAAACCAAACCAATGGTACTGTTGTTAAAGATTTTAAATCAGGCGATTTTCAGGTTAGTGGGGATTATCCAGTTTTAGATCGTGTACAAAAGAAAGATTTAATCTACGGAAGATTTCTCAATCAGAATGATATAAAGAACAACTCTAAAGTTTGTGTTATTTCTGAAGACATGTACAAACAATTGTTTGATAAAAAAGAAGTGCCTATTGGACAGTATGTGAAAATTAGCAATGTAAATTATAAGGTAATAGGTGTCTATAAACCTTCAAGTACTATAGATATTGACGGAGATACTGCCTATATTCCTTTTACAACTTTTCAAAAAGTATACAATACTTCTAATAAGGTAGATTGGATGATGATTACGGCTAATGAAGGAGTGGATATAAAACAAATGGAAAAAGATATTTTGTTAACCTTAAAAAGTTTGCACAAAGTACACCCAGAAGATAACAGAGCCTTTGGTAGTGTAAACTTAGGAGACCAAATAGATAAACTAATGGGGTTTTTAACAGGGATGCAATTTTTAACATGGTTTGTGGGAATTGCAACCTTAATAGCAGGAGTTTTTGCGATTGGTAACATCTTATTAATTACCGTAAAAGAACGAACTAAAGAAATTGGGATTAGAAGAGCTTTAGGCGCAACACCTAGAAGTATAAGAAGACAAATAGTATTAGAGTCCGTTTTCTTAACCACTGTAGCAGGAATGTTAGGAATTATTTTTGGAGGACTCGTACTGTTTCTATTAGATTTCACAGTAGGAAGTGGAGACGATCCAACATTAGTAAATCCAACCGTAAATATACCCATAGTAATGTTGGCTTTTTCAATCCTAGTAATTTTAGGAACTTTAATAGGATTAATACCAGCATATATGGCAACAGTAGTAAAACCAATCGAAGCATTAAGAGAAGAATAAAAAAAGAAATAATCAATTAATCATGAGCAAAAGAGCAAAAATTATCTTAGGAATAGTAGCACTATTATTTGTAGTCATCCTAATTTGGTTAGGGAAGAAAAATCAAAAAAGTGTGGTAACCTATGAAACAGAGAAACCATTCAGAACTACAATCGTTAAAAAAGCAGTAGCTACAGGAAAAGTTGTTCCTTTAGAAGAAGTAGAAATTAAACCTCAAATAGCAGGAATTATAGATAAAGTTGTTGTAGAAGAGGGAGAGATAGTAAAATCAGGAGACTTATTAGCAACTGTTAGAGTAGTGCCAAACGAACAATCGTTACAAAGTGCTAGAGGAATGATTAACTCTATACAAATTAGACTAAACAATGCAAAAACGCAGTATGATAGAAACAAAAATTTATTTGACAAAGGTGTAATTTCTAGTCAAGATTTTGAAGCCTCTCAATTATCATACAATCAAGCAAAAAATGATTTAAGAAATGCTCAGAATGACTATCAAATCATTAAGAAAGGGTCAGTAGGTTCAGCTGGGGCAAATACTAATATTAGAGCAACAACATCTGGTATGGTTGTAGAAATCCCTGTAAAAAAAGGATACCAAGTTATTCAATCAAATAACTTTAATGAAGGTACTACCATCGCAACAATTGCGGATATGGAAAAAATGATTTTTGAAGGGCAAGTTGATGAATCAGAGGTAGGAAAATTAGTAAAAGGCTCAAATATTCAGGTTTCATTAGGCGCTATTGAAAGCAAAAAATTTCCAGCAATATTAAACTTTATAGCACCAAAAGGAACTGAAGAAAACGGAGCTGTACAGTTTAAAATTAAAGCAGATGTAAAACTTGATGATAATTATTTTGTAAGAGCAGGGTATAGTGCCAACGCAGATATAGTATTAGAGAAAAAAGATAGTGTTTTATCTATTAAAGAATCATTATTACGTTTTGATAAGAAAACAGAAGAACCATATGTAGAGATAAAAAAGGGCGATGATGAGTTTGAAAAAAGAGAATTAAAATTAGGAGTTTCAGACGGAGTAAATATTGAAGTTTTAGAAGGAGTAACTGCCGATGATGAAATTAAAATCTGGAACAAAGCATCAAAAGATGATGAGAAGAAAGACTAATAACAGCTAAAATATTGATTTATAGTAAAAAAGCAGTTCTTTTAAGAACTGCTTTTTTACTTTTAAGGTGTAAAATAGTACACTTATATCTAAAAAGATGTCTTTTAAGGAAGTTAAAGCTGAAAAGGCACTTTTGTTCTAGATATTTGAAGTGCTCAAAGTAAAAAAATGAGTATTTAATTTAATTTTTTGGGGAAAATTAAATTATTCTTTAAGGGGTAAAAGCAGCTTTAAAAAGCTGCTTTTTTTAGAAATATTATTAACCTTTATAAAAAGGTAACTTCACTACTTTAGCAGGAATTTGTTTTTTACGAACTTGGATAAAAATAGCACTATCAACTTTAGAGTTTTCAATAGTAACATATCCTAATCCAATTCCTTTTCCTAACGACGGACTCATAGTACCTGAAGTAACACGACCAATGTTGTTTCCATCAACATCTACAATTTCGTAATCATGACGAGGTACACCACGCTCAGTTAATTCAAAAGCAACCAATTTACGGGTAACACCCGCTTCTTTTTGAGCTTTTAAAGCTTCTGCGTTTACAAAGTCTTTAGTAAACTTTGTAATCCACCCTAAACCAGCTTCTAAAGGAGAGGTAGTATCATCAATATCATTACCATATAAACAGTAGCCCATTTCCAAACGTAAGGTGTCACGAGCAGCTAAACCAATAGGCTTAATTCCCCAATCTTTTCCAGCTTCAAAAACGTTGTTCCAAAGTTGTTCAGCATCTTCATTTTTTACATATACTTCAAAACCACCAGAACCTGTATATCCAGTAGCAGAAACTACTACATTTGGTATACCAGCAAAATCAGTGATTTCAAAAGTGTAAAACTTAATAGTTGATAAATCTACTGAAGTTAATGACTGCATAGCTTTTGCAGCTTTAGGCCCTTGAATAGCTAATAACGACCATTCTTCAGAACGGTTCTCCATCTCAACGTTTAAATCGTTGTGTTGAGAAATCCAGTTCCAGTCTTTTTCAATATTAGAAGCATTTACTACTAACATATACTCATTTTCGGCGATCATGTAAATAATTAAATCATCTACAATTCCTCCGTCAGTATTAGGCATACAGCTGTACTGTGCTTTTCCAGGAACTAATTTAGAAGCATCGTTAGAAGATATTTTTTGAATTAAAGCCAAAGCGTTTTCTCCTTTTAAAAAGAACTCTCCCATATGGCTTACATCAAAAACACCAACTCCTTTTCTAACAGTTTCGTGTTCAGCAGTTACTCCTTCGTATTGTACAGGCATATTATAACCTGCAAAAGGAACCATTTTGGCTCCCAAAGCCTCATGTACATGTGATAAAGCTGTATTTTTCATGTGTTTGTTTTTTATTGTTTTTGTAACCTTTTAACGAATAGAATAATAAGTAAACATTATTTTATTCATGTTGGTTTCATTATTGTGTATTGTTTATTTAAAAAAGTGATGCTAAAGTATTGAAAAATTAGCAAACAATACAGTTGAATCTGTGTAATATTATAATAGTATAGTACCCAAATGTTTGTTAATATTTTCCTCGTCTTAGCAAAGAATGGTAGATTTGAAAAAGGTTAAGAGAAAAGATAATTACTCTGTAATGTTCTAGTGATTAAAGCGACAATTCAGCTAAAAATAATTTTAATGAAACTCAACAGAAAAACAATTTCAAACATCATATTTGTCGTAATTATTGGCTTGTTATTATATCCTCCTACAAAAGTATATTTTATTAGATTAGTTTCGTTTTCTCCTTCTACCATTACTAAAGAAAAAAGAGAAACATTAAATGACTACAATTGGAATCTTAAAGGTTTAAATACTACTAATATTGATTTTAATGAAATAAAGGATAAAGTAGTTTTTATAAATTTTTGGGCAACGTGGTGTCCACCTTGTATTGCCGAAATGCCAAGTATTCAAAGACTATACAACGATTATAAAGACAAGGTTGAGTTTGTATTTGTGAGTAACGAGGATTGGACAACGATTGAGGCTTTTTATAAAGACAAAGGTTACGATTTACCAACGTATAACATTTTGTCAAAAGTACCCAGCCAGTTAGTAAGTAACTCAATTCCTGCAACGTTTATAATTGATAAGAACGGAACTATTGTCGTAGATAAAAAAGGACCTGCCGATTGGAATAGTGATAAATTTAGAATTTTGTTAGACGAATTACTACAATAGAATATTTACCTTTGCGCTATGAGTCAAGAACAGCCAAATAATCCACTTCACGGAATAAAACTAGCCACCATGTTAGAAGAACTATACCTAGAATATGGTTGGGAAGATATGGGAGAGATGTTGAATATAAATGCCTTTAAAAAGAACCCAACCTATAAATCAAGCTTAAAATTCTTAAGAACAACACCATGGGCAAGAGCTAAAGTAGAAAGGTTGTACTTAGAAATGATAAGTGATTAACTCAAACAATCCTTTAGAGTTTAGTATAAAATACCGTACAAACTAAAGGTTAAATACACAAACTTAGTATTTATTATCTACTCATTTTTGTGTAGTTTTGATGTTAGATGAAGAAAACCACTTTTTACATACTTACTGTTTTATTTCTGCTAATTATTTCTTGTTCCAAAACAGTAAAGGAACAAGCTTTAACTATGAAAGATGTTTTTCCTACACGGAAAAACACAGATTCTACTTTTGTTTTTGATTTAGATACAATTATTAGTTTCAAAAATTATATAGAAAAATGCGAGTATTATGAGGAGATTACTCACAAGAAACAGTATGTAAGAACACAAAATAATGATATACCCTTAAATATTAATTTTTTTATAAAGTGTCATTTGCCAACTTTTTGTATTAAAGAAAAAAATACAATTGTATTGGAAGGCGACTTTAAAGAAGAAAAAACACTTTTTTTTCATGAAAATGAAAAAGTTCTTAGTGTTAAAAATTTTGAAGAGTATTTAAATAGACAGTTGTTAAATTGGGGAAAAGATTATGGATATTCTGATAGTCCAGATAGAAGTATAATACTATTTAGGTATCGCGATTTAACTAAAAAATCTAAAGAAAGAGTATATAAAGCATTGAATACTATATCAGTATCATATTTTAATTTTATTACTGGTTTTCAAAAGAAAAATATAGATTCTTTAAAGAGAGTATATCCTCTTCAAATATTATTGGAAAAAGACTTCAGGTTGTTTGATAAAAAGGGTAATTTAATAGAATTTCCACCACCACCTCCACCAGCTCCATTAGAAATAGTAGAATAATGCCATATTTCATCGACGTCATATTACCCATTCCGTTGCAAAAAACGTTTACCTATACGGTAACCGAAGCAGAAGCCTCTTTCTTAAAAAAAGGAATGCGTGTAGCCGTTTCTTTCGGGAAAAGTAAAATATATACCGCATTGGTGTTTAATATTCACCAAAATGCACCCGAAGTATACGAAGCCAAAGACATTCATCAAATATTAGATGATACTCCTATTATAACTGAACAACAACTACAACATTGGCAGTGGATTTCGAACTACTATTTGTGTTCGTTAGGTGATGTGTACAGAGCAGCCTTACCATCCGCATTTTTGCTAGAAAGTGAAACGATTATCTATAAAAACGAGGAATTCACTGAGGAAACTATTTTAACCGATGAAGAGTTTTTAATTTTTGAAGCCTTACAGCATCATTCGCAGTTAACCATTCATCAAGTTGCTGATATTTTAGGAAAGAAAACCGTACTACCTATCATTAACGGATTGATAGAGAAAAGCGCGATTTACATTAAAGAAGAGATTTACGAAACCTACAAACCTAAACTGGTTAAGTATGTGCGTTTGCACGCTAATTACAATTCAAATGAAGGCTTACAAACACTTTTAGAAGAACTTTCCAGAGCTAAAAAGCAACGAGAAGCGGTACTGACGTATTTTCAGTTAGTAGCAGCTAAAAAGCCGATAAAAGCAAAAGATTTAGAAGAACAGTCGGGAGCTTCTTCCGCAGTTTTAAAAGCCTTGGTGGAGAAAGATATTTTTGAATTTTATCACATTCAAACCGATCGAATCAATTATCAAGGGGAAACGAATCAGATAAAAGAGTTGAATGAATTTCAGCAGGAAGCTTTCAATCAAATAAAAACTTCTTTTGAAACTCAGCAAGTAAGTTTATTACACGGGGTTACAGGTTCTGGTAAAACAGAAATTTATGTAAAACTGATTAAAGAAGTGATTGCTGAAGGAAAACAAATATTGTTTTTACTGCCAGAAATAGCCTTGACTACGCAAATCATTACCCGTTTACAAAACTACTTTGGAAACTTTATTTCGGTATTCCATTCAAAATACTCAATGAATGAACGCGTAGAGGTGTGGAATAATGTCTTAGAAAACAAACCGAAAGCACAAATTGTTTTAGGAGCACGTTCTTCGTTGTTTTTACCGTTTTCAAACTTAGGGTTGATTGTGGTAGATGAAGAGCACGAAACGTCGTACAAGCAATTTGAACCATCACCACGTTACAACGCACGTGATGCCTCGGTAGTATTAGGTCATTTACACCAAGCAAAAGTATTGTTAGGTTCTGCAACACCATCAATAGAGAGTTATTTTAACGCTACACAATCTAAATACGGGTTTATAGAATTAACGCGTCGTTTCGGGAACATTCAGTTGCCTAAAATCGAGCTGATAGACATTAAAGAAAAGCATCGAAAAAAGGAAATGAATGGTCATTTTTCGGATCGTTTATTAAAAATGATTACCGAAGCGTTGGACGAAAAAGAACAGGTTATTTTATTTCAAAACCGACGTGGGTTTTCGCCTGTGGTAGAGTGTACCACTTGTGGGGTGTCTCCTCAATGTCCGAATTGTGATGTGAGTTTAACCTACCATAAATTCCGTAAGGAGTTAAAATGTCATTATTGCCATTATCAGCGTTCGATGCCGAACAGTTGTGGTGCTTGTGGAAGTGCTACTTTAGACACCAAAGGTTTTGGAACGGAGCAAATAGAGTTAGAACTCAAAGAGCTATTTCCGAATCATACTATTGGGCGAATGGACTTGGATACCACCCGAGGAAAATATGGGTATCAAAAGATTATTGGGTCTTTTGAAGCCCAAGAAATTGATGTTTTGGTAGGAACGCAAATGCTTTCTAAAGGATTGGATTTCGAAAATGTATCGTTGGTAGGAATCCTCAATGCAGATTCTATGCTCAACTTTCCTGATTTTAGAGCTCATGAGCGTGCTTTTCAGTTAATGGTGCAAGTGTCGGGTAGGGCTGGACGTACCAAAAAACAAGGAAATGTAGCGATACAAACTTACAATCCGTATCATCAGATTTTACAGCAAGTATCGACCAACAATTATACAGAAATGTATAAAGAACAGTTGCAAGATCGTTGGCAGTTCCATTACCCGCCATACTATCGTTTGATAAAAATTACCTTAAAGCACAAAGATTACACGCGTGTTGATAACGGTATCAACTGGTTAGCAAAAGCGTTACAAAATGTGTTTCATGAAAATGTGTTAGGACCCACAGCGCCTGCGGTTTCTCGTATTCGAAACCAGTATATTAAGAATTTAGTGATTAAAATTCCACCCAAACAATCGTTAGGAAAGACAAAAGAGCAGCTACAAAAAATTAAAAATACGTTTGAAGCGGTCAAAGATTTTAGACCGATTCGTTTTATTATTGATGTGGATGCTTATTAGAGAGTTTTAAATTTGGTAATGTTTTGTTTATGATATAGTAGCGTATTTAATTAACTTATTTTGCAAATAAAAACCGAATAGAAAATCCGCGAGGATTTTCGTAAGTAGGCTAGAACCTAGCAATTAATTATACATGGTGTTGGGTGTGGTTTTTTTAAGGGTAATTTCCCTTAAATGTTAATATATGTCAAATAAATGATTATATTTGCAGGGTAAATACTCTTTTAATGAAAGAATCCAACATTGACGATTTACTAAAATCAATTTTTTCTGATGATGAAAGTTTTGATATTAGAAATGAATTTGAACAAAAACTAATTGATTATAATGTTAGTAAAACGAAGGCTTTAAAACTTTTGAATATTGACAAAGATGTTTTTGAACAAATAATTAGTGGTACAGCAAAACAGCCGAATTTAATCCATGTGGTTAAAATTGCTGAATTTTTAGAAATTAATATTGATAAATTTATTCAGATTGTATTAAATAATCAAAATAAGAATAATATCGGTTCAATTGATAAGGCAAGAAAAGCAACTTTTTTATTAAAGAATTTTGATGTAAAGACTTTAACTAAACTTGGTTTCTTTGATAAAGATTATGAAACTGATGAATTAGTAGGTAAAGTTCTTACATTTTTTGGTTATTCATCTATCCAAGAATATGAAGACGAACTTGTTGAACCTTTATATAGTAAAACAAAAAGGAATTTTTCGGATAAAATGAAAGATTTTTGGATAAAGTCGGCTTATCAAACTTTTAGAATAATTGACAATCCAAATGAATATGATAGAGGTAGATTAAAAGACTTAATAGTAAAAGTTAAGCCTTATTCGCAGGATGTTAAAGAAGGTCTTTTTACTGTTTGCAAAGCGCTTTATAACATTGGTGTCACAGTAATTTTTCAAGACTATTTGTCAACAACTCAAGTTAGAGGTGGAACATTTGTTGTAAATGGAAAACCTTGTATTGTTCTTACTGACTTTAATAAAAAATATCCTACTATTTGGTTTACACTTTTGCATGAATTACATCATGTGTTATTTGATTTCGATTTGATAGAGACTAATAGTTTTCATCTAACAGGTGATGACGATTTATTTTTAATTGAAGATAAAGCAGATTCATTTGCTCGAGAATTTTTTATGGCAGAAGATAAATTTCATTATATAAAAAAGTACATTAATAATCCTTTTTTAGTATCAAAATTTGCTGAACAAAATGAAATTCATGTTTCAATAGTTTATTCTTTTTACACTTGGTACCAAGACAAACTATATGATAAAAATGATCATGCAGCATTCAGAAATTTTTATCCAAATTATAAAGAGGCATTAAGTAAGTTAAGTCCTATTTCATGGGATGATATTAGTATTAAGGAAACGAGTGAACGAATTAAATCGATTTTAGAAATTAGATAATATAATTATTATGGCAAAAGATAAAGACATTAAGAAAAAAGTTGAACTGTCAGAAGCTGATTTGGAAAGAATGGAACTTTTACAGCAGGCAAATGAAAAAATAGGTAAACAATTAACTATAAATTCTGAAGAAGGTAAACTTGAAGAAATAGATGAATTACGAGAATTAATAGGGAAAGAGTTTGAAAACCCTGAAGAAAAGTATAACATTTATTATAAAGGAATTCGTAAACTACTGATGGATTATTTGCCAAAAGGGAAAGAGTTTAAAGAAGTAAGAAAAATCATTTATGATGAGAAAAATATTTTTCTAAATTCAGGAAAACGTAAGTCTGATAATAATGGAATCAGAAAATCTGATGGAAGAATGACCTTTCAGCCAGTTATGAATGAGATTTTAGATATTGTAGTGAAATGGGTTGGTGAATCACAAAATCCATTTGTCATATATAAAGAATTTTATGAATTAAATGAAAAGCATGGTTATGGTCATGAAGAATACGATAAAAGTACATTAAGCGTGTCAAAAGCGATGTTGAAATTGAGTAAAAGTTAACTTATGAAGCACGGTTTTTAAAACTCGATTGAGAATATAAATCCATTCAATGACTTATATTCAACGTTAGCTAAAGGTAGTAGAATTTGAGATAGGAATCAAGTTAAGTTATTTTTCAAAATTCCGAATATCAACAATATCCCCATTTTGTAGTTTGTTTTGGGTGTCTATGGTAAAAATGATTTCCGCAACATATTCTGGTGTATAGAGTTGGTCGTTTTCTTTTAAATCGATAAAGCGTTGTACGTTTTTAAAATCTTTTTCATTGGTATTTCTAATATCAGTTTGCATGTTGGTATCTACTACACCAGGATAAATAGCATTGCATTTTATTCCATGTTCAAGCTCGTTTTGTTCTGCAGCAATGGTTTTGGTCATCATGTCAATAGCTGCTTTAGACGTACAGTAAATACTCCAACCTTCATACGGTTTTACGGCTGCTCCAGATGAGATACTAATTATTTGTTTTTTACAGGTTAACTGTTGTGTGGCTTTGATAAACAAACTGGATAAAATCAGTGGAGTAGTGGTGTTGAGTTGAATACTTTTGGCAATATCTTCCGAAGGAATATTTTCTAGGTTTGCTATGGTACCGAGTCTTCCCGCATTATTCACCAAGGTAATCGATGAAACCTCCAATTTCTGAATTTCGTCTAATAACATTTTAAACGTGTTGTGTGTGGCTTTGGTATCAGATAAATCTACAGAAAGCTGTACTACATTTTCCAAATCCAAAATGCTTCTAGATAGTGAGTACACTCTATAGTTTTCTTGTGCGTATTTTTCGGCTAAGGCTTTACCGATTCCTTTACTTCCTCCGGTGATGATGATTATATCCATAGAGTAAAAATACAAAATTTGTCATTTCGAAGAAGGTACGACTGAGAAATCTTATAATAGAGTGTTTGTGACTTTAAAAAGTACTTGGAACTTCATTGAGCGAGATTCCTCTCTCGCGTTCGAAATGACGGTTACAATTTGTCATTTCGAACCAAGCGATAGTGAAGTGTGAGAAATCTTATAGTTGAGTATTTGTAATTTTAAAGGTTATTTGGAGATTCATTGATTGAGATTCCTCTCTTGCGTTCGGAATGACGGTTACAATTTGTCATTTCGAACCAAGCGATAGCGAAGTGTGAGAAAACTCTGGGTTCAGGAGAGTTACATCTTATAATAGAATGTTTGTAATTCTAAAGAGTATTTAGAGTCTCATTGTGTGAGATTCCTCTCTCACGTTCGGAATGACGGTTTCGTTGTGTTGAGGATTGTTCAGCGCGTCACGCTGATGGTTTCGTTGTGTTGAGGATCGTTCAGCGAGCTTCGCTGATGGTTTCGTTGTGTTGAGGATCGTTCAGCGCGTCACGCTGATGGTTTCGTTGTGTTGAGGATTGTTCAACGCGTCACGCTGATGGTTTCGTTGCGTTGAGGATCGTTCAGCGCGTCACGCTGAGAGACTATTCAAGGGAGTATTCAATAAAGTGTGTCAGGAGTATTCAATAAGAGTATTTGGAACTTTATTGAGTGAGATTCCTCTCTCGCGTTCGGAATGACGGTTACAAGTTGTCATTTCGAAGGAGGTACAACTGAGAAATCTTATAATCGTATGTTTATAACTTTAAATGATATTGTGATTCTATAGAGAAAGATTCCTCATTTTATTCGGAATGACGGTAGTCGATTATTTGAAAAATTCTTTTGAATTCTCCCAATTAAGTTTATTTGAAAAATTCCTTTGAATTTTCCCAATTAAGTTTATTTGAAAAATTTCTTTGAATTTTCCCAATGCACATCCATTTCAGCGAGGGTCATGTCAGAAAGTTGCTTGCCTTCTTTTTTAGCAGCTTCTTCTAAATACTGAAAGCGATTGATGAATTTTTTATTGGTTTTTTCCAGTGCGTTTTCAGGGTTTACACCAATAAATCGCGCGTAGTTAATCATGGAGAACAAAACGTCTCCAAATTCTTTTTCTATTTGCTCTTGATTGTTGTTTTTGATTTCGTCGTTCAACTCAGAAAGCTCTTCTTGAACTTTTTCCCACACTTGATGGGGTTCTTCCCAATCAAAACCTACACCTGCAACTTTATCTTGAATACGATTGGCTTTTACTACTGCAGGTAAACTTTTAGGAACGCCTTCTAAAACCGATTTATTACCTTCTTTTAGTTTGAGCTTTTCCCAGTTTTTCTTAACGTCTTCTTCGTTTTCAACAACTACATCGCCATAAATATGCGGATGACGGTCGATGAGTTTGTCTGAGATAGCATTGGCAACGTCAGCAATGTCAAAAGCTTGTTTTTCGCTACCTATTTTAGCATAAAAGACGATGTGCAAAAGCACATCGCCTAGTTCTTTTTTTATTTCTTGTAAATCGTTGTCTAAAATAGCATCTGCTAACTCGTAGGTTTCTTCAATAGTTAAGTGACGTAGACTTTCTAAGGTTTGTTTTTTGTCCCACGGACATTTCTCACGAAGGTCATCCATGATGTCTAACAAACGATTAAAGGCGGTTAACTGTTGCTTACGAGTATTCACGATTTAAGCTTCTTCTGTAGTTGTTTCTTCAGCTTCAATTAATGTACTAAAGTCAAAACTAGCTTTCGCTAAGATATTGTACCACTGAATTACTTTTTTAATGTTTGAAGCATATACACGCTCTTCGTCATAATCAGGTAATACTTCGCTAAAATAAGTAGTTAATTTATTCGCACTTTCTTTGTGAGAAATTGCTTCTTTACCTTCTTCTTTATCAGCAATATTTTTAAGTACTTGAGCTAAAGGCACTTCTTCTTCATAGGTGTAAATTGCGATGTTTTCTAATAAGCTTACGTTATGTGTAGCAGTAATAGGAAAACGTTTACCATCAACAATAGATTTTACGATAACTCCTGTTTTAGTTTGTGATAAGATTTCATACAAACCTGGCTTGCCTGTTACCGATATAATTTTGTTAAATTCCATGTCTTAATGTTTTTAGTGTATAACTATTATCTTTTAGCATTAGGAAAACGCATGCGATATCCTGCGTTTACTTTTCCTTTTGAAATATTGTCTAGTTTCTTTTTAATTAATCGTTTCTTTAAAGAAGAAAGTTTGTCAGTAAACAAAACTCCTTCAATATGATCGTATTCATGCTGAAAAACACGTGCAGGTAATCCGCTTAGCGTTTCTGTGTGTTTTTCAAAGTTTTCGTCTTGGTATTCAATAGTAACTTTTTCTTGACGAAAAACATCTTCATTAACGGTAGGAATACTTAAACATCCTTCGTTAAAAGCCCATTCTTCACCTTCTTCTTCAATGATTTTAGCATTGATAAATACGCGATTAAAGTTTTTAAAAACTTCTTTTTCCTCTTCACTTAAATCGTCATCTTCTGCAAAAGGAGAAGCATCAATAATAAACAAACGAATGTCTTTTCCTATTTGAGGAGCTGCTAAACCAAGTCCGTTAGCATTGTACATAGTTTCTTTCATATCGGCAATTAGTTTTTCTAACTGCGGATAGTCTTTATCGATTTCTTTGCCTACTTTACGTAAAACGGGATCACCGTATGCTACAATGGGTAAAATCATTTACTTTTTAATTTTAAGGAACGCAAAAATACAAAGAATGCTTTTGGTAGAAAATTATTTGTTGTATAAATACGATTGTAAGATGATTGTCGCACTTATTTCGTCTACCAAAGCTTTATTTTGACGTTGTTTTTTCTTCAAACCGCTATCAATCATAGTTTGAAAAGCCATTTTAGAGGTAAAACGCTCATCTACACGCTTTATAGGGATAGAAGGAATAGTTTTTTCAAGCTTTTGAAGAAAAGGAGTTATGAGTACTTCACTTTCACTATCAGAATTATCCATCTGCTTTGGTTTTCCTACTAAAAAGAGCTCTACATTTTCTTTTTGTGTATAGTCTTTTAAAAATGCGGTAAGTTCAGAGGTGTTTACAGTTGTTAATCCTGAGGCAATAATTTGAAGCTCATCGGTTACCGCAATTCCTGTTCTTTTTTTTCCAAAATCTATGGCTACTATTCTGCCCATTCTATAAGTTTTTGCAAAGGTAGCTAAATTAAACAAGGAAGAAATATCTGTTTAAAAAATGTATCTTCGCGGTGTATTATGGAAAGCAGTTTTATTTTTGCTGAAAATATTTAGAAAAATGACAGAATTACAATCAATTATAGAAAAAGCGTGGGATAACCGCGAGTTGTTACAAGAAGAAACTACGATTAATGCTATTAGAAAAGTAGTAGATTTATTAGATGCAGGAGATTTACGTGTTGCTGAGCCAACTGACAATGGATGGCAGGTAAATGAGTGGGTAAAGAAAGCAGTAGTGTTATATTTCCCAATCCAAAAAATGGAAACATTAGAGGCTGGTATTTTTGAGTACCACGATAAAATTCCATTAAAAAGAGGTTATGAAGCAAAAGGAATTCGTGTAGTACCAAATGCAGTAGCACGTCACGGGGCCTATATTTCAGCAGGAACTATTTTAATGCCTAGTTATGTAAATATTGGAGCGTATGTAGATGAAGGAACGATGGTAGATACTTGGGCAACAGTTGGTTCTTGTGCCCAAATAGGTAAAAACGTACACTTATCTGGTGGAGTAGGAATAGGAGGGGTTTTAGAGCCTTTACAAGCAGCACCCGTAATTATTGAAGACGGAGCTTTTATCGGTTCACGTTGTATTGTTGTTGAAGGAGTTAGAGTAGAGAAGGAGGCTGTTTTAGGTGCGAATGTAGTATTAACCATGAGTACTAAAATTATTGATGTTACAGGTGGTGAGCCAGTTGAAATGAAAGGTGTAGTTCCAGCACGTTCAGTTGTGATTCCTGGAAGTTATACTAAGAAGTTTGCTGCTGGCGAATATCAAGTACCTTGCGCTTTAATTATAGGTAAACGTAAAGAAAGTACAAACAAGAAAACTTCGTTGAATGATGCTCTTAGAGAGTATGATGTAGCGGTTTAAGAGAAGAATATGAACAGATCCGTTTTACGGTTTTTAAAAAAGCTAACTTTTTTACCTCAAAAAATGTACTTACCGTGGGCGTATGAATATTATACAAGTAAAAAATTAGATTTAGATAACCCAGTAGAATTTAACCAAAAATTACAATGGTTAAAGGCTTTTTATCATCCTAAGATATTAAACCAATTAGTTGACAAATATGCTGTGAGAGAGTATGTAATTGAAAAAATAGGAAGCCAGTATTTGAATGAATTATATGGTGTTTATAATTCTTTTTCTGAAATAGATTTTGATAAGCTACCTAACGAGTTTGTTTTAAAAGCCGTTCACGCAAGTAGCTATAATATAATTTGTAGAGATAAAAGTAAATTAAACCTAAAAAAAGTAAAACGAACTGTCAGAAAATGGCAGGCTACAAATCAATATTACAGAACGGGGCAAGAATGGGCATATAAAGATGTAAAGCCAAGACTTATTGCTGAAAAATACTTAGAAGATAAAGAAACAGAAGACCTGATAGATTATAAGTTTTACTGTTTCGGTGGAAAACCTAAGTTTTTAGTGGCACAATCAAGTTCTGTAGGAAAATATTTCTATGATTTAAATTGGGTGGAATGTCCTTTTAGATGGAGAATTAAATATCATAAGTCTGTAAGTAAACCTTCAAATTTTGAAGAACTAAAAGAGTTAGCTGTAAAATTAGCAGCAGATTTTCCTTTTGTAAGGGTAGATTTTTATTCGGTTGATGGTAAAGCTTATTTTGGAGAGATGACATTTTATCCTACAGATGGACGAGATGATTTTTACCCTAAAGAGTATAATAAAATTATTGGAGATATGATTAAATTACCTGATTTGAAAGGAAGGAAAGTTATAAAATAAAAAAACTTAACTTATGCTCTTGTAAAAAACAATTTAACTATTTGATGTATATAGAATGAATAGATTTGTTTTACGGTTTTTGAAAAAAATGACCTTTTTGCCAGAAAAGGTCTTTTTACCCTATTTATACGAGTATTTTACAGGGAAAAAATTAAATTTAGAAAACCCTATAGAGTTTAACGAAAAGCTTCAATGGTATAAACTTTATTATCGTCCTAAAATATTAAACCAATTAGTTGATAAATATGCGGTAAGAGAGTATGTTAAAGAAAAAATAGGTGATGAATACTTAAATGAATTGTATGGTGTTTATAAGTCTTTTTCTGAAATAGATTTTGATAAGCTACCTAACGAGTTTGTTTTAAAAGCTGTTCATGCTAGTAGCTACAATATTTTATGCCGTGATAAATCTAAATTAGATTTAAAAAAGGTAAAAAAAACAATTAAAAAGTGGCAGTCAACTAATCAATACTACAGAGCAGGTCAAGAATGGGCGTATAAAGATGTAGCTCCAAGATTAATTGCTGAAAAATTTATAGAAGATGAAGAACGCGGTTCTTTAACAGATTATAAATTTTATTGCTTTGATGGAAAGGTCAAGTTTATGGAGGTTCATTATGACAGAGCAGAACTACTTAAAATTGCTAATTTTAATGTAGATTTTAAACAACTTCCATTCAATAAAATGCCTGAAATAAATAGAATAACAGAAGAGGTAAAAAAACCAGAAACCTTTGAGAAAATGATTGAGTTATCTGAAAAATTAGCAGATAAATTTCCATTTGTAAGAGTTGATTTTTATTCGATACGTGATAAAATAGTTTTTGGTGAAATGACTTTTTATCCTTCGGATGGAAGAAAAGAGTATGAGCCAGACAAGTACAATAAAATCATAGGAGATATGTTTGTTTTACCAAAACTTAATGGTAGAAAAGTAATAAAAAAAATATAATATTCTTATTAGTATGAGTTTCCCTGTAGATGCAGTAATTACTTGGGTAGATGGTAATGATATAAATCATCAAAAAAAGATGTTACCTTATGTTGAAGATAAAGCTAAGGTAAACGACAAAAATTTTAGAACAAGGTTTGATCAAGTAGAAGAGATTAAATTTACTGTTAATTCAATTCTTAAGTTTGCCCCTTTTATTAGAAATATATTTGTAGTAACGGACAATCAAACCCCAAAGTTTCTGAAAAACAAGAAAGAAGGAGCATATAAAAATGTTTTTGTTGTAGATCATCAAGCTGTTTTTAAAGAAGATACTCAATTTTTACCAGTTTTTAATTGCCGCCCGATAGAAACAAAACTGTATGATATTCCGAATTTATCAGAGCATTTTATCTATTTTAATGATGATATGTTTTTATTAAAAGAAGTAAAAATATCAGATTTTTTTGTTGAAGGTAAACCAGTTGTCAGAGGAAAGTGGTTAAAGTTTAACGAAGATATTTTTTACAAACGTTTATTTAATTCTGAAAAGAAAAAGAAACGAGCGGGACATAAGAAAGCTCAGGAAATGAGCGCTAAATTAGTTGGGTTTAACAAATATTATAAATTTCATCATACACCATACCCTCTAAGGAAATTTACCTTTAAAGAATTTTTCAAAGAGCATAAAGAAGTTGAAACCCTTAACATAAAGCATAAGTTTAGAAATGCTGAGCAATACACTCCTCAAGGATTAGCCAATCATATTGAAATTAGAAATAAAACAGCGATTTTAAAAAATGACTATCAATTGGTGTATATTCAGAACTATAAAAAATCATTTACTTGGTTAAAATATAAGCTGAATATTATTACTAAAAAAGAAAGTAAATTATTTTTAAATATGCAGAGTTTAGATCAATGTCCTAAAGAAAAGCTAAACTATGTGTTAAATTGGTTAGAAGAGAAGTATTCATTATAAATCATGTTAAACAAGATACTAGATAACTTACAACAAGGTAACATAGTTTTATACCCAACAGATACTGTTTGGGGGTTAGGTTGTGATGCTACTAACGAAGAGGCTGTAAAAAAGATATATAAATTAAAAAATAGAGAAGAATCGAAGAGTCTAATTATTTTGGTTGACTCTATTGAAATGTTGCAAAACCATGTAGAAAGTATCCCTGAAAAAGCTTTAGAAACTTTAAGGACATCAGTAAAGCCTACTACTATTATTTATAATAACCCAAAAAGGTTAGCAACTAATACAATCGCTTCTGATAACACGATTGCTATACGAATTCCGAAAGATGAATTTTGTATTCAGTTAATTAAAGAATTTGGAAAACCTATTGTTTCTACCTCTGCAAACGTAAGTGGAGAGCCCACACCAAAATCATTTTCAGAAATAAGCGAAGCAATTTTAAAGAATGTAGATTATGTGGTAGATTTGCATCAAGAGAAAATAGCAGAAAAGTCTTCAACGATTTTAAAAATTGAAGGTGACGATGTTATTGTGATTAGAGAATAATTTGTATGCAAAAACAATATTTTAAAGAAGCAATTTCTGCCGAAATATTTCAATATATATCCCAAGCCGCCAAAGAGTTACAATTAGAAAGTTATGTAATTGGTGGTTTTGTACGTGATTTTATCTTACAACGTGGTACTGCCAAAGATGTAGATGTGGTAGCTGTAGGTAGTGGTATAGAATTAGCTCAAAAAGTAGCAGATTTGTTACCTACGAAACCAAAAGTTCAAGTATTTAAGACTTATGGAACAGCTATGTTACGTTACAAAGACGTTGAAATAGAGTTTGTAGGTGCTCGTAAAGAATCGTATTCAGAAGATAGTAGAAACCCTAAAGTTTCTGAAGGAACGTTACAAGACGATCAAAACAGACGTGATTTTACCATTAATGCACTAGCATTGAGTTTAAGCGAAGATAATTTTGGGTTGTTATTAGATCCTTTTGGGGGAATAGCTGATTTAGAGGCTAAAATTATAAGAACGCCGCTAGATCCAGATATAACATATTCTGACGATCCGTTGCGTATGATGCGTGCCATTCGTTTTGCAACACAATTAAATTTCGAAATAGAAGAGAAATCGTTAAACGCAATTACAAAAAATACAACGAGAATTGATATTATTACTCGTGAGCGTATTGTGGTTGAGTTGAATAAAATATTAGAGGCCCCAGTTCCATCAATTGGTTTTTTACTACTAGAAAAAACAGGACTACTAGAAAGAATTCTGCCAGAATTGATAGCTTTAAAAGGAGTAGAAGAGGTAGAGGGGCAAAAACACAAAGATAATTTTTACCATACGTTAGAAGTAGTTGATAATATCGCTCAAAATACCGATGATGTTTGGCTTCGTTGGGCAGCATTATTACATGACATAGGTAAAGCACCAACCAAACGTTACCATAAAAAAATAGGTTGGACATTTCATTCACATGAATTTGTAGGGGCTAAAATGGTATATAAGTTATTTAAACGTTTAAAAATGCCATTGAATAATAAGATGAAGTTTGTTCAGAAAATGGTAATGTTAAGCTCTCGACCAATAGTTTTAGCAAGTGAAGTGACAGATTCTGCTGTACGTCGTTTAATTTTTGATGTAGGAGATGATGTAGATGCATTGATGACGTTGTGTGAAGCAGATATTACAACAAAAAATCCTAAAAAATTTAAACGTTATCACAAAAACTTTGAAATAGTTCGCCAAAAGATTAAAGAGGTGGAAGAGCGTGATAGAGTTCGTAATTTTCAACCACCAATTACTGGTGAAGAGATTATGAAAGCCTTTAACCTACAACCGTGTAGAGAAATTGGTCAAATAAAAGAAGCTATAAAAGAAGCAATTTTAGATGGTGAAATTCCAAATGAACACGAAGCTTCTTATCAATTTATGTTAGAAAAAGGAGTACAGTTAGGGTTGAAAATAAGTGAGTAAACAACAATAATAGATACATCAAAATAAAAAGAGAAGCATATTATATGCTTCTCTTTTTTACTTGTTACCCTAAAGACTGCATTTCTACCAACTTTTTGTAAGTTCCGCTTTTAGATATTAATTCTTCGTGAGTTCCCTGTTCTACAATTTTGCCTTTTTTCATTACTACAATTATATCTGCTTTTTGAATGGTAGATAAACGGTGTGCAATCACAACAGAGGTTCTGTTTTGCATCATTTTTTCTAAAGCATCTTGTACTAGTTTTTCTGACTCAGTATCTAAAGCAGAAGTTGCTTCGTCTAAAATCATGATTGGTGGATTTTTAAGAACAGCACGCGCAATACTTAAGCGTTGTTTTTGTCCACCAGACAATTTATTTCCGCTATCTCCAATATTGGTGTCATAACCATTTGGTAAATCTTTTATAAACTCGTGTGCATTGGCAATTTTAGCAGCTTCTATGATTTCTTCGTCACTTTTACCCTCAACTCCTAAAGTAATATTGTTCTTTACGGTGTCGTTAAATAGAATAGAGTCTTGTGTAACTAAGCCTTCTAGTTGTCTTAATGAATGTATTTTAAGGTCTCTTATATCTATTCCATCAAGTAGAATAGTGCCTTTGTTTACATCATAAAAACGAGTTAATAAGTTAGCAATGGTTGATTTACCACTTCCTGATTGTCCTACCAAAGCGACCATTTTTCCTTTAGGAATAGTTAAGGAAAAATCTTTTAAAACATAATGATCTT
The DNA here is from genome assembly GCF_003387615.1 of Tenacibaculum gallaicum. Lineage (GTDB taxonomy): Bacteria > Bacteroidota > Bacteroidia > Flavobacteriales > Flavobacteriaceae > Polaribacter > Polaribacter gallaicus. Next base: position 111,648 of record NZ_QUNS01000005.1, on the reverse strand, counting down.
CATATTTAAAAGAAACGTTTTCCATTATGATTTTAGTATCAAAAGTCTTCTTGTCAACAGCATTAGGAATATCTTTTAAAGGATTTTCAGTTTCTAAAACTTCTAAAATACGTTCGGCAGCAGCGTTTCCTTTTTTAACCCCGTAACTAGCTTTAGAAATAGCTTTAGCAGGTGTTAAAATATTATAAGCTAATCCCATATAAGCAATGAAATCTTCTCCTTGTAAGGTACCTTCTTCTAAAACTAATATACCTCCATACCAAAGTAATACAGCAATAACACCAATTCCTAAAAACTCACTAGCTGGACTTGCTAAATTTGTTCTATTAAGTAGTGTATTAGAAAAGTGGTAAAAACGATTGGTTGATTTTTCAAATTTTTGTTGAAATTCTTTTTCTGCGGTAAAGCCTTTAATCACTTTTAATCCCCCTAAAGTTTCTTCTAAAAGTGATAAAAAATATCCCTGCTCTTTTTGTACACTATCTGACTTTCGCTTTAAGCTTTTACCAATTAGAGAAATAACATATCCGGAAATAGGGATAAAAACAAACACAAAAAGGGTAAGTTTAAAGCTAATGGCTATCATTGCTGTAATAGTAAATATAATAGTTAAAGGCTCTCTTACCAACATTTCCAAAACCGATAAAAATGAATGCTGAATTTCTAATACATCAGTTCCAATTCGCGCCATAGTATCACCCTTTCTTTTTTCTGAAAAATAGGCAATAGGTAACTCTATTGTTTTCTTATATAGATCGTTTCGAATATCTTTTAAAACACCATTTCTTAAAAATGTAATAAAGTACATCGCTAAGTAGTTAAAGATGTTTTTAAAGAAGAAAGTAATAATAACTAAACCAACTACAACCATTAGAGCTTTGGATTTGTCATCACCGGCAACTTCATTTATATAAAAAGAAATATTACCTTTAAAATACTCTATTATTTTTGTAATTCCTTCAAAAACAGGTTTTTTAGTAATCCTAGGTGCGTCAGGCTTAAAAATGACATCTAGCATTGGTATCAATGCTAAAAAAGAAAGCGTAGAAAAAAGGGCATATAAGATATTAAATAATACGTTTAAATATCCATACTTTTTGTACGGAATAGCATATCTAATAATCTTTTTAAAATAGTCCATTATAGATTTAATTCTTTTATAATACGTTGAATTTTAGCGTCTAAATTAACTTCTGTATCATTGATTTTATTTACAGTATCTAATTTTGTTTTTACACTAAAATAAAATTTTATTTTTGGTTCAGTACCACTCGGACGAGCTGCGATTTTTGTTCCATCCTCGGTATGATAAATCAATACATTTGATTTAGGAATATCAATTGTTGTTTCTTCACCAGTTAGTAAATTTCTTCTTGTTGAAGATTGATAATCATACAAGTACTCAATTTTAGAGCCATCAATTTCTGTTAGCGGATTGGAACGTAAATCAACCATCATTTGTTTGATTTGTTGCGCACCATCCATTCCTTTTTTTACTAAAGAAATTAAATGCTCTTTATAAAAATGATGACGTGTATATAAATTCAATAGCTCTTTATAGAAAGAACTGTTATTAGCTTTCGCATCAGCGGCTATTTCACAGGCAAGTAGGGCAGAGGTAACCGCATCTTTATCACGAACAAAATCACTTACCATATAACCAAAACTTTCTTCACCACCACCAATAAAGTTAAGTTCAGGATGGTCTTTTATCATTTTAGCTATCCATTTAAAACCAGTTAATCCAACTTTAGTTTCAACTCCGTATGAATTTGCAATTTCATTCACTAAATTAGTGGAAACAATCGTAGAACCCACAAATTGATTTCCGTTTAATTTACCTTGTTTTTTCCAGTCATTAATTAAAAAGTCGGTCATCATACTCATAGTTTGATTTCCGTTTAACAAGGTCATATTTCCATCTAAATCTCTTACAGCAACACCTATTCTGTCTGAATCAGGATCGGTTCCTAATACAATATCAGCGTCAATTTTATTTGCTAAATCAACAGCCATTTTAAGAGCAGCTGGTTCTTCAGGGTTTGGAGATTTAACTGTAGGAAAGTCCCCATCAGGAGTAGCTTGTTCTTCAACAATATGAACTTGAGTATATCCTGCCCGTTTTAAAACTTCTGGAATAAGTTTAATAGAAGTTCCGTGTAATGAGGTAAATACTATTTTTAAATTTTCTCGCCCCTTAACATCGAATGCTCCATTTTTTAAGGAAGCTTCCCAAAAAGCTTCGTCAACTTCACTTCCAACAGAGCTAATTAAATTTTCATTAGCATTGAAGTTGATATCTGCAAAAGCTAAAGAGTTTACTTCATTAATAATTTCTTGATCTTGAGGAGGAACAATTTGTCCACCATCATTCCAATATACTTTATAACCGTTGTATTCAGGAGGGTTGTGAGAAGCAGTTAGTACAATTCCTGCATCACAACCTAAATAATTTACAGCAAATGATAATTCTGGAGTAGGACGCATATCTTCAAATAAAAACACTTGAATATTGTTAGCAGATAATACGTTAGCTACCACCTTAGCTAACCATTCACTATCATGACGACAATCGTACCCAATAGCTACTTTTAATTCTTTATTTAAGTGTGTTTTATGTAAATAATTACTTAAACCTTGAGTAGCTTTTCCTAAAGTGTATTTATTTATTCGGTTGGTTCCTGCTCCTACAATACCACGTATTCCACCTGTCCCAAATTCTAAATTCTTATAAAAACGATCGGCTAAATCGTCAGCATTAATATCAATTAGCTGCTGAATTTCTTGTTGTGTTTCTGAATCAAATGTATCAGATAACCATTGTTTGGCGTTGTTTAAAATCTCTTTCATATGTAAAATTTAAAAACGTACAAAGATACGGGTTTAAAAATTCAGTTTTTCTTTGATTGTATAATGTTTTTGTTGTGGATTACTTTTGATGATTAACTCACCTAAAAAACCAGCTAAAAAAAGTAAAGTACCTAAAATCATTGAGGTTAAGGCAATGTAAAACCATGGGTTGCTTGTTACTAATATGGCTTTTATTCCTGTAGAAAGTTGGTATATTTTCATAGCTCCTATGAAGAAAGCTGAGAAAAAACCAAAAATAAACATTAATGTTCCCCATAAACCAAAAAAGTGCATTGGTCTTCTTCCAAATTTTGAAAGAAATGAAATGGTGATTAAGTCTAAAAAACCGTTTACAAAACGATCCATACCAAATTTAGTAACTCCGTATTTACGAGCTTGATGTTGCACTACTTTTTCATCAATACGATTAAAACCTTCATTTTTAGCTAACACAGGAATGTATCGATGCATTTCACCGCTTACTTTTACTGTTTTAACAACCTCGTTTTTGTAGGCTTTTAAACCACAGTTAAAGTCGTGTAGTTTTAATCCAGATGTTTTGCGAGCAGCCCAATTGAACAATTTTGAGGGAATATTTTTGGTTACAACATTATCGTATCGTTTCCTTTTCCATCCAGATATTAAATCGAAGTTCTCTTCAGTAATTAATTTATAAAGTTCAGGGATTTCGTCAGGGCTATCTTGTAAATCCGCATCCATGGTAATAACTACTCGTCCTTGAGCCAAACCGAAGCCAGCATCTAATGCTTGAGATTTACCATAGTTTTTTTGGAATTGCAATCCTTTTACTTCTTGATGTTTTTGTGATAGCCCTTCTATTATTTTCCAAGAATTATCAGTGCTTCCATCATCAATAAAGATAAGTTCATATAAAAACTGATTGGATTGCATAACTTTTGCAATCCAATCATATAATTCTGGTAAAGATTCCTCTTCATTAAGAAGTGGTATTACTACCGATATATCCATATATTTTGTTCAGTGTTTAAAAAAAGGTAAAGTTACGAAGTATTGAGTTTATGTAAAACTTTTACCTCTTTAAACTATTCTTAATATTGTTCTTCTTCTGTTTTTTTCATAATGGCACCTCCAATTGCAGAAATAATAAATCCGAAAAAAGCAGAAACTACTAAAGCTAAAGGAGCTGTTATCACTGGACTGTTAAACTTTTTAGCCATTGTTTCTGAAGCTTCTATTTGTTCGTCCGTCATACCAGCATCAATCCAAGCTTGTTTTTGTACTTCCATCATTTGTGCTTGAAAATCAGGCTCTATTATATTAGTGAAGATTAATGTGTAAATAGTTGAAATTACAGCACTAATTACTGCTATACCTACACCTACTTTTAAAGCTTGACCAAAAGTTAGAAAGCCATTATTATCAGTTTTAAACTTTTTAATACCTAGTATAATAAGTATAATCATTGCAATAAAACCAATTATACCACTTAACCATCCAAATTTTATTAATGTTCCTGTGGCATAAAATGCTAAATGAATAAAAACGCCAATAAGACCTAAGTATAATCCGTAATTTAAAATAATGTTTTTACTGTTTGCTTGATTTTCCATTGTGTGAATTTAGTTAGTGATACAAATATATTCTTTTTACTGTTATGTTTATTTTTTACTGCTAAAAGCAAAAAATATAGACAACAAATTATTAGTATTCAAAAACTTAGAAATGTTACAAAATTTTTATGCAAATTTTATTGTTTTTTACGAAAAAATGGTTGTAAATTTGCATAGGCAAGTCCTACACAACCAGCTCCCTTTGAATCCCCCAGGGCGGGAACGCAGCAAGGGTATTAGGTTGTAGCGGTGTGATGTAGGTAGCTTGCCTTTTTTTGTACCCAAAAGTTTCGTTTATTCTTCTTCTGTTAAGTTCAAATTACTTCTAGGATGGTGTAGTTCAACAACTTCTTTAAGATAGCTATTATCTAAATGCACGTATATTTCTGTTGTAGTAATACTTTCATGTCCTAATAATTGTTGAATAACACGTAAATCTGCTCCATTTTTTAGTAAATATGTAGCAAAGGAGTGTCTTAATGTATGTGGACCAATACTTTTTTTTAGATTTATTTTCTGAGCCAATTCTTTTAAAATAATAAATATCATTTGCCGTGTTAATCGTTTTCCTCTTCTGTTTAAGAAAACAGTATCTTCATCCTCCTTTTTAGGTGTTATTTGAGGTCTAATTTCATTTATATAAAAAGTAAGTCTGTGAATTGTTGTGATGTGTATAGGTACGAAACGGTATTTATTTCCTTTACCCAGTATTTGTATATAACCTTCTTCAAAAAATAAATCAGATAGTTGTAGGTTGATTAACTCACTTACACGAAGACCACAGCTATAAATGGTTTCGATGATAGTTTTATTACGTTCTCCTTGTGGATGACTTAAATCGATAGCGGCAATTAATTCATCTATATCTTCTTTTTCTAAAGTGTCAGGGAGTTTCCTTATAATATTTGGGCTTTCAATTAAATCGGTTGGATTATCTTGTCGATAATCTTCAAAAATTAAATAGCCAAAAAAACTACGTAATCCAGAAATCAATCGTGCTTGAGTACGAGCATTGATTACTTTACTTGTTTCATAAATGAAATTTTGTAGTATTTCAGAATTTATATGAATTGGAGAGGGTACTGGGTCTAATGTATCTAGAAATAAAATAAGTTTTTTTATATCCCTTTGATAGCTATCAATAGAATTTTTTGAAAGTCCTCTTTCTATTTTTAAAAAATTAATATAATCGGATATTGCTTGGTTCCAGTTCATTATGTTGAAAACTGTTTTTTGTTAAAAACATTATTGATAAATGTAAAAATAAAATTATTTTTGCAGCTCAAACTTAAAATTATAAAATTAAAAATTATGAAAAAATTATTAGTAGTAATTGCTATGGTAGCTGTAGGTTTTACAGCGAATGCACAAGAAGCTAACGGACAAACAGCAAAAGGAAAGTGGGTTATTGAAGCGAACACAGGTTCAGCAACTACAGGAAACACTTCTTTTTCTTTGGCTACTTCGAATGGAAATACGCAATGGAGTTTAGGTTTAGATGGAGGTTATTTTGTAGCTGATGATTTAGCTGTGAAAGCAGGACTAGGTTATCAAGACAACGGTTTTGGTGATGCATTTGTATATAAAATAGGTGCTGAATATTATATAGATAGTCAATTTCCGGTAAGTGTAGATTTCACAGGAGATACTAATAGTGACTTAAGATGGTTAGGTTTACAAGCAGGTTATGCATGGTTTTTAGGAGAAAATGTAAGCTTGAAACCAGCTGTTAGATATAATGTAGGTTTAGATAATCAAGATGGTGTTTTTCAAGGGCTTATAGGTTTTGCTTTGTATTTCTAATAATAAACAAAAAAGTAAAATAAAAAAAAAGGAAGCAAATTTGCTTCCTTTTTTTTTATTTTAAATATAAGTGTTTTGTTTTTAGTGTTTTAAGTTTTAAAATAGATTTGTAAGACTTTTTTTTAAAAAAAAGAGCAACTAGATTCTTAATTAAATGTATCTTTGCCGGCTCAAAACAAAACTTATAAAACAAAAATTATGAAAAAATTTTTAGTAGTTGCTATGATGGCTTTCGGTTTAGCTGTTAACGCACAAGAAACAGAATTAAACGTTGGTGGTACTATTGGTTTACCTGTTGGAGATGCTGATGAAGCTAATGTAACTGGAGCAATTGAAGCTAATTATTTATTTAATGTTGCTGAAGGTTTTAAAGTAGGACCATCTGTATCTTATTTACATTTTCAAGGAGAAGGAGCTGACTTAGCTTTTATTCCTGTAGCTGTAGCAGGTCGTTATAGTTTTGCTGATAAATTTTCAGTAGGAGCTGACTTAGGTTATGGTATTGGTGTAAGACCTTCAGGAAACACTGAAAGTGGTTTTTACTTCAGACCAATCGTTGGTTACCAATTAACTGAAAAAATTAACTTACATGTAGATTATACAGGTGTTGTATTAGATACTGATTATGCTAATATAACTCCAGCTACAATTGGAATTGGAGGAACTTATTCTTTCTCTTTATAGTAAGAAATTTTACAATAAGAAGAAAAAGGAAGCAAATTTGCTTCCTTTTTTTATGTTTAAAAGTTAAAAAGAGTATTTTTACCTTATAAATATGAAGGATGAAAAAAATAATTATAATCAACGGGCCTAATTTAAACTTGTTAGGAAAAAGAGAACCTGAAATTTACGGATCAAATTCTTTTGAAGATTTTTTTAAGGAACTAAAGAATAATTACAAAAATGTGATTTTAGAATATTTTCAGTCGAACATTGAAGGAGAAATTATAGATAAATTGCATGAGGTTGGTTTTGATTATGATGGTATCATTCTAAATGCAGCAGCTTACACCCATACTTCTGTTGGTATTGGTGATGCTGTAAAAGGTATAGAAACTCCTGTGGTTGAAGTACATATTTCAAATATACATGCACGTGAGGAGTTTCGTCATGTTAGTTATATAGCTCCGAACGCTAAAGGAGTTATTTTTGGCTTTGGTTTACAGGGATATGAACTAGCGATTCAAAGTTTTCTGTAAATACCAATAGCGAACTCCCAATAATATAAATAAAGGAATTATAGGGTATGTGTGTAGCTGTACTTTAGTAAGCCAAATAATAGGAATGACTACTAAAAAGGCTAATAGAAACTTAATATATATATTAACCCACTTTGGTGAATTTTTCTTTAATAAAATGAAAGAAATAAGTAGGTTAGGAGCAAAGGCCCATAAAAAGTTAAAGTTGTTAGGAGCTGTTGAATGATTGGTAAAGAACCATAGAAAAACAATTAGTAGCCCTAAAATACCTGTTGTAAAAAACAACATAAAGTCTAACCATTTGGTTCTCTTAGAGCTTTTAATGTCTTTATAAGTAATAAATATTCCTAGTAAAGAAAATAGTAAAATTACTAAAAACGGACTAATAGAATCACTTTTGGATTCTTTTTCATTGAAATCGAGTAATATATTTGTCTTTAGTACTAAATCTTCTTCTTTTTCATTTTTAATTATCCTAGAAGTTTTTAAGGCTTCAAAAACATAATCAGGAAGGTATAAATATTCTGAAGGTGTAGCGATTTTATCTAACTTACTACCAAGTGCAATATTAATTCCTAAACTACCCCAAGTATTTGGATTGATTTCTTTATTCATCAATTGTCTTAATGATAAATTTTCTTTGACAAAATCATCTTTAAAAACTAATTTATCACCTGTAATTTTCTGAATAATATCACGGGGTCTGGTAGCGCAATTATCAAAATAAGGATCGTAAAAATAACTTGCATTTTCAGGCAACACATTTGTTTCTAAAAACTGAAAAAACTCATTTCTTTGTTGTTGCGTTAAATTTAAAATTTGCTCTTTAACCCAACGCTGGTCTTGTTGTGCACTTTTTAATGATAAATAAAAAGGGTAACGAGCCAATTTATATTTCATAAAACCTTTCGTAAAGTTTACATAAAAGTTTGGATCGTCAAAATCAAAAATACCATAATTGTAAAGTAAATCTAATTGTAAAACGGGGTCTTTTACCCGAATAGCAGTATGGCCAAATTTTTCGTATAATTCTTCTCCAGGACCTGAAGTGATAATACTTATTTGAGAGAACTTAGATAACCCTAATGAGTTTGCTTTTTGAGAAAAACCAGTGTTTATAGTAAGTAAAACTAAAAGAAAAAAAATATATTTTTTTATCGTCATAAATTCTAACAAGATATGTATTGGTGTTTTACAAATATCATAAATACAATTAACATAACTAAAGCTTTTTAATGTTATTGTTTTAGTGTGTTATTCCGATAGTCTCTCGAATAAATTGAGCTATTTGTTGTTCAAGCCATCTGTTCTCAGTGCTAGAAAAAGAAGACATAAACCCAACATGACCACCATAATTAGGAGTTAGTAAATAGAAGTTCTTCATTTCTTTTGCTTCTTTTATAGGGTAACACTCTTGTGATAAAAAACTATCATTCAAGGCATTTATAAGTAATGTAGGGACTTTTATTTCCGGAATAAAAGGTTTAGCGCTTGCTTTTTGCCAATAATCTTCCGAACTCTTAAAGCCAAAAACAGGGACTGTATATTGTTTTTCCAAATGTCTAAACTTGCTTGCTTTAAATAGTAATTCTTTGTTGAGTTTAAATTCTGGAAACTCTTCTGCTTTTTGCAATAGTTTTAATTTCATAGTTCGCAAAAACTCACTTAAGTAAATTTTGTTTTTTAGTTTGTTTAGTTCTGCTTGAGAAGAAGTTAAATCTACAGGAACAGAAACAGCGACACCTCCTTTTACTTCTGAAGGTATGTCGCTATATTCTCCTAAGTATTTTAAAGTTAAGTTTCCTCCTAAACTAAAGCCAATGATTATAATGTTTTCATAATTATAACTACTTTTTATGTACTTAATGACAAAATCAACATCGTCTGTTTTTCCACTATGATAAGTTTCTAAAAGTAAATTATCTTCTCCGCTACATCCTCTTAAATTCATACAAACCGTATCAAAACCTATATTATTTAAATGGTTAGATGTCGTAATCATATAATTTGACTCTGAACTACCTTCTAATCCATGGATTAGTAAAATTAAAGTTTTAGAACCGATGAAAGAAAAGTCTAAATCGATAAAATCAGCATCCCAAGTAGTAATTCTTTTTCGTTGGTAATTAATTGTGTCTTTCATAAACAAAGGACGATATACAGTATTAAAATGTGCATTTCTAAAAGGTAAACTGGGAGAAAATGTTTTGGTAATTATAGGCATGTTTTTCGTACTAGCGGTTTTTAACAAATATGATAAAAAAAGACTTAAATGTAAAACTGATTAAATGATTTCTTATTTTCGCTATAAATTAAGAATACTATGAATATCAAAAAATACATCCCCAATTTACTGACTTTAGGAAACTTATTATGTGGTACCATTGCTACTGTTTTTGCAATAAAAGGCGATTTTTTTGCAACAGCTGTTTTAGTTATGTTAGGGATTCTTTTTGATTTTTTTGATGGATTTGCTGCGCGTATGTTAAAAGTACAAGGTGAACTAGGAAAACAGTTAGATAGTCTAGCGGATATGGTAACGAGTGGGGTAGTACCAGGGATTGTAATGATGCAAATGCTAGTAAATGCTTTAGATATTGATGCTGTTGGATACTTTGGAGTTGATGAATATGGAGTAACAGGAAGTAATTTGCCTTATTTAGGGTTGTTGTTAACATTAGGAGCAGGATATCGCTTAGCGAAATTTAATATTGATGAACGACAGTCGGATAGTTTTATAGGAGTACCTACACCAGCAATGAGTTTGTTTGTTATCTCTCTACCTTTGATTGCTCAGTTTGATCAAGAGTCGTTTTTAATAGGTTTAATCGAAAATCAATACTTTTTAATACTAATTACAGTATTATTTACATATTTAATGAATGCTGAAATACCGTTATTTTCCTTGAAGTTTAAAAATTTTTATTTTAAAAATAATGTGATTAAGTATGTGTTTTTGGTTTTATCAATAATATTAATCGTCACCTTAAAAATAGTAGCAATCCCAATGATTATTCTTTCTTATGTGGTGTTGTCTATTGTGAGTAATTCAGATAAAAAACTGTCATCAAAATAGAGTTTGAAAGAGGAGTCTAGATTTATTTGACAAAAAACAAACAAAAAAGACGTTGATTATCAACATCTTTTTTGTTTTGATTTTGAAAGTTATTTTTTAGGTATTTTTTTGAGGTTCAAAAATGTTACTTATAAAATGGTAATTGTCTAAAGATATTTTATCTTCAACAAAGGTTTTATCCATAAGCTTGTTTTTTGAAAACTCTCCATTTTTATACACATCCCAGTTTTCGTTGTTTCTATTGGTTAATACGACTTTATCAGAGTCTATTTCAAAATTACACCAATCATTATAATTTGCTATTTTTTTGTAACTATGATCAGATACTTTGATGTTGCCTTTTACGTTTATATTTTTAATATCAATACATAAATTGCAGAAATCAACAAAACTCATATTATCTGCAGGTACTACAAGAAATGAGTTAATATTTCCTTTTTTTCTGTATAGTTTAAACCCTTCTTTTAAGTTATGGTTATGATAAACTTCAGAGAAAGAAGAGAAAAGATCATCTTCTTTAGCATTTTCGATAATGAAATGGTTTTGTGTTACAGCTTGATTATCAAATTTTTTCTTTTTAAGCTCAAAATCCTTTCCAAGGTACACTCTACGAACAGTTTCATCTTCAGCAAGTTCTTCAGGAGTTCCTTCTTTTAAAATTCCTCCATTATACATTAAGTAAGTTCTATCTGTAATCGCTAGGGTTGCTTGTACATCATGATCGGTAATTAAAATACCAATATTTTTATTCTTCAATTGTGCTACAATTCCTTGAATATCTTCTACAGCAATTGGGTCTACACCAGCAAAAGGCTCATCTAATAAAATGAATTTAGGATCAGAAGCTAAACACCGTGCTATTTCTGTTCTACGACGTTCACCACCTGATAATAAATCACCACGGTTTTTACGTACGTGTCCTAAACTAAACTCATCGATTAACTCCTCTAAACGCTGTTTTCTTTCAGTTTTAGTTCTATCAGTAAATTCAAGAACCGACATAATGTTGTCTTCTACAGAAAGTTTTCTGAAAACTGAAGCTTCTTGGGCTAAATAACCAATTCCTTTTTGAGAACGTTTATACATAGCATCGGTAGTAATTTCTTCATTATCTAAAAAAATATGACCATCGTTAGGTTTAATCATACCTACAATCATATAGAAAGAAGTTGTTTTACCAGCTCCATTAGGACCCAATAACCCAATAATTTCACCTTGTTCAACTTCCAGAGATATTCCCTTTACTACTTTCCTACTACCGTATATCTTTTGTATGTTGTCTGCTCTTAACTTCATTTATTATTGTTGAAAATGGAATTGTTTAAAGTATAAAAGTAATAAAACTGTTTCTTAAAAACTTCTTAAATCAATATAGGTATAAATTAGGCGTTTTTTTCTAAAGCTTCCCAAAACTCTACAGCTCTTCGTAAATGTGGGATTAAAATAGTTCCGCCAACCAATGTAGCAATACTCATGGTTTCCATCATTTCTTCTTTGGTTACACCGTTTTCGTAAGCTGTTTTTAAATGATAAGCAATGCAATCATCGCAACGTAGCACTGCAGATGCTACTAAACCTAGTAATTCTTTAGTTTTAACAGGTAAATGCCCTTCTGTAAAAGCATTGGTATCTAAGTTAAAAATACGTTTGATTACTTTATTATCTGATGCTAAAATTTTTTCATTCATTCTAGCACGGTAGTCGTTAAACTCTTGGACTTTTTGTGACATTTTTTTGTTGTTGTTTTAAGACAAATTTTGAAATATAAATACTCATTTCATATAAAATCATGATAGGTACTGATACTATAACCTGACTAGCCACATCTGGTGGGGTAATAATTGCAGATAATACCAATACCACCACTAATGCGTGTTTGCGATACTTTCTTAAAAACTCTGGGGTAATTAACCCTATTTTTGTTAGGAAGAAAATTACAACAGGAAGCTCAAAAAATATAGCAACACCTAGTAATGTATTTGTTATAAGACTAATGTAAGCCTCCAACTTAAAGTTGTTTTGTATAGCGTCTGATATTTCAAAATTGTAAAAGAAATATACAGACATAGGTAAAATAACGTAATAGCTAAATAAAATTCCTAAAAAGAATAAGAAAGAGGAAGTGAAAATAAATCCTTTTGATTTTTTTCGCTCACTTTCGTGTAGTCCCGGGGCTATAAAACGCCAAAACTCCCATAAAATATAAGGAAAGGCTACTACAAAACCTAAAATTAAAGAAGACCAAATCCCAGTCATTAATTGTTGAGTAGGGTTTAAAGCTTGTAGTGTTTGTTTAAATTTAATTGCACAAAAACTACTATCAATTCCGATAGAAGAAAATACTTTACAAAAGAATTGATAAGTTGCAAAATCAGGTTTTAGATGAGCCAAAAGTATCTCATTAAAAACAAAATTAATGTTTACAAAAATTACAATTGCAACAATAAAAATTGCAACAAAACTTCTCACCAAATGCCACCTTAACTCTTCAAGATGATCTAAAAAAGACATTTCTTTTTCTACCATCTTAAAATATTCCTTCTTTAATTAAATCATGTAAGTGTACTACACCCACATAATTGTTATCTATGTCAGTAACTAAAATTTGAGTGATATTGTTATTTTCTAAAGCATCTAAAGCTTCAACAGCCATGGCATCTACATCAATTGTTTTTGGTGTAGTACTCATAATATCAGTAGCGGTAAGCTCGTCTATTTTAGTTGTTCTACTTAACATTCTACGAATATCACCATCGGTAATAATTCCTGTGATTCTGTCATTATTATCAATAACTGCGGTAACTCCTAAACGTTTTTCAGAAATTTCAACAATTACCTGAGTAATTTTATCGGTACTTTTTACTTTTGGTAATTCGTTATTTTTAATAAGGTCAGAAACTCTTAAATACAAACGTTTTCCTAAAGCTCCACCTGGATGATATTTAGCAAAATCACTACTAGAAAAACCTCTTAAATCTAATAAACAAACAGCTAAAGCATCTCCTAAAACTAACTGAGCCGTTGTACTAGTTGTAGGAGCTAAGTTATTAGGGCAAGCTTCTTTACTTACATAAGAGTTTAGTAAAAAATCGGCGTTTTTTCCTAAGAAAGAATCAGGGTTTCCTGTTATAGCGATAATTTTATTCTTAGAATTCTTAATTAAAGGGACTAACACTTTTATTTCAGGAGTATTACCACTCTTAGAAATACAAATCACCACATCATCATCCTGTACATTTCCTAAATCACCATGTATAGCATCGGCAGCATGCATAAAAACGGCTGGTGTACCCGTTGAGTTAAACGTAGCTACTATTTTAGTAGCAATGTTGGCACTTTTTCCAATACCAGTCACAATAACACGACCTTTTGAATTAAATATAAAATTAACTGCGTCCGTAAACGAGCTATTTAATAAATTTGCTAAATTAGCAATAGCATTACTTTCTAAAAGGATAGTTTCTTTTGCTGTTGAGAGAATAGCGTTTGCGTCTTTCAAGTTAAAAAAGTTTTAAGTATATTTTTAAAGTGTAAAAATAGGAATATTTGAGAAGAAAATCTTTTTTAATAAAAAGAAAGTTTACGTTATATATTGTTGGGAATTTTTGTAAATTAGTTCTCGTTTTTAATTTTTGATATTAGAAGATGAATAAAGAGCAGACGGATTTATATGGATCATTAAAAAAAATCTTCGGATTTAACCAGTTTAAAGGGCTACAAGAAGATGTAGTTAACAGTGTTTTAGAAAATAAAAACACATTTGTTATAATGCCTACTGGTGGTGGTAAGTCGCTATGTTATCAATTACCTGCCTTAATGAAGGAAGGTACAGCAATTGTGGTGTCACCATTAATTGCCTTAATGAAAAACCAAGTAGATGCCATTAGAGGAATTTCAGAAAATCATGGGATTGCCCATGTATTAAATTCTTCTTTAAACAAGTCGGAGATTGCCCAAGTAAAATCAGATATTGAAGCGGGGGTTACAAAATTATTGTATGTAGCTCCTGAATCTTTGATTAAAGAAGAATATGCTGAATTTTTAAGAAGGCAAAAAATATCGTTTGTAGCAATTGATGAAGCACATTGTATTTCTGAATGGGGACACGATTTTAGACCTGAGTACAGGAATCTAAGAAACATTATTAAACAAATTGATAATGTACCAATTATTGGTTTAACTGCAACTGCAACGGAAAAAGTACAAGAGGATATTCTTAAAACTCTTGGAATGACAGATGCTAACGTGTTTAAAGCATCTTTTAACAGAGCAAACTTATTCTACGAAGTTAGACCAAAAACAAAAGATGTAGAAAAAGATATTATTCGCTTTATAAAACAGCGAATAGGAAAATCTGGAATTATATACTGTTTGAGTCGCAAAAAAGTAGAAGAAATAGCACAAGTTTTACAAGTAAATGGAATCAATGCAGTTCCTTATCATGCAGGTTTAGATGCTAAAACACGTGTAAGGCATCAAGACATGTTTTTAATGGAAGATTGCGATGTTGTAGTAGCTACAATTGCTTTTGGTATGGGTATTGACAAACCAGATGTTCGTTTTGTAATACATCATGATATTCCTAAAAGTTTAGAGAGTTATTATCAAGAAACAGGTAGGGCTGGTCGTGATGGAGGAGAAGGTTATTGTTTAACATTCTACTCGTATAAAGATATTGAAAAGCTTGAAAAGTTTATGGCAAACAAGCCTGTAGCGGAGCAAGAAGTAGGGCATGCACTCTTACAAGAAGTAGTTGGGTATGCAGAAACTTCAATGAACAGGCGTAAATATTTACTGCATTACTTTGGAGAGGAGTTTGATGATGTTAATGGTGATGGTGCCGAAATGGATGACAATATGCGAAATCCTAAGAAAAAGAATGAAGCTAAAGATGAAGTTGTAACCTTACTCTCTGTTATAAGAGATACTAGCGAAATGTATAAACCAAAAGAAATTGTAAACACCATAATTGGTAGAGAAAATGCATTGTTAAAGTCTCACAAAACAACTGCTCAGCCTTTTTTTGGAATAGGTAAAGCAAAAGATAATCATTATTGGATGGCTTTGATTCGTCAAGTATTAGTAGCTGACTTAATAAAGAAAGAGATAGAACAATATGGTGTTTTAAAACTAACTAAAGAAGGTAAGGAGTTTATTAGTAACCCAATTTCCTTTATGATGACTGAAAATCATGTATATAAAACTGCAGATGATGGTACAATTCTAACTATCGAAAAATCAGCAGGAGGAGTAGATGATAAGTTAGTAGTTATGTTGAAAGACTTAAGAAAAAAAGTAGGAAAACGTTTAGGAGTTCCGCCATTTGCAGTTTTTCAAGACCCCTCTCTAGATGATATGGCACTTAAATACCCGGTAACATTAGATGAATTAGGAAAAGTTCATGGTGTTGGAGAAGGTAAAGCTAAGAAATATGGTAAAGATTTCGTTGCACTTATTACAAAATATGTAGAAGACAACGAAATTATGCGTCCGGATGATTTAATAGTTAAGAGCACAGGAGTTAATTCTGGATTAAAACTTTATATCATTCAGAATACAGATAGAAAATTACCTTTAGATGATATTGCTAAATCAAAAGGTTTGGAAATGTCTGAGTTAATAAAAGAAATGGAAGCTATTGTTTTTTCAGGAACTAAATTAAATATTGATTATGCTGTTGATGATTTGTTAGATGAAGATCAACAAGAAGAGATTCATGATTATTTTATGGAAGCTGAGACAGATAAGATTCAAGAAGCTTTAGATGAGTTTGATGGTGATTACGATGATGATGAATTGCGATTAATGCGTATTAAATTTACAAGTGATATAGCTAACTAAAAAACTCAAAAAAGATATGCAAGCAAGTACTTATTTACATTTTAATGGGAACTGTAAAGAAGCAATGACTTTTTATGCAGATGTATTAGGAGGTGAAATGACGGTATTAATGCAGCTTAAAGACGCTCCAGAAGAGGTTTGTAAAAATATTCCAAAAGAAGCAATGGAATTAACAATGCATTGTACTGTAGAAGCAGGTAATTTTTCTCTTAAGGCATCTGATTTTTTTAATGAAAAAGAGGAATTTACTAAAGGAAATAATTTTGCAGTAAATATAAATACAGAAGATGAAGATGAAGCGGTTGCTATTTTTGATGGACTTTCTACTGGTGAAGCTTTCGTAATGATGCCTTTTGAGGAAGCTTTTTGGGGCGGTAAGTTTGGAATGTTACGAGATAAATACGGTATAAATTGGATGATATCTTTAGAGGAACAAATAGTATAATGAATATTAAAGTAACACAATATATACAAGATAAAAGTAATTGGGCGCAAGAGTTAAACCTCTTGCGTTCTGTTTTTCTAGAACTCCCTCTTGAAGAAACTATTAAATGGGGATCTCCTGTTTATGTGTATAAAGGGAAAAATATAGTAGGCTTATCAGCCTTTAAAAACTATTGTGGTTTGTGGTTTTTTCAGGGAAGTTTTTTAACTGATAAAGAAAAGGTATTGGTAAATGCTCAAGAAGGAAAAACCCAAGCAATGCGTCAATGGAGGTTTAATGAATTAGATAAAATTAATATAGATTTGGTTAAGCAATATGTATTAGAAGCTATTAAAAATTCTGAAGAAGGAAAAGAGTTAAAACCTAAAAAGAACACAAAACCTTTAATTATTCCTGAGGAGTTACAGTTAGCATTAGATAAAAGTGACAAGTTAAAAGATACTTTTAGTGAGTTTACTTTAAGTAAACAAAGAGAATTTACTGATTATATTTCTGAAGCAAAAAGGAAAGCTACCAAGGTAAAACGACTCGAAAAAATAATTCCGATGATATTAAATAGAGTAGGTTTGTATGATAAGTATAAAAACTGTTAGTTAATCGTAATTTTATTAATTGTAGCAGTTGAGTCACAACGTATAATATATAAGTTAATGTGACTTAAGCTGTCTTTTCCAGTAATAAAGTACTCAGCACATGGTTTTAAACGAGGCTTGCTTTTTCCAAAAGCAACATCTCCATGGTTTAAAATAGTAGAAATAGTAGCTGTATCAATTTTTGAAGTAGCTAATGTTTGTTGAGCACTGTCAGAAAACAAACGTTTTTTTATTCTAATGGTTTTTAAAGTACGAGCATCCATTCCATAATCAAAAGAAACATCTTTACCTTTCCAAATAAAAAGTACCACTAAACTCCCTAAGGCAATTCCTATTAAATAATACCCAAAACGTTTTAACAAATGCATATTTTAAAATTGAAATGCAAAAGTAAGTAAAATCAAATTACAAAATCAATAAATTAATATCTCTGTAAGGAAGGTCAAACCAGTCTGCTACAGTTTTATTGGTTAAAATTCCGTGGTAGAAATACATTCCGTTACGTAAACTTTTATCAAACCGAGCTGCATTTTCAAAACCTCCTTCTTCTGCAATTTCTAATAAATAAGGTGTAAAGATATTACTAATAGATACAGATGCTGTTCTAGAGTATCTAGAAGGAATGTTAGGAACACAATAATGAATTACTCCATGGTTAGCAAAAGTAGGTTTACTATGCGTAGTAACTTGTGAAGTTTCAAAGCAACCACCTCTATCTATACTTACATCAACAATAACAGCTCCATCTTTCATTTGTTCAATCATTTCTTCAGTAACAACTACAGGAGAACGATCTTTTCCTCTAAGAGCTCCAATGGCAACATCGCAACGCATTAAAGCTTTATGCAATGTTTTAGGTTGAATAGTTGACGTATAAATAGGGGCTTGTACACACGATTGTAAGTTACGAAGCTTTGTTATTGAATTATCAAATACTTTTACACGTGCACCTAAGCCTACTGCTGCTTTAGCAGCAAACTCTCCAACAGTTCCTGCTCCCAGAATAACAACATCAGTAGGAGGAACGCCCCCAATATTTCCTAGTAATAAACCATTACCTCCGTTAGAAGCTGTCATAAGTTCTGCAGCTATATGCATAGAGGCAATTCCAGCAATTTCACTTAACGACTTTACAATAGGAAATACGCCATGTTCATCTTTGATATAATCAAAAGCAATTGCAGTTACCCGTTTTTTAGCGAGCGCTTCAAAATACTTTTTATCTTGTGTTTTTAATTGTAAGGCAGAAATTAAAACTGTTTGGGGATTTAACATCTGAATTTCCTCTAAAGATGGTGGTTCTACTTTTAGTACAATATTACAAGTAAAAGCTTCTTTTACGTCGTATGATATTTTTGCACCAGCGTCAGAATATTCTTTATCGCTATAATTAGCTCCTTCACCAGCACCAGTTTCAATTACAATTCTATGTCCATGGGCTACTAAAGCAGCTACAGCATCGGGAGATAAACTAATTCGTTTTTCTTCAAAATGAGTTTCTTTTGGCAACCCTATAAATAAATCTCCTTTTTGCTTTTTAATTTCAAGCATTTCGGTTTGTGGCATTAACTGCTCTTTGGTAAAAGGTGAAATAGAACCCATCTAAATTTAGTTAGTTTTTAATTGAATGTTTCGTAGCCCATTTTCTAGCAAGCTAATTGATATTGAAACAGTATCTAAAGGTAGTAAATTTTTAACATTTTCAGGCCACTCAACTAAACACCAATTATTACTGTATAAATAATCTTCAATTCCCATATCATACGCTTCTTCTTCGTTTTCAATACGATAAAAATCAAAATGATATACTGTTTTGTTTGAGATAGTTTTGTATTCATTAACCAATGAAAAGGTAGGAGAGTGGGCAATGTCTTCTATCCCCAAAACGTTGCATATTTCTTTAATTAGGGTTGTTTTACCAACTCCCATTTCTCCATAAAAAAGCAATATTTTATGTTGGGTAGTAGCAATAATCTCTTCAGCTATTGCTGTTAATTCGTTTAGAGAATAATTTCTGTTCATAAATAGCAAAAATAGGAAAGAAGATGATTAATTACTATAGTTTATTTGGTCATTATACCTATATTGGTCATATACCTATAATGACCAATAATTTTAAAATTGAATAGACAATCTTCTAAAACTTGACCTAGTCCAATATTATGAACAATTAAATATCGTTTATTATTGGTTGGTGATTTTTTAGAAGAAACTATGCCAATATGAGTTAAACCTCCTTCCAAGCTCCAACAAACAATATCTCCAGGTAAATAATTATTGGGGTTTAAAGTGATTTTTTTAACTGTTCCTTTTCTCTTAAAAAAAGTCATTAAATTAGGTACCCTTCTATGATCTATGTTAGTATCCGTTCTTTTAAGTCCCCATATTTTAGGGTATAAAGAAAAGTTAGCTTTCATATCTTCGTGAACTTCTTGCTGTAAGTCTATCCCTAATTTACGGTAAGCACGAATAATAACATCAGTACAAACTCCTTTGCCTTTAGGAACATCTCCTTTGGGATAAGGTATAGAAAAGTAACTTGGGTCATAAGTAACTTTATTTTTTGTTAGTTCTAAAGCAGCAAAAGAAAGTTTATTTTCTTGAGCTTGTAAGGAATAAAAATAAGTAAAAAAAGCGAAAAACAGTATAAACTTAATTTTCATTTCAAGACAATTTTTAAAATAAGTTAAAAACTATTTTGGATTATAAACAGCACAAGGAATGATAACTTCTTCTAATGAAATTCCTCCATGTTGATACGTGTTTTTATAATACTTAACAAAATGATTATAATTGTTTGGGTACGCAAAAAACAAATCTTCTTTAGTGAAAATAAAAGGACTATTAATAGCTATCGTTGGTAAAAAAATGTCTCTTGGATTTTTAACTGCATACACGTCTCTATCTTCATAACTTAGGCTTCTACCCGTTTTATAACGTAAATTTGAGCTGATGTTCTTGTCACCAATAACCTTTGTAGGGTGCTTACAGTTTATAGTACCATGGTCTGTTGTAATTATAAGCTTTTGTCCTAATTTTTGCGCTTTTTGAATAATGTCGTAAAGCGGAGAGTTTTTAAACCAGCTTACAGTTAAAGAACGATAAGCTTTATCATCGCCAGCCAATTCTTTTATAACTTCCATTTCTGTTTTAGCATGCGATAACATATCTACAAAATTATATACAACAGCTGTTAAATCGTTTTGTTTAGTTCCGTTGTAGTTATCTGCTAATTCTTTACCACTTTTTAGAGAAACGATTTTGTAATATTCGTGTGTAATATTTAGTCCCAAGCGTTTTATTTGCTCATCTAAAAAATCAGCCTCAAATAAGTTTTTACCTCCTTCCTCTGTATCATTTCTCCAATAGTTTGGGTGTCTTTTTTCCATTTCTGAAGGCATTAATCCAGAAAATATAGCATTACGTGCGTATTGAGTTGCTGTAGGTAAAATGCTGTAGTAAGAATATTCGTCTTCCTTTTTAAAATAATTATTAATAAAAGGCTCTAAGACTCTGTATTGATCATAACGAAGATTATCAATTATGACCCATAAAACACTTTGGTCTTTTGATAAGTTCGGGACCACATAATCTTTAAATAAAGTATGTGAAAAAGTAGGTTTATTGTCTCCTGTTAGCCAACGTTGGTAGTTTTTTTTAATAAACTTAAAAAACTGCGAGTTAGCTTCAGATTTTTGAGATTCCAAAATCTCTAACATTCCAGTATCATTAATATTTTCTAACTCAAGTTCCCAGTGAACAAGTTTTTTGTAAAGTTCAGCCCACTCTTCATAAGAATTAACCATAGCTAAATCCATAGAAATTTTTCTAAATTCTTGTTGGTAGCTGGATGTGGTTTTCTCTGAAACTAAACGAGAGTGGTCTAAATTCTTTTTTAAACTCAACAATATCTGATTAGGGTTTACGGGTTTAATTAGGTAATCTGCAATTTTAGAGCCAATAGCTTCTTCCATCAAATATTCTTCCTCGCTTTTGGTAATCATAACCACAGGGAGGTTTGCGTTTTTTTGTTTGATTTCAGAAAGCGTTTCTAAACCGGTAATACCAGGCATGTTTTCGTCTAAAAAAACAATATCAAAATTATTTTCACTGACCAAATCAATGGCATCAGTACCATTGGTGCATGTAGTAACTTTATACTCTTTTTTCTCTAAAAATAATATATGTGGTTTCAATAGGTCTATTTCATCATCTACCCATAGAATGTGTATGTTTCTCATCATAATTTTCAACTTGTTTTCTACTTAAATAACGACTGAAAGTAGTTTTGTTGTGTTTTTAAAAGCTAAAAATACGTTAATTAAACGCTGGTTAATTTGGTTTTGTAGATAAATTATGATTTTTTTGTTTAAAATTCAAGGATTTATACATTTTGAAGAAATCAAAAACTAACAAATTAAAGATAATTAATGACCCTATTTATGGGTTTATCTCTATACCAAACTCACTAATTTTTGATATTATCGAGCACCCATATTTTCAAAGGTTACGTAGAGTAACACAGATGGGATTATCAAATTTAGTATATCCTGGAGCTAACCATACACGTTTTCATCACGCAATAGGTTGTATGCATTTAATGCAAAAAGCAGTACATGTGTTACGAATGAAAAATGTTGAAATTTCAGAAGAGGAAGCAAATGCTTTGTATATAGCTATTTTATTACACGATATAGGTCATGGAGCATATTCACATGCATTAGAACATAGTATTGTAAATGAAATTACTCATGAAGAAATTTCATTAAAATTTATGAAAGCTTTGAATGATGAATTTGAAGGAAAGTTGAGTTTGGCCATTCAAGTATTTGAAGGGAAACATCCACGTAAATTTTTATATCAATTAATATCAAGTCAATTAGATATTGATCGATTAGATTACTTAAAAAGAGACAGCTTTTTTACAGGCGTTGCTGAAGGAAACATATCATCAGACCGTTTAATAGCAATGATGAATGTAATAGATAATGAATTGGTTATTGAACAAAAAGGAATTTATTCGGTAGAAAAATTTGTTATAGCACGACGCTTAATGTATTGGCAAGTGTATTTACATAAAACAGGTTTGGTGGCAGAAAACCTTTTAGTTAGTATATTAAAAAGAGCAAAAGAGTTGGCTACGAAAGGGGGAGAGCTTCCTTCTAGTAGAGCTTTAAAGTATTTTTTATACAATCCAATAAATAAAGAAAATTTTTCAAGTAAAACATTACAGATATTTTCTGAGTTAGATGATTATGATGTTTTATCTGCGATAAAAGAATGGAAAAATCATGAGGATTTTGTATTATCTACATTAGCAACAAAAATTATAGACAGAAGTTTGTTAAAGATTGAAATTCAAGAGAAACCATTTACTGAGGAGTATATTGAGAAAAGGCGTGGAAAGCTTAGAAAGCTTGTAGAGTTAAGCGAAAAAGAACTTGAGTATTTTGTTTTTTCAAATAAAATAAAACATCAAGCATACAATACAAAGAAGCCTATAAAAATTTACACAAAAAAAGGCAAGTTAAAAGATATAGCAAAAGCATCTGACCAGTTAAACCTTAAAGCATTAACAAAGCCTGTAGTGAAATATTACCTGTGTTACCCAAAGAAAATAAAGTAGATGAATACTTAGAAACAAACTCTAATCAAGAAGTATTTGAACAAAAATAATTACTTTTGCAGATAATGAAATTTACAGCAAAACAAATAGCCGATATTTTAGAAGGAGAGATTGAAGGGAATCCGGAAGCTGAAGTATCTACACTTTCTAAGATAGAAGAAGGGACAACAGGTTCATTAACCTTTTTATCTAATCCTAAGTATAACTCATATATATATACAACCCAAGCATCAGTAGCTATTGTAAATAAGAGTTTTGTTCCTGAAAAGGAAATAGAAACAACTTTAATAAAAGTTGAAGATGCTTATAAATCATTTTCAAAACTTTTAGATTTTTATAACGAGGTAAAGAACAATAAAGTAGGAAGAGAAAAACCTCACTTCATAGCTAATTCAGTAACTATAGGCGATAATGAGTATATTGGAGCTTATGCCTATATTGGAGAGAATGTGGTATTAGGGAACAATGTAAAAATATACCCTAATTCTTATATTGGAGATAATGTAACAGTTGGAGATAATACAGTTGTTTTTGCAGGAGTAAAGATATACTCAGAAACTGTGATAGGAAAGAACTGTAAGATTCATTCAGGAACAGTAATAGGGGCAGATGGTTTTGGGTTTGTGCCAGATGAAAATGGAGAGTATAAGGCAATACCACAAATCGGAAATGTTATTATAGAAGATAATGTTGATGTGGGGTCTAATTCAACTATCGACAGAGCTACTCTAGGATCAACAATAATTCGTAAAGGAGTAAAGTTAGATAACCAAATTCAAATAGCTCATAATGTTGAAATAGGTAAAAATACCGTGATAGCTTCTCAAACAGGAATTGCAGGATCTACCAAAATAGGGGAGAACTGTATGATTGGGGGGCAAGTAGGTATTGTTGGCCATATAACTATTGGAAACAACGTAAAAATCCAAGCTCAATCAGGAATAGGGAAAAATTTAAAAGATGAAGAAGTTGTACAAGGGTCTCCAGCTTTTGGCTATTCAGACTATAGTAAGTCTTACGTACACTTTAAGAATTTACCAAAATTAGCATCTACAGTACATAAAATAGAAAAAGAGTTGAAGGCTCAAAAAGTAAAAAATGAGTAAGAAACAAAAAACAATACAAAAAGAAGTTACATTATCAGGTGTTGGATTACACACAGGTAATGAGGTTAACATGGTTTTTAAACCAGCACCAGAAAATCATGGATTTGCTTTTAAGCGAGTTGATTTAGAAGGAGAACCAATAATAGAAGCAAAGGCGGATTATGTAACGAATACGCAAAGAGGAACAAACCTTGAAAAGAACGGAGTTCAAATACAAACTTCTGAACACGTTTTAGCAGCAGCAGTTGGTTTAGATATTGATAATTTATTGATAGAAATTAACGCTTCTGAACCTCCTATTATGGATGGGTCTTCTAAGTTTTTTATTGAAGCTTTAGAAAAAGCTGAAATTATTGAACAAGAAGCTGAAATAGAAGAGTATGTGGTAAAAGAAATTATCTCATACAAAGACGAAGTAACAGGAAGTGAAATTATTTTGATGCCAGCAGATGAGTACCAAGTAACTACTATGGTAGACTTTGGAACTAAAATTTTAGGAACTCAAAATGCTACATTAAATACAATTACTGATTTTAAAGAAGAAATATCAGCGGCAAGAACATTTAGTTTTTTACATGAAATTGAAATGTTGTTGGAAAATGATTTAATTAAAGGAGGAGATTTAAACAATGCCATCGTTTACGTAGATAAGGAATTGTCTGAGAGTACAATGGAAAAGCTTAAAAAAGCCTTTAAAAAAGATAATATTACTGTAAAACCTAATGGAGTATTAGATAACTTAACACTACATTGGGCTAATGAAGCTGCACGTCATAAATTGTTAGATGTGATTGGAGATTTAGCTTTAACGGGTACTCGAATAAAAGGAAAAGTAATAGCAAACAAGCCAGGACACTCAGTAAATACTACATTTGCGAAGAAGCTAGCTAAAATTATAAAAAAGGAAAAGAGAAATAATGTTCCTTCTTATGATTTGAATCAGCCGCCATTAATGGATATTCATAAAATAATGGATATTTTACCTCACAGACCACCGTTTTTGTTAATTGATAGAATTATAGAGCTGTCTGATCAACATGTGGTTGGAATGAAGAATGTTACTATGAACGAGAATTTTTTTGTAGGACATTTTCCTGGAGCACCAGTAATGCCCGGAGTTCTTCAAGTAGAGGCAATGGCACAATGTGGAGGAGTTTTAGTCTTAAATACAGTTCCAGATCCTGAAAATTACTTAACATATTTCATGAAAATGGACAATGTTAAATTTAAACAAAAAGTATTACCAGGAGACACATTAATTTTTAAAGCAGAATTAATTGCGCCAATCCGTAGAGGTATTTGTCATATGCAATCTTACGCCTATGCTAACGGAAAGTTAGTGTGTGAAGCAGAGTTAATGGCACAAATTTCAAAAGTAAAGTAAAAAAAATATGAATCAACCACTTGCGTACGTACACCCTCAAGCAAAAATAGCTCGTAATGTAGTTATAGAACCTTTTACAACGATTCATGCGAATGTAGAGATAGGTTCAGGAACATGGATAGGTTCTAATGTAACCATTATGGAAGGTGCGCGCATCGGTAAAAACTGTCGAATTTTCCCAGGAGCAGTTATTTCAGCAATTCCTCAAGATTTAAAATATAATGATGAGGATACAATTGTAGAAATAGGAGATAATGTTACTATACGAGAATGCGTTACTATTAACAGAGGGACTTCAGATAGAATGAAAACTGTTATAGGTGACAATTGTTTAATTATGGCGTATTGTCATATTGCACACGATTGTAAAGTGGGAGATAATTGTATTTTTTCAAACAACTCAACTTTAGCGGGGCATGTAACTGTTGGAGATAATGTAGTACTTGCAGGCATGGTAGCAGTACACCAATTTGCCTCTGTAGGTAATCATGCTTTTGTGACTGGAGGGTCTTTGGTTCGTAAAGATGTGCCTCCTTTTGTAAAGGCAGCAAGAGAACCTTTATCATACGTGGGAATTAATTCAGTAGGGCTAAGGAGAAGAGGTTTTACGACTGAAAAAATTAGAGAGGTTCAAGATGTTTATCGTATTTTATTTCAAAAAAACTATAACAATTCCCAAGCTATAGATATTATTGAAGCTGAAATGGAAGCAACTTCTGAGCGTGATGAAATTATTCAGTTTATCAAAGATTCACATCGCGGAATCATGAAAGGATATTTTAAAACAAATTAATTATTAAAATTGCACTTATAAGAGCAACTATAAAAGATCAAATAAATGGCATCAACATCAGATATTAAAAAAGGATTATGTATAAAATATAATCACGATATATTTAAAATTATTGAGTTTTTACACGTAAAACCAGGTAAAGGACCTGCTTTCGTTCGTACAAAACTTAAAAGTGTTACTTCAGGAAAAGTGATAGACAATACTTTTTCAGCAGGTCATAAAATTGATGATGTACGTGTAGAAACACACAAGTTTCAGTATTTATATCCAGAGGGAGATACGTATCACTTCATGAATACAGAAGATTATAATCAAATAACACTTCAAAAGTCAACATTAGATGCGCCAGATTTAATGAAAGAAGGGGAAGTGGTTACTATCTTAATTAATACTGAAGATAATATGCCGTTATCAGTAGAAATGCCATCGCACGTTATTTTAGAAGTAACTCATACTGAGCCAGGTGTAAAAGGTAATACTGCAACAAATGCCACAAAACCAGCAACTGTTGAAACTGGAGCGAGAATTAATGTACCTTTATTTATTAATGAAGGAGACAAAATAAAGATAGATACAGAAAAAGGCGCTTATACAGAGCGTATCAAAGAATAAATTTAATATTCCCGCCTTAGCGGGAATATCTTTTTAAAGATGAAATTTAAACAACCTCAAACTTTAGGGCAAATTGCAGCTTTATTAAATGTTGAATTTGTTGGAGAGAATAGCTTTCCTATTACAGGTATTAATGAAATTCATGTTGTTGAAAAAGGAGATATTGTTTTTGTAGATCACCCAAAATATTACGACAAAGCATTAAACTCAGCAGCAACTACAATATTAATAAACAAAAAAGTAGATTGTCCAAAAGGAAAATCATTATTGATTTCTGATGATCCTTTTAGAGATTTCAATAAAATAACTAAGTACTTTAACCCTTTTATAGCTTCAAAAAAGAGTATTGCTGAATCAGCAATCATAGGAGAAGGTACTATTATACAACCAAATGTATTTATAGGAGAAAACGTAACAATTGGTAAAAATTGTTTAATTCATGCAAATGTATCAATTAACAGTAATTGTGTGATAGGTGATAATGTAACCGTTCATGCTAACACAGTTTTAGGAGCAGATGCATTCTATTATAAAAACAGACCAGAAGGTTTTGATAAATTGATATCTGGAGGTAGGGTGATACTTGAAGATAATGTAGATTTGGGATCCTCATGCACTATAGATAGAGGAGTAACGGGTGATACTATAATAGGTAAAGGATCAAAAATTGATAATCAGGTTCATATTGGACACGATACTGTTATAGGTAAAAAATGTTTAATAGCTGCCCAAACAGGTATAGCAGGATGTACAGTGGTTGAGGATGAAGTAACGATTTGGGGGCAGGTAGGAGTTGTTAGCGGTTTGACTATAGAGAAAGGAACGGTTTTAATGGCGCAAACAGGTGTGATGAAATCTTTAAAAAAGGGAGTCTATTTTGGCACACCTCAAAAAGAATATCGTCAAAAAATGCGTGAAGTCATCTATTTAAAAAACGAAACAAATAAACAAAAAAAGTAACGTGAAATTAATTGTGAAAACACAATTAAAAAGTTATTTTTGTCTGTCTTAAAAAAATAATAAAAAGCAAACCAATGAGTGTTTTAGTAAATAAAGATTCAAAAATTATAGTTCAAGGTTTTACAGGAAGCGAAGGAACTTTCCACGCTGGCCAAATGATCGATTACGGAACAAACGTAGTTGGAGGTGTAACACCAGGTAAAGGAGGTCAAGAGCATTTAGGTAAGCCTGTTTTTAATACAGTTGATGAAGCTGTAAAAAAAGCAGCAGCTAATACTTCAATTATTTTTGTACCACCAGCATTTGCTGCTGATGCTATTATGGAAGCTGCTGAAGCAGGAATTAAAGTAATTATCTGTATTACTGAAGGGATTCCCACAGCTGACATGGTAAAAGTAAAAGCATATATCGATCAGTTAGATTGTACTTTAGTAGGACCTAACTGTCCAGGTGTTATTACTCCAGAAGAAGCAAAAGTTGGAATTATGCCAGGATTTATCTTCAAAAAAGGTAAAGTAGGTATTGTTTCTAAATCAGGGACTTTAACATATGAAGCTGCTGATCAAGTTGTAAAACAAGGATACGGAATTACTACTGCTATTGGTATTGGTGGAGACCCAATTATTGGAACTACTACTAAAGAAGCAGTTGAATTATTAATGAATGATGATGAAACTGAAGCAATCGTAATGATTGGTGAAATTGGAGGAAACTTAGAAGCTGAAGCTGCACGTTGGATTAAAGCTGACGGAAATCGTAAACCAGTAGTTGGTTTTATTGCAGGACAAACTGCTCCAGCAGGTAGAACAATGGGGCATGCAGGTGCTATTGTTGGTGGTGCTGATGATACTGCGCAAGCAAAAATGAAGATTTTAGCTGAAAATGGAGTACACGTTGTAGAGTCTCCTGCTAAAATTGGAGAAATGGTAGCTAAGGTTTTAGCATAAATTATAGATGAAGAATTTTAACAGTTCATGTTAAAATTTTATAATATTTTTTTATTAAATCCGTTGAATTTGCAAATTCAACGGATTTTTATATATTTAAGCAATTATTAATTTAAAATATATAAAATGAAATTGGATCAAGTAAAACAGTTAGGAAAAGAATTAACAAAGAAAGAGTTGAAAAGAACTCACGGAGGTAGGAAAAGAGTGGGATATACATGCAATAATGGAATAATGGGAGTAGCCACAGGCGAGGCTATTAATATTGCTACCGAGATAGAATCTTTTTGTGGAGGAGGATACAGGATAAACTTTGTTAGACCTATTGAAGAATAGTTAATATAATAAACCAAAATAAGATAAATAATAATATTTTTTTTGATTTAAAATCCTGCTAAAAAATAATCTTTAGCAGGATTTTCTTTTTATATTTGACCTATTAAAACAACTAATAAATGAAACTTTTAGAAAATAAAACAGCAATTATTACAGGAGCTACCAGAGGAATTGGTAGAGGAATTGCATTAGAGTTTGCAAACCAAGGATGTAATGTTGCATTTACGTATAACTCTTCTGTTGAGGCAGCAACTGCTTTAGAAAATGAATTAAAAGAATTAGGGGTAAGCGCTAAAGGATATCAATCAAATGCGGCAGAGTTTGATGCAGCACAAGAATTAGCAAAAAATGTTTTAGAAGAATTCGGAACAATTGATGTATTGGTAAACAATGCAGGTATTACTAAAGATAATTTATTAATGCGTATTTCTGAAGACGATTTTGATAAAGTTATTGAAGTAAACTTAAAATCTGTTTTCAATTTAACAAAAGCCGTAATTCGTCCAATGATGAAACAACGTGCAGGTTCAATTATCAATATGAGTTCTGTTGTTGGATTAAAAGGAAATGCTGGTCAAGCAAATTATGCAGCTTCAAAAGCAGGGATTTTAGGATTCTCAAAATCAGTAGCATTAGAATTAGGATCGCGTAACATTCGTAGTAATGTAGTTGCGCCTGGTTTCATCGAAACTGAAATGACTGCAAAGTTAGATGAAAAAGTTGTTGAAGGTTGGAGAAATGAAATTCCTTTAAAAAGAGGAGGTTCACCACAAGATATTGCTAACGCTTGTGTTTTCTTAGCATCAGACATGAGTTCGTATATTACTGGACAGACTTTATCTGTAGACGGAGGAATGCTGACCTAAAAGATTACGATATTTATAAGTAAAAAAGCCTGTATTAAAAAATAATACAGGCTTTTTTTATTTAAGAGGGATTGTCTTTGGGGGACAAAGCAAGAAACTCAACTTACAGGGAAATAAGCTTTAGGGGAGAGTTTAGTTATTAATGATTTATAAAATTGAAACAGTTTGTGGGGAAATAAATACTAAGGGGGATTGTTTGAACTCTACAAATCATTAAATTATCAGGGAATCAATTATGTCATTATTTTTTTTTGTAATCTTCAAAGGTTCCATCGTCGTATAGAACCAATATATTCTTAACTTCTCTGAAAGAATCCGATTCTTTTCTCTTTTTATGACTTTCTGAGAATTGCGTATTTGATTTTTTTTCGGGTTCTTGGTCAAATACAATATTTTCAGTAAACAGAGAAGGAGCTTTGTTTTTTTCAATATTTTCCTCCTTTGTATGGTTTACAGTATTTTTTGGGAAATTACCTCTACCATAAACTAACCATTCTAATTCTACTTCTTCAAATGCCTTTTCTACTTTTATAATAAAATCTAAGCTAGGTTTATTTCTTCCTGATAATAGGTGAGAAATGCTAGACCTTGGAACATCAATTGTATCTGCGAAATTAGAAGCTGATAAATTGTAGTAATCTAATATTTTTTTTAGTCTTTCTATCATTTGTTTATAATTGTAAACTGCATGGGTTGTTCACGATTGTAAATATATGCCATTTTATAATTGTAAACAAGAAAAAAGACAAAATATTTTAAACACTCCTTAAGTTTAACGAATAAAAACTTTAAATAAAAGTCATTAAACTACTGTAAATAAGATGTTTAAGTTAAAGATATAAGAAAAACTTATTAAAAAAGAAAAAGCTCTTTACTTCGGTTAATTACAAATGTAACTGTTTGTGTGTGTTTTTTTAAGTGTTTACAAATACAAACATAAAATCTTCTTAGATAATAATTGTATGTGAATAGTAATATTTACACTCATAAACACTAAATAACCAACTTAATTAGAGAATTAATGTATAATTAAACAAAAGGCTTTAATCTATTAAATATCTTATTGTTTATCAGTATGGAATAAAGGAAGTACTTAACTAATTACTTGAATACTCTTTAAGTTGAATGTATATAATACTACATAGTTATATAATATTATAGAAGATTGAATAATGAAAGGAAATTGTTATAATGCTTGTGTAGAATTAGTGTAACAACTACATTCACAAATGTAATTAGACTGTAATAGTTTACATTTGTAAAAAAAGAAAGCACTCTGTATCAGAGTGCTTTAGTATTATTTAAGAACTAGTATTTATACTTACTTTTTACTAGCTATCCATTTTCTAGCATTTACAAAAGCTTCTAACCAAGGAGAAACTTCATCTTGTCTATCTGGATAATTAGCCCAATTCCATTGGAAAGTAGAACGTTCAATATGAGGCATTGTTACTAAATGACGTCCAGTTTTATCACACATCATTGCCGTATTATAATTTGACCCGTTAGGGTTGTTAGGATATCCTTCATATCCATATTTAGCAACAATATTATAATTATTTTCAGCTTGAGGTAAATTAAACTTACCTTCTCCATGAGAAATCCAAACTCCTAGCTCTGTTCCAGCCAAACTGGATAACATTATTGAATTATTTTCTTGAACTTTTACAGATGTAAACGAACTTTCATGTTTTTTAGATTCATTATGAAGCATTTTTCCGTGTTCATTATGTTCTGGATTTATCAATTCTAACTCCATAAATAATTGACAACCATTACAAATACCTACAGAAAGTGTATCTTCTCTATCAAAGAATTTCTTTAAAGCTGTATTTGCTTTTTCATTATATAAAAATGCTCCAGCCCATCCTTTAGCAGAACCTAATACATCAGAATTTGAAAATCCTCCAACAGCACCTATAAACTGAATATCTTCTAAGGTTTCTCGACCAGAAATTAAATCAGTCATGTGAACATCTTTTACATCAAACCCAGCTAAATACATAGCGTTTGCCATTTCACGCTCTGAGTTAGAACCCTTTTCACGAATGATAGCAGCTTTTGGTCTATTGGTTACAACTCCAACTGTATCAGCTAATTTTCCTGTAAAGTGAGTTGGGAATGTATATTTTAATGGCTGATTTTTATAATTATCAAAACGATCTTTAGCTAAATCGTTCGCCGTTTGCTTTTGATCTAATAAGTATGATGTTTTGTACCAAGTATCTCTTAATTCAGAAATAGATAAAGCAAAAACATCTGAACCATTTTTAATATTTAATCGATCAGATTCTGTTACAGAACCGATAGTAAAGAATTCAATATTATTATCAGTTAAAACTTGCTCTACTGAATTATCTATAGCTTGGAATACAATTCCTGAGTTTTCGGCAAATAATAATTGAATACTGTCTGCTTCATCTAAGCTTGATAAATCTAGGTTTGCACCTATGTTTACATTAGCAAAACATAATTCTAATAAGGTAGTAATAAGTCCTCCAGAAGCAACATCGTGACCTGAAACAATTTTTCCCTCTTTAATTAAGTTTTGAATTACATCAAAAGCAGCTTTAAAGAAGTCGTTGTCAGTAATAGTAGGAGTAGAGTTTCCTATTTTGTTTAC
Source organism: Tenacibaculum gallaicum (assembly GCF_003387615.1). Lineage (GTDB taxonomy): Bacteria > Bacteroidota > Bacteroidia > Flavobacteriales > Flavobacteriaceae > Polaribacter > Polaribacter gallaicus. The sequence goes on along the minus strand of NZ_QUNS01000005.1, from coordinate 78,996 downwards.
TATTTGCGCAAAAGAACTTCCGCCTAATTTAAAATCATCCTGAGATAAGTTGATGTAATAGATGTTTCCTTTATTTGGTTGTAAAACAGGTTCTACTACTTTTGTAATATCGTTACAGTTAGCCGCTGCAGAAATTACTACAGTTCCTGGAGAAATAACTTCTTCATTTGGATATTTCTGTTTCATTGATAATGAATCTTTTCCTGTTGGAACATTGATTCCTAAATCAATAGAAAACTCAGAAATAGCTTTTACAGCTTTGTATAAACGAGCATCTTCTCCTTCATTTTTACAAGGCCACATCCAGTTTGCTGATAATGAAACCGATTGTAAACCATCTTTTAAAGGAGCCCATACAATATTTGTTAAAGCTTCAGCAATTGAGTTTTTACTTCCAGCTTCTGGATTAATTAATCCAGAAATAGGAGAGTGCCCAATTGTAGTAGCAATTCCTTCTTTACCTTTATAATCTAACGCCATTACACCAACATTGTTTAATGGAATTTGTAAAGAACCAACACATTGTTGCTTCGCTACTTTTCCACCAACACAACGGTCAACTTTATTGGTTAACCAATCTTTACAAGCAACTGCCTCTAACTGTAATACTTGTTCTAAATAATTGGTAAAATTTTCTTTTGAATAATTTACGTCAGCGTAGTTTCTATAAACTGTTTTATCAGTCATAATTGTTTTAGGAGAACTACCAAACATATCTTCTAAAGCTAAATCCATTGGTTTGTTTCCATTGGTTTTAGATTCGAAAGTAAAACGATGATTACCTGTAACATCACCAACAGTGTACATTGGTGAACGCTCACGTTCAGCTATTTTATTTAGGGTTTCGATGTGCTTCTCAGCAATTACCAATCCCATACGTTCTTGTGATTCATTACCGATAATTTCTTTATCAGATAGCGTAGGGTCACCTACTGGTAATTTATCTAAATCGATGTTTCCACCTGTGTCTTCCACTAATTCAGATAAACAGTTTAAGTGTCCACCAGCTCCGTGATCGTGAATTGAAACAATATAGTTTTCATCACTCTCTACCATACCACGAACAGCATTGGCTGCACGTTTTTGCATTTCAGGATTAGAACGCTGAACTGCATTTAATTCGATTCCTGAAGAAAATTCTCCAGTATCAGCAGAAGAAACCGCAGCTCCTCCCATACCAATACGGTAGTTTTCACCTCCAAGAATTACTATTTTATCTCCTTCTTTAGGAGTATCTTTTAAAGCTTGTTCTTTTTTGCCATATCCAATACCACCTGCTTGCATTATTACTTTATCGAAACCAAGTTTGCGAGCATCTTCTTCGTGTTCAAAAGTTAAGACAGAACCACAGATTAAAGGTTGCCCAAATTTATTACCAAAATCAGAGGCTCCATTAGAAGCTTTGATTAAGATATCCATTGGTGTTTGGTATAACCATTTACGCTCTTCCATTCCTTTTTCCCAAGGACGATTCTCTTCTAAACGAGAATATGAAGTCATATAAACAGCAGTTCCAGCTAATGGCAATGAACCTTTTCCGCCAGCTAATCTATCACGAATTTCACCTCCTGAACCTGTTGCAGCACCATTAAAAGGTTCTACAGTAGTAGGGAAGTTGTGTGTCTCAGCTTTTAATGAAATAACAGATTCAAATTCTTTTGTTTGGTAGTAATCAGGTTTATCAGCACTTTTTGGGGCAAATTGCTCTACTTTTGGACCTTTAACAAAAGCTACATTATCTTTATAAGCAGAAACTATATCGTTTGAATTTTTCTTAGATGTTTCTTTAATTAATTTAAATAAAGATGTAGGCATTTCCTCTCCATCAATAACAAAGGTTCCATTAAAAATCTTATGACGACAATGTTCTGAATTTACCTGAGAGAAACCAAATACTTCAGAATCTGTTAGTTTTCTGCCAATTTTAGTAGCTACTTTTTCTAAATAGGTAACTTCTTCATCGTTTAAGGCTAAACCTTCCTGCTCGTTATAAGCTGCGATGTCATCAATTTCTAAAATAGGTTCTGGTTGAACGTCAATAGTAAATGTTTCTTGATGTAAACCATTGAATTTTTGAGAAATCATCGGGTCAAAATTAGAAAAATCATCAGCTACCGCTTCAAACTCTTCAATTCTGATAATTCCAGAAATTCCCATATTTTGAGTGATTTCTACAGCGTTGGTACTCCATGGAGTAATCATTGCTGCTCTTGGACCAACAAAAAAGGCGTCAAGAGACGCCGCATTTATTTTCGGTTGGTTGCCAAATAACCAAGTTAACTTCGAAATTGTTTCAGATGTTAATTCTTCTATTGTTTGAACAGCAAAAACCTTGCTGTTTACGTTTCCAAAGAAATGAATCATTATTAGTTGTGTTTGTGTGTGTTTTTGAAAGGTGTAAATTTAGTTCTTTTGCATGAAATATAAGCATAAAAAAAGCAGCAAAATTTTGCTGCTTTTTTCGTTTAAAAGTTAAGATGATTAATATTTTTTAAAAAATCACTTTCATAATACATTTCTTGTTCAAAACGATTTTCTTGTAAGTTATCTATTACCTGTATATTAGAAGGTCTCTGAGGTTTTGAAGCTACACCTTTTATGTTATCTAAAATAGTTTTTAGTAAAATTTCGTTTTCATTTCCAAAAGGTAAGAAGTTATTCCAGCTAGAAAACTCATTAACTTCTATATTGGCAGAAAAACCATTTACATAATCACTTTGATTTTGTTTGTTGAATATTTGAAAAGTAATAGGTTGCATAGCCATTTTGTGAGTAGTAGTAGCTTTACTTTTATCTGTGTAATCTGTAGTAGGAGAGTCGTATAATGTGATTGAACCAACATTTTTACCATAAGTAGTTTTACCAACGGTTATTACATCAATATAAGGCCTTAGCCCGTTAATTATCATTTCACTAGCTGACGCTGTACTACTAGAAGTAATTACGTAAATTTTTGAAAGTCCTGTAAGTCTATTTAAAGGAATGTCTTGACCCTGTAAGTAATTTCCATCAGAGTCATACTGAAAAATACCATTTAAAAAAGGTAATGTAAAGCCTCTGTCAGTATGTTTTTTATTATAAACAGTTTTCGCAAAAACATCTTGCTCTGCAGTTCCTTCACCGTAAATCATGCTAGCTAAATATCCACAAGTCAATACAGAACCACCTCCATTATATCTGAAGTCTAATATTAATTCTTGTATTCCTTCTGCTTTAAAATCTGCAAAAGCATTATTAAGTTCTTTATCATAAGAAGATCTAAAACCATTGTATACTAAATACCCAACTTTTTTACCATTAATATCATTAAAAACTTTTGCTAATTGTATAGCGTTATCATTAACTTCTCTTTTAGTTAGTGATACTTTTGACTTCTCAGTAACTCCGTCACTTTCTCCAAGAATAAATTCGACTGTATTATTAGAGTAGTTTTTTACAACTGTATTAAAATTATCAGCAGTAAATTTTTGGCCGTCAATTCCAATTATAATATCACCTCTCTTTAATCCTTTTTCAGAAGCAGGAGAGTTTTCTGATACTTTAGTAACTAATAAGATAATAGTGGTTTCACTAACTTTTACAGATACTGGTCTAAACCCAAAACTAGTGCTTGTACCTTGAAAAGCCTTTTCTTGCTCAATATAATCTTCAATAAACCAAGAGAATTTATCTACCTCTCCGTATTGGTATAGTAAGCTTTCAAATAAATCATTAGGGGTACCGTATGAATTTAAGTAAGTATAATAATTATTGGTATTATCATCTTTACTATCTACTAAATTAGGAACATCTTCTTGCCAATTGTACCATGAGTTCATAGCTTTCCACACAAAGTTATTTTCTTTATTGTTTAGTTTAACTTCATCTACTGGTTCAGCCCCATCTTTAGGTATTATCTTATCATCTTTACTGCAACTTAAAAGAATTGTAAAAATAAAAGATAGTAATATAATTTTTCTCATTATTTAAAGGAGTTTTTTGTTAATCTATCAAACAATATAACAGATAAAATATCATTTACCCTACTTTTTTAACAAAAAGTTACTTTTTATCAGGGATTCTATTTCTTTCTATTTTCCCTTTTTTCACTGTTTTATAATTTTCGTAGCAGTTTAAAACGGCTTCAATGAGTTGCAAATCACTAGCTTTTTTTATAAAGTATTCTGAATAGTTACAGTCTGATAATAATTTATTTAGTTCTGCTCTATCCATTTCTAAATATTCCATCATTACCTCACGATCGAATTTACCTGCTAACATTTTACGCAAGTCATCTTCTTTTTTAAGTTTTTTAAGTTTTTTTAATTGTTTAGGCTTTTTACCAAAGAGGTTATATACCAAATCAACAGGGTTTAATAGTTTAGCTATAGGGGAAGATATTTTTTGAGGCCTTCCAACTTCATACGTTTGTGGTAATCCATTAATATGGATTCTAGTAAAACGATCTTTTGGAACTTGTTTTACATCGACTTCTAAAACACCTATCAATTCAGTTGACTTAATTACAACTTCTTTCACCTCCTCAGGTTTTTCTTCCAAAGATATAACAACTTCATTTCCTTTTAAAAGGTCGTTGGTAACTTTCAGTTTAATAGAAGCATATCCTAAGTAGGATACTAATACAGTGTCGTTTGCTTGAGCTACAAGGTCAAAGAGTCCTTTTTCATTTGTAATAGTACCTACAACACTATTAAGATTTAGTATATGAGCTGCACTTAAAGGTTTTTTAGATTCGGAGTCTATTATTTGTCCTTTTAATTTGTCTTGCGCCTGAATAGATATACTAAATACTATGGCTATTAGGAATAATAATTGTTTTTGCATAAGGCGAAAATAAGAATAATAGGCTTTGCACTCGTTAATATTTTGTGAAATTAATCGTTCTTTAAAGAAGTGTGTTGTTACTTAGTAAAAGCATAAAATAACAATAGATGTATGTGGTGATTATAAAAAAAAATAAATAAATAAGTAGGGAAAATGTATTTAAGGATGTTTAATTACTCCTCGAGGTCATAATTAGTACAATGTTAAATTTAAAAATAAATAAATGAAAAATCTAAAAATACTTGGATTAACCCTTTTTTCAATTATTTCATGTCAAAAAGACGATTTATTACATAATTCTGAAATAAATTCTAGTAAAGAGCAGATAGCTCAATTTATAACACCAGATACATCTGATGGTATTCATAATTTAAATATTAGTGAACTGTATGGTAACACTTCCTCGAAAGCTAAAGGAGTAGCTGTAGAAGAGAATTGTGTAGATAAAGAAGTATCATTTACTCAAACAGATTCAGATTTCTTTATTCTAGATGCCAATAGTTCTTTATTATGGCCTGGTAATTTGGTAGCTGCGAGATCTATACAAGAAGGTGCCCCAGTGTCTATACCTATTTTTGGAGAAGATAGGAATCCTTTAGAAGTAAGAGTAAATGTGTTGTCAGGAACATCTGCTTCTACATCAAGAACAATTGAAGAACCAACACCAGGAAAAGTTCAAGATAATTTAAATTCTATTTTAAATGCTTACTATAAGAGTGAAGCTAATTTTCCCGCTAGTTTTGATATTAGTATTCAAAGAATTCATGATGAAAAACAATTTCAATTATCTTTAAATGCAGGATATTCTGGACCTAGTGTAAATGTGTCAGGTAGTTTTGGGTTAGACTTCTCTACCCAAAAAACTAGATATGCAGTTACTTTGAAACAACGTTTTTTTACAGCTTCAGTATCTCCTAAAGAAGGAATTATAGGAAAGAATAGTTGGTTAAATAACAATGTTTCCCCAGAGAGGTTAAAACCTTATGTTACTGACTATTTAGAGGTAAGTGAAGATCAACAAAACCCGTCTTCGTATATAGAGTCAGTAACTTATGGTAAATTATATACGTTAATTTATGAATCTAGTAGTAGTGCTAAAGAAGTTGAAGCAGCACTGAATTTTGCTTATAAATCAGTAGGAACAGAAGTAAATGCAGAATTAGAAGCTAGATATAAATCAATTTTTAGTGAATCTACTGTTAAAGTAAAGCAATTAGGAGGAAACGCTACTTCTGGAATAGCATCATCTTTAGCAGCTATGGCTAACAATTTAGATAGGGTTGTTGATTTTTTGAAAGAAGGAGCAGAAGTATCAGTTGATAATCCGGGATATCCTATTTCTTATAAAGTAAATTATACATATGATAATAGACCTTTCAAAGTAAGTTCAAATTTAGAATATACTATTAAAGAATGTGATTTAGTGTATTATGATAAGATAAGAGTAGACCCAACTAATGTGGCACTATATGGTAGTGATCATGGAACTAGTGGAGGAGAGCTTTTTGGTAGATTTTATGTAGAAAAGTATGATCAAGAATTAGGAACTTGGTATTTAACAGGGAATAAAATTTACTGGGGATACGGAATTGAAGATCATGTAGGATTAGATTATTATAAGTTTAACCAAAAAAGAAGTGTAGCTGATGGAAAAGTAATTGATTTTATGGTAAAAGCAAAAGCAGGTGAACGTTTTAGGATAGTTTCTGTAATAGGGGAGTGTGACTCTGGATGTTATGTTTATAGAGATGGAGCAAAGGCTTATAATGAGTATGAATATAATCTTAGTTCAAAGAAATGGGAAGATTATACAAGACACAATCCGTATGTAGATAATTATACGGTAGGAGATGGTCTTCATAACAAAACGTGGAACGGTGTAAGAACCATCGTTCAAGGAGATACTTGTTATTTAGATTATGATACATACATTTTAAACTAAATAAATTAATTATTTGATTTAATACAAGGAGGCTTTTTAGTCTCTTTGTTTTTTTATAAAATTTAGATTATTTGAATTCAGTTCTTATATTTTTTTGAATTCTACAGAAATAAAAAAGCACAATACATTTTGTATTGTGCTTTTTTTGGTGCACGTAACAGGATTTGAACCTGCACTTCCGTTGGAAACAAGCCCCTCAAGCCTGCGCGTCTACCAATTCCGCCATACGTGCATAAACTAAAAAAGTTAAGCATATGCTTAACTTTTTGTGACCGGGCTGGGGCTCGAACCCAGGACCCTCTCCTTAAAAGGGAGATGCTCTACCAACTGAGCTACCCGGTCATTGCTTCTTTGTGAAAGCGGTTGCAAATATACAACTGTTCTTTAAATCTGAAAAGCTTTTTTGTAATATTTTTTACCCATATTTGTAACTGCTTAATTACTAGTTTATGAAAATTATATTATTAGGGTATATGGCTAGCGGTAAATCGACAATTGGACGGTTTTTGGCAGAAAAGAAGCATATTCCGTTTATTGATTTAGATGAATATATAGAAAAAAGGGAAGGAAAAACGGTTTCTGAGATTTTTGAGTTGAAAGGAGAAATTTATTTTAGAAAACAGGAACATGTATTTTTAAAAGAACTTTTAGAAAAAAAAGAAGATTTTATACTATCTCTGGGAGGTGGTACTCCCTGTTACGCAGGAAATATGGATGTGCTATTAAACTTTAAAAATGTGAAGTCTGTATACTTAAAAACAAGTATAAATACGATTGTAGACAGGTTAACGAACGAAAAAAGTCAACGTCCACTAGTAGCTCGTTTAAATAAAGAAGAATTAGCTGAATTTGTTGCTAAACATTTATTTGAGAGAAGTTATTTTTATAATCAAGCAACATATAAATTAGTAGTTGATAATAAAAGTGTTTATGAAATAATAGGAGATCTACAAGAGTTACTAGGTTAAGTAAGCTATTGTTTCATTAGTTTTAAATTCTACAACTACATGTTCTTTAATAGAAGTGGATAGAGAAATACCTTTAAAATCAGCTTTTACAGGATATTTTTTATGATTTCTGTTAACTAACACCGCTGTTTTAAATCTTTTTAAAGGAACTTCTAAGAAATGCTTTACACCGTATATTAAAGTAGTTCCTGAGTTTAAAACATCATCAACTAAAACTAACGCTTTATTTTGGTACTCTTTATTATTAATAGAAGTAGTGATTGGGCTGATAGGGTTTCTCTTGTCTATTGAAACCTTACATAAAGTTATTTTTATAGGTGAAACTTCACTTAAGACAGTAGAAATTTTCTCTGCTAAAAAATACCCATTATCAGCAATACCAGCAATAATAATTTCTGTTTCGTTACTATTACTTTCATAAATTTGAAAAGCTATTCGACGAATTTTTTGTTCAACTTGAGTATTATTTAAGATGATATTATTTACGTCTGTCATTTTATTCACTGGTTTAAACTTACTTTAGGATTACAAATTAACATCATTTTTATTAGAATCATCGTAATAATCGTCAATATCACGGCGATCTTTTTTAGTAGGACGTCCCGTCCCTTTTTTACGATAGTAATCTTTGGAATACTTTAGTAATTCCGTTTTTTCAAACTCTTCTTTAGGAGTTACATCTTTTCTGTATAAATTAACCAATTTAGCACCTACACGACTAGGAGGAAGGTCTAAAACCCTTATTTTATAATTGATTTGGTTTTTTCGAATAATTATTTCTTCATTACCAAATATTTCTTTTGATGGTTTTAGGTTAGTACCCTCTATTTTAACATGTCCCTTTTTACAAGCATCAGTGGCAATACTACGGGTTTTAAATAAGCGAATACACCACAAATATTTGTCAATTCTCATATAAAAAGTTAATTTTTATCGTTTCATTTTTTACAAAGGTATAAAAATGGTAAATTGCACGTTAAAATTTCAGAATTAAATGATAAAATTTAAACATCTATTTTATACTGCCATTGTAGGTACTCTTTTGTATGCTTGTGGAAGTGATAGCAACTCAGTAGTTGACAATTTTGACCATGAAGCACAGGCTATAATTGATAACGACTCTTTAGTTGTATTTTTAAAGAACAACTATTATAATGAGGCTTTAGACTCAGTGAGGCCAATTACTAGTGGGGAAACACCATTATTTGATGATGATAAATTAGTAACTAAAGAAGTAACTGAAAATGATATTAACTATAAGTTGTATTATTATGTAAATAGCGTTGGTACTCCTGATGTAGATAAAGGTTTTCCAACAGTAATGGATTCTGTTTATGCTAAATATAGAGGACAAAGAATAGTTAGAAAAGATAGTTTAAGTCCCGATTTTGATAATAATATTGCTTGGTTTTCTTTAAATAGAGTTATTAGAGGCTGGACTCACAGTTTTGTCCATTTTAAGGGAGGGAATAATGTAACTAATGGGGGACCTATTAACTATGAAAATGGTGGAAAAGGAATTTTGTTTATTCCTTCAGGTTTAGCTTATGCAAATGGAGGGACTACTTCTATAGCTCCGAATTCAATTTTATTATTTTACATTGAATTATGGGATTTGGTTCCTGGTACAGATGATGATCAAGATGGGGTTGCTTCAATTGATGAAGATCCTGATGGTGATGGTGATCCTAAAAATGATGATACAGATGGAGATGGTGTACCTAATTATTTAGATACAGATGATGATGAAGATGGAGTCTTATCAAAAGATGAGGATAAAAACGGGGATGGAAATCCAGCAAACGATTTTAGTGATCCAAATAAGCCTACGATACCAGATTATCTAAACAGAGATATTTTTTAGAGTTAAAAAAAACATATAAAAAAACCGAAGTTTATTAAACTTCGGTTTTTTTTATGCTTAAAATTTTAGATGTTTAAAACCTGTATGATAAACCTACAATAATTTGGTTTACACGAGTGTCAAAATTCACATTTTCACTAATGTTATTATCTACAAATTTAGACTCAGTATCAGATAAAGCTCTTTCCCAACGAACATCTAAACCTAGTTTACCAAGTTCAACACCAGCACCAAGTTGTAAACCAACAGAAAATCCATCAGAATTTACTTGTTTAAGATCTTCGATATCAAAATCAGAATCTAAAATATACTGAAAAGAAGGTCCTGCAAAAACATGTCCTACTTTTAAAAAATTTAAACCTAATAAAACAGGAATATCTATTTTTTGAATCTCGTAAGAGACATTCTGATTATTTGTTGAGTTGATTGATTTTCCTTCTGGATAATAAACAACATTATTATTCAATTGTGTGTATACCAGTTCAGGTCTAATATATAAACCAGTAGCTGGTAGTTTTATACGTAACCAAGCACCAGCATGAAAACCTGTTTTGCTTTTTGCTCCATCAAAGACATCATTTTTTACATCAGAAAAAGAGTCAGAATTGTAGTTAATACCACCTTTAATACCGCCTTGTATTTGGCTTTGTGCTAACTGTGAGCCTCCAACTAGAAGGCATAAGATAAAAATTGCTTTTTTCATTTGTTATTAATTTACACTATTATAATTGGGTTAAATATTTACTTTTACATAAAAAAATACACCACTTTAAACCTTAAAAGTGATGTATTTATTGTTTAGTTGTTTATGTTTTTTATTTTCTAGAAATAACTTTTTTAACTGCTTTTACTATGGCTTCATCATTTAGACCGTATTTTTTCATTAACTGATCTGGAGTAGCAGATTCCCCAAAACTATCATTTACAGCAACAAATTCTTGTGGAGTAGGGGCATTGGTAGTTAAACAACGGGCTACACTTTCTCCTAAACCTCCATATTTGTTATGTTCTTCTGCAGTAACTACACAACCTGTTTTAGCAACAGATTTTAAAATAGTTTCTTCATCTAATGGTTTAATAGTATGGATGTTTATTACTTCAGCAGAAATACCTTTAGCTTCTAACTGCTCAGCAGCTTGTAAAGCTTCCCATACTAAATGACCAGTAGCAACAATAGTCACATCGTTACCATCGGTAAGTTGGATAGCTTTTCCTATTTCAAAAGGTTGATCGGTCATAAACACTGGTACTTTTGGACGACCAAAACGTAAATATACAGGTCCTTTATGCTCTGCTATAGCCAAAGTTGCAGCTTTTGTTTGGCTGTAATCACAAGTGTTTATTACAGTCATTCCTGGCAACATCTTCATTAATCCAATATCTTCTAAAATTTGGTGTGTTGCTCCATCTTCACCTAAAGTTAATCCTGCGTGAGAAGCACAAATTTTTACATTCTTATCAGAATAAGCAACTGATTGACGAATTTGGTCATAAACTCTACCAGTTGAAAAGTTTGCGAATGTACCCGTAAAAGGAATTTTTTCTCCAATAGCTAATCCAGCTGCAATTCCTATCATGTTTGCTTCAGCAATTCCTACTTGATAAAAACGCTCAGGGTGGTTTTTGGCAAATTCATTCATTTTTAATGAACCAGTTAAATCTGCACATAAAGCTACAACATTAGGATTTTTTTTCCCTAATTCGGTTAAACCATCACCAAACCCAGATCGGGTATCTTTTTTTTCTGTGTAAGTATATTTTTTCATCAGTTTGTGTTGTGTAAATACGCGTCAAAAATAATCTTTTATATAGATGTAAAGCTACAAATTTGATAATTCTTTGTAAAGTTTATGAACAGGAAATCCCATCACATTAAAATAACTTCCTTCAATTTTTGTAATTCCTATTTTACCAATCCATTCTTGAATTCCATAAGCTCCAGCTTTATCAAAAGGCTTATAAGTGTTTATATAGTAGTCAATTTCTTCGTCTAATAACTTTTTAAAGCTAACAATGGTAGTGTCATTTATAGTTTTTTGAAATGATTTACTAGTAATGCATATAGAGGTGATAACTTCGTGTGTAGTATTGGATAGTTCTTTGAGCATTTGAAATGCTTCCTCGTAGTTTTTAGGTTTCCCTAAAGCTTTGCTATGTATCCATACGATAGTGTCCGATGTTATTAATAACTCATTTTCTTTTAAATCTTTTTTAAAAGGGGAAGCTTTTAAATTGGCTAAAAAGTCAGTTATTTCTGTATGGTTTAGCTCTTTTGGGTAAATCTCTTCTACCTCCTTTATTTTGATAGAAAAAGGAATATCTAAGCTTTTTATTAATTCTTGTCTTCTAGGAGAGTTTGAAGCAAGAATAATAGAGTATTTTGATAGTTTAGTTGATAACATATTTAATATAGTAAGCTATGGTAGGAACACTTAAGAGGGCAAAAAAGAAGTTAAAGTAACTAATTTTATGTAATATTTGGTAATCTTTAGTTTCAGAAGCTACCATTAAACGGTAAATAAAGTATAGCTCAGGAATTGTTCCTAATAACATAATGGTTGAAAAAATGAATTTATTTTTAATAAAAGCAATTGCTATAGAAAACACAAAAAAACAACCTATCACAGATAGCATCAAAGCTATATTTTTAGCTCTTTTTCTACCTAGTAAAACTGGTAAGGTATTTTGTTTGTTTAAGTTATCTTGATTTACGTTAATAATGTCAATAATTATTTCAATAACGATATTACTCAAAAAAGAGATAACTACGTAACCAATAGTTATTAGTTGCAGGTCGTAAAAAAGCTCCCATTGTTTTATAGATAAGTTAAGAGGAAAATCAAACCATAAAAGTGTTAGTAAAGCAAAAGGCTTTAGGAAAGAAGTGACAATATTACTGAAAAAAGTTTTTTGAATATTATTTTTAGAATATAAGTATACAATGATGGGGCAAGTAATAAAAATAAAACCATACCATGGCTTACTTATTTTAACAGATAAAAATAAACCTATTATAATACCTATAAACATTAAGTAGATAGATGTTTTTTTTGCTTTTTGTAAAGGGAATTTAGTTTTTTTTTGTGGACTTCTGAAGTAAAAACTTGTTAGATAACCAGATGCTAATAAAAAAGCGCTAGAAATAGATAATAGTCCTAAATCAAGAAAAGAAAGGGTTGTTTTAAAACCATAACCGTGTAAAAAAGAAAACTTAAATAAGAATAAAATAAAAATAAAGTATACAATTTTCTTCCACTGTATGATATTTAAAAAAGTATCATTCATTAATTATAAGCCTTTTTAATTCTGGCTAAATCACGTTTATTATCACGGTCTTTAATATTTTGTCTCTTATCATGAGTTTTCTTTCCTTTCGCAAGAGCAATATCTAATTTAGCCCAACCTTTTTCATTAATGAATAAACGTAAAGGCACAATTGTACTACCTTTAGCTTCAACCTCTCTTTCAAGTTTTTTTAATTCACGTTTATTTAGCAATAAACGGCGCTCACTTTTAGGGTTATGGTTGTAATGATGTCCAAAGGCATATTCCTCAATGTACATGTTTACTACAAAAAGTTCACCTTTATCATTAAACTCACAAAAACTTTCAGTAATTCGAGCTTTGCTTTGTCGTATTGATTTTATTTCAGTACCAGTAAGTTGAATTCCTGCTGTGTATCTATCAAGTATCTCGTATTCAAAACGAGCCTTTTTATTCTGTATGTTAATTTTTTTTTGCATAAAATAGAACACAAATATAACTATAATTTTAAGTTGTTAAATAAAATTATTAGGCTATGATTTAAGTCATGTTTTTAGAGAAGAGTGGAGTGTAATTTTGCTCAAAACTTAAATTTATAATCATGAGAAAAATTATATTAAGTATTGTATTAGGAACATTGTTTTTTAGTAGTGTAAATGCACAAGAGACTTCTAAAAAAAATGATTTTAAAAAATGGCAAGCGCGTTTTAGATGGGTAACTGTTTTACCTAATGAATCAGCAACAATTGGTACTATTGGTGGTGATGTTGAAATAGGTAAAAACTTTATTCCTGAGCTTGATTTTACCTACTATTTTACTGAAAATATAGCAGCTGAATTAATTTTAGGAACGACTAACCATGATGTAAAAGCTGTAAACACGGCTTTAGGAAATGTTAATTTAGGTGATGTTTGGTTGTTACCTCCAACATTAACGTTGCAATATCATTTTAATATAAGTGATTTTAAACCTTATGTAGGAGCTGGTGTAAATTATACTATTTTTTATGATGCTGATCCAGGAGCAGTGGTTGATGTAGACTATGAAAATGGCTTTGGATATGCACTTCAATTAGGTTTCGATTATGATTTAGACGATACTTGGTTTTTAAACGTAGATGGTAAGTATATTGGATTAAGTACTAATGTTTCTGTAAATGCAGGTGTAGCAACAGTACCAGCTGAAGTAGATATTAACCCGTTACTAATTGGTTTTGGAGTAGGTATGAGGTTTTAAACCAATAAGTTTTAATCCCCTTGTATAGAGCTACGTAATTGTAGCTCTATTTTTTTATGTTAAACTTAACAAGTAAAATTAATGAATACTTGTAAATTTGTTTACGATTTAACGACCAAAACAAACAAAATTTTATGCGATTTTTATACATTTCACTACTATTATTAGTTGTTTCATGCAAGCCAAAATTTACTGCCCAACAAATAATAGATAAGTCAATAGAGTATTCTAAATTAAATGAAATAGGAAACGCTACAATTTCCTTTAACTTTAGAAAAAATCATTATAAAGCGACTAGAAATAATGGTACTTTTAAATTAGTTAGAACTATAAAAAATGACTCAGTAACAATAAAAGATGTGTTATCGAATGAGAATTTCAGACGCTTTGTAAATGATAGCTTAGTTGAACTAACAGAAAAAGATAAAAATCGCTATAGCAATTCTGTGAATTCGGTTCATTATTTTTCTGTCTTACCTTTTGGGTTAAATGATAAAGCAGTTCAAAAAAAGTTATTAGAACCTGTTACTATAAAAGGAAAGGAGTATTATAAAATTAGAGTCACTTTTGCAGAAGAGGGCGGAGGAGAAGATTTTGATGATGTGTTTATATATTGGTTTGCAAAAGATAGTTTTCAAGTAGATTATTTAGCGTATAAATACCATACAAATGGAGGAGGAGTACGTTTTAGAGATGTAAAAGAGGAAAAAATAGTAAACGGAATCCGTTTTGTAGACTATAACAATTATAAGCCTTTAGATAAGGATATTAACTTTTACACTATTGATAAATTATATGAAGAAGGTAAGCTGAAAAAACTTTCTGAAATTATTTTAAATAATATTGAATTAAACTAATCAATTTTTAATCTTTCTGAGGATGTTTTTTTCTTGTCAGAAGAAGTTTTAACTGAAACAACAAATACACTAGAATTGTCATTATCATCCATTTGGTTGTATTTTTTTAGATTTAAAATTTTGTTAGTAAAAGAAGGAGTAGTGTTACTATGACCAACTATTAAAACAGATTTTCCTTTTGTGTTTTTCTTAAAACCATCATCGTACATCTTATTTGGATCGTAGATAATGATGTCTAATTTTTTACTTTTTGCTACTGGAGTCACAGTTTGTATTGTTCTGTTATAATTAGTAGAATATACAGCATCTAAATGAATGTCTTCAAAATAATTTTTCCATTTTTCAGCTCGCTGTAATCCAATTTCGTTTAAGTTCGGATTTTTATTTGTTTGATCTGTTCTATCTTTTTCAGCATGACGAATTAAGTAATAAGTAGTATTAACTTCTTTTTGTGAGTAAGAAATTAATGTACCAAGGGCAAGAATACAAGCTAAAAGATATTTTTTCACGATAAGTAATTGTTTTGAAGAGCCAATATAGTTAAAAATAAAAAGCGGTGCTTTTTTAAACACCGCTCTCTATAAACTAACTATAAAATAAATAGTTAGCTTTCTATTAAATCAGATTGATTTCTAAATACCAATTCATTATCAAAAGCGTCTAGTAAAATAACACTATCAGTAGTTACTTGACCTGATAAAATTTCTTTAGATAATTGATTTAAAACTTCTTTTTGAATCACTCGCTTTACAGGACGTGCACCAAATTCTGGTTGATATCCCTTTATAGCTAAATAAGCAATAGCTTCATCAGTAGCATCAAAAATGATGTTTTGTTTCGCAATCATCTTTTTAACACTATTCAATTGTAGTTTTACAATTTCTTTAATATTCTCTTCGGATAGCGGAGTAAATAAAATAATATCATCAATTCTATTTAAAAACTCAGGTCTTACCGATTGTTTTAATAAACCTAAAACTTCTGTTTTTGCTAAATCCATAGTTGTATGAATATCACCTTTCATAGTATCAAATTTTTCTTGGATAATATGACTTCCCATATTAGAGGTCATAATAATAATGGTGTTTTTAAAATCAGCAATGCGACCCTTATTATCAGTTAACCTACCTTCATCTAATACTTGTAGTAAGACATTAAAGGTGTCAGGGTGCGCTTTTTCAATTTCATCTAACAGCACAACTGAATAAGGTTTTCTTCGAACAGCTTCTGTTAATTGTCCACCTTCGTCATAACCTACGTATCCTGGAGGTGCTCCAACCAATCTGCTTACGGAATGACGCTCTTGATATTCACTCATATCAATACGAGTCATCGCATTTTCATCGTCAAATAAATATTCAGCTAAAGCTTTTGCTAATTCTGTTTTACCAACCCCAGTTGTTCCTAAGAATAAGAACGAACCAATAGGTTTATTTGGGTTCTGTAATCCTGATCTAGAACGACGTACCGCATCAGAAACTGCTTCAATAGCTTCTTCTTGACCAACTACACGGTTATGTAATTCATCTTCTAATTTTAATAATTTTTCACGCTCTGATTGTAACATTTTAGTCACAGGAACTCCCGTCCATTTAGCTACAACTTCAGCGATATCATCATAAGTAACCTCCTCTTTAATCAATGCATTCTCACTTTGATTGGCTAAAATTTCTTGTTGTTTGTCAAGTTCTTCATGTGCATTCTTTATTTTACCATAACGTAACTCAGCTACTTTACCATAATCACCATTACGTTCAGCTTTTTCAGCTTCAAGTTTATAGTTTTCAATGTCAGTTTTTAAACTCTGAACAGTATCTACGACGCTTTTTTCTGACTGCCATTTGGCATTGATTTCATTACGTTCTTCCTTTAAGTTAGCTAAATCAGCATTCAATGATTTTAGTTTCGTTTCATCATTTTCACGCTTAATTGCTTCAATTTCAATTTCCAATTGCATTATTTTGCGATCTAACACATCTAATTCTTCTGGTTTAGAATTGATTTCCATACGTAATTTAGAAGCTGCTTCGTCCATTAAATCAATAGCCTTATCAGGTAAAAAGCGATTGGTAATATAACGTTGAGACAACTCTACAGCTCCAATAATAGCTTCATCTTTAACACGAACTTTGTGGTGTGCTTCGTATTTATCTTTAATACCACGTAAAATAGAAATAGCGCTCTCGGTATCTGGTTCATCTACCATTACTTTTTGAAAACGACGCTCTAAAGCTTTGTCTTTCTCAAAATATTTTTGATACTCATCTAGCGTAGTTGCTCCAATAGCTCTTAGTTCTCCACGAGCTAAAGCTGGTTTTAAAATATTAGCAGCATCCATAGCTCCTTGACCTCCTCCAGCGCCTACTAAAGTATGAATTTCGTCAATGAATAGTACGATGTCTCCTTCAGACTTTGTAACTTCTTTTACTACAGATTTTAAACGTTCTTCAAACTCACCTTTATATTTGGCTCCAGCAATTAGCGCTCCCATATCTAAAGAGAAAATTTGCTTTTCTTTCAGGTTTTCAGGAACATCACCACGAATAATTCGGTGTGCCAATCCTTCTGCAATAGCTGTTTTTCCAGTACCAGGCTCACCAACTAAAATAGGGTTGTTTTTTGTTCTACGCGATAAAATTTGTAATAAACGTCTAATCTCTTCATCACGACCAATTACGGGATCTAATTTTCCGTCTTGTGCTAATTGATTTAAGTTTTTAGCATATTTATTCAAAGAGTTGTAAGTATCTTCAGCACTTTGGGAGGTAACACGATTTCCTTTACGTAACTCCTCAATAGCTGCTTTTAAACTTTTCTCAGTAACACCTTGGTCTTTTAATACTTGTGTTATTTGACTTTTAGAGTTGAAAATAGCTAAAATTAAATGTTCAATAGAAACGTATTCATCGTTCATTTTTTTAGCAACGATGGAAGCCTCATTTAATGTTTTGTTAGCTTCGCGAGAAAGCATTAAATCAGCACCAGTAACTTTAGAAAAACTTTCTAATTGTTTATCTAATACCTGTTGTACAACATCAATATTAATGTTTAACTTCTTTAGTATGAAAGGAAGTACATTTTCATCGACTAAAAATAAAGCTTTGAAAATGTGTTCATTTTCTATAAGGTTGTTGCCATAGCTTTGCGCTAATTGTTGCGCTTGCTGTATGGTTTCTTGTGATTTTATTGTATAATTGTTAAAATTCATATCGTTTTTATTTTTCTCAAATAAAAGTCAAATTCAATACCAATTGATTTTTTAAAGAGAAAAAAGACATTTTGTCTTTAAAAATGAATTTATCATGACTTTTTGACTGGTATTGTAATAGTTAAGAGTAAAATATGTTATTAAAATAAGGATTTTATGGGAGTATTAAGTACTATTTTTGGAAGAAAAGAGATAAATAGAGGAGAAGATAAATCGTTTATCAACTGGATATCATTAACTTCATTAGAGCAAATAAAAGAGATAAAAGAATTATCAAAAAAAGAGCCCGTAGCTATTTTTAAACATTCAACAAGATGTGGTATTAGCAGTATGGTAATTAAACGTTTTGTAAACAGTTTTGATGAAGAGTTAAAAGACTTTAAAGTGTATTATCTTGACTTGCTTAGTTATAGAGAGATTTCTAATGAAATAGGGCATACTTTTCAGGTTTTACATCAATCTCCTCAGTTGTTGGTAGTTAAAAATGGAGAAGTGATTTCACATGCTTCTCATTATGATATTGCTCGTATTAATTTAAAAAAAATCTAAAAAAGATGCCATTTTTAATGGGATTTCCTTAAATACCTCGTATTTTTGCATATTTCAAAATTATAGAGATTTGAGTAACGAAACAGCAACTTCACAACCAAAGAAAGGAAAAAATTTATACGATTATCAAAAAGAAGCATTGCACAAGATTTTCAAAAGTTTTGAGAATGCCCCCGAAAATTACCATTTACTTTATCAACTACCTACTGGAGGAGGAAAAACAGTCATTTTCTCTGAAATTACACGTCAATACTTAAAGCATTATCAAAAGAAAGTATTGATAATGACGCACCGAATAGAACTGTGCAAACAGACCGCGAAAATGCTTAAAGAATTTGGTGTAGTTAATAAAATTATTGATAGCAAAGCAAGTTTAGAGGACCAAGATGAGTTTGATTGCTTTGTGGCCATGGTTGAAACCCTAAACAATCGTTTAAATGACGATATGTTAGATATTTCAGACGTTGGTTTAGTAATTATTGATGAGGCTCACTATAACTCATTTACTAAACTATTTAAGTTTTTTGATAGATCTTTTATACTAGGGGTAACAGCAACTCCTTTAAGTTCAAATATTAAGCTTCCTATGAAAGATAATTATGACGAACTTATTGATGGGGAAAGTATTGGAGCCTTAATTCAAAATGAATACTTAGCGAAAGCAAATATTTACTCTTACAATGTAGGGTTAACTTCGTTAGAAGTAGGAGCAAATGGAGATTATACAGTAAAATCATCAGAAGATTTATATACGAATACCGATATGCTTTCTAAGCTTTTACAAGCTTATGAAGAACGAGCAAAAGGAACTAAAACTTTAATTTTTAATAATGGTATTAATACATCATTACATGTATATGATACCTTTAAAAGAGCAGGATATCCAATTGCCCATTTAGATAACACGAATACTAAAAAAGAACGTGATTTTATTTTAAAGTGGTTTCATAAAACACCCAATGCAATTATTACTTCGGTTAGTATTTTAACAACAGGATTTGATGAGCCTACAGTAGGATCTATTATATTAAATAGAGCTACGAAGTCTTTAACACTGTATTATCAGATGATTGGTCGTGGTTCTCGTATTTTACCAGGGAAGTCAGAATTTAATGTAATTGATTTAGGTAATAACTTCCATCGTTTTGGACCTTGGGGTGCTGATTTAGATTGGCAAAAAATGTTTAGAGCTCCAAACTTCTATTTAGATAACTTATTATCTGATGAAGAAATAGAAAATGACTTTAAATATGAACTACCCGCGGATGTAAAAGCTGAGTTTGCAAATTCTAAAGATCTATACTTTGATGTTAAAAAAGTATATAGAGATACCATACAAGGAGGAGAATCATCAAAAAGAGTATTAGAAAAATCAATAGAACATCATGCTAAAATGTGTGTTGAAAATAGTGAAGATGTTTTTGATGCGCTTATTTTAGCTAAAAAATTAGGAGGCGATATTGATGATAGAATTTTTAGATATTCAAAATGTATATCAAAAAGCACACATAATTTTATTGACTGGTTGCAAGATGATTATCGTAAAAAATTAAACAGTTATTTACGAAGTAATTTTGATGAAGTGTATGAACAAATTCACGGTCACCCACCACCAGAAGAAGAGTAGAAATTGATATAAAATAAAAATCCAGTTCGTACGAACTGGATTTTTTTATAATTATATTTGATTAAAGTGTTTATTTAGCAGGTAATACCTTACCTGAACATTCACCAAAACCAATTCTAACTTTTTCATTCTTAGAGTAACCACGCATAATAACGGTATCGTTATCATTGATAAACTTACGCTCGCTACCATCATTCATTTTTATTGGGTTTTGACCTCTCCAAGTTAATTCTAACATAGAACCAAAACTGTCTTGAGTAGGCCCGGAAATAGTACCACTACCCATCATATCACCTGCATTAATAGGACACCCGTTTACAGTATGATGTGTTAATTGTTGTACCATTGTCCAGTACATATATTTAAAGTTAGAGTTACAAACTACAGTTTCCTCTTTACCTTCAGGTTGAATAGCCATTTGTAAATTAATATCGTAACTGTCTTTTCCTTCTTTCTTTAAATAAGGTAAAGGTTCATATACTTGTTCTGGGTTATCTACCCTAAACGGCTCTAAAGCATCTAAAGTAACAATCCAAGGTGAAATTGTTGAAGCAAAACTCTTTCCTAAGAAAGGTCCTAAAGGAACATATTCCCATGCTTGAATATCACGAGCAGACCAGTCGTTAAATAATACTAATCCGAAAATATATTCTTCAGCTTCTTCAATAGGAATTCTGTCTCCTAAATCGTTAGCAACGGTAGTAATGAACGCCATTTCTAATTCAAAATCTAATAATTTTGAAGGACCAAAGTTAGGTGTAGTTTCTCCCTCACTAGGACGTTGTTGTCCGATAGGACGACGAACTGGAGTTCCAGATGGTATAATAGAAGAACTTCTTCCGTGGTAACCAATAGGAATTTGTAACCAGTTTGGTAGTAAAGCGTTTTCAGGATCTCTAAATAAGCTTCCTACATTGGTTGCATGCTCTTTACTTGCGTAAAAATCGGTATAATCTCCTACAGAAACAGGAAGTTGCATTTCTACTTCATCCATTCTAAAGATTATTTTGTCTTTGTGCTCAGCATTATCTCGTAGCTTACTGTTTTTTACATCAAAAACATCAGCGATTCTATTACGAACTAAACGCCAAGTTTTGCGTCCGTCAGCAATAAAATCATTTAAGGTATCTTGTAAGAAAATATCGTCTGTTAACGGAATCCCATCAAAATATCCTAATTGATGTAAGGCACCTAAATCAATCGCATAATCACCGATTCTTGTACCAATCGTTATAATATCATCTTTTGTAAGAAAAACCCCAAAAGGTATGTTTTGAATAGGAAAATCTGAGTTTTCAGCTACAGTTAACCAAGATTTTCTATTCGGGTTATTAGCAGTTATTTCCATTTATCGTTTTTGTTATATTTTCATCAAACCTACATATTTTTTTCAATTTACCCCAAAAAGATGAGTAAAAAAAATGTGAAAGTATTTTAGAGTAAACTTCTTTAAAAATCGTCAAAAAAGGATACATAAAATTTAGTACATTTGGCTACTTTACACAGCAAAACAAACAACATGCAAAAAGATCATCAAATATTTGATTTAATTCAAGAAGAAAAAGAACGTCAACTAAATGGGTTAGAGCTAATTGCTTCTGAAAATTTTGTAAGCAACCAGGTAATGGAAGCCCAAGGATCAGTTTTAACAAATAAATATGCTGAAGGATACCCTGGTAAACGTTACTATGGAGGGTGTGAAGTAGTAGATGTCGTGGAGCAAATAGCCATTGATAGAGCAAAAGAATTATTTGGAGCAGAGTATGTAAACGTACAACCACATTCTGGGAGCCAGGCAAATACAGCAGTTTTTGCAGCTTGTTTACAACCAGGTGATACTATTTTAGGATTTGATTTATCTCACGGAGGTCACTTAACACATGGTTCACCAGTAAATTTTTCAGGAAAATTATACAACCCAGTATTTTACGGAGTAGTAAAAGAAACAGGGTATATTGATTATGATCATTTAGAACAACAAGCAAAAGAGCATAAACCTAAATTAATCATTGCAGGGGCTTCAGCTTATTCTCGTGATATTGATTTTAAAAAGTTTAGAGAAGTTGCTGATAACGTTGGTGCTATTTTAATGGCTGATATTTCGCATCCAGCAGGACTAATAGCAAAAGGAATTTTATCTGATCCGTTACCACACTGTCATATAGTTACTACAACGACTCACAAAACATTACGTGGACCTCGTGGTGGAATGATTATGATTGGAAAAGATTTTGAAAATCCGTTCGGATTAAAATTAAAATCAGGAAAATTAAAGAAAATGTCTACATTGATTAATTCTGCTGTATTCCCAGGAAATCAAGGCGGACCATTAGAGCATGTTATTGCCGCAAAAGCTGTTGCTTTTGGTGAAGCATTAACAGATGAGTTTTTAGAATATCAAATTCAGGTAAAAGAAAATGCACAGGCAATGGCGAAAGCATTTGCAGCTAAAGGATATGAAATTATTTCTGGAGGTACAGATAACCATTGTATGTTAATTGATTTACGAAATAAAAAGCTTACTGGAAAAGCTGCTGAAGATGCTTTAGGTAAAGCAGATATTACAGTAAATAAAAACATGGTTCCTTTTGATACTGAATCACCATTTGTAACTTCAGGTATCCGTGTGGGTACAGCTGCAGTTACTACACGTGGTTTGAAAGAAGACGATATGGAAGTAATCGTAGGCTTGATTGATGAGGCATTAATGAATGCTGAGAAAGAAGAAGTATTAGAAACAGTAGGAGAGAAGGTATATGACTTAATGCATAACAGACGTTTGTTTATTATGTAGAAGGCAGTGTTTTCATGCAAGTATAAATAAAAAGATCGCTCTAAAACATTTTAGAGCGATTTTTTTTATTCGTCATTATCTTGAGCTCGTTCGAGAATTTTTTCAGGGAGCGCTTTTTTAGCTTTTGCACCCATTTTCTTGAGCTTTTCTACACTGGTAATTAAGTTTCCTCTACCTTCTACTAGTTTATTCATCGCAGCGGCATAATCAGCTTTAGTGCCATCGATTTTCTTTCCAATACTTACTAAGTCTGTCAGTAATCCTTGAAATTTATCATATAAAGCTCCGGCTTGTCGTGCAATTTCTAAGGCATTACGTTGTTGTTTTTCGTTATTCCACATTGTGTCAATAGTACGTAAGGTAGCTAATAAAGTAGTAGGAGTAACAATAACGATGTTTCTTTCAAAAGCTTTGTTGTATAAGGTATTATCTTCGTTTAAAGCTACTGCAAAAGCAGGTTCTATTGGTACAAATAAGAGTACAAAATCAGGAGATTCTATTTTATAAATATCTTCATATTTCTTTTCTGAAAGTTGTTCAACATGTCTTTTTAACGAGTTTACATGTTCTTTTACAAAACGTTCCTTTACAAGATCATCTTCGCTATTAACATATTGTTCGTACGCAGTTAAAGATACTTTTGAATCGACAATCATTTTTTTATTGTCTGGTAAGTGAATCACTACATCGGGCATAATACGCTTTCCTTCATCGTTGGTAAAAGATTGTTGTACAAAATACTCTCTATCTTTTTCTAAACCAGATTTTTCTAAAACGCGTTCAAGTACCAGTTCTCCCCAATTTCCTTGCGTTTTACTATCACCTTTTAAAGCCTTGGTAAGGTTTAAGGTTTCTTTACTCATTTGAGCGTTTAACTCTTTTAACCCTAATAACTGCTCTTTTAAAGCAGAATGCATTGAAATACTCTCTTTTTGAGTGTCCTCAACTTTCTTTTCAAAAGTTTGAATTTTTTCTTGAAGCGGGTTTAAAATATCCTTTATATTTTTCTTGTTTTGTTCAGTAAATTTATTCGATTTTTCATCTAGAATCTTGTTTGCTAAGTTTTCAAACTCTTTGGTAAATTTATCCTGTAGTTTTTCTACTTCTTCTTTATTTTCTTGAAGTTTTAACTGTACGTTTTTTAACTCTTCATTCTTTCTAGCTAATTCAAGAGCAGTAAACTCTTTTTCACGACGTAATTCACTATTCTCTTTAGTTTTTTCATCTAATCGGTTTAAAAAGTCTTCTTTTTGCTGAGAAAATGAGTCTTCTTTTTCTTTTTTCTGAATTTCACAATTAGTTTGATGATTCTGAAGTGTTACAATCTCTTTTTCTAAATCAGATGTTTGTTGTTTAAACTTCAATTTAGAGAGTAGGTTTCCAATAACAAATCCAATTAGTAAGGTACTAGTAGCAATTAAAATAAGTAAAAGAGTGGTATTCATTTGGATAAATAAAAGTTTATTAAGTGAACAAATATAGGACAAGATAGGTTAAATTTATTTGATTTTTGTTGGGAAAACCGTATCATTGACCTTTATACCTAATAAATGATATCTAAATTTATATTTCACAAAGTTTTAGGCTGGAAGGTAGTTGGAGATTTTCCAAGAGACTTAAAAAAATACGTTGTTATTGGAGCTCCACATACCAGTTGGAAAGACTTTCCAATTGCTATTTTGGCTAGAAATACTATCGGTGTAAAAATCAACTTCATAGGAAAATCGTCACTATTTAAACCTCCTTTTGGTTTTATTTTTAGAGCTTTAGGAGGTGCTCCTGTTGATAGGAGCAAAAGCACTAATAAAGTAGATGCAATTGTGTCTGTATTTAATCAGCATGATGAATTTCGTCTAGCGTTATCTCCTGAAGGAACTCGTGTTAAAGTAGTTTCATGGAAAACCGGATTTTATTACATCGCAAAAGGGGCCAATGTACCTGTGGTAATGTTTGCTTTCGATTTTAAAAACAAACAAATTATAATAGCACCTCCTTATTACTTAACAGAAGACATGAATGCTGACATGGATCATTTTTATGATTTTTATAGAGATATCAAAGGAGCAAAACCGGAGCTGTTCTCTGTACCTAATAAAGAGTAAAACAAACGTTAAATAGTCTTGTTTTCTTGAAAGTTTTACGATATTTAAGTATCTTGTAAAAGGTTTAAAAACAGTAAGGTATGAAAAGATTTGTTTTTTTTATTAGTATGATTTTTATACTACTTAGTTGTGCATCTTCTAAAAACATAACTCAGTCAGAAATAGATAACTTAAACGCTCTTATAGAAAGTAAAACTTTTGAAATAGAAGTAGAATGGGCTGAACCAATGGTTACATATGCAATGGCACAAATAGCTAATGCAGGTTTGTTACCTATAGGAAGTAACGCTGGAAACATTAATTTAGTAGGAAATAGTAATTTTTTCAAAATGAAAAAAGATACTGTTGCGGCATATTTACCATATTTTGGTGAGCGGCAAATGGGAGGTTCTTATGGAAGTACAGATATTGGAATTGAATTTGAAGGAACTCCTGAAGACTTAGTTATATCTGAAGATAAAGAAAATAGTTACAAAATTAGTTTTAAAATAAAGGATAAAAATACATCAACTGAAAACTATAATGTTATAGTTAGAGTATATCCTAGCTTATCGAGTATTATCTATGTAAATAGTACGCAAAAAAACTCAATTAGATATAGAGGTAAAGTACTTAAAACTTCAAAAGAAAAGTAGAATATTGTATATAATACTGTATTTTTAGTAGCTCATTACAACAATGTATGGAGCTATCTAACTTTAAAAAGTATCTTATTGAAAAAGGAGGATTATCAGAAACTGATTACCTTCAAATACAATCGTTTATTACTGTAAAAAACGTTTCTAAAAGTGATTTTTTATTAAAAGAGGGAGATGTGTGTTCACATTTCTTTTTTGTAGAAAAAGGTTTGTTACGTTTATATGCCCTAAATGAAGAGGGAAAAGAAAATATTTTACAGTTTGCTACTGAGAATTGGATTGTGAGCGATAGAGGTAGTGTATATTTTCAAGAACCTTCAACATATTACATTGATGCAGTGGAGGAAACATTAGTTGTAATGTTAGATGAAGACTTTATCAATGAAGTATCAAAAATAAATGTTGATTTTAGAAGAAAAAATGAACAATTATTACAAAAACATATCCGTCAACTATACAAACGTATTAGCCAGTTATTAGGAGCTTCAGCTAAAAGACGATATTTAGATTTTGTACAGATGTATCCAGACATTATGCTACGAGTTCCTCAATGGATGATTGCTTCTTACTTAGGAATTACTCCAGAAAGTCTGAGTCGCGTTCGTAAATCACTTGCTGAAGAAAACTTTAAACCCCAATAACTGACTTACAACTTACAAATCACTTCTTACCATAGGTCAATGCATATCTTTTTTTGTTGCCGTAATTTTACAATGAAATAAAAAAGGATTTATTATGAGACATTTAAATGCATTAGTTGTAACCCAAAATACAACAATAGCCAAAATTTTGAATTGGCAAGTTTCAACTGTTCCTAATGTTGAAACAGCCATTGAAAAATTATATCAACAGGCATACAAGGTTTTAGCTATTTCAAAAGATACCAATGAAATAGATAAAAATAAATTACAAAAGATTATTACTGTGCTATTTCCTAATGCGATTTTAGTTGAGTTTAGTAATGAGTCTACACTCTCCGAAAGCGTTAAGAGTGGATATTGGTCTAAAAATAAACCTCAGTTACAGCGTAGTTATTTAGACAATTCATTTGAAATCGAATTAGCTAATAGTTTATAGTAATTAAAAAGGAATTTAAAATGAAAACAAGAAGTATAGAAAAAATAGTAAAACCAGGAACCCCACATTTTGTAGGAGACGGATTTAGAGTTCATAATTTTATACCAGGAACCTCAACAATGCAACGAATGGATCCGTTTATTATGTTGGATTATAATTCGAAATATAATTTTCCTCCAACAGATAAACCAAAAGGCGTAGGAGTTCATCCACATAGAGGTTTTGAAACGGTAACAATAGCTTATAAAGGGCGAGTTGAGCATGGAGATAGTGCTGGAGGTGGAGGAATTATAGGTGAAGGAGATGTACAGTGGATGACGGCAGCTTCAGGAGTTTTGCATAAAGAGTTTCATGAAACCGAATGGAGTAAAACAGGAGGAGAATTTCAAATGGTACAGTTATGGGTAAATTTACCAGCTAAGGATAAAATGAGTCCGCCAAAATATCAAGCAATAGCTAATGCAGAAATGGCTAAAATACCATTAACAGATGGAGGAGGAGAAATAGAGGTAATTGCAGGAGAATATAAAGGAAATAAAGGATCTGCATCTACATTTTCGCCCGTTAATATGTTTAATGTAAAGTTAAAGAAAGGAGTAAAAACCCAGTTAACCTTTCCAGAAAAATATACTACAGCTATTTTATCAGTTGAAGGTAGTGTTAAAGTTAATGAATCAAATAATGTTTTAGAAGATCACTTTGCATTGTTCAAAAATGATGGAGATACATTTACTTTAGAAGCCTTAGAAGATGCGGTAATTTTAGTATTAAGCGGAGAGCCTTTAAACGAACCTATTGCAGCACATGGTCCGTTTGTAATGAATACCAAACAAGAGTTGATAGAAGCATTTCAAGATTTCAATACTGGAAAGTTTGGGTATTTAGAAGATTAACAATAAATTTAAAAAGCAACTTTCTTATTTTGAGTTGCTTTTTTTGATAAAATCCTCAATAAGTATATAACATGTCAAATACACAATTGATTATAGAAGAACGAGCAGCGAGTATTGGTAATTTTCTAGTAGGGCGTTTGTTACCTTTTAGACAAAAACGAATGGTAGGTCCTTTTATTTTTATTGATCATATGGGCCCCGTAAAACTTAGCGAAAAAGATAATTTAGATATAGCTATGCACCCTCATATAGGTATATCAACACTTACTTTTTTGTTTGAGGGAGCTATTGTGCATCGAGATAGTATAGGAACTGAAATAGAAATTACACCAGGAGCTGTAAATTGGATGACAGCAGGAAAAGGAATAGTACATACAGAAAGAACTCCTGAACATCTAAGAAATACTTCCAAAGAACTTCACGGATTGCAAATATGGGTAGCTTTACCTATAGAAAAAGAACAATGTGAACCTTCTTTTGCACATATTTCTGTGGATGAAATTCCTAGTTGGGAGGAAGTTGATGGAGTACAATTTAAACTTATTGCAGGAAAAGCGTTTGGAAAACAATCACCAGTTCCAGTGTATAGCCCGTTATTTTTTATTGAAATTAAATCAAATGAAAAGAAAGTAGTTACTATAGGAGAACATCTGTTTGGTGAAAGCGCTTTATATATTTTAGAAGGAAGTATTACTAGTGATGGACATACTTATGAAGCCAAACAATTATTGGTAGCAAAAGATACTACCTTATGTAGTTTTGAAATTTCTGCTAACTCTACTGTATATATTTTTGGAGGAGAACCTTTTAAAGAAGAGCGTTTTATTGAGTGGAATTTTGTGGCCTCTGATAAAAAATTGATAGTAAAAGCAAAAGAAGATTGGAAAAATGATAAATTTCCTCCTGTACCAAATGAAACTGAGCGAATTCCATTACTAAAACAAAGACGTTTTGGTGGATAAAAGGATTACTTTATTAAGTAAACTCTAGAGAGAAAAAAGGTTAAGGGGAATAAAAATAAAAGTATGGTTTTTCCGTACTAAAAGTATGGTTTTTTTTAGGGTAAACTATTTTTTTAAGATTATTTTCGGAGGGCAAAATAATATTTATAACCCCAAAAAAACTTTATAATGAAAAAAGTAATTTTAAACGTAGAAGGATCACAAGAGTTAACAAAAACAACGTTAAAAAACATTAAAGGAGGAAATGCAGTACCTTTTCCTTTTCCTAAAGAATGTGGAGGAGATGGTTCTTTCATTTATCAAGATGGTGTAAAGGTATGTTGTTACAGACCTACCACTATGGACTATATTTGTTAAAAACTGTTTAATAAGAATATAAGAAAAAGACTTTGGTGTATTAACTAAAGTCTTTTTTGTTAATTACTTTAGAAAAATAGATAATAGCACCATCTATAGCCTTATTAATAGGTAGGTATTCAATCTTTAAATCTCTTATTGATTTAGTATTAGAAAAAAGTTGTTTATACATAAAGTACGCATGTTAGTTAAGCTTAAAGATGTTTCTATCCCATACTTCTGAGAACATTTCCAAAATGACCTATCATAATAAGATAAAACGAAATAAAACTTCCTTTGAGTTTTAAATCAATAATTTATCGACATTCATTTTGTACATTTTTCCAATTGGAATTATATGATTTCCTATAAAAATTCTATTACCTTCTATACTACTAATATGTTTTTTTGTTACAGCAAACGATTTATGCACTTGTAAAAAATCATTCTCAGATAACAATAGTAACACATTGGATATTTTTTCTCTTATAGTAATGGTATCATCAGTGGTAACTACTTTGGTATAGTTTCCAGCAGCTTCAATATATTGAATAGTATCAATAGTAACCTGAATATATTTTTTATAGCTACGAAGAAAAATACTGTTGGTGTTTTCAGTATTATTTTTTGGAATATTTTGTATTTGAGTTTTTTGTGGGGTACCAATAACTTTGTTTACAGCTTTTAAAAAGCGTTCAAAACCAAAAGGTTTAAGTAAATAATCAACAATATTAAGTTCATAACCTTCAAGCGCAAACTCTTTGTAAGCTGTAGTAACAATTACTTTAGGAGGAGAAGCCAATGTTTTTAAAAATTCAAATCCTTTTAGTTTTGGCATGTTTAAATCAAGGAAAATTAAATCTACTTGGTGTTTATTTAAATATTCTAAAGCTTCAATTGCATCATAACAATGCTTTTGAAGTTCCATAGTTGGTAATAAATCGCAATAGCCCTTAATAATATCGTGAGCAATATGCTCATCATCTACAATTATGTATTTAATCATACGTTTTTAATATTCAATTTAGCGTAATAAATATCGTCAGTTATAGAAGTAGTAAGTGTATGGTTTTTAGGATACACCAATTCTAATCTTCTTTTTAAGTTTTGTAAACCAATACCTTTATCTTGATTTTCTTCTGAAGTATCAAAATTATTCTCAATTTCAAAATGTATAGCATTATTGTGAGCTGTTAAATTTAAGTAGACATACGCATTGTTTCTTAAATTTTCTACACCATGCTTAAAAGCATTCTCTAAAAGAATAATAAAAAGCAAAGGCATCACTTTATAATCGTTATCTGCAACATCAATATTGAATTGAATGTCAATAGCTTTATGATAGCGCATTTTATGAAGCTCTATATAATTTTGTAAGTATATTATTTCTTCAGAAAGTAAAACCGTGTCTTTTTCGCCATCATACACACTATAACGCATCATGTCAGAAAGTTTTAAGATAAGCTCTTGCGCTTTTTTAGCATCTTTATCTACTAAACCATAAAGGTTATTAAGCATATTAAAAAAGAAATGGGGATTAACCTGACTCTTTAAATGCATCAGTTCTGTTTTCGTTTTTTCATTTTTCAATCGAATAATCGATTTTATTTGTTTAAACAACCAATAAAAAATAGTTACAAGTATGGCTAGAAAGTATAATGTAATGAATTCTGGAAAGCCTTCTAGCTTACCAAAAGTGTCATTAAAAAGCACAATGATTATACCTGTTAAAACAAGTGTTACTCTATAAATTCGTTTTATAACAGCCTTCTTTCTATCCGTAATTTTAAAATTCATAAGTCAATATTAGTTAAATAAAAGATGCCTCACAAATTAGTTGATAAACGTATCTTTAATAGGGATGAGAATGTGACTAACTGTGACAAAATACTTTTATAGACTCAGAGTACTACTTGTATCACATTACAGTATAGGTTCATCACATAATTTTTAATAGTGCAAGCTGTAATGTTAGGTTTGTTCAATATCAATTAAACACTCAAAAAAATGAACAGTTTAACTATTAAAAATTTAAGTAAAACATATGCAAATGGTGTCAAAGCACTACAAAATGTATCGTTAGATATTCCTAAAGGAATGTTTGGGTTATTAGGACCTAATGGAGCAGGAAAATCAACTTTAATGAGAACCATTGCTACTTTACAAGATGCTGATGAAGGTTCTGTAATGCTTGACAATCTAAATGTAGCGAACGACAAGAATGCCGTGAGAAAAGTACTTGGTTATTTACCACAACAATTTGGTGTATATCCAAAAATAACTGCGGAAGTACTACTCAATCATTTTGCTGTTTTAAAAGGTATAGTTAATAAAAGTGAGCGTAAAGAACTAGTAGATGCTCTTTTACATAAAACAAACCTTTATGAAGCAAGAAAGCGAAATCTTGGAGGGTATTCAGGAGGAATGAAGCAACGCTTTGGTATTGCTCAGGCATTATTGAACAACCCTAAATTACTTATAGTTGATGAACCTACTGCAGGATTAGACCCTACTGAACGTAATAGATTTTACAACTTATTAAGTGAAGTTGGTGAAAACACGATTGTTATTTTATCTACACATATTGTAGAGGATGTTAAAGAATTGTGTACCAACATGGCCATCATTAATCAAGGGCAAGTAGCATTAAAAGGGAGTCCTTTAAAACTAATAGAAAACTTAGAAGGAAAAGTATACCAAAAAACAATACAAAAACAAGAATTAGATCACTATAAGCAAGAGTATAGGGTTATTAATGAAAAGCTATTCCTAGGAAAACCAATCATAAATATTTTGAACGAATCTGACCCTAAAAATGGGTTTACCTCTGTACCAGCTGGATTAGAAGATGTGTATTTCTCACAAATTAATAACTATTAATACAGCTAAAATTATGTGGTACGAAATATTCAAATTTGAACTAAAATATAGAGCTAAACGTCCGGAAACGTATGTGTTTTTTGTATTTCTTTTTTTGTTTTCAATCGTAGGTGTCGATTTTATTTTTCAAGGAGTAGAAATAGGGTTGATGAAAAAAAACAGTCCATTAATAATTGCTAAAACCATGGGAGCCATTACGGGAATTTTTATGATTATGGCATCTATGATTATGGGAGTTCCCATACTTCGAGATTATCAGTATAATATAGAAGCTTTACTGTTTACAAATCCTATTAAAA
This sequence comes from Tenacibaculum gallaicum, assembly GCF_003387615.1. Lineage (GTDB taxonomy): Bacteria > Bacteroidota > Bacteroidia > Flavobacteriales > Flavobacteriaceae > Polaribacter > Polaribacter gallaicus. The sequence continues at coordinate 46,675 of NZ_QUNS01000005.1, read as the reverse complement.
AGCGAGATTATTTATTAGGACGATTTGTAGGTTCTTTTACGGTGTTGCTAATCATCTTTAGCGGAATACTATTTGGTATGATGGTGGGCGAGTATCTACCTTGGCATAAAGATATGCTACCGTTTAACGCTGCTACTTATATACAATTGTTTACAATTATTGTTTTACCCATACTGTTCTTTGGGGCTTGCCTATTTTTTGTGTCAGGAATGTTGAGTAGAAAATTGTTAGTTGTTTACACACAAGGTATTATTTTGTTTGTGGTCTTTTTACTAACCAAAGCGGTAACAAACGAGTTTTTACAAGCAATTTTAGACCCTTTTTCATTAACAACATTAACACAGGTAGCTAAGGATTTATCAGCTGTAGAAAGTAGTGTGTTTAGTATACCGTTTAGTGGGGTGCTGCTTTACAATAAGTTGCTTTGGAGTGGTTTAGGGGTAGTTATCTTACTAATTGGTTCCCGTAAATTTTCATTTAGCTTAGTAACAAAAGTACCAAAACGAAAAAGAGTAGAGTTAGAGAAACAGTCAAAGAACTCTACAAAAACAAATTATCCAATTCCTAAGATAAACATCAATTATAATTTTAAAACACAGCGCATACAATTACTAAAACTTTCTCAGTTTTATGTCAAATCCTTACTGAAGGAAACATCGTTTTGGGCGATTGCTATTTGTGGAATTATCATCATTTTAATTAATTCTGTGAATTTAGGAACAGTTTACGATGTAGATAGTTACCCTGCAACTTACTTTATAGTAGAAGAGTTACAAGAAATGTCGATGTATTTTTTCATCATCATTCTTATATTTTATTCAGGGGAACTTATTTGGAAAGAACGCACTGTGAAGCTGAATTTGATATACGATGCTACTTCTATTTCTGATGCAATTGCTTTAACAAGTAAGTTTATTGCTCTTATTGTTATTTATATAGTATTGATGTTGAGTTTGATTGCTACAGGAATCCTGTTTCAGGTAGCTAATGGATACTATCAACTTGAGCTTGATGTATATTTTTTCGGGTTCTTTGTAGAAATATTACCTTTCTTGATACTGTACACTTTTGTAGCCTTTTTCTTCCAAGCAATTAGTAATAACAAATTTGTTGGTATTTTTTTAGTACTTCTTTTTTTCATTACAAATATTGCTTCAGAATATTTAGGGTTTCAGCATAGCTTATACAAGTTTGGAGGAAAAACTCTAGGAACGTATTCTGAAATGAATGGTTATGGACACTTTTTACAACCTTATTTATGGATTAAAGCCTATTGGTTTCTGTTTGGTAGCCTACTATTACTCATAAGTTCACTATTAATAACAAGAGGTTCGGAAACGACCCTTATAAAACGTGTAAAAGCCTTAAAAAGCCGTATAACCAAGCCATTGATACGATACATAATGATTGTAAGTATGTTTTTTATAGGTATAGGAAGTTATATATTTTATAACACAAACATTCTTAATGAATATTGGACAAATGCTGAAGAAATAGCGTTTAGAGTTCAGTATGAAAAGACATTGAAACCTTTTGAATACCTTTCGCTACCAAAGATTACATCAGTAAACTTAAAAGTAGAACTGTATCCTAATAGGAGAGCTTATGAAGTTGAAGGTTATTATATGCTGAAAAATACGTTTGATAAACCTATCAATGAAATTCATATTCAAAAACTAATCGCATCTCATGTACAGCTAGACTCTCTAAGTTTTGAAGGGGTTACGACAGAAAAAACAGAGTACAATCCATTTGAATATACTGTTTACACCTTATCTAAAGAGTTACAACCTAACGACTCTATAAAGATGAGTTTCAAACAAACCTTTAGTCCAATAGGGTTTACCGATGAAAACATAAAAACTCATATTGTACAGAACGGAACGTTTTTTAACAATGAGGAATTCCCCACAATAGGTTACAATAGAAAGTATGAGCTTCGAGATACCGACGAACGAGCAAAATTTAAACTAGAACCAAGATTAAATAAGGTTAGGAGAGAAGACACTCATGAACTTGTAAATGCACGCTCAGGAAGTGATTCTGACGGAATACACTTTGAAATGATTATTGGTACAGCTTCAGATCAAACTGCGGTGGTTCCTGGAAATTTAATCAAGCAATGGAGAAAAGGAAAACGCAACTATTTTCATTATAAAATGAACCAGCCAATGATTAATTTTTATAGCGTTGTTTCTGCGAGATATGCTACTTTAAAAGATAAATGGCTGTATAAAGACAACACGGTCGATTTAGAGATTTATTATCATAAAAAACACGATTATAATCTGGATAGAATGATGCATTCTATGAAAAAGTCACTCGATTATTTTAGTACTCATTTCAGTCCGTACCAGTACAAGCAACTACGTATAATGGAGTTTCCTAGGTATGCAGAATTTGCACAATCTTTTCCGGGTACAATTCCGTTTTCGGAAGCGATAGGTTTTGTGTTAGATATTGATGATAAAAAAGATGTAGACATGGCTTTTTATGTAACAGCGCATGAAGTAGCACATCAATGGTGGGGAATGCAAGTAGAAGCTGCTAATGTGCAAGGAAAACACATGATTTTAGAAACACTAGCACAATACGGAGCCTTAATGGTGTTAAAAAACAATTATCCGAAGGAAAAAGTAACACAGTTTTTAGCATATCAAGAAGAAACCTATAAAAGAGAGCGAAAGAAACCTAAAATGTCAGAACCTTCTTTAGCATTGGTAGGAAATCAGGACTATGTGTACTATAATAAGGGTGCTTTAGCAATGTACATACTACAGGATAAGATTGGAGAGGATAAGGTGAATTTGGCGTTACAACGATTTATTGATGATTGGAATACCTACAACGGAAAAATAAAAGTAACCACGAACAGATATGCTACCACGAAGGATTTATTGTACTACTTAAAAGAAGTAACTCCTAGTTCGTTACAGTACGTTATTCATGATTTATTTGAAACCGTAGATAGCAAAGAAATTGTTGTACTAGAAAAAGTTGATAAATAATCAGTATTTATATGGTTTTATAGTTTAAAAGAAGTGAGAACTAAAGCATATTTTAATTTTCACTTCTTTGATTACTGTTCATTTTTTACGTTATAAGAACTGTGAGCTTCTTTTAGTTGATTCATAATTCTATTTTTCAAGTTTATAGGTTTCGTCACTTTTATAGAGCTTCCATAACTAAGTAATAGGCGTTCTAATTCAAAATTAATTTGGACTAAAATATTAAAAACTACCCAATCATCTGTTTCTTTAATAACTCGTTGCGTATGATGAAATGGTTTAGTAATAACATAAGGAGCTAATCTTCTTTCAATCCAGAATTCTACTCTTCTAACTTTTGAGTTGGATACGGTTACCCCAATTATATTTTTAAAATACTCATCACCATTTATGTGTTTATCAATGTAGGTTGAATTGCTAGCTTCAGTTACACTTATAATTCTATCTAGCGCCAAATTCATAAAACCTTTTTTATGATAAGTAAGTAAAAACCATCTATTATTAAACTCTTTTAACAACTGTGGATGAATTGTTAGATTCCTAGCTTCTCTAGCTTTAAAGGATTGGTAGGTTATTTCTAAAACTTTTTGTTGTTGTATTGCATTATATAAAGGATCAATAAATTCTAAACCTTTTAGCTGTTCGTTTTTATCTAAATGAATAATAGCCCTATTGTTTTTTTGAGAAGAGTATACTGAATCTTCTAAACGTTGTAGCACTCCACCCATTTCTTTGAATAAAGAAAAATCTTTAAACTGACGTAATACTTGAATAGCGTCATTCATCACTTTAACGTCGTTTTCAGTCACAGGAATATTCATAATAGAATACCCTTCTTCAGCATAACGGTAATATTTTCGTTGATAGACTTCAATTGGAGCATTATACCCTAATTTATCACTACGCATCAATTGAATATCTAACTGAACGGTTCTTTTACTCACATAAATATCTTTCCCTTCGTATTCGTACAAAGCATCAGAACAAGCATTAATTAAATCATTCAAAGTCCAAGTACGCATGGTGTTTCGGAGGCATTGATCAATTGTTTTATATCGAATTAGGGCGTTTTTATTAGAAGCCATTTTATAATTTTTTAGTAAAAATGATGAATTCTTTTTTAGTACGCAAAAAGATTGCGCAATAAAATGAAATATTTGCAGTGTGATTAAGAAAAAGAGGTCGTTTAAGTGGGGAAATTGTTATGGATATGAAAATATTTAAAACGTAGAAAAATGAAAAAACTTAAAAATGAATATAGAAATCAAGATGAAGCTTTACCAAAAGCTATTATTTGTGATTTAGACGGAACTTTATCTTTGATAAATAACAGAAGTCCTTTTGATGGTAGTAGGTGTGAACAAGATTTACCTAATGTACCTATTGTTAATTTAGTAAAGAATTACCAACAATTAGGATATAAAATACTTCTTTTATCAGGTAGAGAAGCTAAATACCAACCAGAAACAGAGTCTTGGTTAAAAAAACATGAAATAGCTTATGACAATTTATGGATGCGTAAATCAAGAGATAATAGAAAAGATGCTATTATTAAAGAAGAACTATTTAAAAGGAAAATAGAGCATAAGTACTTTATTGAGTTTGTTTTAGATGATAGAAATCAGGTGGTTGATTTATGGAGAAAAGAATTAAAACTCCCTTGTTTACAAGTGTTTTATGGTGATTTTTAAAAAATCATGAACAATTAATTAAAAAATAATGGAAAGAAAAATAACTCAAAAGTTAAAACAAAAGGCATATCGGCTTTTGGCAGATAAAATTGACATAGAAGTTTTTGAAAGCTTTTTATACAAACTGGTAGAAAATAACGAATTCAACAGTGAAGGTTTACTATTTGACTTTATAAATATTAATTATAAATCTAATGATTATAGAAGAAGGTTATTAAACCTTATAAAAGATAACAGCTCTGAGGAAGAACTATTAAGTTTAGAAGTGTATTCTTTATGTTTGACACTATCAAGTTCTAATGAAAATGAGGTTGTTTTAAGTGCAATTAATTCATTATCAAGCTTAAATTCACAAACTGAATATCAATATGATATATTATTTGAATTTTATATGTTAAATGACAATATTTTAGGGGATGGCTTCTATTATTATTCATTAACAAATGAGCAGGTGGTAGATAGAGCAAAATTATTTTCAGAAAAAGTCATTTCAAAATTTAATTCATTCAAAGAAAATGAAAATTGGTATGGATTTTTAAATTGCGAAATAGAAGTAAAAAGTGATGATAAGGTCTTAAAACAAAATAATGTTATAAAAGAAGTAAAACTAGATGAAAACAAAAGTTGAATAAGAAAGAGTATCGATTTATTTAAACAAGCTTTAGGAGTAGGTTAAACTAGTAATACTTAATTTAAAATAAATCTAATAGGTAAAATCAACTAAAAATATCATATTTGCAGCAGTTCATTGAAATGGCTTAGAAATTTTATGAGATATGTAAGGCAATAGTGTTTTACATAATTTATAAAATATAATACTAATGAATTGGAAAATTCAAAAATTAAATAATGGAGAAACCATTATTTCAAAAGAGCCAGGTAATTCTATGTTGCCTATTTTAAAATCTAAACAACCTGTAAAACTAAAACCGATAAACTGGGAAGATTGTAAGGTTGGCGATATTGTGTATTGCAAAGTTCGTGGAAACTGTTTTACGCACCTTGTAAAAGGAAAAAATAACAAAAGAGGTTTGCTAATAGGAAATAATCATGGAAGAATAAACGGATGGACTAAGAATGTATATGGAATAGTAGTAGAGATATTACCAATGCCATAGGCATTTTAAGAAAGAAAAAAAGAGAATGAAGATTCTCACATATTTTATAAATTAATTAAACGAAATTTTAACCTATGCTAATGCAATTCATACACATATCGGACGCTCAAAAGCGATTTTTATGGAGTTATCAATAAGGTTATTGTAGTATAAAATCACTAAAAGCGTCCAAATTATAAAATTTGGACGCTTTTTTTATAAAAAAATTCAAGCCTTTGAAATCAATATGTAAAATGCTACATAGCTTACAACCAATAGGTTACTAATCTGAAGAAATTCGGACAGGACACTTATATCTCTAATTTAATATAAGTGTTTGATTTTCAGTAAAATAAAATCGATTTAAACTTGTGTAATTCAAAAAAGGCTCACATCTTTGCACCAGTAATTTTTTTACAGAGCGCAGTTCAAGTATAAACATACTCAATAACAAAATAATAATTTTTAAAAACGAAGTAACCATGTTCAAATATCAATTAAACATAAGTACAATAAAAGAACCAGGTTCTTTTGTACACATGCTTCGCGATTTTCTTCATACATAGAAATAACAACAACTTATATATGAAAAATCCGAAGCCTCAATAACGTTTCGGATTTTTTTATGCGACACATTTCCGTATAGTTTTCAATTTCCGAAGCAAAGAGAAAAATATTGATACAAAGCACTAATTAGAACATTGGTGCCCAACCTTATAATGTCTCAACATGGGAAATAAACTAAAAGGAAAAGATCTAATCAAATTAGGCTTTCCAAAAAATAATAGTATAAATATTGCCTTAGGGCAAATCAACCGATATAGAAAAAAAGAAAAGAAAGAACGTATTTTAGAAGAAGCAAAAAATGTATTGCTTTATCCAGAAAAATATCAAGGAAATGCTATTTGGGGTAAAGTTGCTGAAGGCTTAACCAAGCCTGTTGAAATTAAAATGCATGAATTGCGAAATACAAGAGCTCCGTTTTCTATTTATGGAGAAAATGAAATTGATGAGCAAGCTAAGTTTCAGTTGTATGATGCTTTAAAATTACCAATTGCGGTACAAGGAGCTTTAATGCCTGATGCACATTCTGGGTACGGATTACCCATAGGTGGCGTGCTTGCTACTGAAAATGCAGTAATTCCGTATGGGGTAGGAGTAGATATTGGCTGTAGAATGGCATTGAGTATTTTTCCGATGAACGCTTCTTATTTAAAAGGGAAGCAGCATCAATTAGAAAATATCTTGAAGGAACATACCAAGTTTGGAATGTATGAAACACATGATAAAAAACAAGATTATGAAATTTTTGAACGGAATGAGTTCCAAGACATCCCTTTACTAAAACGGTTAAAAGTAAAAGCATATAATCAATTAGGAACTTCTGGAGGTGGAAATCACTTTGTGGAGTTCGGAATGGTAACCATAACAGATGAACACAATGAATTTAATGTGCCCGTAGGAGAATATGTAGGATTGTTAACGCATAGCGGATCACGTGGATTGGGAGCAAACATAGCAAAACACTATACCTATTTAGCGAGTAAACAATGTCCGTTACCTAAAAATGTACAACATTTAGCATGGTTAGATTTAGATACGCACGACGGACAAGAATATTGGCTAGCAATGAATTTAGCAGGTGATTATGCCAAAGCATGTCATGATAATATTCACAAACGAATAGCGAAATTACTAGGTGTAAAATCTTTAGCAATGATTGAGAATCATCACAATTTTGCTTGGAAAGAACAGCTAAATGGAGTTGAATGTATTGTACATAGAAAAGGAGCAACACCCGCTAATAAAGGAGCATTGGGTATAATTCCGGGGTCTATGACCGCACCAGGATACATTGTTAGAGGTTTAGGAAATCAGGAGAGTTTACAATCGGCATCACACGGAGCAGGAAGAAAACATTCAAGAAGAACGTGTAAAGAGAAATTTACTAAAAGTGATATGAAACATCAGTTAAAAATGAATGAAGTTACGCTTATTGGAGGTGGAGTAGATGAAGCACCTATGGCGTATAAAAATATCAAAAAAGTAATGGCTAATCAGCAAGAGTTGGTTGAAGTATTAGGAACTTTTACGCCTAAAATTGTACGAATGGATAAGTAAAAGAACAATTGTCTTTACGATGAAGGAAACAAAATGAGATAATGAAGTAATCTGTCTATCAATTAACAGGTTGCTTCGTTTCATACTCGTAATGATATGAATAGAAAATTAAAATGGACATAAAAATAATACAATTTACAGCGGGTCGTGGACCTTCAGAATGCTGCTGGGTAGTAGCAAAAGTGCTCAAAGCATTTATAAAAGCTGTAGTAGAACATAATATAACGTATGACATTCTTCATAAAGAAAATGGAATAGAGAATGGAACCATACAATCAGTAAGTATTCAACTAAAAGGAAATAACCTGTCTTTATTTTTAAAAGATTGGGCAGGAACTATTCAATGGATAGGAACATCCACTTTTAGAAAATACCATAAACGTAAAAACTGGTTTATTGGTTGTTTTGAATTGCAGTATAACAATGAGTTAACCATAAAAGAAAAGGACATCGAGTATCAGGCAATTAGAAGTTCTGGCCCTGGTGGACAACATGTAAATAAAGTAAGTTCTGCTGTACGAGCAAAACATAACACAACAGGAATTCAAGTATTGGTCTCGGAAAGTCGTTCACAGCATCAGAATAAAAAAATAGCTGTACAACGTTTAAAAAACTTGATAGCGAATCATAATATAAATCAATTACAACACACTATAAAACAAGAATGGGAAAACCATTTAGACTTAGAAAGAGGAAATCCAGTAAAAGTATTTGTAGGAACTGATTTTAAAGTTAAAAACAACAAAAAAAGATTTAAAACAACACGTAATCAATTAAAAAGCGATTTGCGTAAACAATTAGAATAAGATGAAAACATTAGCAAACAATTACATATTTAAAGCATTAGATGCTTTTCCTTATGAATTAGAAGAAACAATGGAGGCATTAACGTATGCTTTGGCGTATGAAGAAAAAAATGTAGTAGCGTTGTGCTTAATGGGACGCATTTACGCAGAACACTTAGGTGATTTTGAAAAAGCAAAACTGTATTATACAGAAGCTTTAGCAGAAAACATGTATGCTTTTAACGTATATCCGCATTACATCAATGTGTTATTATGGAATGAAGATTATGAGGAAGTTGAGCGATTCATTGATTTCGCATTAACGGTAAAAGGATCCGATAAAGCAATTCTATACATTGGAAAAGCTCAACTATATGAACAAAAACAAGCGTATAAAAAATCATTGCAGACTTTAAAGGTTGCTAAAACACACACCTATAACGAAGACTATATGCGAACCCTAAGAGAGCATACAGAAAGAGTAAAGGATAAGCTTCCTAAGAAAAAGAAGAAAAAAAGTAAGAAAAAACAAAAATAATTTTTAGTACGCAAAAACATTGCGTAGTACAACGTAATATTTGCAGTGTAATTATGAAAAAGATATTTGAAGAGCTGGAAAAATTGCTAAGAAAAGCCTCATTATAACGAGCAGTGTAATGAGGTGATAATAAAAGTTCATTTACATAAATAGATAAAAATATCAAGCAAGTCTTGTTGCGTGTTTCTGTATAGCACCATTGTATACATTCTTACAGTATATGTATTAGAATTGTATATGCAACTAGTCTTGAAGGTTTTGATTATTCACCAAAAAATAATCTCACTCTATGTGTTGCGGGTTCGAGTCCCGTCATAATTGAAAGGTTATGTAGTTCAATTAGGTAGAACAATAGACATTTAAAATTCGTGGGTTCGAATCCCACTATCTGAGAGGATATGGCGGAGTGGTCAAACGCACTAGATTTCGGTTCTAGTAATTATGGTAAGCCTAACGGCATGTTGGTTCGAGTCCGACCTCACGACTTGAGTAAAAGTCATCAGGAAGCTCATCACCTTGTAAAACTGATGAACCAAAAGTGTTGAATATTTAATGAGTTTTTAAATAAACACTTATAAACGTACTTTGAAATAATAACCATTACATAAACAATGTATTGAACTTTAGTATATCAGTTATAGTATTAATTAGTATAACCCATGTAGTAAACAACAATACAAAAGCTATGCAATCTTATTATTTCCGTAGGCTTATAAGCATTAACATTCAATACTTTTTACAAAAACAAACAAATTTCTCTAGGGTGAGAAAACAACGTATAAACAATTAAAAACAAAAAGATTATGAAAAGAATAACAATTAACCAAGGAAAAGTAGGATTAGTATTTAAAAAAGGAGATTACATAAAAGTAATCAAAGCAGGTACACATTGGTTAGGGTTTAATCAAACAATGGTAGAATACGATTTAACAAAAGATTTTTATGCATCAATAGCCTTAGAAGTGTTGTTACAAGACACAACTTTAGCAGCAATGTTAGAGGTTGTAGAAGTACAAGACAACGAGTTAGTTTTTATGTACGAAAACAACAACTTTCAAAGAGTTTTAAATGCAGGAAGACACGTTTTCTGGAAAGGATTTATTACTAGAACCTTTCAAAAAATAGATCTAAGCAAGATCGAGATTACTGAAAAAGTAGATACATCTTTATTCAATAATTATGAAGTGAGCAAATATGTTAGAACTTTTGAAGTTGCTGCCTATGAAAAAGCTGTATTATTAGTAAATGATACCTATCAAAAAACATTGGTAGGAGGGACGTATAGGTTTTGGAAAAATGAAACAACTATTAAAATAGCGAAAGTAGATACCAGACAATTGCAATTAGAAGTTGCAGGTCAGGAATTGTTAACCAAAGACAAAGCAAATGTTAGAGTTAACTTTTATACGCAATACAAAGTAATTGATATTGAAAAAGTATTATTAGCTAATAAAGATTATGAAAAACAATTGTATGTAAACATGCAATTGGCATTGAGAAAATATGTAGGACACTATACATTAGATGAATTATTAGCCAATAAAGAAGATGTGTCAAAAGCAGTTTTTGAAGAAACGAAGGAAAATGCTGAAAATTTAGGTGTAGTAATTCAAGGTTGCGGAATTAGAGATGTTATTTTACCAGGAGAAATGAAAGAAATCATGAATCAGGTATTGGTAGCACAAAAGAAAGCACAAGCCAATATTATTACTAGAAGAGAAGAAACAGCTTCAACAAGAAGCTTATTAAATACTGCTAAATTAATGGAAGACAACGAAATGTTGTTTAAGTTAAAAGAAATGGAGTATGTGGAGAAAATAGCCGATAAAATTGGAGAAATTACAGTCACTGGAAACGGAAATGTAATTAAGCAATTAAAAGAAATATTTGTTACCAATAAGTAGTATATGGCTGATTATATTAGATTTAAATTCTAAAAAGCGAGAACTTAATTATACAAGTTCTCGTTTTTATTTATGATTCTATGAGTTAGCTAACGATAAGCGTAACTCAGTTCTAATAATAACCAACCTATTTAGACTTCTTTTTTTTGGTTGGCAATACTTCCTCAGGAAAAGGGAATAGTATTGTTGAGTTTTTCTCCGCTGCTATATTAGATAATGTTTGGTATAAACGTAGTTTAATAGCCGAAGGTGATTGATCTATAAGTTTACCAGCCTCAAGAAGCTTTCTCGCTGCCTGCTCTTCTGCCAAAGCAAGAATGATACGTGCTCTTCTAGAACGTTCAGCCTCAGCTTGATTTGCCATCATACGACGCATGTTTTCTGGTAATTGAATGTCTTTTATTTTAACATCATTTATTTCAATTCCCCACTCCTTAGTTTCCAATTCTACAATTTCTTTAATGTTCCTTCCCATTTCTTCTCGCTTAGAAAGTATGGTATCTAACTCAACCTTACCACATACATCTCTAAGTGCTGCTTGTGCTAGTTGCGTGATAGCAAACTTGTATTCTTCCACTTCTAAAACGGCACGTTCAGGGTCATTAATCTTAAAGAAAACAACTCCATCTATACTACAAGGCACATTATCTTCGGTCATCACTTCCTGAGAATTTACATTGAAAGTAATAACTCTAATGTCAACAATTTGAATGGTTTCAATAAACGGAATAATCCATCTAAATCCAGGGTTTAAAGTTTTGATGTATTTTCCAAACCTAAATTTTAGTGCTCTTTTATATTCAAAAATTATACGAATTCCAGCAAGTAATAATATGCCTAAAATGACGAAAAGGATTGTAAATCTATTCATGGTTCCTAGTATTATGGTATGTTACTATATACTTTAAGAAAAAGGCTATCCCTTACACAATGTTTTTACTTTTGTTATCCTAATTGTACTTATTCGATAAGTAAATTGAGTGTTCCTTATAAATTTACGAATTTTTCAATGGAAATAAAAACTTAACAGTTGTTTTATGTTTTGTAAATCAATGAATTAACATTAAGGTGTAGAAGATTTATAAAAATATCTGTTAAAAATCTTTACAATTAAAAATTTACGGTTTTACCGTAGTTCTATTATGGTTTTTAAGCTCTCTTCTTATTTGTAGTTGTTTAAATTTGAGAAACTTAAAACTTTATATGATGTTAAAAAAGATTACAAACTTAGGTACTTCCCTAAACAAAACAGCACAAAAAGCTATTAATGGAGGTGGTGGTATAAAGGAATGTGAATTTAGTGCAGATCCTAGTACTGATTGGTGTTGCCATTTACCAGATGGTTGCCCTCCTGATAATTAACAGAGGTAAATAATATAAGCGGATTAAAAGTCCGTTTTTTTGTGTAAATGAATAGTGTTTAACCCATTTTTTTCTTTAAGAGAAGTAAGACTATAACCTCTTACTAATTCTCAATACTATAAAAAGGTCTGATAAACAGACCTTTTTATACTCATAAATTAATCATAATTTCCAATTTTCCTCAATTATTTGATGTGTAATGGCAGCAGCAACTTCACTACCTTCAGCTATTGAAGACGCAATACCGCTCCATCCAGTTCTGGCATCTCCAATAATATAAAATCCTTTGATTTCTGTTTCTTTATTGTCATCAACTTTATAAAGTTCCATTCCAAAATGACCGATTTCAGTTGAAATATTCATTTTTTTAACGAAGTCAGTACTCTCTGTAGATTTCGTGTCTGGTAAAAAACCACCTTCTCTTTCAATAACTGTATCATCAATAAGTTCAACACCTGTAAGTTGACCTTCAATTGATATCAGCTTTTTAATTTTTTTCTCAACTATCTGTATTCCATTTTTAGTAAGGTTAGATAGTAATTCTTTATCCTCAACTTTTTCGCCATTTGTGAAAACTATAATATTTTTTGACCAATGCGATATTGTTTTTGAAAACATTGGAGCCATTACAGCATCTCCAAATACCGCCAATTTTTTATCGGCCATTTCAAAACCATCGCAAAAAGGGCAGGGGTAAACAGATTTTCCATAGACATCTGTTAAACCTTCAATTCCAACTTCTGCAATGTTATCTTTATGTCCTGTTGCGACAATAACTCTTTTAGCTGAATATATATCGCGTTCTGTTTCAACCAAAAAATTACTGTTTTCACCCTTTACCGATATCGCTTTTTCCTTTTTATAATCTACAGATGTGTACTTTGTTAACTGTTGTTTAGCTACCTTGAATATTTCAGAAGGATGCTTACCATCTTGGGTTAAAAATCCGTGTGAATGTGTTGTTATATTATTTCTGGGGCTTTCGGTATTTAAAATCAATGTTTTTATTCTACTTCTACCTAAAACCAAGGCAGCGCTCATTCCTGCAGGACCACCACCAATAATTATGACTTCATAATTCATATCTTTTATTTTTTTAATTTGTTTTTATTTTTTGAATGACTGACAGCATTGAAATAAGATATCCAAGCCATTTCAACAATCTCTTGTACTTTTGATTCATCTTCAAGAATCAGATTTATAGCGGCATCAATTGTAGAGAAATAGAGGCTCTCAATCCAATCCATTGTAAGTTGTGAATTAAATAAACCATTAGTTTGTAACTTTTTTAACAAGTCTCTAAAAACCTGCATCATATCTCTAAAGTCTGAAGACTCATTTTCCATTCCTTTATAGCTTTCTCTGTAGCTATATAAAAAACGAAATTGATGCCCACTTTTAATATCGCACAGAAACATTGTATAGAGTTGAATCTTTGGATCAGTAGAAGATTGTATTGATTCTTTTGTTTTTTGTAAACAAAGACTACTTGCATAATTTATTATTTCTTCAACAAGTTCTGACTTACCACTAAAGTATCGATGAAGCGTTCTTCTGCTTAAATTGATAGATTTAGCAATTTCTTCCATCGATGCGTTAGGGTCTTTACTGAATGTTTCAATTGCAGCAGCTATAATTTTAGTTTTAGTATCATTCATAATGACTCAATTATGAGACAAAAATACAGATGTCGCACGAGTGAGACAAATTTATTTTGTTTTTTTGAAGTTACTTATGTTGAATAAGGTCATTTAAGGTTTAGAAAAGATACTAAGACAAGAATTGAATGTTCTGAGTTCTGTAACTTGATCTATGGTATATTATACGTAACTGTTTATAAAAACGTTAAGGTTTTAAAATATATTTTAAGGACAGCATTTTTTATATGTGGTTAACGGATAGGTGAGTTGTTTAACATACGCTATACTTTTTGGGTAATCTGCTTTCAAATACTTCATAACTCCAACTTTGTCGACAGTTCCTTTACGGTTGTAATATGTTCCAAAAAGTAAATCCCAAAACGGCAAAATATTGCTAAAATTTTTGGCTTCTTCCACTTTAATGCTATGATGAAAATGGTGAATTTGTGGCGTAACAATTACATAGTCCAAAAAACTATGTGTAGTTCTAATATTGGCGTGAGATAGATGAGCAATAACAACATGAGTTACGCCAACTAAAAAAATAATATCTTTATTAAAACCTAAAATTAATAAAGGCATCATCTTTAAAAATGTGTTTAAGAGCATATTTATTGGATGTATCCAATTTGTTTTAAACCAATTTAAACGTGTTGGCAAATGATGAATAGAATGGATTTTCCACAACAAAAGACTTATGTACGAATTAGGGTTTCCTTTATGGCTTAATCTATGGTATAAATAAGGTAGAAACTCGCCAATTAAATTTGCGATGATGTATGTAATAAAAAAAGGGAAAACGTTCCAAAAATAAGATAGCTTAAAAAAATGCTCTTGAAGATAGAGAACCAATGATAGAGCCATCATTTTACCTAAAGCATCAAAAATAGCTGCTGAAAAAATAAAGTGTTTCAAATCTGTAAGAAGTTCTAATTTCTTGGATTTCCATTGTTGCTTCAAAGGAATAATACGTTCTAAAATTAAGATATAGATGCCTGTAAAAAGAAATATAATATAGGAGGCTATTTCAAAATTCCAATTATTTCTGATGGTTAAATAACTAATAATTCCTGTTAAAATTAATAAGGATGGTACAACAGCTGTTGCTATTATTTTATGTTTCATGTGTTTACTTTCTCTTGTAGTCGTAAAGAGATGGCAAAAAGACGCAGGATTAAAGGCTTATATTTAATCGTTCCATTTCGTTTTTTAATTCCGGTGGAAGCTCACAGTATTTTTTTAGTTGAAAATCAGAAATCTGTCCTTTAGTATTATATGTTACCTCAATACAATCAGAAATCAATTCCTTTAATTGTTTCCGAGCTCTTTGTATCCTAGATTTTGTTGCGGTTAAACTTAACTGCAGAATATCCGCAATTTCTTGTTGTGGCTTTTGCTCAATATCGCTTAAATAAAGAGGCTTTCCATATTTTTCTGGAAGGTAGTTTTGAATAACAAAACCTGACAAATCACAAACACAAGTAGTTGACTCTGAGTTTAATTCAGTATTTTCAGCAACTAGGTTAGTATGCTTTTTATACTTTCTATAATAATCTGCAATCGTATTTCTAGCAACTTGAAAAAGCCAATTTCTATAGTTTTTGATTTCTGTTTTTCTATTGATGTTATCTAGCAACTTTATGCTCACTTCTTGCATTATATCATTAACGATATAATCATTATCAATTTTTGTTTTGATGAAATTATGTAAATGACTTTTATGGTTGTTCCAAATTGTATTGAAGATCATTAGTTCTACATTTTAATTTTCAAATTGTACATACTCGAAAGTACGGAATATTTAAATTATATGAACAGCAAAAAAGATAACTGTTTTATGACCCCAAAAGCAATCGAGCTCATTGGCGTGCGGCAATTTTAACATACTGGCGCAAATTAAAGCTACAAATGTGTAAACGATAAGTTTCTAAAATTATGCGAGAAACAAAAATGATGAAGTTTAATGACCCAAATACAAACGTTTATTATGAAAACTAAATACTGTGGGATATTTTATATAATATAGAATTATAGCTACATAGTAACATACATCAAACCTTTAACTAAACATTGTTTTAATAAAGTGTACTATAATGTTCCGCGTTATGTAACTTGAGCTTTGGTTAAAAGCGAAAGTTATTCTACAGTTTCTTGAAAAAAATTATTCTAAAAAGTTTCTTATACAATGTTAATGGAACACTTTTTATACGACGACGTAGGGGGGAAGCATAATATGTGTGAAATGATATAAATTAAATATAGTTTCTGTTTATACAAGTTTTTATTAAATATACCTTTGTAAAACTTACTATATTTGCACACTATTATTTTTAATAAAAACCTGTAAATAATATTGTTTAAATTTAGTTCATAATAAAATAATTTTAATGAAATACATCACTTTTATGATACTACTTATTGTATGTTTATCTTGTTCGTCTGATGATGGAAGTTCTACAGTTATACCAAACTCTGAACCAGAATCTATAAAAATTGATGATATTATTTTAGATGGTCCAACAATTACTATTGACTGGAGTGATGCAATAGATAAAGACGGGGATCAAATATTTTATAAATTATATATAAATTCAATACTCATTTCAGAAACTACTGAATCGATAAGTTCTACAACTTTAGCATATAATGAAAGATATACTGGAAGAATAATTGGTACTGATAGAAAAGGTGGTATTACTGAGTTCAGTTTTGAGTTTTCAAGCTCTGATAGTAAACTACTATTGTATTCAGATGGTTCAGGAACTCTTTATGCATTAGATCTTTATACATCAACGCCCATGTGGGCAGCTAAAACTTCATTTATCGAAAGCCATACGATATCCGAGAGTCTTATTTATTCGGGTTTGGGTGGTGTTAATGGTTTAGATATTCTTTCAGGAGAAATTAAATGGACGAGCACGCCAAATGCTAACAACAACGACGAGTATAGAAACATTATTGTAGACGAAACTCATATCTATGCTTTTGGTTCTAATTCTACCTTGTATCGTATAGATAAAGTTACAGGAGGAAAACTATGGGAACGAAGCTTTCTTAATTATTACGCACCCTTGTCTATTGATTCAGATAGAATATTTGTGAGTAGTAGGAATAATGATCATTTATATGCCATTAATAAAGAAACAGGACTGGCAGACTGGAGCTATAGACTGAGTAATAGTACAGGTGCTGCTCCAAGCATAAAAACAAATCCGTTGATAGTTAATAGTGATATCTTTTTTGGTGATAATATTGGCAGGTTTTATTCTTTTGATAAAAATAAGGGAACTGAAAACTGGAGTGTCAACGCTGGTCAATTTAATTCATTCTATTCCTCTCCAACACAATTTAACGAATCAATTATTACGGGTACATATAGTACGCTCTATTCTTATAATATAAATTCGGGTGCCATTATATGGGAATATGGGCTAACTGGTGGTTCATTAGAAACATCTCCGTTTATTTATAATGACAAGGTATATATTGGAATATCAAAGAATGGAAGTGGCGAATTATTATGCCTAAATGCAACTAATGGATCGGTAATTTGGCGTTATGCCTTAGAAAACAACACAACATCTTCTCCCATAGTATTTGAGGATATTGTTTACATAGGAGATTGGAAAAAAAACATGTATGCTGTTAATGCTGAAACAGGTCTGCTTGATTGGAAAATAAAAACTGAAGAAATTATATTTAAATCCCCGACAATTGTTGTTGGAGAAGGGAAAGCTATCATTTACCCAAGCGTTAGCGGGTTAAAAAATTAAATTATAAAAATGAAAAATACGATCTTTATTCTGGTGTTATTTTTTGGGATACTCACTTCGTGTCAAAAAGACGATGCTGTAGAAACACCTCCTGCTGTTTTAAGCGATAAACATGAAATTACATCTTTTGAATTAACTATTGAAGGAGTATCCGTTGTTGGCACAATTGATCAGAATGAAAAACTAATTACATTAGATACGGAAGATGCGAATTTAAATTCACTGGTTCCGAAAATAGAGTATTCTAAAAAATCAACCATATCTCCCGCAGTAAACGAGGCGCAAAATTTTAATAATGAGGTTGCATATACAGTTATAGCCGAGAACGGAGAATCAAGTATATATCGAGTTGTTGTAAACAATGTAAGTTCTAACAAAGATATTCTCAATTTTCAATTATTAATTGATACCAAAAGTTATGAAGGTGCAGTAGATAATGATTCTAAAACTTTATATGTCGAAACGGATAATACATTAGATATGGCTGATATTGTATTTTCTTTACCTGAGGGGGCGTCAATTGCCCCGGTTGAAGAAGGTTCACAAAACTTCTACTTACCGGTTGAGTATATAGTAACTGCTGAAAATGGTACAACTGTCACATACACGCTTACAGTCAAAGCTTTTAATTTTTTTGATAATAACTATAAGGTGTTTTATAGCAATGCGACCGCAAGTACTTCAGGAACAGGTATTGATCTATCTGTACCAAATTCATCTGTTGTGTTAGAGAATGAACAAAATTCTTATATTCTACAAGATACAAATATTACGAACACTTCTACTTATACAAACGGAATGCCTTTTAATGCCTTTAGTTTTAGTCTTCCAGATAATATAGCCACAGCTACAGATTACAAACTTAAATATTTGATAGATGGGGAAGTAAAAACGATATCAACTTTTAATATTGATGTTCTAGCAGAAAATGTACCTGTTATTACTTCATTAAATCAAGAACTATACGTTAGAAATGATATATTAATTATCACTGGCGAGAATTTACCCAGTACAATTTCTATTCCTTCAAATGGGTCTACTTTTATTATTGAGAACTCTAACAATTATGACCTAACTGTAAATAATGAAAAAACAAAGTTAACTCTTACATTGGATTATGGATATTTATTTCCTTCTTATTTTGGAAGATCTGAAGAAGAAAAAACGATTATATTATACGGCCCAAATCGTAGAGTTGGTACTACAGTTAATACAATATTCAAATAAATTCAGATTAGGGGACTTCGAAATTGTTTTAACGGGGTTTTGGACGAAAAAAACTTCAATTGAATTCATTAATCTGGCCTCTTAGAATTTTGGGTAATATAATAGGCGAGTAGAGCGTCCATATTTTAGAGGTTTAGTAATACAGTTTATTAAGTATTCCTATTTTACATAATATTATCAAATAATCTTAAAAGTTTAGATATTTCCTAAAATATAGTGGAGCGAGCCGTTAATTGTTTCCAAAGTTTTATGCAGTCTTGATTTTTTTGTTTCTTCTGTTTCAAGACACTATTTTAAAGAATTGATTGAGTATCAATTTTTAAAATACCTAATAATGAAAAAAATAAAAAAGGATAAATTGAAGTTCTAAATATAACAAGTGCTTAGAATTTTATCCTTCATAAAATTTAAGCTCTTATGGCAAGCTTACGAGAATCGCGTAGAAAAAAATATTATCTATAAATCAATTACGAGAATTATGATAACATCTAAAAGCTAGCTTTTTTTTGGCGCTGGCAAAGCGGTTGGAAATTGTGTTTAAAAATAAATGCCTTATATGGCATTTAAATTTTTAAAAAGCAATCGAGCGCATTGGCATGCGGCAATTTGACATAACGACAAATTATAACTATCAAATGGATTCCTCTCATATAAACTATATACAACATTTGTACTATAATGTTTTCCGTTATGTAACTTTGCTTTGGTAAAGCAAAGTTTCTTACCAAATTTTCTCAAAAAAAATCTTTATCGAAAGTTTCTTCTGCAATGTTAATGGAACACTTTTTACACGACGACGTAGGAGGGAAGTGTAATATGTGTGGAATGGAAAGTATCGTTTTGATGTTAAAATTATACACTGTATATTTACATTTTTAATTTAAATGATATGGAGGATAAGTATTCAAATGGTTACGTCTTTATGGCTTCAAGTTTAGATGGTTTTGTAGCTAGACAAGACAACTCATTAGATTGGTTAATGAAGTATGGTGTAGACGAAGATGATAATAGCTTTGAAGAGTTTACAAAAAAAATAGATGTATTAGTAATGGGAAGTGGTACATATAAAACGGTACTTGGTTTTGAACAATGGCCTTATAAAATGCCTGTATATGTTTTAAGTAGAAGATTAACTCAAGATGATGTTCCTGAATCATTACAAAAGCAAGTAATTATTAAAGCTCTAAAACCAAAAGAGCTAATGCAAATTCTTTATGAGAAAGGTCTTAAAAAAGCCTATATAGATGGCGGTAAGTTAGTACAATCATTTATTAATGATGGATTTGTAAAAGAAATTACGCTCACACAAATTCCTATACTAATAGGCAAAGGGAAACGCTTGTTTGGAGAAATAAATAATGATATTGATTTAAAATTAATCAACTCAAAATCTATGAAATTTGGCTTTATACAAAATCACTACGAAGTTTTAAATACATAGAAAATGACAAGTAAATCATTAGGCAGACCAACAAATGATAAATTGATATTATCAAAAGATGATATTTTAAAAGAAGCACTTAAAATTCTTGATGAACATGGAGAAAATGGACTTTCTTTTAGAAAATTGGCGAATGTCTTCGGAGTCACTGCAATGGCTTTAAAACATCATGTTGGTTCACGTCAAAATTTTATAAAAAGTCTTGTGGAAATTGTTTATAAGAATGTGAACGAAATCACTATAACTAACAACTCTAAAGATGTTATTAGAACATTGTTAGGAAACTATTGTAAATGTGTGTTTAAGCATCCAAATGTATCAAGATTGTTGCTAACTGACCATTCCTTAATTAATAAAGAATTAATTGACTTAACTAATTCTATTAGACAACACGCCATTTTATTAGTTAATGATGAAACTGAAGGTATTCTGTTTGCTGATGTAATTGTAGATTACACACACGGTTTTGCATTGGCTGCTGCCTCTCAAAATGAAAAAACAGATTTAGGAGTATTAACTATTGAAGATTTTTATAAAGGTATTGATTGGATACTTGGAAGAATATAACACAACAGAATGAAGCATATAAAGATAAAAGGAGCGAGGCAGAATAATTTAAAGAATATCAATGTTGAAATCCCAAGAAATCAAATAGTAGTTTTTACAGGATTATCAGGCTCTGGAAAATCTTCTTTAGTATTTGAAACTATAACTGCTGAAGCTCAAAGACAGTTATATGATACTTTTAGCACATTTGCACGTAGTCGTTTGCCAAAATATGACCAAGCAGATTATGACTCCATTGAAAATTTATCTCCAATCATCCTTTTAGAACAGAAACGAATTGTAGGTAATTCACGCTCAAATGTTGGAACATTATCTGAAATTTCTGCATTTTTAAGATTGCTGTTTTCAAGAATAGGTGCTCCAGAAGTTGGCATGTCTAATCATTTCTCTCCTAATTCACCAGAAGGTATGTGTCCAAAATGTGGAGGAGCTGGTTCAATAAATGATTTAGATATTAATGGAGTTATTGATTGGAATAAATCTTTAAAGCAAGGAGCAATTCTCTTTCCAGATTTTAAAGTGAATTCTTTAGCTTGGAAACTGATAGTTAACTCTGGTTTTTTTGATATGGATAAACCATTAAAAGAGTATTCCGAAAAGGAAAAAGAAATATTGTTTTATGCAGATGGACTAAAGTTTAAATTAAGTGAAGGAGAACAAGGATTTGATGCTAATTTTAATGGTATAGTTACAAAAATCAATAGAGGCTTTTTGAAGAAAGATTTTAATAGTCTTTCTAAATCACGACAAAAAATTATTACACAGTTTGTGAAAACGACAACCTGTAATGATTGTCATGGAGCACGATTAAAAAAAGAAGCTTTAGAATGCAGGATTAATAGCAAAAATATTTATGAGTTAGGGAATCTACAACTTACAGAGTTGTATAGTTTTTTAAAATCTATTAAAAGTAAAAAAGCAGAAACAGTTTTAGAACAACTTATTAAGCGAACAAATAACCTGATTAAGATTGGTGTAGGATATTTGAATTTGTCCAGAGCAACAGGAACATTATCTGGTGGCGAAGCACAACGCGTTCAGTTAGCAAAACAGTTAGGTAATAGTTTAACAGAAATGCTATATGTTTTAGATGAACCAAGTGTCGGTTTACATCCAAGAGATGTAGATTTAGTTGCAGATTTATTAAAAGAGTTACGTAGTCAAGGAAATACAATTTTAATGGTAGAGCACGACCCAGATTTAATAAAAATTGCCGACCACATTGTCGATATGGGACCACACGCAGGAAGTAGAGGAGGAGAAGTGGTATTTCAAGGAAGTTTTGATGAATTATTAAAAGCTAAAACATTAACTGGTACATATATAAATCAAAAAATCTCAGTAAAAAAGAACTTTAGAAATTGGTCTAATTATTTTGAGGTTAATAATGCCACAGCTAATAATTTAAAGAATATAAATGTTAAGATTCCTAAAGGTGTATTTGTTTGTGTCACTGGTGTTGCAGGTTCTGGTAAGAGTTCATTAATTCATAAGGAATTTTTAAATTCATATCCGAATGCTGTAGTTATCGACCAATCTCCTGTTGGTAAATCCATTCGTTCAAATCCAGCAACTTATACTGGAGTATTTGACCAAATAAGAGATTTATTTGCAGAGAAAAATCCAAGAACCAAATCTTCGTTATATAGTTTTAATGCAGATGGAGCATGTGAAAATTGTAAAGGATTGGGGTGCATTTTAATGGATTTAGCATTTATGGACCCAATAAAAACTACTTGTGAAAAGTGTAATGGTAATCGTTACAAGGATGACGTTTTAAAACATAAGTTAAATAGTAAAACAATTGTAGATGTTTTAGAATTAACTGTAAGTCAAGCAATCGAATTTTTCAATGATAGTAAGATTCTAAAAAAACTAAATGTGCTTCAAGAAGTAGGATTAGGTTATTTACAATTAGGACAACCATTATCAACTTTATCTGGAGGTGAATGCCAACGTGTAAAATTGGCAAGTGAGCTACATAAAGAAGGAAACATTTATATTCTGGATGAACCAACAACAGGTTTGCATTTATCTGATATCACCAAGATTATTGAACTATTAGAAAAATTAGTAAATAAAGGGAATTCAGTAATTGTTATTGAGCATAGTTTAGATATTATGAATAATGCAGATTGGATTATAGATATTGGTCCTGAAGGAGGCAAAAATGGAGGCGAATTGATTTTTGAAGGAACACCAATAGAACTTCAAATGAAAAGTGAAAGTTATACTTCAAAATTCCTAAACCTTTATAATAGTTCGAATTTGCCGACCTCATAAAACTTTGGCTAAAACAATAGGTGAGTGGAGCGTTTATATTTTAGGGGTTTAGCAATAAATTTTCTTAATAGTTCTTATTATACAATAATCTCAAAGCAATCTGAATAAGTTACAATGTTTCCTAAAATATAGTGTAACGAACCGTAATTGTTTCCAAAGTTTTGTGCAGTCTTGATTTTTTTGTTTCTTTTTTTATTAAGAAAAAAAGATAAGAATGAAAAGATTGAGAGTTCAAAAGTTCAAATTCTATTTTACATAATATTAATAGTTACAATTTAAAAGGTTTAATTGAAAGACGAAACGAGCAAGTGTATAGAAATTTTAAAGCATGGAAAATGTGGCTGGAAAATTTTATACTGTTGCGTGAAGCTAACTAAATGTTTATGAGATTTTTTATAACAAGAACTTTAATGCATTTCAACATTTAATTAGAACCCAAAAGGTTTTGCTTTTTTTTGGCGTTGGCAAGCGATGGATAATTGTGTTTAAAAAAATTACTGCGACAGCATAATTATTTTTAAAAAGCAATCGAGCGTTTGCGAGCGGCAATTTTACATAACGTCTAATTATAGATACATAATGTTTTAAAAAACTCTGCGAAGCAAACCGCTTATTAGTTTAATGACCCAAGTTCCAATTGTTCTTTTGAAAACAAATGCTTCTGGGATATTTTACATAATACTACATTATAGCTATCAAATGTACTATAATTAATATTATGTTAAATAAAATTGAGTGTAACTTATTTTCATATAAATGATAAAGTGAATGCTTATGTTATAAAAAAAATAAATTTAAAAATTTTTAACAAAAAAAGTAGGGTTATTTAAATTATAGCTGTTTTATAAACTGTAAGATGTATATAGAATATGACGCTGTTTTAGAATAAAATGCCCCTTCACTTTTACAATTTTTTTGTTTTACTACACTTTTATTCTTGACAGCGTCTTTTTATTAGACTTATAAAGTTATGATATTGTTTGTTTAAGGCTGTTAAAAAACAGCCTTTTTTTAACTTCAATCCACACTTCAAAACAAAATAAAGGCAGTATTTTTGCCTAATGCAAAAAAATAATCAATCAAAGTTAGAGTTTATTGCTTTAATGGCTTCCTTAATGTCATTAGTCGCTTTATCAATAGATGCATTACTCCCGGCGTTAGAACAAATAGGAATTAGTATTCGTGTTCAAAAAGAATCACATGACAGTCAGTTACTAGTAACCATGATTTTCTTAGGTTTAGGTTTTGGTCAATTAATTTCTGGACCAATTTCTGATAGTTTAGGAAGAAAAACAGTTATTTATGGAGGTTTTGTACTCTTTGTTATCGCTAGTTTTGTCTGTGTTAATGCTACAAGCATTGAAATGATGGTTTTCGGAAGAATTTTACAAGGAATTGGACTTTCTGCTCCAAGAACTATAAGTATTGCCATGGTTCGTGATAGTTTTAGTGGAAACTATATGGCAAAAATTATGTCATTTATAGTAGTAATATTTATTTTAGTTCCTGTTGTAGCACCTGCCATAGGTAAATTAATGTTAGATGCTTACGGCTGGAAATCTATATTCTATAGCCAGTTAATATTTGGAGTTTTAGTCATGTTTTGGTTGTGGAAACGTCAACCAGAAACACTAAAAGAAGAAAATAGAGTTAAATTTTCTTTTGGTTTATTTTCTGATGGATTAAAAGAGTTTGTAAAATACAAACAAGCTACCATTTTTACCTTAATTTCTGGTTTTATTACTGGATCGTTTATGGTGTATTTAAGTGCTTCACAACAAATTTTTCAAGAACAATATTTATTAATTGATGAATTTCCTTACATATTTGCTGGATTGGCTATTTCTGTTGGTTTTGCAACTTTCTTAAATGGTTCGTTTGTTATGAGGTTTGGAATGCATAAACTCGTATCATTCTTTTTAATTATTTTTTCAATAGTTCCAGTTATTTATATCGTATTATTTTATCAAAAAGAAAACCCAAGTATTGCAATATTGTTGGTGTTCTTTGCTTTACAATTTTTCTCAATCGGATTTTTATTTGGAAACCTTCGTGCATTAGCTATGCAACCTGTTGGGCATATTGCAGGTATTGGCGCTGCAATTAACG
Organism: Tenacibaculum gallaicum; assembly: GCF_003387615.1. GTDB lineage: Bacteria > Bacteroidota > Bacteroidia > Flavobacteriales > Flavobacteriaceae > Polaribacter > Polaribacter gallaicus. Next base: position 21,129 of record NZ_QUNS01000005.1, on the reverse strand, counting down.
GTTTTGTATCCACTATCATGGCTGTACCAATTGCTACTTTAATAGGAAGATATGTTGATACCACTACTCTACCGCTTTTTATAGGTTTTTTTATATGTGGATTATTGTCTTTACTTCTATTAAACTTTACTAAGTTAAAACCCGTAAATGAGTAGTATAATGAACTTAGATGTACTTTACGAAGACGATTATATTCTTTGTGTATCAAAACCTAATAATGTAGTAGTGCATCATGCACACCATTCAAGAAACGTTGTAGATGAAGATTCTTTGTTACAACTAATTCAGCAACAATTCAAGCAAAAAATGTATCCTGTTCACCGTCTTGATAGAAAGACATCAGGAATTATATTACTAGCTAAAGAAACAGAATTTGTAGCTAAGTTTCAAGAACTATTTACCAAGAACGAAATACAAAAAACGTATTACGGAATTGTTAGAGGTCATGCTCCTGAAACTAAAATTATAGATTCTCCTGTTAAAGGAAGAGATGCTAATGTGCATAAAAATGCTGAAACACATTTGTTTACTGTAAAAAATGTTATAGTAGACATTCCTGTTAAACCTTACGATACATCAAGGTATAGCTTAGTTAAGTTACTACCTAAAACAGGAAGGTTACACCAGTTACGGATTCACATGAATAAAATCAGTCACCCTCTAATTGGAGATCCAAAATATGGTGATAAGAACCATAATACAATGTTTATTGATAATTTTAATTGTGAAAATCTTTTTTTACACGCTCATTCTTTGGGGTTTACTCATCCTTATTCAAATAAAAAACTATCTATAGAGTCAGATTTTCCTAAAGATTGGTATGTGATTTTTGAAAAGTTTAATTGGAGTTTATAAAAAGGTACATGTCCTATTGTTCTCATTTTCAATAGTTAACCTTAATTAACAACTATGTAATTTTTATTTTTTTAAAACAGAAGGCAATATTTTTATCATTTTAACGCTTAGATTATTGATTGTTTAATTAATTAACTTTTTTACATGATTTAAATCAAAGAAAAATGAAAAATTTAAAACCCTTCATATTAGCAACAGCAGCAGCCATATTAATGGTAAGCTGTAGTGATAACGACACTAACCCTGTTGATAATCCAAATGCTAAATTATTTGACACCCATTCTCATGAAGTATGTAGCTATATTGATGGTAACTGGGGACAAAACGCTTACATTGGTTCAACTATTGTAAACCAATCAGAAACAAACTTCTTAAATAACCAAAACGTTAAAATAGCTGACGTGTTTAATATCAATACTGTTCCGTTATACTTTGCTAAAGGTTCAGGAACAGCAAATGCTATTTCTTATGGTGCTGGTTATGTTATTTTTGGAGAAGAATTATATAACATGGCCTTAAGCCAAGGAGGAAGAATTTCTTGTGCTATGGTTCAAGCTCATGAAGTCGGACATCAGTTACAATATCAAAATAGCTTACCTTCAAGATCGGAAAGTACCGCTAGAGCAACTGAATTAGAAGCTGATGGTTTTGCTGGTTATTACATTAAAAAGCCAAATGGTTATAACGCTACTTGGACACAAGCAGCACCAGCATATAACTTTGCTGCTTCTATTGGTGACTATAATACAACTAGCCCTGGACACCATGGTACACCTGCGCAACGTCGTTCAGCTTTTCGTTTAGGATATTTACTGGGAGATTATGACTTAACTGTAAGTAGTTTTGATTATAACTTCTTTTATTACTATGATAACTATGTATTACCAGGAGCTTTACGTCAGGATTTAAAGAAACCAGATGATATTGACGAAAGTTTACACAAATTTATCTTATCAAAAATGGAAGAGTTAAGAAAAATTAATTCTGGTGAAATTTCTAAGGAAGAATTTGAAAATTTAAAATAAACTAACAAAAAACTTATATTCTAAAAAGTTTAATTAGTTAAACAATAAAAAGGGTAGCAAAATTTTGCTACCCTTTTACATTTTATAAAAATAGTTTTTAAATATCTTTAAAAATAGCGTGCATTAAACGTTTTTTATCATTGATACTCTCTTCAAGAGCAATCATTGTTTCCGTTCTATTTACACCATGAACATCATCTATTTTATAAATAATATCTTTTGCATCATTAGTGTTTTTAGCACGCACTTTACAGAAAATATTATACTTTCCTGCAGTTACGTATGCAACGGTTACATTTGGAATTAAGCGTAAGTTATCAAGCACATGTTGTGTCATAGATGTTTTTTCTAAAAAAATCCCAACATGAGCAATAAACGAATACCCCATTTTTTCATAATTCAAGGTTAATGTAGAGCCTTGAATAATTCCTTCGTCTTCCATTTTCTTTACACGTACATGTATAGTACCCGCAGATACTAACAGTTTTTTTGCGATGTCTGTAAATGGTGTACGAGCATTTTCAATTAAAATGTCTAAAATTTGATGATCAATCTCATCTAGTATGAACTTCTTCATTCTTTTTGTTTTCTTCAAGTAATATTGCTAAAATATGATTTTTTTCTAAAAAAAATAAGTTTTATTTGATAGAAAAAGAATTTTTAACTATTTTTTATGAATTCTTTATGGGATAAATACATAGATAAGTTCCCTTCTTCTTCTTTTGTTAAAACGAGTGCAAATTTATCATTTTCTACACTTTCTACATACTGATATGCGACATCTTTTTCATTATTTTTTGATCGATAAATCACATCATAGAAGTTCTTGATATTGTTAGGAATAGCTAAGTATTTTTCAAAATTATTGAAGTTTTTTGCTAAAGAAATGTGATAAATTCCCTGTAATAGGGCATAAAAGTTATATTTCCTAACCTCCTCCCTGTCGTAATCATTTGCAAAATGACCCGCTTCAATAAGTATAGTATTATGTCCTAACTTTTGAAAATTATCTCCTGTAGCAGTTGGATAAAATTCATCAGTATAACGACCCACATGATTTGGTATAATTTCTTGTAACAAATTATTCATTGCTACAATTACATTCATGGTTTCCTTTCTTCCTTCAGTAATTGTTCTTGTTTCTTCTTCTGAAGGAGCTAGAAAAGATATTGTTGCTGGGTTTTCTGTTCCTTCAACACCAAAAATGGTTCTTTGATCATGAAGATTGAAACAAAATCCAGGATTTACTTCTTCTAGAATACTACGCAAAAGTTTACTTTCTTTTGCTTGTAGCTTTACAGCATCTCTATTCAAATCTACATTGTTAGCATTTACACGTGTATACGCTTGTGCCCCGTCTGGGTTTAACATTGGTACAATAGTAATGCTGCAATTAGCTAAAATAGATTGAGTTATTTCGTGGGTAGGAAAACGTTTAATAAAGTTTAAAAAGTCAAATACAGCTTTGGTGCCTGTACTTTCGTTTCCATGCATTTGACTCCAAATGAGAATTTTTTTTTCTCCTTTTCCTAATTTTAATTGATAAATGGCTCTTCCCTCTTCTGATTCTCCAATAGTTTTTGTTTGAATTTCAGAGTTTTGCAAGCCTAAATATAAAGGCTCTATATCTGTTAATGTTATCCACCTTCCAGATATAGAGTCTTCTTTAATTTTTGAATAGTTGTCTTCTAAAAAAGAGCTGCTTAAGTGTGTCATATCATTCTATAACGAAAACCAATCAGTTACTAGCTGTTTTTCAACAGACTCAATAGTTTTGTGTACATAATCATTTTTAGTAATGTCGTACATATAGTCTTTAGACCATTCTTCAATATTATTTGCTAATGCTTGTAACGACTCACAAATAAATTGTACTTCTTCATTTGTAATTGTTGGGTGTACTGATAAACGTACCCAACCTGGTTTTTCTGTATTACAACCTTCTAAAATTTGCCCTTTTATTTCGTTTGACCTTATTTGATCTACGTTTAGTAAGAAATGACCATAGGTTCCAGCGCATGAGCATCCTCCTCTTGTTTGAATACCAAATCGATCGTTTAATAATTTTACAACAAGGTTAAAGTGATATTTTTCAAAATAGAAAGAAAAAATACTCAAACGATCTTTATGATTGGGAGCTAAAATTTTAACTCCTTCTAAATTTTCTAAACAATTAAAGATTACAGGATTGATTTCGTCTTCACGCTCTTTTATCTTATCTGTACCAATTTGGTCTTTTACCTGAATACATAAGGCTATTTTAATTGTTTGTAAAAAGGCTGGTGTACCTCCATCTTCACGCGTTTCTACATCGTCAAAATAATCATGCTGTCCCCAAGGGTTTGTATAGCTAACGGTTCCTCCTCCAGGGTTATCAGGAACCATGTTTTTATACAGTTTTTTATTAAAAATCAATACACCAGAGCTTCCCGGTCCTCCTAAAAATTTGTGTGGAGAAAAGAAAATAGCATCTAAATACTCATCTTCTTTTTCTGGATGCATATTTATATCAACATAAGGCGCAGAACAAGCAAAATCAACAAAGCATAAACCGCCATAACGATGAATTAATGAGGCTACTTTATGGTAGTCTGTCTTAATTCCTGTTACGTTAGACCCTGCTACTATAGAAGCAATTTTAATAGGTCTATCTAGGTATTTTTTTATGGTTTCTTCAAACTTATCCAAACATACTAAACCTTCATCATTACAAGGAACTACTTCCACATCTGCTATAGTTTCAATCCAAGAAGTTTGGTTTGAGTGGTGTTCCATATGGCTTACAAAAACGATAGGTCTTTTTTCTTCTGGAACTTGTGTGTTTTCTTTTAAATTTTCATTTATTTTTAATCCTAAAATACGTTGAAATTTATTTACAACACCTGTCATACCAGATCCTTCCGTAATTAACACATCGTTTGAAGATGCATTTACGTGACGTTTGATAATATTTCGTGCTTCATGATATGCTAAAGTCATAGCTGCTCCAGAAGTTGAAGTTTCTGTATGAGTATTGGCTACAAAAGGACCAAACTTATTTAAAAGCTGCTCTTCTATAGGTCGATATAACCTTCCACTTGCAGTCCAATCTGTATAAATCATTTTCTTTTCGCCATAAGGTGTTTGAAAAGTTTGATCTATACCTACAATATTTTTTCTAAACTTATCAAAATACTGTTCTAAATCCATAGTTGAAATCTCTAGTTGTTTGTTATGTTGTGTAAAATTAGCAGTATACTACTTGTTAGCCTAAAATAGTTATAATATTAACGTATTTATAACACTTTGTTATTAAAGTCTAAACTTACCTCCTATTAAAATAGTGTTCTCAAAAAAGTAAAAACTTTGTGATGCTGAATCTACAGGACTTTTAGTTGTTCTAACATCTGGCATATAAATATATCCTCCTTTTAAGTCTGCTTGTACAAAAAAGTGCTTTAAGAACGTGATATTTACCCCCCCTGCAATAGAAGCTCCGTACCCAGATAAATGAAAGTCATCATGACGATCCATTCCTAATAAAGTTGTATTAGTTCTTGGATACAAAATTCCCATTCCTACTCCTTCTGTTAAGTTGATTTGTAAGTTTTCTAAGTTTAAACCAAACCAGTGACTTACGTCATCAAAACGTTTTACTTCTACATTTACATAGTTTAAACCGTCAGTATGCTCAAAACGTAAAAAATCTGCTGCTAAATTGATTGTTTCGTTATTATATGTTCCATCATATTTAGCATTTCCTGTATTAATGTTTCCATTAATCTTTACATCTTGGTCGGCTATCATTACATATTTCATATGGTCTACCCCAATAGAAATGGTGTAATTTTCTTTAAAGAAGTACCCTATTCTATAATTTGTTTGCGGAATAGTTACTCTTCCTGGATTGAAGTAATCATTAAATGAAAATTTTGTTTGTCTGTCTTGAGCTTTTACATTTTGTAACGTAAAATCGTAATTTGCTCCTTTAAAACGGATGTCTGAATCTGAATAACTAGACCAGTTCCATCCCCAATAAACGAAGAATTTTCCTTTGTTAGTTACTTTTTTCTTTGGAAGAATTTCCTCGTTTTTCTCCTGTGCTATTATTGATACTGAAGCGATCAGCATTAATAAACTTACTATTTTTAATTTCAAAAAACTATTGTGTTATTTGTTGTATTTCAGTGATAAATCTTTTGGCTAATACATCTGCCTTGTCTTGACTAGTACTTTCTGTATAAATTCTGATAATAGGCTCAGTATTCGATTTACGTAGGTGTATCCATTCTTCAGTAAAGTCAATTTTTACTCCGTCAATGGTATTTACATCTTCGTTTTTATAGTTATTAGCCATCGTTTCTAAAATCTTGTCAACATCAATTTGTGGTGTTAATTGGATTTTATTCTTACTCATAAAGTAACTAGGATATGAATCTCTTAACTCTTTACAAGATATTTTTTTATGTGCTAAATGTGATAAGAATAAAGCTACTCCAACTAATGAATCACGTCCATAGTGAGATTCTGGGTAAATAATACCTCCGTTACCTTCTCCTCCAATCACTGTATTGGTATCTTTCATCATTTGTACTACGTTCACCTCTCCTACTGCACTAGCTGTGTATCTTCCTCCATGTTTTTCAGTAACATCACGTAAAGCTCTTGAAGAAGATAGGTTAGAAACTGTATTACCGCCACCTAATTGACCTAATACATAATCGGCACAAGCTACTAAAGTGTATTCTTCTCCGAACATAGATCCGTCTTCAGAAATTAAAGCCAAACGATCTACATCAGGATCTACTACAATACCCAAATCAGCCTTTTCTTTAACTACTAATTCAGAAATATCTGTTAAGTGTTCTTTTAAGGGTTCTGGATTGTGTGGAAAGTGTCCATTTGGCTCACAGTATAATTCTACACAGTTTACGCCTAACTCTTCTAACAATGCAGGTATTGCTATACCTCCTGTAGAGTTTACACCATCAACAACTACTTTAAAGTTAGCATTTTTTATAGTTTCTACGTCTACTAAATTAAGTTTTAAGACTTCTTTTATGTGTTTCTTTATATAATCTTTCTTTTTCTTATACACTCCTAAGTCATCAACTTGAGCAAATTCAATAGTAGCATCATTTTCAGCGATCTTTAAAATTTCTGCTCCATCCTCACCATTTAAAAACTCTCCTTTTCCATTTAAAAGCTTTAAGGCATTCCATTGCTTAGGGTTGTGTGATGCGGTTAAAATGATACCTCCATCAGCTTTTTCAAGAGGAACAGCTACTTCAACAGTTGGTGTAGTTGATAACCCTAAATCGATTACATCAATTCCTAAACCAACTAAGGTATTAGCTACTAAGTTACTTATCATTTTACCCGATATACGAGCGTCTCTACCTATAACTATCGTTATTTTTTCTTTCCTTGAGTTTTTCTTTTTTATAAATGTACCATAAGCAGCAGCGAATTTTACTGCATCTATAGGTGTTAAATTATCACCTGTATTTCCGCCTATAGTACCTCTAATACCTGATATAGATTTTATAAGTGTCATATTAATTTTAATTGGTAAGCAAATATAAAGCTATTTAAGAAAGTATCCTTTAAAATGGGAGAGCTTTAACTGTAACATTTGTTACATAAAGAACTAAAAAAACCGTTAAACTGTAAAGTTTAACGGTTTTTAATTTTCAAGAAGTTGTAAGGATTATTTTCCTTCCATTTTCTTCTTTAACTCAGCTAATCCACCGATATCTCCTAAAGTAGTTTTTTCTACATCTTGAGCTTTAGCAGCAGCAGCTTTAATGTTCTTTTGTTCTTCTTCTCTAAAGATAGAAGTGTGAGAAACAACAATTCTACGGTACTCTTTACTAAACTCAGTTACTTGGAACTTAGTTTCGTCACCTTTAGCTAATTTACCTCCGTCTTCTTTTTCTAAGAAACGAGTTGGAGCGAAAGCTTCAACACCATCAGCAAATACTACAGTTGCACCTTTATCATTTTTCTCTTTGATAGTACCTTCGTGCATAGATCCGATTTTGTACGTAGCTTCATGAGCATCCCAAGGGTTATCTTGAGTTTGCTTATGACCTAAGTTTAATTTACGGTTTTCTACATCTAATTCTAATACTTGTACTTCTAATTGATCACCTACAGTTACGAAATCTGATGGGTGCTTAATTTTCTTAGTCCAAGATAAATCAGAGATATACACTAATCCGTCGATACCTTCTTCTAACTCTACAAATACACCAAAGTTAGTGTAGTTACGTACAGTACCAGTGTGTTTAGAACCTACTGGATATTTAGTAGTGATATCTGTCCATGGATCTGGGTGTAATTGCTTCATACCTAAAGACATTTTACGCTCTTCGCGGTCTAATGTTAAGATTTGAGCCTCTACTTCATCACCAACTTTTACGAAATCTTGCGCAGAACGTAAGTGTGTTGACCATGACATTTCAGATACGTGGATTAATCCTTCTACTCCTTCTTCAACCTCTACAAATGCACCATAATCAGCTAAAACAACTACTTTACCTTTTACTTTATCACCAACTTTTAAGTCAGAGTTTAAAGCTTCCCAAGGGTGAGCAGATAATTGTTTTAATCCTAATTGAATTCTTGACTTGTTATCATCAAAGTCTAAGATTACAACGTTTAATTTTTGATCTAATTCAACAACTTCATTCGGGTGGTTGATACGAGACCAAGATAAATCAGTAATGTGAACTAATCCGTCAACACCTCCTAAGTCAACAAATACACCATAAGAAGTAATGTTTTTAACAACACCTTCTAGTACTTGTCCTTTTTCTAATTGACCGATAATTTCACGTTTTTGATCTTCTAAATCAGCTTCGATTAACGCTTTATGAGATACTACTACGTTTTTAAATTCGTGGTTGATTTTCACAACTTTGAATTCCATAGTTTTCTCTACATATTGATCGTAGTCACGGATAGGCTTCACATCAATTTGAGAACCTGGTAAGAATGCTTCAATACCAAATACATCAACGATCATACCTCCACGAGTTCTACATTTAACAAAACCGTTAACGATTTCACCTGTTTCGTGTGCATTGTTAACACGGTCCCAAGCCTTGATTACACGTGCTTTTTTGTGAGATAATACTAATTGACCAGAAGCATCTTCTCTTTTGTCAACTAATACTTCTACTTTGTCTCCAACAGCTAAACTTGGGTTGTAACGGAATTCGTTTAACGAAATTACACCCTCAGACTTAGAATTAATATCGATAATAGCATCACGATCAGTAATACGTACTACTTCACCTTCAATAACATCGCGCTCGTTTACGAACCCTACAGTACCTTCTAAGGCTTTTTCAAATTCTTTTAATTTAGACTCATCAACTTCATCAATACCTTCTTCGTATTTGTGCCAGTTAAAGGTTGCTAAAAATTCTGCTGGATTTACAGCTTCTGCTGTGTTTTTTGTTTCTTCAGACATGTCTGAAATAAATATTTGTATCTTTTTGTTAACCAGATTTCTAACGATACTAACGCCAAGAGAAATTAAACTTAATAAATGTTATTTTCTACCCTTTTTAAATCTGTACTCGTAAAAAGGCGTGCAAATTTACGAATAATTCTTGAAGTTACCTAAAATGTTTTGGTTTTTAGTAAGTTAGTTAATTGTATTACATAGATGGTTCTAAATCAATAATCATCATCAGGTTGTGGTTTAAGTAAGAATTTCGAAACCACTTTGTCATCTAATTTCATAAAATCGTTGTAAAGTACTTTTGTTACTTCCTCACTAGATTTTTTATCTTTTAATAAGTCGTAGGCTTTAGCAGGTGAATCTTTTATAACATCTTTTACGAGCTCCTTCCCTATTTCTATTATTTCAGATTTCGGGAAACCTCTTTCTACAAAAGGTTTAACATTTGCTACAACACTAATTGCTGCTCCTTTGCAAATATTTTCTTTTGTTGGTATTGTTTGTTGACTGTTTTGAGAAAACAGCTGAAAAGAGAGAAAAAGAAATGCGACAATTAACAAGTTTTTTAATTTCATGTTCATTTTTTTAGTTAATTATTAAAACACTAAATTAATGCATTTCAAATTGTTACGAAAGTAAAATATTAACTTAAGTATACTTAGTATATATTAAAATAAATTTTATTATTCCATCTCTTTTATCTCTACCTTAAACAAATTTTCAAAAGTTTCGAAAATGTTTTCTGCTTCTTTTTTTCGTACTGAAATAGTGTATTCGCAATCTAATTCTAATTTTTGATTGATGATATTTAGGTTTCGTTCTTTAATAATACGTTGCACCTTGTTCATCATATCGTAACCAAACTTTAGTTTATAATGAATATCGATGGTTTTTTCTACAATATCAGAAGCTTCTAAAGCAAGTTGCGCAGAAGTCCGATAGGCATTAATCAATCCTCCCACTCCAAGTTTTGTTCCACCGAAATAACGTACCGAAACAATTAAAACATTAGTTACCTCAAAAGATTGTATTTGTCCGTAAATTGGCTGACCAGCAGAATTACTAGGTTCTCCATCGTCATTCGCACGAAAACGAGTCTTTTCAGTTCCTAATTGCCATGCATAACAATGATGACGCGCCGTATGATGCTGCTTACGAAGTCCTTCTAAACATTCTTTGATATCTTCTTCAGAAAAAACAGGAAAGGCATACCCGAAAAACTTGCTGTTTCGGTCTTTAAACAAGGTTTCTTCCGAAGGTTTTGTAATTGTTTTGTAAGTGTCTTTTATCTCTTCATTCATTACGCCGAAACTACTAATAAAATACTAATTATGGCAAGCCCAATACCAATCCAATTTTTCTTAACCAACTTTTCTTTAAAAAACGCAAGAGCAAATACTGTGGTTAGTATCACTATTGATACATTATTTATAGTAAAAACTGTAGAACTTTCGAGTCCTTTTGTTTGTAATGCTTTTAATAGATACTCCATAGAATAATAGTTAGAAATCCCTAAAGCAATTCCTCCAAGTAGTGTTTTCCATTCAAAACGTCCTTTTTTATTTAGTAATTGAGCTATAAAAATAAAAAAACCAAAAAGCAACGCACAGCCAAAAATAGTTGACAGAAACATAGGTACAGCTTCTTTAGCTACATAAGTGGTTTCTGTGTACTTTAATAATGTATCAATACTCCCTGAACCTAAAAAAAGCAATAGCGGAAATAATAAATTCTTAAACGCCACAGGAGAAGTATCACTTTTAGCAGAGGATAAGTACACAGCTACTAACGCTAAAATTATTCCAATAATTTTTACAGTACCTATACTCTCATTATATAAGAAGATTCCAATAACTACAGGGATTACTACCGACATTTTTCCCGCTACTGAAGCTACTGAGAGTCCATTTTTTTGTGCTGTAATTCCCATTACATTAAACACAGCTATAAATAAAAAACCTAAAATAAAAGCACCTAAAAACCAAGGTTGACCTGGTATCTCAGTGACGGGTATAGAAACTTCTGTATGGACGAAGCCAAAAGACAATGCTACTGCATAGTTTAAAACAATTGCTTGTAATGTATTTACCTTACAAACATCAAAAAGTTTAAAAATAACAAATAGTAAACTGGAAATAAGAATGCTAAAAATTAAGTATATCACGATGCAAACTCTTTTCGTTTTAGTAAATCAACTACATCCTCTGTTTTTGGACAGTTATTCCATACATGGATACCCAACTGTTGTGCAGTATCGGTATTTTCTTTGGTGTCATCTATAAAGAAAGTTTCAGAAGGTTGTAAGTCGTTCTTTTGTAATACAAACTCAAAGATATTTGCATTTGGTTTTCTAAAGTTGACTTCATGCGATAAGTAAAATTGCTCAAAACAATCCCTGAACTCGCTATAGAGCTCTTTACCCCAGTCATTTTGAATCCAAGAAATATGTAAATCGTTGGTATTACTTAGTAAAAACAACCTGTATTGATTGTTAGTAGCTAATTCTTTCAAAAAGCTTAATCTGTGTTTAGGAAAATCTAATAAAATAGCATTCCAAGAGCGAATTAAATCTTCTTTTGAAATATTGAATTTATCATGAAAAAAAGATACAAACTCATCGGTAGAAATTAATCCCATTTCATACTGATAATATTGTTGCATCATATCTTCAGAGATTTCTGTTACTCCTAATTTTGCAAGTTCTTTATAAGTTGCTTCTTTATCTAAATTGATGAACACGTCACCAAAATCAAAAATGATGTTTTTAATCATTCCTATATATTCTTAATATGTCGTTATCTATTTTTTCTTCGGAAGATAGCTTAGTGTTAATAATTGGACGCTTTACTCCTTCTCCAAAGCTTACATCACCAATAAACACTTTAGCTTCATCCCATAAATTTGCATCGATAAATGTTTGTAATGTTTGTGCTCCTCCTTCAATAATTACGGATTGTATTTGATGTTTATGTAATACCTCACAGATTTGTTTTGCTACTTGAGAAGAAAAATCGATTTGTTCGTAAATGAGTTTTTGAGATTTCTCACTATCGTTCGAAATGACACTTATTTCCTTCTCTGCTTCTGTTATAATTATTGTTTGTACGTCTTCATCAAAAACAGTTACTTCTGACGGGATTCGCAAGTTTTTATCAATAACAACTCTTACAGGGTTGTTACCTTTCCAGCTACGAACAGTTAATGACGGATTGTCTGCTATCACTGTATTAGTTCCCACCAAAATAGCATGTTCTTCACTACGCCATTTATGCACTAGCTGTTGAGAATATTTATTGGAAATCCATACTGGTTTTTGTTCATCTTTGGTTAAAGGAGCTATGAATCCGTCTTTGGTTTCTGCCCACTTTAAAATAATATATGGACGTTTTTTATTTTGAACGGTAAAAAAACGTTTGTGGTGTTCTTTACAAGCTTCTTCACAAACACCTACTATCACATTTCTACCAGCTTTTCTAAGTCGTTCAATACCTTTTCCTGAAACTAAACTATTGGTATCAATACACCCAATAACAATATTCGGAATTCCTTTTTTGATTATTAAATCGGCACACGGAGGTGTTTTTCCATGATGTGAACAAGGTTCTAGCGTGACATAAATAGTTGCTTCTTTTAATAGTTCTTGATTTTGAACTGAGTTAATAGCGTTTACTTCTGCATGCGACCCACCGTAAGGAGAGGTAAAACCTTCACCTATTATTTTACTATTATGCACAATTATCGCACCTACAGATGGATTAGGTCGCGTAGTTCCTACCCCTTTTTTTGCCAGTTGTAAACAACGTTGTATATACTTTTCGTGATTCACAGCTTTAAAATTTAATTTTTAAGTCTTCTACTTTATCAATAGGATATATATGTGAAAAACCTAAAACTTTATATTTTAAATCTCCTTTAAAATGAACTCTTAAACGCTGATTTATTAACGAATTTAATATTCCTCCTAAAATTCCGTTTTTATTATTTTCAAAGACTTTTTTGGCAGGAATTACTACCTTTAAAGGAATATGAAATTCTTTACGAGCAGGAACTTTAAATTCTTCAGAAGAAACTTGTGCTACTTCTACTTGATCAATCAATACTTTTATCTCATCAGTAGCTATTTTGCCACCTATATCGTTTGGGTTTTCAAAATAAGCGTTGGCACCTATTCTAACAGTATCAGTAGAAGCTGATAAAAGCTTTATATCATCTACTTTTAAAAAGATTGGTTTTTGTTTTACTGAGCAACTAACTATTAACAATAAAAAAGGTAAAAAATAAATGATTTTCCTCATGAAAACTCGTGTTTTTTTGGGTACTTTGCTCTTGCAAAAATACTATATTCCTATGACTCCTTCTGATTTTATTATTAGAGAAATAAAACCACAAGATAATGCCGAAATGGCTACCGTAATTCGTGAAGTATTAATCGAACTTGACGCTCCTAAAGTAGGAACTGCTTACGAAGATAAAGCTACTGATGAAATGTATGAAAGCTATCAAAAAGAAAAAGCGGGGTATTTTGTTGTTGAGCATAAAGGAATTGTTGTAGGTGGTGCAGGTTTTGCTCAATTGGATAACTCTGAAGGAAGTGTTTGTGAATTTCAAAAAATGTATTTTTTACCTATAGCAAGAGGTAAAGGTTTAGGAAGCAAACTAATCAACTTCTGTTTGAACAAGGCTAAAGAAGAAGGTTTTAAGCAATGTTATTTAGAAACCTTACCATATATGAAAGCTGCAACAAAACTATATCGAAAAAATGGTTTTATAGACTTAGAAAAACCATTAGGAAACACAGGTCATTATTCTTGTAATGTGTGGATGCTAAAAGATTTATAAAATCACTTTATAGAAATGCTATTAAAACAATACAAATCTTACTTTTCAGAACAATTAAGTTCAATTTTTCCTCAGACAGAAATTAATACTTTTTTCTTTCTATTAATAGAAGAATATTTAGGTTTTCAACGCATAGATTTTACACTTCAACCTACTTTTGAAGTTCCTTCTGATAAAAAGAGGTTGTTAGATGAAGCTTTAGCTCGGTTAAAAAAAGAAGAACCTATCCAATACATATTGGGAAAAACAGAATTTTATGGACTTCCTTTTAATGTTGATAAAAACACACTTATTCCACGTCCTGAAACCGAAGAATTGGTTGAATGGGTAATTAAAGAAATTGAGAAATCTCAAAAACTATTATCTATTCTGGATATTGGGACAGGAACTGGCTGCATTCCTATTAGCCTAAAGAAACAACTTCCTGATGTAAACGTAAGTGCTATTGATGTTTCTGAAAAGGCTTTGACTGTTGCTAAAAAAAATGCAGAATTAAATGATGTTAAAGTTTCTTTTATATATCAAGATATTTTAAAAGCTAAAGAGTTAAGCGGCAAGTTTGATATTATTGTTTCTAACCCTCCCTATGTACGTGAATTAGAAAAAACTGAAATAAAGAATAATGTATTAAAAAACGAACCACACTTGGCTTTGTTTGTTGAAGATGACAATCCGCTACTTTTCTATAAAAAAATAGCCGATTTAGCTAAAAATAGTTTAACTAAAACCGGACTACTTTTCTTTGAAATTAATCAATATTTAGGTGAAGAAACTGTTGATATGTTAAAAAGTAAAGGTTTTACAAAAGTTGAGCTTCGTAAAGACTTGTTTGGTAATGATCGAATGATTAGAGCTCAAGCATAAAACTTTTTTATATAGACATACTTATCCAATATTTAAGTTTGTAGATTTCTTAATTTTTCTAGCTAATTTTTATAATACCAAGATTTTTAGAACATAAAACACAATTAGCTGTAATTATATTATACTCAACAATAAAACTATAGTGTTTTTGTTTATTTATTTTTTTAACATAAAAAATGTGTTTTATTGATAAAAACACGGTTTAAAGTTTTTTTTGAGTAATAAAAAGTTTATATTAGCTAAAAAAGTTATATAGAAATTGGATTTACAAAAACTGCATATAGAGACTAAAACAAGAGCTATTTACCTAATAGATAATGAGGGTAAAATTGTAGACTTCTATCCTCATGAGAATGATTTAGTGGAAATTAAAGATAAGATAGCAGCATTTGATGCTGTTGTTTTTAACATGTCTAGCAATTTTTTTAATCTTTTTTTTAAAACAGAATTAAATGAAATGATTTTAAAATCTGATAAAGAAGCCATTTTACTATTTAAATATAAAGAATATGTGCTCTGTTTCTTAGCTGATAAAAACACGAACATAGGTCTTTTAAATTTAATGTTTAAAAAAGAGACAAATACAATTAATATTTAATAATTATTACCTAACCTAACCCCCCGGAATTTATGGAAAAAATCCTAACCAACTTAGTTCAAAATGTAAAAGAAAATATACCTGGGTATATTGCAATTAGTGTAGCTGAAATAGCCTCGGGCGAATCTTTAGCTTCTGATTCTGCTGATTCAAATTTTGATCCTGCTTTAGCGTGTGCTTATAATGTAGAAATTATAAACGCCAAACGAAAAGCTATAGACACTTTAGGTCTAAAAGAAAACATTAATGATATTCATTTTAAACTTGATAATCATATTCATGTTGTTGATATGTCTCCAAGTGGAGAGTATTTTATCTATCTGGCTGTTGATTCCAACAGAGCTAATTTAGCTTTAACAAGAACAATGCTCAAAAAGTACAAAAAAGAATTAAATGATGTCTTATAAAGCTATTGATATAAAAAAAATAAGTATCGATAGTGAGTTTCAAAAATATATAAGCTTTTTTCAAAATGAATATAAGACTAAAGTCTTGTTAGATGAATCAATTATCGATTATAATGGAACTAACATTAACAATGTTAACGACTTAAAAAACGCTGTTTATGATTTCTTTTTTGAGCCTAGATTTGAGAATGTTCTCGATTTAGTTAAGTTCAAAAAGCAAAAACCGAAAGATGATTAACCATAAGGAAGACTAGATTTTTATCTAGTCTTCTTTGTTTATATAATATCTTTTGTTTATTTCTACAGAAACAGATTATTCTCCTTTCCTACTTCTTTATTTAACCTATTTTAATCACTAACCTATTGTTTATTACGCTTATAAAACTGTTAAAAAAATCACAAAGCAATGGTTGTGAAAAAAAATAAAAAAATAAGGTAGTATTTTTGTGACCCTTTCTAAAAAAATAGTGTCTTAAACAAAAAGGGGAAACAAAAGAAAACAAATAATATTACAAAGTGTTTAAACTTAAATGGGGGAAGTAAGCTTACAAACATTAATAGAAGAGTCTGAAGCAGACAAAGGACTTGTTTTTAATTCTGAGGGACAAGTTATTGATTCTTACAATATTTCTAAAGAAAACAATATTGCAGCAATGGCAAACGTCATCGTTACAATGACTCATGAATTTTTTCAAGATACTTTAGATTCTGAAAGCCTTGACCAATTAGTTTTAACTTCAAAAGAAGGATTAGTAATTATCAATAAATATGACAGGAATCATATTGTTTGCTTATTAGCAGATGATGTTTCTAAAGCTGCCATGATAAAACTAACCCTTAAAAAAGTAACCCTTCAATAAAATACCTAGTCTTTTTTTATTAATTATTATAATAACTATTTTACAATGAAAGAAATTTTAAATGATTTTATCGAAAATTTAAAGAGTAATGTTCCAGGGTTTATTGCTGTTTCAATAACTGATGTTGGTTCTGGAGAGTCGTATGATTCTTTTACAGTGAATCCAGATTTTGACCCAAACTTAGCATCAGCTTACAATTTAGGAGTTGTTAAAGCTAAATTAAAAGCTATCGATGCATTAGGGTTAAATGAAGAAATTAAAGACATTACAATTACTTTATCTAGTCAAGTACATATTATCAATATTGCCCCTAGTGGTACTTATTTTGTTTACTTAGCTGTAGATTCAAAAGAAGCTAACCTAGGTATTACAAAAGCTTTATTAAACAAGTATAAAGTAGAGTTAAATAATGCTTTATAAAAAATATAACTGTGAAAAACTCGAATCATTTACATATAGATAAACCCTTAAAAAAACACCTTAACCAAACCTTAAAAGAGTTTCGTAAGTTTAGGTTTTCTGAAGGGGAATTAAAATCCGAAAAAAAGAAAGGAAAAGACTTTTTCGGATTCTTATTCAAAGAATATGACAGTATGAATGATTTAGTAAAAGATATGTTTTAAAAGTGCTTAATAGGCACTTTTTTTATGCTCTTAAATGTTCGTTTCAGCTTGTCAACTAATAACTTTATTTCTTCCTCATTATAACTAGCAAAACCAATTCGGATTGCATTATGTTTTTTATTTGCCAAATCATAACGCTGCCACTCTCCTATTTCAAGTTGATATTTTCTGGCTTCTTTTGAAACTTCATACCAAGAATATTCTTTGTTTAAATAACCCCAAATAGCCATTCCTCCTTTAGGAATATTAAACTGAAAATAACCTCCTAATTCTTCTTTTAATAATTTACAAAACAAGTCTCTGCGCTGTAAATATATTTTCATTAATTTACGTATGTGCCTATCTAAATCACCTGATTTAATAAACTCTGCAAAAGTTAGCTCAAGTAAAGCATCTCCTTGCCTATCAATATAACCTCTTAGTTTAGCTGCTTCATTTACAAAGTCTTCAGAAGCTACTAAATACCCAATCCTAAAAACAGGAGCTACAGTTTTACAAACGGAACCTATATAAATTACATTTCCACAAGTATCATGGCTCGCTAATGGTAAAATAGGAGCATGATCATAATTAAAATCATAATCATAATCATCTTCAATAATTGCAAAACTGTATTTCCGAGCTAGATTTAATAAATGAATTCTCCTTTCAGCAGATAAAGTAACAGTTGTAGGATGATGATGGTGTGAGGTAACATAAACTGCCTTTACAGGTTGTTTTTTACATAATTTTTCAATTTGATCTATTACAAGACCATTCTCATCAACTGAAGCTCTTTTAATTTGTGCTTTTTGATATTGAAAAGTTATATCAGCAGAAGAATAGTTTGTTTCTCCAACAACTACAATATCGTTTTCTTTTAAGAGTAGTTGAGAAGACAACCACATTCCCATCTGACTGCCTCTGGTAATTAAAATGTTTTCTTTTGTTATTTTTAACCCTCGAGAATTATTTAAATACGTAGCTAATACTTCTCGTAACTTTATATTTCCTTTTGTAGAATTATAATCTAAAAAAGTATGAATATTCTTTTTGGAAGCTAATTTTCTATAAATCCTTGCAATTTCTTCTGTTGGGGTGAGTCTTGTATCTGATGTACCATCATTAATATACATAACCCCTTCTCTTTTCTCTGCATTTTTCTTTAATAGATTTTCATTTTCATAAAAACTGAACCCTGAATTTTGTTTTTTAGAAGTTTTAGTTACATCTACCAATGCTATTTTTTGAATTAAAGGTAAGTTCTTATTTACAAAGGTTCCCTTTTTAGGAATACTTTCTACCCAACCTTGTAGTAACAATTCTTCATAACAAGCAACAATAGTTTTTCTATGTACTTTTAGTAAATCAGCCAAAGTTCTTGAGCCTACTAGCTTTGTTCCTGGTAGTAACTTCCCTTCTCGGATTAATAAAATAAATTGATTTGCTAACTGTAAGTATAAAGGTTCTTTAAGGCACTTACTAAGTTTTAATGAAGTTTTATAAGGAAACATCTGGACTATTAATTATTTAAAATCTGGATTAACAAAATAGACCATAAATATAATACATTTGAATATCTAAATAATATAAACAATGAAAAAACAAGAATTACAACCAACAGAATACGGTGAATATTATGCTGGTTATATATCGAAAATACCTAATGAAACAATTCTAAAAAAAGGAATTGTAGAGAATAAAGATTTGCTGATTGAATTTTTTAACTCCATTCCTGAAGAAAAATTACCCTATCGTTATTTACCTGAAAAATGGAATATTAAAGAAATATTACAGCATATAATTGACACTGAACGTATCTTTATGTATCGCATGTTACGAATTGCTAGACAAGATAAAACCCCATCACATGGTTTTGATCAAGGTTCTTATATAAAACCTTCAGGAGTTAATAATAAAAGTTTAGCAGAACTTTTAAAAGAATTTGAAATAACACGTTTATATTCTATAAACTTAATAAATAGCATTCCTACAAAAAGTTTTAATAATATGGGAGTGACTAATAACTCTCCCATTTCAGTTAGAGCTTGTGCTTTTATTTTAATAGGTCATAGTATTTGGCATATGGATATTATTAAAGAACGTTATTTACAATTCCAACAAGGTACTTTTTAACATAAAAACAATAATAAAAATGCACATACCTCCAATGTTTAAGTTTGATGATAAAAAGGAGAAAATTGCTTTTATGAAAAAGTATAGCTTCGCTACAATTGTGACTAATAAAGGTAATGTTCCAATTGCAACTCAATTACCTTTTGTTATCAAAGAAAATTCAAATAAATTAGTTCTTTCAGGTCATTTTGGAGCAACTAACGAACAAGTAAATCATATAGAAAACAATACTTCGCTGGTTATTTTTACTGAACCACACGCTTATATTTCACCTTCTCATTATGAGAAAAAGAAAAACGTTCCTACTTGGGACTATATTTCTGTGCATGCTTATGGTAAAGCAAATATTCTTCATAATGAGGTTCAGAAATTAGAAGCTATTAAAGAAATGATAAACTTCTATGAGAAAGATTATCAAAAACAATGGAATAATTTACCTGAGAACTATAAAAAAGGTATGTTAAGAGGAATTACTGCTTTTGAATTAGAAGTAACTGAGTTACAAGGACAACAAAAATTAAGTCAAAATAGAAAAGAAGCAGAAATAGGAAGAATAGCTGAACATTTAGAGAACAGTGAAATAGGAACTGAAAAAGAGTTAGCTAAATATATTAAATCAAAAAATAATTTATAAATGTTAGAGATCAGACCAAATTGTGAACATTGTGGTAAAGATTTACCCAATACTTCTACTGAAGCAATGATTTGTACTTTTGAATGTACTTATTGTAAAGATTGTGCTATAAACCTGTTCGAAAATGTATGTCCAACATGCTCAGGAAATTTTGCTCCTAGACCAATCAGACCAAAAAAATACATAGCTAATAATCCAGCATCTTTAAAAAGGGTTTATGACCCTAAGAATATTGGTAAAGCAAAAGAAAAGCGTTTAAAATTTATAGATGTTTTACCCGAAAACAGATAAGTTATGAATGAGTACCAAAAGTCAAAACTTAATAGAGTTAAAAGAGGCCAAAAAAGAGCTGTGTATGATGTTGAAAAAATCAACACTATTTTAGATGCAGGATTTATTGGTTTTGTAAGCTTCACATATGAAGGGAAAGCTATTTCCTTACCTATGGCTTACGGAAGAAAAGATAATAAAGTTTACTTACATAGTTCACAAGCAAATAGAATGTTATTATCACTTTTAGAAGTTGGACAGATGAGTATGACTGTTATGCATTTAGATGCCTTAGTGTTAGCCCGTTCAGGGTTACATCATTCAGTAAATTATCGTTCAGCTACATTATTTGGTTCAGTAAAAAAAATAGAAAAACCTAAAGAAAAAGAAGCTGCTTTATATTGTTTTATGGAATATATGATGAAGGGACGTTGGGATGGTGTTAGACCTATGAAACCGGAAGAGTTAGAACGAACTCTAGTAGTAGAAATTGTAAAGGTTAACTAATTCGTTGACAATTTTGGTTAAAAATATTAGGAGGCACACCATTTAAACTTTGGTGTGGTCTTTCTTGATTATAATAATA
>NZ_QUNS01000004.1 GCF_003387615.1 Tenacibaculum gallaicum | reverse complement strand
CCTAAATTGTAATCACACTGTGTACGCTTCTTCTTGGATACATTGTTTTTCATAAAATAAGTCTAAATTGTGTAAACTTATTTCAGGACGAGACATACTAACTAAAAAAAGGAATACTTAAGTATCCCTTTTTTTTTACATAGATTCCTCAATCTATTAGTATTGCCCCCCGACAAATATTTTAATATATACTGTTATTAATTTTCTTTTTTTAAAGAGCTACTCATAACGGTTATGGAAGAATAGCTCTCAACTAACCAAACTAATTAATTTATTTTATTACTATGAATGAAACAAATACACTACAAATATATATTTAGATAGCAATGTGCTTTAGTATAATTCGATGAATGGATTGTTTTAATCGTTAAGTGGAAGTGTTTTTGTAGATAAACCTTATTTGTTTAAAAAGTAATATGTTGATATGCGCCAATATCAGGAGAAGTGTTTCTATCAATACCTAAAATATCTTCAGAAACAGCGGAAGGTTGTGCTTTATTAATGGCATCACTATTTTCACCAATGATAAACTCGTTTTTAGTAACATCTTTAAAGTCAGATTCACCGTTTAAAATGTTGTTTTGATAATGTGAAGTATCATCAAAATTCAATTCATTATTATCAGTAAATGAATTATTAAAATCATCAAATTTGATTAAACAGTTTTCAACCATGTAGTTAAAAGTTGTTCCGTCAATTCTATCAAGAATAAACTCTACATTGTTATTTCCTTCAATAATGCAATTAATAAAGTTAGTATTTACTAAATCATTAATTTCTGTAACTTCTTGGTTGTTATCGTTAGAATAAGTAATGTGGTTATTTATTAAAACTGTAGGTAATTGACGAATACTGCTATTCCAAAAATTAGCAAAAGTAGAGTGTATAAAACTATATTTTCCTCCAAAAGTACAAGCTAATGAAGATTGTCCTGAACTACCAATTACTAAGTTTTCTCCTTCAATATGAGTATTTCTACCTAAAACGCCATAATTTGAATTATTATATATCTCGGTGTTTTTTATAGTTAGCGTAGGAGAGGATGCGTTTTGCCCGTCAACTAAAAGACCAACAGTTCCATTTTTAATTTGAATGTGATTTAACTCGTTATTGTAACTCCCTTCACGTATCCAAATAGCTCCCCATTGTCCTGGTATTTCACCAAACTGATGCTCTAGTCGGTCACCTTCAAAAACAATTTTTTCATCTAAGGTTCCATTGGCTTTAAGGTTAGCGTCTTTATCAATAATCAATCCAGAATTGTTGTGAAAGTGAATTTTAGCTCCTGCTTCAATTGTTAGTGTTTTACTAGAAGGTACTGCTGCATAACCGTAAATAACATACGACTTTTCACTAGTAAAAGCGAGCTCTTCATCAGTTAAAAAACGACCTTGAATCTCGGTTTCTTTGCCGTCAATAATTAATGTTTCAATACCCGAACTGTTTTTAGAAGGAAAAATAAAATGCGCATCTTGTACCAAGGTAACCAAATCTACATCTTGTTGATTTTCTCCATTATCGAACAATATTTTATCAGTGTATAAGGGATTGGTTACTGTATTAACATTAATAGTGGTTTCTATAAAAATATAGATGCTGTCATTTGCTAAAATATCAATGTTATTGAAACTGTCACCAGCTAATCCATCTACATTCAATCGGTAATTTGAAGTATTTCCATTTTCCAATTTGATTTCTGGAATTGTAATAGTTTTACTACTCTTATTGTATACTTTTAAGTTATAAGTAGCAGAACCTATGTTGCTAAAAACAGTGTCTAGAAATACGGTGTCTTTTGAAAACTGTAACTTCCCATAACTAGGTACTGTAGTGAAATCTTTTCTACAAGACATTACAATAATAGATAAAATAAGCGCTAGTATTATGGGAAGGGTATTTTTCATGATTTTAGGTAGTAGATTATTGTTTGATTAATTCTATTTCGAATAATTTTCCCCAATGTTTTCCAGTTACGAACAAACGATTGTTTTCAGTATCATATGCAATACCATTTAGTACATCGTCTTGAGGCTCTATAGTTTGATCTTTAGCAACAATATCTCTTAATCCATTTAAGTTAGCTACACCTTCAACAACACCAGTTTCTGGATTGATAATAACTATTGAATTTTGTTGCCATTTATTAGCATAAACTTTACCATCAATAAGTTCAATTTCATTTAAATTATCAACAGGGTATTTGTTTGTGTATACTTGAACACTTCTTTTTTCTTGCTGATTATTTGCGTCTAAAAACCAAATTTTGTTGCTTCCATCCGTTTTAATAAGCTCAGAACCGTTGTGTGTTAATCCCCAACCTTGATTGCTATTGGTGTAATTAAAGCTCCCAAGTTGCTTAAATGTTTCAAGATCGTATATAAAACCTTTACGAGCATGCCATGTCAACCAATAAATTTTATTCTTAAAAATGGTCATTCCTTCTCCAAAGTACTTCTTATCTAAATCTACCTTTTGTAAAACTTTTCCAGTTTCTAATTCTACTTTTCGTAAAGTAGACTCTCCATTACGCCCTGTACTTTCGTATAAATAACCATTCTTATACTCTAAGCCTTGAGTGTAGGCTCCTTTATCATGCGGATAAATATTTACAATTTTATAAGAATACACAGACGGAGCTTCTTTCGCTAATATCTCAATAGAGTTGTTTAGTTTTTTTGATTTGTTTGGGTAAAAAGCCAACGCAGTAACAGCATGTTTTCCTACACCAAAATCAGCAGTATTTATAGTAATACTTGTTTCGTTAGTATTTACACGTTTGTTGTTTACGTAAAGTTGTACAGAATCTATCTGTTCACCTTTAAGTTGTTCAAACTTAATAGCAGCTTTTTTACCTAAAGTAGTTTTTTTGGTAGTATTTAATTTAAATTTGTAATTAGTTTCGCTACAAGATGTTACAAGTAAAGTAGTTAATCCTAAAGTTAAAAGTTTATAAAAACGCATATATAAAATGTTATTTTCTGTAGTTTATAAAGATGTTGTACAAATTAAAGCAAATTATTTGTTTGCAAATTAAAAAAAAGGGTTAAATTTGCACCCTCAAATAGCCATTGCAGGTTTTTGATATATGAAACAACTATAAAGCATTACCAACTTTATAATTTTTTCAACAAAAATAAAAGATTTTAAATTTACAAGAGATGAAAAAAGGTATACATCCAGAAAATTATAGAATGGTAGCGTTCAAAGACATGTCTAATGGAGATGTTTTTTTAACACGTTCAACTGCTAATACAAAAGAAACTTTAGAAGTAGAAGGAGTTGAGTATCCATTAATTAAATTAGAAATTTCAAGAACTTCACATCCTTTCTACACTGGTAAGTCTAAGTTAGTAGATACTGCAGGACGTATTGATAAGTTCAAAAACAAATACTCGAAATTCAAGAAGTAATTTTAAGTATTTTAAATATAAAAGAAAGCTCTGGCTATATGTCAGGGCTTTTTTTATGCTAAAATTGTATTTTTGTCAGAAAAATAAAAGAAATGAGAGATACTATCTTATCTGTTATTATTGCAATTAATATTTTATGTGGTGTGTTAGTTTATTTCATGCCAGATATGGGGAATTATATTTTGTTAACTGTTGCTTCAGTAGTAACTTTATTAGCAATATATGATGCTTTTATTCAAAAAGAGCACTCATTAATGCGTGCATTCCCTGTAATTGCACGCTTACGTTGGGTATTTGAAGAAGAGCGAGAAAAAATTCAACAGTATTTTATTGAAGATGATTTAAGCGGAAAACCTATTAACCGTGAGAAAAGGAGTATAGTTTACCAACGATCAAAAAAAGAAATTGAAACAGTTCCTTTTGGTACACAACACAATGTATATGCAAAAGGATATGAATTTGTAAAACATTCATTATTTCCTAAAGACCATCATCATATTAGTGGGGAAAGAGTACTCATAGGCTCAGATAAGTGTACACAAAAGTATAACTCCTCTATAATTAACATTTCTGCAATGTCGTTTGGTTCGTTAAGTAAAAATGCAATTATGGCATTAAATCAAGGAGCAAAAATGGGAGGATTTGCTCATAACACAGGTGAAGGAGGGGTTTCTCCTTACCATTTACAAGGTGGAGATTTAATTTTTCAAGTAGGAACAGGCTATTTTGGAGCAGGAAAAAGTGTAAATGGGAAACGAGTTTTTAATGCTGAGATTTTTAAGAAGAATGCAGTAAGACCAGAGGTGAAAATGGTTGAAATAAAGCTTTCTCAGGGAGCTAAACCTGGTCATGGAGGAATTCTTCCAGCAAAAAAGAATACAAAAGAAATTGCTGAAATCCGTTCTGTAGAGCCTTTTACACGAGTAGATTCGCCACCAGGGCATGATGCTTTTTCTAATTTTGATGAAATGGTTGCATTTATTCAACAAGTAAGAGAGTTGTCAGGAGGGAAGCCAATAGGAATTAAATTTTGTGTTGGGGATAATGATGAAATTGAAGCGATGATTAAAGCATTTGCTGATGCAAATAATTATCCTGATTATATAGCTGTTGATGGAGGTGAAGGAGGAACAGGTTCAGCACCTTTAGAATTCTCAAACTACATTGGTACACCGTTATTAGAAGGATTGTCTTTTGTAAATAAAAAACTAAAAAAATACGGGTTAAGAGACCAAATAAGAATCATTGCAAGTGGAAAAGCTATTGATGCTTTTGACGTGATTAAATACTTAGCGTTAGGCGCTGATGCCATAGGAATGGCTCGTAGCTTTATGTTGAGTTTGGGATGTATTCAGGCACGTGAATGTAATTTAGACACTTGTCCTGTAGGTGTAGCAACACAAGAAAAAGACCTGGTAAAGGCTTTGGTAGTTAAGTATAAGAATATGCGTGTAAAAAATTACCACAATAAAACCATTAGTGCAATTAAAGAAATGGTTGCAGCTATGGGGAAAGAATCAATTGAAGATATTGAACCAAAACACATTTTCAGAAGAAATACGAGAGGAGAAATAACTTCATTAGATGAAATTTACTACGTTAAAGAAAAGGTTTTTATAAGTTAAGAATAGAATATTAGTTAATTGGATACTACAGTAAAAATTAATTCAAAAACATATAAATTACAACGTTACCCTAAGACTTCTGACAAAAGTTTAAGAGCTTGGAGTAACGCTGAACTCTTAGCGTTAGATTATATAGCTGAAAAAGAGATAGACCACTTACATCTTTTTAATGACCGTTTTGGAGTATGGAATTGTGTTTTTCAGAATAAAAAGATTACGACTGTTTGGACGTATGCTAGTCAGCAAAAAGCAATTCGTCAAAACTTAAAGTTGAATAATTTTTCTACAGAAATTGATTTTAAAACTCCGCTTGATGATTTACAGAATGTAGAAATAGCTTTGATTAAAACTCCAAAGTCATTAGAATTATTTGAATTGTTTTTACAACAAATTCATACAGTTTCTAATAAAAAAACAGAAGTTGTTTGCGGATTTATGACTAAGTATTTTTCTCCTTCTTTTATAAGGGTTGCAGAACAATATTTTGAAGAAGTTACTCAGTCAAAAGCATGGAAAAAAGTAAGGTTACTTATTTTAAAAACACCTAAAAAGGAATTTCAAAAGAAAAACCTAATCAACACTATTCAGTGGAAAGACAAAGCTTTACAACAATATTACGGTGTGTTTTCTTCTGGAAGTGTAGATATAGGAACACAATTTTTTTTAGAAAACTTAGTAGTTGACTCTAGAGAGTTAAAAGTATTAGATGTAGCTTCGGGAAATGGTATTATTGCTTATGAAGTAGTGGAGCAAAATCCAAAAGCAGAAGTAACTTTGTTAGATGATTTTAATTTAGCTATTGAGTCATCTAAAATTAACTTAGAAGGAAAAAAAGCAGAATTTTTATGCGATGATACCCTAGAGGGGTTAAAAGAAAATTCTTTCGACTTAGTAGTATCGAATCCTCCTTTTCATTTCGAGTATGAGAATAATATTGAGATAGCACTTAATCTTTTTAAAGGAATAGAAAATTGTTTAAAAAACAAAGGGAGGTTTTTGTTAGTAGCTAATTCCCATTTGAATTATAGTACGCACCTAACAAAGCTTTTTTCTTCGGTAAGTGTGTTACAACAAAATAAAAAGTTTCAAATAATAGAATGTATAAAAAAACGCTAAGAATTTTCTTAGCGTTTTCTGTTTGATTTGTAAACTTTAATACTACCAATAATATGATAAACCGAACATTAAATCAGTTGAGTTTATATTAAACTGAAATGAATCAGATTCTCTGTCAGGAAAACTACTTTCATCTTGGTCTGTTTTAGAATAACCTAAGCTACCTATATTAGCTTCTAAGGCGATGTTTTTGTTTAAAAAATAAGTAAGTCCAGGTCTTATCCCTACAAAATATTGGTTGGTGCTTCTTTCGTATGGAGTAGAATTAATATTGCTTGAATAATCAGAATAACTATAACTAAACTCTCCTTGTAACGAAATAGTTAATTTCTTTCCAAGTGGAAAGTGTTTTTTGATGTAAGGAAAGATTTTGTAGGAGTTACCTTTTCCAATTTCACTCCCTGATTCACTTTTTGAATATCCATATCCTACACCTAAACCTATAATTAAGTTGTCGTTAATAGTATATCCTACTTTAGGAGAGAAGTTAAAGTTAAAATATTTAGAAGTTTCAGGAGAACCTTCAAATTCATTACTATTATGTCCTATGGAAAAATTAGCACTAGTATACCACGTACCTTTTTCAATAGTTAATTTTTCTTTTTTTTCTTGTCCATAAGCAAAAGACAATGCAAGTAGCATTGTGCTTAATAATAATTTCTTCATAATTAAATTTTCTTTTAAAGCAATCAAAAGTACTTGTCTTAAATTAATAAAAGGTTAGCTTAATGAAAAATCATAGGAAAATTCCTCTTCAATAATCTGTTCTGTACAATTTTTTAAATCGTTTACAAATTCATCAATCTGAGTTTTTGTTACGTTAGGCATACAAATAACATGAGAAATGCTTCCTTCAGTAGCTAACTGCCATTTATCTTTAATACTTTGTGGAGTTTTTGGTAATACCACAGTAATTGCATTCGGGTTTCTCCAAGCATTTACTCCGATTTTTTGTAATTCAGCTTCGCAATATTCGGCCACAGCTAAACTATGTTGGTAACGTTGTTGTAAACCCTCAACACCTAATTGCTTTAAGGCATACCACAAGAATAAAGGAGAATGTCCGTTACGAGAGCCTGTAATAGTAGTGTCAAAAGAACCGATGTACGAAATTCCTTTAGCAATTCTATCTCTATTTGATCTTTTAGCCATCAATACTCCAGTAGGTATCGGTGAACCAATAAATTTATGTCCACTGATAGAAATACTGTCAGCACCATCCATAAAATCAAAAGGAAGACGAGGTTGCATAAATGGTCCAAAAGATCCTGCTAAGGCAGCATCGCAGTGAATATAATGATCTTGAATAGCTAAATTGTGTAAAATATCCTTGATTTTAGCAATATCATCTTTAGCTTCTTTCATAGTAGTACCAAAAGTAGCCAATACAATTACTGGTTTATGGCGGTTCATACGAACAGTATTTTCAAAATCTTCATAATCCATCTCACCATTTTCTTGCGATTTAATTACAATACTAGGAATGTTTAACAAATGAATGTTTTTGCGAACACTGTAATGAGTAGACTCTGAATAATATACCATAGCCTTCGGAAACAATTCACGAGCAATGTATAAACCATAGAGGTTGCTTTCTGAGCCACCATTGGTAACATATCCCCAAAAGTCTTTTGGGTTTGCTCTAAATAGTTTTGCGAAAAATGCAATAACCTCACGTTCCATTTCATGGGTACGTACACGATAAGTACCTTGTTCGAAAGGATCACCAAGGTTGTTAATTGGATATTGAAAAAACTTATTTAATTCTGAATAATCAAAGTCTTTTGATACAGGATACCCTAAAAAAGTATCGCGAGCAGAAGCTAATTCTTCTTGTAATTTATCTAGTTTTTGCTGATTTTCTAATGATAATTTTCCCTCGTTAACCATAGTATTAAATTTAAGCAAGCAAAAGTAAACGAAGTAATATTATTTATCAGGTATAGGTTTAGTATTTAGATTATTTTTCTAATTTAATTGTTGTAGTAGATAAATAATCTATTAACGGTTTTTTATAGGAAGAAAAGAAGATATATTTTAGGAACGATATATAGATTAGAATTAATAAAAAAGCTCATCTAATTAGATGAGCTTTTAAACTTTATAATTTAAACTTGGTTAGACCTTATTCTGCGGCTTTATCAACCACAACACGATTCTCACGATTCGCAACTTCCCAAGCGGTATGGAAAACTAAACGAGCTCTATTCTCTAACATTTCGTAATTGATTTTGTCAGGAGTATCAGTTGGTCTGTGATAGTCGGCATGTGTTCCATTAAAATAAAAAATAATTGGAATGTTGTGCTTAGCAAAATTATAATGGTCAGAACGATAATAAAAACGATTTGGGTCGTTATCATCGTTGTATTTATAATCTAAATCGATGTTTGTATACTTTTTGTTCATCGCTTCAGAGATATTGTGTAATTCAGTACTTAATTTATCAGAACCAATTAAGTACACGTAATTTGGATTTCCTTTATGACGGTCGTCAACTCTACCAATCATATCAATATTTAAATCAGCAACAGTATTTGCTAATGGGAAAATAGGGTTTTCTGTATAATATTTAGATCCTAATAAACCTTTTTCTTCACCAGTAACATGTAAGAATAAAATAGAACGCTTAGGGCCTTTGCCAGCATCAGCAGCTTGTTTAAAAGCTTCAGCAATTTCTAAAATGGCTACAGTTCCTGATCCGTCATCATCTGCACCGTTATAAATTTCTCCATTTTTAACTCCTTCGTGGTCTAAGTGAGCAGAAATAACTAAAATTTCATCTGGTTTTTCCGTTCCTTTGATAAAAGCAACAACATTTTCAGAATCTTTTAATGTCATTCCTCTACGGTTGTTACTTAAGTATTGAGAAGGTACTTTTTGAAAGTAATCATTACCACCTAAAGGAGATGCGATTCCTTGACTAACATAAAAATCTTTTAAATACTTTACCGCTTTCTTTTGTCCAGGTTCACCAGTATTTCTTCCTTCAAATTCATCTGAAGCATAGATGAATAGGTGTTTACCTAAATCTTTTGCAGTAATGGTTTTTGCATATTTTGCAGCTTGGTCTGTGGTTACGTCATTATCTGTATTTGCAGTTTCTTTACTTGAACCACATGCTACCAGTGCAATTGCACTAGCCATATAAAGTAATTTTTTCATCAATAATTAAGGTTTGTTTAGTTTGATTAGCTTCAAAAGTAACAAAATGTTACTGTCATTCAAATTTAATTTTTCTTGATAACGAATTGTTCTAATGTTTTGTTAAAACTTATTAATTCTTTTGGAAAAAGTTCTTCAAAAGCATTCTGAGCAATTAATTCTTGTGAAGTACCAGTGTATAATTGCTTTTCAGAAAGGAGTATGAATTCATCAGCAAGTTGAATAGCTAAATTTACTTCGTGAGTAGAAATAATAATAGTTTTTCCTGTGTTCTCTACAAGTTTTTTTAATAAAGAAAATACTTTAAATGTGTGATGAATGTCTAAGTGAGCTGTAGGTTCATCTAAAATGATGATTTCGGTATCTTGAGCTAAAGCACGAGCAATAAGTACACGTTGTAATTGACCATCACTTAATTCATAAAAACGTTTGTCTTTTAAATGTGTGATTTCAGTTTGTTCAATTGCCCAGAGAATTTTTTTTAAATGATCTTGAGTTAGTTTGTCAATCCAATTGGTGTATGGTTGGCGCCCTAAAGCTACCAATTCAAAAACGGTTAGCTGACTTAACGGTAAACGTTCAGTTAATACTAAACTTAGCGTAGTTGACAATTCTTGATTCGTATAAGATGAAAGTTCTTTTTGATTGATTTTTACAAAACCTTTTAAAGGTTTTTGAACTTTAGAAATAGTACGTAGTAGAGTTGATTTTCCTATTCCGTTTTTACCTAATAAAGCAACAAATCTTCCTTTTTCAATAGCTAAATCAATGTTTGAAGCAATAACGGTTTGTTGCTTTTTTGATTGATACCCTATAGAAAGGCTTTCTGTTTGTAAGACGATATTTTTTTCTTGTTGCTTGATGTTTATCCGTTTAATTATTTATAAAGCTTTTAGTAACTCTATGCTATACATATATTTTTTTCTTCCTTATCAATAACCAAATAACAACAGGTGCTCCAAATAATGAGGTTATTGCGTTAATAGGTAAAGTAAATTCACTTGTGGGTAATTGTGCTATACTGTCACAAATTAATAAAATAATTGCTCCTATTAAAGCAACGGCAGGTAACAAAATTTTATGATTTGATGTAGAGAAAATCATTTTAGCAATATGCGGAACAGCTAGTCCAACAAAAGCTATAGGCCCCGAGAAAGCAGTAATTACACCTGTAAGAATACTTGTAATTAATAAAATAATGTTTCTGCTTTTTTTGATATTAATTCCTAAGCTTTTTGCATAGTTTTCACCTAATAAGAAACTGTTTAAAGGTTTTATTACAGAGAATGTTCCAAGAACTCCGATAAGATAAATAACTCCAAAAACAGAAAGTTCAGTCCAAGTTAAATTTCCAAGACTTCCAAAACTCCAAAACAAATATTGTTGTATTTGTTCGGCTTCACTAAAAAAAGCTAATACACTAATAACTGCAGATGTTAAGGAGCCAAACATTAATCCAATAATTAAAATAGACATCGTATTACGAACTCTATTTGCAGCTATAATAACAGCTGATAACACTAAGAAAGACCCTGCACTAGCAGCAATAGCTAACGCCCAGTTTGAATATATAGCTACTAGAAAAAAACCTCCAAAAACACTTGAGCCTAAAATGAGTAGTGCTACACCAAGGCTTGCACCAGAGGATATACCTAGTACAAAAGGACCAGCAAGTGGGTTTCTAAATAATGTTTGCATTAATAAACCACTTATTGATAATCCTGATCCTACCAACATAGCAGTAATTGATTTGGGTAAACGGTAGTTAACGATGATAGTTTCCCAGCTATCTTTTGCTACAGGATTGCCAAATAAGGAATTAAAAATTTCTTGAAAAGGGATGGAAACTGAACCTAAACTAATGTTTAGCAGTAAAAAAAGAATCAGTAAAACCGATAAAAGCAAAAAATGCGCTGTGTATGTTTTTGATAAATTCAACTAGTTAATTGATTTTAAAAATATTACCAACTGTTGAATAGCTAATCCTCTGTGGCTAATTTTATTTTTTTCTTCTGAAGTCATTTCTGCAAATGATTTGTTGTACCCCTCAGGCTGAAAAATAGGATCATATCCAAAGCCTTGCTCGCCTTGTTTAGAGGTTAAAATACTCCCTTTGCAGACTCCATCAAATAAAAATTGTTTTCCTTTTAAGTTTAAACAAATAGAAGTTCTAAATTGAGCATTTCTATTAGTTTTATTATTTAATGCTGTTAATAGTTTTTGCATGTTGTTTTCTGCATTAGTAGGTTCACCTGCATAACGAGCAGAGTATACACCAGGCTCTCCGTTTAAAGTATCAACTTCTAAACCTGTATCGTCTGCAAAACAATTATATCCAAATTTTTCAGTAATGTAATTTGCTTTAATTTGAGCATTACCTTCTAAGGTAGTAGCAGTTTCTTCAATATCATCAAAGCAACTGATATCTTTTAAAGAAAGTAGTTCAATAGAACTGGGCAGCATTTTTTGTACTTCAGTAAGTTTATTTAGATTATTGGTAGCAAAAACTAGTTTCATGTATTGAAAATTAACAAAAGCAAATGTATTCAATTTTTATCATCTTTGTTGTTGTTTTTATTTTTTATAGAAAAGGTATTCGTCTTGAAACTACTATAAACAAAGAGATGTCGTGTAAAAGTCGGGTTTAAAACAATTAAAAAGTTTTATCAAATTTAGAATGAAAAGTAATATTGTATGAGAAATAAAAATTTACTTACCATGAAACAACCAGATTTAGGAAAAAAGATTCTTGAATTGAGGAAACAAAAAGGATTAACTCAAGAAGAGCTTGTTGAAAAGTGTAATATTAATGTTCGTACAATACAACGTATAGAGGCTGGTGAAACTATGCCTAGAAGTTTTACTATCAAGACTATACTACAAGCATTAAATGTAACTATTAATTTAGAAGAATTTACAAATAAAGAAATACTCACAGGTCAAGACAGGAAGAGATTAAACTTAGCTTGGATTTTTGGAATTATCTATTTTGTTTTTGGATTTATTGAAACTATCGCAGATATATACCAGTTTACAAAAGATGAGTCAATTTTTAATGTAGCTATATATACTAGCATTAAAGTAGTGTCCTCTGTAGCTTTTGTGCTATTTTTTATGGGTTTTTTAAGAATAGCCAAAATTTATGCTCATAAATTATTAGGGGTAGTGGTTTATGTCTTTATGATAGTTTTTGTGTTATTTGAGTTCTACGATATATTTTTAATAAATTTTAGTGAAGAAGTTATTGCAATATCTCTTATTACTGAACTGCTTGTTTTTGGAGCAATTCAAATAATTTTTGGAATGAGTTTATTACAGTTAAAGGATAAGTTAGGGGTTTTAGTACAAATAGGAGGTATTTTAGAAATTGTTACAGGAGCTTTCTTAGCTACAGTAGTTTTGGCAAGTTTAGGGTTATTCTTATTAATACCTACTGTGATAATTGAAATAATTATAATTTATATGATAGCAAGAAAATAAGGATGTTTAAGAAAAAGAGGCTTTAAAAGCCTCTTTTTCTTAAAATAAATGAAGTAGTCCTTAAGGATTTAAAAAGGGAAGTTGTTAACTAGGTTTACGTAAAATCTTTTCCATTTTACGACCTTTAGCTAATTCATCTACAAGTTTATCTAAATAACGAACTTGTTTAGTTAAAGGAGTTTCTATTTCTTCTATTCGGTAACCACAAATAACACCTGTAATTAAATGAGCATTAGGGTTTAAGTTGGCTTCTTCGAAGAAGGTTTCAAAGGTTGCTTTTTGATCAATCAATTTGTCTAACTTTTCGTTGTCGAAACCAGTCAACCATTCAATTACTTGATGCAATTCCTCTTTAGTTCTCTTTTTTTTCTCAACTTTAGTAACATAGTGTGGATAAACAGAAGCAAAAGTCATGCTCGCTATTCTTTCGTCGTGTTTAGGTGTTGTTTTCATGGCTTAGGTTAATGTGAAACGATTTTGAGTCCTACAATCGAAGTAATTAATGTTGTGATAAAAAATAATAGCCAAAATGTAGCGGGTTCTTTAAAAACTAAAATACCAACTAATACTGTTCCTACAGCACCAATCCCTGTCCAAACCGCATAGGCAGTTCCAATAGGTAGCTCTTGGGTTGCTTTTACAAGAAGCAACATACTGATAGATAAACAGATTAAAAAGCCAATATACCAATATGTAGCTTCTATTCCAGTAGCTTCTTTAGCTTTTCCAAGACAAGCTGCAAAAGCTACTTCAAATAAACCGGCTATAATTAACAAAATCCAATTCATTTGTAATTACTTTTTAGATACTAAAATACAATAACTTTATTCAATTACAAGCTAAGGTGTTCTACCTTTTCACTTGTTTTATTTTTGAAGTTAAAATGTTACTGCCATTGAGTTGAGTTAAAGGTTTTACAAATCTTCTTTATTAATTATTCCTCCCCACTCGTCAGAGTAAACATATTTGTTGTTTTCAAGATTGGTACAATAATTTTCAAAGAAAACCTTAAAAGAAGGTGCTATGTGCTCTCTAGTACTATCATCATGCCACATTCTAATTATTTGCCCTTTAGTTCCATTTTTTGTAGGATCCATATCTATACATAGATGGTTTCCTGATCCATCATAAGTAATCGGAATCCATTTTGGGTTCCACCAAAAATCTTTAATTTCTTCATCGGGTTCAGTTTCATTATCTTCAAAGTCTCCACCTTCATATAAATCGTACCAAATTTTCCATTCATCAATTATTCTATTAGAAGAAAGTAACTCTTCCGCATCTATTAAGCCTTCGGCATTTCTGTTTTGACCGTTGTGTATACTTAAAAATGCTATAAAGTCTTCAGGTAATTCTGTTTGTATGGTTTGTTGGAGTTGTTTTATTTCTTCTGGTTGAATAGCAGGTTGAAGCTCTTCTGATAAATGTGGAGCATTAGAAGAAACCCAGTTTTTAAAACGGTTCCATAAATTTTCGATTTCAATTTTTTGATTTTTCATTGTAATTATTTTTTGTAGTGTAATATTGGTGCTTGCTAAACTTCTTGTAAAAAAAATAGATAGTGCTTTTCACAGCACTATTTTAATTTTCAAGCTAAAGTACTATGTGTGGAAAATGCTTAAGGAAGTTTTTTCGCTAATTTTTCGTTAAAAAAGAGTAGAGGAGACTAAAATTGTATTCCTAACTTAAAGTTCAATACTCTTCCTGTCATGTAGTTAGGAATGCCGTATTGGTTTTTACTGTAAGCATCACGTACCCATGTATTGGTGTTGGAATTACGGATATCGAAAATGTTAAATAGCTCTAAACCAGCGGTGAGTTCTTTGAAACTACGTAAAAATCCAGTTTTATGTTGTTTGTTAGCATCAGCAAAAACATAAGAAATTCCTACATCGGCACGTTTGTAATCATTCAAACGGTTTTGAAATTGATATACATCAGCATAAGCAGGAGCACCGCCAGGTAACCCTGTGTTATAAACAAGATTTAGATAAGCTTTTAGGTCTGGTAAATTAGGTACATAATCTTGAAATAATATTCCAAAATTTAAGCGTTGATCAGTAGGTCTGGCAATGTAGCCTCTGTTGTTAATATTTTCTTCGGTCTTTAAATACCCAAAGCTAACCCAACTATCATTACCAGGAACAAACTCTCCGTTTAAACGAACATCTAACCCGTAGGCATAGGCATCAGTAACATTATCAGCACGATAACGAATACGAACATTATCTACTGAATACGCATTTACATCTGATAAATCTTTGTAATAAGCTTCGGTAACTAATTTAAAAGGGCGTTCCCATAGGTTGAAACTAAATTCATTCCCAGCAACTATATGAATAGATTTTTGTGCTTTCACTTCAGGGTGTACTTGTCCGTCATAATCACGTAAC
Source organism: Tenacibaculum gallaicum (assembly GCF_003387615.1). GTDB lineage: Bacteria > Bacteroidota > Bacteroidia > Flavobacteriales > Flavobacteriaceae > Polaribacter > Polaribacter gallaicus. Next base: position 286,989 of record NZ_QUNS01000004.1, on the reverse strand, counting down.
TCTTTATAAAAGGGAGGTTGTGAATACCAACCACCTGAAACCCTAAATAACATATCATTTTCCCAATCAGGTTTTATGGTAAGTTGTGCTCTAGGACTAAAAATTGTTTGAGAATACGCATTAGTAGAAGCTGTTTTTATAGACCAATAATGAGAGCGAACACCTATATTCATCCAAACTTGATGCTCGTTCCAAGTAGTTTTCCTGCTAAATTGTAAAAAGCTAGTAACACGATTGATGTCTATTTCATTTACCGCTCTTATGTTTCTGTAAGGCTCAATAGGACCTGTAAAAGGTTCGTATGGTTGGTTGTTAGGTATGTGATGTGGCGGACGAACAGAAAAACCTAAAGAATCTATAACTTCCCATTCACGAATACGATCTTTTATATTTTCAGCTTGGTATTTGACACCTGCTTTCCATTCATTATTACCCTCTTTAAAAGTAGCTTTTAGTTGAATATTATTAATTAAAGCATCTAAGTCGTTACGAGCATGGTTAATCTGTGAACCGATGCCTTGAGAAAATTCAACTTCACCGAAATCTTCAGAACCAATATTGCTATTTACTTCACCTATGGCGTAAGCGGCAGCAATATCAAAGTATTCTTCTTCTTGTGTATTAAAAGATGAAATAGTACCAGTAAGTTTTAGATTGTCGTTAACTTGATAATCAGCAGAAAAAGCTCCAAATAAGGTTTGAAAACGATCTTCTTCTTGTCCTTGATAAAAAACAATTAACTCTAGCGGGGCACTTAAGGTACCAAATCGAGTTTTACGAGTTAATGGTTTATAGTTGTAGTTGTTGAGAGAGAAATTACCTAAGAAATTTAAAGTAAGTTTATTGGTAACTTGATAGCTTAAAAATGATTGTACATCAGTAAAACGGGGTCTGAAGTTAACTTCTGTTTGTTTACTATTAACAAATAAACTATTATCACGATAACGAACACCTACTATAGCACTAAGCTTATTGTTAGCAAAAGTATCTTCAATAGTAAAACTACCTCCTAGTAAACTTAAATCTAGCTGAACACCAAAATTGGTTGGTTTTCGATATGTAATATCCAAAACAGAAGATAATTTATCACCATATTTTGCTTGAAATCCACCTGCAGAAAAATTAATATTCTGAATCATATGTGGATTGGTGAAACTTAAGCCTTCTTGTTGACCAGAGCGAATTAAAAAGGGACGATATACTTCAATACCATTGACATATACTAGGTTTTCATCAAAGTTACCACCGCGAACATTGTACTGGGTACTTAATTCGTTATTGTTACTAACTCCCGGTAGTGTCATTAATATATTTTCAACACCAGCATTGGCACCAAGTATATTTTTTACTTTTTTGGTTTTTATTTTGGTAATGCCTTGTGCTTCTTTTTCCTGGTTTTTAACAATAATTTCTTCCAACTGTTCATTTTTAATTTGTAAAGTAGGAGAGAAGTTAAAGTTTTTTTTTCCTCGAGATGTGAATTTTTTTACTAAAGTTTTATAGGAAACATGCGTAAATGTAACGGCAACTGTTTTTCGCATAGGAATCGTAAATTGATATATTCCGCTAGCATCGGTGGTAGTTCCTTTTGATAAATAAGAAATCGCAACTCCTTCAATAGGTGTATTGAATTTATTGGTAATGATTCCTTTTACTGTAGCTGTTTTTTGCGCAAAAACTAGTGAAGGGAACAGTAATAAAAGAATAATTTTTTTCAAGCTTGTTTAATTTGTTTTTCTGAAGAATGTTACTGAAACTGTTTCAGTATTACCCACATTATCAGAGACTACAAGTTTAAAAATATGTTTGCTACCAACCAACTTTTTATCATTAAAATCGTACGTAAGGATTCTTTTTTTATGATTATACTCCATTAAAACCCACTCACCATCAATAGTAGCGCGATAATTTTTAATACCAGTTTCTTTATCTCCAATTTTAACTTTTAGTGTTTTATTTTTAGAAATCCATTGGTTATTACTAAAATTATATAGTTGAATAGTTGGTTTTTGAGTATCAAAACGTAAAGCATAACTACCTAAACGTTTGGTTGTAGTATACACTTTGTCTATTTTTTTTCTTGTAGATGTGTATCTCGGGTATTTCGGGTTTGTAACATTGGCAATGTATACATGTTGTTTTTGATCTTCTGTTAAAAAAGAAGTTTCAAAAGTTAGTGTATAACGCTTGTCTAAAGGAATTGTAGGGTTGTGAACTTTAGCGGTACCATTTTCAATCTTAAAATCAATAAAGCAATCTTCATAAAAGGTGTTTTTAGGAAAAGCAATTGTTACATTTTTTTGATGAAACTTATTAAAGTTAGCTGCTATAATTTTATAGTTTGTGGTATCTTTTTGCTTATAAACTAAATTACTTGCAGTCCCTCTAACTGGTATTCTTATTTTAGAAGTGTTGTGTTTGAAATCTTTTGCAATGATTTCAATATTGTAATTAGCTCCGTTTTCAATATGAATCTTTCCATTGTTTACTAAATCTTCATATAGGCTAAGTCTGTTTGCTTTTACTTTATGTGTTCTTTGTACCCTATTTCTATATTTTTTATAATGCTTGTAATCGATCAACAGATTAATATATTTACTCTCAGCAAAAGAAAAGGTTTCAACATCATGATAATATACACGCTGACCATTTACCTTCATTTCTAAACTATAAATTCCATTTTTATTCAATGCACCATTTAATCGGTCAAATACACTAATACCAAAACCAACAGTACCGCTAGCTGTAATTTTTTCTGCTATATAATTACCATCTCCCTTGTTTTTAAAAGAAATAACAGACTCTAAAGCAGAGTTGTTAATTCGAGCATCATCACTTAATGGATAGGCTACTAATTTTTGAACAGTAGGAGTTTTATCATCTTTAGCTGTTAAACCGAAATGCATTGGGTTGATAATATGTTCTGTTTTAGTATTTCTAACTTCATAATGTAGATGTGGACCGCCAGAACTACCGGTGTCTCCAGTATAACCAATAAGTTGCCCTTTCTTTACAGGGAATTTATCTGACTTAAGAAAAAGGTTTCCTGTGCTATACTTTTCTTTTTTATACTGAACACTTTTTACATATTGTTGAATACTTGGTTCAAATCGTTTTAAATGTGCATATACAGTAGTATAGCCGTTAGGGTGCGTTATATAAAGAGCTTTTCCAAAACCATACTGCTGTACTTTTATACGAGAAACATATCCACTTGCAGGAGCATAAATAGGAATACCTTCTTTTCCTTGGGTTTTAATATCTACACCAGAATGAAAGTGATTACTTCGTAACTCTCCAAAGGTACCAGACAGTACTACGGGGATTTTTAGTGGATTTGAAAAATAATTTCGTGGATACTGATTTTGAGCTTGTCCGCTAACAAAAAAGATTAATAAAATAAGAGAAAAATAAAATTTCAAAATGCAATAGTTTTAAAGCAAAATTAGTAAAATTCTATCAAAAACCTTAAAGGCTTAAAATCAATGGTTTGGTAAAAAACATTAAAAGAGTTGCTAATTATAAGTTATATTAATAACTTTGTGAATATAGTTTTATTCTCTAAAATAAATGAGTAACCCTTTAAAATCAGTTCATTTACTGGAAGATAGGTTAAAGAACTTACTTTCGAACTATGAGTTTTTGAAAGAAGAAAATAAAGTTTTACTTCAAAACAACGCAGAGTTACAAGTTTTATTACAAAAAAAAGAGAAGCAGTTAGAAGAGCAGCAAAAACAATTTAATTTGCTAAAAATTGCTAAAACTATTGAAGGCAGTAACGAAAATACAAGAGAAACAAAACTCAAAATAAATGCTTTGGTTCGAGAGATTGATAAATGTATTACTCTTTTGAACACATAAATATTAAAGTTCTTTACATGGCAAAAATAAAAGTTAATGTGGTAATTGCTGGTAGAACGTATCCGTTGAGTGTGAATAATACCGATGAAGAGGAAGGATTACGTAAGGCAGCGAAAAGCATTAATGAATTAATTGCTAAGTTTGAAGAAAGTTATGCGGTAGCAGATAAGCAAGATGTTTTAGCAATGAGTGCTTTACAATTTGCCTCAAAAGCAGAAATAGTATCGTTAAAAAATACTAAAGAAAATACCGAAGTATTGCAAAAGATAAATGAATTGACTAACTTGCTAGAAGATCATTTATAAAACGTTCTTTAAAATATATATATTTAATATACTGCCTACATTAGTACATTGTTTGTTAAACTCAACGTTATTCAATTATAAAGGATGAGTCGTGGTTAGTAAAGCAAGCCGATTTTACCTCGGATCCTTGATCAATCAGTTAATCCTAAACTTGTTATTTTGGAGTTTTTAAAACCCTATTAATGTAGGCTTTTTTATACAATCAAATCAAAATTATGGAGGGAATATTATTTCCTGTTTTAGCAGGAATTATAGGTGTAGCAGTAGGTTTTTTTATTGCTAAAATGTTAGAAAAATCTAATGCAAATAAATTAATACAGGAAACAAAAAAAGAGGCTGGTAGCATTATAAAAGAAGCTAAAGTAGAAGCCGAAGCAATAAAGAAAGATAAGATTTTACAAGCTAAAGAGAAGTTTATAGAACTGAAGTCTGAGCACGAAAAAGTAATCTTATCAAGAGAAAAGAAAGTTTCTGATGTAGAAAAAAGAGTAAGAGATAAAGAAAGTCAAGTATCATCAGAGCTAGACAAAAACAAAAAACTTAATAAACAATTAGAGAAGAAAGAAGCTGATTTTGATTATAAATTAGACTTTTTAGAAAAGAAAGAATCTGAATTAGAAAAAATGCACAAGCGCCATGTGGATATGCTTGAACAAATTTCTGGACTATCTGCCGATGAAGCAAAAACAGAGTTGGTAGCATCTTTAAAAGACGAAGCAAAATCTGATGCTATGTCTTTTATTCAAGACACCATAGAAGAAGCGAAAATGACTGCTCAACAAGAAGCTCGTAAGGTAGTGTTAAACACTATTCAAAGAGTAGGAGTAGAGCAAGCAGTTGAAAACTGTGTATCTGTATTTAATCTTGAATCAGATGATGTTAAAGGTAGAATTATTGGTCGAGAAGGACGTAATATTCGTGCTTTAGAATCTGCAACTGGTGTTGAAATTATTGTAGATGACACTCCTGAAGCAATTATCTTATCTTGTTTTGACCCTGTTCGTCGTGAAATAGCTCGTTTATCAATGCATAAACTGGTAACAGACGGAAGAATTCACCCAGCAAGGATTGAAGAGGTTGTGAAGAAAACAGAAAAGCAAATTTCTCAAGAAATTATAGAGGTTGGTAAGCGTACTGTTATCGATTTAGGAATTCATGGTTTACACCCTGAATTAATCAAAACAGTTGGACGTATGAAGTATCGCTCTTCTTATGGTCAAAACTTGTTACAACACTCACGTGAAGTTGCAAATCTTTGTGGTATTATGGCTGCTGAAATGGGCTTAAATGCAAAAGCTGCTAAGCGTGCAGGTTTATTGCATGATATAGGTAAAGTACCAGAAACAGAAAGTGAATTACCACACGCATTATTAGGAATGCAATGGGCTGAAAAATATGGTGAAAAACCAGATGTATGTAATGCAATTGGAGCTCACCATGATGAAATTGAAATGAAGAGTTTAATGGCTCCTATAGTTCAAGTATGTGATGCTATTTCTGGAGCAAGACCAGGTGCACGTCGCCAAGTTTTAGATTCTTATATCCAACGTTTAAAAGATTTAGAGGATATTGCTTTTGGGTTTAATGGAGTACAAAAAGCATATGCTATTCAAGCAGGACGCGAATTAAGAGTTATGGTAGAAAGTGCAAAGGTAAACGATACAAAAGCTGCTGAATTATCATTTAATATTTCTCAAAAAATTCAGAATGACATGACCTATCCAGGTCAAGTTAAGGTTACTGTAATTAGAGAGACAAGAGCTGTTAATGTAGCTAAATAGTTTATTAGTTATATAAAATGAAAAATCCCTCATCAACTTTGATGAGGGATTTTTGTTTAATTACGGTTTCTTCTTGATTTACCTTTTTGTTCAGGTTTTCCTTTCCTATATTTATTATTCTTGTAAATTTTGTGTTTACGTCTTTTTATAACTTTACTACGCTTTCCAATTTTTGAATTTGGTAAGGCTCTATAGTAATAATAATTATTATCCTCTCTAAACTTACGATAGTTTCTTCCAAAATCTTTTCTGTAAAAATAAACATCATCATAGTCAAAAATATCTCCTATGTTTATATCGATATTTACATCAACTCCATCATCATAATAGTAACGATCATCATAATGATAACGGTGTCCTGATTTTACAAATCCTCTAAATCTTGGATTTCCCCATCTATCGTATTGAATATGTAAGTTTCCTACTTTAAATAAGTTTCCGAATTTATATTTTATAAATACGTTACCAATTCGTTTCACGTTTCCTCTAGCATCGTAGTTTATGTACACATTTCCTACACTTCTAACACGACCTCTTCTATCACGTTTAATGCGTACGCCGTAATCAGAGTATCTATTGTAATGGATATTAAAGTCGAAATCTCCGTTTAAAAATACATGGAATTGAATTCCTCTTTCTACAAAGGTAACAGCATCATTATTACGATTTGTAACCCCAATTTTGCTAGTTGATTTTTCAATGTTGTCGGCATTTACTGTTGTTAATGACATCATTGCTAATAATAAAAGTATCCCTGTTCTCATAATTGCTAATTTTAGGGTTATGCTTACTCTATATGCTTTTCAGCTTCCGCAGTTGTTGTATAATTTTCAAAGAGCGTGCCAAAAAATATTTTACTATTGATTTTAAATAGTCGTGTAAAGTTTTAATTTGTTTTACCTTATTGATTCTTAGTGTTTTATTTTGGTTGTGAAAAATAATTTATTTGTCCACGTAAAAAGTTCTATATTTATACGACTTACTCGAAAACTTATACTTACGAATGATAGCAGCTATTAATAAAAATTTACAAAGAGGAATTAAACTATTAGAAGCAATTAATGATGAACAGTATAGTGATACATCAATTCCACCATATTATTCGAGTATAGGTGCTAATATGAGACATATTCTGGATGTTTTCGTCTGTATTTTTAACGGGTTAGATAAAAAATGTGTTGATTTTTCTGACAGAGAACGCAATCAACTAGCTGAGCAGAAGACGGAGTTTGGAATTGCATATTTTAAAGAGGTAATTGAGCAACTATATTGTTTGGAAACAGAAGATTTTGATACAATTATTTCTGTTACAGATGATTTAGGAACTGGAAAAGTAACGGCAAATTATACGTTAGGTAGTGCTTTGATACAAGCGCATAGCCATGCAATACATCATTTTGCTAGTATAGGTTTTATAATCAATCAATTAGGAATAGAGTTACCTGATGCAGATTTTGGGTACAACCCTACAACTCCAAAGAAAGAATTAGTAAGATAATTATCGATTAATGTAAACCCAGCCTTTTTTAAGCTTTTGATAAGCGTTTGGTTGGTCACCTAATTCTAAATTGTAAAAGTAAGTTGCTGCTGGAAGTTTATCTTCTCTGTTAATAGTTGATCTACCATTAGAAGTACCGTCCCAATCATTTTTATAGTCTTCTGTTTGATATACAATATTCCCCCAACGATTATAAATAACTAGTTTGTTGTGAGCATATTCATTTACTTCATCAAAAACTAAGTAGTCGTTAAGATTGTCTCCATTTGGAGAAATTAAAATATTATTATTTGTCTTAATTTCATCGTTTAGTAATGAACCAATGGTAATTACCTCGTAATTATCTGGAACAAAAGCAGCAGATGTAATTGTTCCTTCTAATAAATCTCCAGTAACTTCCAATACGTCTAAATTTACCCATTGATTTTCTGTTTTATTCCAGCCTACAACGATTAACTGAGAAACTTGATTTGCCAAAGAGCCTATATCACTACGATTATTCCACGTTAATGTGATTTGGGTTTCATCTTTTCCGTTTAAGTCCCAAAATTCAATATTGCTAATATTTTCAATTATAGCTTGTTTTTGGTCTGTTAAAAAATTAGCAGTAAAGTTTGTGGGAAAATTAGGATCCTCGTAAAAATATGCCCCTTTAAAAAAGTAATATTTATCTGTGTGAGGTAAGCTCATTGGACGTAACATTGTTCCGTCTCCCACAGGAAAGGAAAAACTAGAAGTGTTTTTATTTCCTTGTTTTAAAGATGTATATCCGTTAACGTGTCGTTCATTATCTTCTCCCGCGTAGAAATCATAATCAATAAAATCTAATGAAATATTAGAATTATTTTTTGGAGTGATTATTTGCCCGTTGATAAAGCTTAATTGATTGCGTATTCCTAGAGAGTTATATAATTCTAGATTTTGTAGAGCATCAACCTCTACATTGAAAAAAGTAACTTGATTGGTGCCTGAAATGGTTCTGATTTCGTTGTCAGCATAAAACCCTGCAAACCCTATTGTGTTATCTATAGTACCATTGTTTGTTAAATTTATATGAAAACCAATTTGCGCTCCATCATGTAATTGCACATTTCCAGTATTATAAAATGCTGTTTGTGCTGTTACTATGTAAGTAGTATTAATTAATATAAAGAGCAATAGTTTTTTCATATCTCATTTTATTTATAGGCGGTGTATAATACAACAAGGTTTTCAGTACTTGCATTATTAGTTCTACTTACATTAATAGTAAAGCCATTGGTGTTAAAAGAAGCAAGCGAAGCTGTAATTTTACCAAGATCGTCACCGTTTTGATTACTATATCTTAAGCCTATACAGTTTGATGAAGAAGCAAATCTTGATATGTCATTAATAGAGTTACCACTACCACCAACATAAATAACTTGTTGAGTTATAGTACCACCATTATCTCTTGCAAAACCATTCATAGTACCAAATGAATTAGCTATACTACTATTGTTATTACCTACGCCGTTATCAGTATCCAAGTTAAAAGATTCAACATTTGCGTGGGCAACAAATGTAATTTGAGAAGGTTGAAAAGGTAATGTATTTACAGTTATACTTCCACTGCTATTGATTATAAAAGCTCCAGTGTATACCGTTGGACCCAAATATACTCCACTATTTGTGCCAGTAGTAATTTGATTATTTGCTTCTGTTGCTAATAATGCCTTTTTTTGTATGACGCCGCTAGCATTTGTTGTTAAAATATCTGTAGTATTTGTAACTGTTTGGATGTCTCGAACACGTAATCTTCCATTTACATCTAGTCTTTCGGTAGGGGCGTTTGTATTAATTCCAACCTCACCTCCGTTTTCTAAGAAGAGTCTGTAATCTTCTACGTTACTTTCAACAAAGTTTAAACCATCCGCTAAAAGATTCCAGTGCCACCTAGGAGTTCCTGTATTATCTTCAAAAGCTAAAACATCAACTCCATTAGCTCTTATAACTAAAGGATGTGTGTTAAAAACGGAAGCTTGATTAACAAGTACTTGTCCAACGTTATTATTAAGTCTTAGTTTTTCTATATTTCCAGCTCTTAAAACCAAATCTTGGGCATCAATCGTTCCTAAAAAATTAGTGCTAGAATTTGTTCCATTATTTCCTGTAATAAGCCAACTATTTAAAGAGGGACTATCTATCCAATCAACTCCAGTACCAGTAGAGCTTAGTATTTGACCAGAAGTGCCAGAAGAGTTATTAACATCTAATAAGGTGCTGTTAAATTCGGTAGGACTTTGTAGCATAATATTACTTGGAGCAGAAAGCTCCATTGTTGTACCCGCTGAAATTTGAGAAGAAGTTCCAGAAGATATTTGCATTGTGCCACCAGTAGAACTTATTTGTGTGCCGAAAGTACTAAATAGTTGTAAGAAGTTAATATTATTAAAAGTTAAGTTGTTTGCATTACCGTTTAGTATGCGATTATCTGCCAAAGTACCATCAGCAGTATAAATATTTTGAGATGTCAGTGTGGAAGTGATTGGTTTCCAGCCATCTACAGTGTCGTATATTTTTATTTGACTATTGGTTGTATCGAACCAAACATCATTTTCTACAGTAATTACTGTTGGATTATTAGGGTCAGTAGGTGATGTAAAGACGTTATTGTTGTTTACTTTTTGTATAGTTCCTTTATTGTCAATAACTCTTATCTCTTGAGAAGAAACAGTATCTGAAAAGGTTATTATCAAAAGGATTACTAATAACTTTATGATATTATATATATGTCTAAATTTAAAGGTCATTACTATACTATTATAACTTTGTTGAACTCGAAGGTGCTCTAAATATTCCAAAAGGTTGTTGAGTTTTGTTCTATCTCTTGTATTTGTATATTACTTATGTTAGTTCTGTACATAATAAATTCGGTAAAACTAGTCGTGGCATGATGTTGAGGTTGATTACCATTAGCCCAACCTATGGTGAAATCTGTATTTAAAGTACATCTACCAGTTACATGAGCTCCATTAAATCGTTGCACTCCTCCAGATCTAGCAATTACATTAGTGTTACTTTTTATAAAAGAATATATTTCCCAAACCCCAACATTTCCATTATTATTGAAAGAGCGTGTGCCGTTGCAACAAATACCAGGATCAAAATATAAATTCTGATCACTCCAGTTTACATGCGAAGACCAACGATTAGCGCTATTTAATACACCAAATGTATGTTGTGCTCTTCTGGTTGCTCTCATTACTCCTATAACTGTACCTTGATTTCCATTATTAGTTACATCTTGAATACCGTTTGGAGTATTAATTAATAAGTGATCATTATTTCCATCGCCTTGAAAATGTGGGTTGTTTATAGTAGGAATAAAACGAGGCTGTCTGTTTCTTGTCACCTGTACAGCGTTCCTACCGAGTCCACTTTGATCATACCACGTATGTACAAATACATTATTAGCTCCTCTCCATGCGTTTATTGCTGCAATATCAACAACATCATTATCATTCCACCCAAAATCTTGTTCTGCATTATCTCCAGCTCTTCTAAGTCTAATAATAGGGCCATTATAGTCACTTTCTAATACCCGCATAGAAAAGGCAAAACTTATATTATCTAGTTTGTCATCGAGTATGTGAAGGGGTTTCATTGTAGGGAAGTGATTATATCTAGCTATTTGTGAGTAGCTGAATAATACTATAAAAAGAAAAAATATAGTTATATATCTTTTCATGTTTACCTTTTTAAATCTCCTGTTAAATGAAATATATTTGTAGCTGTGGCAATTAAACCAATTCCAGCATCTTTGCCTGCAGTTTTAAAACGAGATAATCTGTTTAGAACTGTAACACCGCCAGCTCCAGTTATGGTGACGTTTCCATTACCAATTTGATAAATACTTATGTTGTATCCTATTGGTAAGCCTGCAGGAACTGTTAGGGTAACATCAGCAGCACTATTGAATGTGAAAACCTTTCCATTATCGGCTAGAACCAATGTGTAATTTGTTGTTTTGTTTACTACTTCAGCTAAATTAGGATCAATCCAATCAGTTCCAGTAACTGTTGAAGATAAAACTTGTCCAGCAGTACCTGCATCATTATTACTATCTTCAAAACTTTTAGCTACAGAAAGATTTTCAAAAACTCTAACATTACTGTTTTGTAAATCAATACCGTCTCTAGCTCTTAAGGTTAAAAAACCATTGGTAGAGTTGATATTTATAAATCCTGAGTTATCAATATCAAACCTACTAAAATCTGTAAAACGTAAAGAATTTCCATCACCAGTTAAAGTTCTATTATTAGTCAAAGTATCGTCAAAAGTGTAGATATTTTGAGTTGTAGTTGATGTGATTAATTTCCACCCATCTGTTGTGTCATAAATCTTTATCTGGTTATTAGTTGTGTCGAACCAGACGTCATTTTCTAATGTAATAATTGTAGGATCGTTAGGGTCAGTAGGTGATGTAAAAACATTATTATTGTTCACCTTTTGTATAGTTCCTTTATTATCAATAACTCTAACTTCCTGTGCATTAGTACTAACAGAAAAAAGTACTAATGCATAGGAAGTAACTATAAATAGTTTAATATGTTTAATGCTATTATAAGGCATTAAAATTATTTAATCCAGTGAATTTCAAAAATATCATTTTCGTAAATCTCCCAATTATTATAGTCGTTAGGTGCAGCTAAAGCTTGAGGTTGAACAGTTACTACACCAGCACCTAAAGTATAATCTGTACCAGCTCTTAATTTTGCTCCATTTCTATATACTGAAACTTTAAATAAAGAAATAGCTGCAGTCATATCAGCTACAGGAATATCTAAATTAGCTGTAGAATCAGCTGTAGCTGGATATTCTACTCTAACTCCTTGAACCTGTAGTAAGTCAGAAAGTAACATTTTTTTTACAGCACCAGTTGCCTCGTCTCTTAATAATACAGTAAAACCAGTACCAGGAGTAGCATCATCGTGATTAGATCTATCAGTGGCATCTGTAGAAGCAGTAGCAGTAGCGTCAAGAAGCTCTAAACCATCTAAAGCAAACTCAGCTCCTGTACCAGCAGCAATATAAGTATTGTCAGTTAATGTTCCTCCTAATTGCCAAGTAGTAACAGTTCTATTACCAGCAACAGTAGAAGTAATCGTAGTAATACCATTATTAGACTGCATATATTTAATAGTTCCTTTGTTGTCTATTAATCTAATAGATTCTCCAGCAGCAGCTGTACGTGCTGTCTTTGTAGCGTCATTAGCACCAGTAGTAGGGTCAGTTTGCGCACTAACAGTACCAACAGCTAAGAAACCAACGGCAAGTAATGCTATTTTAAATTTGTTTGTAATTGTTTTCATAAATTGATAATTAAATTGTTTTTAAGATTTTAAGTTGAGGATTGTTATTAATAAAGTTGAACTATTCGTATTTCATCACCTGCGTAACATGTAGCATCAGGTTCTATGGTAATTGTTGTGGCATTATCAATAGTAAAGTCTATTCTAACTCCGTTTCTGTACACATTAATTTTATCAGCTGTATATAATGTAAGCCCCGTAAAAGTTACTTGACCATCTGTAGCTGTAATTTCTGTAATTTCCTCTTTCAGTAAGTTAGAGGCAGTAGTTCTTTTTAAAACGCCAGTAATTCTATCTACTGTAACGATATCATCAGTTGCAGTGCTTCCATTTTCTAAACCTGTAATGGCTAATGTATTTGTAGTACTAGTTTCAATAGTGGTAGGCTGAATTAATACGCCACCTAATTGAATAGTGTTACTTGCGTTTATAAAAAGTCCGTTATTAGCAGAAGGTGTTGCGTTAGATGTTACCCAAGTTGTACCGTCATAAGCATAAATTATACCAGTAGTTGTATCTACATAAACGTCTCCAGAAGTTGGATTAGGGGCAGTACTAGTATTAGGTGCTCCGTTACCTCTTCTAGGATTGTTATCTATAGAAATCCAATTCGTTCCATCCCAAATACTGGTGGTATTATTTTGAGTATCGTTAATCCAAAAATCCCCTATTTCATTATTTGTAGGTGCTGTAGAAGAAGTAGTAACATCAATACTTTCTCTTGTTCCTGAAGCACATAAACCTTTCCAAGAACTACCATCGTACATAAACACACAGTTTTCATCGGTGTTAAAAACTAAAGCTCCTCGTAAAGGTTGGATAGCATTCATTTGAGCATTAGTCATTCTACTGATGACTAAAACTTTGTCTGAGCTTTCTAGTTCTAAAATAGAGCTTAAATGAATTGAAGAGGGATTGTCCCCAACTTTTACTTGTGAAAAAGTTGGAATAATAACACAAAAAAGAATCAAAGAAAAAAGTAATCTTCTTCCCATTCAGTTAAATAATTAATTGTTCTTAAGACTCGGGGGGATTCTTAAGAATACATGAACATGCATTCTTTTGCAAATATAGAAAAGATTTTTTATTTGGAGAGACGTTTGATTTTTTTTGTGTACTTTTTTAATAAAATAATTTCATTAAGAAAACTTATAGAGCCTTTGTATGGAGTGTTGAAGTTTCTATGATTTGTAATAGCAATAGTAAAGAGCGATTTCCAGTGGGTTCTTATAGCTTTTAAAGCTTTTAAGTAGGTGTAGTTTTCTGCATCATAAATATGTGTAGGTTCTGCTATAATTCCGTTGATTTCTAGTATTTTAAATTCGATTCCTTTTTCTAATTCTTCAAAGGTATTGTACTTTAAGTCAATTCGTCCATAGTACCAACCTGGTATTGATTTACTAAGCTTATCAAAAGTGGTGGTTAGTTTATCACTTATTAAATGATTACCATTAATAAATTGTGTTCCTTTTGAATGATTGCCTATAGCTGTAAGTTTAATAATTTTGTTTTTAATAGGTATTTCTGTCAGTTTATCTTGGTGGATCTTAGTAAATAAGTCGATGTATAATTTAGCTCTTTCATCAGCAAGAATAAGCTCTTTTAATGTAGAAGTACCATCTCCTGTAACAGATAAAAAACGTTTTAGCGTTAATGAAGAAATCTTACCGGAATCATCTTTTGGATTTCTGTGGTAAAAAATACCGCATTCATTCTCATGGTCTAAAAATTCTTGAATGATAATATCAATAGAGTACTTTTCAATATAGTTTTTTAAGGCTGTTTTTGAAGCTATTTTCTCAACCAATAGTCCTCGAAAACCTACATCGGGTTTTGCTATCAAAGGGAAGCTAATTTTTTGTTTTTGAATTTTTTTACAAACTATTTCAAAATTAGTGTTTGGTTTTATTAAAACCGATTTAGGTCGGTATTTTTCAGGAACCAATAATATGGTTTCGTATTTGCTTTCAGTACCGTTTCCAGAGCTTTTTATGCAGGGGTTTGCAGCACTAAAAAATGCTAAGTGTTTAGCTTTAAAAGCTAAATAAAAAGCGTAAGGAAGATTAGGGAGGTAAAACATCGCCGAGGGCCAGTGCTCCCAATTTATTATTTTTTTTATGGAATTGTTTTTTATCAAAAGTTATTTGCTAAAAAGATGGTCTAATATGGTTTTAAATGCTTTAAAACCATAATATACAGTAAATAGTATTAATAAAACACCAACCACGAGTAAACCATAAGCAATAAAAACTTTAGGAGCTTCTTTAAAAGCACGTAAGGCTTTAAAGGCAATACTTAGTATTAAAGGAGAAATAATAAGCAAGCCTAAAAAAACTAAAAGCTTTTTTATACCAGTTTCAAAAGTAGTAGGTTTATTCATTTGTAAATTTTTTTATAGCTTCACGAACATTTCCATATTTTTTTAATAATTCGCTAGCTGTCTTTTGGTCGATATTTAATTCAGAAGCTAACATTTTTTCTCCTCTATCTACTAATTTATTGTTGGATAGTTGCATGTCAACCATTTTATTCCCTTTAACTCTTCCTAATTGAATCATACTGGCTGTAGATAGCATATTCAATACTAATTTTTGAGCAGTTCCCGCTTTCATACGAGAGCTTCCTGTTACAAACTCAGGACCTACAACGACTTCAATGGGAAATTGAGTGGTTAATGATAACGGGCTATCTTGATTACAGGTAATACATCCTGTTACAATATCGTTATTATTGCATTCTTCTAAAGCAGAAATAACATAAGGAGTGGTACCTGATGCGGCAATTCCTACAACAACATCTTTTGAAGAAATTTGATATTCTTGTAAATCTTTCCAACCTTGGTTAGTAGAATCTTCAGCAAATTCAACCGCTTTTCTAATGGCATAATCACCACCTGCAATTAATCCAATGACCAATTCATGGGGAACACCAAAAGTAGGAGGACATTCGCTTGCGTCTAGGATACCTAAACGGCCACTAGTACCCGCACCGATGTAAAATAATCGCCCACCTTCTTTTAATTTCAAGACAATTTGTTCTGTGAGTTTCTCTATTTGTGGAAGTGCTTTTTCTACAGCTAAAGGAACTGTTTTATCTTCTTTGTTAATGTTAGACAATAACTCAGAAATACTCATTTTTTCTAAATCATTGTAGTTAGACTCTTGTTCGGTTGTTTTGGTAAACTTCATGTTTCAAATTTACTAATTAAAAATTTTAAGAAATTAGAATGTGACGAATATAATTTTTTTGTGTCTTAACTATGAGCCAAGCAATGTTATGGGGGATTAAATAGTAATTCGGGGGACATTATTGTTTAGTAATTTGTTTGGTTTATTTTAATAAAAAAGCAGGTGATTTTTGTCACCTGCTTTTGAATTTTATATAATAGATTAATTATATACTTTGTAAAATATCATTAAGAGTTTCACTAGGTTGCATAACTGCATTAGCTAATGCGTCATTAGGCTCGTAGTATCCTCCAATATTTACTGCTTTACCTTGAACAGTATTTAGTTCTTCTACAATTGTAGTTTCATTTGTTGCTAATTTTTCTGCAATAGGAGTAAATTGAGCTTTTAACTCGGTGTCTTTGTCCTGAGAGGCTAAAGCTTGTGCCCAATACATTGCTAAATAAAAATGAGAACCTCTATTATCTAATTCTCCAGTTTTTCTTGAAGGTCCTTTTTTATTGTCTAATAATTTGTCAGTAGCATCATCTAAAGCTTCCGCTAATATTTTTGCTTTGTTGTTATCGTTTGTTTCTCCTAGATGTTCTAAAGAAACAGCTAAAGCTAAGAATTCACCTAAAGAATCCCAGCGTAAGTGATTTTCTTCTACTAATTGTTGAACATGTTTTGGAGCAGATCCTCCAGCGCCAGTTTCAAACAACCCACCACCATTCATTAATGGTACGATAGATAACATTTTAGCTGAAGTTCCTAATTCTAAAATAGGGAATAAGTCAGTTAAGTAGTCACGTAATACATTTCCTGTTACAGAAATAGTTTCTTTACCTGCTTTAACTCTCTCTAAAGTATATTTAGTAGCTTCTACTTGAGATAAGATTTTAATTTCTAATCCAGTAGTATCATGATCTAGTAAGTACTTTTCTACTTTTTTAATAATCTCTCTATCATGAGCTCTTTCTTCACCTAGCCAAAAAACTGCAGGTGCTCCTGTAGCTCTTGCACGAGTAATAGCTAATTTTACCCAATCTTGAATAGGTGCGTCTTTTGTTTGACACATTCTCCAAATATCACCAGCTTCAACAGTATGCGTTAATAAAGTAGTTCCGTTGGTATCAATCACTTCAACTTTTCCGTTAGAAGTAATTTCAAATGTTTTATCATGAGAACCGTATTCTTCAGCTTTTTGAGCCATTAAGCCTACGTTAGGAACTGTACCCATTGTAGTAGGATCAAAAGCACCATTCTTTTTACAAAAATCGATAGTTTCTTGGTATAAACCAGCATAAGAACTATCAGGGATAATTGCTTTAGCATCTTGCGGTTCTCCTTCTTTATTCCACATTTGACCAGAAGTACGAATCATTGCTGGCATTGAAGCATCAATAATTACATCTGAAGGAACATGTAGGTTGGTAATTCCTTTGTCAGAGTTTACCATTGCTACATCAGGATTGCTAGCATAAATAGCTTCAATATCTGTTAAAATATCCGCTTTTTTATCTGCTGATAACTCTTCAAGGTTACTTACTAAGTTTCCAAAACCGTTGTTTACATCTACACCAATTTCTTTAAAAGTTTCACTATGTTTAGCAAACAAATCTTTAAAGAAAACACGTACAGCATGACCAAAAATGATAGGGTCTGAAACCTTCATCATAGTTGCTTTCATGTGTAAAGAGAATAACACTCCTTTATCGTTAGCGTCTTTAACTTGTTCTTCTAAGAAAGCTAACAATGCTTTTTTACTCATTACTGAAGCATCAATAACTTCTTTAGCTAGTAATGATACTTTATTTTTTAAAACAGTTTTATTTCCGTTAGCATCCGTATGTACAATTTGTATATCAGTAGCATTAGGTACAGTAACTGATTTTTCACTGTGAGCAAAGTCACCTTCTGTCATTGTAGAAACATGAGTTTTAGAGTCAGTACTCCAAGCACCCATTGAATGAGGGTTCTTTTTTGCGTAGTTTTTTACAGCTTTTGGAGCTCTACGGTCAGAGTTACCTTCACGTAAAACAGGGTTTACAGCAGATCCTTTTATTTTATTATAACGTGCTAAAATTGCTTTCTCTTCATCAGTTGTAGCTTCTTCTGGGTAATTTGGTAAAGCATAACCTAAAGCTTGTAGTTCTTTTATAGCAGCTTTTAATTGAGGGACAGAAGCTGAAATATTTGGAAGTTTAATAATGTTAGCTTCTGGTTTTTTTGCTAAATCTCCTAAAAAAGCTAAGGCATCTTCAACCTGCTGCTCTTTAGGCAAAAGGTCTGAAAAATTAGCAAGAATACGACCCGCAAGAGAAATATCTTTGGTTTCTACTTCTATGTTAGATGATTTTGTAAAAGCTTTTACGATTGGTAAAAACGAACGAGTAGCTAATGCTGGAGCTTCATCCGTTTTTGTGTACATAATTTTAGCAGTCTTATTCATATTTATAAGTAATAAATTAAATTATATTTTGAAGTGACGCAAATTTAAGAATTACGGTTGAGTTTTTTGATGCTAAATTATTATTAATTAGGGGGTTTTGTTATGAAAGTGATAATTTAAACAGGTAAAACAGAGATTTTGTTATTAAAAACAAAAGCCATATCAAACAATTTCTTGTAATTGATATGGCTTTCTTGAAATAGTAAGGGTACTGACCTGTATTACTACATAGTCAAATAAAACTGCGTTTATGCTTTTTCCTTAGAAAAAACTACGTTACTACCTCAAAAGAAACTTTACTTTATAAATTATGTCACCTATAAAATAAAAGCTTCGGTGTTTTTAAACAGATTGGTTAAGCTAAATAAAAACCAATAATACTTATAAACTTATAACTAGAAAACTATAAATTATTAATAACTTACAATTAATCAAAAAAATTATGATGATTATACTTAGCTTTAAGTATGTTTAAAAACAAAATATATAAAGAACGTTACTTTAAAGGTTTACTTTTGGTGATTAAATTAATATAGTTAACTATAATTCTGACGTCACTTACTTTGTAAACTCTATCCTCAAATATAAGAAATAATACTGTCTTTTTAATAGGTTTAAGTGTTTTGTTATCAACAGTTTAAATAGGTGTGTTATTAACAAAAAGTGAATAAAAAAAACACCATGATATCATGGTGCTTTTTAATTTTTTTAGAAAAAAGAGGTTTTTAACGTCTTCTTTCTTTAATTTTTGCTTTTTTACCAGTAAGACCTCTAAAGTAGTAAATACGAGCTCTACGTACTTGACCAGTTTTATTAATCTCAATCTTTTGGATAGATGGTAAATTGATAGGGAAGATACGCTCAACACCTACAGTACCAGACATTTTTCTAATAGTAAATGTTTCAGAAGCACCGCTTCCTCTTTTTTGGATAACAACACCTCTAAAGAACTGAGTACGAACTTTGTCTCCTTCTCTAATTTCGTAGTATACTGTAATAGTATCTCCAGCTGCGAATTCTGGTAATTCGTTTCTTGTTACAAATTCGTCTTGAACAAATTTTACTAAATCCATTTTATTATTATTTATGGTTGTATAAAAGCAACATTCACGATTTTCGTCAGAGGTTGATTTTGTGGCTGCAAATTTAAAACTTTTCTTTTGATAAAAAAAATAAATAAAACACTGATTATTAGCTAATCTAATAAATCTGAACGTATTTCTTTTGTTCTTTTGTATGCTTGTTCTGAGCGCCATTCTTCAATCTTAGGAAAATTTCCTGATAATAAGACTTCAGGTACTTTCATTCCTTTATATTCTGAGGGTCTTGTATATACTGGTGGCGATAGTAAGTTATCTTGAAAACTATCTGTTAGAGCAGAGGTTTCGTCACCTAAAACTCCAGGGATTAATCGAATTACAGCATCACATAAAACTGCAGCAGCTAATTCACCTCCAGTTAACACATAATCACCAATAGAAATTTCTTTAGTTACAAATTTATCACGTACACGTTGGTCTACACCTTTATAATGACCTGTTAAAATGATAATATTTTCCTTTAATGAAAGTGTATTTGCCGTAGCTTGATTTAGAGTTTTAGCATCAGGAGTCATATATATAACTTCATCATAAGTCCTTTCAGATTGAAGTTTTTCAATACACTTTGCTATGGGTTCAATCATTAAAACCATTCCAGCACCCCCACCAAATTGATAATCGTCTATTTGACGATAATTACCAAATCCATATTCTCGTAGGTTATGAAAATGAACTTCAGCGAGTCCTTTATCAATAGCCCTCTTCATCATTGAATTTTCAAAAGGACTTTTTATTAAGTCGGGTTCTACCGTAATAATATCTATTCGCATGCGGCAAAGATAGCTGTTTTAAAGGAGATTTATTGTGGGAATATTTTTTTGAATTTTTTAGGAAGCTCTTTAGTGATAGTTATTTCTTCTTTACTAAAAGGATGTGTAAAAGTAAGCGTAGATGCATGTAGAAACAATCCTTTCCCTTTCAGAATTTTATTTTCTAAAAAATAATCCTTGTCCCCTAAAATAGGACTGTTTATAATAAGTAAATGTTTACGTAATTGATGTTTTCTACCTGTTTTTGGGTTCAGTTCTACTAAATTCAAAAAATCAAATCGAGGAGACTCCACTGATTGTATAACTTCAAACGAAGTAAAGGCACTTTTGTTATCGATAGGTAAATCAATTTCTCCACTTCGTCCCATTTTACCAATACAAATAGCATAGTATGTTTTCCGAATTTCTTTTTTTTCAAATAGTTGATTTAAAGCAATAATACTCTCAGTTGTTTTTCCAATGAGTAATAACCCGCTAGTTGGATAATCTAAACGATGAACAGGTCTTGGGCGAGTAGCATCAGATAAAGTACTTTTCTGTAAGTTTTGTACAAGTGCGTTGTCAATTGTAGCAAAAGAGTTGCCACTTACTAAAATTCCAGCAGGCTTGTAAATAATAGCAAGATGATCATCTTCAAAAAGAATATCTAAGGGGAAATTAAAATGTTTTTTTTGCGAGTTTTCTTTTGATTGAAGTAACTCAATGGTTTCGCCTCCTTTAATGTATAAAGCGGTTGTGGCTGTTTTACCATTAACTTTAACTAACCTTTTTTTAATGGCTTTTTTTATACCAGATTTAGTAGGAATAGTTTTGAAAATTCCAACAGCATACTCTTGTAATCGAATGGTGTTATCTATAGTTTTTACTATATGAGTTTCTATAGTTCTCAATAAAAAATGAATGATTCTTTTGCCAAAACTAGTCAATAAAATTAAAAAAGAGGTTATTCACATCGATAAAAATAGGGTAGCGGCTGTGAATCAATAAATGTATAAACAAATAGTGGTAGATTAAATACAATCACCTTCAAGTTATGAGGTTTTTACAAAGCAGATGTGTATTTGGAGTATACTACATGTAGGCTTGAAAGGTTTATAAGGAATTGAGTAATTCTGTTTCTATAAAAGACTCTCTTGCCTTATTTTTTTACGCTTAAAGAAGTTTTTTTAATAGTTACTGATAGTGTTATAACTTTAATCACCAAACTAATGTATATAGTAAAAACTAACCAATCATGAATGATTCACTATTCAATGCAACCATAGGAGTAAATTTTAGTAACACCTTTCAAAGTGTGGGAAAACAAGTAAGTGCAGCAAAGGCAGCAGGACAAATAAAAGCAACTGGCGTTAAAACAGTTAAAATGTTTACGTACAATCAAACAGATTGTATTAGTGCTTTTGCTAAGGAAGGATTACAAGTTTTAGTTGATGTGCCTAATGGTGATTTGAAAGCTTGTGCCAATAATGATACAACTACCATAAACGCGATTGTAAAAGTATTATCAGATTATTCAACTACCATTCCGATGATATGTGTAGGAAATGAGCCTTTAGGAAGTTGGTATCATAATGCCTATGCACCGGATCTTGTAAATGCTTTAATAAACATAAAAGCAGCAATTGAAACTAAGGGACTTATAACGAAAGTAACAGTTCCTTTTAACTATGCTATTATGGGGAATTCATATCCGCCTTCAGCAGGAGCGTTTAATCAAAATCTTAAAAAGATTATTCTAGATGTTTGTACCATTTTAAAAGCAGATAGTTCAGTGTTTATGGTTAATGTGTATCCTTTCCTTACCCATAATAGTCAGCCAAATAATGTTCCTTTAGACTATTGTTTGTTTACTGCAGGAGAAAATCATTGGGTTCATGATGGAAGTTATACATATAAAAATATTTTTGATGCAATGTATGATGCGTTATATGTAGCATTAGGAAATAATGGATATGGAAGCTTACCTATTGTTATTGGTGAAGCAGGGTGGCCAACAGGACCTAGTGTTACTTACTCTACAGCAACAAAAGTAAATGCACAAACCTTTAATCAAAATTTAATCAATCATTGTAAAAGTGGAAATGGAACACCACGTAACCCTAATGTTAGAATACCTTGTTTTATTTTTGAAATGTATGATGAAAATACTAAGCCAACTGATGCTGGTGCTTTTGAGCAACATTGGGGAGTTTATGACTATGATTCCCAAAGTAAAAACTATCAATCCAAGTATAGTTTAACATGGTAGTTAGTTTTATAAATATAAAAAAGGATAGCTAATTAGCTATCCTTTTTATTTTTAATATCCAGCTGGCCTTTTCCAACGAACAGGCGGGGTAGGCTCTGGTTTAGGAGTAAATTCATTACTTTTTAATAATCGTAGGGCTTCATCCACAGCTTTTTCTAACTGAGGATCTTTTCCTTTTAAAACTTTGCTAGGCTCTTGGTGTACTTCAATATCAGGAGCTACGCCTTCACCTTCAACAGCCCAATTACCATCTAAATCAAAAAATCCGCCACGAGGAGCAACCATTCTACCACCATCAATAAAAGCAGGTGTATCCCAGGTTCCTACTAAACCTCCCCACGTACGAGTTCCTACTAAAGGTCCTATTTTTCTTTCTTTAAACATGTAAGGAAAAAGGTCTCCTCCAGAGCCAGCGCGTTCATTAATAATCATCACTTTTGGTCCCCAAATACCAGCAATAGGTGTTGTCCATGGTTTTCTTTTATTAGCCTTACTGTTAAAGTATCCAAAAGGTTTTCTAGATAAAATATCAATCATATAATCGGCTGCGCTACCACCTCCATTATTTCTTTCATCTATAATAACTCCTTTCTTATCTTGCTGAGAAAAATAATAGCGATTAAAAGAGGTAAATCCGTTGTTTGAAGTATTGGGAACATATACATACGCCAATTTCCCGTTAGACAATTTATCCACTTTTCTTCTATTTTCTTCTATCCAGTCGATAGAGCGTAAACTTCTTTCGCTGGCAACAGGTTTTACCAAAATGGTTTTTGCTCCCTTAACTGTAGGTTTAGAATTTACTTTAATATAAATTTCTCTTCCAGCTGTCTGTTCAAGTGTTTTGTATGGATTATCTTCTGAAGTTAGGAGAACTCCATTAACTTCTAATAAATAATCTCCTTCTTTAATGTCGATACCTGGAAGTCCAAGTGGAGCTTTAATGTTTGGGTTCCAACGTTCTCCTTTGTATATTTTAGAAAACTTGTATAAACCATTTACTTTTTCAAAATCACAACCTAATAATCCAACAGGGACGTAGTTGGTTTTAGGAGTATCACCTCCGTAAACGTATGAATGACCAATAGCAACTTCACCGCTCATAATGTCTACAACATAGTTTAAGTCAGTTCTGTGTCTTACATGATCAATCCATGGAGCGTACCATTGGTAGATTTTATCCCATGGGGCACCGTGTACATTGTCAACATATAAAAAATCTCTCATATAGCGCCAACCTTCTTTAAAGATTTGATGAGCTTCAGCTTTTGGATCGACCTTAATTTTTAAATTGGTTTTTATAGAGCCTTTACCAGGTTTTACTGGAGATTTACTACTAACAATACTCCAGTTTCCTTTACTTGATAGTAATACAGATTCTCTATCTTCTGAAACTGTTATTGAACGAGCTTCTTTGGTAAATTCAGTCGCTTTTTCTTTTGAAATATCATAGTCGTGAATAGTAGTATTTGGGCTGTTTTCATTTGCTTCTGCTACAAAAACATGATTTTTTGGTGCTTTGTATAAAGCTGTATAATTTTTAGCAGGTAATTTTAAGGTAATAGCTCTATTGAAAATACCTTCTTCATCAATCACAACTTTTATTTTATCAGCTTCTTTTGATGTTTTTTTATCGTCTTTTTTTTCTTTTTTGCTCTTTTCTTTTGAATCTTTTTTTTCAGCTTTCTCTTCATCAGTTTTTGGTAGGTTAGGAGCTTTGTCTTTGCTGTTCAAAACAACGGCATATAAGCTACGAGTTACTGAAGGGTCGTAAGAACTCATGTCTAACCACCCAGATGCTAATCCGTAGTTTGTGCTAGCCAAGGTATAAATATATTTCCCTGAAGCATCCCAAACAGGTGAAATAGCATCTGCTAAAGGATCTGTAATTTGAATTGTTTTTTTGGTGCTGATTTGATATGCGTAAATAGATTTAAAATGATTTTCATTTTGTTTAGCATAAGCAATCCAATCACTATCAGGAGACCATTTCGGATTCATGGTTCTATTTGGATGTGCAAAATTATCAGTAGCTACTTTTTCAGCTTTTTTAGTTTCTAAATTTAAAATCCAAATATTAAAATGCGTATCGGTAAACGATACATATTTTCCATTAGGAGACCAATCAGGTTTGAAATAAAAAGTAGGATTAGGAATCTTAATATATGATTTGCTATCTCCATTTTGGTCGGCAATTACTAACTCGTATTCTCCGTTTTTATCAGAAAACCAAGCTACTTTATCTCCTTTTGGAGACCAAATAGGGTATCTGTCAGCCACTCCAGAAGTGTTGGTTAAGTTTCTCCAAGTACCATTTTTTTTTGGAACAGTAAAAATCTCCCCTCTATATTCGAAAATGGCTCTTTTTCCTTTCGGAGAAATATTTGGGTTTGTTAGGTTTTTCCCTTTTACATCCATCCAACGAGTTCTTGCGTAATTTAAATCACCATGAACTCTTATCGGAATTTGTTTGGTAACAGAAGCTTCAGGGTTTAAAAAATGAATGTAACCTCCCTGTTCGTAAACAATTCCGTTGGTACTTGCATCTAGACTTTTTACATCAAATCTTTTGTGAAATGTAAGTTGTTTTTCTTGTTTAGTAGTTAAGTTATATGACCAAATGTTACTAGTATAATCTCTTTCAGAAATATAGTAGACAGAACCGTTATACCAAACAGGTTCTAAATGTCTTTCTCTGTCTTTTTGAGGAGTTTTTAGAAGTTGTTGATTTTGTATATTCAAAATCCAAATAGGCATTGCCTGACCACCACGGTAATTTCGCCATTCAGCATCCCAACTTGTGATAGGAGTATAGGCGAGATATTTACCATTTTTTGAAAATTCTCCATAAGCAGCTCTTGGAACTTTAACAGCTTCAGGGAGTCCTCCTTTTAATGAAACTGTGTAAAATTTATTAGTTTGGGTCGGTTTGCCTTCTCTAGAAGAACGAAATAGAATTTTGTTGTCAGGAGTCCAACCTTGTACAAAGTCACCACTTGGGTGATAGGTTAATCGCTTAGGCTCACCACCAGAAGAAGGAATAACATATATGTCAGTATTTCCATCGTATTGTGCTGTAAACGCTATCATTTTACCATCATTAGAAAAATGTGGGTTAGACTCATAGCCATCGTCGCTAGTAAGTCGTATAGCATCTCCTCCTTGAATAGGAGCTTTCCATAGGTCGTTGGCATATACAAAAACAACCTCAGAATTTGAGGCTGTAGGTTGCCTTAGTAAGCGTGTTCCCTGAGAAAATCCAGTATAACAAACTATAGAGGTAAGTAAGGTCAGTATTTTTTTCATGTTTTTTTGAAATTTTAAACCTTAAAACTACTTAATTAACTGTTAAAGGGAGTGAAAAATTTGTTAAAACATAAGAGTTAAAAAACTAAAACCCAATAGCAGTATCATCGCCTCTAGGGTCTGCACCACCTTCTAGTTTTCCATTAGGAAGTATTAAAATAGCATCTACTTTGCCAATAACTGGTGAGTTGGTTTCGTCTAGTTCATATCCATGCTGTTCTAACCTTTTTTTTACTTGTTTGTCAAATCCTTTAGGTTCCATTTTAATAACATCGGGCAGCCATTGATGATGAAAACGAGGTTGATTTACCGCTTCTTGCATTCCCATATCAAATTCATGTACATTTAAAATGGTTTGTAAAACTGAAGTGATAATTGTTGAGCCTCCAGGAGTTCCTACAACCATATGTAGTTGACCATTTTTCTCTACAATAGTAGGAGTCATTGAGCTTAACATGCGTTTTTCGGGTTCAATTTTATTGGCTTCGGCTCCTACTAACCCAAACATGTTAGGAATACCAGGTTTGCTTGAAAAATCATCCATTTCATTATTTAAGAAGAAGCCTAAGTCTGAACAGTATAATTTAGAACCATATGCTCCGTTTATTGTTGTAGTGGCAGAAACAGCATTTCCAAATTGATCAACAATAGAGTAGTGGGTGGTTTCATCACTTTCAATCATAGTAATACTTCCATGAGAGACATCGGTAGAAGAAGTTGCTTTTTTAAAAGAAAAATCATTCATTCTTTCCTTTGTGTATTCTTTGCTGATAAGTGCTTTAACTGGAACTTTCACAAAGTCAGGATCTCCTAAATAAAAACTTCTATCAGCATAGGCTCTTCGTTCTGCTTCCGTAATTACTTGCATCGTTTTTGTTGAGTTATGTCCAAATTTGTCTAAGTCAAAAGGTTCTATTCCATTCATAATTTGTGCTAAACAAATACCACCACTTGCCGGTGGTGACATAGAAATGATTCGTAGATCATCATAAGTAAAGGTAATCGGAGTTCTCCATTTAGCTTCGTATTTAGCCAAATCTTCTTCGTTTATAATTCCACCATTCGACTGCATAAAAGCAACGAGACGTTTGGCGGTTTGACCTTTGTAAAATTCATCTCTACCATTTTGTGAAATACGTTCTAAAGTGGTAGCTAAAGCAGGGTATTTGATAGTGTCTCCTTTTTTCCAAAGTTTATCAAAAAGAATAGAGTCTTTGTTTACTTTTAAAAAATAATGTTGATATTTTTTTATACGGTCTTCTTGTTTTTGAGTAACTACAACGCCTTTTTTAGCTAAAGCTATGACTGGTTTTAAAATTTCTTGAATTGGTAATGAACCAAGCTTATTATGTGTAGCAAAAACTCCTGCTACTGTTCCTGGTATTCCTACTGCCATAGCTCCTAAAGTGCTTTTGTTTTCAATTACATTTCCTAAGCTATCTAAATACATATCTTTATGAGCGGCAAGTGGAGCTTTTTCACGATAATCTAATGCACCGATTTCTCCTGTGCCTTGTCGATAAACCATAAATCCACCTCCACCAAGATTCCCAGCATATGGATAAGCGACTGCTAGTGCTAGTTCGGTAGCAACCATAGCATCAAAAGCATTACCGCCTTTTTGTAAAATATCTGAACCAATTTTTGAAGCCTCTTTGCGGGCAGAAACTACCATGGCTTTTTCGGTAATTGTACCTATAACTTTTCTCTTCTTACAACTGTATAATACTGTGAGTATTGAAAAAAATAAGAGTGCTTTTTTCATGTTTTGTTAACTTAGTTCTTTTAGTTTTTGATGCGAGAATGCACGGAGATCTTCAAAAAAAGTAGTGAAATCGTTTTCAAAAATTTGATAATTCTCTAGTAAGTCTTCCGTAGCTAAGTTCATTTTTGATTTTCCATTAGTACGTCTATTCATGCCATTTAAAACCTCTTGAATTCCTTTGGCAAATTGATAATTGTATAACCAATTATATTGTACCATATAAGGAAGCATTTCTTGTGTTCTTTTAGGAAGACTATCAATATTTTCTTGAAGTAATTTATATACAGAATTTACATATATATTTAACGGAATTTGAGAATAGTTTCTCCAGTTTTTGGCTAAATAATGATCGTAAAAAATATCGATAATTACACCATCGTAGTGTCGATAGCGTTCATGTAAGCGTCGTTTGCTTATTCTAACAATTTTATGCGCATCCGTATACGTATCAATTTCTCGATGCAATAAAATGCCTTTTTGAATATCTTCATGAAAGTGAGAAAACTTATTGCCTTTCACGTGGTCTGCTATAAAGTTACCAATCATGATGTTTGTGTTATCTTCAGAAAGGTATAAGTGCGCTAAAAAATTCATTTTATAAATGTAAACAAAAAACCACAACTCTATAGTTGTGGTTTTAAAGTTTATGTATAAGTTTTTAATTCTTTACAGGAGTGTTCTTTAAAATTTCTAATAAAAACTTCCAGAATTTTTGTGTTGATGATATCTGTGCACGCTCATCAGGTGAGTGAGCTCCTTTAATATTAGGTCCAAAAGAAACCATATCCATTTCTGGGTAGTTTTGACCTAAAATACCACACTCTAAACCTGCGTGACATGCTGCTACATGTGGTTTATCGTTGTGTAGTTCTTCGTATAATTTTGTAACTGTTTTTAATATTTCAGAATTTACATTAGGTAACCATCCTGGATAAGAACCAGAAAATTCTACATCAAAACCAGCTAATTCAAAAGATGAGCGTAATGAGTTGGCTAAATCCCACTTATTAGTTTCAGAAGAAGAACGAGTTAAACAACCAATTTTAATAGCTCCGTCTTTTACAATAATACGAGCAATATTATTTGAAGTTTCTACTAATCCATCTATATCTGGACTCATACGGTATACTCCGTTTAAAGCAGCATAAATTGCCTTAATTAAACCTTCTTGAACACCTAAATCCATCACGGTTTTAGGAGTTTCAACTTCTTTTAATTCAATAGTAAGGTTAGGTTCTAATGTTGAAAACTCAGCTTTAATATTGTTAATAAGCTCATGTATTTCAAATAAGAAAGGTTCTTTAGAAACAGCATCAATAACTATAGTAGAAAAGCTTTCGCGAGGAATAGCGTTGCGTAAACTACCTCCGTTAATTTCTGAAACACGTAATCCGAAGTTGGTAAAACCGTCAAATAATAAACGGTTCATAATTTTATTAGCGTTTCCTAATCCTTTAATGATATCCATCCCAGAGTGACCTCCACTTAAACCAGTGACAGAAATTTCATAGGCTATGGTGTTTTCTGGAGTGGTTTCTTCACTGTAATTTCTAGTTGCAGTAACATCTACACCACCAGCACATCCCATTCCTATTTCATCATCTTCCTCAGTGTCAAGGTTTAATAAAATTTCACCTTCTAATAATCCTCCTTCAAGTCCCATAGCACCCGTCATACCTGTTTCTTCATCAATTGTGAATAAAGCTTCGATAGCTGGGTGAGCAATGTCAGTAGACTCTAAAACTCCCATAATAGCAGCAACACCTAAACCGTTGTCAGCTCCTAACGTAGTTCCGTCAGCTTTTATCCAATCACCATCTACAAACATTTTGATTCCTTCTGCATCAAAATCAAAAACTGTATCTGAATTTTTTTGATGAACCATATCTAAATGGCTTTGCATAACCACTGTTTTTCTGTCTTCCATTCCAGCTGAAGCAGGTTTACGAATAATTACGTTCCCTACGTTGTCAACCATGGTTTCAAGATTTAGTTTCTTACCGAAATCTACCATAAACTGGATTACTCTTTCTTCTTTTTTAGAAGGGCGAGGTACGGCGTTTAAGTCGGCAAAATTTTTCCAAACAGCTTTTGGTTCTAGGTTTCTTATCTCTGAATTCATGTGAATTGAAGTTTTAATTTTAAAGCCACGAAGATACTTAATCCTTATCGAAAAATTGTAAATTCGCAGCATGGATTTTTCGTCGAAACTATTAGAAAACGCAGTGAATGAAGTAAGTCGATTACCAGGAATTGGTAAGCGTACCGCACTTCGTTTGGTGTTGCATTTATTGAAACAACCGAAAGAGAACACGAAGTATTTAGCAGAGGCTTTAACGCATTTACGTAACGATGTAAAATCATGTAAAAAGTGTCATAATATTTCAGATACAGTGTTATGTGATATTTGTAGTAATCCGAAGAGAAATGCTGAGATTGTGTGTGTGGTAGAAGATATTCGTGATGTGATGGCGATTGAAAATACTGCGCAATACAGAGGTTTGTACCATGTGTTAGGAGGAAAGATTTCTCCTATTGAAGGAATTGGTCCTCAAAACCTACAAATAGAATCACTAGTAGAAAAAGTAAAAGAAGGCGAAATTAAAGAGTTGATTTTTGCTCTGAGTTCTACCATGGAAGGTGATACCACCAATTTTTATATTTATAAGCAAATAGAACAATACGGAGTAACAACATCAACTATTGCTAGAGGGATCTCAGTAGGAGATGAGTTAGAGTATGCAGATGAAGTTACTTTAGGAAGAAGTATTGTGAATAGGATACCTTTTGAACAGTCGATAAAAGGGTAAAAAAGAGACTGTTCAAAAGTAAGAGTAGAAATAAAAGTTTTCTGTTAGTTATGTCTTTTTTAATCAAAAAAGCTCTGTTTTTTTGATTAAAAAACAGAGCTTTTATAGAAAAATTAAATTTTGTTGTAGAAATCCTTGTAAGAATTTTTACTTTTTCTTGAAGGTAGTGATAGCGGTTGTTGTTCCGTCAGGTGTATCTTCAGTAAATATTTCTTGATAGGTGTTGTTGTCTTTAAGTAATATTTTACTTGATTCATCATCTCCTTCTCCTAAAGTTGTGTAATTATTATTGCCTTTATTTGTCCATGTTCCTTTAAACGTTTCTTCAGTAAGGCAAGTGTTCTCTCCGTTGTAATAAGAATACGTAGCTGTAAATGTACCATTTTGAGAGATTGTGATTGTTGTGTTTTTTTCACAATCACTAACTTCTTGCTCATTTATAGAAAACTTATACCAAGTTCCTACGATAGGGTCTAAATTGTTTTCGTCGTCAGAAGAACAAGCTAATAAGCTAAACATAGCAATTGTTAAAACTAAAATTTTTTTCATAGTTAAATGTGATTTAATTTGAGGTTTATAATTTGCGGCGAAACTAGTAAAGTTATTCGTTATAAAAAAAAATTAATTATCTAATTTTTTATCTTCCTCGATCAATTCTTGCTCGTATTTATCCCACGATTTTTTAGCTCTTACTTTTTTATAATAACGAATACCAATCATTAATAATACTCCAAATAAGATAATTCCTACCACGCCCCAAATCCAGTTAATAGCACTTTTTAAAACGACTAAAAACACAACAGCAAATAAAATTACGGTTGGAATTTCATTAAAGAGTCGAAGTTTATTAGAGGAATACTTAATCTCATCACGTTGTAGTTCTTTGTAAACTTTATGGCAAAATCCATGATAAAAATATAGCGCTAATACAAAGGCTAATTTTACATGCATCCACGGCATTTCTAAATACACAGGGTTTTTATACAATATCCAAAAAGCAAAAAAACTGGTTAAAAATAAGGAAGGCCAAGTAATAATGTACCATAAACGTTTAGACATTAACTTGTATTGGGTTTGTAATATAGATTTAGCCGGTTCGTCTTTTTTTTCTGCTTCTACATGGTAAATAAACAAGCGACCTATGTAAAACAATCCTGCAAACCAAGTAACTACAAAAATGATATGTAATGCTTTTACGTATAAAAAATCCATTGTATTTAGTTTAAAGTTGTAAAGTTAAAAGTTTTTAAATTAGCTAACTACTATTGTTTATGAGATCATCACGTCGTTATAACTCCTCATGATGACTGTTTTGTTGTCATTGCAGAGAAACGTGGCAATCTGTTAATTGTTTACTGTTAACTGAAACTCTTCAATCCATCCTGCTAAAACATCCACCCATTCGTCATTATCATTAATACAAGGAACTGTATAAAATTCTTCACCACCTGCTTCTAAAAACTCGTGTTTACCTTCCATAGCTATTTCTTCCAAGGTTTCTAAACAGTCAGATACAAAGGCAGGAGTTACAATAGCTAATTTTTTAATACCGTCTTTTTCTGCTTTATTTACAATTGTTCTATCGGTATACGGTTGTAGCCAAGGATCAACACCTAAACGAGATTGGAATGAAGTTGATACTTTATTTTCATCTAATCCTAATTCAGAAATTACGTTTTTGGTTGTTTGGTAGCATTGGTGGCGGTAACAAAACTTGTGTGCTTCAGAAGGGGTATTACAACAACTTAAATTTCCAGCTTCAGGGTTACAATGTGATTTTGTGATGTCAGATTTTCTAATGTGACGTTCTGGTACACCGTGATATGAGAATAAAATATGGTCGTAGTCCTTATCGGCTAAATAATCTTTTATACTATTAGATAGCGCTTTGATGTACTCAGGTTTGTTGTAAAAAGCTGGTACGTCAGCAATTTTCATGTTGGGGAAGAATTCTTTTCTCAATTCTTCTGCCAATACCAAAATAGTTTCAGTAGTTGCCATAGCAAACTGAGGGTATAATGGAACTAACAAAACTTCAGTAACACCTTTATCGTGCAATTCCTGTAATCCACTTTTGATTGATGGATTTCCGTAGCGCATTGCCAAAGCAACAGGAAGTTCTGTTTTTGCTTGTACCTTGTTTTGTAAACGTTCTGATAGTACAATTAAAGGAGAACCGTCTTTCCACCAAATTTTTTGATATGCTTCAGCAGATTTCTTAGGGCGTGTATTTAAAATAATACCTTTCACAATAAAAGTACGTAACCAATAGGGAACATCAATTACACGTTCGTCCATTAAAAATTCACCTAAGTACTTTTTAACATCTTTAGGGTTTGTACTTTCTGGTGATCCAAGGTTTACTAATAAAACTCCTTTCATGTATTTATTTTTCTAAGTCTTTACGAGTGAAGTGTAGTAACCTTCAGAGGCTATTCTACTTTACTCGTAATAAAATTCTTTAATTGGTTTGTTGTTTCGTATAATGTAATAGCTAAACTATGAATTACATTCATGCTAGAATTGCGCCCATACATTGGTATGTCTACTGTTGCATCTACTAAGTTAACATTTTCTATACCATTTCTTTCGCTACCCAAAAGTAACACAATTTTAGAATGTGAAGTGAAATCGTAATCGCTAATGTTTATACTTTTATCGGTAATTTCAATACCAATAATAGTATTTCCTTCTTCTTTTAATTGATGGATAAGTTGTTCAAAATTCCCATAAGTATCATATGGTATTTGTTGAATAGTGTTTCGAGCTGTTTTCTTAACAGTTCTATTGTCTATAGTGGGTGAACTTTCGTGTAAATAGATTTTAGATACTCCAAAGCTTTCAGAAATACGAAAACACATACCAATATTTTCAGGAGTACGAATAGCATCACAAACAATAGTTATAGGGAATTCTTGTTGGTTGTTTTCTATATCGTAATGAGTTAATTGTTTCATTTTGTAAGTTTCAAAGTTTCAAAGTTTTAATTTTGTCTACTGTCTACTGTCTACTGTCTACTGTCTACTGTCTACTGTCTACTGTCTACTGTCTACTGTCTACTGTCTACTGTCTACTGTCTACTGTCTACTGTTGTAAACTCATTACATATTGTTTAGGAGTCGTGCCAAACTTCTTTTTAAAAGCGGAAATAAAGTGACTAGAGGTACTGTATCCTACTTGTAAGCCAACCTCATTTACATTGTATTGATTACTTTCTAATAGTTTACGGGCATGATCCATTTTGTAATCAAATAAAAAGCTATAAACAGTATCGCCATAAATTTGTTTGAATCCTTCTTTTAACTTTTTTAAGTTTAAACCTACTTCATTCGCTAAATCTTGCAGACTAGGCGGTTCACTCATTCTGGAAATGATAATATCTTTTGCTTTTCTAATCTTTAAAACTTCTCGGTCATCAACTAAAAATGGGCAATACTCTTCATTGGTGTTTTCGCCACTATCAAAATGTAAACTTAGGAGTTCATATGTTTTTCCTTTTATATAAAGGTCTCGCATAGAACTTTGGCTCTTAGCCGTTAAAATTTGTTGAAGGACTAATAAAACATTAGCATTTATTTCTGCATTGTCGTAATACTTTTTGTTTTTATTGTTCTCACTTAAAAAAGGAATGTAACTAGCCTCTTTAGAAAAAAAAGTATGGAATTTTTCGATTGATATCAATACAGATACCAAAGAGGTTTTTGGTAAAATTTCTAAATTGATAGGTAAATCTTGTTGTGGATTGTATAGGAATATTGAATGCTTGTCTAAAACATTAAAAGTATAACTGTTGTTGTTAAAATGAAATTTGCAATTGCCTTTAACACAGTAATGTAGTTGTATGTAAGAGTTGTCAATATCTCTTTTAAAAAACTCTGTTTCGTCTGAGTTATTTTGGAATTTTAGCACAAAAAAACCTTGTTCAATGGGAACTTCTCTAAATGTACTTTCTGCGATGTTTTTTGACATGGATTCAGTGGTTTGTATAAATCTTGCTATTTAGAATGATTCTAAAATAAAATGTTTCTCCTAGTCTGTTTTACTGCAAAAATACACTTTTGTGTAAGTTTTTAAGGTGTTTTTAAGCGAAAAAACGAATAGCGACATTAAAAGTTCTTTTAGCGATACTTTTTTTTGTTCAATATTTATATTTTTGACCGACTTTTTGAAGAAGACTCAATGACAGTAGAAAATAAACATCATAGTAATTTATACAACATAGGCGTTAGTTATAAAAAAGCTGATGCTGCGATTAGGGGGAAATTTAGTATTTCTAAAGAAAATCAAATACAACTTTTAGAAGAAGCAAAACAAAAAGGAATAGACGGTATTTTTGTGTTGTCTACTTGTAATAGAACTGAAGTGTGTGGTTTTGCAGAACACCCTTTTCAGTTAATAAGTATGTTGTGTAAATACTCAAACGGTTCGGTAGAAGAATTTGCAAACGTATCAAACGTATATAAAAATAAGGAAGCTATTAGCCATTTGTTTAGAATGGGAACAGGGTTGGATAGCCAGATTTTAGGAGATTACGAAATAGTAGGGCAGTTACGTCAAGCATTTAAGCAAGCTAAAGAAGTAGGAACTACAAATGCATATTTCGAGCGCTTACTAAACCATGTAATGCAAGCAAGTAAGCGAGTTAAGAATGAAACTAAGTTAAGTTCTGGAACCACTTCAGTATCGTACGCTGCTGTTCAGTACTTAATTAATAACTTACCAGATTACAACTCGAAAAATGTTTTAGTATTTGGTTTAGGTAAAATGGGAAAACACACCTGTAAAAATCTAGCGGAGTACACACAAAATAAATCGGTAAGCTTAATTAACAGAACGGAAGAAAAAACAGAGGAATTTGTAAAAGACCATAATTCGATAAGAAAAGCGTCGTATGCAAATTTAGCTGAGGAGGTTCAAAACAGTGATGTGTTAATTGTTTCTACAGGAGCTAGTTTTCCTACTATAACGAAAGAACATGTTCCGACTGATAAAGACTTGTTGATTTTAGATTTATCAATGCCAGCAAATGTGTCAAAAGAAGTTGCAGACTTAGAGAGCGTCATGATGGTAAATGTTGATGACCTTTCAAAAATAACAGACGAAACCTTAGCGATACGTCAGCAAGAGGTACCTCTTGCCGAAGCAATTATTGAGACTCATAATCATGAGTTTCAAGAATGGTTAAACCACAGAAGATTTACACCAGCAATTACCGCTTTAAAAGAATCATTACAAAGCATTCAACAAGGAGAAATAGCTTTTCACAAGAAAAAGATTAAAAATTTTGATGAAGAACAAGCAGAAATATTAACATCAAGATTTATACAGAAAATAACTACACAATTTGTAAAACATTTAAAAGACGAAGAAACTTCAGTAAATACAAGTATTGAAGTAATGGCTAAAGTGTTCGGAGCAAATTTACAATCCACCCATGCAGAAGATAATTAGAATAGGTACACGCGATAGCCAATTGGCTATGTGGCAAGCAAAAAAAGTTCAAAAACTTTTAGAAGAATTAGGTCATCAAACTCAATTAATCCCCGTTAAAGCAACGGGTGATTTAGTTTTAGATAAACCTCTTTACGAATTAGGAATCACAGGGATTTTTACTAAAAATTTAGATATAGCCATGTTAAATGGTGATATTGATATTGCGGTACATTCTATGAAAGATGTTCCTACGGTATTGCCAGAAGACATTATTCAAGCGGCAGTTTTAAAGCGTGCTAACTACAACGACATTTTGTTGTTAAAAGATAACGAAGAGTTTATGGCGCAACCTAACGGAGTGATTGCTACAGGTAGTTTACGAAGAAAAGCGCAGTGGTTAAATCGTTATCCAACTCATACAGTAGAAGGTTTACGAGGTAACGTAAATACACGTTTACAAAAGTTAGAAGATAACGATTGGAACGGAGCTATTTTCGCAGCAGCTGGTTTAGAACGTGTAGGCTTACGACCACAAGGAGCGGTAAACCTAACATGGATGATTCCTGCACCAGCACAAGGAGCAATAATGATTACAGCGTTAGATAAGGACGAAGAAATCAAAGAAATTTGTACTGAGATAAACGATAAAGACACAGAAACTTGTACAGGGATTGAACGTGAGTTCTTAAAACGTTTAGAAGGTGGTTGTACAGCGCCAATTGGGGCTTTAGCTTTTATAAATGAAAAGGAAGAAGAAATTAATTTCAAAGGAATTTTGCTAAGTAGAGATGGTAAGAAAAAGATTGAAGTTAGTAAGAAAGTAAAAGTTGGTAAACATAAGTACGTAGCAAAAGATTGTGCTAATTATGTAATTGATAAAGGCGGAAAGCTAATTATGATGGAAGACGAAGGAATTGAAAAAGAGTTTTCAATCTATTCGACTAAAAAATTATCAGAAGCACAGAAAAAATTATTACCAACACACATGAGTGTGAATGATAGCGATTTTATAAAAATCCGTTTTAATAGAATTGCACCTAAAGTAATTAAGCAAGAAATTGAAAATGTAATTATTACTAGTAAAAATGGTGTAGAAGCAATTCTAAATTCATTTACTTCGGATGAATTACAATTCAAAAATATTTATTGTGTTGGTCGAAGAACAAAAAAGTTAATCGATCAACGTATAGGAAAAGTAGCGCATTCAGAAAGAAACGCGAAAAGACTATCTGACTACTTATCAAAAGAACTAAAAGGGCAAGAAGTAACATATTTCTGTAGTGACTTACGTTTAGACACACTCCCAATACTTTTAAAGGCAAATGGAGTTGTTGTAAATGAAGTAGAAGCATATAAAACAATGTATAGTCCATCAAAAGTTGATGAAAAAGTAAATGGAGTATTGTTTTACAGCCCGTCAACAGTTGAAAGCTACATGGAAAAAAATACAGGAGATAAAATAGCCTTTTGCATTGGTGATACTACCGCTAATGAAGCCAAGAAACATTTTAAGGAAGTACAAATAGCAAAGATGCCAACAGTAGAAAGTGTACTAGAGTTGGTAAACCTTCACTTTGTAAAAGAATAAATTATGTTTAGAACACGCAGACTAAGAAAAACTGAAAACATCCGTCGATTGGTACGAGAAACCAAATTATCGGTAGATGATTTTATATATCCTTTATTTATTGAAGAAGGAACAGGTATTGAAACAGAAATCCCTTCAATGCCAGGAATTAACCGTTATTCATTAGATACTATTTCTAAAGAATTAGATGAGGTTGTAGCGTTAAAAATACCAGCAGTTTTGTTATTTGGAATCCCATCTAAAAAAGATGATGAAGGTACCGAAACTTGGAATGATAACGGAATTATGCAACAAGCTATCCGATTCATTAAAAAAAACTATCCAAGTTTATATGTAATTACCGATGTATGCTTTTGTGAGTACACATCACACGGTCACTGTGGTGTAATACATGATAACGATGTAGATAACGATGCGACGTTAGTGAACTTAGCAAAACAAACAGTTTCACATGCGAAAGCAGGAGCAGATATGGTAGCACCATCAGGAATGATGGACGGTGCCATAGCTATGATGCGTGAATCGTTAGACAACACAGGTTTTGCAAACTTACCAATTATGGGATATTCTGTAAAATATGCATCAGGATTTTATGGGCCTTTTAGAGAAGCAGTAGATTCGGCGCCATCGTTTGGAGATAGAAGAACCTATCAAATGGATCCTTCTAATAGAGATGAAGGGTTGCGTGAAGCTACTTTTGATGATGAAGAAGGAGCAGATATTTTAATGGTAAAACCGGCCTTATCGTATTTAGATATCATTAGAGATTTAAAAAATAATTTTGATAGACCAATCGCTTGCTATAATGTAAGTGGAGAATATTCAATGGTAAAAGCTGCTGCTGAAAAAGGATGGATTGATGGTGAAAAAGTAATGATGGAAAGCCTTTTATCAATGAAAAGAGCAGGAGCAGATATTATCATTACCTATTTTGCCAAAGAAGCTGCTAGAGTTTTAATGAGATAAAATATGAAACAATCAATAGTACACATAGCTTTAGTAGTAAGAGATTATGATGAAGCAATTGAGTTTTATACTAAAAAACTAAGTTTTACTTTGATTGAAGATACATATCAGCCAGAAGAAAATAAGAGGTGGGTTGTTGTTGCTCCACCAAACTCAAAAGGAACTTCTATATTATTAGCTAAAGCTTCTAAAGAGGAACAAAATAACTTCATAGGAAATCAAACAGGAGGAAGAGTTTTTCTTTTTTTAAATACAGATGATTTTTGGAGGGATTATAACGAAATGAAAGCTAAAGGTATTGAGTTTGTTAGAGCTGCTAAAGAAGCTGAATATGGAACTGTAGCAGTATTTAAAGATTTATATGGGAATTTGTGGGATTTATTACAATCAAAATAAACAATATACTCATAAATAAAATAATTTAATAGATAACTAAAGTAAGTTATGGAATTCAAAAAATCACAAGAGTTATATAATAAAGGACTAGTAAACTTAGTCGGAGCGGTAAACTCTCCAGTACGTGCGTTTGCATCCGTAGGAGGAAATCCTTTATTTATAAAAAAAGCGAAAGGAAGTAAAATTACGGATGTAGATAATAATTCGTATATCGATTTAGTATTGTCTTATGGTCCAATGATTTTAGGGCACCGCCATAAAAAAGTAGAAAAAGCCATTAGAAAGGCTTTGAAAAAAGGATATTCTTTTGGAGCATCAACGAAGGGAGAGATCAAATTAGCAAAAATTGTTTGTGATGCTTTCCTAGGTATGGACAAAGTTCGTTTTGTAAATTCTGGTACTGAGGCGGTATTAAGCGGAATCCGTTTAGCGAGAGCGTATACAGGAAAAGATAAAATTATCAAGTTTGCTGGCTGCTACCACGGACATCAAGATGCGTTGTTAGTTGCTGCGGGTTCAGGTTTAGCTACTTTAAGTTTACCAGGAAGTAAAGGTGTGCCTGAAGGAGCAGTAAAAAACACGTTGATTGCCAACTATAACGATTTAGAAAGTGTAAAAGCACATTTTGAAGCACATGATGATATTGCAGGAGTTATTTTAGAGCCTGTAGCAGGAAACATGGGAGTAGTAACTCCGCAAGATGGCTTTTTAAAAGAACTAAAAGAATATGTAAATTCTAAAGGAGCTTTGTTGATTATTGATGAGGTAATGACAGGTTTCCGTTCTAAATTTGGAGGAGCACAAGAATTATTTGATGTAGAAGCCGATATTACTTGTTTAGGAAAAGTAATTGGAGGTGGATTTCCAGTAGGTGCGTATGGAGCAAGTAATGAAATTATGGAAACAGTAGCTCCTTTAGGAGGAATGTATCAAGCAGGAACTTTGTCAGGGAATCCAATTGCCATGGCGGCGGGAATTTCAACTTTAACAGAATTAAAGAAACAAAATCCATATGAAAAGTTCAACGAGATTGCTCAGATCATTGAAGTATTCTTGTTAGAATCAGCAAAAAAGCATGGAGTAGAAATTACCGTGAACCGATTTGGTTCGATGATTAATCCATTTTTTACAGACGTTACTGTAACCAATTTTAAAGAAGCACAAACTTCTGATACGAAGAAATATGCTACTTTTTTCTGGGAAATGACTAAAAATGGAGTGTTTTTACCACCAAGTCAATTTGAAGCATGGTTTTTATCATCAGCTTTAACGGAAAATGATATTCAAAAGATCGCTAACGCCATTGATAAGTCGATGGAAGCAGTATCAAAAATGTAGAATAAATAATTGTCATTAAGAGGAAGAATGACGTATAGATAGACATGATAAAAAACGATTTATTTTTAAGAGCGTTAAAAGGAGAAACAGTTGATCGTCCGCCAGTATGGATGATGCGTCAAGCAGGGAGATACTTACCAGAATTTATGGAAATTCGTGAAAAGTACGATTTCTTTACACGTTGTAGAACTCCAGAATTAGCCTCAGAAATTACAGTACAACCAATTCGTAGGTACGGAATGGACGCTGCTATATTGTTCTCAGATATTTTAGTAATTCCACAAGCAATGAATATTGAGGTGGAAATGAAACCTAATTTCGGGCCCTATTTACCAAATCCAATAAGAGATAAAAAAGGGTTGGATAGCGTAATTATTCCTGATGTAAATGAAGAATTAGGCTACGTAATGGACGCTATTAAAGCAACCAAAGAAAAGCTGAATGATGAGGTCCCATTAATAGGTTTTGCGGGGTCACCATGGACAATTTTATGTTACGTTGTACAAGGTCAAGGATCTAAGAACTTTGATAAAGCAAAAGAATTTTGTTTCACGCAACCAGTTTTGGCACATGAATTGCTTCAGAAGATAACAGATACCACAATTGCTTATTTAAAAGAAAAGGTAAAAGCAGGTGTAAATGCTGTACAAGTTTTTGATTCTTGGGGAGGAATGTTGTCTCCAACCGATTATCAAGAGTTTTCGTGGCAATACATGAATCAAATAATAGAAGCATTAAAAGATGATGCTCCAGTTATTGCTTTTGGTAAAGGATGTTGGTTTGCCTTACATGAAATGGCACAATCGAATGCCTCAGCTTTAGG
Organism: Tenacibaculum gallaicum; assembly: GCF_003387615.1. Lineage (GTDB taxonomy): Bacteria > Bacteroidota > Bacteroidia > Flavobacteriales > Flavobacteriaceae > Polaribacter > Polaribacter gallaicus. The sequence continues at coordinate 246,049 of NZ_QUNS01000004.1, read as the reverse complement.
AGTAGATTGGACGTGTTCTGCTAGAAATGCACGCTATTTAACAGGAGGAAATATTACCTTACAAGGTAACTTTGATCCTTCAAGATTGTTGTCTCCACCAGCAGAAATAAAAAAGATGGTACACCAAATGATAAATGAGTTTGGTAAAGACAAATATATTGTTAACTTGGGGCACGGAATTTTACCTAATATTCCGCTAGAGAATGCAAAGGCATTTATAGATGCGGTTAAAGAGTATAAAGCCGATAGATAACCCCCTTTAAATAATTAAAAATGAAGAAATTATCTTTTGTTTTGATGTGTTTTTTAACAACTGTTATTTTCGCACAAAATAAAACGTATTACAATTTTGCAGTAAACAATTGTGTAGAAGAAAACACCGAAGGTTTGATTGATAAGTGCATTAAAGGCTCTTATTTATTAAATTATAACTTTACTACAATGGATAGTAAAACGGTAAGTACAGACAAAATTAACAAGCCAATTGTGTTGATAGCTAACGCAACTTGGTCAGCTCCTTGTTGGGGAGATGTACCAGCTTTAAACAAAATGGTTGAAAAATATAATGACCAATTAGAGTTTGTTATGATTTTCTGGGACAAGGAAGCTAAAGTTAAAAGAATGGCTGAAAAACTAGACAAGAGAATTAAGTTAGTTCCTGCGAGAGATATCGATAAAGTTCAAAAAGGATATTTAGATATCAGTGGTTTTGTTCACAAATTAGATTATCCAACAGCTTATTTAATTAGTAAAGACAAACAATTTGTTAATATTAAAAGAGGGGCTGCAACACCTACCAAAGAAGTAAGTTGGGATAAAGTCAATGAAATCAACACAAAGAATTTTGAAGATTTTTTAGCACCAATTTTAAAATAAATTGATTCAACAATATTTCATAGACCTCTTTCTTTATTGAAAGAGGTTTTTTATTTTCACAAAAAAAAGATATGATACAAAATATTATAAAAGGAGTTAAAGCCTATTTTGAGGCTTTTGGAATGATTTCAAAATTAAGATTATGGAAATATTTTATTATTCCGATGTTTATAAGCCTGTTAACAGCAACATTTGTTGGTTTTATGGCGTATACATTCTCCGATAATATTGGGCACTACGTAGCTAATTTTTGGAAGTGGGAATTTGGAAAACAGACTTTTGAGGTGATCAGTACTTTTATAAGTGGGCTACTAATTGCAGTAATTGGATTAGTGTTATATAAACATATTGTAATGGCGCTATCTGCACCTTTTATGAGTCCAGTTTCAGAAAAAATAGAAGACCATCTAAGAGGGGGAGATCATACACACAGAATTACTTCTTTTCAAGAGCAGCTAATAAGAGGAATACGAATAAACCTTAGAAATTTAACTAGAGAGTTATTGTTTACAATTCCTATTTTGTTACTTGGATTTATTCCAGTAATTGGTATTGTTTCAACCGTATTGTTATTTTTAATGCAAGCCTATTACGCAGGTTTCGGAAATATGGATTATACGCTTGAACGCCATTTTAAATACAGAGAAAGTATCAGTTTTGTAAAAGAGAATAAAGGATTAGCAATAGGAAACGGAATTATATTTATGCTGTTTTTACTAATTCCTATAATTGGAGTAATCCTTGTATTACCTTTATCTGTAACTGCAGCAACTACAGAAACTATTAAGAAAATACAGCTTAAAAAATTACCAGAATAAGTACTTTTGCACTTCAACAGAAACAAACACATGAAAGAACAATTTTACGCCTACATTCAAGAATTACAAGATACCATAACATCAACATTAGAAGCTATAGATGGTAAAGCCAAGTTTCAAGAAGATTTATGGGAACGTGCTGAAGGTGGAGGAGGTAGAACTCGTGTGATTGAAAATGGGAATATTTTTGAAAAAGGCGGCGTAAATATATCTAAAGTTTTTGGTGAGTTACCAGAAGCATTAAGAAAGCAGTTTGGTGTAGAAAGTGGAGATTTTTTTGCTTGCGGATTAAGTTTAGTAATACATCCAAAGAATCCGTTTGTACCAACCGTACATGCTAACTGGCGATATTTTGAAATGTATGATGGAGAAGGAAACATAGTTACACAATGGTTTGGTGGCGGACAAGATTTAACTCCGTATTATTTATTTGAAGAAGACGCAGTACATTTTCATAGTGTTTGTAAAGAAGCTTGTGATAAACACGATTCAGAATTTTATCCGAAATTTAAAGAGACCTGTGACAACTATTTTTGGAATACTCATCGAAATGAAGCACGCGGTTTAGGAGGTTTGTTCTTTGACTATTTAAAAGAAACAGAAGAGTTCTCTATACAAGATCGATATGATTTTGTTACCGAAGTAGGAAACAGCTTTTTAAACTCGTATATGCCGATTGTAGAGAGAAGAAAAGAGATAGTTTATACTCAAGAGCATAAAGATTGGCAAGAAGTACGTCGTGGTCGTTATGTGGAGTTTAATTTAGTACATGATAGAGGAACATTGTTTGGTTTAAAAACCAACGGACGTATTGAAAGTATTTTAATGAGTTTACCGCCTACTGTACAATGGAAATACAATCATCATCCAGAAGAAGGTTCTGAAGAAGCTAAACTATTAGAAGTTTTAGCAAAACCTAAAAATTGGGTTTAAAATAAACAAAATATCATATAATTTTATAAAGGCAGAAAACTTGGGTTTTCTGTTTTTTTAGTTGCTATATTAACAATAAAAAGCCTCCCAGTTAAAGTCGAGAGGCGAACTTAAATGTTTTCACAACGGAATAATCCTTATTGTGAATTGATTTCAAAATTGTACTGCTAATATACACCTTTTTAAATTAGTCGATTACGGATTGTCGTATATCGAATAACTTTTTTTTACTTATTTTTAAATCATTAAGTAATTCGTTTCTTAATGAAGCAATTGCGACTTCTTCCTCTTAAAGATAAAAATATTGTATCATAAGTTCACTCTTGTGTTGTGAACTAGTATAAAAAAGCGAAATAAAATGACTAAAAAAATTCTAGGTTTAGATTTAGGTACCAACTCAATTGGTTGGGCGTTGGTAGAAAGCGATTTTGAAAAAAAAGAAGGAAAAGTTATAGATAATGGCGTGCGAATTATTCCGATGGATAAAGGAACTATGAATAATTTTGGTACTGGGCAATCAATTTCTCAAACAGCAGACAGAACAGCTTACAGAGGTGTACGACGACTTTACGAAAGAGATAATTTAAGAAGAGACCGTTTGCATAGAGTACTAAATATTCTTCAGTTTTTACCAGATCATTATGCGAATACAATTGATTTTAAAAAACAATTAGGTCAATTTAAAAAAGGGCAAGAGGTTAAGTTAAATTACAGACCTAACCCAGAAGGAAAAGATGAATTTATATTTCAAAAATCATTTTTAGAAATGGTTACTGAATTTAAAAAAGAGCAACCTCAATTGTTTTACACAAATAAAAGCGGAAGAGAAACAAAGATTCCTTATGATTGGACGATCTATTACCTGCGTAAAAAAGCCTTAACTCAAAAGATTGAAAAAGAAGAACTAGCTTGGTTGCTTTTAAATTTTAATCAAAAAAGGGGATATTATCAACTACGTGGTGAAGAAGAAGAAAACAGTGGTAAAAATGAAGAGTTTTATGCTTTAAAAGTTGTAGAAATTGAAGAAACCCAAGATAAAAATGCAAAAGGAGTTTGGTATAATGTGCAGTTAGAAAATGGATTTGTTTACAAAAGGCAAAGTAAAGAGTCATTAGATAGCTGGATTGGTAAAGTAAAAGAGTTTATAGTTACGACTCAGTTAGAAAAGGATGGGAAACCTAAACTAGATAAAGAAGGAAATATAAAACGTAGTTTTAGAATGCCTAAAGAAGATGACTGGAACCTTGTAAAGAAAAAAACAGAACAAGATATTAATAATTCTAACAAAACAGTAGGGGCTTTTATTTACGATTTCTTACTTAAGAATCCATCTCAAAAGGTAAATGGAAAATTAATAAAAACCATTGAGCGTAAATACTATAAAGAAGAACTGGAAAAAATATTAAAAACTCAAATAGGATTCCATACAGAGTTAAAAGACACGAATCTTTACATTCAATGTGTTAAAGAACTATATTCTAAAAACGAAGCGCATCAAAATAATATATGCAGCAAAAAGAAAGATGAAATGTTTCGTTACTTATTTATGGACGATATTATTTTTTATCAACGTCCATTAAAAAGTAAAAAATCGAATATAGCTTCTTGTCCTTACGAAAACAGGGTATTTATTAAAGAAGGTGAGAAAATAACACAAGGTTTAAAAGTCATATCAAAATCACACCCTTATTTTATTGAGTTTAGATTGTGGCAATTTATTCATAATCTAAAAATTTATAAGATAGGAGAAGAAAAAGATATTGATGTTACTTCTCAGTTTTTAGCAACTGAAAAGGATGTTGCTGATTTATACGATTTCTTAAATGATAAAAAAGAAATAGAGCAGAAAAATATCATCAAATATTTTATTGATTTAAAAAAGATTGATAAAAAAGAGAAAGATATATATAGATGGAATTACGTGGTTGATAAAAAATATCCGATGAACCCAACCCGCAATAGTATCTTAACTCGACTCAAGAAAGTAAGAAACATCAACGTTTTTAAGTTTTTAACATCAGAAATAGAGCTACAATTATGGCATATTATTTATTCGGTAACTGATAAAAAAGAGTTTGAAACTGCTTTAGGAAATTTTGCCATGAAACAAGAATTAGATAAAAATTCTTTTGTTGAGGCATTTAAAAAACATCCACCGTACTCATCAGATTACGGAGCTTATTCAGGAAAAGCAATAAAAAAAATACTTCCTTTAATGCGTAGAGGTAAATATTGGAATGAAAAGACTATTTCAGAAAAAGTAAAAGATTTTGTTTCCGAAATTTATGAACGTATCAAACATCTTAAGTTCGAAAATATACAAGAAGAAAATTTAAATAAAGCTATTGAGTTGGTTAGTGATGATGCTATATCAAAACAATTTATCAAAAGTTTTTTAAAACATTCTATAGATAATCCATTAACAGGGTTAAATACTTACCAAGCATGTTACGCTGTTTACCAAAGGCATTCAGAAGCCTCATTAATTACGCAATGGAAAATACCTAAAGATATTGATAGTTATTTAGAAAAGTTTAGGCAACATAGTTTAAAAAATCCAATTGTAGAACAAGTAGCTTTAGAAACGTTACGAACTGTTAGAGACATTTGGCGCTACAATTTGAGTATAGACAAAGAATTTAAGTTTAGTGAAATTCATGTAGAGTTAGGAAGAGATATTAAAAACTCTAAAGATAAGCGTAAACGCATTTCTCAAAAACAAAATCAAAACGAAAACACAAACAATAGAGTTAAATTATTACTAGAAGAAATGTACAAAGATGGTGCTCGATCATATTCTCCCAGTCATCAAGAAATATTAAAAATATACGAAGAAGGGGTTACACAAAATCCACAAGCATCTTATAATAAAGTAAAGGAAGATGAAATAGAAAAAATTAAAAAAAATACTAACCCTAGTGCTACAGACATCAAAAGATATAAATTGTGGTTAGAACAAGGGTATATTTCTCCATATACGGGCAAACCAATTTCCATAAGTAAGTTATTTACACACGAATATCAAATAGAGCATATTATTCCCCAATCACGTTATTTTGACGATTCATTTAGCAACAAAGTAATTTGTGAAGCTAGTATTAATGAAGATAAAAGTAATAAAACTGCCTATGAATATTTAAAAGCAAAAGGAGGAAGTATAGTACATGGGATAAAATTATTAACTTTAAGTGAGTATGAAAATCATTGCACCCAATACTTTAAAAAGAACCGAACAAAACTTAAAAATCTATTAAGTGAGAAAATACCTGAAGGGTTTATTAACAGGCAATTAAATGATAGTAGGTATATAGCTAAGTTTATAAAAGGAATACTTAGTAATATTGTTAGAGAAGAAGGTGAGAAAGAGGCTACCTCTAAAAATCTTATTTCTGTTTCTGGAGCTATCACTTCAAAGCTCAAACATGACTGGGGATTAAATGAGCAATGGAATAAATTGATTCAACCACGCTTTGAACGACTTAACCTTCTCAACAACTCCAACCAATATGGATATTTAGATTATCAGAAAGATAGGGAAGGAAATAATATTGGTAAACAATTTTTTAGATTAGTTACACCAACTGGAGTTAATAAAAAACGAATAGACCATAGACACCATACACTTGATGCAATAGTAATTGCTTGTTGTACAAGAGATCATATTAATTACATTACCTCATTAGAAACCGAAAGAAAAAATCATAAGCTAGTTTCTAAATTATGTAATCTTAAAAAAGTAGCTCGTAAAAGAAATGGAAATACAGAAACTATTGAAGTTTTTAATTCATATAAAAAACCTTGGGAAAATTTTACAACCGATGTTTTATATAGCTTAGAAAAAACAATTGTAAGTTTTAAGAAAAACACAAGAGTAATAACCAAAACCAATAATAAAACTTGGCAATGGGTAAAAGATAAAAAAGGAAGTCTAAATAAACAACTAGTTCTACAAATAAAAGGAGATAATAGAGCAATTCGTAAACCATTACATAAAGAAACGGTTTATGGGAAGGTGTATATAAAGGAAAAGAAAAAGAGGCTTTCGAGTGTTAAAAATTTTATTGAACACCCTGAACTTATAATAAACAAAACAATTAGAGAAAAAGTAAAAGCTTTAAATAAATTGTATGATTCAGATAAAAAGAAAATAGTAAAACATTTAAAAGAGAATCCTATTGAGCAAGATGGTAAAAAAATAGATAAAATAGAAGTTAGGGAATGGACGAAAAACGCCACAGCTTATAGAGTTAAATTATCTGATTCGTTTACCAGAAAACAATTAGAATCTATTACAGATTATGGCATTCAAAAAATACTTGAAAAGCACGTTAAAAAATATATAGATGAGAATGGAAAAGAACGATTTGATTTGGCGTTTAATCCTGAAGGAGTTGATACATTAAATAAAAATATTATAGAATTTAACAATGGTAAAAAGCACCAACCAATACATTCTGTTAGGATTTATGAAGAAGGAAGTAGATTTCAAGTTTCTACTAATGAGCAAAACGTAAATAAAACTAAAAAATATGTTGAGGCTGCAAAAGGTACTAACCTCTTTTTTGCGGTTTATTGGAATGCTAGTAAAAAAGAAAGAATATACGAGACCATTCCTTTAAAAGAAGTAATCGATTGGCAAAAATGGAGAGCAAAAAATATAGCTTTTAACGAACCTTTAATTCCAATTGATAAAGAAAAAGGAGAATTTTTATTCTTCATATCACCTAATGATTTGGTTTTTGTACCAACAAAAGAAGAACAAGACACTCCTAGTTTGGTTGATTTTTCTAATTTATCAAAAGAACAAGTTAATAGAGTATATAAGATGGTAAGTGCAACAAAAGGGGAATGTCATTTTGTATCTCAATATTATTCAAATAATATAATTTCTAATGAAAATGGATCGAATAATAAAAACGAAAGGGTTCAATTAAAAGATTTAAATGAACTTGATGAAAAAGGAAAGCCTAAAATGATAAAATCTATTTGTTGGAAATTAAAAGTTAATCGTTTGGGCATAATAGAAAAAGTAGAACGTTAAAAATTAGAAAGACTATGTTAAAAAGAACCATTTATATAGGAAGTCCAACATATTTAAAGCTAAAACACAATCAATTAGTTGTAGAGTGTCCAGAAACTAAAGATGTAAAAGGAACAATTCCTATAGAAGATATAGCCTTGTTAATGTTAGATCATCATCAAATAACTATATCTAACCAACTTATCAACCAATTGATGGGAAATGGCGTTGCATTAATACATTGTGACAATCATCATTTACCTAATGGATTAACGCTACCGCTTGTAGGGCATTCAGAACTTACTGAGCGATGGAGGCACCAATTACATAGTTCTATTCCTTTAAAAAAACAATTATGGAAGCAAACAGTTATTGCTAAAATAGAAAATCAAAAACAGTTATTGCAACGAAATAACAGCCCTTTTGAGGCTATGAATAGCTATTTAGAGAAAGTAACTTCTGGCGATGAAGCGAATATGGAAGGAAAAGCAGCGAATCACTATTGGAAGTATATTTTAACCGATTTTCAACGAGAACGTTTTGGTAATGCCCCAAATAATTATCTAAATTTTGGATATGCTGTTTTACGTAGTATTGTGGCACGTGCCATAGTAAGTAGTGGGATGTTGCCCGCACAAGGTATTTTTCATAAAAACAAATACAATCCGTACTGTTTAGCAGACGATGTAATGGAACCTTACCGTCCTTTTGTAGACAAACTAGTTTTAGAATATATAACACGATACCCTACGGAAGAAGAATTAAGTAAACAAGCCAAAACACATCTTTTACAAGTAGCTACTGAAGATGTACTTATTGATGAAAAGATACGTCCTTTAATGGTAGCGGTAACTACTACAACCGCTAGCTTGTACAAATGCTTTACAGGAGAAAGGCGCACTATTTTATACCCTAGTTTGGTATGAGTCAGCAACGTTACAATGCTTATAGAATTATGTGGATATTAGTATTATTTGATTTACCAACCGAAACAAAAACAGAACGAAAAGCAGCCAATGGTTTTAGAAAAAAATTACTAAACGATGGCTTTACCATGTTTCAATTTTCTATATACATACGGCATTGTGCGAGTAGAGAAAATAGTAAAGTACATGTAAAAAGAGTAAAAAGTATGCTGCCAAAACATGGAAAAGTGTGTATGTTTGAAATAACCGACAAACAATTTGAAATGATGGAAATTTTTCATGGTAGAAAAGAAATTCCGAAGCCAACGCCAGTACAACAATTAGAATTATTTTAATTTGTGTATTTCTATTAAATGCAAAAACCTCCCGAAAATAGGAGGTTTTAAAGATTTACCTTGTGATTGCTCACGTAAAAATACAATTTGAAATCAATTCACAACATATCTACTGAAGTATGTATCTGCATTTTTCTTGTGATTGCTCACGTAAAAATACAATTTGAAATCAATTCACAACCTGGTAAGGTCATAATTATATTTATTTTAACTTGTGATTGCTCACGTAAAAATACAATTTGAAATCAATTCACAACATATTACTTTATCTATAATGGACGAATACACTTGTGATTGCTCACGTAAAAATACAATTTGAAATCAATTCACAACAAATTTCCTAACCTAACTCTAGTAGAACCTCTTGTGATTGCTCACGTAAAAATACAATTTGAAATCAATTCACAACATACTAGCCATAACAGTGTGGTATTGTAAGCTTGTGATTGCTCACGTAAAAATACAATTTGAAATCAATTCACAACTTAGCGATATAAGAGTTAGACAAATAGAGACTTGTGATTGCTCACGTAAAAATACAATTTGAAATCAATTCACAACTGTAAGTTCCGTACTCACCATCTAACATTTCTTGTGATTGCTCACGTAAAAATACAATTTGAAATCAATTCACAACTGCCTTCTGCGTATTTATTTCCTAAAGGTCTTGTGATTGCTCACGTAAAAATACAATTTGAAATCAATTCACAACTAATCCAATATAAGGAAGCAAAAACAGCGACTTGTGATTGCTCACGTAAAAATACAATTTGAAATCAATTCACAACACATCTCCTTAGTGTTTAAAACGTCTGCTTCTTGTGATTGCTCACGTAAAAATACAATTTGAAATCAATTCACAACACATAACGTTGAGCATTGTATAATTCTTGCCTTGTGATTGCTCACGTAAAAATACAATTTGAAATCAATTCACAACGAGTTTTCTTTGCTATATGAATTATTACACCTTGTGATTGCTCACGTAAAAATACAATTTGAAATCAATTCACAACCAGTCTCCATTGTTTGGTTGTTTAACTTTTCTTGTGATTGCTCACGTAAAAATACAATTTGAAATCAATTCACAACAGCAAAGTTTTGGGTAAGCCAAGCTAGGAACTTGTGATTGCTCACGTAAAAATACAATTTGAAATCAATTCACAACTTATGGCAGCCTGATCATTTCCAGAAAAAGCTTGTGATTGCTCACGTAAAAATACAATTTGAAATCAATTCACAACTTGTTTTGTTTACACTCATATTTTCTATTGCTTGTGATTGCTCACGTAAAAATACAATTTGAAATCAATTCACAACTAACAGTTAGAAAAGCATCTACTTTGTATCCTTGTGATTGCTCACGTAAAAATACAATTTGAAATCAATTCACAACATTATTCAATTAAAGGTTCAGGGGAATTAACTTGTGATTGCTCACGTAAAAATACAATTTGAAATCAATTCACAACTCTTATCTCTAACCTTAACTACATGAGGTTCTTGTGATTGCTCACGTAAAAATACAATTTGAAATCAATTCACAACCTCAAGGAAGTCAATTTGTAGTTGGTACAACTTGTGATTGCTCACGTAAAAATACAATTTGAAATCAATTCACAACTTACTTGGGTAGATAATTCAGGAATTGAAACTTGTGATTGCTCACGTAAAAATACAATTTGAAATCAATTCACAACTCAATACCGAAAGTACAAGAACGGCTGAAGCTTGTGATTGCTCACGTAAAAATACAATTTGAAATCAATTCACAACTTGTTGATGAGGAGGAAGAATTGGAGGAAGCTTGTGATTGCTCACGTAAAAATACAATTTGAAATCAATTCACAACCATTTTTGTAAGAGAGTATTTTTCCGTCATCTTGTGATTGCTCACGTAAAAATACAATTTGAAATCAATTCACAACTTAATCCTAAATCTAAATTATGTTTAAATCTTGTGATTGCTCACGTAAAAATACAATTTGAAATCAATTCACAACTATATTGCAGAAGATAAAAGAAAAACTTCTCTTGTGATTGCTCACGTAAAAATACAATTTGAAATCAATTCACAACGATACCTGAAGCAATGGGACCCGATGATAACTTGTGATTGCTCACGTAAAAATACAATTTGAAATCAATTCACAACAGAGGGGGATAAGAAAGCAATAAGTATAATCTTGTGATTGCTCACGTAAAAATACAATTGTAAATAACTAAACCTACTTCCAAACAATATTTTTCTTGGTCAATTCATTGTTTACATTGTGAATATGGAAAAGACGTGCTTTTAATAACAACTTTCTTCCATTCATAGTTCGAGTATATACTAATTTAGATTTACCAAGATGTTTGTTCCAGCAAGATTGAAAAACTAGGCATTCTTTTTTACGAATACCAAAAATTTCAGGAACAGAAAAAAAGTTATGTAGCTTTAATTTTTTACGAAGCCAATTTGTTTTTATCAATAAATACTTAGGGTTATCAATAGGTTGGAGTAGCTCATCCAAAGCTTTTATAATTAAAGTACTCTCATATCTATTTGCTCCATGTATAGTACAAGAAACATTTCCTTTAGCTAGTAATTGAGTTTGAGTTTGTATTTTATCTAAAGGAGTTGTTAAATGATTTAATGTATTAAGAGATTCCAAGATTGCTAATGTCATTTTGTCTATTTTCTTATGAATTAATCCGAAGTATACATATAACTGTGCAGACTTGTAAATTTTATAACCAAAAGTTAACCCCAAAGCTGAAGACAAAGCAAAAAGGAAGTAAACGATCCCTTTTTGTAAGAGTACATTAAAGTTTTTTATGATAAATTCAGGAAGAAAAAAAGATAAACCAACAATAATTTCACCAACCGTGTACTTAACAATATCTTGATAGTATAACCTTTTCTGTTTGGGAAACTGCTTGTTCCTTTCATTATAAAAAGTAAGTTCTTTACTAATTTCTTTTCCATTGCTAATGGAACTTTTCCATTGTTTAGCAATCAAATTTCTGTTTTCAGAAAGCGCTAAGGTTTGTTTATTTAAACTATCAATATCTTCATCAATAAAATTAGCAGGAAGCTGTAAACGTTCAATCCCGTTAGAAATAACAGCTTTTTCATCATTAGAAATACCCAAAAAAGCATCGAAACGACGTGAAAGAATTTCAAAATCTCGTCCTCCCAACTCATCTGAAATATCAATACAAGCCAAATGCCAAATTAAGCCGACTTTATCAGGATCTTTACTATCTACTCTAATTGCACGACCACGCATTTGATTAGAAGTAACAAACGACCCCACAACTGACGCTAAAATTAAACTATTAATAGATGGAGCATCCCAACCTTCACCTAATAGTGATTTTGTTCCCACTAACACTTTGATATGTCCAAGTTCAAAAAGCTGCGTAATGACTTCAACAATACTATGTTTAGATGAGTTTTTAGTTGTAAGAGTTACAAACTCAGTGTCTGATTTTAAAGGAGTATAACTGTAGTTGTCAATAGCATCAATTAAACCAAGCTTAGCGATGATGCTACTATGAATAATTACTAAACTACCTGTAAGAACTGCTAAACTATTTTTATTTTTTGTAGCTATTCTAACATGATGAAAAATAGGAACAACACCCAGTTTTTTTATCTCTTGTATTTCAGGTAAAGTAGTGTTTAGATATTCTTTTCTAATATAGTCAGATAAAATAACACAACGTAAATCATCTTGTAAATTTCGTTGTTCTTGTTGAACAATTGTGGTAATACTTTTTAATTTACTAGGACTATTACTGAGTGATTTATATAAAAGTTCATTTCCTATTAAATTGACTTTATTTTTATTAAAAACAGCTAGTTTTCGAAGTCTTTTTTCCAAAGTATTAAGATAAGTTTCATATTCAATAAGCTTATCGCGATCAACAACTAGGAGATATTGAAATAAAACTTGAATCCATTCATTTGTTATTGAAGGGAAATCAATCTTTTCATTTTTATCAAAACCTAATACTTCTAATTTTTCAACAGGAATAACTTCTCTTGCTTCATGTAAGAAGATTAGCATTGAAGAAAAGAAATCAGAATACTTGTAAAGTTCTTCTAAATTTTCTTCAGTTTTAGCATAAAACCTGTGTTGTTTTAGAAAAAATATGAATTCTTTATCTTTTAAAATATCAGTAACAAACTGAGCTATTTTTAATCGAAAATTAGTAATAAAATTAATTTCCTGATCTTCAGGTTTGGATAGAAAAACTAAATCTTGGTGTGGACAAAGGTTTTGTTCTTTAACCAAATCAGGAACTACAATTTCATCGTCAATTTCTCCACATAGTTTAAAATATTTTTGAATTTCAGCATTTTCACTATCGTAGGGTGGAGTAGCAGTTAAAGCAACAACGGTTTGCATGTGTTGTTCTTTCAAATCAAACAAACATTTCCACCAAGCATTTTTTAAATGATGTGCTTCATCTAATAATAAAACTTCAATTTGATGCTCTTTAAAGAACTTGTAATAGTCTTCTTTAGTTTCAAAAGACTTATAAAAACTATGTAAAGCTTGATATGTAGAAAAGGTAATATCAGAAGGTTGCTTAATATCAAATGAAATCTGTTTGAAATTACAATCGGTAGTAAAAAAGTTTTGCAAACGATCTTCCCATTGGTTTCTAATGGTTAACGTGGGAGCTAAAATCAATGTTCTTTTACCTATTCTTTTAATAATTTCTATTCCTAAAATGGTTTTACCAGAACCTGGAGGTGCAACTATATGAAAATGATTGTCCTGTATATGAGAGGAGAAGTTTTGTAGCACTTTTGCTTGATACGGTCTCCAATCAAATAGGAAGTTAAGTTTGGTAATAGCTGTATTCAACAATTTTTAATTAGGTTAAAGAGTTCAAAAATAGAATTTTGAGTTAACAAACAAAAGTTTAATCTGATATTGGATTATTCGTAATAATATTTGTTTTTTACAGAGATAACAATAATCTATTTGTGGTTTTTAAGAATTGAATTGAGGATAATTTAATCAATAAAGAAGAAGTCAAAAATATTTAACGTATAAAATCATGAAAAAATCGTTGCTTTTTAGTAACTTCGCAAGCGTTTAAAATTATACACTATGGCTAGATACGAATTGAAGTTGCCTAAAATGGGCGAAAGCGTTGCAGAAGCAACAATAACTTCTTGGGTAAAAGAAGTTGGAGAGACTATTGATATAGATGATACCGTTGTTGAAGTAGCTACAGACAAAGTAGATAGCGAAGTACCTAGTGAAGTTGAAGGAACCTTAGTTGAAATCTTATTCGAAAAAGATGCTGTTGTAGAAGTAGGTGAAACTATTGCAATTATAGAAACGGAAGGAGAAGAAGGAGCAACAACTGATGCGTCTAAGAAAGAAGATGATACCCCAGAAACTGTAGCAGCAGTTGAAAAAACAGTTGAAGTAGCAAAAGAAACAGTTGCTACTACGATTGATACTTCATCAAGTGATCGTTTTTATTCTCCATTAGTAAAGAGTATTGCACAAACCGAAGGAATACCTGTAGAAGAGTTAGAAACTATAAAAGGAACAGGTAAAGAAGGAAGAGTTACTAAAAGTGATATTTTATCATATTTAGAAAATAGAGGAAGTCAACCAAAAGTTGCAGCATCAGCTTCAATAGAAAAGAAGTCAGCACCTCAATCAACACCAGCACCAACTCCTGTTTCATTAAGTGGTCAAGATGAAATTATAGAAATGAGCCGTATGGGGAAATTAGTCTCTAAACACATGGTTGACTCTATTCAAACATCAGCACACGTACAATCGTTTATTGAAATTGATGTAACTAATATTGTTAATTGGAGAAATAAGGTTAAAAATGCTTACCAACAAAGAGAAGGAGAGAAATTAACGTTTACACCAATATTTATGCAAGCTGTAGCTTCTACAATTAAGAAGCACCCTATGATAAATATTTCTGTTGATGGTGATAAAATCATTAAAAGAGGAAATGTAAACTTAGGAATGGCTGCAGCGCTACCTGATGGGAATTTAATTGTACCAGTAATTAAAAATGCTGATATGTTGAATTTAGTGGGTATGACTAAGCAAATAAATGATTTAGCAACTAGAGCTCGTGCTAATAAGTTAAAACCAGATGAAATTCAAGGAGGAACCTATACGGTAACTAATGTTGGAAGTTTTGGGAGTATTACAGGTACGCCAATAATAAACCAACCTCAAGTGGCAATTTTAGCTTTAGGAGCTATTGTTAAAAAACCTGCTGTTATTGAAACTCCAGAAGGAGATTTTATAGGAATCCGTCATAAGATGATTGTTTCACATTCTTACGATCATAGAGTGGTAAATGGAGCTTTAGGAGGCATGTTTATTAAAACATTAAAAGATATTTTAGAATCTTGGGATGTAAATCAAGATTTTTAATAAAAGCGATATAATATTTTAAAAGGCTTAGGTGAAAACCTAGGCCTTTTAATTATATATAGAAAGTAGTTGTAACAAAAACGACATTTTAATAATAGATATAATGCTTATTTTAAGGAAATGTTTTTTATCAACATCATTAATTAATAGAGGTATTCTAAAAATAAATTTCTATAATTTATAGAAATGATTTATGATTTCTATTATATTTGAGAAAAATAAAAAATTATGAGTAAATTAGAAAACCTTAAAAAATTTAAAATAGCTAAAGAAGAAGCAAAATCTATTAATGGAGGGAATGTAGACCCTCATGCTTTAGTATGTTTTTCGTATAGAAGTTATTTAGGAAAATTTGAAAGATGTAGATCTGGTTATAGGTGTATAGAAGATGATATAAGGGATTATGTTCAACTTTTTTGTTAATCACAAAATCTATTTTAAATAAAAAAAGTTTAGGAGAATATTCTAAACTTTTTTATTTATAGAGCATAAACTAGTTTCTACAAAGTTAAATCAATTTCTTCTGAAAATGTTTTAATAGATATTTTCAGGAAAAGTTACAGGAGGAGCTGATGGGGATATTACAGGAGCTATGGATATAGATAGAGGTTCAGGGATACCTTTAGAGTCAAAGATTAATATGACAATGAAGATTCAAGGACGAGATGCAACAACAAATATGACGACTAAGTTTACCAAAGGTTAAAATAGAATACATAATTATTTAGAAAGCTCAGAATTTATTCTGAGCTTTTTTATGTTTTAAAAATAGTTAAAATACTTACCTTAAGTAGTTTAAAATTTGTTAAATTTGTAAAACTCTCATTATACTTCTCATAAAAGGGCTAGTTTATGATACTTTTCTTAAGCGAATCCTTGAAAATTACATTTTTTCAATCATAACTAAATCTTACTATTATGAAAACAGTTAAACTTAAGTTATTAATGGGATTTCTATTGTTTATGGCTATTCCAACTACTATCTTTTCACAAGAAGATAATCAACGTCCTGAATATATTACGGTCACAACAGGGCATTGGAACCTTAATTATGAAAATTTTGATAAAGGAGAATGGATTGCTACGGAAAAAGAATTTTTAGATAAAGTTGTAAAAAAGAATGAGTTTATTCTAAGATCATTTGTGTTTTTACATCGATTTACACCAGATAATACAGAGATAATTTTTGTAACTACGTATTCTTCTTGGGATAATATTGATAAAGCTAACCAAAGAAGTGGTGAATTAGCAAAAGAAGCTTGGCCAGATAAAGATAAAAGAGAAGCATATTTTAAGAAAAAAGATGCCTATTATACACATCATCATTCAGATGAGATTTATGCACCTATTGGAGGAGTAAAGATGTTACAACCTACCAATAAAGAAATGATTTGGTTAGTAGTAAAAGGACATTTTGCATTTCCAGAAGATGGCTCTATGGAAGAGTTTGAAGAATTATCTAAACAATATTTAGATAACGTTATTCAAAAAAATGAATTTATAAAAGGATTTTACCAACATGCACATGCTTGGGGATCTGATAGAACAGAGTATACCAGAGCTTATGTAATAGAGTCAATGGGAGGTTTAGATAAAATGGGAAAAAGAAGTAATGAGCTTTATAGAGAACATTGGTCTGATGAAGCAAAAAGAAAAGAGTTTGGAAAGAAAATGAGTAAATATTTTACCGGTAAACATGGTGATTATATTTATACATCAGTACCAGAACTAACCAAATAAAAAGAAAAGAGCTCAGAAATTTCTGAGCTCTTATTTTTTATGAAAAAACCACCAATTCATATCTCTTGTTAGTTTATACCCTAACTTTTCATAAAGCTGTATTGCAGGGTTTCCTTTGTTGGTATGTAAAATAGGATGTTTTCCATCTTTTAAAATCTCTTTAGTAACGTGTTGAGAAAGTTGTTTAGCTAATCCTTTTCTAGTATACTTAGGATGAGTAACTACAGCGCTAACCTCAATAAAATTGTTAGTTTGTATACGTTGTCCTGTTACAGCAACAAGCATATTATCTTTAAAAACACCAAAATACTTTCCCATGTCAAATGTTCTTTTTTTATAGTATCCAGGCATTACTAACCATACTAGCTTGTAAATTTTATCAACATGTTTTTCTGTTAATGGTATAATTTCTTCGGTAATATCTAATTCGGTTACATTCTCTAATACCATTTGACAACCATCAATCTTTTTATACAAAAGAATGTTGTCTTTGTTATAAGTAGGAATTTCTTTTTCAGAGACTAAAAAGAATTGATCAGTCAGTTTTGAGTATTCATCTAAAGCTTCCGTAGTTTTTGAAGCATCCGTAAAAGCACCAAATGGACAAATTGTAGGGTTGTAAAATTTTACATCATCATAATTAATAGCAAAGTTTTCATGTGTTTCACACAACGAATGCCAAACAGGATTTTCAAGTTTATTATTCATTATAAATATTGGTTAAAGCAGTTTTTAAGTTTGGAAAAATAAAATTATAAGTATTACTTGTTTTTTCAGAGGAAACTTTACTTCCTTTTAATAAAATATAAGCCATTTCACCCAAAGCAGTTTTTAAAATAAAAGAAGGAGCATTCATAGGAAGCACCAGTTTATTAATAACACTTCCAAGTATTTTAGTGAAATTTTCATTGGTTTGATGTTCAGGAGCAATAGCATTAAAAACCCCAGTAAAGTTCTTGTCTTCTATTGCTTTTATATAAAGATTACACAAATCATCAATATGAATCCAGGGCATGTATTGTTTACCATTACCTAAAGCAGATAAAAATAAAGGTGTGTTCATTTTTTGTAAGGCTCCGCCTTTTTTTGAAAGTACAATGCCAGTTCGTAAAATAGTTACGGGAATGTCTATTTGCTCAAATTGATGAGCAGCTTCTTCCCATTTTATACAAATTTTAGAGATAAAATCATTTTCAGGCTTATCTTTTTCTGTAAATACTTTATCAGAAGTAACAGCTCCATAATACCCTACGCCAGATGCAGAAATAATTTTTTTAAGAGGTATTTGATATTCCTGAGTTTTATTGAACAATAAATTTGCAGTTTTTACACGACTATCAATTAATTCTTTTTTTCGATTGTTAGTCCAGCGTTTATCCGCAATTCCAGCTCCTGCTAAATGAATAATATAATTTACGTTGGTAAAAGCATCTTTATCGATAAAACTTTCTTCAACATTCCAACGAAATTCATTGTCCTTTTTAGGAGTTCTAGTAAGAATATTTACCACATGTCCTTCACTAGTTAACTTTTTAGTTAACTCTTTTCCAATTAAACCAGTTCCGCCTGTAATTAATATAGTAGCCATAGTACTCAAAAATAAACATTCATTTTTAAAAAAACTAAGGGACGAAAGAAGAGGATTAAAAAATAAGAGCTACAATCCTTGTAAAATAAGGTGGTTGTGAATTTTTATAAAAAAAAGTTAAAAAATGAAAACCAAGATTATCATTTTCTCGTAAGTAAGGTTGAATGAGTAATTAACTTTAAAATTTACAACCATGAAAAAAATGAAATTAATTATTGGAGCTAGCGCTTTAGCATTAATAGGAATAATGTTATTAGCAGCTGATCATATTGACGCTCCAGACGTAACAGGAGGGTCAAGTGATATTACAGACTTTTATGCTTTCCAAGGAGAAAATATAAGTAACCTTGTGTTTGTAGCAAATATTCAAGGATTACTAAGTCCATCGGCTACAGCAGCAGCAAGTTTTGATGAAAATGTATTGATTGAGTTTAATATTGATAATACTGGTGATAATGTTGAAGATTTGGTAATTCAAGCAATTCCAAGAGATGGAAAAATGTACTTTTTTGGTCCATACAATCCATCAATTACTGGTTTAAGTAGCATGTTACCACAAGATGGATCAGAGTATGGAGTTTCTATAACTCCTTATGGATCTAATGCTATTATTGGTAGTAAAGGGGGGATGCAGTTTTTTGCAGGACCTAGAGATGATCCTTTCTTTATGGATTTTGCTCAGTATGGTGAAATTATAGCTGGAAATGCAGGTGGTTTTAACGACCCAGGAGCAGACACTTTTGCGGGTACTAATGTATTATCAGTAGCAGTAGAAGTTCCAAAATCTATGATTGGAGGCTCAGGAACCATTAATACTTGGGTAGAAACAAAAACAAAGCAGTAGAAACAATCAACTTTAAAAATAAAAGATATGAAACTTAACAATATAAAAATCGTAGCAATTTCAATCCTATCAATTTTTGCTTTAGCAAGTTGTAGTGATGATGATAATAATATACCGCCAATGGCTTCTATTGATTTTTCAGGAAGCTATATGCAAAAAGATCAAATGGGTAGACCAGCAGTAAATACAGTTTTTGTAAATAGTGATATGAAAGATGCATTTAATGTAACTATACCGTCAGAGCAAGGAGCAAATTTTGCTGTAATGTTTGAAACGAATTTAAAAGCATTAAGCCCTGCTTATGCAAATGATGGAGATACGAATGCATTAGGTTTAGACGCAGCAACTTTTGCTGGTGTATTGGCAACTGATGTATTAACTGTGTCGTTAGATGGTACAACAACTTTTTATGATGGAACGAATGTGTTAACAGGTAGAGCTTTGGCAGATGATGTAATTACCGTTGAATTATTATTGATTTTCGGAGGAGAAGATTTTTCTGAAAACCCAACATTGTCAGACGATAATGTAGATGCAAATGACAAAGACTTTTTAAGTTCTTTTCCATACTTGGCTAGTCCTTGGTAAAAAAGGAATGATTAAACCTCCTAGAATTAAAATTGGTTGCTTTTTAGCAACCAGTTTTTAAACAAATTTTTAACTAAAAATCCTTCTAAAATGAGAACTATTAAAATAATTATATGTGCTATTTTAAGTAGTACCATATTAAGTTGTACAACTTCAAAAACAACAAAAGTAGCCAACCAAGAAGCCTATAATAAGTATTTGCAAAATACAAAAACTACTTCAGAATCGTTAGCTCAAAAAGAATTAGATTTTTGGCAGAAAAAACTAAACAATCAGCCAACACAATATCCGTATTTAAGTAAACTAGCGAAGGCTAATACATTACTTTTTTCAGAAAAGGGAAACATTTCTTACTTGATAGAAGCGGAAAAAAAGCTATTAAAAATCAACCAAAAAACGAATTATAACAAAGCTTCGCACTTAAGATCTTTAGCGAGAAACTATATTTCTCAACATCGATTCAAAGAGTCGCTAGAATTATTAAAAAAAGCTGAGGTAAACGGTGAAAACCTAAATGCCACTCAAAAAATGTTATTTGATGTTTATTTAGAGTTAGGAGCTCCACAAAAAGCTTCTGAATATTTAGCAAAAATTGAAGATTATTCCGATTTTGATTACTTGATAAGAGTTTCTAAATGGCATGATTATAAAGGGGATTTGTCTTCAGCAATTCGTTTTATGGAAAAAGCGATGAAGAAAGCAGAAGAAGCGAATAATAGAGAGTTAAAAGCTTGGAGTTATACCAACTTAGCCGATTTTTATGGTCATAACGGACAAATAAAAGACTCTTATAGTTTATACTTAAAAGCATTAGAGTTAGATAATAGCAATGCGTATGCCAAAAAAGGCATTGCTTGGATAGTATATTCTCATGATAAAAATGCGGATGAAGCATTACGAATTTTAGATATAATAAGTAACGAACATTCTTCACCAGATTACTATTTGTTAAAGGCAGAAATAGCCGAGTTTAAGAATAATTTAACAATGAAAGAAAGTAATATAGAGGTATATTTATCGGCTGTAAAAAATAACCTATACGGTGTAATGTATAATCAGCATTTAGCTAAATTGTATTTAGAAGAATTAAATGATGCACCAAAAGCATTGTCATATATTGAAAAAGAAATAGAGAATAGACCTACACCGCAATCGTACGATTTATTAGCTTGGTATTATTATAAAAATAAAGATTTTACAAAAGCTTTAGAAATAATCAATACACATGTAGTAGATAAAACTTTCGAGCCTAAAGTACAATATCATATAGCTGAAATTTACAAGGCAAATGGAGTTAAAGATAAAGCTATGGCTTTAAAAGAAGAGTTATTAGAAAGCTCTTTTGAATTAGGACCATTGATGACAGAAAAAATTTTAAGTATATAATCAAACCTCAATATTTTGAAAACAAAGATTTTATTTTTAGTGGTACTACTAGGTAGCTGCCATGTATTTTCACAGCATTTTAAAGGAAAAGTTTTAAATGTCAATAAAAAACCTTTAGAGAACGTGTATGTATATAATACTACCAGTAATAGTCATACACATACAAAAGTTAGTGGAGAATTTATTTTAGATAACTCGAAAGTAGGAGATATTATTGAGTTTGGAATTTTAGGGTATAAAAAAATCAATTTACAATTAGATAGTGAGGATTTAAAATTTCCAAAAACAGTTGTCTTAAAGATGAAAAGTTTTTTATTAGATGAAATGGTATTGTCTAATAAAAGAGACCCATTACAAACAATTGTTAGGGTTGATTTAGATAAAAAACCAGTAAGTTCATCTCAACAAATTCTACAGCGAGTACCAGGACTTTTTATCGGTCAACATGCTGGAGGAGGAAAGGCAGAACAAATTTTTTTAAGAGGTTTTGATATAGATCACGGTACAGATATAGCATTATCGGTAGATGGAACACCTGTGAATATGGTTTCTCATGCACACGGACAAGGGTACAGTGACTTACACTTTATAATTCCTGAAACAATTGAAAAAATTAATTTCGGAAAAGGGCCTTACTACGCTAGTAAAGGAGATTTTAATACTGCTGGATATGTAGATTTTAAAACAAAAACATATTTACAAAACAGTCAAGTAGAAGTAGGTATAGGGCAGTTCAATACATTTAGAACGTTAGGAATGTTTAATTTGTTAGATAAGAATAGTACTGATAATGCCTATGTTGCCATTGAATATTTAGAAACAGATGGTTTTGTAGAGTCTCCTCAGAATTTTAGTAGAATTAATATCTTTACAAAGTATAGAACTTTTTTAAAGGATAATAGTAGTTTATCAGTATCAGCTTCACATTTTACTAGTAAATGGGATGCTTCTGGGCAAATACCACAAAGAGAAGTTGATAATGGAAATATTACTCGTTTTGGTTCAATAGATGATACTGAAGGAGGAACAACATCGAGAACAAACATAAACTTAGAACATTCAAAAGTTTTAAAGAATGACGTTAGTGTAACTTCAAACGTTTTCTATTCAAATTATAACTTCAATTTATTCTCAAACTTTACTTTCTTTTTAGACGATCCTGTGAATGGAGATCAAATAAAACAAACCGAAAACAGAGATATTTTTGGTTTTAATACACAATTTAAAAAGAAAACATATATATCAAATACTCCTGTAGAATTAACTTTTGGAACAGGTTTACGTGCTGATATTGCAGATAATTTAGAGTTATCTCATACACTTCAAAGAAAAGAAGTGTTAGATCAAATTCAATTAGGAAAGGTGAACCAAACAAACTATTATGCTTTTGTAAATAGTGAGTTTGAATTCGGAAAATTTATGGTAGCACCAGCGTTACGTTTAGATTACTTAAAGTTTAACTATAATGATTATTTATTAGATGAGTACAAAACGTTTTCTAAATCACAAGTAGTAGTAAATCCTAAAGTAAATCTAACGTATACTCCAAATGAAAAAATTCAACTGTTTTTAAAATCAGGAATTGGATTTCATTCAAATGATACTAGGGTAGTGGCAACACAACCTAATAGAAAAACATTACCAAGAGCTTATGGTGTTGATTTGGGAACAGTTTGGAAGCCTACTTCAAGAATAGCTATAAATACAGCATTATGGTATTTGCTTTCAGAAGATGAATTAGTTTATGTTGGAGATGCAGGTATTGTTGAACCATCAGGAGAAGCACAACGTTATGGAATAGATTTAGGCCTTAGATATCAATTAACAGATTGGTTGTATTTTGATAGTGATGCTACTTTTACAAAAGCAGAAAGTGTTGAAGATCCGTCAGGTGAAAATAATATTCCTTTAGCACCTAAAGTAACTGTAACAGGGGGATTATCAGTAAATAATTACAAGAATTTTTCTGGAGGAGTACATTACAGATATATAGGAGATAGACCTGCAAATGAAGACAATTCAATAGTTGCAGAAGGTTATTTTGTTACTGATGCGAATATTAGTTATAAAATAAATAACATAACACTAGGTGTAGCTTTAGAAAACATTTTTGACGTTGCTTGGAATGAAACCCAGTTTGCTACTGAATCGAGGTTGCAAAATGAGCCAAATCCAGAGGAAGAAATTCACTTTACACCAGGAACTCCGTTTTCTGCAAAAGCCACCATACGATATTCTTTTTAAAGTAAATGATAGTCCGGGGGGACTTGATTAAGTTGTCATTTTTTTAGAAGGATTAATGGCAACGAAAATATAGCCGCTTTAAGCGGCTATATTAGTTTATATATATAATAATTATATTAGTTTATATATATAATAATTATATTATACTGCACCTAGAGTATATAATTGTTCTAAAGTAGGTGTTTCGCTTCCACCTGCAGGCTCTAGAGTAATACCAAAAGCTTGCGATTCATTAGGATTGTTAATGGTGAATATTTTAGTATCACTAGCTGTAAAATTATCTATCGTTCCTAAACTGGTAGGAGATAACGGACTAAGTTTTAAAGACCATACTTGGTACACCTTTCCTTCTGGCGGATTAGGTAACCCTTGCACATCTAAGTAAATGTTTTTAGAGTTTTTATTCCAATATACCTTTGCGTAAGCTTCAGGAGATACTTTTTGTCCTTGTAACGGAACGGTAAGAATATCTTTACTTCTTATTACTGCTAAAAGTTTTTTGTTTTCAGCTAAATCAGTATTTGTTTTGTCTAATTGAACTTCATATTGCTCTTTAGCTTCATTAATAGTATCTATTTGACCTTGCAAATTAGCACTCTTATTTAAAGACAAAATTAAGGTACTACCAACAACTAAGGCAGCAGCCCATCCAGTATAAGTTACCCAATTATTTTTTGATGTTCGTAAAGGAATTGTTTTTACTGAATCTTCTTTTTCTTGTAACATTTTAATTAAAACGTCTTTAAAAGAATTTTCAACATCTTTAGGGGCAACATGAGACGTAAGAATAGAAATTGACTTTTCAATTTCTTTTACTTCTTCTAAAATCTCAGGATGTTTCATCATTAAACTATATACCTGCTCATTTTCTTTTTCAGAAAGAGCTCCAGCTACATACAGTTCTAATATTCCAGATTCTATGTGTTTATTTCTAGCCATTATTTAAGCATAAGTCTTAATTCGTTAATACAGTTTCGGCTTCTAGTTTTTACAGTACCAAGAGGCATCTTTAAACTTTCAGAAACCTCTTTTTGTGTAAAGCCTTTAAAGTAAAGAAGCTCTATAACCTTAATACAAGTATCTTTTAACTTGTTTACAAAGTTTTTTATACCAATTGCATCTGTTTGAGAATTCAAGCTATCATGGTTTTCTAATATATCTACGAAAATTTCAGCATCAAGGTTTTTTGAATTGTTCTTAAAGTTTTTAGATCTTGTTTTGTCAATAGCAGCATTTCTAGCAATATTAATAATCCACGTAAAAAAACGCCCTTTTTTCTCAGAGTATGTATTTGCATTATTCCAAGCTTTTATAAAAACATCTTGTGTTATTTCTTCAGCTATTTTTTGATCTCTAACAATATTGTAAATTACACCAGTAACGCTTTGTTTATACATTTCGTAGAGACTTTCAAAAGCTTTTACATCTTTGTTTTTAAAATTTTTAACGAGGGATTCTAGTTGCATATAGTTAATTGATTGGAGTACAAAATACTAAAAATCATTTAGAATCATAACTCCATGGTTTAAATTATAAACTTCCTGCAAAAAAACAAGCCTCATCATAAGAAAATGATGAGGCTTGTTTTGCTATAACTATAATGTAACTACTTAAAGTCTTTAAGTGAGTTATTAATTAATAGTTTTAATTGATTTTTGTGAGCTCTAGTAGCAATATTTCCAACACCATTACTTACCTGTGATTTAACTTTGTTTAAATTATACAAAGCCATAGATTTAGAGGCATTAGTATATTTACTTTTACTACTAATCATTTTTAGTAGCATTTTGGTGTATTCAGTTTGTAAATTTTGACGGAAAGAGTTTACATTGGTGTTTATATCAGCCTTAAAGATTGCATTATTAAGGTCTGTCATAAAACTAGCTAATTTATATTGATTTCCATATAATTCTGAATCAGAAATTCTTTGTAAAGTATTTCTGTGTAAAATATGATTTAAAACTCTTTTTTGATAACTTAAAACCTCAGCATGGATTTTAGGATCTTCTGATCCAGAGAAAAAGTTAAATCCACGTCTTTGTCTTGCTAAATAGTTATATAAGTCCTTAGGAGCTTTAAAGGCATCTGGAGCAAAAACATATGTTTTTAAAGCATCCATAGCTCTTTTTTGATCTGTTAAACTTACTGGGGTATAAGGTTGGTTAGCACTTTCTTGACCAGATACAGCTCTATCCACATAAACACCACCTATAAATCTAGAAATAACATCGCCGGCTCTAGCAGCTTGTCCGTTTAAGATATAATAAGCATTTCTAAGTTCTTCATAGGTTTCTCCATTTTTTGAAAAACGTTGTTTAATGTTTTTCATCATATTATTAGCCAGTTTAATGCGGTTAATTGAATATTTGATTTGATCGTTTGATAAATCGCCTGTCATAACACGAGGGTCTATTGCCTTACCAGGAGAACGCATATCATCAGCATCGTTACCAAAAATTAATTCCGGTTTTGTTGATTGTGCTAATAAAGCGTCCATTTCAGCTCTGTTTTTAAAAGGAGTATAACCGTATTGAATAGCCCAAATATCATAAGGCCCTACAGCAGTATCATAATATTGCCCTTGTTTACTTCTATCAAGAGTTAAATTAATAGCAGCATAATCCATTACAGAACCAGTTAAGCATTTTCCTTTTATAAAATCAGGGTCAGCTAGTTGTTCTGGAGTAAACAATTGACTTGCTTTCATATTATGGTTTAAACCTAGTGTATGACCTACTTCGTGCATGATTAATGATTTCATAGCTTCTCTTTTCATACCTTCCATTTCTAAATCAGAAGCACCTGTAACTGCTAAAACTGTTTTACCAAACATGGTGTTTTCGTGCATTAAATGACCTGCTGAACAGTACATAAGGTTGTTTTTATTGGTAAAAATAGCACGTGCCTCTTCTTCTGAAGAAGCTTTTGATATATCACCAAATATTTTATTGTATTTCACACGATTGGTAAAGTGAACATATTCAAGCATAATATCTGCCCCTAAAATTTCTCCTGTTTTAGGGTTCACAAAACTAGGTCCGTAACCACCAAAAGGAGGATTAGGAGAAGAGGTCCAACGTAGTACGTTGTAACGAACATCACCAGCATCCCATGTAGCATTATCTGGTTGAACTTTTACAACCATAGTATTTTTAAATCCAGCTTTTTCAAAAGCTTCGTTCCAAGCTAAAACACCTTCTTTTATAGTTTCAATAAACTCTTTAGGTGTTGAGTTTTCAATCCACCAAGTAATTGGTTTTACAGGTTCTGAAATGGCTAATTCAGGGTTTTTCTTAATAAGCTTCCAACGATGTATAAAATCTCTATAGTTCACAGTTTGTGTAGAGGTCATATCGTTAGTGTTTGTTAAAAAATAACCTACTCTTGGGTCATCTATTCTGGTTTGATAGTTGTTCTCAGGAACGTTCATAAACGTATGAAAAACCTTTATAGAAATATACCTACCATCTTTAATAGCTCTTGACCCTTGGTTTAAAACCGAAGGATTGTTGTATACATATTCAGTTTTAATGTTGGTGTTTTCTGGATAGTTTTTTATGGTATTTATTTTTGACTTTTTCTTATCAAATCTACCTAGCTTAAATGCAAAAGGTGAACTTTTAGGAAAGTTTGGAGCTTTAATTCGAGTAAAAGCTTCAGAAATAAATAAGGTATTAGCATCTATAAGATATTCTCCTTTTTTTTCATCAGAGGCTAAAATTTTAGTACTTGCTATAATAGCATCGCTAATATTTGCTTTGGCTGATTTAGAAATAGCATTATTTTTATCGAAATAAAATGAAGTATTAGGAGCAACAAACTCAATTTTATTAAAGTGTTTTTTTATATTGAAAATGCTAGAACCTTTATAAGCGCCTCTAAAAGCACCAGCCTCTGTAACACCATCAGCAATTTGTGAGAAATAAATAAAATCTTTGTTTAATTGTTCTTTTTTCAATAGTAACTTAACATTACCGGTAACTGAGTCTTGGAAAATAGTAAATAAACCGTCTAGTTTTTTACTACTTTTTGTTAAGCTTTTAATTGTTTTTTTGGGTTCCTTTTTTTTTGATTTAGAAGAAATTTCTGTTTTAGCTTTGTTCTTTTTCTTTTTCCTTTTTTGAGCATTTATGTCTTGAATGCCGATTATTGAAATGGTTAAAAAAAGTAAACAAACTAACTTTAGTTGTTTTGTAAACATAATAATTTGTTTGAGTTGATAAATAAGGTAACCAATTTACTTTATATTATTGTCTATTATTGTTAATTATATTATAAAACTTAACAGTTTATTCTTAATAGGTTAAATATTCTGAGGCTTATCTCATACAAAAAAAGTAATCATTGGGTGCATGTCCATATATTATATTCATCATCATAGAAGCTATAATATTTCAATACTTCTATACCCGTTTAGTTTGTTTGATTAAATATAGAGGTTTGATTTAAGACCTAAAGAGATAATATTTTAAAGGAAGCTTGTTTTAACTATTGAAGATGATATGAATGAGATTCACTTTTGGGGATAGGAAGAGGTAAGAAATACGTTTATTTTTACTTCAGAATGTTCGGACTTACAGTCCAACTAAAATAGTTAGGGGGATTACCATATTATAGCAAGGGAGATTTTTTACAAACACGAGGTGTTAAATGTGCTTTGCAGTGAGGTTCGTTATGAAACTGTATATATTCAATCATTACCATTTAGCCGATTAGCAGGTAGAGTGTTAGCAATGGCGCCTCAAACAGGCAAAGGTGATAGAGGAGAAGGAAGTGTTTTAGGTGGTTTAGGAGATATCTTAGATGGAGATAATCGTTTTTAATTATAACCTATAAAGTAGTACTGAATATAAAAAGCAGCTAAATTAAATTTTAGCTGCTTTTTTTAGTTTGTGTTAGTTTTTAAGTTTTAAATACCTAACTCTTCAAACATATTGATTAAACGCTCTCCTTGTGATGGAGCAGGAGCATTAGGACTTACAATATTACCTTCAGGATCTATTAAAATAAATCTTGGTAATCCTTTAATTAAGAAGTTTTGTGCCCACTCTAATTTTAAGTGACTATCACCTGCCATTAACTGTATACCAGTCATTTCTCTGTCTTGAATGGTTTCTTTCCATTTTTCGTCATTACCCTTCGCGTCAACATTAATACTTACAAACTCAATGTTTTTACCATGGTATTCTTGCTCTAATCGCTTTAACAAAGGAATTTCTCTTTTACAATACGCACACCAAGTAGCCCAAACATCAATATATAAGTACTTCCCATGTCCTAATAAATCATCAAAAGAAGTTGTTCCGCCATTATAGTTTACATAGTTTGTAAATTTAGGTGCAGGTTGCCCTTTAGCAGTAGTTTTTAAAAGATCGTAGTCTTTAGTAATTTCTTTTTTATGTGTTTCATTTGTAGAATATGCCATAAATTTTCTGTAAAACTCTTTTAAGTCACTGGTATATGTTATACTGCTTTCAGCACTATTATATAATAAATCATTTTTTGCAATTGTATCGGTAACTTCAGTTTGAACTGTTTCTAAATAAGTCAAGTATAAATCTTCACCTTCTTTGTTTTTTTCTTTAGCTATGTTGTTTAACTCAGTTTCTAACATTGCTCTATAGAAGTATGAAGTAGAATAGTCGCCACCACTATAGTTAAAGTTTTCTAGTGGGTCAGGAAAATTTTCAGAAACAGTGAAATCTTTATTTCCTGTTAACGTTCTGTGATAATCTTGATAATTATATAAGTTTCTTAAACATTCATAGTCAATGTTTTTTACTTCTTTTTTTAAGAAATCAGCAGGTAATTGTTTAGAGATAGAAGCTTCGGTTACAGCATCTTTATATTCATTAGTTTTTGCTAAAAACTCTTCTTCTTCTAAAGCAAAATATTGATTAGCACTAACAAGTATTTCAGGCCAAGTTTTTTGTTTTTCATGAAGGTAACTATTTATTCTTTTGTTAGTACCTTCAAAATTAATAAAGTCAGGGTTATCGTAATCAAAGACAATACCTGTATCATCAGTTTTTGTTAAATATAAATTGATAGTTTTAATAGGTTTAGTATTATAAACTAACGTGTAATACCCATTTCTATTAATTTTAAGGGTATCGATAAAAGAACCAGTTTTTTTATCAAACTTTATTTTCTTTTCAAACTGAAAGCCATTTAAAGTAACA
Organism: Tenacibaculum gallaicum; assembly: GCF_003387615.1. Lineage (GTDB taxonomy): Bacteria > Bacteroidota > Bacteroidia > Flavobacteriales > Flavobacteriaceae > Polaribacter > Polaribacter gallaicus. The sequence goes on along the minus strand of NZ_QUNS01000004.1, from coordinate 216,147 downwards.
TTTCTTTTTTTAAAGTTGTCAATCTTTCCAGTTAAAACTAAGTAGTCTTTAACAGGCTTCTCTTCCTTTTTACATGAAATTATGGTAACTCCTAAGAGGACTAAAAGTACTAGTTTTTTCATTGTTTAATGTTTAGTGAAAATATGGTGTTTAAGGCGCCGAAGTTACTTTTTTTAACTTTTTTATCAAAGAAATTAACATTTTATTTAAACTAAGCTTTATTTTTTACAAAAAATCACCTTGGAGTTTTATCTTTTTTTTGGTTCTTTGTACACCTTAAAAATATTAAAATGGATACTACACATATAATAAATTCACAACCAGTAGGTTTAGAAGATATTCATGGTATTTTACTACTAGATAAAAAACTTTCTTTATCAGAAGAATCAACTGAAAAGATATTAAAATGCCGCGCCTATCTTGACGAAAAAATGAAAACTCATAGTGATCCAATTTATGGAATCAATACAGGGTTTGGTTCATTGTGTAATGTTAAGATTAGTGGAGATAATTTGCAACAACTTCAAGAAAACTTAGTAATGAGCCATGCTTGTGGAACAGGTGATGAAGTGCCACAAGAAATTGTAAAGTTAATGTTGTTGCTAAAAATACAATCGTTAAGCTATGGTCATTCTGGAGTACAGTTGGCTACAGTTGAGCGTTTAATAGAGTTTTACAATAACGATATTTTTCCAGTTGTATATACACAAGGTTCGTTGGGGGCATCTGGTGATTTAGCACCGTTAGCACATCTTTCATTACCATTAATTGGTTTAGGAGAAGTGTATGTTTCTGGTGAACGAGTTTCTGGAGAAAGTTTATTAGAAAAATTTGGATGGGAGAAAATAAACTTACAATCTAAAGAAGGTTTAGCACTGTTAAACGGAACTCAATTTATGAGTGCTTATGGTGTTCATAATTTATTAAAAGCGTATAAACTTTCGTACTTAGCAGATGTTATTGGTGCTGTTTCTTTAGAAGCTTTTGACGGAAGAATTGAGCCTTTTAACGAGCTAATTCATTTGGTGCGTCCACATAACGGACAGTTAGCTACAGCAAAACGTATTAAGGAGGTATTAGAAGGTAGTGAGTTAATTCAACAACCAAAAGAACACGTACAAGACCCTTACTCTTTTAGATGTATGCCTCAGGTTCACGGAGCGACAAAAGACACATTGGAGTTTGTAAAGAAAACATTCATTACAGAAATCAATTCGGTAACGGATAACCCAAATGTATTTGTTGATGAAGATATTATTGTTTCAGGAGGAAACTTTCACGGACAACCATTAGCTTTAGCTTTAGATTATTTAGCGATTGCAATTGCTGAATTAGGAAATATTTCGGAAAGAAGAACCTACCAGTTAGTTTCTGGTTTAAGAGGATTACCTGACTTTTTGGTGTCCAATCCAGGATTAAATAGCGGATTTATGATTCCACAGTATACAGCAGCTAGTATTGTAAGTGCAAACAAGCAACTTTGTACACCATCTAGTGTAGATTCTATCGTGTCAAGTAACGGACAAGAAGACCACGTAAGTATGGGAGCTAACGGGGCTGTTAAAGCTAAAAAGGTAATAGATAATGTATGTTCTGTATTAGCTATTGAATTGATGAATGCTTCTCAAGGACTTTCTTTTAGAAAAAATAACACTTCTGAATTTTTAACTTCTTTTGTAAGTATGTTTAGACAAGATGTACCTATAGTAAATGATGACAGAGTATTGCATAACGACATTAAAAAAGCAGAAAGCTTTATTAATAGCTTAACTATTGAAGTTGAGGAATTGTTTTAAGCAATTATAAAAAATAGTATAAAAAAGCTCAAACTGTAAAATTTTACAATTTGAGCTTTTTGTTTGTTATTGATGGTTAACTTCCAAAACTAGAATATAAGAAGAATACAATTGAAGCATTTCTATACGCGTCATTTTTAACAGGTGATATTTTCATTCCTGTACTTTCATTTCCTCTCATTAATTCACCATTTTCAGACCATTCGATAAAAGTTTCTGAACCATTGTCCATTTTCCCGTTTTCGTCAATTTTAATTAGAGTTTTACCTTCTGAATCTTGAAGTATGTTACCTTCTCCTATTGTTGCGATTACAGTTCCGTTTTTATCTGTCACAGTTCCATCTTTTGAAATATTACCATTCACTTCATTATTAATAATAATACTTCCGTTTGTTTGTACGATAATTCCAGTTTCTCCATCTGCATTTTTAATTTCAAAGTCAGTTTTAGCTCCACAAGAAATTAAGAATACTAAGCTTAAGCATAAAAATAATTTTTTCATAATATTGAATTTTTAGTTTGCCTACTTTCTATTTTTGGGGTTCGGCTGTTCCCGTTGTTTTTAATATTTTAAGAAATGTTAGAATTTCATTTTTTTGAACTTCTCCACACTCTTTTGCAATAGATAAAGTTTTATTAATAAAATTTGTAGTAAAAAAAAAATTAATCAGAGAGGTAGACTCTTTAGATAAGAAAACCCCTTTAAGTTCTTTCTTGATAAAATTTTGGTTTGTACTATAATCTCTTCCTGAAGTTATAAAGCTAAAAATAATTTTCCTAAGAGCTTCATAAGTAACATCAAGTTGCTCATATATTACCATTTCTGTTAGTATTTGTAGCTCAATATCACCAAGATTTACATTACTTAGATGAATATGTCCCGAAATAAGAGATTTCATATTATCTGATTTATTTTTGTAATTGTTTTTTAAATAAATCCAATCTTTTTCATCGAGATTCTTAATAATATCTTTATCGATAGCTTGATGGGCATACTCAACCCAATCCATAGAATCTGTTCCCTCTTTTTCATATTTTTCTAACTCAGAGAAAAGTTTTTTAATGTTTGGTGTCATATTTTTTGCCCTTCTTTTATGTTAGGATTGATGTTAATGTGTTTGTTTATAGTTTTTTATGTGTAAAGATGTAGGTGTACAGGTTTTTTTAGATTAACTAAAAGTAATACGTTATTTTAACGTACCATTATTAAAAACCAGGTTTAAAATTTGACGTATTTCATAAATGAATTCGAATCTTACAGTTAAACTAGGTTTTATATTAGATACCTGTTGGTTTTTATTCATCTAATTTTTGTAATTCATGAATAGTCCCTGCAATTGGGATTATTTCTTTGCCTATTTTTAAAAAAGTATTAACAGTATTATTTTTTAAGTTAATAACTTGACTAACCCCTAATCCATCTTCTTCAACCCATGAAATAAATAAGGTATAGTTATTTAGTTTTTGTTTAGAGTAAGTTTCATCAGCTTCTCTTCCTTTTTCATTTCCTTTTACACATTTCCAATGTAATGTGGTTTCTGATTTAAAATTAACTTCATAAACATAATCACCATAATTATATTCAAATGATTTTCCTGATAAGGAAACAGTTTCTTTAGGTCTACCTTTTTCCATTTCTGTTAATTCGTCTTTAGATTCATTTTGATTTTTACAGGATATGATTGTTGTTAAAATCATAATAATGAAGATTACTTTTTTCATACTTTATTTTTTATTACTTATGTATTTTAAATATTATTTATATGGTTTTTGACTGTAGCAAATGGTCTGTGTAAGGTTAATGATGCTTTTAAGTAACTAATTTAGCAAATACAAACCTAATAGAAGATTAAAAAGGGGGTAAGTAGGCTTGAACTAGCACTTTTTATAGGATACAATATTGTGTGTAGCTCTTATTTCTTTACAAAATTTTACTGTATGCGGTGTTTTTTATACTCAAGTTTTGTCCATACTTTATTAGAGCTCCTGCAAACAATTCCAACTCGTTATTGACTTTTCTTGAGTGAATATGAAGTTGAAGAGATGTTGGAGTTTTATGAGAAAATATAGAGGCTTTCTCAAAAGTTTTTTCAATAATGTTATCCTACAACTCTATTCCTTTCTTATCAGCAATTTTTTTGATTTCGTTCATAATATTAGTTGGATCTTCTTTTTGGGATTTATCAACACAAACCATTCCTATTGATGAGTTATATTTTGCAGTTATAAGCCCAAAACTTACTATAAAAATAAATTTCGTCCAAATGTCAACCTAAAACGTTATCTTTAAAATCAAAGTCTGTTTTACTGTTTTCCATCAAGTCAATAACCCAATCGATTTTCTCGGAATTGTTTTTCGGATCTTTTCCGAAAATTAATTTCCCTACCTTTTCTTTATGTTTAACAATATCTTTTTGTTTTATATGAGATGCCACATATACACAAGAAGGTAAAATGATATTATTCGGAATTATTTGTTGAATTCTATCATAAATATCTGCACCATTCATCATTGGAAGTAAAATAGTATTGCTTGTTATTATCTTTTACAAACCCTTCGGTTTTTTTAATAAAAGCTCTATTGTAATCTAATTTTTCTTTGAAAGCAAGGTAGAATTTCTTTGGAATTTCAAATTCATCAATAAAAATAACTTCTTTTTTGTGAATTTTGATTTATTAATTTTTCTGGGATTACACTTAATTGTTGGAAAAAAGATAATTTATCAGGATATGCCTTACTGTTAACGATTTTGCGATTTTTAATTCATAAATACTGACTCTCTCAACTATTATTTTTTTTATCAGTGGGTAAAATATTACTATAGATATTCTTATGTGTTCCACTCCAATTATATAAGGTTATAACGTTGTTAACGTCTCCGAATATTTCATTTATCGTGAATTCTATATCGGGAAAGGCACTCAATAGCTGTTTGTTGGTAGTATTGAACTCTTTCAAATAATCCTTATCGATAAACAGATTTACTTTATCTAGTTGCTTTTGGTATAAGATTTTGTAAAATTTACTTGTTTTTTACCTCAGTTCTTTGTTGTACTTAGTACTTTATTCTTTAAACTCAATACTCAGAAGTATAGCCATAGCTTCTTTAAAATTAGTGTCATAAATACTTTTAAGAGAAGAATAATTGTAATTATAATATTCTTCATTATGTTCAAAATAGATAGTATATCTTTTATAGTTTTTTCCGTTCCACTTTGATTCGGTTTCAAGAGTGTAAACATCTCCGAGTTGACTGTTTTCAACTAATAAGGCTTCTTGAGATGTAATATTAAGGGTTTTATTGGTTTCTTTTATTTGACTTAAAGAAAACTCCTTTAATGACGAAGGTTTTTCTTTTAGCTGATATTGAAAAATAGAAACCAAATTATTGAAGAAATTATCTCCTTTTTTAATGGGAGTATAACCAACATAACCATGATGTTTTATTGGTCTCCAATTATTAGGTCTAACAACAACAAAGTTTTGACTATTTATCCAATTTTGTGTTTCAACTTCAGTTTTATTTTTTTTGACTGATCCACAATTAGATAATATAAAAATCATGAGTAATAAAATAATTTTTTTCATTCAGTTTTTCGTAAGTAAGCTAAAAGTAAGCAATTACTTATAGCCATTGTGCCTGTTGCACAAGTTAGCAAAAAATTGACATTATGTTGATATTTTCCTTTCATAAGATTCTTAAATTGAAGGATGCAAGGCAAAAAACAATATCAGGAAAAGCTATTCAATCAGTTTCAGTTAAGTGAACGCGTTCCCAAAGAAAATTTCTACCGCCGGTTAAAAAAGGTATTGGATTTAGATTATCTATACCAGTTAACCAAAGGCTACTATGGCAGTAGCGGACAAAAGAGTATCGATCCGGTAGTGTTTATTAAACTGTGTCTGGTTGGATATTTTATTCTTTTTAGGTTACGATATCGATGAAGAACTTCCCTGGCACTCTACGATGAGTCGTACGCGTCAATTGTTTCCTGAAGCAGTATTTGAAGAAGTTTTTACTAAGGTATTTGAATTATGTGTGTCTTCGGGGATGGTCAGCGGCCATACCCAGGCTATCGACAGTGCCCCTGTAAAAGCCAATGCCTCGATGGACAGTTTGGAGCTCAAAGTGCCTGAGGAAGAGTTGGAGTCACACCTTCGTAAGGTTCGTCATATTAGCAAAAGAGACAAGGACAAATCGTTACGTCAGGCGAAAGAGAACAAGGCAGGGAAGGAACAACAAACCCTATCGGCCAGTAAAAAGGAGTTACAAGATATTGCCAGCAGGAATATCAAATGGGCAAAAGAACAGGACGGGCGTCCCGGGGCAGGCAATAAAGGAGCCAGATATACCAGCAATAAAACCCATTACAGTCCTACCGATCCCGATGCCCGTATCAGTGTGAAACCGGGAAAGGCTAGGAAACTCAATTACCTCTCCCAACTTACTGTAGATACCTCCAATCATGTTATAACGGATATTAAAGCCTACCATGCCGATGGCAAGGACAACCAACAACTCCCTGATATTGTAAAAAGGGTACAGCGGCGATTATGGAACTCAGGCTTGGTATGGGAAAACTGTGTAGCCGATACGGGGTATAGCAGCGGCGAGAACTATGCCTTTTTAGAGAAGAAACAAATCAAGAGTTTTATCCCACCCCATGGTACCTATAAAGGGAGTCCAAATGGATTTACCTATAATGAATCCGAAGATCATTATATCTGTCCACAAGGAAAGGTGATTCCTTTTAAAAAAGTGTTTTACGAGAAAAAGAACAATACAAAGAAGAAAGAATACCGTGCATCTAAAAAAGTCTGTATCGATTGCCCTATACGTAGGCAATGTTTAGGCAGGACAGCACAGGAAAAGAAATTTACGGTAACGTATTACCGAGGAGAGTACCAACGTAATATAGCCCGGGTGAACAGTCCGCAGGGTCGTTATATGAAAGCCAAACGACAAAGTACTGTAGAACCGGTGTTTGGTACCCTAACCCAGTTTATGGGACTAAGAAAAGTAAATACTATAGGAATTAACCAGGCCAACAAATGTATGCAGCTCTCGGCCATAGCTTACAATCTTAAAAAGTATCTGAAGTTCATTGAAAAACGTACTAAAAGTGGAGCAGTAAACAAGCAAGAGGTTTGTTTTTCTTTAAAAGTAACCATACACCGTATTTTACTTCTTTTTAAGCCTCATATCTTTAACCTGAAACTAAATTACATTGTAAAATAAAAGCCCTCAAAAGGGCTTATTTATATCTTGTTTTGGTGAAATTAATAGCTTGTGCAACGGTTACCATTGTTAGGTGTAGTTGGTTTAAATTCTAAATTAGAACTTTTATAGCAAGAAAGATAACTAATAGAATTGTAATAATCCACGCAAGCAAAGACTTTAGATTCTGTCTATTTATCATTCGTCCATATTTTTCAACATCTGTAGAAAAATTCCAATTCATTCTTTGTGAGGCATGCCTGAAGATACTCATTTGAGAGATTTCAATATATACTAGATAAAAAATACTCCCTATAGGTAAAAGAACATACCATAAGCTAAATAGTGGGTTATCCGCTGGGAATTTAGCAAAACCAATATAAAGTGCTATCAAAATACTATTAATGGTGAATAATTTATCATGTATACGATCGAAGATTGTTTGAAGTTTGTTGGCTGCATCTTCTCCTTCTTTTTCTGCTTTTTTAATTAAACCATCACCTTCCGACATTCGTTCCTTGGTATCAATTCTTACTTCGTTTTTAGCCATTAACTTCAGTATTTGCTGAAGGATTTCATTAGTTTCTTTATTTTCTCCCATACTTTATGTGTGAATTAATTAGGTGTTTACCAATTAGTTAGTCTGTAGTCTTAGTGATATGTTACTGAAGAAAATTGATTTTTAGAACTAAATTAGGGATTTTATTAAATTCCAAATAGGCTTTAAATTTGTCAAAATGGCTCCTGCTACAAATGCGATAACCGAATAAATAATATATCTCTTTAATTGAGTATTCTGTAATTTGAGATTTTCAATAGTCAAATTGTCAATTTCCGATTGTTTTTCAACAACCGAATTCTGATGTTTTAGATTTTCGTTTTGAAGTTTTAAATTTTCTGTTGTTAGATATTGAGTTTCGTTTTCTTTGTTGCTTTCCATTCTCAAATCATAGAAAGTTGTAAAATCCCATCCTTTTTGCGTTAACTTAATACTCTGTAAAGGTGTATATTCTGCTAATTCTAGTTGTTGTAATCTATCTGCTAAAAAAGCAGGCTCAAAATAAGTATGCCCAGAACGATGAAGTTCCCTTTCAAGGCGATAAAAATCCATTCGTCCACTTCTGTCTTTTAGAGTATGAACTATTAATTGTAATGCAGCTTCTTGTCTTTCAATGTTATTCATTTTGTTTAAATTACACCTAACGTTCTGTGTATGGTGTGTATCCCGAAGGGTATGCACTATACACCTTGTTGGCTGTAGTTTTTATATCAATCCTAAGTTTCTGTAGATATGTTCTTTCCAAACTCTATTGTTCTTCTCGTCTTGAGAAACAAGTCTTTTATGTTCATCAATCCAATTGTCTATTGAATGTCGAATTAGAATTTGATTAAATTGTACATTTAGTACTAATTCATCTCTTAAAATAGGTGGATATTTGTCCCAAACACGAGTTTGATTATCTAAAATATTTACTGCTATTATCGGGATTTCTAATTTTAAGGCCACTTCAATTTCCCAACGAACATATTTATAATGAAATCTAGTTTGGCTCCCAACTAAAACTATTAAAAGCTTAGTGTCATTAAATCTTTCACGAAGTCTTCGTTTAATGGTTTCTTCACTACTGTCATCTCGTAAGTTATTTAAATCGTGAGCATCATAAAAGTTAAAATCGATATGGTCAGCAGCTTTCCATTGCTGCATTGCTCTATAATATTCTATATCTCCATCTGCATCAAAGCAAACATAAGTTTTGTTTCTGTATGCCATTAATCTACTTCTTTTATTTGAGGAATTGAATTTGCTAAAATTATTGTTAAGAAAACAAATGATATTATTGTCTCTATTAAAGAAATTCTGTGTCCGACACTACTAATAATAGTTACAGGTTCATAACTTGAAGTTATTGAATTTGATAAACTAAAGAGAAGTGAATCAGATAATGTTGAATAACCATTTTGCCATTTAAAGTTAGAGGAAAAAGGTTGAGCAAATAAATAACCAAAACAGGTCACGTTGAACGCAATTGATAACAATAAATTCAAAAACCTTCTTTTTATTCGGTCAAGGTCAAATTCATTTCTCGCTAATTTTTTTGACCAAGAGTGATGATAGAAATAAGTGTATAAGTTGCAAAAGATTAAATACCAAACAATTGTGTTTGCAAAAGAGTTTTTTATATTAAAAAACCAAAAAAGACTAATCACTATCCATTTAAGTATTATAAATAAATCAACAGCAGCCCTAGAAGCAGTTCTAGTATTTCTTGGATATATTTTTTCTGCTATTTTTTTAAAATATTCAACAAGATTTAGATACTTTAAGTTCTCTATAATCCAATCAAAAATTGTATATATTATTCCTCTCTCCATTTTTTTATAATTACAGCCAACACCCAAATATATGGACATTTCTTTATCAAACAAAATTGTTTTATTTTAAATATTGCGTGTTGTTTATTTGGTTCTTAATCAATGGTTTATGTTTTGTTTTTTGCTGTCTGTAATTTGTATATAAAAATCAAATTACTTAAATTCGACAAACGAATTAATATACAAATTACAGACATGGATTTTTCTCAATATACATTTACACCCAACCAACATAATGGAGAAAACAGAATCTTTATATCTTTTCAGTATACGATTGAAAAGAAAAATGCGTTGAGAAAAAGATTTCCGTCTGCTAAATGGAGTAAAACGAAACGCGCTTGGCATCTCCCAGATTTGCCTGTTGTGCGAAAGGCTCTAAACATACCTTTAAAATCTATCTTTATTCAACAAAAATCTAAAATTCATGCAGTTAACGAACAAGCGCTTTCTAATTTTATAGCTCAATTAGAGCTCAAAGCATATAGCCAAAATACGATCAAAATTTATGTTTCTGAATTTATACATCTCCTAAAGATTTTAAAAAGTTATTCAGTTAATAACCTTACACCTAAACGCCTCAAAGACTACTTTTTGTATTGCGTAAAAGTAGAAAAAATGAAAGAACGGAAAATTAATGGAAAAATCAATGCTATAAAATTTTACTTTGAACAAGTATTACATCAAGAACGTATGTTTTTTGATATTCCTCGTCCTAAAAAACCACAGACTTTGCCTAAAATGCTGAGTAAAACAGATATTAGAAAAACGTTCAAAGCGGTAGAAAATCCAAAGCACTTACTAATGCTACAATTGTGTTACGGAATGGGTTTGCGAGTAAGTGAAGTAGTAGGATTGAAAATAACACATATAGATAGCAAACGTATGCAGGTACTTATACTAGAAGGAAAAGGTAAAAAAGATCGTTATGTAAACCTACCAGAATCTGTTCTCACACTTTTGCGGACATACTACAAATCGTATAAACCAAAAAGTTGGTTATTTGAAGGTCAGTATGGTGGGCAGTATAGTACTACAAGCGTACAAAAAGTATTTAAAAGAGCGATGAAAAAAGCAGGTATAAATAAACAAATAGGTATTCATGGGCTACGTCATAGTTATGCAACACATTTATTAGAAAGTGGTGCAGATTTACGTTTTATTCAGAAGCTTTTGGGTCATCATAGTATCAAAACAACGCAAACCTACACACATGTATCTAAAGCATCTATTAAAAATATAAGTAGCCCTTTAGATAGCTTATAGCTATTTTTTTGCGCGTTCCACCAATTCTAACTGTTCAATTTTTGCTTCAGTGGTGAACATCCCGTAATTAATAAACGCTTTTTTCTTTTCTACTTTATCAATAGTACCCACGGCATTTCCATCAACTAAACGAACGCGATCGCCAACTTTAAAAACATAAGCAGCTTTTTCTTTGGCAATTTTTTCGGCTTCTTTTTCTTTTTCTTCCCGAACCTTCACAACTTTTTGCAACACTTCTTTTTCTACTTTTTTAATTGCTTCTTGTTGCTTCTGTGTTGCTGCTTTTTCTTGTTTTTTTTCTATTTTGGTTTTCTGCTGTGGCGGATTCTTTTTTAAATGTTTTGTTTTTTCAGCGGTTACCCATTTAAAAAAGTTAGTTGACAATTCTTTTTTATTGTTGGTTTGAAAGTACTTGTTCAATAACTCATTAATCTTTCTACCCAACGAAAGCATACGTTGATTGTTATCATATAATTCTTGAAAACCTTCTAGCTTTTCACGTATTTTAAGCTCTTTTTCTTGTAAGTTTTCAATATGTTCTTGCCCTTTTGATTTTTGTTTGTTTAAACTCTCAGATGTTTTTTGCAGGCGATTTCTCTCTTTTTGAAGTTTGGAAATCGTTTTATCTAAACGAATTTTTTCAGTTTCTACACGTTTTTTAGCACGGTTGATTAAACTATATGGAATTCCGTTTTTCTGTGCTACCTCAAAGGTGAAAGAGCTTCCTGCTTGTCCAACATACAACTTATACAACGGTTCTAAAGTGCGTTCATCGAATTGCATGTTAGCATTGGTAACATTATCTAATTCATCTGCCAATACTTTTAGGTTAGCATAGTGCGTAGTAATAATTCCGAAGGCTTTTTTCTCATAAAACTCTTCTAAGAAAATTTCAGCTAAAGCACCACCTAACTCAGGATCTGATCCTGTACCAAATTCATCAATTAAAAACAAGGTGTTTTCGTTGCATTTTCTAAGAAAAAAGCGCATGTTTTTCAGGCGATAGCTGTACGTGCTTAGTTGATTTTCAATAGATTGATTGTCGCCAATATCTGTTAAAATAGTACTAAAAAGTGTAGTTTCACTACGTTCATGTACTGGGATTAACAAGCCGCTTTGTAACATAGCCTGTAGTAAACCAATAGTTTTTAAAGTGATGCTTTTTCCTCCCGCATTCGGTCCTGAAATAACAATAATTTGTTGTTGTTCATCTAGCTGAATGGTTTGCGGTATGGTGTCAATATTCTTAGCCTTGTTCTTTTGCCATAAAATAGGATGGAAAGCATTTTTGAAAAACACTTTTTTCTCTTTGGTAATTTTTGGGAGTAATCCGTTAATCGTCTTAGCATATTTTGCTTTTGCACCAACCATATCCAAATGCGTTAAAAACGAAACGTATTCAGTTAATAGAGGGGTTAAAGGTCTTATTTCACCGGCTAAAGCTCTTAATATACGTACTACTTCTTGTTTTTCTTCATACACCAAGTTTTGTAACTCTCTACTATAAGAAAGTGTTGCTTGTGGAGCGATATAAACAATGTTTCCTGATTTTGATGAACCTAATAGGCTCCCTTTTATTTTACGTCGGTGCATAGCCAAAACCGCTAATACACGCTGGTTATCAATCACTGTCTCTTTAATATCATCTAAATATCCACTAGCTATATTTTTACTTAAGGCACGTGAAAAACTTTCTGAAATTTTGCCTCTTACTGAGCCAATTTCCTTTCGTATTTGTTTTAAAGTAGGAGACGCATTGTCGGCAACTTCACCGAATGGAGTAATAACTTTCTTAATACTATCTACAATAACGGTAGTAAGCTCAACTTCATCACTTAGTGCAAACAGTGTAGGGTAGTAGGTTTGAAATTTTTTTAAAAACTTCTTTTGTTCATTTACAGTTTCTGAAACTGAAGCAACTTTTAAGAAACCATCTGTTTCTAAAAAACTATTTTCAATAGCAAGTCGTTTAATTTCTTCAGAAATATCTTCAAAATAATGATTCGGAATTCTGTTTTCATTTTCAAATGAAGCCAAATATTCATTAACCATATTCAGTTCAAAAAATAACTTTTTTTTGTTTGAAATAGGCTGAATTTGCATTGTTTTTTCTTTTCCTAAACTAGAAATACAATGCATTGCAACTTGTTCTAAAACCGTTGTGAATTCTAAATCTTGAAGTGTTTTTTCTGTAATACTCACTATCAAATTTCTATTTTTGTTTTTAATTGTCACATCGAGTTAATTTGTGAGGAACAAACAAATTTGTATCGAGATGTAAAGAGTTCTCGATACATTTTTATTCCTTTGTCAGAAAACCACTCGAACTGACAGATTTTTTTGAGAATCACAAAAATAACAAACAATGCAAGTAAAAATTAATGATAGCTGGAAAAATATTTTACAATCAGAATTTGAGAAACCGTATTTTGAAAATCTTACCGGTTTTGTTAAAAATGAATACTCAAAACATACGTGTTACCCAAAAGGGTCAGATATTTTCGCAGCGTTTGATTTCTGTGCGTTGAATGATTTAAAAGTGGTGATTTTAGGGCAAGATCCATACCATGGAGTAGGGCAGGCAAACGGATTGTGCTTTTCGGTACATGATGGTGTTACACACCCACCGTCACTTATTAATATTTTTAAAGAAATAGAAAAAGATGTAAACATTCCATACCCTAAAAGTGGCGATTTGTCTCGTTGGGCAAAACAAGGAGTGTTATTGTTAAATGCTACTTTAACGGTTAGAGCAGGAGAGGCCGGGAGTCATCAAAAACAAGGGTGGGAACAGTTTACCGATGCTGTGATTCAGAAAATATCCGAAGAAAAAGAAGATGTAGTATTCTTGCTTTGGGGTGGTTTTGCTAAGAAAAAAGCAAAGCTTATTGATAAAAATAAACATCATATTTTAACTTCAGGGCATCCATCACCATTAAGTGCTAATAGAGGGTATTGGTTTGAGAACAAACATTTTTCTAAAACCAACGATTTTTTACAAAGTATTGGTTCAGAAACTATTCAATGGTAATTTCGGGTAAAATAGTTTTGTTGTAATACGGTAAAATAATTGCATCTAACATATCTTCAGTAACGTCAGGGTAGTGAACTTCAATAATTTTGTTAGTGTTAATCCACTTTTCAATTTTAGGAAGCTGTTTTTTACTCAATTTTTTCACGACTGTAACTCCCATTTCTTTTAATGTGACAGCATTGCACTGCTGTTCATATTGATTTTTCATAGGAATAACCAATAATTTTTTACGTAAATACAAGGCTTCAGTAGGTGTTGCAAAACCAGCACCACAAACTACTCCTTTGGCTGAAGCCATGCTACGGATAAAAACATCGTCGTTAATTGGTAGGATAGTAATATTATGGAAGAATTGATGTTCTTTTGTTTTTTTAGAAAAGACTTGCCACTTTATGTCTTTTATGCTTGAAAGTACTTTGATTATTTTTTCATCACTATAAGAGGGTAAATACACGGTATAATGCCCTTTGTTTGTAATATTTCTATAACGAATTTCTTTACGGATTATGGGTAAAAAGGTAGAAGAAGAATGAGTTTTAAAATGAAATCCGAATTTGTTTTTTGCAGGAGCGTAGTATTTAATAATTAAGCGTTCTAACCTAAACTTTTTAAAGGCAGAGTTTTTCTCATTTAATAAAGCATTTTGGTTGCTTAATGAAATAATAGGTACGTTTCTAAATAAGCATGCCCATGCTGATATTGGTTCAAAATCGTTGATAACTAAATCGTATTCTTTTACAGGAAGTATTTTAACCTCTTTGTAAACTTTCTTTAGGTTTAAGTCTTTTAAGGTGTTTATTAGATCAATTCCACCTTTTTTACCAAAAACGAAGCCCAATCCATGTAATTTATATTTAATATCAAAAGGGAGGCTTATTTCGTATTGTGATCCACTAACCAATATATCAACATCACCACGCCTCTGTAAATGTGGAATAATTTCTAAGGCTCTACTAGCATGTCCGTTTCCTGTTCCTTGAAAGGCATATAATATTTTCATCTTTTTAACTTTTTTATAATTGATTGTTTTCAGAAAATCACCTATTTAAATAGGTGCTGACCATTCTTTAACTTAATGCCTATTACGGCTTCATGATTATTGGGTTTTAATGTTAAACTCTTTAAGTAATTCTGAAAAAAGTTCACTGTTATTGTGTTCAGAACTGATGAGTTCTAAATCTTTTACAGGGTAGTCTAAATGAATATTTTTAGCGATCTCATCTTTTTCATATTCGTATAAAGACCAATTGTTGTTTTTATATTCTAATGCAGTTAAATTCTCAATCCAATCGCCAGAATTTAAGTAAGTAGTACTTCCTTTTTCAGTTTTGATAATTCTTATTTCTGGTTGATGAATATGTCCGCATACCACATAATCGTATCCTTCATCGATAGCAATGTCGGCAGCAGTGGTTTCAAAATTGTTAATAAATTTAATAGCACTTTTTACACTATTTTTAATTTTTTTAGAAAATGATAGTCTGCCATACCCCATTTTATGACTTATCCAGTTTACAATGGTATTAATTAGGATTAAAAAATCATACCCCATGCCGCCTAACTTAGCAAGCCATTTGGAATGTTGCATGGTTACGTCAAAAACATCTCCGTGAAAAAACCACCCTTTTTTACCATCGATATCTAACACCACTTTGTTTACGATTTCAAAGCTTCCTAAACGAAACCCTTTAAATCTTCGTAACATTTCATCATGATTTCCTGTGATGTAATACACTTTTGTTCCAGAGGTAATAAAATTCATCAGTTGCTTGATGACTTTCATGTGAGGCTTAGGAAAATACCGTTTGTTAAATTGCCAAATGTCAATAATATCACCATTTAAAATTAAAATCTTAGGATTAATGGTTTTTAGGTAATTGTTGAGCTCAGTGGCTCTACAACCGAAAGTGCCTAAGTGTACATCTGATATTACAGCAATATCTAATTTACGTCTTTTGTGTTTTTTCATTCTAAGTGTACTTCGATGTTTATCAAAGTTACTTTTCGAATGTTTTTAAAAAGTGAAGTAATTATAAAGTGTTAGTAATAAAATCTTTACTAAAAAGTGTTGTAAAGGTTATGAAAAAGTAAAAAGCTCGGTTTTTACCGAGCTTTTTATATATAATTTGTTTTAATATTATTTGTTGTACAATACCCATTCTCCCTTTTCTAATAAAGGAATAGCTTGTTTGTACTTAACTTCTTTCTCTTCACCAGACATTACATTTTTGATAGTAACTTTTTCGTTACGACCAATTTTTGGCTGCTCACGCACAACAGTTTCTACTACTTGTTGTTCTTGAGTTTGTTGGTTACGAGCATTACTAATAGCTTGTTGAGTTGAGTTTTGAACTTCATCTTTACGTAAATCTAATTGCTCACGTTGTTCTTCACGAGCTTCTGATACTTGTGAAGCTTCTTGACTTGGTAGTTTTCCTTTGAATAAGAAAGATAAAACCTCTTTGTTTACTTTATCAATCGTTTCTTGGAATAACTCAAAAGCTTCAAACTTATAAACTAATAAAGGATCTTTTTGTTCGTATGTAGCATTTTGAACAGTTTGCTTTAACTCGTCCATTTTACGTAAGTGATCCTTCCAGTTTTCATCAATAATTGCTAAGGTGATGTTTTTTTCAAAGTCGTTTATTAATGATTTTCCTTCACTTTCGTAAGCTTCTTTTAAATTGGTAACTACTTGTAAGTTTTTAGTACCATCGGTAAAAGGAACCACAATACGTTCGTAACGATCACCTTCATTTTCAAAAACATTTTTAATTACAGGGAACGCATTTTCAGCATTTCTTTCTGCATCGTTTTTGTAATGTTCAGTTACTATTTTGTATAATTTGTCAATTAATTCTTGGTCTGACTCTTTATTGAATTCTTCTTCAGAAAAAGGAGAAGTCATAGCAGAGAAACGAATTAATTCGAACTCAAAGTTTTGGAAATCTTTAGCTTCTTTATTTTGTCTTACAATTGAATCACAAGTATCATAAATCATATTTGCAATGTCAATTTGTAAACGTTTTCCGTCTAAGGCATGACGACGACGTTTGTATACAAACTCACGTTGTGCGTTCATAATATCATCATACTCTAATAAACGCTTACGAATACCAAAGTTGTTTTCTTCTACTTTCTTTTGCGCTCTTTCAATAGATTTTGAAATCATAGAATGCTGAATTACTTCACCTTCTTTTAATCCCATTCTATCCATCATTTTTGCAATTCTATCTGAACCAAATAAACGCATTAAGTTATCGTCTAAAGCTACATAGAATTGAGAAGAACCTACATCTCCTTGACGTCCTGCACGACCACGTAACTGACGGTCTACACGACGTGAATCATGACGTTCTGTACCAATAATAGCTAAACCACCTGC
This sequence comes from Tenacibaculum gallaicum, assembly GCF_003387615.1. GTDB lineage: Bacteria > Bacteroidota > Bacteroidia > Flavobacteriales > Flavobacteriaceae > Polaribacter > Polaribacter gallaicus. The sequence continues at coordinate 199,077 of NZ_QUNS01000004.1, read as the reverse complement.
AGCTTTTACTTCATCAGATAATTTAATATCGGTACCACGCCCCGCCATGTTAGTTGCAATTGTTACTATTCCAGGTTTACCAGCTTCTGCAACTACATCTGCTTCTCTTTTGTGTAATTTTGCATTTAAGATATTGTGAGGAATTTTACGAATTTGTAACATTCTTCCTAATAATTCAGAAATTTCAACAGAAGTAGTACCAACTAATACTGGTCTTCCTTCCCCAACTAATTTTACAACATCTTCAATTACTGCGTTATATTTTTCACGAGTTGTTTTATAAACTAAATCTTGTTTGTCGTCTCTTTGAATTGGTTTGTTTGTTGGGATTTCAACAACATCTAGTTTGTAAATTTCCCAGAATTCACCTGCTTCAGTAATCGCTGTACCCGTCATACCAGATAACTTACGGTACATTCTAAAGTAGTTCTGTAAAGTAACGGTTGCAAAAGTTTGTGTAGCGTCTTCAATCTTTACATTTTCTTTTGCTTCGATTGCTTGATGTAGTCCGTCAGAGTAACGACGACCGTCCATAATACGACCTGTTTGCTCATCTACAATCATTACTTTATTATCCATCACAACATATTCCACATCTTTTTCAAAAACTGAATACGCTTTTAAAAGTTGATTCATTGTGTGGATACGTTCACTTTTTATACTAAACTCACGATATAATTCTTCTTTTTGATCTGCTTTTTCTTCAGGAGTAGCGTCACTATTGTCTATTTGACCAACTTTTACACTAATATCTGGTAAAACGAAGAAAGTTTCATTTTTTGTGATATCAGAAAGGTGTGCAATACCTTTATCAGTTAAGTCAATTTGATTATTTTTTTCTTCAATGGTAAACCATAACTCTGCATCAACTTCAGGCATTAGCTTATTGTTGTCTTGCATGTAAAAGTTTTCAGTCTTTTGAAGAATTTGTTTAACTCCTTCTTGTGATAAAAACTTAATTAAGGCTTTATTTTTTGGAAGACCTCTGTAAACTCTTAATAATAAGAAACCACCTTCTTTAGTATCACCTTCTTTAATTAAACGTTTTGCTTCTGCTAAAACACCTACTAAATATTTATTTTGAAGTGAAACTAAATCAGCAACCAAAGGTTTTAACTCATTAAATTCATGGGTATCTCCTTGTGGTACTGGTCCAGAAATAATTAATGGTGTACGAGCATCATCAATTAAAACAGAATCCACCTCATCAATAATAGCGTAGTTTGGCGCACGTTGTACTAAGTCTTTCCTAGAGTTTGCCATGTTATCACGTAAGTAATCGAATCCAAATTCGTTATTAGTTCCATAAGTGATGTCTGCATTATAAGCTTCTCTACGTGCTTCAGAGTTTGGTTGGTGAAAATCAATACAGTCTGTACTTAATCCGTGGAATTCAAAAATAGGAGCCATCCACGCACGGTCACGTTTTGCTAAGTAATCATTTACAGTAACAACGTGAACTCCGTTACCTGTTAAAGCGTTTAGGTATACAGGTAGTGTAGAAACTAACGTTTTACCTTCCCCTGTCATCATTTCGGCAATTTTACCTTGATGCAATACAGATCCACCGATTAACTGAACATCGTAATGAACCATGTCCCAAATTACTTCTTTTCCTGCTGCATCCCATGAATTAGCCCAAAAAGCTTTGTCGCTTTCTAAGGTAATGTGTTCTCTTGTAGCTGATAATTCTCTATCAAAAGGAGTGGCAGTTACTTCTAATTCTTCATTATTGGTAAAGCGCTTTGCTGTTTCTTTTATCGCAGCAAAAGCTTCTGGCATAATGTCTAGTAAAACAGCTTCAGAAGCTTGGTAAGCTTCATCTTTCAATTTGTCTATTTCTGCATAAATTTCTTCTTGACGATCGATGTCTGCACTTTTAGCTTCTTCCTCAAGTTCAGTTATTTTGTCAAGAAAAGATTTCGTAGCATCATTAATTTTCGATTTAAATTCGATTGTTTTTGCCCGTAATTCATCATTTGATAAACTGCTTAATGAATTTTCAAAAGATCGTACCTTTTCAACGATCGGTTGTAGTGACTTTAGGTCTTTTTGTTGTTTGTCTCCAACAAATAGTTTTATAATCGAATTTAAAACGCTCATTTGTAAAATATTGTTTTATAGCTAATTAAGTTGTTTTTAATTAGCGTTTTATAGTTGTTTTATAGGGTGCTTAAAAGTAAGCAAAAAAAAAGCCTCTGTAACAGAGACTTTTTAAGATTGTATTTTATTAGTATTCATCTTCGTTCCAAAGATAATCTTCTTCTGTTGGGTAATCTGGCCAGATTTCAATAATAGAATCGTACGCCTCACCTTCATCTTCGATATCTTGTAAGTTTTCTACCACTTCTAATGGTGCTCCAGTACGAATAGCGTAATCAATTAATTCGTCTTTAGTTGCAGGCCAGGGTGCATCTGCTAAATAAGATGCTAATTCAAGTGTCCAATACATTTCTTTATCTGTTTAATAAGATTTCCGCAAAAATAATTTTTTTTTGTAGAAAGTCAAGTTTTTTTTAAAAAATGTGAAATCAATAATTAAAGAACTTAGTTAAAGCTTTTCAGGAATCCATTTAATTTCCTCAGCTTGTAAGTCTTGAGTCAACTTTCGTGCCAACACAAAAAGGTAGTCAGAAAGTCGGTTTAAATACTTTAAAATAGTTTCACTAATTGTTTCTTCTTCATTTAAAGCCACAGCCAATCGTTCCGATCTACGGCATACGCAGCGTGCTATGTGACAAAATGACACGGTTTGATGACCGCCTGGTAATACAAAGTGTGTCATTTGGGGTAGGTCCTTATTCATAAGGTCAATATCGTCTTCTAAAAACTGAATTGACTCTTCATTAATTTTAGGAATGTTTAAGCGTTCTTTACCACTTTTTAAAGTTTCTTTTTCTGGTGGTGTAGCTAACATTGCTCCTAATGTGAATAAATCGCTTTGGATTTTTGTTAATTTCTTTTTTAAAGTGTCGTTAATGTTTTGATCTCTAATTAACCCAATGTAAGAGTTGAGTTCGTCAACGGTTCCATAGCTTTCTATTCTTAAATGGTGTTTTGGAACTCGAGTGCCTCCAAATAGGGCAGTGGTACCTTTATCACCTGTTTTAGTATATATTTTCATATGTTTTTACTTGTTTGATTAACTATTTTAAGATAGCTAATTTATCTAAAATATAATCGGGACAACGCATCGGTTTTTTTGTTTCATTGTTAATAAATGCTAACACGGTGTTTCCAGTTGAAATAAGTTCGTTATTCTGATTGGTAATTTCATAGTCGAATTCAATTTTTACTGAAGGTGTTTTTTTTAAAATGGTTGTAATGGTTAATTCATCATCGTATAATGCTGATTTTTTAAAGTTACAAGATAAAGAAATAACAGGCAACATGATTCCTGTTTTTTCCATATATTTGTAAGTAACGCCCAGAGAACGTAGCCATTCGGTACGACCAATCTCAAAAAATTGTGCGTAGTTTCCGTGATAAACTACTCCCATTTGATCAGTTTCAGCATACCGAACACGTATAGATGTGTAATGTTTTTGCAAAAGATTAATTCATTTTAATTTGACTAACAATACGCAAAAAAAAAATAAAAGTCAATAGTGATTTGATTTTTTTATACTAAAATTTATTCACACTTTTGTTCACCCAGACTTTCGTGTTTGGTGTCCCCTAAATCTGAATAAAAATTAACAACTAAAATTGTTTTTTACCAATATGACTAAAACAGCCGATTCAGTTTGGATGGAATGCTTGTCTTTTATTAAAGACAACATCAAACCACAGGCATACAAGACTTGGTTCGAACCGATAAAACCAATTAAATTGGCAGGGGAGGCTTTGACAGTTCAAGTACCAAGTAAATTTTTTTACGAGTGGTTAGAAGAGCATTACATAAAACTGTTAAGAGTAGCTTTGGTTCGTCAGTTAGGAAGTGATGCAAAATTAATTTACGATGTACGTATGGAAAATACATACAGCAGTAATAGTCCGCAAACAGTAAAAATACCTAGTTCAAACCGTAACCCTTTAAAACCACAAAAGGTAACAGTTCCGTTAGAGTCAAAACGAGAACTAAAAAATCCATTTGTTATTCCTGGACTACAAAAGGTAAAGATAGAGTCTCAATTAAATCCAAATTACAACTTTGTGAATTTTGTTGAAGGTGATTCTAACCGATTGGCACGTTCTGCAGGTATGGCTGTTGCAAACAAACCAGGAGGAACTTCATTTAACCCATTGTTAGTATATGGTGGGGTTGGGTTAGGAAAAACACACTTGGCTCATGCTATTGGTGTTGAAATAAAGGATAAATATCCAGATAAGACTGTGTTATATATTTCTTCTGAAAAATTTACACAACAATTTATAGATTCGGTAAAATCGAATACAAGAAATGACTTTATTCATTTCTATCAAATGATTGATGTATTGATTATTGATGATGTACAGTTTTTATCAGGAAAATCAGGGACGCAAGATGTTTTCTTCCATATTTTTAACCACTTACATCAAAACGGAAAACAGGTTATTTTAACTTCGGATAAGGCACCTGTTGATATGCAAGATATTGAACAACGCTTATTATCTCGTTTTAAATGGGGGTTGTCAGCTGAATTACAAGCTCCTGATTATGAAACAAGAATTTCTATCTTACAAAACAAATTGTATAGAGACGGTGTTGAGATGCCAGAAGAAATTGTAGAGTATATCGCTAAAAATATCAAATCAAATGTTCGCGAGTTAGAAGGGGTGATAATTTCAATGATAGCTCAGGCTTCTTTTAATAGAAAAGAGTTTACAATTGAGTTAGCAAAACAGATTGTAGATAAATTTGTAAAGAACACGAAAAAAGAACTGTCTATTGATTACATTCAAAAAGTTGTATCAAAATACTTTGATATGGATGTAGCAACGTTACAATCAAAAACACGTAAACGACATATTGTACAAGCACGTCAGTTGGCTATGTATTTTGCAAAACGTATGACAAAATCATCGTTAGCAAGTATTGGAAGTCAAATTGGTAAAAGAGATCACGCGACTGTATTACACGCATGTAAAACTGTTGATAACTTGACTGAGACTGATAAGCAGTTTAAAAAGTATGTAGAAGACTTAACGAAAAAGTTAACTTTATAAACAATGAACCTCACCTAGTGAGGTTTTTTTATGAGTATGAAAAAAATATTAATGGTTTGTTTAGGTAATATTTGCCGATCTCCGCTTGCTGAGGGTATTTTGCAATCAAAACTGTCATCAAAAAATTTTTTAGTTGATTCTGCGGGAACCGCAGGTTACCATGTAGGTGAGTTGCCTGATAAGCGTTCTATTGAAGTGGCTAAAAAGTATGAGGTAGATATTACCGGTCAGCGTTCAAGAAAATTTATAAAAACTGATTTTGATAAGTTTGACATGATTTTTGCAATGGATCAGAGTAATTATGGTGATATTATAGCTTTGTCTGAAAATGAAGAGGAACATGAAAAAGTAAAGATGATTCTGAACGAATTGTATCCTAATGAAAACAGGAATGTTCCAGATCCGTATTATGGAGGAGATCAAGGTTTTGAGAATGTATATAAAATGTTAGATGAAGCGTGTGAAATTATAGCTTCAAAATTAGAACAGAAATAATGAAAGGTAAATTATACTTGATTCCTACAACGTTAGGTGATACTGAACCATTAGAAGTAATGCCATTATCGGTAAAAAAAGTAGTAGAACAATTAAACTGTTTTATTGTTGAAAACGAAAAGTCTGCTCGAAGATTTATTAAAAGGATTACGCCAACAAAATCACAACCATCATTAGAGTTGATGTTGTTAGATAAGTATTCTGATGATTTAGAAACTAAGAATTACTTAGATGCTTGTGAGAAAGGAATATCTGTAGGGTTACTTTCAGAAGCTGGAGTTCCAGCAGTAGCAGACCCAGGGGCAAGTATTGTTAAGCTAGCGCATCAAAAAGGAATTCAAGTGGTTCCGTTAGTAGGACCTTCGTCTATTTTATTGGCAATTATGGCTTCTGGTATGAATGGACAAAGTTTCGCATTCAATGGTTATTTACCTATTGATAAGTCAGATAGAAAAAGAGCGATTAAAGATTTAGAAAAACTTTCAAAAGAGAAAAATCAATCGCAGCTTTTTATAGAGACACCATATAGAAATGAAAAAATGCTGGATGATTTGCGAGCTACTTTATCACCTGATACAAGAGTTTGTGTGGCGTGTGATATTACACTTCCAACAGAATATATTAAAACATTAACGGTAAAAGAATGGAAGCATGTAAAGAATGATTTACATAAGCGACCAGCAATTTTTATCATTCATAAATAAAAAAAGCATCGATTTAATCGATGCTTTTGCTTTTTTAATACTTTCTTATTAATTAAACCGTTGGTTTTTTGTCAGCTTTGATGTTAGAAACATCATAACCTGCAAACCTTTTAAGGTATGATTGTATTGAGGTTCCGTAAGCATCGTTAAAACGGATAGATCCGTTTGAACGTAAGAATTTTTTTACATTACCAGCGCCACTTAAATGTGCTGCTGCTAAAATACCTGATTCGGTTATTTTAACTCCATTAATGGTTTTGCCAACACTTCTCTTTATGTCTTTTCTTAAAATCCATTTGTTTAATTTACAATAAGCGACAAATGTGCGTTCTTGTAATTTTGGGCTTTTAAGAAAGTGAGTGGTGTTGTAAATTCTGAATCTCTTTAGGGTTTCCTTACCAAATTGGTATTTCCCTAAGTATCCAAGTGTGTTAACTACTCTATACCTGCCTTGTGATTCTTTAAAAGCTAAAGCTTCTTTAAACCCTACAAAATCATTTAATAAAAAAGGAATGTTAACCTTCTCTACCTTATGAATTGGTATTGGTGTTGTAGTAGTTTTTTCTTTTTTAGCTGTAGTCTCTGTAAAACTGGTTAGTAATACAAATCCTAAAAATACTAATACTAAATATCTGATAATTAATTACTTTCTGTTTAGCGAGGCAAAGATACGGTAATTTTTTATAACAGACTATAAATCAATAATTTACAGTTTTTTAACTGTTGATGATTCAGTTGTTTTCTGGTGTTTTTTTTAGGTAAAAACCAAAAAAAACTATTTTATATTAACTTTTTGATAATGTTTTGTTGAAGTTGATGAGAATAAAATTTTGTTAAAATAATTCTTTTGGAGGGATATTTAAAACTTTACATATAGCCAGAAAACGATACATATCAAGTCTAGTTTTCCCTGTTTCTAATTTAAAATAAGCATTTTGACTCAATCCTATTTTTTTGCCAAACTCATATTGAGATAAGCCTTCTTTTTCTCTTTCTTTCTTAATTTTCTCTAAAATAATACTTACTCTTTCCATAGTTTACTTTTTCTAATTTTCAGTGCTAATATAAAAAATAAGTTATAACTTTTGGGGTTAAGGGAAAACACTTAGTTGCAAAAGGGGTTATGTTTTTTTTGTGTAAGTGTTTGGAAATTATATTTTTGGGAGAACATTGCAATGTAGTCGGTAGTGCTATGGCTGACTATAACAAATCATAGTTTTTTATTAAATAATTTTAAAAACAATTTTTATTATGAAAAAAGTAATTTTATCAGCACTTTTTTTAAGTGCTTTTACTGCAGCGAATGCTGTAACTCTAGATAATCAGTATTTTAGTGATAGGTGTCATGCACAAGCTTGTGAAGCAGTAGGAGATGCAGAAGCAGTTTTTGGAGATGAATTATCAGCTGCAGAGTATGAAGTACTTTATGATATAGAGTTTCAAAACTGTAAAGGATAATTGGTAAATATTAAATGATTAATGGAGCTTGTTTTGAGTTCCGTTAGTCATTTTTAAAAAAAATAGAATGAAAAATAAAATATTTCTTATATTCTTATGGTTTTTATTTTTAATAAAAGCTTATTCCCAAACTGGTGAGGTGACGTATCGTGTAGAGTCAATAAAGCAAAATAATTTAGATAACCCTCTAGTAATGGGAGTAAATAATGAATTGCAACAAAAAACATTTACACTAAAGTATAATAAGTATGAATCTATTTTCAATAAAAATAAAAACATACCAATTAATAAAAGGTATAGTGGTTTAGCAGACGTTTTAATAGGAGCTTTTAGTGACTGGTATCAAAAATCTTTTACTAAAGAAGCTCTAATAAATAAAGAAATTGGAGGTAAAATATATATAGTAAGCTATCCATCAATGACAGGTTGGGAGTTAACTGAGGACACTAAAGTAATAGAAGGTTATACTTGTTACAAGGCAATAAGAAAACAAATTAATAAAAGAACCAGTGTAGGAAAAGATAAAAGATATATAGTTTATACAGCTTGGTATACACCAGAAATTCCAATACCTTATGGGCCCGCTGGAAACGGAGGATTACCAGGGCTGATACTTCAACTAGATAAGAATAATGTTGCTAGATATACTGCAAAAAAAATTAAACTCAACCACAAAAAGAATATTAAAATACCTAAGCTGAAAGAAGCAACAAAAATAACACCAGAAAGAATGGTCGTATTAATGAGGAAAGCAAGGAAGGTAACTGTTGATTAAATCATATGAGATGTAGTTTGTTATTAGTACTGGCTTGTTTGTTTGCAAAAAATATATTTGCACAAGTTATAGTTTCTGGGGTTGTAAAAGGAGAAAATGAAATATTGGAGAATGCTAACATTATAGCAAAACCTTTAACAGAAGGGGCTCGCTTTACCTATACAGTAACAGATGATAAAGGAAATTATAAGCTAAGTTTAACGAAAAATGCAACGTATAAAATAACGGTAAGTTTTATTGGGTATATCACTTTAAAAGAAGATGTTTTGGTTGCAAACATGCCTATAACTAAAGATTTTATTTTAAAAGAGGATCCAAACGAGCTACAAGAAGTTATTATTAATTACAGAGAACCGATAAAAATTAGAAAAGATACTACTACCTATAGGGCAGATGCATTTGTTAATGGTAAAGAACGTAAGCTACGTCAAGTGCTTAAAAAATTACCAGGAGTAGAAGTGGATAGAAAAGGGAATGTAACTGTTAAAGGTAAAAAGGTAACCACTGTATTGGTTGAAAATAAAAAGTTTTTTACTGGTGATAGTAAACTAGCTGTTAATAACATACCTGCTGATGTAATTGATGAGATTCAGGTTATAGAAGATTATCATGAAAGTGATTTACTAAAAGGTTTAGAAACGTCAGAAGATATTGCCTTAAATATTAATTTAAAAGAAGATAAAAAGAAGTTTGCCTTTGGAGATATCGAAGTAGGTGGAGGAGTAAAAGAGAGATATGTAGTACACCCAACCTTGTTTAGATATTCAGAAAAAATAAATTATAGTTTTATTGGAGATTTTAACAATGTAGGAGATAAGTCTTTTACTGTAAAAGATTATATCACTTATGAAGGAGCCTTCGATATAAATTCCTTTTCATCTTTGTATAATTCACCTATTGTTAGATTGTTAAGGGATAAAAAGTATAATGAAAATAAACATTTATTTGGAGGGCTGAATTTACAGTTCAGTACAAGTGAAAAGAATGATTGGAGTGCATTCGTAATAGCTCTTAAAGATAATACGAATTCGGTTGAGGGTTCATACCAAAATTATTTAGTGGATACTATTGAGGAAACAAGGCGCATTTATGATGATAAAAGACAGAATATGTTGTTAGGGAAAATAGAATTAAAATCAAAACCAAATGAAGATGTTCGTATTAAGTTTGAAAATAAAGTAGAAATATCTTCAGCCAATAATAAATCAGAAACTGAAAGTAATTTTAATTCTGAAGATTTACTATATAACTTGAATGATAAGGTAGATAATGTATCATTAAAATCTAATTTAAAGATAGAAAAGAAGTCTTCAAGAGATCATACTTCTCAAGCTAAGATAAATCTTGTTTTTTCAAAAAATAATGAAAATCAAAATTGGTTCAGTACTCAAGATATTTTTTCAAACAGTTTACCTATAGATCAGGCTGAAGAACATATTTTTGTCAGACAAAAAATAAATTCAGAGAATTATCAAGCTAAAACTTTATTAAAGCATTTTTGGATAGTGAATCCAAGAAATCATTTGTATTTTGGAGTTAAAAATGAGTTATACTTCAATACTTATAATTCAAACCTTGGGCAATTGATAGGAAACGATGAGTTAGATAAGTTTGATGATTTTGATAGCGAAAACTCTAATAAAGAAGTATTTTCTTCTTTTTTTGCAGAGTACAAAAAATTAATCGGAGATGCTTTTCTAACATTTAAACTAGAGTATTTAAACTACAATAGGTTTAATAAGCAATTCGAATTAGAAAAAAATAGAACATTTCAAAAGCTTTTACCCAGTGTTAATTTAGAATGGGATTTTGATGCAAATAAAAAGCTTGTTTTTTATTATAGGAAAACAAATGATGTTCCTAGTTATAATCAACTAAATAGAAATAAAAAATTAATAAATTTTAATAGTATTTATCAAGGAAATATTAACTTAACAGAAAGCAGTTATCACTATTTTCGTTTATCTTATAGAAGGTTCAAAACTTATGGATGGAGTTTTTACCCAACAGTAAGTTACAGGTTAAGAACCAATAAAATTCAGAATACTTTTATTTCAGATAATATATATTTTTATAACAGTCCTATAAATATTACAACTCCTGAAAAAGGTCTTTCTCTTGATTTTAAAACTATTTATAATTATAAATACTGGAGAGCCTCTTTAGGGGTTAATTATGGTGATAGAAGTTATATAACGTTATTTAATCAGCGAGAGGAAAAAGCAAATGACGACAGTTATTCGGCAAGATTAAAGTTCAAGTCAGTGTATATTAATGGACCTAATTTTGATGTTTCTTTGAGTCAAAACTATAATGTAAATAAGAATAGCTTTATTAGCGATAATACTTCCTATAGAACTAAGTTTGACTTTCAGGTGGATTATGAGATTGGAGACTGGATTTTTATAGGAGAAAATTTGTATTCTTATTATCAAAACGAAACTTCAAAAACAAAAAACTCTTTTAATCAAATGAATACTTCTATTTTTTATCAAAAAGAAGATAGTCCTTGGGGTTTTGAAATAAAAGCAAATAACTTGTTAGATAATAAAGAACGTGTAACCTCGAGTCTTTCAGATATATTATTCAGTGAGCGTACAGAGTTGGTTTTTCCAAGAACCATAGTATTTAAAATTGTTTACAAAATTTAGTATAAAATGAGAAGAAAAATATATATAATCTTATTCTCTCTGTTTTTCTCTTGCTCTTCTAATAAAAGGGCTGTTAAAATAGAAGAAGGTGGGGAATTCACGGGGGTAATTACCCAAGATGATTTGTTAGAAAAAAATAATGACACCTGGTTTAAATCTCGTTATGAAGCATATGAAATAGAAGACACTTTAATTTCAATATTTGAAAAAAACCTCAAGGATGTAAAAATAAAAGCATTTATAGGGTTGTGGTGCGGAGATAGTAAACGTGAAATCCCTTTATTTTTGAAAATGTTAAAACAAGCGAGTTTTTCAGAGGAAAATATAGAAATAATAGCAGTAAATCACAAGAAAAAAGCAAAAGGTATAGAAAAAGGTTATGATATTTTCAGGGTACCTACTTTTATTTTTTATAAAAAAAATAAAGAGTTAGGTAGATTTGTAGAATTTCCTGTAGAATCTTTAGAAGAAGATGTTCTAAAAATAATATCGGGTAAACCCTATAAACACTTTTATGAAGAATAAAAGAGATTATCTTTTAATTCCTTGTTGATTCATCCATTGTTGATATTTCACTGCATTTCGATTATGCTGTGCTAAAGAGTTAGCAAATTCATGAAAACCAATTTTATCAACACTTGCACACATGTAGTAATAATTGTGTTTTTGATGGTTTAAAACAGCATCAATAGAGGAAATATCAGGCATTGCAATCAAAGTAGGAGGGAGTCCTGTGTTTTTATAAGTATTATAAGGAGAGTTTATTACTAAATCTTTGTTTAAAACTCTTTTTACAACAAAATCTTGTCCTTTAACTTCTTTAATAGCGTATATAACTGTAGGGTCAGCTTGTAAAGGCCAATTACCTTTTAATCTATTAAGGTATAAACCTGCAACAATAGGACGTTCTACTTTTTTAGCTGTTTCTTTTTGAACGATAGAAGCTAGAGTAATTACTTCTTCTTTTGAAAGATTTAGTTTTTTAGCCTTTTCTAATCTTGCAGAAGTCCAAAAACGATTGTATTCATGTAACATTTTGTCACGGAATTTTTCTGGAGAAGTATTCCAGTAGAACTCATAACTATTCGGGATGTATATTCCTAAAGCTGATTTTTCAGTAAGATTATTAGTTGCTAAAAAAGAAGGATCTTTCATAGCTTGTAAAAGAGTAATAGAATCTGCTTCGATTTGTTCAGCAATCCTTCCTGCTAATTTTTCTAAGGTGTCTTGATTGTTGAAAGATAAAGTAATTGGTGTTTGATTTCCACTTCTTAAAAGGTTTACAACATCATTCATGTTCATACCTTTTTTTAATAGGTATTTTCCACCTTTAGGTTTTGTGAATTTTTTCTTTTCTGCAACCCAAACAAAATTTTCAGGATGTTTAACAAATTCAGAAAGTTGTTTTTTTACGTCTACAAAAGAAGCATTAGAACCTATATATATAGCACCGTTTTTAGTAACAGCTTTACCAAATATTTTTTGATAGTAGTTAAAACCAATAATTCCACCAATTAAAAAAATGGCAGTAATACTTCCTAAAATAATTTTCTTATTCATTGATTAATTGAAATAATAGTTCGTTTTTATATGTTCCGTTATGAAATATCCAATCTTTCTTAACCCCAATTTGTTTAAAGTTTTGTTTTTCAAAAAGGTGTAAACTGTTGATGTTGTCATCAGTAATGTTTGCATATAATTGATGTAAATGCAAATGCGTAAAACAATATTTAATTAATAATTGAAGCGCTTCTGAAGCAAATCCTTTCTGTTGAAAATCAGGGTGGATTAAAATTCCGATGCCAGCTCTTTTATGTTGCGGGTTAAAATTGAACAAATCTATCATACCAATAGATTCATTTGTAGCTTTTTCTTCAATAATTAAACGTAATTGTTTTGCTTCAAAAATATCTAAATGCGCATTTTCTAAATATTGTTTTAATAAAAATTTAGAAAATGGGGCTTGTGTATGACTCACTTCCCAAAAAGATTCATTGTTTTCAATTTGAAATAAAAATTCTAAATCTTCAGGTTCTAAAGCTCTTAACTTAATATATGTTCCAGTTAACGTATGCACTAAATGTTTATTTTACCTTCAAATACAAATGTAGCAGGTCCTTTTAGAAATATATTAGAATAGGTTCCGTTTTGTTCTTCAAAAGAAACTTCTAACTCTCCACCTTCAACAGGTAAAGTTATAGACGAACTGTCTGTTTTTTTAGTTGCATGCATAGCTATGGCAACAGCAGTAACTCCTGTACCACAAGCTAACGTCTCATCTTCAACACCACGTTCGTAAGTACGTACTTTAAAGGTGTTGTTTGTGATTTGTTCTACAAAATTAACATTGCTACCTTCGGTACCATAAATCTTGTTTCGAATTTTCTTTCCGTTTGAAAACACATCATAATCAGTAAGGTTACTCACTAGTTGTACATGATGAGGTGATCCCGTATCAGTAAAAACGTACTCATCATAAATTTTCACCTTATTAACATCAATCATTTGTAAAGAAACAAGATTGTTAGAAATAGAAGCATGATGTAATCCGTCAATAGCAATAAAGGTGGTTTCGATTTCGAAAAGCTCAAGTTTATGCGCAAAGGCTACTATGCAACGTCCACCATTACCACACATCGTACTTTCGTTTCCGTCTGAGTTGTAATACACCATTTTAAAATCGGTAGTAGCGTCTTCTTCAAGTAAAATAAGACCATCAGCCCCAATACCAAAGTGTCTATCACATAATTTTGCAATTATGTCAGTTTTGTTTTTTGGAAAGGTTTTTGAACGATTATCAATCATGATAAAATCGTTGCCTGTTCCTTGATATTTGTGAAATTCTAAATCCATATTAATGGACAAAGATACATATTTTATCAAGGAAAGAAGATTGTTAAATAGCGGTTAAAATCAGTTAAATAGAAGTTAAACATATTTGCTTGAAATGTTAAAATAGTATATTTGAAGTATAAAATTTTGTAAGCATATGAAGAAAATTATTGGAACTTTAGGAATTGCGATATTAGGAGGCGCAATAGCACTTGCAGGATATAAGACAATAATAGAAGAACCGCAAGTTTTTGTAGAGAAAGCAGTAGAACCAACACTGCAAACAGTAAAGGCAAGTTATACGCCAACAGTAATAAACTCAACATCAACGCCAACGGACTTTACAGAGGCAGCTGATAAAACAGTACATGCAGTTGTACACGTTAAAAATACATCGATAAGAACACAGCAAAACCCGTTAGCGGAGCTGTTTTATGGTAGAGGTAGCGGTACAAGAAAATTTGAGCAAGTAGGAACAGGTAGCGGTGTTATTATTTCTCCTGATGGATATATTGTAACAAATAATCATGTAATAGACGGGGCAAATGATATTGAAATTACGTTGAATAATCAAAAGAAATTAAAAGCTACTTTAATTGGAGCAGATAAAAGTAACGATATCGCATTGTTAAAAGTAGAGGCTGATTTTGATTTGCCAAATTTGCCTTTTGGAAACTCTGATAATATAAAAGTAGGAGAATGGGTGCTGGCAGTAGGAAACCCATACAATTTAACATCTACTGTCACTGCAGGTATTGTAAGTGCAAAAGGACGTGACTTAGATGGAAATACTAATATAGATTCATTTATTCAGACAGATGCTGCAGTGAACCCTGGAAATAGTGGTGGAGCTTTGGTAAACACGCGAGGAGAGTTAATAGGAATTAATACAGCTATTTCATCAAGAACTGGTTCTTTTATTGGGTATTCGTTTGCAGTACCTTCAAACATTGCTAAAAAAATAGTAGATGATTTGTTAGAGTTTGGAGCAGTACAAGAAGCTGTTTTAGGAATTAGTATAGATCCAGAAACAAAAGACATTGAAGGAGTAAGAATAGGAGCAGTTTTAGAAGAAGGAGGTGCTAAAAAAGCTGGGTTAAAAGAAGGAGATGTTATTACGAATGTAAACAATGTGAAGATTTCTAAGTTTTCAGATTTAAAAGGACAGTTAACAGCAAAAAGACCTGGAGAATATGTAAATGTAACAATTAATAGAGATGGTGAAGAATTAACTAAAGTAGTTAAGTTAACTAAACTTATAAAGTTGCCTGTAAGTAGAGTTTTAGAAACCGAGTTTGAAGACCTTACAAAAGAAGATAGAAAAAAGTTTAAATTAGATGGAGGAGCAAAGATAAAGAGTACTCAGAATATGGCATTCAAACAGTTTGAGGTAGGGAAAGGATATATTTTGACTAAAATTAACGGAAAGAAAGTAAGTAATGCAAAAGAAGCTGTTAGTATGTTAGATCGTTCATATGGTAGTGGTAAAAGGCTTTTATTAGAAATGATTAGTCCATCGGGTCAAATTGAAAGGTTTAGGTATTAATACCTAGTATTAAAAAGTTTATAGAAGAATAAATAATATACTTTAAAGAAAAAGCCTTGTTAAAATCGTTTTAACAAGGCTTTTTCTTTTATAAAACCAATAAAAAATAAAGAAGAAATACCTATTTTTGCACAAATTTTTTAATTTTAGTTAACACACAACTATGTCAACAATAACAAATTACGAAAAAGAAGTAGTAAATCAAGCGCAAGTTCGAAGAGCTACGGTTGAGTTTATTAACATCGTTAACGATTTATGGTACGATAAATCTATCGAGTTAGTATTATTTAGAAATCCATTAGTAGATAAAAGAGCTAGTGAGGTTTTAAACTTAATTGATTATGCTAAAGAGTTTGTAGCAAAGCCAATAACAATAGAAGATGCTTTAGAAATAGCTAAAGCAATTCAATCAATCGATTTACCACCATCAAAATTAGATATTGGTAAGTTAGCGTATGAATTTCACTTACAAGATGATGCATCAGCAGATAAAGTAGTTTTTGTAAAAGAGCAATTAAAAGATGCAACTGAAGCAGAAAATATTCAACCAAAGGATGTAGTCTTGTACGGTTTTGGACGTATTGGGCGTTTATTAGCTCGTGAGTTGAGTAGTAAAATGGGTAAAGGTTCTCAATTACGATTAAGAGCGGTAGTTACTCGTGGTAAAATAGATCAAACAGTACTAGAAAAAAGAGCTTCTTTATTAAGTGTAGATTCAGTTCATGGAGATTTCTTAGGAACAGTTCAAGTAGATGCTGATAACAATGCATTAATCATTAATGGTACAACTGTATATATGATTTCTGCAGCACAACCTGAAGATATTGACTATACACAATACGGAATTAACGATGCGTTAATTATAGATAACACTGGTGCTTTTAGAGACGAAGAAGCATTAAACCGTCATTTAAAAGGAAAAGGAGCAAGTAAAGTGTTGTTAACAGCTCCAGGAGCAGGTGTACCTAACATTGTACATGGAGTAAACCATGGAGAAAACAATCCTGATAATGTTGATGTTTTCTCAGCAGCTTCATGTACTACGAATGCTATTACACCAGTATTAAGTGTGTTAGAGGATAATTTCGGGATTAAAAAAGGACACTTAGAAACAATTCATGCATATACAAACGACCAAAACTTGGTTGATAACATGCATAAAAAATACCGTAGAGGTAGAGCTGCAGCTTTAAACATGGTAATTACTGAAACTGGAGCAGGAAAGGCAGTAGCAAAGGCATTACCAGCGTTAGCAGGTAAATTAACATCAAGCGCTATTCGTGTACCAGTACCAAACGGATCTTTAGCTATCTTAAACTTACAATTAAAAACTCCAGCGACAGTTGAATCTGTAAATGCTATCATGAAGCAATATGCGTTAGAAGGAGATTTAGTAGAGCAAATTCAATATTCATTAAGTAATGAATTAGTGTCTTCTGATATTGTAGGAACAACAGCACCGTCTATTTTTGATAGTAAGGCTACAATTGCAGATGGAGATACCATTGTGATTTACGTATGGTATGATAATGAGTACGGTTACTCACATCAAGTAATGCGTTTAGCAAAACATATTGCTAAAGTACGTCGTTATACTTATTATTAAAATAGGTTAAAAACAGATAAAATGGCCGAAGCATTGATTTGCTTCGGCTTTTTTAGTATATTTGAGGAAGAGTAACCCCTTAAAAATTTCCCCTCAATGAAAAAAGTAATTGTATTACTATTTCTAATACTTGGTGCTACTTCACTAAGTTATTCCCAAGAATTAAAAACACTAGTTTCTGGTAAATGGTTTGTAGATTCAATGAAGATTGGAAATGAAAAATTTGAGTTTTCAGATGATAAAAACTGGCTAGAATTGAGTCCTGATGGAAGGTATCAGATAATGATGAGCAATAAAGAAGATAGTGGCACTTGGAAGTTAATTGCAGACACAAATGAGCTAGAGTTTGATGACAAAAGTTTTGAAGAAAATTTAAAAATTGAAAAAATTAGCGAAACAATACTACTAGTTTCAGCAAGAAATAAAGAAACCATCTATACTATGTGGTTAAAAAAATAAACTATCATACATAGTTTGTTTTTTAACGACCGAGGTAAGGGATTGCCTCGGTTTTTTTATTTTTAATAGACACTATATTTTACATATACTACTCATAAATCTTTTCCTTAAATTAGCGTCAAAAAATAAGATTAAATGAAGGCAGTACTTACACCACTACTATTGTTATTTGCAGCAATAACAACAAACGCACAATCTAAATTACCATATTACGAAATACCAAAAGAGACCAAAGAATTTACTTCAGGTTCTGTAATTAGTAGAATGATAGATGGGTTAGGGTTTCGATATTATTGGGCAACGGAAGGCTTAACAGAAAAAGATTTAGAATACAAACCAAGTGTAGAAGCAAAAACCACAGGAGAAACAATAGATCATGTGTTAAGTTTGTCGGAAGTAATTAAAAATGCAGCGTTAAAGGTTCCTCATAAAAAACTAAAGTCAGAAATGACATTTACTGAAAAAAGAAAAACAACCTTAGAAAACTTAAAACAAGCCAGTGATATTTTGAGAGAAAGTGATGATGTGTCACAATTCAAAATAATTTTTGGAGAAAAAGAGTTTCCATTATGGAATGCTATTAACGGACCTATTGCCGATGCTATTTGGCATGCAGGTCAACTAGCTTCATTTAGAAGAGCGTCAGGAAATCCAATCAATTCAAAAATCAATCATTTTACAGGTACCGTTAGAAAATAGTTCGATGACAGTTCAGGAGAAGATACAACAATTAAGAGAAGAGTTACATAGACACAATCATAGTTATTATGTGTTGGATGCACCAACTATATCTGATTATGATTTCGATATTAAATTAAAAGAACTTCAACAGTTAGAAGATGAAAATCCAGAATATTTCGATCCAAATTCACCAACACAACGAGTAGGAGGAGAGGTAACCAAAAATTTTGACACTGTTACTCATAAAAATAGAATGTATTCGTTGGATAATTCCTATTCTAAAGAAGACTTATTGGACTGGGAAAAGCGTATTCAAAAAATTCTTGGAACTGAAGATATCGAATATACCTGCGAGTTAAAATACGATGGAGCTTCTATTAATCTTACCTATGAAAATGGTCAGTTTGTACAAGCAGTAACTCGAGGAGATGGTTTTCAAGGAGATAACGTAACGACTAACATTCGTACCATAAAATCTATCCCTTTATTACCTAATAGTGATTTCGTTACTGATTTTGAAATGAGAGGAGAAATCATTTTACCATTAGAGGGTTTTCATAGAATGAATGAAGAGCGAGTGGCGAATGAAGAAGAACCGTATAGAAATCCACGTAACACCGCTAGTGGAAGTTTAAAACTGCAAGATAGTGCTGAGGTTGCGAAGCGTCCGTTAGATTGTTTATTGTATCAAGTAGTAACAACCGAGCGTAAATATGCATCACATTTTGAAAGCTTGGAAGCTGCTAGGAAAGTAGGATTTAAAATTCCAGATACGATTGCTTTAGCAAAATCTATAGAAGAGGTGCTAAACTTTGTAAACGAATGGGATGTAAAACGCCATACATTACCTTATGAAACTGATGGGGTTGTAGTAAAAGTGAATTCATACCAACAACAAGATGAATTAGGGTATACCTCAAAAGCACCACGTTGGGCTATCGCTTATAAATTTAAAGCAGAGCAAGTTTCAACAATATTAAATGAAATTACCTATCAAGTAGGGCGTACGGGAGCAATTACGCCAGTGGCTAATTTAGAATCTGTACAATTGGCAGGAACGATTGTAAAAAGAGCTTCATTACATAACGCAGATCAAATAGCAAAATTAGATGTACGAATAGGTGACACAGTTTTTGTTGAAAAAGGAGGTGAGATTATTCCAAAAATCATTGCTGTTGATTTAACTAAACGTCCAGTGGATTCTGTTCCAACTCAATATGCAACTCATTGTCCAGAATGTCATACCGAATTGGTGAGAACTGAGGGAGATGCAAAACATTATTGTCCGAATGAATTTGGATGTGCACCACAAATTACAGGAAGAATCAAGCACTTTATCAGTAGAAAAGCCATGGATATTGATGGTTTAGGAGGTGAAACAGTGGATTTATTACGTAAAGAAGGATTGATAAAAAACTATGCTGACTTGTACGATTTAACAGTAGAACAAGTAATTCCTTTAGAACGAATGGCAGAAAAGTCAGCACAAAATATGATTGAAGGAATTGAAAAATCAAAAGAAATTCCGTTCGAAAAAGTGTTGTTTGCTTTAGGGATCCGATTTGTGGGAGAAACCGTAGCAAAAAAATTAGCAAAACATTTTAAGTCGATAGACAACTTACTAAATGCCGATTTAGAAACATTGATTGCTGTTGATGAGATAGGTGATAGAATTGCACAAAGTATTATTGATTTTTCGAATGATTTAGGAAATATCGATTTAATTAACCGACTAAAATCGCACGGAGTTCAGTTAGAAGTTTCTGCAGAGAGCTTAGAAGGTCAAACAGATAAGTTAGTAGGAAAAGTGTTTGTGGTGTCAGGAGTTTTTCATCAAATGAGTAGAAACGAACTTAAAAAAGCGATTGAAGATAATGGAGGAAAAGTATCGAGTTCTATTTCCAAAAAAACCACCTATATCATTGCAGGAGATAATATGGGACCAAGTAAACTTACTAAAGCTGAAAGTTTAGGAATTCCAATTATTTCTGAAGAAGATTTTATTGATATGATTGCTTAGCTTTAAGCAGTAGGGAGAATTGTGTCATTGCTAGTGTGGTGAAGTAATCTTTATAAATTAAAAAAGAAAAATATGACCAAACAAACTAAAGTAACCTTAGCATCCATTATATTTTTATTGGTTGCTATTGCTGATGTGTATGCAGTAATTGTACAAAACAAAACCGTAGAAATGATTTTTAAACCCCTACTAATGACAACACTAGCAGTGGTGTATTTAGCATCGGTAAAAAAGCCTAGTTTTTGGTTGTTATCAGCGTTGTTTTTCTCATTTTGGGGAGATGTTTTTCTATTAGATAAAACAAATTTTTTTGTGTTTGGTTTAGCCTCATTCTTGGTTGCTCATGTTGTTTATATAAAAATAACTACCAATTTCTTGTATAAAGATTCAGCGATAAAAACACTAACATCATCCATTCCTTTTATATTGTTATTTGTTGGATTGTTAGGTTTAATTTATAATAATTTAGGAGATATGTTACTTCCTGTAATTGTATATGGAGTCGCTATTTCAATTTTTGGTACGGCTGCATTACTAAATTATCGTCAGCAAAAAACAACAGCAAATACTTGGTTGTTGTTAGGAGCTATATTGTTTATCGCTTCTGATAGCCTTATAGCGCTAAATAACTTTTATATGCCAAAACCATTATTTAATATTGCTATAATTATATTGTATGTCGTTTCTCAATATTTAATTGTTAAGGCAGTCATAGCTAAAGAAAAGTAAATTTCTAATGGAAAAACCGAGGTTAACAAGGTTAACTCAAATTGTAACATTACTGCAGTCAAAAAGATTGGTTACGGCTACTGAATTGGCAAAAAAGTTTCAAGTAAGTGTTCGTACAATTTACAGAGATATTAGAACGCTTGAAAGTTCAGGAGTTCCTGTGGTTACTGAAGAAGGAAAAGGGTACTTTTTACAGGAAGGATATCAGTTGCCGCCAATCATGTTTTCTGAAGAAGAAGCCAATGCACTGATAACAGCAGAGCAGTTGATTTTGAAAAACAAAGATACTTCATTAGTTGAAAACTACAGAGAAGCTATAACTAAGATTAAAGCAGTCTTAAGATATTCGCAAAAAGATAAGGTAGATTTACTTTCCCAGAGAATTGTTTTTAGAGCAAATACAGAAAAAGAACAATCAAGTAATTACTTAATTCAAATTCAGTCAGCAATTACAAATTTTCATTTACTAGAGTTAGATTATTTATCACTTGAAAACAACTTTACAAAGAGAACAGTAGAACCTTTTGCTTTATATAGCACCAACGAAAACTGGTTGTTAATAGCGTATTGCCAATTGAGAAATGAATTTCGGGTATTTAGGTTAGATTGTATTCAGAATATGAGGGTTTTAAATGATGTATTCACTCCTCATGAAATAACCTTGGAAGAATATTTTAAAATATGTCAAGAAAAGTATGGTGTACCCCTGACATAGGGTTGACATAGTGGGGTTTTACTTTTGTTGAAAATTAAAAAACAAAAGATGAGTACAGAACAAAAAAAAACGTTTTACGTAGTAGGAGTTTCAGTAAGAACTACTAACGAGAATCAGCAAGCAGCAAAAGATATCCCTGCTTTATGGCAACGATTTATGTCTGAAAACATAGCCGAACAAATCCCGAATAAATCTTCCAATGAAATCTATGCTGTGTACACGGATTATGAATCAGACCATACCAAGCCATATACAACAATCATTGGTTGTAAAGTAAAAGATATAGCTACTGTTCCAGAAGGTATGACGTATAAGAGAATAGAAGCTCCAGACTATAAGAAGTATGTAGCACAAGGTAATTTAACTGAGGGTGTGGTTTATGATAAATGGCTAGAGATTTGGGAAGAGGATATTAACAGAGCTTATACTTCCGATTATGAAGTATATGGAGCAAAAGCATCGGATTCAACAAATGCTGAAGTAGAAATATTTATAGGAGTAAATTAATCAAAAAAAGGACAGTTCTAAAGCTGTCCTTTTCTGTATTGTAAAGTTATAGTTTGTCTCCAACTATCGGGATGTTTTTTCTATAGAAAATCAATAAAATTATTCCTGAGATAAAAGTTACGGTTGCGCTTATAAACAAAGTGCCACCATCTCCATTATGTTCGATGCCTAAAATGGTTAAATGACTCATAATTGCTCCTGCCATTAAACCTATAATTAACAAAGCACCCAACCAGATTCTTTTAGGGATAAATAAAAGTATAGAAGCAATTAATTCAAAAACACCAGTGCCTATTCGCATGTAAGTTTCATTATCTCCAGCTATTTTAGTGAATAAATCAATACTTTCCTGGGCTCCAGTAAATTTAAAAAATAACGTTTGAAGCATTATAATAGCTGCTATCAGTTTTAAAATTAAAAGAATATATTTTTTCATAATTAACTAAATCTATTGAATTAGACGTTGCATTTTTTAATGCTTACATAAACTAAAAGCAATACTTTTGCAGGTATGAAACCTACATGTTTAAAATATTCTTTATATTTTATATATATCAAGGTTACATGTGACTACTAAAAGTTAATAAAAAAGAACACATGAAAAAAATAGTACTAGCCCTATCCGTTTTTGGTTTATTAGCTTGTAAAAAGCAAAAAACAACACTTAAGTTTTTAGATGAATATTTGGTGAAAGATTCTTTAGTTATTAATAACACTGTTATCGGTGGAATCTCTGGAATTGATTATTACAATAACAACTACTATATGGTAGTTGATGATGCTACGAATCCAAGAATTTTAGTAGGAGGTATCACTGTTAAAAATGATTCGATACAATCGGTAACCTTTGAAGATGTTATCATAGTCGATACTATCAGTCAGTTTACTAAAAACCATGTATTAGATTTAGAATCTATTTTTGTTGATAATGGAACAATTAATTTAACGAGTGAAGGTTCTATTCAATATAAAAAAGACCCAAGTATATTTGAAATAGACATAAAAGGAAACTTTAAACAAGAGGTAGAAATACCTAGTTATTTCAAAGCAACATCAGAAGCAAAACCAAAACATAACGGAATTTTTGAAGGCTCTTCGAAAAGTTTTGATGGAAAAGGTTTTTGGGTAGCAATGGAAGCTCCTTTAGCAATGGATGGAGAAGAGCCAACATTTAGTGAAACACAATCTCCTATCAGAATTACCTATTATGATAACGAATCAAAAAAAGCAACGAAACAGTTCGCCTATCAATTAGAGAAGATTGATAAACCAGCTAAAGGAAACATAAACCTGAACGGAACGACCGCTATTTTAGAATATCAAAAAAATAACTTTTTTATAATTGAAAGAGCATATCAAAGTGGATATGGTAGCCATGGAAATGTAGTTAGAATATTTAAAGCAACTATTGATAAAGCTTCAACAAACACATTGGGAATTCAGTCTTTAAAAAATGAAGAATATATACCGTTAAAAAAAGAACTGTTGTTAGATTTTAGTACTGTTAAAAATCAATTAACTGATGGAATTATCGATAATATTGAAGCGATTACTTTTGGACCAAAATTAGCAAACGGAAACAAATCGTTAATCTTAGCTGCTGATGATAATTTTCAATTGTATGGAAAGCAGTTAAATCAGTTTTTATTACTAGAAATTGAAGAGAAATAACATACATTAGCTATTCGTAATTTTTACAGATGATAAGTACCCTAAAGAAAAAATCTATTCAGAAAACATACGACAAACTAGTTGTAAAAAAAGTAAATACTTTACATAAAGAAGCCAAAGTTAAAAGTGTAGCAATATTGCTAGACAATGAAGCTTTAGTAAATGTAGTAATAGCCAACTTAACAAACATTTTTCCTTTTGAAAAAACAGATATAAGAGTACTAGTTTACAAAGAGTACTCAAAAAAATATGAACCTTCTCCTCAGTTTTTTACTGAAAAAGATTTAGGCTTTAAAGGGAGTTTAAAATCTGACAATTTAAAAAATTTCGTTAAAAACAAATATGACCTGCTCATAAACTATACAAAAACACCAAACTTATTAACGAATGTGGTAACTTTGTTATCGGAAGCAGATATTAAAGCTAGTTTTGCAGAAATTGATGATAGATTGTACGATATAGTAGTGTCTGATGATAGTTTTAACGAAGCGGTTTTAAATAAAGAATTAAAAAAATACCTAACGATTTTAAATAAAATATAATGCAAAAGTTTGTAGGAACTGGGGTAGCTTTAGTAACTCCTTTCAATGAAGATTTAAGTGTAGATTTTGAAGCACTTAAAAAGTTAGTAAATTATAATATTGAAAACGGTACAAACTATTTAGTAATAAATGGAACTACTGGAGAAAATGCTACCATTACTAAAGAAGAAAAAATAGAAATAATAAAAGTAATTGCTACAGAAAATAAAGGACGCTTACCGTTAGTTTTAGGAGTTGGAAGTAATAACACACAAACTGTTGTTGAAGAACTACAATCTTTAGATTTATCTGAAATAGACGGAATTTTATCCGTTGCTCCTTATTATAGCAAACCAACACAAGAAGGATTCTATCAACACTACAAAGCAATTTCTCTAGCAAGTCCTAAGCCAATTATTATGTATAATGTTCCTGGTAGAACAGCAAAAAATATGGAACCAGCAACTACGTTACGATTGGCGAGAGATTTTGAAAACATTGTTGGAGTAAAAGAAGCAGGAAATAACCAACAACAATACTATGAGTTGTTAAAAGAGAAACCTGAAGATTTTTTAGTAATTTCTGGCGATGATGATTTGGCTGTTGGAGTGGCTTTAGCAGGTGGAGCAGGAGTTATTTCTGTAATAGGACAAGCATTACCAAAAGAGTTTTCAAAAATGATTCAATTAGGATTAGAAGGAAAAGCAAAAGAAGCTTACGCACTTCACTATAAGCTTATGGATGTAGTAGATCTTATTTTTGAAGAAAATAACCCAGCAGGAATTAAAGCTGTATTACAAAAACTAGGTATCTGTTTAGATGAGGTACGCTTACCGTTGGTAAAAGCATCAGAAGAATTACAAACGAAAATATCAGACTTTATAGATAATCTATAAGCTGTCTAAACAAAAATAAAGAATGCAAAAGGCTACAATTTCGTTATTGTAGTCTTTTTTTAGCATCTTTGTACAAAGAGTAATTTTTTAAAAAGAAAAATATGTTATCAAAAGTAATAGAGCAATCATTAAACGATCAAATAAGAGTAGAAGCAGAGTCATCACAAGTATATTTAGCAATGGCATGTTGGGCAGAAGTTCAAGGGTTTGAAGGAGTAGCACAATTTATGTATGCCCATTCTGATGAAGAGCGTATGCACATGTTAAAGTTAGTGAAATTCGTAAACGAACGTGGTGGACATGCACGTGTTTCTGACTTAAAAGAACCGCCAGCAAAGTTTGGGTCTTTTAAAGATATGTTCCAAACATTGTTTGATCATGAGGTAATGGTATCTAAATCAATAAACGATTTAGTACATATTACACTACAAGAAAAGGATTATGCAACCCATAATTTTTTACAGTGGTATGTATCTGAGCAAATAGAAGAAGAAGCATTGGCTCGTAACATTTTAGATAAAATTAACCTAATTGGAGATGATAAAGGAGGTTTATATTTATTTGATAATGATGTAAAGCAAATAGTAGCTCAATCTGCTTCTGGAACACAGGAATAAGATTAACAAACATTTAAGTTTTTTCTTATTTATAAAGTTATTTTTTTACTACATTAGCGTACTAGTTTAATTATCAAAATATTTTATAAATGAAAAAAGAAATTTTAAATTTAGAAGGAGTTACTCTTTTAACAAAAAGCTATCAAAAAGATATAATAGGTGGATTAAGTTACCCTACAGATGGTGGTGATGGTGTATTGTGTCCAGAATCTAACTGTTCTTCAGATTCACAATGTCCTCAATTTGGAAGTTATTGTAAGAGCGTTGGTAGTGGTGATTGTTACTGGAAAGAATGTTCACATTAATAAAAACTAAAACTTGTATTAAATAAGTGTTAAAAGTTCACCTTTTTAAGGTGAACTTTTATTTTAATAGTTTATTGTTTTCTATTATATTAATAATTATTAATTTTGCCAGATGCAAAAAATGAAAAATCTAGCGTATATTGCTGTAATGCTTTTAGTACTTTCTTCATGCGGAGAGTATCAAAAAGTATTGAATAAAGGAACTGTAGAAGACCAATACAAAATGGCTGTAAAAATGTACGAAGCTCAAAAGTACAGTAAAGCCTTACGTTTGTTTGAAAAAATAACACCTTCATACAGAGGTAAACCTCAAATGGAGCGTATTCAATTTATGGTTTCTCAATCTAACTTTAATGAGAAAAATTACGGGTTAGCAGGATATTACTTTAATAGATTTACGGGAAACTATCCTAAAAGTTCAAAGAGAGAAGAAGCCGCTTTTTTATCAGCGTTAAGTTATTACAAAGCAGCTCCAGGCTTTAGTTTAGATCCAACCGATACAAACAAAGCATTAGAAGCCTTTCAAAAATTTATAGATAGCTACCCTGATTCAAATAAATTAGAAGAAGCTAACAAGTATCATGCTGAGTTAAGAGCTAAACTTGAAAAGAAATCTTTTGAAATAGCAAAAACATATTATAGAACTGCAGAATATGACCCTAGAAATTACAAAGCGGCAATCGTTGCCTTTGATAACTTATTAGAAGATTATTTAGGAACGAAGTATAAAGAAGAAGCATTATACTATCGTTTAAAAGCAGCTCATGATTTAGCTGTTAAAAGTAGACAGAGAAGAAAAGCAGAAAGGATTAAAGATGCTATCAAAGCATACGAAAAACTAAAAAGGAATTTTCCAGAATCAAAATTCATGGAAGAATCTAATGAAATGCTAGCAGCATTAAACAAAGAACAAGAACAATTAGCTAAAAGTTAAAAAATGGATTATAAAGAAACGAAAGCGCCGTTAAGTACTATAACTTATAACAAAGAAGCTATTGAGGCTCCAACGCATAATATTTATGAAGCTATTTCTATCATAGCAAAGAGAGCTACACAAGTTAATTCTGATTTAAAAAAGGAATTAGTTGATAAGTTAGATGAGTTTGCTACTTATAACGATAGTTTAGAAGAAGTTTTTGAAAACAAAGAGCAAATCGAAGTTTCTAAATTTTATGAGCGTTTACCTAAACCACACGCTATTGCTGTAGAAGAGTGGTTAGAAGGCAAGGTATATTATAGAACTCCAGAGACAAAATAATATGTCTGTACTAAGCGGTAAAAAAGTTTTACTTGGTGTTACCGCCGGTATAGCGGCATACAAAACAGCGAACTTAGTTCGCTTATTTATAAAATCAGGCGCAGAAGTCAAAGTAATTATGACTCCTGCGTCTAAAGATTTTATAACACCTCTTACACTTTCCACCTTATCAAAAAATCCAGTTCATTCTACTTTTTATGATAAAGAAGATGAAAATGAATTATGGAATAATCATGTAGATTTAGGTTTGTGGGCAGATATAATGATAATTGCTCCAGCTACAGCAAATACCTTGTCTAAAATGACCAGTGGTACCTGCGATAACTTATTATTAGCAACCTATTTGTCAGCTAAATGTCCAGTATATTTTGCACCTGCGATGGATTTAGACATGTATCAACATCCGTCAACAAAAAACAGTTTAGAAAGCTTACAAAGTTTTGGTAATATCTTAATTCCTGCTACTTCTGGTGAATTAGCAAGTGGTTTGATTGGTGAAGGCCGCATGGCTGAACCAGAAAATATTGTAGATTTTATAGAAAAAGACATTGTATCTAAATTACCACTTCGTGGGAAAAAGATGCTAATTACTGCAGGACCAACCTATGAAGCAATAGATCCAGTACGTTTTATTGGAAATCATTCTTCTGGTAAAATGGGGTTTGAAATAGCCAAAACGGCAGCTAATTTAGGAGCTGAGGTGTTTTTAGTAGCAGGTCCATCACATCAGCAAGTAAATCATTCATTTATTAATAGAATAGATGTAAAATCAGCGCAAGATATGTATGAAGCCTGTCATAAGTACTTTGCTGAGGTAGATATAGCTGTATTATCGGCAGCAGTTTCAGACTATCGACCAAAAAATGTAGCTACTCAAAAAATAAAAAAGAAAGAAGCAGCGTTAAGTATTGAGTTAGAACCTACTAAAGATATTTTAAAATCTCTAGGAGAAATTAAGAAAAATCAGTTGTTAGTTGGGTTTGCCCTAGAAACGAACGATGAGGTACAAAACGCAAAAAGTAAGCTTACACGCAAAAATTTAGATTTTATTGTATTAAATTCGTTACGTGATAAAGGTGCTGGTTTTGCGACCGATACCAATAAAATTACAATTATTGATACTTATTTTAATGAGAAATCATTCGATTTAAAATCGAAAAAAGCAGTGTCAAAAGATATCGTTAACGAAATAATACAAAAATTAAATGCGTAAGTTTTTCTTTATAGTTTTTCTTCTTTCAGTTACTTTTTCTTCTTATTCGCAAGAGCTGAACGCTACTGTAATTATCAATTCAGATAAAATACAGAGTAGTAATAAGCAAGTTTACCAAACGTTACAAAAAGCACTAACGGAGTTTATTAATGATAAACAATGGACGAATAGAAACTTTAAGCAACAAGAACGAATTAATTGTGCATTTAATATTATTATAAACGAGCAAAACGGGAGTAATTTTTCAGCAAGCTTACAAGTGCAATCAACAAGACCTGTATATAACTCAACTTATGCAACACCAGTTTTAAATATTAACGATACGAACTTTAACTTTCGTTACAATGAGTTTGATCCGTTAATTTATAACCCAACAGTTTACGAGTCGAACTTAATTTCAACAATTACTTTTTATGTATATACAATTTTAGGCGTTGACGCAGATACTTTTGCTTTAAAAGGAGGAGAAAGCTATTTGAAACAAGCAGAAAATATTATGTTGTTAGCGCAATCTAATGGAGAATCTGGTTGGCAAAACCAAGTAGGAAAACAAAATCGTTTTGCTTTGATAGATAATTTGTTGTCTTCAAAGTTTAGTGCTTTACGTAGTATTTATTACAATTATCACCGTAACGGTTTCGATAATTTTGCAGATAACAAGAATTCGGCTAAAGAAGCAATTGAAAAAAGTGTTTTAGGTTTAGATAAGTTACACAATATTACTATTGGTAATTATATGATCCGTGTTTTCTTAGATGCAAAAGGAGATGAAATAGTGAATGTGTTTTCCGATGGAACTCCTTCAAGAAGTGAATCGCAAATGATAACGGTTTTAAATAAAATTGCTCCTACTTATAAAGACAAATGGAAGAATCTTCAGTAAAATAAGATTTGTTATAAAGGTCTTAAATGTAACGTTTATAAGCTGTTGAAAAATCGATAGACTTCCTTTGTTTTGGTTTGACTTAATTCATTCAAAATCCTTACTTTTATTCACTCTAAAGAATAGAATTTGCTTACACATTTATCTATACATAATTACGCATTAATCAATCAGTTAACGATTGATTTTACAAACGGTTTATCTATTATCACTGGTGAAACTGGAGCTGGAAAATCCATTTTATTAGGAGCATTGGGACTAGTAATGGGGAATCGTGCCGATTTGTCTTCTTTAAAAGACACTGAAAAAAAGTGTATTATTGAAGCTCAATTTTCTGTTGAAGGATATGCTTTACAGGAGCTGTTTGAAGAGTTGGATGTTGATTACGAAAAAAACACCATCATCCGAAGAGAAATTTTACCTTCCGGAAAGTCACGTGCTTTTGTAAACGATACACCAGTTACGTTATCGGTATTAAACGCTTTAAAAACGAAGTTGATTGATATTCATTCACAACACCAAACGTTGCAATTGTCAGATGTATCTTTTCAATTTTCTGTTATTGATGTCTTAGCAAAAAATCAAGCAAAAATAGCCTCTTACAAGAGGGGTTTACGTACATATAATAACTTACGGAAAGAGTTAAAAATACTCCAAGAAGAAACTGAAAAATCAAAAGAACAGTACGAATATAATTTGCACTTGTTTAATGAATTTGAAGAAGCTAACTTAGAAGAAGGAGAGCAAGAAGTTTTAGAAGAAAAACTAGATAAATTAAATAATATTGAAGAAATAAAGCTAAACTTATCAGAGGCTTTAGGAGTTTCAATAAATGAAGAAATAGGGCTTCAAAATCTATTAAATTCATTAGAAAGTAAACTACAAAAAATTAGCTCGTATTCAAAGCAGTATGAAGAGTTATCAAATCGTGTAACAAGTATAAAAATAGAGTTAGACGATATTGTTTCTGAATTAGAAAGTGCAAATGATGAAGTAGAGTTCAATCCGAATGAAATAGAAGAGTTGAATGATAGGTTACAACTAATTTATAATCTTCAAAAGAAACACTCTGTATCAAGTATAACAGAATTACAGAAAATTCATGAAGAGTTAGCAGAAAAAGTAGCACAAGTTGAAGATGCAGGGGGAGTCGTGGCTCAAAAAGAAGCAGAAATTAAAGAGGTGGCTAAGAAGTTAGATGACGTAGCAAAAATGATTACTACATCGAGAAACAAAGTGATTCCGAAGTTGAAAAAAGAATTAGAATACCTTTTATCAGAGTTAGGAATGCCAAATGCTCGTTTTGCTATTGAATTGTTATCTTCTGAAGAATACTTGTCAAACGGAAAAGACAACTTACAGTTTTTGTTCTCAGCAAATAAAGGAGGCAATTTTGGAGAGTTAAAGAAGGTTGCTTCTGGAGGTGAATTATCTCGAATCATGTTATCTATCAAAAAAATATTATCAGAAAACATACAATTACCAACGATTATTTTTGACGAAATTGACACAGGTGTTTCAGGAGAAGTATCTAATAAAATTGCAAAAATAATGCAAGATATGAGTGCTCATATGCAGGTAATAACCATTACGCATTTACCTCAAATAGCTTCAAAAGGAGTACAGCATTATAAAGTGTTTAAAGGCGAAGAAAAAGGAGTAACAACCTCTAACTTAAAGTTACTGTCAGACGACGAACGCATTAGAGAAATAGCAGAAATGTTAAGTGGAAAAGATGTTTCTGAAAGTGCTTTAACTCATGCAAAAGAATTATTAAATTAAGAGTATATTTGCTTTTAAAACAAACAACGATAGACTAAAATATTTTAAATATGTATAATTTATTAAAAGGAAAAAAAGGAATTATTTTTGGAGCATTAGATGAGAATTCTATTGCATGGAAAGTTGCTGAACGTGCTCACGAAGAAGGAGCAGAATTTGTGTTAACTAATGCACCTATTGCAATGCGTATGGGAGGTATTAAAGATTTAGCAGCAAAAACAGGGTCAGAAATTATTCCAGCTGACGCGACTTCTATGGATGACTTAAACAATTTGGTTGAAAAGTCTATGGAAATTTTAGGAGGTAAAATCGATTTTGTTTTACACTCAATTGGTATGTCAGTTAATGTACGTAAAGGACGTCATTATACAGATTCTAAATACGATTTCACAACGAAAGGATGGGATGTTTCTGCAGTATCTTTTCATAAAGTAATGAATATTTTATATAACAAACAAGCCATGAACGAATGGGGGAGTGTTGTTGCATTAACGTATATGGCAGCACAACGTGTATTCCCAGATTACAATGATATGGCTGATAACAAAGCGTATTTAGAAAGCATCGCACGTAGTTTTGGTTATTTCTTTGGAAGAGATCACAAAGTACGTGTAAATACAATTTCTCAATCACCAACACCAACGACTGCAGGTCAAGGAGTAAAAGGGTTTGACGGATTTATTTCGTATGCTGAAAAAATGTCTCCATTAGGAAACGCTACAGCGTTAGAGTGTGCAGACTATACGATTTCATTATTCTCAGATTTAACAAAGAAAGTAACCTTACAAAACTTATTCCACGATGGAGGTTTCTCTAATATGGGAGTAAGTGATGCTGTAATGGAAAGGTTTACTGAAGAATAAGATCTTTATAGAAATAGAATATAGATAAAAAGCAAATCGTTAGATTTGCTTTTTTTATTGATAGTTACAAATGAGCAACATTTTACACATAGAAAAGGAGCTAGCTCCGTTAAGAAAGCAACTAAAAGAACACGAGTTATACAGTTCGTTAAAGCATATTAACGATGTAAAAATTTTTATGGAATCACATGTATTTGCTGTGTGGGATTTTATGTCATTATTAAAAGCGTTGCAACGAGAACTTACTTGTGTGAGTTTACCTTGGTTACCTGCTGTAAATACCAAAACGGCACGTTTTATCAATGAAATTGTATTAGGTGAGGAAACCGATGTTAATGAATTAGGAGAACCAAAAAGTCACTTTGAAATGTATATTGATGCGATGCGTCAAGCAGGTGCAAGTATCGATGAAATTTCAAGTTTTATTTCGGGAGTTATTGACGGAAAACCAATTGAGGAAGCAATGCAAAATTGTTCAATAATTGAAGAAGTAAAAGATTTTGTAAACTTTTCTTTTGAAGTAATTAAAACAGGACAATCATATATTATAGCATCTAGTTTTACCTTTGGTAGAGAAGATGTAATACCAGATATGTTTTTAGAAATTGTAAAAAATACGGAAGAGAAAAAAGGGAGTTCTTACAGTAAACTCACGTATTATTTGAACAGACACATTGAGTTAGATGGTGATGAGCACGGACCTTTATCATTACAAATGATAGAAGAGTTATGTGGAAATGATGAACAAAAATGGAATGACGCATTATATTATGCTAAAGAATCTTTGCAAAAAAGAATACAACTCTGGGATGGTATAGCTAAACAAATTAATCAAGCAGCTTTAGTGTAGTGGATATACAGTTTTCAATAATAATACCTGTTTACAACCGACCGCAAGAAATTGATGAGTTGTTAAAAAGCTTAACAAAACAAGATTTCCAGAGCGATTTTGAAACACTTATTATTGAAGATGGTTCAGAAAAATCATCTGAGGAAATAATAAAAAAATATACTTCTCAACTTAATATAAAGTACTTTTATAAAGATAATAGTGGGGCAGGAGCAAGCCGTAACTATGGAATGCAGAGAGCCTCAGGAAACTATTTTATTATTCTAGATTCTGATGTTGTTGTTCCATCACAATATTTTTCAGAAGTAAAAAAAGCATTAGAAGAAAATTATACGGATGCTTTTGGTGGTCCAGATGCAGCACACCCCAGTTTTACAGCATTACAAAAAGCTATTAATTATTCAATGACTTCGGTGCTAACCACTGGAGGTATTAGAGGAAAGAAAAAAGCTGTAGGAAAATTCCAACCTCGAAGCTTTAACCTTGGTTTGTCTAAAATTGCTTTTGAAAAAACAAATGGCTTTTCTAAGATGAAAGCGGGAGAAGACATCGATTTAACCTTTCGCCTATGGGAGAAAGGTTTTGAAACACAATTAATAGAAAAGGCTTTTGTATACCATAAACGCAGAAGTACCATTAAACAGTTTTTTAAACAAACGTTTGCTTTTGGAACAGCAAGACCTATTTTAAATAAAAAGTACCCTGAAACAGCAAAGTTAACTTATTGGTTTCCGAGTTTATTTATTATTGGAATTGATTTTGCGACTATAGCAGTATTCTTTGGGTATTGGCAGTTGTTAGCTTTTTACGGAGCTTATTTTACGGGGATCTTTTTAGATTCTCTATTACAAAATAAAAACTTGCAAGTAGCTTTGTTGAGTATGGTTACGACCATTACTCAATTTTATGGTTACGGGCTCGGTTTCATGGATTCTAGATTTCTGAAAAAATAAAAGCTCCCAATTTCTTGAGAGCTTTTACTAGTTATAATTTCTTTAAAATTATTTTTCAGGATTTAAAACACCTAAGATATATCCGTCAGTTAAATATTTCTTAGCTACTTTTTGAATATCTTTCTTAGTTAAAGAATTAACTCTGTCTTCAAAAGAAGTTACATCAGAAACATCATTGTTTTGATAGTCTACATTTTTAATGGTTCTTAACCAAAAACGATTCTTTTTAAGATCTTCTTTGTAGTCAGCAATCATTCCCTTTTGAGCCTTCATCAAGTCTTCTTCAGTTGGTCCATTTTTAACAACAGAAGTAACTTCTGAAATAGAGATGTCTTTTAATTTTTCAACATTTTCAGGTGCACAAGGGTATGAAATTGTAAAGTTATACCACCCGTAGGGCATTTTTGATATGTTTCCACGAGTTCTTGAAGAATACACGCCTCCTTCTTGTTCACGTAGTTTTTCAGTTAATTTAATTCCAACTACTTCACCTAGTATTTTAAAAGCTAAAGCATCTTTTTTATTATATGTAGCTTTTCCTTGATAGGTAATGCGAACATTACTTTTAGGGTCTGTCCCTTTACTAACTGTTTTAGAATGTGAGCCATATAAAGGTCTAAAATCTGATACTTTATATGTTTCATTAGAATTTTTCCCTGGTAACCCTGCAATATATTTAGTTGCGTACTCAGCAAGTTTCTTTTCATCAACATTACCTACAAAATAGAAGTTAAAATCACCAGCATCAGCAAAACGTTCTTGATACTTTTTATAGGCTAAATTATAATCAGCATTCTCATATTTTTCAGGAGAAGGAAAACCAGTATAACGGGGATCTTTTCCGTAAATAAACTCACTCATTTCTTTTTGGAAGAAGAAATTAGGACTAGCTAATAAGTTTCCTAAGAAGCTTTTTTGTTTGTTTACATACGAATTAAAAGCTTTTTCATCTTTATTTAAAGAGGTAAAGTATAAATGTACCATTTGGAACAGTTCTTCTAAGTCTTTAGGAGTTGCTGAACCACTAAAACCTTCACTTAACCTAGAAATATATGGAGTGACACGTACAATTTTACCTGACATCATTTTAGATAAATCTGTTTTAGAAAAACCATTAATTCCAGCTTCTGAAAGACCTCTGTTAGCAAAAGAAGTAGCTTTTAATTCTTCATCAGAGTATAAAGAAGTTCCTCCAAAGCTATATGCTTCAAATAGTACTTCATCATTTTTAAAATCGGTTTTCTTATAGGTAACTTTTGCTCCGTTACTTAAGGTCATGGTTTTTGTGCCTAAGTTTTTATTTTCAGTAACGTTTACTATAGATCCAGATGTTGGTTGTTTTGTTATTAATGAAGCAGCAACAGCTTTGTCTTCATAAGGTTTTAATTTTTTTGTTTTAACATCGTTTAAAGCATTGATAATCTCTTGTTCAGTAACTACTTTTTTAGGTCCTGTGATAACAACTACACGATTATCATCATGTAAATAGCTTTCAATAAGTTTATTTATTTCTTCTAGTTTTACTGAAGGTAATAACACTTGGTGCGCTTTGTACTCCCAGTCAATACTAGGAATAGGCTCTTGTTCTAAGAAGTTGTTTACGTATTCACCTACAATTCTTCTAGACTCTCTTTTGTCTTTGTCTTTAAAAGCTTTTTCCATTCGAGCAGAAACATTCATTTTTGCTCGGTCTAATTCACCTTGTTGGAAGCCGTATCTTTTAACGCGCTCGCTTTCATCTAATAAAGCTTGTAAACCTTTTAATTGTCCGTCGGCACTTACACCAGCTCTTGATTGGTACGCTTCTTTTCCGCGAGCCCAAGTCCCACCATGGTAACTATAACCGTATACAAAAGGTGGTTTTTCACTGTTACGTAATTCATCTAAACGATTGTTAATCATCTGAGCAAATAACGATTTAACAATTGAATTTCTATAATCAGTAGTGGTAACATCTGGTGTAGCTTTACCATAATCTTTATACATTAATTGTACACTAGAAAAAGGAGCTTCTTTATCAGCTTCTATTGCGATAAAAGTTTCTTTGTGATTTTTCAGTGGAGCAACCTCTCTTTTACGAGGATTTTTAGCAGCAGGTATTTTATTAAAGTGTGATTTGATTTTTTTTTCTAAAACATCAACACTAACATCACCTACAGCTACTACAGCCATTAAATCTGGACGATACCAATCTTTATGAAAACGACGAATACTTTCATGTTTAAAGTTTTCTAAATTTTCTTTAGTACCAATAGGCAGTCTTTCGGCATATTTAGAACCATGCATTACCTTAGGTAAATATTTTTCTAACATACGGCTATCAGCTCCTCTACGAGAACGGTATTCCTCTAAAACAACACCGCGTTCTTCATCAATATCTTTTCCTTCTAAAAGTGCACCGTGTGCCCAATCTTCAAGAATTTGAAAACCTTTTTCAAGTTTTTCTTTATCATCACTAGGAATAGGTAAGATGTATACAGTTTCATCAAAACCAGTATAAGCATTCAAGTGTGCACCAAACTTTACTCCAATAGATTGTAAGTAATCTACCAATTCGTTCTTTTTAAAGTTTTTGGTACCGTTAAAATTCATGTGTTCCATGAAGTGAGCTAACCCTAATTGATCATCATCTTCTAAAATAGAACCTGCGTTTACAACTAATCGTAGTTCTACTTTGTTGGCAGGTTTTGGGTTTTGTTTGATGTAGTAGGTCATCCCATTTGATAGTTTTCCTATCTTAACCGAAGGGTCGGTTGGGATTTTCATAGCACTTACTTTTCCTTTTTTTGATAGCTTTTGTTGTGCATCTTTTAAAGCTTGGCTATACCCTGTAGATATAAAGAAGGCCAGGGATAGTCCTAATAACGTTTTTTTCATAGTATATGAATTTTAATTTGGAAAGCAATTTACATTGAATTATTGATAAACTAAAAAATTAGTTATAAAAAGTGTGTTAAAATAAAAAAACTCCCAAATTATTGAGAGTTTTTGAATGGTTTATATAACTTCTTTGATAGTTTCCGGCGGTCGTCCAACAACAGCTTTATCACCGTTAATAACAATAGGGCGTTCTATCAACTTAGGATTTTCAATCATTGCTTTAATGACTTCAGCATCTGATAGTTCTTTTCCTTTATATTCATCTTTCCAAATTTTTTCATTTTTACGAATTAAATCGATTGGAGAAATATTTAATAAACGAATAACTTCTTTTAATTCTTTTTCGGAAGGAGTGTTGTCTAAATATTTTACAATTTCAAATTCCTTTCCAGAGTTTTCTAAAATTTCTAAACCTTGTCTCGATTTAGAACAACGTGGATTATGGTATATTTTTATCATTTTATTGTTAGTTTACAAAGTTTAAAGCTTTATTTGTTTGTAAATTGAAAAAACAAATGTTCCTAATTCCTAGTCTTCTTTTTGCCCCATCATCATTAAATAAGCCTTTAAAAACGGATTAATGTTCCCATCCATAACAGCATCTACATTTCCTGTTTCATGAGCTGTACGAACATCTTTTACTAATTTATATGGATGCATTACATAGTTTCGAATTTGGCTTCCCCATTCATTTTTCATTTTATTAGCTTCTATTTCTTCACGAGCAGCTAGTCGTTTTTGTAATTCAATTTCGTATAACTGCGATTTTAACATTTGCATTGCTGTAGCTCTGTTATCGTGCTGAGAACGTGAGTTTGAACATTGAATTTGAATCCCGGTTGGCTTATGTAATAATTGAACCTTAGTTTCAACCTTATTTACATTTTGTCCTCCAGCACCACTAGAACGAGCTGTAGTAATTTCAATATCAGCAGGATTTACTTCAATTTCAATAGAATCATCAGCAACAGGATACACGTATACAGAAGCAAATGAGGTATGACGTTTTGCATTACTGTCAAAAGGAGAGATACGTACTAAACGATGTACACCATTTTCTCCTTTTAACCATCCAAAGGCATAATCACCATCAAACTCTAAAGTAATCGTTTTTATACCAGCAACATCACCTTCTTGATAGTTCAAGGTTTTTATTTTATATCCTTGTTTTTCTGCCCACATGGTATACATACGAGTAAGCATTTCTGCCCAATCACAACTTTCTGTTCCTCCAGCACCTGCGGTTATTTGTATGGTAGCACTTAAACTGTCACCTTCTTCAGACAGCATGTTTTTAAACTCAATATCTTCTAAAAAAGTAGCTGTTTTTTCAAATTGTTCTTCAACTTCGCCATCCTCAATATCACCTTCTTTATAAAAATCGTATAAGACTACTAAATCGTCGCTCATTGCTACAACAGTATTATAATCTTCTACCCATTTCTTTTTAAAACGAAGTGATTTCATAACAGTTTCAGCCTCTTTAGGATTGTTCCAAAAGTCAGGGTTTGCTGTTTTTTCTTCTTCATTAGAAATTTCAATTAACTTCTTGTCAATTTCTAAATATCCTTTTAACTTGCCAATTCGTTCAGCGATATTTTTAAGCTGTTCGTGTGTAATCATAAATGCAAAAATACATTTTATAAATCGTAGTTAGAAATGGAAATAAACTTAATAAGTGATACCGTAACAAAGCCAACTCAAGGAATGTTGGAGGCAATGATGAGTGCTAAAGTAGGTGATGATGTTTTTAAAGCAGATCCGACGGTAAATTTATTGCAAGAAAAAGTAGCAGCTATGTTTGGGATGGAAGATGCGTTGTTTTTTCCTTCGGGAACCATGGCAAATCAAACTGCGATAAAAATCCAC
Source organism: Tenacibaculum gallaicum (assembly GCF_003387615.1). GTDB lineage: Bacteria > Bacteroidota > Bacteroidia > Flavobacteriales > Flavobacteriaceae > Polaribacter > Polaribacter gallaicus. The sequence continues at coordinate 160,190 of NZ_QUNS01000004.1, read as the reverse complement.
ACACAACCTGGTGATAGAATGTTTTGTGATAAATGGGCGCATGTATATAACTATGAGGGAGGTGGAGCTGCTTTTAATGCAGGAGTAACCTCTTGTTTAATTGAAGGTAATAGAGGTATGTTTACTGCAGAACAATTAGAGAGTTTAGTTGGAGGACGAAATGATATTCACACTCCATATAGTAGATTGGTTTGTGTTGAAAATACCACGAATAAAGGTGGAGGTGCTTGTTGGGATTTTGAGGAATTAGAAAAGATTCAAAAAGTAGCTAAAACAAATGATTTAGCTTATCATCTTGATGGAGCACGTTTATTTAATGCTTTAGTAGCTAAAAATGAAATTCCAAAACAGTATGGAGAATTATTTGATACGATTTCTATCTGTTTATCGAAAGGATTGGGGGCTCCTGTAGGTTCAGTATTAGTGGGGAGTAAAGCACATATAGAAAAAGCGTTACGTGTACGTAAGTTATTCGGTGGTGGAATGAGACAAGCTGGGTTTTTAGCAGCAGCAGGAATTTATGCTTTGGACAGTCAAGTAGAGCGTTTAGCAACAGATCATCAAAAAGCAAAAGAGATAGGAGAAGTTTTAGAAAAATGTTGGTATGTGACTAAAGTGGAACCTATTGAAACGAATATTGTTATTTTTTATGTAAATGATTCTATAAATCCAGATGATTTTATAAGAAAAATGGCTGATAAAAGGATTTTACTAATTTCTATGGGAGAAGGTAAAATTCGCATCGTAACACATTTAGACTTTACGAATGAAATGCTAAATATTTTATTAGAAGAATTAAATAACTATTCTTAAAAGAAAACCCTTACAATAGGAGAGAAAGCAGAAGCATATACACTTTTGCTTTCTTCATATAAAACATCGTATTGTACACCTAAAGAAACAACACCTATTCTATAAGAAGCTCCAATATTTAAAGCAGGATAGTTATACCTTTTTGAGGTGCCGTTAACGCTTGTATTAACATACATTTGTTGTAAATCGGCAGAAAACTCAATTTCTCTAATAGGTCTAAATAATGTAATTACTTTGGGTGTAATAATATTAGAACTTAAACCATCATTTTTATTGTATGCATAACCAATTCCTACACCTATAGAAAAAGATTCATTAAAGTCATAAACAGCAGCTGGAGATATAGCAAGAGTTGTATTATTTGAACCAAAACCAAAGCTAACATCCCCGCCAAAACGAACATTTTCCCAAAAATAATCTTCTTGAGTAAAAGCTATAGTAGAATAAATAAAAAAGCTAAAAAAAAATAATCTTCTCATAAGTAAATAGTTAACTCAGCTAATATAATGAATAGTCACCATAAAATGTTAAGAGAAGTTTATAAAAATATATAGTAGCTTTTTTAGTTTAACTCTTCAAGTTTAGCTAATTCTTTGTAGTTTTTGTTAAGTTTTCGTAACAAAATTCCGTATAGTAATTGGTAGAAACACCATAAAATTATAAGCATAATTATTAATGTTATTATAGTAACAACTATAGAAATAAAGATTTGTTTTGAATCAAATTCTGGATGGGTTTTTAGAGCTGCAATGGCAACAATAACCCCAAAAATAAATATATATAACAAGTTAAACAAAACGTAGTACTTTACAGTTTTTCTTGTTTTAATAATTTTATTCATTAAAGTTTTAGTAGAGTCGACAACAGATATACTTTTATAGTTTAAATAAAACATAATTAAAAAATAAAATAGTATAGGATAAAGAACAAATTGTGAATAAATCATAAAGTTATACAATCCTAGTTTTTTGTATTCTGTATAGGCCTCTTCCATATCAAAAACAAAATATAGAGAATTTAAAAAAATGAACTCTAGAAGTCCAATAATAAAAATCCATTTTACTATTGATGATGACTTGGAATGTGCCATTCTATAGATATCAACCTTAGAAATTTTGTTTGTTTCTTCAGGTTGATTACCCCAAGCTTTTTTATATTTATCTAAATCCATTTATAATTATGGGTTTAATACTTTTTTTAATTTATCTTTAGCTCTGTTCATTTTCACACGAGCATTTACTTCACTTATACCTAAAGTTTCAGAGATTTCTTTATAGGGTTTGTCTTCTAAGTATAAAAAAATAAGAGCCTTATCAATATCATTTAATTTACGAATTGCACCATACAAAGCTTTTAATTGTACTTCTTCAGTATCATCATATTCTTCTGCTTTAATTTTAAAAGAATAATCTGTAAAATCTTGTGTTTTTATACTTCTTGTAGACTTCCTATATAAAGAAATAGCAGTATTCAATGCTACTCGATACATCCAAGTGCTAAACTTTGCATCTCCTCTAAATTTACTATAGTTTTTCCATAACTGAATGGTGATTTCTTGAAACAAATCGTTATGTGCATTTTGGTTAGTAGTGTAAATCCTACATACCTTATGCACAATGTTTTGATTGGCTTCGAAATCAGTTAAAAATTTATTTTCTAATTCTTTTTTCACTAAGTTTAGTAGAGTTGATATGTTATAAGTAGCTCAAAAATACAAATTGTTACAATTCATCCTAAAAATAATACAATTCAGTTTGTTATTATTTTAGAAATAGCGTTTTCAGTGAATATTTGTATTATAATTAACCATAAAAATAAATACAATGAAATTTTTAATACACATTTTTATTATAGCAGTTTTATTTACAATTGAAACAGTTTCAGCTTAAAACAAAACAATTTCAGTCACAGTTGTAAATACTACTTCTGACAAAGGAAAAATAAAATTTGCTTTATATACAAAAGAGCCATTACAAGTGAAAGAATCGGTAATAATAAAGGGAAAAAGTACTGTGGTTTTTGAAAAAATACCAGATGGAGAGTATGCTATTATTTGTTTTCATAATAAAAATAGTAACAATAGAATGGATTTTGAACCTAATGGAATGCCTTTAGAAGATTATGGAGCATCAAATAATAATTTATTGCGTTTTGACCCTCCACAATATAAAGCTGCTAAATTCTTAGTTAAAGATAAAAATGTATCTTTCGATATAAAATTATAGCCAAGAATAAATAAAAGTAAATACATGAAAATACCATCAAAAAACAAACTTAAAAACTTTAAAAATGATATTTGGATTTGTACAAAACTCACTATTATTTTTGGAATAGTTTTTACCTTAATAAACAAGGCATTTACTTTAAAAGAGGCAGGTTTAGTGTTTTTGTTTTCTGCAATGTATTCTTTTGTTTTAGGGTTAGGTAATGGAGTTATTAATGATTATTTAAGTAAAAAATGGAACTGGGTTTTACAAACCAACCAAAGAGTTTGGGCAGGGATTATAGCAACAATTAGTTATACAGTAGTAGCTGTATTACTAATTCATTATATACAATACTTTGTTATTTTTAATAATAATATAGGTAATTTTTTTAAAGGGCAGTTTTTATGGATGCATTTATTTGCAATTATACTTTCATTGGCCATTGCTGTATTTTTTCACGCGAAAGACTTTATGGTTAACTGGAAAGCTTCTGTAAAACAAGAAACTACACAACATGAAATAGTAGCCAAAACAGAAACTGCAAAGTTTGAAACTTTAAAAAGTCAGATAGATCCACATTTTTTGTTTAATAGTTTAAATGTGTTAACCTCTTTAATTAGTGAAAACCCAAAGCAAGCTGAAAGGTTTACAACAAAACTATCTAAAGTATATAGGTATGTGTTAGAACAGCGAAATAAAGAGTTAGTGCCTATTCAAGAGGAGTTACAATTTGCTAAGACGTATATGGAATTATTGCAAATGCGTTTTGAAGAAGCTGTACAATTTAATATTCCGGAAGAAGTAAGTAATCCAGATTTAAAAATAGTACCATTATCACTTCAATTATTATTAGAAAATGCAGTGAAACACAACGTAGTTTCGTCAACCAAACCTTTAGAAATAAATATTTTTGAAGAAGAAGGATTTTTAAAAGTTCAAAATAACATTAATCCAAAAGAAGCTATAGGAAAAAGCACAAAAGTAGGAATAAGAAACATAGCAGATCGCTATGGTTTAATAACCGATAAAAACGTTCAAATAATTAATAACAACAAAACATTTACGGTGTGTTTACCACTGTTAAAATCAATAAACAATAATATTATGAACACAAAGAGTTTAGAAAATAGTAATTACGTAAAAGCAGTAGAAAGGGTAGAAAAATTAAAAGAATTTTATCAAAATTTAATATCGTACTGTTTAGTAATTCCTTTTTTAATATTTATAAACCTTAAAACATATTCGGGGTTTCAATGGTTTTGGTTTCCGATGATTGGTTGGGGAATAGGAGTTGTTTTTCATTACTTAGAAGTAAACAATTATAATTTGTTTTTAGGTAAAAACTGGGAAGAGCGTAAAATTAAAGAATTAATGGATGATGATAAAAACTACAAATAAAATGGAAAAAGATTATTCATTAGAACATAAATATATTAAAGCTAAAAAGAAAGTAGGACAAATAAAAGGATTATATATTCATCTTTTAGTAACTTTATTAATTATACCTGTTATAGTTTTTATCAATTTAAGATTTGTCCCAAATGCTCATTGGTTTTGGTATCCGATCATAGGAATGTCTGTAAGTTTATTTTTTCATTGGTTCAATGTTTTTGGTACTGAAAAAATAGGTTTTGGAAAAGATTGGGAAGAACGAAAGATTAAAGAATTTTTAGAAAAAAACCATCATGGAAAATAATTTTACAGAAGAAAAAAGATATTTGGAAGCCAAAAAGAAGGTGAAACAAGTAAAAGGATTTTATGCTCATGTTTTGGTGAATATAGTTTCAATAATCATTATTGTAGTAGTAAACTTAAAGTTTTCACCTTATTATCATTGGTTTTGGTTCCCTGTAATAGGTATCGTATTAGTTACATTTATTCATTGGATGTTAGTTTTTGGTGTAGATGTATTAGGTTTTGGAAAAGGTTGGGAGGAGAAGAAGATAAACGAATACCTAAATAAAAAAGACTAATATGAAAAGAGATTATACAGAAGAGCATAAATACTTACTAGCCAAAAAAAGAGTAGAAAAAATAAAAGGGTTTTATTGGCATTTAGCATCTTATATTGTTGTAAACATCTTTATTTCAGTAGTGGTTATTATAGGCTTGATGAATGAAGATAAATTAACTTTTAGAAAAGCAGTGAGTAACTTTGGAGTGTATGCCACTTGGCTTTTTTGGGGGATTGGAATATTTTTCCACTGGTTAGGAGTATTTGGAACCAATACATTTTTTAATAAGGAGTGGGAGCAACGTAAAATACAAGAGTACTTAGATGAATTAAAAAAGAAAGAAAATGGAAACTTTTAATAAAGAAGAACAATACATAAGAGCTCAGAAAAGAGTGGATGAAATTAAAAAGTTCTACAAGCATTTAGTGGTTTATATACTGATAAATTTAGTTTTTATTGGAAGAAGAATATATAAAGATATTGTTTATAGAGATGAATCAGTAATGGAAGCCTTTTTAGATCTCCATAATTATAATTTGTTTTTTTGGTGGGGAGTTATCGTATTTTTACACGGATTTAGTGTTTTTGCAAAGGAAAAGTTTTTTTCAAAGAAATGGGAAGAACGAAAAATTAAAGAATACATGAATAAATGATTAATTACTAAAACCAAACTATGAATGTTATAATTATTGAAGATGAAAAGCCAGCTGCAAGAAGGTTAAGTAGAATGTTAGCTGAGTTAGGTTTAGAAGTTCAGCGAATGTTACATTCGGTAGAAGAATCTATTAATTGGTTTCAAAATAATACACATCCAGATTTAATATTTTTAGATATTCAGCTTTCTGACGGGTTATCATTCGAAATTTTTGAAGAAGTAACAGTAAAATCGGCTATTATTTTTACGACTGCTTATGACGAATATGCATTAAAAGCATTCAAATTAAATTCAATTGATTATTTGTTAAAACCAATAGACGAAGATGAATTAAAAATAGCAGTAGATAAATTTAAAGAACATCAGCCTTTACAGAGTAATATACAAGTAAATATTAATGATATTCGTAAATTACTAATTAACCCTGTAGATAGAAAATATAAAAAACGATTTACTATAAAAGTAGGACAACATTTAAAAATAATTAATACTGAAGATATCGAATGTTTTTATTCAGAAAATAAAGCAACCTATATTCACACATCTTCTAACAGAAATTATTTAATAGATAACTCTTTAGAATATTGGCAAGAGGAGTTAGATCCAGAGCATTTTTTTAGAGTAAATAGAACTTTTATAGTGCATATAAAAGCCATAAAAGATATTGTGTCTTACACCAACTCACGCTTACAACTTAAATTACAATCTTACGATGATACTGAAATAATTGTAAGTAGAGAACGAGTAAAAGAGTTTAAGAATTGGATTGATTAGTTAGTCTTCTAAAGGTTTATAGAAAAAATGATTTTCAAAGTTTTTGGAAACAAAGTACTCAGAAGGTTTAAGGCTTGTGAAACTTTGAAATTCTCGTATAAAATGACTCTGATCATAATAACCATTATCTAAAGCTGTACATAAATAATGTTTATTTTTAGTTAATAGTACTTCTTTTGCTGTTTTTTGCAGCCTAGTAATTCGTTGAAATTTTTTTGGGGAAACTCCAAACTTTTGTTTAAAAACCCGTTCAAACTGACGATAACTTAAGTTACAATGAGAGGCTAATTTATGAAGAGGTATTGAATTAAAGTTTTTATACAAAGTTTTAATAACTAAATCCCAATCAATTATATCTGTTGATTGTTGCTTTTTTAATTGGTTGCATAGAAAGAAATCTATTGCTTTAATTCTTTCTTCTATACTAGGTAATGAAAAAAGGACTTCTGAAAGTTCTTCTCCTTCTTTTCCCCATATTTCTTCTACAGATAAATATTGGTTAACAATATGTGTATGCGGAATTGAAGTAAAGTGCCTAAAACCACCACTGTGAAAACGTACTGAAATGTAATTTATAGTATTTGAAGAATCAAAAATTAACTTTTCTCTTGGGCAAATAATATGAGCAGAATCTAACTTTTTGTTAGCTATAGATAATGGATTGCCTATATGAAAGAGCAATTCTAAGCCTGTGCCAGGTAGAATAAGAGGAAGACTTTTGGTTTGACAGCAAACAAAATACCTATCAATATAAGGAGATAGGTATCTTGATGGTTTATAGTGTTTTTTATTCATTTACATTAATATACGTTTATAATAGGGGGCTTAGTGATTAAAGGTGTAATATCTTTTATAAACTTATGAAAATGTGAAGAGTTGTTATGTACATCTACGGCACTACTATTAACATACTCTTCATAAAATAAATAATTATTATCATTAAACAAATCTTTGTGTAATCGATAAGTTATGCACCCTATTTCAGAGTTACTTATTTTTACCATTTCTTCAGCCAATTCTAAAAATTTGCTTTCTTTTCTTTTTTTGATGGCTATCTGAGCTACTATTACTTTTTGCATATAAAAAAAATAAAAATTATACTGCAAAAGTAGTACTAAGAGTTTTTTATAAATTGTAAAAAAACGACACTTTTACAAGGTAAAGAGTTAAAGCAAACTTAAAAACATTTAGGCATTAAATAAATTTTTAAACTCGTCAATTTTTAGTTTTGCTTCTGGGTGTATATCGTTTTCATCCTCAGTAAACCAAGCATGAGTACTGCCAATATAGTTCATGCCTAAATACTTAGCGCTTTCAATAAAGGGCATTTCAAAACCATTTCTAAGATCGTTAGCACCAGAATTACTAATCATAGCCATGTTCTTACCACGTAATTGTCTTCCTAAATCTTTTTTGTAATGTAATAAGTCTGACAGCCTATCAAAAAATGTTTTCAAAGTAGCACTCATTGAGTACCAATATACAGGAGTAGCAAAGACCAGTGTATCATACTTGTTAATAATTTCTTCCATTAGAGGAATAAAATCATCATCAGCATTACTAAAATCATATTCAAACACACCAATTTTTTTTGTTTTTAAGTCAACAAAATCAAAAGATTCATTGTTGTTGAGGTAGTTAATCACTTTATTAGTGTTTCCTGTACTTTTAGAACTAGCTTGTATAATAATTGTTTTATTCATCTGTTGTTTATTTGGAAGTAAAGCTCAAAAAAATAAATAAAAAAATATTTCAGCTTTAATTGTAATAATTGATAATAACCAAGAAAAAATCAATAGAAGAAGTCTATATTTTTGTACTTTTATGCTATAAAAAAAGCGGATGAACACAAATACTTATAAATTTTCTGAAAAAAGGGAGTTAAAAGAGTTTTCTACCCAAGAAGTTGTTGATAATGCTAAGAAAAAACTAAAAAAAGCAAGAAAAAAGATTAGCGATTTACAAGACACAATGTATGCAGAAGGTAAGTATAGTGTTTTACTATGTTTACAAGGAATGGATACAGCAGGTAAAGATAGTTTAATTCGCGAAGTTTTTAAAGATGTAAACGCACGTGGAGTAGTGGTACATAGTTTTAAAGTACCAACAGATTTAGAGCTAAAACATGATTTTTTATGGCGCCATTATGTAGCGTTACCAGCCAAAGGAAAAATAGGTGTTTTTAATAGAACTCATTACGAAAATGTTTTAGTTACAAGAGTACATCCAGAATATATATTTGCCGAAAATATTCCCACAGTAAATAGTCTTGATGATTTAAACGATGCTTTTTATCAAGGTAGAATGGAGCGTATTAATCAGTTTGAGAAACATATATCGGAAAACGGAACTATTATCTTAAAGTTCTTTTTAAATGTATCCAAAGAAGAGCAAAAAAATAGGTTATTACGAAGATTAAACATCCCAGAAAAAAACTGGAAGTTTTCTGCTGGAGATCTTGAAGAACGAAAGCTGTGGAATAAATACCAAAAATGTTACGAAGATATGTTACAGAAAACGTCAACAGATTATGCTCCTTGGTATGCCATTCCTGCTGATGATAAACCAACAGCACGTTATATTGTAGCGAAAATTTTAGAAGAAGAATTAGAAAAATATAATTTTAAAGAGCCTACATTACCACAGAAAGTGTTAGAACAAATAGATGAATTTAAAAAAGAATTAAATAACGAATAAGAGTTAGAAAGTGTAAAGTTGGAAAGTTTTGAAGAGACACCAGCTTATTAAATATTAGAAACTTTCAAACTATATGAAACAATATACATGAAACTAAACTTAACAAAACCAATCGTATTTTTTGATTTAGAAACCACAGGAATAAACATAGCTAAAGATAGAGTAGTTGAGATATCTATCTTAAAAGTGTTTCCTAATGGAAATAAAGAAAGTAAAACATGGTTGGTAAATCCAGAAATAGAAATACCAAAAGAATCTTCAGAAATTCATGGAATTACTAATGAAAAGGTAGTTACTGAGCCAACCTTTAAAGAGTTAGCACAACAAATAAATGAACTAATTGGAGATGCCGATTTAGCTGGGTTTAATTCAAACCGATTTGATATTCCTTTATTAGCAGAAGAGTTATTACGAGCAGGAATTGATTTTAACATGAATGATCGTAAAGCGGTAGACGTACAAACTATTTTTCATAAAAAAGAGCAACGAACATTAAGTGCAGGATATCAATTTTACTGTGGAAAAGAGTTAGTAGGAGCGCATGGTGCTGAAGCGGATACGAATGCAACCTATGAAATCTTATTAGCACAGGTTGAAAAATATGAAGATTTAGAAAACTCAGTAGAAGCATTGAGTGAATTTTCAACTCATGGAAAAAGAGCAGATTTTGCAGGGTTTATCTTATTTAATGATAAAGATCAAGAAATCTTTTCTTTTGGAAAGTATAAAGGAAGAACAGTTGAAGAGGTATTTAAAGAAAACCCAGGGTATAATGCTTGGATTCAAAATGCCGATTTTCCGTTGTACACAAAAAAGGTATTAAAAAAAATAAAAGAACGAATGTCGGCACCCAAAAATACGATGACCGATGAAGAAAAGTTACAAGCCTTACAACAGAAGTTTAATTTAAGGTAATCTTTAACATTTATTTTTAGTAATTATCTCAGTTGTTTTTTAATTTAGATAGTACGAAAACAAATACAATAAAAATGTTCACAGAATATAAAAAACTACCCCAAAATGCAAGAATTTGGGTGTATCAGTCAGATAGAGAGTTTACACAAGAAGAAATAGAATTTATCAGTGCAAAAGCACTACTTTTTATTGACAATTGGACACGTCATGGAGATGATTTAAAAGGATCATTTACTATTAAATATAATCAGTTTTTAGTATTAGCAGTAGATGAGAACTTCAACGATGTCTCAGGTTGTTCAATTGATGCTTCTGTGCGTTTTGTACAGGAATTAGAAAAAGAGCTAGAGCTAGATTTAATGAATAAAATGAATGTTTCTTTTAAAGATGGAGATAACATTAATATTGTTAAACTTCCAGAGTTCCAAAACTTTGCTAAAGAACAAAAAATAACTGCAGAAACAGTCGTTTTTAACAATATGGTGAACACTAAAGAAGATTTTGAAACAAAATGGGAAGTACCAGCAAATCAGAGTTGGCATGCACGATTTTTGGTATAACTATTGATTTTATAAAAAAAGAAAATATTAAAACTTTACAAAAAACTGTAAAGTTTATAAAGAAGTAAGATATATGAAGGGAAAAATAGTTACGTTATTAACGTTTGTTTTTGTACAAATAATTCAAGCCCAACAAGTAGATCCTTTGTTGGCTAAAGATTCTATAGCGCAAAATGTGTGGGTAGATAGTATTATGAAAAACATGTCTATTGATGAAAAAATAGGACAGTTGTTTATGATACAAGCATATTCAAATAAAGATATAAAGCACGAAAATTTTATTTCAAATATGGTAACGAAGTATCATGTAGGGAACATTATTTTTATGCAAGGAACACCCGATAAACAAGTAGTTTTAAATAATAAGTATCAAGAATTAGCAAAGGTACCTTTAATGGTTGGTTTTGATGGTGAATGGGGCTTGGATATGCGTTTAAAAAATACGTACCGTTTTCCATGGAACATGACTTTAGGTGCTATTCAAGATACAGTTCTACTAGAAGAAGTAGGTAAAAGAATAGGAGAACACTGTAAACGTGTAGGAATTCATATGAATTTTGCTCCAGTAGTAGATGTAAATACTAATCCAAAGAACCCTATCATAGGAAATCGCTCTTTCGGAGAAAGTAAAGAAAATGTTGCTGAAAAAGCGATAGCATTTACTAAAGGAATGCAAGGAGCAGGTGTATTAGCAAACGCAAAACACTTTCCAGGACACGGAGATACCGAAGCAGATTCCCATCACACATTACCAACAATTAATTTTGGTGAACAACGATTAGACTCGATAGAGTTATACCCATTTAAAAAAATATTTGAAGCAGGGGTAGGCAGTGTTATGACAGCACATTTAAGCATACCAGCTTTGGAAACCAATCCAAAATTACCATCATCATTATCAAAAAATGTAGTAACTAATTTGTTGCAAAATAAGTTAGGTTTTAAAGGGTTGGTTGTTACGGATGGTTTGAATATGAAAGGAGCAGCAAACTATTCAACACCTGCAGAAATAGATTTGGCAGCAATTTTAGCGGGGAATGATATATTATTAATTCCTCAAGATGTGCCAGGGTCAATAAGTTTGATAAAAAGAGCAATTGTAGAAGGAAAATTGCCGGAAGCACGTATAAATAATTCGGTAAAAAAGATTTTAAAAGCAAAATATTTAGTTGGGTTAAATAAGTACAAACCTATTGAAACAGAAAATGTTTCTAAAGATATAAATAGTCCTTATGATGAGGTTTTACACCGTAAATTGATAAAGAACTCTATCACGATTTTAAAAAATCAAGAAGCTATTTTACCAATTAAAAATCTTAAAGAAAAAAAAGTGGCTTATGTTTCTTTAGGAAATGATAATGGGTCAGACTTTTATGAAATGCTAACAAATTATACGAAAGTAGATAAGGTTTCTGATAAACATTTAAGTGTGCTAACAAAGAAGCTGGAAAAGTATAACCTTGTAGTTGTAGGATTTCATAAGTCGAATAAGAACCCATGGAAAAGTTACAAGTTTTCTAATAAAGACCTTGTATGGTTGCAAGAAATAGCTAGAAATAATAAAGTCATTTTAGATGTTTTTGCTAGTCCATATAGTTTACTTCAAGTAGCTTCGTTTGCTAACATTGAAGGACTAGTAATATCGTATCAAAATAGTAAGTTAGCTCAAGAGCTTTCTGCACAGGCTCTTTTTGGTGCTTTTGACTTAAAAGGGAAGTTACCAGTATCTATAAAAAATGAATTTAAAGTTGGTGATGGACTATTTGTAGACGGTTTAGATGTGTTGCAATATACAATCCCTGAAGAAGCAGGAGTTTCATCAGAAAAACTTTCAATTATTGATAAAAGAATTGATACGATTTTACAAGAGAAGATGGCTCCTGGAGGGCAAATCTTAGTAGCCAAAGATGGAAAAGTAATCTACAATAAAAGTTTTGGCTATCATACCTTAGTAAAAAAAAATCCTGTTAAGAATTCAGATATTTACGATTTAGCTTCTTTAACTAAAATTTTGGCCTCGTTACCTATGATAATGAAAGCTGAAGAAGAGAGAAAAATTAGCTTATTTTCAAATTTAGGAGATGTGTTACCAAGATATAGTAAGTCGAATAAAGATACTTTACTATTAAAAGAATTACTATCCCATTATGGGCGTTTACGAGCTTGGATTCCGTTTTATTTACATACGAAAGATAGTATAACAAGGAAAAACTCTACACAGTTTTATAGAAAAAAACGTACACCAAAGTTTAGTATAAAAGTTGCTAACAACTTATATCTAGCTAAGGAGTATAAAGATTCAATTTATAAACAAATAGTTGATTCAGAGCAACGAAAAAGAGTAGGTTATAAGTATAGTGATTTAGGGTACTATATTTTTAAAGAAATTATAGAGAGTAAATATAAAAGACCTTTAAATAAGCTAGTAGATGAACAATTTTATCAATCTATTGGGGCAAATAGGATGACTTATTTGCCTTTGAATAAATTTACAAAAGATGAAATTGTTCCTACAGAAAGAGATAATTATTACAGGCATCAGTTAGTTCATGGTTATGTTCATGATATGGGAGCAGCAATGCTTGGAGGAGTAGGTGGACATGCAGGTTTATTTGCAAACGCAAATGATGTAGCTAAAATTATGCAAATGTTTTTACAAGATGGTTCTTATGGAGGAAATAAGTATTTAGAGCCTGAAACAGTACATAAGTTTAATAAACGCTATTATGAAAATAAAAGAGTACGAAGAGGATTAGGTTTTGATAAACCACAATTAAACCCTAAAGTGAAGGCTACTTGTGGTTGTGTATCAGACGTAAGTTTTGGACATAGTGGCTTTACAGGAACTTATACTTGGGCAGACCCAGCAACAGGTGTTGTGTATGTCTTTTTATCAAACAGGATTTATCCAACAATGAGAAACTATGGTTTAGTAAAAAGTAACATACGTACCAAAATTCAGCAAGATATTCAAGATGCTATTTTGATGGTGGAGTAGGTGATAGTTTAGTATATAATAGAATAAGAAAAAGAGAAGTTAATAAATATACTAAAGCTAATTTCCAACCAAAAAATATACCTATTGCCCAGCTTTGTACACAATAAAAGAAAGGAAATAAAATAGCATTTACACCGAATCTAAAAGTATCAATAAACTCTATTTCATCCACTTTTTTACTTAAAAGCTTCCAAATTAAATACGGAACTAAACTATTTAAAATAATTAATAATAAGAAAGGAAGAGCGTAGTTAATACTACGTTTTTTTTGTGTAAGTATTTTTTTACTTCTTATATGAGCGTTTATTTGATTGACTTTGGTAAAATCAACTTGAGCATTATTTAAGTTAGATAAAGTAGTTTTGTAATCGTCATTTTGTTCTATATGAACACTCAAGTTTTCTAATTGATTTGAAACAAGTTCTTTTATATCCTTTACTGATTGATTTATATTTTGTTCATTATAATAATCGTTGGCAAGAATAGGCAAGCCGAAATGTATAGCAGTTTTTGAAGGATAGTTAGATAGATTTTGATATGTAATTCCTACAGGAACAATATTAATTTTAGTGTCAGGGAAACTATCTAAAGTTTTAAAAATAATTCTTGTAAATCCTTTACTCAAAGGTCTAATAGCTCTGTCTTTTTTATGAGTTCCTTCAGGAAAGATTAGTAAGGTTTTATTGTTTTTTAAAAGTAACTGACATTTGTTAAAAATTTCTTCATTTTTACTAAGTTGTTGTACACCGTCTCTAATACGGTAAATAGGCATCATTCCAAGTAAATTAAAAAACTTAGCTATAATAACATTGTTAAATACTGCTGCACGTACTAAAAAGTTTGTTCTTCTTTTTATATGAGTGGCTATAAGTAAAGGATCAATCAATCCGTTAGGGTGATTAGCAGTGAAAATTACAGCTTCTTTTTTGGGTATATGTTCAGATCCAACAACTATTATTTTTTTAGAATAAAAGAATAAGCCGGTTTTTACAAAAAGTTTAAAAAAGTAGTATATCAGTGTTTTCATTTATTATTTATTTCTTCCCCAATAAGTAGCTAACATCATACCTGAAAAAATATCCCAGACGCCCCAAAATGCTGCAAGAAGAGCCATTCCTCCTAAACCGTCAAAAAAGCTAAAAATAAGAAGTAATCCTAAGCCACCGTTTTGGATTCCTGTTTCCATAGAAATGGTTTTACAGTCTTTTTTATTTAATTTAAAAGATTTAGCTGTTATATAACCTATTGCAAACGCATAAATGTTATGAAATATTACGAGAAACAATACTAAATGTATGTAGTTTTTAAAAACATCGGCATTATCATACAGGGCTATTACAATTAATAAAAGAAAAAATAAAATAGAAAATGGACGTAAGAGTTTATTTATTTTTTTAGCCATTTCATGATGATAGTGATTTACGAACATTCCTAGTACTATTGGAATACCTAAAATGAGAAGTACCAGTTTAAAAAGTTCAAAAGGGTTTAAAGAAACACTTTTAAGAATTTCGTTTGTGGGTTCATATAAACTTCCCCATAATTGCAAATTTAAAGGAGTCATAATTAAACAAATTAGAGTTGAAAAAGCTGTTAAACTTACCGATAGCGCAGCATTACCTTTTGCCATTTTACTAAAAAAGTTAGAAACATTTCCTCCTGGACAAGCAGCAATCATCATCATGCCTAAAGCAAAACTAGGGTAAGGGTTAATGATGTTAATAAGAATAAAGGTTAAAAAAGGAAGCAAAATAAACTGAGATAAAAGTCCTATAAATAATATTTTAGGTTTGTTAATAAGCCTTTTAAAGTCATTTATTTTAATATCTAAAGCAATGCCAAACATAATTATAGCAAGGGCAACGTTAAGCATCCATAAAGCCTCAGTATCAAAATTAATTTTGATACTGTCAATTTGTAAAGTGTTAATGTTTAAAAGCATACTCTATTATATTAGCTCCCATTTGTAGCGCTTTTAGTCTAGTTTCTTTAGGGTTATTATGTACAGCCATATCTTCCCATCCATCACTTAAATCACTTTCATAATCATAAAAAACTAAGAGTCTTCCTTCGTAAAATAAACCAAAGCCCTGAGGTGGTTTTTTATCGTGTTCATGAATTTTTGGTAATCCTTTAGGAAAGGAAAAAGTTTGATGATAAATAGGGTGGTTGTTTGGTATTTCTTGAAGTTGTAGTTCAGGGAAAACTTTTTTTAGTTCTCTTCGTATGTATTTGTCAAGACCATAGTTGTCAGATATGTGTAAAAAACCTCCGGAAATAAGATAATTTTTTAGCGTTGAGAGCTCATTATTTGTGAATAAAATATTACCGTGCCCAGTGATAAAAACTATTGGATAATTAAGGATAGTTTCGTCGTCAAGGGTGATGCTTTGTATGTCTTTATCAATTAGTGTTTTTGTGTTTAGGTTAGTGAATTTTACAAGGTTTGGCAATGCAGTAGGATTAGCATACCAATCACCACCACCTTTATATTGTATAATTGCTATTTCTTGAGAAAAAGTATTGAGATTTAGTAGAAAGAAAAAAAACAGGGTGAGGTTCTTCATTAATTAACTTAAATTTAAAAGCAATATAGTAAAAACAATAATAAAAAACACCAACAAACTTGTTGGTGTTTTTTCCCCTAAAAAATAAATTAAGCTTTTATTCCGAAAATTCCCCAATTTTTTAGAAAAGCATTTTTATTTATGTGATAAATGTATTGTATGCTTTTATATACCCAGTTCAATTACATCCAAAAAGGTGTTTTAAAACCAACTTTTTGTAAAAAGCATAGTTAGTAAAAATTGTATATAGGTTGTGTTAGGTTTATGAAAAGTAAAAAACACCAATATTAATATTGGTGTTTTTATAGCTATAGCTTTTCCTTTTTCGTATTGAGAATAAGTACTCTCAATAATTTTTTAGAAATCTTAATTATCAATTGAAAACCCCTTCAACTATTTTCAATTATTAATTTTTTAATTTCAACAAGTAAATATACTTTGGAATAAGGAAATAGGGGTTCGAAAACATCCATTTTGGACGTTTTCGAACTGTCTTTTTATAAAATGAAAGTAAATTTTAATTTAAAACAGCTAATGATAAGCTTTTAAATTCAACTGGTGTGTGCCCAGTATGTTTTTTGAAAACGGTATAGAATGTAGATTTAGAATTAAAACCAGACTCTAAGCCTATAGAAGTTATTGTATAATTAGTATAATCTGGATCTAACAAAAGAGTTTTAGCTAAATCAATTCTCATTTCGTTTAAATAATCAGTAAAAGATTTTCTAGCAATACTATTTATAATAAGAGAAAGTGTACTAGAGCTTAGTTCTGTGTCTTTCGATAAGTCCTGTAGTGTATATTTATTTAATAAATATTTCTTTTTAGATCTAATGAATCTATCTATTTCTACAAATTGTTCTTTTTGCTTTTCAACTTGATTTTCAGAGAAGTTTTTCTCGGTATTTAAGTTAATTGTAGCTACACTAAAGTCACCATTTAAATCAATTAGAAGAGATTCTCTAATTCTTTCACGTTCTTTTAATACACGAATTTGTTTTAACCCTTGGTAACCTAACCAATAAATTAAGATAGTGGTATAAACTCTTAAAGGGTAGTAAGAAAATAAAAAACCAGTAAAGTTCATTCTTACTTTAATGATTAAAGCTAAAATCCAAAGAGCGTATCCAACTGAAGTTAGTATGAAGAACGTATAAATCCATCTAAGATTATCAAATGATAGAATTTTAGGAAACAGTTTTTCTTTTTTATATAAAATGTAAAAAGAGTAAATAAAAATACTTAATGAAGTTGCTAAACTGAAGATTTCTTCTATAGAAGTATATCGTTCGTAAATAAAATTTAAATATTCTCTAGAAGCTGAATCACTATAATAAAGAACAAAACTAATTTGACTTGTAACTAGAATTAAGAAAAGTGGAATAATTATTTTTAATATTTTATAGGATCTCTTAGCAATATTTAAATAATGAATTAAAAACATATATAAAAAGGGCATCGCTAAAAAGTGCCAAGGCACTTGTACATAGTCTAGAGCAAACTTATGTTGAAATAATTCTCTTTCTAAAGCCCAAGATTGTATGTTGTTTAATGAGATAGCTAATATTAAAAGGTTTAAATATATCATACTTTTTTCTCGTCCATTTTTTGAACAGAAAAGTATAATACTAAAAGCGAAACCATGAATGGCACTAATTAACAAAAAGAGATTAAAAAAATCTGCTGTAGTCAAAATAAAAAACCTTTAAGAGTAGCTAAATATACAAAAAATGAATTACTGATGTAAATAGGCAATACTCTGTACTACATGTAAGCCAGCTGTTTCAGTTCTGAGCCTGTTTGCACCTAAAGAAATAGGAATGAATTTTTTGTTTAAAGACTGTTGAATTTCATCGAGTGAAAAATCTCCTTCGGGACCAATGAGAATTGTGTATCTAGATTTTGGAGAGGCAATGTTTTTTAAAAACTTTTTTTCTGTGTGTTCTTCACAATGGGCAATGTAAACCTCTTCTGAAAAATCATTATTTATAAAGTCAGAAAAACGTATAGGGTCGTTTAGTTTAGGTAATGTAAATTGTAATGATTGCTTCATAGCAGATTGTACAATCCTCTGTAAACGATCAATTTTAACAACTTTTCTTTCGGAATTTTCACAAATAATAGGTGTTACTTCATCAACACCTATTTCTGTAGCTTTTTCTAAAAACCATTCTAAACGATCATTGTTTTTGGTAGGGGCTATAGCTACATGTAAATAATAATCTCTTGTACGATGTTTTTCTTCATATCTAATAATTTTGGCAATACATTTTTTATCGTTTCCTATAATTATTTCAGCAAAAAAAAGGGTTCCATTTCCGTTGGTAATATGTAAAATATCTCCTTCTTTTTTTCGTAAAACACGAATTATATGACGACTCTCATCTTTATTGAAAGTAATTTCTTTTGAAGTAGTTAGTAAATCTGAATTATAAAAAAGTTGCATTATAAACCGAGTTTGTATGTTCTTCTTCTTTTGTGAATTTTAGGATCAAAATCTTTCCAAATCTGATGAATTGCTTGGTTTTCTTCAAGTTCTGGTGTTCTAATACAATTTTGAATTCCTCTAGCTGAAAATATAGTGTGAAATTGTTCAAAAATAATAGCTGTTACTCCTTTGTTTTGGTATTCAGGATCAATGCCAATTAAATAAAAAGTAACATCTTTTGAGTTCTTTCTAGCATTTAATAAGTGAAAAATTCCAAAAGGGAAAAGTTTTCCTTTTGCTTTTTGTAAAGCTTCAGAAAAAGAAGGCATTACAATAGCAAAGGCTACTAGTTTGTGGTTTTCATCAACAACAAACTTTATATATTCAGGATTTATAAAGTTTATATATTTCTTTTTAAAATAAGCTATTTGAGCATTTGAAATAGGTACATAGGTTGATAGTTTTGAGTAAGCCTTACTAAACAAGTCAAACATTTCATCAACATAAGGCATAATCTTATCTGTAGACGTAAAGTTCAAAGGAGTTAAATTATATCTTCTTTGAATAATATTGCTTGCTTTTCCATATTTTTTAATATCAACATTACTAAAAGAGAATATGCTTTCAATGTATTCTTTCTCTTTTTGAAAGCCTAATTGCTCTAAGTGTTTAGCATAGTATGGATGATTGTACCAAGTAATCATAGTACCAACGTAATCAAACCCCTCAATAAGGACTCCAGTTTTATCCAAATTATTAAAACCAACGGGTCCCTCTACGTACTCTAAGTTATTTTTACGCCCTATTTCTGCAACTTTATTTAATAAAGCCTTAGAAACCTCTATATCGTCAATAACATCAAACCAACCAAAGCGTATTTTTTTTATGTGTTGTTTCTCTATTTCGTAAGAATTGATAATAGCTACAACTCTACCAACTATTTCATTGTCTTTTAAGGCTAAGAAAAAGCGAGCATTGGCATACTCAAAAACTGGATTTTTATTTTTGTCAAAACTTTCAATTTCATCCTTAATAATAGGAGGAATCCAGTACTTGTTATTTTTATAAAGAGAAAAAGGAAACTTAACAAATTGTTTCATTTCCTTTTTGGTAGTTATTTCTTTAATTTGAATCATTTTGCAAATTTAAGCCTTTTAGTTATCCTCTTTTTCTTTTTCCTTTTCTTTCTCTTGTTGCTCTTCTTTCTTGATTTCTTCTTCTAACTTTTTTATCTCTTTTTCAAGTTTTAAGCGTTCTTTTTCTTTACGCTTGGCTTCTTTTTCTTCCTCTTTTTTAATCTTCTTTTCAAGCTTTAAGCGTTCTTTTTCTTTACGTTTAGCTTCTTTTTCGGCGTTCTTTTTAGCTTTTTTGGCAGCCTTTCTTTCTTCTTTGGCTGTTTTCTTCTTTTGTTTTTTATCTTCTTTAATAATCATGTCAACCAAAGATCCTTGACGTTCTCTCTTAGGTTTTTCATTCAAAAGTTTGCTATTGCTAGGTTCAGTATCTAAATCATCTTTTCTCTTTTCCTTTTTAGAAAATAAATTACCTACTTTACTAAACATTCGACCAAAGAAGTTTCTATTCTCGTCGTATTTTACAGGTTTTTCTTCTTCAATCTTGTTTCCAAATTCATCTATTTCAACAAAATCGTCTTTATGTCTATTAAGTCTGTATGATACTCCTAAAGAACTATACACACCAATTTCATCTTGTTGTAAGTTAGCACGTAAAGAAGCATTAAATTGTAGGTTTTCACTAAAGAGGTAAGCGGCACCAGCACCTATATTAGTTTTCTTCTCATATTCTTCAAAAATGCCTTGTATTTCAGCAAAACCAGACCAATAATCATTAAAGTTATAAGTACCCGTTACTATATAAGAAAATTGAGAAAAATCAGTTCCAATATAATCGTAATGAAGGTTGGTGATAACATTTAATTTGTCTGAAAATTCATTTTGAAGTAAAATACCGACTTTAGGGCTAAAACCACCTCTTTCGTGATAATCAGTTAAAAAACTTCCAACATTCATACCTGCTGAAATACCAATGTGTGGTATCCATCGCTTCCAGTCAAAAGAGTGTCTAGCTTTCCAGCTTCTTATTTCTTTACTTTTATCATCATATTTAGGAGCATAAATCATGTATTTTGCACCTAAACTGAATTGACTCAATCCTGTTTTATTATATGATGATTCAAAAATATTTTTAAAAGCTATTTTATCTCTTTGTAAAGAAGTGTTTACATTAAACTCTAGTTTTTCAGAAAAAAAACTAGTTCTAAAAAACAGGTTTAAACCTAAAGCTTCTGGATTGCTAAAAGTTGGCGTAGCATTCATTTTTCTATAAAACAGGCTTGTTTCAAACTGATAAACACCCGAACCAACACTGTATGGACTCTCAGAAAAACCTGGTCTATTTGAATTTATAACAGGTGTATACTGCGCGTTAGCAGTTAAAATAGAACAAAAAACAAAAAGGATAAGAAGTTTCTTAATCATATATAATAAATCCAAATTTTTGGGTTGTACAAACATACGTAAAAATACAATTACCTATATAATATAAGTTTTGTAAACTCTTAACGCTTCCTTTTGCTTCAAATTGTTATTTTTGATTGATTTTTTTATTTTAAGAAAAAGATGACATATTTAAATGAAGCTGGACCTGTGAATTTTTTAAAGACCATATTAATTATTCTGTTAGTTTATTACGTTATAAAGTTTTTAGCGAAACTTTTTGCACCATACCTAATAAAAAAAGCAGTAGACAAAGTACAAAAGAAAGCTGAACAACAGCATAGAAACCAACAACAAGCATCTGATGTTGAAGTGGGGAAAACTGTTATTGATAAAAAGCCAAATAATTCGAAAGAAAGTAATAATTCTGTTGGCGAGTACGTTGACTATGAAGAAATAGACTAACCATGAACTTAAAGAAATTTTTACCGTTTGCAATAGCAATTATTGTTTTTGCAATAGCATCTGTATTGTATTTTAATCCGGTTTTAAGCGGAAAACAAATTAAACAAAGTGACATTACCCAATTTATAGGAATGTCAAAAGATGTAAAAGAGTATAGAGCTGAAAAAGGAGAAGAGCCTTATTGGTTAGATAATGCTTTTAGTGGAATGCCGGCATATCAAGTAAGTGCTTACTATCCGAATGATTTTGTACGTTATATTGATAAGGTTATTCGTTTTTTACCTAGACCTGCAGATTATCTTTTCTTATACTTTTTAAGTTTTTTTGTACTGTTAATAGCTTTAAAAGTAGATTGGAAGCTAGCGGTTTTGGGAAGTTTGTCCTTTGGGTTTTCTACCTATCTGATAATTATTTTTGGAGCAGGACACAATGCGAAAGCACATGCTATAGGTTACATGCCTATGGTTATAGCTGGAGTTATTTATATTTTCAGAAAACGATATTTACTCGGGTTTATTCTAACGGCCTTAGCAATGGCTTTAGAAGTTTATTCAAATCATCCGCAAATGACTTATTATTTAGGATTTTGTTTGTTGATTTTGGCTATTGTTGAGTTTATTGAAGCTTTTAAGACCAGAACATTACCTGTATTTTTAAAACAATCGTTAGTTTTAGTAGCAGCTATGTTAATAGGTATTGGTGCTAACTCAACAAGATTGTTAGCAATGAAAGAATATGCTGACTATAGTACGAGAGGTAAATCGGAGTTAACAATTACTCCTGAAGGAACACCTAAAGAAAAATCTACTGGATTAGATAAGAACTATATAACTGAGTATAGTTATGGAATTGCTGAAACATTTAATTTGATGATTCCTCGTTTTATGGGGGGAGGGACTGTTGAAGAGTTAGGAGAAAATTCAAATTTTTATCAAATTTTAGAACAAAATGCAGGTAGAAGTGTCGCAAAAGACTATTCTAGTCAAGTGTTAACCTATTGGGGAAAGCAACCTATTGTTGAAGCTCCAGCTTATATTGGTGCCATTGTTTTCTTCTTATTCTTTTTAGGGGTTTTCTTAGTAAAAGGACGATTAAAGTATTGGTTAGTTGCTGCTACTATTTTTTCAATTGTATTGAGCTGGGGTAAAAACTTCTCTATAATAACTGATTTCTTTATTGATTATATTCCGTTATATAATAAGTTTAGAGCAGTTTCGTCTATTCAAGTAGTTGCAGAATTATGTGTTCCGTTATTAGGAGTTCTAGCATTAAAAGAATTTTTCTCTTCAGAAAATTCTTCCGAAGAAAAAGAAAATGCAGTAAAAAAAGCTTTTTATATAGTAGGGGGTATTTCTTTATTATTCTTACTGTTTGGATCTAGTTTGTTTGCTTTTGAAGGATTACGTGATGCGCAGTATATGGGAATTGAAAAGCAGTTACCAGGGATAATTGATGCTTTAATTTCTGATAGAAAATCAATGTTGTTTAATGATAGTTTACGCTCTCTTTTTCTTGTTTTAGCTGTTGCAGGAATGTTATGGTTTTATTTAAAAGGAAAACTGAAGCAAGTACCTGTGTTAATTGTATTGGGAGGCTTGATAATTTTTGATTTAGTATCAATAGATACCAATTATGTTAATAAAGAAGATTTTACTTCAGCAAGAAGAGTGCAAAAGCCATTTACAGCAACAAAAGCTGATACAGAAATTTTAAAAGATAAAGGATATTACCGAGTTGCTAATTTTAGCGTAAGTCCTATGCAAGATGGTAGAACTTCTTATTTCCATAACTCGATAGGAGGGTACCATGCAGCCAAAATGAAACGTTATCAAGAGTTGTTTGATTATCAAATAGCTAAAAACAACATGGAAGTACTAAATATGTTAAATACCAAGTACTTTATTATTAGTGATGAGCAGTTTCAGGAAAATCCCGAAGCTAATGGAAATGCATGGTTTGTAACTTCTTTAAAAGAAGTTGATTCTGCAAATGAAGAAATTATAGCATTAGATAGTCTGAGAACAAAAACGGAAGCAGTTATAAACTCAAAGGAATTTAAAGTAGGAGTTGATGCGTTTGAAAAAGATTCAACAGCTACTATTTCTATAAAAAAGAAAGATCTTACTGAATTGGTGTATGAATCAAATACAAGCTCAAATCAATTTGCTGTATTTTCAGAAATCTATTATAAAGATGGATGGAAAGCTTATATTGATGGAGAGAGTGTTCCGTATTATAGAGTAAATTATATATTAAGAGGACTCAATGTTCCTGTAGGTAAACACATCATAACTTTTAAATATGAGCCTACTGTAATAAAAACAGGAAGTTTACTGTCTATGTTTTGTTACGTTTTATTACTAATAGTGCCTATTGGTTGGTTTATGATAAAAAAGAGAAAAAACTAATTTTCAATATCTTTTAGAAATATAGAAGGGGTTACACCAATGTGTTTTTTAAATGCTCTTGTAAAAGCAGAAGCATTGGTGTAACCTATTTCTTCCGCAATAGCTTGTATAGAATATTTCCTAAAGTTTTTTTCCGTCTTTAACTTTTCTACTACGTAGTTAATTTTAAGTTTTGTAGAGTACTGTTTAAAAGATTCATTGTGATGTTTATTAAAAACGAATGAAATATAAGTGGTGTTGGTATCTAATTTTTCAGCAATGAAATTAATTGAAAAGTTAGGTTTTAAAAAGTCTAAGTTTTTAGTTGTGTTTTTAAATTCATTAAGAATTTTAGTTTCTAAGACTTCATCAATGTTATATTCTTTCTTTTCTGTTTCTACAGGTTTGTTTTCGTTCATTATTAAAATAAGTTCCTTTTTCTTTTCTTTTTCTTTTTTTAAAAGGTAAAAGGTTATAATAAAGAAAGTTAATAACAATACAATAAAAGAGATAATTAGTTTTCGTTGTTTATTAGTTTCTCTTTCTTTAATAATATTGTTAAGTTGCTGAGCTTGTTCAAAATTATTATTATAAAATAAATTAAAAGTTTTATCCTTGGTGTTTTTTGCTGAGCTATATTGCTCTAAGGTAAGCTTAGAATATTTATAAGCACTATCTAATTTATTTAACTGATTGTATTCGTTAGAAAGGATGTTATATAGAGTAATTAACTTACTAGGTTCACACTTCTTATATTTTTTTAAGAGTTTGTTTGAATAGTAAATAGCAGAATCAGAATTGCTTAAGTTATGGAAAGAGATAGCTTTTTGAAAATATTCTCTATGAAGGTAAGGGGATCCATTATTTATTTTTTTATAACGATTAATTAAATCTATAGCTTTAGAAAACTCTTTTCGAGCCATTAAAACTTCAGTCTTTCTAAAATTATAAATAATTTCAGAATCTTTATGAGGAGGGGTAAAAAGTTGGGTAACTTTATATGCTTTGTCAAAATAGTAATCAGCAGAGTCTAAATAAATTTTATTTGGTTGCTTACTGTTTATAGACATATATGTAATCCCCAAACAATTAAATGAGTTTGCTTTCCACTGAAGAAAAAAGTCATTATTTTGAACATCTTTTAGAATAGGGTTTTTGGATTCAGAAATAATATTTAATAATATATTTTTAGCTTTTTCTTGCATGTTGAGCTTGTTTTTTATCACAGCTTTACTGAGAGCAAGACCAAGTTTATTTCTAATCCATTTTTGATCTTTTATAGGATGGTTTAACACCTCATACTCATATTTTATAAGGATAGAATAGGCTTCTTCATATTTTTCTTGATTTTTTTTAATCCAAAAAAGTCTATTTAGAGCGGCAATTTTCCTGTCAATAAGACAAGTTAAATTTTTTGTTTCTAATAAAGAGTCTACTTGTTTTATTACATCAATAGATATTTTTTCTGTTTTATTGTATTTTTTTAATCTATAAAAGCCATAAGCTCTACCAGTAGAAGCTTCTATTTTTTTACAGATATTGTTTGATTTTTCTAATTTATCACAGTAAAAAAATAAGCTATCATTATTAATATTTTTGTAGAAATCAATTTTATTATGATTTATAGAGTCTAAATACGTTGTTTGAGATACAGTTTTTACAGAGAAAAAAAAAGTAATAAGTATTATTATAGTTATAAATCTGGTCATTTTAATATAAAATCAATCAAAAAAGAAAGGTCTTTTTCTAAAAATACATACGCAAGAACATCAAATATACATTATTTTAATGATGCTTTTTATAAAATACGGCATATAGTGTTTTTTTAATAAGTGAAACAATGATATGTTTGCTGTAAGTAAAATGTACTGATAAATAAGTATGAATTGCTATGGAAAATTAATTAGTTAAAAACGGAAGGAGTAATCTATTTATCGCTCTTTTTCGTTGTTTGTTAGTTTTAAGAGTAAAAATATAAAACTAACATTTTTCTAAATGTTAATAAATACAACTAATATTTAGTTAAGTGCTTTTTGTACACTTTTTTAATTGCTAACTTTTTTGGTGTACAAGTACTGTACACTTTTTATTTTATCAATTTTTTTAGTGTACAACAGTTGTACACTTTTTTAGTTGTAATTTTTTTTGGTGTACAAGAGCGTAATTAGTTTGCCATTTCATAAATATTCAGGTGTCTTTTTAAGATTCCAGAAGGTGTGTTTTTGGTCTCGTCAAATATTCGGGTATCTCCAAAAAGAATAAAACTTTCTTTGGCTCTTGATACTGCTACATTTAGCATGTTAGGCTTGTTGTCTCTTTCAAAGAAAAGAGTTCCTTCATCGTCATTAGAATATACGGAGCTGAATAAGATAATATTTCGTTCTGCACCTTGCAAGGCGTGTACCGTACCTAGTTTTATATCACTTACTTTATAACCCGCATCGGTTAAGGCTTTTGATAGTTCTCCTTTTTGGCTTGCAAAAGGGGTGATGATTCCTAAAACAGGTTCAATAGTATCTACATTGTATGCTTTTTGAATGGTTTCTTTGTTTTGTTGTAGCCAAGAGATAATGGCTTTAACTTCACTGGTATTTTGACGACTGTTGTATTTGCGTTCACTAACACCTTCAATATGATATGCCATCATGGACGGGAATACCTGATTTTCTCTTGCTTTTCCTTTCATAGGTTTTAAAATACCATCGTACGCCAATTCGTTACAAAAACTAATAATTTCATCATTGCATCGTCTGTGTTCCAATAAAACTAATCCTTGTTCTTTTTTTGCGGGTAATGGTGTTTCAAATTCGCAGGCATTTTGAGCCATTTTCATAATACTTCCGCTAGAAGCTAAAAAACCTAATTCGTCTAAATGTGCATCATTTTGATTTTCAATAATATCAAGGCTTGTTAAGTTTCCTTGATCAATTTTTTTAGGAATAGACCAAATAGGTTCAATTTGTTGTAAATCACCTACTACAAATGCTTTTTGGGTTAATGAAAATATTGGAATACTTACCTCTGGCGTAACCTGACCTGCTTCATCAATAATTAACAAATCTAAAAAGTTGAATAAAGGTAAATATTCAAAAATAGGTTTCCCGTTTTCGTTTTCTCCTTGAAATTGACTGTATAAAAAGTGACTTGGTGCTGTGTAAAAGGTAGCTACAAAGCAAGGAGTAAGCATGGCTCTTCGTTTCCATTTTGCTTTAATAGCATATTCTCCTGTTCCTTTTTCGGTGTTCTCTTCTAACATTTCTCTGGTTTCTAGTAACCAGCGAGCTTCCCAATAATGGGTTGCTAATAAAAATGCTTTGTGGCGTAAATTGATATCTAATTCATCATAAAAGAAACGCTGTGTTGCATCGTTAGAGTTTATTTTTTCATATTCGTATGCCCACATTTGTTCTTCTGAAACAAAAGGAAATCCTTTGATGTTATTTTCGTACTTCCAATTTTTTAGGCTTAAATGTGATTGCAGTAGCAGATTTACATTGTTTGTGCATTCTTTTATGTATGCAGCAGCTTTTTTAGCGTCTACTAATGTTTCTGCTGTAGCCTTAAAGATATGTTCAGCATTTCTTGATTCAAACTGAGCTTCATCAATAAAATAGTGTTTTACTTTATCAATAAAATCAGTGTCTTTTGTCGATGTTTTTAAATCGTTTAAAACAGTTCTCCATTCCTGTAGTTTGGAGATTTTAAACGTGCTTTTTTGAACAAAATCTTCTTCGTGTACAAGTATGCTGTTAATATAGTTTACAGCATTTATATAGTTTCTAGAGAAATCAACACCATCTGCTAAAATAGTTTGAATACCCATAGTTTCTTCTTGGAGATGGTTACACACATCATCAAGTGAATTTGTTTGGGTATTGAAATATTGACAGTAGTTTGTTAAAAAGTAATATTCTGCTTCTGAAATGTATTTTTCATTTTCTAGATTACAGAGTGTTCCTTCATGACCAAATAAGTTTCCTTTTAAATAATTGATATTGCCCAGTTTTTTCTCACTTTTTGAACTGGATGGGAGGTAGGTAGCATATCCGTTAAAATCAGGAATCCAACGGTTGGCTAATTCTCCCATAGTACTTTCAGAATTGATAAAACTATCAATAATATTGGTTACTGCTTGGTTGTTGTTAGAGCATGCTAAAATTATTGGAGCTTCTTCACCGTTAATAGCAGCTTTTACAAATTCGGTAGCAACTAAACTTTGCAATAACGTTGTTTTTCCAGTTCCCGGGGGTCCGTTTACAGCGGTAACTGCATTTTCTTCGGCTACTAAATAGGATAATAATGTTTTACGCTGACTAACAGAAAGTGGAAATTTATTTGACATTTGCCCTAAATGCAAATGATTGTAGATTAAAAATCCGTTATCGGTAATGGCTTCTTGTCGCTCTCTAGTATATGGGTTGATAATTTTAGAAAGTACAGGTAGTTCATCCGTATTTTTAAGTAGGTTTTCGTACAGAAATAAAATACTTTTTGCTGTAGAAATTTTAGAACTTAAAGCAAAATAAGTAAGTTCATATTGTGTGGTATAGCGTTCTACTTGGTAACGGTATAGGTTGCTAAAAGTTATCGCAGAAAATACTTCGTTAATATAGTTCCAGTATTCATCCCAAGGCACAGGGTCTTCGCTATTTTCAAAATCGGGAGAAGCTAACTCTTTTGCTTCTAAAACGATATCGATAGAAGAGAAGATAAAATCGTTCTTAATATCTGCCATAGGAGTTAGATAGTTACGAACAATTAAAGGAAATCCATCTTTTGGAGCCGATAATTGTCCTGAACGATTTACAATAGCACTAATCCAAAAAGGGTGTATGGGACGTTGTTTAAATTTTGTATTGTCGGTTTGATATACTAAATGAAAAGGAGCAATTAATATTTTAGTTTCTTCTACCGTATGCCACTTTGGGTTGTCTTTTTTAGTAATTCCTTTTAGTCGATTAATTCTTCGTTCTTCAACATCTAACAACTGATTTGCTTGCTTAGAGCTAATAAGTGCATTGCTTAAATCAGATGATTTTTGATGAAAAAGGTTTTTTATTTTACTAATGTCAATAGCTAAGTTTTCACTATCAGATAAGCTGTTTTTATAATATTGTAACCAGTTTTTTTCGTCGTTCATAGTTGTTCTCGTACCCTTGAAATATGATTTTTTCTGTAAGAAAGGGTGCGAAAATACTATATTCAACGTATGAAAAAACAGTTTTTATATCCTTTTTATTAACGAAAAAATAAGAGAGAGGATAGTGGGGTTGTTTTCAGTAAATTAAATTGTTATAGCTACGATGTTGCTTTTATACTAAAAAAGATTTCTATAAATATAGTTCGCTTAACGACAATAGTTTGTAATAAAGTTTTAAGTAGTAAGTAATATTTATGTGTTTTTATAATTTAATTTATTATATTCGTTGCCAAATGGAAAGTAATCGTTTAAAAAATAGCATTGCATATTTATTTCTTGTCCTGTTTCTATCAATGAAAGTAGGCGGGTTACACGTGCTATCTCATACAGACGATAAAGACCATACATCACACTGTACGATATGTGATCATGCAGTTGCAAGTGATTTAACTCCGTTAGTTACTCCTGATACTTTAGATTTTTCAGTAGAAAACAATGAATATGTTGTTTTAAGAGAAGTAATTAAAGATTATAATTTTATTATTTCAGGAATTATTACTACGGGGGAACTTTTTTCTAGACCACCACCTTCTTTAGTGTAAGAGTTTTATTTACACATTTAATCTTTTTATTAATGTTTTTTATTCAAGTATTTAAGCAGTTATAGAATATTGGCTTATATAATGCTTGTGATGAAGAAGAGAAACAGAATGTAACTTTTCAGTTTTTTTAAGAGGAAAAATACAAGCTTAAAAACTCTTACCACTACTTTGTTTTTATTTTAATAACCTATTTTCTTTATTGTTTTAAAGGATTGGCTCGTAGTATATTTAGATGCAGGATTATCTTATCTGGAATATATTACAGCAACTTAAATGTCTTTCGTGTTTTAAGGGTTTTACAACAGTTATAGACATTAGATAATATAAGAAGTGAGAAAAGTGCCTAAATATAAATATACTAGAGCATAGGTTATTACTAAAATTTAAATTTCAAAAGAATCTTTACAGAAATCTTTTAGTTTTTCAAAAGACTAAGTCTCATTTTGAAAAGCCTAGGAATTCTATTGGATTTATGTACCATAATATTAAAGAAGTTGCAACAAAGGGGATGCTGAAAACCTTATAAAATAGAGTAGGCAAAACTTTAAAATTTTTAATTATGAAAACCAAAGAATCAATGATCTCAGAAATTTTAGCTGATAAGTCTAAACAAGCAGCTGGAACTACACATTGTAGTAATTGTGGACACTGTGTTAACACTTTATAGTCCCAAATTTTTGGCGGTAGGTATTTATCCTACCGCTTTTTTTAAAAGTAAGAAGAGTTAAGTATATGGAAGAAAGAGTTACAGAAGAACAATTAGACAGGCTCCTAACTTTTAGTGACGAAAATGTAATATCTAGATTTTTAGATATGTATGATGTTACTGAAACCGAAGCTGAAGACATTTTGTTGGAAACTTTGAAGTTTTTGTATATCAGCCAAATTCCGGGAGTTTTCATCCCAGACGATTTATTAATTATAGATGAAATGTGGCACAATCTTATATTGTTTACACCTCTTTATCATAAGTTTAGCAAAGAATATTTAAACACTCCTTATTTTCATCATCTTCCTGCAACTAAAAAAGAAAAAGATGAAAGAGGAGAGGCTATGAGAATTGCACCAGATGAAGCAAAAAAAGAGTATCTCAAGAAACTGGAATTTTTGTTATCTACAACCTACGATTATTTTGGAGAAGAAACCATTGTAAAATGGTTTAAAGTATATCCTCAAAAATACAGCAAAGAAAATATTAAAAAATTGAAAAAATAAGAATGAGCATTTTTCCCAAAAGAACCATTCAAGGTACCACTGTTACCATTCATTGGAATTTTAATACAGCACACTTAAAAGATAAACATTTATGCCCATTGGTAAAAATAGGAGTAAAAGACCCTAATGGTAATATAACAATGCTTTTTGAAAATCATGTTGTTGCTTTTCCAGAAGAAAATGAAAACAAGGAAGTAGTACCACAAAAATTAAAATATTTAAACAAAAACACCCCGCTTTTAGTGTTGGCTGCGTATTTAGAAGGAGCTTGTAAACGTGAAAAACTTGTAGAAATTCTTACAAACATACAGGCTGGTCGCCATTATTATTTTACATATAATGTACCCGATAATGCTCCTTTAGGAAAATATACTCTTGTATCTGAGGTGCATAATAATGGAAATATAAAATACTCTAAAACTCACTTAGATGATCATTTTTGGGTAGAAAAAGTTTCGCTAATCAATGTAAAAAAAGAAGAAAAAACAGCAATGGTTTACAATCATTCAGAAGAGAAAACACCCGTAAAAATAGTAAGGTACTTTATCAATTCTGAAGGTTGTATGAAAACAGAAATGGAAGCTTTTGAAATGAGTCCAAATGAAACAAAGTCACTTTCAATTTCAACAGGTAATACTTTTTTACTCTACAATGAAGAACGAGAAATAGTACCATTATTAGAAGAGAAGCCGATACATTTAATAAAAAATCACGAAATACTATTAGTTAGTAAATCACCAGAACTTAATTATCTCATGAAGAAAGATACAGATGAAGCTTTTTCTCTTACGTCAGAAGCAAAAGAATTATGGGATAAAGCGGATGGATTACTCACTAAAAATAGCCTGTCAAAAAAAGAATTAGAGATATTTAAAGAAATGGAAGCGGAAGGACTGATAAAGCAAGTAAGGTTATAATGACTAAAAATTATTTTAAATCAGAGATGTTATACTTTGAAAAATTAGAAAGTATAAAAATTATATGCATATTATTTTTTAGCCTATTAACAAGTAGTTTTTTGTATTCGCAAACAGTAAAAGTTTCAGGAGTAGTAACTGACAATTTAGGGATTCCTTTATTTCAGTCTCATCTCCAAATACAAGAACTTAATAAAAATACACTAACCAATGAAGACGGAAAATTTACATTTAAAAAGATTCCGAAAGGAAAATATAGCTTAAAAATATCTTATGTAGGTTTTAAAACAAATTACCAGACGATAGATGTTTCAGGTAAAAAAACGAATATAAAACTTACTATTCAATTAAAACCTCAGCAAAATCAGCTAAACGAGGTAACTCTTGAAGGAAAATCATCAGTTCAAAGACTAAAAGAGAGTACAGCTAACGTGTCAGTTTTACAAATGGAAAAGTTTCGAGAGAGAAACATTAATACAAGTGATATTGTAAAACAAATTTCAGGGGTAAATGTACGACAAACAGGAGGTTTTGGTAGCGAAGCAAAAATCTATGTAAATGGGATGACAGGGAAATCGGTACCTTTTTTTCTAGATGGAATTCCTCTATCATATTTTGGAGCTGGATTAGGGTTAAACGTATTGCCCTCAAACTTAATAGAACAAATTGAAGTTTATAAGGGGGTAGTACCTGTAGATTTAGGAGCAGATGCGCTTGGAGGAGCGGTTAATATAATTCCTAGAAAATTATATTCAGACTATTTAGATGTTTCCTATTCAGCAGGATCGTTTAATAGCCATAAAATGAGTGTAAATGCGCAATTAATGAGTTCAAACAATCAATGGATGTTTGGGGTGAATTCATTTTTTAATCACTCAGACAATAGCTATAAGGTTGATGTTGAAATACCAAACGAACAAGGAAACCCAGAACCTGCAAGAGTTAAACGTTTTCATGATAAATATTCTAATCATCTTTTAAACGTTTATGTAGGAGTTTTGGATAAAAAGTATGCAGATCGATTGGTTTTTAGTGCGCGTTATTCAGGACTTGACGATGATATACAGCACAATGCTATTATGGCCCAACCTTATGGAGAGGCTACTTATGGTGAATCAACTATTGGGACTTCTTTAGAATATGAAAAAAAGAATATTTTAAAGAAAATGGATATGAAATGGTATAGTGCTTATAACCGTACCAGAGGACATTTTATTGATACTACTTTGAATGCCTATACTTGGGATGGTAAAATATATCGTAAACGGACAGATGGTGGAGAAATTTCTGCCTCACGAAATTCTTTAAAATTAACCTCCCAAAATGTTTTAAATCGAGTTAATTTAAACTATCACCCCTGGGAAAAAGGAACGTTTACGTTGAATCTTTTTACAGCTTGGTTTAGAAGAGTAGGAGAAGATCCAATTGCAGCTGAGTTTTATGGAGAAGATTTTTTTAAGAATCCAACCCAACTTTTTAAAAACGTTTTAGGAATTGCTTATGAACACCGTTTTTCAAAAAGTTTAGCGAGTTACACGGGAGCAAAACATTTTTGGTTAGGTGCGGATGGGTATGAAATAAAAAACCTTGAGTTTGTTCCTAACCAGCAAGAAACATCAAATTTTGGGTTTTTGCAATCGCTTCGTTACCATATTACAAAATCTTTCTTAGTAAAATCTTCTTACGAGTATGCTACGAGACTTCCTGATGAAGTGGAGCTTTTTGGAAATTTTACTTTAATAAAATCCAATCCGTTTTTAGAACCAGAACAAAGCCATAATCTTAATTTAGGTTTTCAGCTAAAAACAAAGAAGGTTAGTTGGGATACGAATCTTTTTTATAGAGGAAGAAATAATCGTATTAGGTTACGAACCTCACAATTTTATTCTCAATATCAAAATTTATTAAAATCACGTACGCTTGGGGTTGATATGGAGCTGCGCTATCGTCCGGTTGATTTTTTTGATATAAAAGCAAATGCTACTTATCAAGATTTACGAAACCGTTCACCGAAAAACATTACTGGGGCTGTGGACAATCGTTATTTTAATGCAAGACTACCTAATGAACCTTATTTTTTTGGTAATGCAGAAGTACGCTATCACAAAGAAAACTTTTTGCACACAAAAAATAATATTTCAGCATGGTGGTCTGCAAACTACGTAAATGAGTTTTATCTGTTTTGGGCTGTAGATGGCAATAAAGATTTAAAAAACATCATTCCACCTCAATTTACTCAAAATTTAGGGATTACTCTTTCTCACCCAGAAAATAGATGGACGGTTACTGCCGAAGCGACCAATATATTTAACGAAAAAGTATTCGACAACTTTAGTGTACAACGTCCTGGAAGAGCATTTTATATTACACTTAGAACATTTATAAATTAGAAATAAACATTAATAAATAAAAAATGAAAACACAATTCTTAAAAAAAATAAGTTTAGTATCACTTTACACATTTGTATTAGTTTTTACATTCATAGGGTGTAGTAGTGATGATAATTCACCAGTTGACGGAACCGATCCAGTAACTATTAATTTTGGGATTACAACAGTAAGTGGAGCGTTTCCTAATCAGACCTCTTATATTCAAGGGGAATCAAATTTAGAGTTTTCAACGATAGGAAATGATAAGGCGTTAGAATTAACTGGAAATACAAGAACAGTTTCTTATAATAAAGAGCTGTATGCATTGCCTTTTGGTGCACCTGCAACCCTTGCAAAATATTCATTTAATGAAGAAGGAAATACAGTTGAAGATCAACGTATTGTTGTTCCTGGAGCAAATACTTTTTCAGCACTTTACTTTGAAAGTAAGGAGGTAGCGTATGCTTCAGTAGCAGGAGGGATTTCAAAGCTTATTGTTTTTAACCCAACTACGATGCGCATTACTGATGAAGTAACTTTAACATTAATAAAAGAAGAATTTCCTGAAGCTACACGTACGTATTATACAGATATGATTGAACGTGATGGAAAGTTGTTTATGGGAGTACATTATGAGAAAAATTTTACTCCATTAAACGATTGGGCGTATGTAGCGGTAATAGATTTAAAGGAGAAAAAGGTAGAAAAAATAATTTCGGATAAAAGAACAGGAATGGTGTTTGGCGGACATGCAGCAAATGCTGGAATGATTAAAACGACTAATGGAGATATTTATGTACAAGGTTTAGGAACTACAATGAGTAGTGGAACTAGTCCTAGCGGTTTACTAAGAATACCTAATGGAGAAACTTCTTTTGACCCAGATTACTTTATGAATATGCAAGAAGTAACAGGAAATGTATGTTATGGAATTTATCATACACCTAATGGAAGAAGCTTTACAGCAAGAGTAGAGGAGGTAAGTGATTTTTATGAGTATCAAACTGGTCAACCCCAATTCAAATATTTTGAGATTAATGTTCAAAAAAAATCGAGTTTAGGGGCGGTACCAGGACTTCCTACCACTTATGGATCTCGTAGTATGATTATTCTTCCTTATAAAGACCAAAAATTGTTATTTACGACAGCAACCAATGATGAAAATGCTGTGTTTAGTTTTGACACCAGTTCAAACACATCTAGTAAAATGTTTACGTCTACAGGGGGGTACATATCAGGTATTGAGGATTTTAATAACAAATAGAATACACCATGTTAAAAGCACAAGACCTCACAAAAAAATATGGTGATTTTACCGCCTTGAATAGTTTAAATTTAAATATTAAAGCAGGAGATATTTTTTGCTTGCTCGGTGCTAATGGTGCGGGAAAATCAACAACGATTAATTTGTTTCTAAATTTTATTGAGCCTACATCTGGTAGCGCTTTTGTTAATGATTTAGATGTAACAAAGAACCCACAAGAAACAAAAAAATGGTTGTCTTATATTCCTGAAAATCTCCAGTTGTATCAATATATGACAGGGCTGGAGAATCTTCACTTTTTCTGCGGTCTACAAGGTGTGGATATAGAAAAAGAAGCATTAGAAGACTTATTAATACAATCAGGTTTACAAAAAGATTTTATTAAGAAAAGAGTTCGTAGTTATTCTAAAGGGATGCGGCAAAAAGTAGGGATTGCTTTAGCGAGAGCTAAAGGAGCCAAAGTATTGCTTTTAGATGAACCTACATCTGGATTAGACCCTAAAGCAAGCAATGAGTTTTCTGAGCTTCTACTTAACATGAAGCAACAAAAAGTAGCTACTTTAATGGCAACACACGATCTTTTTAGAGCTAAAGATACAGGAACACATATTGGTATTATGAAAGAAGGGGTTTTGGTTGAAAAGATGGAATCAAATCAAGTTTCTTTTCATGATTTAGAGCAAAAGTACTTAAAACACATGCATGAATAGAGTGTGTAGTAAGTCATTAATCTAAAAAAATAAAAATGTAAACAAGATGATACATCAAGTATTCTTAATAGCTAAAAAAGAACTTACCAATATAGCAAGGCAAAATGCTTTAAAAATTTTGTTTCCTATTATTTTGTTTCTCTTGGGGTTTTCACTTTATGCTGGGCATATTGCTTATAAGCAGGAAATGGATATGGTAAAAAAGGCTCAAGAAGAAAGAAGAGCTGAGTGGTTAGAACAAGGAAAAAAGCATCCGCATATTGCGGCTCATTATGGAACGTATGTTTTTAAGCCTAAAACACTTCTAAGTCTTTTTGATTTTGGGTTAGATACTTATACAGGTACCTCCGTTTATTTAGAAGCACATTATGCACATGAGTTTATGTTTAGGCCTGTACAAGGGTATGGTAATATGGTTCGCTTTGGAGAGCTAAGTGCAGCTTTGGTTCTTCAGTTATTATTACCACTTCTTATTATATTCATCACTTTTCAAACTTTTAGTAAAGAAAAAGAAACAGGAACCTTAAAGCTGTTAATAGGACAAGGAGTTTCAATGAGATCCATTTATTTAGGTAAAGTTTTGGCTTATTTTTTAATAGTCCTACTCATATTAATATTGTTTTTTACAGGACTTTATATTGTAGGAATAATTGAAGATGATAGTTTAGTAATGCAAGATGTAGGTTTACGAGTTTTATTTCTCTTTTTTCTTTATGTTGGGTACTTATTTGTTTTTACAAACTTTTCTGTTTGGGTTTCTTTTAAATCTACAAATGCACGAAATTCTCTTCTAACATTATTAATGTTTTGGATTACGACTGGTATTATTATTCCAAAAACTTCGGCTAATATAGGAGAGAGTTTATATCCTTTACCATCTCTTAAAGCATATAAAGAAAAAATTAAAAATGATATAGATAAGGGTTTGCCTATGGATGGCTCTAAAGAAGAGAGACTTGTTAAATTAAAGGAACAGTACTTAAAAAAATATGGAGTAGACTCTTTACATCAATTACCACTAAATTTTGAAGCAATACGAATGCAAGAGGGAGAAGAATATGCTTATAAAGTACAAAAAGTTCATGATTCTCTTCTTAATAGAAGGTTTGAATATCAAAATAGAATAGGAAGTATAATAGGGTTTGTTGCACCTTACATTTCAGTAAGAAATTTTTCAATGGCTTTTGCTGCAACAGACGGGTATAGTTTTAATGATTTCCAAGAAAAAACAAAAGCATACCGCCTTAAACTAATGAGAAAAATGAATAATGATATGGCTGTAAATTCACGTTATGGCGAGTTTTACGAGTACAAAGCAGGAAGAAATTTATGGGAAACGGTTTCTGGGCTAGAATATCGTACACCAAGTGTAATGAAAACCTTCAAAAATTACAGAATAGAATTAATGTCATTAATTTTTTGGGTTTTAATAATGTTCTTACTAATACCTTCTTCTCACAAAAATAAATTGATATGAAATTAACTATATTATTATGGAGACGCGAAGGTATTTCAATCGTTAGAAATACGTTTCAAATAATTTTGCTGGTCATTGTATTTTTATTGGGAATTTATGCTGTTTATTATGGGCATTCAAAAATAACGGAGCAACGTAAAATAATTGAGAATGTTAAGCATATTGAAAAGAAAGAATTTGAACAGTATAAAGAGAGTTTTTATGCCAATCATACTTCGTTAAAAGATAAACAGTTATTTGACATAGCTTCTAAACCTGCCTATGCATGGTATCGACATGGATATCATGCAATTTTACCTCCTCATGGTTTAGCACATATGTCTTTAGGACAAAGAGATATAGAGCCTTATTATTATAAGTTAACGGGAATGAGTTTATATTATCAATTATTTGAAAATGAACTGGCAAATCCACTTAAACTCTATGTTGGAAATTTAGACCTATCGTTTGTTTTTGTTTATTTGTTTCCATTGCTTATCATAACTTTTACGTATGGATTATATGCAGAGGAAAAGGAAAACGGAATGTTACCATTATTAAGGTTACAATCTATAGGGTTAAGAAAAATTCTCTTAATAAGAATTGCTTTTTACTATGTTTTAGTTTTAGGATTAGGAGCTCTTTTGTCTATAATAGCTTTTACTGTTGCTGAAAAAGTAAGTGCTTTAAGTGTTTGTTTATGGCTATTAGCAGTTTTGTGTTATTTCAGCTTTTGGTTTGCCTTAATGTTTCTTTTAATAAGCTTTAAAAAGAACTCCTCATTAACAGCGATTACTGCTGCTGGTTTATGGTTGCTTTTTTTAATAGTTTTTCCTGCAATATTAAATATATATGCAAATATTGTACATCCGATAGACAATACTTCATTAGCTGATATAACCAGAAGAAGAAGTCTTGAAAATGAAGAAAATATAGAAGAAGCTAAAGCTGTAGTTGTTGAGTATTTAGATTATCGAGACGACTTAAAAGGAGCAAAATCTTTAATAAACGTAAATACAATGGCAAAAGCTTATGCAGCTTTTACTGCACTTAATGATGATCATCATAGAGAAGAAGTACAGGAGTATTTTAAACAAATTGAGTTAAGGCAAGAATGGGTTTCTAAATTTAGATGGGCAAACCCAGCAGTAAATGCTCAAGGAATGTTTAATGAAATAGTTGAAACGGATTCTGAAATTTTTCAATCCTTTTATAAATCAATTGAACTTTTTCATAGAGATATTACCAATTTTTACTTTAACAAATTGTTTTTGGGTAAACAAATAACACTAAGAGATTATGAAAGGTTACCTAAGTTTAAGTTGAACACTGATTATACTAAAAATGAAAGAATAGGAAAAAGTTTACTAGAAGTTATGCTTATTACTTTTTTAATCTTTGGTACATCACTGGTTTTTTTTAAGAAAGTAACTTTTTAAAAGAGTGATGCAAATATGAGTTCCAAAATAAAGAAAAACACAAAACAAAAGCTTGATTTTATTAATGATAGCCTTTGGAGTCTTATGCTAAAATTATCTGTTCCAAGCATTTTAGGTATGATGGTTATATCTATAAACGGGCTTGTAGATATATTTTACACAAGCTATTTTATAGGAATAAAAGCTTTTACAGGAATATCAATGTTGTTTCCTTTAATGCTCATTGTTACAAGTATTACTGTTTTTATAGCTGCAGGCTCTGCCTCTGTTCTTAGCAGAGCTATAGGAGCCAAACAAATTGAAGTCCAAAAGAAAATAATTCCAAACATGATAGCCTTATCTCTCATAGGGGCAACTTTAGTAACTGTTTTTGGAATTATTTTTTCTCATGAAGTAGTTTCAGTAATAGGAATTTCAGGAGAATTATTTACCTATGCTTTAGAGTATTTTAAAGTATACGTTTTGGGAGCATTATTCAGTATTTATGGCTTGTCAGCTAATAGTTTAATACGGGCAGAAGGAAACATAAAAGTAGCAATGCAATTCACAATAGCTTCAGTAATTCTAAACATTTTATTAACTCCTATATTCATTGGTGTTTTGCATATGGGAGTAGCAGGTGCAGCATGGAGTAGTATTACAGCAATG
Source organism: Tenacibaculum gallaicum (assembly GCF_003387615.1). Classification (GTDB taxonomy): domain Bacteria; phylum Bacteroidota; class Bacteroidia; order Flavobacteriales; family Flavobacteriaceae; genus Polaribacter; species Polaribacter gallaicus. Next base: position 120,552 of record NZ_QUNS01000004.1, on the reverse strand, counting down.
TTTATTTATAGCTTGTTAACATCTCTATATTTTATCCGTGGAAAAGCAACATTTAAAACAGGACATTTTCGAATAAGATTGGAGTACAAAATACTAAAAAATGTTTTAAGTATTGGTTTTTCAGCATTTACAATGCAACTATCTAATTTGTTTAGGCAGTTTTTACTTTTCAGATTAGTGGTTTTCTATGGAACAGTAGAGGCTATGGCTTTTTTTAATGCTGTTTTTAGGCTGTTCACTTTTTTAGCTATCCCGCTTTTAGGGCTTTACCAATCTATGCAACCAATTATAGGAATTAATTACGGAGCTAATAAGCCGTCTAGGTGTTTAAAAGGAGTAAGGATATACAGGTTAGCAGGGGTTGTTCTTGGTGCTGGACTATTAATTCCGATACTGATTTTTCCTGAGGCAATGGTTAATGTTATATTACCTAATGTAGAACTTAATAATACAGAAATTTTTAATGTACGAATGTTGTTAAGTATTTTATTAGTTATTCCAATATCTTCTAGTAGCATAGTTCTTTTTCAAGCTATAGGTAAGGCAAAATTAGCAACATTATTACCCATTGGTAGACAATTATTATTGTTTGTTCCGGTAGTATTACTTTTAACTAAATATTTTGGAATAAAGGGGATATATTATAGTTTGGCTTTAGAAAACATACTATATGCACTAGTTTTATATATTGTATCTAGAAAAACGCTTAAACAAATATCGCAGGGAATAGCACAAGAGTAAGTATAAACGTGGTAGTTTGTTATTTTAAAAGGTGTTTCTTTTTGCCACAATATGAAAAACATGCCAAAACTTTTCTTTTCCAGATAATGTTTTTCCTTTTTTAGAAACTTCATTAAAATAAAGGAACTCAAATTTATCAAATAAGTTTTTTACATCTTGTATATTGTGAAAAGTCATATCAGAATTAGAGCTCCAAGAATCTAGTGGTCCAAAAAAATGTCCACAAAAAATCCCTTCAGGGGATATACATTCGATAATATTCGACCATAACTTATCAAATTGATTCGGATGACAAAAAGGAAGTGAAAAAGAGGCATTAACCAAATAAGCAGAAGGAAGCTTTTCTAAATCCTCAAAAGAAACGTTATTAAATTTTAATAGTTTTAAATGTTCAGGAGCTAAATTTTGTTGTAAATGAAGCAATGAGTTAGAGTTGCTATCTATGGCAAATACAGAAAAACCATTTTCTAATAAAGCAAATGTATCTACACCATTACCACAGCCCAAGTCAACAGCCATCTTTTCTGTTATATTATCTTGGGGAGCTATAAACTCCAAAGCTTTACGCAATGTATAAGCTGGGGGATGTTTTTCTTCTTTTATTTTACTATAATGCTCTTTCCACATTTTATATTTTTTTTCTGCGATAAACAAATATACTGAAGTATTACAATGGTTAAATTAAAAAATAAAACATTCTATTATACTTTACCCTTTATAGAAGTAAAAAGTTTATTTATATGTTTTTAACTTGATTGAGGTATTTGTTTTTAGCGAAAGCAAGTGTGAAATTAACACCTTTTTTAAGTTAATTTTAGTAGGTTTGTAAGTAATGAAAAAAGGATGGTTAAAGAATAGTGTAACCTATTTATTCCTTGTGCTTTTTCTTTCAGTGAAAATGACAGGAATTCATGTATTGATGCATACGGATGATATGGATCATGCAGTACATTGTACTATGTGTGACCATAGCATAACACATGATTTAACTCCTGCGCTTACTCCTAATATCCAAAATTTAATTATTGATAGGTTTGAAATTATAGTTCAAAAATCAATTATTAAAAACTACAAGTTTATTGCTACAAGTAACTTTGCCTTGTATCAGTTTTTCTCCAGACCTCCTCCTTTCTTATTATAATTTTTTAGAGAAAACCAAAGTTAAATATCATCTTGGTTTTTTATAAGTTGTTCTAGTTTCTTTTAACGATAGCGTAATCAAAAGTTAAAAACTTTGAATTGTAATATGTGTCTGAATATTTAGAGCATATAAAAAGGCTATGTGTAAAGAAAAAACATTTCCACGTTTAATTTTTTGAAAATAATTACAACTTTTTAAAAAGGAGTTGAAGAATATTTTATTCAACTAATTGTAATAAAAAACTTCTAGAACTTATAAAACCAAAAAGAATTCATTCTTAAGTAATACTTAATATTTAGGTATTTGTGTGAAAACAGAAACTAAATATGCAGAATGATTACAGGTAGTAAATCTATCTAACCAAAAAATAAATTAAATAATGAAAAATTATATAAAAATACTTGTACGTTACTTTTTAGTTCTTTTCCCATGGTTTGTTTTTTCACAAGAGATTGAAGTAAAAGGAACCGTTAGTGATGTTACCAATCAAGCATTACCAGGTACAACAGTTTTTGTAAAGGGAAGTAATAAAGGAACAGTTACCAATTTAGATGGGAAATATTCAATAAAAACGACTAAGGGAGCTGTTTTGGTGTTTTCTTTTGTAGGAATGATTACGAGAGAAAAAAAAGTAACTGATGAAAAAAAGATAAATATAACCTTAAAAGAAGATGCTAATGCATTAGACGAAGTAGTGGTTAATTTTAAAAAACCACTTATTGAAGCTGGTAAAGGTAAATTAACATTTAACCTAAAAAAATCCACTCTTACAACAGGGCAATCTGCTCTTGATATGTTAAAAAAATTACCAGGGGTAAGTGTAGCACAAAACGATGCTATTTTATTTAGAGGGGCGTCTGGGGTAAATATTATGATAGATGGTAAAATGACCTATTTGTCTGGAGGTCAATTGTCAAATTTATTAATAGGAATGAGTGCTGAAGACCTTAAAAAGATAGAATTGATAACATCACCAACAGCCGAGTTTGATGCAGCAGGTAATACAGGTATAATTAATATTGTTCTCGAAAAAAAACTCAAAAAAGGTTATGCAGTCAATTTACGAACTACTATTTCAAAAGGAAAATATTGGATGACAAACGAAAATATTTCGGCAAGTTTACGTACAAAAAAAGTAAATTTATATGGTTCTTTTGATTATAATACCCCTCATAGATTTACTAAAAATGAGAGTGGAAATACCATTAATGAAGATGGAGAATCTCTGTGGCTTAGTCGTAAAAATGAAAGTAATTATAAAATAAAATATTATACTTGGCGATTTGGAGCTGAATGGCAGTTTTTACCTAAACATAGTTTAAGTATTAACTATCATGGCTACTTAGATGACTTTAAAAAACAAAATTATTCTACAGTTAATAAACTCAATAACTTAAATGAATTACAATCTTATACATTAACCGATAATAAAATAATTGAACCTTATCATTACGATGCGGGGAGTGTGCATTACAGGTTTGTTATAGATTCTCTTGGAAAAAAAATAACAGCAGATGCCAATTATACATCCTATCGTAATTATTCAGATGGAGTGTTAATAACAGATAATTACGATGCAAATCAAAATAAATTAGATACCAACGTACTTAAGTCACATCAACCAGGGAATGTAGATATTCTTTCAACACAAATTGATGCTAATTTGCCTTTTAAGAAGTATGCTATTAAAACAGGAGTTAAATATGCTAAGGTTAAAAACGATAATCAATACAAATTTGAATCGTTAGAAGAGGGGACTTATGAAAAAGTACCAGCATTAAGTAATCACTATAAATATAATGAACAGATAGCAGCAGCATATATAACTGGATCAAAAGAAATAAATAAAACAACAATAGATGCTGGACTTCGTGTAGAATATACCAGAGCAGAAGGGTATACGGTAAAAGAAAATGAAACAAATCAATGGCAATATACAAAGCTGTTTCCCTCTTTTTCAATAGGGCAAATTTTAAATAAAGACAATAAAATAGATTTTTCGCTTAATAGACGTATCAATCGTCCATCTTACACCGATTTAAATCCAGTACGATGGTATAGGGATCAGTACTTCTATTATTCAGGAAACCCTAATTTAGTACCTGAATTGGCTTGGGTATATTCGTTTACATATAGCCTAAAAAATAAATATGTTTTTTCTGCAACGTATAACCAAAGTGATAATTTTATAAATCGAAGACTTTTAGTAGATGATAATGGTACTACTATTAAAAGTCAAAGCGATAACTTTGGTAATCGAGAACGTTTTGATTTTACAGTGTCAACCCCATTTAAATTATATTCGTTTTGGAATTTACTTTTCTTTTCAGACATAAGTTATACTACTTATCCTATTTCACAAGTTTCAGGAGAAAAACAACTATCAAAGTGGGCTACGGCGTTTACATTACAACAAGATATTTCCTTGCCAAAAGACTATAAAATAAATCTTTCTACACACTGGTTTTCATCAGAATTACTTGGTTTGTACAGTACAAAAGCAACAGGTTATGTAGATTTTGGAATAAAAAAAACATTCCTAAATAAAAAACTAGTAGCCCAATTGACTATAAGTGATATATTTAATACCAATCATTATGAAGCTTATTCTCAAAGTGATATTATAGATTATTACTATAACAATAAACCAGATTCAAGAAGGTTTGGTATAACCTTACTTTACCACTTAGGAGGAAACTTAGTAAAGGAAAATAGAAATAAAACGGATGAACAAAAAAGACTATGATTTTCTAAGTTAAATTACTAGTTAGAGTTCCATAAAAAAACAAAGAATGCCATCTTTTTAGAGCGGCATTCTTTGTTTTTTATCACGGTGTTTGTTTTCAGTAAATTAAAGGATATTATGTGTTAAAGTAGATTTTATTTCCAAACAAAATTTTTAAATAAAAAATATACAATTACAATTGTGCCAATGAGAAGGATAAAAATTTCCTTAATAGCTTTTTTGTTTTCTAGATTCATATATCTCTAAGTATTAAAAACTACTGCCTCGCGTAGTAATGATAATCTTTAATCACAGTATCTATAAATTGAGCAGGCTTTTGCTCGGTAGTAATTCCTGTTAACTCAATAACTTTTGTATGTAGTTTTAAAATTACTTTATGATTTCTTTTTTTCATAGCATCTTTATATACTCTTGTAATGGTATGAATATCATTATCACTTAATAGTGTTACTTGTGAATAGGTAGGGGTGTAATTATCGACCACATCGCTAGCAATAGTATCTTTTAAAGTAATTCTTTTCTTTTCAGATATAACAGTCGTTCCTGCTGCAATATCTCCTAAACGTTGTCCTTTTCCGTTTAGTAAAATCGTAAGAACGGCAACAGAACCACTAGCTAAAGTGAAATCAACAAAACGTAACAACCATCTAATTAAATAACTTCCAAAAGTGGGTTTAGAACCATCTAATTTAACCACTCTTATTTGATTAAAGTATTTACCAGGCGTTTGTCCATTCATTAAAACTTCAAAAAGTAAGCTATAAAAGAATACAGGAAGTCCTAACAAAACAAATAGGCTCATATATTCCATACTCATAGGAACGTCTAACATTCCTATTATAATGGCAATGATAATGTAATACCCAAGAATAAATAACGCATCAATTAAATATGAACCAATACGAGTGGTAACATGAGCTACATTTTGACTGATAGCAATGTTTTGGGCTGTTTCTATTTGAAATTTATCCATTAATTAGTTTTTCGCTTTTTTTTGTTGATATTTATGCAACTTTTTTTAGTTTAGCGAAGATAAAAATAATCTATGATTAGAGAAATTTCTCAACAAATATGCTTTAATTTTTTTAATACATGAGAGAAGCCGCTTTTGTAAATAAAAATAAAGAAAAGTGGCAGCTTTTTGAAGATGCGCTGTATAATAAAACAGTTATTTCACCAGATAAACTATCTGATTTATATGTGGAGTTAACTGATGATTTGAGTTACGCCAAAACCTTTTACCCTAACGGAAATACGGTGATATACTTGAATTCGATAGCATCCGCAGCACATCAAAAAATATATAAAACTAAAAAAGAAAGTAAAAATAGGTTTGTTAGTTTTTTTAAAACAGAATTTCCTTTGATGTTTTATAACCATCAAAAACAATTATTGATTGCATTTTTAGTATTTGCTTTTTTTTCTATTTGTGGTGCTTTTTCAGCAGCAACCGATATTGATTTTGTCCGTTTGATTTTAGGTGATGGTTATGTAAACATGACCCTAGAGAATATTGAAAACGGTGACCCAATGGCTGTTTATAAAAAAGCTAATGAAGTAGACATGTTTATTGGAATTACTGTAAATAATATAAAAGTTGCCATGTATGCCTTTGTATTAGGAATGCTGTTTTCGGTAGGAACCTTATACATTATGATGCAAAACGGAATAATGTTAGGCTCTTTTTTGTATTTTTTTTATGAAAAAGGATTGTTTTGGGAATCGTCAAGAACTATTTGGATTCACGGAACTATAGAGATATCAGTAATTGTTATAGCAGGCTGTGCAGGTTTGGTATTAGGTAACGGATTACTATTTCCTAAAACCTACTCACGATTAGAATCGTTTAAAAGAAGTATGAAAGATGGATTAAAAATAATGGTTAGTACCATTCCGTTTTTTATTGTTGCAGGTTTTTTAGAAGGGTTTGTAACCCGTCATACAGAAATGCCCGATTGGTTAGCAATCTTAATTATAGCTACTTCGTTAGCACTCATTATATTTTATTACGTTATTTACCCAATTAAAGTTTATAAAAATCAACAAACCCATGCATAAAGAATACGTAGAGTTTAAAAAAGAAAGAGACTTAGGAAGTATCATTTCAGATGCTTTTAAGTTTATACGATTAGAAGGAAAACAATTCTTTTTAACGATATTAAAAGTAGCTGCAATACCAATTGTTATAGCGGTGGCTTCTATGATTTATTACATGATGTCTATTTCTTCAATAATGAGTCAAGATACAAGTGCAGTTGCTGGTATGGTAGGAGCTGTGTTTATTATGATGATAGCTTATTTAGTAGCTATTGTTTTTATAAACTTGGCAGGTATGTATTATATTAAATCGTATATAGATAATAAGGGGGTAGTTAGGAAAGAAGATGTTATAACCAACACAAAAGCTAAGTTTTGGTCGTTTACAGGCTTCGGTATTTTAGCAGGGTTACTATTATTTGCTAGTGCAATGCTATGTGTATTACCTGTATTTTATACTTGGCCAGCATTATCTTTAGGAGCTTCAATTTTAGTATTTGAAAACGAAACAGCGTCTGGAGCAGTAGGGAAATGTTTCAACTTTATAAGTGGATATTTTTGGGAAACTTTTGGTGTGGTTTTCGTTGTTTCTATTCTAGTAAGTATCCTTGGTTATGTATTTCAAATACCAGCAACCATATACCAATTAATAAGTATGGGAATAGGTTCGGGAAGTGATGATCCAGCACAGATTTTTGGTTTTTTTAGCGATCCTATTTATTTAATTTTAAATGTTATTTCAATAGCAGGTCAACTACTATTTTATTCAATTACTTTAATAACCAACGTACTTTTATATTTCGATATTAATGAAAGAAAAAACCTTACAGGAACCATTGAAAGAATTGATAGTATAGGACAATAATCTTTTGAAGCAGTTTCTTTTTTACATAGCGTTTTTTATTTGTTCAATCACTGTTTTTTCTCAGGAAGAAAAAACAGAGGTTCGATATGATGATACTATTATTGAACAAAAAAAGTTTGATGCTCAAAAAATAGAGGAGTACAAGCAAAAAGATGAATTTATATACATCGTAGAAAAAAGAGAACCTACTATTTTAGAAAAAGTATGGGATTGGTTAAAACGAACCGTCATAAAAATACTCTCTTATATTTTTGATGATATCACCCCAGCAGTGGGGTTCTTACGTGTTGTTTTAAAGATTTTACCTTATGTAATTGCAGGCTTAGTATTATTTTTTATTATAAAATTCTTTTTAAAAGTAAATGCACGCAATATTATTGATGGTAAAAAGGCTAAACCTATTGTGCACTTATCGGAGGAAGAAGAGTTAATTAAAGACAAAGACTTACCAAAGTTAATTCAAGAAGCAATTTCTGTAAGAAATTATCAATTAGCTATACGTTATTACTACTTGCTATTGTTGAAAAGTTTGTCAGATAAAGAGTTTATTTCTTGGCAACAAGAAAAAACAAACGAAGATTATATAAAAGAACTAGCATCTAAAAAACAATTGTATAGCGATTTTAAAAAGCTAACTTATTTATACGATTATGTGTGGTATGGTGAGTTTTCAATAGATGAAGAAAAATTCATACAAGCAGAGAGTAATTTTAAAAATACACTAGCTAAAATTTATTAATTTGGATAAAAAACTTAAAATATACATTGGTTTATTAGTGCTTATAGTGCTCGGGATTTTTTATGTCGAGTCTGTAAAGTCTAAAGAAATCAATTGGTATCCAAGTTATGCTGCAAAACATAAAATTCCGTATGGTACGTATGTATTGCATAAAGAAATGTCGAGCTTATTTCCAAAAAGAGAAGTAAAAGATGTATATCAAAATCCGTATGTATATTTAAAAGATGATAAGAATAACGGAACCTATTTTTTTCTTGATAATAAAGTAAGTTTTGAGAAAGATGAGTTGAATGAGCTTTTAGAGTTTGCAGATAGAGGAAATGATGTGTTTATTGCAACTAATGGAATTTATTTAGATACATTGCAAACAAAGACAAGTTATTTAACTACTTCCGCGTTTGAGGAAAAAGCGTACCAAAAAATGAATAATCCTATTTTTGGAGGAAAAGAGTATCATTTTGATAGAGATTTTTCAAAACTATATTTTTCAGAAGTAGATACGCTCAACACAACTATTTTAGGTGAGTTAGTAATACGAAATGAAAAAGATTCCATCATCAGTAAAAAGCCAAATTTTATCAAAGTAAAACACGGGGAAGGAAATTTTTATTTACACACTTTTCCGCAAGCTTTTACCAATTATAACATGTTGTTGGATAATAATTATGAGTATGTAGCTAATGTATTGTCGTATCTAAATAGCCCGAATAAAGAAGAAGAAGGAGTTGGTTCTAACAGTAGCAAGGCTATTTTATGGGATACCTATTATAAGACGGGAAAAAGTAGAATTACTTCTCCAATGCATTATATTTTATCAACCCAATCGTTAAAATGGGCATATTACATAGCGTTGATAGGCGTATTGTTTTTTATCATTTTTAAAGGAAAACGTAATCAGCGATTAATTCCTGTAATTACACCATTAAAAAATCAAACACTGGCTTTTACACGCACCATAGCCAATATGTATTACGAAAAGTCTGATCATAAAAATATAGTAGAACATAAAATCAATTATTTTTTAGAATATATTAGAATCAAATACAGATTGTCAACCTTAAAAATAGACGAGCGATTTTATAAGAACCTTGCTAACCGAAGTGGTAATTCAGAAGAAAAAGTAGTTGCTTTATTTAAAACTATACAGCAAATACAAATAAAATCAAGTATAACCGAAGAAGATTTAGTAGCCCTAAATAAAGCTATTGAAAATTTTAAAGCATATAAAAAAGAGTAGGATGCAAACAGAAAACAATCCAACAGAAAACACGAACGAGCTATTTTCAAGTAGAGTAGACTTGTCGAAATTAAAAGAAGCTGTGATTAAAATTAAAGAGCAGTTAGGAAAAGTAATAGTTGGGCAAGAAGAATTTATGGAGTTGTTGTTAGTTTCTTTACTTGCAGATGGTCATGTATTGATAGAAGGAGTTCCAGGAGTAGCCAAAACAGTAACAGCAAAGTTATTGGCAAAAACCATTGCAACCGATTTTAGCCGAATTCAGTTTACACCAGATTTAATGCCTTCGGATGTATTAGGAACTTCGGTACTAAACATGAAAACATCTGATTTCGAGTTTAAAAAAGGGCCTATTTTCTCAAACATTGTATTGATTGATGAGATTAACAGAGCGCCTGCAAAAACACAAGCAGCGTTGTTTGAGGTGATGGAAGAAAAACAAATTACTATGGATGGAACTCAATATACTATGAGCCCTCCATTTATGGTATTAGCAACTCAAAATCCAATAGAACAGGAGGGAACGTATGCTTTACCAGAAGCACAATTAGACCGTTTCTTATTCAAAATAAATGTTGGGTATCCAAATTTAGATGAAGAAATACAAATTATCACAGCTCATAACGAGCGTAAAGGAGCCTTACCACAAACTCAAGTGGAAGCAGTATTAACTGAAGCTGAATTGTTAGAATATAGAAGCAAAGTTTTTGAGGTATTAGTAGAGGAAAAAATTATCAAATACATAGCACAACTTATTTCTAATACACGTAACAATGCACATTTGTATTTAGGAGGTTCACCAAGAGCAAGTATTGCTGTGTTAATGTCGTCTAAAGCATTTGCAGCGATTAACGGACGCGATTTTGTAATTCCTGAAGATGTAAAGAAGAGTATTTATCCAGTATTACGTCATAGAATTATGTTAACTCCTGAACGTGAAATGGAAGGAATGACAGCCGATAAGGTTATTGAAATGATTGTACAATCTGTAGAAGTTCCAAGGTAGTGATTCAATTTTTTAAATCGTTATACGTACACAATCGCTTTTTTATCTATATAAGCACTGTTTCGGCTTTATTCTTACTGTCGTTTTGGATTCCTGCACTTTATGCAGCAACGTGGATGTTGGTGTGGCTATTTTTGATAGCAATGTGTATTGATGTGCTTATTTTATATCGGTTTAAAAACGGATTTTCAGCTAAAAGAATCGTATCAGAAAAATTATCAAATTCTGATGATAATGAAATAGCTATAACCTTAGAAAATAACTATCCGTTTCAAGTTTTTATTTCATTGATTGATGAATTACCACCGCAATTTCAAAAAAGAGATTTTGAGCATGCAACGTCATTACAATCAGGAGAGAGATCAACCTATACATATAATGTCCGACCTGTTGAAAGAGGAGAATACAAATTTGGAAGAGTAAATGTGTTTGTATCTTCTTTTTTACAGATATTTTCTAAACGTTATTCGTTTTCTGCAGAAGAAAGTGTGAAAGTATACCCGTCGTACATACAGATGAAAAAGTACGAGTTTTTGGCAATGCACAATAACTTGACGGAATTTGGTATGAAGAAAATCCGACGTATTGGGCATACTATGGAGTTTGAACAGATTAAAAACTACATTCCTGGTGATGATGTACGTACCATAAATTGGAAAGCAACTGCTAAGAGAGCTGAATTGATGGTGAATCAATACCAAGATGAAAAATCCCAACCTATTTATTCTATTATTGATTTAGGTCGTGTCATGAAAATGCCTTTTGAAGGGTTGAAGTTACTAGACTATGCAATTAATTCAACCTTAGCCTTTTCAAACATAGCTTTATTAAAAAATGATAAAGCAGGTATGCTGACGTTTTCTAAAAAAGTAGAAAAAATAGTAGCAGCCAGTAATAAGAAAACAAATCTGTCGGTCATAAACGAAGAGTTGTATAATATTACAACCGATTTTTCAGATGCTAATTTTGCGTTGTTATATGCAAATATTAAACGGAAAATAAATCAGCGAAGTTTACTGATTTTATATACCAATTTTGAGCATATTTCAGCTTTAAAAAGACAATTACCATATTTAAAAGTAATAGCTAAAAAACATTTATTAGTAACCGTTTTCTTTGAAAATACAGAGTTAGATACGTTAATTACTGAAAATGCAGAGGACTTGCAAAGCGTATATCATAAAACTATTGCAGAAAAATACGCCTACGAAAAACGTTTGATGATAAAAGAACTAGAGAAAAATGCGGTACATGCTATTTTAACCAAGCCACAGCATTTATCCGTAAATGTAATTAATAAATATCTGGAGTTTAAAGCAAAAGGAATGATATAAAAAAGCGACCATTTGGTCGCTTTTTTATATAATTATTTATTATTGATACTGTTCTAAAGCTCTGTTGTACTCTTCCATAAGAACATCCCAATCTGTTGTAGCGACTCTATATATAGTCATTGATAAATAAATTGCATTTAGTATCAAAGCAATCATAGCTACAGTTTTAGCTGTTTTTATAGATTTTATTGTAGCAGCATTATATTGCTCAGGGTTCGCTTCAGCTTCTTTTAGTTTGTTGTTAGCCATTATAAAAGCTGGTGCAGCTAATATAATACCTAAACCAGCAAAGCAACAGCATAAAAAACTGATTATCGATAATACATAAATAGCAGTTGGATTGAATTGTTTTTCCATAGTTTTTACTAAAATTTAAATTAATTGATTTATTTTTATAACATAACTACTTACAATGATAATTATGTTAATAATAGCCAATATACTGATTATTTTTTGTGCATATTTCATTTTATAGAAGAAGTTAATCCCCACAATAAAAGCTAAAAGTAGTAAAGTGTATATAGCTGGATACATTTTAAAGGCAGCTACAAGTTCTCCTTGAAAAATTAGACTTAAAGCGCGCTGTATACCACAACCTAAACAATCGATTCCAAAGAATTGTTTGTTTAAGCAAGGTAACATATAATCTTCTAGTTGTAAGAACATAAGATATTATTTAAACATATCCATTCCAGGAATGTTAGGCATCCCGCTTTTAGCGGCAACAGCCAATTCTTGCTCATTAATTTCACCAGCACGTTTCAATGCTTTATTTAGGGCTAAGATTAAGTAATCTTCTAATTCTTCTTTATCTTCTAATAAAGATTCATTAACGCTAATAGCTTTTACTTCACGATTAGCAGTCACCGTAACTTTTACGTTTCCATCTGCAATTGCTTCATCTATTAAAACGGTATCTAATCGCTTTTTTGTTTCTTCCACCTTTTGTTGGGCTTCTTGTAATTTACCCATCATTCCAGAAATATCTCCGAACATTGCTGTACAGTTTTTTATGATTTACTTAACAACAAAAATAGTATTTTCACAAGAAATATAAAACAACTTAAAAAATGAAAAAAATAATGCTACTGGCTTTGTTTTTTAGTCTTATTTTTGGTTCTTGCAAAAAACAAGAAATGAATAAAGATATCAAAGCCCCAGTTGCTGAAAAGCAACCAACTACCTTAGAGAAACACGGAGATATACGTACTGATGATTATTTTTGGATGCGTTTAACTGATGCTCAAAAAAATACAGAAGCTAAAGACGAACAAACTCAAAAAGTATATGATTACTTAAATGCTGAAAATGCCTATTATGATGAAATGACAAAAGAAACAAAAGAGTTTCAAGAGGAGTTGTTTCAAGAAATGAAAGGTCGTATTAAAGAAGATGACGAGTCAGTACCGTATAAAAAAGACGGATATTTTTACATAACTCGTTATGAAAAAGGACAACAATACCCAATTTATAGCCGTAAAAAGGAAACTTTAGAGGCTGAAGAACAAATTATGTTCAATGTAAATAAAGAAGCAAAAGGATATGATTATTTTCAGTTAGGCGGATTAAGTGTATCACCAGATAACAAAATGGTGGCTTTTGCTACTGATACTGTAAGTCGTCGTCAATATTTTATCAGAATTAAAAATTTAGAAACGGGTAAGATTTATAAAGATATTATTGAAAATACCACAGGTAGCTCGGTTTGGGCAAATGATAATAAAACGTTGTTTTATGCTAAAAAAGATCCTGTAACGTTACGCTCATCAAAGATTTATAAACATACCTTAGGTTCTGATGCTTCTTTAGATGAATTAGTGTATGAAGAAAAAGATGATACGTTTGGAGCTTTTGTAACTAAATCAAAATCAAAAAAATATATTATAATTGGTTCTTATAGTACCGTTTCTACAGAGTACCATGTGTTAGAAGCGGATAATCCTGATGGAGAATTACGAGTAATTCAACCTCGTGAACGTGATTTGGAATATGACGTGGCACACTACGGAGATCATTTTTACATTAAAACTAATAAAGATGGAGCAACCAACTTTAAGTTGATGAAAACTCCTGAAGATAAACCAGGAAAAGAAAACTGGGTAGATGTTATTCCACATAGAGATGATACGTTATTTGAAGATTTCTCAATTTTTAAAGACTATTTGGTTTTAGAAGAAAGAAACGAAGGGTTGAATAAAATCCGTATTAAGAGATGGGATGAAACTGAAGATTATTATTTACCTTTTGATGAAGAAACCTATTCAGCAGGTGTATATGGAAATCCAGAATTTGATACTGAGGTAATTCGTTATTCATATAACTCAATGACTACTCCAAGTTCGGTGATTGATTTCAATATGAAAGACAAATCAAAAGAAATTAAAAAAGAACAAGAGGTTTTAGGAGGAAAATTTGATAAGAACAATTACGTAAGCCAGCGTATTTGGGTGCCTGCACGTGATGGTAAAAAAATAGCCTTATCAATCGTACATCATAAAGATACGAAGCTAGATAAAAACACGCCAATATTACAATACGCTTATGGTTCTTATGGATATACAATTAGTGATGGATTTTCAACAACACGTTTAAGCTTATTAGATCGTGGATTTGTATACGCTTTAGCACATATTAGAGGAAGTCAATATTTAGGGCGTGAGTGGTACGAAGATGGTAAAATGTTGAATAAGAAAAATACATTTACCGATTTTATTGATTGTTCTAAATATTTAATAGATAGCGGTTATACATCACCAGAACATTTATATGCTATGGGAGGCTCAGCAGGAGGTTTATTAATGGGAGCAATTGTAAATATGAACCCTGAATTATATAACGGAATTATTGCTTCAGTACCGTTTGTTGATGTGATTTCTACGATGTTAGACGATAGTATTCCGTTAACAACAGGTGAGTATGATGAGTGGGGTAACCCGAACGATAAAGAATACTACGATTACATTAAGTCGTATTCTCCATACGATCAAGTAGCAGCAAAATCATACCCAAACATGTTGGTAACCACAGGTTTACATGATAGTCAAGTACAGTATTGGGAGCCTGCAAAATGGGTTGCGAAACTACGCGATGTAAAAACAGATAATAACCTACTATTCTTACATACAAATATGGAAGCAGGTCATGGAGGAGCCTCAGGAAGGTTTGATGCTTTAAAAGAAACTGCAGAAGAATATACGTTCTTTTTAATGTTAGAAGGTAAGTTAAAAAAATAATTATATTTTTGCGCTCGATTGAGTGTAAGTGTCATTGTGAAAGCAACGAACAATCTCAACAGATTTTTCGTGTCTGTTTTTCGTAATGACACTTTTTCTTATTTAAAAACTATAATGGAGAGACATCAAGGTATAACCAATTCAATAATAGATTTAGTAGGTCAAACCCCCATGATTCAACTGCATCGAATTACCCAAGACTTACCGGGTACATACTATGCAAAAGTTGAAGCATTTAACCCAGGGCACTCTGCTAAAGATAGAATTGCATTGCATATCATAGAGACAGCAGAACAAAAAGGAATAGTAAAAGAAGGAGATATTATTGTTGAAACAACTTCTGGTAATACAGGTTTTTCATTAGCAATGATAAGTATTGTAAAAGGATACAAATGTATTTTAGCAGTAAGCGATAAGTCTTCTCAAGATAAAATAGACATGCTAAAATCGATGGGAGCAGAGGTGCATGTATGTCCTGCGAATGTTACACCAGATGACCCTCGTTCGTATTATGAAGTAGCCAAACGATTGCACAGAGAAAATCCAGGATCTATTTATATCAATCAGTATTTTAATGAATTAAATATTGAAGCACATTACAAGAGTACAGGACCAGAAATTTGGAAACAAACCGACGGAAAAGTAACCCACGTAGTTGCAGCAAGCGGGACAGGAGGAACGATTTCTGGAACAGCACGTTATTTAAAAGAACAAAATCCTGATATTCAAATTTTAGGAGTTGATGCGATGGGCTCAGTGATTAAAAAGTATCATGAAACAGGTGAGTTTGATTCAAATGAAATCAGCCCCTATAAAATAGAAGGTTTAGGTAAAAACTTAATTCCAACCTCTACTGATTTTGATGTAGTAGATGTGTACGAAAAAGTATCAGATAAAGAGGCGGCTTTAAAAGCTAGAGAATTAGTAAAAGCAGAAGGAATTTTCGCTGGATATACATCAGGAGCAGCCCTACAAGCTACACAACAATATGCAGATAACGGATTTTTTGATGATAATAGTGTGGTGGTGGTAATTTTACCAGATCATGGTTCTCGTTATATGAATAAAATTTATTCGAATAACTGGATGAAAGAACAAGGTTTTTTATAAAACTCTTATTTGTTATCGTTGTCTTCAGGAATATTTAAAGTGAATTGTTTCATTTTCCTCTCTTTTAATTGACAATCTAGCAAACTGGGGAATTGAATACAGGCAATTGGTGTATAAGGAAGAGGAAATTAAAAAAATGGAATAACGTTTATCAGGCTGTGGTTCTTGTTATGTGAATAAGGTTTATTAGTGAGGTATAAATAGGCTGATTTTTTTTATTTGTCAATGGAATAGGGGGATTAAGTGTTATGAAAAAAATGCATAGCCTTTTGTAGAAGAAGGGAGAAAGATACTTTAAATTTAAAGAAACTATTTTTTTAATTCACGTTGATAGAGAAATAAAGGTAATCCAGCAGAAATACCTATAGTAAAAGTAGCCAAAATTGGAATCCAGTAGTTTTTAACACCAGTTTTTTCATTTAAAATAAAAACTAATAAAACGATAGCTGAAATTATTATATCGTAAGCAAAAAACCTACTTATTCGAGTTGCAATCAATTGATCTAAAAGCAGCTTGAAATCAAATCCATTTTCAAAAATAAAACTAATAAATTCATAGTATGGAACAACCACACCTACTATAAAAAGTAAAAAGTATATATTTTTTATTTTCATAAAAACAATAAATTACAGTGTTTCATTACTCATACAACAAATACTGTTCACGCACTTTTTTAAAGTCGTTTAAACCTTGTTGCCAACTTTCTTTAATTTCCTCTTCCGAAAGTCCCTGTTCAATTTGTTGTTGTAATTTTTTAGTTCCTGCAAGTTTGGTGAAAAAGGAATTGAAAAATTCTTTTTTAGGAGATTGTTGATAAGCTTTTAACAACCAACTAAGGTTCAGGTTGACCAAGCTTTCAGAAGCGCTTAAATCCTCTCCAAAGCACATCTTTTCTTTATGTTTTGGATGTTTTGCACCTTCATTGGATTTTGGAGTAAAATTAAAACTGCTTTTTTCTAAAAAAGGTGAGCCATACACTTGAAATTGTTTGTTAGTTCCTCTTCCAGCAGATACGTTTGTTCCTTCAAAAAAGCACAAACTAGGGTATAAGTTAATCGAAATATCGTTCGGTAAATTAGGCGATGGTTTTATTGGTAAACTATAGGTTGATTGATGCGTATAATTTTCTAACGGAATTACGGTTAAGTCACACTGAACACCATTTGCTAACCATTTTTCTCCATTTATCATTTGTCCGTATTCACCAATGGTCATTCCATATACGACAGGTACAGGGTGCATTCCTACAAAACTTTTGTGTTCCAATTCTAAAACAGGTCCGTCAATATAATGTCCGTTAGGATTGGGTCTATCTAATAAAATCACAGGAATATTTGCCTCTGCACAGGCCTCCATTACATAATGTAAGGTAGAGATATAGGTGTAAAAACGCGCTCCTACATCTTGAATATCAAAAACAACAACATCAATTCCATTCAATTGTTCTGGTGAAGGTTTTTTGTTTTTTCCATACAAAGAAATAATAGGAATCCCTGTTTTTACGTCTTTTCCATCCGCTATGGCTTCACCAGCATCCGCTTTTCCTCTAAAACCATGCTCAGGAGCAAAAACTTTTTGTACGTTAATTCCTTCGTAATTATGGAGGTAATCCACTAAATGATGTGTAATTTGCTTAGATTCCATTACATTTGGTGCAACTTCCGCTCTTTGTAAAACTTGTAAAGCTGAAGTTTGATTAGCAACAATGGCTATGTTTTTATTTTTTAACAGTGAAAGGTATTGGTCGGTTCTATCAGCACCTGTTTTAATAGTTTTTGATTCTTCTTGTTTTATAGCTTCTTTAGTGGTAGATTTTTTTTGTTGTTGTGCACAAGAATAAAATTGAAAACTGAATACTAAAAAAAGTAAAAAAATGGAATTAAAAGAAAGCTTCATCTATAAAAAATTAAAAGATAAAGGTACAGATTTCTATTTTTTAAGAATAAAAAAAGTTAAAGAATTAAAACCTAGGTATTCTTCTCTTTCTTTACACAAGAATTAGTTACTTTTGGTTTTGTAAAAAATACAACCATTTGAATTTCGAACTATTCATAGCAAAACGAATCATTGCTGGAAAACAGTATAAAAGCAGTATTTCATCACCTATTATTACCATTGCTACCATTGCTATTGCTTTGGGGGTAGCTATTATGTTAATTGCGGTGTCAATTACCTCAGGATTTCAGAATAAGGTGCGTGATAAAATGACAGGCTTTAAAGGGCATATTCAGATTGTAAATTATGATAATAACAATTCGGATGTTTCTACGGTTCCGATTGATATTAACCAAGAGTTTTATCCAGAATTTAAAAATATTGACGGCATAAAAAAAGTGCAACCTTTTGCCAATGTGGGGGGAATCATTAGAACTCCAACTGATTTTGAAGGAATTATTTTTAAAGGCGTTTCGAGTGATTACGATTTTACATTTTTTAACGAGTGTTTAGTTGAAGGTCGTATACCAGATTTTACTCAGGATAGAAACCGAGAAATTCTAATTTCTGAATCTATAGCAAACCGATTACATTTTAAGCTCAACGATACAATTCAAACTTGGTTTGGAGCAGAAAATAGTAGTTTAAAGTTCAAATCTAGAAAACCAATTATTGTAGGCATATACAACACAGGTTTTGAACAGTTTGATAAGATTATGCTGTTAGGGGATTTAAGAGAAGTACAAAAAATTAACCGTTGGCAAGACAACGAGGTAGGAGGTTTTGAGGTATTGATTGATGATTATAATAAACTCAAAGAAAAAGGAGATGAAGTGTATACAAGCATTGGCGCAACCTTAAATAGTATTACAATTGTAAGTAATTACCCAGCTATTTTTGAGTGGTTAAAACTACTAGACAATAATGTGTGGTTTATTATCGGAATCATGGTATTAGTTGCAGGAATAAATATGGTAACAGCCTTGTTAGTACTTATTTTAGAGCGTGTACAAATGGTTGGTATTTTAAAAGCATTAGGAAGTGTAAATTGGAGTATCCGAAAAATATTTTTATACAATGCTTCTTACTTAATTTTAAAAGGATTGTTCTGGGGAAACCTTATTGGGCTTAGTATTCTTTTAATTCAGAAGTATACGAAGTTAATAAGTTTGGATCCTGAAACTTACTATGTATCAACAATGCCTGTAGATATTAATTTCTTAGCAATTCTATTGTTGAATATAGGTACGTTAGCCTTGTGTTTTTTAATGCTAATTGTTCCTTCATACATCATCACAAAAATCCGACCTTCAAAATCCATTCGATTTGCTTAGTTTTGCATAACATTATTTAAGATATGAAGTACGCAAAAAATATATTAGAAACTATTGGTAACACACCTTTAGTTCAATTAAACTCAGTAACAAAAGAAGTAGATGCTTTAGTATTGGCTAAAGTAGAAACATTTAATCCAGGAAACTCTGTAAAAGACCGTATGGCACTTAAAATGATTGAAGATGCCGAAGTAGATGGTCGTTTAAAACCAGGCGGTACTATTATTGAAGGTACTTCAGGAAATACAGGAATGGGATTAGCATTAGCGGCTATTGTAAAAGGGTACAAGTGTATTTTTGTAATTTCAGATAAACAATCTAAAGAGAAAATGGATATTCTACGCGCAGTAGGAGCAGAGGTAGTTGTTTGCCCTACAAATGTAGAGCCAGACGATCCTCGTTCATATTATTCTGTATCTAAGCGTTTAGGTGAAGAAACACCAAACTCTTGGTATGTAAATCAATATGACAATCCATCAAATGCACAAGCGCATTATGAGCAAACAGGACCAGAGATTTGGGAACAAACAGATGGTAAAATCACGCACTTTGTAGTTGGAGTAGGAACCGGTGGAACAGTTTCTGGGACTGCGAAGTTTTTAAAAGAAAAGAATCCAAATATTAAAATTTGGGGAGTTGATACGTATGGTTCGGTTTTTAAAAAGTATCACGAAACTGGTGTTTTTGATGAGAATGAAATCTACCCATATATTACAGAAGGAATTGGAGAAGATATTTTACCAAAGAATGTTGATTTCTCTTTAATTGATGGATTTACGAAAGTAACCGATAAAGATGCTGCTATTTACACACGTAAAATAGCGAAAGAAGAAGGTATTTTTGTTGGAAACTCAGCAGGATCAGCCATTAAAGGATTGTTACAGTTAAAAGATGAGTTTAAACCAGATGATGTAGTGGTAGTATTATTCCATGATCATGGAAGTCGTTATGTAGGAAAAATGTTTAACGATGATTGGATGCGTGATAGAGGTTTCTTAGATGAAAAAATTACGACTGCAGAAGATTTAACTAAAGATCATATAGATAAACCATTAGTAACTGTTCAAACAGAAGAATTAGTGTCGCATGCTATTGAAAGAATGCGTGCATTTAAAATATCACAAATCCCGGTAAGAGATGTAAATGGTTTTGTAGGTTCTGTAGATGAATCAGCATTATTACATAGTTACTTAGAAGATAAAAATATAGCAGAAAAGCCTATTAAAGATATAATGGGTAAAGGATACCCAATAGTTAAAAAATCAGCTTCTATAGACGAAGTGTCGAAGTTAATTAACAAAGAAAATCAAGCTGTGTTAGTTGATTTAGAAAACGGAAAACACCATATAATTACTAAGTATGATATTATCAGAGCTATTTAAGTAGTTCTATAATAAATAAAAAAACAGGAAGCCCGCTCAATTGAGCGGGCTTCTTTGTTAATCAACTAATTCAAATAATTTACACAATGAAAACAATGTTACTTGCTTACGGTATTGTTGTTTCCAATATCTGTGCCAAAATTATAAATAAAAAGCTGTACTTTATTTAACTTTTAATTATTTGACATTTTTTTAACGTTAAAGCGTTAAAAAGTTAATAATTCTTTAATTTAATGTTAGCTAGCGTGTTTATGTGCTTTATATGATGAACGTACTAAAGCACCGCTTTCCACGTACATAAAGCCCATTTCTAACCCTAATGTTTCGTATTTCTTGAACTGGTCAGGTGTTATGAATTCCTTAACAGGTAAGTGTTTTTTACTAGGCTGTAAATATTGACCAATGGTTATAACATCTAATCCAACACCGCGTAAGTCTTTCATGGTTTGTATTACTTCGTCTTCTGTTTCACCTAAACCAAGCATAATTCCAGATTTGGTACGCATTCCGCTATCTTTTAGGTATTTTAAAACACCTAAACTACGATCATATTTCGCTTGAATACGAACTTCACGAGTTAAACGACGCACAGTTTCCATATTGTGAGAAACTACTTCAGGAGCTACTTCAATAATACGGTCTATTAACTTTTCGTTTCCTTGAAAATCTGGAATTAAAGTTTCTAAAGTAGTATTTGGATTAGCTCTACGGATAGCTTGTACCGTTTCAGACCAAATAATAGAACCTCCATCTTTTAAATCATCACGGTCAACCGAAGTAATTACCGCGTGCTTAATATCCATTATTTTTATTGAACGAGCCACTTTTTCAGGTTCATCCCATTCTACAGTATCAGGACGTCCAGTCTTAACACCACAAAATCCACAAGAACGTGTACAGGTATTCCCTAAAATCATAAAGGTAGCTGTACCCTCTCCCCAGCACTCTCCCATGTTAGGACAACTTCCACTGGTACAAATGGTGTTTAGTTTATATTTATCAACAAGCCCTCTTAGTTCTGTGTATTTCTTTCCTACAGGTAATTTTACACGCAACCATTTTGGTTTTTTCGTTCTTTCTGGTGTTGCTACAGTTTCGTTTGCCATTCCATAAAAATTGAACTGCAAATTTACAAAGAAAAGATTTATAAACTAAGTAAAAACCAAATACTAAATCCAAACAAAAAAACAATACCTACAAGACTTAAAATACGTAAACCTATACCTGGTCTGTGTTTTTTGGGTGTATACTTACCAGTGATTAAAATATAGTTTAGGATTGCATAAAAAGGAGCTGTTAGAAAAGATAATACTGTGGCTATTCGTACAAGAAAAATCATATCACTTAAAAAATAGTACAAAATAACTGAGGTTCCAAGCGTTAGCAGTATTAACCAAAACCAATAACCTAATTTTATTTTTTTAGGGAAAAGTAAAAAAGAAGATTTTTCCATGGCTCTTGGAGAAGCATCTAAAGTTGTAATAGTAGTACTAAACATAGTTGCAAAAGCTGCTACTCCAATAAAAACAGAAGAAAATTCTCCTAAGTTTTTAGTATATAAGTTGATGAGTTGAGAGGCAAAAGTGATTCCTTTACTAGAGAAAGATTCTCCTGATTGATACATAACCAATGCTCCTAACATAACGAAGCATACTCCTAAAAATAAAGCTCCTATATAGCCAAAGTTAAAATCAAAAATAGCTTGTTTAGGTTTTATTTTTTCAAAAGTAACTTTGTCTTTTTCTACCGACCATAAAGAATGCCAAATAGAAATATCTAACGGTGCAGGCATCCATCCTAAAAAAGCAATTAAAAATGTTACTTGAGCAGTTCCGCTAGGTATTATTTGTTGAAAACTAAAACCTTTATTGGTTTTAAATAAAGCAATGTTTACTGCTACTATAGTACTAATGGTTAAAATAGCAATAATGTACTTCATTAGGTCGTCTAAAAACTTGTATTTTCC
Source organism: Tenacibaculum gallaicum (assembly GCF_003387615.1). Taxonomy (GTDB): domain Bacteria; phylum Bacteroidota; class Bacteroidia; order Flavobacteriales; family Flavobacteriaceae; genus Polaribacter; species Polaribacter gallaicus. The sequence goes on along the minus strand of NZ_QUNS01000004.1, from coordinate 97,745 downwards.
TATGCCTAAGAGTACAATACTAACGAACATAATTAGTACAGACCAAGTAACTAAATCAAAAGAAATACCAAAAAGGTTTGAAGCCAAACTAGCTGTAACAATGGTAACAGCTGCTTGAATGGTAAACATGGTAGCGATATTTAAGATAAAGTAGCTTATTAAAACTCCTTTTCCTAATTTTTTATATCCATCTAACAACGTTTCACCTGTTGCAGCTGCATATCTAGGCCCAAACTGAAAGAATGGGTATTTAATAATATGTACTAAGAGTAATGCCCAAAGCAAACCAAATCCAAAATCGGCACCAGCTCTGGTTGATTGTACTAAATGAGAAACACCTATGGCAGCTCCAGCAAATAAAATTCCAGGACCCAATAAGTTTAAAAGAGACTTTTTCATTGATTGGAGAGGATTTTAGTTTACTATAAAACCTGTTTAGGTTCTTTTAAGCTGTTAGAAAATAATTTTAAAATCATAAAAACCTGAATTTTAAAGGTTTTTGCAATTTATGATTTCTTTATTATTTCAGCTAATAATTTTTTGGCACGAAGTAATTTTACCTTTACATTATTCATGGGCTCTCCAATTTGTTCAGAGATTTCTTTATAACTTAACTCTTGAAAGTAACGAAGATTGATGACTTCTTGATATTTTGGTTTTAATTTTTTTATGTCCTTTAGAAGCTTTGCTAAATTTTGCTCAGTAATAATTTTGTCTTCTGGAGAAGGAGCATTATCAACAACAGCATATACCTCTTTTTCTTGCTCTTCAGTTGTTTGTGTGTAGATGGTAGATTTTTTCTTTCGAAGAGAATCTATATATACGTTTTTAGAAATTGTAATTAACCAAGTTTTAAATTGATAACTCTCATCGAAAGTCTCAATTCTATCAAAAGCTTTAGAAAAAGTTTGAATGGTAATATCTTCAGCATCGTTATCATTTTTGGTTTTTTTCAGCTGAAAAGCGTATACAGTTCCCCAAAAAGTGTCTAACAAATAATTAAATGATATTTGATTCCCGTTTTTTGCTTGTTGAATGTGATGAAGAACTTTTTCTTGATTTATTTCCAATGCTTAGGTTTCGAAATTTGACTTGATATAAAGATACTAATTTGCAGCAATACTAAACAAATATCAAGGAATGGTAGCAATAAAACAATATTTTTTATGCAGTTTTGATTTTCTAAGAGGGATATCTTGAATAAGATAACAAGTAATCATAAAGGAAAAATACATCACTTGCACAGCCATAACTACTACAAAAGTGTAGAACAGGATAATAAATATCATAAAAAAAGCAAAAGGTTAGTTGAGAAGTGTTATGCTTAATTATGTTCTGGTTCACTACATGTATCGAACTGATCTGGGGTTTTACCACAAAATCCACAAGCTTCACCACTTTCGTTTAACATCGGGTTTTGGCTAGCACAAGTACCAGCAAACTCTCCGTCTTTTTTTGCCCAAATTTTAATGGCAATTCCAGCAAATGCTAACGCTAATAATCCTATGGTAACAAAAATTAATTTCATGACGTATTGTTTTGTAGTGCAAAGATACGAACTTCCTGTTTTTCTATATAAAATAAAGAGAGATTTATAAGATTGTGACTTTTATGTATTTGAGGGTCTTAATTGTATAATCAATTAATTTAAAGACATAGATATGAAAAAATATTTTGCTGAGTTTTTCGGAACATTTTGGTTAGTTTTTGGAGGTTGTGGTAGTGCTATTTTTGCAGCAGGTTTTCCAGAGTTAGGAATTGGTTTTGCAGGCGTTGCATTGGCTTTTGGTTTAACAGTGTTAACAATGGCATATGCTGTTGGACATATTTCTGGAGGTCATTTTAATCCTGCCGTTACTATAGGTTTATGGGTAGGAGGAAATCATACAACAAAAGAGGTATTTCCTTACATTATTTCTCAATTAGTTGGTGCTGTTTTAGCAGCTACTTGTTTGTACATAATCGTAACAAATAATAGCGGGTTTGAATCATTAGGTGGTTTTGCTGCGAATGGCTATGGAGAGTTGTCTCCTGGAGGGTATAACTTAACAGCAGCTTTTGTAGCGGAGTTTTTGTTAACCATGTTTTTCTTGCTAATAATTTTAGGAAGTATTCATAAAAACGCACCTAAAGGTTTTGCTCCAATTGCTATTGGTTTAGGATTAACTTTAATTCATTTAATAAGTATTCCTATTACAAACACTTCTGTGAATCCAGCACGTTCTATGAGTCAAGCATTATTTACTGGTGGAGGTTATTTGTCACAAGTATGGTTGTTTTGGGTTGCACCAATTGCAGGAGCAGTTGTAGGAGGCTTAATTTATAAAACTTTATTAGATAAAGAGTAGTGTAAGTGATATAGAAATAAAAAAAAAGAGAATCTTAGGGTTCTCTTTTTTTATTTAATAATATTAACTTCTATTTCAAGATTTATGTCAAATTTATCTTTAATAGTCTGTTGGATTTTTTGCGCTAATTCGTAAATTTCTTTGCCCGAAGCATTACCATAGTTAACTAAAACTAAAGCTTGTTTTTCATGAACTCCGTAATTACCAAAACTCTTTCCTTTAAATCCGCTTTGTTCAATAAGCCAACCAGCTGGTACTTTAATTTCAGTGTCTGAAATTACATAGGAAGGAATATTAGGGTGTTTTTCTTTAAGCTTTTCAAAATGATCTTTAGAAACTACTGGGTTTTTAAAGAAGCTTCCGCTATTACCAATCTCTTTTGGGTCGGGTAATTTAGATTGACGAATAGCAATAACAGCATCAGAAATATCTTTAATAGTCGGATTTGTAATTCCTTTTGAAGATAACTCAACCTCAATAGCTCCGTAAGAAGTATTAAGTTTATGGTTGTTTTTTGTCAATTGAAAACTAACAGAAGTTAGTATGTATTTTCCTTTAGCTATATTTTTAAAAATAGAATTTCTATATCCAAATTTACATTCTTCCGAAGTAAAAGAAATTAGCTTTCCTGTTTCAATCTCAATAGCATCTACTTTTGTTATAGTGTCTTTTACTTCAATACCATAAGCTCCAATATTCTGGATTGGGCAGGTACCTACATTCCCAGGGATAAGTGACAAATTTTCTAACCCACCATAATTTTGAGAAACACACCATAAAACGAACTCATGCCAGTTTTCACCAGCATTTACAGTTATGTGGATATCGTTATGATTTTCTCGATCTATTGAAATTCCTTTAATATCAATATGTACAACTAGTGTTTCAATGTCTTTAGTAAGTAACATATTACTACCACCAGAAATTAAAAAGATGTCTTTTTCTTCTTTTAGAAGTTGTTGTAGTTGGTATACAGAAGTAATAGAAACAAAACGTTTGGCATTTACATTAATACCAAACGTGTTGTACTCTTTTAAAGATATGTTTTCTTGAATATTCAATTAACTATTATATTTTTCTAAGGCGATTTTTAATATTTCAACCGAACGTTTTAAATCAGTTTTGTTTAAAACATAAGCAATACGAACTTGATTTTTTCCTTCACCTTTGGTAGAGTAAAAACCACTTGCCGGGGCTACCATTACAGTTTCGTTATTATCATTAAATTTTTCTAAAATCCACTGTGCAAAATCGTCAGTATCTTTAACTGGTAATTCAGCCACACAGTAAAAAGCTCCTTTAGGGTTGGCAACTTTTACACCATCAATTTTCTGTAAATCAGTAATTAATGTATTTCTACGATCTTCATACTCTTCAATAACTTCATCAAAATAACTTTGAGGAGTCTCTAAAGCAGCTTCACTAGCAATTAGAGCATATGTTGGTGGGCTTAGACGTGCTTGTGCAAATTTAAGAGCAGTATTAATGAATTCTTCGTTTCTTGAAACTATACAGCCAATTCTTGCACCACACATACTATAGCGTTTCGAGACAGAATCAATCATAATAGCATTTTGCTCTAAGCCTTCCAAAGTCATTATTGAGTTGTGTTTTTCTCCACCGTACGTAAACTCACGATACACTTCATCAGCGATTAAAAACAAATCATGTTTTAATACAATTTGTTTTAACTTTTCAATTTCCTCCTTACTATATAGGTACCCGGTTGGGTTTCCTGGGTTACAGATTAAAATTGCTTTGGTTCTTGGAGTGATTAATTTTTCAAAATCTTCAATTGCAGGTAGGGCAAAATTATTTTCAATTTTAGAAATAACAGGAACCACTTTTACTCCTGAAGCAGTAGAAAACCCATTATAGTTAGCATAAAAAGGTTCAGGGATAATTATTTCATCACCTGGATCAGTTATACTACCAATACTAAAAAGTAGAGCTTCTGACCCTCCAGTAGTTGCAATAATATTATTTGCAGTTACATGAATGTCGTTTTTAGCATAGTAGTTTGCTAATTTTGTTCTGTACTCTTCAGAACCTTCAGATCTGGCGTATGATAATACTTCAATAGTATTATTTTTTACGGCATCTAAAGCGACTTGAGGTGTATTAATATCTGGTTGACCAATGTTTAGGTGGTAAACCTTTGTTCCGTTTTTTTTAGCAGCCTCAGCAAAAGGAACCAATTTACGAATTGGTGATTGAGGCATAGCATTTCCTTTACTAGAAATAAATGGCATTGTGTATTAAATTAGTCGTTTGAATGGCAAATTTGCGAAATATATTTGATAAAGTTAGATTGTTTTTAAGGAAAAAAACGGTTAAAAAAATCATAAAAACCAGAATTTCTAAAATGAAGATTGTATCTTTAAGTATATAACCATAAAATAAGTTCTTTTGAATAAAACATTACTCTACTTTTTTACACTTCTTTTAAGTGTGTCTGCCTTTACTCAACAAGATTTTCAGTTTTTAGGCAATGAAACAAATAAACAATCAATAAGATTTCAATTAATCAACAATTTAGTAGTTGTTCCATTGGAAATTAACGGGCATCAGTTATCATTTATATTAGATACAGGTGTAAATAGAACAATCTTATTTAATCTAACTTCTAAAGATAGTATTGGTTTACACAATGTAAAAAAGGTATTTATAAGAGGTTTAGGTAGTGGAGAACCAGTAGAAGCCTTATTTTCTAGAGGGAATAATTTTAGAATTAAAAATATTACTAGTTCTAATCAAGGCTTATATGTTATTTTAAAAGATGCATTTGATATTTCTGCTAAAATGGGGACAACTATTCACGGTATTATAGGGTATGATTTATTAAAAGATGTTATAGTTAAAATTAATTATGTAAATAAACGAATTGACTTTTATAATCCTAAAACATATGATCTGAATGTATGTAATAGGTGTGAAAGTTTTCCTCTACAATTTTATAGAAATAAACCTTATATAAATGTTAAGGTACAGGTTGATACGGTGGGAACTACAATGTTACCAGTAAAACTTTTGATAGATACAGGAGGTAGTGATGCTGTTTGGTTATTTGAAGGAACAAAAGAAGAGCTGAAAACGCCTAAGAAGTTTTTTAAAGATATAATAGGGGAAGGTTTTAGTGGTACTATTTATGGAAACCGAAGTAGAATTCAGAAAATTTCTATCGGAAAGTTTAAAATAGGTGAACCAACAGTGTCTTTCTTAGACTCTTCATCAACTTTTAATGCAAGACAATTTAAAGAAAGAAATGGTAGTATTGGTGGAGGTATTTTAAAACGATTTAAGGTTTGGATTGATTATCCGAATAAAAGAGTTGTTCTTAAAAAGAATGCTTCATTAAATAAAGGGTTTTATTACAATATGAGCGGGTTGCATATTGTGTATGATGGACAAGAGTTAATAAAAGAGAAAGGAACAACTAAATTTACAGATAGTTATAGTACAAATAATCAGACTCCAAAAAATAATATAATCTCTTTAGTAAGCACTTTCTTTTATCGTTTTAAGCCTAAGTACAAAATAGATAAAGTAGTAGAAAACTCACCTGCTTTTAAAGCTGGTCTTCTAGTAGGAGACGTAATAAAAAGAATTAATGGGAAAGCTGCACATGAATATCATTTGAATGAAATTATAGATATGTTTCATACAAAACCTAATAAAAAAATAAGGATGGAGGTTGAAAGAAATGGTGTTAAACTTAAATTTATGTTTAGGTTAGAACAAAGAATATAAAAAAAAGCTCAACTTAAGTTGAGCTTTTTTTTATAATAAGATAAGTTTTTAGCTATCACTTACTGTACTTTTCTCTTTTGCAGGAGTAGCATCTTTTACAATAAATCCTTTAATTTTAACTCTTTTTCTCTTGTTTTTAGCATTTGAAATAACAGTTAAAGTTTTAGAGAAACCTCCTAATCTTTTTGTGTCGTAAGAAACTTCAATTTGTCCTTTCTTACCAGGCATAATTGGTTCTTCAGGTTTAGTAGGTACTGTACATCCACAAGGAGATACAATATCCTTTATGATAATTGGAGATTCTCCTACGTTTGTGAATTCAAATACGCGTTTTCCTTCAGACCCATGAGCTATTTTTCCATAGTCAATAGTTTCAGATTCAAATTTAAATTCTTGAGCGCTTACTGTTAAGGTAATAAAGCAAACAGCGATAAATGATAAAATTGTTTTCATAATGGTAAAATTAATTTTTTAGGGTATTAACCGCTACAAATTTAGTATTATTTCTTTAAGTTCTAAAAAAACAACCTCTAATTTTCTGTACCTCATAGATAGTTGTATTTTTGCTAATCGAATTTCAAAAACAATGCCAAAGGTTAAAAAATGTTAAATTATTAACCATAAAGATACACATAACATATGAATATTCCATCAAAATATAATTCTAAAGAAGTAGAAGGAAAATGGTACGATTACTGGATGAAACATAATTACTTTCATTCAGAAGTAGATGAACGCGAACCTTATACAATTGTTATACCGCCACCAAACGTTACAGGAGTATTGCATATGGGACATATGTTAAATAATACAATTCAAGATGTGTTAATTCGTCGTGCCCGTTTGCAAGGAAAGAATGCATGTTGGGTTCCTGGTACCGACCACGCTTCAATCGCTACTGAAGCAAAAGTAGTAGCGAAGTTAAAAGAACAAGGAATTGATAAGAATGATTTAACTCGTGAAGAGTTCTTGGCACATGCTTGGGAATGGAAGAACGAGTATGGAGGAATCATTTTAGACCAATTAAAAAAGTTAGGAGCTTCTTGTGATTGGGAACGTACCGCATTTACTATGGATCCTGCATTATCAGAATCGGTAATTAAAGTGTTTGTCGATTTATATAATAAAGGATTAATTTATCGTGGTTACCGTATGGTAAACTGGGACCCTGAAGCAAAAACTACACTTTCTGATGAAGAAGTAATCTACGAAGAACGTCAAGGAAATTTATACTACTTACAGTATAACATAGTTGATTCTGACGAAAAGGTGATTATTGCAACAACACGTCCAGAAACTATTTTAGGAGATACTGCAATCTGTATCAATCCAAACGATGAACGTTTTACACATTTAAAAGGTAAAAAAGCAGTTGTACCTTTATGTAATAGAGAAATACCAATTATTGAAGATGAATACGTAGATGTTGAATTTGGTACGGGGTGTTTAAAAGTAACTCCTGCACATGATGAGAATGATAAAGCTTTAGGTGATAAACACAAATTAGAAGTAATTGATATTTTTAATGAGGATGCTAGTTTAAACTCATTCGGATTACATTATGAAGGAAAAGATCGTTTTGTAGTTCGTAAAGAAATTACCAAAGAATTAGAAGAAAAAGGGTTTTTGGTGAAAACTGAAGTTCATACCAATAAAGTAGGAACCTCTGAAAGAACTAAAGCGGTAATTGAACCAAGATTATCAGATCAATGGTTCTTAAAAATGGAAGACTTAGTAAAACCAGCTATCGATGCTGTTTTAGGAGAAGATAGAGAGGTAAAGTTATTTCCAAAAAAGTTTGAAAATACCTATCGTCACTGGATGGAAAACATTCGTGATTGGAATATTTCTCGTCAATTATGGTGGGGACAACAAATTCCTGCGTTCTATTTTGGAGATGGTAAAGAAGACTTTGTTGTTGCTGAGAATATTGAAGATGCAGTAAAACTAGCTCAAGAAAAAACAGGAAATACATCGTTAACTGCTTCTGACTTAAAACAAGATCCAGATGCCTTAGATACATGGTTTTCTTCTTGGTTATGGCCGATGTCGGTTTTCGACGGAATTCGTAATCCTGAGAATGAAGAAATCAAGTATTATTATCCAACAAACGATTTAGTTACTGGACCAGATATTTTATTCTTCTGGGTAGCACGTATGATAATTGCTGGATACGAATACAAAGATCAACGTCCGTTTGAAAATGTATACTTAACAGGATTGGTGCGTGACAAGCAACGTAGAAAAATGAGTAAATCCTTAGGGAACTCACCAGATGCGTTAAAGTTAATTGAAGATTTTGGTGCTGATGGAGTTCGTGTAGGATTGTTATTAAGTGCTGCTGCTGGAAACGATTTGTTATTTGATGAAGATTTATGTCAACAAGGAAAAGGCTTCGCTAACAAAATTTGGAACACTTTCCGTTTAATTAAAGGATGGGAAGTAGATGAAAGTTTAGCCCAACCAGAAACTGCTAAAATAGGACTAGCTTGGTACGAAGCGAAGTTTAGTAAAATATTACTAGAAATAGAAGATCACTTTAGTAAGTATCGTTTATCGGATGCATTAATGGCTATTTACAAGTTAATTACTGATGATTTTTCTTCATGGTTATTAGAAATCGTTAAACCAGGGTACCAACAACCAATTGATGCAAAAACATACAAGGCTGTAATAGAAGTATTAGAGAATAATTTAAAAGTATTACATCCATTTATGCCTTTCTTAACAGAGGAAATTTGGCAGCATATTACAGAAAGAACTCCAGAAGATGCTTTAATTATAGCAAAATACCCAACTGTAGGAGAAACAAACGAAGAATTAATTACAAATTTTGAGTTTGCTACAGGTGTGGTTTCAGGAATTAGAACGATTAGAAAAAATAAAAATATTTCATTTAAAGATGCGATAGAATTATCTGTTGTAAATAATGAAAACTTTACAAAAGAGTTTGATGTAGTAATTCAAAAGTTAACCAATGCTTCAGAAATTAACTATGATGTTACTGATAAAGTTGAAGGAGCAGCATCATTCCGTGTGAAATCAAACGAATATTTTGTTCCAATTTCATTAGATACGATTGATGTAGAAGCTGAAATAACGAAGTTAAATGGAGAGTTAAAACGTGCTGAAGGCTTCTTAACAGGAATTCAAAAGAAGTTGTCTAACGAACGATTTGTAAGCAATGCGCCAGAGCAAGTGATCACTTTAGAGCGTAAAAAAGAATCAGATACCTTAGCTAAAATTGAAACTATTAAAGCTAGTTTAGCTTCGTTGCAATAAGAAAATAAATTTAGGTGAATAAAAAATCCGCTGTAAACTTACAGCGGATTTTTTGTAGTTGGTAAAGGTGTTTTAATTTCTATCAATGACGCTTCCAGAACCTAATGCAGTCTTGTCTATATCTGATGGTTTCCCTTTATAATATATACTCCCAGAACCTACTATTGTAGCTTTAATTCTATTATTAACAGTGGCTGATACATCACCAGAGCCAGCAATGCTAGCTTTTAAAGAGCTTGTTTTTAAATCGTATGCTTTTACATTTCCCGAACCACCAATAGAACATTTTAAGTTGTCACTTTTTCCTTTTAGCATAATGTTTCCTGAACCGCCAATAGAAGTTTTAACAGTATTAGCGTCTACACTAGCTATAATGTTTCCTGATCCTCCTAAACCAAAAGAAACTACATCTGCTTTTATACGCTTTTTTGCAATTACATTTCCTGAGCCTCCCAAAGCAACAGCTTCAATTTTTTCAAAAGGAATGGTTACAGTTAATTTTTTTGTGGCTTTAATATTGGTATTTTGTTTAAAGTGCACATTTAATTTTCCGTTTTTAACTTCAGTTTCAATATATTTTAAAATGTTTTCTTCTCCTTCTAAAGTAAGTTTACCCTCAGTTCCATCTATTAAATAAACATCAAAGGAACCTCCAACGTTTACTTTATCAAAAGAACTAATCTTTCTAGTTTCTGTAATAACTTTTCCGTTACCTTTAATTTTTTTTGAATTCCACCAGCTTTGTGCCTGTATTTGGAAACTAATAAAAAGAGTTAATAATAAGATTGCTGATTTTTTCATCGTAGTATAATTTATAAGTTGGTTAATCATTTAATTTTAAAGAAACGCCTCCATATTTAGATTTTATAGTAATGGTAGAATTAGAATTCCCTTTACCAAAAGCCCCTTCATAATATTTTTTTGACGATTTATTAATGCTTTTAAACATGTCTACATGGTTTTCAGGATATCCAAATCCGGCATACCCCAAGTCAACAGTAAAATTAAAGCTGTTATTGCTATTAGTACCAAGTTTAATTCCAGCATAACTTCCATCAATAACAATGTTTTCAAACCCTTTTTCAATATTTCTAACTCTAACACTACCATAATCGGTATTAATCTTTAAGTTTTTTCTAAGAGTTCCTATTTTTATACTTGCGTAATCAGAGTTACCACTAATATTAGAAGCATCACCTATAGAAATACTTCCATAATCAGTATTAAAATCAACATTGGTTGCAGTACCAATTTTCATAGTAGAATAATCGGCATTAACTTTTAAGTTTTCTGATTTTATAATAGCTAACTTTGAGTAATCAACACTTAAGCTTCCAGATTTCATAAAGTTAATTTCAGAAGTACCACAGTAATCTAAATTAATATTATTAGTTTCATTTAATAACTGGTCTATTTGAATTTTACCATAATCACAATTAATATTGGATTTACCTTCTAGTTTATCTAATTCAATGTTTCCGTATTTATTATTTAAATCGGCATTATTGGTAATTGGCATCTTAACAAAGTAATTAATCTTATAGTTTGTGTTATTACTGCCCCACCAAGACCAACTAGATTTTGTTTTTTCAATAATTGTTCTTGCTTCTACTAAGCTAGGAGTAGCTTCAAATTGTACATCAATAGCTTTTAGTTTACGTTCAACGTTAGATAAATCACTCCCTTTTACGGTAATTTTTACGTTGATTTCTATTCTGTTTTCATTCCAAGTAGTTACGTTTACATTACCGTATTTATTGTTAATGTATAAGGTAGCATTTTTGTTAACAGAAAAAGTTTTACGTATGTTTTTGCTTTTTTCGTGCTTTTTATCATTAGCTACTAAAAGTGTAGGAATGAATAAGAGTAGGAAAAGTAGTTTATATAATTTCATCTTCTAATATTTCTAATTTTGCGGGGTTTTGTTGTAATTCTAATCGTAAAAGAAGTTTCTCTAAGACATCTAATCGTTGTTGATAATTTTGTATCATTTCTCTGATGATTTGATGTTTATTTTCTCTTTTAGATAATTCTTTTACAAGAGCTTTATATTGGTCTTCTAGCTCTTCAATTTCATTTAAAGAATCTTCAATAACGATTTCAGTTTCTAAACTTCTATATTGTTCAACCTCTTTTAGTTCTTGATTTATGGTTGTAACAAAAAAGTTTTGAGCTTCTGCCATTTTAGGTGAAACATCAGCTAAGTCGTATGTGTTTTTTTGCTGGTAGCTACCAAGGTAAAAACCTAAAACCAACACTACAGATGCTGCAATACTCATCCAAAAAAACGATGGTTTTTTAGTTTTTTTTGGAGCTTCTAGCTTGCGCTGAAATCGATTTAAATGTCCTTGATGAGGCTCAAAAACATCAAAATCATTTTCTTTAAAAAATTGATGCAGTTTATCCTCCATATACTTGTGTTTTATTAGTATTACTAGTTAATACTTGTTTTAATTTCTTTTTTGCTCTTGATACTGTTGTTCTTACATTTTCGTTAGTATAATTTAGTATTTGAGCGATTTCTTCATAATCATAACCTTCAATTAAGTTTAAAGTCAATATAATTCTGTAATTATCCTTTAAGCTTTGTAAACAGTTTATAACTCTCTTAACTTCTAGTGAGCTATAATCTATTTCAATATCTTTCACTTCACAGCTAGGAATCACATCCATTCTTACTTCATCATATCGAGTAACTTTTTTTAATTGGGTTAAACTCTTGTTAATTACAATTCTTTTTAACCAAGCTCCAAAAGTAACTTCACCTTTAAAAGTATCCAATTTCGTAAAAGCAGTTAAAAATGCTTCTTGAATTAAATCTTCTGCTTCGAATTCGTCTTTTAAAATACGATATGATGTATTATACATAGCTTTGTAATAGCTTTCATATACCTGCATTTGTGCAGAGTTATCGTTTTTCTTACAGCGTTCGATTAGTTGGTTGATATGTGTTTGTTGCGACTCCAATGAAATCATTCTATACTAGAGACAAATTAACTTTTAAATTGTGACAGTTTATTTTCAATAAAAATAAATTTTTTAAATAGAATTTTCAGAATTTAAACTTTTTTATTTGGTACTTTATTGATAGTTAATTAATTGCATGTTCTTTTTTTAGTTGAATTAGAGCAAGTAACACAAGGTGAAAAAATGAATCAAAATATGTATATTTGGCACAATGGTTAACAGTGTTAAAATTATTGAATGTCCAAGGGACGCAATGCAAGGAATTAAAAGCCATTTTATTCCCACAGAGGCGAAGGCAGCATACATCAATTCACTGTTAAAAGTGGGATTTGATACGATTGATTTTGGAAGTTTTGTGTCGCCAAAGGCAATTCCACAAATGAGAGACACCGCTGAAGTTTTATCGAAATTAGATTTATCAGCAACTAAAAGTAAACTTTTAGCAATTGTAGCAAATGTACGTGGAGCAAACGATGCATCTCAGTTTGAAGAGATTGATTATTTAGGATATCCTTTTTCGATATCAGAAAATTTTCAAATGCGAAATACGCACAAAACAATTGAACAATCTATTGATACTTTAAAAGAAGTATTGGCTATTGCTAACCGAACAAACAAAGAAGTAGTAGCTTACTTGTCAATGGGATTTGGAAATCCTTATGGAGATCCATGGAGTGTGGAAATAGTTGGAGAATGGACAGAAAAACTTTCGGCGTTTGGTGTTAAAATCTTATCTTTGTCAGACACAATTGGGAGCTCAACCCCTGAAGATATAGACTACTTATTTTCAAACTTAATATCTAGTTATCCTCAAATAGAATTCGGAGCTCATTTACATACAACACCAGCTAAATGGCATGAAAAAGTAGATAGTGCTTTTAAAGCAGGTTGCCGACGTTTTGATGGAGCTATAAAAGGGTATGGGGGTTGTCCAATGGCGAAAGATGAGTTAACAGGGAATATGCCAACAGAAAAGCTATTGTCTTATTTTACAGCAAATAAAGTAACAACTAATATTAAACCAATGAGTTTTGAAAGTGCTTATAACAAGGCACTAGAAGTTTTTTAAAGATGACGAAATTAAATATTATTTTTCTTTTTTTCTTTTTTTCAGCCTTTTCACAATCTGTAGATAGTGAAAGGATAGGAGTATGGAATGTGAAAGGGAGTAGAATAATTAAAAATCAGTCAGTAAGCGATGAATTAGCAGCCTATTATTGGGGTGAATTTAATAGGATTTTTCCAAAAGAACTCACTCAGAAATATATAAAACGTATCGTTTTAATGACGGACGGAGTGGATGAGAAAACTGGAGCTTTAGTTGCATTGAGTTCAAAAAATGACAAATGGCAATTAGAAATTGATATTAGAGATGTTAATTTTGAAACTAAAGATAAAAGAAGGCTTCATGAGTCTGTGTATACTTTAGTACACGAATTTGGACATTTACTAACATTAAATAGAACTCAAATAAGACCTACAAATAAAAATCAACAAGAAGAAGGAGAATTGTATTTAACTCTTGAAGGTGAGGCCTATAAAGATAGTTATATCAATAGGTTTGTTAATATTTTTTGGAAGGGTTCTTTATTAAACCGTTGGGATGTTATTCAACGAAAATATTGCTATACGGAAGCAAATTGTGTAGAAAAACTGTATGATTTATATTTAAACAACCGAACAGAGTTTCTTACAGATTATGCTGCTGAAAGCCCAGAAGAAGACATTGTAGAAAGCTGGACTGCTTTTGTGTTAAGACCTAGAATAAAAAAGCCTAGAACAATAGCACATAAAAAAATAAACTTCTTTTACCAGTTCCCAGAACTGGTAGAATACCGAAAAATGATTAGGGAAAACACACGTCAATATCTTCACTAGAATTCGTAAATTTGGTTTCCTTATAAAGAAAAACCAAATGAAGCAATTTAAAACCTTATTACTACTTTTAGCAACATGTTTTTTAGTAAGTTGTGGCTCTTCTCAGAAGAAAACTAACACAATCTCTTCAAAAACAGCGTATCAGTTTAAAAAAGATACTGATAAAACCTATTTTACAGTACTACAACTAAACGATGTATATGAAATAGCTCCAATTCAAGGAGGAATGTATGGTGGAATGGCTAGGGTTGAAACGGTACATAAGCAACTTTTAAAAGAAGATAAAAATACGATGTTAGTGTTGGCAGGAGATTTTTTATCCCCCTCTTTGCTAGGAACAATGAAGTATAATGGAGATAGAGTAAGAGGGAAACAGATGGTAGAAGTTATGAATGCTATGAATTTTGATCTTGTAGCATTTGGAAACCATGAATTCGATTTAAGTTACACACACTTACAAGACCGCCTAAATGAAAGCAAGTTTAATTGGATATCTGCCAATGTGTTACATAATGTTGATGGTAAACACTCTTATTTCCATAAAATTGTTGATGGTAAAAAAGAAACTTTAAAAGATTCTTTCATTAAAGAATTTAAGAATTCTGATGGAACGAATTTAAAAGTAGGATTTATAAGTGTTTGCATTCCTTCAAATCCAAGAAACTATGTGCATTATGGAGATATGTACAAAGAGATACAACGTTCATACAACGAAATAAAAAACAATGTTGATATTGTATTAGGATTAACTCACGCATCACTTACACAAGACAAAAAAATAGCAAAACTTTTACCAAACGTGCCACTAATAATGGGCGGGCATGAACATACCAATAGTTATGATAAAGTAGGGGAAGTGACAATAACTAAGGCAGATGCTAATGCAAAAACAGCCTATATTCATAGGTTTGAATATAATCCTAAGACAAAAGAAGTTACCTTTAAATCAGAGCTAAAAGAGATAAATAAATCTATCTCTGAAGATCCTAAGGTAAAAACTGTAGTAGATAAATGGCAAGTGGTTTTAGAAGATAAAATAGGAGAGGTAGTTTCTAATCCTTATGAAGTAATATACAAAGCAACCGAACCTTTAGATGCAAGAGAAAGCACTATTAGAAGTGTACAAACTAATATGGGGAAAATCATAGCTGAGTCTATGAGCTTAGCATATAATGATGAAGTTGATTGTGCTTTAGTAAATGGTGGATCTGTAAGAATAGATGATGTGTTGGCTGGAGACGTAAATGCTGTAGATATCTTTAGAGTGTTACCATATGGAGGTGAGATTTTAAAAGTTAAAATTAAGGGAAATTTATTAAAAAAGGTATTAGAGTTTGGAGTAGAATCTTCAGGGACAGGAGCTTATTTACAACGATTTAATGCTAATAAAACGAACGGAGGATGGATGCTTAAAAATGGTAAACTTCAAGAAAACGAAACCTATACTGTTGCTTTCTCTGATTACTTATTAAGAGGACTTGACATTCCAGTATTGTCAGATAAAAGTGAAGGAGTTTTAAATATTTATACACCAAAAAAGGAAGAAATAGCACACGATATACGTAAGGCTGTTGTTAATTTTCTTAAACAAAAGTAGTTTTAAAGTGTTATTAATTATGTAAATAACTAAAATTGCTGAAATTTATTTAAAATAAGTCTTAATAAGATTTGTGAGGTTAGATTTCTTATATAAATTTGCCGAATAAAATTAATTAAAACTTAATCTAAATAAAAATGAAAAGAGTAATCCTTTCTATGATAGCTGTGTCAGCTTTAGTATTTACATCTTGTTCAGATGATAATGATGTAAAACAACCAGTAGAAGCTCCAGCTACCTATGTTTTTAATGGAAAAGACAATAAATCTAACGTTAGTTTTTCAGGACAAGTAGCACGTTTAAAAATGGCTAAAGAGTTAAAGGATGCGCTTGGAATTAATACCAAAACTCAGGCTCAGTTAGAAGAAATGTTTAAAGAGGGTACAGGTTTTGAAGATGCATCATTAAACACTTCAGGGAAAAAACTTAGAGGTACTGTGGCTTCTGCTACAAACTCTAACGTAGATGCTGTAGAAACAGATGAGTTAAGGTTAAAAATGGATGGATGGATTGAAGACCATGCCACAGAAGTATATGCTAATTGGAATACAGATGCAGCCGCAGGTACAGCAGGAAAACTAATTACAGGTAGTAGAACAGTTTATGTAAGTGCTAAAGGAGTTGAGTACAATCAAGCAGTAGCTAAAACATTAATAGGTTCTGTGATTGCAGATCAAATGATAAACAAATATGTTTCTCAAAAATTTATTGATGATAATAAAGCAGATCATGAAGCTGGAAAACCATATAAAGGAGATGACACCAAAAATTATACAGCTTTACAACATGGTTGGGATGAAGCTTATGGGTATTTATTTGGTTTAGAAGAAGATCCTGCAAAACCAGTTAATTCTTTAAACGACAGAAAAGGTTTCTTGAACTCTTATATTAAAAGTGTTGATAACGATAGTAAGTTTAAAGGAACTTTTGATGATGTGTACAATGCATTCAAATTAGGAAGAGCAGCAGTAGATGCTAATGATTATGAATTAGCAAGCAAGCAAGCTGAAACTATTAGAGTATCAGTATCTAAAGTAATAGGGGTTATGGCTGCACATTACCTATTAAAAGGAAAAGGAGCTAAAGATGCAAATAGTTTACATGCATTATCTGAAGCATATGGTTTTTTACAATCACTACGATTTGTTGAAATTAACGGACAACAAGTTGAAAAAAATCAAATCGCAGGTACTATAACAATGTTAGAAGCTGATAATGGTTTATGGTCTATTACAGATGACCAATTAGATCAAATTGCATCTAGGTTAGGAACCTACTTTGGTTTTACAACAGAAGATGTAGTTAGTTTAAAAGACTAAACTATTAAATGAGATAAATTAAAAATAGCCATGTACAGTTACGTGGCTATTTTTTTTTATTTTTGCGTGTTTATTTAGATTAATAAAAAATTAATTAAAACAAGATGAAAAAAATCGTATACATATGTGTACTCTCTTTAATTGTTGCTTGTAGTTCAAGTAGTAATGATGATTCCAGTACATCAACACCAGATGATTTTAATAGAAAAGAAATGTTGACTTTTTGGGCTGATCAAATGATTATTCCTGGATATAATGATTTTGTAGAGAAAACAGAGTTCTTAAATGAAACAATAAATAAATTTATAACAACAGCAAACACAGCTAATTTAGTTGAGGCAAGAACTGCATGGAAAAATGCTTATATAACTTGGCAAAAAATTTCTTTATTCCAAGTAGGTAAAGCCCAAGAAATAAACATGGTTGGTTATATGAATACAATACCAACGAATGCTACTCAGTTAGATGATTATGCTAAGTCGGGAACTTATAACTTAGAATCACCTAATTTAATAAGTGTACAAGGTTTTCCTGCTTTAGATTATTTACTTAATGGAAAAGGTACTGATGAAGAAACAGTAACTTTTTATACAACAGCAGAAAATGCAGCTAAGTATACACAATATTTAAAAGATGTAAGTAACAGAGTTTACAATTTATCTAAACAAGTTAAAGATGATTGGAACGGAGGTTACAGGCAAACTTTTATTGAAAATGATGGATATTCTATATCAAGTAGTGTAGATAAATTAGTAAACTTTTATGTTATAGCTTTTTTTGAAAAACAATTAAGAGATCCTAAAATAGCAAATCCATCAGGAGCAAGAACAGGTATACCAGATGTTACATTGGTTGAAGGCTTTTATAAAAAAGACATCTCTAAAGAATTATTTATAACCGCGTTAACAACAACAAAAAACTTTTATAAAGGAATAGGTTATAATGGAAATAATGGAAAAAGCTTACAGCAATATCTTGAGTTTCTAAAAAGAAAAGATTTAGCGGATTTAATAAACACAAACTTTACAAAAATAGAAGATAAAGCAAGTTTATTAAAAAATGACTTTACAGATCAAATTCAAAATGACAAAAATGTGTTTTTAAATACTTACGAAGCTATGCAAACAGTATTGAAAAACTTTAAACCAGATATGATGAGTGCTATGAGTATTAAAAATACTTCGAGCGACGCTGATAATGATTAATACAGTACAAAAATATTTTAAAAAAAATACGGAAGCTGCTACACTTGTAGTATTTCGTATTTTTTTTGGTTTTATGATGTTTTGTAGCATACTACGTTTTTGGTTAAACGGATGGATAGAAGAACAGTACATAAAGCCAAAATTTTTCTTTTCATACTACGGATTCGAGTATATAAAACCATTAGGTAACTATACCTATTTATTATTTTTTATTTGTGCAATAGCTGCCTTACTTATAATGTTAGGTTATAAATATAGAGCAGCAGCAATTACGTTTTTTTTAAGTTTTACTTACATTGAATTAATGGATAAAAGCTATTATTTAAACCATTATTACTTTGTAAGTTTAGTAGCATTTATTCTAATTTTTTTACCAGCAAATGCTTATTTTTCTGTAGATGCAAAACAAAACGAGAAAATAGCCTATCAAAAAATACCTAATTGGACTATAGACGCAATAAAGTTACTATTAGGTATCGTATATTTTTATGCAGGATTAGCAAAGCTAAATTCCGATTGGTTGTTTAGAGCCTCTCCATTAAGCATATGGTTACCCGTACAAAATAATCTACCATTAGTAGGTTTTTTAATGTCTAAAACATGGTTTCACTTTGCTATGAGTTGGGCAGGAGCCATATACGATTTAACAGTACCTTTTTTATTATTAAATAAACGAACACGTACCATAGCATTTGTTACAGTAGTTGTTTTTCATGTATTTACACGAATACTATTTTCAATAGGAATGTTTCCTTATATAATGATTGTCTCAACCATTATATTTTTCAATCCAAAAGTACACCATAAAATACTAAATATCATAGCAGCCATATTTAGAATTTCTAAGGATTATTTCGATCAAGGAAAAACCTTGGTAACTACCCAAAAACTAACATTAACAAGAAAGTTTTTAATACTGTTCTTTATACTACAAATCATTATTCCTTTTAGGTATTTGTTGTACCCCGGAGAATTATTTTGGACAGAAGAAGGATACCGTTTTTCTTGGCGTGTTATGTTAACAGAAAAAGCGGGCTATGCAGAGTTTAAAATAATTGATGAAGAAACAAAAAAGCAAGTATATATTGACAATAGCGACTATTTAACAACATTACAAGAAAAACAAATGAGTTTTCAATCAGATTTTATACTTGAATTTGCTCATTTTTTAGGGGATACCTACAAAAAGAAAGGAATGAAAAACCCTAAAGTATATGTAGATAGTTATGTAACATTAAACGGTCGACTTAGCACACAATTTATAAATCCAAAAGTAGATTTATACCAACAAAAAGAAAGTTTTAAACACAAAAATTGGATTATACCATTTAACCATGAAATCAAAATTAAAGGTCTGTAGCATTATTTTTATCTTATTTTTAGCTGTGCAAACAGTGGTAGCACAATATACCATTTCAGGAAAAATAATTGATAAAAAAGGAAACCCTATTAATAATGTTGAAGTTTTTGATGCTTCAGGCGGAAAGTTGGCAACATCAGACGCTCAAGGAAATTATAAAACCAAACCATTACAATCAGGAAACTATTCATTGGTATTCTTTTCTTATAACTTCGAGATGAAAGAAGATGTATTAACTATTGGAAATAAAAATATAGTAGTAAACATAACTCTTTTAAAATTAGACGAAGAACTATCAGAAGTAATCATCAATCAAAGGCTAAGAAAAGTATTTAGTTTAAAAAGATTAAAAGCAGTGGAAGGAACTGCTATTTATGAAGGAAAAAAAACAGAAGTAGTTTTATTAGATCAAACAGTAGGAAATAAAGCGGCGAATAACGCACGCCAAATATACAGTCAAGTAGTTGGACTCAATATTTACGAAAATGACGATGCAGGATTACAGTTAAACATTGGAGGTAGAGGCTTGGACCCTAACAGAACATCAAACTTTAATACACGACAAAACGGTTATGATATTAGTGCAGATGTATTAGGATATCCAGAAAGCTATTACACTCCACCAGCAGAGGCCTTACAAGAAATACAAATTGTAAGAGGAGCTGCATCATTACAATACGGAACACAATTTGGAGGGTTGTTAAATTTTAAATTTAACGAACCCAATAAGAGTAAAGAATTTGAGTTCATAACAAGACAATCTACAGGATCTTTCGGTCTTTTCAATTCTTTTAATAGTGTTGGAGGTACAGTTGATAAAACAGGTTATTACGGTTACATAAATTATAAACGAGGAGATGGTTTTAGACCAAATTCAGAATTTAACTCAATAAATATTTATGGTCATGTAGATCATAAACTATCAGAAAAAACAACTTTAACAGTAGAGGCAACATATTTAAATTACTTAGCAAAACAAGCAGGAGGGTTAAATGATAGAATGTTTAATGAAGATCCTTTTCAGAGTAACAGATCAAGAAATTGGTTTCATGTAAATTGGAATTTATGGGCGGTAAAACTAGACCATAATTTTACAGAAGACACACGCCTAAGTGTTAACTTATTTGGATTAAATGCTTCGAGAAAAGCCATAGGGTTTAGAGGGAATTATAAATCAAGTAATGTAAGTCCTATAACCTATGTAGATGAACCTTTTGCAGATGGAAATTATGCTACAAGAGATTTAATTAACGGACAATATAAAAACTGGGGAACAGAAATACGTTTTTTATCAAACTATAATTTTAGAGGGCAAAAGAATACCTACTTACTAGGTGTAAAATATTACAAAGCAAATAATTCTGAACAACAAGGAGCAGGATCTAATGGTGTAGATGCAAACTTTACATTTGCTGATGTAAATGCCTATGCCTCATCTAATTTTAAATTCCCAAATACGAACGTAGCACTATTTGGAGAACATATTTTTAAACTATCAGATAAATTCTCAATAACTCCTGGGTTTAGATTAGAATACATAAAAACAGGAAGTAATGGTGATTATAAAACAGTATTGTGGAATAATGAAGATCTACAAAACGGAGTGCCGTTACCTAACGGAATTAATATGTTTAGAGACGATAGAACAAAAGAAAGAAGCTTTGCTTTATTGGGTATTGGAGCAAGTTATAAACCATCAACAAAGTTAGAAATTTATGCAAATGCTTCTCAAAACTACCGTTCAGTAACCTTTAATGATATCCGTACGGTAAGTCCTACTTTTAAAGTAGATGAAAACATAGATGATGAAGAAGGAGGAACAGCAGATATTGGAATAAGAGGAAAGATTAAGAACATAGTAACCTACGATCTAAGCGGATTTGGACTGTTTTACAACAAAAGAATCGGAATTTTTTGGGTAAGTAGCGGACCCGATGCAGGAGATAGGTTAAGAACTAATGTAGGAGACGCTTTTATTTATGGTTTTGAAGGTTTTACAGATGTTAGTTTGGCAAATGCATTTAAACTGTCACCAAACTACGTGCTAAATACCTATGTAAACCTAGCGTTAACACAATCAGAATATACAGATTCATTAGAAAAATCAGTAATAGGAAATCAAGTAGAGTTTATCCCCAATCTAAACTTAAAAACAGGAGTGAAGTTTGGATATAAAAACTTTTTAAGTAGTTTACAGTTAACGCATTTGTCAGAACAACAAACAGATGCTACACATGCAACAGTAGATAGCACACACCCTAGTTACGGAACAATAGGTCCTATACCAGCATATACAATTGTAGATGCTTCTTTTTCATATTCGTATAAAAAATGGAAGCTAGAAGCAGGAGTAAACAACTTGTTAGACGAAAAATACTTTACACGTAGGGCAACAGGGTATCCAGGACCAGGTATTATACCATCATCTCCAAGAAACTGGTATGTAACATTACAGTTCAAAATTTAAAATAAAGGGAGAAGCTTCGGTTTCTCCCTTTTTTAGTTACATGGTATTAGCACCCTAGTTTCATTGTGTTTATAACGGTTTTTATATACTGTAAATAATATTTACTCTCCCAATAAGAATATGAGAATTTTTACAAAATAGAATTATCTTTATAACCTCTATAAAATAGTAACAAACTATTTTTTCTTTTCTTTTTATAATTGTAAATTTAGCCAATAACCAAATTTAAATTATAAAACATGGGAAACCCAGTAAACGTTAACGGAGTTACATTAACATTAAAAAGCTTTAGTAAGTTTGACACAAATATTAGTGAAGAAAATGTACCTACAGGCCCTTTAGTAAACATGTCTAGAGATGAATCAGGAAACAGTGAAACTCCTAATATCGTAACGGTTTTAGCATATTTACCAGACAATACATTAAACCCAGTAGACAATACAAGTGGATTGCAATTAGAAGGAAACAAAGTATACTTAAATTACTACGGAGTTACGCCAACTAAAATCTTAAACAAAGATGGTGGGTACGATACTGTAAGTTGTAGAGACTTTAGAGTAGAATTTAATTGCGATGAAGTAGCTAGCCAATACGATTTATATTATGTACAGTTTGCTTATCAATTAGATGAAGGAACCCCTTCTGTAGATATGATTTTAGTACGTAGTGAAAACGATGATCCAGAATTAGATAGAGGAACTGTAACTACGCCTAAAGGTAATGGTTAATAAGAAAATAGTTCTTTTTATTTTTTTAATATTATCAGCTAGACTTTTTTCTCAATCTTATAATGATAATATGAGGGAAATGTATAGAAAAGTATGCGATAAACAAAGAGTTAATTTTTGTAAGGCTTTTGAGTTCTATGAAAATAAAAATTATGATTCTTGTTACGTATACGCTGGAAAAGCTTTATCAATAGCTAGCTTAAGTGATGAAAAAGATATTTTAAACTATATTCAAAGTGCTAGTGCTATAAATAAAAAATTATTTAAAAAAGCATTAGAAAACTTAACTAAGATGTCTGATAATGAAAAGTTAATTGGATTAAAGAAATCTCAACTAGGTTTGTTACATCTTAATATCAAAGAGTATAGAGACGCAATAAAATATTATAATGATTGGTTAAAATTAAGTTCTAATTCGAGTGTCAAATTTAAAAAGAATAATTATCACAATATAGGATTGTGTTATATTCATATAAAAGATTACGAAAAAGCTAAGCTTTTCTTTGAAAAAGAATTAGAGTTGATAAGTACAAAGGATACTTTAGATTTAATAACACTTAAAATGGAATTGGCTAATGTATATTATGAGCAATATTTAGATGATGATGCTATTCCGTTGTTTAAAGAGGCTTATGATTTAGCAAAAAGTTTTTCTGATTTAGAATTGAAGCAAAATTCTGCTAGAAACATGGCGGTTGTGGAGAAGAATAGAAAGAACTACCAAAAGAGTGTGGACTATTATATAGAGTATGGTCGTTGGAAAGACTCTATTTGGAACCGTGATAAAATTTGGGAGCTTACAGAAAAAGACAAACAATTAGCCGTTGCCCAAAAGCAACAAGAAATAGCTTTACAAGATGAACAACTGAAGCGTCAAGCAGTGGTGCAAAAGAGTTTGGTAATAGGAGCTTCGGGTTTATTAGTTTTTCTCGGATTTTTAGGCTATTTTTATAGAGAGTTAAGAAGTAAAAATAGGTTTATAACTCAGCAAAAAGAGGAGTTAAACGTAGCAAACAAAACCAAAGACTATTTGTTTTCTGTAGTGTCTCACGATTTACGGTCACCAATAAATACAATTAAGCGACAACACGAAAAGCTAAAACGACAGTTAAAAAACAAAGAGTACGATGCCGTAAGTGAAACTACTAACAATGCTATTGCATTAACAGAAAGTACAAGCCACTTATTAAACAATGTATTACATTGGTCGTTAGAGCAAAACAATCAGTTATCGTTTAAGGCAGAAGAGTATCCTTTAAAACCATTGGTAGAACAGGCTGTTTATAACTTTGAAGAGATTGCAGAAGCTAAAAATATTACACTAACTACAAAGTTAGAAGCTACTATTTTGGTAAAAGCAGACAAAGAATCTTTAAAAATAGTATTGAGAAATTTGTTAGATAATGCACTAAAATACACAGGAGAAAACGGTAAAATAGCAGTAAAAACCTATACCGATTCTGAAGAATTTAGTACGATTGAAATTAAAGACACAGGTTTTGGAATTTCAAAAGAAAAACTAGCAAAAATTAAAGGATTAGAAGATTTAAGTATTGACAAAATTAACAGATCTGAGGGCGTAGGGTTAGGTATGTTACTGTGTCAAACACTTATTAAGAAGAATAATGGAAAATTACTCATAGATAGTGAGTTGGAAGTGGGGACAACTATACGAATTTTGTTACCCAACGCAAGCGCATAAATTATGAAAAAACTACAATTATTATTGTTAGAAGACTTAGAGGAAGAAGCTTTAGAACTTTCTTCTTTTTTGGAAGATAATGATTACGAAGTATCGTTAGCAAAAAATGCGGTAGAAGCAGAAAAGCTGATTAGAAATTGTTTTTTTGACGTCATTATACTAGATATTATGATTAACGGAAAACCAGACGGAATTTCGTTAGCACACCGTTTAAATAAAGAAGGAATAAATGTTCCTTTCTTGTTTTTGACAAGCATGCAAGGAAGAGAAATTTTTGATGAAGCAAAACTAACCAATCCGTTAGTATATTTATTAAAACCTTATAACAAACTAGAATTGTTGTTCTCTTTAGAATTAGCAATAGAGTCTTGTTATCAGCAAAGTAATAGTATAAGCTTAACATCAGATAATGGAGTGTTAAGTCCCGCTTTTTTATTTATAAAGAAAAAAAGAAGTGTAGTGAAAGTAGATGTAGCTGCTATCAATTATGTAGAAGTGAAAGAAAAATACTGTAGCTTAATTTGCGATTCAGGAAATTACCTAATAAAGTTGTCATTAACCAAGCTAAAAGATATGTTGTCTAATCCAGATTTTAGACAAGTACATAGAAATTACTTAGTAAACGTTAAGAAAATTAAAGAAATTTACTTTGAAGACAACCTTATTATTTTAGATAATGAAGAAAAAATTCTCTTTAGTGAGCGTTATAAAACAGCCTTTATAAAAGAGAATACAATCTTTAGATAGTTACACTACTTTAGAAACTAAACTTATTACAAAGCCAAAGCCATTTTCAATATTAGAAATAGCTTTGGCTTTTTCATTATTACTAATAGTAGCATCATCAATAAGTTTAAGTGTTTTTATGGCGTTTGTATTCGTAATTTTACTTTCTTTAATAAAAGCATCCACTTCGCTAAGCTTTAGGTTAGTTAAACTAGCCAACTGTTTGTTAAACTCAGCATTAGTTTGTGAAGCAGCTTTTTGGGCTATATTGTTCCAATCTATAGAATTCATAATTGTTATTTTTCAGTAATTACTTTTTCAATTGTTATCAATTTATTTAGAGTATTCCCCGTTTTTTCAATAGTATTGTTAATAGTATTTTCAACCTTTTTTATATCAATCTTATCACCTGTAAGTTGATCTATCGCTTGCAAAGCCTCACTTTCTGTGGTTTTTACTTTTACTACAGAGTTAATTAAATTTTGAAGTGAAGTAGTAGCTTTATTATACTCACTATAATTAGAGTTTAGCTGGTTTAAAATATCTTGTCTTTGTGAATCTAATACACTTTGAAGCGAGTCTTTTTTATGATTAATAACAGGAACAATACTGTTAAGAATGTTTGGTAATTCCTTTTTATAATCTAAAGAATCTGGTAATAAACCTTCATACTTTTTTAGTAGTGTAGGAGTATACTTATTTTCAATAAATAAGTTTATTTTTTCCTTTCGCTCATCAAAAAGTCTGTTGATTAAAGACACATTTAAAGCATGCATATTATCAGCTTCTTTAATAACTTCTTTGGTTAGTGTAACCGTAGAACTTGGAATGCTAGCACAAGAAAGTAGAAAAAAGCTAAGAATTGATACGTAAAAATACTTCATAAGTGTAATTTTAAAATTAAAAAGAGGTTGCTACAATGTTGAGCTAAGTTTGGTTAGTATGCTGTAAGCTCTATTAATAATCACTTAATGTAACAACCCCTTTATTTTTTAGTAATAGTTATTTTGTATTGGGTTTAGGTACGATAAAAATGGACTTAACTCTATCTATAATACCTTGTAATATGCTAAAAATAGCTTCAGAAGAAAACCCACCAATCAGTGCTAAAACACCTTTATTAAAAAGATCGATGTCTTCAGGGGTTTTCGTGTAAAATGAAATGATTTCAGACATTATAAGTCCAGCAATAATACCAAGTACTATTTGTGCCAAATAAGAAATAGATTCTTCAGAAACCATGGTTGAATTCTTAATAGAGTCACTAACTTTTTTCAATAAATAAAAAACAACGCCTAGACCAGCAACAGAGGCTAAATAAGAAAGGTTTAATAATAAAGGTAAACCAGAGTTATTCATTAAACCTTTATCTAATGAGCTATTATTTACATCAGGAGAAAGCGCAGTAATAATAAATAAAATCAAGAAGAAAAGAGCTAGTAAAATAAGATTTCTAACTATAGGAAGCTTACTGAAAATAGATTTATTTTGTCCTTCATTACGAAGAGTTTTGGTATATTCTATAGATTTTGGCGTTGCAGGAGTAATGTTTTTAACAAGAATATTGTGCGCGTTAATCAAATCATTTAAATCCTTGCTCTCAATCAAAGAGTTCACTTCAGTATTAATAATAATACCATTGTAAATAGCATACGATAGCATATTGTTAATTTCAGTGATTAATTCTTTAGACACTTTAGGGTAAACATCAGTAGTGCTAGCTACTTTCTTAGTGTCTTTTATGAGGGTACTGGTTTCCATTAGTTGTAGGTTTATGAATTGGAATGGGGTAAATACATACTAAAATTAAGAATGATTTAGAAAAGAATATAAAGAGAAACCTTAAGCGTATAAAAGTTGATTATTAGCGTTATTGATCGAAGGTTAAAGAGAAAATAAAAGGTAAAAGAAAAATGAATTACTTAACTTAAAATTAAAGATTGTTTTTACATTATTTGTAGTATATTTGCATGCAATTAATTAACAACACACTAAATTGATTGCATATGCAAGCTCATCAAGATAAAATATTAGGTGAAGGATTAACGTATGACGACGTTTTATTAGTTCCTGCCTATTCAGAAGTACTTCCAAGAGAAGTATCAATCCAAACAAAATTTACCAGAAACATAACAATCAATGTTCCAATAGTGTCTGCAGCTATGGATACAGTAACCGAATCTGCTATGGCTATTGCTATTGCGAGAGAAGGAGGAATAGGAGTGTTGCATAAAAATATGACAATTGCTCAGCAAGCTCAGGAAGTGCGTAAGGTAAAACGTGCAGAAAGCGGAATGATAATCGACCCGATTACTTTATCGTTAAGTGCTATTGTTTTAGATGCCAAACAAGCAATGCGTGAGCATAAAATTGGTGGAATTCCAATCGTTGATGAAGCAGGAAAATTAGTAGGAATTGTAACCAATCGTGATTTACGTTTCGAAAAAAATAACGAGCGTCCTATTGTTGAAGTTATGACTTCAGAAAATTTAGTAACAGTTGCTGAAGGAACTTCGTTAAAAGATGCTGAAGTTATTTTACAAGAAAATAAAATAGAAAAGTTACCAGTTGTTAATGATGATGATAAGCTTGTAGGCTTAATTACCTTTAGAGATATAACAAAACTTACACAGAAGCCAACAGCAAACAAAGATACTTTTGGACGTTTACGTGTAGCTGCTGCATTAGGAGTAACACACGATGCGGTGGATAGAGCAGAAGCATTGGTAAATGCAGGAGTAGATGCAGTGATTATTGATACAGCACACGGACATACACAAGGAGTAGTGTCAGTATTAAAAGAAGTAAAAGCAAAATTTTCGAAATTAGATGTTGTTGTAGGAAACATTGCAACACCAGAAGCAGCAAAATATTTAGTAGAAGCAGGAGCAGATGCAGTTAAAGTAGGAATAGGACCAGGGTCTATTTGTACAACTCGTGTAGTTGCTGGTGTAGGGTTTCCACAGTTTTCAGCAGTATTAGAAGTAGCAGCTGCTATTAAAGGAAGTGGAGTTCCAGTAATTGCCGACGGAGGTATTCGTTATACAGGAGATATTCCTAAAGCTGTTGCAGCAGGAGCAGACTGTGTAATGTTAGGATCGTTATTGGCAGGAACGAAAGAATCTCCGGGAGAAACTATTATCTACGAAGGAAGAAAATTCAAATCGTATCGTGGAATGGGATCAGTTGAAGCAATGAAACAAGGTTCAAAAGATCGTTACTTCCAAGATGTAGAAGACGATATTAAAAAGTTAGTTCCAGAAGGAATTGTAGGACGTGTTGCTTACAAAGGAGAATTACAAGAAAGTATTCATCAGTTTGTAGGAGGGTTACGTGCAGGAATGGGATACTGTGGAGCAAAAGACATTGAAACATTAAAAAATACTGGAAGATTTATCCGTATTACTGCAAGTGGAATTAACGAAAGTCACCCACACGATGTTGCTATTACGAAAGAAGCACCTAACTATAGTAGACGATAAAATATAAAGTTATTGTAAATCCAATATTTCGGATGAAAGCAATCTAAAATATCAAACGCCGTTAATTTAATTATTAAAGGCGTTTTTTTATGGTTTAAAACCTTCTTTCTCAAGAATGTATTCAGTAATAGGGTCTAACTCCTTTAGAGTTTCAGGATGTACACCTCTAGCCGTAAAGAATTCTCGTTTACCATCTTTATTACTTCCATACCAAAAATTCTCCTTACCATCAGTAAAAAACTCCATGCCTTTGGTAAGTGTTACCTTTTTAAAGCGGTCAATATCTATATGGTAAGTTGTATTATCTATTGAATTAAGATAGTAACAAGGGGCTTTTGTATAATGGTCTTTTTCCCAAACGATACAGTTATAATCCATAAAAAGTACATTTTTGTAAGAGAGGGAAAGAACCAAAAGAAGAACTATTATAGAACTAGTGATAATGTAGAAATGTTTCTTACTTATTGCTTTGCCAGTTCCTTTTGGAAAATTACCATTATTTGGTTTTTTTGATTCAAAATCGGGATAATCATCGAATCCTAAGTACTCAGCTATTAAGTTTTTTAATTGTAGTGTTGGTTCTTTAGAACTATTTATTCTTCCTTCTACATGCTTTTCATAATAATTCTTCATTGTTTTGGATTTAACCATGTAATCCTTGTACTTGTCAAAACGCTTTTGAGTTAATATTTGCTCTTCGAAAAAATCAAAATTTCCAGTCTTGTTTTTCCTATCATTTTCACTTTCATTTTCAAGCTTTATATAAAGAAGTCTAAGTAATTCTTTAAGCATCACTATTTTTTATTGGTTTTTCCAAAGTTAAAAATTATAGAAAAAGTATGGAAAAGGAAACCCGTAAAATTGGAAAAATCTTTTCCAATTCTTTTCTGTTTATTTTCTATAGCTTCCTAGAGATCAGCTCTATGTTTGTACCAGAATTAATCGAGAAATCAAAAAGAAAACAAATTGATTGGTTCTAATTAAAAGATGAACTATCGGTAGAATTTCTTAGGGGGGAAGCTACTTAATAATACCGATGTTCATCTCTACTTCCCGCGAAAGAGGCGCGCGACTCTTTTAAAAATTCTACACCCAACATGGTGTAACTGTAGCTAAGCAAAGTGCTTGGACAGGATAAATATTATCAATTTTTAAAAGTAACAAAATGAACAAGGTTTTATTAATTATAACGTTCTTAGTAACAAACGGAATCTATACTATAAATACAAACTCAACCACTGTAGTACCACAAACCAATTCTACAGAAACAACGACAAGTGATACTGGTGGGGAAGATGAACAAGATCCGATAGAAGATCCAGATAAAGAGACTAATGGCTAGGAAATAGTTATAAAAGTTAATTAAAAAAAGGGAGGTAATTTTATTACGTCCCTTTTTAATTGATATTTTAGTGACATGAAACAGTCAGAAATGAAAAAAGAATTAACTTTATTATTATTATTAATATCAATTACTTTTAGTTATGCTGGTTCTTTTAAAGAAAAAGATTCTCTGCATTTAAGAGAGTTAAGAAACAAATATTCTTATTACAAGAAGGAAAAACTAAAAGAAAAAACAATACTTTATGCAGATAGTATTGTCACCATATTAAAAGCAGCAACGAATAATAGTAGAGAAAAAGAACTAGAATTAGCTGATGCTTATAGTAGTTTAGGTTACTCTTATATATCTAACAATCAAACAGCAGAAGGATACTTAGCTTATAAAGAGTCAGCATATATTTATATCAAGTTAAAAGACAGTGTAAGAGTAGCTGATAGATTAAAAGCGTTGTCGACTATGGAGTCAGACTTTGGGTTATCATATAAAAGTGATTCCACGGCTTTAAAAGCTCTTAGTTATACTAGGACCGATAATAAGTTACGGTCTAGTATATATAATTGTTTAGGAATCAACCATAAAAAGAGATATGATTACAAAGAAGCTATTAATTGGTATAAGAAAGCATTAGAAAGTACAGAAAATGAAGAAAAAATATACAGGTATAAAAATAATATAGCTAATTGTTATCGAGAGCTGAAGCGATATGATAAATCGCTAAGTATATATGAAAAGATATTAATAAGTGATTATTTTAAGGAGTTACCTAATATTACTAGAGCTAGATTATTAGATAATTATACCTATACGAAATGGTTAAGAGGAGATAAAATATCCCATTTAGATTTCTTTATACCTTTAAAGATAAGGGAAAAAGAGATAGATTATAAAGGGATGTGTGCCAGTTATTCTCACTTGTCAGATTATTACAATAAATCTAATGAAAAAAATAAAGCTAAAGATTGTGCTTTGGAAATGTTAAAAGCAGCTAGAAAAACAAAAAACAAAAAAGAAATAAGAGAAGCTTTAACAAAGTTATTATTATTTAAAACAAAGAGGCAAGATGATTATTATAAAGAGTTTCTTTTTTTAACGGAAGAATTGGAAAGAGAAAGAGCAACGACTCAAAATAAACAAATAGCAACA
Organism: Tenacibaculum gallaicum; assembly: GCF_003387615.1. Lineage (GTDB taxonomy): Bacteria > Bacteroidota > Bacteroidia > Flavobacteriales > Flavobacteriaceae > Polaribacter > Polaribacter gallaicus. The sequence goes on along the minus strand of NZ_QUNS01000004.1, from coordinate 66,446 downwards.
ATTCATAGAGTAAATGAGGTAACTATTAAGGGACAGAAATTAGAAAAAAAAATTATAACCAGTGAGTTGTTAGCAGAACAACAAAAATCACAAAAACAACTCTGGATTTTTACAGTAATTCTTACCATTCTATCCTCAATAGTCTATTTCTTTTATAAAAGAGAAAAAAATAAAAAAGAAAAAGCCATAGAAGTCTACAATACAGAAACTCGCTTAGCAAAAAAAATACACGATGAATTGGCAAACGATGTATACGCGGTAATGAATACACTACAAAATACATCAATAACAGATGAAAGGTTGCTAACGAGAGTAGAGAAAATATATGCACAGACAAGAGATATATCTCACGAAAATAGCCCTGTGCTCACAGGTGAACACTTTGAGAATTTCTTAAAGCAACTGTTTTTAGACTTTACGAACGATCGTTGTAAAGTAATCCATAAAGGATTGCAAGAAGTAAACATAAACCAGTTGGCTAAAGAAAAACAAATAGTAGTGTATAGAGCCTTACAGGAACTCTTGGTAAACATGAAAAAGTACAGCGAAGCAACGTTGGTGCTTATCGCTTTTTCAGTCGAAAAAAACAAACTATCAGTAGCCTATCAAGACAACGGAAAAGGAGTTGAAAACCTCTCTGTAAAAAATGGTTTACAAAATATGGAAATCCGTATTAAATCAGTAGGAGGGTTTATTACTTTTGAATCAAAGCAAGAAAAAGGATTTCAAGCAAAGTTTCAATTTAAAAAGTAGTTATGTTCAAAAAAGTATTGATAGCCGAAGATGCTGATTTTATGTCAAGCGGAATAAAAGTAGCCTTAGAAAACATGCAAATTCCTAATGTTGAATATGCACAATATTGCGACGAGGCTTTTTTAAAGCTAAAAAAAGCATGGTTAGATAAAGAACCGTTTGATTTATTAGTAAGTGATTTATCATTTAAAGACAATATACATAAGCAACGACTCGAATCAGGTGAAGAGCTCATAGCCGAAGCAAAAAAACTACAACCAACTTTAAAAACAGTCGTATTTTCTGTAGAAGACAAACCATATAGAATTCAGCAATTATGTAATGAATTAGAGGTAAATGCGTATGTATGGAAATCTAACCACGGACAAAGAGAGCTAAAAAAAGCAGTACAAAATGTGTTTAACGGAGAGTTTTTTATCACTCCACAATTAGCACATGCGCTACGTGATAAAGAAGCCTTTGAAATTACAGATTATGACGTGTTTTTACTAGAACATTTAGCAGAAGGTTTAGATCAAAAAGAAATTAGTGAAGCATTAAAAAATAAAGACATAAAACCGAGTAGTGTTAGTTCGGTAGAAAAACGCTTAAAGCTATTAAAAGAAAATTTTAATGCTAGTAATCCAACACAGCTTATAGCAATCACCAAAGACTTCGGACTCATTTAAAATTTATGTAAAAAACAGAATAATCAACGTCATAACGAGGAGTGTTAACGACGTGGTTATCTTATACAAAGGAGTAGCAAATATTCTTAAGATTTCTCCCTCAGGTCGAAATGACGCAAACTAATAGCAAACCTTCATTCCGAACGGTAGTGAGGAATCTCAATCAAAAATGTTACTCTTATTTTTTTATTACAATCACTGTCAGTTCGAGTGATTTTTATAGAGTGATAACGAAGTAAAAACTGTACTTCGGCTACGCTCAGCAGAGTTAATGAGGATTGTTAGAATAGTTCTAAACTCATTTTAACAGCGAAGCAGTCTTTTGTCTAAGGTCAAACACAAAACAGTATAAGTACTTACTAAGTACAAATAAAGTACAGGCTCCGTATTTGGTTAGTACCAAGATATTTAATGAAAAATATTTTAGTTTTTTAAGTGGGAAAATTGTAGGTTTGATACGTTGAAATTGCTAAGTATTACTTCAACAAGAAAAAAATATAACTTAAAAACGATGCTATGAAATATAGAACGATACTGTTGTTTAACAACAGAGAGGTAGAAGTACTAACCTATAACTTTGGTTTTAATAGAAACATAAACGTTTCTGACCAACCCACAAGCTCCGCTAGCTTTGCAGGTCTAGAAGTAGAAATAGAATCAGGTAGTAATACTGATTTTGAAGAATGGGCTTGTAAAGAAACGGCTATAGACCAACTAGAGTTAAAAATATACTATCCATATTTAAAAGGAGGCTCTAAAACAATGACTTTCTTTGATTGCTACCTTAAAAAGTTTGAAACTATTTTTTCTAGTACAAACGATCAACCCATAAAAGACCGATTAATAATTACGTGTGCAGGGGTAAAAACACCCAACTCTTCACTAGAATATTCTACGTATTGGAGAAAAACACTTTCAGGAGCCCAAAACGAAGTAACTAATAGCGGAGATACTGCTTCAGGAGGTGGTGATACAAACTTTAGTGTAACCCCAAAATTATCGTAATATGCCAAGTTTTGTCCCCCTAGGAATAGCTGATTATAGCGGAACTAACGAAAGAGGCTTTGTACAATTTACTTACCAAATAGCTGATAATAACGCCAAAAAACTAACGCTACAAATTAGAGACGGAAGCTCGGTGATTTATGAAGAAAAAATAACTGATGCTAACAAACTAAAACAAGGAGAACACATTTGGAAATGGGATGGATTTGATAGTGGAGGAGTTTTAGATACGGCTAAACTAACACAATACGAAAATTTAAACCTGTATACTATTGGCGTAGATAGTTCAAATAACTACAGTAGAAAAAAGTTAGATTTTAGTATGCGTTACGATGAGGTAAAATGGGTTGATGTAAAGATTGATAAAAACTCTAAAAGAATAGATGTTACATTACGTGTTAACTTAAAAGATGGAGGAGCAAGAGGAATAGAGTGTTATGAAAAAGATATTGACCCCGACCCAAAACTTAGAGTTCCAATGAAAGTATGTCCTTGGGATAAAATACCACAGGGAGACTTGATTACTGGTAAACCTCCTTTAACAGCACGTACAAAAAGTTTTGAAGATTTAGAAAGATTGGCTTTAGAAGGGCTAAATTACCATTGGGGAAGAAACAGGAATCATTATATAGCCAAAGATGTTGATATTAATGGAGAAAAATATGAAGTTTATGTAAACGCAATAAATACAACGGAGAAAACAATGGATGATGTTAGTTTAATCTTTAATACAAATGGTGATTGGATGCGCTCAGGAAACCCAGGAACCGTGGAAGACCCTATTTCTTTTGTAGGAAATATTGTTTCTAGAGAAGCTGTGTGCTATAATGTTGGGTATATTTATGAGTATTTTTATGTTGATAGTTGGGATTATCAAACCTCAATTAATGAAGATAACGAGTTCAAAGAAACTTCAGCGCATGAAATAGGGCATACTATTTTAAAAGCATATGGAGGCACATTTTATTCGTATGGTCACAAAGGAAGCGTAAATACTATTACTCAAAAACAAAAATCATCAGCCCCAGCTTACCCAGTTTCTGGAGAAGTTGATATTATGCCATATTTGAAAAAGAATAAATATGGAGGAAAACGAAGACAACCTAACATATATAAAAGACTTGTAGCTTCAGAAAAAGATGTGTTAAGTTTACTTTGGTTAACTAAATTAAAATTGAAATGAGAAAGCTGTTTTTAATAATTTTATTGATTGTAATAACTCAATCTTGTTCAACAAAATATCACGGTTATGTTTATGACTTTGATAAAGAAACTCCTTTAAATAAAGTGAAAGTTTATTATAAAGATTCTACAGATTTTGTTCTTAGTAATAAAGAAGGATATTTTGAGGTAAAAAAGAGTACTACAATAAAATACCTTCTCTTTGAAAAAGAAGATTATCGAAGATTTAGTTTAAGTACATTCGATAGACAAAATGAGTTTATAAAAGAACAACCTTTTGGAGATACTATCTATTTAATATCAAAAAATAGTAAACATAGAAGACCTCAAATAGCATTACCTATTAGAAACTAAAAAATGAGGCTTTGTTACTTACTAATAATGACGTTTATTTTAAACTCATGTTCATCAAGAATAGAAAGACCTGAAATTAAAGGAACACATTAGGTTTACTTTGGTTAACAAAAATAGAATTGAAATAATGAAATCATATATAATTTATATTATCATATTCTTTACTTGTACTTCGTGTGATTCTGAACATATTTTGATTGGAGACATAAAAGGTTTTGTTTATGATAAAACAACAAATAAACCTATTGAAGGAGTAACTCTGTATACCGACTCACTATCTTTTAATTACTTTGGGAAAAGTAAAACAGATAAAAATGGTTTCTTTTATATAAAAGGAATGAAGACTAAAGACTATGATTCTTATTATATAGCTATCAAAAATATATCTTATAAATTGATTTTGGAATCAGAAAACTATATTACAGATACAATTGATTTGGAGAAATATGATAAGAATATATTAGATAGTATAAATTTAAAAACGATATACCTAAAACCACTTGAAAAGTAAGTGTGTTATGATACGCTATGTAGCTAAAATGAAAAAATTATTTTTATTTACTCTCTTGTTGTTTTTACTTTCTTGTAAGAAAAAGACAGACTATTACCACGGTTATATTTATAGTAAAGAGAAAAAGCCTTTAAGAAACTTAAAAGTAGTAGAAGACGACAACCTTAAAACTTTTAGTTTAACAGATGAAAAGGGATACTTTAACATACCTGAGTTAAATAGTTTTGGAGGTAATTTAGTTGTATATACAGAAAATAATAAGGTGATTGATACTATACACACGATATTCTCAAATCGTGGAGAAAAATTAAATTATCGTTTTATTAATGGAAGAAACGACACCCTTTTTATAGACACGAGTAGGTTTAAATAGTTAATTTATAAAATGAAAATCCACCATTCATTATTCGCTTTTATCTTTTTAATACAAAGCTGTAATACTAACTATAGCGGATATATCTATGATATAGATACAAAAGACCCCATAAAAGGTGTTAAAGTATATAGTTTACAAGATGATAAATTAACTCAAACAGATGAGAAAGGTTTTTTTACTCTAAAAGAAGAAATATTAATAGGGAATGAAATTATCTTAAAAAAAGAGAATTATAGAATAGATACATTGCCTGTATATAGTACTCATAATGGAGAGTTTATAAGCAGAAACTTTACAGGAGATACTATTTATTTAATTAGCCATAAAAGTAAATACATTAAGTATTTTCAATAAAATAAAAAAGAACAAAAGGAAGTTTTGGAGAAGAGACAATATTATATGATTCAATTTTCCAAAAGTCAATTGAAAAATAAACGTATTCTAGATACGCTATGCAGCTAAAATGAAAAAACTAATTCTTCTCTTCAGTCTAATTTATTTAGCAAGTTGTACTAATCATGTAAAAGTGAAGGTTAAAGGACATATTACTACAAGTAATGACTATAAAATAAAAAAGATAGAGGTTGGTCAAAAAATAGTACACTCTCCAATAAGTTCCAGTTATTCAAAAATACTAGATATAAAGTTAACAAAGGATGGTTATTTTGAATTTGAAATTCAAAGAAAGGAAATGAAAGGAGACAGTAATTTTGCTATTATATTTAAAGAAGAAGGATATGAAACAGAATATAAGTTTGTAGATATAAGAAAAGAGAAAGAAATTGATTTAGGTACAGTTCTTCTAAAATTAAAAGAATAACATTAATGTGGTATGAAAATGAGAAGAATAATTTATATATGTATCCTTTTGTTTATAGTATCTTGTTCAAAACATAAATATTATTTATCACCTTTTATTCAAGGAAATATTTATGATGTTAAATCTAAGAAGCCAATAGATAGTGTGAAGCTATCAATAAATTTATTAGAGAAAAGTACTTTAAAAGTAGTTTCACAAAGGGAGACTTTATCTAGCAAAGATGGTTTTTTCTCATTAAACTCAGATCATATACTGTATACAGGAGATGGAAGAGAAGAATCTTCTCTTTTCGATGGGAGGTATACGAGTTTTTTAATACTTGAAAAAAGAGGTTGTAAAAAAGACACTATACAAATAGAAAAACACTGGAAACGAAATGATACAATTGCTAAACTGGATTCAATCTTCCTAAAACCACTTGACAAGTAAGCGTATTCTAGACATGTGATGTAGCTAAAATGAGAAAGCAAATATTATTAGTTGTATTAATTACATTGTTTACTTCTTGTACTGAGGGTACAAAAGAGTATTTTGAGGGGTATGTTTATTACAAAGAAATTCCCCTCAAAGGTGTAGTAATAACTGAGGGACACTCTGAGCCTAATAACGTGTTTTCAACAACAGATAGTTTAGGGTATTTTAAACTAAAGCGATTTTCACAAACTTATGCAGATAAACTAATATTTAGTAAAAAAGGATTTAAAACAGATACCGTTTTCTTATCAAGAGGTAGACATTCACCTCCATTTTATCGTTTGTTTTTACGTGAACAATCAGACACTTTATTGATGAAGAGGAAAGAATAAAATGAGAAAAGTAGTATTTATATTTATAATAGTAACATTAACAAGCTGTTTTGTTAAAAGAGTTAGTAGACCTCCTATTATAGGTTATATATATAACTCTGAAACATTACAAAAAATAGATAGTGTTGATGTGGTAACTTGGGATTCAGCAAAAAAAGATTATTCTATTGAAACCAGTAGTGATGTAAACGGAAGTTTCTTTTTAAGAATAAAAACTTACTACGATAAAATGGCTATAGGAGGTGAAGCTCCTATGGGCTTTTTTAAGTTTCGCTTAATAAAAAAAGGATATGAAAAAAAAAGTATTGAGAGAAGAGGTAGGTATGGTTTTACAAAAGACACTATAAGATTCGACTCAATCTTCCTAAAACCACTTGAAAAGTAAGTGTATTCTACACATGTTATGCAGCTAAAATGAAAAACGTATTATTACTAACACTATTACTTTTAACAGTTTCTTGCAAGCAAGAACTATGTGATTGTTATCACGGTTATGTATTTGATGAAAGCAAAGAGCCAATAAATAACGTACAAATAATAGAAAGCTCATCTTATTCACAACATACCTATTCTAAAAGTGATGGTTATTTTTATCTAAATAGAAAAGCTAACTTTATTAGTGAATTAATTTTTATTAAAGAGGGCTATATCTCAGATACTATTTCTCCTTATACAGCGAACAGAAGAGGAGATAAATCGTTATTCGTTCATAGAAAAGACACTTTATTTATGAAGAGAAAAGAATAAAATGAGAAAACCTCTATTCATATTTTTCATGGCTTTAGTACTATCCTGTAAAGAAAAAAGTAATATCTTACATAGAAGATTAAAATTATAATGAAAAAGTTATTATGTTTTATGACCTTCAAGAAAATCTTTGAAAATCAAGACAGCAGCGATGGATGTAAGATAAAAAGCTGTTTGAGCGATAGCGAGTTCTTTTTATCAGTGGAAGGTGTCGTAGTATTTTCTTACGATTTTATTGTACGTCTTGATTTTTGTTTCTTTTTATCAAGAAAAAGAATATAAAACTCCTTTTTATCGTTATCACTCTCAATGACGCAAACTAATAGCAAACCGTCATTCCGAACGATAGTGAGGAATCTCACTCAAAAGTAGTACTCTTATTTTTTATTACAATCACTGTCAGTTCGAGTGATTTTTATTGAGTGATAACGAAGTGAAAATTGTATCGAGAACTATTAGAAAACTTCTCGATACAAAATTATTTTTATTTCATTTAAATAATTTTACTCGAAGTGACACTAGATGATAAAAAGAATATAGAACAAAGACCTATAAATAAGTCTTTACTCTAACAGCGAAGCGGTCCATTCTCTTAGCTCTAAAATAACCGTCATAACGAAGAACGATGAAACACCGTATAAAACATTGAGAATTTTGTTAGTTATACTAGTTAACACCTAATTCCCATTAAAAACCACAACAAATAAGAAATATAAAAAAAGTACGAGCATGTGCTCGTACTTTTTACGTTATTAAACTTTGTATTAACCTTCATACACTACTGTATGGTGTCACTGGATACTACTGTATGGTGTCACTCGACACTACTGTATAGTGTTACGATACAGTAAGAGTATATGTAGACTCAGCCATCATAATATCTTTTAAAAATCGATCAGCACTAGAAGTAGCCTGCGTTTTAATTCTAACACGATAGTTACCCGCAGCAAGGGCAGGAGCTTGACCAATAATCTTCTTATAGCTGTTTTGAGCTAAATAAGACACCTTAGTTTCGGTACCATTTTCAGCAACAAAATACAAACCAACTTCAGGTAGGTCACCAGCAACCTTTAAACGCAAACCGTTCAACTCAAACAATCCGTTGGCAGATAAGGTAGTATTCGTAGTTGCAGAGGTAATATCTTTTAAGTTAGTAATAACCGTGTTGGTAATAGGTGCAGTTACTTTTTGTAGCGGAATATCGTCTTTAATTTCATTGATTAACTTTCCGCTGTTGAGGTTAACGTGTAGCTTATGAGTATCAGGATTAAAACCATCTTCCTCCGTATCAAAAACCCCAGAAATAGAGTAGCCAATATTTAGTAAGGGTAGGTTAATATTATCACCGTCTTCTATCGATTCGATAATCTCTTCATAGTAAGAATTAAGCACCGCCACAATATCGGTTTTGCTTACTAGGTTACGTTTACTCAACATTTTATCAATCAACTCGTCTTGATTAATAGTACGCTCTGTTAATACGCGTGCTGAGTAGTTGGTTTCATCGGTTAACTTGTTTTCAATTAAATAGTACTTCATCATATTGATTTTTAAATTACTTACTTTTTCATTTGAATACTTTTTGGTAGTAACTATTAAGTAGCTGCAATAATTATTAGCACACCTTAATACATAAAACAACCAAGGTGGTATCCATCACCAAACAGGTAGTTAGTAACATACCTATATAGCATTAACTTCGTAAAGATGTTGTAAAATTGAATGTGATTTAATAGTAATAAGGGATAGCAATTTACTTTTTACAAACAATTTTTATAGCTGACACTAAAATAGTTTTTTTTCGTTTTAACCCGCTGACTTTATGAGTTTTTTAACGTTTTAGATGGTGTATAAATAGAAAACGCGGAAGATTGTTAAAGTTAAGAAAACCAATATAGCATCTAACAAAGTTCTAATTATAGATACCATTTTTGTATAGACCCTAACACAGTAGCAAACTCTACGGATTCCCGTAGGATTTTGTGTTTTTATCAAGGTAGGTTTGTAATGATATTAACCAAAAAAATAAATTAAAATGGGATTGATAAATAGTATTTTAGGAAATGCAAGTGAAGTGTCACCAGAAAAGCTGACAGATAAATATAACAGATTATTAGTTAGTAATGAGGTTGTAGAATTAGGGTTCAAGCTATTTAGAGATGTTTTTATGTTTACTAATAAAAGATTGATTCTGATTGATGTCCAGGGATTAACAGGAAGTAAAATAGAGTATAAGTCAATGCCTTATAAAAACATCTCTAGATTTTCACTAGAAACAGCAGGGACCTTTGATTTAGACGCAGAATTAAAAATATGGATATCAAGTGAGAATATGCCTACGGTAAGTAAAAAATTTAATAAAAATGTTGATGTTTATGAGGTGCAAAAATTTTTAGCAGAAAAAGCAATGTAACGTTAGAGTATCATTAGATGAACCCTACGGATTTCCGTAGGGTTTTCTGTTCAGCAGAAACTAGATTTGATATCGTAAACTAAATCCCCCTTTTATTATGAATCAGAGAACTCAAATACTTTCACTAATTGCAGTATTACTGGTAACATTCGCTATGGTAAGTATAACTAAAAACAAAAAAGCTAAAGAAAGAATATACAGTTCCACTATATTAGGTTGTAATATTCCTCCAGAAGCTAGGTGTACAGGTTCTGCCAATTGTAGAGCATGTAAAAATTGTAAGTATTGTAAGCATTGTAGCAGAGGAGGCTCTTGCGGAGTGTGTACAAAAAGAAGTCGTACAAAAAGCTATACAAAGCCAAAACAAACCAAACAAACTATTTTTGACGGACGTAAGACCAATAGTACATTGTTAAAAGAAGAACCCTATTACCTAAAAACATTACTGGTAAATAAAAACTCTTTAAACCTAAGAAGTGGTCCAGATACTTCTTATTACGTAATACAAGAATTAGACTTTGGAGAAAAACTAACCATATTAGCTACGCATGCAAAATGGATTAAAGTAAAGGTAATAAGAACAAAAGTAATAGGGTTTGTTCATGCTAATGGTGTTCTTTTGGTGGAATAATATAATTTTATAGTATGAATTTATAACCTTACGGAAATCCGTAAGGTTTTGTTTTTTAAGGAGTTTAGCTTTGGTGTATATAACCAAAACAAAAAAAAATGAACAAACATTATTTACAATCAAAGGTGAAATCAACAGGAACTGCATACATATTATTGCTTTTTTTAGGAGCTCATTATGCTTATTTAGGAAAATGGGGAGTACAATTTTTATACTGGTTTACACTAGGAGGACTAGGTATATGGGCATTGATAGACTTGTTTACAATGTCTAGTAAAGTAGAAAAGTTTAACTCATTAATTTTTCAGCAAATAGAAGAAATAGATAAAAAAGAAAGAGAAGATGAGCGTGCTAGAAACATAGCAATGGTACAAGCGATGAAAGCCTAAAATAAAGAAATATGGAACTAGCCAACAAACTAAAAGAGTTATCACAGAAAATTACAACATTAAAAGAGCAAATAGAAACCGAAGAAGCTACTAAAACAGCTTTTGTATTGCCTTTTATAGACTTATTAGGGTATGATATTTTTAATCCAACAGAAGTAATCCCAGAGTTTACAGCAGATATAGGGTTGAAAAAAGGAGAAAAAGTAGATTATGCTATAATTGAAAATAAGGTTCCTATTTTAATAATAGAATGTAAGCATTGGAAAGAAGATTTAAACACGCACAATTCACAGTTATTTAGATATTTTCATACATCAAAATCACGATTTGCACTTCTAACTAATGGTGTAGAATATAAGTTCTTTACCGATTTAGAAGAAACAAACAAAATGGATGAAAAACCATTTTTAGAGTTTGATATAACCAAACTAAAAGAGCCTGTAATTAATGAAGTTGTTAAATTTCATAAAACAAAGTTTGATGTCAATCAAATAGTTAATAATGCAAGCTCTTTAAAGTATTCAAAAGAAATAAAGAAGATATTTAATAGTCAATTAATTGAACCAGAAAATGATTTTGTTCGGTTCTTTTCTTCAAGAGTTTATTCAGGAAGACAAACAGAAAGAGTGTTAGAGCAGTTTAAAGAATTAGTGTCAAAATCTATTAATCAATTAATAAGTGAAAAAGTAAATGAAAGACTGCATAATGCTTTAAATAAAGAAGAAGAAAAGTTGGTAGAAGAAAGTATAGAGCACGAAGAAAAAAAAGAAAATAAAATAGTAACTACAGAAGAAGAAATGGAAGCCTATAGGATTGTGGTGGCAATACTAAGAAAAAAAATACCTATAGAAAGAATTGCTTTTAGGGACACACAATCTTATTTTGGCGTTTTATTAGATAATAACAATCGTAAACCATTATGTAGGTTTCATTTTAATGGAAAAACCAAATATTTAGGGGTATTTGATGCTAATAAAAAAGAGATAAGGGAAAAAATAGCAACAATTGATGATATCTATAAGTTTGATTCTTTGCTTTTAGAAACGATAAATTACTATGAAGAGTTTGCAAAAGAAAAAACTAATTAAAAATATAATATTATCAACAGTTTTATTCATACAAACTAAACTATGTACCTAAAAACAATACTATTATTTTTATTAGTAACTTTAACAGGAGTAAAAGTACCAAAAGAATTCAACGCAAGAGTAATTGGGGTAGTAGACGGAGATACGGTGAAGGTGTTGTATCAAAACAAACCAATATACATAAGGTTAGAACATATTGATTGTCCTGAAAAAGGGCAACCTTTTAGCACCAAAGCAAAACAATTTGTATCCAACAAAATATTTGGAAAAACAGTTAAAATAATCAACAAAGGAAAATGGCATTGGAACCGTTTAATTGCTGAAATATACTTTGATAATCATAAAAATGTCAATAAAAGCTTAGTAAAAAAAGGATTGGCAATGCACTTTAAAAAGTATTCAAAAAATAAAGAATATGCTTTGTTAGAAGTAAAGGCAAAACAACTTAAAATAGGTATGTGGTCATTACCCAATGTAATCACACCATGGCAATATAGAAAACAACCAAAATAACCAAACAAATGAAAAAAGTCATAATAATGCTACTATCAGTAAGTGTATTGGTGGCATTTCAAAAAGTAGAAGACAAAAAAGTGTATATCTGTAGTAGTGTAGCAAGCACAAAATATCACTTCAAAAAAAACTGTAGAGGATTATCTCAATGTAAAACAACTATAAAAGAAAGTACAGAGAAAAAAGTAAGGAAATATGGAAGATTGCTCTGTAAATGGGAGAAAAAAGCATTAAAAAAGAAATAAAACGAACTCTGTTGATAACTATATTAACAGAGTTTTTTATTTTTTCTGCCGAAGTACTATTTTAGCACAGACTTCAATTCACACGATTTTTTATGACGCAGGAAACACAATATACCGAAGACAATATACGCTCGCTCGATTGGAAAGAACATATCCGTATGCGACCAGGGATGTATATTGGTAAACTTGGAGATGGATCATCACCAGACGACGGAATTTACATTTTGGTTAAAGAGGTTTTAGATAACTCTATTGACGAATTTGTCATGGGAGGAGGTAAGACTATAGAAGTTTCTGTACAAGGAAATAAAGTAATTGTACGAGATTACGGACGAGGGATTCCACTAGGAAAAGTAGTGGATGTAGTTTCGAAGATGAATACAGGAGGAAAATACGATTCCAAAGCCTTTAAAAAGTCAGTAGGATTAAACGGGGTAGGTACCAAAGCAGTAAATGCGTTATCAACCTATTTTAGAGTAGAATCTAACCGTGACGGTAAATCAGCCTCAGCAGAATTTGAAAAAGGAAACTTAACAAATCAAGAGTTATTAGATGAAACATCACGTCGTAAAGGTACTAAGGTGACTTTTATAGCTGATGAAACCATCTTTAAGAATTATATGTATCGTCCTGAATACATTTCTAAATTATTAAAAAACTATGTGTACCTAAACCCAGGATTAACTATAGTTTTTAATGGAGAGAAATTTTATTCAGAAAACGGATTAAAAGATTTATTGGAAGACAACAACAATCAAGACGATATGTTGTATCCAATTATTCACTTACGAGGCGATGATATTGAGGTAGCGATAACCCATAGTAAAACACAATATTCAGAAGAATATCATTCGTTTGTAAACGGACAAAATACCACACAAGGAGGTACACACTTAAATGCATTTAGAGAAGCCATAGTAAAAACAGTACGCGAGTTTTTTGGAAAGAACTTTGATGCTTCCGATGTACGTAAATCAATTATCTCTGCGATATCTATCAAGGTGATGGAACCTGTTTTTGAAAGTCAAACAAAGACGAAGTTAGGGTCTACCGAAATGGGAGGAGACCTACCAACCGTTCGTACGTACATCAATGACTTTGTTAAAACACAGCTAGATAATTACTTACATAAAAACACTGAAGTAGCCGATAAGCTTCAAAAGAAAATACTGCAAGCAGAAAAAGAACGTAAAGAGTTATCGGGTATACGTAAACTAGCAAGAGACAGAGCAAAAAAGGCAAGTTTACATAATAAAAAACTACGTGATTGTCGCATCCATTTTGGAGACACGAAAAAAGAAAAATATTTAGACACTACATTATTCATTACCGAGGGAGACTCGGCAAGTGGATCGATAACTAAATCAAGAGACGTAAACACACAAGCAGTATTTAGTTTAAAAGGGAAACCATTAAACTCATACGGGTTGTCAAAAAAAATCGTTTACGAAAATGAAGAGTTTAACCTACTCCAAGCTGCTTTAAATATAGAAGATGGATTAGAAGACTTACGATATAACAATATTGTAATTGCTACCGATGCCGATGTTGATGGTATGCATATTCGTTTGTTATTAATTACTTTTTTCTTACAATTTTTTCCTGAGGTTATAAAAGAAGGACATTTATATATATTAGATACTCCGTTATTTAGAGTTCGAAATAAAAAAGAAACGATTTATTGTTATTCAGAAGAAGAAAAGAAAGCAGCAATAGATAAACTAAGAGGAAAACCAGAAATAACTCGATTTAAAGGGTTAGGGGAGATTTCTCCTAATGAATTTGTCCATTTTATTGGAGACGATATTCGTTTAGATCCAATAATGTTAGATAAAGAAATGTCGATAGAACAAATGTTAGAGTTCTATATGGGTAAAAATACTCCAGACAGACAAAAGTTTATCATCAACAATCTAAAAGTTGAGTTAGATATTGTAGAAGAAAATTAATATGAAAGAATTAAAGAAAGTAATTATAATAGTATCATTAATAATGATTCTTGCTTGTGTTTTAATGGTTTACTTTGGTAGACTATCAAGTCAAAATTCATATATAGGAACATTATTAATGCTGATTATGGCTTTAGTATTAGGCTTATCTATCAAAACGACTAAAGAATAAAAAACATCAGATAAATAAATTAGCTTGTAACTAAGTGCAAAAAAATAATGGATAGAAATAGAAGAGCTAGAATATATTTATTAATAGCATTTTCAATTTTTTTAGTTAACGTATTTAACGTAGATTTTGACAATTTAAATTGGGGGGCAAATAGGTCGTCTTATATCAATATGATAGTAGCAGCCTTAGTTTGTATAGCTATTTTTCTACTAATTAAGAAGAAACAAACCAACTCTTAAACGAATAAAAGTTTAAACATTCATACATGAGTGAAGAAAGTAACAATTACGAACACGACGAAGAATTAAATCAACCCCTTGAAAATACAGAAACCATAACTAAGGTTACGGGAATGTATAAAGAGTGGTTTTTAGATTATGCTTCGTATGTAATTTTAGAACGTGCAGTGCCATCTATGGAAGATGGGTTTAAACCCGTGCAACGTCGTATTATGCATTCAATGAAAGATTTAGATGATGGTCGCTATAACAAAGTAGCAAACATTGTTGGTCATACAATGCAGTACCATCCACACGGAGACGCTTCAATTGCTGATGCCATGGTACAAATGGGGCAGAAAGAACTGCTAATCGATATGCAAGGTAACTGGGGTAATATTTTAACAGGAGACCGTGCTGCAGCCTCTCGTTATATTGAAGCACGATTATCAAAATTTGCACTAGATGTTGTTTTCAATGCCAAAACCACTGAATGGCAAGCTTCGTATGATGGACGTAAAAAAGAACCTGTAAACTTACCTGTAAAGTTTCCTATGTTATTAGCACAGGGAGCGGAAGGAATTGCAGTAGGACTTTCTACAAAAATATTACCACATAACTTTAACGAGCTAATAGATGCATCTGTAAAATACTTAAAAGGAAGAAGTTTTACAATCATACCCGATTTTTTAACAGGAGGAATAGCAGATGTTACCAACTATAACGATGGTAAAAGAGGAGGGAAAGTAAGAGTAAGAGCCAAAATTTCAGCACTCGATAAAAAAACACTAGTAATTACTGAGATCCCTTTTGGTACAACCACATCTTCTTTAATTGATAGTATTTTAAAAGCTAATGATAAAGGTAAAATTAAGATAAAACGTATTGAAGATAATACGGCAGCCAATGTTGAAATCTTAGTGCATTTACCAGCAAATGTATCACCCGATAAAACGATTGATGCATTGTATGCTTTTACCAGTTGCGAAAACTCAATATCTCCGTTATGTTGTATTATTGAAGACAATAAGCCAGTGTTTATTGGAGTAACAGAAGTGTTAAAAAAATCGACAGATTTTACAGTAGAGTTGCTAAAACGTGAATTAGAGATTCAATTACACGAGTTAGAAGAACAATGGCACTTTGCTTCTTTAGAACGTATTTTTATTGAGAATAGAATTTACCGTGATATTGAAGAAGTAGAAACTTGGGAAGGAGTAATCAAAGCAATTGATGAAGGATTAAAACCTCATACCAAGCACCTAAAAAGAGAAGTAACTGAAGAAGATATTGTTCGTTTAACAGAAATAAGAATAAAGAAAATATCTAAGTTCGATATTGATAAAGCAAAACAATTTATTGAAGGTTTAGAAGAAAAAATAACTGAGGTTAAACATCATTTAGATAATTTAATTGATTTTGCAATAGATTACTTTAAAGAGTTAAAATCAAAATACGGAAAAGGAAAAGAGCGTAAAACTGAAATCCGAATTTTTGATGATATTGTAGCTACCAAAGTAGTAATGCGTAACTCTAAACTTTATGTAAATAGAGAAGAAGGGTTTATAGGAACATCATTAAAGAAAGATGAATATGTTACTGATTGTGCCGATATTGATGATGTCATTATATTTAGAGACAATGGTTCAATGGTGGTGACGAAGGTAGATTCTAAAACCTTTGTAGGTAAAGGAATTATTCACGTTGCTATATTTAAGAAAAAAGATAAACGTACAGTTTACAACATGATATACAGAGATGGAGCAAAAGGCCCTTCGTATATGAAGCGTTTTAATGTAACATCGGTAACTAGAGATAAGGAATATAACTTAGCCAACGGAGATTCAAAATCAAAAGTATTGTATTTCACAGCCAACTCTAATGGTGAAGCTGAGGTAGTAACTATTTTACTCAGAGCAGTTGGAAGCGTTAAAAAGCTAAAATGGGATATTGATTTTGCAGATTTAGCTGTAAAAGGACGTGGAGTTCGAGGTAATTTAGTAACCAAGTATTCAGTAAAAAAAGTAGAGTTTAAAGAAGCAGGAGTCTCAACTTTAAAACCTAGAAAAATTTGGTTTGACGATACAGTACATCGATTAAATGTTGACGGTAGAGGAGAGTTGTTAGGTGAGTTTAGAGCAGAAGATAAGATATTAATAGCTACACAATCAGGAAAAATAAAAGCAGTATCGCCAGATTTAGCGATGCATTTTGATAATGATATGATTGTGCTTGAAAAGTGGAAGCCAAATAAACCAATTTCAGCAATTTATTTTGACGGTACAAAAGAGCGTTATTTTGTAAAGCGATTTTTAATTGAAACACCAGATAAGGAAGAACTTTTTATATCAGAAGAAGAAAAGTCAAAATTAGAAATCATAGCTACAGATTATCGTCCTATGGCTGAGGTGATTTTCTCAAAAAGAAGTTTAGACAAAATAGAGGTGAACTTTGAAGAGTTTATAGCAATTAAAGGAATTAAAGCTCAAGGAAACCAACTAACAACTGACAAAATAAAAACAGTAAACTTGTTAGAGTCGTTACCTTATGAAGAACCAGAAGAAGAAAAGGTTGAAGACATTGAGGTAAACGATGAAGAAGAAATTAAAGAAGAAGAATCATTATCTTTGGATGTAGAAGATGCAAAACCTAAAGATAAAGAGTTTGTGGGATCTAAAGAAGATAAAGCAAAGAGAGCATTAGAAAAAGCACTTCAAAAGAAGAAGAAAGATAAAGATGACGAAAGTCAAACAGCATTGTTTTAAATGGAAGTAATAGGACTTATAGGAGGAATAACTCCTCAATCAACAATTACATATTATCAAGTGTTAAATGATTTAGCACAGCAAAAGTATGGAGGAGTACATACTGCAAAAGTTTTAGTGAATTCTGTTGATTTTGGTGAAATATCTGCATTGCAAGTAGCAGGAAAATGGGATGTTTTAGACGAGATTATGGCCAATGCAGCTATAAGCTTAGAAAGAGCAGGTGCCAGTTGTATTGTAATTTGTGCAAATACAATGCATTTATGTATTGATGCTGTGAAGAATAAAGTTACGATACCTGTAATTCATATTGCAGAAGCAACTGCAGAAGCAATTGTAGAAAAGCATTTGAAAAAAGTTCTATTGTTAGGAACCAAATACACTATGGAGAAGACTTTTTATACAGATGTATTAGAAAGTTTTGATATAGATACGATTATACCTAATCCAGAAGATAGGGATGTAATTCATCATATTATTTATGCTGAATTAGCAAAAGGGATTATTAGCGATGAATCCAAAGAAAAGTATATTGCTATTGTAGAAAAAGCATACGAAGAAGGCGCGGAAGGTGTTATTTTAGGATGCACAGAAATCCCTCTATTGGTAAAACAAAATGATGTATCAATTCCTGTTTTTGATACAACCACAATTCACGCAACCAAAGCATTTAATCTTTCTTTATAATGAAAGAATTATTAACATATAAATTCAATTTAAATTCCTTTTTCGGAATAGTAGGGTATATCTTACTTGTAGCGCTTATAGCTTGGGGAGTTTCAAGAGTCGTAAGAGCTATAATATGGCAACTAATTAAGCATAAAAAAGAAGACCGTTTCGGTAGAACCAGTATCCAATTTTTACGAAATTCTGTAACTTTTATAATTGGCCTTTTAAGTGTTATATATATTATTATGACGGTACCTGCTTTTAGAAGTAAAGCAACACTTATTTTTTCTGGAGCAGGTATTTTAGCAGCTATTATAGGTTTTGCAGCACAAGCAGCACTCTCTAATTTAATAGCGGGAGCTTTTATTGTTATTTTCCGTCCATTTCGAGTAGGAGACTATATTAAGTTAGATGAAGCACGTGTAGGAATTGTTGAAGATATAACGCTGAGACATACTGTAATAAATAATTTTGAAAATAAGAGACTCATTATACCAAACTCCGTAATTAGTACAGACTCTATTTTAAATCATACCATAGAAGATTCCCATGTATTGAGTTTTAATAATTTTAAAATAGGATTAAAGGCAGATATTGATTTAGCACGAAGGATTATACAAGAAGAAGCAGTTAAGTTACCAACTGTTATCGATTATCGTACGCCAGATCAGGTAATGGGTGATGTACATCAAGTAGATGTTCGAGTTATTGATGTGTATACAGATCATATTCACATGCGTGCTTACGTGTGGTTAAACGAACCTTTTCGAGAATTTAAAACAAAATGTGCTTTAAAAGAAGCTGTACATAAGCGTTTTCTTAAAGAAGGAGTATCACTACCTATACCAATACATAAAATAATTAGTGCAAGTAGTTAGTACAAGCTGATTAATTTGAGTTTTTAAACAAAAAGCCTAAACCCAAACGAGCTAAAAATTTTTTTTCAAATTCCCAAAAAAACTTAAATTGACCAAAAAGCCAACCAACTAAAGGCAAAGTAGTTTGGTAAATAGGAAAGATAAGTAAAACTCTTAATGGATAATATAACCAAGGAGTCATAGTTTCAGGTGACAACCCTAAGAGATTGGTAACAGGTCTGGCAACCCAAGCAGCAAAAGAACCGTTTATTGCAAAAACGATAAAAATAGCAGTTAAAGCCCAATTACTTTCTATACCCCAACGTTGTTTAAGTTTCTCCATAAATGTTAATGTCGGGCAAAAGTAATTAAAAGAATAGGGGCAAACAAATGTTTGCCCCTTCATTACATTATAAATCAGTAAAGTTACTTTTTTCCAAATACACCGCCTAAAAGTCCGCCCAAAAGACCACCTGATTTTTGCTGGCTGCTACTAGTGTTTCCTAAAATCATTCCAGCTACATCATCAACAATACTACCGTCGCCATCAGCATCCAATATTTGTTCTAAGAAGCTTTGTTCTTTTTGAGTTGAGTTACCACCTAGTAAACCTCCTAAAAGTCCACTTAAATCATTTGAGTTATTTATATTTTTTTGACGAGATTGTTTACCTAATACTCCCATTAAAATAGGTGCAGCAGTTTTTAAAATATTAGCAACAGCGCCAGTATCCATACCAGCTTTTTGACCAATAATTTGTTCTACTCCTTGTTGTTTATTTCCTAAAACATGACCTAAAATCTTGCCTCCATCTTGTAAAACATTAGAGTTAACCCCACCATTAAACAAGTCTCCTAAATTATCTAAGATTCCACCATCATGCTTATCTAATGCACTTTTTAAGCTTTCTGCACCTTGAGGTGTCGTAGCATTTCGTTGCATTGCTTTCATTAAAACAGGTAATGCCATCGTTAAAACACTACTAGTTTTATTAGTGTCTTGCCCCGTTGAGCCCGCAACACCAGATATAATTGCCTTTCCTGTGTCGCTATTTAATAAATCTAAAATTCCCGTCATTTTTTTGTTTTATTAAGATTAGTACTTAGTTTCTAATTAATGGGACACAAGATACAAACTGAAGGTCACTTTTTTTTAAATATTTCTTTATACCTTACGGCCAGTTAAAAAAATAATAGATTTATAGATTATATGAAGAAACTTGCACTACACTGGCAAATTTTAATAGGAATGATTTTAGGTATTTTATTTGGGTTAGGGATGACCTTTATAGATAATGGAGCATCATTTGTATCGGATTGGATAAAGCCTTTTGGAACAATTTTCGTAAAATTATTAAAATTAATAGCAGTACCATTAATTATTGCTTCTCTGGTAAAAGGGATTTCTGATTTAAAAGACATTTCAAAATTTAAAAACATTGGTTTACGTACCATGTTAATTTATATAGGTACTACAGTAATAGCAATAACAGTAGGGTTGGTATTAGTGAATGTTGTACAACCTGGAGAAGGGATTTCTGAAGATACTATAGCTAAACTAACAGCAGATTATGCAAATAGTGAAGGAGTACAAGCTAAAATAGCAGAGGCTAGTAAGCAAAAAGAAAGTGGCCCACTTCAATTTTTAGAAGATATGGTTCCTGATAATGCCATGCAGGCAATGAGCAACAATAAAGCAATGTTACAGGTAATTTTCTTTACTATTTTCTTAGGAATATCAATGTTATTAATAGGAGAGAAAAAGGCTAAACCATTAAAAAACTTTTTTGATTCGTTAAATGAAGTTGTGCTAAAAATGGTTGATTTAATCATGTTAACTGCACCTTTTGCAGTATTTGCATTATTAGCAAATGTTGTAGTTACTTCCAATGATCCTGATTTATTGTTAGCATTATTAAAATATGGAGCAACAGTTGTTGGAGGTTTATTGTTAATGGTAGCACTTTATATGGTTTTAATAAGTGTATTTACCAAAAAGAATCCATTATGGTTTTTAAAACAAATAAGTCCAGCACAATTATTAGCGTTTTCAACAAGTTCTAGTGCAGCAACATTGCCAGTTACGATGGAACGAGTAGAAGAGCATATTGGAGTAGATAAAGAAGTATCAAGTTTTGTATTGCCAGTAGGAGCTACTATTAATATGGACGGTACTAGTTTATATCAAGCCGTAGCAGCAGTATTTATATCACAAGCTTTAGGCTTCGATTTAACTTTTGTTGATCAACTAACAATTATTTTAACGGCTTTGTTAGCCTCAATAGGCTCAGCAGCTGTACCAGGAGCAGGAATGGTAATGTTAGTAATAGTATTAGAATCAGTTGGTTTTCCAGCAGATAAATTAGCCATAGGTTTGGCGTTAATTTTTGCAGTTGATAGACCTTTAGATATGTGTAGAACTGTTATTAACGTAACAGGTGATGCAACAGTTTCTACTTTAGTAGCTAAATCTGTAGGGAAGTTAGGAAAACCACATCCACATAATTGGGATGAGCATTACAATGAAGTAAAATAAACATAAATCTATTTATAGAATGCTTAAAGTAGATTCACCTATAGTTTCTGTTGATTGGTTGCACAATAACTTGAATGCGGATAACTTAATAGTTCTTGACGCAACTATTCAAAAAGTAGGAAACAAAGCAGATAGTAAAAAAGAGAAACAGCAGATTAAAAATGCTGTTTTCTTTGATTTAAAGAATACCTTTTTAGATACTGAGGGGAAATACCCAAATACAGTTCCGTCAGAAAAGTATTTTGAAACTGAGGTTCAAAAGCTAGGTATTAATAATAATAGTTGTATTGTTGTTTATGATGATTTAGGAGTGTATTCGTCTCCAAGAGTATGGTGGTTGTTCAAAACATTTGGGTTTACAAATATTGCAGTTTTAAATGGAGGTTTGCCTTCATGGAAAGAAGCTGGTTATACAATTGAGTCTAAAAAAGAAAGAGAATCAACTGTAGGAAGTTTTGTAGCCAACCTTAATAGGGATAAAGTAAGTGAAACAGAGGGAGTATTAAAAGCTTCTCATAATAAAAAATTTATTTTAGATGCTCGTTCTAAAGGAAGGTTCTATGCGACAGAACCTGAACCTAGGAAGGATTTAAGAGTGGGTCATATTCCTAATTCTAAAAGTTTACCTTATGTAGAATTACAAGTAGATGGGAAGATGAAATCAAAGGAAGAACTTCAAAAAATGTTTTCAGAAATAAACCCAAAAAAAGAAGAAATGATTTTTTATTGCGGATCAGGAGTTACGGCGTGTATACTAGCTTTAGGTGCTGAAATATCTGAGAGAATAAACTACAGTGTATACGATGGTTCTTGGACAGAATGGGCAAGTAGATTAGAGTTACCTGTTGAAAAATAAAAATATAAAAAAAGCCTCAATATTGAGGCTTTTTTATTATATCAGTTTTTTTACTTCTTGTTTTAAAAAGCCAATAGCAGTATTTGCAGGACTTTCTTGTTGTGAATAATCAATTAATACATTTTCTCGTAAATCTTTAGCAGTTTCAGATTCCTCTGCTGTAGAACGAAGTTTTGCAATAATAGCTAATTTAACAGCTGTAACGGCTTTCCAACTATCATCCGAAATATATAGTTGTTGCACTAAGTTATGTTCAAATTCCTGTTCTATATTAGCAATTAAAAGCTGTAGGTAATTATCAGTATCTTCTCCAATTGGATTAACTCTTAAAAGTAATTTTGATGGATTGATACGCTCACAAAACAATAACATACGTTCATAAGCTTGTAGTTTTGTAGGTAAACTTTCACGTTTTTTTTCAACTAAAGCGTTGAATGTTTTTTCTTTATTGTCTTGTTCAATAAAGCGGCCTAAAATTAGATAAGCTACACCGCCAGTTACTAATGCTGGTAGGGCATAAGCTAGCCCTTCTATAATTTTATCTTCCATAATGCGAATATACGAGTCCTGTTAAAATTGCCAATCCAAAACTTAATAAAGTTCCAATCAGTACATACTCGGTAAGCTTTCTATCTTTTGATGCAGTTAAATCTCCAAATCTAAATATAGATTTTGCAGCGAGTAAAAAACCGACACCAGCCCATTGGTTAATCGCAATAAAAACAAAAATTAATAAGCGTTCTAAGAAACCAATATACTTACCTGCATTGGCTAACGATTGTTCTGTTGATTTATTACCTTTTTCAGGGTTCCATTTAGAAATTAATATGTTAATAATGATGGAAGATGTGTAGGTAACAAAAATTAAACAAGCAAAAAGTAATAAGTTTTGTTTACTTAAAAAGGTATCTATATTAATTTTATAAGGAGTGTGTATATAGGTAGCAAGACCTAGAAAAAATAGATGTAAAGCTTGGTCTAAAAAGAAAAATAAACGTTTGTTTTTCTTCTTTTGAAGGTATAATTTACCGATATCAACAATATAATGAGAAACAATTATAAGTAAAAAAACATTCCAATACTTAGAGTTGAATTGTAGAATTAGGAGTAATAAAATTGCGTGAATACCTATATGGGCATAGAGTTTTATAGATTTTATTTTCTTTTTTTCTTTGTTTTTTACCCAATTTTTAGGTTGAAACACAAAATCACCTAATAAATGGGCGACGAGTAGTTTTAAGAAGAGTATCATAAGTTGGTTCGTTTCTGATTCATAAGTTTTCTATAGCGTCTTTCTAGTTTGATGATTTCATCAAAACCAGAACGTTTTCTTCGTTCGCTGGCACTGCTTTCTGAAATAGCTAGTTTTTTAGCAATTACTTTCTGGGTACACTTGGGGTTTTGTAAGGACATATTTACAAAAGCAGCAGAATTAGTTGTCCAGTTATCCATTATTAACAAACTTAAACCCAAAGAAACCTCAAACTCTTCATTGATATCTTTCCAAGGAGTTTTCAAGGCTAAATTCTGTTTTTTAAGTAAATGATCAAATGCATATCCAGAATTAATAAAAGCTTCACCATTGGCTTCAGTAATTTTTTCAGTATCAAAACTTTTATCACCAATACCAATAGCTAAACGAATGTCTAAATCTTTTATTTTCTTGACATTAGTTTTAAGTTCAATAGCAAAAAAGAGTGCTTCAGAAATATCTTCAATTTCAATTTGAAAACTGTCTCCGCGAAAAAGCTCCCATGTTTTTGGAGTTTTCCCTACAAGATTGAAAGATTTTTTAAGTAAAGGGAGCCATGTTTCAACAGAAACACCTCGAGAGTTAATAATATCACCAGTAATTACACTTGTCATGTATTCAAATTTTAGTAAAAATAAGTTTTTGGATTGAAAACACCAAATAATTCGGGTTTTTAAGCGAATAATAAAGAATAAGGGTTTTAAGACGAATTTTGATTAATTCGGGTTTTAAGAAGAATTAATAGAAACTAAAATTAGTGAATAAAAAAAGGCTTAGAATCTTTAAAAAACCTAAAAGATTGGTTAATTTTCCATTTTTAAAATTCTTTCAATTTAATTTCCTTTGAGTACTTATTTAGAGCAACTTAACGAACCACAGAAAGCAGCTGTTTTACAAAAAGACGGCCCAATGATAATTATAGCAGGAGCAGGATCGGGTAAAACTAGAGTGCTAACCTACAAAATAGCTTATTTGATGGAGCGTGGAGTAGATGCATTTAATATTTTGTCATTAACATTTACCAATAAGGCAGCTCGCGAAATGAAAGAGCGTATTGGTAAAGTAGTGGGGTATGGCGAAGCGAAAAATCTTTGGATGGGAACTTTTCACTCAGTTTTTGCACGTATTTTACGTTCTGAAGCTGATCGATTAGGGTATCCATCTAATTTTACAATTTACGATACACAAGACTCAGTTCGATTGATAACGGCGATTATCAAAGAAATGAACTTAGATAAAGATAGATACAAGCCAAAGCAAATTTTAAGCAGAATTTCTTCTTTTAAAAACAGTTTGATAACGGTCAGGGCTTATTTTAATAATTCAGATTTACAACAAGCTGACTTAGAAGCAAGCCGTCCAAGAGTGGGAGATATATACAAAGAGTATGTAGATAGATGCTTTAAGTCTGGAGCAATGGATTTTGATGATTTATTATTACGTACTAATGAATTATTAGCACGTTTTCCAGATGTGTTGGCAAAGTATCAAGATCGCTTCCGTTATATCATGGTAGATGAGTACCAAGATACCAACCATTCACAATATTTAATTGTACGTGCATTGGCAGATCGTTTTCAGAATATTTGTGTGGTAGGAGACGATTCGCAAAGTATTTACGGATTTCGTGGAGCAAACATTCAAAATATCTTAAATTTTCAGAAGGATTATCCGGATGTAAAAACATTCAAACTAGAGCAAAATTATCGCTCAACAAGTAACATAGTTCGAGCTGCTAATAGTGTAATTGACAAGAATAAAACGAAGCTAGATAAAGAAATTTGGACAGCAAATGATGCGGGAGATAGTGTAAAAGTAATGCGTACTATTTCTGATGGAGAAGAAGGACGTTTTGTGGCACAATCTATTTGGGAAAACCAAATGAATCATCAGTTAACGAGCGATCAATTTGCAATTCTGTATCGTACCAATGCACAATCGAGAGCAATGGAAGATGCATTGCGTAAAAAAGATATTAAATATAAAATTTACGGAGGAATTTCATTCTATCAACGTAAAGAAATTAAAGATTTACTATCATATTTACGAATTTTAATCAATCCAAATGATGAGGAGGCATTAAAACGTATTATCAATTATCCGGCGAGAGGAATTGGAGCTACAACGTTAGATAAATTAACCATCGCAGCGAATCATTATAATAAATCAATGTTTGATATTTTAAAGAATATCAATACTATAGATATTAATATTAATTCTGGAACCAAAACTAAGTTACAGAACTTTGTGAACATGATTCAGCGTTTTCAAATTGAAACACAAACGAAAAACGCGTTTGAAATTGCTGATTTGGTGGTGAAACAAACACAGTTAGTAAAAGATTTACAAAAGGATGGAACGCCAGAAGGGGTTAATAAAGTTGAAAATGTTCAAGAGCTTTTAAACGGAATAAAAGACTTTATTACCGATAAAATAGAAACGGGAGAAGACGCTTCATTAACGTCATTTTTAGAAGATGTAGCACTAGCGACTGATTTTGATTCTGATAAAGAAGATGAAGAACCTCGTGTTTCATTAATGACAATTCACTTATCTAAAGGATTAGAATTTCCTTATGTATATATTGTAGGATTGGAAGAAAGTTTATTTCCTTCTGCAATGAGTATGAATACCCGTAGTGAATTAGAAGAAGAACGTCGTTTGTTTTACGTTGCTTTAACAAGAGCAGAAAAAGGAGCATATTTAACCTATGCACAAACACGTTATCGTTGGGGAAAATTAACGGATGGTGAGCCAAGTAGATTTTTAGAAGAAATAGACGAACAGTTTATCGAATATTTGACTCCAAAAGTGCCAGAACCATCGACAAATAGGTTTATTGACGCTAGTTTGTTTGATGATGATACCCCCAAAAAAATACGTTTTCAAAAACCAATTCAAAAAAAGAGAAAGGAATTTTTAGCGAAGAAGGAAAAAACAAATATGGTTCCTCCAAAAAGTAAAATGAAAAAGGTTTCAGAAATGAGTCCGAAAATGAATTTATTTGATGGAGAAATCACAGTAGGAAACGTAGTAGAGCATAACCGTTTTGGTACTGGAAAAGTAGTAGCTTTAGAAGGGAAAGGACCCAATAAAAAAGCAGAAATAGAGTTTAGTACCGTAGGTAAAAAGAAATTATTGTTACAATTTGCAAAATTGAAAGTAATCGGGTAATTAATTCATAATAATTACCTATTTTGCATAGATAAAATATAGAGAAATGACGTTTGATTTAGAATACAATTCGAAAAGATCCAAATTAATTATCCCTGAATATGGGAGGCATATACAAAAATTAGTAAACCATTGTATCGCTTTAGAAGATAAAGAAGAGCGAAATACAATGGCAAAAGCTATTATCGATGTAATGGGGAACTTACAACCTCATTTACGAGATGTACCTGATTTTAAGCATAAATTATGGGATCAGTTACATATAATGGCAGATTTTGAGTTAGATGTAGATTCTCCATATGAAACACCTTCAAAAGAAGAGCTGCAAGAAGCTCCAGATAGATTGCCATATCCTAAATCAGCATCAAAGTACCGTTTTTATGGAACAAATATTCAAACGATGATTGATGAGGCATTAACATGGGAAGAAGGAGATATGAAAGAAGCTTTGGTGTTTACAATTGCGAATCATATGAAAAAATGCTATTTAAATTGGAATAAAGACACGGTGGACGATAATGTGATTTTTAATCATTTATATGAGTTGTCTGATGGGAGAATTGATATTCGAGACATAGAAGAAGATTTAGCAGATAGCAAAAGTTTATTAAGAAAGCGTAGCAGTCAAGGTCAGCACAAAAGTCATTCAAAAGGAAAAGGAAGCACTAATAAATATAGAAAAAAGTAAATGGCATCATTTAAAATTGAAGGAGGTCACAAGTTAAAAGGAACAATAACACCACAAGGAGCAAAAAATGAAGCATTGCAAGTTATATGTGCAGTGTTATTAACCTCAGAAAAAGTAATTATAAATAATGTTCCTGATATTATTGATGTTAATAAGCTGATTTTTATTTTAGGAGAATTAGGAGTTAAGATAGAAAAACTATCTAAAAATTCGTATAGCTTTCAGGCAGATGATATCAATTTAAAATATCTTGAATCACCAGAATTTAAAAGAGATGGTAGCTCATTAAGAGGGTCTATTATGATTGTTGGTCCGTTATTAGCTCGTTTTGGAAAAGGGTATATACCACGTCCTGGAGGAGATAAAATTGGGCGTCGTCGTTTAGATACTCACTTTGAGGGTTTTATCAATTTAGGAGCAAAATTCCGTTACAATCGAGAAGAATACTTCTACGGAGTAGAAACAGAAACAGGGCTAGTAGGAACAGAAATGTTATTGGATGAAGCTTCAGTAACCGGTACAGCAAACATTATTATGGCTGCAGTTTTGGCCAAAGGAACTACAACTATATATAATGCAGCCTGCGAACCATACATTCAGCAATTATCAAAAATGTTGAATTCTATGGGAGCAAAAATATCTGGAGTAGGTTCTAATTTACTTACAATTGAAGGAGTAGAATCATTAGGAGGTTGTGAGCATACCATTTTACCAGATATGATTGAGATTGGTAGTTGGATTGGTATGGCTGCTATGACACGTTCTGAATTAACAATTAAAAATGTTAGTTGGAATGATTTAGGGCAGATTCCGAATGTATTTAGAAAGTTAGGAATTCAACTAGAAAGAAAAGGAGACGATGTTTATATTCCAGAACAAGAAAGTTATGAAATTCAAAGTTATATTGATGGGTCAGTATTAACAGTAGCTGATGCTCCTTGGCCAGGATTTACACCAGATTTATTAAGTATTGTTTTAGTAGTAGCTACACAAGCAAAAGGAACAGTGTTGGTACATCAAAAAATGTTTGAAAGTCGTTTGTTCTTTGTCGATAAATTAATCGACATGGGAGCAAAAGTAATTTTATGTGATCCACATAGAGCTACAGTAATAGGACACGATTTTAAATCACAGTTGAAGGCAACTAAAATGACTTCACCAGATATTCGAGCAGGTATTTCATTATTAATAGCAGCACTTTCAGCAAAAGGAACAAGTATTATTAATAATATTGAACAGATAGATAGAGGTTACGAAGATATTGAAGCACGTTTAAAATCTATAGGAGCTAAGATTGAAAGAATTGAAGATTAATATAATAGTAATAATATAAAGAACAAAAATCCTGAGTTAATTTGACTCGGGATTTTTTTATGATTAAAATTTAAAAATAATATGTAATTAAAGAGTGTCTTTATCGACTAATCGGCCTAACTTAAATCAATCATTATGATAAAAAAAATAGTACTTGCTATCTTATTATTTCAAGTAACAATTTTTACAGCCCAAGAAAAACCTCAATTTACATCTTCAATAGAAGAGGCACATAAAAAAGAAGCTTTTATGAGTCAAAAGTACCTGAAATATACTATTGATATAACATTTGGAGGAAAGCAACGTCTAAAAGGAGAAATAACTCAAGAAACAGGAGGAGGGAAAATAAAAATAGAAAAACAAGATGGGTCGCTTATTATTTTTGATGGAAAAGAAGTCTATTCATTAGGGATAAAAGAAGAAGATATGGGAGCAGCTCGTTTTGATATTTTTACATGGTCATATTTTTTAGGCTTACCTTATAAACTAAACGACCAAGGAACCATTTGGTCTAATTTTGAAGAAAACAAATGGGGAACTAAAAATTTTGATACAGGGAAGTTAACTTTTGAGTCAGGAACAGGTGATGCACCAGATGATTGGTATATTATATATAAAAACCCAGAAACAAATATGTTAGGTGGAGCAGCATATATTGTTACCTTTGGTAAAGGAAAAGAAAAGGCAGAAAAAGAACCTCACGCTATTAAGTATAATAAAATCAAATTAATTAAATCTATACCTATTGCAACTAATTGGACGTTTTATATGTGGTCATTGAAAAAAGGTTATGAAAAGGTAATAGGAGAAGTAAAATTATCTAATATTAAATTTATTAATGAAGCAGAATTTATTGTGCCTCAAAAAGCAAAGAAAGTTAAAGCTTTACCAAACTAGTTAAATGAAATAAAAAAGCTGTTATCGAAACGATAACAGCTTTTCTTATGTTTAACTTTTACATTTCTTCATTACACGTATATTCTTGCGTACAAGCAAAATATTGGTGACAATAAATAGGTCCTGTTACACTACCAGAGCAGTCGCATCCACACTTATTAAGATCGATTGCAGCACCACCAGTTAAGTTTTTTTGTTGGTTTTTTGAAAGAATTGTAACTCCTGAAATGTTTAAAAAATTCTGTTTCATAATGAGGGACTTTTTGTGTTATAAATTAATTAATAAAATTTCTTAAATATATAGTTTTAAGATTTTTAAACAAAATATAATAAACCTTTTTTGCAACTTAATATTATAAAGTATTTTACTTACCGCTATTACAGTGTCATTATGACACAAATTTTTTATTGGCAGTATTCTTGTTAATCAAAAGATGTTAAATACATGAAACGATTTACAATGAGTAAAGATCAATATACAAAAGAAGACGAAATTAACGACGCTATTAAAAATGGCGATTTAGGAGAAAGTCAGGAAGAAACTCAAGAAAATAAAGAGGTTAAAGCTAAGGAAGAACCAACAACAGAAGAGTTAATTCAAGCTGAGAAGGATAAATATTTACGATTATTCGCAGAGTTTGAAAACTATAAAAAACGTACTTCAAAAGAGCGTATTGACCTTTTTAAAACAGCAAGCCAGGAATTAATGACAGCTTTACTGCCAATTATGGATGATTTTGATAGAGGTTTGACAGAAATTAAAAAATCAGAAGACTCTGAGTTGATAAAAGGGATAGAACTTATTAATAATAAGTTTAAAAACATCTTAACTCAAAAAGGATTAACTGCAATAGAAGTAAAAGCAGGAGATGATTTCGATGCAGAAGTTCATGATGCAATAACACAAATACCTGCACCTACAGATGATTTAAAAGGAAAAATTATTGATTGTGTAGAGAAAGGGTATAAGTTAGGAGATAAAATTATTCGTCACCCTAAAGTAGTAATGGGGCAAGCGTAAAACAATTATCATTAATACAATTATTAGTTGTTATGTAACCGTTTACTGATAATTGAACATTGAAAGTTATGGCAAAACAAGATTATTACGAAATATTAGGAATATCAAAATCGGCATCACAAGCTGAAATCAAAAAGGCATATCGTAAGATGGCAATTAAACACCATCCAGATAAAAACCCAAATGATAAAGAAGCTGAAGAGAAGTTTAAATTAGCAGCTGAAGCTTATGAGATATTAAGTGACGAAAATAAGAAAGCTCGTTATGATCAATACGGTCATGCTGCTTTTGAAGGAGATCATGGAGGCTTCGGAGGAGGTGGTATGAATATGGATGACATATTTAGCCAATTCGGAGATATTTTCGGAGGAGCTTTTGGAGGCGGTTTCGGAGGCTTTGGTGGTGGAGGTCACCGTCAAGCACGAGTAAAAGGTAGTAACTTACGTATTCGTGTAAAACTAACCTTAGAAGATATAGCAAAAGGAGTTGAAAAGAAAGTAAAAGTTCGTAGAAAAGTTCAAGCTGAAGGAGTAACCTATAAAACATGTTCAACATGTAATGGTAGCGGACAGCAAATGCGTGTAACCAATACTATTTTAGGTAGAATGCAAACAGCTACTACATGTAGTACTTGTCATGGAGCAGGAGAGATGCTAGACAAAAAGCCAAGTGGAGCCGATGCACAAGGAATGGTAGTAAAAGAAGAAACTGTTTCTATTAATATTCCGGAAGGTGTAACTGAAGGAGTACAATTAAAAGTAGGAGGTAAAGGAAATGAAGCACCAGGTAAAAATTCAATTCCAGGAGATTTATTAGTGCTGATTGAAGAAGTACCACACGAAAACTTAAAACGAGAAGGAAGCAATATTCACTACGATTTATATATTAACTTTTCAGAAGCAGTTTTAGGAATATCAAAAGAAGTAGAAACAGTTACAGGAAAAGTAAAGATTAAGATTGAACCAGGAACGCAATCAGGTAAAATTTTACGTTTAAAAGGAAAAGGATTACCTAGTATTGAACGTTACGGACATGGAGATTTCTTAATTCACATAAATGTGTGGACACCACAAGAATTAACCAAAGATCAACGTAAGTTTTTTGAGGAAATGCAAGAAGATGAGAACTTTAGCCCAAACCCTCAGAAATCAGACAAATCTTTCTTTGAGAAAGTAAAAGATATGTTTTCTTAAAAATTTCTTAAAAAAGATAATTTTTTTTAAATAAAATTTTTTTTAAACGAAAAACAGTTATATATTTGCAGTGTCTAGGAGACGTTCTAGACACTTTTTCTTTTTCATAGCAATTTTCCCACTCAATTCTTTTGAGTGGGTTTTTTTATGAATAGAGGTGTGAACTTTTATTTGACAACAATATAATAGCAGACCTATCTTATCGACTTATAGAAAATATAAGTAGGAAAGTCTGGACACCATAGAGTAGCATAGCGGATAACATCCGTCCAGTGTAAACCGAGGACAAGTGCAACAGAAAGTATGTACAGGTAATGCTGTAGTGAAACCAGGTAAACTCTATGCGGTGCAATGCCATGTACATTAGAGCTTGAGCGCTACTCGCGCGATTCTAAGGGGTAGGCAGATTGATTCTGAGAGTAATTTCAGAACTAGATAAATGATAAGAGCCTTATTTATAAGGAACAGAATCCAGCTTATGGGTCTGCTTTTTTTCCTATTTAGAATGATTATATCATTATTTTGCATTCTCTTCTAAATAGTAAATTATCAATTTGATAATTATTGAATGATTTTTTGTTTGTTTTTTTGGTATATCTTTAAAAAATAGCCTTTCAGATTAAATAAATTCGCTTTTTTGCTTGTTTTGTTGTTTATTTTTAAAATTAAGGTTAAAATACTACTTTTGCTAAGCAAAAAATAACAGGATAAAGCTGCGGAAAATCAGTTTTAATATATAGTAATTTTACTATTTCCTTTCAATATTTAAAACAAAACTTTTTATGAACACATACTTAGATTACCTAAAGGAGATTGAAGTAAGAAAAGGGCAAGGGCTCCACCCTAAGCCAATTGATGGAAGTGAATTGTTAACAGAAATCATCTCACAAATTAAAGATGTAAACAATCCTCACAGAGAAGATTCTCTTAATTTCTTTATTTATAATGTTTTACCAGGTACAACAAGTGCCGCAGGGGTAAAAGCTAAATTTTTAAAAGAGATTATTCTTGGTGAATTTGTAGTGGAAGAAATAACTCCTGCTTTTGCTTTAGAACAATTAGGGCACATGAAAGGAGGAGCCTCTATAGAAGTTTTACTTGATTTAGCATTAGGTAATAATGCTGCTACTGCTGAAGAAGCTGCAAAAGTGTTAAAAACACAGGTGTTCTTATATGAAGCAGATACAGAGCGTTTAGAGGAAGCTTATAAAGCTGGTAATGAAATAGCAAAAGAGCTTATAGAAAGCTATGCACAAGCGGAGTTTTTCACAAAGCTTCCTGAAGTAGAAGAAGAAATTAAAGTAGTTACTTACATAGCTGGAATTGGAGATATTTCTACAGATTTATTATCTCCAGGAGCTGACGCACACTCAAGGTCTGATCGTGAATTACACGGACAGTCACTTTTCGAGCATAATAAAGATATGCAAAAAGAGCTTTTAGCGCTTAAAGAACAACATTCTGACAAACGTGTGATGTTAGTAGCTGAAAAAGGGACAATGGGAGTTGGATCTTCTAGAATGTCAGGTGTAAATAACGTGGCTTTATGGACAGGTGTTGAATCAAGTCCATACGTTCCATTTATCAATATCGCACCAGTAATTGCAGGAACCAACGGAATTTCTCCAATTTTCTTAACTACAGTAGGTGTAACAGGTGGTATTGGTATCGATTTAAAAAACTGGGTAAAGCAAAAAGACGCTGAAGGTAACACGATTGTAGATGAAGATGGAGAACCAGTTTTAAAACAAGAGTATTCAGTAGAAACAGGAACTGTTCTTACAATTAATACAAAGACAAAGAAATTATATAGCGCAGAAAAAGAATTAAAAGATATTTCAGCAGCACTAACTCCACAAAAAATGGAGTTTATTAAAGCCGGAGGCTCTTATGCAGTTGTTTTTGGTAAGAAATTACAAACATTTGCAGCTAAAGTATTAGGAATTGATGTACCTCAAGTATATGCTACTTCTAAAGAAGTCTCTGTTGAAGGACAAGGGTTAACAGCTGTTGAAAAAATATTTAACAAAAATGCAGTAGGAGCAACTCCAGGAAAAACATTACATGCTGGGTCTGATGCTCGTGTAGAAGTTAATATTGTAGGTTCTCAAGACACTACAGGGTTAATGACTTCTCAGGAGCTAGAAATGATGGCTGCTACAGTTATTTCACCAATAGTTGATGGA
This sequence comes from Tenacibaculum gallaicum, assembly GCF_003387615.1. Taxonomy (GTDB): domain Bacteria; phylum Bacteroidota; class Bacteroidia; order Flavobacteriales; family Flavobacteriaceae; genus Polaribacter; species Polaribacter gallaicus. The sequence continues at coordinate 32,199 of NZ_QUNS01000004.1, read as the reverse complement.
GCTTACCAATCAGGTTGTCATACGGCTTCTGTATGGGATGATAAGTCAAGAGCAAACATTCCAAGATTAATGAAGTTTATGAATGACTTCGGATTAATTACAGGACGTGACCCTAAAGGACAATATCCTGCAATGACAGATGTAATTCACAAAGTATTAAATGATATTACAGTAAGTGATTGGGATATTATTATTGGTGGAGACTCACATACACGTATGTCTAAAGGTGTAGCTTTTGGAGCAGATTCTGGTACAGTAGCATTAGCTTTAGCAACAGGGGAAGCAACAATGCCAATTCCACAATCTGTTAAAGTAACATTTAAAGGAGACATGAGAAGCTTCATGGATTTCCGTGATGTAGTACATGCAACACAACAACAAATGTTAAAGCAGTTTGATGGAGAAAATGTGTTCCAAGGAAGAGTTATTGAAGTACATATTGGTACATTAACAGCTGATCAAGCCTTTACATTTACTGACTGGACAGCTGAAATGAAAGCGAAGGCTTCTATTTGTATTTCAGAAGATGAAACATTAATTGAATCGTTAGAAATTGCCAGAGATCGTATCCAAATCATGATTGACAAAGGAATGGATAATGAAAAGCAAGTATTAAAAGGTTTAGTTGATAAGGCAAATACTAGAATTCAAGAAGTTAAAACAGGAATTAAATCAGCATTAAAACCTGATGCAGATGCTAAATATTATGCAGAGGTTGTTATCGATTTAGATGAAATTGCTGAGCCAATGATTGCTGATCCTGATGTAAATAATGAGGATGTTTCTAAACGTTATACGCACGATACTATTAGACCATTATCATTCTATGGAGGAACTAAAAAAGTAGATTTAGGCTTCGTAGGGTCTTGTATGGTTCATAAAGGAGATATGAAGATTTTAGCTCAAATGTTGAAAAACATTGAAGAGCAACAAGGAAAAATAGAGTTTAATGCTCCGTTAGTAGTTGCCCCACCAACATACAATATTGTTGATGAGTTAAAAGCAGAAGGAGATTGGGAAGTATTACAAAAATATTCAGGATTTGAGTTTGATGATAATGAACCAAAAGGTTTAGCACGTACTAAGTATGAAAACATGTTATATTTAGAGCGTCCAGGGTGTAACTTATGTATGGGTAATCAAGAAAAGGCAGAACCAGGAGATACAGTAATGGCTACATCAACACGTTTATTCCAAGGAAGAGTAGTAAAAGATTCAGGAGAGAAAAAAGGAGAATCTTTATTATCATCTACACCAGTAGTAGTGTTATCTACTATTTTAGGAAGAACTCCTACTATGGAAGAATATGAAAAAGCTGTTGATGGTATTGTTTTAACAAAATTCAAACCATCTCAAAAACAATTAGTAACAGCATAGGTTACTAAAATTTAATAGAAGAGCTCGAGTCTGAAAAGATTCGGGCTTTTTCTTTTATAAATAAGAGTACCATGATTTAGTTATAGAAAAAACTTATTTAAACTTTTTATAATTATATAATAAGCCCATTCTTAAACTATTTTTTTTTGGTAAATTCGTAGAGCAACAAAAAAATAATATTTATGGCTTTTGATATTAATATGATAAAAGAGGTGTACAGTAAGGTGGTTGATCGTGTAGATGAAGCACGTAAAATTACGGGTAAGCCTTTAACATTAGCAGAGAAAATTTTATACACACACCTTTGGGATGAAACCCCAACGAAAGCTTTCGAAAGAGGAAAGGATTATGTTGATTTTGCACCAGATCGCATTGCGTGCCAAGATGCAACAGCACAAATGGCATTATTACAATTTATGCAAGCAGGAAAAGATAAGGTAGCGGTACCTACTACTGTGCATTGTGATCATTTAATTCAGGCTAAAGATGGAGCAGCAACCGATTTAAAACATGCAAACGATGTAAGTAGTGAAGTTTTTAACTTTTTAGAATCTGTATCTAATAAATATGGCATTGGTTTTTGGAAACCTGGAGCTGGGATTATTCATCAAGTAGTATTAGAAAATTATGCTTTTCCAGGAGGAATGATGATTGGTACCGATTCTCACACGGTAAATGCTGGAGGATTAGGTATGGTCGCTATTGGTGTTGGAGGAGCAGATGCAGTAGATGTAATGGCGGGTATGCCTTGGGAATTGAAGTTCCCAAAATTAATAGGTGTAAAATTAACAGGTAAATTATCTGGATGGACAGCACCAAAAGATGTGATTTTAAAAGTAGCAGAAATCCTTACAGTAAAAGGGGGAACAGGTGCAATTGTAGAATATTTTGGACCTGGGGCAACAGCAATGTCATGTACTGGTAAAGGGACTATTTGTAACATGGGAGCTGAAATAGGAGCAACCACGTCAACATTTGGTTATGATGAATCTATGGAACGTTATTTACGAGCTACAGATAGAAGCGATGTTGCAGATGCAGCAAATGAAATTAAAGAATACTTAACAGGAGATACAGAAGTATATACAAATCCTGAACAATATTTTGATCAAGTTATTGAAATTAACTTATCAGAATTAGGACCTTTATTAAATGGACCTTTTACTCCAGACTTATCAACACCAGCAGGAAAAGAAATGGGAGAAAAAGCAACAGCCAATGAATGGCCGCTACAAGTAGAGTGGGGCTTAATAGGTTCTTGTACAAACTCTTCTTACGAAGATTTATCACGTGCAGCTTCCATAGCACAACAGGCAATTGATAAAGGATTAAAAATGAAGTCCGAATTAGGGATCAATCCTGGTTCAGAGCAAGTTCGATACACAGCAGAAAGAGATGGTATTTTGGATCTTTTTGAAAAACTGGATGCTAAAATATTTACCAACGCATGTGGACCATGTATTGGGCAGTGGGCTAGGTATAGTGACCCTAAAAATGCACCAAAGAACAGTATTGTTCACTCTTTCAACCGTAACTTTGCTAAACGAGCTGATGGCAATCCTAATACACATGCTTTTGTAGCTTCACCAGAATTAACTGCTGCTATTGCAATTTCAGGACGTTTAGACTTTAATCCAATGACAGATTCATTAATCAATGAAAATGGAGAAGAGGTAATGTTTGATGAGCCAACAGGGTGGGAGTTACCACCAAAAGGGTTTGAAGTTAAAGATAATGGGTATCTAGCACCAGAGAAAGACGGTAGTCATGTAGAAATAGTTGTAAACCCTAATTCAGAACGTTTAGAATTGTTGACTCCATTTACTCCATTAGGAGATACAATTGAAGGAGCAAAATTATTAATCAAAGCACATGGGAAATGTACGACTGACCATATTTCTATGGCAGGACCTTGGTTACGTTACCGTGGACATTTAGATAATATTTCGAATAATTGTTTAATTGGAGCAGTAAATGCATTCAACATGAAAACAAACTTCGTGAAAAACCAATTAACAGGAGAGTATGATGCAGTACCTAAAGTACAACGTGAATACAAAGCAAAAGGAATTAAAACGATTGTGGTAGGAGATCACAATTATGGTGAAGGTTCTTCTCGTGAGCATGCAGCAATGGAACCACGTCATTTAGGAGTTGCCGCAGTATTAGTAAAATCATTTGCACGTATTCATGAAACAAACTTGAAAAAACAAGGAATGTTAGGATTAACATTTGATAACGAATCAGATTACGATTTAATTCAAGAAGATGATACGTTTAACTTCGTGGACTTAAATGAGTTTGCAACTGGTAAACCATTGACGATTGAAGTAGTACACACTGATGGCTCAAAAGATATAATCGTTACAAACCATACCTACAACGAAGGACAAATTGAATGGTACAAAGAAGGATCAGCTTTAAACCTAATTAAAAAACAAAATGCTTAACTATAGTTTAAAATAAATCGCTTAAAAGCTCTGGAAAACTCCAGAGCTTTTTTTGTAAAGAAACATTAATCTTTCCGACCTAGTTTAAAAAGTAAATTATGGGCAAACTTTGGTTTTTTGAAGATGTTAATTTATTTAAAATATTATGTCCACACAGATATGAGGGGTATAAACAGGAGCATATATTTTCTACATATAAAAAAAGCGACTATATATATTTTGAAGATGACGCAGCTAGTAAAATATACCTAATAGATAAAGGAAAAGTGAAGATAGGATATTATACTGAAGATGGAAATGAGATTATCAAAGCAATTTTAACCAAAGGAGAAATATTTGGAGAAAAAGCCATTTTAGGAATCGAAAAAAGAAATGAATTTGCACAATCAATTGATAATGCTACAGTAGTTTGTCCCGTATCTAAAGATACAATGTATTCATTAATGAGAGATAATGTATCTGTAAGTTTTAAAATCTATAAGTTCATAGGCGTACGAATGAAAAAGCTAGAGAGAAGACTGCAATTATTATTATTTAAAGATACACGGGCCCGTTTGTTAGAGTTTTTTAAAGAGCTTTGTGAAGAATATGGTCATGAATGTGATAAAACAGGAGATCAAGTAATTGAACACCCTTATACACAGAAAGATATTGCAACACTTATAGGTACCTCAAGACCTACTTTAAATACTTTAATGAATGAGTTAAAACAAGAACAAATAATAGACTTTAACAGAAAAGAAATACGATTGCTAAAAAAAGTAGCATAAGTGTAAGCTAGCTAACATTTTAAAAGAAAACATGCAAGTAACTTTGTTTTTGTATAAATTCAAAATTACAAAAACAATGAAGAAAATGCTTTTAACATTAGCAGTAATAAGCACGATAACTTTTGCTGCCTGTAGCGATGATGATGATAACGCACCAAGAACATCAAACTTAAGTCTAAATATAACTGGTTTAGAAAGTTTAGGAACAGAGTATGTATATGAAGGGTGGGTTATAGTAAATGGATCACCAGTATCAACAGGAACTTTTAGTGTAAATGACTCAGGAGAATTATCACAAAGCTCTTTTGTAGTAGAAGCAAATACTTTAGCAACAGCCACAAAATTTGTACTTTCTATAGAACCAACGAACGATCCAGATCCAGCGCCAGCAAATACTAAAATAGTAGCGGGTGATTTTTCTGGTAACTCAGCAGGAGTAACATCTACAGGAATTGTTGGGGATTTCTTTACTGCCACAGGAAAATATATTCTAGCAACCCCAACTGATGGAATGATGAACAATGAAAGAAGTGGTATTTGGTTTTTAGATTTAACAAGTGGAAGTCCAGCTACAGGATTATCTTTACCAACATTACCAGCAGGTTGGAAGTATGAAGGATGGGTAGTTATAAATGGCACACCAATTAGTACAGGAACCTTTACTGATGTGGCTATGGCTGATGATAATGCAGCAACAACATCATTTAAAGGAAATGTAAATAATGGACCAGGATATCCAGGAGAAGACTTTATACAAAATGCACCTACTGGATTTACTTTTCCTACAGATTTAAGAGGCAGGACAGCTGTTATATCCGTTGAGCCAGATCCAGATAATAGCCCAAACCCTTTTACATTAAAGCCCCTAGCGCATGGAGTTCCATCAGATGCTGATGACCATGTAACATTTACTATGGGAGCAGGGCCAGTTAAGGAAATTAGCGGTACTGTTACAAGATAGAGTATTTTATACAGGTTATAAATGTGAGAGTAATCAATTATCTTTGGTTACTCTTTTTTATATAAAATATTTATGATAGAATTTTTAAACAACATATCTCAAAAACCATTACCTGTAATTGATGTAACTATCTCTGTAGAAGAGTATGTTCCAATTTCAATAGCTGCATCTAATAAAGAATTAATCTTTGATGTTTCTTCATCAAAGGAGTGGGAAGCATATTTAGAAAGCTACTTTTCAAAACATCAAAAAACAGTTGCCTTTGGTGGGTATTTAGAGGTAAGAGATATTTATAGCCGAAGTGAACATTTCAATAAACTATCAGAAGAAAATCAACGAAATATACATTTAGGAATAGATTTATGGTGTGATGCAGGTACAGATATTTTAGCTGTATTAGATGGGGAAATTTATAGCTTTAAAAACAATTTAAATTATGGAGATTATGGGCCAACGATTATAGTAAAACATTCAATAGAAGGAAATGATTTTTATTCATTATATGGTCATTTATCATTAGAGTCCTTAGAAGAATTATCAGTAGGAAAACAAGTAAAACAAGGAGAAAAGATAGGAACTTTAGGAGATAGTTTCGTGAATGGAGACTATGCACCTCATTTACATTTTCAGTTAATTATAGATATAGAAGACTATTTTGGAGATTATCCTGGAGTAGCTTCAAAAAAGACGTTGGATTTTTACAAGCAAAATTGCCCTAATCCTAATTTATTATTAAAATTGCCAAATGAAACGAACATTAATAAATTTTAAAAACTTATTTAGAAAAGAATTTGTTTAAAATTTTTAATGAGAGAACGAATGTAACGAGTGGTTGCAAACGTTCTATATTTTATAATTATATACGAATCAATTAATAAAATTTAAACGTTTGAAATATAGACAACTTACAAAAGAACAATTTGAAGGATTACATGAAGAATTTGCTCGATTTTTAGCATCACAAAACATTGATAAAAAAGAATGGGATGAACTAAAGAAAGAGAAACCACAGGTGGCAGAAGAAGAAATGAATGTGTTTAGTGATGTAGTTTGGGACGATGTTCTTACCAAAACAGCGTATTTAGAACATTTTTCATCAAAAGTGATCAATCTATTTAAATGTGAAGAAAAAGAGATTCACCGTATTGTGATAAAAATTGACAAAGAGGTGAATGTTTTAGAACAAGAAGGATTTGAATGGTTATTAAAAAAACCGAATGATGAAGCTATTGAGTTTTTAAGAGGTTCAAAAGCTTATGAAGAAGAAAGAAATGTTGAAATTTTTGATTTAATTGAAAAAGGAAGCAACATTTCTAAAGGAGAATTGTACGAGTATTTTGATAAATTAACTTCAAATTCATAACTAATTGTAGTGCTGAACTTATTGAAGTATTTTAACTAGCATATCAGTACCTGTACTAGCAACGTCTTCAATAATTGTTAAGTTATTGAAGGCGTTTTTATTTACAGCAGGTTTAGGGTCAATAAAATAAATAGGCGTGTTGTGTTGTATATAGTTAACCAAACTAGCTGCAGGATATACTTGCATAGACGTTCCAATGATTACTAAAATATCAGCTTGTAAGGTAATTTCAACAGCCTTTTCTAATAGAGGAACATCTTCGCCAAACCAAACAATATGTGGACGCAATTGTTCATTTTCTTCACATACATCGCCTATAACAATATCTTTATTCCAATTGTAAACCAGGTGTTTGTTTTTAGTACTACGAGCTTTTAATAGCTCACCGTGCAAGTGAATTACATTCTTGCTTCCAGCGCGTTCGTGCAAATCATCTACATTCTGAGTAATGATCGTAACCTCAAAATCATTTTCTAATGCAACTAAGTTGTGATGTGCTTTATTAGGAAAAACCTCTAATAGTTGTTTTCTACGCAGATTGTAAAAATTCAACACCAATTCAGGGTTTGCATGAAACCCTTGTGGAGAAGCTACTTCATAAATATCATGACCTTCCCATAAGCCATCAGCATCCCTAAAAGTTTTAATACCGCTTTCGGCACTGATTCCTGCTCCTGTTAATACTACTAGTCGTTTTTTCATAGATATAATTGAAAAATTAATAATTTTAAGCCTAAGATATGAAGTATGTTATCAAAGAGCATTCTCTATTTTGTTGCAAGTTTAAGAAAATAAATACTAGGCCATCGCCCTGTGATTAAAAATAGGAAAATTTACTATGTTTGTTGTATGATTGATGAAGGACTATTAGCTTATTTAGAAGGGTATATTACTGAGAAAAGAAAAAAAAACTTTCATAAGGTTTTAAATGAACGAACACGTCATTTTGCGGTAGTGTTAGAAGATATTTATCAGCCTCACAATGCAAGTGCAGTAGTAAGAAGCTGTGATATTTTTGGAGTACAAGATGTGTATGCAATTGAAAATAAAGTAACCAATAGAGTTTCAAGACATGTGGCGAAGGGAAGTCAGAAATGGTTAGATATTCATCGATATAAAGAAGACGGAGACAATACCAAAGCTTGTTTGAAAGATTTACGAACGAAAGGATATCAAATTATAGGAACAACACCTCATACCGATTCTTGTGTGTTATCCGATTTTGATGTGACCAAAAAGGCAGCATTTGTTTTTGGAGCTGAAAAAGATGGTATTTCTGATTATATAAAACAAGAAGCGGATGGATTTTTAAAAATCCCTATGGTTGGGTTTACTGAAAGTTTAAATATCTCAGTAGCAGCTGCAATCACGCTACAAGATGTAACTACACGTTTAAAAAGAACAAATTTAAGTTGGCAACTCTCTGAAGAAGAAAAGAAGGTACTGTACTTTAAATGGATAAAAAACACCATTAAAAACCCAGAGAAACTGATAGAGCATTACTACAAAGAGTTTAATAAGCAGTAATTTGTGTAAAACATCAACCTAAACTTGTTTCAGGTTCACATTGTAAATTATCATGTATCATCATTATGGGATTCCGAAACAAATCTGATAGCAAAAGAAAGTTTTAAAATATGTGGGTTAGAAAAATTTTGTTTGTTGTTTTTTTTATTTTATTTATAAGTTCTCCTTTTACTTTTATACGTTTTAAACTATATCAAAAAAGAGTAAAATATATAAAGGATTATAGAAAGATAAAGGTAAAAGTAGATTCAATTGACCAGTTTGCGATGAATGGAGGCGTAAATGATGAAAATATTAAAGAAATCTATTATTTTGATTATAAATCGAGTGTTGAAGTTGATGAAGGAACCCAAAATGAATATTACAAACACTTCTTAAATAGTAAACAAGACTCCATTTATATATGGCACAATCCTAATGCAGATGATTTATATACAACTAAAGACCCAAAACCATTAAATTTAAAACTCCAAAAGTATTTGATGTATCGAGATTTATGCTTTTTAATACTTGATTATGGTTTATTTATATCATGTTTGTAGAAAAAAAGAAAACAAATGAGAAAAGATAAAATTTTAATTAGGTTATTAACCAGATAGTTCGGATTTACAATTGGTACGGACTTAAAGTAACAAAAATAAGAAACGTAACGATTGGATCTGTTCAAGCTTCTCGTCATTGTATTTGTAAAAAGATGGGGCTAGAAAGAGGGCAGGAGCTAGAACAAGCCATTATGGAATTGGTTGTAACTAATTTAATTAAAATTAGCTATTAGAACTTAATATTTCAAGTACTAATTCTTTGGTTAACGGTTGCCCGTTAGCCATTTTTTTGATGTTTTCAAAAGTAAACACAAAATCGCAACCGTTTTTATATTCAGAACATCCGTAGGCAGACTTTCCTTTTAAAACAGTTCCCTTATTACATTTTGGGCAGGTTAAGGTGTCAGAGTGAGATTTAGCTTTGCTGAACTTATGTTTCTCGTTATCACTCGAAATGACATTAGAATTTGTTTTTTTAGGTTCAAGTTTTAGGTTGAAATTATCATCAAAACGAACTAAACCTTCTACTTTTTTATCGTCTTGTTTGAATCCTTTTAAATTGGTCGTGCAGCCTTTATCAAGCAAACGGATTAATTGATTTTCGGATATTTTTTTAGCCATAAACTCAAAAGCTAAGGTAAAATTACAACCATTTTTATAAGCAGAACATCCGTAAGCAGTACTTCCTTTCAAAAGTTGTCCTTTTTTACATTTTGGACATTCTTTACCAATGACAGTTTTCTTTTTTGACGTTGTTTTCTTTGGTTTTTGTTTCGTTTTTTGAGCTTCGTAAGAAATTCGTTTCGTCTTAGAACTTGAACGAACTTCGTAGACCAAATCATCAACCATTTTTTTCATTTGATTGATAAACATAGCCGCATGATATTCACCACGTTCAATTTCTTTTAAACGTTTTTCCCATAGTCCTGTTAATTCAGCAGATTTTAAAAGTTCGTTATCAATTAAATCAATCAAATCGATACCTGTTTGGGTAGGAATAATCAATTTTTTTTGACGCTCAATATATTTTCTTCTAAATAAAGTTTCAATAATACTCGCACGTGTAGATGGTCGTCCAATACCATTTTCTTTCATTAATTCACGCATTTCATCATCATCTACTTGTTTTCCGGCAGTTTCCATGGCACGTAATAAACTAGCTTCGGTATAATTTCTAGGAGGCTTTGTTTCCTTTTCTAAAAATGAAGGTTCGTGCGGACCTTTTTCTCCTTTTTCAAAGGTAGGAAGTACATCTTTTTCTTCTGTTTTTTTAGAATCGTTTCCATATTCAAAAACAGCTCGCCAACCTTTGGTGAGTATTTCCTTTCCTGAAGTTCTAAACGGCACCTTATCAGCTTCTCCTTTAACTTCAGTTTTAGAGATATCACTATCGGGATAAAACACGGCAATAAATCGTTTTACGATGATATCATATACTTGTTGCTGATTGTACTGTAAGTTTATTTCTACCCCTGTAGGAATAATCGCATGGTGATCGGTAACTTTTTTATCGTTAAAAACTTTACTCGATTTACGTATTTTCTTCCCTAATAGTGGTTGAGTTAAAGAAGCATATTGTTTCAATCCTTTTAAAATATTCGGAACTTTAGGGTACACATCATTTGGTAAAAAAGTAGTATCTACTCTTGGGTAGGTAACTACTTTCATTTCGTATAATTTCTGAACAATTTTTAAGGTTTCATCTGCTGAAAAACCAAACTTATTATTACAATATACCTGTAAGCCTGTTAAATCGAAAAGTTTCGGAGCGTATTCTTTCCCTTTTTTCTTGGTAACCGAAGTAATTTCAAAGTCACTTTCTTTTACTTTATCAGCAAAAGCTTGTCCGTCTTCTTTCTTTAAAAAACGACCTTCTTCACAACTAAACAATGTCTCACGATATTGAGTTTGTAACTCCCAATACGGTTCAGGTTTAAAATTCTGAATTTCTTTGTAGCGTTCAACCAACATGGCTAGGGTAGGAGTTTGCACTCTACCGATAGATAATACTTGTTTGTAACCACCAAATTTTACAGTGTACAAACGGGTAGCATTTAAACCTAATAACCAATCGCCAATGGCACGAGAAAACCCCGCATAATATAAATTGTTGTAATCGTCGTTGTCTTTTAGGTTTTCAAAACCTTCTTTTATAGCTTCTTCGGTTAAGGAAGAAATCCATAATCGTTGAATTTTACCCTTGTAATTTGCCTGATTAATAACCCAACGCTGAATAAGTTCTCCTTCTTGCCCAGCATCCCCACAGTTGATAACCACATCAGCTTTTTGAAATAAAGATTTTACAATATTGAACTGTTTCTGAATTCCGCTATCACTCGTAACTTTTGTTTCGAAACGTTCAGGAAGCATGGGTAAGTTGTTTAGGTCCCAACTTTTCCAGTGTGGTTTGTAGTCTTTGGGTTCTAAAAGCGTGCATAAATGACCGAATGTATAGGTAACAGCATAGCCGTTACCTTCGAAATATCCATCTCGTTTGGTATTGGCTCCTAAGATATTAGCAATCTCACGGGCTACACTAGGTTTCTCGGCGATGCAAACTTTCATGAAAGTAATTTAGAGGGTCGAAATTACTAAATTATTTGTAAAAAATAAGAAGTGTTTTTAAAAAGAAAGGAAACTAAATTTGATTGGTATAATATTTGTTAACTTGCGGATAAACGCCATATTTATATTAAGAGATAGAGTTAAGTATGATGCTGTAATTGTTTAATTAAATTATGAAAAAAATGAGAACACTAAAATTTTTAGGAACGTTATTATTAGTTGCTTCTGTATTTGTAGGGTGTAACTTGAATAGCAAGAAATCAAAGGAAATTAAAGAAGAAACTATTGAAACTAATGAGCCTATAGCTATAACTTACAAAGTTGCTTCAAGATATTTTATTAAAAATAATGTAGATAAGCTTCCGAGTAAAATAGATAGTAGAGAAGAGTTTGAGAAATATTTTGGGGCAGCAGCAGTTATGGGGAAAAATGGAACTCCAACTCTAATCGATTTCGAAAAGGAATATGTAATTGCAGTTACCGTTGATGCTAATAACAAATCAACTGAGCTTCAGCCAGTATCACTTACTAAAAAAGGAGAGAAAATTAATTTTGACTTTTCAGTTATTGAAGGAAATGAAACTAGTTATACTACACGTCCTTCATTAGTAATAATTGTATCCAAAGAAATGGATGGTAATGTAACTACAAATCCAATTAAAGCAAAGAACGATGGTCATAATGCAAAAAACTCGTTAGATTGGGAAGGTGAATATGAAGGAACATTACCATGTGCAGACTGTGAAGGAATTAAGACCACCATTTTGCTGAAAAATAATAGTACCTACGTAATGACTATAAAATATTTAGGAGAAGGACAAGAAGAAACAGTTGAAGGAACTTTTGAATGGGATGCAGCTGGTACAGTAATTACACTAATAGATGGTAATGAAGAGGCTTATAAGTTAAAAGTAGTAGAAGGAGCTATTCAAAAGCTAGATATTGAAGGAAAAGAAATAACTGGTGAATTGGCTGAGTTATATTTTTTACAAAAAAAGTAGCTTGATTATTATATAAGACATAAGAAAAGACTTACCATTGGTGAGTCTTTTTTTATTGAAATTTCTAGCTAGCTTTTATATGCTTTAATTTTCTACCAATTATACTTGTAACTAATAGCCCGATTCCTAAGCCAATACCTAAACCTTGCATCATGTCTGATATTTCTGTATAACGAGTAAGTATTTGTAAAGAGGCAATTATAAAAATTCCTACTGATAGTAAAATCAACGATTTTTTATGAGTTAAGTTTTTCATGGTGTAAATTTTTTTGATATACATATAAGTAGTAAAATTATAGAATTTGTTACATTGACAATTATAAAACAAAAAAACTCGCCAATTGGCGAGTTTTATGTTTAAAAAGTTTAGCAGAAAAAAATTACTTCATTTCAGCAATAAACTCTTTGTTCATTTTTACATAGTCAGCATTTCCTGCCTTTTCAGCACCTGCTAATGAAGCTTTGGCAGCTTTAATAGCACCTTTTTTATCTCCAGCTTTAGCTAAGATTAACGATTGTTGACGTAAGTACCAAAAACGAGGTTGGTCTTTAGTCATATCTACCGCTTTGTTAATCCAATTTTTAGCTTTGTTAATATCTTTTCCTTCTTGTAAATAATATACAGCAGAAGAAAAATAATCATTAGCAGAAGGTCCGCCCATTACTTGTGCTATATTTTTTTCTACCGCTTTGTCAGTAGGAGTATTAAATTTTACACCTACGTAAGCATTTTCCCATAAAATTCCTAACACAGCAGAATCGTTTGTCAAATTGTCAACAGACATAGTAAACGTTTCAATTTTCATTGGCATAGCTTCAACTTTAGCAGTAGTAGATACAGCTACTTTAGAGTCATCCCATTTTTGAGGAGTTCCCCAGTTGTTAGCGTCAGAGTAAAAAATTACTTCCCAAGAATCTTTTCCGGGTTTAGTATATAAAGCGTATGTTCCCTTTTTTAAGGTTTTTCCATCAATGGCTACATCATCGCTAAAAGTAACTATAGTATTTTTATTGGCACCTGTTCTCCATACTTTTCCGAAAGGAACTAAATTTCCAAAAATAGCTCTTCCTTTCATGCTCGGACGAGAATATTCAACCGATACGTTAGTTAAACCTACAGTTTGTTCTAACTTAGCAGCTGGACTTGGGGCTGGGGTCTTTAATTGTGCACTGATATTTGTTGATATAGCAACAACAAACAAGCTTAAAAGTATTTTTTTCATGTTGATTGATTTGTTTTTAAATTAGTTTTGTTAAAATTACAAGGAATTCCTCGGATTAATGTTAACAAAAACTTAAAATACAGAAGTATTGTTTTAATAGATATTTGCAATCAAAGTAAGAATGAAAAAAAATAAAGTGTATAGAGATAATGGAGCAATTGGAGCTTTGTTAGATGAATATGAAAAATCAATAGGGGAGTTTAAAGAGTTAATTAAAGATGTTACCTCAAAAGAATTGATTCAAATAGTTGATAATAATACGAAAGATGAAGATTGTAAATCAATTCAAACAATAATAACACATGTAGTCAGGGCAGGATATACGTATGTTATTGAAATAAGAAAATGGTTAGGAGAAAGTATAGCGTATAAAGAAAAAGAGAAGCTAAGTTCTATTTCAGAATATAATGAGGCATTGGACAAAATGTTAGCTTATAATGAACAACTCTTTTGTGATTACCCCAATATGAAGCTAGAAGAACTAAAACCAGATAAAAAAATACATGTAAAGTGGGGACAGAAATACGATGTGGAGCAATTGTTTGAACATGCGATTGTACACATATTAAGACATCGAAGACAAATAGAACTATTCAAAGAAAAATTAATAGATAGAAACTCATAAAATGAAAAAATACATATCTGAAAGTATAGGGACTTTTGCTTTAATTTTCTGTGGAACAGGGGCAATGACTGTAAGTGAAGTTACTAACGGCGCAGATTTAACACATATAGGAGTAGCGATTACTTGGGGATTAATAGTTATGGCAATGATTTATGCTTTTGGAGAAATTTCTGGAGCACATTTTAATCCAGCCGTAACTATTGCTTTTGCCTATGCTAAAAAGTTCTCATGGAAAGAGGTGCCTAAATATATAATAGCTCAATTAGTAGGAGCCTTATTGGCAAGTGTAATGCTTTGGGTTTTGTTTCCTACAAGTGAGTTTTATGGAGCAACACTACCATCTGTAGTGCCTTGGCGAGCCTTTATATTAGAATTGTTACTTACTTTCTTTTTGATGCTAACTATTATTAATGTTTCTACAGGAAGTAAAGAAGTAGGAGTAATGGCAGGAATAGCTATTGGAGGTGTAGTTTTATTGGAAGCTATGTTTGCAGGACCTATAACTAAAGCATCTATGAACCCTGCCCGTTCTATAGCACCAGCATTAGTTTCTGGTCATTTAGAGCATTTATGGTTGTATATACTAGCACCAATTATTGGAGCTTTGTTGGCAGTGATTTCTTGTAAATTAGTAAAAGACGATAATTGTTGCGATGAAAAATGTTAGCATTTTAGGCTGTGGTTGGTTGGGAAAAGAATTAGCAGTAAACTTTATTGAGAAAGGATATGAAGTAAAAGGATCAACAACATCAAAAGAGAAACTTCAGGAATTAGAGTCAGTTGCTATTAACGCATACTTAGTTGATGTATCAGTGAAAAATATTCAATTAGAGTTTTTAGAGAGTGATGTGTTAGTAATTGCCATTACCTCTAAAGACATTGAAGGTTTTAAAAGGTTGATTTCTGCCATAGAAAAGTCGAGAATAACTAAAGTTATCTTTATTAGTTCCACTTCGGTGTATCCTAGTTTAAACAAGGAAATGACAGAAGAAGATGAAACTGTAAATTCTCCGCTAGTAGAAATAGAAAAGCTATTTAGAAATAATAATAAGTTTCAAGCAACGATTATTCGTTTTGCTGGATTATTTGGAGGGGAAAGGCAACCGGGAAATTGGTTTGCTAATAGAAAAATTCCACATCCAAAAGGTTATATAAATATGATAGACAGAGAAGATTGCATTGCTATCATAGAACAAATAATTGAACAGAATGCTTTTGGAGAAGTTTTTAATGCTTGTTCAAACGATCATCCAACCAGAGAAGATTTTTATATAAATGCTAGAAAAACTCTAGGAAAACCTACTCCAGAATTTGACGATTCAAAACCGTTGGTTTACAAAATAATTAGCAGCGAAAAACTTCAAAAAAGATTGAACTATCAGTTTATACACAATAACTTATTGAGTATTTAATAGTTTTGGCCAAGAGCTTACTACTGATATTTATTCTTCCTCCAGTAATTAAACCCAATACCAAAGAAAGCTAACAATACTAACGGAATACCAATATTGATAAATTGCCAAAAACGTTTTTCAGTAAAAGCACGTTGCTTATCCAATAAGTTAATTTGAATGCTTTTGTTACGTAGTTGAATCAATCCAGAATCGTCTAATAAATAATCAATTGCATTGATTAAAAATTCCTTGTTACCAAACTGTTCACCTGTCCACTTATCCAATGATAAATCATGTGGTTTTCCTTTTAAAATCTGATTTCTACCTACATCACCATCTGCAATTACAATCATTTTATTATTGGTGCTTTCAGCTTTAAAATCAGAAGTCTCAAAAGGTTTTATTCTATTTTTATAGGCAGAAGGAATAGCTCCTTCTAATAACACGGCTAATAATTGTGGTCCTGAAGCAAATTCATTTTCTTTAGGCTCTTTAGAGATGCTTTGTAGTTCAATAAAATTAGGCGTTCCCGTTTTTTTAGTCAATACAGAAGTAACTAATAATGGAGTTTTTTTCAAGCTTCCTTTTAAAGTATCTATTTGAGTAGCAAAACGAAAACGAACAGGAGCTACATTTTTAGTAATTGGGTGGTTTGGATTTCCATTAACTAGCGGGTGGTAAAACCAATTTAAGTGTTGAAACTGTGGTTGATTTCCTACATTTCCTGTGGCTAGCGGAATTTTAGCAGAATATAAATCTTGAATAAGTTTATTATTTACACGAACTTGATACCCAAACAATAAATCCGTTAAATTCAAATCACGAGGAAATGCTAACATTTTTCCTTCATTGTACAAGCTATCAGTATCCGCATAGTTATTATCTAGCATCCATAAACTTTTACCACCGTTGGCTATAAACTGATCGATCGTAAACTTCTCATCTTCAGTAAAACGTTCAGTAGGTTTAGCAATAATCGCTAAATCGTAGGCTCTTAAATCTTTTATTGTTTTTTTTTGGTTGGTTGTAACGCTATCTAGGGTGAACTTGGCTAAACGGTATTTTTTACCAATTTCACTCAATAAACTATATTGATAAATATCTTGTAACTCACCATTACCAGCTAAAACTGCTATTTTTTGTCTTTCTTTTTGAGTAACACTATGTAGTGCATTGGCAAAAGAATATTCTAATTTTTCAATAGCATTTTGTAGCTGCGCCTCTTGTGTCTTAGCAATTGAGTTAGGAAGTAAAGAAATTAACTCTACTTTTTTACCATAAGTAATTTCAGCCCAAGGAAAAATAATAGCTTCAGATAATTTTCCGTCTTCCTCCACTGTTAACTGACTAGGCATCATTCCTCTTTTTACCAAACGTTCACGAATATTATCTGGATTGATAAAACGGAAACGAATATTAGAGTTTTTGGCTTGTAACTCTTCTAAAAACTGACGTGTTTCTATCTGTAAACGTTTAAACTCAGCAGGAAAATCACCTTCTAAAAATACATGAATAGTTAGTGGAGTATCTATTTTATCAATAAGACTTTCACTTACTTCTGATAAGGTATAACGTTTGTCTTGTGTTAAGTCAAAACGTTTGTATACAGAGTTAGCCACATAGTTAAGAACTAACAGTCCAATAAGAGCTAATGCGATGTGTTGTAATTTCTTATCCATTTTTTAACTGTTGTTTAGTGATGAATAAAAAGAAGAACGTAACACTGATAAAGTAGATTAAATCACGAGTGTCTACTACACCACGACTAATACTTTTAAAGTGTTCGTTAATACCAAATTGTTGTAAGGCATATCCTGAATTCTCTAAAGAAGAACCAACTGCGTCAAATCCATAGAATAAAGCAAAAGTGATGAATACACTTACGATAAATGCTACAATCTGATTATTTGATAGTGTAGAAGTAAATAATCCAACGGCTGTATAGGTTGCAGCTAAAAACAACAAACCTAAATAAGAACCAATAGTGCTACCAACATCTAAATTCCCAACAGGGCTTCCCAATTGATACACAGTGTACGCGTAGGTTAATGTTGGCAACAATGCGATGACAACTAATAAAAGGGCAGCAAAAAATTTACCTAAAACAATTTGCCAATCGGTCAGCGGTTTAGTTTTTAAAATTTCAATGGTTCCACTATTAAATTCATCTGCAAAACTCTTCATGGTAATGGCAGGAATTAGGAATAAAAATAACCAAGGAGCTAAATAAAAGAAGCTATTCAAATCAGCAAACCCCGCATTTAGAATGTTGAAATTATCTTTAAACACCCATAAAAATAAGCCATTTACAAGTAAAAATACTCCAATCACCAAATAGGCAATAGGGGAGGCAAAAAATGAGTTAAATTCTTTTTTTAGTAGAGGAAACATACTTAATGTTAAGTTTTTAGTTAAGACTTAATAACAATGGTTTTAGCCCAGAGATCACCTAATCTTTGTTTTTTTTCGGTATTTTTCATGACAATTATACCTATAAAGCCAAAAAGGAACATATCAATAGGGTCAAGTAAATGTCTTTTTAATGATTGAGTAAAAGTTATTTTGTTGTTTTCTTCCAAAGAAATGGGTTTAATTTTAAGTAACAAGTTACCTAATGTAGCACCAAATAATTTTTCTAATCCAATAGTAAAAAATCCCCAAAATATAATTGGAACTAAGACAGGTAAACCAGTGATAGAATAGCCTCCTTCACTATTGGGCTCACCATACTGACTTATGAAGAAGAAAAAAAATCCGTAAATAATACTGTAGTCGACTAAGCCAGCAACAAATCTATCTCCAATACTTACTGTAATTTTATTTTCCAAAATTAATTTATTTTAATGAATCAACTTTATCTACACTCCAAGCTAATGGTTTAGCATTAAATAAAGCTTTGGTTTGTGCCCAAACGCCTTTAAATAAATCAGAGCTTCTGTAATTTTCTAAATCTTGTTCAGTATCCCAATAACTATAAGTAAAAAAAATATCTGGATTTGTTTTGTCTCTGTATAACTCTAATAAACGACAACCAGGTGAATTTCGTATAAACTCTTTCTTACTGTTAAAGTTGTTTAGAAATTCTTCAATTTTTTCTGGCTGAAAGCTCATTTTTACAATTCGTACAAACATAGAGTTAATTTATAGGTGTAAATTCTGGTTTAATAGGATTCTCAAACTCAACAGTAATAGTATCACGATACTCTAAACCAAGTAGGGTAGAAGCACCGCCAACAGTTTCTAAATTACTTCGGTAAATAGCAATTTCTAAAAAACCAGCAGAATTAAAAATAGCCAACTTTTCACCATCGTACTGTCGTTTATCAGTAACCGAGTAATCAACAATTTCATTATATCGGTTATAAATTTTAGAAAAAGTATAACGTCTTGCCGTTACTTTATAATCACGACCTTTTCCAATTGTATTAAATTGTTTTTTACTAATGTTGGTAATCACATTTCCGTAATTGTCAATATAAATAACACCTCCTGCAATAATAGTTTGTTGTTCGTTTACTTTTGGTTTAATTTCAATAATTTTTTTATAAGTATCAATCTCTCGTCCAATAACACTTAAACTACCACCGCGAGCAATATGAGAAGCTACTTGTACAAAAACATCTAACACAGGAAAACTACTCTCAATACGATCGTGAATATTAATTTCAACAATTTTGGTAGGCTTAATTTCAGAGGCAATCATAGAAATTAGTCCGTTATCAGGACAAATAAAATAATGATTATCCAGTTCTAAAGCAATATGCTTATTATCCATACTTAATTCAGAGTCCACACCAATAACATGAATGGTTTTGTCAGGAAAACTCTTGTAAGCATTTTTTAAAATGTAAGCAGTTTCAGTAATATTAAAAGGAGAAATTTCATGCGTAATATCAACAATTTTTGCATCAGGTAACTCAGAATAAATAGCTCCTTTTACAGCCCCTACAAAGTGGTCTTTGGTTCCAAAATCAGTAGTTAATGTAATCAGAGACATTAATTTAGGTGTTTGTTAATTAGTTTGTAAAAAATTATGCTGAAATTTTAAACAAAACTACGTAATTCAAGAAAAATAATCATTATTTTTAGTGTGAATAATATTAAAACTTTTATCATTTGAACGAACGCATAATTGAATTAACAGAAATCAACCCAAACGATTTTTTTGGAGCTCAAAACAGCACTATTACTCAGTTAAAAACATTCTTCCCGAAAATAAAAATAGTAGCTAGAGGAAACAAACTTAAGATTTTTGGTGAACCTGAATTGTTAAATGAATTTGAAAAGCGATTAGAGATGCTGATCAAATATTTTAATAGGTATAACAAATTAGATGAAAATAGTATTGAACGTATTTTAACATCAACTGGTAAAGAAGAAGAAATCCGAAAATCAGGAAATGCAAAAGACGTTTTAGTACATGGTGTGAGTGGAAAGTTAATTAAAGCGCAAACTGCCAATCAACGTAAAATGGTAGAGCTAATGCAAAAAAATGATATGCTATTTGCTGTAGGTCCTGCAGGTACAGGTAAAACATATACAGCGGTAGCTTTGGCGGTAAAAGCATTAAAAGAAAAAGAGGTTAAACGAATTATTTTAACAAGACCTGCGGTAGAGTCAGGGGAAAATTTAGGATTTCTTCCTGGTGATTTAAAAGAAAAGCTAGATCCATACATGCAACCATTATATGATGCGTTACGCGATATGATTCCACATGAAAAACTAGAATCACATCTAGAAAAAGGAGTTATACAAATAGCACCATTAGCGTTTATGCGTGGTCGTACTTTAGATAATGCTTTTGTAATTTTAGATGAAGCACAAAACACAACGCATTCACAAATGAAAATGTTTTTAACACGTATGGGAATGCATGCTAAATTTATAATTAATGGAGATCCAGGGCAGATTGATTTACCGCGTAGACAGGTTTCTGGGTTAAAAGAGTCTTTATTAGCTTTAAAAGATATTGATGGGATTGCACAGGTGTATTTAGATGATAAAGATGTAATTCGTCATCGACTAGTTAGAAAAATAATTACCGCTTATAAAAGTATAGAAACGGAGTAGTTTTTAGTTGTAAGTATTTAGTGATTAGTTTACTTTTGTGCGACACAACACAACAACATACAATGAATACAATTAACGAAACAAACTTCCAGTTTTCAGGACAAAAAGAAGTGTATAAAGGAAAAGTAAGAGAAGTTTACAATATCAATGACGATTTATTGGTAATGATTGCTTCGGATAGACTTTCTGCTTTCGATGTAATTTTACCCCGCCAAATACCTTTTAAAGGGCAAATATTAAACCAAATTGCTACCAAAATGATGAATGATACTTCTGATATCGTTCCGAATTGGTTACTAGCAAATCCAGATGAAAACGTAGCAGTAGGGCATTTATGTGAACCTTTTAAAGTAGAAATGGTTATCCGTGGATATTTATCGGGGCATGCAGCTCGTGAATATGCAGCAGGAAAAAGAACACTTTGTGGGGTAGCAATGCCAGAAGGAATGAAAGAAAATGATAAGTTCCCAGAGCCAATTATTACACCGTCTACCAAAGCAGATAATGGAGAGCATGATGAAGATATTTCTCGTGAAGACATTTTAGCCAACCAAATTGTATCAGAAGAAGATTACTTAGTATTGGAAGATTATACTAGGAAGTTATTTCAAAAAGGAACCGAGTTAGCAGCTAAAAGAGGATTGATTTTAGTAGATACTAAATACGAATTCGGAAAAACCAAAGACGGTAAAATTGTATTGATTGATGAAATCCATACACCAGATTCTTCTCGTTATTTCTATGCTGATGGATATGCTGAACGTCAAGAAAAAGGAGAGAAACAAAAACAATTATCAAAAGAGTTTGTGCGTCAATGGTTAATTGAAAACGGTTTTCAAGGAAAAGAAGGACAAGAAATCCCAAAAATGTCCGATGAAAAAGTTATTGAGATTTCAAATAGGTACATTGAGTTATACGAACAAATAACAGGAGAGAATTTTATAAAAGCAAATACCGAGAACGTACTCGAGAGAATAGAGAAAAACGTAAGTGCATTTTTAGAAAATAAATAATAAAAAGAGAGGCTTTTGCCTCTCTTTTTATTTGATGATTAAAATAAATAGAATATTTAACTACTCAGTAATCAAATGCTGTTTAAAATAAATAAAATGATATTCTATTGAACTTGACCAATATCTAGTGTTGTGTTTTCCATGTTGAATTGAAAAACGAATAGGGATGTTTTTAGAAAGAGCCAATTCTTTAATTTTTAGAGTATTTGATAGTAAAGGATCTTGCAAACCACAATCAATAAAAAAACTTTTGTTAAAATAAGATGTGTTTTCAAGTAAAAAAGAAATACTGAATCTTTTCCAATCATTTTTTAAAGGATTTCCTGAAATTAACTTCAGATCATTAGTTATACGCTCGTCACCAAAAAACATTAAGCTAACCTTTTTTAAATTATTGTAATCAAATTCCAATGCTCCACTTGTAGAAGCAGCGGTGTTAAAGAAATTTGGATGTTTTATAAACAAACTTAAAGCACCATAACCACCCATGCTTAAACCTGTAATAAAAATGTTTTTACTGTCTATAATGTACTTTTTTCGAATTCTAGGTACGAGTTCTTGAAAGAAAAAATCTTCATACTGAAAATTTTTTAATTTAGGACTATTTAGGTAGAAGTTTACATAACCTTCAGGACAAACTAAAATCATTTGATTATCGGTAGCTAACTTTTTTAAGTCTGTTGTTTTACTCCATTGCTTGAAGTTTTCACTGTAACCGTGAAGCATAAAAACCAATGGATAACTTTTTAAAGGTTGAAAATTTTCGGGTTTTTGAATAAGAATAGGTATTTCTTTATTTAAATAGTTGGAGTTTATATAAATTATCTCTTGCGATATAACAGGTTGAATTAAAGCTGTTAAAAGTGTAAAAAGAATAATGTTTCTCATTTTTTTGTATTTTAGCCAAAGGTCTTGATTAACTA
Organism: Tenacibaculum gallaicum; assembly: GCF_003387615.1. Lineage (GTDB taxonomy): Bacteria > Bacteroidota > Bacteroidia > Flavobacteriales > Flavobacteriaceae > Polaribacter > Polaribacter gallaicus. The sequence goes on along the minus strand of NZ_QUNS01000004.1, from coordinate 9,395 downwards.
TCTTTAAAACAATAACTAACAAAATTGTTAGTAGCTAAATGGATGATAATGAGAAAAGAAGAGTCTTCTAATTTTATAAATGAAAAATTTCTGTTTGAAGTTTGTGAACTCAATTCAGCCATAGCAATGATAAGTGGTCGATGGAAATCACAAATTGTTTATTCTATTTCCAAAGGTAATAATAGGTTTCATTTGTTGCAAAAAGAGCTACCCAATATATCTGAAACAGTTTTAGCAAGACAGTTAAAAGAATTAGAGACACACTCAATTTTGGTAAAACAAGAAATACCTAATACAATTCCAGTTGGAGTTAAATACCTTTTAACTAATAAAGGTTTAGACTTAGTACCGATTTTAGAAAATTTATGTGACTGGGGAAAAATGTATGCAGAAGGAAAAAATATTCTTATTAACAGTTAATTAAATATTAGTTTGATATACTCAATTCTTATCGTTAGTTAAGTATTTGTATTGATTCTAGTAATAGATAGTTTAAAAATACCTTAAAAAAAACTTCATTAACAAACAGGCATTTATATTTTTTGTAACTTACACAAGACAAACAAAAATTAGCAAAAATGCCAAATTATACATTAAAAATTAACGGAAAGTCGGTATCCTTTATGGTAGATGCTGATACACCATTGTTGTGGGTTTTACGTGATGAGCTCAATATGGTAGGAACTAAATTCGGTTGTGGAATAGCACAATGCGGAGCCTGTACTGTTCATATAGACGGAACAGCAATGAGAAGTTGTCAACTACAAGTTTCTATGTTGGATGGAGAAGAAATTACAACCATTGAAGGATTATCTACAGAAGGAAATCATCCACTTCAAGAAGCATGGAAAGAAGTAGATGTTCCGCAATGCGGCTACTGTCAAGCAGGTCAAATTATGACGGCTGCATCATTTCTAAAAGAAAATCCAAACCCTTCAAAAGAGGAGATAAGAGAAGCAATGCAAGGTAATATTTGTCGTTGTGCTGCATATAATAGAATAGAAAAAGCAGTTGCATTGGCAGCAGATAAAATGTCTTAAAATTTTTCAATTATGAGTACACAAGAAAAAAACTTTACGTTTAGTAGAAGAAATTTTTTAAGAACTTCTGCATTAGCCAGTGGTGGTATTATGATTGGATTTAATCTATTTACTGCTTGTAAACCCAATGTAAAACCATCTGTAGATGTAGAAAACCTAAATTTTAATGACTTTAATGCATTTATAAAAATATCTGATGAAGGTTATGTAACTATTTACTCTCCAAATCCAGAGATAGGTCAAGGAGTAAAAACTTCAATGCCAATGATTATTGCAGAAGAACTAGATATTGAATGGGATAAAGTACATGTTGCACAAGCACCTTTAGATACCAAAAACTATAAACGACAGTTAGCAGGAGGTAGTCAATCAATTCGTCATGGCTGGACGGCGCTTAGAGAAACAGGAGCAACTACAAAACAAATGTTAATTAATGCGGCAGCAGTAAAATGGGGAGTAGATGCAACTACTTGTTCAGCTTCAAAAGGAATTATTACAAATACAAAAGGTGAAACGTTAGGATATGGTGAAGTAGTAAAAGAAGCCGCTACTTTAGAGGTACCAGAAGATGTTACTTTAAAAAAGCCTTCAGAGTTTTCTATTATTGGTAAAAATGCTACAAATGTTGATGTAGAAAAAATAGTAACAGGAAAACCTTTATTTGGGTTAGACTATAAAGAAGAAGGTATGTTGTACGCATCTGTAGTAAGACCACTTTCTTTTGGACAAGAATTAGATTCTTTTGATGCAACAGAAGCAAAGAAAATAACAGGAGTAATAGATGTTATAACAATAGGAGAGAAAGCAAGAAACTTTATTGAATCAGGAAAAACTAATTGGACGTTTAAGTTAACAAAAACAGATAAAGTAGTTGTGTTAGCTGAAAATACATGGGCAGCAATTAAAGGAGCAAGAGCAATTAAAACTGTATGGAAAGATAGCTCTGAGTTAGAAGATACAAAACTTCATGATGAAAAGCTAACAAAATTGTTAGAAGCAAATGATTTAGATGTTAGAAGAGAAGATGGAGATGTGAAAAAAGCTTTTACAGAAGCCGATAAAGTTATTGAACGTACCTACCATTCACCATTTTTGCCTCATAATTGTATGGAGCCAATGAACTTTTTTGCAAATGTAACATCAGAAAAGATACATTTAATTGGTCCTGTTCAAACTCCAGAATATGCAGCAATGGTTGCAGCAGAAATGTTAGGACGTAACTTGGAGGAAGTTCATGTAGAAATGACTCGAATGGGAGGAGGTTTCGGAAGAAGATTATATGGAGACTTTGTATATGAAGCGTTGGAAATATCTGATAAAATACAAAAACCAGTAAAAATGGTTTCAACGAGAGAAGACGATGTAACTAGTGGAACATATAGGCCAGCAATCAAGTATAGAATTGCAGCATCAATAAAAGATGGAAAAGTATCAGGATATCATTTAAAAGAAGCAGCTATTAATGATAATATGTACGGATTAATCCCGAATTTCTTTCCAGCAGGCTGTATTCCAAACTATAAAGTATCTACAGCAAATTATAAAAGTAATATAAGTACAGGAGCATGGAGAGCACCTTATACAAACTTCTTAGCCTATGCAGAGCAAAGTTTTTTTGATGAATTGGCACAAGAATTAGAGATAGATACGGTGCAATTACGTTTAGAATTGTTAGAAAATGTAAAAGCTACAGAAGATAAAAGAATAGAGTACTCAGGTAAACGAATGCAAGACACTATAAAGTTAGCTGCAGAAAAAGGAGGCTGGGGAAAAGCCGAAGAAGGAGTTTTTCAAGGTTTTTCAGCTTATTACAGTCATAATACCCATGTAGCTGAAGTTGCAGAGGTAGAGCTAAAAGCAGGAGTTCCTGTGGTAAGAAAAGTAGTTGTAGCAGCAGATTGTGGTATTGTGGTAAACCCAACAGGAGCTATAAATCAAATTGAAGGAGGTGTTATTGATGGTATCGGACATGCAATGTATGGAAACCTAACCTTTGAAGACGGTGCGCCGTCAAGTAGAAATTTTGATAATTATAGGCTTATAAGAATGAACGAAACACCTAAAGTAGAAGTTCATTTTGTGCAAAATGAACTATCACCTACAGGTTTAGGAGAACCTGGTTTGCCACCAGCAGGAGGAGCAGTTGCTAACGCAATACATAAAGCTTTAGGTAAAAGACTATATAAACAACCTTTTATAGAAGAATTAAAATCGAATATTTTATCCTAAAAAGAGAAATAAATTAGAAAAAAGATGCTTATTTAAGCATCTTTTTTATTTTTAGTAGAGATGCTGTCTCTATAAATAAAGTTACCTTAAAATAGTTTGTTGAAATGATAAGTTTTCAATAGAAAAATGATAAAAAGGTTTTTTATTACACTTATTTTGATAATCTGTTAAATTAATAGTTTTTTGTAACTAAAAATCTTGTTTGACTTATAAAAATGTAAAATGTAAGCTAAATTTGGAGGAGGATTAACTAGATAGTAATAAAAACAGATTAACAACAAACACAACACAATGAAAATACAAAAAGTCCTAGTAGCAAATAGAGGAGAAATAGCTATTAGAGTATTTAGAGCCTGTGTAGAAATAGGAATTAAAACAGTGGGAATATATACTTATGAAGATAGGTACTCTTTGCATAGGTATAAAGCAGATGAGTGTTATCAAATAGGAGAAGATAATGAACCACTTAAGCCTTATTTGGATATTGATGCTATTATTAAAGTAGCTCTTAACAATAATGTAGATGCTATTCATCCAGGATATGGTTTTCTTTCTGAAAATGCTGAGTTTGCTGAAAAATGTGAAGAAAATGGTATTATTTTCATTGGACCCAAAGTATCAGTGCTTAAAGCACTGGGAGATAAAATTACTGCAAAAGAAGTAGCTGTAGCTAACAATGTACCCATCATACAAAGTAGTCAAAATGATTTAGCTACTGTTGAAATAGCGCTATCTGAAGCCTCAAGAATAGGGTATCCTGTAATGTTAAAAGCAGCTTCTGGAGGAGGAGGTAGAGGAATGCGAATTATTCGAAAAAAAGAAGAGTTAATCAAAGCTTTTCCAGAAGCAAAAAGAGAATCTTTAAATGCTTTTGGAGATGATACCGTTTTTTTAGAAAAATATGTTGAAAATCCTAAGCATATTGAAATCCAAATAGTAGCAGATGCACATGGTAACATTGTTCATTTATACGAAAGAGATTGTTCAGTACAACGAAGATATCAAAAAGTAGTAGAAATAGCACCTTCTTTAGGGTTGGCATACGAAATAAAGAATAAGTTATACACCTATGCAATTAATATTTGTAAAGCAGTAAATTATAATAACATAGGAACTGTTGAGTTTTTAGTGGACGATGATGATGCTATATACTTTATTGAAGTAAACCCGCGAATTCAAGTAGAACATACAGTTACTGAAATGGTAACGAATATAGACTTGGTAAAAACGCAACTTTTTATTGCAGGAGGATATAAATTAGAAGACAAACAAATAAAAATACCAAGTCAAGAGTCTGTTACTGTTACTGGACATGCATTACAATGTAGAGTAACTACGGAAGATCCTGCGAACGACTTTAAACCAGATTACGGAACAGTAACTACTTACAGAAGTGCTTCAGGCTTTGGTATTCGATTAGATGCAGGAAGTATATATCAAGGAGTAAAAATTTCACCTTTTTTCGATTCTATGTTGGTAAAAGTTTCAGCAAGAAGTAGAACCTTTGATGGAGCTTGCAGAAAAATGCTAAGAGCATTAGCTGAATTTAGAGTACGTGGAGTAAAAACGAATATAGCTTTTCTAGAAAACATACTTCGTCATCAAACATTTAGAGATGGAAAGGTGACCGTAAACTTCATAAAGAATGAGCCTAAACTATTTGAATTTAAAGAACCTAAAAATAGAGCGAATAAATTAATCAACTTTTTAGGAGAAGTAATTGTAAACGGAAATCCAGATGTAAAAAAAATAAATTCAAACCATCAATTTACACAACCTAAAGTACCAAAATTTCCAGTTTTAGAAAATTATCCTAAAGGAACAAAAGATAAATTAACTGAATTAGGTCCAGAAAAATTTGCAGAATGGTTAAAAAATGAAAAGAAAGTACATTTTACTGATACTACTATGCGAGATGCTCACCAAAGTTTGTTGGCAACACGTATGCGTACAGTAGATATGTTAAAGGTAGCTGAAGGATATGCAAAAAACCACCCTGAAATTTTTAGTATGGAAGTTTGGGGAGGAGCAACTTTTGATGTGTGTCTTCGTTTTTTACAAGAAAACCCTTGGGAGCGTTTAGCATTATTACGCAAAGCAATGCCAAATGTGTTATTACAAATGCTAATAAGAGGTTCTAATGGAGTTGGTTATACTGCATATCCTGATAATTTAATTGAAAAATTTGTAGAAAAATCTTGGGAAACAGGAGTAGATGTTTTTAGAATTTTTGATTCTCTAAACTGGATGCAATCTTTGGAGCCTTGTATAAAACATGTACGAAATAAAACCAATGGTTTGGCAGAAGCATCTATATGTTATACAGGAGATATCTTAAACCCTAACAAAACCAAATACGATTTAAAATACTACCTACAATTAGCAAAAGATATCGAAAATGCAGGAGCACATATTTTAGGAGTAAAAGACATGGCAGGGTTATTAAAACCACAAGCAGCTTACGAATTAATATCTGCCCTTAAATCAGAAGTTAACATACCAATTCATTTACATACACACGATACATCTTCGGTTCAATCGGCTACTTACCTCAAAGCAATCGAAGCAGGAGTAGATGTTGTAGATGTAGCTTTGGGCGGATTGTCAGGGTTAACATCACAACCAAACTTTAATTCAATGGTTGAAATGTTACGCTTTAATGAAAGAGAAAACAAAATTAATACAGAAAAGTTAGCCGAATATTCAAACTATTGGGAAGCAGTTAGAAGCTATTACTATCCATTTGAATCAGGGTTAAAGTCTGGAACAGGAGAAGTGTATAAGCATGAGATCCCAGGAGGACAGTACTCAAACTTAAAAGGACAAGCAATAGCACTAGGTTTAGAAAATAAATTTACCGAAGTAACTAAAATGTACGGAGAGGTAAATCAACTATTTGGAGACATAGTGAAAGTAACTCCAAGCTCAAAGGTGGTTGGAGACATGGCTCAGTATATGATAAGTAATAACCTAACAGTAAAAGATGTGATGGAAAAAGGAGAAACAATCTCTTTTCCTCAGTCTGTAATTAGTTTTTTCAGAGGAGATTTAGGGCAGCCAGTAGGAGGTTTTCCAGAAAAGCTTCAAAAAATCATATTAAAAAATGAAAAACCATATACAGATAGACCAAATGCACATTTAGCCCCAATTAACTTTGAAAAAGAATTTGAAGAGTTTAAAGAACAATTTAAAAAAGGAATGGGACGTCCATTAGAAGTTACCGATTTCTTGTCCTATAAATTATACCCTAAAGTTTTTACCGATGCTTATAATAATCACTTAAAACATGGAAACCTAATGAATATACCTACTAAAAACTTCTTATTTGGAATGGAAGTAGGGGAGGAAATAATGGTAGATATTGAAGAAGGAAAACGAGTGTTAATTTCTCTAATGCAAAAAAGTGAACCTGATAAAGATGGAAATGTAAACATCTTCTTTAAGATTAACGGGCAAATGAGAAATGTTTTAATAAAAGACAATTCTATAAAAGTAGACAAAGTAGAAAATATAAAAGCAGAAACAGATAACGAAAAAGAAATAGGAGCACCCTTACAAGGACTGTTATCATCAGTATTAGTGAAGAATGGAGAAAAAGTTAAAGAAAATCAGCCTTTGTTTATTATAGAAGCGATGAAAATGGAAACGACCGTTACAGCTGCAAGTTCAGGAGTAATAAAAAAAGTACAATTAGAAGCAGGTATGCTGGTGGATACTAGCGATTTAGTGATAAATCTGAAGTAAGAGAAGAACAAGTAGTTTTGATTTACTCCTAAAAAAGCACTATTTTCGCAACCTACTAAAAATCAAAAATAATAATGGTTAAAGATTTATTTGAGAGAATTAAAGGAGATAAAGGACCTTTAGGAAAATGGGCAGATAAGGCAGAAGGGTATTATGTATTTCCTAAATTAGAAGGGCCAATTTCTAACCGTATGTCTTTCAATGGAAAAAAAGTAATAACTTGGAGTATAAATGACTACTTAGGATTAGCAAATCATCCAGAAGTATTAAAAGTTGATGGAGAATCTGCAGCAACTGATGGTATGGCGTATCCTATGGGAGCTCGTATGATGTCAGGTCATACAAAATATCATGAACAATTAGAACAAGAATGTGCAGAGTTTGTAGGTAAAGAAGCTTCTTATTTAGTAAACTTTGGTTACCAAGGTATGGTATCAGCAATCGATGCTCTAGTAAATAAAGACGATATCATTGTATATGATATGGATACACATGCGTGTATTATTGATGGAGTTCGCTTACATGCAGGTAAACGTTTTGTTTATCGTCACAATGATATAGAAAGTTGCGAGAAAAACTTACAAAGAGCAACTAAAATGGCAGAGAAAACTGGAGGAGGAATCTTGTTAGTTTCAGAAGGAGTATTTGGTATGCGAGGAGAACAAGGACGTTTAGCAGAAATTGTTGCCTTAAAAGAAAAATACAATTTCCGTTTATTAGTAGACGATGCACATGGGTTTGGAACTCTAGGAGAAGGAGGAAGAGGAACAGGATTTGAACAAGGAGTACAGGACGGAATCGATGTGTATTTTGCAACATTTGCAAAATCTATGGCAGGTATTGGAGCTTTCTTTGCAGGAGATAAAGATGTAGTTCAGTTTTTACAATACAACATGCGATCGCAAATGTTTGCCAAATCATTACCAATGCCAATGGTAAAAGGAGCATTAAAGCGTTTAGATATGATTCGTACCATGCCTGAATTAAAAGAAAATCTTTGGAAAATAACCAATGCATTACAATCAGGTTTACGCGAAGCAGGTTTTGATTTAGGAACAACACAAACATGTATTACGCCAGTATACTTAAAAGGAGAAATTCCAGAAGCAATGGCAATGGTAAACGATTTAAGAGAAAATCACGGAGTATTCTGTTCAATAGTAGTATACCCAGTAATACCAAAAGGATTAATAATATTAAGGTTAATTCCAACAGCACGCCATACGATTGAAGATGTAAACGAGACAATTGTAGCATTTTCAGCAATCCGTGAAAAATTAGAGAACGGTACTTATAAACAAGTAGCAGCCTCGATAATGGCAGAATAACAAGTAATTGTTTAAAAAATAAATAAAAACTCATGAAATACTTCATGAGTTTTTTTGTTTTAAAAAGAGAAATGATACATTTGGAATCCTTTTTGCTTATCAAAAATCAAATGAAAAAATTACTATACTTATATTTATTACTATTTGCTACAGTATTAAATGCGCAAATTAAAGATACATTACCAAACTTTAATGATGAATATATATTGATAAGAGAAGGAGATAGTTTAATGATAAAATTAAATGAAGTAACAGTACTCCCAAAGCATAAGTTCAAAGAGAAAAAAGATATACTATATTATTACTGGCTTCGTAAAAAAGTATTCAAAGCATACCCTTATGCAATTTTAGCAGCAAAAAGAGTAGATAGTGTAAATTCACGATTAGCCAGAGTTAAGTCGAAAAGCAAAAAAAGAAAATACATAAAAAGAATCCAGAAATATCTTGAAGAAGAATTAACAGCGCCTTTAAAGAAATTAACAAGAACAGAAGGGAGAATTTTATTAAAGTTAATTCACCGTCAAACAGGAAAAACGGCTTTTGATAATGTAAGAGAACTAAGAAGTGGTTGGAGAGCCTTTTGGTACAACACCACTGCAAACTTATTTAAGCTGTCGTTAAAGTCAGAGTATAAACCAGAGACAGAAAACGAGGATTATTTGGTAGAAGATATCTTGCAGCGTGCATATATTGAGGAGAAGTTAGAGTATCAAGAGCCAAAATTGGTCAAGAACTATTTAGTTATAGTCTCAAAGAGTAGAGGGTATGTTGATGTATCGGAGTATAAAAAGATGTTTTTGAAGATGCGTAAGAAGCGAAAAGGTAAGAAAAAGTAATTACTTGAAACTTTAGAATCACTTATTACAATTTATATATACAGTCTAAGTATAACAAAGCTTTCGATTAATTAAGGTGTTTTACGGGTAAAATGGATAAATCAGGTTTAAAATAGGATATACTTACAAAAAACTTTTTGGGTTAAAATATTGTGGAGTAGCGATTTAAAAATTGGTTGTAAAAAAAAGGCAAAAAAAGTAGTTGTTAAGTGGAAAAA
>NZ_QUNS01000003.1:188590-396189 GCF_003387615.1 Tenacibaculum gallaicum | reverse complement strand
TATTATTATAATCAAGAAAGACCACACCAAAGTTTAAATGGTGTGCCTCCTAATATTTTTAACCAAAATTGTCAACGAATTAGTTAACCTTTACAATTTCGAAGGAGGTTACGACTGAGAAATCTTAAGGTTATGAGTAACTCCTATTTATGAGATTTCTCCTTCCAGTCGAAATGACCGTTCTGGGTTAATGAGATTAGGTCACTTCACTACGTTCCGTTCGTAATGATTCTATGTAATGCTGGGTGTAATAATAAAGAAGGATCAACTTACTTTAAAGTTAATTCTCTATGTTCAATTCCCCATTTAACCATAACATCTAAAGCAGTATGTAATCGCATTCCAGATTCTGTTAATTCATATTCAACTGTAACAGGAGTGGTATCGTAAATGGTACGTTTTATAATTCCGTTAGCTTCTAAATCTTTTAATTCTTTAGACAACATTCTTGGGGAAATTTTTCCAATGTTTCGTTGTAATTCTTTAAAACGCATTTTTCCGTATAACAAACTACCAATAATAGATAGTTTCCACTTTCCGCTTATAACATTTAAAGTATCTCTTAATGCTAATACATATTGAACAGAGCATCTTTTTAGCTCCTCCATTTGAACAACTGTTTCCATGTTTTTTGAGTTGGTATACTTTTGTATACTGGTATACTAAAGTATAGTAGTTACTTTTGTATAGCAAATATACATACTTTTGTGATATAAAAAACAAGTAAACATAAAAGAATGAAACACTTAGTAATTGTAACACACCCAAATATTGAAAAATCAAAAGTAAATAAGTCTTGGATACATGAACTAGAACAACATGATGATAATATAACCATTCATCAATTGTATAAAGAGTATCCAGATTTTAATATTGACGTAGCAAAAGAACAGGAGTTGTTAATAAACCATGATACCATAACTATTCAATTTCCGTTGCATTGGTTTAATACCCCTTTCTTATTAAAAAAATGGATGGATGAGGTGCTAGCATACGGTTGGGCTTTTGGCCCAGGAGGAGATAAGTTAAAAGGAAAGAAATTCCGTTTATCAGTATCAACAGGAGGTACCGAACAAACCTATAATAGTTTTGTATCTTTAGAAGACTTATTAAAATCGGTAACTGTTTCGTTTGAGTTTTGCGGATCAGAAGTATTACCATCACATGTGTTTTACGGAGCAAATGACAATCCGAAGCTTGAAGACATTGAAGTAAACTCAAAACAATACGCAGATTTAATCTTACAATAATTAAAACCATAAACAATGAAAAATTTTAAAAACCCTTTAGTGTTAGCATTAATCGTATTAGCAACACTATCGTTTACTACCATTAGAAAAGAAGTAAAAAAAGTGAATACCAAAGAGAGTAAAGTGGTATGGAAGGGCTACAAAGTAACAGGTTCTCATGAAGGAGCGGTTAGTTTACAATCAGGAGTATTAAACTTTGAAAAAGAGAAGTTAGTAGGAGGGGAGTTTACAATAGATATGACTTCTATAGTGGTGACAGATTTATCGGGAGAGTACCAAAAGAAATTAGAAGATCATTTAAAATCAGACGATTTTTTTGGTGTGAATAATCACCCAACAGCAAAATTAGTTTTTACCAAGGTAAAAGCTAAAGGAAAGAATTCGTACGAAGTAACAGCTGACCTAACAATTAAGAATAAAACAAATCCTGTTACTTTTCAAATTTCTGTATATGGAGGAAAGGCAACAGCATCGTTAAAAGTAGATAGAGCAAAGCATGATGTGAAATACGGTTCTACAAGCTTTTTTGATGGTTTAAAAGATAAAGCAATATACGACGAGTTTGATTTGGTAGTTGATTTGGTTTTTTAAAACCCAACTAAGATTGTATGCATGCCTCAAACATTGGTTTGGGGTATGTTTTAAAAATAGAGTTAAATAAGAATCCCTTATGAAACGAACGACGTTTTTACAGTTATTAGGGTTAGCATCAGTAAATTTGAGTATGGGAACATTAAGTGGATTAAAAAAGTTATCAGATAGTTTACCTGTTTCTCAAACAATGCCAGTGTTGTTTTTAGGACATGGTAGTCCTATGAATGCGATTGAGGAAAACGAGTTTACGAGAGGTTTTCAAAATATTTCAAAAACACTTCCAAAGCCAAAGGCAATCATTTGTATTTCGGCGCATTGGTTTACCAAAGGAACAAAAGTAACAGCAATGGAAATGCCCAAAACAATTCATGATTTTGGTGGTTTTCCTCAAGAGTTATTTGAACAGCAATATCCAGCAATCGGAAGCCCAGAGCTAGCAAAAGAAACCAAACAATTGTTACATCCTAATTTTGTAGAATTAGATGAGCATTGGGGGTTAGATCATGGTGCTTGGACCGTATTAAAGCATTTATTTCCGAAGGCTGATATACCTGTAATTCAATTAAGTATTGATTATACCAAAGACGCTAATTATCATTTTGAATTAGCCAAACAGCTAACATCGTTAAGACAGAAAGGCATATTAATTATAGGAAGCGGAAATATTGTTCATAACCTAAGGCTAGTTGATTGGAAGAATTTTGAAAAGGATAACTACGGATTTGATTGGGCTATTGAAGCTAGAGAAACGATTAATGAATATTTGTTAGAAGGAAATTATAAACCACTGATTAATTACACTAAACAGTCGAAAGCTTTTCAGTTTGCAATACCAACACCAGATCATTATTTACCGTTGATTTATAGTTTAGGATTGCAACAAAAAAATGAAGAAATTCAGCTTTTTAATGATAAACTATTAGCGGGTTCTTTAAGTATGACCTCGCTAAAAATAGGGTAATAAAAAAAGTCTGTATAGATGGGGTTTACACAGACTTTTTATAAAAATAAAGAGGGGTTTACGATTTTTGTTTTATGGCATTTATAGTTGTTTTAACTACAAACCAGCAGAAACATACAATACCTAAAGAAAATACTATATCACCAATCATTCGCATCCATTTTAGGGTTTGTACTGTAGGGTTGTATAGTAGTTCAGGATCTCTGGCAAAAGAATACCCTTTGGTTATTGAGGTGTATGCTTGAATTATACCAACTGGTAATAAGCTTAATACGACCATTAATACCAATCCAATATTTAAGAACCAAAATGCATTTTTTACTAATTTTTCGTTCCAAGGAATATTTGAATATAGGCGTAGACAGATTAAAATAAAGCCCATACCTAACATTCCATATACTCCAAACAAGGCTGTGTGCGCATGTACTGCAGTAGTATTTAACCCTTGAATGTAGTATAGTGCAATAGGAGGGTTGATTAAGAACCCGAATACACCAGCACCTACCATGTTCCAAAAGGCAACAGCAATAAAGAAAAAGATAGGCCATTTATAACGTTGAATCCAAGCATTCTTTTTCAACAAATTCCAGTTTTCTCTAATTTCAAATCCCATTAAGGTAAGAGGTACTACTTCTAAAGCACTAAACGTAGCTCCTAAAGCAATAGCTTGTACTGGTGTTCCTGAATAATACAAGTGGTGTAGGGTACCAATAATACCTCCTGCTAAAAATATAGTAGCAGAGGCAATTGCTGTTTTTCCTGCCGTTTTGGTTGAAATAACTTTCATTCGAGAAAAGATATAAGCAATAACTACCGTAGCAAATACCTCAAAGAAACCTTCTACCCATAAGTGTACGAGCCACCACCTCCAATAATTAATTACTGGTAATGAGCTGTTTTCTCCATACATTAATCCTGAGAAAAAGAACATACCAATAGCAATTACAGCTATTAATAGGATAGAAAGCAAATGTTTAGAATCGTCTTTTTTACGGATACCATACAGCACGTGTCTACCAACCATAACTACCCATAATATTAAACCAATACCTAAGAATATTTGCCAGAATCTACCTAAATCCATGTATTCGTATCCCTGGTGACCAAAGAAGAAATTAGTGGTTAAGTCTAAAAATTGATGTACACCTAACCATTCTCCTAGCATAGACCCTAATACAATTATTAATAAGGCTACAAATAAGAAGTTGATGCCGAAAACTTGGTGCTTCATTTCTTTACCACTGATTATTGGTGCTAAGAATAACCCTGTAGCTAACCAAGTAGCAGCAATCCAAAATACAGCAAGTTGTGTATGCCATGTTCTAGAAATTGAATACGGAAGATATTCAGATAAATTAAATCCGAAGAAAGCTTGTCCTTCTACCGTGTAATGTACAGTAACAATTCCCAGAACAACTTGTAATACAATAAGTAGGGAAATAACTAAAAAGTACTTCAATACTGCTTTTTGAGACCTAAATAGCTTTAAGTCGAGTAAAGGATCTTTGTTTGGGTTTGTTACTGCTTCTCCTTTTTCATGGTTTCGGATGTAATAATAAGTTAACACTCCAATAAATAGTAGTAATAAAATTATAGAGAACCCTGACCAAAGTTGTGAATCGGGAGTAATAGTATTATTAATTAACGGCTCATGAGGCCAGTTAGAGGTATAGGTGTAATCCTTTCCAGGTCTTTCTGTACTTGCTGCCCAAGAGGTCCAGAATAAGAAAGCATTTAGTTTTCGTAGTTTTTCAATATCGGTTAAGGCGCCTTCTGGAATGGCATATTTTTCATGACCTTTCGAAAAGATGTTTGTGTAATGTGTTGAGTTTACTACAATAGCTTCTTTTCGTTCTTTTGAAATAGTTATTGATTGGTCTTTTTCATTAAAGGTATTGGTTCTAATATCTTTTATCAGTCGAGCTTTTAAAGCTGCTTTATTTTCTTCATCTAAAGTGTTATACTCAATATTAAAATCTCTTTTTGACCAATAGTTTAGTAAATAAACAGCTTCTTTATGAATCCAATCGGCTGTCCAGTCTGGAGCTACATAACTTCCGTGTCCCCAAATAGAACCCACTTCCATTCCTCCAATAGATTCCCATATATTTTGTCCATCTTGAATATCTTTTTTAGTATATATAGTTTCGTTACTTCCGTTAACTTTTACTGTTTCAGGTATAGGGGGTTGGGTTTGGTAAACTTCTGTACCTACCCATATTAATGCAATAAATGATAGTACCACTACTGCAATAAATCCAGTCCAAATTTTTCTCATTATTAGTTATTTAATTGATTTTCTAATTTGATTGCTTTTTTAAATAGAATGTTGTTTTCTAAATGAATGTGTTTGTGTAAATCTTCTTCAAACTCCTGAAGCATGGCTAAAGCAACTTCATAAGTGTTGCAGGCATCAGTAGGAGGAGTGTAGTTATTAGTAAGTTTTGAAATGATTCTAAATCTATCTCCTTCATTATCATGCTCAGTATGCATCATGTTAATAGGGTTTTCTACCGTGCCAAAAGGAGGGAGTGAAAGTGGAGTGTTCGTATTACAAGCCGTGACTAATTTTTTAATAAAAGGAAATAAAATAAGTTCCTCTTTTTTCATGTGGGTTGTTAGTTCACCTGCACTTTTTTTAAAAAGCTGTAAAACTTCATGTAGCTCAGTGTGATTGTTACCATGTACCTTAGCTATTTTAGTTAAGTATTCTAAAACTTCAGGTATTTGTTTTTCAACATAGGTATGATGATTTTGGTAGATGTAATCACACAAAAAATCTAACGACCAGTTTTGATAATCGTTATTTGATTTTGAACCCTTATCAATACGAATTAGTTTATTGATTAACGTATCTGGAATAATATTTTTTTTCATTGAAACTTCTTGAATAGTTCTATTACCATTGCAACAAAAATCAATTCCATATAGTTTAAAAATTGTAGCTGTTTTATAGTTGTTTGCAACTATGTCAGCTACTATTGAGTTGTTATTTATTTCCATTTTGTTTTAGTTTATGTTTTTATAGATAATAAAAAGACCTTTTTATCTTTTATTATTGTAAATTTTTTTATTCTCGTTTTAGCCAGAAAGTATTTTCCTTATCATTTGTGTATAATATATCATGAAGGGTATTCCTTTCTAACATTTTTCTTAAGTTGTCTCTAATTTCTATAAATTTAAAGTGAAGAGGGCAGGGAGAGCTATCGTCACATTGTTTTAAACCCAATCCGCAGCCTGTATAAATACTATCGCCATCTAATACACGAACGATATCACTTAAACGAATTTTTTTAAGGTTGGCTTTGTTAATTACAAAACCGCCATAAGGTCCTTTAATAGAATCTATGATATTATTCTTCGTTAAAATTTGTAATATTTTTCCTGTAAAAGCTTCTGGAGAATCAATAGCAGCAGCAATGGCTTTTACACCAACTTTGTTGTCTAAGCTAGATTGCTCTGCAACAAAAATAGTTGCTCTTAAACCGTATTCACAAGATTTTGAAAACATATAAATATAATATGTTACAAAGATATTGGTTTTCTTTATAAAAGACATTAAAGTCTTTTATTTTTTTATAAAAAAAGCATCATTAAAAATTGATGCTTTTGAATGATGTTTAGTTTTTTCGGTGCCAGTAGGCTGTTCTACCAAAGGCAGCAAAACCGATGTAACCTCTAATTTTTAACTTGTCATTATTTTCTAGTTTAATATAGCACTTGTATTCTTTTCCGTTTTTAGGATCTAAAATTTTCCCACCGCTCCATTCGTCACCATCTTTTTTTAGTCCTGTTAAAATATTCATTCCTAAAATAGGGGTGTTTTTACGCTTTCCGCTACATTTATCACAAACAGCTTCTTGACGTTTTTCGTTTGTAATCTCAACAATTTTAGCGTATGCTTTTCCGTCTTTTTTATATACTTCAATTACAGAATCAACTTTGTTAGTTTCTTCATCGCGGTTTTCCCATTTTCCGAAAATAGTTTGTGCGCTCATTGAAAAGCTAATGGTAGTAAGTACTAAAGTAAAAAGTATTTTTTTCATTATGTATAAGTTTTAATAATATATCGTTTTCAAAAAGTATTCCAATTAATCGTATTGTGCATCAAAATTGCTATCCCATTTTCCTTGTACACGTAACACTTGTTCAATAATATCACGAGCACAACCGTTACCGCCAGTTTTATCAGAAATGTATTTTGAAATTTGTTGTATTTCACGAGCGGCATCGTTAGGGCAAGAAGGCATTCCAACGAGTTTCATTACAGGATAATCAGGAATGTCATCTCCCATGTACATCACATTTTCAGGATTCAATTTGTGCTTTTCAACCAATTCATTAAACTGTTGAATTTTGTTATGAGCACCTAAATAAATATCAGTAATACCTAAGCCTTCTAAGCGTGTACGTACACCTTCATTTTTTCCTCCTGAGATGATACAAACTCTGTAGCCTGCTTTTACAGCAGCTTTTAAAGCGTACCCATCTTTAATATTCATTTGACGTAAGAGTTGCCCATCAGGAAAAACGGTTACAATTCCGTTAGTCAACACACCATCTACATCAAAAATAAAAGTATCTATTTGAGGTAAGTATTCTTTATAACTCTTTTCCATTTTTTTGGATTGATTTTGTAATAAGTTTATAAATTTCTTGTTGTTCAGCATTTAATAATGCTAAATGATTTTGAATAGTTTTTTGGTCATTTCTTTTGGCAGGACCTGTTTGTGCTGCCTCAGGACTCAACTTGGTTATTTTTTGAGCTGTTTCTTTAACCAACGGTTGTAATACTTCAAAAGGAACTTGGTATTCATTACAAATATCAGCACCAATCTTATACATGTGGTTGGTAAAGTTATTTACAAAAACGGCTGCGACGTGTAATCGTTTACGTTGTTCAGAATTGATACGGTATATCTTTTTTCCGATTGATTTTGCTAGATCTTCTAATAACCGTAAGTCTTCTTCATTTTCAGCTTCTAAACAAAACGGAATTTCATCAAAATTAACTTCTTTGTCTTTTGAAAAACTTTGCAATAAGTAAAAAATACCTTTGCGACCAGTGTTTTGTAACGATTGCATAGCCACACTTCCAGAAGTGTGCACTACTAAACCGTTTTTTTGTTCAATTTTATGAGAAACATCACCAATAGCATCATCAGAAACAGCAATGATATATACATCAGCTTTTGTTAAAAGCTCTATGCTATTTGTAATAGAAGTAACTCCTTTTAAATGTTGAACTTGTTCAATATTTCGAGCATAAACCTGTACTAACGATACTTCGTTTGTTTTACTAAAAGCATTGGCTAAATGTGTAGCTACATTACCGCCTCCTATAATGGCAACCTTAATCATAGCACGAAGATATTGAAATTAATTAAAAATATTTTCGCATATTTGTACCATTATGATTGTATAAGTCACCTCACATAGCAGTGTTGCTTGAGCAACAAATAGTTATGTCTTAATTTTTTTAAGACAATTTTATGTATATATATAAACTTTATAATGACTGATTACAATCAAACATCAAAACAAACCATATTCTCACTTTTTAAAGACGCTGTTTTAGGAAGACAGCAAGATTTTACGACAGGAAGCATTCGTAAGGCAATTTTTTTATTAGCAATTCCGATGATTTTAGAAATGCTGATGGAATCTATTTTTGCTTTGGTAGATATTATTTATGTATCGAGAGTAAGTGTAAATGCTGTAGCTACTGTAGGACTAACAGAGTCGGTACTAACTTTAGTATATGCAGTTGCTATAGGGTTAAGTATGGCGGCAACCGCTTTAGTTGCTCGTAGAACGGGAGAAAAAGACTCAGAAGGAGCAAACCAAACAGCAGTACAAGTTATCTTTCTAGGAGTATTTATTTCAATACTTATTAGTGTTGTAGGAATTTTATATCCGAAAGAAATACTGGCACTCATGGGAGGGGAGCCAGACTTAATAGCTGAAGGTTTTGGTTATACCCAAGTATTGTTAGGAGGAAACATTACTGTAATGTTACTGTTTTTAATCAATGCTATTTTTAGAGGAGCAGGAAATGCATCTATAGCAATGTGGACGTTGATTTTATCAAACGGATTAAATATTATCCTTGATCCTATTTTTATCTTCGGATTAGGACCTATACCTGCATACGGAGTAGAAGGAGCAGCTATAGCAACAACAATAGGTAGAGGAACAGCAGTTGTGGCACAATTACTAGTATTGTTCTTTGGGGCAGGTAAAGTAAAATTAGTTGTTAAAGATCTAGTGATAAGAGCTTCAGTAATGATAAACTTAATTAGAGTGTCATTAGGTGGAATAGGGCAGTTTATTATTGGAACTTCAAGCTGGGTGTTTTTAATGCGAATTATGTCTGAATTTGGAAGCGAAGTACTTGCTGGATATACAATTGCTATTCGAATAATGATGTTTACTTTAATGCCTGCTTGGGGAATGAGTAATGCAGCAGCAACATTGGTAGGTCAAAACTTAGGAGCACAACAACCGGAAAGGGCAGAGAAATCTGTTTGGATTACCAGTAAATACTGTGCTATTTTTATGGGAATAGTATCATTGATTTATATAGTTTTTGCCCCAACTTTTTTAGGATGGTTTTCTGAAAATTCTGAAGTTGTTGAAAATGGAGCATTGTGTTTACAAATTATGGCGGCAGGATATATAGCGTATGCATACGGAATGGTTGTAATTCAATCATTCAATGGTTCAGGTGATACGAAAACACCGACCTATATCAATTTTGTGTGTTTTTGGTTATTCCAATTACCGTTTGCATACCTTATGGCAATTACGTTAGGTTTTGGCCCTATTGGGGTCTTTTTAGCAATAACCTTAGCAGAAATTTTAATTGCCATTGTTGGTATTTGGATGTTTAAAAAAGGAAAATGGAAATCTGTTAAGGTATAAGGTAGTTTTTGTAACTTAGCTATTAAAGTTCTGTAAAGAAATCTAAAGTCTAAGATTTTAAAATCTCTTATTACTATGAATACCAAGCAAAAATTAGGCATTAATACTATTTGTACGCATGTTGGTGAAATAAAAGACGAACAATTTAAAGGAGCTATTTCACCAATATACATGTCAACTTCTTACCAATTTGAAAATGTAGATGTAAAAAGGTATCCACGTTATTTTAATACACCTAATCAAGAAGCGTTGTGTAAAAAAATAGCTGCTTTAGAAAAAACAGAATCAGGCTTACTATTTGGTTCGGGTATGGCAGCTATTAGCACTTCTTTATTAGCTTTTTTACAAAAAGGAGACCATGTAGTACTGCAAGAAACGTTGTACGGAGGAACCTATAATTTTGTAGTAGAAGAATTTGAAAAATTTGGAATAGAATATTCGTTTACCAACAGTTTAGCTATTGAAGATTTTGAAAAAGAAATTCAACTAAACACACGTGTAATTTTTATTGAAACTCCATCCAATCCTTTATTAAAAGTAGTAGATATACAGGCTGTTGCTAATTTAGCAAAGCAACATGGTGTTGTAACAATGATTGATAATACTTTTGCCTCTCCAATTAATCAAACTCCAGTTGATTTTGGAGTTGATATTATGATACATTCTGCGACTAAATATATGGGAGGCCATTCAGATATTTTGGCAGGAGCCGTAGCTGCTTCAGAAGAACATATAAAGAAAATATGGAATTTAGCTAAGAACTTAGGAGGGAGTTTAAGTGATTTTACGGTGTGGATGCTAGAGCGCAGTTTAAAAACAATGAATTTACGTGTAAAACGCCAAAGCAAGAATGCCTTAAAAATAGCAAAAATTTTAGAAAAAAATGAGCATATAGCTAAGGTATATTACCCAGGGTTAAAGTCGCATACAAATTATGAGTTAGCCAAATCTCAAATGAAGTATTTTGGAGGAATGTTGTCTTTTGAATTACAAGAAGAAATTGATGCTATGATATTTCAACGTAATTTAGCATTGATAAAACCGTCTATGAGTTTAGCAGGAGTTGAAAGTACTATGCTAAGTCCTGCAGAAACCTCGCATGCGTTACTTTCACCAGAAGAAAGAGCAAAGCAAGGAATAAGAGACGGACTTATTCGTTTTTCGGTAGGAATAGAAGAAACAAAAGATTTAATTGAAGATATAGAACAAGCATTACAAAAAACAATACAATAAATGAAACTAGATATATTAGCTTTTGGAGCGCATCCAGATGATGTTGAATTAGGGTGTGCCGCTACAATAGCCAAAGAAATTTCGTTAGGAAATAAAGTAGGTATAGTCGATTTAACCCGAGGAGAATTAGGAACACGAGGTTCTGCTGAGTTAAGAGATAATGAAGCAAGAATAGCTGGTGAAATCTTAGGAATATCAGTACGTGAAAATTTAGGCTTTGCAGATGGCTTTTTTAAGAATGATAGAGAGCATCAATTAGAAATTATTAAAATGATACGTAAGTATCAACCAGAAATAGTATTGTGTAATGCTATTGACGATCGTCATATTGATCACCCAAAAGGAAGTAAGTTAGTGTCTGATGCATGCTTTTTAAGCGGTTTACTTAAAATAGAAACAGCGTTAGATGGAGTTAAACAAGAAAAGTGGCGACCAAAGCAAGTATATCATTATATACAATGGAAAAATATAGAGCCTGATTTTGTAGTAGATGTTACAGGTTTTATGGATAAAAAGATAGGTTCGGTCATGGCGTACTCATCGCAGTTTTTTAATCCTAAGAGTAACGAACCAGAAACACCAATAACTAGTGTAAACTTTACTGATAGTATTGAGTATAGAGCAAGAGATTTAGGAAGATTAATTGGAGTTGATTTTGCAGAAGGCTTTACATCAGAACGTTATGTGGCAGTAGAAAATTTAAGTAAATTAATTTAATAAAAAATTTTGCCAAAATATGAAAAGCTTGTATATTTGCACCCGCAAGTTACATGGTGATTGTAGCTCAGCTGGTTAGAGCGCCGGATTGTGGTTCCGGAGGTCGCCGGTTCGAACCCGGTCTTTCACCCAAAAAGCAAAAGCCTTTCTAAGTAGAAAGGCTTTTTTTGTGGAGTAAACTTATTTAGATAAGCAATAAAAAAGCTTCTCAGTTATTTCTGAGAAGCTTTTCTGTTTTTTAGCCATTGCTCATATTTGTCTTTATGTTTAAAACGCTTATGTGTCCATAAATAAAACTCAGGTTGTTTCCTAATATTTCGTTCGGTAATTTCTAAATATTTGTCTGTTATTTGATAGTTTTCAAAGTCTTTTGGAGAATCTGTTATCAGTTCAAACTCAACTTCAAAATAACCTCTCTTAATTTTTCTTGCAGCATAATTAACTACTGCAAAATCATATTTTTTTGAAAGTATTTCAGCTCCTGTATGTATGGGAACTTTTACTCCTAAAAATTCAGACCAATAGTGAGTTTTGTGCACTTGAGGAGACTGGTCACTAAGTAGTATGTAGAGTCCTTGTGTGTTGTTTTTGTAATTTTTGTGAATTCCCTTTATGGTTTCAGAAGTTTTAAAACCAGTAACACCAAACTTGGATCTTGATGTTTTTACTACTTTTTCAAAATATTTATTAGCCAGTTTAGTATATGCTCCAAAAACAGGTATATCTAAAACTAAAGGAGTGTTTATAGACCATTCCCAGTTAGCTTGATGCGCTCCTACTAAAGCAATACTTTTGCCTTCTTTTGCAAGTTTGTTAACAAGTTCAGGGTTTTTGTATTTATAGCGTTTAAGTATTTCTTTTTCACTAATTGTAAAAGATTTGATACTCTCAAAAATTAAATCGACAAAGTGTTTATAAAACTTTCTTGCAATGTTTTTTATTTCCTTATCACTTTTATCTGGAAAAGCCATTTTTAGGTTTTTAACAACAACTTTTTTACGGTAGCCTACAAGGTCGAAAACAATAAAGCGAAAAAAATCAGAAATTATATATAATAATCTCATTGGTAAAATTGATAATATCCATATAAGTGGATACACAATAATAAATATGAGTAGTTTCATTAAGTTTTAATTTTAGGCAAATATCGTATTAATTAATGAATGATTTACTTTATTAACTTTTGTTTATGTTTGTGGATATATATAAAACTATGAGTCAAATTATTATTATACTAATTGTAGCTAATGTATTAGTATCTCTTAAAGGGTTTAACGATGCTGCTTTTTTTGATCGCTATAAATTTCAGGTTCAAAAAATATTGGGTGGAGAGAAAATACGCATGCTAACTTCTGGTTTTTTACATGTAGATTGGTTGCATTTAGGTTTTAACATGTATGCTTTGTATTTATTTGGAAAAGTGGTTGATTCAAGTTTTGGAACATTAAACTTTATACTAATTTATTTTGTGAGTTTAATCGCGGGAAGTATGTATTCGCTGTATCAGCATAAAAAGGTACCTTACTATAGTGCAGTTGGAGCATCAGGAGGAGTGTCAGGAGTCATATTTTCTTCTATAATGTTGTACCCAGGTATGGAGTTAATTATGTTGCCAATACCAGTTCCAATTCCAGGATATGTTTTTGGTGTTGGGTATTTGTTGTACTCTATTTACGGAATGAAAAATCAAGTGGGAAATATTGGTCATTCAGCACATTTAGGCGGAGCGATAGGTGGTTACTTAATAACATTATTGTTGCGACCAAGTGTGATAACAAATCACACGGTAATGATTGGTGTTATGGCATTAATTATTGCGGGGTTATTTTTCTTTGGAGATAAACTAAAAATGAATAAATAAAAAAACCGAAACATTAGTTTCGGTTTTTTTGAGCGAGAGACCAGGTTCGAACTGGCGACATTCAGCTTGGAAGGCTGACGCTCTACCAACTGAGCTACTCTCGCATTGGTAAAGTTTTTGCAATTACTTGCTATGTTTTAATTAGAGCGGGAGACCAGGTTCGAACTGGCGACATTCAGCTTGGAAGGCTGACGCTCTACCAACTGAGCTACTCCCGCAGTAAAGCGGTTGCAAATATAAGACTGTTTCTAATATCTGCAAAGACTTTTTTAAAAAAAATTAACAAAGAATTTACCTTTTAGACATAACTTTCAGAAAGTGAATAGTATAAGGTTTTAAATATTTTATATGCTGTAAGAGTATTTATAGAGATGAGTATAAAATCTATTTTTTATGTAATAAAATGCACTAAAACCTGTTTCAATATTCTTGCAGTGTATCATAAATTATGATGCTGAACATGATTTAAAAATTTAAAAAGGAACTAATATCTAAATAATCAATTAAAAAAGACTATCTTTGTCGCGTTCAAGTAGAACACCTTAATTATTTCAAGGTAGTATATATTAATTAGTTTTTTGAGTTTATTCTCTTCTTGCCTTTTTTATTTCATTATTCCTTTATTTTTTTTAAGTGTTTATAGCATAATAGCTTTTTGTAACTGTGTAATAACATTATAAAATAGTTATATAAAGGTTCTTCTTTTACACAACATTATATAATAATTTAAAATTTAAGTAAGATGCAAGAAGGCATAGTGAAATTTTTTAACAGCTCAAAAGGATTTGGATTTATTACATCATCAGAATCAGGAGAAGATATTTTTGTACACAACTCAGGGTTAATTGACGATGTTAGAGAGAATGACAAAGTACGTTACGATACCGAACAAGGTAAAAAAGGCTTAAACGCTTTTAATGTAGAAATTGTAGATTAAAGTTGTGGTTAGTTTATAACCTATACATAACTATATAGAAAAGGCTATCTGAAAAGATAGCCTTTTTTTATATTCAATTTTTAAGCGAATCACCTTTTGAAATAAAAGGTAATCCAAACTCAGAACTCAAGAGTAATAAAAGGAATATTGGTTGCGTATTGTGTTTTTAAACTATAGGTTTTAAGATGTGAGAAATCTGAACCAAATAACAAAGACTAAAAGGATAGTAACCCATGAAAAGATATTAAAAAATAGTTGGAAAAAATTGAAAAATCTGTCTTTGTCAGCTAAAGCTGTTCTATATTTTTCATGGAATTTTTTTGATCTACTTATAAGAAAAATTGAACCTTTTCTGATAAAAAAGAAAGAGAATATTAAGAATAAAGTATCTATAATAATTTCATGCATGTGAGCAAAAATATTAAAAATAGAATAAAGTAAAACTGTAGTAAAAAGGATAATAAGTTTGGAGTATCTATAATAAATACTCCAAACTTAGATGATAGTTAAATAACTAATTTAAGATGGTCCTTTTTGAAACTGTAAGTAGTATTATAGGTTTTAAGGACAGGAATGAAACTTCCTTTACATCTTTCTCCATTACCTTTTTTGTCAAATACAGTGAATTTTTCATTAAAAAAACATACGGTATCACCAGGATATAATTTACTCATGATAAAAAAAATAAAATTATTAAGACAATGATAAACATTGAAAAATTAAATAATCATGGTATTGGTAATGTTAGAAAAAAAATATTAAAACAGTAGAATGATAGATGTATCATCTATTAGTAATAATGTTGTTGATATTTGATTTACGATAATAATTTTAAAAAGCTCCGAAGAGCTTTTTAAAATTAACAAATAAGTTTAATATGTTCACAACATTTATGGTTACACATGTTTTCCATATCTGTATAACACAAAGATTCTATACATGGTTCAATAGTTGGGTCACCTAGGTCAACATCTTGGTCTGGAGGATTACCACCTAAAATTATTTTTTGCTCTGATTTGTTTAAGGTTGTACCTAAGTTAGAAATGTTCTTTAACATAATTCGAGTTTTTAAATTTCTCAAATCTAAAAAAAACAAAAAAACAAATTATTGAAAAGCCGTAAAAAAAGTAAGGTAAAATCTTACTTAACTAAAATTAACAAATAACATTAATTATTGATATCCTTTTTTTAAAAGAAATGTAAAAACAATAAAAGCTAAATATGCAATAATCTATAAGATGAAATTTAACTTAATAAACATAGCTTCGTTTTTAATTATAAAGTATGAATAATGAAGCCCATGCTAGTGGGTATTATTAAAGGGGAGGCTAATTATGGTCTTTAATTTATAGTTTCATGAAAAAAAGAACCCACTCAAAAAATTGAGTGGGAAAATTGCTATGAAAAAGAACTTAAGACGTCTCTTAAGTACTACAAAGTTAATTAGAATTTAATAAATAAAAGAATAAAAAGACGTAAAAAAAGTAAGGACAAACCAAAAAAATATTTTTTTTGATTTGTAGCTCTAATAAAAAGTATAGATTTTACGGTTGAAGTATTAAAGGAGGAGAAAAAAAGCGGGAGAACCCGCTTAGTTTTTTAAAAAGGTTGAGGCTGGCATTGAGATTCTGCACAACCAATCCAAATTTCAGAACAGGTATTGTCAGGTAATAAACATTGTTTTTTACCACCGTTAATAAATCGTTGTTCCTTTTTGTTTAACTTAGTTCCTAAGTTTGAAATATTCTTTACCATTATAAAAGTTTTAAGTTTCTCAAACTTAAATTATTTAAAAAAGAACATTAAAAAATAAACCGTAATATAAGTAAGGTTTTATGCTATTTTTTGGGGTGTTTTAATTGTATTCTAATTAAAAAAAAGATTGTTCATCTCTTATAATTTTTAGAAAATGGAAACCATATATTTCAAAGCCTTCGTTATAATAAAATTTATGAGACTTTCTGTTAGCAGTATAAGTGTTTAACTCAACAGCTTCACAGCCTTTGGATTTCGTATAATCATAAATCCATTTAAAAAGTTGTTTGCCAATATTGTTGCCTCTATAAGTTTTATCAACAATCACATGATCTGGCTCTACACTTTTACCGATATAGTGTCTAGTGCTATACCAAAGCCCACATACACCTATAAGCTTATCATCATCAAAAACACCTACACATTCATAGTTTGAATACTCAGCCATTTCTAAAACTCTAGCTTCTAAAATATTTTGTGGCGTAGTAGTATTTGCTTTACGTAAAAGAGGAAGGATTGTAAGAATATCTTCTTTACTAATTAGGTTAAAACTTATATTCATTCTGTATTTTTGGATTAAAGAAATTTAAGATGATAAAAATAAAAAATATATCAGCTCAAGAAACCTATAATATTCGATTAACTGTTTTACGAAATAACATTGACCTACCTTATAAGTTTAAAGAAGATGAGTATGAAAGGAGCTTTCATTTAGGAGCTTTTCACAATAATAAATTGGTAGGTATAGCATCTTTTATACAGAATAAAACTGATGTCATTAAAGGTGAGCAATATCAATTAAGAGGAATGGCAACATTACCAGAGGTCAGAGGGATGGGAGCCGGAAGAATGTTAGTAGAAGAAGCTAAAAGTGTTTTAAAGGGTAAGGATATTATTACTTTATGGTGTAATGCTAGAAAAGAAGCTATTGGTTTTTATAAAAGTATGGGTTTTAGAATAATAGGAGATGAGTTTGAAGTGCGAAAGGTCGGTGTTCATTTTAAAATGTGTATGAAAATATAGGTATAAAAAAAACCCAAATCGAATGATTTGGGTTTTGTAGCGAGGAGCAGATTTGAACTGCCGACCTCAGGGTTATGAATCCTGCGCTCTAACCAACTGAGCTACCTCGCCTGATTGCGGGTGCAAATATAATTACTTTTTAGTTTTAGGCAACAAACATTTAAATTTTTTTTTAAAAAATAATTATATATATTGGCACTTAAAGAAAAAAATAAATGAGCAAAGTTAAATTTGAGTTAGAGTTTCCTATTCATGCATCTCCAAGTATGTTATACCAATATTTTGCAACACCAGCAGGTTTAGAAGAATGGTTTGCAGACAGAGTGAATTCACGAGGAAAGCTTATTACTTTTATTTGGGATGATTCTGAAGAAGAGGCAAAGATTATTACCAAGAAAACAGATGAGCGTATTAAGTTTAAATGGACTGAAAGTGAGGGTGATGATAGTTATTTTGAGTTTAAAATAGAAGTAGATCCATTAACAAAAGATGTTGCTGTAATTGTTACAGATTTTGCTGATGATGAAGACGATGCTGAGGAAGCAAAAATGCTTTGGCAAAATCAAATAGAAGAATTAAAGCATACAATAGGAGCTTAACACACAAGGAGAAAAGAACTAAAAGGTAAACTCGGCAATTTTGTCGAGTTTTTTTGTGGCTAATATTCACCTAAATTGTAAGTTTGCAATTAAAATTTTAAGAAATGGTAAACTTTAATGGAACTTTAATTTCTGATAACGAAGTACAAATTTCAACAAAGAATAGAGCTTTTAAATATGGAGATGCTATTTTTGAAACAATCAAAGTATTAAACGGTAAAGTTGTTTTTGTTGAAGATCATTATTTTAGATTAATGGCATCAATGCGAATGCTTCGTATGAAGATACCTATGAAGTTTACCCTTGAGTTTTTACAAGATGAAATCCTTCAGGTAATAAAGGAATTACCTGAATCTTCTACTTATAGAGTGCGATTAACTGTTTTTAGAAAAGATGGTGGTTTATATACACCCGTTACAAACGAGATAGATTATATTATTGAAGGAACTCCATTAGAATATACAGAAAAAGAGGTGTATAGAATGGATGTTTTTAAAGATTTTTATAATTATTCAGGGTTACTTTCAACAATTAAAACAACAAACAGAATGTTGAATACATTGGCTGCTGTTTTTGCTGAAGAAAATGATTTAGATAACTGTATTTTACTAAATGAACGTAAAGGGGTTGTTGAAGCTATTAACGGAAATATTTTTATAATAAAAGAAGGAGTTATAAAAACACCTGCTTTAACTGAAGGCTGTATTAAAGGAATTATCAGAAAAAAAGTAATTGAAATTATAGAAAAACATCCAGAATATACAATAGAAGAAACAACTATTTCTCCTTTTGAAATTCAAAAAGCAGATGAAGTTTTTATAACCAACGCCATTGTTGGAATTCAGTCAGTTACCAATTATCGTAAAAAAGAGTTTTCAACAGAGATAACAAATAAAATAAAAAGTAGCTTAAAGCTTGCAATAGTAACTAGCTAGGGCTAGTTCATTTGAATATCGCTAGGAGCGTTAGCCCAAATTTTATACTTTCCACCTCGTTGGAGTAACTTGTCTTTCCAAAAATTTCGATCATTGGTGGTCAAAATATTTTCGTAGTCGTTCTCTGCAATAAACCAAGAATTCATTAATAACTCTTCTTCCAGTTGGCTTGTTCCCCAACCAGAATATCCTAAAAAGAAACGAATATCACCAGCCTTTAACTGTTTATTGTTTAATAACTCTTTTAAAAGGTCAAAATCACCCCCCCAGTAAATACCGTTTGCAACTTCAATACTATTAGGAAGCAAGTGTGGAACTTTATGGATAAAATATAAATTATCCTGTTCTACTGGTCCGCCTTGATATACTGTGAAATCACAGTCTATCTCAGGAACTAAATCGCTAAGTACGTGGTCTAAAGGTCTGTTTAAAATAAAACCCACTGAACTTTTTTCATTATGCTCAGTAAGTAAAACAATAGCTCTTTTAAAAGAACTATCATTTAAAATTGCTGGTTCAGCAATTAATAACCTACCTTTTTCCGGTTTAAATGCAACCATATTTTTTTAGTTTATAAACACTAAGGTAAATAAAAAATTAATAAAACTTTAACAAAAGTGTTAAAAAACCTGAGGAAATAGGAAAAAAACGGTAATTACATTTTTTCTAAAACGCTAATAACTTCATTTTTTTTACGAACTGAAACAGGAACCGTTGTTTTGTTTTTTAAAACTAAATAACCACCATCAGATTTTATAAATTCTTTAATAAACTGAATATTAATTAGATGGCTTTGGTGAACTCTTAAGAAATCTAATTCTTTTAACATGTCAGCAAAGTATTTTAGAGTTTTTCCAACCAATATTTTTTGTCCATCATTCATAAAAAACTCAGTGTAATTATTATCCGACTGACAACGGACAATATCATCTAAATTTACCACCATTATCTTATTAGAAGTGTTTAATGATATCTTTTTAGGACGTTGACTCGGTTTTGTAATGGATTGTTGAAGTACTGTTAACTGTTCTTTATCGGGTTTAATTTGATTTTTTGCTTTACTAATAGCATTTGTTAAGTCTTCATTCGAATATGGTTTTAGTACATAATCAATAGCAGCAAACTTAAAAGCTTTAATAGCATACTCGTCACTAGCTGTAACAAAAATAATTTTTGAAGATAGGTTTGGGTGAATTTCTAAAACATCGAAACCTGTACCATCACCTAACATAATATCTAAAAATAAAATATCTGGTTGTTGTTTACGTAAAACTTTTGAAGCCTCAACCACACTTTTAGCAGTGCCAATAATTTCAATTTCTGGATGAAACTGAGTAAGGTCGTTTTGCAACATATTTAAAGCAGTAGGCATGTCATCTACTAAAATTGCAGTAAGTTTTGTCATGTTTTAAAAATCAGTTTTTAAAGGAATTTTAAAAAGTACTTTAGTCCCTATTATTTTCTCTTCATTATATATTTCATTAATAGAAATAGTACTCTTTTTTGAGAGGTTTTGAATTCGCTCTTGTGTAACTTTTAATGCTACTGATTTATGTGAGCTTACTTTTTTTAGTTCTTTCGATTGATGAATTCCAATCCCGTTATCTACTATTTCACAATGTAAAAGGTCTTTCTTTACAGAGAAATTAATCTCAATTTTTCCATTTTCTACAGAAGAAATTCCATGTTTTATACTATTCTCAACAAAAGGTTGTATAAGCATTGGCGGAATTAAAATTTCTTCAGAATCTATGGTAAGGTTTGTAGTTATAGAATACTCAAAGGTGTTTGAGTTCATCTGTTGTTCCAGTTCAATATAGTTTTTTAACGTTGTAATTTCTTCTGCTAAACTAATTTCTTCTTGTCTAGAGTTGTGTAAAACACCACGTAAAAGTGTAGCAAACTTACTAATTGTAGCGTTTAACTCTACAGATTTACCCGAATTACCTAATGCCTTAATTCCGTTTAAAACATTGAAAATAAAATGCGGATTCATCTGTAATTGTAATGCTTTTTGCTCTAGTGATATTAAGTGGTTTTCCAGCTCTAGCTTCGCTACTTTAGTTTTATTCTTAGCTTGAATTCTTCGAATGTATGACCAAATAATGAGAGTTAAAATTAAACAGGCTAATCCAACGCTAGACCAAATGACCCAGCTTTTCTTATAGATAGGTGTGTCGATAAAAAAACTAAACTCAATAGGATCACTTTCTGTTTTTCCAATTCTTGATTGAGCTGAAAATGTATAGTTTCCTGGAGAAAGATAAGCTAAATCAATAGCGTTTTTAGTACTCCAAGGACTGGTTTGATTGTTGAGTGTATAGCGATATTCTAACTTATTTGAGTTGTTTATGTTTATTGTTTTGTAATAAAAAGAAATATGGTTTTTATCAGCAGGAAGCTGCAGGGTTTTGTTGTAGTTATTAATGTTAATACTATCTAAGGTTGTAAAAACAACCTGGATGTTTTCAAAAGAAATAGTTGGCTTTTTTTGTACTGATTTATCACTTTTAATAAAGTAAACTCCTTTATCTTTTGTAGAAACCCATGTGTTATTTTCATTATCTTGAAAAGCACTAGTAATTTCATTGGTGGTTAAGGTGTTATATTTATTAATGTTTTTAACGAAATTAAAATTAGCATCTAGTACTTCAATACCATTATCCTCAGAGATAACCCAAAATTGATTATTGATTTTTTCTATCTTGGTAGCATTTTGTGCAGTGATAGTCTGCGTTTCTACTTTATCGTTTGTAATAAACGTAAGACCATTATTGTAGGTAGTTGCAACGATAGTTTTCCCATTAATTAAAATAGAGGTGTAATTATTTACATCAATTCTTTTTAAAATTTCTGGGTTGATGAGTTTATCGAGTTTCCATAAAGATTTATTCGTAGCTACCCAGTAAAATGT
Source organism: Tenacibaculum gallaicum (assembly GCF_003387615.1). Classification (GTDB taxonomy): domain Bacteria; phylum Bacteroidota; class Bacteroidia; order Flavobacteriales; family Flavobacteriaceae; genus Polaribacter; species Polaribacter gallaicus. The sequence continues at coordinate 374,486 of NZ_QUNS01000003.1, read as the reverse complement.
TCCATCAAATAAGATGTCATTTATTTGGTTTAAATCAATTTGAAAATTGGTGCGAAGGGGAGAAAGGTAATCTTCACGAACTCTAACAATACCTTTATCGGTACCTAAGAAAGTATGGTTTTTTACGGTTAAAATGCAGTTAACATTATTACTTTCAAAATTAAAAAATCCACGATGATTCTTTAAACTTAAGCCTTTATCAGTACCAATAAAAATAGTATTTCCTTTTGTAGAAATGGTATTGATGATGTTGGAAGCTAATCCATTTTTTGTGGTAAAAGTTGTAAACTCATTTCCATTAAATTGGATTAGTCCATTGTTAGAAGCTAACCATACATAACCAGTTTTATCTTGAATACCATCGTTTATGTGTAAACTAGGCAATCCGTTATTTTTTGTGTAGGTTTTTAAAGGTTGGTTTTGGGCAGAAACACTTATCAGTCCATAAAAAAAATAACCTAGTAATAAAAAAACAAAATTTTGTATTGAGTGTGTTTGAGTACTCAATACAAAACTGTTTCTCATGGCTGTTTTTGTAATATGATGTTGGGTTTTCATTATAACAAACATACTTAAATTAAACGTCATTACGAAGAGAAGGAGGTTGAAGTAATTACTTTTATTATGAGGTTTCCCTAAGTTCGTAATGACGCTTGTTCAACAATTATTAGTTACTTCATAGCGTATAAACGTTTGTTGTTGGTGTCTGGTTTTACATGTTCTAACTCACCGTAAGGTTTTGTTAAAGGTTTTAAAACACATAGTGCAGAAGATTTACCTTTTATAATTAACTGACTGTTTTTTACAGTATACGTCCATCTGAATTTTTCTACAGGAATAGTTGTTTTCTCAACTTCTTTCATTAAATCTTCTTCACTAGCAATGAAATCCATGATTTCTTCTTGCATTACAAAGTGAGGAATTTCGTTGTCAGAGTTATGATAATCTAATTCTAGATTTACAGGAATACTATAATGAATTGTATAAGGTTCACCTACATAACGCTCTCTTTCATTGTTTAAAGCATCGTACCAAGAAATTTCCTTTTCTTCTGGATATTTTTTAGCGATTTCTTTTGATAAATCTACTTTTCCAGGTGAATTAGCTGTTGGATAAAATACATAGTACGGTTGTGCTAAATAATGGTTTGAAAATTCACCTCCAAAAACATTGTAGTATGGTGATGCAACTACTTGAGGGATTTTACTTTCGGTTATAAAAGCACTTTTTAAAGTGTTTACTAAATCAGTGTTTTCAGCCAATTGATTGGTGTGAAAAATAATTCTAGTATCATCTGTAATAGCTTCATTTTTTACTGAGGGTAATGCACCTTTAGTAATTGTTTTTTGCAACGTTTCAGCGGTTACTTTATCTCCATTAACTACAGTTTCTAAATTCATTGCTCGGAAAGGATTGTTGTTATTTACGATATGAACTTCTCCGTAAGGATTTTCAGTAGCATTGTTGTTCATCCAAGAAATAATTTCTTCTACTGAATACTTGCCATTGATTATTTGGTAGTTTTTTTCTTTAAAATATACTCTGGCACTGTCATAAAAATGATTATTTCCTTTGTCATTCCCTGTAATAAATACTATGGGATTTCTGTATTCCACAACTGATTTTTCAATTGTTTCTTCAGTGGTAGCAATGTTTCCCAGTTCTTGATTTTTATTGTCGCTTTTTGTGTTGTTACAACTTGAAAATACTCCGATTAGTAGTAGTAATCCCATTACTGTACCTACTTTTAAAATGTTTTGTTTCATAGTTTTTTGTTTTAAGGTTAATATAATTATTGTTGTAAAATGATGGTTACATCCTTTCCTAAGTTCATACTAGATGATAGTTTATTTAAAATGTTAGGAAGGTTTCGGTCGTTAATCCACTGACCGTTTTCTTGTTTTTCAACAGAAGCGATTAATCCGCTTGTGTTTATTTGTAATTTTAAACTTGTGTATTTCTCCAAATACATTTTTAGTACTGATGAGTAATTGTTGTTTGACCACATAATTGTTGTTTTTATATGATCAAAATTACCACAGATGTAGAGGCTAATTGGGGGTAAATTAGAATTCGTAGTAGATAAATTAGAATTCGTTGATTTTTATATGAAAGGTAATTAAATGTAGAAAAAATATACCCAATTATCAAGTTACTACTTGACAATTGGGTAATCTAAATATCTTGATTGTATTCTAACAGAGAAATTGTTTTTTATCTTCTAATAACAATCTGTTTTGATTTGATTATTCTTTTTAAAGTGGTCTAAAGATGTGTTTAGTTTATTTGAAGTTATCTGTTCTAATACTTTCTCAACACCTTTTAACATTTTAATAGAGCCACAAATCATAATCGTTCCACCGTTTTGTAAAACAGTAGTAATTATAGTTTCTTTTTTTAATAGCAAATCTTGTACATATTCTTTATCTTGTTCTTGAGAGTAAGCAATATGAATATTGTTTTGCTCCATGTTTTTTAACAAAGGAGTATACATTCTTAGAGACTCTTTAGTTCTACCACCCCAGAATAAATGCGCTTTTGTACCATTTTTATGTTGTAACATTCCTAAAAAAGGAGCAATACCTGTTCCGTTAGCAATTAGGATTACTTCTTTCTTTTTCTTAGGAAAATAGAAGTCTTTATTTTGTTGGATATTTGCTTGAATTGGTTCGTTTTCTTTTAGTTGATAGAGTAGGTTAGAGCATACTCCAAGTTCATGCTTTTTTATACTTAGTATAATATTATTATCTATTTTTCCAACTGAGTACAAGCGTTCAATATTGTCTTTTTTTGGAGTGATAGCTAGTAAATCACCCGAGTTAAAACGAATTTTTTTAGTTGGTTGTAAGCGGACCAAAAAGGAATCATCATTATTTAAATCAGTTTTAGAAACTGTGGTAAAAACTTGTTGTTTTTTATGCTTTTTTATCTCTTGTGTTAGTTCAAACTGTATGCTAGTTTTTTCACTCCATAAATGTCCCCAAGTTTTAAAATCTTGAAACGATTGATTATTGATTTTATAAACAGGTAAAAGTGTTTTAAAGTTTGGGAATTGTTGTAGTGTACTATCTATATCAATAGCAAATTGACAAAAATGAGGATATGCTCTTGAGCCAAAACCAACTACTGAATAGCTTATAGGGTTTTGAATAGTTGTTTGCTGAACTAGCTGTAAGAATTTAGAAGCGTTAGAAGGAGCTTCACCTTCTCCATAAGTTGAAGTTAATATAATTAGATGTTTCGCATTTTTATACGAAGTATAATTGTTTAAGACGTCAATGAAAACGGTTTTACCGTTTTTAATTAAAGCATTGTATAAAGACGAAGCAAAAGGGTAGGTGTTGTTTGTTTCTGAACCTACTAAAATGACGATTTCAGCATTGTCTTTGCTTATTTTATTTTTAGGTAGCGATCTTTTTTGTGTTCTGCTGAAGGTCATCGCAAAGCCTGAATAGATAAAAAACAGGATAGATGTTGAAGCAAGTAACAATACAATTGACCAAATAATAGTTCCGTTTCCTGTATGTAATAATAAACTCCAGTTTAAGAGTATGCTGGTTAACGAAAGGTTTTCTTTACTAATGATAGTTCCTGTATACTGATGAATTAGTAGCTCACTATCGGTTAGTTTTACAAAAAAGTAATCTTCCTCATCTTCAGAAAAAGGAAATTCAACACTTTTTACTTTATTTAAAGTGGTATTTTTAAATGCAGGAAATTCAGCAAGTGTTATTTTTTTATTAGAGGAATCCGAAGAAAAATCGTAAGAGTGTTTAATTTTTTCTGTTGGTAGCACTGAAAACCGATCTAACGATAAATATACCCCTGTCAGCGTGATGATAATAATAGGAATAAGCGTGTAACGACCAATAATAATGTGGTAATACTGTTCAAAATTTTCTTTTACAACTTTAGAAAAAAGCTTTTTAAACCCACCTTGTCTTTTGGTAATAAGTATGAGCCCGGTTACCGCAATTAAACAAAGTAAAAAAGAAATAAAACCAACAATAAACCTTCCTGTAGATTTTAAAAATAAAGACCTGTGTAAGCTCGTAGCAAACTGAAAAATAGATTTCTTTTTTGCAATATCACCTAACTTTTTTCCTGTAGTTGGATTTACATAAAATGTGTCACTTTTTCCTTCTTTAGTAACAACAGAAGCCGATACAAAATCATTTTCGTCAACAGAGATAGAAATTATTTCATCATATTGCTTTTGAAGTTCAGAAATAGTTTCTGCAAGCGTTATTTTTTCAGTATTAGAAATACTATAGTCTGAAAGCTGTTTTGAAATAGGTTCAAAAGCTAAAATAATACCTGTTAATGAAGCAATGAGTAAAAAAAGGAAAGAAGATATAGCCAAGGTTAAGTGGCTATATCTCCATATAGAAGTGGTCATTTTTGTTAGCTATTTCTATTGATAAAATTACTGAGGCATTAAACGGATGTAACGAATAAATCCATTTCCTTCAAATTTACCTTTAAGATTATTGGTAGTTAATTCAAATTCTACATCGTCTTTATAGTATTCTTGATCTTCTACAGCCGATTCAAATCTAATTTTATATCCTTTGTTAATTTTATCGTTATCAATTTTTAAAACGGTAATTGCTCGGTTACCTCCACTAATGGTTGCACCAGTAACAGCATCAATATCTGTACGAACCTTTCCTTGGAATTTCCACCATTCAGTAATATCAGAGTACCATTCTTCATCATCACCTTGAACGTATAATGTTTGTTCGTATTCTCCATTAGGGTTTAATAATGAAATAGCGATGTAAGCACCTTCACCAGTATAATTTTTCATCTGAATCATACATTTATAGGTGGCGCTATCATTTGTATTAAAAGCCATTAATGTTAATACAGTTATAAAAAGAGCTATGATTTTTTTCATTTTATATTGATTTATTTTAAAAAGCTAATATCTATATTTTTCTTGTTTAAGATTTCATTTTCTTTAGCTAAATCGTGTACTGTTTCATCAAAATCAGTAGTAATTGATTTGTTAGCTCCAATGCTTAATAAATATTTTATTACCTCGGTATTATTAGCCTGCATAGCAGCTAAATGTAATGGAGTTAAACCTTCATTGTTTTTAGTATTTACATCAATTTTTAAAGTGTTTACTTTTTTTAGTAAATCGATGCTGTTTTTCTCTACCGCAATATGAAATAAAGTATTGTTATTAGCTTGGAGTTGTGTTAAGTTTAATCCGTTATTAGCTAAAAGACTCATTTTTTCATTAAAATCGTTTACCTTCTTCGGATGATAACTTTTAACTAAATAATAAGCTAAAGAGTTTCCTTTATCATCTTTTACTTGAATATCAGCCTCGTTTTTTACTAAATAATCTACAACAGCTTCTGAGTTGTATTCAACAGCGTACGTAAGTGCTGAATGTCCTTTTTTATTAGTGCGATTAATATTCTTCGTTTTTTCTGATAATAGCTGAACAGCCTCTAAAGAGTTTCTACTAGCTGCAATAATTAAAGGAGCATTCCCATTTGCGTCAACTTGATTAGTATTTACTCCTTTACTAAGAAAATAGTTAAAAGTATTAAGATCTTTGTTTCCACGAGCTAAATTATGTAGTGGTGTTTTTCCGTCTTTATTAGTAATATTAGGGTTGATGCCTAAGTTTTCTAAATATTTAAAAAACTCTAAAGAGTTATAACCACTACGAGAACCTTGTGTAGCTAATAACATAGCATTACCTCCTTTTTTATTTAGGTTTTTATAAGGCAATCCTTTTTTTATCAAAAGGTTTAAAATTTCTTTATTACCTTTTTTAGCACCGTAGTTAAAAGCTCCATTACCATCTTTATCAACACTATGTAGGCTCAACCCTTTTGAAGTAAGGTAGTCAGCAAATGATAAATCTTTTAAACTTGGTAGTACTAATAATAAAGCATTAGCCCCGTGCTCGTCAACATCTTTTTTGATATCAATTCCGTTTTGAATACAAAGCTCATAAATTTCTTTATTTGTTTGTCCTGCATTTGCAGCGAAAGTTAACGGGGATAACTGATGAGAATCTTTTAAATCCATACGAGCATTATTAGCTATCAAATGCTTCATAATTTCAACATTGTTTTTATAAGCGGCCCAAAAAACATAAGTTCTTTTATCGTGTGTAATCTTGTTAACATCATTTCCTTTTTTAGTAAGTAAATGCTTGATTATTTTATTTGGAGCGCTGGCTAAGATAGCGTAGGTAACAGCATCAAACCCGTTTGGGTTTAATGCTGTAGCGCTATTACCTTCTTTTATTTTATCTTCAACAAGTTGAATAGTAGGTTTTCCTTGCCAAAAAGATCTTTCAAAAAATATGTTTTTTGTTTGCGCTTGAATTGCACTAATAAAAAGTACAAGGGCAAATGTTATGTGTTGTTTTTTCATAATAAATTAAAATTTATAACGTAATGTTGAACCAAAACTAGCAGGCTCAATTCTATTGATATAACTTGTACGATAAGCATTATAGCCTACTTCGTCAAAGATATTATTTCCAAATACATCAATACTTAAGTTCTCATTGAATTTGTAAGAAGCTTGTACATTAACTGTAGTGTATGAATTTAAATCGAAAGGCTTTGTATCAGGAATAACCCCTGTATGTGTATAGTTTCTAGACCATACATTGTGCGGACGTTCTCCCAAGTAATAAGCTCCAGCACCGATAGATAAACCATCTAAAGATTTTTTAAATGCATAACGTGCCCAGAAGTTAGCTGTATGCTTTGGCGTGTTCATTGGACGAGAGTTGTAATAATATGATGCATGATCTTTGTATTTAGCATCTAAATAAGAATAACCTCCAATAATTTCTAAATTAGGAAGTAAGCGACCTATTAATTCTACTTCTACACCATTTCTTACATCATCACCTCCTTGCGTATAATAACCTAAACTATTACCAGCATTGTCATAAACAGGTAAGTTTAAATTTTTACTTGAGGTATAAAATGTAGTAACATTAAAACGTAAAGCATTGTTGAACCATGTAGATTTAATCCCTGTTTCTATTTGATCCCAACGCTCTGTACCTAATTCGTTACCGTCAACATCCGTATAAAAAGAAGTTCTAGGATCTGAGCTACTGGCATATGAACCAAAAAGAATAATATTTTCATTAGGTTTTAGGTTAAAACCTAATAATGGATTAAAAGCATCATCACTTTTAGATTCGCCTAAAGGTCCACCTATAAAGCTACCTCTAGTTCTTTTCATAGTGGTATAACGTAACCCTAAGAAAATATCAGCCCAATCAGTAAGGCTAATTTTATCTTGAATAGTAATTCCATATGATTCTGTTCTTGATCCTGAATCTCTTGCAGGATTTCGTGTAATGTTAATTCCGTTAGGAAGTGTGTTATCTATAGGTTGTAATACATCTATAATATCTGCGTATTGATTGTTTGAGGCATACTGTGTAGCATAGGCTATATTATCAAATTCTGAGGTTCTAAAATCTGCACCAATTTGAAAAGTATGTTTTAAAAAACCTGTTTCTACATCTTTTCCTACCAAATCTAATTGTAATACACTATTATTATCTTTTCTACTAGAAGCATAGTATTCTCTATAACGTTGGTTGTCTGGTAAAACAGGTAACCCGTTTCTTGAACTTCCTTGAAAAGCGTAAGAGGTTTCAGTATCAATATCTAAATCAGAAACAAAATACCCTGCTTTTAAAGTTAACTTTTCAGTTAACTTTCTATCTGCTCTAATAGCATAAGTTAGGTTTTTGGTAGTAGCATTATCAGAATCATAGCCCATAAAGTTACTGTTAGGTAATTTATAAATATTGTTTACATCGTAAGCTCCTAAGTTAAGAGTTCCTTGATCTGGAGTTCTGCTATCATGCATATAATCCATTTCTAATGTAATAGTAGTTTTTTCGTCTGGTCTCCAAGCGTATGAAGGGTTTACGTAAAAACGTTCAGAACCAATGTGGTCTCTAAAACTATCTGCTTTATCATAAGAACCAGCAATTCTGAAGGCGTGTTTTTTATTAGTATCAATAGGTCCATAAACATCAAAAGTAGGACGTAGTTTTCCGAAGCTTCCTGCTCTAAAAGTAACCTCACCACCTGTATAAAATTTAGGAGTTTTGGTAACTACATTAATCACTCCACCGGCAGAACCTAAATCACCGCCTAAACCTTGGCTAATGGCAGAAATTCCTTTTAATACTTGAATGTTGTCAACACCAGCCATATCGGTAATAACTCCAGTTCCTCTAAAATCAGAATTAATACGAACACCATTTTTAAGTAACGGAATCCCTCTAAAACCTCTTAATGACATACTTTCTTTGGTGTTTCCGTAGGTAGCAAAGGTATATACACCAGCTACATTTTTGGTAACATCACTAAGGCTTAAGGCATTTTGTTGATCGATAAGTTTGTGTGATAATACTGAAATACTTTGTAATTGCTCATTAGGAGCTAAAGGTAATCTTGTAAGCGTTTCTAGTTTCTCAGCTCTTTTGTCTCTTGCTCCAAAAAGTTCAACTTCATCAAGTTGAGTATCTGATTTTAAAATAAAAACTAAATTTTTAATGTCTCCTTTTACCACAATTTTTTGTGATGACTGAATGAATCCTACAGCACTTACAATAAGCTTATGATTAGAATGTGGAACATTTGTTATAGTAAAAAGACCATTTTCATTGGTTTCGGCTCCTAATTTAGTTCCTTTAATAAATACATTCGCATAAGGAATAGTTTCATTGTTTTCTGATTTTACAACTCCTTGTAGAGTTGCTTGACTATACATTGTTTGAATACAACTACATAAAAGTAGTACGGTTGCAATAATTCTCATTTTTTTCCTCTTTGAGAGATTTGTTTTTAAAATATTTAATTTTTCGTTTAGGTATAACTATAAAATGCTTTGAAGCACTTTTATTTTTTTACAAAAGATTCTATTGTTTCATTTATTTGTTGCTCTTCTGAAGTTTTTTCTGAAAATAAATGTTTATATAAAGGTTTGTTATTTACTTTAGTCTCTAAAGAAAGGTTAGTATTTCTTCCATAAACCTCATCCCACTTATTTCTAACTTTTTGCCATTTCGTACTGTTTTTTTTCCACCAATCTTTTGCAGCTTTACATTTGCTATCAGCTACTTTTACGTACGTGTTATATCCTTTTTCATGAGCTATAACAATATCTTTTTTACCTTCTTCTCTTATAATTTTTTTGTTATCTTGATCATGTAACCAACCGTAGTTTGTGATTTCATGACGGTTACCTCTTTCAGTTACATTATAATCGCTCCTTTTTGTGTATTCTCTTCTTGGTAAAGGCGCATCTGTAGTATTTTCCCAATAGCTTTTTCCGTCTACATGAACCCAAGTGGCAGAACCTTCATATCGTGGACTATCATCTACTTGATATACCTTTTGAGTCCATTGTTTTTTTACTTCTGATTTTGGTTTGTTTTCATATAACCAATTGTTATTGCCATTGAACATATAAAAATCAGTGTTTTCGTACAGCCAATCTTGTCTCCAATGTTTTACAATATGAGGATTTGCAGGATTTCCTACCTGTAGTAAGTGTTGAATTGAAATTTTATCATTTTCATCAACAATTAATTCAGCCCACTCTAAAGCTTTATCAGTTTTTGTTTTGGAAGGTTTATAAAGAGAGTCTTTACTGTTATTAAATGTTTCAGCAAAGTTGAAAGTAACTTCATAACAGCCACACATTTTTTTTATAGCAGCTCTATCTTTTTTCTTTTTGTTTTGAGCGTTAACTGTAAGTGCAGATAGTATTAATAAACTACCTAATAGTATTTTTTTCATCGTGAGTTTTGTTTGAATTTATTTTCTGACAAAAATATAACTTTTATTTAGATTGGTTAAAAATAAAGAATATATTTGCAGAAAAATTATTAAGAATGTTTCTAAATAATAGAATTGTTTTTTTGTTAATGCTTTTAGCGTGTCAAGTCTTTTCACAAGAAAAAGAAGAGGTAAGACGTGACAGTATTCATTATAATAAATTGGATGAGGTTGTTATAACAGGGCAGTACAATCCTAAATCGATTAAAAAATCGGTATATAATGTAACTATTATAGATAAAAAGCAAATAGAAAGTCAAGCAGCTAATAATTTAGCGGATGTATTAAATTTTAAACTAAACTTAACAGTTGTTCCAAACTCTCAATCAGGTAAATCAACTATCTCAATGTTTGGTCTAGATTCTCAATACTTTAATATTTTAATAGATAACGTTCCGTTAGTTAGCGATAATGGAATTGGAAATAACATTGATTTAACTCAAATAAATTTAGATGATGTTGAGCGTATAGAATTGGTGGAAGGAGCTATGGGAGTTGAGTACGGAGCTAATTCGGTATCGGGAGTAATTAATATTATAACAAAAAAATCATCTCAAAATAAATGGAATATTCAAGCGGCAATACAAGAAGAAACTGTAAGTAATGAGTATGCTTTATTTAACGAAGGAAAACATATACAGAGTGTTAATGTAGCTCATAATTTTTCTGAAAACTGGTTTGGTAAAGTGAGTTTTAATAGAACAGATTTTACAGGTTTTTTAGATGATAGAAAAGGAAGAGATTATTATAATAATGATTCATTAAGAGGTTATAGTTGGTTACCAAAAGAACAGGTAAATGCGACTGGTTTTTTGAATTATAAAAAAGAACAATTTAATTTAAGTTATAAGTTCAATTATTACAGTGATAATGTGAATTTTTATAACCCAAAAGTTGATGATAATATTGATGTGGGCTCACAAACTAGTAATCCGTTTGCATTGGACCGCATTTTCAAAACAGAAAGGTTTGTAAACAATATTAATTTAAAAGGAGTTTTAGCATCAGGGAGCCCTTATTCTTTATCCGCTTCCTATCAAACACAAAAACGACGCTTAAATAAATTTACTTATTTTATTTTATCTGGAAATAAAACAAATGAGGAGGATAAAGTATATCAATCAAGCAATGTTTTATTTTCAAAAGGGACTATCTCAAACTTTATAAAAAGTAATCGTCATAATTTTCAGTTGGGTTATGAAGCTCGTTATATAAAAGGGTTTGATACACAGGCTTCGGGAGAAGTTACTCAGCAAGATAAAACACGTACTCAAGGTAACTATGCTTTATTTGGGTCTTCTGAAATAAAATTTTCAGATGCCTTAATGGTTCGCCCTGGATTAAGATATGAATATAACTCTTTATTTCATTCTAAACTACAAGGCTCTTTAAGTGCTCGTTATTTATTAAAAAATGGATTTGAGCTTAGAGGGAATATAGGTACTTCGTATAGAACTCCAAGTTTTCAAGAACTATATTATTATTTTGTTGATTCTAATCATGATGTAAGAGGAAATGAAAATTTAAATCCAGAAAATGGGTATTCTGCTTCCATTAACTTAAAAAAAAGAAGTTGGTTTGATAATTCTAATATAGCATTGTTAAATAGTTTAAAAATTGACTATTTAAATGTGAAAGATAAAATAGACCTAGCAATTGTTAATTCGTCACCTCTGCAATATCAATACATAAATATTGATGCTTATAGGCTATGGGGAGTTTCTTCAAGAAATACAATAAAAGCAAATAATTGGTCCTTTAATCTAGGTGCTAATTTACAAGGTATAGCTCAGGTAGCTAACAATGAAATAAATGCAGAAAATGACTTTTTGTATTCATTTCAATTAACTACGAGTGCTAGCTATGAAATAAAAAATTGGGATACAGTAATAACTTTATTATTAAAGCATAACGGAGAACAACAAAACTATATAGCTTCAGGTACAGATGAAAATAAAAATTCAGTTTTCACAAAAACAACTACACAGGCATATAATTGGTTAGATGCTTCTGTGCAAAAATCATTTTTAAACAAAAAACTACAAGCAACAATAGGAGCCCGAAATTTATTTGATGTTACCAGTGTTAATGTAAGTAACGCAGCTACAACAGGTGCACACGCAACAAACAATAACTCTCTATTGTTAGGCTATGGTCGCTCATACTATTTAAAACTATTATATAATATTAAATTTTAAAATTAATAACAATGACAAACAAATTTTTTACACTCATATTATTAGCAACTATGTACTCGTTTATCAGTTGTGGAAGTGATAATGATTTACCATCTGAACCAATAAAAGTGGTAATAGAGGGGGCAGATGTTAGCCCAGAAGTAGGAGGGCCTAATCAACCAAACCAAGTATATATTGATTTAAGTACTAATACAACAACAGAAGTAAAGAGAGATTCTTGGGATTTAGGATTTTATTCTGGAAATGAGTTTAGAGTTGCTATAAATGGTTCAATATCTATGGCGGCGGCTCAATTATCTACAACAGATATAGATGCGGTTAGTTCTTCAACTCAAGAAGTAAAAGATTTACAACCTCTAGTAAGAACGAATACATATACTGATGAAAGTGCCCCTTTTGTTGATCATCCTAGTGGTGATATAACAAAAACAGCAATCGCTGAAATTGAAGTAACAGAGGCAAATAATAAAGTATATTTAGTAAACCTTGGTTATGAAGTAGCAACAGATACACCAGCTACAGGTAGCTACTCAGCAAATGGAGATAAAAGAGGTTGGAAAAAAATTAGAGTCTTAAAAGAAGGAGGTGCCTATGTTTTACAGTATGCAGATTTAGATGCTACTACGCATAAAGAAATTGTAATAACGAAAACAGAAGGATATCACTTTACATTCTTTAGCTTTAATACAGAAGCTAAAGTAAATGTTGAGCCAGTGAAAGAAAACTGGGACTTAAACTTTACAATTTTCACAAACTTATTACCTAGTTATGGTCCGTATGTATATCCAGATTTTGTGGTAAATAATATAAAATCAAATGTAAAAGCGTATATGATAGATACAGAAAAAGAAAGTTATACATATAATGATTTTACCTTAACAGATGTAAAAACAGAAAATTTTGGTGATACTCAAACAGCTATAGGTAGTAGTTGGAGAGTAGGAGGTGGACCAAGTTCTTTACCTTCTCGTAAAGACACTGTTTTCTATGTAATAGAAGATACTGATGGAAATTTATATAAGTTAAAGTTTTTGGCATTAACAAATGACGCAGGAGAAAGAGGTTACCCTGAGTTTGTATATAGCTTATTAAAGTAAAGATTTATTTATTAAATTTTGTTAATTTTTGTTGTGAAAAGCTATCTAACCGAGAGGTTGGGTGGCTTTTCTAGTTGAAAAAAGGTTTAGTTAATGAGTTTCTCTGTCAGATATTTAGATGTATAGGATTCTTTATTTTTGGCTAACTCTTCAGGTGTACCCGCAAAAATTAAATTACCGCCTTTTTTACCACCTTCTAAACCAAGGTCGATTATGTAATCAGCACATTTAATTAATTCAATATTGTGTTCAATAACAATTATAGAATGTCCTCTCTCTATTAGTGCATTAAAAGAAGCTAGTAACTTTTTAATATCATGAAAGTGTAATCCAGTAGTAGGTTCATCAAAAATAAATAAAGCTTTGTCTTTTGTGTTTCCTTTTACTAAAAAAGAAGCCAGTTTTATACGCTGTGCTTCACCACCAGAAAGAGTTGAGGACGATTGTCCTAACTGTACATACCCTAATCCAACATCTTGTAAAGGTTTTAATTTTCGAGCTATTTTGGTTTGTTGATGCTCTGTGAAAAAAGCAACAGCATCATCAATAGTAAAGTTTAAAACATCGTCAATAGATTTTCCTTCAAAAGTTACTTCCAGTACCTCTTTTTTAAAGCGTTTACCACGACAGGTTTCACATTCTAAATGCACATCTGCCATAAACTGCATTTCAATTGTAACCTCTCCTTCACCTTTACAAACTTCACAACGACCACCATCAACATTAAAAGAAAAGTGTTTTGGTTGGTAGTTTCTTATTTTTGATAGTTTTTGAGATGAAAGTAACTTACGAATATCGTCATACGCTTTGATATACGTTACAGGGTTAGAGCGAGAGGAACGACCAATTGGATTTTGATCGATAAACTCTACATGTTTTAACAAATCAAAACTACCTGTAACATCTGTATGTTGCCCCAATTTTTCGCCATATCCAACTAGTTTTTTTTGCATCGCAGGATATAAGATTTTCTTAACCAAAGTACTTTTACCACTACCAGAAACCCCTGTAATAACGGTTAAATTATTAAGAGGAAAGGAAACATCGATGTTTTTTAAGTTATTCTCACGCGCTCCAATAATATCAATAGAGTTTTTTGAAATTCTTCTATTTGTGGGGATTTCAATTTGTAATTCTTCAGATAGATATTTAGCTGTAAGAGACTCAGATTGTAGGATATCTTCAAAAGTTCCTTCGGCAACAACATTTCCACCATAAGTTCCTGCTTCAGGACCGATATCAATAATATAATCGGCTTCTTTCATAATGTCTTCATCATGTTCTACCACAATTACGGTGTTACCTAAATCACGTAAATTTTTTAAGACACCAATCAGTCTTTCTGTATCTTTTGGATGCAATCCTATACTAGGTTCATCTAAAATATACATAGAGCCCACAAGTGAACTTCCTAAGGAAGTAGCCAAATTAATTCGTTGACTTTCTCCGCCTGATAATGTGTTAGAAGTTCTATTTAACGTAAGATAATTTAAACCAACATCCGTTAAAAATTGTAAGCGATTATTAATTTCGGTAAGTAAACGTTTGCCAATTTTTTCTTCATATTTATTTAATTGAATGCTATTAAAAAATACTGCTAATTCATCTAAAGGTAAGGTAACTAACTCATCAATAGTTTTACGATATACTTGAACATAGTTAGCTTCTTTACGTAAACGTTTTCCGTTACATTCGGTACATTTTGTTTTTCCGCGGTAACGAGAAAGCATTACGCGGTTTTGAATTTTATAACTTTTTTCTTCTAATTTTTTAAATAGATGATTAATTCCTTTGAATTTTTTAGTTCCGTTCCAAATCAAATCTTTTTGTTCTTCAGAAAGTTCAAACCATGGTTTATGAATAGAAATTCCGAATTCCTCGGCATTCAGAATTAAATCATTTTTATATTTTTTGTAACTATCTGTTTTAAAGGGAAAAATAGCATTTTCGTAAATAGATAATCCTGTGTTTGGGATTACTAAATCTTCATCAATACCAATTACATTTCCATAGCCTTCACAAGTAGGACAAGCTCCGTAAGGGTTGTTAAAACTGAATAAATGTGTGTTAGGTTCTAAAAAATAAATTCCGTCTAACTCAAATTTATTGCTGAACCCAGCAATACTATTATCTGATAAATTCTCAATACAGCAAATTCCTTTCCCTTCAAAAAAAGCAGTTTGTACGGCATCACCTAAACGGTTGTAGAAATCTTCTTCGTCTTTTACAACAATTCTATCAATAACTAACTGTAATTCATTTCCTTTAAAATCTTTTATAGGAAATTCATCAATTCTGTATACAGTGTCTTGGTATTTTAAACGAGCATATCCTTGCTGAGTTAATACTTGCAAAACAGTTTTTAGGTCTCTATCTTTACTAATATGTATTGGAGCGAGTAATAATAATTTAGTACGTTCTTCAAAAGTTTTTACATGCTTAATAACATCAGAAACGGTATGTTTTTTTACTTCATTACCAGAAACAGGAGAGAAAGTCTTACCAATACGGGCAAATAGTAACTTGATATAATCGTAAATTTCTGTAGAGGTGCCCACTGTTGAACGTGGGTTGGTAGAGTTTACTTTTTGTTCAATAGCAATGGCTGGAGCAATTCCTTTAATATAATCAACCTTAGGTTTGTGTAACTTCCCTAAGAACTGACGAGCATACGAACTTAAACTTTCAACATAACGTCTCTGCCCTTCGGCATACAAAGTATCGAAAGCCAAAGAAGATTTTCCAGATCCTGAAAGCCCGGTAATTACTACTAACTTATTACGAGGAATAACCACATCAATGTTTTTTAAATTGTGCAGTTTAGCCCCTTTTATTATAATATTTTCCTTAGGGTTAACAGTTGAAATATCAGTCTTCATATGCTCGAAAAAAATAAGCGATAAAAATACGGTTTTCTATTGGTTAAAAGAAAAATAAATGTTGCGTAAATAAGTAAGGTACCTAAAGCTTTTAGGTACCTTACTATGAGAATAATTTTTTCCAATAAAAATTATTATTTTTCTATTAATTCTACATCATAACCTCCATTAGCAGCGGCAATTAATTTATCTCCCTTATTACCAATTCTGGGGTGTAATGCTTCAGGAACTTTAGGTGCAACAGCGTAAAATTTACCTCCATTTTCATTTTCAGGTTTCCAAGAAACAGCTTTAGAATCATGATTGCTTCCAAATATTCTACGAAAATCACCTACTAGTCTGTAATCTATTCTCTTCCCTTTTTTCTTGTCTCCATTTGGGTAAAAAGCCCATGTATAATATCCTTTTTCAACTAAACTTTTAGTGGATTTGTTAATAAGTATGGCATCTTTTTCATTGTCAACAATTATCATATCTAATTCTTCCTTTTCTTTAGAATCTTTAGGGTACCCTAAGTATTTGTTTTCTGCAAGCCTCATAATATATCTTTTGCCTTTTGGTCCTTTAAGAAGGGTTAAGTTTTCTGGATCTGTAGTCATTTTTTCCATTTTAATATAAGTTTATAGTTACTTCCTACTCATAAGGCTTTTCGGGGGCGCCTCGTTTTTATAGTAGTTTCTGAACTCTACGTTTGGTTAAGTAGAAAACTTGGATAGCGCTATTTGTTGTTTTCTGAGATAAAACTATCTTTTAAAACAGTTGTAAATAAGTTAAATGTTGTGAGTAGGAGAGTTTATGTTGTGAAACAGACATATTTGAGAAGAAAAAAAGGTATGACTATTTTAATACCAGTTTGTCTTTGACAAACATTTTTATAAAATTGAACTATTTTTTTCTCAGACGAGGCAAAAGACTGAAGGGTGTCCCAGTTATAATACAGTTTATAATTATGAGTAATTGTAATTTTTATACATAAAAACTCCCTCAAAAGAGGGAGTGAATATAAAATTGAAAATATTTTATATAATCGTTTTTCGTGTTCTAAAATGATTATATGGATCTTCAGAATAAGTTTCTTTAATTTCTTTTAAACGTTTATAACTTTTATCAAAATATGTTTTAGTAGGTATAGAACTGTCTTTGAAACTAATAAAAGCACCTGATGTGTTTGGTATATCAAAGTCTCTGCTTGCTTCAATCCAGTCTAAAGCACGATTCGTTCTATCATATACAAAATTATCTTGAAATTCATTTTTTAATTCTTCTTTTTCATTCCACCAACATTGGTACTGAATAGTGTATAATTTATCCTTATAAGGAAAAGCATTATTAGTAGTGGCTATATTATTTTTATAAAAATCACCTACAATAGCTCCAAGAGTAACATAATTAAATAGACCTAAAGCTCTATTACCATCCAATAATAAGTCTGAAGAAAGACTTTCCAACAGTTTTTGATACCCGTTTTCTCCGTTAGCATCTAATCCATCTTTATTAACTAATCTGGAAGTAATTTTATGAGGAGCAGGATCATCTTCATCGGGTTGTAATGGAGTGCCTTGCAAATTAGCAGACATTTTAAGTCTGATTTTATGTAGAGATTCCCTGTCCCAAGAACTCATTAACCGTAATCCGTATTCTTTATCTCCATAATTAGTACCTGTAGGAGGTTTTATACAGATAGTGCTAGGTTTTAGTTCTCCAATAAAGTTCTCTTCTATAAACTGTTCAAGGCTATCTTTTGTACCTTCCCAATAGCCATAAAAAACACAGTTATGAGAAATATTTGAAGGAACTAATTTGTTTGTTTCCCATGGTCTTCCATTTATTTTCAAGTTCGTTCCAGTAAGTTGAGGTGTTTCCGTAGACTTAATTATATCTTCCCATTTTTGTAATACTTTACGTGTTGGAACCTTTTCATTCAATTTATCTGGGTAGTCATCTTGGTATGGATTCCAAGTTAAATCAAATCGGTGCAAAACAGGTGGTAAAGGAAAAGTTTGAATACGTAATTCTGTAACTATACCATAGCTCATACCACCACCGCCTCTTAATGCCCAAAGTAACTCAGGAGTTTCCTTGCCTTTTACATCGATTTCATGTAAAGTTCCGTCTCCTAAGATAATATTAGCGCCTACTAAATGTTCACAACACATTCCTGTTTTTCTAGTCCAAGGTCCCCAGCCCCCTCCCATAGTGAAACCAGAAATTCCAACGGTGGCACAAGTTCCATGAGGAATCATTACATCATGCTTTGCCAATTTACTAGTTAAGGTTTGAAAACGAATACCAGGTGGAATATGAGCTATTTTGGTAACTGGATCTATTTTTACCTGTTCTGCCTTGCTCATTTTTGATACGTCAATCAGAACAATATTGGTTCCTGTACATTCACCTTCATGATCGTGACCTCCTGCTCTAACTTTAATAGGGAGGTTATTGTTTTTAGCAGCCTGATAAGTGACTAACACATCAGATTCTTGTTCGCAGAAAACAATGACAAAAGGATTAAACTGTAAACGCCTGTTAAATATTTGACTTTTTTGAATGTGCCTATAAACATTATCTAAATCTCCCCAGTTAGTGGATATTTCAATAGTTGATGAAAGTTTTTGTCGAAGCTCTTTTAAAAAAGAATCAATGTTTTCTTTTAGTAATTCTGATGTTGTGTTTGGAGTTGTTTTTATCATTATAATTAAGTTTAGGTTAGTTTAACGAATAATTGTTTACTCTTTTTTCATAAGCTAATCTGTCTTTTTTAATATATCAATTTTTCCTAAAAAGATGTTGTGTATATACCCTTTTGGTTAACTAAGATGAGAACCTTGAGAGCATATTATTTTAAAATAGAAAAGTCTTTTATAACTTTTTTATACTTTTCGCTAAAATGTACTGTATGATTATTTTTTAATAATAAAGAGTTATCTCTAAAAATAATTTGTTCAATTGTATGAATGTTTACGATATATTTTCGATGTATCTGTTGAAATACAGTTGTATTTATATACTTGAGTATTTTGGCTAAAGAAATTTGAATTACAAATTTTTCAAGTTCAGTAATTATCGTGCAGTATCTATTGTCAACTTCAATGTATATAATAGAAGATAAAAGCACCTTTTTCATAGTACTTCTTTTTTTTATAAATAAATACTCTTTGGTAACAACAGTATCTTGACTTGTACTAGCAAATACATTAGCTTGCTCATAAAATTTTTCAATAGCCATTTCAATAGCATATAAAACCTCTAGTTCATTAAAAGGTTTTAGTAAAAAACGATATGGCTTGGTAAGTTTTGCACGTTCAAAAATTTGACGATCTTTTGATCCTGTTAAAAATATAAATGGCTTTAATGAGTTGGGTACGGTAGATATTGTTTCAGCAAAGGTGATACCTTCTGGGTTTTCTCCTAAAAAAACATCAATAATCACCAAATCTATAGGTAGTTTATAAAACATTGTAAGTGCTTCTTGGTAATTTATAGCAATTCCTACAACGGTGTATTCGTTTTTTTCTAGTGTACTTTTAAGTTCAGAAGCCACATCAATATCATCTTCTATAATTAAAATATGTATAGTGTCCATTGTTAAATAGGTTTAGGAAATGTAATAATCATTTTTGTGCCCTTGTTTACAGTACTCTCAATTTTAAGTGTAGCATTGTTTTTTAAAATTAATGTTTTGCATAATTGAATACCTAAACCAGTTCCAATTTCTTCTTGGTTTTTCTTTTTACTGAGTAAAGAAGTTTCTTTTAATAATTCTTTAATAACTCTAGGGCTCATTCCTACACCAGTATCTTCAACAACTAAACATTCATACGCATTATTTTTAGCGTAATTATAAACAGAAATGGTGCCTTGTACTTTGTTATATTTAATACTATTGTCTAACAAATTTCGAATAATAATTTTCAAAGAATCTAAATCCGCTAAAATAAAAGAGGCAGGAGTTATTTTATTTTTAAAAATAATCTCTTTATGATCAAATAAAGGTTGGTAGTTAAAAGATACTTGTTGCATTACAGAAAATAAATCTACCGACTCGATATAAAAATATAGTTGTTTGGTTTGTAATGTAGCCCAATGTAACAAGTTTTCTAACAAATTATAAGAACTATTGGCTATAGTAGCATTTTTGGTTACTATGGAGTCTAAGACATCATAATTACGATGTTGTATTTCATGTAAAAGCTTTGAATTACTTTTTTGTAATAAGTTAACAGAAGAACGTAAATCATGACTTACGATAGAAAGTAATTTATCTTTTGTACGATTTAAAAGGTTTAGTTCTTCTTTTTGATGTGTAATTATTTGATGGTTTTTGTTTTTTTGAATATAAAAGTAAATGCTAATAATTAATAGGAAGAGTAGGAGAGAGGATGAAACGAACAAACTGTTTCTCTGGCTTTCCTTTAATAGGCTTTGAGAAGCCAATACATCAATTTCTTTTTGTTTTTGAGTAATGGCAAGTTTTTTTTCAAACTGAGCAACCGACCATATTTTTTGCTGATTGGTAAGCGAATCTTTCCATTTTTCGTATTCTTTTCTATAGGCTAAAGACTTGGTTAAGTTTTTTCTATTCTCTTCAACTATAGACATATTTAGAGAAGCTTTTCTTTTTATTTCAAAATCTGAAACTTTTTGAGAGAGTTGGTATGCTTTTTCAAAATAAGGAATGGCAATATCATCTTTATATTGCACATAATACACATTGGCAATATCCATATACGAACCAATTAAACGCAAAGTATCTTTGTTTTTCTCTTGTAGTTGAGTACTTTTTAAAAGTAAAGAAGTGGCTTTTTCATAATCTGAAAGATGAAAATAAGCAATACCAATATCGTGAATAACAGAACTTTTATTGTAGTTAATTATATTAGAGTCTGTTATATTATTTAGTTGTTCAAAGTAAGAAATAGCTTCTTTATAAGAGCCTTTTTCTAAAGCAATGCCACCTAAGTTTCGTATTATTTTATAATAAAAAGGAAAGTTAGTAGTTACTTTTTCATATTCTTTTAAGCTTTCTTTATATATTTTTTTCTTCATAAAACTATATCCACGCATATAATGAATGTAGTTACTAATGTTTTGTTGTTTGTTTAGCAATAGAGCTTTAGATGAGAAAACTAGTACAGAATCCCACTGTTTTTCTATAAAGAAATGGGAAGACTTAATAAAATTATTTTCTCTTAATCCAAGCTTATTAATTTCCTTTTTGAAAAAGTAAAATTGATCTTTATTCTTTTCCTGAGGAAAAATAAAAGAGTACAAAAACAACAACGTTATAAACAAAAACGTTTTGTTACATTTCATATGTAAATTTATTAACTAGTTAGTCAGTTGTTTGCACCGTTGTTTCAGTTCCTCTAGAAGTTTTAGGGTCGATATTCCAAATAAAAGCTTGAATAACCTTTATGTCGCTTAAGCTAATATGAGAAGGAAAATCACTAGTACTATTTGTAGTAAAATTTACAGTATAAGCTCTATATTCATTTGGGCTTGGGTAGTCTCTTAAAATCTTAGCTTGTTCTTGGCTACAAGATAAAAATAACTGTAATTTACAATTACCAAAGTTGCTAATAGAGAATAGTTGATGAACATTTACAGATGATAGTTTTTCTTGTGAGTCTACAAAAAATAAAACCTTAACGTTTATGGCTGTTTTTGTAGCGTTAAATTTAGCTTCTACTAAAGAAGGTAAAGGTTGTTTAAAATTATTTTCAAAGGTAATATGACCAGTAGCTAAAATATTTTTTTCTTGAACTTTTAGAATTAGTTCTCCAGGTGGATAAATGATTAACTCAGGTGAGTTTATATTATTGTTCATAGTTTCGGGGGTAATTTATGGTTAAACTTACTATAAATATAAATAGTTTAAGTGATAAGTAAAGTAATATAGATGAATTATTCGTGCTATTTTTAGAGTAGTTTTACTATTTATGGTAAATTTTTAAGACATTATTTGTATTTATTGATAAAAAAATGAATATTTGTAACTCGTTACTAATCAATAAACAAAAGCTTATAGGAAAATAATTACTTTTTTAACTTAATATCCCCTAACTAGAAGACAATTAATAAGTTGTTTTCAAAAAAAGTAATTATTATGCAACACATTGTAGATGATAGTGTATTAGTAAAGAACTACATAAATGGTAATGAATATTCCATAGAATTATTGATTAAACGTCACCAACAACGACTTTATAGTTTTATTTATAGTAAAGTACAAAATAGAGATACTACAGAAGATATTTTTCAAGATACCTTTATAAAAGTTATTCGAACGCTAAAAAAAGGAAATTATAATGAGGAAGGTAAATTTTTACCTTGGGTTATGCGTATTGCCCATAACTTAATTATTGATTTTTTTAGGAAGAATAATCGTATGCCTACATTTAATAATACAGAAGAATTTGATATTTTTTCGGTATTAAGTGATGGAGCATTAAATGCAGAGGGAAAAATAATAAAAGAACAGATTTTAAATGATGTTAAAGAGTTAGTTGAAGAACTACCTGAAGAACAAAAAGAAGTTTTAAAAATGCGTATTTATAACGATATGAGTTTTAATGAAATATCTGAAAATACAGGAGTTAGTATTAATACAGCACTTGGTAGAATGCGTTATGCTTTAATCAATTTGAGAAAAATAATTGAGAAAAATAAAATTATCTTAGTTAGTTAGACAATATTTAGAAAAAAGCATCGTTAAATCATTGATAATAAGTAATAATAAGGGATTATATATGATGCAAATTTACTCTAAGAAGTCTCCTGACTTTAAAATGGAACCTAAACAAGAAACAGTTCAATATTTGATTAATTTTTCTAAATCGCTAACAGTAGTTAAAACAAAATCAAACTATCTCATTGAATTGAATTTGAATTAAGAGTGGAAAAAGCTTCAACAAGGTTGGGGCTTTTTTTATACTCTCTTTTTATTATAATCGTCTATTACCGATTTTCTCCCAATCGTTTTAGTAATTACGTCGTTCTCTAACTTCCAACCACGCGCAGGTGAGAATTCTCGCCCATAATAAATAATTTGTAAGTGAAGTTTATTCCATAATTCTTTTGGAAACAAACGCTTAGCATCTTTTTCGGTTTGTGCAACATTTTTTCCGTTAGTTAAGTTCCAACGATACATCAATCTATGAATATGTGTGTCTACAGGAAAAGCAGGAATGTTAAAAGCTTGTGACATTACCACGCTAGCAGTTTTATGTCCTACTGCAGGTAATTCTTCTAAAGCTTCCATATCAACAGGAACTTCACCATGATGCTTTTCAATTAAGATTTTAGATAAACCGTGAATTCCTTTCGATTTCATAGGTGATAAACCAACAGGTTTGATAATTTCTCGAATTTCATCAACGGTAAGTTTTACCATGTCGTACGGATTATTAGCTTTTTCAAATAATAATGGTGTAATTGTATTTACACGAGCATCAGTACTTTGAGCAGACATCAATACAGCAATTAATAATGTGTAAGGGTCTTTATGGTCTAAAGGAATAGGAGTCTCAGGATATAACTCTTCTAAAGTATCTATAACAAATTGAACTTTTTCTGCTTTAGTCATCGCTTTATATTGTTTGAAAAAATCAAAGGTACAAAGAAGCTTTGTATGTTTTATGGATAATCAAAATCAACTTTGTAACTTTGACTTAATAACTTTGAAACAATATAATATGACAACACTAAAAATAGGAGATAAAGCACCAAATTTTGAATCGGTAGATGAGAAAGGAAACGCTGTAAAACTATCTGATTATTCAGGAAAGAAATTAGTATTATTCTTTTACCCTAAAGCGAGTACACCAGGTTGTACAGCAGAAGCTTGTGACTTACGCGATAATTACAAAACGTTTTTAGCAAAAGGATATGACGTTTTAGGGGTAAGTGCAGACTCAGCAAGACGTCAGCAAAACTTCATTAATAAAAATGAATTGCCTTTTCCATTATTAGCCGATGAAAGTAAAGATGTAATCAATGCGTTTGGTGTTTGGGGACCTAAAAAGTTTATGGGTAGAGAGTATGACGGAATTCATCGCACCACTTTTGTAATTGATGAAAATGGAGTGATTGAAGATGTGATTGCGAAAGTAAAAACTAAAGAACACGCTAACCAGATATTAAAGTAGTAGTTAAATATATCTAGTAAAAAGAAAAAAGTCGAGTATTTACTCGACTTTTATTTTTTGTAACTTTAAATCTTTTATAGGAGGAGCTTTAAGTTCTTTTTGTAATTCTTTGCTAGTTTTAGAACTTCCATCATGACTCCATCCGGGAGGCATAAATACATATTTTAAGCGTGTTGCTAACGGCAACTCTTTTTTTCGTTTGAAGAAATCTTTAAAAATCTCTTTCCACTCGTGAAATATAATATTAATAGGACCTTTATTCTCTAAAGGTTTCGTTAAACCATAACGTAACTTTTCATATTCAGTTTCATCTTCTTCTGCCTGAAAAGTACCAAAAATACGATCCCAAATAATCAACACCATTCCCATGTTTTTGTCTAAATACTTCGTGTTGGAAGCATGATGAACCCTATGGTGAGATGGGGTAACAAAAATATATCCCCACCATCCTAATTTACTTTTAATAAAGTTGGTATGACATAATGTTCCATAGTTTTGATTCATGGCGTATGCAAACATAATATGTAGTGGCATAACTCCAAGAAAAGCTAATGGTAAAAAGAACATATATCTAAACAAAGGTTGTAAAACAGGAGACCTGAAACCTGTTGAAATATTGTAATACTCAGAGTTATGGTGAGTTACGTGTACGGCCCAAAAAAATCGTGAATGATGATCTACATAATGGTGTACATAGTACAAAAAGTCTTGGCCAATAAAAGCCAACAACCAATATGCCCACGACATATTACCTTCCCAGTCAATAATTCTGTATTGATAACAAAAGCCCATAATAGCAAATGAAGCTACCTTCATTAATAGGTCTAAGCTAAAATTAACTAAGGCAAAGTAAACATTAGTGGTAGTATCTTTAAAATCGTAATTTTTTGCTTTAGCTCGATAGCTAAAGTACATTTCGAGAAAAATTACTGAGATGAAAAAAGGAGCACTCCAGTAGTATAATATATCTTGATTAAATATGTTGCTCATGCTATTTTTTTAGAGTACAAAAATATTCAATTTTACCCAATTTTACTGTTAAATTTTATAGTCTTTCTTCAACCCAGCTTTTAAAGCTATAAAAGTTCTGAGGGGCTACACCATGACCTACAGGATATTCAGAATATTCATTATTTAAATTGAAGTTTTTCAATAAAATAGGAGCTTTACGTGCCCAATCTATAGGAAGAACTTGATCTACTGTTCCATGAGAGATATAATAATCTGTTGTAATAGATTTGTCTATTTCAGTAGGTAATAACTCTTCATTAATATAGCCGCTTAATGCTACTACGTGTTTTACCTTGTTAGGGTATTTAAAACTTAGCGCATAACTTAAAATAGCACCTTGGCTAAACCCTAATAAAAATGTTTTATCAGGGTTTGTGTTATATTTTTCTTTGATTTCATCAATAAATGAAGCAATCTTATCAACAGATTTAGCTGCTTGTTTTAAATCAGAAAACTTACCGTTAACTGAGTCAAAATTGATAGCATACCAAGCATAACCACCATAGCCCATATCATGAGGAGCTCTAGCACTTACAATTAATAAATCGTCTGGTAGTTCTTCAGCAAATGAAAATAAATCTTGTTCGTTACTACCATACCCGTGTAATAAAATTAATAATGGAGGAGTAGCATTTGAGACTTTAGGTTCTCTTACAACGTAGTGTAAACTCATGTATTAAATTCCTTTAAATAAGTTTTGAAATTGCTCTCCAACAACTGGTACGAGTTTTTTTTCTCCTTTTAAAACAGCTAAAAGGCTAATTAGCCAAAGTACAAATAATAATACTCCAACAACCCAACCTATTGTGCTTCCTAAATATTTATAAACAATCCACATATTCGCCATGTACAATATGTTTAAACCAAGCATTTGTCTAATATAAAAGCTAGCAAAAGCATTTTTATTGTTCATATTTAAAACAAAAGCAATGATAAGTCCTATAACTGTGAAGTGACTGATAATTGCAGGAGTTTTTCCTTCGTTTACTGTTTGGTTTTCCATAATTTTATGAGTTTAGAATTAGTTGATTATTATTGTAAATACCATATACTTTTCCTTTTAACTTTTTCCCTAGAAAGATACTGTTTTTTGAAGTAGATACAATGTTTTGCTCTGAAAAAGTATATTCTCCGTTAGGATTAAAAATAGATAAACTAGCTTTTTCACCTTCTTTTATGGAAGTTAATTCAATATTAAAACGTTTTCTTGGGTTGTTAGATAAACAGTTGATAATAGTTTTTAAACCTAACACAGTGTTCAGTGCTCCAAAAGCACTTTCTAAACCTATGGTCCCGTCTTTTGCAGTAGAAAACTCTACTTTTTTATGTTCAACATCAATAGGGTTGTGATCTGAAGTAATTATATCAATAATACCTTCTTTTAAACCTTGTATTAAAGCTTTCTTGTCTTCTTCTGTACGTAGGGGAGGGTTTACCTTTTTGTTAGCTTCAAAGCCATGTAATTCATCATCTGTTAATACTAAATTATGTACAGCAACACTACAAGTTACATCTAATCCTTTCTCTTTTGCCTCTTTAATAAGTTGAACAGATTTAGCTGTAGAGATTGTAGGAACATGTAGTTTTCCTCCAGTATATTCTAGTAAAAATAAATCGCGAGAAATTTGAATTTCTTCTGCAAGTGCAGGAGCTCCTTTCAAGCCTAAAAGGGTACTGTTTTTACCTTCGTTAGCAACACCTTCACCTGCAATTAAATTATTTTTAGGAAAGCTTAATACTAACCCATTAAAATTTTGAGCATACAACAATGCTATTTTTAATAAATTATCGTTGCTAACAGGCTTGTTATAGTCTCCAAAAGCAACAGCTCCCGATTGTTGCATGTCGTACATTTCAGACATTTCAACACCTTTACTTTGCTGCGTCAAAGCCCCAATAGGATGAATGCTGGTTGCAGCTCCATTTACTTTATTAATTAAAAACTCGATGGCTGATTTATTATCAACAATAGGATGTGTATTAGGGTTGATAGCTACATGAGTAAATCCGCTTTTAGCAGCTACTTGTACACCATGTTGCAAGGTTTCGCGCTCTTCATAACCAGGTTCTCCAAAAGAAACACTTGTATCAAACCAACCTGAAGATACATGAAGATTCTCAAGCGCTACAACAGTATAGGTTTCTTCACTAGCAATGTTGTTGTCAATTTTGGTAATAATACCGTCGGTAATTAAAATATCTTTAGTTTGTTGGTGGTAAGGACTAGAAGCATCTATTATTGTTGCCGATTTAAGCAGCGTTGTCATGGTTTAAAGAATTTTAAAATCAAAATTTCTAAAAGCAAAGATACAATAGCTAAACCCAAAAACCATTTCCAAAGCCATTGAATTTTGTTTTCATCATTAATATTTTCCAAGGTGTTTTTTACTGAAGTAGATATAGTCATATCGTTAGTTTCAGAAAACATTAAAAAATCTAAACAACTTTCACTTTTGTCGTAATTAAAAGCAATATTTCTAAGTACATTATTCTGTTGCTGTACTTTATAGAACCCATCTACTAAAGGTTGATCTTTAGTTGTAATACGTGTTTTGTTTTGAAAAGTTTGTTGTAAAGGAATAAAAGAACTTTTATTAGTAACAATATTTAAAACTTCATCTTTTCCTAGTTGCTTGTCAATATCAATAGTATTCTGTTTATCAATTGTATAATACAACTTAGAAAGTTGTAAGCTCTGTTTTCCAATATTATAAAAAACAGGCACAATTAAAGGTGAGTTCGTAAAGTTGCTATTGTCTTTATTTAAAGAACCCGCTACCCAATACATAGAAGCATTTGGTAAGCGAATCTGTTTAATAAAACCTTGTTTATTTTCAAAAGAAACAAGGTTACTAGCATTTATAAACTCGGTATTAAATGAGCTTTTTACAAACGGATATTGAAAGTTAGCAACTTTCTTTTCAAAAACATTTTTAAAAAGAGGATGGTTATAATTAATCGTAGTAACTTTTAAGCTGTCATTTTTTAGTGAAAATAACTTTCCAGTATTTAGTTTACTAAAAAGGTTGTTATAAGAAGAAAGAGTTACTTTATTACTCGGAATAACAACTATATTTCCACCCTTTGTTGTATAGCTAGCTAAGCTATTTATGAGTGTTTCAGGAATATTTTTTAACTCATTTAAAACAATAAGATGTTGCTTATCTAGCAAATTATAGTTGGTGTTTTGTAGCGAAGAAGAAGTAAAGTTAAACTCTTCTTTCGTATAAATTCGCTGTAGGAAGTTGTTAGGCTCTCCAATAGCTAGTACATTAACTTTTTCGTTAGCATTAATAGTAAAATAAAACGAATTATCAAACCCGTAGGTGTCATTAAAATTAATAATTACTTTACCTAAAAATACAGGTGCTTTTACAACAGAAAAAGTAACCTCTAAAGTCTTGTTTTCCTCAATGCTAAAGGTTTGTTTATTCAATAACTTGTCATTATTGTATATAGCAATAGGAATATCATTTTTAGCATTTCCTTGATTTTTAACAATAATACGGACGTTAAAATTAGAGCCTCCATTATCATCTACAAAAACACTATCAATAGAAACATTACTTTGTTGTTCAGGAACTAACTTTACAAAAGAAGTATTTTCAGGAGCGTTGTTAATTTCTTCTCTTTTAGTGTTTTGAAAATCAGAAATCACAATGTTTTTGGTAGGAGAAGTAGCAGATTTATGCTCACTAGTCATTTTTAAAAAAACATCAGCAAGGTTTCTGTTTTTTGCAGTATTTGTTGTTTTCAACAGCTCTTCTTTTAGTTCAACAGCTGTTTTATTTGCGTAAAAATGATCGTTTGTAAGTAAAGAATAACTTGTTTTTTCTGTAGAATTTTCAATAATTTCTTGGGTAGCAATTTGTAGTAAATTACCTTTTTCTCCAATAGCATTTGTACTTAAAGAATTATCAAGATATATAAAGAAATGTTGCTCTTCATTTGCTTTGTGATTGCTAAAATAAGGCTGAGCAAATGCAAAAATAAGAGCCGCAAGTAGCAGTAAACGCGTGGCTAAGATTAGCCATTTTTTTATACGAGAACTTTTGCGTGTTTGCAACACTAACTTTTGTAAAAAAGCTACATTGGTAAACGGAACTTTTACAAATCGCTGTAGTTGGAACAGGTGTACCAAAATAGGAATGAGTAAAAAAGCTAAGAAATATAAAATCTCAGGATGTTTAAACTGCATAATTATAATTTACTAACTGTAAAAATACCTAAATAGATGGTTAAAAAAAGAATGTAGTTAAAAATCTGTTAGAAGTCTGGTAAGTTTTCGACAAAGGATTAAATTTTCCTATTTTTGGACTATGACTACAAAAGAGAGTGAGTGTAACATTCCGGAAGAAATTAATTATAAAAAACACTGGAATGCTGCCTACGTAAAAAATCCAACAGAAAAACTAGGCTGGTTCGAAGAAAGTTCGAAAGAAACTATTCAATTATTAAAAGAATCCAAAGTATCTAAAGACGCTAAAATCTTAAATGTAGGCGTTGGTTCATCCATGTTAATTGATGAGCTGGTAGCTGATGGATATTCAGGTTTAATAGCAAATGATTTATCTGAAAAAGCTTTAATCGATATACAAAATCGATTAGGAGAAAATGCCTCAAAAGTTAATTTTATAGCTGATGATTTAGTGGTTCCAACCAAATTACATGAGCTTGATGAAGTTGATGTTTGGAACGATAGAGCGGTACTACACTTCTTTCTAAAAACCGAAGAACAAAACGCCTATTTTAACCTGCTAAAAAAGCTTGTAAAAGTAAACGGATTTGTAATTATTGCTGTTTTTGCTTTAGACGGAGCAGAAAAATGTTGTGGACTGCAATTACAACGTTACAATACGGAAATGCTACAAGAAAAGTTAGGAAACGATTTTGTTTTAGTCAATAGTTTTAATCACACATTTGTAAATCCGTACGGAGGAGAACGTCCGTATGTTTACACCTTATTTCAAAGAACGCACAAGTAATGAATGTAACCAATATCCCTTATAAAAACACAGGATTCTTTTCTAAAACAATGGAAGACTATCTAAAGGCTGATGAAAATATCCAACCTTTTTATAACCGCTATCCGAGTTTACGAAACTTTGAAAAACAACTAGAAGAAAAGAAAGAAAACCCTATTTCAAGCACTCAAAGAAAAAGGTTAGTTGACGTATTGAGGAAACAATACAAAGACATTGATTTGTCGTTCGACACGCAAAAAAATATAGAAAGCCTACTAAAAGAAAACACATTTACAGTAACAACAGGGCATCAGCTAAACTTATTCACAGGCCCGTTATACTTTTTATACAAGATTATTTCAACCATAAATATGTGTGAGCATTTGTCAATGCAATTTCCGAATGAGAATTTTGTGCCCGTATATTGGATGGCAACTGAAGACCACGATTTTGAAGAAATTAACTTCTTTAATTTTAAAGGGATAAAAGTACAGTGGAACTCTGACCAAACAGGACCAGTAGGGCGTTTTACAACTGAAGGATTACAAGATGTTTTTGAAGTATTTGCAGAGCATTTAGGAACTTCAAAAAATGCTATTCAGATAAAGGAGATATTTGAAAAAGGTTACTTAAAGCACAAAAAATTAGCAGATGCAACTCGATACATAGCTGATAAACTTTTTGGAAAGTACGGTTTGGTGATTTTAGATGCTGATGAAAGAGAGTTGAAAAGAGCATTAACCCCATATGTAGAGTATGATTTGTTACACGAAACTTCTTATAAAGAGGTGTCAAAAACGATTACAGAGTTAGAGAAGTCTTATAAAGTACAAGTAAATCCACGTGAGATAAACTTGTTTTATATTACTGATAGAATTCGTGAACGTATTATTCTTGAAAACGGAATATACAAAGTAAATAATACAGATATTTCTTGGGCAAAGGATGAAATTTTAGAGCATTTACACAGTGAACCAGAATGCTTTTCACCCAACGTAATTATGCGTCCATTATATCAAGAGGTAATCTTACCCAACTTATGCTATATTGGTGGGGGAGGAGAGTTAGCCTATTGGTTAGAATTAAAGGCATATTTTGATAAAGTAAATGTTCCGTTTCCTATTTTGTTATTGAGAAATTCGGCGCAAATACTTTCAGAAAAGCAACAAAAAAAGCTTGAAAATCTTAACGTTTCAGAAGAAGAAGTGTTTTTAAAACAAGATGATTTGTTGGCAAGAAAGGTGTTGGATAACGGTGATGCCAAAGTAGACTTTACCAAACAGAAACAATTTTTACAAGAACAGTTTGACGACTTACGTGAACTAGCTCAAAAAACAGATGTTTCTTTTGTAGGAGCAGTAAATGCACAAGAAAGAAAGCAGGTAAAAGGATTAGAAAACCTTGAAAAAAGATGGCTTCGTGCAGAAAAAAGACGTCAAAAAGAAACAGTAGAAAGAA
Source organism: Tenacibaculum gallaicum (assembly GCF_003387615.1). Lineage (GTDB taxonomy): Bacteria > Bacteroidota > Bacteroidia > Flavobacteriales > Flavobacteriaceae > Polaribacter > Polaribacter gallaicus. The sequence continues at coordinate 342,875 of NZ_QUNS01000003.1, read as the reverse complement.
TCGTAGCTTTGCAAAACGAATTATTACCTAATCAAAGTTTAGAAGAACGTCAACGTAACTTTTCAGAATTCTATTTAGAATATGGAGCTGACTTTATTACAATTCTAAAAGAAAACTTACACCCGTTACAACTAGAATTTACAGTTATTACACTTTAATGGCAGATAAAAAAGGATTACACAGAAAAAACAAACACAAAAACGGATACGATTTTAAACTCTTAAAAGAAAAGTATCCAAAAATAGCGGAGTTTGTTATTGAAAAATTTGAGAAAGAGACTATTGATTTTTCTGACCCAATAGCTGTAAAAGAGTTTAATAAAGCCTTATTGGCTACTCATTATAATATTGAGCATTGGAATTTTTCTGATAATAATTTATGCCCGCCAATTCCTGGAAGAGTAGACTATATCCATCATTTAGCTGATTTGGTTGCGAATGAGGAAAACGTAACAGTGTTAGATATTGGTACAGGGGCAAGTTGTATTTATCCTTTATTAGGAATCGCTGAATATAATTGGAACTTTGTAGCTACTGATATCGATTTAGACTCGTTAGATTACGCTCAAGACATTATAGACGATAATGGTTTTACGGATAAGATTGAATTAAGGCAACAGCTTAAAGAAGAGCACATTTTACAAGGAATTATAGAAGAGGAGGATGCGTTTACGATAACGATGTGCAATCCGCCATTTTATAAATCGGCAGAAGAGGCGAGAGGAGCCAACCGAAGAAAATCAAGAAACTTAGGAAACAATGCGGTACGTAATTTTGCAGGAAACTCTAATGAATTATGGTATATAGGTGGAGAAAAAGCTTTTTTACATACGTATTTATATGAGAGTTCTAAACATCCGAAAGTAAGTAAATGGTTTACGAGTTTGGTTTCTAAAAAAGAAAACGTAGAAAGCTTACAAAACTCAGGTAAGAAATTAGGAGTGAAAGAATTTAAAATAATTCCTATGTACCAAGGAAACAAAGTAACACGTATTGTGTGTTGGAGGTTTTTGTAGCTGGTAGTCGTTAGTTTGTTGTTGAGGTGAAATTGTTTTAAAAAAGTTATAATTGTAAAGGTTAACTAATTTGCTGACAACTTTTAATCATTATTGGTGAAGCAATCTTTTTCTCGCTTCCAGTCATTTTCGAGCGATAGCGAGAAATCTCAAAGTTATGAGTTACTTCTATTCATGAGATTACGTCACTTTCCGCTTAGATTGTGTTCAGTGTTTGTTCGTAATAACGTTGAAATGTCAGTTCGAGTGATTTTGTGTAACGTAGTGGAATAAAATAGTATCGAGAACCTTGTTACTACCAATACTTCTCGATACAAAATTCCCTTCACTGTGTTTCGTGAATTTCACTCGAAGTGACAGTTAGATGTAATTTTCGGCTTGCTTTCAGAGGACGTTTTATTATCGTCTTTGCGAGGAGGTAGGACGAAGCAATCTTTTTCTCAATTACCGTCACCTCGAATGGATATGAGAGGTCTTAAAGTTATGAGTTACTCTGATTCATGAGGTTTCTCGTTATCACTCGAAATGACCGTTTTATCGTAGTTTATAAAAGCAAAAACCTCATCTTTTTTTGATGAGGTTTTTTGAATTTGTATTGAATGTTGTTTTTAAGCTTCCGCTTCCATATAATCTTCAATAGGATTACAAGAGCAAATTAAGTTACGATCACCAAAAGCATCGTCTACACGACGTACAGAAGGCCAAAACTTATTGTCTGCAATATACTCTAAAGGAAATGCTGCCTGCTTACGAGAGTATGGTAAATCCCATTCATCAGCAGTTAACATTTCTTGTGTATGTGGTGCGTTTTTAAGCGGGTTGTTAGGAGTTTCCTTGCTTGCTTCAGCAATCTCTTTTCTAATAGAGATTAAGGCATCACAAAAACGATCTAATTCAGTAACGCCTTCAGATTCGGTTGGCTCTACCATAATTGTTCCCGCTACAGGGAAAGATACGGTAGGTGCGTGGAATCCGTAGTCCATTAAACGTTTCGCAATGTCAGTAACCTCAATTCCATTTTGTTTAAACTCACGACAGTCTAAAATCATTTCGTGAGCAGCACGGTTCATTTCTCCTGTATATAAAGTACTAAAGTGTCCTTTTAAACGCTCTTTAATATAGTTTGCGTTTAAAATAGCATTCTTAGTAGAGTTTGTTAACCCGTCAGCACCTAACATAGTAATGTATCCGTAAGAAATTAAACATACTAAAGCAGAACCCCAAGGAGCTGCTGAAATAGCAGTAATGGCATTGTTTCCACCAGTTGCTATTATTGGATTGGTAGGTAAAAACGGAACTAATTGTGGTGCTACACAAATTGGTCCAACACCTGGTCCACCACCACCATGTGGTATTGCAAATGTTTTGTGTAAGTTTAAGTGACAAACATCAGCACCAATGGTTGCAGGGTTTGTTAATCCTACCTGTGCGTTCATGTTGGCACCGTCCATATATACTTGTCCGCCATTATCGTGAATAATTTGCGTAATTTCTTTAATAGCCTTTTCAAATACTCCATGCGTAGATGGGTAAGTTACCATTAAAGCAGCTAAATTATCAGCGTGTTTTTCAGCTTTTGCACGTAAATCTTCTACGTCGATGTTTCCTCTTTCATCTGTTTTGGTAACTACTACCTTCATACCCGCCATAACAGCAGATGCAGGGTTCGTTCCGTGAGCAGATGCAGGAATTAAACAGATGTTTCTGTTGGTGTCACCATTTGCTTCGTGATACGCTCTAATAGTCATTAATCCAGCAAATTCACCTTGTGCACCAGAGTTAGGTTGTAAAGAAGTACCTGCAAAACCAGTAATCACATTTAATTGTTTTTCAAGGTTATCTAACATGATTTGATATCCTTCAGCTTGGTTTAATGGTGCAAACGGGTGAATATTTCCCCATTGAGGATTACTCAACGGTAACATTTCAGAAGCAGCATTCAACTTCATGGTACAAGACCCTAAAGAAATCATTGAGTGATTTAATGCTAAATCTTTACGCTCTAATTTTTTGATATAACGCATCATGTCAGTTTCTGATTGATACGTATTGAATATATCGTTATCTAAAAAAGAAGTTGCTCTCTTTACGTCTGCTGGAATTACATCTGTAGTAGTAAATTCAGTAACTAAAATGTCTTTGATATTGAATGCTTGTTCGAAGCAATCAACAATTTCGTTGATTTCTTTTAATCCAACGGTTTCATTTACAGAGATTGAAATATGGTTTTCATCAATGTAGTTAAAGTTGACTCCGTTTGCTTCTGCTACTGGACGTAATTTGTCTGTTTCAACTTCAACCAAAATAGTATCAAAATAAGCACTATTTTTTTGTTTGAAACCTAAATCGTTTAACGCTTTTGCTAAGGTTGTAGTGCTTGTGTGTACACGATCTGCAATGTATTGCAAACCATCTTTACCGTGGTAAACAGCATACATACCTGCCATAACTGCTAATAATACCTGTGCAGTACAAATGTTTGAAGTTGCTTTTTCACGTTTAATGTGTTGCTCACGTGTTTGTAATGCCATACGTAGCGCACGATCACCGTCAACATCTTTGGTAACTCCAATAATACGACCAGGAATACTACGCTTGTAAGCTTCTTTCGTTGCAAAATATCCAGCGTGAGGCCCTCCATATCCTAAAGGAATACCAAAACGTTGTGTAGTACCTACCACAACATCAGCACCAAATTCAGCAGGAGCTTTTAACTTTACTAATGATAAAATATCAGCAGCAACCGCTACTTTAATATTGTTTGCGTTACAATTAGCTACGAAATCGGTGTAATCATACACTTGTCCATGCTTTCCAGGGTATTGTACGATAGCACCGTAGAATTCTTCAGAAAAATCAAATTCTTCATGATTACCAACTACTAATTCAATTCCGATAGGAATAGCACGTGTTTGTAATACTGATAAGGTTTGTGGTAAAATTTCTTCTGAAACAAAGAACTTATTTACGTTAGCTTTTTTTTGTGCCCTTTCACGAACGTCAAATAATAACGCCATGGCCTCTGCAGCTGCAGTACTTTCGTCTAATAATGAAGCATTGGCTAATTCCATTCCTGTTAAATCACAAATCATAGTTTGATAATTTAACAAGGCTTCTAAACGCCCTTGCGCTATTTCAGCTTGGTAAGGGGTATAAGCAGTATACCATCCCGGGTTTTCTAAAATATTACGTTGTATAACGCTAGGTATAATAGCTTCGTGATATCCTAAACCGATATAACTTTTAAAAACGTTGTTTTTTGCACCTAATTCGTTAATGTGATTTAGGTATTCATATTCGCTCATTGCAGGAGCTAAATTTAACTCTTTATGTAAGCGGATATCGTCGGGAATAGTTTCGTAAATCAATTGGTCTAAACTCTCTATGCCAATTGTTTGAAGCATTTGATCCTGATCTTTAATACGAGGACCTATATGCCTTAGTTGAAATGAATTTGTGTTCATTATTGTGTTGTTGTTTTTCGTGCCTCAAAAATAGTGAAATTGGTTGATTTGATACTACATATTTTTTTGTTAAAAGCAATATTTTATTAACCAAAACAGCTGGTTATAAACAGAAAAGTTATTTTTGTTGAATGAAGCTTTTAAAAAAAGTACTCGATTTTTATATAAACTCTAGTATTCATGTAGCCTTATCTGTGTTTTCTTTGTTTAGAATTACAGAGCTATACTTTGGTTTTTCGTATGATGAATCACTTGGTTTTTTTGTGTTTTTTGCGACAATTACAGGGTATAACTTTGTAAAATATGCTGGTGTTGCAAAACTACATCACCGAAGTTTGACTAAAAATTTACAAGTTATTCAAGTATTTTCACTGATTTGTTTCTTGTTGATGTGTTATTACGCATGGTTACTTCCATTAAAAACATTATTATTTTTTGTACCTTTTGGGTTGTTAACTTTTTTATATGCGGTGCCCTTTTTAAGTGGGTTTCAAAAAAACTTACGAAGTATTGGTTATTTAAAAATAGTAGTGGTGGCTTTGGTATGGGCGAGTACTACGGTATTATTGCCAGTATATGCGAGCGAAACTTTTTTTACAAGTAAAGTGTACCTATCTGCGGTACAACGGTTTTTATTAGTGGTGATATTAATTCTCCCTTTTGATATTAGAGATGTACAATATGATGCTATTTCTTTACAAACGATTCCTAAAAAAATAGGGATAGAAAATACAAAAAAATTTGGTGCTGTTTTGTTGGGTTTATGTTTGGTGTTGGAGTTTGTTATTAGTCCTAATACTCATTTCAGAACTGTTTTTTTGGTGTTGTTTTCTGTACTTTTAGCTCTATTGATGAGGGCAAAAGTAAATCAATCTAAATATTATAGTTCTTTCTGGGTTGAAGCTATACCCATCTTTTGGTGGTTGTTCTTACTGGTTTAAAATTGAAGCTTTTTAGAGGGGTAAAACCTTAAAAAGTAATAGCTTTTAAAAAGTGTGTTTCCTTTAGTTAAAAACTGAAACTTAAGAGGTTCGTAATATGTGTTTTTAAGAAAACCTTTGTACATTCGTTGGCTTAACAACACAACAAGAAAAACACAAATAAATAACATGAATTTAGTAAAACGAAATTTCGTTTTCGATTTCGATAGCACACTAACCAGTGTGGAAGCATTAGATGTTTTAGCTGAAATCACTTTAACAGGAAATCAAAAAAAGGAAGAGATTATTCAAGAAGTAATCCATATTACCAATCAAGGAATTGATGGAGAAGTATCCTTTACGGAATCCTTAGAAAAACGTATTCAGTTATTAAGTGCTAAAAAGTCAGATTTACCTTTGTTAATTGAAGAATTGAGACAAAAAGTGTCTCCTTCTATCGAAAGAAATAAAGAGTTTTTTGAAAGTTTTTCTGATGATATTTATGTGATTTCAGCAGGGTTTAAAGAGTTTATTGATCCTATAGTTGCGGAGTATAATATTCCTTCAGAAAGAGTATTTGCAAATACTTTTGAGTTTGATAACGATGGAATTATTGTTGGATTTGACACGGAAAACCCATTATCTAAACATAATGGTAAGATAGATTGTTTAAAATCCTTAAATTTAGAAGGTGAAGTGCAAGTTATTGGTGATGGGTATAGTGATGCAGTTACCAAAGAAGCAGGTGTTGCTGATACTTTTTTTGCATATACAGAGAATGTATCGAGGGATAAAACGATTGCAAATGCCGACCATATTACGCCGAATTTAGATGAATTTTTATACGTTAACAAATTGCCTAGAAACTTATCATACCCAAAGAACAGAATTAAGATATTATTATTAGAAAACGTACACTCTGATGCTTTTACAAAGCTAACAGGTGATGGGTTTTCAGTAGAAACTGTATCAAGAAGTTTATCAGAAGATGAATTAATTGAAAAATTAAAAGATGTTCATGTGTTAGGAATCCGTTCTAAAACACAAGTAACTCGTAAAGTTATTGAAGCTGCCGAAAAGTTAATGGTAGTTTCTGCTTTTTGTATTGGTACGAAGCAGATTGATTTAGAAGCTTGTAAAGAGAATGGAGTAGTGGTTTTTAATGCACCATATAGTAACACACGTTCGGTGGTTGAATTAGCTATTGGAGAGATTATAATGTTAATGCGTAGTGTGTTTCAAAGAAGTACAGAAATCCATAACGGTCAATGGAATAAAACAGCACAAGGTTCAAGAGAGGTTCGCGGTAAAAAACTTGGCATTGTTGGATACGGAAACATTGGTAAACAATTATCTGTATTAGCTGAAGCTTTAGGTATGGATGTGTATTATTATGATGTAGAAGATAAACTGTCTTTAGGAAATGCCACAAAAATAGATACATTAAATGAATTATTGAATATTTCAGATGTAGTTACGTTACATGTTGATGATAATTCAGCAAATAAAAACTACATAGGAAAAGAGGAAATAGCACAAATGAAAAATGGTGCACACTTGGTGAACTTATCTCGTGGGTTTGTGGTAGATATTGAAGCATTAGTGAGTGCGTTAAAATCAGGTAAAATTGCTGGAGCTGCAGTGGATGTTTATCCTGAAGAGCCAAGAAAAAATGGTGATTTTTATACGGAGTTAAAAGGGCTGGATAATGTGATTTTAACACCGCATGTAGGAGGAAGCACTGAAGAAGCTCAAAAAGATATAGCTGATTTTGTTCCAAACAAAATTATGGCATATATCAATTCTGGAAATACGGTAGATGCGGTAAATTTCCCAAATATTCGCTTGCCAAAGCATAAAAACGCACACCGTTTTTTACATATTCATAAAAACGTACCTGGCGTGATGGCGAAAATCAATAAAGTATTAGCAAAATATGAGTTGAACATTACGGGTCAATACTTATCTACTGATGAGAAGGTAGGTTATGTAATTACTGATGTGGATAAGGAATATAACCAAGAAGTAATAACAAAGCTTAAAAAGGTAGAAGGAACCATTAAGTTTAGAGTATTATATTAAGTACATGTTCTAAACAAATTATATTGTTCAAGGTCTACAGTAAAATGTAGACCTTTTTTAATTATAATTACTTTTTTAAAGTAGAAAAGTACACCCAAGCAATAAAAAAGAACTGTAAAGGAACTCTAAACCATAAATAAGAAAGCCCCTTTCCATCATAAGTACCCGTTTGATAGTTTAAGTTCTCCAAGCTTGCTTTTATGTTGGCGGGTAACATTAATACAAGGAATACAATAAGAATCCAGCCCGTAGTTTTTTGGTAGTTTGGTAATAGTAAACCAATTGCCAATATAATTTCAAACACGCCTGTTAGTATTACTATAGATGATTTTAAAGGGATAAAATTCGGAATCATTTTACTCATGCCATCTATAAATAAAAAGTGTCCTAAAGCAGTAAATAGCAACATAGCACACATGGCGATTCTGCCAGAAAGAGTATAGTTCACACTTTTTAAAAATAGTTTCTGAACTCCTGTAGAAATTATAAAAATGATTAGTAAAACAAATAATGGTTTCATTGATTAAAATTTTTCTCAAAATTGAATAAACTTTTAAAAACAATCAATGAACTTGGGTTAATAAATTCGTTTTCTAATTCTACTCAACGCTTGTGGAGTTACCCCAATATAAGAAGCTATATATTTTAATGGAATTTGCTTGATTAACTCAGGTCTTTCATGAAAAAGGTTAAGGTATCGTTCTTCAGGGGTGTTGTTTAATAAAGAAAGCTCTCGTTTTGACTTTAGCAAGAATAAACTTTCGGCATTTTTTCTTCCAATTTCATTACCAATAGAAGTATTTTGATAGATGCTTTCTAAATCATTAGAAGATAATCTCCATAAAATAGTAGGAGTCAACGTTTCAATACTATATTCAGATGGAGTTTGTGTTAAAAAAGAGTCATAAGCACTTATAAAGCTATTTTTAAAAACAAAACCAAAGGTAACATCGTTTTCAATTTTTGGAATAAACAATCTTAAAACCCCTTCCTCAACAAAAGAAAGGTAGTTTTCTGTTTCTCCTTTGGTTAATAGCGTATCCTTTTTTTGAAGCGTTTTCTTTTTGAGTTTAGAATAAAAGTAATCTGAATCTTTATCAGAAATGTCAGCAAAAGACTGTAAAAGTGTTTTAATTTGTTCCATGATTCAATTTTATAAACTATTAAAATCACTTAATCTATTTTCTATCTCAGCAGCACCATTCTGTAAGATTTTTATATAGCTAGCAACATTTTTCATTTTAAACCTACTGGAAGGTCCAGATGCGCTCAATCCAGCAATAACCTTTCCTTTTTTGTTGTATATGGGTATTGCAATACATACCAAACCAATTTCAAACTCTTCAATATCTAAAGCAAATTTCTGTTGCTGAATTAATTGTATTTCCTTTTTGAGCTTTGAGGTTGAGGTAATCGTATTTTTAGTGAATGATTGCGGTGTAACTGAACTAAAAAAAGTTCTCTGTGTTTCTAACGAAGAAAAAGCTAATAATAATTTTCCAATTGCGCTGCCATTAATAGGGGCGTAAGAACCAATAGAGGTGCTTATTTTTAGTCCTTGTAAACTGTCTGCTTTATTAATGTGTAGTACTTGTTGTTCTTTTAAAATACCCAACAAAACAGTTTCCTGAATTTCTAAGGCTACTTTTTGTATAGACTCGTTAGTTAAGTTTCTTAGTGATTTATAGATAGCAACACGGTTCCCTAATTCAAATAATTTACTTCCTAGTTGGTATTTTTCGTTGTCGTTTTGTTGCACAGCATTTAACGAAACTAAAGTGCTTAATAATCTGTATACGGTACTCTTGTTATAGCCAGTTCTAGTAGCTAATTCTCTAACACCCCACTCTTTTTTATCATTAGTAAAAGCATCTAAAACAGCAAATGCTTTGATGATGGACTGATTTAAACTTTTAGAATTTGTATTCATTTTTTCAAAAAAATATTGACTAATATAATAAAAATTGGTAAGTTTATAAAACGATGTTTTAGTATATGAAACACTTTGGTTTTTATTTTGAGTCAAAAATGAAGTATCTTTAGTGTCTTTAAAATGGTTTTTAGAAATAAAGATAAGTATGTACAAACCAACACTTGATTACGCACAACAACTAGATAAAGAAGATAATTTAGCGCATTTAAGAGCGCAGTTTCATATTCCAAAAGATGCAGAAGGAAATGACTGGTTGTATTTTACAGGGAATTCTCTTGGACTACAACCTAAACAAACGCAAGAATATATTCAACAAGAATTAGACGATTGGGCAAAATATGGAGTAGAAGGACATTTTGAAGCTCGAAATCCATGGATGCCATATCATGAGTTTTTAACCAATTCAATGGCAAAAATAGTAGGAGCAAAACCATTAGAAGTAGTGGTGATGAATACCTTAACAACCAACTTACATTTGTTGATGGTGTCGTTTTATCAACCAACTAAAACAAAATATAAAATTGTTATAGAAAGTGATGCGTTTCCTTCGGATAGATATGCTGTGCAATCGCAATTAAAATTTCATGGATTTGATATAGATGAAGGATTGATAGAGTGGAAACCTCGTGAAGGAGAAGAGTTATTACGAATAGAAGACTTGGAGAAAATAGTTGATGAACAAGGTGATGAAATAGCTTTGTTGTTGATAGGTGGTGTGAATTATTATACAGGACAGTATTTAGGTATCAAACGTATTGCAGAAATTGGACACGCTAAAAATTGCATGGTGGGAATTGACTTAGCACACGGTGCTGGAAATATTTCTCCAGAATTGCACAATAGCGGAGTTGATTTCGCTGCTTGGTGTACCTATAAATATCTAAACTCAGGCCCAGGAAGTTTAGGAGGCTTATTCGTACATGAAAAACATGCACACAATAAAGACTTACCGCGTTTTGCAGGATGGTGGAACCATAATAAAGAAACTCGTTTTAACATGCGTCAACCCTTTGATGTAATGGCGGGAGGAGAAGGTTGGCAGTTGAGTAATCCGCCAATTTTATCAATGGCAGCGATTAGAGCTTCACTAGATATGTTTGAAGAAGTAGGAATGGAAGCGTTAAGAGCTAAGTCGGAAAAATTAACGGGATATTTTGAATACTTAATCAATCAGATTGATACGGCCAGCATTAAAATAATTACACCATCTAACCCGAAAGAAAGAGGGTGCCAATTATCTATTCAAGTGAAGGATGCAGATAAAAGTTTGCACAAAAAATTAACCGAAAATAATATTATTACCGATTGGAGAGAGCCTGATGTAATACGTTGTGCCCCTGTGCCAATGTATAATAGTTTTGAAGATGTGTTTAGAATGGTTGAAACTTTAAAAACATTGCTATAAATGAAAAAAATGTTTATTGTTTTTTTAGTTCTATGTGGTTTTAGTAGTGTAGCTCAAACTAAGTATCAAAAAGATTTTGATTATTTATGGAATATGTTTGATGGCTTTTACGCTTACTTTGATCAAAAACAAACAAATTGGACTGAGGTAAAAAAAATATATCAAAAAGAAGTAGAAAAAGTTTCCAACGATTCTCAATTTATTAGGCTGGTTGAAAATATAACCTATGAATTATATGACCCTCATACCGGTATTAATCGAAATTTAAAATCTTCATTCCGACTAATTCCAACATCAACTGATGCATGGATAAAAATAAAAGATGGTAACTATCATATAGCGGACATCAGATCAGGTTTTGAAATTGAAGAGACAGGGTTAAAAGTTGGGGCAGAATTACTTCGTATTAACGGACGTAAAATTGAAGACTTGGTAGAAGAGGTATTGCCAAAATCTTTTAAAAACCCAAAAGACGATGTTAAAGAGTTTTTTGCGAACCTATGGTTTGCAGGAAAACATAATGAAGAAAGAGTAATTTTAGTGTTAGAAGATGGAAAAGAGAAACAATATAGATTAAACAAACCTACAGCCTCAAAAAAAGAAAACGGAACTTTAAGTTCGAAAATTATAAAAGGAAACATAGGGTACATAAAACTAAATAATTCTTTAGGAAACAATGAGGTAATTAAAGCTTTCCCTAAAAAAGTAGATGAGTTCCGAGATACTAAAGCAATTATTGTAGATTTAAGAGATACACCAAGCGGAGGGAATGCTGAAGTAGCTAAAAGCATTATGGGAAAGTTTATAACAGAAACAATTCCATATCAAAAGCATGAAAGAGTTAGTTTAGAAAGAGAGTTTGGTATAAAGAGAAGTTGGATTGAATTATTGACACCTTTGAAAAATCCATATAAAAAACCAGTTGTAGTGTTAGCAGGAAGATGGACAGGAAGTGTGGGAGAAGCAATAGCACAAGGTTTTGATAATATTAAATCAGCAAAGGTTGTAGGAACTGAGATGGCAAAATTATTAGGAGCAATTCAATGTGAAGCATTGCCAAATACTAAGATGAATTTATGTTTTCCTGTTGAAAAACTATATCATGTAAACGGTACTCCAAGAGAAAAATTTATTCCTGAAGTTTACACCAAAACAAGTGTAGAAACATATAAAAAAGCGATTCAAATAATAAATGAGTAAAAAAGAGAACATAGTAATCATAGGTGCTGGTTTATGCGGAAGTTTATTGGCACTTCGTTTAGCACAAAGAGGATATAAAGTTTCAATGTATGAAAGTCGTCCAGATTTACGAACAACAGACATTTCTGCAGGACGCTCTATCAACTTAGCATTATCTGATCGTGGTTTTAAGGCTTTACGTTTATGTGGTGTGGAAGAAAAAGCACGTGACATTTGTATTCCGATGTATGGGCGTTTAATGCACGATAGAGAAGGAAATACGTTTGCGTCGAGTTATTCGGGTAGGGAAGGAGAGTATATCAACTCTATTTCAAGAGGAGATTTAAACGGAATCTTACTAACGGAGGCAGAGAAGCATGAAAATGTTACTATTCATTTTAATACAGAGTGTACTTCGGTAGATATAGAAAATACAGTAGCATATTTCAAGGATTATAATACCAAAGAAGAATTTTCAGTAGACGGAGATGTGATTTTTGGAACTGATGGAGCGGGATCTGCATTGAGAAAAAGCTACTATTTAGAAAGAAAGTTCTTGTTTAGCTATTCTCAAAATTTCTTAACACACGGATACAAGGAATTAGAAATTCCTGCAGATACGTTAGGGAGTCATCAGATAAGTAAAGAGCATTTGCATATTTGGCCTCGTGGAGAGTATATGTTAATTGCGTTGCCAAATTTAGACGGAAGTTTTACGGTAACCTTGTTTTTAAGTTACGACGAAGGCGAATACAATTTCAATAACTTAACTTCAGAAGAAAAGATAACTGAGTTTTTTGAAAAAGAATTTTCTGATGCGTTGGAGTTGATTCCGTGTATTAAAGATGAGTTTCTTAACAACCCAACAGGGGCTTTAGGAACCGTAAAGTGTTCACCATGGCATTATCAAAATAAGACCTTGTTACTAGGAGATGCAGCACATGCAATTGTTCCTTTCTATGGACAAGGAATGAATGCTTCTTTTGAAGATGTAACTGTATTTGATACAATTTTAGATGAGCACGAAGGAGATTGGGGAGCTACTTTTAAAGCTTATGAAAAAGCGCGTAAAGAAGATACCGATGCTATTGCCGATTTAGCTATTGACAACTTTTATGAAATGCGCGATCATGTAGCGAACCCATTGTTTAAACAAAAGAGAAAGCTGGAGATGGATTTAGAAAAGACGTTTCCAACAGAATATTTTTCAAAGTACTCTATGGTAACCTTTAATGAAGAGATTCCGTACGCAGAAGCGATGAAAAAAGGGCGTGCACAAGACAAAGCCTTATTAAATATGGTAGCGCATCACGATTTAGATGTAATCACCGATTTAAATGAGGTATTGAAAAAAGTACAAGAAGAAACTAATGAAATCTTAGAAGAAGATAAAATAGCGGGATTTAAGTAATGGTTTATTCTAACTCTCTTTTTAATTTAAAAAGTTCTTGTTCTAAAAAAGAAAGTTTGTTTTCTATGGGGGTGTTAAAATCAGGAACTCTGTTAAAAAACACGTATTGTATTTTCCATAATTCTTTTATGTCTTTAAGAGGGAATACCTTGTCGGGTACATTTTTATGATCTGCACATAGTGTTATAGAGTCATCATTAATATGAAGCCTACGTAGTATTAGTTCGTTTTTTACAAGAGTAAGAGTAAGTTCTCCGTTTTTTAAGTTCTTTATAATATTGTCTGGTATAAATTCACCTATAACTATGTCTTTAGGGTATAATCCGTTGTCGTGATTAGCCATTTCTAAATTTGTAATGATGTAAGCTCTAAGTTTTTTTTGTGAGTTAATAGGGAGTTGAATTTTAGGTAAATCATCAATAAAAGAAGTTTTATTGTAATATTCAAGATACTGTATAGCTACTTTTTTAGTGATACAAGGAATTTTAGTGGTGGTTTCTTTGGAGATTTTTTCTGTTTCTAGAGTTAGGTTCTCTTTAAATTGGAGTAAATTATTAACAGTAAGTTCTGAAGTTAGTAGGTTGTCTATAGGAATGCTAAAATAATTAGCAATTTTTATAATAGTGTCAATTTTTGGTTCACTTCTTCCTTCTTCATAAGCCCCCAGTGTAGCCCTTTTTAGGTCGAAAAGTTCTGCAAAAGCTTGTTGACTTAAACGTTTTACACTTCTAATTTTCTTTATGTTTTTACCAAAGAACGACATATTTTGCTAATTTTATTTGCTAAGTGTTTTTATTTTTGTATATTTGAGCAAACAATATTAGCTAATTATTTTTGTTTTTGCTAATTTTTTTAGTTTAAAAACTAGTGGGGAATATTTTAAATTAAAAATTATTGAATTTATGTTATTAATAATGTTACGTTGGGTGTCTTTGATTTTAGAAACTTTTTGTAATATTATCGCTTAAAAAAAATGCTATATTAACTAATCAAACTGCTTAAAAATGAATACATATTTTAGTAAAGTAAAGGTTTTTTTACTGGAGTTAAATTTCAATATTGTAAAAGAAAATCAAGAAGAAGGTATTTTCGTTGTTGAAAAAGAAAACGAAGGGATAAAAAACTTAATTATTGGGGTTGCAAATCCAATTATAATTTTTGAACAATATATCTTTAAAATTAAAGGGCCTAATCAAGAAGTTTTTAAAAGCTTGTTGCAAAAGAATAGAGATATAATTCATGGAGCTTTTGTCTTAGATGAAAGTGGTGAACGTGTTATTTTTAGAGATACACTTCAGTTAGAGAATTTGGACGCTAATGAGTTTGAAGCAAGTTTAAACTCGCTTAGTTTACTCTTGAGCGAATACTCAGATCACATTATTAATTTTTCAAAATATTAAAAAAAATAGATATGAATTTTTTTAAAAGACTTTTTAAAATAGGGCAATCAGAAGCAAATTCTGCAATAGATAAAATGGAAGATCCTATTAAAATGACAGAACAAGGAATCAGAGATTTAAAATTAAATCTCGAAAAAAGTTTAGAGTCACTGGCACAAGTAAAAGCATTGGCTATTCGAGCTAAAAACGATGTAGAAGAGTTAACTTTTAAAAGTCAAGATTATGAGCAAAAAGCGATATTAATTTTGAAAAAAGGACAAAATGGAGATATGGAACTTTCAGAGGCAGACAGACTAGCGAAGGAAGCTTTAATGAAAAAAGAAGAAATGAACCATAAAATATTAATGGTGAAAAAAGAAGAGGTTCAATTTAATGACTCAGTGAGTAAATTAGAGTATAATATTCAGGAAATTAAACAGAATATTAGCAAATGGGAAAATGAGTTGAAAACATTAAAAGCTAGAGTTAAAGTTTCTAAAGCAACAAAGAATTTGAATAAACAAATGGCTGATGTTGATAGTACAAGCACAGTTTCTATGTTAGAACGCATGAAAGAGAAAGTAAAACAAGAAGAGGCTCTAGCTGAAGCTTATGGAGAAATAGCGAAATCTTCTAAATCAATAGATCAGGAATTATCGGAAGCGGCAGATATTACTGAAACTTCGGCTGAAGAAAGTTTATTAAAATTGAAAGAAAGATTAGGGTTAAACGATAAAGACGCATAAAATTGAACACTTTTACCGATATTATATTTTCATCTGTAAACTTACCTTTAACAATTTTAGTGATTATACTACTATTGTATTGGGTGGTAACTATGATTTCTGGAATTGATTTCGATTTAGATATAGACGTAGATATTGATGCAGATTTCGATATAGATACAGATTCAGGTTTTGAAGGAGGAAATGCAGATTTTCATGATGTTTCAAATGCAGAAGTAAATAAAGAGGATGTATTAGGAAAGAAAAGAAAACCACTAAAATGGTGGCAAATATTTCTGATTTATTTCAACTTTGTAGGACTGCCTTTTATGTTCACATTTACATGTTGGATTTTTATCTGGTGGATTTGTACAGCATTTTCTACTGTTTTAACAGGTAGTATAAATAATAGCTTTGGTTTTGTGCTAATGTTAATAGGTTTTTTACCGTCGCTATTCATCAATAAAGTATTCACAACACCTTTTAAAAGTTTTTTTAAGAACTTGAATCAACATGGAGATTTACCGATAGAAATAGTAGGTAGAGTAGGTGTTTCTTTATCTAATATTAAAGAAAAAAAATTAGGTTCAGCCGAAGTAAAAGCTGAAGGGACTCATTTGTCAATAAATATTAAATCATTAGACGGGAGTCCAATACAGTTTAGAGAGCAAATCTTGATTATAAAACAAAGTCAGGATAAGTCTTTTTATTACGCACAATCATATATAAATTAAAAACAAAAATTTTTTAAAAAAAAGAACTATGACAAACAGTTTATTACAGGTTATTGGAGTAGGAGTAGGATTAATTCTATTTCTTATTATTCTATACTTTGCTATAATAGCAATGTTCTACAAAAAGGTACCACAAGGACAAGCTTTGATACGAACAGGTTTTGGAGGAACTAAAGTAGCTACAGATAAAGGGATGTATGTGATACCTGTATTTCACAGAGTAGAAATTATGGATGTATCTGTAAAAAAAATCCAAATAGAACGTTTAGGTAATGATGGATTACTTTGTAGAGACAACATGCGAGCAGATATTAAAGTTGCCTTTTTTGTGAGAGTAAATAATGAAGTAGATTTTATTAAAAAAGTAGCACAAACTATAGGTTGCGATAGAGCATCAGATATTTCAACATTAGAAGATTTATTTGAAGCTAAGTTTTCTGAGGCGTTAAAAACTGTTGGTAAAAAGTTTGATTTTACTGATTTATACGAAGCTCGTAGAGAGTTTAGGGACGAAATTGTAGATATTATTGGAACCGATTTAAATGGATACACGCTTGAAGATTGCGCAATTGATTATTTAGAGCAAACATCTGTATCTTATTTAAAAGCAGATAATATTTTAGATGCTGAAGGGATTAAGAAAATTACTGAATTAACGGCTGTACAAAACATCAAAGCAAACCTAATCAAAAGAGATGAAGAAAAAACGATTAGAAAGCAAGATGTAGAAGCTCGAGAAGCTATTCTGGAACTAGATAAACAATTAGCAGAGAAAGAAGAGCAACAAAAACGTGAAATAGCTAATGTTAAAGCTCGTGAAGAAGCTGAAATATTAAAAGTTAACCAAGAAGAGTTATTAAAGTCTGAGTCGGCAAGAATAGTAACAGAAGAGAAAGTACAAGTTGCAGAAGAAAATAAACAAAGACAAGTTATTGTAGCAGCTAAGAACAAATTACGTACTGATGTTGTTGAAACTGAAAGAGTAGAAAAAGACAGAATGTTAGAAGCTACTGAGCGAGAGCGAATTGTTACATTAGCTCAAATTGAAAAAGAAAAAGTAGTTGAGGTAGAAAAGAAGAACATACAAGATGTTATTCGTGATCGTGTTACTTTAGAAAAAGGAGTGGTTGAAGAACAAGAGAATATGAAAGATATTCAGGCGTTTAAAACAGCAGATAGAGAGAAGCAAGTTACTATTACATTGGCAGAAGCAAAAGCTCAAGAAGATTTAATTAAAACAATTAAAGAAGCTGAAGCACAAAAAGAAGCTGCAAAGCAAAAAGCTGAAGAAATTAACATTGAGGCACAAGCGAATAAAGAAGCAAGTGAAAAAGAAGCAGAAGCTCGTAAGACATTAGCAGATGCTAAAGCAAAAGAAGAAGCTACTTTAGGAATGTCAGAGGCACAAGTAATGCATGCCAAAGCAGATGCTAGTGAGCGATTTGGTTCTATGGAAGCCTTAATTATTGAGAAGAAAGCAAAAGCTGAGGCTGTAGGAGTTGAAGCAAAAGCAGAAGCCTTAAGAAAAGAAGGAATGGCTGAAGCAGAAGTTATAAGAGAAAAAGCCTTAGCAGATGCAGCAGGAATCGAAGAAAAAGCAGCAGCAATGAAAAAGCTAGATGGTGTAGGTAAAGAGCATGAAGAATTTAAACTACGACTAGAAAAAGACTTAAAAGTAGATTTAGCACATATTAATATTCAAAAAGATATTGCAGATGCTCAAGCTGATGTTATTGGTCAAGCATTAAAATCTGCTAAGATTGATATAGTAGGAGGAGAAACAATGTTCTTTGAGCAAATCATGGGGCAAATAACCAAGGCAAAAGGACTGGATAAGATGATTGAAAACAGTAGTAATTTGCAAGAAGTAAAAGATGCTATATTAAGTAGTGATGATGTAAAAGGAAATTTAATGGAACGCGTAAGAGATTTTGCAGTAAAATATGGAATTTCTTCTGAGGATATTAAAAATTTAACAATTGCTAATTTGTTAATGAGTTTAAAAGATAGAGCAACATCTGATGATGATCAAACGCTTTTGGGAAACCTTTTTAGCTTAGCAAAAGGATTAGATATTTCTAATAAAAAAATGAGTTAGAATAGCACTTATCCGAGTATTGATTTTTCAATACTCGGAATTTATTTTAAGTGTTTAATATTAATTTTAACTCGTAATTTTTTGTATGAAAGATCAACAACTTGATGGCGGAACATATGAGATTATTCAGAGTCGTCTTCAAAAACAAAAAAAAGAGCTACTAAATAGGTTACAAAGATTAAATGACGCTAGAAAGCATGTGTTTGGTACGGTTGAAACAAAGCTTATAGCGAATGATAGAATTAATACAGAAAACAACTGTATAGCTAGAGATATTGTTTCTCTAGGAAACACCTCAATCTTTGGATACAATGTTCATTTTGGACTAAGAACAGATATTAAGTTATCGGATGTCTTTAGCGCTTATGAGTTTAAAGACAATCGTTTTCAGCCAAAATCACTAGATTTTCTTCATAATGAAACTTTCATAACCGACTTTACTAACTTATATAAGTATTATCGAAATACTATTTTTGCAAAATTTGCAATTATAGATAATTATCTTCATATGGTTTTCCAGTTAAGTGAGAGTAAAACCGATGTGAAAACTTTTAAGTGGTTAATAAAGGAAAATGGATTAGTATATGTTGATAATAGAAGTGAGCATGAATACAGGTTTCCAAAACAACACGAATTTAATTGGCAAGAGGTAACCAGAGATATGCACCGTTATGGGACGTACTCTCATATTTCTATTTTAGATAAAGTTTTTGTAGAAACCATTGGAGGTGACTTAACTATTAAGATAGAAGATAATACAGATGAAGGAAAAGGAATTCTTGAAGAAGCAGTAGAACATATTGATCAAACATTGGATGACGGTCAGTTTCGTTATGCTGATTTAGGAAACCTTATTTTACTTGAAATAAAACCATTTCAAGAAGAAGCACGTTATTTTATTTATAACCACAAATTACAAGAAGTTCAAAAAGTTGATAGTATTAAAGACTGTGCTGTGCTGTTGCCAGATCATCAAGGTCTTATTTTTCCTGACGGATATTATTTACAAACAGGTCAGTATAAACTTTTTGAAAACAATACTAAAGATGTAAAGTTTCAAGAGAAAATAGTTTCTCCTAATGGAGAAGATTTTCTATATGTGTTTTATGCAACAATAAGAGGACTTTACATACTAATGTCTTATAATATTATCGAGCAAGAGGTAAAAACACCTATTGTTTGTAATGGTTTTACAATTTTAGAGGATGGAGAGCTGTGTTATTTTAAAACAGAAAATGAGCAAACAAAACATCATGTTGTTCAAATTTGGCAAACCCCTTATTTAAAAACAGACAACATTCCTTCATCACATGAAGACACTTTGTTGTATAAGATTGGTAATAAGGATATTGTTAAAGCAATGGCAGAATGCCATGAATTAATAACTCTTTTAAATAAAGAAGATAGTTATGCAGGCTTGTACAATGACATAGCTAAGAAATCAAATGATATTAATAGTAGTTATTATTGGATAAACGAACATGAAACAGAACAATTAAGTATACCTGTTACAGAAATTAAAGATGCTGCCAATGCTGCGATTGATGAATTTGAAAAAGTAACTCAGTTAAAGCAACAAGCAGCAAAAGAAGGTAAGGTTATTCAAGAAAAATCGAATGTTCTTTTAAGTAAGATTAAAAGTACATCGTTTAAAACGATAGAAGATTTTGTTGAATTACTAAATGAGTTACGAGTATTAAGAGGACAGGTTATTAGCTTAAAAGATGTTCGTTATATAGCAATTGATGTATTAGAAAAAATTGAAAATTCTATTGAAGAACAAAGCACTATTATATCAAAAAGATGTGTAGAGTTTTTATTGAATGATCAAGCTTTAAAGCCATATCATAATCGTGTTCAAGAAAAACAAGAACAATTAACATCTATTAAAAAAGTAATAGATGCTAAGAAGCTTGAAAAAGAAGTAGATCAAATAACAACAGATTTAGAACTTTTAATTGAAATTGTAACAAATTTAGAAATAGAAGATACTTCCCAATCAACTAAAATTATAGATAACATTTCTTTAATTTTTGCTACATTAAATCAATTAAAAGCAGGAATTAAAAATACAGTTAAAACTTTAGGAAGTGAAGAAGCTAAGGCTGATTTTTCTGCTCAATTAAAACTTATAGATCAAAGTATTATTAATTACATTGATATGGCTACTACGCCAGAAAAATGTGATGAGTTCCTTACAAAAATAGCAATTCAGTTAGAGGAAATTGAAGGTAAGTTTGCCGATTTTGAAGAATTTATTTCCTTAATTATAGAGAAGAGAGAAGAAGTTCATAATGCTTTTGATGCTCGAAAGAGTACAATACTTGAAAAAAGAAATAAGAAAATAGAAGCATTAAGCGCTGCTTCTGAAAGAATTTTAAAAAGTATAGCAAAAAAGGCACAAAGTTACCCTTCAGTTGAAGACATTAACGGATATTTTGCTGCTGATTTAATGATTAACAAAGTTAGAGATATTGTTAATCAATTAAAAGATTTAGAGTCAGTTGGTAAAGCTGAAGCTATAGAAACACAACTTAAAGTAGCTAAAGAAGATGCATTAAGAAAACTAAAAGATAAACAAGAGTTATATGAAGATGGTGAGAATATAATTCGCTTAGGAAAACATAAGTTTGGAGTTAATAAACAACCGTTGGATTTATCAATAGTTTACAAAGATCAAACGTTACATTATCATTTAACAGGAACAAATTTCTATCAAGAAGTTGAAAATGAAATTTTACTTAAATCTGAAAAATATTGGAATCAAGAACTAGTTTCTGAGAACGATTTAGTGTATAGATCTTCTTATTTGGCGTATAAATTATTTACTTCGTATTCAACAAATGAATTATTAAAGCTAAACGAACAAGGTTTATTAGCGTTAGTTCAAAATGAAAGTGGAAGCTTGTTTGCAGAAGGATATGTAAAAGGCGTGCACGATGTTGATGCTTTTAAAATATTGTATACACTAGTTCATAAACATCACGAATTAGGTTTATTAACATACGCTTCAAACACTAGAGCATACGCTCAATATTTTTGGAACTCTTTGCCTAAAGAGCATCAAGATTATTATAATTTTTCAATAAAAGCATCAGGAGATGTCTTACGATTCTTTCCTGAAAGTAAAGAATACGATTTTTTAATAAATAAATTACAAAAAGAAATAACTACTCTTTCAGAAGAAACTTTATTGTTTTCTAAAGAGGTAGGAAAAACAATAGCTAGTTACTTATTTAACCAATTAAAAAGCACTAATTCATTTATAATAAGTGCTACTGCGTTAGGAATAAAAGAAGACTTTATAAAGTATCTAACAAAACAAGATGCATTACATGTGTTTAAAAGTAATCTTGAAAAGACTACAGATTATAGCGCAAAAATCCAGCTGACTAAACAATGGGTAAGCTCATTTATAACATCTATTGATGGAAATGAAAATTACACAGATGAAGTAATTTCTTTATTATTATTTCACCATGAGCCTAATGCTGTTTTACATGCAAACCCTGAAGAAACCATTAAAGAGCTAAGAGGAGAACACGATACTATTATTGAAGGAAATTTTGAATTTAATTATCATAGTTTTATTGAAAGATTAGAGGTTTTTTCAAAAGAAGACGTACCTAATTTTTTAGCATACAAGGAGGCGAAACACCTATTGGTAGAAAATTTAAAAGAGACATTAAAGTTAAATGAATTTAAGCCAAGAGTATTATCTTCCTTTGTTCGAAATAAGCTAATAGATGAAGTTTACTTTCCCTTGATAGGAGATAACTTATCTAAGCAGTTAGGAACGGTTGGAGATAATAAACGTACAGACAGAATGGGGATGTTACTTTTAATATCACCCCCAGGTTATGGAAAAACTACTTTGATGGAGTACCTAGCCAATAGGTTAGGATTAATCTTTATGAAAATTAATGGACCTGCCATTGGTCATGAGGTAACCTCGGTCGATCCGGAAGCAGCAACAAATTCAGCTTCTAGAGAAGAACTCAAAAAATTAAACTTAGCATTCGAAATGGGTGATAATGTAATGTTGTATTTAGATGATATTCAGCACTGTAACCCTGAGTTTTTGCAAAAGTTTATTTCTCTTTCAGATGGAACAAGGAAAATAGAAGGAGTATACAATGGTAAGCCTAAAACGTACGATTTAAGAGGAAAGAAGTTTTGTGTAATCATGGCAGGTAACCCGTATACTGAAAGTGGAGATAAGTTTCAAATACCTGATATGTTAGCAAACAGAGCTGATATATATAATTTAGGAGATATTATAGGGGATACAGCTCATTTATTTGAACTTAGTTTAATAGAAAACTCATTAACATCAAACCCAATATTACATCAATTAAGTAGTAAGTACTTTGAAGATGTTTATGCATTGATAAATAGAGTTGAAAACAATACTCAAGAGGATGAGTTGAAAGGAAATCATACCAAACAAGAAATTCAAGATTATATTTCGGTTTTAGAAAAAGTAATAATTATAAGAAATACAATATTAAAAGTAAACAAAGCTTACATTGAATCTGCTGCGAAGGAAGATGAATACAGAATAGAACCATCTTTTAAGCTACAGGGCTCGTATCGTGATATGAATAAGTTAGTAGCTAAAGTAGTACCAATAATGAATGATGTTGAGTTGAAAAGATTGGTTTTATCTCATTACGAAAGTGAGTCACAAACATTAACTTCTTCTGCTGAGGCAAACTTATTAAAATATAAGGAGTTGATAGGAGGATTATCAAAAAATGAAACAAACCGCTGGAATGGTATAAAAGAAATTTTTGCTAAGAATAATAAGTTAAAAGGCTTTGGAGGCAATAATGAAATGGTTCAAATATTAAATCAAATGATGTCATTTTCAGATAATTTAGAAGGAATTAAAGAAGTTTTAAGAAAAGGATTAGAAGATTAAAATGAACACAATTATTATTTTGTTAAGAGGTATTAATGTTTCAGGGAAAAATAAAATCCCTATGAAAGAATTAAAAGCTCTATTAGAAGAACTTGATTATAGCGATGTGAAAACCTATATTCAAAGTGGAAATATTGTGTTAAAAACGGAAGAGCATTTAAGAGAGGTAGAAAAAAGAATACATACAAAAATTAAAGAAAAATATGGCTATGAAGTTGCTGTATTGGCAAAAGAGATAAAAGAGGTAATAGAAATACTTCAAAATAATCCTTATAATCATTTGCCAGAAAAACAGCAATACTTTACCTTTTTATTTAATGGTGTTAAAGTAGAAGAGTTAGGAGTGGATGCGAAAGAAGATGAGTTTACGATTTTAAAAGATATAGTTTATGTGAATGCAGTAGGAGGATACGGAAAGACAAAATTGACAAATAATTTTTTTGAAAGAAAGTTAAAAGTTTCCGCAACTACTCGTAACTTTAAAACGACAAATCATTTAGTAGAATTAGCAACTTCATAAATGTCATTTCGACCAAAGGGAGAAATCTTACATGAAAAGCGCTTGGAAGTTAAAAAATGTAAAATATGGACAGTAAAGTAATCAAAGGAAAGGCAATACCAAGAGGAAAATTTCCGCATGTAAAACAAGTAGGAGATTTTATTTATGTGTCAGGAACCAGTTCAAGAAGACCAGATAATTCTTTTGAAGGGGTTGAGGTAGATGAGTTTGGTACGACCAACTTAGATATTAAAAAGCAAACCCAAGCGGTGATTGAAAACATCCGAGATATTTTACAAGAAGTAGGTGCAGACTTGTCAGATATTGTTGATGTAACGTCATTCTTAGTAAACATGAATGATTTTGGAGGGTATAATCAAGTGTATGCAAAATATTTCGATTATAACGGACCTACCAGAACAACAGTAGCGGTACATCAATTGCCACACCCACATTTATTGATTGAAATTAAAGTGGTGGCGTATAAGAAACAAGAATAAAGAACCAAGGACCAAGAGAAAAGAAATCTCTTTTCTTTTCTCTTTTTTCTTTAATCTGTGAGTGAAATGAACATTAAAAACTATATAAACGGAGTGTTTGTAGATCCTATAAAAAAACAATGGATCGATAATTATAATCCATCAATTGGAGAGGTTTACGGGCAAATTCCTAATTCAACTAAGGAAGATGTAGCGTTAGCATGTAAAGCAGCTAAGGAAGCTTTTCCGTCTTGGTCAAATACGACGTTGAATGAACGTAGAAGGATTCTTTCTGAAATAGCGAGTTTGATTCAAGAAAAACTTCCTGAATTAGTAGAAGCAGAGACAAAGGATAATGGAAAACCATTAAGTTTAGCTACAGCAATCGACATTCCGAGAGCATCGTCAAATTTTCAATATTTTGCAGATGCGATTACGCAATTTTCTTCGGAAGCCCATGAGAGCGTTGGGTTAGGGGCAATGAATTTTACCTTGCGTCAGCCTATTGGTGTGGTGGGGTGTATTTCTCCGTGGAATTTACCACTCTATTTATTCACATGGAAGATTGCTCCGGCTATAGCAGCAGGAAACTGTGTTGTAGCAAAACCAAGTGAAGTAACGCCTATGACAGCCTATTTGTTAGGTGAAATTTGTAATGAAGCAGGTTTGCCAAAAGGGGTATTGAACATAGTTCACGGATTAGGAACTATCACAGGGCAAGCCATTATTGAACATCCAGATATCAAAGCGATTTCATTTACAGGAGGGACCACTACAGGAGCACATATAGCTCGTACAGCAGCACCTATGTTTAAGAAATTGTCGTTAGAGTTAGGAGGAAAAAATCCAAATATCATTTTTGCTGACTGTGATTATGATAAGATGTTAGAAACCACAGTCCGTTCTTCATTTGCGAATCAAGGACAGATTTGTTTGTGTGGAAGCAGAATTTTTGTAGAAGAAAGTATCTATGAGCAATTCAAAAAAGATTTCGTTCAGAAAGTATCACAGTTAAAAATAGGAAACCCATTTGATACCGATACAAATATTGGAGCATTGGTATCGAAACCACACTTAGAAAAGGTAAAGTCGTATATAGATATTGCTGAACAAGAAGGCGGCAAAATTCTCTATGGAGGAAATACAGTTACCGTAAAAGGAAGTGAGAATGGATATTATTTGCAGCCTACCATTATTGAAGTTTCAGATAACCAATGTAGATTAAATCAAGAAGAGATTTTTGGGCCTGTAGTTACGATTATGTCTTTTAAAGCAGAAGATGAAGCTTTAAAGTTGGCTAATGGTGTAGTGTATGGATTGTCATCAACACTTTGGACAAACAATCTGACCAGAACCATGCGGATGTCTAAAGAATTGCACACAGGAATTGTTTGGGTAAATACCTGGTTGTTGCGTGATTTAAGAACACCTTTTGGAGGTCAGAAGGCAAGTGGAGTAGGGCGCGAAGGAGGTTTTGAAGCGTTACGTTTTTTTACAGAATCGAAAAATATATGTATAAAATATGAATAAGGAAATACGACAAAAAATAATTGCTATCTGTGAAGAGAAGATTGCTAAAAAAGGAGAAAATGTAGGGCTCTCGTTTTATGCATTTTTCAAAAATAAGAATGACAACCCGAAAGTATTAATGGAAGTGGCTACTTGGTGGATTCAAACGCATCAATTAGATCATTTTGAGAAAGCAGTTAAGATTAAACAAATGATTCAGAATAACGAATAAAGATGAATTTAGAGATACAACATAAAAATGCCTTGGTATGTGGTAGTACACAAGGAATAGGAAAAGCATCAGCTATACAATTAGCAGAAGAAGGAGTAAATGTAACCTTGGTAGCTAGAAATGAGGAAAAATTAAAAGTAGTTTTAGCTGAGTTACCAAATAACAATCAAAAGCATGGATATTTGGTAGCCGATTTTTCAAAACCAGAAGAATTAAAAGAAAAGTTAGCAGCAACTGATTTACAGTTCCATATTCTAGTAAATAATACGGGAGGTCCAGCTGGAGGTCCAGTATTTAATGCTAAAATAGAAGAATTTGAAAGAGCTTTTACAATGCACTTAAAATGTAATCATGTGTTGGTACAAGCTGTGGTTCCTTTTATGAAAGAACAAAATTATGGTAGAATTATTAATGTAATTTCTACTTCGGTAAAACAACCATTAGATGGCTTAGGAGTATCAAACACCATTCGTGGTGCTGTAGCTAATTGGAGCAAAACCTTGGCAAATGAATTAGGACAATTCGGAATTACTGTAAACAATGTATTACCAGGAGCCACTGGTACTGAAAGGTTGACTGAAATTATAAATAACAAAGCAGTAAAAACAGGAAAGACAATTGAAGAAGTTTCAGAGACCATGAAAAATGCCTCTCCAGCAAAACGTTTTGCGAAACCTGAAGAAATTGCCAATGCAGTAGTGTTTTTAGCAAGTGAGAAAGCGAGTTTTATCAACGGAATAAATGTTCCTGTTGATGGTGGTAGAACAAAGTCTTTATAAAAGAATCCTGCATAAAGACTTTTAGAAACAAGGCTATTTAAGTATCTTTAAAACAATCTTGAATTTGATGTCTAAAAGTTTAAAAATCTAAATAAAATGAGCAAGTTAGTACAACCTTTGAATTTCAAAAAATGGATAGATGAAAACCGTCATTTACTAAAACCGCCTGTAGGAAATAAACAGGTATGGGACAACGGTGAGTATATCGTAATGGTTGTTGGGGGGCCTAACAAACGTAAAGATTATCACTATAATGAAACACCGGAATTCTTCTACCAATTAGAAGGAGATATGGTATTAAAGATTATTGATGACAGCGGAAAGATGATTGATGTTGAAATTAACGAAGGTGATATTTATTTGTTGCCAGCTAAAGTTCCGCATTCACCGCAGCGAAAAGCAAACACAGTAGGTTTGGTTATTGAATATCCACGTGATGAGGGAATGATGGATGCTTTAGAATGGTACTGTGAAAGTTGTGGGTATCAATTGTATAGAGAAGAATTTGCGTTAGATAATATTGAAACCGATATGCCAATAATTTTTGACAAGTATTATTCTGATACAAAAAAATGTACTTGTGATAAATGTGGAACAGTAATGGAAGCTCCTAATAAAGCATAGATATCTTAATAGAAAAGAAAATGACAAAACGCAAACTACGAATAAACGGACATTCACATTTACTGCCTTACCCTGAGCAGATTCCTCAGTTTATGAAAGACAAAGGAATTTTTTGGGTAGATAAGGATAGAAAGTTCATGTTGCAAAAAGATTGGAGTCGACCAGTAACAGACTCTAGTTTCTTTTTGGATGAAAAACTTGAGTGGATGGATCATTTTAAAATTGACCATGCAGTTGTTTTAAATCTATCTCAGTTATACGGAAACGGATTACGTTTAGAAGAAATGAAGCAAGCGTTACGTTTTCAGAATGATTTTAATGCACGTGTTCAACATGATAATCCAGGTAAGTTTACTTGTGGTTTTGTGGTGCATCCAGGTTTTGTTCGTGGAGCTTTATGGGAAATTGAACGTTGTGTTGAGGTGTTAGGTATGCGTTTGTTGTGTTTACCAACGCATTATATGGATACAATTGGTACTTGGCGTTGTATTTTTGATGAGGAAAATGAACCGATTTTTGAGTTGGCAGATAAATATAATTTAGCGGTTGAAATTCATCCGTATGATGGTGAAAAATTTATCAAATTACAAAATACTTCGTGGCGTTTCCATTTAATTTGGATGTTAGCACAGTGTGCAGATGCATATCACTTTTTAACATTGAATGGGTATTATGAGAAGTACCCAAACATGCGTGTTTGTTTTGCGCATGGAGGACAACTAGCTCAAATGAATTTAGGACGTCGTATTCAAGGGTTTGATGGAAGACCAGATTTATTTGAAGGAAAAAGTCATCCAAGAAAAGCGGTAGGAAGTAAAAATATCTTCTTTGATACGTTGGTACACGATACAGGGTCTTTAGATTTGTTGATTAAAAACCAAGGCTCAAAACAAGTGTTAATTGGGTTAGATGATCCTTATCCATTAGGAGAAATGGAAAGCGAAATTCAATCATCATACCCAGGAAAAATCTTAGATTTAGCTATTGATAGAAACATTATTAACGAGCAAGAGAAGGATGAGATGTGGGAGGATAATGTACTACAATGGTTGTTTGGAGATGATGAAAAAGCAAAAAAAGATTTAGTTTCTAAAATCTTACGATAAATGGCTGAAGTAACACAGTTTCATAACTTACTGCATACGTGTATTTCTTTTATTGGAGCTGTGTTATTGTTGGCAATCTACTATAACATTAGGAAACGATTTAAAGAAGTTTTAGAAGATGGAAATTCAATAAAAAGAGTTGATAAAGGCCTGTTATATTTTAGTTTTGGAATGCTGGTGTGGGTTACCTCTGGTATTTGGGCACTTTC
Organism: Tenacibaculum gallaicum; assembly: GCF_003387615.1. Taxonomy (GTDB): domain Bacteria; phylum Bacteroidota; class Bacteroidia; order Flavobacteriales; family Flavobacteriaceae; genus Polaribacter; species Polaribacter gallaicus. The sequence goes on along the minus strand of NZ_QUNS01000003.1, from coordinate 314,169 downwards.
AGCAAATTATTTCACTTTTGAAAAAACAACTATCTATCAAATTGGAGTAAACATCTTGTCAACAGTAAATAATTTATTTTGGCTGATGGCATTATATTATGTACATGATGCTCCAAAGTTTATTTACAGAAATGAAAAGAATGTGAAAATTATAGGGCTTATAATTGTTGTTGTGGCTTCTATAACTTTGTTGTTTTCTTCTTTATATGGAAACAATTTTTATTACGGAGTAAAAGTAGCAGCGCTTCCAGATGTACTATTAACGACTTTTTTATGTTTTTTAATGGGAGTTTCTTTCTATAGAACTTTTATGTATAGAGATTTAAAATTAGTTGCTTTTATATCAATTATAGCAATACTATTGCTGTTCATTTCTCAACTATCTGATGTTTTAATTGGTTTTGATAATGAGTTTACAAATCAATTAATTAGAGTTGTAGCAAAAACATCGTTAGTATCGGTTTTTTTAGTATTGGCGACAAGCTGGGTAATACAATTAGCACATACACCAAAGCCCAATGAAATGAAAATTCAGTTTTTAGATTGGTCATTAATAAAGTTAACCATTCCATCTAAAGGAATTGTAAATGCTAAAATAGATTTTGGATCAAAAACAACGCAATATAAAAACCTACTAACATTTGCTTATAGAAGAAAATTTTTAGAGGCAGAAAAACAATCAATCATAGTAAATTCAGGAGGAGATATCAAAAGTCAAACATACGTTACAAGAATTATAGATAATATAAATTCAATTTTGAGGATAGAAGAAGAAAAATTAGAACGTAAAGATCTCATTACATTTATAGGTGAAAGTAAATATCGTTTGCGAATTCTTCCTGAACATATCGTTATTGATGAGGCATTGTTAGAAGAGTATAAACAGCAATTATAAACTATTTAATTTACCCAATAGTTTTATAAGTTTTCCTTTTGTTTTAGCGTATTCGTACTGGTTTTTAATTTCTTTCAATTTACTTTCTATTAATTTTACTTCTCTATAATTAATTAAAAAAATAGAGCTTTCTCCTAAAGAAAACTTACGTTCTTCACTTTTTACAATTGTATGATAGTCTTTTACAAGGTTTTTTAAAATATCATTTTGCTTTTTGTATGATGTAATTTCTTGCTCGGTAGCCGTTATTTTGTTTTCTAAAGAGACTTTAGTTGATGCAATTTCAAAATCGATATCTTGTAGTTTTAATTTAGCAAGTTTTAAGTCACCTCTAGATTTACGCAAGAATAGAGGAATACTCACTTGAAGAGAGTTTTTATAATTAGCAGTACTAAAGGCATCGAAATTATTCACTTTAGAAGCAAGAAAATTATATTGGAAATCTACTTTAGGTAATAGATTGTTTACTTTTAATTGTTTATTTATTTCTAGATTTCTTTTCTTTAACTCCAGTAGCTTTAATTTAGGGTGATTTTCAAATTCATTATCAAATAAGGTAGTTATTGAAGTGTTTAGGATAGTATCAATATTAGAAAAAGTAGTACTATCAGGAATCATTTCTTCCTTTAACTCCATAGGAATATTATTGCCAATCCATAAATAATTAGAGAGTTCTAGCTTAGATTTAATATATTTTATTTTCGCTTTTTCTAAGTCTAAATTTCTGTTTTTTAAATTGATATTAGCCTCTAAAGTGTCTATGGCAGGTTTGTCACCGGCTTTAAAACTCTTTTTCACGTTTTTTAACCTGGTACCTGCATTAGTACAATAATCTTTGTAAATATTATAACTTTGGTAGTACTGTAACCAGTTTAAGTATGTATTAATCGCTTCAAATAAAATATCGTTAACTAGTAATTGCTGCTCTAATTTACCTTGTTGCGTGTATAGTTTAGCTTGTTTTAAAGTAGCCATTCTTTTATTAATGAATAAGTTTTTGGCCAAAGAAACTGATATACCAACATTGTATAATCCATTTTCTGGAGTGTTATGTTCTGGATTCAAATACTGACCAGAGTTATTTTCATAACTACCTTTTAGCTCTATTCCATACCAAGTTGGAATTTTAAAGGTTGAATTTAGTTTTTTGTAATAGTCTTTACCTTTAAACTCTTTCCTGTTGTAATCCACTTCTATTTTAGGGTCAAAACCACCTCTAGCTTTTAATAATTTAGCCTCATTAGTACTTGTAATAAGTTCAGCTTGTTTTATAACCGGATGATATTTTTTTACATATCCTAAGTACTCTTCTAAGCTAAGTTGAGAGCTTAAATTATTTTGTGCAGTTGCTATAAAACTTAATAATAAAAAAAGAAGATTGTATCTTTTCATCTATTTATATTTAATTTTTTGAATCAAGCCTAAATTAAGAGTTTTTATAGCCTTCTTTTCTTGACTTTTTATCAGGCTCTTTGTTTTTTGGTTGATAGAAGTTAGGAGGGAAGCTATTAATCTGTCTCCATAACTCAAACCATATCGGTACATTTTCTAACAAAGCAATTGTTTTTGCACCAGAACCCACTCTAATGGCTTCAGGCCATGGTTCCTGTTTATTATTCGGAACAATTAAAACACGATATTTTCCGTTGCTACTAATAAAGTTTTCAATAGCTACAATCTTAGCGCCATAAGTTCCGTACGATACATTAGGCCAACCACTAAAAACCATTGCGGGCCAACCATCAAATTCAACACGTACCTCTTCACCAATATGAATTAGAGGTAAATCTATAGGTTGTATATACATTTCAACTGCTAAATCGTAATTTGCAGGCATAATGTTTACTAATTGTTCACCTTCCTTAAAAGTTTCTCCAATACCAGATTTTATAGCTTTGTTAATGTACCCATCTTGCGGAGCAGTAATGAATAACAAAGAACTTCGCTTACTATAATTAGCTAAACTAGTTTCTAATTTTGAAACCTGAATATCAGCTTCATAAGCACCAGATTGAGCGCTATACAAATTACTTTCGGTTTTTGAAAGCTTATCAGCATAAGAAGCTTGTGTGCTACTAATAGCTAATTGAGCATTGATAATATTATTTTTAGAAGTAAAGAATTTATTTTCTTGAGAAATTAATTTAGCGGATAGTTCTTGAAGTTTAGCACTTTTTTCTTCAACATCTTTTACAGCTTTTAGTCCCTCTTTTTCTAGGGTAGAAGTTCTATCAAATTGAGTTTGAGCGATTTTCTGTTTTATTTTAATAGCTTCAAAATCAATACTGTCACTTTTTGCTTTTAAATAAGCTTGTTTTAATTTGTTTTTCGCTTGTTCTAGTTTGAGTTTACGCTCTTTTTTAATAGCTATAATTTGATTTTCTAAAGCATTAATTTTATTGTTATATGCTTTAGCAGATAGTGTTTTAGAATTTAGCTGTTTACCAGTTCTTTCAGCAAGCTTAGTATCAAAATATCCACTTTTTATTTCTGAAATTCTTAAAATAGTATCTCCTTTTTTTACAAAATCACCTTCCTGTACAAACCATTCTTCTATACGTCCAGGTATTTGAGATTGTAATGTTTGTGGCCTTTGATTAGGTTTTAACGTAGTAACAAGCCCTTCACTAGATACATTTTGAGTCCAAGGTAAAAACAAGATAATTATTAAGATTATAGAAAAAACTAGTAAGAAGCTTTTAAATAACTTATGGTATTCTTTTGTAAAGATTTCTTTTCCAGATTTAAACTTTGTAATATCTATTTGATCTGAAACTGTGTTTTTTGATATATTTAACATGATTACCTATGATTTAAAGTTAGCGATACCTCCTTTTTTAAGGGTAATTTGTTTATTACATTTCTCCTTCCAATTTTCATTACGACTTACAATAATTAAACTCCATGGTTGAGAAACATCAGTAATAAAATCAATTATATTTTTAGCTTCACTTTTTTCAAATTGATCAAGAGGGTCTTCTAAAATGAGTAATTTAGGTTTCTTAATTATAGCTCTTGAGAGAATAATTTTTTTAGCTACAGTATAAGCAATAAGTTTTCCTTCTGGTTTTAAGTAGGTGTCTAAACCTTTAGGTTGTTGCTTTAAAAACTCTGTTAAACCTACAATTTTAAAAATGTTGTATATTTCTTCGTCAGTTATAGATAAATCCCCAAAAGTTATATTTTCTCTAATAGTTCCTTTAAATGGAGTTTCTTCAGAAAGAGACAAACCTAAATTAGACCTGTAATTATTAATAAAAATACCTTTTAAAGATAAATCGTTCACAAAGACATGTCCAGAAGTTGGTTCAATCAAACCAGAAATTAATTGAATTAAACTAGATTTTCCTGAGTTACTACTTCCTTGAATCAAGATTCTATCATTAGGGTTTATTTCAAAAGAAACGTTATTAATTACTGGTTCTGATTTGTTATTTACAACATAAGAAACATCTTGAAGTTCAATTTTAAAAGGTTTATCTTTATTGATGCTACTACCTTGTTGTGGTTCTATAGGTTTATCGATGACTTCTCCAAGTTTTTCTATAGATGTAAGTACATCATAAAAAGACTCAAGCCCAAGTATTAGTTTCTCCACAGAATTCATGATTAATATAATAATGATTTCGGCAGCAACAAACTGACCAATATTCATTTGCTGTGTAAGCACTAAAAAACCACCTATAAGTAACAAACCAGCAGTAATTATAACTTTAAAGCTAATCATTTGAATATATTGCATAACAAGCACTTTAAAGTGACTTTCTCTAGATTTTAAATAATTATTGACTAAGATGTCGCTTTTATCAAGAGCTAATTTTGTTTTTCCAGATAATTTAAAACTTATAATAGTTCTTGCTATTTCTTGTAGCCAATGTGCTACCTTGTATTTGTTTTTAGACTCTTTTAAACTTGTATCTAGTCCTTTTTGTGCCGTATATTTAAAAACAACATAAATTAAAAGCATAACCAAAAAGCCAAAAATGATAAAAAACGGATGGTAAAATGATAAGAGTAGTAAGGCAAAAACAATTTGTAGTATGGCAGAAGGAGCATCTATTAATATCTTAGAAATTCCTTTTTGAATCGTTAGTGTGTCAAAAAAACGATTGGCAAGCTCAGGAGGATAATAATTTCTCAATTCTATCATTTTAATTTTAGGAAAACGATAACTAAGCTCTATAGATGCTCTGGTAAAAATTCTTTGCTGAATAGTCTCAATAATCCTAAACTGCATTAATTTTAAAATTCCACTAAAAACAACACCAGAAGTAACTAAGATGACTAAAACAATCCAAGAAGCAGACACTTGTGCTGCTTGTAATAAATTTATAATAGCTTGTACCCCTAAAGGTAAAGATAAAGCAACAATTCCTTCAAAAATAGCGTAATATGCTATTTGTAAAGTGTCTTTTTTTTCTAGATTTATTAATCCAAGAAATCGTTGCCAAGGAGTTAGTTTATTTTTCTTTTTCATTTAAAAGTACGTTTAATGTTAATTCTATAAAGAAGGATGCAGTGCTCGTATTTTTATCACAATTAGTAAGTGATTTAAAGTGTAATTTTACAAATTGTTGATGTAAAATACCTTCAATTATAGTACTTGCTAGAGTTAAAGGATGCTTGTAAGAACTGTTGTAATTACTAATTATTTCAGCAAAACGTTTTACCACTTCTTTGTATAGCTTAAAGAACCCCTCCTTATTTTCGGTATCTACTTCTTTTGTAGAGTATGATTTAGAGTTTTCGTTGATTACAATTAGGCTGAGTAAAGCTTCATTAATATGTGAAAAGTTATTGTCTTGTTCCGTTTCTTTAGCAAGAACTTCAATAGCTTTAATTAACTTTTCTTTAGGGCTGCTAATACTGTAAGTCTCTATTACCAATAGGTATTGAATCCATCCCCAATACCAAGAAGTTAAGTAAACTAAAAGTTTATGTTTACTTTCAAAGTAACGATAAATAGAGCTTTCGTTAGAACCTATTAGTTTACCTAGTTTTTTAAAGTTGAAATGTTCAAAACCAATTTCTTCAATTAGTATGATACTATTTTCTATTATTCTTTTACCCAATTCAGAGGTTTCAGGGTCTTTTATATATATTCCTGAAGGTATTTCTATTTTTAAATTTGACAGTAAACTTTTCATAATTAAAAATTAATAGCGCAAATATAATAGTAAAACTATTAATATAGAGTTTGAATGTATTAATAAGATGTTAATTTTTACTATTAAATGAGGTTACAAAAAATTACAAAAGCTTATTTTTTGCTACAATTAACTACATACCTTCTGATTTTATATGTGTAAAAATATATTAGCATAAACTTAAAATTTATTGAAGATATGAATTCAAAAACTGATGTTTTAGGGCATCCAAGGGGACTTTTATATTTATTTTTTGCTGAACTATGGGAGCGTTTTTCTTTTTACGGAATGAGAGCTTTGTTGGTGTTGTATATGACAAAACATTTATTGTTTTCTGATGAAATGTCTTTTGGAGTGTATGCTGCATATATGTCGTTAGTATATGTCACCCCAATGATTGGAGGAATGCTAGCTGATAAAATTTTAGGGTTTAGAAAAGCTATTATTTTAGGAGGTGTATTAATGGCGCTAGGACACTTCTTTTTAACTTTTGAACACCCTATGTTTTTTTATGGATCACTGTCTCTAATTATTGTTGGTAATGGTTTTTTTAAACCTAATATATCTTCATTTGTAGGGAAATTATATACGGAAGGGGATAGTAGGAGAGATGCAGGTTTTACTATTTTTTATATGGGAATAAATATTGGTGGCGCTGTGGCTCCATTATTATGTGCATGGTTAGCAGAGTTATATGGTTGGCATTATGGATTTGTTTTGGCAGGAATAGGAATGTTATTAGGATTACTGGTTTTTAAAGGAGGACTTAGAAGAAATGTTTTTGAAGATAAAGGTTTGGTGCCAAATCAAAAGTTATATGAAGAAAAACAATTTGGAGTTAAAAAGGGAAACTTAGTAACAATAGCAGCACTTTTGTCTGTACCAGTATTTGCTTTGATAGTTTATTATCATGAGTTTGAACATTATTTGGTTTGGATTGTTTCGTTATTTCTAATACTATTTTTAGTGAAGATTTTACGAACGGTAACTTCAAAAGAACGTAGAAAACTTTCAGTAGCCATTTTTTTTACTGTTTTATATACATTGTTTGCAGCAATCTTTGAACAAGCGGGTAGCTCATTAACCTTGTTTGCTGATAGGAATGTTAATTTAGTAGGGATGAATGCTGCTCAAACAAATAGTATTAATTCAACTTTTATAATTCTTATGGCAATACCATTTTCAATACTTTGGGGCTATTTGCATAGAATACATAAGAATCCAAACTCTGTTATAAAATTTGGATTAGGTTTATTGTTTTTAGGTGTAGGTTTTATAACTTTTGGTTTATCAGGTTATCAAGTTGATGATTTAGCCAAAACTCCAATGATGTATTTAATTTTAGGATATTTTATACTAACAACAGGAGAGTTGTTTTTATCTCCCATAGGGTTGTCTAAAATGACAGAGTTGTCACCAGTAAAATATATTGCCTTTATTATGGGAGTATGGTTTTCGGCAAATTTTTATGGTCATTTTTTTGCAGGCAAAATAGCTAACTTAACTACTGTTGTTAATGGGAGCTTAGGAGTGTTTTCAAAAGGTTTTTTTGGTGAGGTAACAGAACTACTTACAGGTCTGTCTTCAAAAACTATAATGGAGCAATCAGAAGTTTTTCATCAATTATACTCATATGTTTCTGTATATGCTAACCTAGGAGTAATCTCAGTAATAATAGGTTTATTAGTTATAGCTTTTTATAAGCCAGTAAAAAAATGGATGTTTGAAGTACACTAAAAATAAAAAAGCCTCAGAATTATTCTGAGGCTTTCAAATATATGTTTAATCGGTTTTATTTAAAAACAGATGTAATGTTTAAAGCTACTTCATCCCAAGTTTTAGAAACACCATCAGCACCTTTATGTAAGTCTTTACATGCAGTATTTAAAGACTCTAATGCTTTGTTAGCTTGCCAATCGGTAATTTTCATAGTTGTATTTAAGCTAAATTCTTTTCCGTTTAAAGTATAATTAAAAGGTAATTTTTTAGTAACGCCATTCATAGTAATGTTAGCGTAACCAATAGAATCATTTTCTAAAACTAACTTACCAGAAAGTAATTCAGTCTTATCCATTACTCCAAAGAAAAACTTTTTAATTTTAAAATCTCTGCTTGTGTCTTTCGTGAAAATACTACTTACAGGAATAGAAAATTCAGCATTGTTGATAGCGTCTTTAGCTGTATCAGCTTCACCACCAGCAGTAATGTTTACTTTTTTAAACTGGCCATTAACAGGTATTCTTTCAGTAGTTTTGTAAGCTACCCAGTTTATAGAATTGTTAGCATCTTGTAATACAAACGCAGCTTTTTTTTCTGTTTTAACTTCTTCCTTTGTGGTTTTTGTCTCTTTTTTTGCTTCTGATTTACAAGATGTGATTTGAAAAGCTGTAAAACAGATAACTAAAGAATAAACGATTTTTTTCATGAGGTTTATTTTATAATTGAATTTACTAATTTAATATATTCTTTTTTTGCTTCTCGTTCGTTCATGCCCCTAAGTTGCATCCAAGCATTAAATTTAAAAGCATTTCGTAAGTCGCTATTGTCATTAAAAGTAAATCTATCTCCTTTTACCGCTTGTTTATAGTAAGCATATAAACGTAACATAAGATCTGGAGGAAGCTTTTCCTCTAGTTCAGATGCTTTTTGATAAGCTTCTTTAAACTTCAAATCTAAATCATCTTCCATAAGTGAGGTTTGTATGTGTAGATAGTTTACATAATGTAATGAATGTACAAATATACGAAGGGAGCAAGGAAAAACAAGCTATCTAGTCTATCTAATAAGCCTCCGTGACCTGGCATAATTGTACCGCTATCTTTCACATTTGCTTGTCTTTTAAACTTAGATTCTACTAAATCTCCTAAAGAACCAAAAATAGCCACTATAATAGCAATGATTATCCAATCTAAAATTGAAAAAATTCCTGAGTATTGACCGATTATAAAACCAGCAATTATTGAAAATAATAGACCACCAATAAAACCTTCAATTGTTTTTTTAGGAGATACTTTTTCAAATAATTTTCGTTTACCAAAGTTTTTACCAACTAAAAAGGCAAAGCTATCATTAGTCCAAATAATAAAAATTATATATATAATTATATTTGGGTGATAAGTATTCTCAATAAAAGGAAGGTTCATTAAGAAATAAAACGGTAGTATTAAGTATATAACTTGTAAAAATAATTTTTGAGTTAAAGTACCCGTTTTAATTAACTTAGAGCTTATAAGTAAATAGAGTAAGATAAATGATCCGGTTATAGTAAAACCGAATAAATAGTCATTATACTTAAAAATTGTACTTTGAAAGGATATATACGTAATACAGGCTAAAAGAATATAAGGGATAATACTTTTAATTTGTATAATTTTAGAAAGCTCCCAGCTACAAACAGTAGCAAAAAGAGCAAGCAGTCCTATATATGTTTCTGCTGAAAAAAGAATAGCAGAAATAAATAGAAAAGCATAAACAAGTGCAGAAAGACTTCTTACAAAAAGGTTAGACATATTTTAAAGGTCTTCAAAGAGCAGCAAATATAAATCTTTTGTGTTATTATTACCATAACTCAAGAAATTATCATCCTCAACTTCAAACGTATAATTCTTAACAGAACTAATGTTGGTTGGTATATTACCGCTAAAATGTGTTTTAATACCTGTTAATCCTTCTCCTGTGTTTTTTACTAGCTGACTCGTAGTCGCATAAACAATAAAATGTTTAGAAAGAGAAGCTATTTTATGACTGCCTAATTGATTAGATGAGAATAAAATTTCTCCTTTATCGGCAATTAAATGTTCACAAGATGTAAAAAAAGGTACAGATTCTGAGGAATGGTTTTGTACAGAAATATCAATTTTTTCAGTAATCTTTAATAAATCAAAATCGGTACAAGTAATTTTGCGCCAATTGTTTTCTTGTAAGATGTTTTTTAAATTATTACTTACTTCGTTTATTGATGTACAGTATAAAAACTTTCCTCCTTTATTAATAAAATGATGAACAAAAGAATCATCTAAAGACAAATGAACTTCTTGTTCGTTGACTTTTTTTTCTTTAGATGATTCTTGATATGTTTTAAATAATTTTTTTAAAAAATTCATTAAAATAAAAACTATTCTTCTGTTGTAATTTGAGGTTTTTCTTCCTTTCCAAAAGGTCTGTCTCCAAATATTTTCACTAAATCGTCTTTAAATATAACTTCTTTTTCAAGTAATAAATCAGCTAATTCAGTTAATTTATCTCTGTTTTGATCTAGTAAATCAACAGCTCTTTTATATTGATTTTCTATTATTTCAGAAATTTCTTCATCAATTTTTTGTGCAGTTGCTTCACTGTATGGCTTTACAAAAGAATCATTACCTGAAGAATCATAGTAAGTAACGTTTCCTACTTTGTCATTTAAACCATAAACAGTAACCATAGCTCGAGCTTGTTTAGTAACCTTTTCTAAATCACTTAACGCTCCAGTTGAGATTTTATTGAAAATTAGTTTTTCAGCAGCTCTACCTCCCATAGTAGCACACATCTCATCAAGCATTTGTTCCGTTTGAATAATTTTTCTCTCTTCAGGAAGATACCAAGCGGCCCCTAATGATTGACCACGAGGAACAATAGTTACTTTAACTAATGGAGCAGCATGCTCTAACATCCAACTAACGGTTGCATGACCAGCTTCATGAAAAGCAATTACTTTCTTTTCTTTTGGAGTAATAACTTTGTTTTTCTTTTCTAAACCACCTACGATTCTATCAACAGCATCTAAGAAGTCTTGATGCTCAATAGATTCTTTACCTTTTCTGGCAGCAATTAAAGCGGCTTCGTTACATAAGTTGGCAATATCTGCACCCGAGAATCCAGGTGTTTGTTGTGCTAAAAATTCTAAATCGGCATTCGCAGCTAATTTTAAAGGCTTAATATGAACCTCAAAAATTTCTCTACGCTCGTGTAAATCTGGTAAGTCAACATAAATTTGACGATCAAAACGACCAGCACGCATTAATGCTTTATCTAATACATCTGCACGGTTGGTAGCAGCTAATACAATTACATTAGTATCAGTACCAAAACCATCCATTTCAGTAAGTAATTGGTTTAAGGTATTCTCACGTTCATCATTACCACCGGTCATGCTATTTTTACCTCTGGCACGTCCAATAGCATCAATTTCATCAATAAATATAATAGAAGGTGACTTTTGTTGCGCTTGTTTAAATAAGTCACGCACACGAGAAGCTCCAACTCCTACAAACATTTCAACAAAATCAGAACCAGATAATGAGAAAAAAGGTACACCAGCTTCACCAGCAACGGCTTTTGCTAATAAGGTTTTACCTGTTCCTGGAGGTCCTACTAATAGAGCTCCTTTAGGAATTTTACCACCTAATTTAGTGTATTTTTCAGGGCTCTTTAAGAAGTCTACAATTTCTTGAACTTCTTCTTTAGCACCTTCTAAACCAGCTACATTTTTAAAGGTAGTTTTAACTTTAGTATTTTCGTCAAAAAGCTTAGCTTTAGATTTACCGATGTTAAAGATTTGCCCTCCAGCACCGCCACCTCCAGCAGCTCCAGACATTCTTCTCATAAAGAAAAGCCAAATAACAATAAGTAAAATAAAAGGAAGGAAGCTAATGATGGTATCCATCATGCTAGTTCTTTCCACATTTACTTTATCGAAATCAAGACCCTTTTCTTCCTTTTCCTTGTTGATTTCATTTTCAAAATTTTGTAAATCACCAAAGTTGTATGTGTAAAGAGGAGATCCTTTTCTGTAAAAAGGAGAATCTGCTAGTTTCTTATGCTCTTCTTTTTTTTCTGCTTCAGGCTTTAAAAATATTTGAGCAACATTGTTGTTTTCTACAACGATTTCTTTAATGTCGTTTGCTTGAAGAATTTTAGTAAACTCGTTTTTTGTAATATTACGAGAACCTAAGTTACCAGAATTAAAAAAGCTTAATCCTAGTAAAATAACTATTATTGGTATGTATAGCCAAAATGAGTTAAAACTAAATTTTGGCGCATTTTTTTTATTATCACTCATAAAAAGGTGTATAAAATGTTAGCAATTATGCTGGGTTGATTTCTGTAATTTTTGCATCTCCCCAAAGGCTTTCGATATCGTAAAATTCACGAACTTGTTTTTGAAAGATGTGTACAACAACGTTTACGTAATCCATAAGAACCCATTCAGAGTTTCCTTGTCCTTCAATATGCCAAGGTTTATCTTTTAGTTCTTTACTTACTATTTTTTGTACAGAGCCCGAAATGGCATTAACTTGTGTGTTCGAGTTAGCAGAACAAACTACAAAATAATCACAAACAGTGTTTTCTATCTCTCTTAAATCTAGTAATTGGATATCCTCTCCTTTTACATCATCAATCCCTTTAATAATCACAGCTAAAAGATCGTCTGTGTTTGTTTGTTTTATTGTCATTAAAAAAAATTAAGTTTTAGCAAAGTTATTATTTTTTTGCGAGTAATTTATGTAATATTGATACTTGTTTTACGCACAAAATCTATATGAAAATAATCAAACTTAATGCCATCGACTCTACCAACACCTTTTTAAAGAATATGGTGTCAAAAGTTGTAGTTGATGATTTTACAGTGGTGGTTACAAAAACGCAAACCAAGGGTAGGGGGCAAATGAATTCTGATTGGGTTGTTGAAGAGGGAAAAAACCTTACTTTTAGTGTGTTTTCTAGCTTTATAGGTTTAAAGGTAGAGCATCACAAATATTTGAATTTTTGTGTTTCGTTAAGTGTTTTTGAAGCTTTAGAAGCGTTGGAATTGCCAAATTTGTCGGTAAAATGGCCAAACGACATTCTGTCAGGGAATAAAAAATTAGGAGGTATATTAATTGAAAATACCCTGAAAGGAAGTAATATAGTGTCTTCTGTAATAGGAATTGGGATTAATGTAAATCAAAATTCGTTTCCTAATAACTTACCCAATGCGTCTTCTGTAAAAAAGATTTTAGGAAGAGAATTTGATTTGGATGTGTTATTAGAAAATATTTTAAAGAATCTAAAAGGGTATTTTAACCTCTTAGAAAGAAAAGAATATAATTTACTAGAAGAAGCTTACTTAAAAGTGTTGTATAAAAAAAATGTTCCAACAATGTTTAAGAATAGTCAGAACACTTTATTTATGGGTAAAATTATTGGAGTTTCAAAAAGTGGAAACCTCCAAATAGAATTAGAAAACGAAACGATTCAAGAATTTGGCTTGAAAGAAGTTTCGTTTGCCACTTTATAGCTTTTCTAAATTTTCAGTTAGCGTACCAATAAACTTTGTTAATGGTGCTTTAACCATCATAGCCATCATTGCATTAAATTCACCGTTGAATTTTAAAGTAGCTTGACTCTCATTATCGCCAATCTCAATAATGTTAGCAGCTAAAGTAAAAGGTAATTTACTACTTGCGGCACCTAAAGTAACATTTGAGTATTCCGTTTTTTCTTTCATTACTAAACGAATTTCTGGCATACCTTTTAAGCCAAAAATAAAACTATCACCATCAACCTCAAATTTTTGAGTATTTTCAGGCATTAGTTGTTCAAAGTTTTCTAATTTGGTTAGAAATTCAAATAAATCTTTAGATGATTTTTTTACAGTAACTGTATTTCCTTCTATATTCATTATTGTGTCGTTATTTATCGTTTTGATTCCATTCACTAGGAGCAATTCTCCAATCTTCTAAAGTTCGAAGTTCTTCACTAGTAATATATTTACTATCTAAAGCTTGTTCTAATAAATTTTCGTAATTACTTAAAGTAGTGAGTTCTACTTTATCATTGTCAAAATTCTCTGTAGCAATATTAAATCCATAAGAAAAAATAGCAATCATTCCTTTTACATTGGCATGTACCTCTTTCAATGCTTTTACAGCATTTAAACTACTTTTACCAGTGCTAATTAAATCCTCAATAACTACTACGTTTTGACCACTTTCTATATGTCCTTCAATTTGGTTTTGTCTACCATGTTTTTTAGGTTCAGGCCTAACGTATACAAAAGGCACTCCTAATTCTTGAGCAACTAGTATACCAATAGCAATAGCACCAGTGGCAACCCCTGCAATAACATCAGGCTTACCATGTTTTTCTTCTACTAGTTTAGCAATTTCTTGTTTTAAAAAGTTTCTAACGGGAGGGTATGATAATGTGATTCTATTATCACAGTAAATAGGTGATTTCCAGCCAGAAGCCCATGTGAAAGGTTCTTGGGGACTTAATTTTATAGCCTTAATTTGCAAAAGAAGCTCGGCAGTTTTTTTTGCTGTATCTTTGTTAAAATCCATAGCGCAAATGTATAAAGTTTTTGTTAATGATAAACCAATAATCTTTACAACTTCAATTAAAAATGAAGAAGATTATCCAGTTTATATTTACAAAAATACAATTATTGAAGAACTTATTTATAAGTTAAAAGTAGGTAAATTAAGTAGTGTTTATATCTATTCTAATAACCTGACAGAGGATTGGTTAGATTTTAAAGTAAAGTTTAAAGTAATTACAGCGGCTGGAGGGCTAGTTTTAAATGAAAACAAAAAAATACTATTTATTTATAGAGGAAATAAATGGGATTTGCCTAAAGGACGTGTTGAAGAAGGGGAAGGATTAGAAGAAGCAGCTGTTAGAGAGGTTGAGGAAGAATGTGGTATAGAAAAACTAACAATTCAACAAAAACTACTTGTTACTTATCATTTATTTATGCAACAAAACGAATATCGTTTAAAAGAGACACACTGGTATTTAATGTATTCTAATTATAAAGGAAGTTTGACACCTCAATTAGAAGAAGGTATTACCAAAGCTGTGTTTAAAGACAAAAAAGTCAGAAACAAAGCGTTACAAAATACATTTGCGAATATAAAAATGGTATATGAATCCTATTTAAAAACAGTAATCGATGACACTATGTCATAAAAAATGACTTGTTTTACATCTTTTCCTGTCAAAATATAGGCAAAAAACCAATGGCATACAGTTTGACTAATACTACTCGTAAAATTGAATTTAAAACTTTTAAAAAGATAAATAAAAATTATGAGTAAAATTATAGGTATAGATTTAGGTACTACGAACTCATGTGTGTCTGTAATGGAAGGTAATGAGCCAGTAGTAATTCCAAATGCAGAAGGAAAAAGAACAACCCCTTCTATTGTAGCATTTGTTGAAGGAGGAGAACGTAAAGTAGGAGATCCTGCAAAGCGTCAAGCGGTAACTAACCCAACTAAAACAGTTTATTCTATTAAACGTTTTATGGGGAATAAATATTCTGAGTCTGAAAGAGAAGCAGGAAGAGTTCCTTACAATGTTGTAAAAGGAGACAACGATACACCAAGAGTAAAGATTGATGATCGTATGTACACGCCTCAAGAAATTTCTGCAATGATATTACAGAAAATGAAGAAAACTGCTGAAGACTATTTAGGTCAAGGAGTTTCTGAAGCGGTAATTACTGTACCAGCATACTTTAACGATGCGCAGCGTCAAGCAACTAAAGAAGCAGGTGAGATTGCTGGATTAAAAGTTCGTCGTATTATCAACGAGCCAACTGCAGCAGCTCTAGCTTACGGATTGGATAAAGCAAACGATGATAAGAAAATTGTTGTATTTGACTTTGGTGGAGGTACACACGATGTTTCTATCTTAGAATTAGGAGATGGAGTATTTGAAGTATTAGCTACTGATGGTGATACACACTTAGGAGGTGATGATGTTGATGAAAAAATCATTAACTGGTTAGCAGATGAGTTTAATGCTGAAGAAAACATGGATTTACGTAAAGATCCTATGGCATTACAACGTTTAAAAGAAGCTGCTGAAAAAGCAAAAATCGAATTATCAAGCACAACTTCTACAGAGATTAACTTACCATATGTTACTGCTACAGCTAGTGGACCAAAGCACTTGGTAAGAACGTTAAGTAGAGCTAAGTTTGAGCAGTTAATTGATGATTTAGTAAAAAGAACGATCAAACCATGTCAAACAGCGTTAAAAAATGCTGATTTATCAACATCTGATATTGATGAAGTAATTTTAGTAGGAGGATCAACTCGTATTCCTGCAATTCAAGAAGCAGTTGAGAAGTTCTTTGGGAAAGCACCAAGTAAAGGTGTAAACCCAGACGAGGTTGTATCGTTAGGAGCAGCAATTCAAGGAGGAGTGTTAACAGGTGATGTAAAAGACGTATTATTATTAGACGTTACACCTTTATCATTAGGAATTGAAACAATGGGTAATGTATTTACAAAGTTAATCGATGCAAATACAACCATTCCAACTAAAAAGTCGCAAGTATTCTCTACAGCGGTAGATAACCAACCATCGGTAGATATTCACGTATTACAAGGTGAAAGAGCAATGGCGGCAGATAACAAAACAATTGGCCGTTTCCAATTAACAGATATTCCACCAGCACAAAGAGGTGTTCCTCAAATTGAAGTAACTTTTGATATTGATGCAAACGGAATCATCAAAGTATCTGCAGTAGATAAAGCAACTGGTAAATCACAAGATATCCGTATCGAAGCTTCTTCAGGGTTATCTGATGAAGAAATTCAAAAGATGAAGCAAGAAGCTGAGGCAAATGCTGATGCTGACAAAAAAGCAAAAGAAACTGCTGAAAAAGTTAACGGAGCAGACTCTATGATTTTTCAAACAGAAAAGCAACTAAAAGAGTTTGGTGACAAATTATCAGCTGATAAAAAAGAGCCAATTGAAGCTGCTTTAGAAGAGTTAAAGAAAGCACACGAATCTAAAGACCTTGATGCTATTGATGCAGCAATGGAAAAGATTAATGAAGCTTGGAAAGTTGCCTCTGAAGAAATGTATAAAGCACAACAAGATGCACAAGCTAATGGAGCTGGTGCGCAAGGAGGTGCTGATGCAGGAGCTTCATCAGAAAGCGGAGATAACGTAGAAGATGTAGACTTTGAAGAAGTAAAATAAATTTTGATTGTATTATCCTAAAAAGCATTACAAGTTTTATTAGGACTATAGATATAAAAAGCTCGTCATTTGACGAGCTTTTTTGCTTTTAAATAGATATTAGGTGTTTTAGAAACAAAAAAAAGTGTTTTAGAAAAAGATAAAATCACTTCAGCAGTTTTTTCATTGTAAAAGGTATCTTGTGTGTAATTTTACTTCCAATATAAGGGAGAAGTGCTTTATAACTATAAGGAAGCACAAAAAATTAAATCAGAAAAATAAACACACATGAGAAAAAAAATTAACATGTATGCAAGTGCTATTCTTTTTGTACTTGTAAGTATCACAAGTTGTGATAAAGATGAAGAAATTATTCCAGCAGAATTTTCTATTACTGATATAGAAAAGAATTTTGGAACAGTAGAAGTAGAACAAACTATTAACTATTCGTTTAAAGTAACAAATAAGGGAGGTTCAGATTTAGAAATAGATGAATTTGTATTAAAAGGAACAAATGCTGCTGATTTTTCAACTAGTGCAGTACCGAAAGTAATTAAAAAGGAAGAATCGTATACTTTTGAAATTTCCTTTGCTCCTTTAACAGAAGGAGAAAAAGAGGCTATCCTAGAAATTACTACCAATATTGGAAAAAAAGAAGTAAAAGTAACAGGAATTGCAAAACCAAAACCATTACCAGGTGTTGATTTAAGTGAAACGGCTTTGGTTTTTGGAAACGTAGAGATTAACCAAACAAAAGACGCTACGTTTACTATAACTAATAATGGAGATGCAGATTTAGAAATTAAGGGTTTTGAAATAAAAGGGGTCAATGCTGCAGATTTTTCAACTTTAGCAACAACAGAAACTTTAGCTGCTGGAGAAACAAAAAACATTACGGTAGTATTTGAGCCAACCAATGTAGGAGAAAAAACAGCAAGTTTAGAGGTGACAACTAATGCAGGTGTTAAAGCTATTGCCTTAAGTGGTAAAGCTACAGCAACACCTATGTCAGTTATAGAATTTAGTGAATCACCTGTAAGTTTTGGGAATGTTGAAGTAGGTAAAGACTTATCTAAAAATATTACAGTTTCTAATACAGGAAATGCAGATTTAGAGATTACTAATGTGAATATTATAGGAGGTAGTTCATCATCATCTTTTACAGTAATAGGAGGAACAAGTTCATTAATAAGAACTATTGCTCCAGGTGATACATATACTTTTGAAGTTAAGTTCACGCCAAGTTCACAAGGATTTGCTTCAGCATCTATTAGATTTTTTAATAACTCTAGTGAAAATGAAGTGTTTTTACCAATGAATGGAACAGGAACAGCGCCAGCACAACCTGCAATTGCTTTTAGTGAAACAGGATTGAACTTTGGTGATGTTACTGTAGGGAACTCTGGAAATGATTTAACTTTTGCTATTCAGAATAATGGTCAAGGAAATTTAGAGGTAAGTAATATTAGAATGAGCGGAGCCAATGCTAATAACTTTACTTTGGTAAATGTATCTGCACCACAAACGATTGCTCCTAATAGCTTTTATGAGGTAACAGCACGTTTTACACCACAATCTGAAGGACAAAAGCAGGCAATGATAGTTGTAGAAAGTAATGATCCTACAAAACCGAGTTATGCTATTATTATTAGTGGAAAGGGGTTGCAAGCTGCTACAGGTACTATTGTAAATATACCAGATGCCAACTTTAAGTCAGCATTGGTAGGGGATTCATCGATAAATACAAATGGAGATGGTGAAATTCAGGTTTCAGAAGCACAAGCTTACACAGGTGTCATTCGTGTAGATGGTCTTAGTATTTCAGATGTTACTGGTTTAGAGGTTTTTGAAAATATTTCACAATTTCATGCAATGAACAACTCTTTAACAAGTATAGATTTAAACCAAAACACAGCAATAACACATTTGTCGTTAAAAAACAATAACTTAACTTCATTAGATCTTTCAGCTAATACAGCTTTACAAACAATATTAATTCAGCAAAATAGTATTAGTACAATAGATTTAACAAATCATTCTAGCTTAGTGAATTTTCAATGTGGAGGTAACAATATTTCTACGTTAGTGTTACCTACTATTGCAAACGGTTTAAGAACTTTATATTTAGAACAGAATCAAATTAGTACGTTAGATGTTTCTATGTATCCAGATTTAAGAATACTTGTTGCTTATAATAACAACTTATCAAGCATGGATATTTCTAATAATTCAAGAGTAATTTCATTGCATTTAAGAAATAATAATTTAACAAGTTTAAACGTAGCAAATGGTAATAATGTAAATTTCATTTATATGATTGCAGATGGAAATGATAACTTAACATGTATTCAACATGATGCTGGTTTTGATCCTTTGAATCCACCAAATACACAAGCAAACCAATGGGTTAAGCCATCTGGAGCTTCTTGGAATACAGTCGCATGTCAATAAAAAACATTCCCTTTAAATAGTAATTCAAGAAAGAAAGTTACCTGTGTAAAAAGCAGGTAGCTTCTAGTAGTATAAAAACAATAATAGAAATGAAAAAATATACAATATTAGTTTGTTTATTCTTCGCTAGTTTTTTGTTTCATCAAACAGCCAATGCTCAGTTTGGTAACATGTTAAAAAAAGCTAAGCAAAAAGTAACAAAAAAAATAGAAGAGAAAGCTTCTTCATCAATAGAAAAATCAACTACAAGTTCAACTACTAATTCAACGTCTAATACAAATGAGTATTCAGATGAAGAGTTTAAGAAAGAGTTAGCTAAAAAGTATCCCAACGATAAAGAAAAGCAAGATTTTTATTTTAAAAAGTATAAAGAATATCAACAAAAACAAGTAGCGGAAAAAGAAGCTTTATTAGCTAAAGAAAATAGTAAAGGAACAGTTGTGAGCGAAATTCCTTCACCTATAGAAAGTAGTGAAAATGATAAATTTAAAGACAATCAAATTTATGTATTAAACAGAACGAAATTTAAAAAAATGCCTGCTTATGATGGTGGTTTTTCTGATAAGATGGAACTGTCTGGTTACTACCATTTATCACAATACTTTGTTAGAAATCCTTCAAGTCATTTTGATAGCAATCCAGGTGATATTTACGAAGGCTTTTCTATTGAATACGATCCAACATCATATCAGTTAAATGCATATTTTTCACCAAACCAAAAACGTTATGGTGTGGTTCCTGAAAAATATAGAAAATCTGCCGATAAAGGCAATATTCAATTCCAATTTGGAATGGGAGGCGGACCAGAATGGACTAATGCTAATGTTCTTTTATTGGAACCAGGAGTATTATTAATTGGAGCAGATGTATATCATAAAAACGATAACGTTGGTCATAAGTGGATGAATAATGCTCAACCAAAGCAGTTTGTAATTGCTGCAAAAAATCCAGAAAAAATTAAGAAGTATTATAAAAATCCTGAATTAACATCTCAAACAACTTTTGCTAAGTTCGATAACTTACGTAAAGATTGGTTAGGAGCAAAGTTAAATAGTGTAACAATGCCGTCAAAAGGAAGTTTTGATAAAAACTCAGTAATTAAAAATGCAGCTGTAAGTGGATTGAATAAATACTATGGTAAAATGAGTATGAAAAATATATATCAATACATGACATCTGATAAATGGTCAACTGTAAAACATAAAGTAACAGGAGTGCCTTTATATCAATGGGCTGTAGGAGCTGTTGTACAGAAAAATTCAGATGAGCAATGTATGTTGCAACAGTTTATAGTAAGAAAGGATTATATAGGTGGAGGAAAATATGGGAGTCCTTTTTTTAATGGAATTAACAGAGGAAGTGTTAGAGCTCCTTATGGAGGATATGTAAAATGTGATGCTAAACCTAAAAACTAAATATAGACTTTAAGTTAAGAGTAGTTCTAAAAGGTGGTGTTTTGCGTATTATTGCATAACCACCTTTTTTTGTAGTAAAATTAAATTTGTGAAAAAAACTTTTTATATACTAGTCTTTATTTCTTTTCTCTTTGAAAATGTATTTTCACAGGAGCCTTTTTATACACAATTTACATCTGATGATGGGTTAGTATCTTTAGCAAATTATAATATTATACAAGATAAAAATAACCTAGTTTGGGTGGGAGGGGAGCAAGGTTTGTTTTATTACAATGGTAAAAGATTTAGGCAAGTTAAAAATACTATTTCAACCACAAAAAGTATTTTTAACTTACAAATAGATGAGGAAGGACAAATTTGGTGTTCGACCATTTCAGGACATATTTATAAAGTAGTAAATAAAGAACTACAATTATTTAAAGATTTTTCAAATGATTTAAAAGGAACCTATGCTCATTTAATAGTGATGAAGAATAATATCTTTTTTCTATCACAGAAGAAGAGCTATCTTATAGCTAAGAAAACCGGATTTGTAAAAAAAGATTTAAATGCAGAAATTTCAAAAATAGCAAAATCTGAAAACGGTTTTTTTTATTATAATTTAAAAGAAAGAAATATAATTACTCATGTTCATGAAAATGAAGATGAACCTGTTTTTAGAAAAGTAAAATGTAATAAAGAAAAATATTTTTTAGATAATGGAAATTTTCAAATGTTTCAATGGTTCGATGAGATTGTAATTAAGTTAGATAGAGATGTCTTAAAACCATTTTCAATTAATATACATACAAGAAAAATTACCACAGCAAAACTTCCTCAAGCTCTTGAAAAAGCACAGGTTTATAATACCAAAAAGTTTAAAGAAAACTGGTTGTTAACATCAAAAGGTATTTACAGAACTTTAAATAAGAATAAAGTAAATAATACTAAACAAATTTTTAAAGATTATCATATAACCGATGTTTTAAAAGATTATGAGAATAATTATTGGCTTACAACACTGCAAAATGGAATTTTCGTTATGCCAAGTTTAGAAATAACGAAGAAAAATTTTTTAGAAATAAAAGAAGATATTATCTCAATAGAAACCATTGGTAATAGTAGGCTGTTATTAGGAACTCAAAATGGTAACTTAATAGATTACAATACAGAAGGTAACGATTATAAAATTATTAGTTTATCTAATCAACGACCTGTTAATAAAATAAAATATAATAAAAACCTACAAAAAGCATATATAAGCACAAACGGAACCAGTAGCTATACATATGATATAAAAAAGTTAAAAATTACTAATGTAGGAAATCAGTTTACCACAGCTAAAGGTTTTACTAAAATAAATAAAGATTCATTGGTGTATTTATCATATCGACGTGCTATTATTTATACTCAACTTTCTAGGAATAAGGAATATATAGTTTTAGAAAATAAAAGACCTATTAGTACTCATTACGATTCAAAAAACAAACTTATTTACGTTACTTATATTGATGGAACAGTAGCCTATAACAGTAAACTACAAACTATTCCAGTACATCATCAAAATAAACCTATTATTTTTTCTGAATATACTCAAACTACTAACGGTAAAATATGGGCAACTACAAGAGATAAAATTTTAGCTTTAGAGGCAGGAAAAGTAACTGACAGCATAACGTGTTTAAACGGATTGTTACAATCTCAAATAAAAGGAATTTTAGGGAAGGACAATTTTCTATGGATTGTTACTGAAAAAGGAATACAGCGATACGATACAGATAAAAAAATAATAAATACAATAAACTTAACTGATAAAAGTGCTATAAAATTTAAAACTCCAGTAATACAAAATAATTATTTATGGATACCTGGTAACAATTTTTTATGTAGAATAAATACATCTGTTCCAGAGTTAATAGAACCAAAATTAGCTCCGTTAGCCTACATAAGTAATGTTAAAATTGGAGGAATAGAACAAGAAATAAAAACAAAATACAAACTGCCTTACAAAACTAACGACATTACATTTAACTTTAATGCTAATGGATTTAAATCTAGTAATAAAAATGTTTTTCAATATAAACTTTTAGGTTTTAATACAGAGTGGCAAACATCTGAGTTAAACGATGATGTAATAAGGTATATTGGGATTCCATCAGGAAAATATAAGTTTTTACTTAGAACCAAAAGTTTAGATGGAAGTATTGGAAAAGAAAGTAAAGGAGTTAAAATAATTGTACAAAAGCCTTTTTGGGAAAGTTGGTGGTTTATCGTGACAATATTTATAATATCTGTTTTAGGAATAATAATATATTACCGAATTAAATTAAAATGGAAAGAAGAGGAAGGAGAACGAGAACTAGAAAGGGTAATTTTAGATAGTAGAATAAGTAAGTTAAGGCTAGAAAACTTACGCTCACAAATGAATCCTCATTTCATTTTTAATTCCTTAGGAGCTATTCAAGATTATGTAATGAAGAATGAGAAGTATTTAGCAAGTGATTACTTAGTTAAATTTTCTCGTTTAATAAGAATGTATTTAAATCATAGTAGAGTAAATGTAATACTACTCAAAGAAGAACTTAGTTCACTCGAGATTTATATATCATTAGAGCAATTACGATTTGAAAATAAATTTAAGGTTCACTTCTTAGTAGATAAAAACATAAATAAAGATCAAATTGAAGTTCCGCCGTTGTTTATACAACCTTTTGTAGAAAATGCTATAAAACACGGACTTGTTCATAAGAAAGACCGAGGGAATTTATGGATAACAGTAGAAGAAAATATTAACAAGGTTTTAATTATAACGATAAAAGATGATGGTGTTGGACGAAAAAAATCTTCAGAAATTAATAAGAAAAGAAAAGGACATAAGTCTTTTGCTGTAAACGCTACCCAAGAGCGAGTTTCGTTGTATAAGAAAGAAAAGTTATTTGATATTTCAGTAGATTTTACGGATAAAGTAGATGAAAACAATAATGCTACTGGAACGATAGTAACACTAAAAATAAAAAGAATTTAATAATGAAAGCTTTAATAATTGATGATGAGGCTAAAGCACGTAGTGTAATGAAAACGATGCTTACAGAGTTTTTTTCTGAAATAAAAAATGTTATTACAGCAGATAACTTAGTAAATGGAGTAAAGTCAATTAAAGAAAACAATCCAGATATTGTTTTTTTAGATATTGAAATGCCTGAGTACTCAGGTTTAGAAATATTAGATTTTATTTCAGAACCTATAGAGTTTCAATTAATTTTTACAACAGCATATCAACAATACGCATTAGAAGCATTAAAATTATCTGCAATAGACTATTTGGTTAAACCAATTGATAGAGAAGAGTTACGAGTAGCTATAAATAAAGCAAAAGTTAATATTAACCAAAAAAAGGTAACAGCACAATTTTCAGAGTTAAAAAAAGCCATTCAATCGTTATCATCACATAAAATAGCTTTAGAAGTACCAGGAGAAATTATTTTTGTTTCGCATGAAGATATTTTATACTTAGAAGCAGATGGAATGTATACAAAAGTACATTTAGCAAATAAAGAAAGAGAATTAATTTGTAAACCACTAGCATACTTTGAAAATCAACTTCAGGGAAATAACTTATTTTTTAGATGTCATAGATCTTACTTAATAAACCTTCATTATTTAGAAAAATTTGTAAAAAAAGACGGAGATTTTTTACTAATGCAAAATCAAACAACAATTCCTATTTCAAAAACAAAAAAGCAAGAATTTCTAAAAATTATAAAAGAAGTATTTTAGATTTGTAAAATGCAATTTTACCAAAAAGAAATTCAATTACCAGCATTTAATAGAGGCTATCATTTAATTACAGGTGTTTTGTTAGAAGTACTTCCAGAGCTTGAAAATATTCAAATAGGACAGCTACAAATATTTATAAAGCATACTTCTGCTAGTTTAACTATTAATGAAAATGCAGACCCAACAGTAAGAATAGACTTTGAGTCACACATCAATAAGATGGTTCCAGAAAATATGCCATACTACAAACACGATTATGAGGGATCCGATGATATGCCAGCACATATTAAAAGCTCTATGTTAGGATGTCAGGTACAAATTCCGATAACCAATGGAGAACTTAATTTAGGAACTTGGCAAGGAGTGTATTTAGGAGAGCACAGAAACCATGGAGGTAGAAGAAAAATAGTACTAACAGCTTTTGGAAGTTAATGAAATATCATAAATTCAATTTTTATAGAAGTACGTATTGTGAGTTTGAAATGCAAAAGATCAATTTCTTTGATGATATGAAGGCGCATTTTCAAAGTAAATCAGGAAGCTATTACTATTACACAGAAGATGGTGTTTTTCGCTATTCAAATCACTGGGGTAGAGTTGCCAATTGCCGATGGAAAATTAAGGGAATAGAAGACTATAAAAATCAGAAATATTATGTGGGGTATGCAAACTGGTCAAGTTTTTATCCATTAAACAGCATCGATAAAGTATTCTATTTAGAGGTAGATTATACAAAAGCAAAAGCAAGCATAAAAAGAGTTCAAGAAGGTTTAGAAAACAATCACTTTTTAATGAATTCAGAATTAGTACATCAACGCCTAAAGCAAATTCAAACTTTGTTTAAAGAGTATAAATGGGCGCGTTATTACGAAGAAGATATTGATGTTTTGAGAAAAAAAATAATCAATAAACTGGTAATAACAAACAAAACTCTACAGCAAGTAAAGTTAGAGTTATAAGCCTTTATAAACTCTATTAACACCAATACTAAAGCCAAAACGCATGTCACTTTCTCTGCCTAATCTGTGAATTGCGACCTTACCTAATGGAATTTTACCAAACTCATCGTTGGTAATCTCTTCATCATTTAAAACAAGCTTTCCTTTAAACTGTTTTTTAGTGTTGTACTCACTTCTATCTTTTTTATTCTGATAAATATTTATAGACAAAATATTGTCTCTTTCAGTATAACCGCAAAAAATACCATGCGTATCCCAAATAATATAATCATTACTTTTCTTTAACTCTCTAGTAGGTTTTCCTAAAATTTCAATCAAAGTAGTATAATCAGTGGGGAATGTAAGAGGTTTACTGTTTATGAGTATAACATCTGTATCGCACACTATAGTTAAACCCTTTACTTTTTTCTTCTTAAAAAAATTAAACATGACAGTTCCTGATTTGATTAACGAGGGTTTAACGTAAAACTAAAAAATAAATTTTAATTAACTCCTTTCTCTTTTAGTTAAATTTGCTTTTTAGATATAAAACCCTAGTAAATAATGAACATACCTCAAACAAGTTTTCCTCGAGTAATTATTATAGGAGGAGGATTTGCAGGATTGGCAGTAGCAAGAGCTCTAGAAAACCAAGAATTACAGGTTGTTTTAATAGATAAACACAATTATCATACTTTTCAGCCTTTACTATATCAAGTTGCTACAGGAGGCTTAGAGCCTGATAGTATAGCGTTTCCTTTAAGAAAAAGGTTTAACGATGTAGAAAATTTTTTCTTTAGATTGGCAAAAGTTACTCAAATACATGCAGAGAAAAACTATATAGAAACTACGATAGGAAACCTAGAGTACGATGAGTTGGTTATAGCCACAGGATCAATAACAAATTTTTTTGGAAACACTAATATTCAAAAAAATGCTATGGAAATGAAATCAGTTCCGCAAGCATTAAATATTCGTAGTTTAGTTTTAGAAAATTTTGAAGAAGCATTATTGGCTACAGATTTAGAAAAACGAAGAGAGTTAATGAACTTTGTTATCGTAGGAGGTGGCCCAACAGGAGTAGAGTTGGCGGGAGCTTTAGCAGAAATGAAAAAAGGTATTTTACCTAAAGACTACCCTGATTTGGATATTCGACAGATGAAAATAAACCTCATTCAAAGTTCAGGTGAATTATTAAAAGGAATGAGTAATAAAGCTTCTGAAAAAGCAGAAGACTTTTTAATAAAACTTGGGGTAGATGTATGGAAAGACCTTCGTGTATTAGATTACGACGGAGAAACTGTTACCACTAACGGAGAAGATCATTTTAAAGCACAAACAGTTATTTGGGCAGCAGGAGTAAAAGGAGCTGCTATTAATGGTTTAAACCAAGAATGTGTAGTTGAAAGAGCCAACCGATTTAAAGTAAATGAATACAACAAGGTAATCGGTTACGATAATATATATGCTATCGGAGATGTAGCATGCATGGAAACAAAAGGTTATAAAAGAGGACACCCAATGATGGCGCAACCAGCCATTCAACAAGGACGATTGTTAGGTAAAAATATCTTAGCAAAATTAAAAAGTAAAAAACAAAAGTCATTTGTGTATAACGATAAAGGTTCCATGGCAACTATTGGAAGAAATAAAGCTGTGGTAGACTTGGCTAGTTGGAAGTTTCAAGGAGTTTTTGCATGGTTTATTTGGATGTTTGTACACTTATTTTCACTTATCGGATTTAGAAACAAAGCAGTGGTATTTATGAATTGGGTGTATAATTATGTACGCTTTGATAGAGAAACTAGGCTTATCATCCGACCTTATAAAAAGAAAAATAAATACAGCTTTAAAGAACAAGAAAATGGCAATTACTAGAAACGTTAAATGTCCTAATTGCGGAGTTTTTAATACCAATAGAGATTACTGTAAAAACTGCAATACATTAATTTCTTTTAAAAAAAAACAAGAACAAAAAGTTACAGCTTACAAACAAGAAGAGCTCAAAAAAGCGAAGCATGAAATAGAAAACCCTAATTTAGCAGAACGATTAAAAAAACATTCATTTTGGTTGTATCGTGTTGTTGGTTGGATTTTATATTCAGCATATTTATTGGTGAGTGCTATAGGTGCTTTAATAGCATGGTTTGTAGCTATGGTCGCAGCAGGGTAGTGTGCAAAAAAAGATACTTACATATTATTTTATAATTTCAATAGTTATAGGAAGTCTTATCTATGTTGCACAAAAATTAAGTGTAAAACTTCCCTCTTTCATTAATAATTATGTGAACGACTTTCTAATAATACCTATAGTATTAACTATATGCCTCTATATTTTAAGGTGGAGTAAGAATAATAAATATTATCAAATACCTTTAGGGGTAATAGTTTATATATGTGTATTATACTCAGTGTTATTTGAGTTTGTTTTACCTAAATATCATATAAGGTATACTGTCGACGTATTGGATGTTGTTTTATATTTTGCAGGAGGCTTTGTGTTTTTCGTTTTGCAAAAAAAAGGAAGTAGTACATGAAAAATCGATTAATAATTTTATCAGACCTTTGGGGAACGACTGATACTCGTTGGGTTTCGATGTATGTTGATAAACTGTCAGAAGACTTTGAGGTTACATTTTATAGTAGCTGTGAACTAGCTGAAATGACAGAAAAGAATTTGTCAGAAGAAGAGCGACATCATTTTTTTGTAAACGGAGGAATAGAGAAGGCAGTTAAAAACTTAATAGAGTTAGAAAAAGAACGACTTACTGTTTTAGCTTTTAGTATAGGAGGAACTATAGTTTGGAAAGCCTGTTTAAAAGGTTTAGATGTTGAAAGTCTTTATACTGTTTCAGCTACAAGATTACGCTATGAAATAGAAAAAAACAAAGGAAAAATAGTGCTTTATTATGGTGAAAAAGATACTTACAAACCAAATAATAGTTGGTTTGAAAAAATGGAGGTTGATTACAGGATAATTCCAAAGAAAGTGCATGAAATGTATAAGGAAGAAGAATTTGCTGAAAGGTTATGTTTACAAGTAAAAAGTAGTTATGAAATCATCTA
Organism: Tenacibaculum gallaicum; assembly: GCF_003387615.1. Classification (GTDB taxonomy): domain Bacteria; phylum Bacteroidota; class Bacteroidia; order Flavobacteriales; family Flavobacteriaceae; genus Polaribacter; species Polaribacter gallaicus. The sequence goes on along the minus strand of NZ_QUNS01000003.1, from coordinate 285,563 downwards.
AAAAAATATCCAGTAAAACAATCATACGAGTAAGTAATGCTATTGATTTTATAGAAGGTAATTTAGATAAGAAATTAATTTTAGAAGAAATAGCAGAAAAGGCCTATTTCTCTCCATACCATTTTCACAGACTTTTTAAAGCGGTAACTAAAGAAACTGTTAATGAATTTATTACCAGAAAAAGAGTAGAGAAGGCAGCAGCATTTTTATTACATAAAAAACAAAAAACGGTTACAGAAGTATCTGAAGTAGTTGGTTTTACAACCTTGTCATCATTTTCAAGAGCTTTTAAGAAGTTCTATGGAATGAGTCCAGTAGAGTTTAAAAAAGAAAGTCCACTAAAATATAGCAAGATTTGTAAAACAGAAAGCAAGAAAGGAAAAATAGAAACACAGTTTGAGCAATACATTTGTAACATACACACAAACTTAGAATGGATGCAAATGAAAGCAAAAACTGAAGTAAAAATAATGCCAATCTTAAAAGTAGCCTATTTAACACATCAAGGAAAAATGGAGGCTGTAGAAAATACTTACCATAAATTAATGAAATGGGCTTATCCTAAAGGATTAATGCAACAAGAGAGTTTAAGAATGTTAACGGTATATCATGACAGTCCTAAAATTACCGATGAAGATAAAATTAGAATGAGTGTTTGTTTAACCTTAAATACAGAGGTAAAAACGGAAGGTGAAGTAAGTATAAAAGAAATACCAGAAGCAAAATGTGTGGTTTCTCGTTTAGAAATTACTTCATCAGAATTTCAACAAGCATGGGAAAGTAGTTTTGTATGGATGAGCGAACACGGTTTTAAAAAAGCAGACCAAGACCCGTATGAAATTTTTTATAACAATCCTAATGAGCACCCAGAAGGGAAGTGTATTGTAGACATTTGTATACCTGTAGAGTAAAATATCATAAAAAAGTTACAAAACAGTGCATAACATTCTTTAGAATGCTATGCACTATTTGTTTTATGGTATCAAAGGTTTAATGTTTTATCACCTAAGATAATTCTTTTAGAGCATTAGGTTTTGCAGACAACATATTTCTAACAACAAAATAACTAGCTAAACCACAAGTCAGTCCTACCATTGCAGCAGGGAAAATAGTATTATCATTTATACCCACAGTAAAGGCAAATATTACAAAACCTAAGATTTCAGCTCCAAACCAAGAGCCAATCATTATACCTCTCCATTTTTTAGGACTTTCTCCTTTTTTTTCTGCTAGTTCAGCTATTTTCTTACCTAAAAAAACTAATGCTAATATTTCTATCATACTTTTATTTTTGATTAAATTTTTCTTTTCATTCATTATGTATTAACACATAAATAAGACAAAAATTACTATTGCGCCTTGTTATAATAATATAAAGGAAGAAGTCTATAGCAATTTTCACGGCGTCAAATATAAAAAATAAATGCAAAACATGTTTAATTATTATCGGGACGGTACCTCAAGCCTAATAAGAGTGAAGAGTGTCTTTCTCCGTATAAGTAGAGTGACACTCTCTCGGTAAAGGGATAAGGGGAGTAACATTCACTGTCTAATAAAAGTTAGTCGGAAACAAACTATTTGTTGTAGAAAAATGTTAGTTGATTAGTAAGGTTGAAAGAGAAGGCTGTAATTGCCCCATAGTTATATAAAACAAAAATCCCGAGTTTATTAACTCGGGATTTTTGTTTTATATATTGTTTTGATTAGTAGTTTACATAATCAACAATTTCTAGTCCGTAACCAATCATACCCACACGTTTGGTTTGTTTGGTGTTAGAAACTAAGCGTAATTTATGAATGTGTAAATCGTGTAAAATTTGTGCACCAATACCAAAATCTTTGTTGTCCATCACCACATTAGGAGCTTTCATTTCTCCTTTAGCTTGGTTTTCTTTTAGCATACGAAGTCTATTCAATAAATTTAAAGCTTGCATTTGTTGATTAATGAATAAAATAGCGCCTCTACCTTCTTCATTAATAACCTTAAACATTTGGTCTAGCTTTTTGTCGGCATTATTAGTTAAGGTTCCTAAAATATCGTTGTTTACTAAAGTAGAGTTTACACGAGTTAAAATAGGTTCGTTTTTACTCCAAGTACCTTTAGTTAAAGCAATATGTACTTGATTGTTGGTAGTTTGTTGGTAAGCACGTAAGCGAAAATCACCAAATCGAGTTTGAATATTAAAATCTTCTTTCTTTTCTATTAAAGAATCATGTTCCATTCGGTAGGCTACTAAATCTTCAATAGAAACGATTTTTAAGTCGAACTTTTTAGCAACTTTCATTAGTTGAGGTAAGCGAGCCATGGTACCGTCTTCATTCATAATTTCAACGATAACTCCAGCAGGCTCTAAACCAGCTAAACGAGCAAAATCAATCGCTGCTTCAGTATGACCAGTTCTACGTAATACACCACCGTTTTTGGCTTTTAAAGGAAAAATATGCCCTGGTCTAGCTAAATCAAAAGGTTTGGTATCTGGGTTCATTAAGGCTTGTACAGTTTTAGCTCTATCAGAAGCAGAAATACCCGTAGTAACCCCGTTTCCACGTAAATCTACCGATACGGTAAAAGCAGTTTCCATAGGATCAGTATTGTTACTTACCATCATATTTAGCTCTAATTCTTTACAACGAGTTTCGGTTAATGGAGTACAAATTAATCCACGACCATGGGTTGCCATAAAATTGATCATTTCTGGAGTAATCTTTTCAGCAGCTGCTAAAAAATCACCTTCATTTTCACGATCTTCATCATCAACTACGATAATAACTTTACCGTTTTTAATGTCTTCTATAGCTTCTTCAATTGTATTTAATTGAATATTAGTTGGAGTTTGTGTTGTCATTATGTTGTGGTTTTCTCTTTTTAGAGAATAAGTTTTTTACTGAGTTTCGTATTGGAGCAAAAAAACTATTAATATCAAATAGTCCTTTGTCTTTGGTCGCTCTAACAGTTAAAGTAATAGCCAAAGGTAGCATTAAAAATACACTTAGCCAAGAGCCAGTAATGGCTGTAAGTGAGCTTTCTTCTGCTAAATTCCTTCCAAAAGTATTGGAGAAAAAGTATAGTACATAAATGGCTATTGCCAAAATCATAGGCAATCCCATTCCTCCTTTTCTAATAATAGAACCCAAAGGAGCACCAATAAAGAAGAGTAATAAACAAGAAAGTGAAAAAGCTACCCGATTGTAAAACTCAATATCATATAAGTTTAAATACTTTCGTTTGTTTTTTAAGGTGTCTTTGTTAGACTTGTTGTTGTTTATTGTACGTTCTAACTTAGAAGTAGCTGTTGAGAGAATATTTCGTTTTTCTTTTAACTCAAAGTTTTCAAGAATATCTAAGGAAAGGTCTTTGTTTTTTAACGAATCAGGATACTGATGTAAGTCTTCTACATCAATACTTAAAAATAAGTTTTTTGCTCTACTTTTAACAAAGGCATCGTAGTTTTGCTTCAAAGTTGGCAAAGTATCTTTTAACTGAGCCAAACTTAGCATGTTATAGTTAGTTTTGTATTTTTCTTCTTCAAGATCATCATTACTAAACGAAGAAATATCAATATTAATGGTGTATTTTTCAAAATCTGCGTATGAGGCAGGCATCTTTTCTCGTTCTTTAAAAGAAGCTCCGTTTTTTAAATGATGCTCAAAATAATAACCATCTTTTAAAACTAATGTCATATAGCGACTACCTTCTTCTGAAAGAATTTCACCTCTTTTTGCTGTAATAATTTTATTGTTTCCTTTTTTTGAAGATAGATCGTAAATCATTACCTCTTTTAAAAGGTTGTCTTCTTCGCCGTACTTCTCTTTAAATTTTATTTGAAAATTAGGAATTTCAGTGTTAAAGCTTCCAGCAACTAAAGCAATAGCTGGTTGTTTCTTTTTAATGTTTACCTTCATGTTTAATTGCTTAAGCATTGCATATGGATACACGTAATTAAGAAACAAAAAGTTAATACCACTTAAAAAAATAGCTAAAAAAACAATAGGACGAACCATGCGTTGTAAAGAAACGCCAGCAGACTTGGCTGCGGCAAACTCGTAGTTTTCAGATAAACTACCCAGTGTCATAATAGAAGATAGTAAAACACCAATAGGCAAGGCTTGAGGAGCTACAATAAGGGTAGTGTACCACAAGAATTTTAAAATAATTCCAACACTAATACCTTTACCAGCAAAATTATCAAAAGCTAACCATAGCGCTTGCATTACCAGTACAAATAAAATGATAAAGAAGGTTGCTAAAAAGGGAACTATAAAGCTTTTTAATATATATCTGTCTAATGTTTTCACAGATGCAAAGGTAGTAGGTTAGTGGTATATAAACACAAAAGTTTTGTTAATGATTTTTTAAGTAAACCAGTAACAAAACTTCTATATAATTTTTTAGTCGATATAGTATCCTTGTTTAGCGTACTTAGTTCTGTCGAAAGAAAAAAGTTGAGCAGATATAGGTTGATTACTTTTAAACTTAGTAATTGTAAAGGTAGTTTCAGCTCCGTTAGAGCCTATTTGGGTTAATTTATAAATATGCTTTGTTTTAGCATCGATACCTAATTGAACTTTTACAATATCAGAGTTACTATCAATAGGAGTAAGCTCTATATATTGAACTTTACGTCCGTTACTGTTCTTTAAAGCTCCCATTTGGTAATTATATCCTTCTTTGTAAAAAGTTAATAGTTTAGAAGGGTAAATAAAACCGTCTTCTTCATCTAAATTACCGTTGTTGATACTAACTTCTTTTTCATCTTGGTTGATAACAACTAATTTTTTTCCATCAAAAATAAAGGTGTTTCCAAGATAATCTAAGTTGTATTTTTCACCAGATAAGGTGATTACTCCTCTGATAGGAGGGTCGTTGGTAATGCCTGCTTCTCTATTTATTAAAGATGAGTTAAAACCGATAACCATATTTCTGTAGGTGCCCATTTTGTCTGAAACTTCATCAAGCATTTTTTTTGCTTCAGAAGAATTTGTTTGCCCCATAGCACTAATGCTAATACATAATCCAATAAATAATAATCCTATTTTTTTCATCGTCTTTCTTGTTTCCACTTTCGGAATAGTTTATAATTATTAATTTTTTTCACTCTCTAATAATTGCTCTAAAGCAATTAAATCTGGTACAAGTACTTGTCGTGCTTTACTACCTTCAAAAGGACCTACAATACCTGCAGCTTCTAATTGATCTATCAATCTTCCAGCACGATTGTATCCTAACTTTAATTTACGTTGCAATAACGATGCCGAACCTTGTTGCGCAGTAACAATAACTTCAGCTGCATCTTTAAACAGTTTATCCCTGTCTGCAATATCAACATCAAGATTTGTGCCACCTTCTTCACCAACATATTCTGGTAATAAATATGCTTCAGGGTAGGCACGTTGAGAGCCAATAAAATCAGTAATTTTCTCTACTTCAGGAGTGTCTACAAAGGCACATTGAATACGTATAACATCATTTCCTCCAGAATATAATAAATCACCTCTACCAATTAATTGGTCTGCTCCTGGAGCGTCTAAAATAGTTCTAGAGTCAATTTTTGAAGTTACTCTAAATGCAATTCTAGAAGGGAAGTTAGCTTTAATAATACCTGTAATTACATTTACTGATGGACGTTGTGTTGCTACAATTAAATGGATCCCAATAGCACGTGCTAATTGAGCTAAACGTGCAATAGGAGTTTCTACTTCTTTACCCGCAGTCATAATTAAATCAGCAAACTCGTCAATAACCAATACGATGTATGGTAAAAAGCGGTGTCCGTTTTCAGGGTTTAGTTTACGAGCCTTAAACTTAACGTTATATTCTTTAATATTACGAACCATCGCATTTTTGAGCAAGTCGTAACGGTTATCCATTTCAATACACAATGAATTTAAGGTGTTTACTACCTTAGTAGTATCAGTAATAATGGCTTCAGAATCGTCTGGTAATTTTGCTAAATAATGACGTTCTATTTTGTTGAATAATGTTAATTCTACTTTTTTAGGATCAACCAATACAAACTTTACTTCCGCAGGATGCTTCTTGTATAAAAGTGATGTTAGAATAGCATTTAATCCTACCGATTTACCTTGTCCTGTAGCACCAGCCATTAATAAGTGAGGCATTTTAGCTAAATCGATAACAAAAGTTTCGTTTGAAATCGTTTTTCCTAGAGCAATAGGAAGTTGCATTGGCGATTCTTGGAATTTTTTAGAAGCAATTACTGAATGCATAGAAACGATAGTTGCTTTCTTATTTGGTACTTCAATACCAATAGTTCCTTTTCCTGGAATAGGGGCAATAATACGAATTCCTAAAGCTGAAAGCGATAAAGCAATATCGTCTTCTAAATTTTTAATTTTTGAAATACGAACTCCAGCTTCAGGTACAATTTCATATAAAGTAATGGTTGGACCAACTGTAGCCTTAATTTGAGCAATACCAATTTTATAGTTTTTTAAGGTCTCTACAATTTGATTTTTCTTTGCTTCAAGTTCAGTAGGGTCAACAGAAATACTTTCGTTATATTCTTTTAGTAAATTGAAAGAAGGGAATTTAAAGTTTCCTAATTCTAACTTAGGATCAAATTCACCAAAATCTTTTACTAATTGATCGGATAAGTTTTCAGAAACACTTTTTTCTTCTGCAATTTTTTCAATAGCAACTTCTACTTCTTTTTTACTTTCTTCTGATATTTTTGATGATGGTTCACCAGTTTGAGTAATATCTAGAGAAATTTCTTCTTTTTTCTCATAGTCTGAAGTTTCATCAACACCAGAGTAGTTAGAAATAGTTGGTTGTAAATTTTCTAATGATAATTCAAAGTCTGATTTATCTTTTTTAGACTCTTCATTTTTTGGACTTTCGGTATTGTTTACATCAGTGTCATTTAAAATAGTTGAATCATCTCGGTTTACTTTTGTAGAGTTTTCTACAGTGGTTGCTTTATTTTCTTTATGAACTTTTACTTTTTCACTAATTGCTTCTGGAGTAATACTAAAACGGATAATTAGATAGGCAACCAAAAAGAAAATGAGAAGAATAGCTAATCCTGTTTTGCCTAAGAAAGTTTGTAAATATTCATTTAACTCAAAACCTATAACTCCTGACAATAGGGCATGTTTTTTTTCAACAAAACCAAGAGCAGTAGCAAACCAAAGCATAATTAAGATACCCCAGTTCCAGGAAATTATAAGTCTTTTTAGGTTGGTTTGTAATAAAATTCTAGCTCCTGTTAAAAATAATGTTATTGGAATGATAAAAGCACCTAAACCAAAACCTTTGTATACAAGAAAGTTACTTAGTTTAGCTCCTATTTTACCTAATAAGTTTTTAGTAGGGATAGTTCTGTTAGCAAATTGATTGAGTGTGCTTTGGTCTTCTTGCCATGAGAAGAAAAAAGAAACAAAAGCAACAGTTAAAAATATAGAAAACAATATCAGAAAAAAACCTAAGATAGTTTGGTTTTGTCTGTTTGAAAAAAAGGATTTAATCCTTTTAATAATAGATTTTTGAGGCTGTTTCTTTCGAACAGTTGTCTTCTTTTTTGCCATGTATTTTTGTTAGAAATAAATTGAACGCTACAATATAGCTATTATTTTAGGAAGGTAAATTATCCCAGCAATAATTAATGATATCATAGCTGCAAATGCAGGAGCACCTGCAGCAATATCTTTAATGAAACCTATTTTTTTATGATAATCAGGATGTATGAAATCGGCTACTTTTTCAATAGCAGTATTTAAAGCTTCTGCTACTAAAACTAATCCGATAATCAAAGTTTGAATCATCCATTCAGTAGAAGAGATTTTTAAATAAAAACCCAATAAAGTAGCTATTAAACCAAAGAAAAGTTGTGCTTTTATACTGTCTTCAGTGGTTATTAATAACCACATTCCTTTTAAAGCAAATTTAATACTACGTATGCGTCCTTTTAAAAAGCCGTCATTCGGATTCTTCATATGTTTTTAAAGTACTTTTAATGCAGCTTCGTAATTAGGCTCATCTACAGTTTCACTTACCTGTTCTGTATATATTACTTCTCCATTTTCGTCAATAATAACGATGCAACGAGAGTGCAAACCAGCTAAAGGACCTGAAATAACTTCTAAACCATAATCTTTACCAAATCTTCCTGCAGCAAAGTCAGATAACATAACTACATTCTCAATACCTTCAGCACCACAAAAACGACCTTGGGCAAAAGGAAGATCTCTTGAAATACATAAAACTTTAGTGTTTTTTAAATCAGCAGCTTTTTTGTTAAACTCTCTAACAGAAGTTGCACAAGTACCTGTATCTACACTTGGAAAAATATTTAAAATTAATCGAGAACCACTGAAATCGCCTAAGTTTTTAACTGATAAATCAGTAGCAACTAGCGAGAAATCAATTGCTTTGGTTCCTGTTTTAGGTAGGTCTCCTATTGTTTCTATTGTATTACCTTTTAGTGTTATTGAAGCCATTTTAATATGTGTTTTTTAGAAAATCAAAAATAAGAATAATAAAATAACTAAGAGGAAAATTCTAAGTTTTCCTTATGATTTTAAATTCTTTTAAAACCAAGAAGTACTCTTTTTCGTAGGTATGATTAAGTAGAAATATTAATTAAAAAATCATAATTTATGAAAACTTCAAACCTTTTTAAAGTAACAGTTTTAGCAATCACTTTATTTGCTGGCAGTAGTATTACAGCACAAGAAAAAACAAAAATGGTTGGAGGAGCAGAAATGTATCCATCTAAAAATATTGTACAAAATGCTGTAAACTCTAAAGACCATACAACATTGGTAGCTGCTGTTAAAGCGGCAGACTTAGTAGATGTTTTATCAAGTGAAGGACCTTTTACAGTTTTTGCTCCTGTAAACAAAGCTTTTGAAAAATTACCAGAAGGAGTAGTTGAAACGTTATTGAAACCAGAAAATAAAATGAAGTTACAAACTATTTTAAAGTATCATGTTGTTGCTGGTAAATGGAGTGCAAATAACCTAGTAAAACTGATAAAAGAGAATGGTGGTAAAGTTTCTATAAAAACTGTTAGTGGAGGTGAAATTACAGCATGGATGAAAGGAGAAAATGTTTACATCTCTGACGCAAATGGGGGGAAAGCAAAGGTTACTATTGCAGATGTAAATCAATCTAATGGTGTAATTCATGTAATTAATAGTGTTTTATTACCTAAATCGTAAGCACGGAAGCAAAGTGTGATTATTCTGATGTTATAAGAACCGCTTTTTAAGCGGTTTTTATTTTGTTATAACCCTACGATTATTTTAGATAACAGTTGTATTTTTGCAAGCTGAAAAGAATACTAAATTGAATATTAAGCAATATACATCAGAGTTTAAATACAACTTAAAACTTGCAGCCCCAGTAATGTTAGGTATGTTAGGGCATACATTTGTGAGTTTTATAGATAATATAATGGTAGGACAGCTAGGAACTGCTGAGTTAGCAGCGGTTTCATTAGGGAATAGTTTTATGTTTATAGCCATGTCGTTAGGTATTGGTTTTTCTACTGCAATTACACCTTTAGTTGCTGAGGCTGATTCTTCTAATAATTTTACACAAGCAAAATCTGCATTTAAACATGGGCTTTTCTTATGTACAATGATGGGAATTATATTGTTTTTGGTAGTTTTCTTTTCTAAACCATTAATGTATTTAATGAAACAACCTATAGAAGTGGTTGAGTTGGCAATTCCGTATTTAGATTTGGTTGCCTTTTCATTAATTCCGATGATTATTTTTCAGGCATTTAAACAGTTTAGTGACGGAATGTCTATGACGCGTTATCCTATGTATGCAACGTTGATAGCTAATGTATTAAATGTAATATTAAACTATTTACTTATTTATGGAAAATTTGGCTTTCCAGAGTTAGGAATAGTAGGTGCAGCATATGGAACTTTACTATCAAGAGTTGTAATGGTAGTGTACCTATGGTGGTTGTTGAGTAAGAAAGAGCGATCTAAACGTTTGGTAACTAATATTAAAATTTTTGTATTAGATACTTTAATGATTCGAAAAGTTATCAATTTAGGTACACCAAGTGCTATGCAAATGTTTTTTGAAGTAGCTATTTTTACAGCGGCAATTTGGTTAAGTGGATTGTTGGGTAAAAATCCTCAAGCAGCAAATCAAATAGCGCTAAATTTATCTTCTATGACATTTATGGTAGCAACAGGATTAAGTGTTGCTTCTATGATTAGAGTTGGAAATCAAAAAGGTTTACAAAACTATAAAGAGTTACGAAGAATAGCATTTTCAATTTTTTTCCTAGGAACTATATTGGCTGTTATATTTGCTACTTTTTTCTTTGTTTTTCATAAATCATTACCAAATTTATATGTTGATTTAAGCGATGCTGAAAATTATGCTGATAATATGGAGGTGATGAACATTGCAGCAAATTTACTAATTGCAGCCGCAATTTTCCAAATTAGTGATAGTATTCAAGTTGTAATGTTAGGTGCTTTACGTGGTTTACAAGACGTTAAAATACCTACATTAATAACTTTTATTTCGTATTGGGTAGTTGGTTTTCCTATTAGTTTTTTCTTTGGTGCAAAAGACATGTATGGTAGCTTTGGTATTTGGCTTGGGCTACTTGCTGGGTTAACTACAGCTTCTGTTTTATTATTTATACGATTTAACAAATTAACTATTAAACTTATTAAAACGAAACATCATGAACTTACCTAAATTTTTATTAGCAGATAATAGTGAACATCCAGAAGATATTTTTGTATTACATACTGAATATCCTCGTTTTTTAATCAATTTAAAAGATGATGAAATTGAATGGTTTGAAGATTTATCAAACGAGAATGAACAAGATCTAGCTAATGAATTAGAAGGGTTAATTGAAGCTGCAGGATTGTTTTACGATGTAGAAATGGAAGGATTAGATTAAAAATTAGTCTTCTAAAAATTCAATAGGGTTTAGATAAAACATTTTTTTCCATCCTTGCTTATCTGAACCTATTCTCCATATATAAGGTATCAATGTAAAGATAGAGTAGTGTAGGTGAGGGGCTTTTCCAGCAGCATTCCCACTAGTTCCTACAGTTCCAATTACTGAACTTTTGTTTACAAAAGTTAAAGAAGATGTTTTTACGTTTTCTAAATGTGCGTAGTAGTGTAGTCTCCATTTTGGACCTAAAACTAGTACTGTATTTCCGCCCATACTTGTTTTTCCAGAAAATAAAACTACTCCAATAGTAGAAGAGGTGATTTTAGTATCTTTCTTAGCAAAAATATCTACTCCTTTGTGAGTAACTGATTTACCCCAAGGGTAATACCAAAATGATTTTGGGTTGTAGTCGGATTTGGTAGCTCCATTAACAGGCATTTTTAAGTTTTGAGGAATTAAAAAGCCTGTTAATAGAATTACTAAAATAATAAGTGTTCTTTTTTTTATTTTAATTGTTCTTACCACCAAAGCTCTTTTTCTTCATCTTTCCAAATAATTAATCTGAAATCTTCATAATGATTTCCATTACCAATGGTATGTGTATCTCTGTGTCCTTTACCTAACTTTAATTTATGAAGAATTCCAGCATAGGTGCTTACCCATAAAGTCTGCTCGTTATCAGAAATTGTAATACCGCTTATGGTAGAGCCAAGATAGTGTCTCCAAATACAGTTTCCGTTTTTATCAAAAGCTTTAATGTATCCGTAAGCATCACCTAAAATATAATAATCTTTAGTGGTTGTACCAACATATACTCTCATTTCATCATCAATAACTTTAAAATTATCTGCTTCATCTACATAAGATTCAACTTCTAATCCGTTTAAATTTTTAGCATCAACTCCGATGGTAATTCCGTTATAAAAATGACAAGAGTTTGTAATAAGTTGTTTGTCGTCTTTAGAAAATAGACAAAAATGAGGATAAGAAGATTGCGGGCCAATTTCTCCAATTTGATTTCCTTCGTTATCTAATACTCGATGATCAAAAGATTGATCACCAACTACAATATATTTATTATCGTTTGATAAAGTTGCATTCTCCATGTCTAAGTATGGCTCCCATTCCTCATCTTCTAAATCAGGTTCAGGATGTACCATATTTATCGAGTTTTTAGAAACGATATATATTCCTTCTGAAGTAGTTACTAACACTTTTTTACCATCGTTAAAAGGTGTCATATTTGTGATGCCTATTTTATGTAATTCTCCAAGTTCAAAAGTTTCTATAATAGTTCCATCCCATTCCTTGCGTGTAATTAATGTTTTTGGAGTTTTAATGGCAAAAATGTTGTTTTGATGAGATTTTCCAATAGCTTCAATAGTACCATCTAACTTAATAAGTGTTCTATTGTCTAAAAGATAGGCTTGCCTTTTTTGATAAGCGCTACCTGTTACAAAAACAATTTTTTCATTTTTAATAAAGCATAGTTGCTCTATATTTTGTCCTTTTTCTTTAAAATATTTTATTAGTGGAGTATGAGCTGGCGGGCATTGTTCTCTAAACTTTTCAACTTGTTCGCTTTTATTAGCTTCTCTTAATTTTTGTATTATGGTATCCGCTAAATGATCACGGTTATCTTCGGGTTCATTACCTTTCCAGTTGTCCCAGCCATGTTCTTCACCAAAAGCAACCATTTTATTTACCTCAGAGGCATAAGTTTCGCCTATATTATACCATTCTTGTTGTATTTCTGTATCGGTTTTTTTAATAGTTTCCATTATGCTTTCTGTATATTACAATTTTAGTTTGTTTCGTTTGCTAATTTTTGAGTACTGATATCTAAAAATTTTTGATAAGATTTTAGAGCGTTATTACCCTGCATATTTGGTTTAGGGTAGTCTTTAAAAAGATTAAAAAGACAATTGGCTATGTGAAAGGGAGTAGTTTGCCAGTTTTTCTTAGAAGAATTTATAGCGCAAGATTTTGCTAAAAGTTTAACAAGTGTATTATGTACTATTTTATTATTATTAGTTGAATTTTTAACTATTTTGAGTAAATGAAACCTAAAGGTATCAAAACGTCTGTCTTCTTTTTCTAAAACTGTATCTATATAATTTAGAATAGGAAGAGTCCCTTCTTTATCAAAACTTCTAAGAAAATCTAATAGTAAATATTCATCAAATCCTTTATCGGTAATTACTGATTTTTCAGAATTAGCTATCTTATTGTATTCATTTAACCAGTAAATGATTTCATCGTTGGTAGAAAGATTAGAGATACTTTTTTTTATCGCTATTTTTCTTTCTTCTTCATGTTCTTCTTCATGAATTGTGATTTCGTATCTATTTAAAAACTGTTCATGAACTTTTTTAGGGTTCAGGTATTTAGAAGATTCTTCTTCGATTACTTCTGCTCTTTTTGAGTCAACAATAGTGGTAAATAGTGTAATGTTATTTCTTTCGTTACCTTTACCAAAGAAGAATTTCTGATCCAATATCTTTAGAGCATTTTGCATAGCTTGCATCACAATATCACAATATCTATAAAAGTCTAGTTGCTCTTCCATAAGATTCATTATAGGGTATATCTCTTTTAGATGGCTACTGTCTATGTGAATCCATTCAAAAGGGCTCCAACGTAAATACTCATCCATAGAAGTGTTGATTTCAGATTTATAATCCTTTAGTCGTTGAAGGTGGCTTTGTGTAGAGTTTGCACAAATACAAATAGATGAAGCATCATCTGTTGTGTATAGAGCAAAAGAGAAAAAGTTTTCATCTGGAAAATTATTTTTGAAATCGGTATATGTCTTTTCAGTAGCTTTAGCAAGCTTAAAAGATAATTCTTTTTCAGTTACATTCATGTTGACGAAGTGAATAGTTAAGTGTTATTCGTAATAAAATTATATATTAGAGCCAATCTGCTTCAATTCCTTTTTCTTGAAATTCTTCTAAAAGCGAGTCATTCTCGCTATAAAGAAGAGAAATACTTTTTAAGTTAGGAAGTAATTTAGCATCAACAACAGAGTTTACGCTAAATACATCATCTTCACCATCCCAAAAAGGAATAATTTGCCCATAGATTTCATCACCACCATCCATGTGTAGTTCTTTAATATTGGTAACCATTTCCGAAGTGATTTTTAAGTTTTTAAAATATTCTAATACTTCAGGAATAATTTCGTAACCTTCTTCTTCAATAACATCATAAGCTTCTGAATCGGATAAGTTTCGTTGTTTTGCTATAAATTCGTACACATCTAATTTAGGCTCTAATACTTCTTGAACGTACATTAATTCATTAATTATAGCTAGTTTAAAGTTTAATTCTTTGAAATTTAATTGATTACTCATAGTCTACTTTGTGTTTTTATTAGTAAGAGGCTAAGTGTAGAAAACACTTAATAGCTTTTTTGGGTGAAATTATTTATAAAAGCAAAGGCAATCGATACAAAATTTGTTAAAAAAAATATAAGGTTGGTTTATGAGTGATGATTGAAGTTTTGAAAGAAACGCAATAGTGTTTTTTTTATCACTATTGCGTTTTAGGTCTATTTAGTTATTTGATGTGTCCAAAAAGCACCACTAATATCAGTTATTTTCAATGTATATGTTCCGTTAGAAAGATTTGAAAAAGCTTGATTTTTGAAAATCATTTTAGCTTTAGCTCCTAAAGGAATAACCAAACTATGTTTGCCTGGTTTTATTTTAGCAACATAGTAATTTGAGATGTTTTGATTAGCTAAAGAGGCTAAGTCTTTTTGAGAATACTGAATAACAGTATTGTTTTGTTGGTTTGATAATTCAACAGAGATAACCCAAGAACCATAAACATCAACACCCTCTGTTCTAAAAAGGTCAAAAGAAAGTATATCGTTACTAATTTTACCTGCTGTTATTTCTAATTTAGGTTTTACTGATTTGTTATGAAGTGTTCCCCAAACTCCGCCATGAAATACTTGGTTAGTGAATAAGGTCATTCCTAAAATAGCTAAGGATCCTATTAAAACAAACCTTGGAAAAATATGGTTCTTAATTGGTATAACACCTGACCCTAACCATGCAAACCATTTCTTTTTAGTAAAGGAAAAATTGTTTTTTATAAAGTAGTTGTCTATTGAATATTTACCGCTACCTGTTAAAAAAAGTACATAACCTGTTGCAATCCCTAGTACACCAATTTGCCATTCGTCAAGACATGTTGTGCCTATCCAACCAGAGCCAAGGAGAATTCCCATTGCTAACCCAAACACACCTATACTCATTATTCTGGTAAATAAACCAAATATGATGAATAGGCCTACAATCCCTTCAATAATGGTGAATATTACCATGTTTAACCATAAGATGTCAGGATTTTCTACTAAATATTGAATAAGTGGTTTAATGCCTAAAGCGTTTGGGAGAAAGTGGTTGAATTTCTCTCCAATATACCCTGCTACTTCAGGATCAAGTTTATTAGCTAAAATTGTTCTTCTCCAAAAGGCAGAAAAATATGTCCAGCCAATAACCAATCGTATAGCAAGAACTAAAAGTCCAGAATCATTTTTTATATTGTTGTTAATCATTGTTTTTATTTAAGTTAAGTGAGGCCAGCTATTTTAAACTTAAAGCATAGCCATGAGCTACATAAGTATTGTTTATGTAGGTTGTTATTGTTTTACTTGTGATTGTTAAGTTCTACTTTTTATTAAAGTAAAACTATTAAGTGGAAAGTAGGGTTAAAGATAAACCTTAAAGTTTTTAAATAAAATATAAAGAGGAACTGAAGGTGTAAGAAACCTCTTTTTTTTGTAATTGGATACTGTTTCGTTAGGTATGTTTTCAATAAACTGAACAGAAAAGTTAAAAGTTCTTACAAAAAACAGTTGGAGCACTTTAACTGATGATGATACTTGTATTAGCGACTCATCTACAATTTTACTACTATAGCAGCTTAAGTTGCTAGTAGTTGTTTGACTTTTGCTTGAAACCTCTGTAAGTGGAACATTAAGTTCCGCTTGTATAAAGTTTCTAACCTTACAGGGAGAAAATAGTAATAAAAATACTAGCCCTACTATAGGAAATAGGGAAGAGGTTTTTGATATTTTGTTGTGTTTTCTCACATTGTAAACTTATAAAATAAACGGAGTGTTGTGTGTTATAGTTTTCTTAATAAAGTTACTGTATTTGTAAATGTTCCATTTCTTTATCAACTAAAGTCTTTTTACCAACAACTTTAAAGCCTAGTTTTAAATACAATTTTTTAGCATTAGGATTGTTTTTATCAACTAAAAGACCTAATGTTTCATTCTTTTTACGAACATATTCATCAATTAAAAACTGAAGCATTTTAGAACCGATACCTTTACCTTGGTAATTAGGGTTTACGCCAATACAATCAATGTAGTATTCTCCAGACTGTGTTTCTTTTTCGTATACTAACTTTTGGTTAAACATAGTTTTCATTAATAAAGCAACTGGTATTCTAAGCTTTTCTAAATCTGCACCATTATATACGTTTGCTGCAGTAATAACTTTATTGTTATCTTCTATGACCCAGCAGTTTTCATAAGAATATTGGTTGTTTTTTTGAATAATTAATGATTCTAAAAAGTGAAGAGCTTTTTTTGTAGAGTTTTCTCCAATAAATTTATAAACAATCTCTTCCATTGCTAGCATCATACAGGTAGCAATTTCTTTAACATCCTTAGTAGTAGCTCTTCTAATAATCATTGTGAATTTTTAATTAATTTTACCTCTAACCAGTCTAACACTCATACCTAAGGATTTTCCTTTATGATTTTTTATATAGGTTATAATTTTCTCTCTGTTTCCAGATACAGCAAACCCTTCTTTAAAACTAATGTAGCTAGCGGTATTTTTATTAGGTGTTGTAGAGCTCCAAAAAGCATAGGCTCCATTTCCCCAGAAGGAAGTAGAGTCAATTTCAATAAAATGTTGTTTATAGTTAGCTCTATCTTTTTTGTTCTTATTAATAGATCGATATTCTTTTATGTTCGGAACTCTCCAATTGTTGAATCCAGCATAATTAATAGAGTTCATTTTTTCTTCCCATTCAAAAACCTCTTCCCACTTATTTAAAAATCTTTTTTCAATAACGCTAAAATCTTTTTTCATCCAAATTAAGTTTGTGGTAGAATCCAATACAATTAAAGTAGAATCGATAGTCTTTTGATTATTCTTAGGAGTAATTTTTTCTATTTTTACTTTAGGTTTCTTTTTAGGTTCGTTATTTTCTTTTTTAGTGTTCTTACATGAAGAAAAGTTAAGTAGTAAAACAGCAAGGATAAGTATTCTCATTTTCTTAAAATTTCAATTTTTGCAAATTTATGAGTCTATAAATTAACTTTTCCTGTTTTATTTAAGTTTATGTGCTAAGATCGGTATCTTCCCATTCAGTACCGTTAGAAAGTATCCATGTTAACGAATGTCTACGTTCATGTATAACTCCTCCATTTCCAATAGGGTCGAAGCCATCAGGAGCAGTGTTTCTTCCTAGTTGAGCACTTCTTACTGCATTATGTAAGCAGTAAAATAAATCTTCTTTTTCTACCAATTTTTCTTCTTCTAGAGTGTGTTGCTGAGGAAGCCAATCACTAATTAAAGTATCAAGTGAGCATGTATGATTTATTAAGATTTCTTGCATTTGCTCTCCTGTCATCATCTGACCAGAAATTTCAGGTTCATCATAACCAAAATACCATGCAAGTGGCCATGCGTTTTCAAATTTCCAACCAATAGAATTTCTTAATTCGATATCATTTCTAGAAGTATCAAGTATTTCTTTTTCCTTTGGGGTCATGTAACCAAGAAGTTTATTTTGATTAATGAAGTTAATGATTTTTTCGTCAGGTAAGTTTTCTGAAGATACCATAAGCCATAAAACAAGAGCTTTTATAGCGTGAAGTCTTCCTGCAATTTCGTCAGCAGGTCTTAACTTTGTTTCTCTGATTGTAGGGAGAGAACTTGCAGGATGAAATCCAGCGTCAAGACAAATAGTAATCGATTGAGATCTAACTATTGAAGAGTCTTTTTGAGTTGTTTGAGGTTTTGGAGTATTATTCTTTGAAGTTTTTTTGGTGTTAAACCATCCCATAGTTTGTTTTTTTGGTGAAAGTATTTATAATAATAATAGGTATTGTTATGAAATTTGTTAAAATATAGTAAAGACTGATAAGAACTTTATGTTACTACTGTTTTAATGAATCGAAACTATTTGATAACATGCTTTTATCATATAAACAAAGTTTAAGTTATTTTGCTTGTAATGAGTTTAATATATTGTAAATGACAGCTCTATTAATTTCAAGGAAATTTCCAGTTCCGAGAAAAGTTTGATGTGCTTGTTTAAAGTATCTATATTTGAGCTCTTAATGAAAATGATTTTAGATGTTAGATTTTGTGATTATTGGTGGTGCACAAGCAGGTTTATCCATGGCTTACCACTTAAAAAAGATGGAAAAAAGCTTTATAGTAGTAGACGGAGAAGAAGAAGTAGGAGCCTCTTGGTTAAATAGATGGGATTCTTTAAAATTATTTACACCAACCGAATATAATCATTTACCAGGTTTAAAATTTAAAGCACCTAAAGGTCATTATCCGACTAAATATGAGGTTAGTAATTATTTTAAATCGTATGTAAAGAAGTTTGACATTCCTGTACAATTGAATACGTTAGTAACCTCTGTAAAAAAAACGGTAAAAGGGTTTCATATCATCTATAATGAAGGAGAAATTGTAGCAAAGAATGTAATTATAGCAACAGGTCCATTTCATATACCGTATACACCACCTTGTCACACCAAATTATCTGATGATATATTGCAAATGCATAGTAATTATTATAAAAATAGTGAACAGTTGCAAGAAGGGGATGTGTTAGTTGTTGGAGGAGGAGATTCTGGCTATCAAATTTTAGATGAGGTTTCTAAATATAAAAACTCAAAGAAGGTTTATTTTTCAGGGGATACTAAGGTGAAAACTTTACCACAACAATTTTTAGGTAAAACCCTGTGGTGGTGGTTTACGTTAATCGGGTTTTTAAGGTTTAGTAAATACAGCTGGATAGGCAAAAAAATAAGTACATCATTACAACCTGTAATTGGTACTGATGTAAAAGAAATTTTATCTCGAGAAAATGTAATTACAGTAGGAAGAACTAAAGATGCTTTAGATAACGAAGTTGTTTTTGAAAACAAAAAAGTAACTTCCATAAAAAATATTATTTGGGCAACAGGGTACCGTCCTAATTTTAAGTGGATAGAAGGCTTGGAGTTAGATTCAGATAACTACCCCAAAAACTATAGAGGGGTGAGTAATATTGAAGGATTGTATTTTATAGGTTTACCTTGGATGCATACACGTGGTTCTGCTACTTTAGGAGGTGTGTCAAAAGACGCTAGCTATTTAGCTGATATAATTAGAAAAAAATAAATTTTTGTACATAAAAGCAAAGCCACTAATACTATGAATTATTAGTGGCTTTGTTGTATAAGAGATAAAATGTTATATCTAATAAGCTTGATTACTTAACTAAGATACTTAAAATTTTAGCACTTAAAAACAATCCAAACCCAAATACAGCATGTGTTATTAAACTCATTATTTGAGCTTTAATAGGATGAGGAGTGTTAGAAGCAGCAATTCCTAATCCAAATGCAGGTTGCATAAAAAAGAAAGGAGCTATAACAGTTATAATTCCTATAATTAAAGCTGGTGAAAACGTAGGGTTTTCAAGCCATTTTTTGCCAAAAAAAAGGACTAAGAATAAAGCAAAAGTGATACCAATGGCGTAATGTGCAACCCAACCAATTATGTGTTCGTGTTTTATGGAAGGAGCGGTAAATATTGTGTGGTGAGAAAATTTACCATTAAAAAAATGCCCAATCCAACGACCAAGAAATTTATAATTAAGAGTTTTAATGCCAAAAGCATTTAAAATAAAAGAATACACATCCATAGTTATTGTAGCTCCAATGCCTACTAAAATTGTTTGAAACAAACTGCTCATGTTTTTTTTTAAACAAAAATATAGTGAGTGTAGTTAAGTGTGATAGGACAAAACAGAAATATAATAGGATAAATTAATAAAATTTAGTTGCTTTTAAACTATTCTGGTTGCAAATACAAACTAAAAAAACTTATTACATTCGCAATATGGAACAAACAACAAATACCATAGTAATGGTTCGTCCTGCAAGTTTTAGGATGAATGAGCAAACAGCAGTAAATAATTATTACCAGCAAGAATTGTCAGGAATGTTACCTGCATCAATAAATGCCAAGGCACAAGAAGAGTTTGATGCTTTTGTGAAAAAATTACAAGCTGTTGGAGTTACTGTAGTAGTTATTGAAGATGCTAAGGAACCAAACACACCCGATGCATTGTTTCCGAATAACTGGATTTCTTTTCATGAAAATGGTGATGTAGCTATCTACCCGATGTTTGCAGAAAATAGACGCTTAGAGCGTAGAGAAGATGTGTTAGAGATATTAGAAGAAAAAGATTTTGTAATAGAAAATGTTGTAGACTATTCGGAAGCAGAAGAGGAAGAAGTTTTTTTAGAAGGAACTGGGAGTATGATTTTAGATAGATACAATAGAAAAGCCTATTGTACCTTGTCTCCACGTGCCGAAGAAGAGTTGTTTATAGAATTTTGTGAAGATTTTGAATATACTCCTGTAATTTTTACAGCAAACCAAACAGTTGAGGGTAGGAGAGAAGCTATTTATCATACAAACGTAATGATGTGTGTCGCAGAAACTTTTGCGGTGGTATGTTTAGATTCGATAGATGATAAAAAAGAAAATAAAAACTTATTAAAGCATTTAAAGTCGGACGGAAAAGAAGTTATTGCTATATCAGAAAAGCAAGTAACACAATTTGCAGGAAATATGCTACAAGTTAAAGGAACGAATGACGAACGTTACTTGGTAATGAGTTCTTCTGCTTTTAATTCATTAAATCCAAATCAAATTAAAGCTATAGAAAAGTATTGCAAAATATTACACAGTTCTCTAGAAATTATAGAAAACTGTGGTGGAGGAAGTGCTCGCTGTATGATAGCTGAAGTTTTTTTACCAAAAGCCTAAGCAACCATAGTATTAGAAACTTTATAGTTTTTATAATACTGCATTAAAATAAAAGAACAGATAACTGAAGAAGCAATCCCTTCAATAGCTAAAGCAAATACAACTAGTGGTAAACTTAAATTCTGACCCCAAAAAGAAGACTGTTCAAGTATTTTCATAAAATCAGGATCAATAAAATCTACATATATAATTAACCCTAAAATGGTTAAAGCTACAGCAATTATAGAAGTTCCTATTCCTAATAAAAAATTAGTAAAATATAATGATTCGTGGTTTTTAACGATATTGGTTTTTATAGCTCTATTAATACCATAAAGAACGAAAGCAAAGTTTAAAAAACGTAGTTCGGAAATATCTTCTAATCCAAAAATTTTCATAACTAAAAAAAAGCTAACAATACCTGCAAAAATAAGCAGCGCATTGTTAAAGATGATTTTATTGTTCGCCATAATAGTACATTTTAAGAGTTAATCGTCTTAAAAGTACAAAATAAAGATATGAAAATCAATTATTTATAGTAAAGCTTCTTTTAAAATTGTTACAGGGTGTTTTGCTAAACGTTTTGTTCCGTCATAAATTTGATGACGACAACTCGTGCCAGCGGCTACTATTTCTGTACTGGTTGAACAGTTTCTAATCTTAGGAAACAACGTATCTTCACCCACTTGCATACTTACTTTATAATGTTCTTTTTCATACCCAAAAGAACCAGCCATACCACAACAACCAGTATTCATAATAGTTACTTTGTAATTCTTAGGGATATTTAAAACTGAAAAGGAAGCATGTGTGCTTGACAAGGCTTTTTGATGACAATGTCCGTGTATTTTAAGTTCTTTTACGGTATTACTAAATTTAGCTGTATCAATAGTTCCTTTTTTATGCTCTGAGGCTAAAAACTCTTCAATAGTAAAACAGTTTTCAGAAAGTTTTTTGGTTACTACTTTATCATCCGCTAAACGTAAGTATTCGTCTCTAAAGGTTAAAATAGCTGAAGGTTCAATTCCAATAAGAGGAGTTTCTTCAGAAATCAATTCTTTAAAAGTGTTCACATTTTTATTTGCAATCTCTTTAGCTTCTTTTAAAAAACCTTTGGAAATGTAACTACGTCCGCTTTCTTCATGATCCACAGTTTTTACTTCATATCCAAGTTTTTCTAATACAACCACAGCATCTTTACCTATTTCAGCATCGTAATAGTTGGTAAATTCATCGTTGAATAGATATACCGTTTTATTGGTAGGTTTAGTATTGTGTTTTTTCAACCAAGCACTCAATGGTTGTTTAGCTAATTTAGGAACGGAACGTTCTGTAGCAACTCCCATCACTTTTTTAGCTAGGGTGGTGTTGGTAAAGAAATTTGTTAGTACAGGGAACTTACTACCTAGTTTGTTATATTTAGAATTGTTAGCAAACAATTTACTTCGGAAAGAATACCCATTTGTTTCTTGGTATTGATATAAAAACTCTGCTTTCATCGAAGCAATATCTACGTTACTCGGACATTCGCTAGCACAAGCTTTACAGCTTAAACACAAATCTAAAACTTGTTTTAATTCTTTTGAATTAAACTTATTTTTAGCAGTATTGTTAGTTAAAACTTCACGTAATGTATTGGCTCTAGCACGAGTAGTTTCTTTTTCGTTTCGAGTTGCTCGATAACTAGGACACAAAGTACCGCCAGCTTCAGGAGACTTACGACAATCACCTGAACCGTTACATTTTTCAGCCAACTTTAAAATACCTTCACTATCTGAAAAATCTTGAATAGTTTCAATAATAAGTTCACTTCTATCAATTTCATAACGTAAGCTTTGATCCATCGGAAAAGCATCCGTAATTTTTCCTTTGTTGAATACATTCTTTGGGTCAAATGCCTTTTTTATTCTTCGCAGCAATTGATAGTTTTTATCACCAATCATCAGCGGAATAAACTCTGCACGTACAATACCGTCACCATGTTCACCACTAAACGACCCTTGATACTTCTTAACTAATTCAGCAGTTTCGGTAGTTATTTTTCTAAACAGTACAACATCTTCCTTTTTCTTTAAATTTAAAATAGGACGTAAGTGTAGTTCACCAGCTCCTGCGTGTGCGTAATACACCGCTCTTTGCTGGTACTTGTCCATAATTTTAGTAAATTCCTCAATATAGGTGGGTAAATCTTCTAAGGCCACGGCAGTATCTTCAATACAAGCCACCGCTTTATCGTCTCCAATGATGTTCCCCAGTAAACCTAAACCAGCTTTTCGTAATTGATGTACTTTTGTGATGTCTTCACCATACACTTTTGGATAGTGGTATCCGAAGTTGTACGTTTTTAAATCTTCAATAAGTTTGTCGGCTAGTACCTCTGCTTCTTCAATAGTATTGGCAGAAACTTCTAACATTAACACTGCTTCAGGGTCGCCTTGTAAAAAGAAGCGATTCTTTGCTTGTTCACGATTATTTTTGGTACAGTCTAAAATTACCTTATCCATTAATTCACAAGCATAAAGCGTGTGTTTCATGGTGATAACGGTAGCTTTTAAACTTTCGTTTATACTGGTAAAATGCGGACATACCATAATACTTTGTGTAGGAGGTAAGTCGTCTAGTTGAATAGTAATTGCCGTTGAAAAGACTAAGGTTCCTTCACTACCAGATAAGAACTTTGCGGGATTGATGGTTGGTTCTGTCCCGCCAAATAAATTGGAAGTTAAAAACTCATCAACAGCATATCCTGTATTTCTTCGGTGAATACTTTCCTTTGGAAATTCTTTTTTTATTTCTTGCTGGATAGCTTCTTGAGAAAGCTCTGTATAAATAGCACGATAGATATTTCCTTCTAACGAATTTTCTATTTTCTTTTGATTGAATTCAGCTGAAGTAATTTCAGAAAAAGTAACTTCACTACCATCACTTAGTAAACCTTGAATAGCAATTACTTTATCACGAGTAACTCCGTAACGAATAGAAGTACTGCCTGAAGAGTTGTTACCTACCATTCCGCCAATCATACAACGGTTAGAGGTTGAGGTATTTGGACCAAAAAACAATCCGAATGGTTTAAGGAAGCGGTTTAAATCGTCACGAATAATTCCTGGTTCTACCGTAATGGTTTTGTTAATTTCATCAAAAGCCAATATGTTGGTAAAGTGTTTAGAAACGTCTACCACAATACCATCTCCTACACATTGTCCAGCTAACGAAGTTCCCGCAGTACGCGGAATTAAGGTGATATTATTTTCAGTAGCAAAATT
Organism: Tenacibaculum gallaicum; assembly: GCF_003387615.1. Taxonomy (GTDB): domain Bacteria; phylum Bacteroidota; class Bacteroidia; order Flavobacteriales; family Flavobacteriaceae; genus Polaribacter; species Polaribacter gallaicus. The sequence continues at coordinate 261,311 of NZ_QUNS01000003.1, read as the reverse complement.
AATTAGTAGCTGAATATCCTGTATATTCTTAGGGTAAGCAACTGCTAATGGGATTTTACGGTATACCGAAGCATCGGTAGCATAAATGTTTTTATGTAGGTCGTCAAAAAATAATTTGCCAGTTAATGATTTTTTGAACGTTTCTAGTTGCGCTGTCTGTATCATTTATATAATAACCTAGAAAGGTGTTGTATTGTTAAATTATTCTATTGGAATGTGACGTTTAAAACAAGTATCGAAACATATAAAAGTATCGGTTCCTGCCACTCCTTTAATCAAATGTACGTTATCGTATAGTATTTTTTGTAAATGTTCATTGTCTCTAGCAAAGATTAAAATAAAAATAGCGTAGTAGCCAGAAACAAAGTTACATTCGGTTATTTCTGGTATTTTTTCCAACTCATGCATTACTTCTTTAGCAAAGCGAGCTTCACGTAATCGAATACCTGTGTATGATTTGGTTTTATAACCTAGGTTCTTTTCTTCTAAAACAAACTCAGCATTTTTAATAACACCTTCAGCGGTTAGCTTTTTAATGCGCTGATGAATTAAGGAGTTGGAAACTTTTAATTCTTCCGCAATTTGCGAATAGGCTTTACGAGCGTCTAAACGTAATTTTGAAAGTATTTGTTTGTCTATATAATCAAATTGATTTTCCAAAAGAATAATTTTGTTAGAATAAACTTAATATAAGCTACAAGATAAACAATCGTTTTTAACGAAAAAAGTGTAGCCGATAATGCAAATATACGGCTACACTTTTTCAATATTCGATTTTATGATTAAGCATTTATTACTGACAAGCAGTTTTGTATGCTTTCATTTTGCATATCTTCATACCATTTTGTTAACTTATAAACAGGTTCACCTAAATCTTTTTCAAATAATAATTGATTAGAAGTACCTTGATATTCACGTTTAGCATCATCTGTTCCTAAGTTTGAAGCAAAAATTCCTGCTGCACTTACAGGTAAGAAGTCTTCGTAGACTATCGGTTCCATGCTTAAATAACCATCCTCTAATAATTGGTTTACATCTGCTTTTGTATACACTTTATCTTTAGATAAAGTTTTTATTTTATTGGTGGTAAAGTAATGGAAATAAGCTAACTCTTTTAATTGTAATTCTTTGTAGTTATCAGGAAAAACTTTAAAATTTTCTGTCAATAATTCATTGTATTTTAAGGCATTTTCGGCAGTTGGTGATCCACCAATAGCTTTACGTGTTTTACCTAACAGCTCATGATACAGGTCAAGCCCTTTTTGAGTTAATGCTGCACCACGTTGTTCAATCTCACCAAAACGAGCTTTGTGTTCGCCTATTTCTTCTTTTTCAACATTATTTTTAAAAGTTACTTTTTCGGTCAATGCTTTAAAACTTGTTTGACGTAGTAGAATAGGACATTTTCTTGTAGGAGGTCCTTCTATATTATCTTTTGGTGGGATATTACGATCCTCCATACTTACTTGAACCTTATCGATATCTAAAGTTCTAGGAGTTAGGTGATTGATGTGAGGTCCTTTGAAGGCAACTACATCAGCAATTAATCTGTGTTGGTTTAGTAAAGCTTCGTACATTTCATAATCTACGGTAGCAGTATCGTGCCAACGAAAAGTTTCTAAAGCTTCTTGAACAAAGGTTTCGGCATCTTCTTTATTTAAACCTCCTTCTTTTTCAGATTTATCAATGAGTTGTAAAACTTTTTCTGTAAAAATTTGACGTTTTTCTAAAATAGTTTGAACATTGTTACGAAGCTGAACATCATCAATTAAATCTATACGTAATAAAGAGGTAAAAACTCTGAAAGGAGCTTGATTAAGAGTCGTGTTTTCAATAGCTCTAAACGCCGTAGAATGAACAGGAACACCTGCTGTGGCTAAGTCATAGTAACCAACAGAATACATTCCCATAACCTTAAATAGACGTCTCATTGTAAATAGCTCATAGGGCTTACCTAAACGAATTGCTCCGTGGCGTTCCATATCCAGTCGAGTTAATTCTCCAGTATGTGCTAGCTGTTTTTCAATTTCTTTAGACTCTGAAAGAACACTTTCATTAATGTCATGAACCAAATCAAGTAGTTCACCATAAAGTGGTACCTCTTTCTTGTACATATCAGACATAATTTTAGAGAAGCGGTTACGAATGTACTCTGGAGAGACAAATTCTTCAGTTGTATTAGTAAAACTTTCTAGTTTATTTTTTGATGACATAGTTTATTAAGATTTGCTACAAAATAAATGAATTTAATTTTTTTTAGCACTCATAAAAGTGAATTATGTTTTATTGGTGTTTGTTTTGAGTCTATTTTATTTTTTATGTATGTTTTTTAAAACCAAAAAGACATTTTTTTACTAAAAAAATGTTTTTTAAAAGTCAATTTGACTTTGTTTCAATATATGAACCTTAGTAAAATATTTCAGAGTTTTTTTGTTCTCAATTATGATGTGTTGGTAACGATAAGTTTTGTTCTATAATTATATTTTTTTGTTAAAATTTTATTTGTAAGTGTTTCATTATTAGTAGGTAGTGTTTTTGTTTCGGAAAAAATAAATTTTTAGGGTAGGTAATTTAAAGATAAGGTTGTCTTAAGGCTATAAACAAATAAAATAAATACATGAAAGCATTACAAAAAACAGTGTTATTATTAAGTGCAACCTCATTAATGTTATTAGGAACTTCTTGTACTAGCGACGAAGGAAATAATGAAAACTTAAGAATTAAAGCGTCTTCAACTAATACATTTAATCAAAGCAAAATTGCTTCAAAAAATGTAAATAATGCCGAAGTAACCATTTCTGAATTTAAACTAAATATCACAGAAATAGAGTTAGAATTTGATGATAAGTACCAGGATACTATGAATGACAGTATCATAAGTTCTGATGATGAAATTGAGTTAAGAGGACCATTTCAGTTAGATTTGTTAACTGGAACATCAAACATTACTTCTTTAGAACTTCCAAAAGCTGATTACGAAGAAATCGAGTTTGAATTTGATAAAAATACAGATGAATCTAGTGATATGTTTAACAAAACAGTTGTTATTAAAGGCTCTATAAATGCTGTACCGTTTATCTTCTGGCACGATTTTGAAGAAGAAATTGAAGTAGATTTTGAAAACGAAATGACTGATATTATCGTTTCTGAAAGTTTAACTGAGGTAACTGTTAATTTTGACCTAAATACTATGCTAAGTCAAGTAGATTTATCTACAGCTATTGATGGCAATGAAGATGGTACTATAGAAATTAGTCCAGAAGATGTAGATGGAAACAAAGATTTAGCTGAATTATTAAAAGAAAAACTAAAAACTGCAGCAGAGTTATTGGATGACTAATCATTACAATATAATTAGCTGTATTAAAAACCTGCGATACTTAGTGTCACAGGTTTTTTTACATTATTCAGAATAGGTTAAACCAGCTTGAGCTTCTAGTAAATAGCCTAATATTCCAAAACCTATGTTTGAATATTCATGATTAGTTCCTGGTGTGTTCTCAAATTCTATTCTGTTTTAAGATATTCTTTTAAGATATTCTTTTAAGTCTTCTTTTTTATAATTTTTATATGGGTTAGACTGATCAACCTTTTCTAGATTTAAGTTTGACGGTAACTTAGGTATTCCTGATGTATGGTTTGCTAATTGTAGTACAGTTATTTTGTTATTAGCTATAGGAAAGTTAAAATACTTTAGTTATAGAACCTATTTCAAATATATTATGAGAATTATTAGAGTATTGTAAAGTGTCATTTATGAGTTTAACACCATAATATGAGGCCTGACTATTTTTAATCTGTTGATAGAGTAGTGCTATATAAAATTAGTTACATTGTTTGAACTCTTAGTTTAGTAAATACAAACTGAATAGAGAGTTTGTAATGATTTTAAGAAGTAGGTAAGAACAAGCAATCATTTATAGTTATTGTTGGTAATTAGCTTTTCTCATTTCAGCAGTTATAAGTGGCTTAATAAATTTATAGTAACTCCATTCGGATCCTTTATAAAAAACCTTCTAACTCCCCAATTTTCATTAGTTATAGGATATACGATTTCTATATTCTGTTTTTTAGCGCGCACGTACCAATTATCAATATCGGTTACTTCTATTGATAAAAAAACAGATGAATTGTTTAATGGTTTGTTTTCCTCATTACGAAAAACGGAAATTTGTGCGGTCTCATTATTTCTTGATACAAAAGTTAAAATCCAACCCATATCCATCTCTAAATTCATTCCTAAAAAATCAGTATAGAACTCCTTACTTTCTTTTATGTTATTGGAGTAAATATTTGGTACTATCCTACGCATTGTTTTGTTAAGTATTTTTATTTAAACATTAACTTTTGTTCCGATTGTTTTTTTTACTGTATAAAAATTATAGACCATTGTTTGGTTAGTATTTAAATTGTTATTTTATATTCATTATTTACTTTTATTTTTTCTACCGATATTGAATACCAATATCTTTTCGGTGTTCTAGATATGCTTAATGACTTTAGGAGTGGTCGAAAAAATTGAAGATCTTTTCTTATTAAACAGTTCGTCTGGTTTTGTAGAAAGGCATTTGGTGAATTTTTAAGCAATCCAAAAAAATATAATCAACATAGTTTGTGCTAGCTTTATTGTGCTATTTTCTTTTTTTAGTTATTTTATGGTTTGTCTCGTCCAATAAACCTTGTATTTCCGTTTAGGAATTCGATTGCCCTTTCCACGTTTTTATCAATACTTTTTTCTGTTTTCAGAAATGATAGATATTTCAAAATTTCCTTTTGTAAGGATGGTGCTAAACTATCAAATATTTTTCTTGCGCTCTCATTCTCATTCAATGCCTTTCTGAACTTTGGATGAAAGGGTATTTTTCTCTCGCTTGAGTCAAACTCGATTTCAATTTTTGTCATTTGTCCAACTTCCTTTTTGGCAGACTTTCTCATCGGTGTGTTTAAATATAATCGCCAATGCCCGCTGTATTTTATCAAAGTCTGTTCAAATTTATTTCCTTCCACTTTGATATGGACAGGGATTTTTCCTTTGTTTTTCCCTGCCTTTTCAAAAAGATAGTCTAAAATATCATTCGGGATAAAAACGAATGGGTTGATTCCTATAATTTCAATTTTTGCTTTAAATGTTTTCATTCAAGCGATAACTTTTTAGCTTGTTACCAAGCTATTAACAATTTGTTCTCTCAAATATAGATAAATAAACATAAAAATGATGTTTCATCATTATCGAAACAACACCCAAAGCCTGTTCGTTTAAAAATTTAATATATTTACTTAAAAAAGGGCAACTTTTTCGAGTTCAATTTTGTAAGTTAGTTTAACTATAAAATATTCAAAAGTTATATTTTGTATATTAATTTTTCGTAATCTATTACTGTAGCAAATTCTTCATTCAAATTAGCGAGAGAGGTTAAATGTATTATTTCGGCATCGTATTTTTCTCCGTTAATACCAACTCTATCAAAAGAGGCCGTAGCGTCAGAAATTAGATAGGTTTCAAAACCAAAATTACCAGCCATTCTGGTAGTTGTTGATACACAATGATTAGTTGTAATTCCTACAATAACTAGAGTTGTAATAGCTTGTTGGTCTAATTGTTCTTTTAAATCGGTTCCAATAAAAGCACTATTTACTTCTTTAGTTATTATAGTTTCGTTTTCTAATGGTATTACATTTTCGTTAAAATTAAAACCATCATCTTGTTTATTAAGTTTTGAGTTTGGGTTTGTAGAACTATGTCTTATATGAAAAATAGGTAAGTCTAGTTCTCTCCATTTGTTTAATATTTTTCCGCAAATAATTTCAGCATTTTTATTGTTTCTATTACCGCCCCAATATTCTTCGTTTAAGAAAGCTTTTTGGACATCTACAAGGATTAAAGCTGGATTTTTTTCTCTTAATTTCATGCTTAAGTTTTATTTAATACTGTATAAAGGTTTTGAATATGAATAATACTTAGGATAACTAGTTCTTAATTTATTTTCCAAGTAGTTTTTTCCAGAAACTCTTTTTTTCTTTTTTATTACCGGATGTTATATCGATCTCTTCATGTTCTGTTTTTGTAGTTTCTTCGTTTAAACTGTCACTTTTCTCAATTGCTGCAATTTGCTCCATAGCTGCTTGTTGATATAGTAGAGCACCTTCAGGATCACAGTTAAACAAGTTAGAATAGCATGACGAATTGTTTAAGTCCATCGGGTTAGGCTCTATAACTTCTGTAGCTTCTAGTAAACCTAACTTGTTGTCTTTTGAAAAGTTTAAAGCTTTAAGGAAAACGTTAATTCTATCGTGTGAAAACAAGTCGTTTAATTCTTTTTTAATTTCAGAATCGCTTTCATAATCATTTAATAATTCAGTAACCTTATTTTGAGGAATGTAAACACCAGAGCAATAATTCTCAAAAATTTGATTGTTTACACTTTTGGTTAACTTTTCATTAGGTACTATTTCTTGCCATTTTTTATAATACTTTTTTAGCAAAGGATTTTCTGAAAGAGAAAGAGCTGAACCTCTTGTATAAAAGAATTTTTGAAAGAAACCTTGTGTAACAGCTATGTTAAATCCATGGCTTTTATCAAAAATATCATCTTCTTTAATGTTTAAGCCGTTTTCAATGACTTCTTTATAATGGTCTTTGTAAAAATTTTCAAAGGTATTTTCTGAGATTACTTTTTCAATTAAACTTTGATCATCTAATACATCAAAATACCAATCGTTTACTTGCTTTTCTGATATAGGGTGATAACTTATATCCCAACCCATAGTATTGTTTTTTTAGTTATTATTAATGTTTTTGTAAGTAAAAAGTAGTGAGGCTTGCCTATAGAACTTTTTTAATTAAATTGAAAAGCTAAATTTACAAAGATTAGGTTCTTTATAAGTGTTAAAAAACTGTTTTTATTGTAGATCAACTTCAATGATATACGATGTTATTAATTTTATTTTAGCACCTTTCGCTCCTTTGAAAAAATAAAAGTTTGAAAAAGCATGTTTTTTTCCGTTTTGCATTTTAATAGTTCCATTTACAGCGCCCTCTTTTCCGTGAGATAAGATTTGTTTAAGTGTTAATTCGGTTACCTCTTTCTCTTTTATTTTTTTTAATTCTTCAATAAACTCTTTCCTTCCTTCAATTTTTCTATCGCCAACTATACTCCAAACTATTTCATCAGTAACACTTTCGGTAAGAAATTCCATGTTTCCGTTTGCAAAGGCGATATTAAACTCTTTTAAAAATGTCATTTTTGGTGAGTTTCCACAGTTGGGACTTGAAATAATTTTTACCATTTTATTTAATTTTAATTTGTAGTAAAAAGAATGAGTAGTATATATTATTTTTCTACTTTAAATATTTTTTCAAAAGCATTGTACACGGCTTCATGTAAAGCATCTCCATGAGTTTTATCTTCTAAAAAGTCGAAATAAAGCTTCGTGTTTTTAGTTTTTTTACTCAGTAGTTTATCGTGTAGTTCTTTGGCAGTTCTTTCCATAGTTGGTCCTTCTTTACCAACAGCAATGTAAATGTTCTTCTTAGTGTCGTACTTTACTGGTGTAAAGGTTAAAAGTTTTTCATCATCCCACCAAAGACTCGGACTTACAATTATGTAATTGTTAAAAAGAGTAGGGGTTTTGAATAAAACTTCTGTAGCTAAAAGCCCTCCAAGTGATTGACCGATTAGTGTTTTGCCATTTGTAGTTCTGTAATTAGTATCAATAAAAGGAAGAAGTTCTTTTTTAAGAAATTGAATGAATTTTTTAGAGCTTCCTGAGGTAGGAAACTCTTTTTGGTCGATCTCTATAGAAGATGGATACGTAAAGTCTCTTTTTCTATCTACATTTCCAATTCCCACTACGATAGCTTCAGGAAGCATATTTATCCAAGAGAATGAACCAAATTGTACAATTCCGGTAATGTGAATAAAATCTTCATCTTTAGAGCCATCTAGTAAATAAATAACTGGATATTTTTTTGATTTATCAGTATTATAGCTTGCAGGAAAATAAATATTTAACGTTCTGTCTTCTTTCAAAACAGTAGATTTTATTTGAACTGTTTTTCCGATAGAAAAATCACCTTCATTAACTTTTACAGGAGTACTTTGAGCAAATGTTGAAATTGTAATTAATAGAATGGCAAGAGTTAAAATTTTCTGTTTCATATTATTAATAATAATGGTTATCATACAATTATGTAAATATAAGAGACTTTTACTCAATAGTTACTAGTTCTCCATCTTCAGGAATGCAAGTCTTATCAAGCAAATTATGTTGTTTTAGTATAATTTTAAGCTTTTTTCGAGTTAATGGGCAATGATTTATAGCTTCCATATGATTAGCAATGACTAAGCCTGAAGAATTTTTTACAAATTGAAGAATATCTTCTACGCTCATAATAAGTTGTTTGAAAACATCAAACTGAGCGGCTCCGCAAGCTAAGATGTTAATGTCTGGTTTATAGTTAGTTAATACATTATGCATAGCGTCAGTATAAACTGTATCAGAGCTGAGATAAATAGTTTTTTGATTGGGAAGCTTTATATAGAAACCCAATACATTCCCCATAAGTTTAGCTACAAAGCCATAACCATGTTTGGCAGGTATTCCTTCAATTTCGCCTCCTAAAAAAGGTTGTTGCTCCCAATATTTTAGACTTTGTACAATGTTTAACCCTCTCTTTTTAAAAGCTTTTTCATCTTTTACACTACAGGTAACAGGAATGTTATTTTTTATTAGAAATTGTACGCCTGCATTATCTATATGGTCAGGATGTTGATGGGTTATTAAGCAATGGGTTACTTTTTTAAGAAGTATATGTGTTTCTATAGGAAGAGGAACAGTTGGGTTCTTTCTAACTTTATGTCTAAAGAGAGTAAATGGAGGCATAATCCCTTGGTCACCTAACATAGGATCTACAAGAATAACCTCTTTTTCAGTTTCAATAATTGTAGTAGCGTTTCTTATTTGATGTATGTGTAACATTGTATAATATTTTAGTTATGCAAATGTCTTTTATAAACTATTTGTTTTCATTGATTCAAATCAAGAAATACGTTTTTTAATTCTACTTAACGTTTCTGGAGTTATGTTTAAGTAAGAAGCTAAATGATATTGAGGTATGTTTTGTATCCATTCAGGTTTGTAAATGAATAACTCGTTGTATAATTCTTCAGGTGATTTTGTTATGCGATTAAATTCTAATTTTTCTTTTTGTTTTAATAGTTTTTGAAAAGAGGCATTAACAAAGGTTTTACCACATTGATACTTTTCTAACAAATTAAAAAAAGGTTGTCTTTCAATACTTAAAATTTCTACAGAAGTTAAGGTCTCTTGATTTTTCTTGGTAGTAGTATTTTGACTAAAAGTTAGTAAATCGGATATAAACTGAGGTTTTATGTAAAAGTTAATATTGACTTCCTTGTCCTCATTTGCATAATACTCTCTTACAATTCCATTATTTAAAAAACGTAACTTTTTTTCTTTGGAGCTTTCTTGAAGAAAAATAATTCCTTTAGCATGTTTTTCTACTTTAAATAGACTAAATAGTTCATCAAGTCCGTGTTGATTTAAAGGAAACTCAGTTTCGAAGAATTTAGAAATTTCTGAAAATTGTTTCATTAATCTTGTTTTTCAATTCCAAATACCAATGGCTTAGAATCTTTATCTAACAAAAATAAAGAAAGGTTTATAAATGAAAATGCGATACTAATAACTGAGAAAAAAGTTAAAGACATATTTATATAGTTTAAGTTATCAACTTTAGAAGTTATTATAATTAGGGCGGCAAAACTTATAATATAAACTATTAAACATAAAATATAGTTGAAGAAAGAAAAAGTAGTGTTATTTAACCTCATGTAAACCAGTTTTAAATACCATATAATGATTAAAAGACTAGGAATACCAAAAATAATTGATTGCCAAAACATATTTCGATTAAGAGAATTGTTATTATCAGCTATAACTAAAATAGTACCAAATAGTATAGAGAAAATAAAAGCAGTAATAAATAGAAGCCCTAATTGTTTAATAAATTGATTAATAGTTAAACTTCCTTTTTTATATCCATCCTTTATATGAGGTTTAGTTCCTTTAAGAACTGAAAGGAAGAGTATTGAACTTATGCCTAAAATAACATAAAAAATGATGTTAAATGCATGAAAAACCTTTACTTGATTATCAATTTCGATCCCCAACATATTAGAAAACATCCCTAGGCTAGTAGTTGGTTTTAAAAAAACAACATCAAAAAAAAGAAAAATAAGTGTTCCAACTAAAGCACCTACCCATAAATTAGAATTTAAGTCTTTTACTCTTTTAATAGTTAAAGTTAAAACGCTGTAAAATAAAATAAAACCTACAGGTAAATTAGGGATAGTAAATGGTCTTATAACTTTATGCATAGCTAATAGCAGAGCACCTTTTGAGCTTATAATCGACGTAACACTATTAATTATAGTAAAATCAAGAATAAAAATAAAAGCTAAAAAGAATAGAACTATTATCCCAAATAAAAACTCTTCTTTATTAATAGTTTCTCTTGGGTCAAATAGTAGTTTTATTATTTTGTAATTCATAACTGTTTTATTGGGGGATACAGGTTGAGTTTTGTTAAAGTAAAAATTAAATGTTGTTTGTGTTGGCTAGACTATTTTCATTCTTCTCATTTAATTCTAAGTAATTATCTTTTCCGAATGATATATAATACAAAGGGTATAGAATGATAATTCCAGCAAGAATCAGAAAAATAAGACTTTTAGAAAACATAAATAGAGCAACAAATACCATCATAATAGCTTTTATAATTCCCTCATATTTAAAACTGTTAAGAGTTAAGGTTACGGTTTTATCATTAGTAACATTTATGTTGATTTTTTGACTACCACACCAAGATGCTTTGGCGTAAATTTCGTACTCGCCATTATCTAACTCATATTCTTTATCTTCTCTTTTTATTAAACCTAATTCTTTTTCGTTAACATAGATTTTAGCACCAACTGTGCTTTCAATTTTAATTTTTCCCATTTTAATTTTTAAGTGTTTTAATATATTATATGTTTCTTTTTTATAAGAACTATAACCAATATTACTTAGCTAGTTCTTTTGTTTTGTTCCAGAGACTTTTCCCTTTGTTTTTTAAGTCCTCTGTACTAGCATACTTTTTTAAGTTATCAATAAAACTTTTCAAATTGTCAATGGTTTTAAGTATTTCATCTGTATGAGGAATGTTTTGTTTCTTCATGACTTTTCCCCAATCTACTTTAGATAAAATTGCATACATGTATTTTGTGGCGATTTTACTTAAAAAGAATTTATCATAAAAACCATTTAATACTTTACCTGACTCCCTGTTTTTAACATATTCAATAGATTCATCTATTCTTTTTTTATCTTCTGAAGAAAGAAGGTCACTTGTTTTAAGTTTGGTTAAAGAAGCAATAGCCTTTTCGTTTTCTTCGTTTTTTAAATATAAATAGGTTTCTATCGACCAAGTAATTTCATTATTTAAACCAATTTTATTAGCGTCTTTTAAAAATGCTTCAAAATCTTCAAGTGCGCGTTTTTCATCAATTTCTCTTTCCATCATTAGTCGATCGAAACCTCTAAATAAGTGATTTAATGAATGAAGCCCTAAATGAGTACTTTCATTATCAAGATTTCCCCATTGAAAGAAAGCTCTGGTATAGGGTAAATCCACATTTTTATTATTATTTAACCAATTAATGTTTCTTGAAATTTCATCTTCAGATAAATAATAAAGTCCCTTTTCAAAAAAAAGGAAACCTCTAAAGTATTGTAGTAAAGTCTTAATTTCAGAGTCAGGAAGTAATTCTGGGTTTGTCTTTGTGCACTCGTAAAGCGATACTTCTTTTCCTAAGTCTTTACTTAATATTACAATTGCACTTAGAACAGCATGTTCTATATTCTGAACATATTCTTTTTCCTTTCCTTTATAATATTCTCTTTTTTTACTTATAGAGTCTCCATAAACTATATTAAAAGCATCTACTAATGTCGGAAAAACATCTTCATCTGTTTTCATAATGAAGCCTTCCATTCTTTTATAGTCTCGGTATATTAAAATGTAGTCTAATAATGATAAGCTTTCAGGGGTTTCAACATTATATTTTACAACTTTATTAAAAATCTTATCGAGATCTTTTTTAAAAGATTGAAACTCTGTTGAGATAGTGTCTTTTTCAGCTGAAGAACGAATTAAAATTTTACCAAATTTATACGTTGCTATTTTATAAGAGTCTAAATTTTCTTTTAATTCAATTTTGTCTTTTTCAAGTAGTTCTTCGTCTGTTTTATTTTTAGTTGAGCAACTAATAGTCAGTAAAAATAGTACAGGAAGTAGGTGTTTAAAGTTTATTATGTAAACTGTTTTCATAGCGGTTTTGAATAATAGAAAGAACGAATAATTTTTTGGTAACTGTCCTATTCCTTTTTTTGTATTTAAATAGTAGTTAATTTATAACTATAATTTTTGTCGAAAATATTCATAAAAAAGATATATGGCAAGTGTAAAAAAGTTTTTAATTAAAATCTAAGCCTTAAATTGTTTAAGGCTTAGATTGTTTGTATTTACTATTTTTTTAAATTACTGTTAATTAAGAGAGACCATTTATTGGCAACTAATAACTCATTGCTGATTAAAAGGTCTGTTTCTTCATTATAAATTGTAATACTAATATTCTCCTTTTTACTAGCATTAATGAAGTTAAGTTGTATTAAAGAGAGTGTTCTATCGTTTATATTTCTTGTTTTTTTTACAACTGTACATTCTTCAATAGTTTGTAAATCAATAATTTTACTATATGTGTTTTCTTGAGATTGTTTGTAAAAGAAAAGAGTTTTTTTTGTTTTATCAATTCCCAAAACAAAATCATTACAAAACTCATATTCTTGTATGGTACAATTATGCTCTTGCGAAAGAGTATGTAGTGCTTGGAGTTTTTTATTCCTTTTTGTTAATTGTTTTTTGCGTACGAGTATAAAGGGACCTACACACATAACTAATAGTGTAGCACCAACAATTGTGGTTCCTAAATCCATTTTATTTTTAATTAATTGTATTAAGTTTTACTCTTTAATTCATAAAGAGTATTATTTTTTTAATGATGAGTTTGATTAATTCACTGTAAAAACTAAATGAAGCTTCACCAGTGATAATGAAAAGGAAAAATTAAATCGGACTTTCTGTGATTTATTAATATACTTCTTGATAGTAAAGTATATTGAAGGTATTTTCTGTTGAAAAATAATTCAATAGATTTTAAAGTTATACCAAATCCAGAAAATGAGTTTTTTACATTTGTTGTGGGAAGGTTGTTAAGGTAGTTTGAAAGGTTTTCTGATTCAGAAGTATGGTATAAAGCTTTGGGAGAAAGTTTTTGAACATATTTTTCATGAGAAGAATTATCGCTTTCAAAAACTTTAGAAAAAGATTGATTTTTTTGGGTATAACTAATAGCAGAAAAATACACTACTGTTACAAATAGTACGCTTAAAAACCTCAACAACTTATTCATACTACAAAGGTAATCTAATATTTAAAATTAAATTGATTAACTATTGGTTTTTAAGGCTTTTATTAACTTCTTTAAAAATAGTAATTTTATCAGCAAGGACAATTAAAATATCGGAAGCATTTATTGTAGTAGAACCATTGGGAGTTAGATAACTTCCATCTCTTTTTATCATGGCAATTATAGCATTTTTAGGGAAATTCAATTCTACAATTTTTTTACCTACAGCAGCACACGATTTAGTAATTACAATTTCTTCCATTAAAGCTTTTGGGTTTTCTTGTAAGAGCATATCAGTAGCACTTAATTTCTTTGTTTCTTCTGGTAAGGCAACATTTAACCATTTAGCAACAATACTTAATGTAGTACCCTGTATTAATATGGAAGTAACAGAAATAAAAAAAACAATGTTAAAAATAATATTAGCTTTATCTATACCAGCTAAAAGAGGATAGGTAGCAAATACTATAGGAACTGCTCCACGTAAACCGACCCATGAAATGTAAAAACGTCTTCTTAGTTTCATTTTAAAAAAAAGTAAACTAATAAAAACACCTACAGGACGAGCAATAAAAATTAAGAATAAAGAGATTATAAGTCCAATACCTAAGTAAGGAATGATTTGTGATGGAAAAACAAGCAAGCCTAATGTTAAGAAGAGTACAATTTGCATTAACCAAGCCAAACCATCAAACATTTTTAAGATGGTTTTTTTATGTATTAAGTTTTGATTTCCTAAATAAACAGCACATATATAAATAGCAAGGAACCCGTTGCCGCCTATAAAATCACTAAATGAGAAGGTAATAAACATGAGTGCAATTACTAAAACAGGATATAATCCTTCAAAATCAAGCTTAATACTATTAATTATAGTTTTACTTAACATTCCAAATAAAAAACCTGTAATAGCTCCAAAAACCATTTGTTGTAAGAATAAAGGAATAATTGAAGTAATACTTTGATCTTGGTTGATAACTAACGTTAAAAAAGCAATAGTTAATACATATGCCATAGGGTCGTTACTACCACTTTCTAATTCTAAGGTAGGACGCAAATTTTCTCTTAATGCTAAGTTTTTAGAACGTAAAATAGAGAATACTGCAGCAGCATCGGTAGAAGAAACAATAGCTCCTAGTAGTAAACTTTCGAAAATTGTAAAATTAGTAACATTCCAAACAAATAGCCCTAAGGATACTGCCGTAAGTAATACACCTAAAGTAGAGAGTACTAAACCTTCTTTAAGAATCGGTTTTACTGCTTTCCAATTGGTGTCTAATCCCCCTGAAAATAAAATAAAATTTAAAGAAACAATTCCTATAAATTGTGCAGCTTTTGGATCGTCAAAAATAATACCTCCAATACCATCAGAGCCAGCTAACATTCCAATACTTAAGAATAGCAATAAGGTAGGAACTCCAAATTTATATGACGTTTTTCCGACAATAATACTTATTAAAAGTAATAAAGACCCTATTAGTAAAATGTTCTCAATGGTTAAACTCATACGAGGAAAATTTTAAACAAAGATATAGGTTTTAGTATTTTAATTAGTGGGATTTATATAAAGAAAAAGCCAAAGCTAAAGAGCTTTGGCTTAACTAATAAAACCAAGTATTAGTGTCATCGGAGTTAGCTAAACCAATGAACTAATGTTTTTTATATTGTTACGATAATTAAAATAAGATGTATCTCTTATTTTTTGGTCTCAACAAATTAATGTAGGCTAATAACTTTTGTCATTAACCACTGAGCATTTTCTTTTTTCCAAATAGCTATAAACTTACTAGGAATAGACCTAGCATTAGGTTCTCTATTATTAAAAAACGTATGATATCCAATTTCTACAGCTCCATAATTATTTATAGGATACACTTCAATGCTCCCTTTTATTAAGGTACGGGTAACCTTGCCACAAATATTTTTTTTAGTAGCAGCAATAATTTCACTTTTAGAAGTAGACAAACCTCCTTTATCATGAAAAAACTCAATATTATCACTTAAAATATTAGATTGTACTTTCATATCACATGTATTGTAAGCATTGAAAAAAATGCTATCCATTTTTACAATTTGATTGTGTAAGTCAATATCAACAGGTTTATAATTAGGAATTTCTTGTACCTGTCCGTTCATTACCCAAGAAAGTAATAGTGTATATAGCAGGGTAACTATTTTTATAAAAAAATTACCCTTAAAGAAGAAGTCAAATAAATCGTTCATAGTTTTTCAGTTTATGCGTTTACCAAATTTTAAAAGCTAAGCTTTTATCTTCTTCGCTATACTTTCTAGTAAATCCGTGTTTACCGTTATTAATTATTACTCCTTTATAGACACTGTTACCATTAAATCCGTCGTTACAGTCTACAGTTAAAGAATAGGTTTTAATTTTTCCGTCAGGATAAAAATCAGAATCAGAAAAATCGATGTCAATATTTTTACGTTTTTTAAACCAGTCAGCAAGTTTTTCTAATTCTTTTTTAGTAGTTTCTTTAGTAATAATTAATTCAGCTTTTACATCATTTATAGTACTATCAAATAAAAAACTTACATCGTCGTCGTTATTAGAGTCCCAATTATCAGAATCATTATTATTGATATCTTCATCATCACAATCCATACATTCAAAACCTTTAGATGTCATTTTAAAATGATGATTAGCCATATCACGATCGTATACATCTTGAATGTTGTTTACATTATCTAGAAAGTTACGAGACGAACCTTCAAAATATATAGTTGTTCCTTCAGGAATGTATAAAACGGCATCAATTTCTTCATCTTTCCACATGTTTTTGTATTCACTGATAAAAAAAGCATCAAAAACAATAGTATTGTTAGCCGTTTTAAAATTGTACTGAATCGCTTCAGCATTATTATTAGCATCGTTACGTTTTCTTCCTTCTGAAGTTTTTTTGATTTCTATGTATGCACTGCCTGTTTCACTCTTACGAACATCTATATTTATATCGTTAGAGTATTTCATTTCTTTATCATTTACATGAACAGATATTGAGTTATCACGATTTCGTAAACTGTGTTGGTAATAAATATTATCATCGTTTACTATTCTTAGTTTTAGTGGCTCTTCTTTATCGTATGTAATGCTGTGTTTTGAAATATGTGCACCATCATAAGCATGAGTGGTAAAATATTCAATACCAGAGAACCCAATAGCTAATAAGGAAATTAGCCAAAGCCCGAATAATGTTAAAACTGTAGCAATACCGAGTCTTTTAACATTAGGAGATAAAATTCGTAATCCTAAAATAAATAAGACAACAAAAGGAATTCCTATTAAAAAGAAAACAAATGTCATTAACAACCATTTAGGCATTGCCGAATCGTAGAAGAAAGGAGGGTAGTGAATCATATCTCCATCAAAATTTAAGATTTCTAAGCTTCCTACCGAAAATAAGCCTAACAATAATGAGATGATGGTAATACCAGCGATAAATATTAATAATACGCCCATGAATTTACCAAACACTTTAAATATGGCTAATAAAATTTTACCGATAGTGTCTATGAAATCCTGAAAACCAGATTTAGTTTGGTTACGTAGTTTTTGATAATCAGCATTGGAAATTTTATCCGATAAATCATGGGCGCCTTCCTTTACTTTTGAAGAAAGGTTTTCAAATTCGTTACGAATTTTTTTTTCAATGTTATCAATATTTACAGCTTCACCTTCCATCTGTAATTTTTCTGAGGTAGTTTTAGCTTCAGGCAAAATAATCCATAAAATGATATATCCTATAATTCCGAAACCAAACCCTGCTAATGTTAAAATAAGGAAAGCTAAACGAATCCAAACAACATCAATATTAAAATAATGTCCAAGTCCAGAACAAACTCCTCCTAAAAACTTATCGTCACCATCTCTAAACATTTTTTTGCTAGAGGTGTTTCTATTGTAGTTGTAAGAAGCATTCTCGTTATACCCTTCTTCAGCTTCTGCATAATCCTCTGGTTGTCCCATGATAGCAATAATTTCTTCAATATCGCTTTCATTTACTACTTGACGAGCATCGGTAATTCTTTCAGATAATAATTCGCTAATACGAGCTTCGATATCTGCTATAATTTCATTTTTTCCTTGCGGATCGTTACTTAACGAACGAGCGATGGCGTCTAAGTATCGTTTTAATTTCTGATAGGCAATTTCATCTATATGGAAGAAAAATCCGCCCAGGTTTATATTTATTGTCTTATTCATCTTTAGTTGATTTTGTACTTGTTACTTGGTTTACTGCGTTTACTAAATTATACCATGTTTTATTTAATTCTTTTAAAAACATTCCGCCGTTTTCTGTGAGTACGTAATATTTTCTTGGTGGCCCAGAGGTTGATTCTTCCCATCTGTAACTTAATAATCCTGCATTTTTTAAGCGGGTAAGTAACGGATATATGGTTCCTTCAACCACAATCATTTCTGCACTTTTAAGGCTTGAGAGTATTTCAGAGGTATAGGCATCTCCGTTTTGTAAAATAGATAAGATGCAATATTCTAAAACGCCCTTACGCATTTGTGCTTTTGTGTTTTCTATCTTCATGTAATGCGGTTTATGGGTTATTTTATAAATTTTATTGTAAGCGGGTAATGATACATTTCACCTTTGTTAGCTTTCATGGCAGCTATAATTATCAGTGCTACTTTAATAAGAGCAACGATACTTACTACTGAAGCAAAACCAAAAAAGCTAAATAATCCTCTATGTCCATGATGTCCACCAAAATCGATATCTATACCATTAAATCCATTAAAAATACTTCCGAAGAAAAAAGGAATAAAAGAAAGGCCTAGTATAAAAATGTATAAACTATAACTGATGTTAAAATTAACGGCCTCTTTACCATGTTCATCTAAAAAAGGACTTCTCTCTTTTAAGGTTTGCCATAATATAAGCGGGGTGATAATACTTCCTAAAGGAAATAGATACCCTGCAAAAGCAGAAATATGTATTAAAAAAGCATTGGTATTTTGGTTGTTGTGTTGCATAGTGAAATAATTTATATAATACTTTATAATGCAAATATATATCTTTTAAAAGGTATTATGCAATACATAGTACTAGAAATTAACAAAATTTAACATTTAAACGAAATGATATAATTAAATAAAAAGCTGTACATTGCCTGTAAATACTGAAAAAATGAAGTTTATACCTAAAAAAGTTAATGCCTTTTTATTATTTAAGTTACCCTCAGCTTTTTTTACTGGAGTACGATTAAAGTCACTTACTAACGATACAGCAGTGGTTAAAGTAACCCACAAATGGGTAAATCAAAATCCATTTAAATCAATGTTTTGGGCAGTGCAAGGAATGGCATCGGAATTATCTACCGGTATTTTGGTAATGAAAGAAATAGGTGCGTCGAATAAAAAAATTTCTATGCTGGTTACTAACATGAATGGAACTTTTACTAAAAAGGCTACAGGGAAAATACGTTTTGAATGTAACGATGGTAAATTAATAAGAGAAGCGATACAAAAAGCAATTGATACAGGTGAAGGGCAAACAATAACTGTTACTTCAGAAGGTTTTAATGAAGAAGGGGTTTCTGTTTCAAAATTTGAATATGAATGGAGTTTAAAGGTAAAAAATTAGTTTTGTGGTGAGGTTTAATTATGTTTTTATAATTATAGTACTGCTATTTTCTTGTAAGAGTGAAGAAAAGAGTAAAAAAGAGAAAGTTGAAACAAAGTTTTTAGTTAGTAATCAGTTTCAGAAAATTCTTGATAGTACAAAGTTAGAAGGAGCTATACTAGTTTATGATTTGCATAAAGATGTGTATTATTCTAATAATTTTGATTGGTGTAAAGCTGGAAATTTACCAGCGTCAACATTTAAAATTCCGAATTCTATCATTGCTTTAGAAGCTGGAGTTGTAAAAAATGATAGCGCAATCTTTAAATGGAATGGAGAATCTAGGTATCTAAAGATTTGGGAGCAAGATTTAACGTTTAACGAAGCTTTTCATTATTCTTGTGTTCCATGTTACCAAGAGGTTGCTAGAAAGATTGGAGTTGAAAGAATGAAATCCAGTTTAGCAAAGTTAGATTTTGGTTTAATGGATGTAAACGAAACAACTTTAGATAATTTTTGGTTAGAAGGTAAATCAAAGATTAATCAATTTCAGCAAATAGACTTTTTAAAACGATTACATAATTCAGAATTACTTATTAGTGAACGTACCGATAGTATCATGAAAAGTATGATGATAATGTATAAAAGCAATCAGTATGTATTGAGAGGTAAAACAGGTTGGTCAGTAAGAGGTGTAGAAAATAATGGTTGGTTTGTTGGTTATGTTTTAGTTAAAAACAGAGCTTATTTTTTTGCAACAAATGTAGTTCCAAAAAAGAATTTTGATATGAAGTTTTTTAGTAGAGAAAGAAAAGAAGTGACTTTTAAGGCTCTTGACGAATTAAAAGTTTTAGGAGAAAATAAATCATTTGTAACAAAACAGTAAAAAACTCTTCTTATAAATATAAAACAAAAAATTATGAATGCACACGAAATAGATTATCGCATTTTTGGAGAAGAAATGCAGTATGTAGAAATAGAATTAGACCCGCAAGAAGGAGTAGTTGCCGAAAGTGGTAGTTTTATGATGATGGATGCTGATGTAAAAATGAATACAATTTTTGGAGACGGTTCAAATCAAGAAAAAGGATTGTTAGGGAAAATTTTTTCTGCTGGAAAACGAATCTTAACAGGTGAAAGCCTGTTTATGACGGTTTTTACCAATGATGGTCAAGGAAAAAAACAAGTTTCTTTCGCATCACCATATCCAGGGAAAATAATTCCGATTGATTTAACTGAGTTTGGTGGGAAGTTTATTTGTCAAAAAGATGCTTTTTTATGTGCAGCTAAAGGTGTGTCTATCGGGATAGAGTTTTCAAAACGTTTAGGTAGAGGATTGTTTGGAGGTGAAGGATTTATTATGCAAAAAATGGAAGGAGATGGTATTGGTTTTGTACATGCAGGTGGTACTATGGCAAAAAAGGTCTTACAGCCTGGGGAAATTTTAAAGGTAGATACAGGATGTATTGTAGGTTTTACACAAGGTGTTGATTATGATATTGAATTTGTTGGAGGGATAAAAAATACTATTTTTGGAGGAGAAGGATTGTTTTTTGCAAAGTTGAGAGGTCCTGGAACTGTATATATTCAATCATTACCATTTAGCCGATTAGCAGGAAGGGTATTAGCAATGGCGCCTCAAACAGGCAAAGGTGATAGAGGAGAAGGAAGTGTTTTAGGTGGTTTAGGAGATATCTTAGATGGAGATAATCGTTTTTAATTATAACCTATAAAGTAGTATCGTGGCGTCCTAAAAAACCGTTACAGTTTTTATCTACATAGATAATATTTTAAGGCTTCTATATCATTTAATTTTTTCGACTAAATATAGACGTTTTGTTTTAAGTTCTAAAGTAGATATTATTTTAAGGAAGACTTGTTTAGTCATTGAATAGATATGAAATTAACTTTTTTGAAAATGGGAAAAGATAAGGGATACGTTCCTTTTTTTACATCAGAGTGTTTTAATATACTAAATAGGGTGGGCAGTCATAGTAGTGAGAAGATCGTTTTTTAATGTATTGACAATCAGTTTTTAAAAAAAGGAAGGGTTTGAGGTTTTACATAAAAATATTCAATTGAAATTAGTTTAAGAATTTAAAGCCTTAGTGCAAGCCCGAAGGGTATTTATTTAGATTTTATATTGGCCTCACACAAACGAATAATTTCATTAATTCGTTTTATTCTTGTGGCCTCTCTTTTAGCTTGGTATATCCAGTATAAGTAATTCTTACGGTAAGATGGCGCAAAGTTTTGATAGTTATTAAAAGAGGTAGGGTTTTTATCAAACTCAATTTGTAGGTCTTTTGGAACAATCAATTTTTCTACAGGATCTAAAGCTGTCCAAGAGCCATTTTTTTTAGCAATTTTAACAGAGGTAATTCCTGAAGGATGCATTAGGTCATTTTTAATTAATTCTTCAATATACTTCTTATTTAAAGCACTCCAAACACTTTTAGGTTTTCGAGGACAAAAATATTGTCGTCTCTTGCCGTTTCCTAAACTTTTTACAGTGCTATCAATCCAACCAAAACATAAGGCTACTTTTACAGCTTCTTCCCATCGCATACTAGGTATGTCAACATCAATCTTGTATAAAATTAGGTGAACTCCGTCACTTTTATGATGGTTTTCTAATAACCAAACTCGCCATTCAATATCGGTTTTAAAGTATAAATGAGGTTTATTATTCATCGATTAACGTATAATTTTTGAAGGGAACGAAACAATACTTTCGTGTCCGTTTTTACCAACAGCACTTACTCCGAAGAAGTAATTGTCTAAAACAATCCCCTCTAAAGTAAACTCAGTAGTATTTTCTATATACTTGAAATTATCCCAAGTAGGAGAGGTGGTGTCTCTCCAATAGATTTTATAGCCTTTAGCCCCCTCAACTTTATTCCACTGTAGTTTAGCAGAAGCTTCAACAATACCACCAATTCTTACATTTTTTGGTGAAGGTGGTGCAGCAGCAATGCTTGCTAAGTTAATAGCGTTTACAGCAGTTAATTTTTTAGCATAATCAAAATTTACAAACTTTAATCGGTCACCATATTCAATACCATTTTCGGTTCTAATATCTTGATGTTGTTGTGTGTAGTTTTCATGAGCTTCCATAATTCTAATACCAGCAAAGCCAGCATCGTTAAAAGGTCTATGATGTCCGCCACGACCAAATCTGTCTAAGCGATAAATCATTTTCGGATTCATTTCTGGCATATAGGTTTTGGTAGTTTTGTATATGTAACGTGCTAATTGGCGTGATACTCCGTCCACCTCGCCACCGTAAAAACGACGTGCTTTCCGTTGAAGTTCTGTTTCTGTAGGAGGTACAGGTTCAGAGAAAATTCTAAACGTACGATTGTCAATTACTCCATCAACACCTTTAATGTTTCCAATCATATCGTTATTCATAACACCTACAATATTCCAGTCTTTTTCTTTAGCATATTCAGCTAATCCTTTTCCTCCAAACAAACCTTGTTCTTCACCAGACAAACCAACATAAATAATACTGTTTTCAAATGTATAATTACTTAAAACACGAGCCGCTTCAATTGTTCCAGCCATTCCAGAGGCGTTGTCATTAGCTCCAGGAGCATCATCGGTAAAATTATTAGGATCAGAAATTCGAGAATCAATATCACCACTCATAATAATATAATTATTAGGATATTTACTTCCTTTTTGAACGGCAAGGACATTAACAACCCAAACATCTTTGGTAATTCTTTTGTTGACTCCTTTTTTAACGAAGTCTTTTTGATAAAACACCTCTAAACAACTGTTACAATCAGAAGAGATTTCTTCAAATTCAGATTTAATCCAACGACGTGCAGCACCTATTCCACGAGTATTTGAAATAGTGTCACTTAATGTGTGACGTGTTCCGAAGTTTGTTAGTGTAGTAATATAAGTTTTGATTCTATCTGTCGAAATAGCATTAATAATATCGTATATTTTAGTGTCGGTTTGCGCTGATATTGTCGTAGAAATTAATAAGAATAGTACCGTGAATTTTCTCATGTTAAGGAATTTAGCTTACTAAATTACAAAACAAAAAAGAGAATAAAATTAGCTTTATTCTCTTTTAACATATTTATTAAAGTAATTGATTATTTAAACAAATTTTATTCGTTGTCTAATTTTTTAGTATGATTAAAACCGATTAATAAGGCCCCACCTGCACAAAGAAAAATAGATGAGATAAAGAAAACTTCTGAGTCAATAGCGTTTGATGGTCTATCTGCCCAAGAACCACTATACCCAAATAAAGAACTTAAAATAGCACCTAATAAAACACCAACACCTATTCCCATAGCTAATAAAGCTAAGTTTAAGATAATTACCCTACCTGTTAATGTAGAACGCTTTTTTTCGCCTTGCATAAAAATTTTGGCATCTACACCTTTTTCAATTAAAGCTAAACGTTCCTTATTTCTTGTTGAATAGAATAAATAAAAGATTCCGAATATTACTGCAAACAAGAACATAAATACAATTGCTACTTCCATATTTTTGAGTTTAAAATGATTATTTTTAATGTGTTTACAGGTATGACAGCTACATCTAAAAAAAGGTTACAGAAAATTTTTATTTTTTTTAATGAATAGTTGTAACCTTTTTTAACTAGTTACAGTCATAGTATAAAACGACTATTATTAACGATCAAACTTATATAGATAAAATCCTTAGAGGAGATGCTAATGCTTATGCTTTTTTAGTTGAAAAGTATAAAGTAATGGTGTTTTCGTTGGCGTTAAAAATGGTAAAGAGTAGAGAAGAGGCTGAAGAAATATCACAAGATACTTTTATAAAAGCTTACAAGAATTTAAGCAAGTTTAAAGGAGAGTCAAAGTTTTCTACTTGGTTGTATAAAATAACGTACAGAACTTGTTTAGATAGCTTTAAAAAGAATAAAGAGAAGTATAATACTGATACAATTGATGAGATAACGATCAATAGAATTAAATCTACTGATAGTATTTTAGAGGGTATTGAACGAAAAGAACGAGCAGAAGTGATAAATAAGTGTTTGTTAAGTTTGCCAGAAGAGGAGCGTTCTATTTTATGGATGTTTTATTTTGAAGAATTAAGTTTGAAGGAAATAGTAGAAGTAACCGATTTCTCTGAAGCGAATGTTAAAGTAAAATTACATAGAGCTAGAAAGAGTTTATTGAGTATAGTAGAAAAAAATGTAGAACCTGAATTGATAAATCATTATGGGAGAAAATAAAGATATTAAAGAGTTGGATGCTTTTGCAAAAAAGTACATCAACGAAATAGGAGAGGCAACACCATCTATTGATTTTACAGCAAATATTATGGATGCTATTGTACAAGAAGAGCAATCTTCTATTTATAAAGTAGCACCATTAATATCAAAAAAAGTATGGTTTGTATTAGTAGCTATATTAGCTGTTAGTATTTTATATGTTGCTAAAGTAACCCCATCAAGCTGGTTGAAAATTCCAGAGTTAAAAATGGATTATTTATCGAATATTCAATTGCCAAATTTATTTGAAAGTATAACTGTATCTAACCTTATGTTATGTGCTTGTTTCTTTTTTACCATAATGGTATTTATACAAATATACTTTTTGAAAAATCATTTTACTAGAAATTTTAATAGATAAAAAAATCCGCTTTGAATTTTCAAAGCGGATTTTTTTATCTATTAAAGTAGTGAGGTTAGTTTTGAGAAGTAATCCAGTTGTCAATTTTGTTTTCTAAAAGTGCTAGAGGAATACATCCAGTTTCTAAAACTTGGTTGTGGAATTCTTTAATGTCGAATTTATCACCTAATTCCTTTTTGGCCTTTGCTCGTAATTCACGGATTTTTAATTGTCCGATCTTATATGATAAAGCTTGCCCAGGATTTGCCATATAACGTTCAATTTCAGAAATAATACTAGCTTCGCTTTCAGCTTCATTATCTAATGAATATTGAATTGCTTTTTCACGACTCCAACCTTTAGCATGTAGTCCAGTATCAACAACTAAACGAATTGCTCGGTGCATTTCCATTCCTAACATTCCGAAGTATTGATACGGGTCGGTATATAAACCTAATTCTTTTCCTAAATTTTCGGTATACAATGCCCAACCTTCACCGTATGCACTGTACCATAAGGTTTTTCTAAAGTCTGGCAATTCTTCGTTTTCTTGAGTTAATGAAATTTGATAATGGTGTCCCGGAATAGCCTCGTGTAAAAATAAAGCTTCATCAGAAAATACGTTGTATTTAGTTGCATCGGGAATTGGCGTGTAGAAAACACCTGGGCGAGTACCATCTAACGAACCAGGGTTATATTCAGCACTTGCTGAAGCTTCTCTGAATTTTTCAGTTTGCTTAACTACAAAAGGAGTTTTTGGTTTGTTACCAAATAACTTTTCTAATTGTGGCTTCATTTTTTCGTGAATTGCATTAAAGTTATCGATGATTTGTTGCGATTCAGTATAAGGCATTAACTCTTTGTTATTGCGAACAAAATCAAAGAATTCTTTTAAATTTCCTTCAAAACCAACTTGCTCTTTTACCTTTTCCATTTCTGATAAAATTCGAGCAACTTCTTTTAGCCCTAACTCATGAATTTCACCAGCAGTCATGTTAGTAGTTGTGTAGTTTTTAATAGCATGTAGGTAATATGTTTTTCCGTTAGGAATATCAGAAATACCACTACTTTCTCTACCGGCTGTTAAATAATCATTTTTTAAAAACTCGTGCATTGCTTTGAATGAAGGAATTAATTTATCATTCAGTATATTAGTATAAGCTTCTGTTAATCTTGTTTTATCAGCATCCGAAAAATCAGTTGGTAAAGCGTTTATTGGAGAATAAAATAAATGTTCAGAAAAATCAGTAATTCCTTCAGAGGATGTTTTTACAACAGTTAAGCTTTCGAATTGAGGAATTACTTTCTTAATTAATGATTTAGGCAATACATATCCTTCATTAATACCTTGTTGCATACGCTTTTTAGCTGATTGTAACCATGTGTTGTACTTGTCTAATCTACTTAACCAATTGTCATAATCTTCCACTGTTTTAAACGGTTGTGCACTGCTACCACTTGCCAATTGTCCTATGGTAAGGTTAATTGTCCACATTTGGTTAATAGGCATTAATAAGTCGTTTTTATAGCTAGCTTGAGCCAATGCCATATCGCAATCCCAAGCCAATACAGCTTTGCTCATTTGTTGACTTTCAGTTAAGTCAGTATCGTTAAAGTTGTTAAGTTTTTTTTTGTAATTTTTAAAAAACTTATTACTTTTTGCTTGATATTCGTCAGACAACGTATTAGGAAATTGATCGTTAAAACGATTGTCTCCGGCAAAAGTAGCGCTTATAGGGTTTAATTGTAGTTTACCTTCGTTGTAATCTTTTAATAACTGATTGAATTCAGTATTTTCTGGAGTAGGGGTGCTTACTGCTTCCTTTTTTTCTAGCTTACAAGAAACTAGGAAAGTAGCTGTGGCTACTATAATTAAGAGGATTTTTTTCATGGTTTTGTTTTTATAGCTAACAAATATATCAAAAATAAAACCTCTCTGTTTTCACAAAGAGGTTTTGAATATTGATATGTGATACTGAAACAAGTTGTTCAGCATAACATTTTGTTACTTAATTAGTTCGTAAGAACGTTTGATAAAGTTAGTTAAATCTTCACCGTGTAATAGGTTTTGAGATAATTTGGCTAAATCGAAAGCTTGTGAAACTAATTGTTTTTGCTTGTCTTCATTAGCAGTTAAGATTTCTGATACTAACTCGTGATTAGTGTTCACTACTAAGTTGTACATTTCTGGCATGTTACCCATTCCCATCATTCCACCACCACCAGTAGCGCTCATTTCTTTCATACGACGCATAAATTCTGGTACAGTGACTAAGAAAGGAGAAGCACTTGAATCCATAGCTTCTAATTGTACCGTATAACTTGAGTTATTTACAGCGCCTTCGATAACTGGCTTTAATTTCTCTTTTTCTTCATCAGAAAGTTTAGAAATTACCGTATCGTCTTTCTTAATTAAATTATCAACATGATCAGCATCTACACGCTTAAACTGTACTTTTGCATCACCAGATTCAGTTTCTAATTTTTGCATTAAATGTGGAACAATTGGAGAATCTAATAACAATACTTCATATCCTTTAGCTTTTGCATCTTCGATATAACTGTGCTGTGCATCTTTGTTTGCTGCATATAAAACAATGTGGTTACCATCTTTATCTGTTTGAGAATCTTTTGTTTTTTCAACTAATTCATCAAACGTAAAGAATTTGCCGTCAACAGTTGGGTATAAGGCAAATTTCTTTGCTTTACTGAAGAATTTTTCTTCTGATAACATTCCGTATTCAATAATAACTTTAATGTCGTTCCACTTTTGTTCAAAGTCTTCGCGGTTGTTTTTGAATAAAGAAGAAAGTTTATCAGCTACTTTTTTAGTAATGTATCCAGAAATCTTTTTAACAGCTCCATCTGCTTGTAAATATGAACGAGAAACGTTTAGTGGAATATCTGGTGAGTCAATTACACCTTTTAACATTTGTAAGAAATCAGGAACAATTCCCTCTACATTATCTGTTACAAATACTTGGTTTTGGTATAATTGAATCTTATCTTTTTGCATATCCAAGTTTTGCGTTAACTTAGGAAAGTATAAAATTCCTGTTAAGTTGAATGGATAATCTACATTTAAGTGAATGTGGAATAGAGATTCCTCAAATTGCATTGGATACAATTCACGGTAGAAGTTTTTGTAATCTTCATCTTCTAAATCTGCTGGTTTTTTAGTCCATGCAGGATTTGTATTATTGATGATATCATCTACTTCAATTTGCTTGTGAGGTTCAGTAACTTCTTTACCGTCTTCGTCTTTAGTTGTTTGTGGGGTGAAGTCAGGGTCGTTTATTTTCTTGGTTCCAAATTTAATTGGTACTTGGTTAAAACGATTGTACTTAGTTAGTAATCCACGGATTTTACCTTCTTCTAAAAACTCTGTAGAATCTTCAGCAATGTGTAATACGATCTCTGTACCTCTGTCAGCTTTGTCATGTTCTACTATAGTATATTCAGGAGAACCATCACAAATCCAGTGAGCAGCAGGCTCATCTTTAAATGATTTAGTAAAAATTTCTACTTTATCAGCAACCATAAATGCAGAATAGAAACCTAGTCCGAAATGACCAATAACGCCTGTTTCGTTTTTATCATCTTTGTACTTTTCTAAGAACTCTTCAGCTCCTGAAAAGGCAATTTGATTAATGTATTTTTCAACCTCATCTAGGGTCATACCTAAACCTTGGTCTTTAATGGTTAAGGTTTTCGCGTCTTTATCAACGCTGATTTCAATTTTAGCATCACCTAATTCTGTTTTTGCTTCACCAATAGAAATAAGATGTTTTAATTTAGTAGTAGCATCTGTTCCGTTAGAAATTAACTCACGTAAAAAGATTTCGTGATCAGAATACAAGAATTTTTTAATCAGTGGAAATATATTTTCAACCGATACATTAATGTTTCCTTTACTCATAATTTTATATTTTATTTGATATTATTTTCTGATGAATAGAGTAGTCAAAAAAAATACCAAATAACTTTTTATGACAAACTGACACTTTTTGTGCAGACTATATAAAATTCATACTTTTACAGGCTTTTAATTTGTTAATATTAAAATAACCAACATAAAAATATATGTATAACTCAAAAATTACAGGATTAGGTTATTATGTTCCTGAGAACGTAGTGACTAACGATGACTTGACTCAGTTTATGGAGACGAGCGATGAATGGATTCAGGAAAGAACTGGTATCAAGGAACGTCGTTGGATTGACCCAAAAACTTCTGATGATTCAACATCAGTTATGGGGGCAAAAGCTGCAAAAATAGCTATTGAGCGTGCTGGTTTAACAAAAGATGATATTGATTTCATCGTTTTTGCTACGTTGAGTCCTGAATTATATTTCCCAGGAGGTGGTGTACAAATTCAAGATTTACTTGATATGCCAACAATTGGTGCGTTAGATGTACGTAACCAGTGTTCAGGTTTTATTTACGCAATGTCGGTTGCTGATCAGTTTATAAAAACAGGGATGTATAAAAATGTACTTGTAATCGGTTCTGAAAATCACTCAGGAGGTTTAGAACGTTCTACACGTGGTCGTGGTGTTACAGTAATTTTTGGTGATGGAGCAGGTGCTGCGGTATTATCACGTAGTGAAGAAGAGGGAAAAGGAATCTTATCATCACATTTACATTCAGAAGGGAAGTATGCTAAAGAGTTAGTGTTAGAAGGACCTTCTACTGGACGTTGGGTACCGGAGATAATAGAAGCAAATGATCCTGAGGATACTTCATATTACCCATATATGAATGGTCAGTTTGTGTTTAAACATGCAGTAGTTCGTTTTTCGGAAGCTATTGTTGAAGGTTTACAAGCAAACGGATTACAAAAAGAAGATATTGACATGTTAATTCCGCATCAAGCGAATTTACGTATAGCACAATTTATCCAAAAGAAATTCCAGTTGTCAGATGATAAGGTGTATAATAATATAATGAAGTATGGTAATACTACTGCGGCTTCAGTTATTATTGCGCTAACAGAGGCTTGGGAGAAAGGAAAAATAAACGATGGAGATTTAGTAGTCTTGGCTGCTTTTGGTAGCGGATTTACTTGGGGGTCGGTAGTGATTCGTTGGTAGTTTATTTACATATAAAATAAAAAATCCGAAGTTTTAACTTCGGATTTTTTATTAAAACATGCCTCCTTGAGCTTCATTACTATCTCTATACTTTCTGCCTTTACTTTTGTTTTTACCGCTTCCAAAATTATAGGAAAAGCCTAGATAAATTGAGTTGTACTCCAATGTATACTTTCCTTTTTGTATAAACGGGGTATTTGAGGTGTAATCAAAATTTACATTATTAAAAATGTCAGTACCTCTTAAAGTCAAACTTCCTTTACCATCAAATATTTTTAATCTTGCACCTATGTTAACCATAGTGTAAGGTTGCACTGAATATTGAATATTTTCGCTTTTACCTCTAAAAACTCCTGATAATTGGAAACTTAATTTTTTAGAAGCTTTAAAGGAGTTACTTATTCGCCCTTTTACTAACGTATTTTTAACTGTTTCTAAGTTGTTGTTTAGTATTCCTTGAGAGTCTTGTATATAAGTTTCAAAAGAAGGTCTAAGTGTCCACCATTTTAGAGGTTTAAAGCTAGCTGAAAGTTCAATACCATAACTATCAGCGAAGTCATAATTGGTAAAAGAACTAATAGTTCTATCAGGGTTTTGATTGTCTTGTTGTAATAATCGACCAATTTTATCATTTGTTCTTCGATAAAATGTACCGAAAGATACATAACCTTTAGTAATCGTCTTAGTATAGTTAAGTTCCAAAGAGTTTGTAAATTGTGGTTGTAAGTTTAAATTTCCTTTCGATATAGTTAGGGGTGAAAACCATTCTTGAATAGGGGTTACTTGATATGCAGAAGGTCTATCAACTCTTCTACTATATGCAAATTGTAAATTGTCTTTTTTAGTAAAGTTATAGGTGATTGATGCAGAAGGATACCAGCTAAAAATATTATCTTTTAAAGATGTGTTTCCTTGTTCAGTATTTGAAAAAAGAGCATTTAAGTTAAACTGTTCTAATCGAATTCCTGTTTGAATAGCAAACTTATTGAATTTCTTATTAAAATTGATATATCCAGAGTAGATTGAACGGTCGTAGTCTAAATAAGTATTTCCAACAGGTTGTAGTGTAGCAGAATCGTTTATTGCTTCTCTGTCTGTGAGTATTTGATTATAAAAATCTTGCTTTCTGAATTCAATTCCAAACTCTAGTTTTCCAGATTTTATAGGTTTTACATAATCAATATTTAATAACCATAACTTTCGTGTGTCTTTTATATTGTTTGTGTAATTGTATTCTTTTGAATTAGGGGTGATAAATTCTTCGTTGGTAGTTTTTTCTGGGTTTTTTGTTGTAGAGTGATTGAATTCAATTTCTAAATTTTGGCCTTTGTCATCAAAATGATAAACATAATCAATATTGTAGGTTCTGTCTTTTTGATTATAATCAGAAAAACTTTTATTATCAAATATTAACGAGTTGTTTTCATGAACAAGAGTGTTTGTAATTAAACTATTGTTATCAAAGTTCTGAGACGTGTACATAGATAATACACTTTTTGAAGTAATATCTATATCTACACCAAATTTAATATTGTGATTGACTGATGCACTCAAAAAATCAATATTTTGAGTTAAGTCAATGTCGGTTCTTTCTAAATCATTAAAGGTTTCATAATCACCCCAACTTGCATTGTAATTTAAGTGAAAATTGGTAATTCCAGTTTTATAGTTTGTATTTAAGGAAATTTCGGGTCTTAGATTTCTACTTTGAGTTGCACCAACAGATAAATTTCCGTTAAAACCAATTTTAGTATTTTTTTTAAGAATTAAATTGATGATACCACTCATACCTTCTGGAGTGTGTTTTGCCGATGGGTTTGTAATTATTTCAACACTTTTTACTGAATTGGAAGGTATTTGCTTTAACAACTGAGCTGTACTTATGTTGGAGGGTTTTCCGTTTACTAAAACTCTAACATTTTCATTTCCTCGTAAACTTATAGTGCCAGAAAGTTGGTTAATGTCTATAGAAGGAATATTTTCAAGCATTTCTAAAGAAGTTGCGCCAGTTGCTGTTAGGTCATTACCTACATTAATAACTTTTCTGTCAATTTTTTGAATAATGGTTGAAGTTTCTCCTTGTATTTCAACTTCATCCAATTGAGTAGTGTTTTCTTCGAGAAAAATTGTTTCTATTTTATTATGCTCTTTTAAGTTAATTTTCTTTTCAAAGGTTTTATAACCAATAAACTGAAAAGATAAGAGTAAACTATCTTTTGGAAGTTTTTCAATTTTAAAATTACCATTTTTGTCAGAAATACTACCTGTTAGTATTTTGTTAGAAGTATTTTTACAGGTAATGGTAACAAAAGGTAACGGGTGGTTGTTTTTTTTGTCTAAAATGGTTCCTGTAAGCTGCAAGTTTTGTGCTTGACAAAAATAAGTACCTAGGAATGAAAGTAATATTAGCAATCTTTTCATGTGTTGAAGGGAATGAAATTGCGCTAAAAATAAAAAAAACGAAGTATTTAACTTCGTTTTTTTTCAAATAATTAATAAAAACTTATTTTATAAGAAGCCTCCGCCTCCTTGTTTTTCATTGTTATCACGTTGTTTTCTAGAACGAGCTTTGTTTTTACCTCCGCCAAATCTATAGTTGAAACCAATATAAGCAGTTCTGCTTTCCCATTTGAAACGTCCGTTTTGAACGAAAGGTCTTTCAGAGTTAAATTTAAATCTCATATCGTTAAAGATATCATTTACTCTAAAGTTAATGTTTCCTTTTCCTTTAAGTATGCTGTAATTAGCACCAACGTTAACCATTTTCATAGGTTCTACATTCCATTGAATATCTTCCCTAGGACCTCTATACATTGCAAATAATTGTAAACGTAATTTTTTAGATATTGTAAAACTATTACTTATACGTGCGTTAAAAATATCTGTTTTAACTTCGGTAGTTGGAGCGTTCGGGTCACTTAAATCTGTAGTTCCAAATTGTTTTTGAGAATAGTAATCCATACTAGCGTTAGCTCTCCACCATTTCGCAATTTTATAACTAGCAGAGAACTCTAATCCATAAGCATCTGTGTCATCAAAATTAGCAAAAGTTAATATTTGTCTAGTGTTTGTTTCATCTAAAGGGTCCATGTAAGTAGCTCTATTCATTACATCGGTGATGTTTCTATAAAAACTACCTAATGTTATCGATCCACCTTTTATCTTTCTGGTGTAATTAAATTCAACCGAATTTGTAAATTGAGGCACGAGGTCAGGGTTACCTACAGAAGTAATTAAAGGAGTACTCCATTCTCTAATAGGGTTTACTTGTTGTATTCCTGGTCTGTCTACTCTTTTACTATAACTTAGCTGAAATTGATCATCATCATTAGGGTTGTAAGTGAAAAAAGCAGAAGGATATACACTAAAAATATCATCAGTAACTTTGTCGTTCTTTTCAACACCATTTTCATCCAATCCTGTAAAGTTCCCTTCAATTTCATATTGTTCAAAACGTGCTCCTAACTGCATAGATAGTTTACCAAACTGGTGACCATAGTTTACATAAGCTGAATAGATATCTCTGTCATAACTAAAATAAGAGTCTCCTACGTCTCTAAATGTTTCATTACCATTAATATCTTGTAATACAATTTGTTGGTTTGTAAGGTTAATGTTACCTGTACTGTTTACTCGATACTCTAAACCTAATTCAAGTTTACCGTTTTTAGAGATTGGATTTGTATAATCTAAATTTAATAATGTACTTTTTCGATTATTATTAATATCATTGAAGTAATCAGGTTGAGTACCTTCAAAGAAATAGTTATTTAAATAGTTTGGTGCATTGTTTTTAGAATAGTTAGCCTCAAACTCAATAGAGTGACCTTCTTTGTCAAAATCGTGTTTGTAATTTACATTATAAGCTTGGTTGTGACTTTCACTCGTTTGTGTATTAGGGGAATGCTCTATTAAATCACCATTATTATCTGTAATTATAGCACGTCCGCTAGCATTACTGTCAAACCAGTTTTGAGTAGTGTAAAGAGATAAAGTGTTTTTATCATCCAAATAAATATCAGCTCCAATTTTAAATAAGTGAGATTCATTGTCATTTGTAAAAATGAAATCTTGGTTGTTAACT
The DNA here is from genome assembly GCF_003387615.1 of Tenacibaculum gallaicum. Taxonomy (GTDB): domain Bacteria; phylum Bacteroidota; class Bacteroidia; order Flavobacteriales; family Flavobacteriaceae; genus Polaribacter; species Polaribacter gallaicus. The sequence goes on along the minus strand of NZ_QUNS01000003.1, from coordinate 227,398 downwards.
CCGGGCCTATTTACATAACCAAAGTTGTAGCGATCTCCACCATTAAATCCATAATTACCAAAAAAGTTAACTTTTCCTGTTTTATAGTTCATATTTGTTGAAGCGTTGTAACGAACATAATGACCAGCTTCAACACCAGTGTTTATAGAGCCATTAAAGCCCATGTTGGCATTTTTATTAAGTATTATGTTGATAATACCACTCATTCCTTCAGGGTTGTATTTAGCAGAAGGATTGGTAATTAACTCAACACTTTTAATTGATGTAGAAGGAATTTGTTTTAATAATTCAGAGGCAGGAATGTTGGTAGGTTTTCCATCAACTAATACACGTACATTTTCGTTACCACGCAAGCTAATATTGCCTGATTGGCTATCAACACTTACTGATTGTACGTTGTTTAATAACTCAGAAGCAGTAGCACCTGCAGATGTTAAATCTTTACCAACATTAATAACTTTTCTATCTACTTTTTGAGTTACAGAAGAAGTTTCTGCACGAATTTCAACTTCATCTAAAGTTGTGCTATCTTCCTCTAGAGAAATGGTTCCCAAATTAACTTTGTTTGATTTACGGCTTACAGAAATAGGTTTAGAAAACGTTTTATATCCTATAAACTGAACTTCAACAATGCTATTTCCTTCAGGAATGTTTTTTATAGAGAATAGTCCGTTATCATCTGTAATTCCACCAGTAATAATTTTTTTGGCAGCATCTTTGATTATAATATTTACGTAAGGAAGAGGTTGTTTGGTTATTTGATCAACTACCTTACCAGTAATAGTGCCTGGTTTAGGTAGGCTACTTTTAGGCATTTGTGCATATATACTTGTAGTAAATACAGCTAAAAGTATTAGTAATATGTTTTTCATTTTTGTTGTTTTTGAATTGTTTTGATGCTTAATAGACTCTTTATTACCTAAATTTGTTACTTAGTTTAAGAGAGTTTAACGTATTATTAACAGAAAATGAAAAAACGTACTTTGGTATTGGGAGCTTCTTTAAAGCCCTCTAGGTACTCTAATATTGCTATTAAAAGGTTAAGAGATAGTGGTATAGAAACTGTAGCAATAGGTTTACAAAAAGGAAGTGTAGCAGATGTTACTATTGAAACAGAAAATGTTTTTTTTGAAGATGTTGATACTGTGACCTTATATTTAAACCCGGAGCGTCAGAAATTATATTATGATTATATAATCGGTTTGCAACCTCGTAGGGTAATCTTTAATCCAGGTACTGAAAACACAGAGTTTATAAAGCTGTTAAAAGAGAATAGTATTGAAAGTGAAGTAGCTTGTACTTTGGTACTTTTATCAACAAAGCAGTATTAATTTAAAATCTCCACTGGAAAAGAATTAGTGCTATATCGTTTTCCCGCTTCAGCTAATTCAGTGTTCTTGAAAACTGTTTGAGCTTCTACTTTAAAATCGTTAATGTTTTTATATCTGCTAGAGTAATGTCCAATAATTAACTTATTCGCATTTGCTTGATTAGCAATATAAGCTGCTTGTTCTGCTGTAGAGTGTTTTGTTTTATCACACAAATCTTCTCTATCTTTTAAAAATGTAGCTTCATGGTATAGCAAGTCTACATTCTTAATTATAGGAACAATATCTGGCTTGTATTCGGTATCACTACAAAAAGCAAAACTTAAAGGTTTAGGCGGATCAATAGTTAACTCTTCATTCGAAACTATCTCCCCTGTAGAAAGAGTAAAGTCTTTACCAGCTTTTATATTATGAAAGTCACAAGTTTCTATTTCATCATATTGCTGAATATTTTCAATATGTAACTTTCTAAGTTTTGGTTTTTCAGTAAATAAAAAACCATTAGTGTATATTCTATGATTTAAAGGAATCGTTTTTACGGAAACTTTATCATCTTCAAAAATAAGTTGACTTTCTTTAGATTCTAATTCATGAAAAATAATGGGATATTTAGTCCACGATTTAGAAACTTTTAACTGAATTGTTGTTGCTTCTTTGATTCCTTTAGGACCATAAATATGGAGCTCTTTTTCTCTGTTTAAAATTCCAAAAGTAGCAATGAGTCCAACTAAACCAAAAAAGTGATCACCATGTAAATGAGAAATAAAAATATGGTTGATTTTAGAAAAACCAACCTTATACTTTCGCATTTGACGTTGTGTACCTTCACCGCAATCAATTAAAAAATGACGATTGTTAATTTCTAAATATTGGGCGGTAGGGTAGGCGTTAACTCTTGGGGTAGCAGAATGACAACCTAAAACAGTTAAGTGTAAACTCATTTATTTAATTACAAAGCGTTTTGAAATTATTTCCTTATTACTTTGTATTGCATAAATATACATTCCAGATTTTAAGTCGTTACGTTGAAACGGAAAAGAGTTACGTCCCTTAACCACTTTAAGCTCTTTATTATAAACAGTTTTACCCAATACATTTCTAACAGTTAAAATAACTGTTTGATTATGTTTAGCATTAAAGTAAATAGTAGTGTTGTTCGTAAATGGGTTAGGGGATGCTATTAACTTATCGATTGATTTTTCCTGAGAAAAACCAACTGAAATAGCTAAGAAAAAAGTTATAAAAAGTATTTTTTTTATCATAAATTATCTTTTAGGGGATGGATAATTATTAAAAATATAAGGTTAAAAACCTAAATCACGTTGAATATTCTCCATTTCAATAACATCTTCTGCTTCTACTAAAGTAGGAACAATGTTAAATGTTTCAGGAAAATCATCAATAATAACATCTTTAGAGACAACTACAAAAGATGTGCCATTGTTCTGATGCTCATGAGCGTATTTCAAAAATAATAAAATATTTTTGTTAGAGGCATTAAATTCTTCTGAAATTTGAATAATCAGGTTTTTTCCTATAAGGTTTACATGTTCATTTTCAAAGTTTTTTACAAAACTAAAAAACGTTTTTTCATCAGAAGTAATTAAAGTGTAATCAGTTTTATCTGTTATGTTCATGATTATCTTTTTATTTGTTGTGCTAACAAATAAATAACAGCCATACGAACAGCAACTCCATTTTCTACTTGGTTTAGAATAATTGATTGATCACTGTCGGCAACATCACTTGTTAGTTCTACACCTCTATTAATAGGTCCTGGGTGCATAATGACAATTTTTTTGTCTAGATTATCTAATATTTCTTTATTAATACCAAAAAGCTGTGTGTATTCTCTAGTTGATGGAAAATATTTAATATCCATACGTTCGTGTTGCACACGTAATACGTTAGCAACATCACACCATTCTAAAGCTTTTTTAAGATTGGTTTCTACTTCAACACCTAAACTAGAAATATATCTAGGAATTAAGGTACTAGGCCCGCAAACTTTTACCTCAGCTCCTTGTAATTGTAGCGCAAAAATATTTGATAAAGCAACACGTGAATGTAACACATCACCAACAATTACAATTTTCTTTCCTTTTAAGTCACTGTTTAAGGCTTCCCTCATAGAAAAGCTATCTAATAGTGCTTGGGTAGGATGTTCGTGTGTACCATCACCGGCATTAATAATTTTAGCATCTACATGATTTGATAAGAAAATTCCAGCTCCTACATTAGAATGACGCATCACAACAATATCAACTTTCATTGATAAAATATTGTTTACAGTATCAATTAAGGTTTCTCCTTTTTTTACAGAAGATTGTCCTGCAGAAAAATTAATAACATCTGCTGATAAACGTTTTTCGGCTAATTCAAAAGAAAGTTTCGTACGTGTACTATTTTCAAAAAATAAATTGGCAATGGTAATATCACGTAACGAAGGAACCTTTTTTATAGGTCGGTTAATGACTTCTTTAAAATGAGCAGCAGTTTCAAAAATAAGCTCAAGGTCATTTTTGTTAAGGTATTTGATTCCTAATAAATGTTCAACGCTTAACTGCTTCATCTTAGTTTGTTTTTTTAATCATAACTAATCAAGCTTTGAGGGCTTGGGTTCAAGGTAAATTGTGTCTTCTTTATGAGTTTCTTGCCAGTTAACAACTACTTTTTCTTCATTAATGGCGTCTACTTGTCTTCCTCGATAATTAGGTTGAATTGGTAAGTGGCGGCTAAAACGACGATCAATTAACACCAACAATTCAATATTATCAGGTCTTCCGTACGACTGTAGCGCTGTTAAAGCACTTCGAACACTTCTTCCTGAAAATAATACATCATCGATAATTACGACCTTTTTACCTTCAATTAAAAAGTCAATTTGTGTAGAAGTGGCTTCTAAGGGTTCTTCTCTTCTGCGAAAATCATCACGATAAAAAGTAATATCTAGTAAACCTAACTCTAAGTCTTTAATATGATACTCGTCTCTTAATAACTTAGCTAATCGATTTGCTAAATAAGAACCTCTAGGTTGTAATCCTATTAAAACGGTGTTAGAAAAATCGTTGTGATTCTCGATTAACTGACATGCTAATCGATGCAGAATGATTTCAATTTCTTTCGAAGTAAGTAGTGTTTTTCTGCTCATTTGTTGCTACCAAATTGGTTTGATAGTTCAACGTTCAAAATTAAGGCAAAAATTAACGCTGACAAAATTAAACTTAATGAAACCTAAAACTAGGTCTATAAAATTATCTTTACATTTGCGCACTTTTACAAAAGACTCTTAGAAATTATGATGAAATACATTAAAGGTAAGAAGATTAACATAAAAGACGATTCGTTAGCAGGTATAACAGTATCGCTAGCGATGATACCAGAAGTGGTAGCTTTTGCTTTTGTGGCTCAAATTAGTCCTATTGTAGCGCTATTTGGAGCTTTTGTGGTAGGAATTGTTTCCGCAATTTTTGGTGGTAGACCAGGGTTAATTTCTGGTGCAGCAGGTGCTGTGGCTGTAATTTTTGTAAACATGATACAAGAAGGGCATGCCAAAGGATTGTTATTTGATACACCTGTAGAAAACATGGGATACTTTTATTTATTAGCAGCTGTAGTGTTGATGGGAATCATTCAAGTACTAGCAGGAGTTTTTAAGTTAGGGAAATTAGTTAGGTTAATTCCGCACCCAGTTATGATGGGATTTGTAAATGGTTTAGCCGTAGTTATTTTTATTGCACAGTTAGGAATGTTCAAAGAAAATAAGAAGGATGTTTTCGGGCAAAATATGCGTAAAACTGAATCGAAAGAGTTGGTATATAAAGTTGCAGATAATGAGGTACAAGATTTGGTTTCAAATGCTGCGTTGTTTTCAATCAAAGGAAGTTCAATTATCAACAATAAAACAAACCAAGAAGTTTTTGTAAAGTCAGATACGCAAGTCTTTGATGCAAATACAAAAAAGGTGGTTTATAATATAGAAAATAATGGGTTTTATTCAGTAAAAGATAGTGGAGTAGTAAAATCAACTTTACAAGGAACAAAGTTATATACTATGATTGGGTTAGTATTATTAACAATGCTAATTATGTGGTTGCTGCCTAAGCTAACAACGAAGGTACCAGCTGCATTAACTGCTATTTTAATAGTAACGTTTATATCTGTTTTTGGTGGACTAGAGTCTATTAATGTGGGGGCTTTTATTAGAGATGGTGGAGGAGCCGGTTTAAATGGACTTGATGAGATTTCAAAAAAAATGAATTTAGCAGAGCTTTGGAGTAATTTACCATTCAATTTAGATACGTTAAAATTTATCGCTCCGTATGCCTTCTTAGCAGCTTCAGTAGGATTGATTGAAACATTAATGACGATGAACTTAGTGGATGAGTTAACTGACTCTAGAGGTGATGGAAATAAAGAATGTGTAGCACAAGGAGCTGGAAATATGTTAAGTGGATTATTTGGAGGAACAGGTGGTTGTGGTATGATTGGTCAAACTGTAATCAATATTAATGCAGGAGGTAGAGGACGTTTATCAGGAGTTATGATGGCAGTTACCTTATTAGTTTTTATCCTTTTTGCTGATAAGTATATTGAGCAAGTGCCTATTGCTGCTTTAGTAGGAGTAATGTTTATGATGGTGATTGATACATTTGCATGGTCTAGTTTTAGAATTATGAACAAAATACCAAAATCAGATGCGATTGTATTAATTATAGTATCTGCAGTAACAGTAATTTTTGATTTAGCAATTGCTGTATTTGTTGGGGTAATTATTTCAGCATTAGTTTTTGCATGGGAGAATGCGAAGAAAATTAGAGCAAGGAAACGTTTTAAACAAGATGGAACTAAGGTTTACGAAATTTGGGGACCTTTATTCTTCGGAAGTATTACAGCTTTTAATGAAAAGTTTGATATTAAGAATGATCCAGAGAATGTTGAGATTGATTTTGTAGAATCTCGTATTTCCGATCATTCAGCTATTGAAGCTATTTTTATATTAGTTGAAAAGTATCAAAAAGTAGGGAAAAAAGTAACGCTAAAACACTTAAGTGAAGATTGTAAAGTGTTGTTATATAAGGCAAGTCCAATTTTTGCAGATGTTATAGAAGAAGCGGTAGATGATCCTCGTTATCATTTGGCTGCAAACCCCGAAGATTTTCCGAAACCATTATCAGAATATAGTTTCTAAATCGCATAGCGATAGCTAAAGATTTAATTTAGATGCTTGTTTTGAAGTTAAAATAAAAAATCCCGCAATTTGCGGGACTTTTTATTTTTTAACTTTTCTGAAGTGGACTTATAATTTCTACATCACTAAAAGCAATGGCTCCTCTAATCACACTATCAATAGTGCTTTTCAAAGCTTCAATCAATTGCATTTTTAATTGTGATTTATGATAAATAAGGCTAACTTCACGTGCAGGAGAAGGAGTTTCAAATTCTCTTAAATGAGTTTTATCTCGTTCGTTTAAGTCTAAAGTATTTAAGTAAGGAAGTAACGTCATTCCTAAACCGTCTTTAGATAATTTAATCAGTGTATCAAAACTTCCACTTTCTAACTGAAAGTGATGTGTTGAACTTCTTTTATTAGTTCTACAAAGGTTAATTACACTGTCTTTAAAACAATGCCCGTCTTCTAATAATAAAATATCATCAACTTCTAAATCATCAACCTTTAATTTCTTTTGTTTAAATAAACGATGCTCGCTAGGAACCAAGCCAACAAAAGGCTCGTAGTATAAAACTCGTTCTTTAATTGCTTCGTTTTCTAGTGGAGTAGCAGCAATAGCAGCATCAATATAACCATCCATTAATTTCCTAACAATTTCTTCAGTAGTTAACTCTTCAATAACTAATTGAACTTTAGGATAATTTTTACTAAAAGTTTTTAAAAACATAGGAAGTAACGTAGGCATAACCGTAGGAATAATTCCTAATCTAAATTCGCCTCCAACATATCCTTTTTGTTGATGTACAATATCTACAATACGGTTGCTCTCATCAACAATAACCTTGGCTTGTTCCACAATACGTTTACCAACCTCAGTTAATTCAATTGGTTTTTTAGAGCGGTTAAAAATTTTAGCATCTAATTCTTCTTCTAACTTCTGAATTTGCATACTCAAGGTAGGCTGTGTGACAAAGCAATGCTCTGCTGCTACGGTAAAGTTTTTATATTCCGCAACAGCTAGTGTATATTTTAATTGTGTGATAGTCATTTCAATAATAATTTTCGATAAAGATATTAAAACAATCGATTACCTTTATAGTAAAACTGTTAAAACTTGCCTTAAATTTGTAGTAGAAAAAGTAAAAAACTTAAAATCAAAACAATATGTCAACCACAATTTTAGGATTAGATAAACAAAAAACTGAAAATTTAGTGAATGAGTTAAATACATTACTAGCAAATTTTCAAGTGTATTACCAAAATGCAAGAGGATTACACTGGAATATTAAAGGAAAAAACTTCTTTGAGTTACATATGAAGTTTGAGGAGTTTTATACAGATGCACAAGAAAAAGTAGATCTAATTGCAGAACGTATTTTAACATTACAAGGAACACCGTTGCATACTTTTGAGGACTACACTAGTGTATCAAGAGTACCAGTAGGAAAAAATATTTCAAATGATGTTGAAGCGGTGAAATTAATTATTGGTTCATTATCAGAATTATTAAAAATAGAACGTACAATTCTTGATTTGTCAGATGAAGCTGAAGATGAAGGAACAAACTCAATGATGAGTGACTTTATTGCAGAACAAGAAAAAACATTGTGGATGATGAATGCTTGGTTAGGCTAAGAAGATAGTTATCTATGTTTTGGGGATGAAAGAGCAACGTATTTACGTTGCTTTTTTTGTTTTTAATAAAAAAAACGATGTAACCTATTTGCTTTTATGTCGTCCTAAATGTAATAATCATGAAAATAAACCAAATGAAAAACCGAATTCAACTAAAACAAATATTATTCTTCTCTTTATGCTTTTTATTAACAAATTTAGTGTCAGCCCAAAGTTTAACATCAAAGGTTGATGAAATTTTACAAACTCAATTCAAGAATAATGGAACAGGAGCAGTTGCTTTGGTTGCAAAAAAAGGGAATGTTATTTACAGAAAAGCTTTTGGAAAAGCGAACTTAGAGCTTGATGTAAACATGGTGCCAGAAAATGTTTTCGAAGTAGGTTCAATTACCAAACAGTTTACAGCAGTTTCAATACTAATGTTGTTGGAAGAAGGTAAGCTAAGTTTAGAAGACGATATAACTAAGTTTATACCCGATTATCCAACGAAAGGAAAAGAAATTACTGTTCATCACTTATTAACACATACATCAGGGATAAAAAGTTACACTTCAATGCGTAAGTTTGGGGAAGTAATGACAAAAGATGAACCTCCTTTAAAATTTATTGACTTCTTTAAAAATGAACCGATGGATTTTGAACCAGGCGAACAATATAAATACAATAACTCAGGATATTTTATTTTAGGATATATTGTTGAGAAGGTAAGCGAAATGAGTTATCCAAAATTTGTTGAAGAACGAATTTTTAAGAAGCTAAATATGAATTCTTCTTACTACGGAAGTCATACAAAATTGATTAAGAACCGAGCGACAGGGTATCAAGAAAGAGATGGGGAATATTTAAATGCTCAATACATAAGTTTAACATTACCGTATGCAGCAGGGTCAATTATGTCGAATGTAGATGATATGTTACGATGGCAGACAGCAATTCGTAAAAATATTTTAGTAAGAAAAGGAACAATTGATAAAGCTTTTACTAATTATACATTAAATAATGGTAATAAAATAAATTATGGGTATGGTTGGAGTTTTAACGAAATAAATGGTGTACCAACTATTGAACATGGTGGAGCAATTCCTGGGTATAGATCTATGGGAGTATATGTTCCTAGTGAAGAAGTATATGTAATTGTGTTTTCTAATTGTGGAAGTAACTCGCCAACCAATACAGCTATAAAAATAGCAGCTTTGGCTATTGGTAAACCTTTTTCTAAAGGTAGGAATGCTATAGCTTTATCAAAAGAAGAGTTGCAAAAATGGGTAGGTGCTTATAAATTTGAAGATGGAGGAATTCGTTTAATTACGATGGAAAATAACCAACTGTATAGTCAAAGAAAAGGGAGTTCAAGTAAATTTAAGATTTATCCAACTTCACCAAATGAGTTTTCTTTTGAAGACGGATTTTATACATATAAGCTTTTAGAAAAAAAAGGAAAGAAAACAACAATCTTTCAAAACAGAATAAAAAAAGAAAAAGGTGTGTTTACACCTAACCAAAGCTAAAGGCAATAAAAGGAGCAAAAAAGCGAAATTAGAATAAATACTTAATTAAAATCCGAATACTTACAAAGGCAATCAAAATAGCGGTTGCCTTTTTTAGTTGAGCAGGAGTAAAGAATTGATTACTCATTCTACTACCAATTTGACCGCCAATAAAAACGGTAACCAATAAAATAGAGGTTAAACCCCAATCGATAGAAAATTCAGGATTTGTATATTGACCTATCAGTCCAGATATAGAGTTAACCAAAATAAAAAAGCTAGCAGTAGCCGCTATTTTTTTGGGAGTATCCCAGTTGGTTAAATGAAGTAATGGAGCTAAAAAAATACCACCACCAATACCTACCATTCCAGAAACAAAACCAATAACTCCACCATAACCTGCGTTTTTTGTTAAGCTTAAATCAGAAGTTTTGTTATTATTGGTAACTGCTTTATTAGAAACCCACATAGTAATAGCAGCAAAAAGTAACGTAAAACCTAATAGGATAAAGAAAAACGTTTGACTTATACGTAAAAATCCACCCAAAAAAGCCATGGGAATGCTAAATAAAGTGAGAGGAATGACCTTTTTCCAATCATATTGTTTTTGTTGTATATACAGTAAAACATTCCCTGTAACGACCATCACATTACAAAGTAAAGCAGTAGCTCTAATTTGTGTAAAAAGTAACCCAGTAAGTGCTAAAACGGCTAAGTAACTAGAACCTCCTCCAAATCCAACAGAGGAGTATAGAATAGCTACAATAAAAAAAAGTAAGATAATGTACCAGTTAGCACTTAAAACATCTAAGAAAAGAGATATCACCATAGCAAACAAATGTAACTATAAAAGCTTTTTGAAAAAAGTTGAAGATTTACTCTTTTAGAAAAGACTTTTTAAACTGCTGAGGAGTAATCATCTCCATTTTTTTAAACTGTCTGTTAAAGTAGCTAATATTGTTAAAGCCTGATTTGTATGCTATTTCAGAGATTCGGAGGTTTTTAGATTGTTTAATGAGTTTTTTTGAAAATTTAATTTTTTCAGAATTTATATAATCAATAGGAGAGATTCCTAGGGTGTTTTTAAACTTTTTATGAAAATGAGATGTACTCATGCAAGCCTTCTTAGCTAACAATTCTACAGTGATGTCTTTATTAGTAAGATTGTTTTTTATAAACTTAATAACCATACCTATACGTGTATCTGTAAACGTTCCAGAAGGATCATTTAAAATAAAAGCTTTAGCCTTAGTTTGTAATAACCTCACAATAAGTTCTTGTATCATAAGATCAAGAAGAATGTCTTTAGATTTGTTTTGATTGGTAAACGTATGTACCAAACGTCCTACTAAATGATTAATACCCGTATTATGAACAAGGTGAGATGAAGTTTCATTTAGCTTCCAATTATTGTTTTCACGTTCAATAGCTACGTTATGATTAAACTTTTCTACTATCTCGTCAATCTTATCAGAGTCAATACCTAAAGCCAAACATTGAGTAGGGTTATTTTTTTCAGCCAAGGGGAAATCTATAATCATTTCTTTGTTAGTTGGCATTACCACAGATTCACCAGGAAAGAAATCAAAAGGCTCCATGCCTTCTAAATGCATTACTTTTTTTCCGGTAAGCATACTTGCAATCACAGGGAAATCAAAAGTCAAAGAAACCTGTTCAGCACTTTTATGAGTCTCAAAAATATTCAACTCAGCATATTCAGCATTATACGTAGTTCTGTTCTCAATTAAAGTAGTGAGTTTTCTACTTTCTTTATGTCGACTTAATAAATGGTTCATAATCAATAGTACAAAATTCTATCTATGTATTTTTTAAGATAATAGATATGTGTTACAATTTAATAAATACGTTCAATATATTGACTATATGATATTTTAATTTTACAAAAATTACGAAATATTCATTTTTAACATGTGTTAATTAAGGAAGTGTTATTTCGATAGTTGATTTAAGTAAAAAACAAAAATACAAAGTTTTATGAGTTACACGAAACCAAAATTTAAAGACACGTATGCAAATTTTATCAATGGAAAGTTTGTGTCTCCATTAGGAGGAGAATATTTTGAAAATACATCTCCAATTGATAATAGCATTATAGCAAAATATCCTAGATCACAAAAAGAAGATGTTGAATTAGCATTGGATGCAGCAAACGCAGCCAAGGAAAGCTGGGGAAACACTTCAGCTGCAGAACGAGCATCTTTATTAAATAAAGTAGCAGATATTATTGAGGCAAATTTAGAAGAGTTTGCATTAGTAGAAACCTGTGATAATGGAAAGCCAATACGAGAAACATTAAATGCAGATGTTCCTTTAGCGGCAGATCATTGGCGTTATTTTGCTGCAGCAATTAGAGCAGAAGAGGGTAGTGCTACCGAGCTTGACCAAAATACCTTATCAATGAACATTAAAGAACCTTTAGGGGTTGTGGGGCAAATTATTCCTTGGAACTTTCCTCTTTTAATGTTGTCGTGGAAGTTGCCACCAGCATTAGCTACAGGTAACTGTGTAATATTAAAACCAGCAGAGCAAACTCCGTCATCAGCAACATTGTTAATGGAAAAAATAGCGGATGTTTTTCCTCCAGGGGTTATTAATGTAATACATGGTTTTGGTCCAGAGACAGGAAAACCATTAGCATCAAGCCCAAGAATTGATAAAGTAGCATTTACAGGAGAAACTACTACAGGACAGTTAATCATGCAATACGCTTCTAAAAATTTAAACCCAGTAACGATGGAGTTAGGAGGTAAGTCTCCAAATATTTTCTTTAATAGTGTAATGGATGAAGACGATGTATTTTTAGATAAAGCAATTGAAGGAGCGGTGTTATTTGCTTTTAATCAAGGAGAAGTTTGTACCTGTCCTTCACGTATTTTAGTACAAGAAGATATTTATGATAAGTTTATGGAGCGAGTGGTGGCAAGAACAGAAGCAATTGTACAAAACAGTCCGTATGATGTAAATACGATGGTAGGTGCGCAAGCGTCAAACGATCAATATGAAAAAATTCAAGCGTATATTAAAATAGGAAAAGAGGAAGGAGCGAAAGTGCTATGTGGAGGAGAAGCCAATATACTAGAAGGAGAGTTGGCAAATGGATTTTATATTAAACCAACTATTCTAGAAGGACACAATAAGATGCGTGTATTTCAAGAGGAAATTTTTGGACCTGTTGTGTGTGTGACAAAGTTTAAAGACGAAGCTGAAGCGTTAGAAATAGCAAATGATACGATGTACGGATTAGGAGCAGGAGTGTGGACACGAGATGCACATCAGTTATATCAAATTCCAAGAGCTATTAAAGCAGGAAGAGTTTGGGTAAATTGTTACCATGCTTATCCAGCGCATGCACCATTTGGAGGATATAAAAAATCAGGATTTGGTAGAGAAACCCACTTAATGATGATGGATCACTATCGTCAAACTAAGAACATGTTGATATCGTATGATAAAAACAAGTTAGGGTTCTTTTAGTTGTTTGAAAATACTGAGCTTTTAAAGCTCAGTATTTTGTAATTAAAAAATATAATATGCAAAGAGTAGCAATAACAGATGCAGCAAAAGAAATAGTTGAAAAACTAAAAAAGCAACACGATGAATTAATTTTTCATCAAAGTGGAGGGTGTTGTGATGGTTCATCACCAATGATTTTTCCTAAAGATGAAATGTATTTAGATGAAAGTGATATTTTGTTAGGTGTGTTAGATGAAGTTCCTTTTTATATGAATAAAGATCAATATGAATACTGGAAGCACACGCACTTAACCATTGATGTAACTGAAGGAAGAGGATCAAGTTTTTCGTTAGAAATTCCTTTAGGAGTTCGTTTTATTGTGCGTTCACGTTTATTGCAGCAAGAGGATGAAGAGTAGCATATGTTTTAAGAAGAAGAACCAATAAGTTGATAAACAATTAAAAATGATTTATTTTAGTAGCTTTAGCTAAAATAAAAGAAGTATAAGAATGAGTAACTACCACGTAAAAAATCTAGAAGAATATTTTCAAGTATATAGAAAGTCAGTAAGAAATCCAGAATTATTTTGGGAAGAAATAGCAGAAGAACACTTTGTTTGGAAAAAAAAATGGGATACCGTTTTAGATTATGATTTTGATAAAACCGAATTTAAATGGTTTGAAGGAGCAAAGCTAAACATTACAGAGAATTGTATAGATCGTCATTTGCATATTAGAGGAGATAAAACAGCTATTTTATTCGAACCTAATAACCCAAAAGAAGAAGCCCAACACATATCTTATAAAGAATTACACAAGCGTGTTTGTAAATTTGCTAATGTGTTAAAAGACCATGGAATTAAAAAAGGAGATAGAGTTTGTATCTACTTACCAATGATTCCAGAATTGGCTATTTCAGTTTTAGCTTGTGCTCGAATTGGAGCAGTGCATTCGGTTGTTTTTGCAGGATTTTCGTCAACAGCATTAGCTACTAGAGTTAATGATTGCGAAGCAAAAATGGTAATTACTTCAGATGGTTCTTATAGAGGAGCTAAAACAATTGATTTAAAAAGTATTGTTGATGAGGCATTAGAAAATTGTCCTACTATAGAAAATGTATTAGTTGCTAAAAGAATTAATTCAGATATTCAATTAAAAGAAGGACGAGATAAGTGGTTAGAACCTTTATTAGAAGAAGCCTATCAAGATTGTGTTCCAGAGATTATGGATGCTGAAGATCCATTATTCATTTTATATACTTCTGGCTCAACAGGAAGTCCAAAAGGAATGTTACATACTACAGCTGGTTATATGGTATATACAGCATATACGTTTAAAAATGTTTTCAATTATAAAGAAAATGATGTGTATTGGTGTACCGCAGATATTGGTTGGATTACAGGGCATAGTTATATTGTGTATGGTCCGTTAGCAAACGGAGCAACAACTGTAATGTTTGAAGGAGTTCCTAGCTATCCAGATTTCGGTCGTTTTTGGGAAATTGTAGAAAAGCACAACATAAATCAATTTTATACAGCACCCACAGCAATTAGAGCATTAGCGAAAGAGAATTTAGAATTTGTTGATAGCCATAATCTTTCATCAGTAAAAGTGCTAGGAACGGTAGGAGAACCTATAAACGAAGAAGCATGGCACTGGTATAATGATAATGTTGGAAAAAAGAAAAGCCCAATTGTAGATACTTGGTGGCAAACTGAAACTGGTGGAATTATGATTTCTCCTTTACCTTACATTACTCCAACAAAACCAACTTATGCAACATTGCCTTTACCAGGAATTCAAATAGCATTGATGGATGAAAACGGAAAAGAAGTAAAAGGAAATCAGGTTGACGGAAGATTATGTATAAAGTATCCTTGGCCATCTATGGCAAGAACTATATGGGGAAACCATCAGCGTTATAAAGAAACATATTTCTCAGCATTTGATGATATGTATTTTACTGGTGATGGAGCACTTCGTGATGAGGTAGGCTATTACCGAATTACAGGTAGGGTAGATGATGTAATTATTGTTTCAGGACATAACTTAGGAACTGCACCTATAGAAGATGCCATCAATGAGCATCCTGCAGTAGCAGAAAGTGCTATAGTTGGTTTTCCACACGAAGTAAAAGGAAACGCTTTATATGGTTATGTTATTTTGAAAGAAACAGGAGAAGTAAGAAATCAAGATAACTTACGTAAAGAGATAAATCAAATTATTACGGAGCATATTGGTCCGATAGCGAAGTTGGATAAAATTCAGTTTACAGAAGGACTGCCTAAAACACGTTCAGGAAAAATTATGCGTCGTATTCTTCGAAAAATTGCACATAATGAATTAGATAATTTAGGAGATGTTTCTACACTCTTAAATCCTGAAGTAGTACAAAGTATAATTGATAACAGATTGTAAAATAGTGAAAAAGGGATTCTTATAAGAATCCTTTTTCTTTTGCTATTAAAATCAAATCGCGATCATCAGAGTTATCAACCTCAAATATTTTAGCCATTTGTCGTTTTCTTTTTTGTACAGCAGCTAATGATAAGGGTAAGATGTTAGGTAATTTATTTACACGATTACCAATAGATAATTCATACAAAATTTTTCGATCCAAATCATCTAAAAAGTACTCATTAGAAACTTGACTTCTCAGCATTTTCATTACAGTCTTACTATAATATGGAGGGTCGCTAAGTACTTCTTCAATAGCATGAACTAACTCTACAGGGGTAATGTCATTTTTAACTAAGAAACCATCAGGATTTACGTTTTTTAAAATGCTATGTACTCGATAATTATCGTTAAAAGTAGTGGAGATAATAATTTTAGACTCAGGAAGCTTTTCGTTTATAATCAAACCTAAATCCTCACCAGATAAAATACCTTTTTCTTCTAGAGGAGGTAAACTAATATCTAAAAAAATAATTTCAATAGATCGATTAGAAGAAGAATACGTTTCTATAATTTCATCGGCAGTACCGCAGTTATTTGCTATTTGTACCTGAAAAGAAACATTTTTATTTTGACTTTCAATATAAGCAAAAGCACTTTTGTAGGCTTCTGATATTAAGGGGTGATCGTCAATTATTAAAGCGTTATACTTTTTACTTTCCATTTTTAGTATTAAAAGGGGTTATAATAACAAGTGTAGTTCCTTGGTTTTCTTTAGAAAAAAACTCTAAATTACCACCTAGTTTTTGTACCCTTGCTGTAATATTTTTTATACCAATTCCCTTTTTCTTTTTCTCGGTATTAAAACCAATTCCGTCGTCTTTTAACGAAATAATGAGCTCTTTTTTCTTAAAAGAAACGTCTAAGGTAACATTTTTTGCCTTAGCATGCTTAATAATGTTTTGTAAAGCTTCTTGAATGATACGATATACATTGGCTTTTGTAACCTCGCTAATTTCGCTCCAAGGGATAGTTTTATCAAAATCAAATTGATAAGTAAAGTTACCAATGACGCTCCTGTCTTTTAAAAGTTGTGTTAAAATTGTTGTAAAGTTAATATTAGTGCTATCAAAATTATCACTTAATCTGTGAGAAACATCTCTAATTTCCTTTTCTATCTCTTGTAATTCGTCTAAAAAAGCTTGATGTTTTTCTTGGGTTTCAGGTTTCATTTGCATAGCTAAAAAACCAAGGTTTACCCGAGTACCGAAAAGTTTTCCTAAAACACCATCGTGTAGTTCTGCTGAAATACGGTTACGTTCGTTAACACGTTCTTCTTCTAACTTAGCTTGTTGTTGTAGTGTTAATACATACACTTCTTCATTAGCTTTTTGTTGTTCCGCTTCTAGTTTTAATTTTTCGTTCCTTACTTTTTGTACACGTAAAAAATATAGTAGGCTAAGAACTAACAGACCCGCAAAACTAGTTACTATAATCCATATACGTTGTTGACTTAAACGCTCGGTTTCTTCAATATATTCATCTGTTTCAAACTCAATACGCGTAAACTTGTTTTGTATTCTTCGTTCAGCACTAATTAAGCTGTCGTTAAACACAATATAACGATCTAAGTATTTTTTAGAATTTTGTTTGTCTAAGTTGGCGAGTTGATTTAATGTAGTTAAATAATCTCTTCCATTTTTTAACTCTTTAGCTAATAAATTAGCTTCTTTGGCATATTGTAGCGCTTTTGTGGTGTCTTTTATGTATTTGTAATAATCTGAAATATGAATATTCGAAGCTAAAATAGCTGTTTTATTACCTAAACTATCTCTAATAGTTAAAGCTTTAAAAAAAGATTTTTCAAGTTCTGTGGTGTCTTTTAGAAGAAGTTTAGTGTATGCTATGTTGTCAAGAAGGGTAGCATAATGAAGAGGTTTTATTTTTTTATCTAAATCTTTTTTATAAGTTTTAATTGCATCTCTATAATTACCTCTTTCCCTGAATATATTACCTATGTTGTTATAACTGCCTAAATAGATATTCTTTTTATCTTTTATTTTAGAAAAGTAATCAAGAGATTTATTGTAATAAAATAGAGCTTTATCATATTCTTTAACGTCTGCTTGCAATAATGCAAGTTGGTTGTAAGATATATAAAGATCTTTGTTTTTGTTTAGAAGTTTAAAAATTTTAATAGCTTTAATAGTCAAGTTTTCTCCTCCATAGTAATCTCTATACCTTCCTTTAATGTGAGCCATACCAAATAACATTTTTCCTTTTTCATATTTATGGCTTCCTTTATCAAAAGCGTCATATCCTTTATTAAAATGATAGTATGCTTTAGGGTAGTTTTGTTTTCTAACATAATATGTAGCGAAATTCCAATAAGCATCACCTAGAGCATAATAGTTTTTCACTTTTCGAGAAATTTTTATAGCTTTATTATTAACTTCTTTAAATAACGATGTATCTTTTAGTTTATAATATTCATAAGCTATAGAGCTTAATTCAAGAGGTTTGTTTAAATTGTAGCTTAATATGTTTTGATATGCCTTAAAAAGAAGTTTTTTTTTGTCATTAACTTCCAATTTTTTACTTCTGGAATTGTTAATCCAAATATTAATACTATCGTTCTGAACTAATTTAAAGTCGACGTTGTTTCCTAAGCAATTTTTAGAGAATAGAATTAACAAAAAAAATAGAATAAAATCTTTTATCATCTTAATTTTATAGAGTAAACAAATCTAAAAAAAAAGCCCTTAACAAAAAGTTAAAGGCTTAGCTTATTGATAAAGGTTAATTTCCTTTACCTCCATCGTTATCGTTTTCAGTACCACCTGTATCAAGGTCGGTAGTTCCAGTACCGTCATCGCTGGTACCATCGGTAGGTACATTAGTACTTGTAATTAATTCTGTTTGGTTAACAGTGTTGTTTGGTACAATATCTTCTGTTAAGTCTGTACAACTTGTAGTTAACAAAAATAACGTGCTTATTAGTAGTGTAAATTTTAAAGTTCTCATAATTTCAATTTTTAAATTTTGACAATAGTTTTCCTAGCCGCATGTGCGGCTCGTATAGCATCGAAATAAATTTTTCGTGTGTATTACATCATTTTTTTAATGAGGCAATAGTCATCCAACCCAAGTGTTTGGGTAGTAGGTAGAATTAAATTGATTGAAACATCAATTCATGAAGATGCGTTACTACTAAGGCCTATTGAGTACAACAGACTTCAGGGAATTCTACTTTGTCATAAAGGGAGCGTTTGCAATTTTGAAATGAACGCTAGTTGATTTTTAATTCTAAAATAGTGACAGCATTATAGATAATGAAGATAATTTTAGTAAGCGTCCTTGTTTAATGAGTAAACGTCCTTTTTCATTTAGTATGTGCAATTTTAATGTTTTCATAGCATTTATTTGTCTTCTTAATATAGTGAAAAAAAACGAATTACACAAGTTTTAACTTGTTAAAAATGTGTTTTTTAATAAAAAAAAGCGTCTTTTTAAAAAGACGCTTTTGTGTTATATATAAGTGTAGAATAATTACTAATTCCTCATTAAATATTTTGCTCCACAATAAACATCCTTGTCTTTTTTTGTTCTGTAATCAGCTCCTTTTCCATAAGCTAAGCTGATACTTTTGTTTATGTTAGTTAATACCATAGTTTTAAATTATTATTTATTAATATACTTTAATAAGTATGGTACAAATATACGGAATTTTTACAATAAAACAAGTGTTTTAGGTGTTTAATTTATTGGTAATCAGATAGTTGGGTTGTTTTTAAGGTAAGAGAGAGCTGTCCGGATAATATCCAGATAAGTAGTGTTTTTGTAACGTTTTGTACGTTAGTGTCTTAGAGTTCAATTAAGAGTTTTTAGTATGTTTTAAATTAAATTTCCATTTTTCAAAAAAAAATATAAAAAAAAGCGTCCAATTAATTTTGGACGCTTTGTATATCATTAGTTTTTATAATCAAATCATATTTGAGTTTTCATTATAATAAACATACAACGTCCGTTTTCGAAAGATTCCTTCATCAGGATTCCCACGAAAACCACATGTTAAGCTTACAAGCTCTTGTGCTATATGTAAATTCATTTTTTTCATAAAAAGCAAATATATAAAATTTTAAATAATTACTGTTTTAACGAAATTTTTGGCTTTTGAGGCCTTTTTTACATCATTTTGGTGAAAAAGTAAGTCAGTGACTTACTAAAAGTAAGTCACTGACTTACCAAAAAGAAAATTAGACGGCTTATTTTTGTCTCGGTTAAAATTTAGACCTTCAATAAGGTTAAGATATAAAATGGGGAATTATATCACGTCGTAGGGAAAGTTCTATGAAGAAAAAGAAAAACAAAATGATTTTTTACTCTAACCAAAGTAAAAACTTGATGCAAGACAAAAAGCACCTTTAAAAAGGTGCTTTTTGTATTAAAAGAACAAAAAGTAATATTGCTAAATCTAATTCTATATATTTTTTATGTATTAAGTGCTTTTATTTTAGGTATAATAGCATTTTTAAAATAGTGTTGATAATTAATATGTTAAGGTCTTCTTGTTATCATGTATTTAATGTTATGGTAACCTTCGTAACCTTTTAGTGAGCTAGATTTAAACTACAGCTAAGAACTTCTTAAAGTAAGTGTTGTTGATTTGCAGACATAAAACAAAAATTAACATAATAATGAAAAACTTACTTAAATTAGGATTCTTAGGTGTTTGTGGTGCGATTGCTTTAACATCTTGTGATTCTGATAGTACACCTAACCAAGGGGACTTAATTGAATTAAAAGCACACTCAAAAACTCCAAACTTTTTAAAATTAGAATCAGAGTTTTCTGGAGTAAACATTTTTCCTTTATTGTCTTCTGAAGATAAGTTAGAAGATACACCAAACTTTGTATATGGTTCTATGGCAGATGGAGCTGGATTAATGAGGAACTCAGATGGAACTTATACTTTAATAAATAATATTGAGGCAGATTATTCAATTGCTCGTATAAAGCTAGATAAAACTTTTAAGCCTGTGCATGGTGAGTATATTTTAAATGCAAATGCTACTGCGAGTACAGCACAGTGTTCAGGTTCATTAATTACTGAAGAAGAACATGGCTTTGGCCCATTATATTTATCAGGAGGAGAATGGGGAGGAGCTTCTAAAGGAGTTTTCGCAACAGATCCTTCAAAAAATGCTTCAGCAGCAAGTACTCCAAGAATGTTAACAGCTATGGGACAATGGTCTACAGAAAACGCTGTGGTAATAGGTAAAGACGCTTATGCCGGTAAAACAGTAGTTTTTATTGGAGACGATCATTCAGATAACGAAGTTCCTTCAGGTCAATTAGGGATGTATGTTGGTGATAGGGGAGATTTAGAAGGAGGTAAACTATACGGATTAAAAGTGACTGATGAAGGTATTACGTATGAGGTAGATATGAAAGAGGGTGCAACTTATAATGCTTCTTTTGTTGAGTTAACTGAAAAGAATATTGATTTATTAGATGCTGAAGCTAAAGAAAAAGGAGTGATGGGATTCTCTCGTTTAGAAGATATTGATTGGAGAAGAGGTTCTGCTAAAAATAATCGTGAAATCTATTTTTGTGTAACAGGTCGCAAAAAAGATGGTTTAGTTGGTAAAGGAAGTATTTACGGACGTGTGTATAAGGTGGAATTAAATGAAAACGATCCTACTGGGACAGCAAAAATTACGTGTGTATTAGATGGTGATAAGTTAGATGGTAAAGCAAGCGCTTTTCATAGTCCAGATAATATCGTAGTAACAGAAAACTACGCGTATATTCAAGAAGATCCAAACGGTTATTTTGATGGAGAAAAGAATCACGCAGCTAGTCTGTATCAATACAATTTAAAAACTGGAGAGTTAAAGAAGGTGTTAGAGTGTGATCAGGTAGCAGCCTCTGCTCAAGGTTACGGACGTTCTTTTCAAGAAAAAGCATGGGAGATTACAGGTATGATTGATATTTCTAAAACTATTGGAGTAAGTAATACTTTTTTGTTAATTACTCAAAACCACGGATGGGTTCCTGCTGATGGAGGAGCTTTTACAGACCCTTTAGCAAATGATGCAGCTGAAACTTCTAAAGAAGGAAGTCAATTATATGTGATTCAAGGATTAGATAGATAATGGAAAATAATTTTCAAAAAATAAAAAAGACACATGTTATCATGTGTCTTTTTCTGGTATCTATAATTAGTTGTAAACAAGAAAAAACAGCGAGTTATACAAAAGTTGATAATCAAGCTTTAGTAGCTAAAGTTCAGGAATACTATTCAAAACATCTTGACAGCTGTATTTCAAATTTAGAAGAAATTAATGCTGTTGATGAGGCTTCAGAAAAACTGAAAAAATACAAATTAGCAAGAAAAGAGTTTAAGTTAATTGAACCAATATTGGCCTTTGCTGATAAAGAAAATTATAAGAGTTTAAATGCTCCGAATATTTTAAAGGTAGAAGAAGAAGATGCAACAGATATTAAAATAAGAAATCCTTTCGGGTTTCAAGTTATAGAAGAATTATTATATGAGGATAAGTTTGATACTATTGAGGTAGATAACATAGTAAAAGCAACTGCGAATAGACTTAAATTAATAGCTGAAAATAATACACTGTATTTAAAAAAACATCATATTTTATGGTTGTTACGTGATCAAATTGTTCGTATAGCTTTGGTAGGAATTACAGGTTTTGATTCACCAGTATTAGAACAATCATTAATAGAGGCTAAAACAAATTATGAGACTTTATTGTTTATTATAGATGTATATAAAAAGGAGTTTTCAAAATCAGAATTATACACAGCTTGGATAGATGAATTACAAGCAGCGTCAAAAACATTAAATGAAGGGGAGTTTATTTCTTTTAATCGTTATAATTTTATTAAAAATCATGCGCACAAACAATTGGAGTTATTGGCAAAAACTGCTGAAGATTGGAAGGTAGAATTTCCATTAACTATGGCATTTAATAATAATATCACCTCGTTGTTTTCAAAAGAAACGTTTAATATTAATTTCTTTAATGACTATCATCAGTTAGAAAAAGCCATGTCTGATGAGAAAATAGCGTTAGGAAGAAAGTTATTTAATGATAAAAACTTATCTAAAGATGGAGTGATGAGTTGTGCTACTTGTCATATTAAAGACAAGGCTTTTACTGATGGATTAGCAACGTTTCCGAAGCAAAAAAGAAATACGCCAACATTACCGTATGCAGCTTATCAGCAAACTTTTTTTCATGATGGAAGAGCGGGAAGCTTAGAGGGGCAAATTGTTGGAGTGGTGGAAAACAAAAATGAGTTTCATACCAACTTAGAACATTTGACGGAAACTGTAAAAAATGACAGTGTATATACAAAGTCTTTTACTGATTTATATGGAAAAATAACTGATTTCAATATCAGAAATGCAATAGCGAACTACATCAGAAGTTTAGGTGATTTTAATTCTAAATTTGATAAGAATATCAACAATAAAGAAAATACTTTAACAACTTCTGAAGTTAATGGGTTTAATCTTTTTATGGGGAAAGCAAAATGCGCAACATGTCACTTTCCACCAGTGTTTAACGGAACAGTTCCACCTAATTTTACGGAAACAGAAGTAGAATCTATTGGAGTTCTAAATTTAGACGAAACAGGGTTAGATAATGATTTAGGGGGGTATAATATATTTAAAACAGAAGAAAGAAAATACTTTTTCAAAACTTCTACCGTTCGTAATGTATCCAAAACGGCTCCCTATATGCATAATGGGGTATATGAAACTTTAGAGCAAGTAATTGATTTTTATAATAAAGGTGGAGGAGAAGGATTAGGGTACGAAGTGCCAAATCAAACCTTACCGTCAGATAAATTGAATTTGTCAGAAAAAGAAATTGAAGACCTAGTAGCTTTTATGGAGAGTCTAACGGATGAATAATTCATTCAATTTTTATAGTTAACATAAAACTCTCTGAATGTATTTTAGAGAGTTTTTTATTTTTACTGTAATTTTTAGTGGCAGTTTCGACCAATTAAAACAAATCAATTATCATGAAAAAAATAGTAGTACTAATTGCTGTAGTTATAGCTTTGGTAGCTTGTAAAAATAAACCCCAGAAAGAAACTGTAAAGCAAGAAGTAGTTAAAGAAGTAAAATATCCAAAAGTTTTAGAGAAAGTTCTTGAAAAACATGGAGGAATAGCACAATGGAAGAAAATGAAAACATTGTCGTTCACGCTAAAAAATGAAGAACACACTACAGATTTACATTCAAGAAAAACAGTAGTGAATTCACCAGAGTATTCTTTAGGGTTTGATGGAAAAGAAATTTGGATAAACCAACAAGATTCAACAGCATTTAAAGGAAACCCTGAGTTTTATTATAACCTATATTTTTATTTTTACGCAATGCCTTTTGTGTTAGCTGATGACGGAATTGTATATTCAGAAACAGAATCCTTAACTTTTGAAGGAATAACCTACCCAGGAATAAAAATTTCATATAAAGCCAACGTAGGAACTTCACCAGATGATAATTATTTTATATTTTACCATCCAGAAACAAAACAAATGGCATGGTTAGGGTATACGGTAACCTTTTTTAGTAAAGAACCAACCGATGCTTATAAAATTATAAGGTATAACGATTGGGAAAATGTTAACGGTTTGTTGTTACCAAAATCCATAACTTGGTATGCTAAAGATGAAAATGGGCAGCCAACAAAACCAGCAAAAGAACCAATTCAGTTTAAAATGCCTTTGTTAAATGAAGCATCATTAGCCAATAGTTTCTACGAAAAACCAAAATAATAATTAACTAAAAAAATAAAGTATGGATAAAAAGTATGTATGGAAAAAAGAGTATACGTTAGTCTTAGTAGCTAATTTAGTATACATCGTATTATTTTATATAATTACTAACATATATACAAAATAAACATGCAACTAATAGATTGGATTGTTCTTTCAGTAACCTTATTGTTTATTGTTTTATACGGAGCTTGGAAAACCAGAGGGAGTAAAAATGTTGAAGATTATATAAAAGGAGGAAACCAAAGTAAGTGGTGGACGATTGGTTTGTCAGTAATGGCAACACAAGCCAGTGCTATTACTTTTTTATCTACTCCGGGGCAAGCATTTCATAGCGGAATGGGCTTTGTGCAATTTTACTTCGGATTGCCGATTGCCATGGTGATTATTTGTTTGGTATTTATTCCTATTTATCACCGATTAAAAGTTTACACAGCTTACGAATATTTAGAAGGAAGGTTCGACCAAAAAACAAGAACATTAACTGCAATCTTATTTTTAATTCAACGAGGATTAGCAGCAGGAATTACCATTTTTGCACCCGCTATTATTTTGTCAGCAGTTTTAGGGTGGGATTTAGTTACGCTAAACATTATTATAGGTGTTTTGGTAATTATTTATACTGTTTCTGGAGGAACCAAAGCGGTAAGTGTTACACAAAAACAACAAATGGCAGTAATTTTTGCAGGAATGTTTGTTGCTTTTTATTTGATATTACAATACTTACCCGACGATATTACATTTACAAAAGCATTAGAAATTGCAGGAGCTTCTGATAAAATGCAAGTACTCGATTTTTCTTGGGATTTAAATAATCGTTATACTGTTTGGACAGGTATTTTAGGAGGAACATTTTTAATGTTATCGTATTTTGGTACAGATCAAAGTCAAGTACAACGCTATTTGTCAGGAAAATCATTGCGAGAAAGTCAACTAGGTTTGATTTTTAATGGATTGTTAAAAGTACCGATGCAATTTTTTATTCTGTTAGTAGGAGTGATGGTGTTTGTGTTTTATCAATTCAATCCAGCACCGTTAAATTTTAACCCAAAAGCAGGAGAAGCAATAGCGAATTCAAACCTCGAAACGATTGAAAAATATGTTGAACTAGATGAGCAACATCGATTTATCGAAGAACGAAAAAAAGCGTTGATTTTTGAAGGATTGACTCCTGAAAATGTCACGAAAATTCAAGAGTTTAATGAGCAAGATAAAGTACTAAAAGAAACGGCGAAAACTGTTATTTCAAAAGCTGATCCACTGGTAGAAACGAACGATAAAGATTATGTGTTTATCCACTTTATTTTGAATAATTTACCCAAAGGATTGATAGGTTTATTGTTAGCGGTAATTTTATCTGCAGCCATGTCTTCTACAGCCTCTGAATTAAATGCTTTAGCAGGTACTACAGTGATTGATTTATATAAACGAAACTCAACCAAAGAACACAACGAAGAGCACTATGTGAAAATGTCGAAATGGTTTACGCTAGGTTGGGGTATTTTGGCAATTTCAGTCGCCTGTGTAGCCAATTTATTTGATAACCTAATTCAGTTGGTAAATATTATTGGGTCTATTTTTTACGGAAACGTTTTAGGTATCTTTTTATTAGCCTTTTTTATAAAATTTGTTAGAGGAAATGCAGTATTTATTGCAGCAATTATTACGCAACTATTAATTATTACAGTTTGGTATCTCGATTGGCTACCATACCTATGGCTAAATGCTTTAGGGTGTGGTTTGGTAATGTTACTAGCAATACTAATTCAGTCAATTTCTAAAGAAAACTAACTTTTTTCTATTCGTAAAGCGTCAATAATATCAGAAGCAATTAATGCATTGTATCCTTTTTTGCAAGCGGCTTCATCGCCCGCTTTTCCATGGAAATATACACCTAATAAAGCAGCATGTAAAGGAGCGTAATTTTGTGCTAATAACCCAGTGATAACACCTGTGAGTACATCGCCACTACCGGCAGTAGCCATTCCTTGATTTCCAGAAGTGTTGAAGTATAAATTTCCTTCAGGAGAAGAAATCACAGTATATGCATTTTTTAAAACCACGACGCATTGATATTTTACAGAAAACTCAAGTTGCTTCTGAAAACGTTCAGTTGAGGTGTCCGATTTTCCAACCAATCTATCAAACTCTTTAATATGTGGAGTTAAAATAGAATTTTTAGGAAGTAACGATTTTAATTCTTCGTTTTGAGCAATAATATTAATAGCATCGGCATCTATAACCAACGGAGTATTGTTTTCTGACACTAATTTTTTTACAACAAGTGTTGTTTTTTCGTTAACATCCAATCCAGGACCTATTGCGAGAACGTCGTATTTGGAAATTTCTGGGAGTTGGGTCACGAATTCTTCATTCTCATCAGTTAGGCACATAGCCTCTGGAATGGAAGATTGCATAATTTGATATCCACATTTTGGTACATAACTAGTTAATAACCCTACACCACTTCGTAAGCAAGCTTTAGAAGATAGTACGGCAGCTCCCATTTTTCCGTAAGAACCAACAATTAATAAAGCGTGTCCGTAACTTCCTTTGTGTGATTGACGTGGTCTGGGCATTAAAGTATCAGCAATTCTATCGTTTAGAATAAAATAGTTGCTTTCTTGTTGCTGAATAAAATCTTCATCTAAACCAATAGCAACCGTTTTCCAATTTTTTACATGGTTTCCATTTTCAGGAAAAAAGAAAGAAAGTTTTGGTCGTTGAAAACTTACTACTAGGTCTGCTTGTACAACAGTATCGGAATCAGGTAACTTATCGCAATACAATCCAGAAGGAACATCAACAGCATACACAGTTTTTTTAGCCTTATTAATGCTTTCAACAACATGTTTTATAAAACCAGTAATTGGTCTGGAAAGCCCAAAACCAAAAATAGCATCAATAATCACATCATACTCAGAAAAGTCATGAACTTCACTAGTTGACTTTATGCTAATAGTATCATCAAGTTTTTGAAAATTAATATCACAGTCAGGACTAAGTGTATTTTTAAACTGAACCAAGAAAGGCTGTACAGTATATTTTTTACTTCTTAAAATTCTGGTAATAGCAAATCCGTCACCACCATTATTGCCAGCACCACTAACAATAGCAATTTTTAAAGAACGATTTAATAAGGGTTCAATAGCTTTTACAAACGCTAAAGATGCTTGTCCCATTAAAGCAAAAGAAGTAATTTCTTTTTTAGAAATAGTGTGTTCGTCAGCTTTTCGTATTTGAGTAATATTGATTATTTTTTGAAGATTTTCCATGTAAGAAATTTACAACTTTACATAAAAAAAACAAAAAGAAACCAGAAGAACTTTAGGGGATATAACGATGGTTGAAGTTTGTTCTTACTGAACTTTAAGATTAACCAAACTCATAATACGTTCAAACTGTTCTTTAAGCCCCATGTCAGAGTTGTCAAACTCAATAGCATCATCAGCTATAATTAGAGGAGAGTCTTTTCGGGTAGAGTCTATACGGTCACGCTCTTGTACATTGTGTAATATTTCTTCGTAGTTTACTTTATCACCACGATCTAGCAATTCTTTATATCGGCGGGTTGCGCGTTTGTCGGCAGAAGCAGTCATAAATAACTTTAATTCCGCATCAGGAAAAACAACAGTTCCAATATCGCGACCATCCATAACAATACCTTTGTTTTTACCCATTTCTTGTTGCTCACGCACTAACTTTTTTCTAATTTCAGAAACTTCAGCAACTTTACTCACGAATTTAGAAACTTCAATAGTTCTAATTTCTCTTTCAACATTGGTTCCGTTTAAAAACATTTCAGCAAAACCAAGTTCTTTATTAAAGGTAAAAGACAAAGAAATGTTAGGTAAATCAGCAATTAAATCTTCTGAGTTAAAATGATTTTCAGAAATATAATTATGTTGCATGGCATACAAAGTAACAGCTCTATACATGGCACCAGTATCAACATAAATATAACTTAGCTTTTTAGCTAATTGTTTAGCAATAGTACTCTTTCCTGTAGATGAAAAACCGTCAATGGCTATGGTGATTTTCTTAGTCATGATTCAAAAAATAGATAACAAATATACGGTGGATTTTTAATATAATGAGGTTACTTTTCTGTGGTTAGATTTAAGGTTGTTAAGTTATTTTTTAAAAATCTGTTATACAGTGTTTTATTAACAGTTTTTTAGTGTTTTTAAACTTTAGTTGTAGGTTACATATAGATTTTATATATTTCGACGTTAAATTTTGTTAATTTTAGTACCGTTTTTGTTAAGAAAAACTATAAATTTGACACCCCTTAAAGGATCCCTTAGATGAAAAACTACACTAAAAGCATTTTATTACTTTTAGCGACACTTCTGTTTTGTGCAACAAGTGCTGTATCTCAGACGCTACTTAAGCCCGAGGTTCAGTCTGGTGTTGTTTGTCTTAATGGGAGTCAAACTGTTACATTTAATGTAACAACTCTACCTGATTCAGGTAATACTTATACCATTGAATTATCAGATAAAGATGGTAATTGGGGGAGCCCAACAAACGTATTAACATTTACCAATGCGAATAATCGTTATACTTTTACCAGAAGTTTTGGATTACCAGATAATACTTATGGTGCGAATTATAAAGTGAGATTGAGAGCTTCTTCAGTATCTTCATCAGAGGAAACAAGCCCAGACTCAGATCCTTTTGAAGCGTATAAATATGATTCAGATTTAGTGTTAAATAATTATGAAGACGTTATACTTTGTGATAGCGGGTCTGCTGAACTTACATTAAATACTGATAAGAATGCTGATTATCAATGGTATAAAGATGATGTGCTATTTACCACTACAACAGAGCCTAAACTAGAGGTTACTGAGTCAGGAAAGTATCAGGTAAAAATTAATAATGGAAAATGTGGTAGTGTAACTTCAACAATATCTTCTGTAATTATCTTAGATAATACAGCTAAACAAATAAAAGGACCATCAACAGTGGAAATATGTGGGGATGAGTCACATACTTTTGAAGCTAACACGAATCGCTCTGGTTTAACTTATAACTGGTACTTAGATGGTAGTTTAGTTCAATCATCTAATTCTTCAACGTATACAACACCAACAACAGGGCAGTTTGGAACGTATCATTTGATAATTGATACAGGAACCTGTACAACAACAAAGTCAAACGATGTAGTGTTACAGCAACAAACTACAGCTGATTTTACAGTAACGAATGTTGGTGCATTAAAAAGAATTCTTTTGTTTGGAGAAACAAAAGAACTGTGTATTACGCATGATGCTAATCCTACTGACGTTACAATTGATTGGTTTAGGAATGGCTCAACAATGGGTACTGCTGTAAGAGATCAATTATGTATTGATACGTCAACACCAGGAACATATTATGCTAGAGTAACAAAAAGTACTGGTTCAGCTTGTGACGCTGTGGTAGATTCTGAAAAGTTTATAATGTTGGATGTAACATCATTTACCCCAATAATAAGAGCTGAAGATTATGAAGAATGTAATACCGTAAGTACTAAGCTAAGTATAGTTGGGGTTATGGCTGAAGCAGAGGATGGGAATGATTATGATTTAACATCAGACCAAATAGCTTTGTTGAGTTTTGAATGGTATAAAGATAATGTAGCAACAGGAGAAACGGGAAATGAGCATACAGTCAATTCGTATACAGATAATGGAGTGTATACATTAAAAGCAAGTTTTAACGGTACAGAAGGAGCATCTAATGAGTTGAATATTAAGTTAGCTGAAGTACCTGAAATAAGCAGTACATCAACTTCAAACTCATTATGCGCTGGGGCTTCTATAACTTATACAATAAATAATGTAGTAGCAGGTTATACGTATCAATGGATAAAAGACGGTACGGATGATGTTACTCCTGCAAATCCTGAAAACCTAATAGTAACTGAAGTTGGAGAATATGTGTTGAAATACTCAGGTTTTGGTTGTAATAATGAACTAGACCCAATAAATGTAGTATTGTTTGACGATTCTGCAGTAACTATTACTCCTTCTGAGATTGTAGTAATGGAAGAAGGAAGCTCAGCAACCATAACAGCGGCAGGAGGAGAATCGTATGAATGGTACGAAGGAGAAAATACCTCAGGAGCCTTGTTATCAACAACAGAAGAACTAACAGTAACTACTTTGGGGTTTTACACAGTATCTGTTAAAGTAGGAGCCTGTTCAGTAACAAGAACGGTAGAAGTTGTAGAACCAGATGGACAAATAATAGTACCTAATATTGTGTCGCCAAATCAAGATGGAGCGAATGATACTTGGAAATTGTCAAACTCTTATGCATATCAACCTAATGTAGAAGTTGTTTTGTACAATTCAGGTGGAAAAGAAATTTTAAAAACAACCGATTATAAAAATGATTGGCCTATGGAAAGTCTTGGCAATCAGAAAATATTTTACTATAAGATTATTAAAGACGATAAACTGATAAAAGCGGGAACTATATCGGTAATAGATTAAATTTAGATGATAAAAAAAATTACTTTATTTATTGTTTTGGTGTTAAATGTGTTTGTGATGCAAGCACAATTTTCTGATGGTGAGCAGCAATACAATAGCTTTAGCTCCCGTAGCTTCATGAAATTTAACCGTTTTTTAACGGTGCCTACTTTTTCTGCTTTACGAGAAAATAAAACTTCAATTTCGGCTATCGTAAGAAATAGTAATGTTGAATTTGAAGACAATCCTAGACTATATTTAGCAGCCTACTCGGGAAAAATGCGAGAAAATGTGGGAGCAGGTTTAGCAGTTTATCAACAAGAGGTAGGAGTATTTAAAGATTTTGGAGCCTTAGCAAATTATGCGCATCGTTTGCAGTTAAACGAAACGATGGATTTAACTTTTGGGTTTAACTTTTTATATAGTAGGAGAAGTGCTGATGGATTAAAAGTGAATTCAACAGATCCAGAACCACAAATATCCAATTACCAAGATATACCTGTTGTAAATTTTCAGCCAGCTATAACCTTATCAATAGGAAAGTTTGATGTAGGAGTATTTTTCGAAAACTTGTTGGATTTCAATATGAAAAAAAGTGAAATGGCTACTTCTTTTGGAGAAAAAACATTTTCAGGTCACTTAATGTATTCGCATGAGTTTACTTATGCAAAAGGGCTTTTTGAAGGTGCAGATATACGAATGTTAGCAATGGCAAGAAAACCAGGAGAAGGAGAGTTTGGTTATGGAGCAAATGCCATTGTAGATTTACCAAAAGCTGGATGGGTAAAAGCAGGTTATGATAAAACATACGGTATTTCAGCAGGAGTAGGGGTTAATTTATCTGAAAATTTAGCAATTGGTTTTACCTATGAAAAAAGCAGTTTTGCTGCAACCAATGAAATAGGGCTAATTTACAGTTTTGGAAAAAAATCGTTTACAAGAGAGCGACCAAAAAGACGAACGGGTAATGTAAAAGTTAGTCTTCCAGAAAGAGCACCAAAACAAGAAATAGCATATAAAAACCCAGAACATAACGATTTATCTGATGAAATTCAGCAAGCACAAGATTCTATTGATATTTTAAATAAAAAGATTGATGAAGTTTTACGTTTGTTGAAAAATCAACCAGTACCAAAAACAACTACAAACACTATAATAATAAAAGATACTGTTCAAGCAAAAGATACTTCGTTAAAAAGAAGATCAAATAAACCGTGGCGTAAAAGTACAGTAACGCGTTCTGGTGGAGGTGGTACAATGTATTATGTGGTTTCTGATCAGTTTAGAAGTAAAGAAAATGCAGAAGCGTTAATAGATAAATGGTCACGATTAGATATTGAAGCAAAATATGTATTTGAGCCTAAGAAAAAATTATACTATGTATATCTTGACAGGTTTGCTAAAGAAGAAGATGCAGAAGAAGAAGTAGATGATTTTAATGATAAAACTCGTTTGTTTGAGAAAAACGATGATAAAAAAGACAATTCTACAATAAAAGTTAACAAGACTACAAAAGATCCAGTATATGTGGTTAAAATAACCTTAGGGGGAGCGTTAAGTAGCTCCGAAGAACCTAAAACACAACCACCTGCTAGAGTTTATCCTATGGATGCTGAAGGAGTAGAACCAGGATATTATTTACGAGTTTATGTAAACTCACAAAAAGCACTAGCTGACCGTAATGTTGATGAATTACGAGGTGACGATATAGATGCAGATTATTTTGTGGACCCAAAAACAGGCTACATGCATATCTACATTTTTAAAACAACAGATAGAACAGAAGCGATTAAGATGTATAACACAAACTTAAATGGAGCCTTTTACGATCGTAAAGCAATCATACAGATAAAATAAAATATATAACAGAAGAACTTGATTAATTAATTCCCCCAATTGATATTATGAAGAGAATAATTACCCTATTAATAATTGTATTACAGACTCTTATTGGTTTTTCACAAGAGAGATCAGCAAAAGAGGATCTAAATGAAGCTGAAGGTTATGCTAAGTTAAAAGCCTCATTGCCACAAAAAACTCAAAAAGCAATTTCCAAAGCAGCTTCAGGGTTTAATTTAAGAACAATAAAACCTGATGGTACTTCTGGAGGTATTAATATTAAAGGAGATATTACGTTTATTGCCAATAACAGTTTAAGTAGGAGAGGTAGTTACCCTTACTATCCAGTGTACCCATATGATGGCTCTAGCTCTAATGGGAATCTTAATATGCAGTATATTGATATTGATAGCGACCCATCAACATTTTCTTCAAGTTCTGATATATTAAATTTACCAACTTGTTCTAAAGTAGTATATGCAGGATTGTATTGGGCGGGAGTATATCCATATGAATCGTGGGATTATTACAACGATAGGTCAGGAGATCCAAGTCAAATAAAATTCAAATTACCAACAGGAGGATATCAAGATGTAACAGCTGATGAGACTGTTTATGATGAAGGCTTTAGTTATGTGTATTACAAGGATATTACAACTGACATTCAAGGGTTAGCAACAGTAAACCCTGATGGACATAATGGTACCTATGTGGCTGCTAATATAAGAGGAGTAAGAGGAAGGGATTATTCTGGTGGTCTAGGAGGTTCGGCTGGTTGGACTATGGTTGTTATTTATGAAAATCAAACATTATCTAGTAAAAATATAGCTATTTTTGATGGTTATGCCGATGTTAATGGAAGTAATGATGTAGAATTATCATACTCAGGTTTTACAACAGTTCCAGTTGGTCCTAATCCTGCAAATCCAGCACCAGTAAGAGTTAGTCTTTTGGCTGCAACCTTAGAGGGAGATAGAAGTATATATGGAGATAGATTTCAAATTAAAAATACAGCTGGTAATTTTGTAAATCAGTCTACTCCTAATACAAATCCCAGTGGTAATTTTTTTAATGGTAGTATTACTAGGTATGATCAATATGTAACATCCCGAACCCCTGATAGTGAAAACACCTTAGGTTTTGATGTAGATTTATATCAGTTAAGTAATCCTAATAACAGTGTCATAACCAACGGACAAACCTCTGCAGAAGTAAAATTTACAACTAGTGGAGATGTATATTGGCCTTTTTTAAATGCTTTAGCTGTTGAAATTATAGAGCCTAAAGTACAACTAATAAAAACAATAGAAGATGCTAGTGGTAATGATATACAAGGTACACCTGTAGGTTTAGGGAGTGAGTTATTTTATAATATAAGCTTTCAAAATGTAGGAACAGATGATGCTAGAAATACAGTAATTACAGATTTATTACCAAAAAATGTAGATTTATTAACAACTACAGCACCAAATGGATCTGTTGCTCCAGATGGAACACGCTTTGATATAGATTTACCAGCAGGAGTATCTATAACAGCATACGACCCACCAAGTACAGCTAATGATAATAGAGCTGAATTAGAGATTTCAGTGCCAGATAATATGGTGTTAGAGGGAGGTGCGCTTTATAACATTCGAATGCATGTTCAAGTAGTGACAGATTGTAGTCAATTAAGAGATGTGTGTTCTAATGAAGTTCGAAACCAAGCGTTTGCTAGATATGAAGGAATTAGAGGAGGAGTTGTAGTTAATAATGAACCAAGTTATGCAGGTATAGACGATTGTGATTTTGGTATAGTTGGAACTTCAAACTTTTTAGTCGATACAAGTGGATGTTCTTTTGAAACGACTCAAATAATGTGTGGTGCTAGTATTACATTAACTGCCGGAGCAGGGTTTGAATCATACGAATGGAGAGATGCTTCAGGTAATTTATTAGGAACTACTACGGTACCATTTTATGATGTAACTAGCGAAGGAACGTACACAGTTAATAAGATAGCTTCAGCTGCATCAGGGTGTATAAATGCTGAAGAAACCATACATGTTGTAGGATATAATTCAGAACCAAATCCATTGCAACCATTTGCAGATCAAGTGTTAACTTGTGCAAGTAATGGAGAAGAGTTAGCCGAAGTTTACTTATGTGGTGATAGTGGATCTAGAATGATTAATTTACCATTTGATACCTCTTCAGCTACAACAGTACAATGGTTTAAATTAGATGAATCTTCTTGTACTGATGTAACAGAGTCAGGGTGTCCTAATGTAAATACAGCCTGTACATGGAATGAAGTAGGAAGCGGAGAATTTTCTAGAAACTTTGTAGATGCTGGAGAATATCGTTTAGATGTTTTATACGATGGTCGTTGTCCACAGCAATATTATTTTAATGTATACAAAGCCACTTTAAATCCTACTTTTATTAAAGAAGATATTTTATGTGGAAACAACGGGTCTATTACTGTAAACAATATACCGGCAGGTTATCAATACAGTTTAACAGGTCCAGGAGGTTATAATGCTCCTTTTCAAGATAGTAATGTTTTTTCAGGTTTAACAGCCGCAGGAAACTATAACCTTTCAATCCGTGTAAGTAGTGCATCTGCAGCTTCATGTACATATACATTTCCTCCTATTAACATTCAGGAAAATAACATAGATATGGATGTTATTACGACACCTATGCAGTGTTTTAACGATTCAGCACAAATAAGAGTCCAAGTAAATAATGTTCCTGGAGATTATACATATGAATTATTACAAGGTGGAAGTGTAGTAGGAACAGAAGGACCAACAGCTAATAACGATTTTACTTTTAATGTTACAGATGGGGGAGCTTATACAGTGAGAGTTACAACACCTCAGTGTACCGCTACAGAAATGATTGTTATTAATGAACCAGATGAGTTAGTACTTACAGCGTTAAAAACCAAAGATATAACTTGTGAATCAGGAAGTTCAGATGGAATAATTCAATTAACAGCAAGTGGGGGAACATTAGATACGTCGTCAGGGAACAATTATAATTTCGCTGTATGGACGAGTCAAGGAACAGATTTATATACAAATCCTTCAGACATTCCTAATACTGCATTTTTAACACCAGCAACAAACCCATATACCTACAATGTGCCAGTTGGTAGTGAAGGAATATATCGATTTATTGTTATTGATGATAATAACTGTTATACAATTTCAGCCCCAGTTGAAGTTACTGTAGAACCTGAATTAGTATTTACTCATTCAGAAACAGATGTAACTTGTAATGGTTTGACAGACGGAACTATTAATGTTAGTGTTAATGGAGATAATTTAGGGTATGCAGTAGAATACAGCATTGATAACGCTACATGGAATACGACAGGTGCTTTTGATAGTTTAGATGATGGAACTTATACCATTTATATAAGGGCATCTAAGAATTCATACCAATGTTTGTACGAAATTCCAAATATTGTAATTAACGAGCCTACAGCTTTAATAGGCGGTAGTGCAACAGCAACAGATTTAGAATGTAATACTTCAGGAGGAACTACCTATGGTACTATAACCTTTACAACACCAACAGGAGGTACTCCTAATTATACATATTATTATAAGTTAAATTCGGCTGCAACTTATACATTAGCAGCAAATAATCCAGTAACAGGACTTCCGGCGGGAACTTATAATACAAGAGTTGTAGATGCAAATGGTTGTTCTATAGATTTAAATAATGTGACCATAGGAGGTTTACCATCAGCACCAACTTTAACAAGTTCAGTGGTGTACAACTGTGATGGGTCAGGTAATGTTACAATTACAGCGACACCTGCTGGAACTTATACCTATACATTAGGAGGAAACTCTAATAATACAGGAGTATTTAATAATGTAGCAGTAGGATCACATACAGTTGAAGTAACTTATGGAGGTAGTTGTGTAGAAGATATTACGGTTACGGTAAATGCAGGAAATGAATTTTCAGGAAGTATTGTAGGTTCTACGGATAGTGAATGTTATGGTTCAGACAATGGAACTGTTACAATTTCTGCAAACAACGTTGTGGGAGGAAGTTTTGAGTATTCTACAGACGGAGGAACAACTTGGTCAATGACAGCCGATAACCCATATAGAGTTGTAGGATTAGCAGCAGGAACATATAATGTGTTTATAAGAGAAACAGTTAACGGACAAACTTGTCCAATAGATTTAGGTAATGTTGTTATCAATCAACCAGAGGAGTTAACACTTTCTGCTTCAGCAACTCAAGAAGTAACCTGTAATACAGCGACAGGAACAATAACAGCTTCAGCTACAGGAGGAATTCCTCCATATACATTTAGTATAGATGGAGGAGCTACTTGGCAATCATCTCCCGTATTTGCAAATGTACCACCAAGAGCAACTGATTACATTGTAATGGTTAGAGATAGCCGAAACTGTAATGAATGTGGGTGTACAGCAAACTTATTTGAAAATGGAGGTTTTGAATTACCTGCTAATTCAGCAACAACATCACAGCAAATGAATGAAGATTTAGTTCCTGGTTGGGATTCTACAGCTTCAGATAATTTGATTGAAATTTGGTATAACGGTTTTAATGGAGTTCCTGCTCATGAAGGGAATTCTTTTGCAGAATTAAATGCTAATACAGTTTCTTCTTTATACCAAGAGTATTGTACACAACCAGGAGACGTAATCAATTGGTCAGTAGCACACAGAGGTAGAAGTGGTACGGATGAGGCAACAGTAAAAATAGGAAGTGATTTAGCTACTGCTTCAGTTGTAGAAACCATGAGTGATGGTACTTCTGCATGGGGAGTATATTCAGGTACATATACTGTTCCTGTAGGACAGTCAACTACAGTTATTGCGTTTGATGCATTGTCAACAGCAGGAGGAAATAACACGATAGGGAATTTTATTGATGATGTACAAATTAATATTAATAGAACTAACTGTGTACCAGTTAGTGTACCTGTAGTTGAACCAAATACAGTAGATTTTGATGTAACGCCTACATTATGTTATGATGGAAGTGGAAATGGCGAGATTCTTGTAGAAGTTACATCGGGTAATAATGATTATCAATTTAGGATAGATGGAGGAGTTTGGCAAACACCAGCAACGGCAACTCCAGATGAATTTACTTTTACAGGATTAACAGAAGGTACTTACAGTATTGAAGTAAGAGACGGATTAGGATGTACAATTCCAGCAAAAGATGCAACTATTTTACCACAGTTAACAGCAACAATAACAGCAGTAAGCGCTACATGTAACGATGGTCAAATAATAATTACACCAAACGGAGGAGATGGTACTTATGAATTTATAGTAGAAACAGGAGCAGGAGTTCAAACTTCACACACTTCTAGTCCAATTAATGTATCAGCAGGAACCTATACAGTATATGTAAGAGATAAAAATGGAGGAGCGAATTATTGTGAGTATACAGATACAGTAACAGTCAATCAAATAGCAGCACCAACCGTAAGTAGTACGTCAACACAACCAAATTGTAGTACAGATACAGGAACTATAAATGTAACAGTAGGAAGTGGAACATCACCGTATACCGTAACAGTTACAGGACCAGGAGGACCATTTGTACAAGGACCATCAGCAGATGTTAATTACAGTTTTACAGGATTAGGAGACGGTACTTATCAAATCACAGTAAGTGATGCAAATGGTTGTCCACCAGTAGCCACATCAACAGAAACGATTAATGTTCCAACAGCATTAGCAGGAGGCTCAGCGAGTAAAACAGACTTAATGTGTAGCCCTACAGGCACCATTTTAGGAACGATAAATTTTACAGCCCCTACAGGCGGAACAGGACCATACATTTATTATTATAGATTAGTAGGAGCAGGGTCTTATGCACAAATAGCAGGAACATCAGTATCTAATTTACCAGCAGGAGATTATGAGACAAAAGTAGAAGATTCAAATGGCTGTGAAAGAATTTTAGACACCGTAACGATAGCAGATTTACCAGCAGTACCAGCATTTGCAAGTACTGTAGTATATAACTGTGATGGTACAGGAAATATCACCATAACACCATTTGATGCTAGTTATACTTATTCGTTAGATGGAGCCGCAGCACAAACAGGAGCAAATGCTAATATTTTTAATAATGTAACAGCAGGAGCTCATACAGTAACTGTAGATTATGGAAGTAACTGTACAGAAGAT
>NZ_QUNS01000003.1:185482-188207 GCF_003387615.1 Tenacibaculum gallaicum | reverse complement strand
CGCACCATTTAGTTATGAGTTATTTGATAATGGAGGAGCATCAGTAGGAACGACTACGACAGAATTTATAAATACAGCAGCAGGAACGTATACAGTAGTAGCTACAGATCGTTTAGGTTGTGATTCAGCACCAGTAACTGTAGTAATAAACCCATCACAAACAGTAGATTTTGATGTAACAACAACATGTTTTGATGGAACAAGTGGAAGCATTTTAGTCACCAATACCGTAGGTAATGGAGACTATCAATATAATATTAATGGAAACCCATGGCAAAATCCAGATGCAGCAACACCTAATCAATATACTTTTACAGGACTAACACCAAATACTTATACAGTTAATGTAAAAGATGGTAGGGGTTGTATTACTACTAAAAGTATAACTATTAATCCGCAGTTACAAGCAACAGCAACACCCACAAACGCTAGTTGTACACCTGGATCAATAGCAATTAGTGCTACAGGAGGTACAGGAATAGGAACTTACGAATATGCTGTAGTAACAGCTGGAGACCCAGTACCTACAACAGGTTTTTCAAACACGAACCCTATAACTAATTTAGGACCTAACACTTATGATGTATATGTAAGAGATGCTGCAAGCTGTACTACTGTAGTTAATAATATTACGATAGCAAATGTACCTCCTGTTACTATAGCATCAACAGCAAATCAACCATCATGTAATGGTGATTTAGGTAGTATAGATGTTTCAATTTCAAATGGACAAGCTCCTTATAGTTTTACAGTAGTAAATACTGCAGGTACAACGGTAGATACCGTAACTGATTATTTAGGTGCTTCAATTTCTTTTAATAATTTATCTGGAAACGAAACATATACAATAGAAATTACTGATGATTTAGGTTGTAAAAATGCTAATACGGTAACATTAAATGAAGTACCACCAATTTTAATGAATTTAGAGTCTGTTTTACCAGCAGATTGTACTACAATTGACCCGTCTAATACAGGTTTTAACTTCAATTTTAAAAACTATACACTGGCAGATTATGCGCCATACGATTTAGAATATACTATTGATGGAACTAATTGGTTCCCTATTACTAATGCAATGCATTCTGTAAGTGTAGCGCCACATCCAACTCCAGGAGATAACTTATATCAAGTATTAGGTTTAACACCAGGACAAACATATTATCCTTCAATTCGTATTCTTAATACTGATG
This sequence comes from Tenacibaculum gallaicum, assembly GCF_003387615.1. Classification (GTDB taxonomy): domain Bacteria; phylum Bacteroidota; class Bacteroidia; order Flavobacteriales; family Flavobacteriaceae; genus Polaribacter; species Polaribacter gallaicus. The sequence continues at coordinate 187,014 of NZ_QUNS01000003.1, read as the reverse complement.
GTACTACGCGATGTAGAGAGGATAACGGTATTTTTATAATGCCTTTCCAAGTAAGTGGTATTGTTGTTAATGTAACCGTTATGGGTGACTGTAATTTAGGTTATTCAGTAGAGGTTGAAGCTCAAGATGGTTCAGGAGTATCAGGATTTGAGTTTGGAATTAGTACAGAAGATCCTATAAATACTGGTACTTGGCATCCAGAAGATGATCCTACAAAACCAAGAATAAAGGTGTTTGATAATATCATTCCTGGGTTAAATTATCAATTCTTCGTAAGAGATATTGCTACGGGATGTATAGAAATGAATGATGAGCCAATAACTTATCCAGATTCTACTTTTGACGTATCTATTACACCAACAGCATTAAATCAATCGTGTAACGGAGCAAACAACGGAGAATTATCATTTTTAATAGATGATACAGACGGTGTACTTAATACAAAAACTGTAACATGGGAACTTTACAATGGTGTTGATGATCAACCTTTAGGTATCACAGGTACTATTTCTAATACAGTTTCATATTCATATACATTAAATTCAAGTGGAACGCCAGTAGCTGCATTACAAAACTTACCACCAGGCCTATATTTTATAGTTTTAGATGCCTTTGATGGTGGAGCAACAGCATGTCAATGGGCAAGTGGAGATATTGAAATTAAAGAAGGCCAGCCTATAACAGGTAATTTGAATAAATTAAATGATATTACATGTAACGTTCCAGGGAAGATAAGAGTAGAAAATGTTTTAGGAGGGTTTGCACCTTACACTTATAATGTAACTTTATCTGAAGCGACGGCAACAGCAACAGTTACAGGTAATGAAATTACAGTAACAGCACCTACTAGTATAACATCTGTAGATGTAACGGTAGAAGTTGAAGATAGTAATGGAACAGGAGCATGTACCGCTAATTTAGGTACAGTAACTTTAAATGTAGCACAATTACCTACAACCACAGCAGTAGCAGATAGTTGTCCTGCAAACAAAACGATTACAGCAACAGTTACTACTGGTGTAGCACCTTACCAATATTCATTAAATGGAGGAGCTACCTTTAGTACAGAAACAACTAACACAACTTTTACACAAAATAATGTAACCCCAGGTAGTTATGATATTGTAGTAAGAGATGCTACAGGTTGTAAAAGTGTACCAACAACAGTAATAGTGCACGAAAATGTTACATTTGATGTGGTACCTACAAAAAATGCAGAGTGTGTTTTAAATGGAGAAGCTACTCTTACAATTAATAGCGGTTCACACAATACAGCCACTTTCACAGCAAACTATACTTATTCGGTTGATGGAGGAGCTCCAGTAGCTATCCCAGCAGGTAACACTACAGCAATTATTAGTTTGGCTCCAGGAACATATACAGTATCAGTTACAGATATAAATACAGGATGTACTACAGGTACACAAACTGTAACTATTCAAGATGCTGAAATTCCTAGTTTCACGGCGTCGGCTGAGGCTAGTTTATGTTCAGGAGATAATTCAGGAAGCATCACTTTAACAGCGGTAGAT
>NZ_QUNS01000003.1:0-185383 GCF_003387615.1 Tenacibaculum gallaicum | reverse complement strand
ATTCAAGATGCTGAAATTCCTAGTTTCACGGCGTCGGCTGAGGCTAGTTTATGTTCAGGAGATAATTCAGGAAGCATCACTTTAACAGCGGTAGATAATGGGATTTTACCATTAACCTATAGTATTTTGCCAGTAGCAGGAACGATTACAGGAAATGTAATAACAGGTTTACCACCAGGAACATACTCAGTTACAGGAGAGGGAACGAATGGATGTACTTTCACCGTTACAAATATTGTAATAGATGAATACGCTCCAATAGTACCGAGTACACCTGTTGCCGATCAATTTGGATGTAGTGCAGGTAATACTGTAGATGTTGCTACGGTAACTATTCCGGTAGGAACTATAGGAGGTTCAACAAATTATACACGTTATGTATTTGTTTATACGCCAGCAGACGGAAGCGGTCCAATAACCCAAGACGGTTCGAGTACAAGTTTTAGTACAACGAATACCTCAGGAGGTCCAGTACAAGTCACTGTTTACGACGATAAAGGATGTTCAGGAGTAGAAAACACTGTTATAGATTCGTTTACTCCAATGACAGGAGCTGATATCAATGTAATCAAAGACACAGACTGTAATACAGGAGAGAATATCACTGTAAAAGTAGTACCTGCATTACCAAACATTCAATATACAATAACAGGAACAGGAGCTACTCCTTTTACACAAACATTAAATGTAGTATCAGATGCAGATGCAGCAGTATTTAATGACGTGCCAGTTGATAACTATACGATTGAGATATACAATGCAGCAACAGGATGTATTTTAGAAGTATATCACACGGTAAAACCAGAACCTACCTTTGATATTTTAATTACCAATGTAGATGATGTAGATTGTAAAGGAGATAATAATGGAAGTGCAGTCTTAAGTTTTGTACCAAGTACCCCACCATACACAAGTGGTTATAGTTATATTGTTTACGATGCTACCACAGGTACAGCAACGGCAGTAACAGGAACAGGAACAGCAGGTACACCAGCAACAATCACAGGACTGGTAGCAGGAGAGTACTATGTACGAATAGATATGGGAACTAACAGTCCATTCTGTGAAGCACAAAGTGCAAACTTTACCATTGCAGAGCCAGCAGATTCATTATCAGTAACAGGAGTTACTAACCCAGTAGTAAGCTGTTACAATGGTTCAGATGCTACTATTACAGCCACCGGATCAGGAGGTTGGGGAGATTATGTGTATCAATTAGAAGAAACAGCTACCCCAGGAGTTGCTTATGCAGGTAACACGTTTAGTTCAAACAATATCTTTACGAACTTACCAGCAGGAGATTATACAGTAGTAGTACGAGATAAAAATGGAGCTACCGGATTATATTGTGAGTCAACTGATCAAGTAGTCATAGCAAATCCAACAGAGGTAACATTTACAGTAACTGAGAATGACAATTCATGTGATACCACAGTAGGAGGAAGTATATCAGTAACAGCAACAGGAGGTACAGGTACATATACCTATACATTATCTAACGGAAGTGGAGTAGTAGAAACGCAAATACTGAATGCTGCAAATTATACATTTACCAATTTAGCAGCAGATGCTTATACAGTAAATGTAGTAGATTCTAATGGATGTACAGAAGGTACTCCAACAGATGTAACAATAACACCAGATTTAGTATTTACATTAACAGAGACTAAGAAGTTAACATGTACTGCACCAATGGCAGCAACTGTAGCATTAGAAGTAACTTCAGGTTCTAGTAGTTATGCTTATGAAGTTGCAGGGCCAAGTATAGCAGTAGGAAGAACGAATTTAGCAGGCACAACATTAACGTTGAATCCTACGGTAGCGGGAGTGTATACAGTAACAGTTTATGATGCAGGAGCAACACCAGAATGTTCAGTAGTTAAAACTATTGAAATTCAAGATGCTGAAATTCCTAGTTTCACGGCGTCGGCTGAGGCTAGTTTATGTTCAGGAGATAATTCAGGAAGCATCACTTTAACAGCGGTAGATAATGGGATTTTACCATTAACCTATAGTATTTTGCCAGTAGCAGGAACGATTACAGGAAATGTAATAACAGGTTTACCACCAGGAACATACTCAGTTACAGGAGAGGGAACGAATGGATGTACTTTCACCGTTACAAATATTGTAATAGATGAATACGCTCCAATAGTACCGAGTACACCTGTTGCCGATCAATTTGGATGTAGTGCAGGTAATACTGTAGATGTTGCTACGGTAACTATTCCGGTAGGAACTATAGGAGGTTCAACAAATTATACACGTTATGTATTTGTTTATACGCCAGCAGACGGAAGCGGTCCAATAACCCAAGACGGTTCGAGTACAAGTTTTAGTACAACGAATACCTCAGGAGGTCCAGTACAAGTCACTGTTTACGACGATAAAGGATGTTCAGGAGTAGAAAACACTGTTATAGATTCGTTTACTCCAATGACAGGAGCTGATATCAATGTAATCAAAGACACAGACTGTAATACAGGAGAGAATATCACTGTAAAAGTAGTACCTGCATTACCAAACATTCAATATACAATAACAGGAACAGGAGCTACTCCTTTTACACAAACATTAAATGTAGTATCAGATGCAGATGCAGCAGTATTTAATGACGTGCCAGTTGATAACTATACGATTGAGATATACAATGCAGCAACAGGATGTATTTTAGAAGTATATCACACGGTAAAACCAGAACCTACCTTTGATATTTTAATTACCAATGTAGATGATGTAGATTGTAAAGGAGATAATAATGGAAGTGCAGTCTTAAGTTTTGTACCAAGTACCCCACCATACACAAGTGGTTATAGTTATATTGTTTACGATGCTACCACAGGTACAGCAACGGCAGTAACAGGAACAGGAACAGCAGGTACACCAGCAACAATCACAGGACTGGTAGCAGGAGAGTACTATGTACGAATAGATATGGGAACTAACAGTCCATTCTGTGAAGCACAAAGTGCAAACTTTACCATTGCAGAGCCAGCAGATTCATTATCAGTAACAGGAGTTACTAACCCAGTAGTAAGCTGTTACAATGGTTCAGATGCTACTATTACAGCCACCGGATCAGGAGGTTGGGGAGATTATGTGTATCAATTAGAAGAAACAGCTACCCCAGGAGTTGCTTATGCAGGTAACACGTTTAGTTCAAACAATATCTTTACGAACTTACCAGCAGGAGATTATACAGTAGTAGTACGAGATAAAAATGGAGCTACCGGATTATATTGTGAGTCAACTGATCAAGTAGTCATAGCAAATCCAACAGAGGTAACATTTACAGTAACTGAGAATGACAATTCATGTGATACCACAGTAGGAGGAAGTATATCAGTAACAGCAACAGGAGGTACAGGTACATATACCTATACATTATCTAACGGAAGTGGAGTAGTAGAAACGCAAATACTGAATGCTGCAAATTATACATTTACCAATTTAGCAGCAGATGCTTATACAGTAAATGTAGTAGATTCTAATGGATGTACAGAAGGTACTCCAACAGATGTAACAATAACACCAGATTTAGTATTTACATTAACAGAGACTAAGAAGTTAACATGTACTGCACCAATGGCAGCAACTGTAGCATTAGAAGTAACTTCAGGTTCTAGTAGTTATGCTTATGAAGTTGCAGGACCAAGTATAGCAGTAGGAAGAACGAATTTAGGAAGTACAACATTAACGCTAAATCCTACGGTAGCAGGAGTATATACAGTAACAGTTTATGATACAGGAGCAACACCAGAATGTTCAGTAGTTAAAACCATTGAAATTCAAGATGCTGAAATTCCTAATTTCACGGCAGTAGCTACAGTAACAGATATTTGTTTCGGAACATTAACAGGAGAAGTTACAGTTTCACCAGTAGATAATGGTATTTTACCATTAAGTTATGAGATTAACAATGTATCAGGAACATTTAATGATGTTTTAACAGGAAGTGATACGGTATTTACGAACTTACCAGCAGATGACTATATAGTTACAGCTACGGGAGTAAATGGATGTACAACAGATGTACCAGTTACAGTAAGAGAAAATCCAGTAATAGATATCTCAAACGCTATTACAGTAACGCAGTTTGCTTGTACTACAGGTAATACTGTTAATACTGCAAAAATAGTAGTAGATAAAGGAGCGATTACAGGAGGTACAGGGAAATATGTACGAGTTGTATTTGAAAATGCAGTAGGTAATGTATTACAAGACGATAGTAATTTTACGTACATATCAACTGATTTAGCAGGAGGTACTTATACAGTAAAAGTATATGATGAAAATACAGATTGTTTTGTGTCTAGAGTAGTAACGATAGATTCGTTTACTCCAATGACAGGAGCAGCTATCGATGTAATTAAAGATACAGACTGTAATACAGGAGAGAATATCACTGTAAAAGTAGTGCCTGCATTACCAAACATTCAATATACAATAACAGGAACAGGAGCTACTCCTTATACACGAACATTAAATGTGGTATCAGATGCAGATGCAGCAGTATTTAATGACGTACCGGTTGATGATTATACAATTGAGATATACAATGCAGCAACAGGATGTACTTTAGAAGCATATCATAAAGTAGGATCAGAACCTACCTTTGATGTATTAGTAAGTGACATTCAAAGAGCTTGTTTTGGTAGTACAGGAAGCGCAACTATAGATTTTAGTGCAGCTACACCATATACAGATGTTTATACTTATGAAGTATTTGAAGTAGGAAATCCAATTGCAATTACGTCAGGAAATGGTACAGGAGGTACTCCAGAAACAATTACTACCGGATTAGTAGCAGGTGAATATTACGTGGTTGTAAGCATGACGAATACACCATTTTGTTCACCAAGAACAGAAAACTTTATAATTGAAGAACCAGCAACGGCCTTGACGCTAACTGGTACACCAACGTATATCAATTGTAATGTTACTGACTCTGGAGAAATCTTGTTAGAAGCTCAAGGAGGTTGGGCACCGTATGAGTATCAATTAATAAATGATGCAACACCAGCTACACCAGTTCAAAATTTTGATAGCAATAGAAGAATTACTGGATTAGCAGCAGGTAATTATACAGCAACAGTTAGAGATGTTACAGGTTGTGAAGAAACGTTTACATTTACATTACAGCCAACTACACCTATGGATGCACTTGTAAGAGTTACTCCAAACTTATGTGAAGGAGAAAAAACAGCAACTATTGAGGTAACTAATGTAACAGGAGGTCAAACACAAGATGCAACTGTAAGTTATAGTTATATTTTAATTTACCCTGACGGAACAACGCAAGTAGAACAGTTATCAAACACATTTAACAATTTACCAGCTGGTACTAACTATACAGTAATTGTTAGAGATAATAAATATAGCTGTCAGTATACAGAAACTGTAAACATAGTTGATCCATCAGAAGTAGAAGCTTCGGCAAATATCACTGCGGATATAACTTGTAACATCCCTAATGCAACCGTAGAAGTGAGTGCAATAGGAGGTACAGGCGTTTATGAATATAGTAGTGATGGAGTGAATTTTGGCCCTAATAATACGTTTACAAACGTAAGTTCAGGAGCTCAAACATTCTATGTACGTGATGATAATAACTGTGAAGATACAGTTGTAGTAACAGTTAATGCATACGAGCCTTTAGTGCCAACTTTAGTAGTTGATTCAGGTTTTGTTACCTGTAATGGAGATGCTAATGGAGTGTTATCAGCAACTATAACAGGCGGTTTCGGTAATTACGAATACCAATTGTTAGACGGTAGTGATAATCCGATTGATGGAACATGGCAAACATTGAATAGTTTTGGAGGTTTAGATGTTGGTACATATAAAATTAGAGTAAGAAGTACCAACAGATTTGGAGAAGTATGTACAGAAGACACTGCAGCGCATACTATTGAAGAACCACAGCCTTTAGTAGTTGCTGAAAATCATACAGATGTAAGTTGTTTTGGAGGAAACGATGGTACTATTACAGTATTAGCTTCAGGAGGAAACTTAACAGGATATGAATACAATATTAGTACAGACCCAACTAATAAATTTGTTACCGATAATGTATTCAGAAACTTAACAGCAGGTACATATACCATTACTGTTAAAGATAAGGTTGGATGTATTGATACTATTGATGTAGTTATTGATCAACCACAAGAGTTTACAGCAACATTAGTAGGGGTTACAGAACAAATCTGTATTAACGATGCAACACCAACAATAGAGTTAGATGTACAAGGAGGAACACAACCATATTATGTAAGTATTAATAATATAGAACAACCTACTCAGTATACGACGAATACAATTGTATTAGGATCTGCTGAAAACATCCAAGCAGGTACGTCTTATTATATTACAGTAAGAGATGAAGCAGGTTGTAATGTTGCAGACCCAATTAGAGTAACTACGGCTGAATCAGTAGATTTACAATTAACAGTAGATTTTGCATATACGTGTGAGGTAGGAAATATTATCAAAGCAATAGTTGATGAAGCTTATAGAGCTAACATGTCTTATACGTTATATGATGGAACAGGAAACTCTGTAGCAACAAATAATTCAGGAGAGTTTATTGATGTACCAGCAGGAACAGGGTATTATGTTACAGCAACACATACAATAACTTCATGTTCTGAAAGTTCTACTAGTAGCCCGATCAATATTGAAGATATTCAAGCGTTAACTCTAGATATTGATGATTCGGTTAAGAATACCTTAATAGCAAATACAGACTTTGGATTACCACCTTATGAGTATAGTGTAGATGGAGGTGATTTTGGATCAGATAATGAGTTTTTAATCTTACAAACAAAAGATTACACCATTACGGTTAGAGATGCTAGAGGTTGTGAGATTACGTTAACTGTAAGAGGAGAATATATTTCTATTTTCGTTCCAAACTTATTTACACCAGATGGAGACGGAACAAATGATTATTGGTACCCTCGTGAAGTAGAAGATTACCACGATATCAAAGTATTTATTTACGATAGATATGCACGTAACATTGCCGACTTTAAAGGTTCTGTAGAAGGATGGGATGGTACTTATGAAGGTACACCATTACCATCAGGAGATTATTGGTATACCATTTACTTTAAAGAGTTATCAGGTCAAGAGAAGAAAATAATGGGACACTTTACACTATATAGATAAAAAAGAAATGAGAAAAATATTAATAATTTTAAGTGTGGTATTTAGTAGTGTAAAACTTACTGCACAAGAAGTAGAATTACCTCAATATGTAAGTCATTTGGCTGACAACCCATTTTTAATTTCACCAACTTACGCAGGTATAGGAACGGGTTTACAAGTTAGGTTAAATGGAGTAAGCCAGTGGATTGGAGTTAAAGATGCTCCCGATACACAATCATTAACAGTTGAAGCACGTATCGCAGATACTTTTGGTGGAGGAATCACATTATTTAATGATAAAAATGGTTATACCACTCAAAAAGGAGCTAAGTTGTCATTTGCAAGTCACTTAACATTAAGTGACTTTCATGATAGTTTTTTATCGTTTGCTTTAAGTTATAGTTTTACGCAATTTGGTATTGATACATCAGAAAATAATTCTGGGGAAACAGTATCAAATAGAACTTTAAATAATTCTAATTTTGATGTTGGTTTGTTATATCGTTACGAACGATTTAGTATTAGTGCAAACATTATGAATATCTTAAATAAAGAAATTGAAGATTTTCAAACGGGTGAACCAGAAGTATTAAGAAAATATATACTTTTTACATCTTACACTTTTACGAAATTAAGCAGAAACTTTGAACTAGAGCCATCAATGTTAGTGGAGTATAGAGAAGCAGACAAACGTTCTAGAACGGATATGAATATTAAAGCTAGAAGAGGAATAAGAGATGGGTATGTTTGGGCTGGTTTAAGTTACACGTTCTTAAACGACCAGTTTTTTCAACCAAATGCTATTGCTCCGTTGCTTGGTTTAAAGAAGAATAACCTGTATATGTCGTATGGTTTTAGTATCAATATGAATAAAACGCAAGATTATAACTACGGAACACACATGATTACACTTGGGTTTGATTATGAAAGAAGACCAAGTTTAGCACGTTGTACTCAAAAAATGATCATGTTTTAATAATAAAAAACATAAATTATCAAATCCTCAAGTGTTAGCTTGAGGATTTTCTTTTTCTTTGTATTAATGGAAAAAAATAACGATACATCAATAAATCTAAATAAATATATTAGTAGTACAGGTATTTGTTCACGTCGTGAAGCAGAACGCTTTATTACGGAAGGAAGAGTTACCATAAATGGAAACCCTACCCAGTTAGGAAACAGAGTTCATGAAGGAGATGTGGTAAAAATTGATGGAAAACCATTAAAAGCAAAGCCTAAAACTATTTATATAGCGTTAAACAAACCAGTAGGTATTGTTTGTACTACAGATAGTAAAGAGCGGAAAAATATAGTAAAGTTTGTAGGGCATCCGCAACGATTGTTTCCTATTGGTCGATTAGATAAACCTTCAGAGGGATTAATTTTTTTAACCAATGATGGGGATATTGTAAACAAAATATTACGAGCAGGAAACAACCACGAAAAAGAATACATTGTTTCGGTTAACAAACCTTTTGATGAGTGCTTTATAAAAAGAATGAGTAATGGAATTCCAATTTTAGGAACTGTTACAAAGAAATGTAAGGTAGAACGTGTAAATAATACTACATTTAAAATAACTTTAGTACAAGGATTAAACCGTCAAATAAGACGTATGTGTGAATACTTAGATTACGAAGTAAAAAAGTTAAAGCGCACACGTATTATGAATGTTACTTTAGGAAACTTAAAAGTAGGAGAGTGGAGAGAATTATCATCTAAAGAAATGGATGAAATTAATCGTCTTGTAGCAGGCTCTTCAAAAACACACGAAGAAGCGGAAAAAAAGACTAAAACAACTTCTTCCCAAAAAACTAAACCAAAGAAGAAAGTAGATTTCAAAACGAAGTTTGGAAGAAGAAGAAAAAGTTAAAAATCAGTAATAAGAAACTTTTAACTTTCTGCTTTTAAACATTCAACTTACATGTGTATCTTTGCGACTTATGCAATTTGACTTAAAAATAACAGATCCAAAAAGTAAAGCACGAGCAGGTGTTATTACCACTGATCACGGAACCATAGAAACTCCAATATTTATGCCTGTAGGTACTGTAGCTACAGTAAAAGGAGTACATCAATCAGAATTAAAAGACGAAATCAACCCTGATATTATTTTAGGAAATACGTATCACTTATACTTACGCCCAAAATTAGAAACTTTAGAAGCCGCAGGAGGTTTACACAAGTTTATGAATTGGGACCGTAATATTTTAACTGATAGTGGAGGATACCAAGTGTATTCTTTATCAGGGAGAAGAAAAATTAATGAAGAGGGAGTTAAATTTAAAAGTCATATTGACGGTTCTACGCATTTTTTTACACCAGAAAATGTAATGGAAACACAACGTACCATCGGGGCAGATATAATTATGGCTTTTGACGAATGTACACCGTACCCTTGTGATTATAATTATGCAAAGCGATCTATGCATATGACACATCGCTGGTTAGATCGTTGTATAAAACACTTTGAAAAGACACCACCAAAATACGGATACAGTCAGTCTTTATTTCCAATTGTACAAGGAAGTACATACAAAGATTTACGTAAACAATCAGCAGAATATATAGCAAATTCAGGAGCAGAAGGAAATGCTATTGGAGGATTATCAGTAGGAGAGCCTGCAGAAGAAATGTATGCGATGACTGAAGTAGTTACAGCAATATTACCTGAAGATAAGCCACGCTATTTAATGGGAGTTGGTACACCAATTAACATTCTAGAAAATATAGCATTAGGAGTTGATATGTTCGATTGTGTAATGCCTACACGTAACGCAAGAAACGGAATGTTGTTTACAGCACACGGAAGCATTAACATCAAGAATAAAAAATGGGAAAAAGATTTCTCTCCAATTGATGAAATGGGAATTACTTGGGTAGACACCATGTACTCTAAAGCGTACTTACGTCACCTTTTCGCTTCAAGAGAAATGTTAGGAAAACAAATAGCCTCGATTCACAATTTAGGATTTTATTTATGGTTAACCCGCGAAGCGCGTAAACACATTATAGCAGGAGATTTTGCTGAATGGAAAGACAAAATGGTAAAACAAATGGATAAACGTTTGTAATTTGAAAATACTAGATTGGTACATATTAAAACGTTACTTGGTAACTTTTTTGTTTACGCTACTTATTTTAATACCAATTGCGGTAGCTATTGATATTGCCGAAAAAGTTGATAAGTTTTTACGAGAAGAAAACTTAACACTGTTTGAAATAGTTAACGATTACTATAAAAACTTTATTATTTACTATGCTAATACTTTTATGCCATTAGCATTATTTATAGCAGTTATATTATTTACTTCTAAGCTAGCAAGTAATACAGAAATTGTAGCAATTAATAGTTCTCAAGTATCATTTACACGATTTTTATATCCATATTTTATAGGAGCAACTATAGTTTGTGCAATAGCACTCTCAATGAATCACTTTTTTGTACCTTCAAGTAGTAAAACAAGGAAAGCTTTTGAAAAGAAGTATTTAAAGAAAAAAAAGTATGCAGATACTTCCATTCGCGAGTTTAGTTTACAATTGAATGATAGTACTTATGTGTATATCCAAAATTTTGATTTAAAAAGAAATTCAGGTTACAATTTCTCAGTAGACCTATATGACGGAATTAAATTAAAAAGTAAGCTTACAGCAGATAATATTAACTGGAATGAAAAAGACAGTACATTTAAACTGTATACTTGGAAAAAGCGGAAAATTTTTAAAGAAAGAGATAGTATTTTTTCAGGAAGAAGTTTAGATACCACATTTACATTTACACCAGAAGATTTTAATTACAAGAATATTATGGCACAAGAAATGAACTCTCCCGAATTGGTTAAGTTTATTGAAGTGTCTAGAAAGAGAGGTATAAAAAATTTAAATGCATACCTAGTAGAATTGTATAAAAGAACAAGTTTACCAGTTGCTAGTTATATCTTAACATTGATAGCGGTAGGATTGGCATATAGAAAAACTAGAGGAGGCATTGGAGCAAATTTAGCAATAGGTATAAGCGTTATGTTTGTTTATGTTTTCTTTTTAAAAGTAGCAGAAGTATTAGGGGCAGTAGCAGGAGCAAACGCTTTGTTAAATGTTTGGGTACCTAATATAGTATTTGGTTTATACGCGGTTTATTTATATTTCAATGCAAGGAGATAAATTAAAAAACTACCTACTCTTACACTTAATCGTTTTTATTTGGGGGTTTACAGCAATATTAGGAGCATTAATATCAATTGATGCAGTTCCACTAGTTTGGTACAGAATGTTATTAGCAGTAGTTTTTATTGCCTTGTATTTTGTAATAAAGAAGAAATCATTTAAGGTAGAAAAAAAGGCATTAGTTAAGTTTGCTGTTTCAGGAGTAATTATAGCGGTACATTGGATAACTTTTTTCAAAGCAATAAAAGTATCAAATGTTTCAGTAGCTTTGGTAATGATGAGCACAGGAGCTTTTTTCGCTTCATTCATAGAACCTTTTTTCTTTAAAAGAAGAATAAAACTAATTGAAATAGTCTTAGGCTTGCTAGTAATCGTAGGTTTATACATTATTTTCAATTTTGAAAGTCAGTATACGTTAGGAATTATTTATGCGCTAATATCAGCCTTTTTATCAGCCTTGTTTTCAGTATTAAATGGGGTGTTTATAAAAAAACATGAAGCCAATACTATTTCGTTTTACCAACTATTATTTGGAGTATTAGGAGTAACTATATATTTATTGTTTACACAGAAGTTTTCATTAGCGTTTTTCCAATTACAAGTAACTGATTGGGTATATTTATTAATTTTAAGTAGTGTTTGTACAGCCTATGCATTTATTGCATCTGTGAAGGTAATGAAGTATCTAACACCTTATACAGTAATGCTTACGATTAATTTAGAGCCTATATATGCTATTGTTTTAGCGTTACTAATATTTGGAGAGAAAGAACAAATGAATCCAGAATTTTATTATGGAGCATGTATTGTCTTAATAGTAGTAGTACTAAACGGAGTACTTAAAAATGCGTCTTCCATAAAAAATAAAATTATAAAAAAATAGTATTTTAAGAAAAGCGATCAAGGTAAACTGTACAATTTTTTAGTATGTTTGCCTTTACAAACAACTAACTATAAAATTAGAAAATCAAACTATATACAAGAATACAATGGAATATTTAGATTTTGAAATGCCAATAAAGGAACTAGAAGATCAGTTGGCAAAATGTTTTGATATAGGAAAAGAAAGCGATGTAGATGTAACAGCTACATGTAAGAAAATTGAAAAAAAATTAGAGAAAGCTAAAAAAGATATATACAAGAATTTAACTGCATGGCAACGAGTACAATTATCTCGTCATCCAAATCGTCCTTACACATTAGATTACATTAAAGCACTTTGTGGAGATACTTTTATGGAGTTACATGGTGATCGTAGTGTAAAAGATGACAAAGCAATGATTGGTGGATTAGGTAAAATTGGAGATCAATCATTTATGTTTATAGGTCAACAAAAAGGATATAACACCAAAACACGTCAGTACCGTAATTTTGGTATGGCTAATCCAGAAGGATATCGTAAAGCATTACGTTTAATGCGCATGGCTGAAAAGTTTGGAATTCCAGTAGTAACTTTTGTAGATACTCCAGGAGCTTACCCAGGATTAGAAGCTGAAGAGCGTGGACAAGGAGAAGCGATTGCTCGTAATATTTTTGAAATGACTCGTTTAAAGACTCCAATTATCACAATAATTATTGGTGAAGGAGCATCAGGAGGAGCTTTAGGAATAGGTGTAGGAGATAGAGTATACATGTTAGAAAACTCTTGGTACTCAGTTATCTCACCAGAAAACTGTTCTTCAATTTTATGGCGTAGTTGGTCAGAAAAAGAAAGAGCAGCAGAAGCATTAAAATTAACTGCTGAAGATGGTATGAAACTAAAAATAGTAGACGATATCATTCAAGAACCATTAGGAGGAGCACACTCTGATCGTGATGGGGCTTTTAAAGCTGTACAAGAACAAATTATAAAGGCTTACAAAGAGCTCAAAGATATACAAGATAATGACTTAATAGCTCAACGTATGGATAAGTACGCTAACATGGGAGTATATAAAGAATAAAATTTTTTACAAGAAAAAAACTACTCGCTTCATTAACTAATGAAGCGAGTTTTTTTATAAATATGAAAAAGATATTAATATTTATTGGATGTATAATCTTTACCAGTAATATAATTAGTCAAACTCAAAAGGCAAGTTTAATATTTTTAGATGGAGATGTATTAGAAGGTTATGGAGTTATTACTAAAGATAATAAAATTAAGTTTAGAATATCTTTAGATGAAAAACCAGATGTTTGGGATAACTTAATAGTTAGGGGTATTATATTTTATGGTTTTGAAAAAGAAGAAGAATATGAGTACATATATACCAAAATAAAGAAGGAACCAGAACTATTAAGAGTTGTTTTAAAAGGAAAGATTACTTTATATGAAAGAAAAAGGTTTTTTAAAGTTTATAGATTAAATAATTTGAACGATGAAGACTTTGGAAATAGTTTTCTAGGTGTTAGAGAAAATATAGATTTATTTATAAAAAGAGATAATGAAGAAATAGCAACTCTATACAACAGAACTATGAAAAGAAGTATTCAAAATTACTTTAAAGATTGTGATGTTATTTTTGATTTGATAGAGTCAAATGAATATAGAAAATATTCTAGAGAGAAACTAGTTAAAAACTACAATATATTTTGTGGAGATTAATGATAAAGTTATAGTATTAAAAACTCGCCATTTGGCGAGTTTTTTTGTTTTATAAATATTTTGTAGCACTATTTGTTTGTCAAATGAATATATATATATAATTTTGCCGGTCGAAATGAGTAATACATTTAATAAATATCTTTTTTTATTAATCCTTTTGTTAAAAGGCTGGTCTACATCGTATGCAGACCAAAAGACTTTTGATACAACAATTTCAGTAGCTACTTTTAAATCTGTAAAAGTAAAAACAGAGACACAGTCTATTACTCAACATACCAGTAATTATATTTTTGGCGAACATCATCAAGATTCTGAAAGAGAGAATTATTTTGAAATCAGCGAAGTTGAGGACAAAACTCAAGATGAAAATGAAGTAGATGAAAGTTTGTCAAAATTCGGAAGTTACTTATCAGCCATTTTACATGCGCAGTTTTTTGAGAGTCAGTTTTGTGTAGTAAAAGAAAAAACACAACGCTTTAAAGAGTACACTTTTAGCTCAATTTTAAAACTACATGTAAAATTTCAAATTTTTATAATTTGATACCTTTCCTTTTAAAGTAAGTCTAAATTCATCATTTAGTTTACTTTATATACTTACACATAAGAATTTAATTAAATTTTTAGAATAACCATTGGTTTTCAATGGTTACACACTCACTCTAACTTTACAAATACATACAAAAATGAAAAAAAGCTTCATTTTCATGAGCCTATTTGCGCTATTAATTCATATTAGCTGCGAATCAAAAAGGGAATCTAAACACCCAGAAACCAAATTCCTTGTAACCAATCCCATTAAAAAAGATACATCAATAACCAAAGATTATGTAAGTCAAATACATGCTATTCAGCACATAGAAGTAAGGGCATTAGAAAAAGGATATCTAAAGAAAGTATTTGTTGATGAAGGACAGCATGTGAAAAAAGGGCAACGTATGTTTCAAATTTCACCAAATGTTTACAAAGCAGACTTACAAAAAGCAAAAGCAGAAGCAAAAGCAGCTGAAATAGAATATAAAAATACACAGTTATTAGCAGATGGAAACGTAGTTTCTAAAAACGAATTAGCCTTAGCAAAAGCAAACTACGAAAAAGCAAAAGCTGAAGTAATGCTAGCACAAACACACCTAGGTTTTACAAGTATTAAGGCACCTTTTAACGGTATAATGGATCACTTACATGTTAGAAAAGGAAGTTTGTTAGATGAAGGAGAACTCCTAACAACATTATCAGACAATAGTAAAATGTGGGTATATTTTAATGTACCAGAAACAGAATATCTAGACTACATAATGAGTCAAGATAAAGACAAGAAAAAAGAAGTAACACTTTTAATGGCAAATAACAAACCATTCAATCAAAAAGGAATAGTAGAGACGATTGAAGGAGAGTTTAACAATGAAACAGGAAATATTGCCTTTAGAGCAACTTTCCCAAATCCAGATGGAATTTTAAGACACGGAGAAACAGGAAGTATTTTAATGAAAGTTCCATACGAAGGAGCCTTAATAATTCCACAAAAAGCCACTTTTGAAGTATTAGATAAAAAATATGTTTTTGTAGTAGATAAAATCAATACAGTAAAACAACGAGAAATTACTGTAGAAGCAGAATTACCACACTTATTTATAGTAGAAAAAGGACTTACAGAAAACGATAAAATATTGTTAGAAGGAATCCGTATGGTAAAAGACCAACAAAAGATACATGTTGAGTTTAAAGAGCCAAATGCTGTAATGTCTAGTTTAGACTTATATGCAGAGTAATCAAAAACTAAAATTCAACAAAACATGTTTAGTCAATTTATAAAAAGACCAGTACTAGCAATTGTTATTTCGATAATAGTTGTTTTTACAGGGTTGTTATCAATAAAACAACTCCCAATATCACAGTTTCCACAAATTGCACCAACCACAGTAAACATATTTATAGCGTACCCGGGTTCAAGTGCAGATGTATTGGTAAACTCAACATTAATTCCTCTAGAAACAGCTATCAATGGAGTACAAGGAATGCGTTATATCGCTTCCGATGCTACAAGTGCAGGAGAAGGAACCTTACGTGTAATTTTTGAACCAGGTACAGATCCCAACCAAGCGGTAGTAAGGGTAAAAACAAGGGTAGATCAAGTAATGCCTTTATTACCTGAGTTAGTACAGCGAGAAGGTGTAATTATAACTCCAGTACAACCAAGTATGTTAATGTATGTGAACCTTTTTAGTAAAGAGAAACATAACGATGAAAAGTTTCTATACAATTATGCATACACCAAAATGATACCAGAAATTCAACGTATCAACGGTATTGCTAGTGCTAAAATATTAGGAAGTAGAAAATATGCAATGAGAGTTTGGTTAAAACCAGACCGAATGAGAGCTTATAATATTTCTGCGGAAGAAATTTTAGAAGCAATGGAAGATCAAAGTATTTTGGCAAGACCAGGAAGATTAGGAAGAAGTTCGGGAATCACATCACAATCGTTAGAATATGTACTGACCTATCAAAACAGGTATAACGAACCAGATCAGTATAAAGACATTATTATTCGAGCAAATAAAGAAGGAGAAATTTTAAAATTAAAAGATGTTGCCGAAGTAAAATTAGGGAGTGAATTCTTCGATATTTACTCAAACTTAGATGGACATCCATCAGCATCAATCGTTTTAAAACAAACCTTTGGAAGTAACGGTAGTGATGTAATAGCATTGGTAAAAGAAAAACTAAAAGAATTAAAAGAAGATTTACCACCTGGTATTGATTTTAAAATTAGTTATGATGTTTCTAACTTTTTAGATGCCTCAATAGAACAAGTAATACACACACTTAGAGATGCTTTTATTTTAGTAGCAATAGTAGTATTTCTATTTTTAGGAGACTTACGATCAACGTTAATTCCAATTATAACAGTACCAGTATCCTTAATCGGAGCTTTCTTTATTATGCAGCTTTTTGGGCTTTCAATAAACTTAATCACCTTATTTGCATTAGTATTAGCGATAGGTATTGTAGTAGATGATGCTATTGTGGTTGTAGAAGCTGTCCATTTAAAAATGGAGAAAGAACACCTTACACCTTACCAAGCATCTAAGGCAGCATTAGGAGAAATAGGAGGAGCTATTTTAGCAATTACGCTGGTTATGGTTTCTGTATTTGTACCAATTTCTTTTATGACAGGACCCGTAGGAGTTTTCTACAGACAGTTCTCTATAACAATGGCGGGTTCTATCATTATTTCAGCAGTGGTAGCATTAACATTAACACCAGTATTGTGTGCAATGATGTTAAAGAACAACCACGGAAAAGAAAGAAAAAAATCAATTGTAGATAAATTTATTGATTGGTTTAACAAAGGATTTGAAAAGCTTACTGGAAGATATGTAAAAGTGTTAAACAAAATTGTAGCACGAAGAATGTTAACCTTTGGAGTATTACTAGCTTTTTGTGCAGGAATATTTATTACCAATAAAACATTACCAGCAGGTTTTATTCCTAGTGAAGACCAAGGAATGATTTATGCAATTATTCAAACACCACCTGGTGCTACCTTAGAACGTACAAATGAAGTAGCGAGAAAACTACAACAGATTTGTGAAGAAACTGAGGGAGTAGAGTCGGTTTCATCTTTAGCAGGATATGAAATTATGACTGAAGGTAGAGGTTCTAACGCAGGAACTTGTTTAATTAACTTGAAACCATGGTCAGAACGTCATCATTCAGTTCACGAAATCATGGAAGAACTAGAAGAAGAAACTAAAGACTTAGGAGCGGTTATAGAATATTTTGAACCACCAGCAGTACCAGGTTTTGGATCTTCAGGAGGGTTCTCAATGCGTTTATTAGATAAAACAAATTCAACAGACTACCACGAGTTTGAACGTATTAATAATAAGTTTATGGAATCGTTATCAAAACGAAAAGAGCTTACTGGATTATTTACTTTTTACTCTGCAAACTATCCGCAGTACGAATTAAAAATCGACAATAAAAAAGCGATGCAAAAAGGAGTGACCATTGGTAAAGCCATGGAAAACCTAAACATTTTAATAGGTAGTACCTATGAACAAGGTTTTATCCGTTTTGGTAGATTCTTTAAAGTATATACACAAGCAGCACCAGAATACAGAAGAATTCCTTCAGACTTAGAAAAACTATATGTTAAAAATGAAGAGGGAGAAATGGTGCCTTATTCAGCTTTTATGAGTTTAGAGAAAAAACTAGGACCTAATGAGATAACACGGTACAATTTATATAATTCAGCGGCTATTAGAGGGTTACCAGCACGAGGATATACAAGTGGAGATGCTATTAATGCGATTAAAGAAGTAGCAGCGAAAGAACTCCCTAGAGGGTATGATATTGCTTGGGAAGGACTTACCTATGATGAAGCAAGAAGAGGAAATGAATCAGTGTATATTTTCATCATTGTATTAGCCTTTGTATACTTTGTACTAGCAGCGCAGTACGAAAGTTTTATACTACCATTAGCTGTAATTTTATCGCTTCCAGTAGGAGTGTATGGTTCATTTACCCTTTTAAAATTAATGGGCTTAGCAAATGATGTATATGCACAAATAGGGATTATTATGTTGGTTGGTCTCTTAGGAAAAAATGCGGTATTAATTGTAGAATTTGCCGTATTAAAACGAAGTCAAGGAGCTACAATTTTTGAAGCAGCTATTGAAGGTGCTAAAGAACGGTTCAGACCAATTTTAATGACTTCATTTGCATTTATAGCAGGACTAATACCTCTAGTTATAGCTCACGGAGCAGGAGCTATTGGTAATAGAACTATTGGAGGATCAGCTTTAGGAGGAATGTTAATAGGAACAATCTTCGGAGTTTTAATTATACCAGGACTCTACTATATATTTGCTAAAATGAGTGATGGAAGAAGTTTAATAAAAGACGAGGCTAACGAACCAGTTTCTGAAGAGTTTATAAGAGTAAATGAAGTTGAAGGAAGTAAAACAAAAGCTAAAATAGCAGAGCTTAAAAAACTTCTAAAGAAAATAATTAAAAGAGAAAACAATGAAAACTAAACAAAGAAGTTTATTTGTAATAAAAAAAGCACACTTTTTAAGTGTGCTTGCCCTCTTAGTTTTGTGCTCTTGTGTATCAAATCAAGTAGTAAGAGAAGAAAATAAGGCGGTACCAGAGAATTTTAAGAACCAACCTGCAGATTCATTAAATACAGCTACTATTAAATGGCGTGACTTTTTTTCAGACTCACCTTTAATTTCTTTGATAGATACAGCTTTATCAAACAATCAAGAGTTGAACATAATGTTACAACAGGTAGCTATTTCAAAAAATAACATCAAAGCAAAGAAAGGAGAGTATTTACCGTTTGTAAATATGTATGCTGGTGCTGAAGTAGAGAAAGTTGGAAAGTATACAAGAAATGGAGCAGTAGAAGAGAACTTACATATTAGAGAAGGTGAAAAATTCCCAGAACCATTAACTGATTTTTCCATAGGACTTTCTGCTTCATGGGAGTTAGATGTTTGGAAGAAATTACGTAATGAAAAGAAAGCTGCAGTACTTGAATACTTTGCTTCAGTTGAAGGAAAAAACTTTATGGTAACTAATTTAGTTTCAGAAATTGCAAATTCATATTATGAGTTGTTAGCGTTAGATAATGAGTTGTCAATGGTTTCACAGAACTTAGAAATTCAAAAAAATGCATTACAAATGGTAAAGCTTCAAAAGCAAGCAGCAAGAACTACCGAATTAGCAGTACGTAGGTTTGAAGCAAGTGTGCTTAAAAATCAGAGTCATTTGTATGAACTTCAACAAGAGATAGTAGAGACTGAAAATAAAATTAATTTTTTAGTAGGAAGGTATCCGCAGCCTATAGAAAGAAATTCAGATAATTTTATTGATAAGTCCATAGAAGGAATTAAAGCAGGAATCCCTTCACAACTGTTACAAAACAGACCCGACTTAAGGAGAGCTGAATATGAATTAGCAGCAGCCAAACTAAATACTAAAATAGCACGAGCTAATTTTTATCCATCAATCGGTATAAAAGCAGGAGTAGGGTTACAAGCATTTAAACCTAAGTTTTTAACATCAACACCAGAATCGTTAGTCTATTCTTTAGCAGGAGATATCGTAGGACCTTTAATCAATAGAAATGCTATAAAAGCAACCTATAAAACAGCCAATAATAAACAATTACAAGCTGTTTATGAATACGAAAGAGCTATTTTAAATGCGTATTTAGAAGTAGCGAATGAGCTTTCGAAAATAGATAACTTAAAAAGTAGTTACGATTTAAAAAAGCAACAAGTTGAAGCATTAAACGAATCTATAGATCTTTCTATTCGTTTGTTTAAATCGGCAAGGGCAGAATATACAGAAGTGTTGTTAACGCAAAGAGAAGCATTAGAATCTAAAATTGAAATTATAGAAACTAAAAGAGATCAATTATTAGCAAACGTAAAAGTATATAAAGCCTTAGGAGGAGGCTGGAATTAATTTTTTCATTCGTTATTAAATATTAATTGTTGTTAAAGAGGTAGTTTTTATTAACTATCCAAAAGACTCGCTAACTGGCGAGTCTTTTTTATTCCAGATTATACCATAGAACTTCGTTATGAGAGAAGAAAACGTAATAAAAGCAATTATTTTCTCAATTTCAGTATAGTTTTGCTATGGTTAAATTGAAAAATAAAATGAAGTGTTTGGTTTTGCAGTATTTTCTTTTGGTAATAGATTTTCTATTGTATAACCTGGGATTTTTCAATACTTTTCAAGTACCTTCGTATTACCTCATAAAAAGAAATTGTAATATTATAATTCAATGAGTAAAGAAGAGTTAGCTATAAAAACAACCTATTTTAGTATTCTTAGTAATACAGGTTTAGCAGTTATTAAAGGGGTAGCAGGTGTTTTTGGGAACTCATACGCATTAATAGCAGATGCAATTGAATCTACTACCGATATTTTTTCTTCTCTTTTAGTGTTATTAGGGTTAAAGTATGCGAAAAGACCTGCTGATAAGAACCACCCATACGGACATGGAAAAATAGAACCTTTAATCACCTTTGTAGTAGTAGCCTTTTTGGTAACTTCAGCTACAGTTATAGCCTATGAAAGTATACAGAATATTCAAACACCACACAAAACTCCTAAACCATGGACGTTACTCGTTTTAGGAGCAATTATTATTTGGAAAGAAATATCTTTTCAAGTGGTTATAAGAAAGAGTAAAGAAACTAATAGTTCTTCCTTAAAAGCAGATGCGTGGCACCATAGAAGTGATGCGATTACTTCTGTAATGGCATTTATAGGAATTTCGATAGCACTTATTTTTAAAGAAGGCTATGAAACAGCTGATGATTGGGCAGCTTTATTAGCTTCGTTCTTTATTCTATATAATAGTTATCTGATTTTTAGACCAGCGCTGGGAGAGATAATGGATGAACATGTATATGATGATTTGATAGAAGAAATAAGAGGAAAATCGATGGAAGTAGCAGGTGTTTTAGGAACAGAAAAATGTTTTGTGCGTAAAGCAGGAATGAAATATCATGTAGATTTACATGCCATTGTTGATAGTACCATTACAGTAAAAGAAGGACACGATATTGCTCATAAATTAAAAGACCATTTAAGAGAAAAACTCCCAGATTTAGGGCATGTTTTAATTCATATAGAGCCTAATGAATATTAAAAAAGCAACCTTTAGGTTACTGAGCGTAGTCGAAGTAAGGTTACTTTTTGTTTATGGTATATTTAAATACTTGTGTGTTTGTAAGGATATTTTCCATTGTGGATGTTCCATCACATAATCAACAATTTGTGGAGTCATTTTTTCCTTTTTACTCCATTCTGGTTGTAAAAATAACGTACATTTTTTACCAACTTTAGCAGCTTGTTCTTCTGCAAACTGAAAATCATTTTTATTATGAATAATCATTTTCAATTCGTCTGCTTCTTGGTAAGCACGTTCTAAAGGTAATTTGTTTTTTTTAGGAGACAAACAAAACCAGTCCCAAACCCCTGAAAAATCATACGCTCCAGAAGTTTCAATATGTGTTTTAATACCTTTTTCTTGAAGTTGTTGTGTAATATAATCCAAACTCCACATTAAAGGTTCTCCACCTGTAATTACCACAGTTTCGGCATATTTCTTCGCATTTTCAACAATAATATCCGTTTTTGTAGGTGGATGCAGATTAGCATCCCAGCTTTCTTTTACATCACACCAATGGCAACCTACATCGCAACCACCAATACGAATAAAATAAGCAGCAGTACCAGTGTGTGCTCCTTCTCCCTGAATCGTGTAAAATTCTTCCATTAACGGAAGCATTTCTCCTGTATTAATTAATTCTTGTACTTCTTTTTTCAACATAAGGGTGCAAAGATAGGCAACATTAAAAATTAATGAATGATTTTTGTTACTTTTACGTGTTTTTATCACAAAAAAGGTCAAGAATAATGAGTAAAACCGAAGCGTTTTTCAATTACATCAAAGAAGGCTATACACCAAAAGGAGAGTTTATTACACTAGGAGCAGGAATGTTAGGAGAAGAAACAGTAACTAATGCCCATGTAAATATTCCTTTAAAAACATTAAACCGTCACGGATTAATAGCTGGAGCAACAGGAACAGGTAAAACAAAAACCTTACAAGTACTGGCGGAAAACATGTCAGAAAAAGGAATTCCTGTGTTGTTGATGGATGTAAAAGGAGACTTAAGTGGGTTGGCGAAACCAAGTCCTGGACATGCAAAGATTGATGAGCGTCACGAAAAAATAGGAATACCATTTACGCCTACAAAATTTCCAATAGAAATCTTATCAATTTCAGAACAAAATGGAGTGCGTTTGCGTGCTACCGTTTCTGAATTTGGACCAGTATTATTATCGCGTATATTAGATTTAACTGAAACACAATCAGGAATTGTAGCGATTATTTTTAAATATTGTGATGATAACCAATTACCTTTATTAGACTTAAAAGACTTCAAGAAAATCCTTCAATATATAACCAATGAAGGGAAAGAAGAGATTAAAAAAGAATACGGACGAATTTCTACCGCAAGTACTGGAGCAATCCTTAGAAAAATTATTGAAATTGAGCAACAAGGAGGTGATTTATTCTTCGGAGAAAAATCGTTTGATGTTGACGATTTAACTCGAATAGATGAAAACGGACGTGGAGTTATTTCTGTACTACGTTTAACAGATATTCAAGATAGGCCAAAGTTGTTTTCAACCTTTATGTTACAGTTACTAGCTGAGGTATATGAAACTTTTCCAGAGCAAGGAGATAGCGGTAGACCAGAATTAATCATTTTTATAGATGAAGCTCATTTAGTATTTGATGAAGCTTCAAAAGCCTTGTTAAGTCAAATAGAGAGCATTGTAAAGTTAATCCGTTCAAAAGGAATAGGATTGTATTTCGTTACACAAAATCCAAAAGATGTTCCAGAAGATGTATTGGCTCAGTTAGGAATGAAAGTTCAACATGCTTTACGTGCATTTACGGCAAAAGATAGAAAAGCAATTAAATTAGCAGCCGAAAATTATCCAGATTCTGAATATTATGATACTAAAGAAGTATTAACACAGTTAGGGATAGGAGAGGCGTTGATTTCTGTTTTAAATGAAAAAGGAATTCCAACTCCGTTAGCGCGAACAATGTTACGTGCACCAATGAGTAGAATGGACGTATTAACAGAGAAGGAAATTAAGCAAGTTTTAGACAATTCGAGATTAATTCCGAAATACAACGATGCCTTAGACAGAGAGAGTGCATACGAAATGCTAAACGAGAAGATTGAAAAAATCAACGAAGAGAAAACCGAAGAAGCTCGTAAAGAGGAAGAAGAAAAGAGGAGAAGAAAATCTTCAACAGGTAGTAGAAGTACTCGTATGAACCCAGTAGTAAAAGTATTAACGAGTGCTACTTTTATTAGAGCAGCTTTTGGGATTTTGAAAAAAGTACTAAAATAACAAATAGAAGAAATAGACGTTTTAAATATAAAAGAAGACCAATGAGAACATTAATGAAACCTTTAGTTATCGCAGTAATATCAGTATTATTTATCCAATGTGGTAATAGTAAATTTGAAATTGCTAAAGGAAAAGTAGGAAAGTTAACTACTAAAACAACTGTTAACGAAATTGAAAACGTATTTAAGCAAGACTCAGTAGTTAAAGTATTAAGTGAAGGAGCTAAAGGAAATAATCTTTTTCAAGAAGATGATAAGTACTTGGTATATGAAAAAGGAGGTAAACATTTGTTAACCATTACTCCAAAAGAACAATTAGATTCTATATCAACTATTAAAAGTATTGAGGTTTTTGACGATCGTTTTAAAACAAAGTCAGGAATCAATATAAAATCTACTTTTCAAGAAATTAACGCAAATACTAAAGTAAATAAAGTTGAATCATCGTTTTCATCAGCAACGTTATTTATTGACGACTTAAACGCAACAATAACGATTGATAATGAAGATTTGGGTTTAAAAGAATTTAGTACTCAAAAAGTAACCGTTGAACAAATTCCTGATTTAGCAAAGATTAAATCATTTACCATTTGGTTTAACTAAAAATATTCAAAGCCGAAACAAATGTTTCGGCTTTTTAATTAATAATAGCGATGTAATTTTAAAAGATGGAAGTAATAAAAATAGTGTTTTTTGTATTGGGAGTTTTTTTTGGAGAAAACAGCAGAATAGGAGCGGAGAAAACAACCGTTACAGTAAACCCAAAAGAGCAAAAAATAGCCATTGTTCAAGAAAATATATTTGCACTAATAGTAAAAGAAGGAGATAGTTTACAGATTAGCTCAGAATTAAAAAAAATAATAGCAAGAAACTGGAGGAAAGAAATAGAAACCTATCCATCAAAATCATGTACTTTTTATGTTACAGATAACGGTAATTTGAACGCAAAAATTATATTGAATTATCCTTCGGAAAAAGAACTAAAAGATTTTGCACTAGATTTTAACCAAGAAACAAAAGAGTTCTCTTTAATAAACATTCCTGATTGGAATGTTGAAACAGAAGATGGAGCATTGAAAGGAAATTATTGGAGATTTAGTGCAGATGATAGCTTTACTTTTGTTGTTACTCCTTTTAAAAACATGCCAGATAAGTTTAAAAGTGCTAAAAGGAGCCTTACACCAATTTGGAAAGCTGAAACGGATAATTAAAAGAGATATCATAAAAAAAAGGTTTTTATTAGCCTAATGCCTTGATGTTAAAGTTTCGTGCCGTAGTATCAGCGACCCTTGCTGTATAGGTGTAAAAAATAGTTAAGTTCGTAAAAAGGAATTATGTCTTAAAAAGCAAAAAGACATTTAAGATGAATTTGAGAAGCAGGAAACACTAGTAAATAAAACAATATGAGTAAAAAATATACCATTCAAAAAAGTCCGTTTGTAGTGCCAACTACCGATGGAAAATTAATTGAAGAACATTTTGGAAATGCTACCGATAGAAATTCAAAAGTAAGTATAGCACACATGATGGCTCCTGCAGGTTGGAGTGAACCTTTTCAAAAACCAGAATTTGAAGAATATACCTACATAATCAAAGGAAAAAAGCAATTCAATATTGATGGAGAAATTATAGTGCTAGAAGCAGGACAATCTATCAAAATTGAAAAAAATGTACGTATTCAATATTCAAATCCATTTACCGAACCTTGTGAATATGTAGCGGTGTGTTTACCTGCTTTCTCAGTGGGGTTGGTGCATAGAGAAGATAGTTAATAAGACTCCTAAAATAATAGCTGCAAACTTTTTGTAGTTAAATTTATGGTTTTCGGTGCTTTCAAAAAGAATAATGGTTGAAATGTGTAAAAACACACCAACTATTAAGGCTGTAATTTCTGTATGATATTGTTCTATTAAAGGAATTTTGTTAGATACTAAAATTCCTAAAGGACTCATTAATGAAAATACTGTTAAAAAGAAAAATACTGCTTTTTTCGAATACTTTGCATGTAATAAAAAGGTAGTTAAAACAATAGCAATCGGAATTTTATGTACAATAATTGCCCATAACAAATTATTATCTGCGTGATGAATTGGTAATCCTTCTGAAAAAGCATGGATACATAAACTAATAAATAGTAACCAAGGGAACTCTGAAGAGTCAGAATGTAAATGGATATGTCCGTGTTCAGCACCTTTAGAAAAAGATTCTAATACTGATTGAATGATGATTCCCACCAAAATTAAGATACCAACTAATTTTGTGTTATCGCTATGGTGATATACTTCAGGTAATAAATGTAAGATGGTTACCGAAAGTAAATAAGCGCCACTAAAGGCTAATAATAAGCGAACGAAGGTGTTACTAGGTTTTAGTGTAAACACAAATAAAACACCTACTAAAACAGAAACAATTAGCAATAAGTAACTCATTTTGCAACAATAATTAAACGGTCAGAAGATTGTGAATTAAAATCATTAAGGTTGTAATCACCAAAAACATGTGTTACCTGTAAGCCAACACTATCAAAATATGGTTGTAGCTTTTCTAACGTTAAAAACTTAACGCGCTCTGTGTATGAGTGTGCTTTCCCATCAGCAGTAAAAGAAATATGCTTTAAGATAAACCCATCTTTAATTTCTTTTTTAATATTGAATTCAATGCCGTCAATCGTTTTTACTTCTTCTTTTACTAGCGTATTTTTCACTTTCTCAACATTTAAAAAGTCTAATACAAATACTCCGTTTTCTTTTAATCCATTTTTAATACTTCTTAAAACAGCAATGTCCTCGTTATCATCTTCAAAATAACCAAAACTAGTAAAGAGATTAAACACCGCATCGTATTTACTTTCAATAGGTTTTCGCATGTCCCAAACCTCAAAATGAAGTGTGTCATTTTCAAATTGTTTGGCATGTTCAATGCTGTTTTCGCTTAAATCACCTCCAACAACATCATAACCTAACGAGTTTAAGTACACTGCATGACGTCCTTTACCGCAGGGCAAATCAGCAATACGACTCAATTTAGGTAGTTGTAAAAAAGCAGTAATATTTCGCATAAAAAATTGCGCATCGGCATCGTTTCTATGCTTGTATAAAATATGATAGTATGGTGTGTTAAACCAAGAAGTAAACCAATCTGTTGTTGTATTCATAACTATAAAGGTCTGCAAAAATACGCAAAACTTACGTTTTTTATATTCAAAGTAGAAAAGATTCACAACAACCCAAAATTAGCTGTACTTTTGCAGTGAAATTTTACAGTTACATGGAAAAAGATTTTAAAATGACTGCCGTAACGATGGCAGGTTTAGAAGGAGTTTTAGCTGACGAGTTACGTCAACTAGGAGCAATGGAAGTGAAAGAAGGAATACGAAGTGTTACTTTTAAGGGGGATAATGGATTTATGTACAAAGCAAACATTGCATTGCGTACTGCTATTCGTATTTTAAAACCCATAAAACGTAGTAAAATTTTTGATGAAGAAGATTTATACGAAGCGATTCAGCGTGTAAAATGGGAACGTTTTTTAGAGGTTGATGGAACGTTTGCGATTGGTTCTGTAGTAAACTCAAATAATTTCACTACCAACTCGCATTACATCAGTTTAAAATCAAAGGATGCCATTGCTGATTATTTTATGCACAAATATAAAAAGCGTCCGAATGTAGATTTAAAATATCCAGATGTAAAAGTTCATATTCATATTCATAAAGAATGGTTAACCATTTCATTAGATTCATCTGGTGATTCGTTACACAAACGTGGATATCGTAGTGCAACAAATATTGCGCCTATTAATGAGGTATTAGCAGCAGGATTAGTATTGCTTTCTGGATATAAAGGTGAGGAGAACTTTATTGATCCGATGTGTGGTTCAGGAACTATTTTAATTGAAGCAGCAATGATTGCAAATCAAATTCCTGCAAATATTAACCGCAAGCATTTTGCTTTTGAAAACTGGAAAGATTATGACGAAGATTTGTACTTTGTTATTCAAGATTCGTTGCTAAAGAAAATACGAAGTTCACATTTTAAAATTATGGGCTTTGATAAGGCCCCATCAGCAGTTAGAAAAGCACAACAGAATATTATAAATGCGAATTTAGAAGAGTTTATAGGTGTGCACCATGTAAACTTTTTTAACTCTAAAAAAGAAGTATTTGGTAAAACAACAATTTTATTCAATCCGCCTTACGGAGAGCGTTTAAATATTGATGTAGAAGAATTTTATAGAAAAATAGGGGATACCTTAAAGAATAACTATCCAAACTCAACTGCGTGGTTAATTACGTCAGATATTCAAGCATTAAAATATGTAGGATTACGAACTTCAAAAAGAGTTCCGCTTAAAAACGCCGATTTAGATTGTCGTTTTGTTAAGTACGAGTTGTATGAAGGTAGTAAGAAAGCTAAGAAGAATACTTCTTTTACTGATGAAGAAGAATAAAAAACTCCGCTGTAAAGCGGAGTTTTTGTTTGTGCTAATTATTTAATAAAAATAATTCGCGTAACTTCTCCTTTTCATTTAAGTTCTCAGGGTTTACTTCTAAACTTTTCTGATAACTTTTTATATAGTATCAAAATTTAGAAAGCATTTAGTTACTTAATTAGTTTTCTTTTTTACCTCTGCTACACCTACTTTCCTAACTATAATTTGGAAGACCTTCCCCTGTTTATTTTTCACAAATTCAATTGTTCTGTTATTGTTATTAGAATGAAAAAACTTCATATCAGATTCTGGCAATAACTCAGTATCATAGTTAGCGTAGTATAGTTTTTTATTCTTTTTAAGAATTGTGATATCCTTATATTTTCCAATATAATCATCATATATTATGGGGTCTATTTTGACTTGTAGATGTTTATATGGAAGTTCTACAGACTTGTTGAAAAGAATTGCAGCTAGTCCGTAAGCGATTAAATATGAAGGGGATTGATTGTTAGATAATACGGTAATAAAAATGTTATCATTGGTAAATTTATTAAACGAAGTCATGGCTCCATAAAATCCTCCATCGTGGGCTATTAATTTATGGTTTTGATTATAAAAAGGATTTACCATTAAGCCAAAACCAAATTTTTGATCATTATATGAGGTAAGTACCTTTTTTTTAGAGACTTCGTTTAGTATAGTTGTACTGTTAAAAAGAGCTTTATTCCAGAGGTATAAATCTTCTACAGTAGAGTAGATACCATCATGACCAATATTAAAATTCCAGTTTATGTAAGGGGTTTTTATGAGCGTATCATCTTTTTTATAATAGGTTTTAGCAGATTTAAAAACGATTGAATCATTGGTACTTACACCTGTATTGTACATTTTAGCTTTATCAAATAAATTTACTTTAAGATATGCTGAATATGATTGATTAGAAACTTTTTCAATAATACGTGCAAGTAAATAATACCCAATATTACTGTATGCTGTATTTGAACCTGGTTTAAACAACAAAGGTTTTTGCATAATATAATTTGCTACAGAATCTTTATCTAATGATGTTTTTGTAAGATATAACTCATCATAATCCATTTGGAGTCCAGCATTATGTGTTAACATCATTTTAATTGTTATTTGGTTTCCTTTAGGAAAATCTGGATAATATTTAATAAGTTTATCATCGAGCGACATTTTACCTTTTTCGATCAACTGCATAATGGCAACAGCTGTAAATTGTTTTGATACGGAAGCTAAACTAAATTTAGTGTCAATTGTATTTGGAATTTCCCACTCATAATCAGCAGTTCCATATGCTTTTTTTAATAAGATGGAGTCATTTTTAGTAACTAATACTGCTCCTGAAAAATTATTAATACTTGCTTGGGCATCCATGTAACTTTCTAATGTTGTCTCTTGTTGAGCAAAAGCTAATGGTGTAATTAGTATGAGTAGAATAGTGTAGTATTTCATTTAATTACAATTAAATAGATTTTAATTCTTTTAGCTTCTCTACAGCATTTGTATTATCAGGATTAAGCTTGAGGCTTTTTTGATAATTTTTGATAGCTTTTTTTATTTGACCATTTTCCATATAAGCTTCTCCTAAAGAGTCGTAAGCATCATATGATTCAGGAAAAAATAGTACTTCAAGAGTAAAAAGGTCAATTGCTTTTTTATAAAAACCTCTTTTAATCATTTCATAGCCTTCAGTATTTAACTCTATTTCAGAAAGTTTAAATTTTGAGTTTTTAATCGTAGCTTTGGCTTGTTCCAAGCCACTATTTAAATAGGCTTTAATCACCTTTTTGGTGAAAAAATAATTATCGAGTTTAGGTGTAGAGCCTGCAATAGTTTTTTCTATAAAATAGCGAGCATCTAAAAAGCCTTTGTTGGCATCTTTATTTGTAAGAATTATTACGGTATATCCTTCTTGTTTATAAACTCGCCATTCATTACCAACACCATAGTGCCCTCCAGTATGCCCGTATATAGTACCTTTATCAGGATTTGAAAATTGCATTCCATAACCATAATGACTGTCTTTGTTTAAAGGTGTGGTATATAGGCTTGTGTATTTTCCATTAAGAAGTTTATAGTTTTGCAAAGCTTGAGAAAATTTATACAAATCGTCTAAGGTGGTATATCCTCCTCCATGAGCACCACCTCTTACAGGATATGTATGGATATTTATTTTAAGTTTGTCTGGGTGAACTTCAGAGGTTGTATAACCCTCTGCGGCATTGTTAATAGGATGGTCTAAATCATAATTACCGGTGTTTTCCATCGAAGCGGCTGAGTATATATTACTTTCTAAATATTTATTGTATTCCTTACCAGTTACAGTTTCAATTATTCTACCAAGTATCAAGTAATTGGTATTTCGATATGAAAATATTTCACCAGGTTTAGATTCCATTGGTTCATTTTCATAAAGAGAACTAAAGTTATTGGCGAACCTATATAAATCTTTAGACCCATTAATAAAGGATTTCCTCGCAAAAAAATGAGGTAGTCCACTTGTATGTGTTAAAAGATGAGCTATTGTCACAGAATCTCTAGCAATTTTATTCGGGTAATTAGGAAGATAGTCACCTATTTTGTCAGTTAATTTTATTTTTTTTTGTTGTATTAACTGTAATATAGCTACAGCTGTAAATGTTTTTCCAATTGACCCTTGATTAAATTTTGTGTCTGTTCTATTTTTAACTTTATGTCCTAAATGAGCAAATCCATATGCTTTTTTGAATAAAACACTACCATTTTTAGCAATTAAAACTGCTCCACTGAATCCATCTAAAGAGTCTAAGTAATTGGCAATTTCATTTATATTGGAGTCTTCTAATGGACTAGATTTATTATTTGTGTAAGAAAGGATGATGATTAGTACTAGTAAATAAGTTAGTTTTCTCATTTTTAAGAATTACAATTTTTAGTTATTTTTTGTAAAGTTCTGTATAGTTGTTCTAATTCTTCATCTGAAATAGCATTTAGGGCGGTTTCTCTATTTTTTTGTATTATAGGCTTTAGTTTTTTTATAATCTCTTTTCCATGATCTGTAATTTCTAACTTAGCCTTTCGCTTGTCTTTACTGTCTGTTGTTTTTGTTAAGTAGTTTTTTGTTATCATTAATTTTACTATACGTGTCATAGAAGCATAGTCTTTAAAAACTAAATCGGCAATTTCTGTTTGAGTTTTGTTATTGTTTTCAAGTATCAACAAGATTAGAGCTTGGTCTACAGTAATATCAGGAACAATTTGGGTAATATTATGTTGACTGAGCTTACGATATGCTTTTATAGTTTCTTCTATGGAATATAAAGCAGTAGTTGTAGGTGTATTAAAATTCATTTTATTTGATATATCAAGCAAAAATAAAAATATATTTGATATATCAAGTATTAATTAAGTGTAAAAGCACAATAGATATTAAAAAAGCTGTTTTTAGAGATAGTTATATATAGGTGTTAAACTTAGAAGCTCTTTAGAAAAAAGTTAAGCTAAGTAAAAATATAAAGACCTCGTAAATCACGAGGTCTTTAGTTAATGGTTTAGTGAAATAAAAACCCTATAAATTGTTTTAATTACTCCGTAGTAACAGGATTAATAATGGTTGAAACTTTACTAATTTTATTTAAAGGAAATCCACCTTTTTCGGCATGTTCACGAATCTTTGATTCATTCGGAGCATTATAAATACAATATATTTTATTCTTGCTTACATAGTCAAGAAGTTAGTGAAACTTCTTGTAGTTATTAACGTTATGAAGTGTAAGTATGCTAGTTTCTACTTGTTTGTGTTTAGAGTATTCTTAAAACTTACATAAGCTTAAGAGGAACTTTATCTTTAAGTATTGAGTAAGTTAGTTACTTTTTTAATAAATATTTATTAAAACTTTTTCCGTTTATTTTGGTGTATTTTGAATCAATATCAAAGGCTACTTCCATACCAGTAATATCAAACTCACCTGATACTTTGGTGTATTTAATATTTAAATCTTCTTCAAATTTCACATTTCTAAATGACACACCATCTTTAAATTCTGTATATTTGAAAATAGCACTTTCATTAAAAACAGCGTTTTTAAAACTAACAAAACGGTTAAAGTCTGCATATTTAAAGGTAGCAGGTTCTCCAAAAGAAGTGTTTTCAAAAGTAATATCTCTATTAAACTTCGCATATTTGAAGGTAGAATCTCCTTTGAATTTAGTGTTAGAAAAATTAGAATCTTTTTCAAAATCAGAATACTTGAACATAGCTTTTTGTTCAAAAGTACAGTCTTTAAATACAACTACATCTTCAAAGTTAGCAACAAAAGTATATCCACTTTTTTCATGAGGAATGTAGGCAAGTACATCATCATCAAAAACACAGTTTACAAAAGAAACTTTATTGGTAATTTGTTTTTCAATAGTATTAGACCCTCCATTATTCCACCAACGTTTTCTTTTAGGTAATTTAGGTAAGGCTTCGTTCATAAAAGTAAAGTCTAATACACCTTTAATAGTTGCGTTTGAAATCTCTATTGCTTTTCCGTTTTTAAGATCTTTCATAATATCTGATACACTTATAGTTTTTTGCGAAAAAGCAGTTGAAAAGCAAAACAAAAGTCCAATAATAGTAACTATATTTTTCATTTTAAATGGTTTTAAGTTCTATATAATAGACAACCTATATTTGTTTTTTGTGACACTTATATAAAAAAAGGTAGCATTTAATTACCTAAATGCTACCTTTAATATGTTTCGTGGAAAATATTAGTTTACTGAATCGCTTAAACCAGCACCAGCTTTAAACTTAACTACATTTTTAGCAGCAATTTGAATTTCTTTTCCTGTTTGAGGGTTTCTACCAGTTCTAGCAGCTCTCTTAGAAACAGACCAAGTTCCCCATCCAACTAAAGCAACTTTATCACCTTTCTTTAAAGTGTTAGTTACGTTAGCAGTTAAAGAGTCTAATGCAGCTTTTGCAGCAGCTTTTGAAATTCCTGCATCAGCAGCCATCGCATCGATTAAATCTGATTTGTTCATAATTTAAATAGATTTTAAAATTAATTAATGTTTTTTTTGCTTCAATAGCTCAACAAATATAGACGGAATGCGGGATTGTGCAAGATTTGACTCAAAAAAAATACTCTTTTGTTAATAAGTTGCTATGAATTGTTAATAACCACTAGCTGGTTTTTGTTAAAAAGGTTAAAACCTTGTAAACAAAGGGCTACAGCACTTTTGCTTCTTTTTTAAACTGATAACCATTCAATAAACTTTGAGTGTCCATTAATTTTTTGCCAGAAATTTTAATTTGATGGATATTTAAGTAACCATTTGTAACAGCAATTTTTAACTCTTTTTTAGAGGTAATAACAGTACCAATATCAAAGCTATGTGAAGAAAACTCTTTACTAACTCTATATATTTTGGCTGATATTTCTTCACCTCCATTTAAAATGGTTGTCCAAGCCGCAGGATATGGGTTTAACCCGCGAATATGATTATAAATATCATCTAAAGGTTTAGACCAATCTATTTTACAGTTATGAGGAAATAATTTTGGAGCAGATTTTTCTTCTAACTCAGGTTGTTTAGTAGTTGTAACATCTCCTTTAGCAATTAAATCTAAAGTCTCAGCAACTAGTTTAGCTCCTAGGTACATTAACCTATCGTGTAATTCTCCAACAACTTCATTTTCTTCAATTGTTACCTCACTTTGTAGGATAATTTCACCAGTATCAATTTTATCATCAATAAAGAAAGTAGTAACACCTGTTTTGGTTTCGCCATTTATAATTGCCCAGTTAATAGGAGCGGCTCCACGATATTCAGGTAATAATGAAGCATGTAAATTAAATGTACCATATTTTGGCATTGCCCAAACTGATTTTGGTAACATTCTAAAAGCTACCACAACCTGTAAGTTGGCATTCCATTTTTTTAAATCTTTTTGAAATTCCTCGCTTTTTAAATTTTTAGGTTGAAGGATAGGCAAGTTTTGAGATAAAGCATATTTTTTTACTGCAGATTGATTAAGCTTACGACCTCTACCAGCAGGTTTGTCTGCAGCGGTGATAACTCCTACTACATTATAATCATTCTCCACTAAGTGCTGTAAAATAGTAGCAGCAAAATCAGGAGTTCCCATAAAAACGATGCGTAAATCTCTCATTTATTTTAAAAAGTATTTATTGTTTTTTGTGTGTATTTTATCTTCAGCAAGAAGTTCTCGCAAAAGTATTAAAATGTTCGCTTCTTTTTCATTTAATAGTGAGCAGATTTCAGTAACTGTAAAGCTTTTTTCGTTTCTGAATAATGAAAAAACTTCTTTCAGAGTTACAGTAGGTACTTTTTTTTTATGTAAACATACATCACAAATATCACAATTATTAGTGTGATGTTCACCAAAATAAGAGAGGAGCTGTACACTTCTACAAACTGAATTGTTTTCTATAAACCGAAGTAAATCTCTATTCTTTTGTTTTTTCTGTTTGATATATTGTTGAATGTTTACAGCAATTCGGTTGATAGTTTTATTATCTTCTCTGGGATGTAGAAAGAAAAGCTCTGCATTGTTTGTTGCTTTGGTATAAGTAATCAATTCTTTTTGAGCTAATTTTTCCAAAGTGTCAATTACAAACCAAGAAGTCGTTCCTAGTTTTTTAGCAATATAGAACTCATCAATTTTCACAGGGTTTTCAAATACCCCACCATACATACGCAAAACTTGCTGAATAAAGTTTTTTACTTGAGAGTTTTGATTAGCATGTAATATGACTTGTTTACTTGAAACTAAAAATTGAATAGTAGAGTTTTGTTGAAAATTATGATTTAGCTCTATTATTCCATTATTGTTAAGTATTTGAAGTGTATTAAATGTTTTGTTAGGAATAAAATTGTACTTACTACAAAAGTCTAAAAAATTAAAATCGAAAGCAGTTTCTATCAATTCTCCTTTAACGATTTGAAAGTGCTGATATAGTTTTTGATGAACAATTTTTATTTCTTCAATGGTTGGTAATGATTTTTCGAGCAATTCACTACTTAAAGAAATATCACTATTATTTGTTAATACTACAGAAAAAGACTTTATTCCATCACGTCCGCCACGACCCGCTTCTTGGATATAATTCTCTATAGAAGATGGTAAGTTAAGATGAACAACTACCCGAACATTGGGTTTGTCAATTCCCATACCAAAAGCGTTGGTAGCAACAATAATTGGAGTTTTCTCTGACATCCAATTTTCAAAAGCAAGTTTTTTTTCTATAGAAGAAAGACCACCATGATACAAAGAATTTTTAAAACCTTGTGCATTTAAGTAGCTACTAATTTCCTTTGTTTTACTACGAGTGTTTACATATACAATAGCAGGAGCTTTTGTTTTAGTAAAAATCTTACTGAGTTTACCAAGTTTGTCTTCAGTTTTAAAAATTTGATAGGCTAAGTTTTCTCTAAAAAAAGATTTTT
Organism: Tenacibaculum gallaicum; assembly: GCF_003387615.1. Lineage (GTDB taxonomy): Bacteria > Bacteroidota > Bacteroidia > Flavobacteriales > Flavobacteriaceae > Polaribacter > Polaribacter gallaicus. The sequence continues at coordinate 149,617 of NZ_QUNS01000003.1, read as the reverse complement.
TAAAAACAGTAGTATTTTCTAACTCAAGAGAAGAAATAATATCTGAAATTACTTTTTGAGTAGCTGTAGCGGTTAAAGCAATTATTGGAATAGTTGGTTGTAGTTCTTTTAAAACAGTAATGTTTTGATAAGATGGACGAAAATCGTGTCCCCATTCAGAAATACAGTGTGCTTCATCAATGGCAATTAGGTTAACATTGAGCTGCTTTATTTTTTTTTGAATAAAACGCGATTGTAATCGTTCAGGAGAAATGTATAAAAACTTAGTATTTCCAAATCGGATATTATCAAAAAGTGTAATAATTTCATCATGTGTACTTCCTGAAGGTATTAAAGTTGCTTTTATACCTTTATTGGTAAGATTAGAAACTTGGTCTTGCATCAAAGCAATTAATGGAGAAACTACAATACAAACACCTTCTTTAACTAATGCAGGAACTTGAAAACAGATAGATTTCCCACCGCCAGTTGGAAGTAAAGCAACAATATTATTTCCTGCTAAAACTTCAGTAATTATTTCTTGTTGAGGCTTTCTAAATGAATTATAGCCCCAATAATGTTTTAATATTTCTAATGGTTTATCATGCATCGTATTTTAACGAATGTAAAATAAAATCACAGCGTTCTCGTACCGAACCAAAAGGAACGTTAATAATATTATAGCCTACTTCTTCATAAGCTTCCTTTAAAAAGGTATCTATTTTTACTGATTGTTCGAAAGTTTCATAACGTTCGTTATCAGATTTATAAATGGCTTCCCAAGGTGAACACATAAATACTTTACTGTATAAATATTTATTACTTTTTTCAATAAAAACCTGTGGATAGTCAGATCCTAAATAATTCATATACGCATGTACATCAGGAATTCCTCTATCAAAAAAGATGACTTCTGCATCGCTTTGATGAGCTTCTAAGTACTGTTGCTCTCTTCCTTCTAATAATAGTTGGCTAAATAATAAAGGTTGCTCTAAGAAAAGTTGGTCAACCCCATCTTTTTGAGCTTTTAGTGTAACTTCTCTTGAAATCTCTGGCATACATTCATATCCTCGTTTAATAAATTCTCTTAAAATAGAGGATTTACCCGTACCGGGACCACCTATTAAAACTATTTTTTGTTGCATGGGGCAAAAATAAAAGTTTCAAGTTATAAATATAATAAATAGTGTAATTTTGTGCTTCATCACTATATGCTCTATATTTTTTGATGAATTTTAATAAAAACAGTAATTTTTGAGTTATGCAAGATAGAGAAGCTTTTTACGCAAAATTAAAATCACAGTTAGAAGATACTACAACCTTTCCAGCTAAGTATTTATATAAATTTATTGTTCCCACTGATGGTAACCAGGTGAAAGAAGTCCAAGATTTATTTAATAATGGAGGAGCAGTTATTAATACCAAAAAATCTAAAACAGGAAAGTATGTAAGTGTATCAATACATATTACCGTAAAAAGTTCAGACGAAGTTATTTCGTACTATAAAAGAGCAGAGGCAATAAAAGGAATTATTTCTTTGTAAATTTACAGTATAAAGAAAGTGCTCTTATACTTTCCATTTTTTACGTTGTAACATTTTTGTGTTAAAAAAGAATCAGAATTATTTTGTATAAATGATTCTTAGAAAGTTTACTCAAAAAGACTTTGTATAACTTGTTGAAAAAAATATATAGAAATCAAAGACTATGGTTATAACTTTTTTTAACTAAACTAAAAATATGGCAAAGAACTTGATGAAATAAGAGAATAAGTAATTATCAAGATTAATTAGAAAAAAAATGGGTTAAAAAGCTACGAAATAAAAGTATGGTTAGAGTAAGAAAAGGGGCATTAAGAAAATTTAAGAATACATATAACCAATAGTATAAAGTGAGAAAAAATATTTTTTTGATAACATCATTATTAGTAATAGTTTCATGCGATCTTGTAAGCCTAAAAACTAAAAAGGTTACAAATGAAAGACCAATAGCTACAGTATACAATAAACACTTGTATAAAAAAGATATTGCTGGGTTGTTACCTAAGAACCTTTCACCTAAAGACAGTTTAGTTATAGTAAAAGGGCTAATTAACTCGTGGGCAAAACAAGAATTATTGTATGTAAAGGCTGAAGAGAATATATCAGAAGTAAATAGTGAAGAGATACAAAGCCTAGTTAATGATTATAAAAAAAGTTTATACATTAACGGTTATAAAGAGCGTTTGATTAAACAACAACTAGATACTGTTGTTACTGAGGAAGAGATAGCCATGTATTATAACGAAAACAAAGATAATTTTAAGGTAAGTGAAGAACTTGTACAGTTTGAGTATGTACATTTTGGTAAAAATTATTTGGATAAAAAAGAGACAATAAAGCAGTTTAAATCAGAAAAAGAAGAAGACAAAGAAGATTTAGAAAGGCACTTGTTAAATTTTAAATCATATCGATTACAAGATTCAACTTGGGTAACTTTTGATTATTTAAAGAAAAAAATTCCGCCTTTTCGTAATGAAACAAAAGAAAACTTGTTAAAAATATCAAAATTCATACAAAAAGAAGATAGTTTAGGAGTATATTTGGTCGCTGTAAAAAATATGTTACCACAAAATGCTACGGCTCCATTAAGCTATGTAAGTCCTAGAATAAAACAAATTATTTTACATAAAAGAAAATTAGAATTAATACGAGATATTGAAAAAACGCTGATAAATGATGCAATTGAAAACAAGAACTTTAAAGAATATTAGTATAGTATTTACGTTGTTTTTAGTAAGCTTAACAACAATTTATGCACAAGGTACAAAAGTAGATGGTGTTGCTGTTGTGGTAGGTAAAAACATTGTTTTAGATTCTGATATAGATAAGTTTAAGCAAGAGGTAGAATTAAGAAGTGAGGGTAAGGTAAAGATTTCTGACTGTGAAATGTTAGAAGAATTAATGCAACAAAAATTATTAGCTCATCATGCAGTGATTGATAGTGCTACAGTATCACAATCAGAAATAGATAGTAGGGTAGATAGGAGTATTGCTTTCTTTTCACAAGAATATGGAAGTGAGGAAAAAGTAGTTGAAGCTTATGGTTTTAATGATATTGAAGATTTAAAGAAGGAGCTAGGAAGGGTTCAAAAAGAAAATCTATTAATAGAAAAAGAGCAGCAAAAAATTACAGAAAATATAGATGTTACTCCAGAAGAGATTCGTATCTATTTTAAAGGTTTAGAAGATAAAAAAGAATTACCTGAAATACCTGCCGAAGTTCAATTACAACAACTAGTAATTAAAGCAGAACCAACTAAAGAAGAGGAAGAGCGCGTTATTAACAAATTAAAAGAAATTAAAAAAGAGGTTGAAAACGGTGCTAGTTTTAAGTTAAAAGCAATCATTAACTCAGAAGATCCAGGAGTAGCTCAGAATGAAGGGAAATATGTGATAACAAAAGATAGCCCATTTATTAAAGAATTTAAAGAAACGGCATTTTCATTAGATGTTGATCAAATTTCAGAGCCAATTAAATCTGCTTTTGGTTATCATATACTTCAATTACATAAAATAAAAGGGAATCAACGTGAAGTATCTCATATTTTAATGCAACCTGAGGTTTCTGATAAAAAATTAAATGAAACTAAAGAGCAAATAGAAAAAATAGTAGCTGATATAAAAGAAGGAAAGATAACTTTTGAAGAAGCTGTAAAAAAGTATTCTGAAGATGAAGAAACAAAAAATAGTGCAGGTATAATTATGAATCCTTATACCCAAGAGCCTACTTTTGAGTTAACAAGAATGCCACCAGATTTATTCGCAAGAATTAGCGAATTAAAAAAAGGTGATTTATCTGATATTTACTATGATGAAACTCGTGAAGGCGAAAAGATGTATAAAGTAATCTTATTAAAAGAGAAAACAGATACACACAAAGCAGATTTAGTTCAAGACTATGTAAGAATGCAACAATTTGCTTTAGCTAAGAAAAAAGAAGAAGAAATTACAAAATGGACGAAAGAAAAAATCCAAGAAACTTACTTAAAATTAAGCAACGATTATAAGAAGTGTACTTTTAAGAAAGATTGGAAAAAAGAAAACAAATAAGAAATAATAAATTTAGTATATTGTCATTCCCGCGAGAGCGGGAATTTTATTTTATAAAAGTTTGTAATTAAATTTATTGAACAAAGAAAAACTTTAATTTATGTCTGACGTAACAGCAGTAAACACATTGGTAGAAAAGTACAGCCAACTACAACAAGAAATAGGAAAAGTAATTATAGGACAACAAGAAGCTGTAAACTATACACTACTTTCAGTTTTTTGTGGAGGACATTCGTTGTTAATTGGAGTGCCTGGGTTAGCAAAGACCTTATTAGTAAACACAATTTCTAGTGCATTAGGACTTAACTTTAATAGAATTCAGTTTACTCCAGATTTAATGCCTTCCGATATTTTAGGTAGTGAAATATTAGATGAAACACGTCATTTTAAATTTATAAAAGGACCTATTTTTTCGAATATTATTTTAGCGGATGAAATTAACCGTACACCACCTAAAACACAAGCAGCGTTGTTAGAAGCAATGCAAGAAAAGTCAGTAACTATTGCTGGACACCATTATAAATTAGAGTTGCCTTTTTTTGTGCTAGCTACGCAAAATCCTATTGAACAAGAAGGAACGTATCCGTTACCAGAAGCTCAGTTAGACCGTTTTATGTTTTCAATTAATTTGGAGTATCCAAGTTTTGAAGAAGAAGTGCAAGTAGTAAAAAATACTACTTCAATAATTAATCAAAAAGTAAATGCTATTTTTTCTTCAGACGAAATTATAGCCATTCAAAAGCTAATTCGTAAAATTCCTGTAGCAGATAACGTAGTTGAATATGCTGTTGGTTTGGTAGGAAAAACACGTCCTAATTCAGATAAAGCAACCGAGTTAATAAAAAAATATATCGACTGGGGAGCAGGCCCTAGAGCTTCACAAAACCTAATCTTAGCAGCTAAAGCACATGCAGCTGTACACGGAAAATATTCTCCAGACATTGAAGATGTTCAAGCGGTAGCAATTCCTATTTTATCACATAGAATTGTGAAAAATTACAAAGCAGAAGCAGAAGGAGTTACCGTAAAAGAAATTATAAACTCTCTATTTTAAAATGAAAAAGTTTTTAAGTATTGTTTTTTTAGTGATACTATTTGCTTCATGTAAGCAAGAAGTTACCAAAACCGTTTCAGAAGAAACAGAAAAACAAGAGATTTTATCAGTGATGAAGGCACAAGAAAAAGCTTGGTCTAATCATGATTTAGAAGGTTTTATGCATGGGTATTGGAAAAGTGATTCACTAAAGTTTTATGGACGTAACGGGATTACTTTTGGTTGGCAAAAAACCTTAGATAACTATAAAAAAGGCTATCCAACAAAAGAACACTCAGGAACGTTAACTTTTAAGATTAATGATATTTCTAAAATTATTGATGGAGCTTATTCAGTTATGGGAGAATATCACTTAAAAAGAAACGTAGGAGACGCTAACGGAGTCTTTATGATTATTTTCAAGAAGATACAGGGCGAATGGAAAATCATCGCTGATACTTCGTGTTAAGCCAAAAACGAGCTTTTATATAAACTTATAATTAAAGAATACAATCCTTAGTTTATTTTGGTGATACTTTAAATCACCTTTTTAGTTATGTTCAGGAAAAGGAATTTTCTTATGTTCTATGTATTTAATACCCCAAGCATGTAATGGAGCTAAAGCATTGATTAAATCATTGCCAAAGGGAGTAAGAGAATATTCAACTCTTGGAGGTACTTCAGCATATATTTTTCTAGTAATAATTCCATCAGCTTCTAACTCTTTTAATTGGTTAGTTAACATTTTTTCTGAAATTGTTTCACACGCAGTCTTAATTTGCCCATATCTGAGTGGTTTTTCAACAAGTCTAGAAATGATAAATAACTTCCATTTTCCGCTTATAACTTTTGTAGCGTAAGTTAATGGACAATAATAAGGTGAAAATTTTTTCATTTTTTTCAATTCTATCTTTTTGGTACTAAAAAAACTAACCAAAAGGTGCGTAAGGTACAAAAATGTAACGTATTGTTTCCTGTAAAAAAGTGCTTTAGTTTCGTAGTTGTATAAGAAAAAACATATAAAAAATGAGGAAATTTAATCAACTGTTAATACTAGTTTTAACTATAATTAGCGCATGTAAAACAACGAATAATGCTATAAAAGAGACAGTAACAAAAATGCAATATATACGACAAGCTACTGTGCTTTTAGAAGTGAATTCAAAAAAAATATTGATAGATCCTGTTTTGTCAGATAAAGGAACACAAGACCCAATTCCTTTTTCTAATGATAAACGGATTCCTATGAATGATTTACCCATTCTTAAAGAAAAAATTATAGAACAATCCGATGCTGTTTTGATAACACATTATCATCCGGATCATTTTGATGCTGATGCTGAAAAATTACTTCCTAAAGATATACTTATTTTTTGCCAGCCTTTCGATGTAGAAAAGTTAAAATCAAAAGGTTTTACAAATTTACAAAGCATAGAGCAGGTTGTAAATTGGTCTGGAATATCGATAAAACGCTACGAAGCACATCATCATGAAGGAGCAACAGGAGCAATGCCTTTTGGCGAATCATCTTCTTTTTCTTTGACATTTAAAGAAAAGACAATATTTATAACAGGAGATGCTGTTTTAGATGGTCTTTTAAAGAATGCTTTGAAAATTGAAAAACCTACTCATGTTGTTGCAAATACAGGGGAGTGTACTTTTAGCAAGCCAAATCCTGTTTTAGAACCAGGTAAACATATGACGTTAACTAAAGAAGAATTATTAAGTATAGCTGTTGAGAATACGAAGGCTATTTTAATAGCAATTCATATGGACGCAATAAACCATTGTGGATTAACAAAAGAGGAGCTTCGCTTATTTTTAAAAGAACAAGAAAAATCTATTCAAGATAAAATGTTAATCCCTAATGAAGGTGAAGTATTACAGTTATAAAACAAAAAGAAGCCTTTTGGGCTTCTTTTTTATTTTATATTTCTCTTAGTTTTTAAGAAAACATCTTTGCAACTTTCTCAGCTTTTCTACTTTCTGAATAATTGTAAAAACCTTCACCAGATTTAACACCTAATTTACCTGCTGCAACCATATTTACTAATAATGGACATGGAGCATACTTAGGGTTTTTAAATCCATCATACATTACGTTTAAAATAGATAAACAAACATCTAACCCAATAAAATCTGCTAATTGTAATGGTCCCATTGGATGTGCCATTCCTAACTTCATTACAGTGTCAATTTCAGCAACACCAGCAACACCGTTGTATAAAGCTTCAATACTTTCGTTAATCATTGGCATTAAAATACGGTTGGCAACAAAACCGGGGTAATCATTTACTTCAACAGGAACTTTGTTAATTTTCTTAGTTAAATCAACTGTAAAGTCCATTACTTCATCAGAAGTGTTGTAGCCTCTAATAATTTCAACCAATTTCATAATTGGTACAGGGTTCATAAAGTGCATTCCAATTACTTTCCCAGGACGATTCGTAGCTGCAGCAATCTGAGTAATTGAAATAGAAGAAGTATTAGTCGCTAAAATAGTATCCTCAGCACAAGCTTCATCTAAGTCCTTAAAAATCTTTAGTTTTAAATCTATATTTTCAGTAGCTGCCTCAACAACCAAGCTAGTGTTTTGCACACCGTCTTTAATAGAGGTGTGTGTAGTGATGTTGTTTAAGGTATTGTTTTTATCGTCTTCAGTAATTTTTTCTTTTGCTACCATTCTATCTAAGTTTTTAGTAATGGTTGCTAACCCCTTATCTAAAGCAGTTTGCGAAATGTCGATAAGTTGAACATTGTATCCAAATTGAGCAAAAGTATGCGCAATTCCATTTCCCATTGTTCCTGCTCCAATTACGGCGATATTTTTCATGTTGTTGTGTGTTTTAATAGGAGAAATAAACTCCAATTACTTTATTATTTTGTGGGTTATTATTTGAAATTTTTAGTTGTAAACTATCACTTTTTTGAATTGGCTCCCACATCGTAGCCTTATTTCTAAAGTTTGAACTATATGTTTTGTTTCTAAATTTATATTGATAATAAATCTTTTGATGATACCCTCTTCCAGCTGTTCCGTAAACAACTTTTATAGAGTCAATTTTAGCGTTTACTTTTGTGGTTTTACCTAAAAAGAAAGCTATATTCCCGCTATTCCATAAAAAATATAAGCCTCCAAAGAATATTATAAAGTATAATAAAAAACCAAACGCTCGAAGAGAATTCATTTCTAAAAACAGTCTATAATTTGATGTGCTACACGTAAAGCCTCAGTACCTTGACGTAATGAGACAATAGGAGTAGTGTTATTCTTAATAGCATCTGCAAACGAATCTAATTCATCTAAAATAGCGTTGTTGGCAACTACTTCAGGATTATCATAATAAATTTGCTTTTTAACTCCCTCAGCATTCTGCAAAATCATTGCAAATTCATCAGGTTTTTCTGGTACATCTTTCATTCTAACAATTTCCGATTGTTTTTCTAAAAAGTTTACTGAGATATACGCATCTTTTTGAAAAAAACGACTTTTACGCATGTTTTTCATAGAAATTCTACTTGCTGTTAGGTTGGCAACACATCCGTTTTCAAATTCAATACGAGCATTGGCAATATCAGGAGTTTCTGAAATTACGGATACTCCACTTGCATGAACACTCTTTACTTTTGAATCTACTACCGATAAAATAATATCAATATCATGAATCATTAAATCTAAAACAACAGGAACATCTGTTCCTCTAGGGTTAAACTCAGCTAAACGGTGTGTTTCAATAAACATAGGAGAGTCAATCAAGTCTTTTACAGCCATAAAAGCAGGATTAAAACGCTCTACATGCCCAACTTGTCCACGAACATGGTATTGACTAGCTAAGGTTCTTATAGCTTCAGCCTCTAATACTGTATTAGTAATAGGCTTTTCAATAAAAATATGCTTCCCTTTTTCAATGGCTTGCTTAGCACAATCAAAGTGAGAAAGAGTAGGAGTAACAATATCAACTACTTCAACAGCATCAATTAATGCTTCTACTGAATCGAATAATTTATAGCCAAGTTCATCAGCTATTTTTTGTGCATTTTCTGTAAAAGGATCGTAAAATCCTACTAATTCGTATTTTTCTGATTGTTGTAACAAACGCAAATGGATTTTTCCTAAGTGACCTGCGCCTAAAACTCCAGCTTTTAACATAAGTGAAAGATTATTAGTTATTTGATTGGTTTGTTGAAAAAGAATTCATTTCTACAAAAAATCAACGCAAACAAAGATACACTTTTATACAGATTTATTACTACTTTTATCCTGCCGAAATTTTATAATTAGTGAGCCCCATAATGGGTATTTTAAATAAGAAATTATAGGTTTTATAGTAATTTAGCTAGTAATACCTATTGGTAGAGTAATGTAAGAATGAAGGACACAACCAAACATCAAGGACTTAGAAATCAATTAGCAAACGTTTTAGAAGCAAAAGGAATTAATGACGAAAAAGTATTAGAGGCTGTTAGAAAAATTCCAAGACATTTGTTTATGGATAGCAGTTTTGAAGCGCATGCGTATCAAGACAAAGCATTTCCTATTGCTGCAGAACAAACAATTTCTCAGCCATATACAGTGGCTTTTCAATCACAAGTATTAGAAATAAAACCAGGCGAAAAAGTATTAGAGATTGGAACAGGATCTGGTTATCAAACAGCAGTGTTGTTAGAATTGGATGCAGAGGTGTATTCAATAGAAAGACAGCATGAATTGTTTAAAAAAACTTCAATGTTTTTGCCAAAGCTAGGATATAAGCCAAAAAGATTTATTTTTGGAGACGGCTATAAAGGATTACCAGAAGAAGCTCCTTTTGATAAAATTATTGTAACAGCTGGAGCTCCATATGTACCTAAAGCATTATTAGGACAAATTAAAGTAGGAGGTAGGTTGTTAATTCCTGTCGGAGATCAAGAACAAGTGATGACACTTTTTATTAGAAATTCACTTAAAGAATTTGAAAAGCATGAATTAGGTGATTTTAGATTTGTACCCATGTTAAAAAAGAAAAATTAATTATTAAAACTAAATTTTTTTATGAAAAAAGAAAATAAAACAATGTATTATGTTATTACAGGTGCAGCAATCATGTTATCATTGGTAATGGTGTTTGCTTTTGAAAAAGGAGAGTTACTGGGAGAAATTATAGCAAAGTAAAAAGCTAACACATATATAACAAACTCAAATCCTTTTCTGTTTTAGAAAAGGATTTTTTTGTAAGAATTTTAAAATAAAAAATCCGCCTAAAAAAGCGGATTTATTGAATTTGAATAAAGAAACATCAACTTATTCAGCAATAGCTACTTCAGTTGCATCTGCAACCACTATTTCTTGTTGTTGATGTTGTTTTTGTTTGTTTTGATTAGTTTTTGCTAAACCGCATGGGCTAGTACTTCCGCAAGAAGAAAAACCTAATAAACTAACAGTACAAATTGCAATAAATACTACTTTTTTCATCATTTTCAGTTTTATTAAAAATCAAATATACATATTTCTGATTAAGTCACCAGAATTTTCCTTCTTTTCAATAACGTTAAACTCCACCATTTTATTTTGTATGTCTGTAATTAAATTTTCGGAAATAGCTTCACCATCGTTCCATTCGGTAATAGATAGCCATTCTTGAATATCCTCTATTTGTTGTTCATATCTGTTGGCAAGAATTTCATCAATATTACCAAAGTCTTTAAAATCTTGTGTACAATTATTAATAATGTTGTGCACTTTTTTTACTTCTTCAAAATGATTTTCTAATATTTCATCACGAACAGCAATAACAAAACAAGGCCATGGGGTAGGGCAGTTACCAACTCTTCTAAAAGTACCATTATCAACAAATGGTTTAGTGGTAAAGTGTTCCCACATAAAATAATCAGCTTCTCCGTTAGTTAAAGCATCAATTCCTCCTTGTAAGTCACCAACCACTTTAAATTGTAATTTGTTAATGTCCCAACCATTGTTATGAGCATTTACAATTGCCATAAGTTGAGAGCCAGAACCAAAACGGCTAATGGCTACTGTAGCGTTCTCTAAATCATCAATTGTTTTAAATTTAGAATTGGCAGCTACATGGATTCCCCAAACAAGCGGGCTTTTTACAAAGGTCTGTGTAATTTTTGATGGATTTCCGTTAATAATATCCTTTATAATTCCTTCGGTAAGTACTAAGGCAATATCAACTTCACCCGAACGTAAAGCTTTAGACATGGCTCCTGTACCTCCAGGGTAATCTTTCCAACGTAGGTTTATTCCTTCTTTGGTGTATTCTTTATTTTTTAAAGTGATGTACCATGGATAATTAAAGTGTTCTGGAACACCACCTATTTTTAATTTCAGCATTTATTCAACTAATTTCTCAAGAGTGTATACAATCAAATCATTTACTACTTTATATGGATCTACACTAAACGTTCCGTTTGCTCTATTAGCAATAATAGCGTTCATTGAAGCAGCATTGTGTCCTAGTAATTTAGCTAATCCGTAAATAGCAGAAGTTTCCATTTCTAGGTTGGTAATTCGATTGTTGTTGTAGTTAAAACTATCTATTTTTTTATTTAAATCGGGGTCTTGTAAAGGCAAGCGCAAAACACGTCCTTGAGGTCCGTAAAATCCACCAGCAGTAGCAGTAATTCCTTTGTATATCTTATCAGATAATAATTTGTCTTCTAAAGATTTTCCGTTAGCTATAATTAATGGATATGATTTTTTTGTACTCCAATTAGTGTGTTTTATAAAAGCTTCCTCAATATCAGGATGTGAAATTTCATCTACTTGATAAGATTGTAACATCCCATTTAAATCCAATGCGTGAGAGCTTAATAAAAAGCTGTCAACAGGAATGTCTGCATGCAAAGAACCCGAAGTTCCAATTCTGGTAATGTTTAATTGTGTATACTTTTCTTTAGCTTGACGTGTGTTTAAGTCGATATTAACTAATGCGTCTAACTCGTTTAAAACAATATCAATATTATCAGGACCTATTCCCGTAGAAATTACAGAAATCCTTTTTCCTTTATAGGTACCAGTAGTGGTTTTAAACTCTCTTTTTTGGGTACTAAACTCTATAGTATCAAAGTACTTGGTAACTTTATCAACACGATATTGGTCTCCAACAAAAATGATATTGGTAGCAATGTGTTCAGGTCTTAAGTTCAAGTGGTAAATACTACCATCTGGATTTAAGATGAGTTCAGAATGTTGTATACTCATTTACGATGTAATTTTTAACAGCTTATCAGTAGAGTTTACATAGAGATAGCTGTATTTTTTTGCGCCACCAAGATACGAAAAATCAGAACGAATTTTTGCATAATAGTTAGTTTGGTTTTGCAACACTTTTTTACCTGTTTTACTAAGTTTTACAGGATCAAATGAGGTAAATAACTTTTTAAGACTTTCAAGTTTGTTAATGTATTGAATATCACCAAATCCGTAGTTTTCTTGATAAGTTAAAAGGTTAGTTAAAAGTTCATCTTGGTTAGCAAATGTATGTTCGTTAGCTACTTTTAAAATATTATTTTCAATATGATTTAATCCATTTTCAATAGAAGGAAAACGAAGTAAATGTGCTTTTATAGCACTTTCGAGATATACAAATGGTGATTCTGGATTAAATTTATGTGCATTTTCAAGAGGTAATGGACTATCAGAACAATATAGTTGCCAAATGTAGTCAGCATACTCAATATCGTTTTGAGATAGTTCTATTTTATTATTAAAATGTTCTATTAATTGGGGGGCAGATAATTCACCTAAACCATATAGTTTTTTAGAGTTATCTATTTTACCACTTGTAACTAAAGATATTTTGTGGTTTTTACGGTATCTTTTTAGCCAGCTTATTACTGCTAACATATTTACTTGACAAAATAAATCGTATTCAAACCATAAAACAATTTCGTCTTGTTGTTTTTGGTTACAAAGGTTGCGGTATTCTTTAAGGGTATAATCTATAAATTTCTTCTTGGTAACTTTATAGGTAGTTTTTAAAAAGTCAAAGCGGGTTTTCCAAAAGTCTTCACTACCTACGTCTACTGATGTTTTTCCTTCACATAACATTTCGCGCCACGTAATAATATCACCTTCAATGTTTAATTTTTGAAGTCTTTGAGTTGTGACGTCTCCATTAGTTATGTGTAATAAAGAATGTTTCATGATTTGAGGGAATTGGTTGATTTCTTTATATAAAATAAACGGTTTATTTTATACGTTATTATTTATTGGTTGATATTTAATACTTTACAAAAGATGTAAATATAAAAAAATGTCGAAGAATAAAATTCTCGACATTTTTACTTATCCACCAACGCGTTTTACGTTAAATCCTTTATCTTTTAAAAGTTGCATTATAGTATCTCTATAATCTCCTTGAATAATAATAGTATCATCTTTAAAACTACCACCAACACTCAGTTTAGTTTTAATTTCTTTAGCTAGTTTTTTAAAATCTTGAGTAGCTCCGTTATATCCATCTATAATGGTAACTGGCTTCCCTTTTCGTTTTTCATACTTGCAAAGAATAGGTTCTTCTTGTAGCCAAATATCAGGTTTCTTTTCTGTAGGTTTTTCTTCAAACTGATGCTCTGGAAATAAATTTTTTAATTGATCTTGTAAATCCATTAGATTTATTTTTTCAATCCTAACTCGCGTAAACGTTCATCTAAAAACTCACCAGCAGTTATATCTTCAAACTGTTTAGGGTTGTTTTCATTAATACAGTTATCTAAAACATCTAGTTTCATATCAGAAACAGGATGCATAAAAAACGGAATTGAATAACGTGATGTTCCCCATAATTCTTTGGGAGGGTTGGTTACACGGTGAATTGTTGATTTTAATTTATTATTACTATGGCGTGATAACATATCACCAACATTAATCATTAATTCATCTTCTTCAGCTATGGCATCAATCCATTCTCCTTTATGGTTTTGTACTTGTAGCCCTTTTCCTTGAGCTCCCATTAACAAAGTAATTAAGTTAATGTCACCATGTGCAGCAGCTCTTACGGCTCCTTTAGGTTCGGTAGTGATAGGAGGGTAGTGAATTGGACGTAAAATACTATTTCCGTTTTTAATGTAATTATCAAAATAAGTTTCTTCTAACCCTAAGTGTAATGCTAACGAGCGTAAAACGTATTTTGCAGTTTTTTCTAACATTTGGTAAGCTTCTTTACCAACTTTGTTAAAGCTAGGAAGTTCTTCAACTTCTACATTTTCAGGATATTCTTTTGCGTATTTTGAGTCAGCATCAACATACTGACCAAAATGCCAAAACTCTTTTAAGTCTCCTTCTTTTTTCCCTTTAGCACTTTCTTTACCAAATGAAACATATCCTCTTTGACCTCCAATACCTGGAATTTCATATTTTTCTTTTACATCTGTAGGTAAATCAAAAAAATTTTTGATTTCAGCATATAAGTTGCCTACTAGTTCATCGTCTAAAAAGTGCCCTTTTAATGCTACAAATCCTATATTCTCATAAGCGTCACCAATTTCATTGATGAATTTTTGCTTTCTTTCAGTATCGTCCGATAAAAAATCTGCTAAGTTTACGCTTGGAATTTTATTCATTGTTAATAAGTTTTATTATTCAGGCAGTAAAGTTAGTGAAATCAAGCGTATGCTGATAGTTTATTTATTAACAAAAGGGATTAAGTACGATATTGTATAATTAAATCCGAAGCCTGTACTACTTTCAAAAACACGATTAAAACCAGGTGTATAAAGAGTTTTAAAGCCTTTTTGGTCGTCAACACTTAACATGATTTTATACGAAAAACTAAAACCTATAAACAGGTTTTTAAAAGTTTCGGATTTTATACCTAGTTGAAATTCAGTCCAATGAGCGGTAAGTCCACTATCAGATATAGGTGTTGTTACAGGGGTTGAAGGAAAGTAAGGAGGGATGTTTTCAGTACCTGAAGATACATTAGGTTGATAGCTGTTTAACGTGTGATCAAAGATGGCAAAACCATAACGCATACCCACAAAAATTTCGTTATTCATGTCTAACCAATTTTCGTAAGCATTATAATTTGCTCCAAGTCTAATATAACTTCCTTTAGAGGTTGAAGAAGAAAAATCTTCATAGGTAGTTTCATCTTCAAATCCTAATTCTGTAGCGATATACCATTTATTAGAAATACGATAGTCACCAACGAGTTCTAAACCACTATAGCTTTTATCAATTAAAGAAAGACCAGGTTTGCTAATATCTAACCCAAGGCGTAAACCATATCCTGTTTTATAAGTAATGGTATCTTTTTTTTCTTTGGTTTTTTCTTTTTTAGTTGTATTTACTTGTGAGTATCCGTTCACAAATACACATACGAAACATAAACTAATGAAATACTTGTACATGAGCGCTTATTTGATTATCGATTAAAGGAATTTCTGTAGTTGATAAGCTATCTATCCAGCCTGTATGGTTTAGAGTTGTATTTTCAAAAATAATTCTGAAACCACATGAACGAGATATATACTCCTCTTCAGGGTTGTATTCAATAGTAAGTGTAGCAACTTGATTATTTACGATATTACCATCTACATCATTCATTTTTAAGGTGTACACTGTTTTTTGAGATAAACTGTTTAAAGGAATAGCAATACTATCATTAGTCATATTTGTAAAAAGACTATCGGTTTTACCTTCGGCAATGATCGAAAGACGTTCAAAATTTTTTAATTCATTGTTTTCATCTTTATCATAAAAACGAAGCACTAAGTTAGGTGTTACAGGGTTTTGTGTACAGAAATCATCTTTTTCACAAGCTATTAAACCTGCTATAAGTATGAATAGAGCAATGTATTTTTTCATATAATTGTTTATCTGTTTAGTTGTTTATGCGTTAAGTTGAGATTTTCTTAATGCGTTTAACATATTGGTTATCTTTTCTAGCTTTTTCTGACTAAAATATAATCTTTTTCAGAAATATAGTTTAGTTCTCTTGAGATTATGAGTTGATTTAACACTTCCATTGCTGAACTATAAGAAATAGTAATAAAACGTGCTTTTATCTTTATTACTTTTTCGTACTGTACCTTCTGCTAAGTTAGAGGCTATTGAAACTGTAGCTCTTCTAAGTTGTGAGGTTAATCCGAAATTTTCATTTATGGGAAAGCTATCAGTTAAACTATATATATATTTAGTTAGTGAGATACTTTCTCTCCAAACTTCTAATTTTTCAAAAGAATAAATTTTCATAGTAAATAAACCTTTAAACAATTAAACGAATCAACTCAACCATATTACTTCTCAAACAAAACCACCGTTTCTATATGTGATGTATGTGGAAATTGATCTACTAAACTAATCTTTTTTAATTGATATCCGCTGTTCATCAATTCCTCCGTGTCACGAGCTTGTGTTGCTGGGTTACAAGATACATAAACCATTCTGTCAGCATTTAAGTTTATAATCTTTTTAAGCGTCTTTGGTGCAATCCCCGCACGAGCTGGATCTAAAATAATAGTCCTAATTTTATTTTTATACTGCGGGTGTTCGTTTAAAAACTTTCCTACATCAGCAGCGTAAAATTGTAATCCTTCAATATTGTTTCGTTCTGCATTTTTCTTAGCATCTTCAACAGCAGAAGCTACAATATCTACACCAACAATTTTAGTGTTATTTGACTTTGAAGCGATAATTTGACCAATAGTTCCCGTTCCACAGAATAGATCCATTACTACAGTATTATCTATAGCTTCTTTGTTTTCTAACGCATAATCAACTACTTTGGTATATAGTTTTTCGGCAGATTTAGGATTGGTTTGAAAAAAGCTTTTCATACTAATTTCAAAATTTAAGCCTAATAATTCTTCAACAATTTTATCTTTTCCATATACTAATTTAATGCTTCCTGAAGTTGCGATAGTTCTATCACCAGTTTCATCATTAATAGTATGTAGTATACCAGCCACTCTATCACCAAATAATTCTACTAAATAATTAGCGAATTTTTCTAAATCGAATTTAGGTAAATCGTGAGAAGTGGTTACTAAGTTGAATAATAACTCATCGGTTTTGTATGATTTACGTACTACAAAATATCTAAAAAAACCTTCTTTTTTAGGACCATGCCAAGGCGCTAATCCTGTCTTAACACAATACTCTCTAATATTTGTGATGTTATCTTCAACATGCTTGTCAAATAAACCAGAGTCTTTTTCAAGATTATCACCCATCCACCAAACACCACGACGTTTAAAACCTAAGGTAAATTCATCTACATCGGTTTTGTTTTCACGATCGTAACCAATAGCAGAAAATCCATATTCCATTTTATTTCGGTAATGGAATACGTTTGGAGAAGCGATAAACTCATCAAATAAATCTTCAATGTTTTCAACTTTACCAATGCGTTTAAATAAAGATAAAGTACTTTCTTGTTTGTATTTGTGTTGTAATTCAATAGGTAATTGAATGTAAGGCGCTCCAGGGATGTCTTGATAAGGAACAGTTATTTCGTCATCAGAATGTTTTAAAACATCAATTAACTTACACTCGGCATATTTCTTTTTTGATTTATCTACACGTGCTTTTACCAATTGCCCCGGTAATGTGTTAGGAACAAAAACAACAAAAACACCTTCTTCTGAACGTATTCTTCCAATTCCTTTTCCACCGAAGGCATAATCTTCAATTAAAATTTCAATGATTTGTCCTCTCTTTACAAACTTATTTCGCTCTCTTCTTGGCATTCTATACTATGATTTATGGTGTGCAAAATTAGGAAAAGATATGGTTTGAAGATAAAAAAAAGACTACTCATTTAGAGTAGTCTTTAATCTTTGTTGTGAAGGCTTTTTTATTTACCTGCTTCTTTTTTAGCTTCTTTTATCATTTGTTGGTTTGCAACAATAGCAAACTCAACACGTCTGTTTTTACTTCTTCCTTCAGCAGTGTCGTTTGTAGCTATAGGGTCTTTAACACCAAGTCCTTTAGTTTCAAAACGACTGTTGTTTACTCCTTTACTAGCTAAGTAGCTTCTTACAGAGTTAGCTCTTTTTTCTGAAAGAGTTTGGTTGTATTCAACTCTACCAGTACTATCTGTATAACCATAAATTACAATATTAGTATCTCCATAATCTTTAAAAACAGGCACTAATTTATTTAAGTTAGCTTTAGCAGTAGGTGTTAAAGTAGCTTTGTTAGTAGCAAATCGAACAGCATTTTCGCCTAAAGTAAGTTTAATACCTTCACCAACTCTTTCAACTTCTGCTCCAGGTAACGCTTCTTCAATCTCACGAGCTTGTTTGTCCATTTTGTTACCAATTACACCACCAGCAACACCACCAACAACACCACCTAAAATAGCTCCAAGTTCTGAGTTTTTTCCGCTTCCTACATTGTTACCAATAACGGCTCCAATAACAGCTCCAGCAGCGGTACCAATAGCAGCACCTTTTTGAGTATTATTAGCATTTTGTATAGATTTACAAGAAGTAAAAATAGTTCCTGCTAAAAATAAAATTGATAAACTATAAATGATTGATTTTTTCATAATGTTTTTATTAGTTATTGTCTTTGAAATGAATAGGTAATGTTTTTTACTTGACCAGCAACGTTTACTTTGTCAATTAAATCGAAGCTAGTTTCTGTAACATTATTTATATTTAAGATATATCCGTGGTTTACTTCTTTTGCTTTATGGTTATTAATAATCTTTAAAACAAAATTACCATCTTTATTAACATACCAAGTAATTGGCGAGCTAAAGTTTTTACAATCTGTACTTGGATTGTTTAAGCTCATTTGCCCTTTGTTATTGTTTGAAATAAAGCTCCAATCACTACCAATAAAGCAGCTAGAATCTTCTAAATTAAAAGAATTTACTTTTAGATAGTTAGAACCTGGGAAATTTACAGCAGTAATGGTCCAGTTACCTTTTAGCATTCGTTCAGTTTTGTTGTCAAGTTTAGTGTTAGTTACAGATGTAGATTTACACCCGATTACGACTATTGAAAGCAGTAATAAAAATAAGATTTTTTTCATAAAATGATATTTAGTTAATTTCTTTAAAGATAGAAAAAACTGATTAACTATGGTTTTATTGTAAACCATATAAAAAGTTAAGTAGTTTATATTTTAGACCCTCTAAAACCTAAGAAAGTCACCTAAATTTAATATTTTTGTAGTTAGGGATGATTTCTTTCCCACGCTGAATTTTCGAAACTTCTTTTTCGAAAGGATAAAGGTAGATAAGGAATGGTTATTTTATAAATTTTTAAAAATTAAGAAAAATGGCTGTTTTAGACCAATTAACTTCGCAACAAGCGATTGACTTAGAAAACAAATACGGAGCACATAACTACCATCCATTACCAGTAGTATTGAGTAAAGGAGAAGGAGTATATGTATGGGATGTTGAAGGAAAAAAATATTATGATTTTTTATCGGCTTATTCTGCAGTAAATCAAGGGCATTGTCACCCAAAAATTGTTGGTGCAATGGTAAATCAAGCGCAAACATTAACACTAACATCGCGTGCTTTTTATAACGATATGTTAGGAAAGTATGAAAAGTTTGCAACTGAATACTTTGGTTTTGATAAATTATTACCAATGAATACGGGTGCTGAAGCTGTAGAAACTGCTTTAAAAATTTGTAGAAAATGGGCGTATGAAGTAAAAGGAATTGATGAAAACGAAGCACAAATTATTGTTTGTAAGAATAACTTCCATGGAAGAACAACTACAATTATTTCTTTTTCAAACGATCCTGTAGCTCGTAAGAATTTTGGACCGTTTACTGATGGTTTTATCAAAATTGAGTATGATAATTTACAGGTTTTAGAAGAGGCGTTAGAAAACAACGATAATATTGCTGGTTTCATGGCTGAACCTATTCAAGGAGAAGCTGGAGTATATGTACCTTCTGAGGGATATTTAGCAGCGGCTAAAGCGTTATGTAAAAAGCATAATGTATTATTTATAGCTGATGAAGTACAAACAGGTATTGCACGTACAGGTAAGTTATTAGCGGTAAACCATGAAGATGTTCAACCAGATATTTTAATTTTAGGTAAGGCTTTAAGTGGAGGAGCATATCCAGTATCTGCAGTATTAGCAAATGATAGCATTATGAATGTTATTAGACCTGGTAATCACGGTTCTACTTTTGGAGGAAACCCTGTTGCGGCAGCGGTAGCTATGGCAGCTTTAGAGGTAGTTAGAGATGAAAAGTTAGCTGAAAATGCTGAGCGTTTAGGTAAAATTTTTAGAGAAGAATTGGCTGAGTTTGCTAAAGAAAATGAGTTAGTAAGATTAGTACGTGGTAAGGGGTTATTAAACGCTGTTGTAATTAATGATACTGAAGATAGTTCAACCGCTTGGGATATTTGTATGAAATTACGTGACAACGGATTGTTAGCAAAACCAACTCATGGAAACATTATCCGCTTTGCACCACCGTTAGTAATGAACGAAGAGCAATTAAAAGACTGTATTACTATTATTAAGAAAACAATTACTGAGTTTAAAAAATAAGTTTACAGATACTTTATACATAGAAATACCCCAAATTGTGTCTAACTTTTGGGGTACTTTAAATCCTTCGCTTTTGTTTTTTATATAGAGTGTTTACTTAATTCTATTTAAATCATTGTTGTTTGAAATGATAAAATAGTAATACATTTGTTGTTAAAATAAAGTTCATGTATTCTAAACTACCTCAAAAAAGATATAAACACACACTTGAGTTTTTACAAAAACATCTTCCAGCTCCAGCTACGATACTAGATTTAGGAGTTCGTAATCCTTTTTCTGAAATAATGGAAGAAAATGGGTACACAGTTTATAATACTAATGGAGAAGACTTAGATTTATTACCACAAATAGTAAAAGATTACAAAGTAGATGCAGTAACAGCTTTTGAAATTTTTGAACATTTATTAGCACCATTTAATGTGTTAAAAGAAATTGAGGCAACAAAAATAATAACAACTATACCATTAAAATTATGGTTTACGAGTGCTTATAGAAGTAAAACAGATATGTGGGATAGACATTATCATGAGTTTGAAGATTGGCAGTATGATTGGTTATTAGAAAAATCAGGCTGGACTATTATTGATACGAAAAAATGGACTAGCCCAATTAATAAGTTTGGAATTAGACCTATTTTGAGAAAATACACTCCTAGGTATTATGCTGTATACGCTGAAAAAGACTGTGTGAAATGAAAATAGGAATGATTTTAGATAAAACATTTCCTCCTGACCCAAGAGTACAAAATGAAGCTATAGAGTTAATAAAAGCAGGTCATGAGGTTTTTTTGTTTTGTTTAGCCTATACTAATGAGCCTTCAGAAGAGTTTATAGATGAGATAAAGGTAAGGAGATATAAATCTAATAAGTTAGAGTATAAATTATCGGCTTTAACTTATACTATACCGTTATATTCTATTCTAATGAAAATGAAGATAGCTCATTTTCTTAATAAATATGCTATAGAAGCTATTCATATACATGATATAGTTGTTGCAGAAGCAGTTCTGTTAGCTAATAAAAAAAAACAATTACCTTTTATATTAGATTTGCATGAGAATAGACCTGAGATAATGAAATTTTATCCTCACTTAAAAAAGTTTCCACAAAATATTTTAATATCAACTACCAAATGGAAGGAGAAAGAAGAGGTGCTTATAAAAAAAGCTAGTAAAGTAATAGTTGTTACTGAGGAAGCAAAAAAAGAAATATTAGGAAGAGTTAAAATAGAAGCAAAAAAAATTTTTATAGTTCCTAATACTGTTAGAAAATCTTTTTTTGAATCATTAAATGAATTTAAAGAATACACAGTAAAAAATAATTTTAATTTATTATACATAGGAGATACAGGTGAAAGGAGAGGGTTAGCAACAGTAATAAAAAGTTTACCTATTTTAAAAAAGGATATAAAAAATATCAAATTAATAATAGTAGGAAGCGTTAATGAAGACTTAAAAATATTAACAGAAGATTTAAACGTAGAGCATTATGTAAGTTTTGAAGGATGGCAAAATGAAACAACATTTCCCAATTATATAAAAAGCAGTGATGTTTGTTTATCTCCACTACATAGAAACATACATCATGATACTACACATGCAAATAAGTTATTTCAATACATGAGCTTTGGTAAACCTTTATTAGTTAGTAATGCTACAGCTCAAAAAAATATAATTGAAAAAGTAGGAGGAGGGTTAGTACATGAAGAAAGAAATGTAACTGATTTTACAAGTAAAGTTTTAACTCTATACAGAGAAGAAAAATTAAGAGAAAGACTGGGAAAGAATGGTGAAACTTTTGTTAGAAATGAGTTTACTTGGGATAAGACCTCAAAAGAGTTGATAAACTTATACAATAGTTTATAATTTGAAAGTATTAATAATTACATATTATTGGGTGCCTGCTGGAGGTTCTGGTATACAACGATGGTTAAAGTTTGTAAAGTACTTGAGAGATTTTAATATTGAACCAGTAGTTTTCACTGTTGACGAGGCTACATACCCAATTATAGATGAATCACTAAGAAAAGATGTTCCAAACGGAATAGAGGTAATTAAAAATTCAATATGGGAGCCTAATAATCTATTATCTGCTTTTAAGAAAAATGAAACTAAAACAAGTGCAGGATTTTTAGATCCTAATCCAAGTTTTATAGGAAGGATAATGCAGTATATTCGTGCTAATTATTTCATTCCTGATGCACGTAAGTTTTGGATAAAATCTTCGGTTAAAAAACTAAAGAACTATTTAAAAGAAAATGCTATTGATGTAGTTGTAACCACAGGGCCTCCTCATAGCTTACATTTAATAGGACTAGAATTAAAAAAAGAATTAGGAGTAAAATGGATTGCTGATTTTAGAGATCCTTGGACTGATATTGACTATTTTCATCAACTACCTTTAACTGAAAAGTCTAAAGCTAAACATCATCAGCTAGAGCAAGAAGTACTAAGGTATGCTGATGTAAGTTTGGTGGTAGGGGAAACAATGAAAAAGAAGTATCAAAAGTTTTCAAACGATATTCACGTTATAACTAACGGATTTGATTCTGAAGAGAAGAATAAAGCGAATGTTATTCTTGATGAAAAATTTTCAATAACGCATATAGGTTTGATGAATGCTGATAGAAACCCAAAAGTTTTATGGAGAGCGTTGTCAGAATTATGTATAGAAGATAAAGAGTTTACAGAAGACTTAGAAATTAAACTGATAGGAAAAATAGCAGAAGAAGTTGAAAAAGCTTTGGAAGTATACGAGTTTAAAAATATAACAAAAATTACTTATGTTCCACACAGAGAAGTACAACAGTACCAAAAAGCTTCACAAGTTTTGTTATTAGCTGTAAATAAAGTGCCAAGTGCTAAAGGAATTATTACAGGTAAAATATTTGAATATTTACAAGCAAAACGTCCTATCTTAGCTGTAGGTCCAGAAGATGGTGATTTAGCAGAAATACTTGCTAAAACTAACTCAGGAGCTATTGTTGATTTTGATGATGTAGTAAAAATGAAAAAAGAAATTAAACTTCTTTATAATCAATATAAGAAAGGAGCTTTAGAAGTTAATTCTGAAAACATAGAGCAGTACCATCGAAAAAAACTAACAGAAAAATTATCTATCATATTAAAACAAGTCGTTAATTCTTGAAAAAAGTAGTAACTATATTAGGTGCACGCCCACAATTTGTAAAAGGAGCTGTGTTAAGTAGAGTGATTCAAAAACACAATAAAGTAGAAGAAATAATAGTGCATACAGGGCAACATTTTGATGCTAATATGAGCGCTGTTTTTTTTAAAGAAATGCAAATACCCAAACCTAAGTATAATTTAAATATTAACGGGTTAAGCCATGGGGCAATGACGGGACAAATGCTAGAGAAAATTGAAGAAATTTTACTAGTAGAAAAGCCAGATGTGGTTGTTGTTTACGGAGACACAAATTCGACGATGGCAGGTGCTTTGGCGGCCAAAAAACTTCATATAAAAGTAGTACATGTTGAAGCTGGGTTACGTTCGTTCAATATGCAAATGCCGGAAGAAATAAACCGTATCTTAACGGATAGAATAGCAGACCTATTAAGTTGCCCAACAGAAATAGCAGTCTCAAATTTAAAAAATGAAGGATTTGATAGTTTTGACATATTAATAGAAAAGCACGGTGATATAATGAAAGATGCTGTGGAGTTTTATAGTAAGGTGTCAGAAAAACAGTCAACTATTATAAAAGATTTAGGTTTGGCAAAAAATGATTTTATATTAGTAACAATTCATCGTCAAGAAAACACTGATAATAAAGAGCAATTAACTAATATTTTTGATGCTCTTGAAAAAATTAATGCTTCAAAAAAAGTAGTACTACCATTACATCCAAGAACAAAGAAAATGCTAGAAAAGTACAAGTTAAAGCCCAATATAACTTTTATAGAACCTGTAGGTTACTTTTCTATGTTAGAACTGTTAAAAAACTGCGCTCTTGTTGTAACTGATAGTGGAGGATTGCAAAAAGAAGCTTTCTTTAATAAGAAATTTTGTGTAATAGCAAGAGAAGAAACGGAATGGAAAGAATTAGTAGATAACGGATATGCTGCTATAACAGGAGCTAATTCAGAAAAAATAGTTAATTATTTTCAACAGTTTTTAGCTACATCAAAAGACTTTAAAGAGCCACTGTATGGAGATAATGTGGGAGAAAAAATATATCAATCAATATTAAAATTAATAAAAGAATAAATTGGGAATTGTATTTAAACAATCGTTCAGAAACACTCTAATAATCTATTTAGGGTTTTTAATTGGAGGTATTAACACCTTGGTGTTATACACACGATTCTTAGGAGATGAGTATTATGGACTAGCAACCTATGTTTTTTCGGCTTCAAACTTAATTATGCCTATAACAGCCTTTGGAGTTCACTTTACAATTATCAAGTTTTTTTCTGGATATACTTCAAAAGTAGAGAAAGATAAATTTTTAAGCTCTATAATCTTTTTACCATTATTTATAGCGATTCCAATAGGGTATTTTTGGAGTTTCTTTCATAATTGGATTATGAGTTATGTGGTAGAAAATGGAAGTGGAGACAACCTAATAATTGAAGATTATACTATTTATATTTATATAATAGCTGTAGCTTGTGCTTATTTTGAAGTGTTTTATTCATGGGCAAGAGTACAAATGCAATCGGTTTTTGGGAATGTTTTAAAAGAGCTATATAATAGAGTAGCTGTAATGGTTTTACTTTTGGCTGTGTATTTTCATTTGATAACTAAGGAAGAGTTTCTAATATATATGTCGGTAGCATATATATTTAGAGTGTTGTTAATGATGATATATGCGTTTCGTTTATATACACCAAAATTTGCATTCAGTTTACCAGGTAATTTTAAAGAAGTTTTACGATACACTTTTTATATCATTTTAGCAGGTAGCGCAGGAGCAATAATTTTAGATATTGATAAAGTAATGATACCAGGCAAAGAAGGCTTTGCTACTGCGGCGTATTATACTGTAGCAGTATTTATCGGGTCATTTATAGAAGCACCAAGTAGAGCTATGGGACAAATTTTGCAACCGCTTACCTCTAAAGCGATCAATGAAAATAACCCAAAAGAAACAGAAAGTTTATATAAAAAGAGCTCTATTAACTTATTATTGATTGGAGGATTGTTTTTTGTATTAGTGAATTGTAATGTAGAAGAGTTATTCAGGTTGATGCCTAATGAAAATTATGGAGCAGGAGGAGTATTAGTAGTATTACTGATTTCCTCTGCAAAATTATTTTTAATGCTATTAGGAAGCAATGGAGCTATTATTAGTAATTCTAAGTTTTATCGCATTACCTTACCAGTAGGTCTAGGAATGGCTTTTTCGGTATATTTTTTAAATATTTATTTTTTTAATGATTTAGAAATGGGAACAAAAGGGTTAGCACTGGCAACACTTATCACAGTTTTAGTATTTAATACATTTAAACTATGGTTTGTAAAAGAAAAATTTAATATGACACCCTTTACTAATAAAACACTTTTAATGATTGTCGTCATTTTAATTATGTTTTTAGGGTTTTATTTTTGGAATTTTTCAATACCTAAGTTTTATCTTTTTGACTTTCCAATTCACCCAATAGTAAACATTATTTTAAAAAGTATATTAATTATAGCGATTTATGTTTTTGCCGTAGTAAAATTATCTATTTCTGAACAGATAAATAATTTAGCCAAAAGATATATAAAATAAAAAGACCTGCACACAAAGGGAACAAGTCTTTTCTTAATAATAAGGGAAATGAAACATTAAAAAGGGGAAATGTTTCGGCAGCAAATATATGTATAAAATAAGTAAACAGTCTCCTAATATGTTAAAAAATTATAGGTTATTTAATTTCTTCTTGATTCTACTAAGCTGTACAGGAGAGATATTTAGATAAGAAGCAATATGTCGCTGTGTAATTAAATTATCTACATTAGGTATTTTTTCTTTTAAGGCTAGGTACCTTTCTGTTGAAGTAAGTGTAGAAATATTTAAGAGTAAGTTTTCGGCTTTTAAATAGGCTCTTTCTAATGTCTTTATATAGAACAAACTAAACTCTTTATGTTTTAACGTAAGTTCTATAAGTTTATTAAAGTCTCCTTTATAACCTGTTACTTTTGTCAAAGCTTGATAATTAACATCAGATGGTATTTTCTGCATCATAGCAGAACTAGAACCAGATATGTCTCCAGAAATAAAAAAAGCTCTAGTTGTTTCACCCCCTTTTTCATTTAATAAATAAGATCGCATAATTCCTGTTTTGATTATAAAAAAATCATTAGGATATTCATCTTTTTTTGTGAAAACTTCATTGGGTTCTAGCTCTATAAAAGTAACTATACCTTCAAAAATAGAAATTAAGTGATCAGGTAAATCAATAAAGAGGTGAACAAAGTTTTTTATATCATCATTCATAATTAACAAGTTATATGATAATAGTGAGGGTAATTTACTAAGTTAATAAAAAAACTTAAACTATATGAAGTAAAAAACAGACCTAACTTTAAGGGGAAATTAGGTCTGAAATATTTTAGGGGTTTGTAACTTGTTAATTACATAGACAAATGTAGAATAGTTTTATAGAATGACCATTAACATATGTTAATAAATAGAATTCTTTCTAATTCTACTAAGCTGAACTGGAGTAATATTAAGGTATGAGGCTATATGGTATTGATTAATAAGGTTGTCAATATTTGGGTAATTTTCTTGTAGTTTTTTATACCTCTGAGTAGCATCTAACATCTGTAATTCTAAAATTTTAGACACTTCTCTAATGTATATACTTTCTAGTATTTTGTAATGAAAAATTGAAATTTCATGGTACTCTAAGGAGAGGTTGTAAAAGTTTTGATAGTTGCACTCTAAAACTTCACAATCAGTTAAACATTCATAAACTAACTCTGAAGGTTCGTTTTTTATTAAAGCACTTAGGTTACCTGATGTAATTACTGGAGTGTAAAGAGTTTTTGTGTGTTCTTTACCTTTAACTCCAATGTTATAAGATCTTATAGTGCCTTTTTTTAAGATATATATGTTTGTGGATTTTTGACCTAAAGAAACGACTTCATAGCCTTTAGAGAACTTTTTAATAGTTAAAATATTAAAAAGTTTATTTAAAGCACCTTCAGATAAAGGGTGGAAATTCTGGGAAAAATCTCTAAAAAACTCCATAGATAAAATAATGAAAGAATGAAATAATTAGAGGGGACTATCTCAAATTTACATTAATTTTTTCTAAAAAGCTAATAGTGTTAGGGCCTTCCATAAAAAGGAGGTCTAAAATAGATAAATTAGGTATAAACCCGTATTTATCATCAAACATTTGAATATAAGAATCCATTTCTATTTCAATTCCTTTTTTAGCAATAGCTAAAGATCTAAAATCGGTACTTTCAGAGTTTATTTCGTAACTGGTTGTTTTAGTGAATTGTTGCTTAATTTGTAGAGTATCAGTTACAAATAAATGAGTATCAATATTTAAATCGTGTAAGAATTTATACTTTTTGTTGAAAATAGTAAGTAAATCATTTTCAAAAAATTCAAAAAAAGGAGAAGAGCGATAAGCTGACTGTAATGACTTTAAATGTTGCTGTTGCCAAGGGAAGTCATTTTCAACTAAAGTATCTTTTGTCTTTTTTCTACCTTCTTTTGTTTTGTTTTTTACAGGAATATTTAGGGCAAGTTTACCATTGGCACCATAAATATAACAACGGTTACGGTAGGTTTGCTTTTGGTAATTGTCTTCAATCTCAAAAGTAATAGTATCCGATTGATAGATTGCTGCATATTGCGAAATAGGAGCAAAGTATGTTGGGATAAAAAGTGACATTAGGCTTTCTTCTTTTTACTTTTTCTAAAACTATACACAATATAGCCCCCAATTGATAATAAAACTAACCAAAGATAAGAAACTGGTTTACCACTACCCCCAACAGTTGTAAACATTCTGTCCCAACGAATAGAGTTTAGTTTAGCTATAAAACTAGGTGCATTGGCATCCCAACTTAACCAAATCATAACAGGTTTACCAACTACATGATCAAAAGGTACGTACCCCCAGTTTCTAGCATCTAATGAGCGTTGACGATTGTCACCCATCATCCAGTAATAGTCTTGCTTAAAAGTGTACTCTTTTGCCTTCTTACCATTGATGTAAATATCGTCTCCAAAAATAGTTAAATTGTTGTTTTCATATCTTCGAATAATTTGCTCGTAAAACGGAATAGTTGCAGCATTTAATTTAACAGTTGCTCCTTTTTTTGGGATATATATAGGTCCAAAATTATCGGTAGACCAAGCATATCTTGGATTATGAGGAAAAACAGATTTATCATAAGTCCCTTTTGGAGTTAAGTGTTTTTCAATATTTTTTACAATGGGATTCTTAGCTATTAAAGCAGCCTCTTCATCAGTTAAATTCAATACATATTTATCACCTTGCATTCCCCATTCTCTGATGTTGTATCTCTTTACAGCACCTTCACTAAACTTTTCACCGTTAGTGTCTACAATATGTAGCCATTGTGGTTTTGCTCTATCAGGTAATACAGTTTTCTTTCCGTTAATAAATACATAACCATCACGAACTTCTAAAGTGTCACCAGGAGTACCTACTGCACGTTTCACATAGTTTGTACGTTTGTCAATAGGTTTATAAGTAAAATTCCCAGAATTATCTCCCCACATCGTAGCTAGGGAATCTGAAGGCCAGCTAAAAACAACAATATCATTACGCTTAATTTTTTGAAAGCCAGGAACACGCATGTAAGGTAAAGATAACTTGTTTAGCAAACCATTTTTATTTTTATCGTCAGATAAGAATGATTTTGTACCTAACACAGGAATAGTATCATGTGCCATAGGTGCAGCAACAGTGGTCATAGGTACACGAGCACCATAATGAAACTTACTTACAAATAAATAATCACCAACCAATAATGTTTTTTCTAATGATGATGTAGGAATGGTGTAGGGTTGCATAAAGTAAGTATGCACTAAAGTAGCAGCAATAATAGCAAAAGCAATAGAACTTACCCATTCACCCAAAGGAGACCTTGGTTTTAAGCTCCTATTTTCTATATGGTTTGTATTCGTGAAATAGTTAATATAATAGATGTATAACCCTAAAGTTAGAATAGCAAGGATAGTATCAGGTCTTTTATTAAAACCAAAACTTCTACAAGTTTCAACCCAAATTATAGGGAACATTAATAAGTTTACAATAGGAATAAATAATAAAATCACCCACCATTTTGGACGGTTTATGATTTGCATTAATACGATAGCATTGTATACAGGTATTGCTGCTTCCCAAGCTTTTTTACCAGCTTTAGTATATAATTTCCAAGTACCTAAAAAATGAATAACTTGTATGAATAAAAAGAATAAAAACCATTCAGTAAATGTCATAATCTATATATTTTGTAATTCCTTATAAGGAATAAAATTCAATATTATTTGTGTGCTTTTAGAGTTTTTTGTTACGCTATTAACCTAAGTTTAACACATCTCTCATAGTAAAAACACCTGTCTTATTTTTCAGCCACTCTGCAGCAATAACAGCTCCTAAAGCAAATCCTTGACGATTGTGAGCTGTATGTTTAATGTCAATGGTATCTACTTCAGAATTATAAGTTACCGTATGAGTCCCTGGAACATCTGGAGTTCTGATAGCTGTAATAGAAACATTTTCTTCTGATGTTTTCTCATCTAATTCCCAAGCTTTTTTATTTGTGTTTTCAATAACCCCATCTGCTAAGGTAATTGCAGTACCGCTTGGAGCATCTAGCTTTTTAGTATGATGAATCTCTTCAATAGAGACATTGTATTGCTCTAAAGTACTCATCATTTTAGCAAGTTGTTTGTTTAATTCAAAGAAAACATTAACACCTAAGCTAAAGTTAGAAGCGTAGATAAAAGCACCTTTCTTTTCATTACATAAATTAACGACATCTTCGTATTTATCCAACCAACCTGTGGTTCCAGAAATTACTGGAACATTATTGTTAATACAAGTACTAATATTATTGTATGCTGAAGAAGGAATACTAAAGTCAATAGCAACATCTGCTTTGGTGATGTCGTATGCTTCTTTTCCTGAGGTTTTTATACTAATTTCATGTCCTCTTTGTAAAGCAATTTTTTCAATTTCTTTACCCATTCTACCATAACCAAGTAAGGCTATTTTCATCTTAAAAAGAATATTTAAACGTTAAACCAACTTTCGGTGCTTCAATAAATAAAGGATCGGGAGTTATTACTGGTTTTATAGATAAACTGTCATCTGTGTCAAATTGTAGTAAGTGTGCGTTAACACTAGCTTCAACAATTTGTAAAACGTATAAAAGCACACCCGTTAATAACGATAAATCTCTATTTTTACGTAAAGTTTTTTGAGCAGATTCTAATCCAGGTGTTGAAATAAATGGGTTCCCGTCCTTACCATTGAATTCATCAGACAACCCTTGATTTCTAAGCTTAAAAGCCGTTCTATATCGATCGTATTGATTACTGTTGTCAAAATAAAAATAAGCACTAGCACCCATTGCTCCCCATACTATAGGAGCTTTCCAATACTTACCATTATAAATTTGTCCACCTCCAGGGAAAATAGCTGAATAAAAAGCTGCTTTTGAAGGCGATAAAGGGTTGTATTTGTCGCTAGTTAATTGAAGCTGTTTTGCTCTAACGGCAATAGAATCTTTTTGAGCAAAGGCATTTTGAAACAAAAAAAGACTAAAAAAAGCGAATATGATTATACGTACGTTCAATTACTTTAATAAGTTTTTAATACGATTAAAATCTTCTTCTGAATGAAAAGGAATAGAAATTTTACCTTTTCCACGATTATTTACAGAAACATCAATCTTATGACCAAAATAATCACTGATATCTTTAACGCTTTCAGAAATATAATTAGGTAAAGGTTTCTTTTTTACTGCTTTAGCAACTTTGCCAGCTTTTAAGTTTTTGACTAGTTCTTCAGTTTGACGTACTGATAATTTATCACGAACAATTTTCTCATAAATATTTAATTGATCAGAATTACTATCAACATTAATCAAAGCACGACCGTGTCCCATTGAAATAAATCCGTCACGCATTCCTGTTTGAATAATTGGGTCTAATTTCAATAAACGTAAGTAGTTGGTAACTGTAGAACGTTTTTTACCTACACGAGTACTCAATTCTTCTTGTGTAAGTTGAATTTCATCAATTAAACGTTGATAAGAAAGTGCAACTTCAATCGGGTCTAAATTTTTACGTTGAATGTTTTCAACCAACGCCATTTCTAACATTTCCTGATCGTTAGCCAAACGAATATATGCAGGAACAGTTTTATTACCAATAAGCTTAGAAGCTCTAAAACGACGTTCTCCAGAAACTAATTGGAATTTATCACTTGATAATTTACGAACAGTAATAGGCTGAATAACACCTAATTCTTTAATAGAACTAGCTAATTCGCGCAACGCTTCTTCATCAAAATAAGTTCTAGGTTGATACGGGTTTACATCTATTGAATTTATATCGATTTCAAGAATGTTTCCTACTAACTTATCTGCATTTTTGTCTTCTGCTGAATTTACTTCTGCAGTTTCTTTTAACAATGCTGATAAACCCCTACCTAAAGCTTGTTTTTTTGTTGCTTTTGCCATGTACAGTAATTATGCGTTTTTAGTTAAAATTTCGTTCGCCAAATTTAAGTAATTTACGGCACCTTTACTCGTTGCATCGTATGAAATTATACTTTCTCCATAACTTGGTGCTTCACTTAAACGGATATTTCTGTGTACTATTGTTTCAAAAACCATAGAACTAAAGTGCTTACGTACTTCGTCTACAACTTGATTTGATAAACGTAAACGAGAATCGAACATGGTTAATAATAAACCTTCAATCTCTAATTCTTGATTGTGTATTTTCTGAACACTTTTAATGGTGTTTAATAACTTTCCTAAACCTTCTAAAGCAAAGTATTCACATTGAATAGGTATAACAACAGAGTCTGCCGCTACAAGTGAGTTTAAGGTTATTAAACCTAAAGATGGAGCACAATCAATTAAAATAAAATCGTAATCATCTTTAATATCTTCTAACGCTTTTTTTAACATGTATTCGCGTTGTTGCTTGTCTACCAATTCAATTTCAATGGCTACTAAATCAATATGAGCAGGGATTAAGTCAACGTTTGGAGAGTCAGTTTTTAAAACAGTATCCTTTGCAGGGATTGTATGTTCTAAAACCTGATATGTTCCAATTTCTATACTTTCAACGTCTAAACCTAAACCAGAAGTAGCATTTGCTTGGGGATCAGCATCAATTAACAATACTTTTTTTTCTAAAACACCTAAAGCCGCAGCTAAGTTTACAGATGTAGTAGTTTTACCTACGCCACCTTTTTGATTTGCAATTGCAATAATTCTACCCATTATAATTTATAAAGTTTGAAAGAGGTAAATTTACAATTATTTATCATTTTTAAAAGAGAAAGACGTTAATAAAATTACAAAAGCCACAGACTTTTGATTCTGTGGCTTTTGTAATTTTATATATTGTGAATTTATTATCCGTTTAACATCACAGGCATAACAAGCATAGTTACTAGTTCACCTTCTTCAGTTCCGTCAATTGGAGTTAAAATTCCGGCTCTATTTGGTAAACTCATTTCAATTAAAACATCGTTAGAGTTTAGGTTGTTTAACATTTCGCTTAAAAAACGAGAGTTAAATCCAATTTGCATATCATCTCCTTGATAATCACAGTTTAATCGTTCATCAGCTTTATTAGAGTAATCTAAATCTTCTGCAGAAATATTCAACTCAGTTCCCGCCATTTTTAAACGAATTTGGTGTGTCGTTTTACTAGAGAAAATAGATACACGACGAACAGAGTTTAAGAAAGAAGCTCTATCTACTGTTAATTTATTAGGATTCTCTTTCGGTATAACTGCTTCGTAGTTAGGGTATTTTCCGTCAATTAATCGACAAATTAATACTACGTTATCAAAAGTAAACTTAGCATTGGTGTCGTTATATTCAATAGTAACATTGTTTTCTGAACCTCCTAAAATACCTTTTAATAAGTTTAAAGGCTTCTTAGGCATGATAAATTCAGCAGATTTATCAGCAGTAATATCTGTACGTGTATATTTTACTAATTTATGAGCATCCGTAGCAACAAAAGTTAATTCTTTTGAGTTGAACTGAAAAAATACACCACTCATCACAGGACGTAAGTCATCGTTACCTGCAGCAAAAATAGTTTTAGAGATTGCTGTAGCTAAAATATTTGATGGGATTTCTGTACTACTTGGGGAAGGCAATTCTACAGCTTTAGGGAATTCGTCACCACTAAAATACGCCATATCGTACTTTCCTTGCTCTGAAATAATTTCAATAGT
The DNA here is from genome assembly GCF_003387615.1 of Tenacibaculum gallaicum. Lineage (GTDB taxonomy): Bacteria > Bacteroidota > Bacteroidia > Flavobacteriales > Flavobacteriaceae > Polaribacter > Polaribacter gallaicus. The sequence goes on along the minus strand of NZ_QUNS01000003.1, from coordinate 115,598 downwards.
ATTATCTCCTTCAACCTTAAATGTAAGAGGTTGTTCAGGAAATGTTTTTAAAGTATCTAATAATAAACGAGCATTTATAGCAATCGCTCCAGTATCAGTACTTTCAACTTCAATAACAGAAGACATGGTAGTCTCAAGATCAGAAGCAGATATTTTTAATTCGTTTTCAGATAGTTCAAATAAAAAGTTATCTAAAATTGGTAACGTGTTATTGCTATTTATAACTCCTCCTAAAACTTGTAGTTGTTTTAATAACTGTGAGCTAGATACGATAAATTTCATTTAGTAATTTTTCTATTTATTAGACTTACAAATATATCTTAATTTGATGATTTTAAAAATTATTTTTTTTAAAGAGCACAATAAGTTTAATTAAATTGATAATTTAATTGTATTGTACCATAAAAATTCCCTTTAGGAACACGTGAGCTTTTGAGTTTTTTAGTGTGATAATTGATGGCGTATCCAAAATTAAAACGATTACTAGTAAAACGAATTCCAAACTCTGTTGTAAACTTAAAGGGCTCTATTTCAAATGTAACTGGGCTGTCGTCGTTTAAAAAACTCCCTTCAATAGTTGCGTCATAAACAACATAATGAAGCATTGGTTTTAGGTATAAAAAAACTTCTGCCTTATTTTCGAAGCTAGTGTTTTGGTTATTTAAGTTTCCATGAAAAGCGATGGAGTTTATAATGCTTTCTAAAGGCTTAAAACCAACACGAGTATACAAACCTGTTGATAAGTCAGTGTAAACAGTACCTAACCTAGCAGAGTTTATCCAGTTAAGGTCAAAAATATTATCTCGGGCTATTTTTTTAATATAATCAGTATTTAAATTAAGAGCAAATGCATTTTTTATTTGGTAGTCCCACCCAGTAGCCTTATTAAAACCATACATTTTGTGAATAATATCTTGTAATTCTTCACTTAATGAAGAAGAACCTATAACTCCTATTTGTATAGATGTTTTTAAAATTGATTCATTTGTGTAAAATCTGTTTATACCAAAGCTACCATACAAATAACCAGCAAAAGGACGATCGTGTTCTTCAACGGTTTCTACTACAGCTTTGTAAGGAGTGTACATATGGTGCCCTAATTGAATTTCATATGTTTTTTTTTCAATACTTTTAACTTGTTTTTTGCTTAAGAAACGGTATGTTAAAAAGCCTCCATTAGTATAGTAACGGTCTTGATAAGTAGAGGTGTATAAATCATTATCATTTATAAAACTAAACTCTTTAGCGTATTTACGTTGTGAGAATGTATGAAGAGAAAATAAGATAAATAAAAGTAGTATATTTTTTTTCATAGCTGTAAATATCGTATTATTTTAGCACAACCTTGGTTAAATTATTAACAAGAATAACTAAATAAACTTATGAAAGAAAAACCTGAATTAACAATTGAAGACTTTGAAAGTGTTTCGACAAGTGAAGAATTGTTGGCTATTATTGAAAAAAAGGGAATTTCTATTACTAAGGTTAAAGTAAAGCTAGATTATGAAGAAGAATTGAGGAAGTTACAAATAGAATTAGTGAAACTTCAGCAGTGGATCGCAAAAAATAATAAACGAGTTGCTGTAATCTTTGAAGGAAGAGATGCTGCAGGAAAAGGAGGGAGTATTCGACGTTTTATGGAGCATATGAATCCCCGTTCTACCCGTTTAGTAGCTTTAAATAAACCAACTGAAGTAGAAAAAGGGCAATGGTATTTTCAACGATATATTAAAGAGTTGCCTAACCCAGGCGAAATTGTATTTTTTGACCGTAGTTGGTATAATAGAGCAGTGGTTGAGCCTGTGATGGGTTTCTGTACAGATGACCAGTATAAAAATTTCTTAGTACAGGTGCCAGAGTTTGAACATATGTTGTATGAAGACGGCGTTGTAGTGATAAAGTTTTGGTTGTCAATTTCAAAGGATGAACAATTACGACGTTTTAACTCTCGAAATAACAATCCTTTAAAACGTTGGAAGTTTAGTCCTGTTGATAAAAGAGGACAAGAATTATGGGATACATATAGTTACTATAAAAATGAAATGTTTAGTAAAACACATACAGCTTATAGCCCGTGGATAGTAGTGAAAACAAACAATAAAAAAGAAGCTAGAGTAGAGTGTATGCGCCATGTATTATCTCAGTTTGATTATGATGGAAGAGAAGAAGCAACAACAGTTTTAACGCCAGATCCAAATATTGTAATGCGTTATTATCGTTCAGTAAAACATTTAGATTAAGAATGGGAAAGTTAACTCAAAGAGACGTAAATAAATTAAATACAACAAGAGGTTTAAAAGCTTTATTATCGAAATCTTTTAATTTAGAAAGAGCAATCCGATATGTTGATTATGAGCGAAAATTAAAAAAATTACAAGTTGAAATAATTCGTTTACAAGCCTGGGCGATTCAAGAAAATGAACGAATTATAGTGATTTTTGAAGGAAGAGATGCTGCAGGAAAAGGTGGAGCAATACGTAGAATAACAGAACGTATCAATCCTCGTCACATGCGAATTGTAGCGCTTCCTAAACCTAATGAAGATCAAAAAACACAATGGTACTTTCAGCGATATGTTGAACAGTTTCCTAAAGCAGGAGAAATTGTGTTTTTTGATAGAAGTTGGTATAATCGCGCAGTAGTTGAGCCTGTAAATGGTTTTTGTACTCAAGAGGAATATGAGATTTTTATGAATCAGGTAAACGATTTTGAACGTATGATTTTAGAATCTGGCATTCGGTTGGTGAAAATTTATATGTCTATCAATAAAAAAGAACAAGCAAAACGATTCAACGATATAAAAAATAATCCATTAAAACAATGGAAAATGACGCCTGTAGATGAAAAGGCACAAGAACTTTGGGATGATTATACAGAATATAAAAAAGCAATGTTCTCTAAAACAAATACAGAAATATCTCCTTGGAAAGTTATTCGAGCTAACAGAAAAACAGTGGCAAGGGTAAATGTAATTAATTATATTTTAGAAAGAATCCCTTACGATAAAAGTATAAAAGTATAACTAAGGTAACCTTTGTTCTACTTCTTCAAAAATAAAAAACAATTCACCAGCAATTTGTTTACTTGTTTGAAGATAAGTTTCTTCGGTTAAGTCAGTATTGTCTGATGTTTTTGGGTCGTTATAAGGTAAATGAAAACGCTCGATAGCATCAGGAATAAACGGACAATTTTGATCAGCACTATCACAAGTAGTAATTGCAATAAAAGGAAAGCTATTTTGAGGATGATCATATAACTTTGAAAAACCTAAGATAGATTTCTTAGTCCCGTTAAAAGATACTAAATATCTAGGATTCTGATGAGAAAAATCAACAACACTAAAAATAAAGCCAGTTTTTTGTAAGCTTTTAACTGTGTTTCTGTGAAAAGAAGTAGTTTCTGTTCCACCAGAATAGGTAAACATATTCTTTAAATTAAAATATTCAATAGCAAAGAAGCTCCATACCTGGGCAAGCTGACTTCTACGAGAATTATGAGTACAAATAAAGTTTAAATTTATTTTTTCTCTATCAAGATACTCTTCAAAAACAGTATCAACTATTTCAAGTAATAAACCCTTGCGGTCTTCAGTAAGAATTAATTCTTTTCTCGCTTCCTCAAAGAAATTTTTTGTGTTGATATTCTTAGTGTTTATCATTTATTTGCAGTTATTTTGCAGAGTGAAATTATTTGCAAAAATACAAGCTAATGCCATTTTAGCTAATTAAATAAAGGTTAAGAATGTGTTTAGAAATAGGAAATAAAGTAGCTGTTATAGATGCTAACATTAGAGGAGTAGTAGTGAAATTAAATGGAGATAATGTTTTTGTATTAGATGATGAAGGTATGGAGTATTGCTTTACAAAAAAAGAGCTAGTGAAGGTTGAAGTCGATCAAAGTGAGCTAAGTAAATACTCTGATATTAATAACCCAATGCTGAAAGCTAAAATTCAACCAAAAGAAAAAAAGAAGAAAACATCTTTTGTAAAAGATAAAAAAGAAGTGATAATGGAGGTAGATTTACATGCTGAAAAGTTGGTAAAATCTACAAGAGGAATGGATAATTTTGATATTTTATCATTACAAATTAATACAGCAAAGCATAAGCTAGAATACTGCATATCAAAAAAAATATCTAAGCTAGTTTTGATACATGGAATAGGAGATGGAGTTTTAAAAACAGAATTAAAATACTTGTTAAATAATTATCCAGTTAAATATTACGATGCTTCTTATCAAAAATATGGACAAGGAGCCACAGAGGTGTATGTTTTTCAAAATGAATAATTAGTTTAACTATCAACTAGAAAATATTACTTTTGAGTTATGAATTCTATTTACTTAGACAATGCCGCAACAACACCTATGCTGCCAGAAGTTATTGAGGTTGTTCAACAGTCAATGCAAACAAATTATGGAAACCCATCATCTACGCATCAATATGGAAGGAAGGCTAAAGCTGCGGTTGAAACAGCTAGAAAAAATATAGCGAAACATTTTAATGTGTCTTCAAGTGAAATCATTTTTACAGCAGGAGGAACTGAAGCGGATAATTTAATTTTATTTAATGCAGTCTTAAACTTAGGAGTAGAGAGAATTATTACTTCCAAGATAGAGCATCATGCTGTTTTAAATACAGTACAGTTTTTAGAAAAAAAGTATAATATAACTGTCGATTACATTGGAGTAAATGAAAACGGAACTGTTTTAGTAGACGATCTGGGAGATTTATTAAATAGATCAAAGAAAAAGACTTTGGTGAGTTTAATGTATGTGAATAATGAGGTTGGTAATTTATTACCAATTAATAAAGTAGCAACGTTATGTAAAGAACACAATACTTATTTTCATTCAGATACAGTACAAGCCATAGGGCATTATGCTATTGATTTACAAAAAACACCAATAGATTTTATTGCAGCAAGTGCCCATAAATTTCATGGTCCTAAAGGAGTAGGTTTTGCTTATTTTAAAAAAGGAATTGGAATACTTCCAATGTTACATGGAGGGGAGCAAGAAAAAGGAGCAAGGTCAAGTACTGAAAATGTACATTCAATAATTGGTATGGAAAAGGCGCTAACTATTGCTTGTGAAAACCTAAGAAAAGATGAAGAGTATATTGTAGGATTAAAAAAGTATTTTATAAGAAAAATAAAAGAAATAATCCCAAGCATTATGGTTAATGGAGAATCGATGGAAGAAACAAGTTATACCATACTAAATTTACGATTTCCTGTTGAAGATAAAATGTTGCTGTTTAATTTAGATTTATCTGGAATAGCTGTATCTGGAGGTAGTGCTTGTCAGAGTGGTAGTAGTAAAGGATCTCACGTGTTACAAGAGTTTTTAGGTGAAGAAGAAGAAAAGAAAACATCCGTACGATTTTCTTTTAGTAAATTAAATACAATTGATGAAATTGATTATGCCTTGAATCAGTTAAAGATAATATTGAAAATAAAATAATTTTTTTTCTTTTTATTTAATATTTTTTTATTTGTGTTAAACAAAAGTTAAAAAATATTGACTCTGTTGTTGATAGGTTTTATTGATGATAAGATTGTTTGTTATTTTTTATTATTATAACGTGACTTAAATTGTTAATTTTACGTCTAATGTTTTAGTGAGAGTAAAAAAAGTTTACTTTTGCACATTCAAAATTTTAGAGGCCCCCCACAAGAAATAAGTTGTAAAAGAGCAACTTAACGTTTTTTTGTGTGGGGTTTTTTATATTCCACCGTATTGTTTATTAAAAAATAAAAAGCCTTGAAGAATTTTAAGGCACAACATTGTATATAAAATAAAATGTATTAATATGGGGGAGAGTTACATTTCAAATAACTTTACAATAAGAAAAAGAATTAAATTCTTTTTAACCTTAATTTTTTTAAGTGTAATTGTACACGTAAAAGCTCAGGTAGCAGTTACGCCTAATCCTACAGCTGCTCAAATAGCAACAGAATTACAATCAGCAGGTGTAATCATAACAAATCCTGTAATCACTAGAGGGGCAACAAACCAAATAGCTCTTTTTACAAATGGTGATGGAGGTGCTAACTTAGAGGTTGATAGAGGAATCGCTTTTACAACATCTAATGTTAATCAGGTTTTTGTTACAAATAATCAAACAGGACTATCTGTAAATGCTTCTGGAACAAATTATTCAGATACCGATTTAACAACAATTGATCCAGAGGCAACTAGGGATGTAGTTGTTTTTGAGTTTGATTTTAGAGCATTGCCAAACTATACAGGAGTTCTTTTAGAATATCAGTTTGGATCTGAGGAATACCCAGACTTTGTAGGATCTCCTTTCAATGATATTTTTGGTTTTTTTGTGACTGACCCTTTAGGGGTAGATCCAACAATACCAAATACTGCTCCTGGTGCAAATCTAGCACAGGTACCTAGTACTGCAAATCCAGTGGCAATTAATAATATAAATGCTGGTTTTAGAGGGAGTTCAGGAGGAGTTGGGGACTACCCCGGTATCACTCCTGATTTGTCGCAAGGTGCATTATATATTAATAATGGGCATGTTTTAGATAATGATACAAACCCAAATAATGCTGGCCCTGTAAATAATAATCCAGGAACCACTCCTATAGGCGTAGAGTTTAACGGTATTACTAGAAAATTAACCGCAAATATAAACTTAACACCAGGAATAACTTACCATATGAAAATAGCGATTGCAGATGTTTTTGATTCAAGTTATGACTCTGGTGTGTTTATTACAAAAGTAGGAGGTGTACCTATTATAGTTGCTGAAGATGATTCGGGAGAAGTTGTTAGTACTAATGGAGGGGTAGCCGTAGTAAATGTTTTAACAAATGATACAGTAGCAGGTATAACTAATCCATCTGCATCAGGAGTAGAGCTATCTGAAGTTAGTTCTGAAAATTCAGGAATAACATTAAATACAAATACAGGAGAAGTTACTGTAGCTCCTAGTGTACCAGCGGGGGTATATGAATTAGTGTATAATTTATGTCAGCCTTCAACAAATTGTGATACAGCAATAGTAACGGTAACAGTTTTAGCAGATAGTGATGGAGACAATGTTGCGGACAGAGATGATTTAGACGACGATAATGATGGTATTTTAGATACAGAAGAAAATAATTGTATAGGATCTATAAGTTATGAATTCTACAACTCTTACCCTGCATCTAATTCAGTAGATGATATACCAACTACAGGGGCTTTAGCTATAGGAACTCGGTCTAATTTCAATGTAGACCAATTATGGGCGCTACATACCCCAGGAGATGATGAAACATTTAGTGTTAGATATAAAGGGTTATTAAGAATAGATACTGATGGAGTTTATACATTTTATACAACATCAGATGATGGGTCTAAATTATTTATAAATGGAATAGAAGTTGTTGATAATGATGGATTACATGGTAGTCAAACCAGAAATGGTCAAATATCTCTTAAATCAGGAGTACATGAACTCGAAGTGTTATTTTATGAAAGAACAGGAGCTGAAAGTTTGTCGGTGGAATATGCAGGACCATCTATATCAAGAAGAAATTTACCATTCTCAAGATTAAGCTGTCTGTTAGATTCCGACAATGATGGAATACCAAATCATTTAGACTTAGATAGCGATAATGATGGATGTTATGATGCTATAGAGGGAGATGAGAATGTTCTTAGTTCTCACTTAAACTCTGACGGTAGTATCAACATTGCTGCTAATGGTGGAGTTGACACAAATGGTGTTCCTGTTTTAGTAAATTCAGGAAGTGCAGACATAGGAGGAGATAAAGGGCAAGGAATAGGAACTAGTACTGCAGCCAACCCCGCTCCAGATGCAGGAACATTAAGTGGAGGAAATGTAGTTTATGTTAATAATAGTATAACATTAACTTCGGATGGAAATTCGGGAGGGGTTTGGAGTTCATCAGATCCTTCTAGAGCAACAGTTAACGCTAGTACAGGAGAAGTGTCAGGGGTGCTAGCAGGGACAGTAACAATTACTTATACAGTTACTTCTATAGGAGGATGTGAAGATAGTTCAGATATATCTATAACGATACGTATCCCACCTACAGTAACCGGCATTACAGATGCAAGTGCGACGGAGGGCGATGCTGTAGACTTTAACTTTACGTTAAGCAATGCAAGTGCTGTTGATGTAGACTACACGTTTACCCTAACCAATGGCACTGCAGGAAGTTCAGATTATACGACGACCGATGTTGTGGTAACCGTACCAGCAGGCGCAACAACCGGAACGGTAAGTGTACCAACGACTGAGGATACTATTGACGAGTCAGATGAGACCTTTACCGTAACCAGTGGAGGACAAAGTGCAACCGGAACGATTCAAGATAATGATGGAGCCCCTACAGCACCAACAGTAGTAAGTCAAACGACCGACGACACGACACCAGTAATCACCGGAACAGCAGATAGTGAAGATACGATTACAGTAACGGTAAACGGAGTGACGTATACAGAAGGAGACGGAAACTTAGTAGACAATGGAGATGGAACATGGAGTTTAAGCACCCCAGCAGGCAATGAGATTCCAGAGGGAACGTATGATGTATCCGTAACAGCTACAGATGCAGTCGGAAACACAAGTAATGATACCACGACCGATGAATTAATCATTGATACCACTGCCCCAGTTTTAACGATAGCTATAGATGATATTACAGCAGATAATATCATTAACGCAGTTGAAGCAAACAGTAACATTCCTGTTACAGGAACTGTAAGTGGAGACTTTAATACAGGTGATATCGTGACTTTAGTGATCAATGGAAACACTTATACAGGAGCGGTAGACGCAAGCGGAAACTATAGCATCAGTATACCAGGTTCAGAATTAGCAGCCGATACGGACACTACAGTAGAAGCAAGTGTAAGTTCAATAGATAGTGAAGGAAATAGAGGATCTGCTCTAAATACGCATAAATACTATTTACAAGACACAGATAATGATGGTATACCAGATGTTGTAGATGTAGATGATGATAATGATGGGATTCCAGATGTTGAAGAGGGAGATGGTTTAGTGGATACTGATGGAGATGGAATTCCAGATTCATTAGATCTAGATTCTGACAATGATGGTATAAATGACGTTATAGAGGGCGGAAATGGAGATTTAGATACTAATGGAGATGGAGTGATAGATTCTAGCGATACAGGGTATACAGATACTAACGGAGATGGTCAATCTGATAACTCAGTAGATGAAGAAGAAGAACCAGATACGGATGGCGACGGTATTCCAGATTATCAAGATTTAGATAGTGACAATGATGGGATTAATGATGTTATTGAGGGAGGAAATGAAAGTTCCGATACTAATGGTGATGGAGTAATAGATTCTAACGATACAGGAGGTTCAGACTCTGATGGCGATGGAATTTCTGATAGTGTTGATGGAGATGCAAATAATTTTGGTGAAGGAGATAATGGAGATGATAACCCAGTAGACACAGATGGAGATAGTGTTCCTGACTATCAAGATTTAGATAGTGATGATGATGGAATTAATGACGTTGTAGAAGGAGGAAATTCTGATGAAGATGGAGATGGTCAAGTAGACAATCCTTCTGAAGATACAGATGGAGACGGTATAGCTGATAGTGTAGATGGATTTGACGGTCATGGAGATGCCAATTCTCCAGATAATGATACAAATCCAACAGACCCTAATAGTGGAGGAAATGGTGTAGTTAATGATAGTGGAGTAGACTCTGATGGAGATGGTATTGCTGATAGTGTAGATGGCTTTGATGGGTTTGGAGACGCAATCAATGATGATACTTGTGTAAAAGTAAACAACTTAATGAGTCCTAATGGAGATTCAGCAAACAGTTATTTACATATTGATTGCATTGAGAATTTTCCAAATAATACTCTTGAAATTTTTAATAGATGGGGTAACACAGTATATAGAATTAAAGGATATAACAATAGTAGTGTTGTGTTTAGAGGGATTTCTGAAGGAAGAGCAAACATAAATGTTGGTGATAAATTGCCAGTTGGAACATACTTCTATATTTTAGACCTTGGAAACGGAAGTAAAGTTAAAAAGGGATGGATTTATATTAATAGATAATATAGATATATTAGAAAAAAGAGACTGATGAATAAAAGTTTTAATCAAATGAAATTATATTTAAGTTTAATCTTACTATGTACAATGAGTATTTGTGTAACTACAAATATTCAAGCACAACAAGATCCTCAGTACACACAGTATATGTACAATACAATGAATGTAAACCCAGCTTACGCTGGATCTAGAGGGCATACAGTGATTACTGCATTGGGTAGAATGCAGTGGGTAGGTTTTGAAGGAGCTCCTAATACTCAAAACTTATCATACGATACACCTTTAGGATATTCAGGTTTAGGGTTAGGAGTTAACTTAATGAATGATCAGGTGGGACCTTCTAGTGAAATATATTTAGATGCGAATGTATCTTACAATATACAAACAGGAGAAGAAGGGAACTTAGCCTTTGGATTGCGATTAGGAGGTAGATTACTAAATATAGATTGGTCAAAAGGAACTTATAGAGATGATGAAGTAGTCTTTCAGGATAACATTAATAAATTCTTACCAACCGTCGGTGCAGGTATTTATTATCATCAACCACAATGGTATGTAGGGTTATCGGTACCTAATATTTTAAGAATGGAGCATTACGATGCAGAGACTCCAGGAGAAGTAGCAGTGGAAAGAATGCACTTTTTCTTAATAGCAGGATATGTTTTCGACATAAATGAAGATTTAAAGTTTAAACCAGCAGCTTTGTTAAAAGGAGTTTCAGGAGCTCCTCTATCATTAGATATTTCAGCTAATTTATTATTTAATGAAAAATTTAGAGTTGGAGCCTCTTGGAGATGGGATGATTCTGTAAGTGCACTTTTAGGTTTTCAAGCAACAGACTCTTTACTTATAGGATACTCATATGATTTAACAACGTCAAACTATAATGTAACAAACTCGGGAACACACGAAATTATGTTACAGTATGAAATATTTAAAGATATTAGATATAGGTCCCCAAGATTCTTTTAAAAAGAAAAAAATGAATTTTAAAAAAATACTAGTATTAGCAACATTTTTAATGCTGGCTGTAAATGGTTTTGGTCAAAGTAGAAAAGTAGCGGACCGTTATTTTGGAGAGTTTTCTTATGTTCAATCAGCTAAATTGTATAAAGATTTAGTATTAATTAAAGGGGATAGCTCTCAACATGTATTAAGTAGGTTAGCTGAGTCTTATTATAATAATTCAGATACTGAAGAAGCAGAAGTTTGGTACCAAAAACTTGTTTCAAATTTTAAGGAAAAAGTTGAAGAAAAGCATTTATTTAAATATGCTCAAACTTTGAGAAGTAATGGAAAGTATAAAAAATCAGATTCTATATTTTTAAAATTAGCTCAAGCTCAAAAAAGTAGTTTAAATAAGGAATTAAAAAAAGAAAGTTATTTATTAGATTACACAAATCAAGAAAAAAGAATAGGAGTAAGGAACTTAGCCATAAATACACCCTATTCAGATTTTGGAGGTTTTTTATTGAATGGAAAAGCGTATTTTTCATCCTCTGTTCCTAATAATTCAAAAAAACAAAAAATATATAAGTGGAATAACCAACCGTTCTTAAATATTTATAAGGCAGAGGAGGATGTAAAAACATTAGAAAGAAGTAAAAAAGATACTATATTAGTTTTAGGAAACGTTCAAAAGATTGGAGAACCAATAGCATCTGAACTTCATGAGTCTTCACCTGTATTTACAAAAGACGGAAAAACCATTTATTTTACAAGAAATAATTCTGAAGGAAAAAGAGTTAAAAGAAGTAAAAAAAATACATCTAACTTAAAAATTTATAAGGCTAGTTATCTAAACGGTTATTGGGTAAATGTTAAAGAGTTACCATTTAATAATGATGAATATTCTTCTGGTCATCCAGCTTTAAGTTCAGATGAAAAAACATTATATTTTGTTTCTAATATGCCAGGAGGATATGGACAATCTGATATTTATAAGGTAGAAATAAAAGAAGAAGATGAGTATGGAGAACCTATAAATTTAGGAAACACTATAAATACGCCAGAGAAAGAAGTTTTCCCTTATGTAGGGAGCGATAATGTACTATATTTTTCATCTAACGGACATTTAGGTTTAGGGCTTCTTGATATCTTTCAAGCAAAGATTAAAGAAGATGGTACATTGTTATCACCAGAAAACCTAGGATATCCATTTAATAGTAAAAAAGATGATTTTTCATTTTTTATAAGTAAAAATGGAAAAAGAGGTTTTTTCTCATCAAATAGAGAAAAAGGAAAGGGAGATGATGATATTTATAGCTTCTTTATCTACACAGATCCGCCAGTTTGTACACAAATTGTTAAAGGAGTAATAAAGAATAACAAAACAAATGCTCCAGTAGATGCAGCAGTGATAAAGTTAATTAATAAGGAAAAAGAAATTATAGCAGAAACTATTTCTGATGTATCAGGTAATTATACTTTTAAAGACGTACCATGTAATGTTACTTATACGGTTACTGCAACTAAACTGGACCATAGATCGGCTAGAAGTATAGTGTCTACTACAAGTAAAAGAAAGAAAGAAGTTACAGTAAACCTAAAATTAACACCATTAATAATAGGAAATCAAATAGTAATAAAGCCTATTTATTTTGATTATGACAAGTTTATTATTAGGGAGGATGCAGAATATGAGCTAGAGAATATTGTAACAGTAATGACAAACCACCCTGAATTAGTAATTAAAATAGAAGCACACACAGATAGTCGAGGTCGTAGAGATTATAATAGATTTTTGTCAGATAAAAGAGCAAAATCAACTAGAGATTATATTCTATCAAGAGGAATTGCTAGTGATAGAATTGAAAGTGCTATAGGTTATGGAGAAGATAAACCTTTAAATGATTGTGTAGACGGAAAAAAGTGTACTGAAAAAGAGTATCAATTAAATAGACGCTCTTATTTCTATATAGTAAAAGGAAGCGAGTCTGTAGAGATTAGACAAGAACAAGAAAAAAAAAGAGTAAGAAAAAAACTAACCACTAAAAGAAGTAATTTTTTAGAGTTTTTAAGCAAAAATTTAAAGAGATCAGGAAGAAACTCAAGACCAGAAAATAATAAGTGTTTTAAGGAAAAAGAAGATAATTGTAATAAAATAACAAAAGAAGTTAAAGTGAATTATAAAAATTAAGCCCCCCACAAATAACCGTAATGTTATTAAGGTAAAACTCCTTTTTTTAAAGGAGTTTTTTTTATTTACTCAGTATAATATTATGCAAAAAATTAAGTTATAAGGTTACATTAACTTATTATCATTATTATTAATTATGAAAAAACTATTTATTCCCTTAGCGTTATTGGCTTTAACGATGACGTCTTGTGTATCAAAAAAGAAGTATGTTGAGTTAGAGCAGAAGTACAATGATACAAGAGGAAACTTACAAAAAACAACTCTAGAGAAGGAGCAACTTGAGGCTAAGTTTGCTAAAATTGAAAAGAGAGTTGATGACTACAATGAAAAAATTAACTCATTAAAAAGTGTAAATGAATCACTCCATGAAGAAAATAACGTTAAGTTAGACATGGTTGGAAAATCAGCGGTAATCTCAAACTCTGTAAAAGAAAAAATGAGAGAAACACTTAAAAATGTTGATCCATCTGAGTTAGCTAACGCTAAAACGTTAAAAGATTCTATGAATGTAGCTATTGCTCACAACTTAAAGAAGTCAATAAACACTTCAGAATTGGAAAACGATGAAGATGTAAATATTGATATTGACCAAACAGTTGTAATGATTTCTGTTTCAGATAAAATGTTATTTAATACAGCAAGTTATAGAGTTAAAAGAAATGCATACAAGTTAATAAAGAAATTAGCTGATGTGATTAATTCTGAACCAAGTATGGATGTTATGATCGAAGGACATACAGATTCAAGACCAATTCATAATGCTGTTGTACAAGACAACTGGGATTTAAGTGTAAAAAGAGCAACATCTATTGTTAGACTTTTAGAAGGGAAATATGATGTAGATCCTAGTAGATTAATTGCTTCAGGAAGAGGTAGTTCTGTACCACTTGTAGAAAATAGTTCAGCAGCTAATAGAGCTAGAAATAGAAGAACTAGAATCGTAATTTTACCTAATTTAGATAAGTTTTTTGGTTTACTAGCTGAAAAAGAAAATATCAAACCTTAGTTATTATTAAAATAAAGAATAAAAAACCAGCTAAATGCTGGTTTTTTTGCTTAATAGCTATTAAATAGTAAGTTTGTAATAGTTTGATTTATCTTATCTTAGAACAACATGGAGATTGTTCTGCCTTATGCAAAATAGTATAATCTTTTTCCTTTTTTTGATTTCTAATATATTTTGAGTCAAAGTAAAAGTAAAAGAGCCCTAAAATTAGGTAAAGAGAATAAGGGAAAAGGAATAGTTTATGATTGTGATAAGAATAAAATGAAGATAAAATGGATAAATAAATTCCTGAAGAAATAAAAGAAATGGTTCATAAGGCGAATGAAATACTTAGTGAATTAGACAAAAAGAATTAAGAGAGAAAAGAAGAAAAAGCTTTAAATAAATAGAAAGTATTATAACTACTCTTTTTTTGATAATTTTATTTCTTGTCTAAAATAATGTATTGTAGTACTACTTAGACTACTGTATTTACTATAGTGTACGGAAGAATTATCTAAGAGGATAATGTCTTATAAAAAGAAAAGCTTCTAATTTTAATTAGAAGCTTTTCTTTTTATATATAAACACTTTTTTAAGAGTTATTTATTCATGAAGTTTAAAGTTAACGGGAATATAATACTCAACATTAGCTGTTTTACCATTATGCTCACCAGGAACAAACTTAGGTAATTTAGAAACCATTCTTTTAGCTTCTTGCTCTAGCAATTGACCGTCTTGTGGGCCTTTCATTTTAATGTTGGTTACTTCTCCTTTTTTATCAATAATAAATCGTACCCAAACTCTTCCTTCAATGTTTTGTTCAGCAGCTGCAGCTGGATAGTTAAAGTTTCTTTGAATATGGCTAACCATTCTTTCGTTAAAACACTTTAATTTTTGCATATCAGGAACCTTTGTACAAGCTTTAAATTGAGGGATACTTTGTACCTCCATAAATTTAACAAAATCAGTAATAGCTTTTTCTTTTACTACATTAGAACTTTTCTTAGCAACAACTTTACTTATTGTAGATTTAGAAGAACTATTATTAGTTGCTCCAGGTGCTCTAAACGTAATAGGAACCCCATATTTTACTTTTACAGTTCTTCCATTGTGTTTACCAGGTATAAATTTAGGAAGATCGTTAATAATTCTACTAGCCTCCTTTTCTAAAGATTCTCCACCTTTAGGTCCACGCATTAAAATATCTTCAACATTTCCTTGCTCGTTTATTGTAAACTGAACTAAAACTCTTCCTTGAATACCAGCATCAATAGCTTCTTGTGGATAGTTGAAGTTCTTAATAATATGTTTAGTCATGTTAGTTTCAAAACACTTTGCCTGCTTAATTAATGGAACATTGTTACATTTACTAAACAAAGGAATTTCTTCAACTAAATTAAAAGGAACTTTTTCAATAGTAGCTGAATTATCTTCTAACTCAAGTTTACCAATTAATAAAGATTTCTTTTTAATATCAGCTACCTTTTGAGAAGAATTAATACCTCCAATAGCAGAAACAGCTTCTTTATTCTTACGAACAACGCGTCTTCTGGTTGAGACTTCAATAGATAGTTGTTTTTTTGCACCATTATCGGTGTCTTCGATTGCACATTTTGTGATACTGTTTGGATCAGCGATTTGTTCATCTGGAGTAGTACATACTTCTTGTCCTACAGCCGCTAAAGAAAGTAGCATAATAGCTACTACTAAGGGGAATTTTTTAATCATTGTGCTCTAATTTTAAGTGTTTGGTAGAGTTAATTAACTATTAACTGATGCCGTAAATATAGGTAAAAAATAGAAAATAACAAATTTATTCTACGATTCAGATTGCTAGAGTGATTTTAATCTAAAAAAGATGAATACATTTAACTATAACGGAACCCTAAAAATTATAGGCAAAGCATATTTTACATTAACTAAACTACCTTTATGGCTTCCGGGAATAAATTTAGGAAGAGCAGCAATTAATCTGTGAGCTTCCTTCTTCAGTAAATCACTATTTTCAGCCCCTTTTTTCTTTATATAAACAACATTCCCTTTTTTATTAATAGTAAATTGTACTAAAACCTTCCCTTCAATTTTTTTTCGCAAAGCTTCCTTTGGATAATCAAAATTTCTAACAATATGTTTTATCATTTCCTTTTCAAAACATTTTGATTGTTGTAAAATTGGAGTTTTTTTACATTCTTTAAATAGAGGAATTTGTTCTACTAGGTGAAAAGGGACTTTGTCTAGAGAAGTTAAAATATCCTCTTTTATATTTAATTTTTCAACAAGTGAGTTTTTACTTTTTATTTGCTTAACTTTATTAGTTTTAGCTGAAATAGCATTAGCCTTTCTAAGTTTATGATGCCTTTTTCTTGTTGAAATTTCTTTAACTTTTTCAATCTCTAGAGCTTCTTTTACATCGTCTATAGAACATTTAGTAATGCTAATAGTATTAATGTCCTGAATATTTTCATTGGGAGTTTCACATTTTTCTTGAGAGTAAGAAAATGATATTGAAAATAAAAAAAGGATTAAAATATGTTTCATTTGTGTACGTTAAAGAAGAATTTTTAGGTACACGAAAATAAAATTATTTGAAGTTATGGATAAACGTTTTATATTAATTTAAGATTAAGTTTATAGGAAAAGAGTAAGTTACATCAACAGGTATCCCTTTCTCTTTACCTGATTCTAACAGAGGTAACTTGTTGATAATCCGATTAATTTCATTGGTAATAACTTTGCTAGGTTTTGAACTAACTACTTGAATATTTTTAGGTTTACCATACACATCTATAGTAAATTGAATTAAGACCCTACCACGTATACCTTCCTCTGAAAAGACCTCAGGATAATAATTTTTAGAAAAATGCTTTTGTATATTGTTTTTAAAACATTTTTTAGCCTTTTCGTTAGAATTATTTTTACACTTAGGAAATAAAGGAACTTGTTCAACTACAGAAAATAATACCTCTTTAGTTTGAGACTTCAAAGAAGTTTTTATAGATAAGTCGTTATTAGCAGTAACAATAGAAACCTTAGAAGGAGTACTTAGGCTTGATTGATTTTTTTGTGGTGTTTTTCTTATTTTTTTTATTCTATTTCTAGCGGTTAATGCTTTTGTAGTTCTTTCTCTTGAATTTTGTTTCTTGTCAACAATCTCACATTTATTTACACTTATAATATTTAAATCAATAGCATTGTCTTCAGGAGTAGTACAAACTTCTTGAGCTTTTAAAGTAACAGTTACAAAGAGAAGAAGCATAAAAAATAGTAATGTTGTTTTCATAGGATTTAAAAGCTTGTTTGGTGTTGTAAAGGTCACGCTTTATTGCTCTTTTGTCCTTAAGGAATCATGATAAATCTATTAAGTAATATGTTCTTTAATGTTATGAATATTAATTAAACATTAAGTAGGCTTTTGAATAAAAATAAAGCCTTCATAATTATTACGAAGGCTTTATCAACACTGAAATATTTTATGTGTTATTATTTCACATTCATTAATTCAACATCAAAGATTAAGGTTGCATCTGGAGGAATTACACCGCCAGCACCTTGTGCTCCATATGCTAAGTCAGAAGGAATTACCAAACGAGCTTTGTCTCCAACTTTTAATAACTGAATACCTTCATCCCAACCAGGAATTACTTGACCTACACCGATAGCAAAATCGATAGGTTGTTTACGTTTGTATGAAGAGTCAAACACCGTTCCGTCTAATAATTGACCTTTGTAATGTACAGAAACCGTAGCTCCTTTCGTAGCTTGTTTTCCATCTCCGTTTTGTAAAACCTTATAGCGTAATCCGCTTGGAGTTTCATTGTAACCATTAGCTACTTGATCTAATAATTCTTTTTGACGAGCTTTCGCTTCAGCTTCACGTTTTTCACGAGCTCCTTCAAAAGATCTAAAAGCTTCTACTGCATTAAAAGATTCAGCGGTATCACCAACACGAATAATTTCTACATCCATAGTGTCGTCTTGTGCAATAGCATCAACAACATCTTGACCTTCAATAACACTACCAAAAACAGTGTGTTTTCCGTCTAACCAAGGAGTAGCAACATGTGTAATAAAAAACTGAGAACCATTAGTTCCAGGTCCTGCATTTGCCATTGATAACTTTCCTGGAGCATCGTGCTTTAATTCAGGGTGAATTTCATCATCAAATTTATAACCAGGATTTCCTGTTCCTGTTCCTTGTGGGCAACCACCTTGAACCATAAAATCAGCAATTACACGGTGGAATTTTAATCCATTGTAATAAGGAGTTCCTTGTGGTTTTGCTGAGTTTTCTAAATTTCCTTCTGCTAAAGCAACAAAGTTACCTACAGTTCCAGGAGTTTTTTCGTATTCTAAGTTTACTAAAATATCACCTTTTGGAGTGGTGAACTTTGCATAAATTCCGTTATCCATTTTTCTCTTGTTTATTTATATTGCGCGATTCCAATATCCAAAATATATTATATTAGGTAAAAGAATCTTTTTATTAAAATAGCTAAATCATTGTTTTTCTTAGCAATGACAAAGTTAGTTTTTTACTGATAAAGTTGAAAGGTTAAAGCTTAAACCTATGTTAATATTATTTGCATTTACATTACCAAAAGGAGAGTAATATCTACCTCCTGAAGCAATTATAGAAACTTGATTCGCTACATCATAACTTAAACCAAGTGTAGGACGAATAATAATTCCTTCGTCGGTATCAACACCTGCACCGCCGCCAGCACCAGCCATAACTTCTATAAAACCACGTATTTTTTTATTTAAGAAACGAGGACTATATATACCTCCGCCAACTAATCCGTGAGCATAACCCCCAGAACGACCATCATAGGCAAAACTAGCTTCTCCTGCTATATACAGCCATTTGTTTAAATCGTAGTTAGCTTTAAGACCAATTAATTGTAAGTCTATTTCAGTAGCGTTGTAAACATCATCCGTTTTAGCAACATCAAAATAGCTTTGATTTTGAATTTCTAAACGTAAACCTTGTGTACTATAAGTACTATTTTCTTCGGAAGACGTTCCGCCATTTAATCCGAAGTATTTTAAACCAAACCCGAAAGTATACGCTTCTAAATCGCCTGCAATAGCACGATAATATCCGCCATGACCACTGATAGCGATATTTTTAAAAATTTTTAAATCGATTCCAGCAGAAGGATAAATCATCAACCCACCTTCAGGAGCCACACGACCACCAGCAGCACCAATACCTAATTTCCCGAAAATATTAATGTATTTTGATTGGTATGGGTGATACCCAGCACCAACAAATAAATCCATAAAACCAGCACGTAACCCTCTATAAATAGCATCGGTATGTGCAAATAAGAAGGTGTTTTCGTTTAAATATTTCTGATACTCAAAACCAATAACATATAGCATTTCATTTAAGTCATCACCATTATCTTTTTTTGAATTACCGATAGGTTTAAAGAAATCAAAACGAATTTGTTGTTCATTTTTAACTACAGGTTTACTCCAGAAACTATCAGGAGACAAGTTATCTGCTACAAAATCTTGATGAGCTTTGTCATAATCAGTAAAACGTAAAATACTAGGTATTTCTACAAAGAAAGAAACCGAGTTACTTTTAATTTCTCCTGATAAAAAGTTAACATGACTGTATTGTATTCCGAAGGAGTAATCATTCTTTTTATATTGTAATCCGATATTTGGATTGATAAACCCACCATCATTTACTAAGTAACGATATCCACCACCGCCACCAAAATGGAAGTTAGCATCTATATATAAGTTTTTGTATAGTTGTTTATTTATTCCTAATTCAGCACCTAACGTAAATAATCCTCCTTGGTCACCTGTTACAGCAAAATGAAATCCTGCGCCACCATACAACCAATCGTTAATTGGAATTTGATAGTGTATACCTGCTAATCCCATGGTTGATTTTAGGTTTGGAAATTTATCCGAAGGCATTTCAACAGGGATAAAATTCAAACGAACTTTATTGTGTAACTCTTTTCCTTGTAAACTTGATAAATTCTCTTGACTGTAGATTAGAATGGAGAAAAGAGAGAAAAGAAAAGAGAATATGTAGTGCTTCTTAAAATTCACTAGTGAAATGTAATTTTACTGTTGGATATTTACTTTGAGTCATTTGTATGGTAAATGGAGAGTCGGCTAAAAACACTAGCTGACCTTGTTTGTCTTTAGCTAAATAACGTTGTTTTACACGTTTAAACTCTTTGAATTCTTCATTTTTAGGGTCTTCTGGTTCAACCCAACAAGCTTTATGTACAGCAATATTTTCATACGAACACTTAGCTCCGTATTCATGCTCTAAACGATATTGAATTACTTCGTATTGAAGTGCTCCCACGGTTCCTACAATTCTACGCCCGTTCATTTCCATCGTAAATAATTGCGCAACACCCTCATCCATTAATTGATCTAAACCTTTATATAATTGTTTAGCCTTCATTGGGTCGGCATTGTTTACATAACGGAAATGCTCTGGAGAGAAACTAGGAATTCCTTTGAAGCTTAGTTGTTCGCCTTCTGTTAAAGTATCTCCAATTTTAAAATTACCCGTATCATGTAATCCTACAATATCACCAGGGAAAGATTCATCTACGATTTCTTTCTTTTCAGCAAAAAAGGCATTCGGGCTGGAAAATTTTACTTTTTTACTGTTACGAACGTGTAGGTAAGGAGTGTTTCTTTTAAAAGTACCTGATACAATCTTCACGAAAGCCAAACGGTCACGGTGCTTAGGGTCCATGTTTGCATGAATTTTAAATACAAACCCTGTAAGTTTTTCTTCTTTAGAGTCTACTAAACGCTCTTCTGCTTGTTTTGGTTGCGGATTTGGAGCAATATCAATAAAGCAATCTAGTAATTCTTTTACTCCAAAATTATTTAAGGCAGAACCAAATAAAACAGGTTGAAGTGAACCGCTTAGGTATTCATTTTGATCAAAACTTGGATATACTTCATTCACTAACTCCAATTCTTCACGAAGAGTGTTTGCAGCATCTTCACCAACTATTTTGTCTAATTCAGGGTTATCGATGTCATCAAATTCCACCCCTTCAGAAATAGTTTGTTTATTATCTCCAGAGAAGATATTTAATTTCTTTCCCCAAATATTATAGATTCCTTTAAAATCGTATCCCATTCCAATAGGGAAACTTAAAGGAGTTACTTTTAAACCTAGTTTTTGCTCAACTTCATCTAATAAATCAAAAGCGTCTTTACCTTCACGGTCTAACTTGTTAATGAAAACAATCATTGGAATTTTTCGCATGCGACAAACCTCTACTAACTTTTCGGTTTGTTCCTCAACTCCTTTTGCAACATCAATAACCACAATAACACTATCTACAGCAGTTAACGTTCTAAAAGTATCTTCAGCAAAATCCTTATGACCAGGGGTGTCAAGAATATTTATCTTCTTGTCTTTATAAATAAAAGCTAATACAGAAGTAGCAACAGAGATACCACGTTGGCGCTCAATTTCCATAAAATCGGAAGTCGCTCCTTTTTTAATCTTATTATTTTTAACCGCACCGGCTTCTTGAATTGCCCCACCAAAAAGTAATAACTTTTCAGTTAAGGTAGTTTTACCAGCATCAGGGTGTGATATAATTCCGAATGTACGTCTCTTCTGTATTTCCTCTAAAAAACTCATCTATAAATTTTAAGGTTGCAAAGATACATTTTAAAGCGAACTGTTCAAAAGGTTTTAATTGTTGAACTGGTCTCAATTTTGTAAGTTTGCTTTTCGTAAATTTTCTAGATGAAAGAACAAGTAATTTTAGTTGATCAGCAAGACAATCCGATAGGGTTAATGGAAAAAATAGAAGCACACGAAAAAGCTTTGTTGCATAGAGCATTTTCAGTATTTGTTTTTAATGATAAAAATGAACTAATGTTACAACAACGTGCTGCTGAGAAGTACCATTCTCCTTTATTATGGACGAATACTTGTTGTTCACACCAAAGAGATGGTGAGTCTAATATCGAAGCTGGAAAACGTAGGTTACAGGAAGAAATGGGGTTTTCATGTGAGCTAAAAGAGGTGTTTTCTTTCATTTATAAAGCACCGTTTGACAATGGTTTAACGGAACATGAATATGATCATGTAATGATTGGTCGATTTAACGACGAACCTATTGTAAACCCTGAAGAAGTAGCATCGTATAAATGGATGCCTTTAGTAGAGGTAAAAAATGATATAAAAAATCATCCTGAAGAATATACAGCTTGGTTTAAAATAATTTTTAAAGAATCTTACGATAAAATATCTAAGTATATTTAATATGCCTAAAGTAACAGTTCATAGAAAAGCACATTTTAATGCCGCCCACAGGTTATTTAACCCTAAATGGTCTGATGAAAAAAATTATGAGGTTTTTGGTAAGTGTAGCAATCCTAATTACCATGGTCATAATTATGAGTTAATTATTTCATTAACTGGTGAAGTAGACCAAGAAACAGGGTATGTATATGATTTAGGCAAGTTGAAAGATTTAATTAAATTGAAAGTAGAAGATGTTTTAGATCATAAAAACTTAAATATTGAAGTAGAGGAGTTTAAGGATGTTAACCCTACAGTAGAAAATATATCAGTGGTAATTTATAATAAGTTACGTGTAAGTATTCCAGAAAAATTAGACTTAGAAGTTACATTATACGAAACTCCAAGAAACTACGTAACTTATAGAGGTGCATAATCTATGATAAACCAATTACTACGATTTACTCCAATTTTAAAACAAAAAATTTGGGGAGGAAAAAAACTAAACCAATTACTTCATAAAAACTCAGACGGATCCAATATTGGAGAGAGCTGGGAGATTTCTGATGTTGATGGAGATGAATCAATTGTTAGTAATGGTGCTTTTAAAGGAAGAACATTACGAAGTCTTTTAGAAGAGTATAAGTACGATTTAGTAGGTGATTATGTGTATAAAACTTTCGGTAAGCAGTTTCCGTTATTAATAAAATTTATTGATGCCAAAGAGGTATTAAGCATTCAGGTACACCCTGATGATGATTTAGCAGGACTTCAAGAATCCTTTGGAAAAACTGAAATGTGGTACGTAATGCAAGCTGACGAAGAAGCTAGTATTATTATTGGATTTAAAGAAAACTCAAGCAAAGAAGAGTATATACAACATCTTAATAATAAAACACTTTTAAGTATTTTAAATATTGATAAAGTGGCTAAAGGAGATGTATATTTTGTACCACCAGGTAGAGTGCATGCTATCGGAGCAGGTTTATTAATTGCCGAAATTCAACAGACATCAGATTTAACTTATCGAATTTACGATTGGGATAGAAAAGATATTGACGGTAATTATCGAGAATTGCATACTGAAAAAGCGTTGAAAGCAATTGACTTCTCAGCAGAAAGCTCTTATAAAACAACTTATGTGAAACAAGAAAATGTAGCGAATCAAGTAGTCACATGTCCTTATTTTACGACGAATATACTCCCTGTAAAAGGAAAGAAAGGAATTGATTTATCTGAAAAAGATAGTTTTATAATTTACATGTGTGTAGAAGGAGAAGTAACATTCTTCTATAAAGATCAAGAAGAAGTTGTAAGAAAAGGAGAAACGATTTTGATACCAGCATGTATTGAGAAAGTAGAAGTTTTATCAGAAAGCCTTTCAGAGCTATTAGAAACATACATAAAATAAGCTTAAGAGAACAAACTCCTAAGCTTATAACAAACCAAACTAACTTAACGATTGCTCAATTGATTGTAAAATCAATTTTTAGAAATAATTAAGACGCTTTTTTAATAGTATAGCCAAAAGTAGCTGTACAAATAATATTTTGTTTCTTTTCTTCTTTTTTAGATACTGTTATATTGAAAATAACCTCAGTATCACTCAATTTTTTAATGTTGTTTTTGATAACAAGTTTATCATTAAGGTAGGCATTGTCTAACAGATCAAATTCGATACTGTTAAAACTAAAATTAGAAGAATCTGGGTAAAAGCCTAAAGAAGTGTTTGCACTAGATTCAATTTTATCGTATAAAACTGAAGCTTTTAGCACTTTGTTTTTGCTAACCTGTTTTTTGTTAACTATGAATTGATTAGGCTGACTGTTTGATGTGATGTTTAGTGTTTTCATGATAATTTTAAGGATTAAGTATTAGTAATTCAGGATCTCTGTAAAATGGATTTTGTACTGAGTACATTACAGTTGAGGTTACGTGTTTTCTAATTGAATTTCGATACTTAAAAGTGTTCATAATGTTTAAAATTTAAAATATTAGTAAATAAAAAAAGGTGCTTTTTTAAAAAAGCACCTTGGTTAAGTTTATATTAAAATTGATTATTTAAAATCGATGTTTAATTCTGTTTCTTTGGGTGCTTTTAGGTACGTATACATACTGTTTATGCATGCGGGCTGTACACATAATCGAATTGATTGTGTTGAAAATAAATGTGTATGTGCCTAAAAGCGTTTTCATAAGAACCCAAAAGTAGTAAAAGTTTTTAATAATTGAACAAAATCAAAAATTAATTAATGTTAAAATTTTGTCAATGTGAGTTTTATCGGTTTTTATGATAGCAGTTTAAATATGTATCTTTGATACGTAAACACTTAGTATTATTTATGAAGATAATAGCAATGATTCCTGCACGTTATAGTGCATCGCGTTTTCCAGGGAAATTAATGAAAGATTTAGGTGGAAAACCTGTAATTGTAAGAACTTATGAGGCTGCAGTAAAAGCCAACTTGTTTGATGAAGTATACGTGGTAACCGATTCCGAAGTAATTTATAATTCTATAGAAAAAGTAGGAGGTAAGGTGTTAATGAGCCAAAAAGAACATGAATGTGGCTCAGATAGAATTGCAGAAGCCGTTGAAAATCTAGATGTAGATATTGTGGTAAACGTACAAGGAGACGAACCTTTTATTGATACCGTTTCGTTATCTAAATTAATTAGCGTTTTTAAATCTGATACTCAAAAAGAAATTGATTTAGCGTCGTTAAAAGTAAAAATGATGAATGAAGAAGATATTCAAAACCCTAATAATGTAAAGGTAATTACCGATACAAATGATTTTGCAATCTATTTTTCAAGAAGTATAATTCCGTATCATCGAGATAAAGAGGTAGTTGTAAACTACTATAAACATAAAGGAGTTTATGCCTTTAGAAAAGAAGCATTGATCGATTTTTATCATACAGCTATGACACCAATAGAGGCTGCTGAAAAAATTGAATGTATTCGATACTTAGAAGTAGGGAAAAAAATAAAAATGATAGAAACTTCAGTAGAAAGTATTGGTATTGATACTCCTGAAGACTTAGAAAAAGCTATAAAACAACTTGAAAATGAATAATGTTAAAATAATATCTTTTGATGCAGACGATACACTTTGGGTAAACGAAACTTACTTTCGTGATGCTGAAGATGATTTTGCTCGATTGCTGTCTGATTACGAAACAGAAAATAAAATTCATCAAGAATTATTTAAAAAGGAAATAGAAAACCTTAAAATTTACGGTTACGGTGTAAAAGGTTTTATGTTGTCTATGGTTGAATGTGCTCTAGAAATTTCTAACTATAAAATCAGTCCTAAAAAAATGGAAACCATTCTTGAGATAGGAAAAGAGATGTTAGAAAAACCAATAGAATTATTAGATGGAGTAGAAGAGGTCTTACAAGAACTACAAGGAAAATATAAGTTAATTGTAGCTACAAAAGGAGATTTGTTAGATCAAGAGCGTAAGTTGGCTAAATCAGGTATTTTAAAATATTTTCATCATACAGAGGTGATGAGTGAGAAGAAAAAATCCGATTATAAAAAACTAGTAAAACGGTTAGAAATTGATCCTTCAGAATTTTTAATGATAGGTAACTCATTAAAATCAGATGTACTGCCATTAATTGAAATTGGGGCTACCGCAATTCATGTTCCATTTCATACAACATGGGCGCATGAAGAAGTAAATGAAGAACAAAAATCAGATATTTATAAAACAGTATCTAGTATTACAGATGTATTAAAGTTTTTATAGATGAGATATCTAGATATTGAAAACTGGAATAGAAAAGAACTTTTTAAACATTTTAGGGCTTTAGCAGATCCAACTTTTGGTTTAGTAGCAGATGTAGATGTGTCTAAAACTTATCAATCGGCAAAAGATAAAAATCAATCTTTTTTTGTTCGGTATTTTCATGCTTGTATGAGAGCTATAAATGCCGTTGAAAACTTTAAATACAGAATAGAAGGAGATAAAGTTACAATTTATGATGTAATTAATGCATCAACAACTGTTGCTAGACCAGATACAACATTTGGTTTTTCTTATTTTGATTATTCTGAAGATTTTGAAACGTTTAACCAAAGTTATCTAGAAGAAAAAGAACGAATACAAAATACTACTAATTTATTACCTATTAGATATTCGTTAGGGTGTATACATTCTTCAGCAATTCCTTGGGTAAGTTTTACAGGTCATAAAGAACCATTTTCAGGAAACAAAAATGATAGTGTTCCTCAATTGGCTTTTGGTAAAATAAAGCATGAAAATGATAAAATGTTAATGCCAGTAGCAGTAAATGTAAACCACGCTTTGGTAGATGGATATCATGTTGGGCAGTTTTTTGAAAAATTTCAACAAGAATTAGATAAAATCGATTAATTTTGCATTAAATATTTATAATTATGGCAAGCATAAAAAATTTAAAAAAAGATATTAACTATACATTAGGAGACATTATTAGTATTTGTCAAATAGCTATAGAGTTAAACCCTGAAGCTGATAAAGCTAAAGCAACTGCTATTGTAGATGAAGTTATTGTAACTTTTGATGATTTAATTGCAAAAGTAAATGCAAAAAATGTAGAGAACAAAAAGGCTCATTACAAAGCTTTAAATACTGAGTTAGAGACTAAAGCTAATGCTTTAATAGAAAAAGTAAATAGTTTATAGATACTATAGATTATATGTTTATAAAGCGAGACTGATTAGAGTCTCGCTTTTTTTTTGGATAAATTTTAACATTCACTTTGGAATAAAATTTTGTAAATTACGTTCAGTATTTAATAACAGATAACCCCAATAAATATGGCAAGAGCTATGTATGAGTACACGAAAACTGTACTTCAAAAGGTTAGTTTTAACGCTGATTTATTTTGTAAAGAGCTAGAGAAAGCTTTAAGTAGATTACTACCTTATGAAATAGACGAACTAACTATTTGGCTAAAACAATTTACAGCTAATAAACCAGATTTATATGTTTGCTTAGCCTTAGTCGATAAGTAAAAAAAGGAAGCTTTAAAAGCTTCCTTTTTTTTATTTTTGGTGTTCTCTTTTTTTACCTTTTAGCTTTTTTATAAGCTTTCGGTGAAACTCGTGTTCAGCAACTTCTAAGGTTAGAATTTTTTTATCTGATAAAAAAGTTGAGAGCTTATCATAAAAATTAGTTTTAGCTTCGTATTGTTCTTTTGAAACTGATTTAATTTTATTGACAATTTCTTTTGATTCTTTGTCAGTTAAACTATCAATTCCTCCGCAGCTAAGTATTTTTTTCTTTATGCTGTATCGTTCCGCTTTGTGAAGCTCAATCATTTTTTTATCATATATATTGTATAATGGCCAAAACTTATCAGCTTCTTCTTCAGTTAGGTCTAGTTTTTCAGAAAGAAAAGCTACTTTAAAGGCTTTAATTTTTTCATAGTTCCCTTTTTTAGTCTGTGATTGAGCAGAAAAAAGAGATGCAAAAGCTACAAATAATATAAGTAAATGTTTCTTCATCATTGTTGTATTTCGTTTATAAGTGTTGGTGTGTCAACAGAGCTTAAGTAATCTTCTAGTGTTTCATCACTAATAGAAGCAAATATATCTTCTTCCAGTTCTGAAGTGTTTAAGGTCGTTGCAAGCTCACTATTGTCAATATCACCATATCCATTTTCATACCAAGACTCTATATCGGTAATAGTTATATCTTCAAAAGTAATTTTTTGAGTATTAAAATAATTAATACCAATAAAAAGTAAAACAGAAGCTGCTGCAGCTACAGGAACATACTGTAAGATTCTTTTACGTAATGAAATTACTTTTGATTCTTTAGGTTGCTCTATTGCTAATTCTGATTGAATTCGAGTTTCAATTGTATCAAAATAACCGTGAGGAGTATTGAATGGTTTATTTTTTGGTAAACTATCTATAAATACAGAAGTGTTAATAGTCTCTTCAACTTTTTCAAAATAATTTTGAGGAGTTGAAAAACCATTATCCTTACCAACTTGTTGGCTTATATAATCTATAGTATGTTTTATTTTTTTATCCATTACTTTAGTAAGACTATTATTTTTGTAAAAGGTTTAATTATAGTTCTTTATAAAATGTTCTATTTTTTTAGCGGCTATATGATATGAGGCTTTTAAAGCACCAACGGAGGTATCGAGAATTTCAGAGATTTCTTCATACTTCATTTCATCGAAATACTTCATATTAAATACTAATTGTTGTTTTTGAGGCAATGTAGCAATTGCTTTTTGCAAAATAAGCTGAATTTCATCACCAGAAAACCAATAATCACTATCTAAACTAGAAGTAAGTTGTAGTTGATAATCAGAAATATGAATGTTCTTTTCTTTAGCTTTTTTGTTGATGAAAGTTATAGCTTCATTGGTAGCTATTCTATACATCCAAGAATACAGTTTACTATCTCTTTTAAAGTGATTAATACTTTTAAAAATTTTTACAAAAGTGTTTTGTAAAACATCATCGGCATCTTCATGAGAAATTACTATTTTTCGTATATGCCAATACAATCGCTCTTTATATTGCGATACTAGGCTTTTAAAAGCAACCTCTTTGGTAGTAGATTGCTGTAATTGATTTATAAGTGTAATCTCGTCAATCAACCAAAATTGTTTAGCTGTTAGACTTTAAAGGTAATAAAAGGTTTAAAAAGGATAATAAAAAAATATTACCTAATTCTTTTTGTACATCCAAACAAACGTTTTTCCTTAATAGTTTCAGAAACTCCTTTAGGAAGCATTTCTTCCCATCCATCTTCTCCGTTTTTTATCTTTTTTAAGACTTTTCTTGAGAAAATATGTAAAATATCAGGGTTAAAGTCTTTAATATCAATTAATCGACCATTGTTTTTAAAGAACTTATAAAGTTCTTTCATTCTAGGATGCACTTTAAGGTTTTCACTAGTAATGTATTCACCAGTTTCCTCATTTTTATAAGGATACATGTATACTTTTAAATCTCTATAAAATAGTTTACCAAAAGCTTCTAAGATACCACCGCTTAAATCACGATAATACTTTTCATTAAAAATTTGAATTAAGTTGTAAACTCCCATAGCAAGCCCCATGCGTTCTTTGGTGTACTCGCTAAAGTATTCTACTAGTTTAAAGTATTCTTGATAGTTGGTAATCATAACATTTAGACCAAGAGAACATAGTAGTTCAGCCCTGTCTAAGAAGTCACGTTCGTTAATTTCTCCTTCGGCACGAAGGTTACTTAAGGTAATTTCAAAAATAATTTTGGTTTTCTTAGGATCTACTTTATTCTCATCAAAGAATAGTTGTTTAGAACGCTCAAACATATCCATGTTAACCTTAGTTACGGGTCTGTAACTTCCACGAAGAGCCAAAATATTCTTTTTGTAAAGTACTTGTGCAGGCAATAAGTTATTCCCGTCAGGACCAAACATTACAGCATTTGTCATCCCGTTTTTAACAAGTTGTAAACTCATTAAGCGGTTGTCAACATACATAAAACGAGGTCCAGAGAAGTTGATCATGTCAATCTCTAAACGGTCTTTATCAATATTATCGTAAAAAGATTTTAATAAATCTTTAGGATTGTCATTTAAGTAATAAGCTCCATAAATTAAGTTTACACCTAAAACTCCCAATGTTTCTTGCTGCTGACGAGCATCAGTTTCTTTAAAACGAAGATGCAAAACAATTTCGTTGTAATCTTCTAATGGATCTAATTGAAAACGAATACCAACCCAACCATGACCTTTAAATTTCTTGGTAAAGTTAATAGTAGCTACAGTATTAGCATAACTAAAAAATAATTTATCAGGATGTTTTTGACGGTCAAGTCGTTCCTCAATTAATTCCATTTCATGCTTTAGCATTTTCTTTAATCGAGGTTCAGTAACATAACGATTGTCTTTTTCAATTCCATAAATGGCATCAGAGAAATCTTTATCATAAGCACTCATAGCTTTTGCTATAGTACCAGATGCTCCACCAGCTCTAAAAAAATTACGAACAGTTTCTTGACCAGCTCCAATCTCTGCAAAAGTTCCATATATATGAGCGTTTAAATTAATTTTTAACGACTTCATTTTGGTAGTTGGTACAGTACTTATTTTTTGATCTCCTTTTAACGTAATTGCCATTTTGTTGTTTTTAGTTACGTATTACAAATGTACTGAAATTAGGAACTATCAGACAATTTTTGTTGTATTTTTGTGGTGAAAATGAAGAAAAAAAATCAAGTAAAAATAACTTTTTTAGGAACAGGAACTTCTACTGGAGTTCCGATGCTTACAAGTAAGCACCCTGTAGCTTTATCTAAGAACCCAAAAGACAAACGATTACGGTCTTCAGTGTTGGTTTCGTGGAATAATATTAATTATGTTATTGATTGCGGACCTGATTTTCGTCAGCAAATGATGCGTGAAGAGGTCGAATCAATCAACGGAATTTTATTTACACATGAACATGCAGATCATATAGCTGGTTTGGATGAAATCCGTCCGTATTGTTTTCAAATAGGACCAGTCCCTATCTACTTAACAGAAAGAGTACTAAATGTTTTAAAAAAGCGATACGATTATATTTTTGCAACTGAAAATAGATACCCGAGTGCACCAAGTGTAGCGCCAACTATTGTTTCACACAAAGAAAGTTTTGAGTTGGATGGAGTAGAGGTAACACCAATTGAAGTAATGCATGGCGATTTACCAATTCTCGGATATCGTTTTAATAATGTAGTGTATATAACCGATATTAAAACTATTTCTGAAGAGGAGAAAGAAAAGCTAAAGAGTCTAGATGTTTTAGTCATTACAGGTTTACGAAAAGAACCGCATAACACACATTTTAATTTAGAAGAAGCCCTAAAGTTTATAGAAGAAATTAATCCCAAAAAAGCGTATTTAACGCATATTAGCGAACTTTTAGGTTTGCATGAAGAGGTAGAAAAAGAATTACCTGAAAATGTGTTTTTAGCATATGATGGATTACAAGTTTAGTATTAAAAATATCAATATTACAATCAATATTAATTACTTAAAGTAATTGATGGTTTTAGAATAGCTTCTTATTTTTACTTTAAATATTTATAACATGAAAATTATTATATCACCAGCAAAATCGTTAGACTTTGAAAGCAAAGTTACTACCGATGCATATACACAACCTAGGTTTTTAGAACAATCTGAAAAGTTGAATAAGAAGCTAAAAACACTTTCAAGGAAAAAGCTGAGTGAGTTAATGAAGATTTCTGATGATTTAGCAAGTTTAAATTATGAAAGAAATCAAGACTGGCAGCCTCCTTTTTCTTTAGAGAATGCAAAACAAGCAGTATTCGCTTTTACAGGGGAAGTGTATAGAGGGATTGATGCTAACTCTATTTCGGAAGATAAAATTCCAGTTTTAGAAGATAAGTTGAGAATTTTATCAGGATTATACGGGTTGTTAAAACCATTGGATTTAATTCAGCCATACCGATTAGAAATGGGAACTAGGTTAAAAGTAGGTAGAAGAGAAAACTTATATAAGTTTTGGGATACTACATTAGCGGAATCATTAAATGAAGAGTTAGCTGAAGGTGAGTTGTTAATTAACTTAGCAAGTGCAGAATATTTTAAAGCGCTTCCTAAAAAAACATTAAAAGTACCTATGGTAACTCCAGTTTTTAAAGATTTTAAAAACGGACAGTATAAAACCATTATGACGTTTGCTAAAAAAGCTCGTGGATTAATGGTGCGCTATATTATAGATAATAATGTGGAGACTTTGGAGGAATTAAAAGGTTTTGATGTTGATGGATATGGCTTTTCCGAAGAAATGTCTACAGAAACAGAATTAGTATTTACGAGGTAAATGAAACGAAAAAAAATTGTTATCGTTTTTTTAGTAAGTAGCTTGGTAATTATAAGTTCTATTTATTTTTCTAATAAAATTATAGAAAATAATGCAGAAGGAAAGCTGTATAATTCTACAGAAAATATTTCGAAAAATAAAGTAGGTTTGTTACTAGGAACTGCTAAATATCTTTCTGATGGAAGAATAAACTTGTATTATCAATTTAGAGTAGAGGCAGCAGTAACTTTATTTAAAGCCCAAAAAATTGATTTTATTGTGGTGAGTGGAGATAATGGCACCAAAAATTATAATGAACCTTCAGAGTTTAAAGATGATCTAATAGAAGCGGGAATCCCTGAAAATAAGATATTTTTAGACTATGCAGGGTTTAGAACATTGGATTCTGTGGTAAGAGTGAAAGAGATTTTTGGGCAAACTTCAGTAACTATTATATCACAACAATTCCATAATGAAAGGGCTTTATACTTAGCTAATCATTATGATATTGACGCAATAGGTTATAACGCAAGAGGTATTTCTGGGAAATACGCGGTCAAAGTCCAGCTAAGAGAATACTTAGCTAGAGTAAAAGTTTTTGTTGATATTCTTTTTAATATAAAGCCTAAGTTTTTAGGAAAGCCTATTGAAATAAAATAAAAATTAACAATCAGCTAATCGTACTGTAACAGCTAAGCCGCCTTCTGAGGTTTCTTTGTAGTTTCGGTTCATATCTTTAGCAGTTTCCCACATAGTGTCAATTACTTTGTCTAATGGAACTTTAGATTCTTTAGGGTTGGTCTCTAAAGCTAATTCCGCAGCATTAATAGCTTTAATAGCTCCCATAGCATTACGTTCAATACAAGGTACCTGTACTAATCCGCCAATAGGGTCACAAGTAAGTCCTAAGTGATGTTCCATGGCAATTTCAGCAGCAACTAAACATTGTGATGGAGTTCCGCCTAATAATTCAGTTAATGCCGCCGCCGCCATAGCCGATGATACTCCAATTTCAGCTTGACAACCACCCATAGCAGCAGAAATTGTAGCATTTTTCTTAAAAACACTCCCTATTTCTCCTGCGACTAGTAAGAACTTTTTAACATGCTCAAAAGTAGCATCGTGGTTTTCTATTACTAAATAATACATTATTACAGCAGGAATTACTCCAGCACTTCCATTAGTAGGAGCAGTAACAACTCTACCTAAAGCAGCATTTACTTCATTAACTGACAAGGCTAAACAACTCACCCATTTTAAAATTTCTCGAAACTTAACTTCGGTGCCTCTAATAGCAGTAATCCATTCCTGTTGATTGTTATATTCAGCATCTTTAATAAGTTTTTGATGTGTTTCAAATGCACGTCGCTTTACATTTAATCCACCAGGTAAAATTCCTTGAGTATGACAACCAATATACATACATTCTAACATGGTATTCCATATACGGTGTAACTCTTTATCAATTTCTTCAGCAGAATTAATTACAAGCTCATTTTGGTAAACAATATCAGAAATATTCAAGCCTTCCTTTTCACAATAAGCTTCTAGTTCGGTAGCTCTGTTTATTGGAAACGGAAAGTTTTGTTTGTTAATTTCAATATCTTCAGTAAGATTATCGTCTTCTTGTACGATAAAACCTCCACCGATAGAATAATAGGTTTCAGTTGAAATTTCTACCCCATTAGCGTATCCTCTAAAAGTCATTCCATTCGCATGAAAAGGTAAAAATTCTTTATTAAACTTTACAGAACCATTAATGAAAGAAATGTTCTTTTCATTATTAAAAAATAAGAGCCCTTTAGCTTGAATATCATTAATAATTACATCAATAGTTTCGATAGGGATGTATTCTGGATCGGCACCGCTTAAACCAAGTAAAACGGCTAAATCTGTCGCATGTCCTTTACCAGTTAAGGAAAGAGAACCATACAAGTCTACTTTTATTTCTTCAATTAAAAGAAATTCATTTGTTTCTTTTAATTTTTGTATCCATTGTTGGGCAGCTCTCCATGGGCCAAGGGTATGAGAGCTAGAAGGTCCCACCCCAATTTTAAGCATATCAAAAACGCTAATAAATTGCGACATAAATATAAGTTGTTTGTTGGTGGCTAAAATAAAAAAAGTCCTGTATTTAAAACTTAAATACAGGACTTATATTTATCAAAAAAGAGTTATTACATTCCGTAAACAGATTCTTTGTCAAATTTCTTTACTAACATGTAGTAAACTACAGCACGGTACTTGTTTCTTTCAGACTTTCCAATTCTCTCCATAACTTCTCCAATAGCCTTATCTAATTCAGGTCCATCAGCTAAACCTAACTTTTTCATTAAGAAATTTTTCTTAACGGTTTCCAGTTCTTTAGGATCACTACCAGATACAGTTTCAGCATCATTTTTATAAATAGAAGGTCCTAGTCCTTTTGTAACAGCAGTTAATAAATCTGTGTTAGAACGGATATCTCTATCGTCCATAAATTTTTTATAAAGTGCTACTTTTTCGTCAAATTTACTCATGATTTTTTGTTTAAAATTAGATATTAATTTTTAGTTCTTTCAAATATAGAAAAATAATTAATTCTTTCAAACAACTTAGTGTTAATAAGAAAGAGAGACAATATTGTTAATTAAATTGTTGAAAAGAAATAAACAGATAGGTAAATAGGTGCTGTTCTTGTAGTAATTTTATATAAATTCAAATCTGTAGCCTATGTCAATATCAAAATTTGAATCCATGTTGAAAACCAATGAGGTATATTTTTTTGATGCTGTAGAATTTGAAACAATTATAGAGCATTATTTAAATATAGGTAAACAGTCGTTGGCAAAAAAAGCTGTACAGCTAGGTTTGGAGCAGCATCCATCTTCAATTCAATTAAAATTAATGAAAGTAGAAATTTTAATTTTTGAAGACCAATTGCATGAAGCAATTAAGATGTTATCTAATATTGAAGCTGTAGAACCTCATAACGACGAGGTTTTTATCCAAAAAGCAATTATTCTATCCAAAAAGAAGAAGCATACTGAAGCAATTGCAATTTTAAAAGAATCTTTACAGTATATAGAAGATCCATCTGATGTTTGGTCAATGATAGGTATGGAGTATTTATATCTTGATGATTTTGAAAATGCTCGCTTAAATTTTGCTAAATGTATAGAGGTAGATTATGAAGATTATTCATCGTTATACAATATTGTGTATTGCTTTGATATGGAAGGTAGTCATAAAGACGCTATTAAATTTTTAAATGCTTATTTAGATAAGAATCCTTACTGCGAAGTAGCATGGCATCAATTAGGAAAGCAATATTTTGAGTTAGGTATGTACAAAGAAGCATTAACAGCTTTTGACTATGCAGTATTAATTGATGACAGTTTTATTGGAGGTTATTTGGAAAAAGCAAAAGCTTTAGAAGAACTAAATCGTTATGAAGAAGCTATAGAAAATTATTTAGTAACACTAGAATTAGACGATCCAACAGCCTATGCTTACATAAGAATAGGAGAGTGTTATGAAAAGCTAAATAACACACAAACAGCTATACATTTTTATAAAAAAGCAGTGCACGAAGATCCTCTTTTAGATAGAGGTTGGATTTTACTAACGAATGCTTGCTATAATCAAGAGAACTATCAAAAGGCATTGTATTATATAAACAAAGCTATTCATATAGATGAAGCAAACGTTTTGTATTGGAGACGTTATGGAGATATCAATTTGAAGCTTAATTTTTACGAAGAATCAGTTAAAGCTTTTAGAACTTGTTTGTCGTTAGGTGATAAAGAAATTGAAATATATGTAGCGTTGGCTGATATTTTATTGTTTTTAGGAGAGTTTAACGAAGCTCTTAAGGTATTAATTCAAGCAAAAAAGACATATAAAGAGTTTGCAGAAATAGAGTATAGGCTTTGTGGGTTGTTTATGATTCTTGGTAAAGAAGAGTATAGTATAATACACCTAAAAAATGCTTTAGAAATTGATTTTGAATATCATACAATCATAAAAGAGTTGTATCCTTCTGTTTTTGAAAAAGACAGCATACAAAAAATCATTTCTAATTACGATAAAGCGGTACAATAAATACTTTAGAGTATTATATTAACTAGTGTATTAGGAAACAAACTTCCAAATCTTTTTTAGAATTAAAATACAAATTAGAGTAATTACCGAAAGTGTAATTGCAAGAGTCATTTCACCATAAATCCAGTTTCCTGTGGCGAATAAGAAACTGTACACACCAATTATTCCAGTTACAAATCCAACAATTTTAAACCCAACATTTTTAAATTTATCTTCTCCTTTAAAAATAAGATTGTCAAAGTTTTCTAATGTTTTAGCATCTGTAGGTTGTGTTAAAAGAGTTACAATAACCCATCCAATAGTTGTGACAAAAACACCAATGATTAACTGCCAATATCCAGCAATTTCTATGATTGGGGTTTCTATTTTTTTGTTGATAAAAAAGAATACAGCAATAATAAAAGAAATAGCCATAGCAGCAATTTCACTGTATGGGTTTATTCTACTCCAAAACCAACGTAAAATAAACAATAGCCCTGTACCAGCACCAATTTGTAGCAATAAATCGAAAACACTTTTAGCCGATTGTAAATAGAAAGAAAATAACGCAGCACAAAGCATTAGCAATACAGTTGATATTCTACCAACTACAACTTTTTGTTTTTCAGAAGCTTTTTTATTGATAAACCTACTATAAAAATCATTTACTATATATGAGCTTCCCCAATTCAGTTGGGTAGAAATCGTACTCATAAAAGCAGCTATTAACGATGTTAATACAATTCCTAATAAGCCAGCAGGTAAATAGGTCATCATTGCTGCATAACCAACATCATGACCTTGCATTTCTGCTGTTAAACTAGGAAAAGCTTGATTCATACTATCTAAACTCGGAAAGATAATTAATGAAGCAAGTCCTACAATAATCCATGGCCAAGGACGTAAAGCGTAATGAGCGAAATTAAAAAATAAAGTAGCCCACGTTGCATTTTTTTCGTCTTTAGCAGCCAACATTCGTTGTGCAATATAACCACCACCACCGGGTTCGGCACCTGGATACCAAGTACTCCACCATTGTACAGCAAAAGGGATTATAAACAAGGTAATAAGAGCCTCTTTATCCGAAAAATCAGGAAGCATTGCTAGTTTATCACTCACGTTGGGGTGTGTTAATAAATTTGAAAGTCCGTTGATTTCAGGCAAATTTATAATATATATAGTTGCCCAAACTGAACCAACCATAGCAATTAAAAACTGAATAAAATCAGTAAGTAATACACCTTTTAACCCTCCTAAAGAAGAATAAATAACTACAATTATAGATGAGTATAACAGCATTTCTCCTTGAGAAATTCCTAATAAAATATTGGCAATTTTGGCACCTGCTAAACATACACCAGCCATGGTAATTACATTGAAAATAACTCCTAAATAAATAGCTCTAAAACCTCTTAAAAAGCTAGCCATTTTACCAGAGTACCGCAATTCATAAAATTCTAAATCTGTTGTAATTCCTGATTTTCTCCACAATTTAGCATAAAAAAATACGGTTAACATCCCTGTAAGCAGCAGTGCCCACCAAACCCAGTTTCCTGAAACACCATTTTTTCTAACTAATTCAGTTACTAATCCAGGAGTATCTGCGGCAAAAGTAGTTGCTACCATAGAAACACCTAATAACCACCAAGGCATGTTTCTTCCTGATAAAAAGAATTCAGAACTATTCTTACCTGCTGATTTTGAAGCCCAAATTCCGATGAATAAGGATATAATAAAGAAGGCAACTATAATTATAAAATCTAAACTACTTAAATTAACCATGAATTTATTTTTGGCTTAAACTTAATTAAATTTTGTTAGTCACATAAAAAAAATCTACTAAATACATCGTTAGGTTGTTAAACAGCATAAAACTATTAATTATTGTTATTTGCATTTAAAATAACCTGTTTTGTGTTTGAGAGGTATTTACGCCCTATAGGAATTCGTTTCTTATTTATTGTTAAAGAGTTTCCTTCTACATAATTTATTTTATCTATTGAAATTGTGTATGAGCGGTGTATTCTTAGAAAGAGGTCGTTAGGTAACTCTTCTGAAATACTGGTTAGGGATTTATGCACAATATGATTATCGGTGGTAGTACTAACTTTTATGTAGTCTTTTAAGCTTTCTATGTATAGAATGTCTTTATATTTAATCTTAACGAGCTTTTTATCGACTTTTAGAAAGATATAAGCATCGTTTTTTTGCGAACTATTATAGTTAATATTAGAAATACGTTGAGTAAGTTTATTAACTGTTTTTAAAAAACGATTAAAAGGAATTGGTTTAACTAAGTAATCGAGAGCATCAAGTTCGTATGCATCTATCGCAAACTCTCTATATGCGGTAGTTATTACTACATGAGATTTTAATGTTATATTTTTTATAAACTCTATACCATTCATTTTAGGCATATTAATGTCTAAAAAAATGACATCTATATTTTCATTTTCAATAACTTCAATAGCATCTATGGGGTTGTTAAAAGTACTAACAACGTTAAAATTTTTAAATTTCTCTAAATGTTTTTGAATAACTTTAATAGCAAAAGGCTCATCATCAATTATAATAGTATTAATTTTCACTTTTATAATGGTATATTTAGGGTTACACAGTAATTATTTTCATTTTTTAAAAAAGATAAGTCGTAGCTGTTTTTGTAAAGTAAGTTTAATCTTCTTTTAGTATTTATATTTCCAATACCACTTTTTTCACTATTCTTAAACAAGCTATCTTTTTCATAAGAGTTTTTTATTGAAAACAGTAATCGGTTTTCAGGTTGTTTTTCGATACTAATGTATATATAAAAGTTGGGACTATTTTTATTTCCATGTTTAAAACTGTTTTCAATAAATGATAAAAAAATCAGTGGAGGTATTTTTACATTATCTATTTCTCCACCAATTTCAATATTTATTATTGCATTTTCATGACACCTTAACCTTTCTAAGTCGATATAGTTTTGAATGTGTTGTATTTCGTTAAGTAGTTTTACTTTCGGTTTTGTTGCATCATAAATAACATACTGCATTATATTAGATAATTTCAAAACTACCTCTGGTGCTTGTTCAGATTGCTCTAATGTAAGTGCGTATAAATTATTTAATGTATTAAAGAAAAAGTGGGGTTGTATTTGTGTTTTTAAAAAATTGAGCTCACTTTTTAATTGTTCTTTTTGTAAAGTAGCAATCCTTTTCTTTTGATAAACCCAGTCTATTGTAAATTTAATAGCAGTAGCCAAAGCAAGTACATAAAGCTCACCTAAGGTAACAGCGATAATATGATTAAATGTGAAAGCTTGCTGGTGGCCGTCAGATTCTGGCCAGATGTTTTTTGTAACTAATAAATAATTTAAACCTGTTCGAATTATATATAAAAAGCCTAGTGAAGCGATTAATAAAAAAATATAAAACTTATATTTTTTTTTGGCTAAAAAATTAGGAACAAGGAAGTATATGCTTGTGTAAACAAGAATAATATGTAGAGGGAATTCAATTAAATTTGATTTAAGAGAATACCAATAATCTCCAAAATAGCTTCCCCATCTAATTACATTAAAGCAAAAATAACTAACCCAAAAAATAACATGATATTTTCTTGGTATGGTTTTATTATTTTTTAAAGAAGCAAATGATTTCATTTTATAAAAATCATGAAAGTAGCTATTTTAAGTTATATCAAATAATTTTTGTTAAAAAAAATGCAAAAGTTTAAAAAAAAGTGTCGTTTGTTGTTTTTTTTGTGTTGTTGGTATATTATTTTTTCCAGAAAAAGAATTAAACATACATTTAACTTAAATTTTTTTTAATTAACCATTCATATGAAAAAAAATAAAATACTACTGTTCTTGTGGGGTTTTATGTTGTTTAGTATAACTATTATCGCACAAGAAAAAGTAATAACAGGTAAGGTAACATCTGCGACTGACGGTTTGCCTTTACCAGGAGTAAATGTAATTGTTAAAGGAACAACAAAGGGAACCGAAGCTGATTTTAATGGTAAGTATACTATAAAAGCATCAAAAGGAAATGTTTTAGTTTTTTCTTTTGTTGGAATGAAAAAGTTAGAAGTTGTAGTAGAAACTAATACAATAAATGTAGCCTTAGAAGAATCGAATCTGTTAGAAGAAGTTGTTGTAACAGCATTAGGTATTAAAAAAGAATCGAAAAAGCTAGGTTATTCTTTACAAACTATAAAAAGTAAGGACCTAAACAAAGTTAAAACAACCAATATAACAAATGCTTTATCAGGAAAGGTTACTGGGGTTCAAATAAATCAAAACGGTTCAGGAGTAGCTGGTTCCGCATCCATAAATATTAGAGGGGTTTCTTCCTTAGTATCAAATAATCCACTTATTGTAATAGATGGAGTTATCGTAGATAATACAGGTTTAGGACAAGGAAGCTTTACTGGTGGACTTGATTATGGTAACGCTTTAGCAGATATTAACCCAGAAGATGTTCAAAGTATAAATGTACTAAAAGGAGGAAATGCAACGGCTCTTTATGGATATAGAGGAGCAAGTGGAGTTATTGTAGTAACAACAAAAGGAGGTAAAGAAGGAAAAGTAAAGATTGATTTTAGTTCTAGCACAACGCTTGATAATGTTTTAGTAGCTCCTAGATTACAAAATAGTTATGGGCAAGGAACATATAATGCAGCTACAAATTCGTTAGAATATGATATTACTAGATCGGGAAGCTGGGGACCAAAATTAGATGGTTCTCAAAGGATGAGGTTTGATGGAATAGGAACCGATGTTTATAAAGCAAATCCAAATAGTTTTAAAGATTTTTATAGAACGGGTTCAACTTTTATAAATTCAATAAGTGCATCAGGAGGGAATAAAGCATCTAACTATAGGTTATCTTATACTAACTTAACTAACGCTCCAGTATTGAAAGGTAGTGACTTTGAAAGAAATAGTGTTTTATTAAATACTTTTACCAATATAACTAATAAATTAAAAGTACAAGCTAAAATTTCATATATAAACAATACAGCTACGAATAGACCAGATATTACAGATGGACAAGCTAATACAGTGAGAGGACTAATTTTAAAACCTCGTAATATATCTAATCAAATACTTTCTGAAAACTATATAAAGTCAGACGGAAGACCAAATAATTACGGAGGTGGAGCTTTTACAATGAACCCTTATTATGCAGTAAACACTAAAATAAATGAAGATGATAAAAATAGGTTTACAGGGTTGCTAAATGCAACATATCAGATAACAGAAAACTTATCAGCCACTGCAAGATATTCGAGAGATCAAAGTAATTATACAGCATCAATTTATCAACCTATAGGAGCTTTTGATATTGCGCCAACAGGTGGACTAGAAGAAATAACAAATCAAACGGTTTTAAACAACCTAGATTTAATGCTGTTTTATAACGGTAATATAACAGATAAACTGTCACTAGACGCAACTTTTGGTTTCAATACTGTTGAAACTAATTCAAAAACAAATAGAACAGAAGCAAATGATTTATTAGATGAAGATTTATTTTCAATAAATAATTTTACTTATAAGAGTGTTTCTACATTTTTAAATAGAACAAAGTCTCAATCATTATTTGGAAGCGTTCAATTAGGTTATAACAATTATGCATTTATAGAACTTACAGCTAGAAATGATTGGAGTTCTACTTTACCAGAGGAAAATGCTTCATTCTTTTACCCATCAATAGGAACTAGCTTTTTGTTAGGTGAAATATTTAATATTAAAACAGAAAAAATAAATAGATTAAAGTTAAGGGCAAGTGCAGCAAAAACAGGTAATGCTACATTACCTCATTTATTAAGCTCTGTTTTTACAGTTACTTCAAAGCCTTATAACGGATTATCACTATTATATTTAGGTAACTCCCAATTACCAGCAGGTGATGCTGAAGAAGGAGCTTCACCAGGATACATCATACCTAACTCAAATTTAAAAGCAGAATTATCTACTGAATATGAAATAGGTTTAGATGCTAGCTTTTTTGAAAATAGATTAGGAATAGATTTTACTTATTACAATAAAGAAACTAAAAATCAAATATTACAAATATCATTACCAGCAACTTCAGGAGCGCAAAGTAAGTTGATAAACGCAGGGTTAATTAGAAATAGCGGTTTAGAAATAGCTTTGACAGGTACACCTATAAAGAGTGAAAAATTTTCGTGGAATACAGCCATTAATTTTACAAAAAACGAAAACAGAATAGAAAAACTCGTTGATGGTCTTCCTTCAACGATACTAGCCCGTCAGTTTAACGACGTTATACAACTT
Source organism: Tenacibaculum gallaicum (assembly GCF_003387615.1). Lineage (GTDB taxonomy): Bacteria > Bacteroidota > Bacteroidia > Flavobacteriales > Flavobacteriaceae > Polaribacter > Polaribacter gallaicus. The sequence continues at coordinate 72,962 of NZ_QUNS01000003.1, read as the reverse complement.
GTAGCAACAGAAGGTAGTTTATATGGTAACTTAGTAGGATCTACATTTAAAAGAGATAGTGATGGGAATAAAATTTATGATACTGATGGACTGCCAATAGTAGGAGAAGAAGGAGTAATAGGAAACGTAACTCCAGATTTTTTAATGGGGATCACTAATACATTTACCTATGAAAATTTTGAATTAGATTTCTTAATAGATATACGTTCAGGCGGAGATGTTTTCTCTTTTACAGATCGATTAGCAGGAGTACAAGGAACAGATGAAATAACATTAAAAGGAAGAGCTTTTTATGAAGGAGGTCAAGGAATTCTTGTGCCTGAAGGATTAACTATTGAAGGAGGAGCTTTACCGTCAGATATAGTTGCTAGAGGAGTAGACCCACAAACTTATTATAATAGATTAGGAAATATTTCAGAAAACTGGATTTCTGATGCAAGTTTTGTGAAATTAAGACAGTTGTCACTTACTTATAATTTGTCTCCCAAGTTTTTAAAGAAATTTTCAATTTCAAAGGCATCAATAAGTTATGTAGGAAGAAATTTAGCAATACTTCATAAGAACACAAGAAACTTTGATCCAGAAGTAGGGTTTAATACGGCGATTCAAGGAATTGAGTTTTTTGATATGCCTTCTACTTCAAGCCATGGGTTAAAATTAGCAGTATCCTTTTAAAAAAACATACTATAATATTATGAATAATAGAAATAAAAAAAATAGTATTAAAATTGCCAATATTGCTTTAATACTAATTGTAATAGCTTCAACCTTTTCTTGTACAAGTGATTTTGAAGAAATAAACAGAAACCCGAATTTACCAACCAATGCAAGAGCAGAAAATCTTTTAGGAGGAGTTCAGTATTTTACATTTGCAGAACCTAGGTTTGTATCATGGAGAGGGAACTTACTGTATACTTCTCAATTTTCACACCAATTTACAACAAATGTTCAAGGTACTTGGTGGGCTGGTGTTGATAGTTATAAAAATGATCAAGGTTGGACAAATGGTGTTTTTGATCAACCATATAAAAAAAGTAGCATTAATCTAAGAGCTCTATTAATAGAGTATCAAGACCTTAACGATATACAAGGTATGGTCATCACAAGAATAATGATGTCTATGTTTACTCAAAAAATGACAGATATTTTTGGAAACGTACCTCACAAAGAAATAATAGTTCCTCAAATAGAAGTATTAAGTCCAAAATATGAAACACAAAAAGAAATCTATAAGTTTATAATAGAAGACTTGAAAGAACAGATGAATATTATTGGAGCTTCTACAGAAACTATTAATGGCGCAAAAGGAGATTTTATTTATCAAGGAGATCCACAAAAATGGAAAGTTTTAGCGAACACATTACGTTTGAGAATGGCCTTGCGAAGCAGAGAAGCATTTATTGCAGACGGAGAATCGAACTTTATTAATGCGGTAATTAATGACTGTTTAGCAAACCCATTAATAGACGATACTAATGAAGCTACTCTTGAAAGGTCGAAAGAACCTTTAATTAATGCAAATTTAGATGGAGGTTTTGAAGATGTTTATTGGGGGTTTGCCGGTTTAGGTTCTAAATGGGTGCCAACTGAACGCTATGTAAGCTTATTAAGAGATAATAATGATCCAAGATTAGGAGAAATTCTTACAGAAGCAGAAAATGGTGGATATAAAGGTAGCTTTGTGAATATACGTACAGCTCCAGAATGGGAGGACATGGCAAAACCTAGCGAAAAAATTATAGGCAAAGGATTGAGTGATTTAAAAGATCAAGTAAACGTAATGGTTTTAACAGCAGCAGAGTCTAACTTTTTGCAAGCAGAAGCAGCTTTGTTAGGTTATGCAGGAAATGCAAATGCATCTTATCAAGCAGGAATTTCATCTAGCATACGTTTTTGGGGAGCTGAATTAGGAACCTTTATTGCAAGTGAACCTATAGCAACATTATCAGGAAGTAACGAAGAGCAGTTAACACAAGTATATAACCAACGTTGGTTAGCTTCGTTAACAAATGGTTACGAAAGTTGGAGTTTGGTAAGAAGAACAAATTTAATACCACAAATTACAGATAACACTAATTATTGGGTTTCTCAACCAAATAACGGTAATGTGCCAAATAGGTTACCGTATTCTTCAACAGAAAAGACATTAAATAAAGAAAATATTACAGCTGCAATACAGCAACAAGGGCCAGATGAAATGAATACTAAGTTATGGTGGGATATGAATTAAGAAAACTTTGTTTTAACTCCCACTTTTGTAAATTATCTTAAATAATTTAAGGGTTTACAGTTAATTGTCAAGCGAGAATAATTAAACATATTCTCGCTTGTTTTTTGTCTAGTATTTACTGCTTTTAGTCGAAAAAAAAGATGAAAATGATAAGTAATAAATACATTTACCTAAAAGACGAAAACCATGATTGGAGATATAAAAACCTATAACAGAGAAACGATTGTTCACAAACCAGCAGGACAATTCGAAGAAACTAGATTTGAAAAAATTCACAATATAATTTTTAATGATTCAATCCAAGCTTCAAAAATAGTAGCACATGAAATAGCTGATTTAATTAAACAAAAGGCTAAAGAAAATAAAAAATGTGTTTTAGGATTAGCAACAGGTTCCTCACCAATTAAAGTTTATGAAGAGTTGGTAAGATTGCATAAAGAGGAAGGTTTAAGTTTTAGTAATGTAATCACGTTCAATCTTGATGAATACTTACCAATGAAACCAAACGATGTACAGAGTTACTATTACTTTATGCACGAACACTTGTTTAATCATGTAGATATTTTATCAGAAAACATCCATATTCCGAATGGAACTTTATCGTCAGAAGAGATTTATCAATACTGCATAGATTATGAATTAAAAATAAAAGAAGCAGGAGGGTTAGATTTTCAGTTATTAGGAATTGGGAGAACAGGTCACATAGGTTTTAATGAACCAGGATCTCACTATAACTCAAGCACAAGAAGCATAACTTTAGATCATGTTACAAGGCAAGATGCTGCTTCAAGTTTTTTAGGAATAGATAATGTTCCTAAAAAAGCAATTACTATGGGAATAAGCACTATAAAAAAAGCAAAAAGAATTGTTTTATTAGCATGGGGGGTAAACAAAGCAAAAGTTATACAGCATACTATAGAAGGAAAAATATCTCCACAAATACCAGCTACTTACCTGCAAGACCATAAGAATACTACATTTATTTTAGATGTAGAATCGGCTTCAGAACTTACAAGAATAAAAACACCGTGGTTGGTAATGTCTTGTTTTTGGAGTAAAGAGCTAAAAAAGAAAGCTGTTTTCTGGTTAAGTGAAAAAGTAAAAAAACCAATATTAAAGCTTACGGATAAGGATTATAATGAAAACGGAATGTCAGGATTATTAGCAGAAGAAGGAAGTGCTTATAGTTTAAATATAAAAATATTTAATGCATTACAACACACTATTACAGGCTGGCCAGGAGGAAAACCTAATGCAGATGATATAAATAGACCAGAAAGGGAAACACCTCATAAAAAAAGAATCATCATTTTTAGTCCTCATCCAGATGACGACGTAATATCTATGGGAGGTACTTTTGATAGGTTAATAGAGCAAGGGCACGAGGTTCATGTGGCTTACCAAACCTCTGGTAGTATTGCTGTAACCGATGAAGATGCTTTAAAGTTTGCTGAGGTAGCTAAGGTACTTATTACAGATAAGAATCATTTAGATAAAGTGATTTCTAAGATTAATGAAAATAATAAAAGAGCTGTGGCTTCAAAAGAAGTACAACTTTTAAAAGGAACAATAAGAAAAGCAGAATCATATGCTGCTACTCGTTATTTAGGATTACCAGATGAATTTGTACACTTTTTAAACCTTCCTTTTTATGAGACAGGGAAAGTAAAGAAAAATAACTTATCTGATGTTGATGTAAAAATTATGTGTGATTTGATAGAAGAGGTAAAGCCCCACCAAATATATGCAGCGGGTGATTTGGCTGACCCTCATGGAACCCATAAAGTGTGTTTAGATGCACTTTTTGAAGCATTAAAACAATTAAAGCCTAAAAAAATGATGGAAGATTGCTGGGTATGGTTGTATAGAGGAGCATGGTTTGAATGGGAGCCTTTTGAGATTGAAATGGCAGTACCACTTAGTCCAGATCAAGTTGTAAAAAAACGACATGCTATTTTTTATCACCAATCACAAAAAGACAAAGTAATGTTTAGAGGAGATGATACAAGAGAATTCTGGGTAAGAGCAGAAGACAGAAATAGATTAACTGCTGAAAAATATCATGATTTGGGAATGGCAAATTACGCAGCAATCGAAGCATTTAAAAGACATTATTTCTAAAAACTATTTCATGATTATATCTTCTAAAAACATATTTATTGTCTTGTGGCTAACCTGTATTAGCTTAAAAGCACAAGACAACTTAAGGAACGAACTTAACTTAATGCCATGGCCGCAAGAGTTAACAAAAACTAATACCAAGCTTGTAGTTGATGCTAATTTTACTATAAGTGTGCAAAAAAAAGAAGGTCGAGTATATAATTATGCAACAAATATTATAAGACGGATAACAAATAAAACAGGTGTTTTTATAAAAGAAGGTTTTCCAAGGTTAAATGCTAAAAACGCAACAATTAAAGTTGAGTTTGATAAAACAGAAAAACTAGGCATTCATGTAGATGAGTCTTATGTTTTAGAAGTAAAAGAACAAGAAGTTTTAATAAAGGCTAAAACGGATGTCGGAGCAATTAGAGCTCTTGAAACAGTAGTACAGTTAATAACTTTTGATGAAGAAAAATTTTTCATCCCTAGTGTATTTATTAAAGACTCTCCTAGATTTGTGTGGAGAGGTTTAATGATAGACGTTGCAAGACACTTTCAACCAGTATATGTTATCAAACGAAACTTAAGAGCTATGGCAGCTTTAAAGATGAATGTTTTTCATTGGCATTTATCAGATGACCAAGGTTATAGAATAGAATCAAAAGTATTTCCAAAACTACATAAAGAAGCTTCTGATAACCTTTATTATACGCATAGTCAAATAAAGGATGTAATTCATTATGCTAATTCTTTAGGTATTCGTGTGATACCAGAAATAGATGTACCTGGACACGCAACAGCAATATTAACAGCATATCCTGAGTTAGGAAGCAAAAAAAATGAGAAATATGAATTAGAGCGTTACTCAGGTGTTTTTGACCCAACATTAGACCCCACTAATACAGAGGTATATGTGTTTTTAGATAAATTATTTTCAGAAGTAACAACGTTGTTTCCTGATGAATATTTTCATATTGGAGGAGATGAAAATGAAGGTAAACATTGGAATGAAAATAAAGAAATTTCAAAATTTAAAAAAGAGCATAATCTTAAAAGCAATCATGAGTTACAAACATATTTTAATATAAAGCTTCAAAAAATATTATCAAAATACAACAAAAAGTTAATGGGCTGGGATGAAATAATGACGAAAGACATGCCTAAAACTGCTATTATTCATTCGTGGAGAGGGGCAAATGAGGGATTTGAAAAAGGAACTTTAGTAAAAGCAGTAAAAAAAGGTTACAATGTTGTTTTATCTAACGATTATTATATCGATAGATTACAGTCAGTTAATTACCACTACATGATTGACCCTGTTGGTAATAAAAAGTTAACCAAAAAAGAAGAGCAAAGAGTTTTAGGGGGAGAAGTAACAATGTGGAGTGAATTGGTAACACCATTAACTATAGATTCACGTATTTGGCCTAGAACAGCAGCAATAGCAGAACGTTTTTGGTCCTCTAAAAAAGTAAGTAATATCGCTAATATGCGTAAAAGGTTAGCAGTGGTTAATGATAATTTGGAGCTTATAGGGATAACTAATAAAAGTAGTGTAGAAGTTATTTTAAGAAATATAACAAAGACAAATACAATTGAACCGTTAAAGGTATTAACTGGAGTATACGAACCTTTAAAAGTATATACCAGAAATAAAGAAGGTACAGAATATAAAACATTCTCACCTTTTATACTTTTTGCAGATGCTTGTACAGCAGATGCAGCAGATGCATATACCTTTAATATTTTAGTAAGTGATTTTATTAAAACACCCAACGAAGTTAAAAAAGCAGAAATAATTAAATATTTTATTAAGTGGGAAAAAGGTTATACAGATTTTTTAAAACTACCAAACAACCCTATTTTAAATAAGTATAAGAAGCATTATAAATCGCTACATCAAACAGCATTATTTTGTTTAGAGATGTTAGAAAGCTCAGCGTTATCTAAAAAAGATAGAAAAAAGCTGGAAAAACAAATAGAATTTTTAAAAACACCATTAGAAGATACAGAGTTAATGGTTGTAGAAAGCATAGAAAAATTATATAATTTTTCATTATCAACTCTTCATAAAAGTATTAATAATGAAGACTAGTGTTACATTAAAAGAAATAGCAATAAAAACTGGTTTTTCAATATCTACAGTTTCAAAAGCACTCAATAACAGTTATGAAATAAGTAATGTAACAAAGAAAAGTATAAATGATGTAGCAAAGTCTTTATGTTACAAACCCAATTTTTTTGCAAAGAACTTAAAAAAAAGAAAAAACTATATTATAGGTGTAATTGTGCCAAATTTTAAAGACGATTTCATATATAATTTTATAAATGCAATCATAGAAGAATCTAGTAGTAAAGAGCACAGAGTAATGTTGTACCAAACATGTAATAGTTTGCAAAAAGAAAGTACATACATAAAATTACTTTCAGACGATTTAATAGATGGACTCATAGTTTACACTCATAATATTTCAATTAGTGACTATACAAAACAACTAAAAGGTACACTTTTTACAATAGTTCGTAAGAAAGATAATAGAAATGAATCGGGCTTGTTAAAAGCAAACCAAATAGAAGGGTTAACATTGGGTAAAAAAGTAATTAATGATTTAATTTTCCGAATAAAATCAAAAACCTCATAAATGATTTTAATTGCAGATAGTGGTTCTACAAAATGTGATTGGATTGTTCTTAACGTCAACCAAAGCAACATTCAATCTAGAATTAGAACAAAAGGAATAAATCCGTCGATCTTAAAAAAGAAAGCAATTCATAAAACTATTAGAAGTTCAAAAGAATTGATAGCTTGTAAAGAAGAAATTAATTCTATATATTTTTTTGGAGCAGGATGTAACAATGAAAAAAGTAAAGAAAAAATACAAAGTGTTTTGTTACATTATTATAGCAATGCAAAAAGAATAGAAATACAAGAAGATATAATGTTAGCAGTATTGTCTGCGTCTGTAGAGCCATCAGTAGTTTGTATTTTAGGTACAGGTTCAAACTGTTGCTTTTTTGATGGAAATAAAATACAAAAACGCATAACATCAATGGGGTATTTATTAATGGATGAAGGTAGTGGTAATCACTTAGGAAAGCAATTATTAAAAGCGTACTATTTTAATGAATTACCTAACGATTTAAAGTTTTCTTTTGAAAAAGAATTTAACTTAAACTCAGATAAAGTATTGTCTAAATTATACAATTCAAAAACACCTAATAAGTACTTAGCAAAATACGCTCGATTTTTATTTACAAATATAGAAAACAGTTATGTACAAGAGTTGGTAGCATCTTGTGTTTCAGAATTTATAAATAAACAATTAATAACTTACAAAGAAGAATTAGAAAAAAAACCTCTGTATTTTATAGGTTCGGTGGCATATCATGCAAAAAAAATAATAAATGAAGAATTGGCAAAAAATAATTTAAAACCAGTAACTTTATTTATAAGAAGACCACTTACAATGTTCATACAAAAAATACAAAATAACCCTAAGCTATTGGAAAAATCATTTTCTTAATTTTTATGGAAGAATAACTTTAATTGAGTAAATTTGATATTCGTTATTTATGAAGAAAATTAAAAAAATAGCAGTAATGACTTCTGGGGGAGATTCTCCTGGAATGAACGCAGCGATACGGTCTGTGGTTAGGACTTGTGCCTATTATCGTACAGAATGTATGGGGATTTATAGGGGGTATCAAGGATTGATAGAAGGAGACCTAATTCCGTTAACCGCACGAAGTGTAAATAATATTATTAACAAAGGAGGAACGATATTAAAATCAGCTCGCTCAAAAGACTTTAGAACTAAAGAAGGAAGACAAAAAGCCTATGAAAGTTTACAAAAGAACAAGGTAGATGCTTTGGTGGTAATTGGAGGAGACGGTTCTTTTACAGGAGGAGTAATTTTTAATAAGGAATTCAATTTTCCTATTATAGGTATTCCTGGTACGATAGATAATGATATTTCTGGAACAAGTCATACACTTGGTTATGATACTGCTTTAAATACAGCCGTAGAAGCAATCGATAAAATAAGAGATACCGCATCTTCTCATAATAGATTATTCTTTGTTGAGGTTATGGGGCGTGACGCAGGGTTTATAGCATTAAATGCTGGTGTAGGAGCTGGAGCAGAAGAAATTTTGATTCCTGAAGAAGATTTAGGGTTGGAAAGGATGTTAGAGTCATTAAAGAAAAGTAGAAGGTCAGGAAAATCATCAAGTATTGTAGTTGTTTCCGAAGGAGATAAAACTGGAAAAAATGTATTTGAATTAGCAGATTATGTTGAGAAAAACCTACCTGAATACGAAGTAAGAGTATCTGTATTAGGTCATATGCAACGCGGAGGATCACCAACTTGTTTTGATAGAGTTTTAGCAAGTAGGTTAGGAGTAAGCGCTGTTGAGTTATTACTTGACGGAAAAACCAATTTGATGGTAGGTTTAAAAGATAATAAAGTAGTTGCTACCAATTTAGAAAAAGCAATCAAAGGTCAACATAAAATCGATACTGAGTTACTAAGGGTATCAGATATAATGACCACTTAAACACGAATATAAAATTTATTAATAATGATAAAAATAGGAATTAACGGATTTGGAAGAATTGGTCGATTAGCGTTCCGTTCTGCAATAAAAAGAGACAACATCCAAGTTGTGGCTATTAACGATTTGTTAGAGGTAGATTATTTAGCCTATTTATTGAAGTATGATTCTGTTCATGGACGTTTTGAAGGAGATATTGAAGTTAAAGAAGGAAACTTAGTTGTAAACGGACAAACAATAAGAATTACTGCGGAAAGAAATCCTGAAAATTTAAAATGGAATGAAGTAGGGGCAGAATATGTAATTGAATCTACAGGTTTTTTCACAGATAAAGATAAAGCAGCAATGCATATTACTGGAGGAGCAAAGAAAGTAATTATTTCAGCACCTTCTAAAGATGCTAATATGTATGTAATGGGAGTAAATCATAAAGATTTGAAAGATGATGAAGTAATTTTTTCTAATGCCTCTTGTACAACAAACTGTTTAGCACCGTTAACGAAAGTTATCCATGATAATTTTGGGTTGAAAGAAGGATTAATGACTACAGTACATGCAGCAACATCAACACAAAATACTGTAGATGGACCAAATAGTAAATGGCGTAGAGGACGTTCAGTAATTAACAATATTATTCCTACATCAACAGGAGCAGCAAAAGCAGTAACAAAGGTTATTCCAGAGTTAGAGGGTAAATTAACAGGAATGGCAGTTAGAGTTCCTGTGGCTGATGTTTCTTTAGTTGATTTAACTTTTAGAACTGATAAAGCAACTTCATTAAAAGAAGTTTTAGCAGCTTTAAAAGAAGCTTCAGAAGGTGAATTAAAAGGAATTATAGGATATACAGAAGATGAAGTAGTATCACAAGATTTTGTTTCTGAAACTAGAACTTCTGTAATAGATGCGGATGCTTGTTTAGAGTTAAACGAAAACTTTTTTAAAGTAATTTCTTGGTACGATAACGAGTTTGGGTATGCTACAAAAATTGTAGATTTATTAGAATATTCAGCATCTTTATAAAAACATAAAATATTTTGTAATATTGTATTCCCGCTTTTAGCGGGAATATTTTTTTAAACACTATTTTATGGAAATAGCAATTATAGCACATGATGGAATGAAAGCTGAAATGGTTCAGTTTTTAAATGAACACAAAGAAGTTTTACGTAAAAAAAGTGTTCAGTTAATTTCAACGGGAACAACAGGGGAGAAAGCAGAAAAAGCAGGTTTTGAAGTAACAAAATTTTTATCAGGACCTATTGGTGGTGATGCACAAATTGCTGGTAGAGTAGCAGAAGGGAAATGTCAAATGGTATTGTTTTTTAGAGATCCTTTAGCAAAGCACCCACACGAACCAGATATTTCAATGTTAATGCGTTTGTGTGATGTGCATGATGTACCGTTAGCTACAAACCCATCTACCGCAGAATTATTAATTAAAGCAATTTAAAAGATTATAAATAAAAAGAGAAACATAATTGTTTCTCTTTTTATGGTAACTTATTAAAACGTTTCGCCCCTTGTCTTGTGTATAACGCTTATTTATGGTTTTTAAGAAAATTTTCAGTTGTCAATACGTCTGAATAATAATAATCTAAGGCGGCTAGAAAAGATTTTTGAACTTCGCTAGCTTTTACATTTTCTCCATTTACTTCTAAATCTTTGGTTGCACAAGCATCTCCAATAACAATACATTCAAAACCAAAGTCTTTGGCTGCTCTTGTTGTTGCATCCACGCACATATGTGTCATCATTCCACAAATCACTAACTTTTCTACTCTTATTTCATTTAAAATTTTCAGCAATTCTGTTTCTCTAAAACTGTTTGGAAAGTGTTTGGTTATTATATTTTCCCCGTCTATTGGCTTCACGTTTTTGTGAATCTCCACACCTTGAGTTTTTGGAATAAAAAAAGAAGAACCAGAGCGAGTTGATTTATGTTGAATATGGATAACAGGAAGTTTTTTACTTCTAAATTCATTCAAAACTTTCTTAGCATTTAAACTTGCTTTTTCAGGTTGTGAGAGTTCCATTTTTCCATTTGGAAAGTAATCATTTTGAATGTCAATTAATATTAAGGCTGTTTTCGTATTTTCCTTTTTCTGGGCTTGAAGATTAACAGTGAAAATTGTCAATACTACTAGAGTTAAAATTCTTTTCATTTGTTTTGCATTGCTCATAATGGTTAAAGTACCCGTTGTTTTAAAGAAGTGATATCGTCAGATAAAAAACATTTTTTTAAAAAACTATTATTTAACAGCAATCATACTAATTTCAACATTTACAAACTTAGGTAAGTTAGCAACTTCCACAGTTTCACGAGCAGGAGCAGTAGCATCGTTAAAATATTCACCATAAACAGCATTAATTTTTGAAAAGTTATGCATGTCTGAAATAAAAATAGAAGTTTTAATAACATTTTCAAATGTCATGCCAGCAGCGGCTAATACCTCTTTCATGTTTAGCATTACTTGTTGTGTTTCTACTTCAATAGAATCTAAAACTAAATCACCGGTTTCAGGATTAATCGCAATTTGTCCAGAAGTGTATAAAGTATTCCCACTAAGTACCGCTTGATTATATGGGCCAATTGGGGCAGGGGCTTTATCAGTTGTAATTATTTTTTTCATTTTTGTTAAGTTTCTGGATTAAAAATTTTGCCAAATATTTAATGTTTTAAAATAATACTCTATCTGGTGGTTTGTTTTTATCCCATTTTAAATCGCTCAATACTGAAGACTTCACCCCAATAAAGAAATTATAAGAAGAGTTAACACCAAAAGGAGTCCAGTTAAAATTAAATCGCCAGCTATCTAAATCTCTTGAAAAGTTTAATCTAGTATAAGTAAAAGCATTGTCTTTAACATCATAACCAGAAGAAAAACCAACTTTCCATTTAGGGGAGAGTTCTACATCACCACTAAACATTAACGTATTATTACCTATTTGGCTTGTTAATCCGTTATTCGTATAACTCATACTGTAAGCTAAATTAAGAGTCCAAGGTATTTTGGCTTTGTAGAGTTCTGTTTCTTTTGTTTCGCCTTCTTTATTTTTGTTATTGGTGTTGTTAGGAAACCCATTAGTAGAGCCTATACCTTCTCCAAAAACATCTGGTGTATCCTGTGCGCCATTTCCATTTTTGTTGTCAGCGTCATCTTCACCATCTTTATTCTTTTCAAAATCTTTACTAGAAATGGAATAATTAGCTGTTACCCCCAAATTAGTCATTCTAAGGAGACTACCGTTAAACTTATTTATTCTTTGTCCTTTGCTGTTTACTTGATACGGATCAAAAGTAGCATTCATGTTTAAAGCTAGCTTGTCTTTAAAAAGACGCGTACCAGCATTTGCTCTCACAGGAGACCAGCGTAAACTATCAGCAGCTATGTTATAACTTGTACTAAAGTTTAAATTGTTAAGAATGGTGATTTTTTTATCCTCTTCATCACTGTCAGGGTCTTTCGGTGCTACTTTAGCCTCTAAAACATTGTTTACGGAAATACCGATAGAATTTGAAACTCCACTTCCTGGTGTTCCATAAATACCTCCTTCAAAAGGAGAGTAGGTTAATAGATCATTTGGATCAGAACTTTGGCGAATTGTTAAATCATGATCATTAGCAAAATTAGGACGATATCCGTAAGAAATAGAGGGTCTAATTGTATGACGAATTGCTTTTAAACGACCTTTTTTAAAGTTAAATGTACCGTAGATGTTTGTAGATAAAGAAACTCCAAAATTATATTCATTATATCTAGTAAATCCACTAATAGTATCGTTAACTGCAGCTCCTAAATTACCATCACTGTTTATAGCAGTAGGGTCGTATCGCTTTTTAATTTGATCAAAGTACCAAACATCCTTATAATTCACACTAGGTGATAATGTAAAATATTTAAAAGCTTTTAAACTGGTATTGGTGCTTAAATTATGTTGTATACCTTTTTTTGCCGTTTCAAACATTTTAGCAGTAAAAAACTCGTCATCTGTGGTATTAATTTGATATTGACCTTGCATACTATAATTAATACCCATTTTTTGAATAGGGTTCTTTTTAATTCCACCTTTTCCAGCAAAAGGATAAATACGATCCATATTAAGTTGTAATGATGGAAGCGTCATAGTAATGGATTCTGTATTGGTATTTTGCGAATGAGTAGCAGTTACGCTAACATTAAAAGGAGTACCTACAAAATTTTTATAGTATGAAATAGATGAACTCAACGTGTTGTTTAAGAACTGAGAACTATTAAATTCGTTTAAAGATTGACGATAATACTTGCTACTACCTAAGTTAACAGAAGCAGAAAAACGAGAGTTTGGACTCGCCTTAGAATCTTGACTATGGCTCCATCTAAGGTTGAAATTGGTGGACTTTTGATAATCGCTTAAACCACGTATACCTCTAATAATATTTTCAAAACGAACACTAAAGTTTCCGCTAAATTTATAACGAACATAATAGTTAGAGGAAGCATTTAATCCCCAACTACCATTGGTATATAAATCTCCTAATACGGTTAAATCAAAGTAGTCACTTAAAGCAAAATAGTATCCTCCATTTTGCATAAAAAAACCTTGATTATTACTTTCTCCCCAAGAAGGAATAATAAACCCTGAAGTTCTTTTATCTGTTAAAGGAAAATATGCAAACGGTAAATATACAGGAGTAGGAACGTCTGCCAATACTAAATTACTACCACCAACAATAATCTTTTTACCAGGAACTAGTTTTGCTTTATTTGTTTGAATATAATAATCTGGAATTTTCTTTTTTGAAGTAGTAAAACGCAATCGACGCATATAAATAGTAGAGTCATTTACCCGTTTTGTTTTTTCTCCATAAGTAATAATTCCTGCTTGATTTGTTTTAACACCATAAACTAAAGCTTTCTTAGTTTTAAAGTTAAAAAGAATAGAGTCTTGTTCAGATTCTTGTCCTCCTTGCTTAAATTGAGGTCTTTGATGATACCCTGTGCTATCTTTTATACCTTTAGCATATACCATATTGTTTTTATAATCCAGAATAATAATTCCAGCTTTTAAGTCAATGTCAGTATATGTTACTTGGGCTTTATTATATAGGGTAATTGTTTTGTCTTTGGCGTTTTGTATGGTGTAATCTTCAGCATCATGAGTAATAATACCGTCAATTACTTCTTTTGGTTTAATAGAATCGTTAACAACAGTATCTCTTTTTTTGTTAATAAGAGCATTGCTTTTTAAACCTATTAAAGTGTCTTTAGGACTAGTAAATATAGAGTCTTTGCTAGTTTTTTGAGGAGTAATACCTTTCTTGCCAAATTCTTGTGCAGTACTTAATTGAAAACAAAAAAGACAGAAAGCTAAAAGTATGTAAGTTGGATTTGCTCGCAATATTATTAATACTATTTTTGTGTTATATTTAAAAACTTTGGCGTGTTATTTGAATGCCTATATTTTAAAAACCAAAAATAGTTAAATTTTATTGATGCAATTCTTAAATTTCCGTAAATATAATATCTCAAAAGTAAGCTTAATCATTCTATCCTTTTTTACTGTTTTGTATGGGGGAATATTATCGGTTTCAGCTCAAAAAAAATATACTGTTGTTCTAGATGCTGGTCATGGAGGAAAAGACCCTGGGAACTTAGGGAATGGCTTTAGAGAAAAAAACATAGCCTTAAAAGTAGCATTAGATGTAGGTAAGGAGTTGTTAACTTCAAAAGATATACAAGTAGTTTATACTCGCAAAAAAGATGTTTTTGTGGAGTTGCACAACCGAGCTAAAATAGCAAATGATAAAAAAGCAGATTTATTTGTATCTATTCACTGTGATGCTTTTAGGAGATCAGATCCGCATGGGGCAAGTACTTTTGTTTTAGGTTTAAGTGGAAATAAAGAAAACCTAGAAATAGCTAAAAAAGAGAACTCGGTAATTTTATTAGAGGATAATTATAAACAGAATTATGATTATGATCCGAACTCACCAGAATCAGTAATTGGTTTGTCTGTACTTCAAGAAGAAAACTTAGAAAATAGTTTAGGAGTTGCAGGTATAGTTCAAAATAATTTTGTGGCAATAAAAAGAAATAATAGAAAGGTAAAACAAGCAAATTTTTTAGTACTAAGAGAAACAGTTATGCCGAGTGTTTTAATCGAGTTAGGTTTTTTGACTAATAAAAATGAAGGTAAATTTCTAAACTCTAGAAAAGGGCAGATTAGAATGGCAAAGTCAATAGCTCAAGCAATAAGAAAGTACTTTGAACGATTAAAGTTAAATACAATTAGCGAAACCTTAACAGTTAATGCACCATTAGTGGAAGAGGAAGTTCCTACCCCAGTTATAAAAAAAGAGAAACTTAAGCAAATTGTCAAAAAAGAAAAAACATCACCAACATTAGTATCAACAGGTGTTGTGTTTAGAGTACAAATAGCTGCATCAAGAAAAAAATTATCAACAAACAGTTTTAAAGGATTAGAAAATGTTGAGTCTTTATTTATAGATAATTACTATAAATATTACTATGGAAACTCATCAAGTTTGGTAGGAATAAAAAAGGTTTTACCAAAAGTAAGAAGCAAAGGATATAAAGATGCTTGGGTGGTAGCTTTTAAAAATGGAAAAAGAATTTCAATTAAAGAAGCATTGAAAAACCGTTAATTTAGAGGTATTCTATATTTATACTCGCAAAATTATTATTATTTTCGCTCGTATAAATATATTTTATGTCTAAAGAACTAAAAACAGGAATTGTTGCTGTAGTTATTATTGCACTGTTTATTTGGGGGTATAACTTCTTAAAAGGACAAGATTTGTTCAGTGCTAATGCAAGACACTTTTTTGTAGAGTACAATAATATTAATGGTCTTAACGAGGCAAGTTCGGTAACTATTAATGGATTAAAGGTTGGTAAGGTAGATGAAATTCGCTTTAATGGAAACCCAGATAAAAAGGGGAACTTAATTGTGAAGATTTCATTAGATACTGACTTTAATTTTTCCAAAAACAGTATTGCTAAAATTTATTCAGCAAGTTTAATGGGGGGGCAAAGTTTAGCAATTGTTCCTAAATATGACGGAGAAATAGCCAAATCAGGAGACTTTTTAAAAGGAGAAGTTGAATCAGATATATTTTCATCAGTAGGTGAAAAATTGAATCCTATTCAGGCAAAACTAGAGAATGTTCTGGTTGGAGCAGACTCTTTATTAATAGGTTTTAATCAAGTATTAGATGAAAAATCTCGTAAAAGTTTAAATAGAAGTATTTTAGGGTTAGAGGGTACTATATATGATGTGCGTAAGACATTAGCCTCAGTAAATACATTGTTGGTAGATAATAAAGAAAACTTAAATACGACCTTTGCAAACACAAAAAAAATTACAGACAATTTTTCAAAAGTATCTGAAGATTTAGCAACAACTAATTTAGGAGAGTCGGTTAAAAAACTTGAAGCAACTTTGGTAAATGTTAATGGTTTACTAGCGAACATGAAATCAGGAAAAGGAACTTTAGGAAAGTTAATGACTGATGAAAAGATGTACACTAATTTAACAAATGCATCAAAAGAATTAGAAGAATTGTTAAGAGAAATGAAATTGAACCCAAAACGATTTGTACATTTTTCGTTATTCGGTAAAAAACCAAAACCATACAACGAGGAAAATAATCAAAGTAACAGCAGTAACTAAACAAAACAACGACTAAAATATTCTATAATCTCTTAAAAACTGAAGAAGTAATAGGTATAAATAGAGTAAAAAATAATTAAAGACAATGGAGAATTACTTGCCAAACCTCTTTTTTGCAATTATTTTAATTGCAGGTATAGGGTATTTTGTAATGAATGTTCGTAAGCTAATACGAAACATCAAATTAGGAAAAGACGTAGATAGAACAGATAGAAAACCTGAGCGATGGAAAAATATGGCAAAAATAGCTTTAGGGCAATATAAAATGGTACGCCGTCCAGTTTCAGGTATTTTACATATTGTTGTGTATGTTGGGTTCATCTTAATCAATATCGAAATGTTAGAAATTGTTATTGATGGATTATTAGGTACCCACCGTGTTTTTCAACCAATTATAGGAGATACTTTATACGGATTCTTAATTGGTAATTTCGAAGTGTTAGCGTTGCTAGTGTTTGTGGCAGTAACAATTTTTTGGTTCCGTAGAAATATTGAAAAAGTAAAACGTTTTTGGAACAAAGAAATGGAAGGCTGGCCTAAAAATGATGGTAATATCATTTTATATTTTGAAATGGTATTAATGACCTTATTCTTAGTAATGAATGCAACAGATGTTCCTTTTCAAGAAGCAGGAGTAGGAAATGTAGTATCACAGTTTATAGCGCCTTGGTTCGACGGATATTCGCCAGAAGCATTACATACTATCGAAAAAACAGCTTGGTGGTTACATATTGTAGGAATTTTGATTTTCTTAAATTATTTATACTATTCTAAGCACTTGCATATCTTGTTAGCTTTTCCAAATACGTTTTTTGCAAGCTTAAAACCAAAAGGACAGTTTAACAACCTTGAAGCAGTAACAAAAGAAGTAAAAATGATGATGGACCCAGATGCTGATCCGTATGCAATGCCTGAAGAAGGAGAGGACGAAGGAGAACCAGAGAAATTTGGAGCATCGGATGTAACCGATTTAAATTGGGTACAGTTGATGAATGCTTATACGTGTACTGAGTGTGGGCGTTGTACATCATCTTGTCCTGCAAACTTAACAGGAAAAGAATTGTCTCCACGTGCTATCATGATGAAAACACGTGATCGTTTAGAAGAAGTAGGAAAAAATATTGATGCCAATGGAGGAGAGTTTAAAGATGATGGTAAGCAGTTGTTAAACGATTATATTACTCCAGAAGAATTATGGGCATGTACAAGTTGTAATGCTTGTGTACAAGAATGTCCTATTGGTATCGATCCATTATCCATTATTATGGATATGCGTCGTTATTTAGTAATGGAAGAATCAGCAGCTCCGCAAGAGTTAAATATGATGATGACCAATATTGAAAATAACGGAGCACCTTGGCAGTATAGTCAAATGGATAGATTAAACTGGAAAGACGAAGAATAATTTTTTAATGACTAATTATGAACTACGAATAAGTAATAAATCGTAAGTTATAATTCAAAAAATCACAATTTATGGTAGTACCAACAATGGCAGAAATGATGGCTCAAGGAAAACAACCAGAAGTGTTGTTTTGGGTAGGAGCTGCAGGGAGTTACGATGATAGAGCAAAAAAAATAACAAGAGCCTTCGTAAAAATATTACAACAAGCAGGAGTTGATTTTGCAGTATTAGGTATAGAAGAAAGCTCAACAGGAGATGCAGCTAAGCGAGCAGGAAATGAATTTTTATTTCAAATGCAAGCTGTTACTAACATTGAAGTTTTAAATGCTTACGAAGTAAAAACGATTGTTACGTGTGATCCGCATTCATTCAATACACTTAAAAATGAATATTCAGAATTAGGAGGGAAGTATAAAGTGTATCACCATACACAATATATAAGCAAGTTAATCAAAGAAGGGCGTTTAATCATCGAAGATGAAAACTTAAATGGAAAACGTTTAACATATCACGATCCATGTTATTTAGGTCGCGCAAATGATGTATATGAAAGTCCACGTGAATTAATTCGTCGTTTAGGGGTTAAGATGACTGAGATGAAACGTCATAAATCAACGGCATTATGTTGTGGTGCTGGAGGAGCACAAATGTTTAAAGAACCAGAAAAAGGAGATAAAGATATCAATGTGTTACGTACAGAAGATGCACTAGAAACGAATCCACAAATTATAGCTACTGGATGCCCTTACTGTAATACAATGATGACTGATGGTGTAAAATTCAAAGAAAAAGAATCGCAAATACAAGTAAAAGATATTGCAGAGTTAATTGCGGAAGCTAATAACCTATAAGTTAAATAAAATATTTAGTGGTAAGAAAGCGTGTTACATTTTGTAATACGCTTTTTTTTGGCATAAAAATTGAAAAAAGATAAAGTCTAACTCAAAAAATAATTATGATGAAAAAACTACTTTATTTAGTTGTGGCAACTTTAGTATTAAACTCTTGTACAAAAAATACAGAACCTTGGGAAAAAGAACCATTAAATCTCGATGTAAGGTTTGTAGTAGCAACTGAAGAACAACACAACTCCATTTTAATAAAAGAAATAAATGATGGTTCTATTGGAGAAATAAGTTTTTATAGTAAAAGTGAAGGAAATGCTAATTTACCTTATGATAAAACTATAAATCAGGAGGTGAGCTATTATACAAAGGCTACTTTTTCTTATCAGGATAGAACAGTTTTAGAATCAATAGCAGAATATGAATCTTTTGTAGCATATGATGTTACCTTAAAAATGTTTGTAGAGGGGGAGTTAAAAGTAGAGACTACTAAAGCAATAGCTAAACCAGATGATACCGCAAGTATTTCATTTGATTTTAAAGAATACTTTGAAGACTAATACTTTCCTTTAATTCTATCTCTAAATTTTTCTTAAAAAGAATAGATTTGTTACCTATAAATATAAAGTTTTCTTAAAAGTGTATTACGAGAGTAGTACACTTTTTTCTTTGTAGTAAGTTTGTGAAAAATAATTCAAAAAAATAAAAGAATGAGATACCTTTTTACCTTTTTATGCTTAGTTTTATTAACGTCATGTGATGATACTGATTTCTCTCTTGACGGAAATGGAGCGGTTTCAACAATAACATTTAATATTACAAGTACGAGTAATGATAATAATGGAAGAATTAAAACTGTTTTTCTAGAATCAGGTTTCTTTAAGTATGATAACACTACAACAACTAATGTTTTTCCTTACAAGAAATCTTATACAGATGAAATCAACTTTGCAGCTAACTTAGCTTTTGAATACGAAGATAAAGCTACAGATAATTTTAGTGTTTATACAATAACAATGGAAATACTCAGAGATAACGTTTTGGTGGATAAAAAAGAATATTTTATAGATAAACCTGGAACAAAAGTAGGTTTTGATGCTGTAGTAAATAAGTAAACTACTCATATACTTTAAGAAAAAAGGAAAGCTGAGCTTTCCTTTTTTTATGTCTAAAAAACTTATCTTTGGAAATCATATTATTTCAATGAAAAACTATATAAAAGCAGCACGTTTACGCACCTTACCGTTGTCCGTCTCAGGCATTATTGTTGGAGCATTTTTAGGATTTAATAGCGTATTGTATGCAGACAGTACGATAAGCTTATTAGAATCTCCGATTTTTTGGTTAGCAATACTCACAACAATCGGTTTTCAGGTATTATCTAATTTTGCGAATGATTATGGAGATGGTATAAAGGGAACTGACGATAATAGAGATGGAGAAGCACGCATGGTGTCGTCTGGAGTTATTACCCCAAGGCAAATGAAAAATGCGATGTTAGTAACAGGAATCATTACATTGGTTATTGCACTGCTATTGATTTATGTTTCTTTTGGAAAAGATGATTTTTTATACTCGGTAATTTTCTTCGGATTAGGAATAGCCTCTATTGTTGCTGCTATAAAATATACCGTAGGGAAATCAGCCTATGGTTATAGCGGGTTTGGAGATGTTTTTGTTTTTGTTTTCTTCGGATTATTAGCAGTAGCAGGAACCTACTTTTTATACACTAAACAACTAAACTTTATTGTTTTCTTGCCAGCAATCACTGTTGGACTATTAAGTACTGCAGTATTAAATTTAAACAATATGCGAGATAGAGAAAACGATGCTAAATCAGGAAAAAACACACTAGTTGTAAAAATGGGAGCAGAGTCTGCAAAACTGTATCATTACTTTCTAATTGTAGTGTCTTTTATATTTGCACTATTGTATACGGTAATCAAGTTTCAATCACCATATCAATTCTTGTTTGTCATAGCCTATATTCCTCTAGTAAAACACCTATTTTTTGTGTATAAAAATAAAGAAGAAGCATTGTTAGATGCTGAACTTAAAAAAGTAGCGCTGAGCACCTTTTTATTTTCAATTTTATTTGGACTAGGTCAAATTTTGTAATTTTACTAACAAAAAAAATCAGTTTATGAAAATCACTTTTTATGGTCATGCATGTTTTGGAATTGAAATTAACGGAACACACGTACTAATTGACCCTTTTATTACAGGAAACCCTTTAGCTTCAAATATAGACGTAGATCAAGTAAAAGCAGATTATATTTTACTTACGCATGCACATCAAGATCATGTATTAGATGTAGAGCGTATTGCAGAAAGAACTGGAGCTATAATTGTTTCAAATTATGAGATTGTAACTTATTATGAAGTAAAAAAACTTAAAGGACACTCAGTAAATCATGGAGGTACTTATACTAATGATACCTTTTCAGCCAAATATGTAAACGCAATTCATACCTCTTCGTTTGCAGATGGAAGCTATGGAGGGCAACCTGGTGGGTTCGTAATTACCGCAGGAGAAAAATCATTATACATATCAGGAGATACAGCGGTAACAATGGATATGCAATTAATACCGATGTCAACCAATTTAACAGCCTCTATATTTCCAATAGGAGATAATTTTACAATGGGAGTTGATGATGCTATCATAGCTAGCGATTTAGTAATTTGTGATAAAGTAATAGGATGTCACTTTAATACCTTTCCACCAATAGAAATAAATACAGAAGAGGCTAAAGAAAAATTTAATCAAGCAAAAAAAGAATTGATGATTTTAGAAATTGGACAAACAATAACTATTTAAGTAAACTTTTTATTCAGTAATATATACATGAAAACAATCAAGATAATTTTAGGAGTCATAACTGTTTTAATTCTTGCGTTTTTTTTAACAGGGTTAGTGGTGCAAGAAGTTGTATATACCACAAAGGTAGAAGTCAATAAACCAATAGACAAAGTTTTTGCTGATTTTCAAAACGTTGAATTGATGCAACAATGGATGCCGGAAGTAAAATCGATAGAAACCTTAGAAGAAAAACCTAATAAAATAGGAAGTACCTATAAAATAGTAGTTGAAAACCAAGGCAAATTAGTCACCATGACTGAAAAAATATTGGAGTATAAAGAAAACGAACAAATTACATTTCATTTTGATGCTGAAAACATGTTAAAAACAGATGATTATGTATTTATTTCAAAAGGAAACGCTACTAAAATATTACAAACATCTACTTGTACTAGTGAGTCGTATATAATGAGTTGTTTATTTCCATACTTTAAAGGAGCACTAAAAAAAATGAGTCAACAATATTTAGAAAACTTTAAAAAAGCTTCCGAAGCTCACAACTAATACATTTACAATTGATAAAAGCTAACTACCACAAATACTTACTGAATTTTAAACAAGCTAGCGGAACTTCTCGTGGAGTTTTAAGAACTAAAGAAACCTGGTTTTTAATTTTAGAAAAAGAAGGGAAAAAAGGTTTTGGAGAGTGTGGTTTATTTCGCGGATTAAGTGTTGATGATAGACCTGACTATGAAGAAAAACTACAATGGGCATGTAACAATATTAATGTAGACTTAGAAAAATTGTTAACTGAACTCATTGAGTTTCCGTCGATACAATTCGGGTTGGAACAAGCATTCTTGTCCTTAGAAAGCAAAACACCATTTGAGTTATTTCCATCAGAATTAACTGAAGGAAAACAGCAGATTTCAATCAATGGATTAATTTGGATGGGAGATAAAGCCTTTATGCAAGAGCAAATAAAAAATAAGTTGCAGCAAGGTTTCACAACAATTAAAATGAAGATTGGAGCGATTGATTTTGATACGGAAATACAATTGTTGCAATCTATCCGAAAAGAATTTTCAGCCAAAGAAATAGAATTACGAGTAGACGCTAACGGAGCATTTTTACCTGAAAACGCTTTAGAAAAACTACAAAGGTTATCTGAGTTAGAATTACACTCTATAGAACAACCTATAAAACAAGGGCAGTGGCAAGAAATGGCTAGTTTATGTAAAAAAACGCCATTACCAATAGCTTTAGATGAAGAATTGATAGGTGTTTTTTCTTCCGAAGAAAAAGAAAAATGCATTGCTACTATCCAACCACAATACATCATTTTAAAACCAAGTTTGGTAGGAGGTTTTCAAGGAAGTAGCGAATGGATTAAGATAGCGTCTAATCACAAAGCAGGTAATTGGATAACCAGTGCTTTAGAAAGTAATATTGGGTTAAATGCAATAGCACAATGGACGTACACATTGAAAAATCCATTACCTCAAGGTTTAGGAACAGGAAGTTTGTTTACCAATAACTTTGAAAGTCCGTTAGAAGTTGCAAACGGAAGTTTAGGGTATAACACGAAGAAAAACTGGCACTTTAATATTTAACAATGAATTTTATACAACAAGCATATAAAGGAGAAAATAGCTGGTGGAGATGGTTGCTAACAATTTTGGTAGTAATGTCACCATTTATACTAAACTTTTCCATTTATTTTTTACTGCCAGAAGTATATAGTGAGTTAATGGAACAAACTGTTAACTTTCAAGGAGATAAAAATATTTTTTTACTTGAAAACCTAATACCATTCGCAGTATTAATGGTATTATTGTTAATATTTGTAAAGTTCTTACACCAACGATCAATTACTTCATTAATAACGAGTAGAAAAAAAGTAGATTTGAACCGTTTTTTTTATGGGTTTATCACCTGGTTTTTGGTTACTGTTTTTTTTCTTTTTATAGGTTACTTATTAGCACCAGAAGATTTTGTGTGGAATTTTAAACCTGTTCCATTTTTTATTTTACTGGTGATTTGTATTATTTTAATTCCAATTCAAACATCTTTAGAAGAATTACTGTTTAGAGGTTATTTAATGCAAGGGTTTGGGGTTTTAAGTAAGACAAGATGGTTGCCTTTAATTATAACTTCTGTTTTGTTTGGTTTAATGCATATTTTAAACCCAGAAGTATCCAAATTAGGCTACGGAATTATGGGCTTTTATATCGGAACAGGTTTCTTATTCGGAATCATTACATTGTTAGATGAAGGGACAGAATTAGCTTTAGGGATACATGCGGCTAATAATTTTGCAGCCGCAGTTTTGGTAGCTTCAAACTGGGCAGTTTTTCAAACAGATGCTTTGTTTATTGATTATTCAGAACCTAATTTAGTGTTTCAAATGATAATTCCAGTATTTTTAATTTACCCACTATATATTATAATATTACAAAAAAAATATGGTTGGAGAAACTGGAAAGAAAAACTATTTGGTAACATAGAAAAACCAGAAATAACTAAAGAATCATAAAACTATTCTGAACAAAGTGAAGAACCTAGCCTTTCATAATAGTTTTCAGTTGAACGGAGTATCTTTTTCTTCGAAAGATGAATTATTAACTTTTTCGAAGACTATAAACGATTCCATATATCAATTTTT
This sequence comes from Tenacibaculum gallaicum, assembly GCF_003387615.1. Classification (GTDB taxonomy): domain Bacteria; phylum Bacteroidota; class Bacteroidia; order Flavobacteriales; family Flavobacteriaceae; genus Polaribacter; species Polaribacter gallaicus. The sequence continues at coordinate 48,683 of NZ_QUNS01000003.1, read as the reverse complement.
ATCGGATTGGTTTAGTGCTGATGATTTTGTCGTAGTGCAAACATCAGGCTCTACAGGGAAGCCAAAACCAATTTCGTTAAAAAAAGAGTTTATGATAAACTCAGCTAAAGCTACAGGAACTTTTTTTGACTTAGAAGAAAATACTACAGCTTTATTGTGCTTGTCAACTGATTATATTGCAGGAAAAATGATGTTAGTACGGGCACTTACCTTAGGGTGGAATATTGATGTAGTCGCTCCAACTTCTAAAGTTGAAATCAAGAAAGAATATGATTTTTCTGCGATGGTACCTTTACAATTACGAAGTTCTTTGGGAGAAATACCTAAAATAAAGAAACTCATAGTAGGTGGCGGTGTTGTGGAAAACGATTTAATTGAAGCAATTCAAAATTTATCCACTGAAGTTCTCACGACTTACGGAATGACAGAAACAATAACACATATTGCTGTTAAAAAGCTAAATAATGTCATTTCGAACGATAGAGAGAAATCTCACTATAAAACATTACCAAACGTAAAACTGTCCCAAGATAATCGTAATTGTTTGGTTATTGATGCCTTAAAAGTTTCTTCAGAAAAAATAATTACAAACGATGTTGTTCGTTTAATATCAGAAACTGAATTTGAATGGTTAGGACGTTATGATAATGTAATTAATTCTGGGGGAGTTAAGCTTCATCCAGAAAAAATAGAAGAAAAACTCTCTAAAATAATCATTAACCGTTTCTTTGTAATCGGTATTCCAGATAAAAGGTTAGGGGAGAAGCTAATTTTAGTAATTGAAGGAGAGGAAAAGAATGTCACTTTAAAAGAAGTAAGAAAGCTTAAAGAACTCTCTAAGTATGAAGTTCCAAAAGAAGTTTATTTTGTGGATGAGTTCATAGAAACCGAAACAAAAAAAATCCAACGTAAAAAGACATTGGATTTAGTGAATTTATAGTTTTTTATCTATCAACATCTAAAAACTTCTTGTCATCAAAAGCTTTTTTATAATCAGTTAAACTCATACTGAATCGTTCAGCAGTATAGTTTTTTTCTTTGTCTATTTTATAAAGTTTACTTTTTCTACTTATTTCCATAGAATTAGCCACAAAGAAAATAGAATCGGTAGTGACGTTTGTTACTTTTACGGTAGAATAAGCGTTGTCTGATGATTTATATTCAATTATGTCATTTATTTGAGGAGCATTGATATAGGTAACAACATCTTTACCGTGTTGTTGTACAGAATAGATTCCGAAGAGAATTATTGCTCCCATTAATAAAGAACCTATCCAATGTGTAAATGGAGTTTTTGCATTTCGTTTTACATTGTCGTGAGCTAACTTTAATTGTTCGCTCATGTTTTTACGTTCGTAAGTAGCTTTACAATGATTACATTCAGAGACACCTTTTTTACCTATAGGAAAAATAGGAATCCAATAAATGTAAAAGTATTTACCAAAAATACTAATGGTGTGAGTGTTTTGCTGTTCGCAGTGATTACATTTTACACCACTAATTTTTTCGCTGTGTAAATGTGCTCCTTTAGTTCCGTAGAAAATCATAATAGTGAGAAGTTTGGTTGTGATAAATATATAAAAAAATCCAACGATTTTTATCGTTGGATTTTTATTGGGTATAAAAGATATTATTTATTTAAAATTTTCTAAGATTATGTCCCCTACTTTACTTTGTGTATTATTTGATATTTTAATTATATCTAACTTGCACATATCACTGTCGTTTATATTTTTGGAACCGTTTGCAATTTCTTTAATATTATCTCTTTGAGTTATTATAATTTTTTCAAATTCATCAATCTCAGCTTGATCAAGGTCTCCATTCACATGCAATTTATAATGTTCGGTCATAAGCTTATTTAATAGTAAGGCTATTTCATCGTCTTTTTCTTTTCCACTTAATAGTTTACTATTTTTATTTATAAGATAGGCTTCTTCTTCAAATTGTCTCAACTTGTCGATGAAATTATTGATATTTTCTCGATGCTTATAAGTAAATTCTTTACCTAATTTCATACTCTCTCCATTATAGAATCTTTTCATTGCATAATAGATTCCTATATAAAATAAAGAAGCAGTAACAACTGTTTTGAGTATGTCTATTAGAAGGGGGGTGTCCATCATGGATCAATCTATTCTTCCATTGAATGATAAACATTATTCACGTCATCATCTTCTTCAAGTCTTTCTAAAAGTTTGTTTACTTCTTCCTTTTGCTCATCAGAAATAGCTGTAGTAGTTGTTGGAATGCGTTCAAACTCAGAAGAAAGAATTTCTATATTGTTTTCTTCTAAATATTTTTGAATAGCACCAAATTGTTCAAAAGGAGCATAAAGCATTACCGAACTATCCTCTTCGTCGGCAAATACTTCTTCTACTTCAAAGTCAATCATTTCCATTTCAAATTCTTCTAAGTCCATTCCTAATGAATCTTCTTTAACTTTAAAGTTAACCACATGGTCAAACATAAAAGAAACTGAACCAGAAGTTCCCAAATTTCCGTTACACTTGTTAAAAGCAGCACGTACATTAGCAACAGTACGGTTATTATTGTCAGTAGCAGTTTCTACTAAAACAGCAATTCCATGTGGGGCATATCCTTCAAATAATACTTCTTTATAGTTTTCAGTATTCTTATCAGATGCTTTTTTAATAGCACGCTCAACATTGTCTTTTGGCATGTTGGCAGCCTTCGCATTTTGAATTATTACACGTAAGCGAGAATTGGTTTCGGGGTTGGGACCTCCTTCTTTAACTGCCATTACAATATCTTTACCAATACGGGTAAAGGTTTTAGCCATGGCTGACCAACGTTTCATCTTTCTTGCTTTCCTAAATTCGAATGCTCTTCCCATGTGTATGCTGTTTTAATTTTGCTTGGCAAATGTAACTAATGCTATAAAAAATTGCAATTAAAAATGTTTTTTGAAAATTACATCACCTTTTTGTTCATTGTAAGCTTTCCAAGTGCCTTTTTGCTTATCATTTTTATAATGTCCTTTAACTTTTATATTTCCGTTTTCATAATAGGACTTATAAGAGCCATCTTTTAAACCATCCTCTAAATCAACTTCAAATTTTAATTGTCCGTTTTTATAAAACTCTTTGTATGACTTAGCACTTAAATCTGAAGGGTGTATTGGCGGAAGCTTAAAAAATGTTGTTGAATTTTGAGTACGTGTAGAATCTTTATAAGGAGCTAACTCTAATAGTAGTTTCTCTCTTAATTTTTTGTCTTTTTTAGTGTTTATATCAATGTTTTTAGGATCTTCATAAACAAGAGAAATATTGCTTTCAAACAACTCATCAGAAGCAATTAGTTGCATGCCAATTTGAGAAAAACAAGTGATATATGGTTTATTCTTTTGGAGTTCACGTCGAGTTTTGTTATCAACCAAACTTAAAAGGTCTTTGTAGGAGTTAGGTGTGTTTACGTAAGCAAATACACTAGATTTCTTTTCAAAATGATAATTAAAATCATCGAATTTTTCTGAACTTTCAAGTGTATACCCTATTAAATGATTATTAATAATTTCTTTAATAGTGTTTGGACTGGTACTAAAAACTACAAAATCATCAATAATTGTAAAGTAAGGTTTGTCCATTTTAGAAAACATGTTTCCTGCTAACATTTTAAAGAATCCTTTAAGGTCAAAAAAGTTAATAGGGTAGCCTCTATAATTGATTTGTTTGTACTTTAAAGGAGTATTTTCTTTAATTTTAGAAAGAATGAACTGAAGGTTTTCTTTAGCATCATCAATATCATCAGCTTTAATAATAGCAGCGATATCTTTTTTGTTTTTTGAGAGCTCAGTATTAAAATGAATCAAAGCTATTTCACTTCCAATCCAACTATAAATATGTTTAGACACTTTAATATCTAGTTTATCCTCAATCATTGTTAGTTGATCAGAATACATTTTAAAATCAGCAGGATTTTCTTGTTGAAGTTTCTCTAAATTACGATTAAAAGTTTTGAAGTCATCAAAAGCAAAACTAAGATATAAAGAAGTGTTTTTTGGAGCTATTTTAGCAACGCTACGTTTACCAACTCCAGACTTTTGTAATACTTTTAGGTAGGTTTGTGAGTTACTGTCAACATTTGTAAAGCCTGTAGCTTGAACTATAACGCCTTCTATAATTGAAATGTCTAACCCCGAGTAAAAAAATGTTTCTTTATTTAAGAAATCTAAATTGCTAGAACTGGTAAAACAATTTAAATAGTCTTTTAGGTATTTATGTTGTAAATAAATATTGAAAAAACCATCAGTATCTGTTTTCTTTTTTATTTCTAAAAAGTTAAGATCACGTCCAATAACAGGATTTAAGTATTGGTCTATTGACTTTTCAACTAGAAGATGAGTATAGGAAGCTATAACCTGATTTTTAATAAAGGAAAGATGTAGCGTTTCTCTTGTTTTCTTATTATACAGTTCTATAACTTCATGCTCTTTATATACACGTTTAGTTACTTTATAATCTTCACCTGCTAAATTGCTTATAGCTCTTTTTAGAAAAATAAGTTTGGAAAACTTTTGTAAATCAGCAATGTATAACAAACCATATTTTTTAGGGCTGAATACATGTACAGAAATAACCAGATTACGTTCTCCAATAAAATCGAAAATTTCCTTTTTTGCTTTAAAAGTTTCATCTAAACTATTTATACCTTCAGATAGTTTATTGATTTGTTGATTTGTTTGAAGATGCGTCCAAATTTCACTTGAGCTTATTTCATCCCAAGTGTCAATAGGTCTCTCAGTATCAACTATAAAAACAGCATCATCAGGAACTAAGTAAATAGACTTGATATTATCATTCTCAGATAAGGTGAAAATATAAACTTGATAGATAACAAAGCCAATAACAAGGGCAATAATGCCCCAAAACACTCTTTTTTTCATGCTACTTCCTGTGCTTTTAAACCTGTAAAACTCCCAAATTGAATTTCTTTTCAATAGGTGCGTGGTCAGCAGCTTCAATTCCCATAGAAATCCAAGTTCTAGTATCTAGTGGGTTGATAACTGCATCTGTCCAGATTCTTGCCGCAGCATAATATGGAGATATTTGATTATCGTATCTCGATTTTATTTTATCGAATAATTCCGCTTCTTTTTCAGGAGTAATTTTTTCGCCTTTTTTCTTTAAAGCAGCTGTTTCAATTTGTAACAATACTTTTGCAGCAGAAGCTCCACTCATTACCGCTAATTCAGCACTTGGCCATGCGAAAATAAGACGTGGATCATAGGCTTTACCACACATAGCATAGTTTCCTGCTCCATAAGAGTTACCTATAACTACCGTAAATTTAGGAACTACAGAGTTACTTACGGCATTCACCATTTTAGCTCCGTCTTTAATAATACCGCTGTGTTCAGATTTGCTTCCTACCATAAATCCAGTAACATCTTGTAAGAAAACTAACGGTATTTTCTTTTGGTTACAATTGGCAATAAATCGTGTAGATTTATCGGCTGAATCGTTATAAATCACCCCACCAAACTGCATTTCGCTAGGTTTTGTTTTAACGCCTTTTGATTTTACAATTTTACGCTGGTTGGCGACAATACCAACAGCCCATCCATCAATACGAGCATAACCGGTAATAATTGTTTGACCATAACCAGCCTTATATTCTTCAAATTCAGAATTATCTACTAAACGTTTAATGATTTCCATCATGTCGTATTGCTCATTACGAGCTTTTGGTAGAATTCCGAAGATATCGTCTTCATTTTCTTTTGGAGGAAAAGCCTCTTTTCGGTTAAATCCAGCTTTGTCATAATCTCCAATCTTGTCCATTAAATTTTTAATAGTGTCTAAAGCATCTTTATCATCTTTCGCTTTGTAATCGGTAACACCAGAGACCTCACAGTGCGTAGTTGCTCCACCCAACGTTTCGTTATCAATAGTTTCACCAATAGCTGCTTTTACTAAATAACTACCCGCTAAGAAAATACTTCCTGTTTTATCTACGATAAGCGCTTCATCACTCATAATTGGTAAGTAAGCACCACCAGCAACACAACTTCCCATAACGGCAGCAATTTGAGTAATTCCCATGCTACTCATTACAGCATTATTTCTAAAAATTCTTCCGAAGTGTTCTTTATCAGGAAAAATCTCATCTTGCATTGGTAAGTATACACCAGCAGAGTCTACTAAGTAAATAATTGGCAATTTATTTTCAATAGCTATTTCTTGAGCTCTTAAGTTTTTCTTTCCTGTAATAGGGAACCAAGCACCCGCTTTTACCGTAGCGTCATTAGCAACAACAATACATTGCTTACCACTAACATATCCCATTTTTACAACCACACCACCTGAAGGACATCCTCCGTGCTCTTGATACATATCTTCACCTGCAAAAGCAGCGATTTCAATAGAGTTAGATTTGTTGTCTAATAAATAATCAATACGTTCACGAGCGGTTAATTTTCCTTTCTCATGATGTTTGTCAATACGTTTTTGTCCGCCACCTAATTTAACTTTGGCAAAGCGTCTACGTAAATCTGATACTAAAAGTTTATTGTGGTCTTCGTTTTTGTTGAAGTTAAGATCCATGGTAAGTTATTTGTTTGCGTGTGCTAAAATAAGAAAAAGGACGTATAAAACAAGGTGTTTACCTATACGATTGAATGATGTTTTCAACAGTTTTTTCTATTTCTTTGTTTCTAGATTGTTTTAGTAAAATATACGGTTCAGCTACACGTTCATTACAGTTTTGTACAGCACAAGTTTCACAGGTAATACCAACTGTTTTTTTAGTGAAAGTATCTTCATTAAAAAAATGAAGCTTGCGTTTTAAATGTGGAGAAAGCAACATGCCTATACTCACACTGCGATTAATCTTATCCTTAAAAGGATCAGCAGTAGCTGCAGATAATACTAAATATTCCTTTTGAGAGTTTTCGTACGATGATATTTGAATTCCGTAAGCCGAATTTTTTTCTTCTGAAACTTCTAAATCTTGTATTGTTTTAATGGCAATCCACCTTCTACAATAATGCTCATTGTTGCGATTAGCATGTGGAGATTGTTGTTGTGTAATATGTAGTTCTTTGGATAGTCTATGTATAGGAGAGCCTTCTTTATGTGTAAAACGTAAAAAGAAAAGATTTTTAATGTTAAAGTGTTTTGGTAAGATGTTAGTTAAACGTTGGTAGAATGTCTCATCAGAACAATTATAGCTTCTAATAATTTTATGCAACTGTAAAGGTTGCCAGGTTTTTAAAGAAAAAAGCTGTGTTAGTTTTTGAATTAAATCACCTTTCGGGATAATTAAAGCACCAGCAAAATAAGAAGCAATAAAATTGTTTAATACTTCATCAAAGCTTTCAAACTTTATCCATGGAAAAGTGTATAATCTGTTTTCTATTTGTAGATAATTGTAGGCTATCTCTTTAGCAAAAATGAATGTTTTCTGAGCTTCGTTTATATCATTATATATTAGTAGCGTCTTGTTTTTTGGAATGTAGATGTTTCTCAGTTCAGATAACTTTTGATGTTTTGATAACTCTTCACTGTCTATGGTGTAACCATATTCTTCAATTAAAATCTCCTCTAAGTCTTTTGAAGTAATAGGAGCATTTGGATTTATTTGATATGCTTTGATGAAATCGGTAACCTTTGTTTCAATGTCTTCAAAATAGTTGTTGTGAGCTTCTTGGTATGAACGCAATGCAGCAAGAAAAAAACTTTCTCTTGTTAAATTATAGTTTTGAGATATTTTAATAATAGTACTAATAAACGCATTCACCTTAGCAGGGGCATTAGCAATAATATCAATTAGGTTGTTTTCTTTAATACCAAATAAGTCAAGCGGAATCTCTTTCAAAATTTTAGACTGTAAAATTTCACCGATAGGAGCTAGGTTTTTATCTAACTTTAAGGATACCAGATGATCGTAAGGCACTTCTAACTTCTCAGAAAGAATAACAATTTTATCGGTTTTAGGATATTTTTTTCCTTTCTCAATTTCGTTTAAATACGATTTTGATAAACCTGTTAGTTTGGCTAATCCAAAGAGTGATAGGTCTTTATCTGTGCGTATTTGCTTCAATTTTAATCCGAAAACTAATCTGATATATTCTTCTTCCAAGATGTTTTTATTAAAAGATTCGTAATTCAAAGGTATAAAAATTAGCGAATTAATAAAAATTAGTAAATTTAATATATTTAGCGAACGTTCGCTTTTTTGTTCGAGTTCTTTTTTTTAATATTGAACTGTCAATCAATAAGAAAAAAATAAAATAGTATGAATCAAGATGTTTTAGCAAAAGAAATTCAATGTGTAGGTTTTGATCAAACCAAGTATAAAAGTGTTCTAACTAATGAAGCCAAAGTATTTTTAATACAGCTTCAAGAAAAGTTTAATAGCCAAAGACTTCAATTGTTAGCTGAAAGAGAAATCGAACAAGCGTATTTTGACGCAGGTAATAATCCAACCTTCCCTTTAGAAACTAAAGAAATTAGAGAGGGTGATTGGGTGTGTGCTACGTTGCCAGAAGACTTGTTGGATAGAAGAGTAGAAATCACAGGACCTGTTGAACGTAAAATGATTATCAATGCGTTAAATTCTGGTGCAAAAACGTTTATGGCAGATTTTGAAGATAGCAATTCACCTACCATTCAAAACATTTTAGATGGTCAAGTAAATTTACGAGACGCAGTAACTAAAACAATTTCATTTTACAACGCTGCAAAAGATAAAACTTATGAGTTAAAAGACAAGGTAGCTACTTTGTTAGTAAGACCAAGAGGGTTACACTTAAACGAAAAACATTTGTTGATTGATGGCGTAGAAATGTCTGGTTCTTTGGTTGATTTTGGTCTGTACTTTTTTCATAATATCAAAACCTTACAAGAGAAGGGGAGTGCAACTTATTTTTACTTGCCTAAACTAGAGCATTATAAAGAAGCACGTTGGTGGAATGATGTTTTTGTATTTGCTCAAGAGTACTTAGGGGTGCCACAAAAAACAATTAAAGCGACAGTGTTGATTGAAACAATTACTGCAAGTTTTCAGTTAGATGAAATTATTTATGAGTTAAAAGATCACATGGCGGGATTAAACTGTGGTCGTTGGGATTATATTTTCTCATACATTAAAAAGTTTAGAAACCATACCAATTTTATAGTACCAAATCGCTCACAAGTAACCATGAGCAGTCCGTTTATGAAAGCCTATTCGTTACGAGTTATTCAGTCGTGTCATAAACGAGGTGTACATGCTATGGGAGGAATGGCAGCACAAATTCCAGTAAAGAACAACGATGAGCTAAATAAAGAAGCCTTTGCAAAAGTGAAGAACGATAAAGAGCAAGAAGTAAAAAATGGACATGACGGAACTTGGGTTGCACACCCAGGATTAGTAGAGGTTGCGATGGATGTTTTTAATGAAGCAATGCCAAATGCTAACCAGATAGATAAAAAGTTAGAAGACTTATTTATTTCTGAAGAAAATTTAGTTGAATTACCGGAAGGTACTATTACTGAAAAAGGAATACGAGACAACATAAATGTTGGAATTTTATATGTAGAATCTTGGTTAATGGGGCAAGGAGCTGCTGCTTTGTATAATTTGATGGAAGATGCAGCAACTGCTGAAATCTCTAGAACGCAAGTATGGCAATGGTTGCATAAAAGTGTAATGTTAGAAGACGGTAGAACATTTACTGGAGGAATGTATGAGCAATTTAAAAAAGAAGAGATTACAAAAATAAAAAGTTATGTAGGTGAGGACAGATATAACAAAGGAAAATTTGACTTAGCTATTCAATTATTTGATGAGTTGATTTTAAGCAAAGAATTTGTAGAGTTCTTAACGTTACCAGCGTATAAATATCTATAGAAGAAAAGCCCTCAAAAATGCGGCAACATTCAAGAGGGCGAGTTATCAATAAAAATTAATAACCTTATCAATTACAAAATTATGAAAAATTTAGCACACGCTAATTATAGTTCTGCTTTACAAACTGTGAAAAAGTTAAAAGAAAAGTACGGAACGACATGGAACTCAATTTCTCCAGAAAATGCTGCTAGAATGGTAGCGCAAAACCGTTTTAAAACAGGTTTAGATATTGCTAGGTATACCGCTACTATTATGCGTAAAGATATGGCAGCTTATGATGCAGACTCATCTAATTATACACAGTCTTTAGGATGTTGGCACGGGTTTGTGGCGCAACAAAAAATGATTGCGGTTAAAAAACATCATAAGACAACAAGTAAACGCTATTTGTATCTTTCAGGGTGGATGGTAGCTGCGTTACGTTCAGAGTTTGGACCATTACCAGATCAATCAATGCATGAAAAAACAGCAGTACCATCATTGATTGAAGAAATTTATGACTTTCTACGTCAGGCAGACGCTATTGAATTAAACGATTTATTCCGAAGGTTAGAAAACGGAGAAGATGTACAGAGTGAAATTGATAATTTCGAGACACATATAGTGCCAATTATTGCAGATATTGATGCAGGTTTTGGAAATGAAGAAGCAACGTATTTATTAGCGAAAAAGATGATTCAAGCAGGTGCTTGCGCCATTCAGATAGAAAATCAAGTTTCAGATGCGAAACAATGCGGACATCAAGATGGAAAAGTAACTGTACCACATGAAGATTTTATAGCAAAATTAAATGCAATCCGATATGCTTTCTTAGAGTTGGGTGTTGAAGACGGAGTTATTGTTGCAAGAACCGATTCAGAAGGAGCAGGATTAACTCAAAAATTACCGGTGAGTCAAGAATCAGGAGATTTAGCCTCTCAATATTTAGCATTTGTAGAAGCAGAAGAAATTACGATTGATGAAGCAAGAGAAGATGATGTGTTATTAAAACGCGATGGAAAGCTAGTACGTCCTGTACGTTTAGCAAACGGGTTGTATAAGTTTAGAGAAGGAACGAATATAGACAGGGTTGTGTTAGATTGCATAACAAGCTTACAAAACGGAGCAGATTTATTATGGATTGAAACACCTACACCTCATGTAGGACAAATAGCAAACATGGTAAATAGAGTGAGAGTAGTAGTACCAAATGCAAAATTAGTATACAACAACTCACCATCATTTAATTGGACGTTAAACTTCCGTAACCAAGTATACGACGAAATGGTTGCTGAAGGCGAAAACATGACAGGATACGACAGAAATAATTTAATGAATGCAGTTTATGATGGTACAGAATTGTGTCACAGAGCAGATGATAAAATCCGTACTTTCCAAATAGATGGAGCAAGAGAAGCGGGAATTTTTCATCACCTAATTACGCTACCAACGTATCACACAACAGCATTACATATGAACGACTTAACTCAAGGTTACTTTGGAGAAGAAGGGATGTTAGCATATGTAAAAGGTGTACAACGACAAGAAATTAGAAAAGGTGTATCGTGTGTAAAACACCAACGAATGGCAGGTTCTGATTTAGGAGATGATCACAAAACATTTTTTGGAGGAGAGATGGCATTAAAAGCGGGAGGAGGAAAAAATACGTCTAATCAATTTGAAGTTAAAAATGAAAATAAAGTAGAACTACAAAGAGCGCCTGTAGTTGCTTAATTTTTTAAGTAATGCAGTTGTTTTTAACTGTATAAAAATTTTAAATTTTCTTCTTTTTTAGTTACATAGTTTTATGTTGTTTTGAAGTAGAACTCCACTTGTACAAGTGGAGTTTTTTTAATGGAAATAATTACTTTAAATACCATCTATATTGTTATAAGACATAATTAACCTATTTTTTATTACTAGAATTACTGCTTTTGTGTTTGAAAATCATATGCTTATGGGTTTTTCTCTGAGATTAATGGATAAATTTTTCAAATTTGAATAATCTGATAGTATGATTAATGATGGTTGCTTTATCAGAGTTTTTAGGAATGTCAAATATCTGTAAAGTAATGACAAGATATTTAATTAGCTATAATCAATTTTTATTTGGACAGGTGGTATCCGAAAAACCTCTAATAAAAGAGTAGGAATTATTAAAAAACTTAACTAATTATGGAAACAGGTACAACTATTGAAACCCATAAAGCAGTTGTTGAACAGCTAAAAAGTATTTTAGATGGTAATCCAGCAATGGCAAAAAGTCTTGGAGATTCATTAAAAAAAGCGGTAGAATTATCAAAAAATGGAAGCCCAGATAAAACCATACCGCCTTTAAATAAAGATCTTTACAAAGCAATTGATAAAGAGTTTAAAGGAAAAGGATGGCCAGAAACCGTCGCTGCATATTATGACTACTTAGACATTTATGTACAGATGGTTCCCAATGAAAGTAGAGATCCAGAATATCCTAATGCTTGGACAAGTGATGGAACTAAAAACGGATACAATCAAAAAGTATACGATTTACTTTGTCAATCCTATTGGTTAATTGATCAAACAGATTCAGAAGGAAAAACGATGCAAAGTTATCCTGAGTTTGCTAATTGGTTAGTGAGTTTTGCAAATGCTTGGGGAACTTTCTTAGATACGGAAGCTTCTTTAACAGACGAAACTTTACAATCGTTTAAAGATGATAAAAATGATCAAGGTGAAAGTGTTTATAATTTTCCTTTGTATTCTGATAATGAAAGTAGTTGGAAAACGTTCAATCAATTTTTTTATAGAGAATTTAATCATGCGGATCCTAAAACGGGAATTTCTCCTTTACGTCCTATAGCGGATCCAAATAATAATACGACTATTGTTTCTCCTGCAGATTGTACTTTTAAAGCATATTATCCAATTGATAAAAAAGGGAATGTAGATAAAATTACGTTGAAAGGAACACATACTATTGGTAGCGTAGATGAGTTGTTGGAGTTTAGTAAGTATGGAGAAAGTTTTTATGGAGGTACATTTATTCATTATTTCTTAAGTCCTTTTGATTATCATCGTTTCCATACACCAGTTAGTGGAAAAATTTTAGAAATTCTTCCTGTGGAAGGAAAAGTGTATTTGAATGTTGAAACAGCAGCTGATGGGCAGTTTGATGCTCCTGATGGTGGAGAAAACGGATATGAGTTTTCACAAGCTAGAGGATTAGTAATTATGGATGCGGGTACTGAAGTAGGAAAGGTTGCTATTTTACCAATAGGAATGTGTCAGGTTTCTGGTGTAGATATGTATACAGAACTACAAGGGCAAACAGTAGTAAAAGGCCAAGAGTTTGGTAAATTTAGATTTGGAGGTTCAGATATTATTATGTTATTTGAAAAACCACCTCATGAGCTGTATATGTTCCAAAGAGATCCTTCGCTAGTGCCTATTCACTTTCAATACGGACAAACTTCAGTTTATTGGAATAAGTAATATCTATTAAAGGAGAGGTAGTTGTTTTTTAAGGAACTACCTCTTTTTTTAAATGTTATAATTTTAATAAAGATTAATGTATGTTTTTTATGATGATACGTTAATACTTTTGATTATCAATTGACTTTGTGATAGGAGTTATTATCTCGCCAGTATGTTTGGTAGATTTTGTTTCAATAAGCATAATTAAACAATCTTCAGAAGAGCTAACTCTGTGATTGATACCTTTAGGAACTACGTATAAATCTCCTGTTTTCATTGTAAAATTAGGTTGATTTTCAATTTCCATTAAAAGGTTTCCATTAATAATATAAAAAAGCTCATCCTCATTTTCGTGATTATGCCACGGAATATCTTCTCCTTTAATTTTAGCGAGTTTGACATATTCATTGTTAACTTCAGAAACTATTTTAGGAGAAAAGTAATCTTTTAACTTTTCAGCTTCTTTTTGAATATTAATTGTTTGAGTTGTATCCATATCACACATTATTAAGACTTTGTTTTTAGTTCCATTTTAATATTACAGCGCTCATAAGGACAGCCTTCTTCTACAGGAATTTCTAAAAAACTGAATTTTCTATAAATGTAAATAGCATTTTCAAGTTTAGTATTAGAGTATAGTACTAATTTGTTAAAGAGGTTGTTTTTAGCAAACTCAATGCAATGCTGCATCAGCTGTTGTCCTATTTTATAACCTCTGTGTTTCGGAGAAACAGCCATTTTTGTCAATTCATAAACATTAGGTTCTTCCATGGGCATCAAAGCAACAGTACCTACAACTTCATTATTCAATTTTGCAAAGAAAATATGTCCGCCTTTGTTAATAATATATGTATGAGGATTACTCAAAACTTCCTTATCATAAGGTTCTACGTAGAAAAATGTTTGTAACCATTCAATATTCAAATCATAAAAAGAAGTGCTATACTCTTCTTTAAATGTGGTAATTGCTACTGTGTTTTTTGTTGTATTCATTTTTATGTGTTCTATAATAGCTTTGCTGAAGGACTTTTCATTAAACTTAGTCTCTAACTTATTTATAAGTTCAGTTAGTGAATCAGATTTTATACTTGTATACTCTTTTAAAATATGTTCAATACCATTCCAAATAGGAGTGATACTCTCTATGAGTTGCTTTCCTTTGTTAGAAACAAAAACAATTTTTTTCCGCTTATCCAATTTGTCTTCTTTAAGGATGATAAGTCCTTTTTTATGAAGCTTATTAATAGCTTGAGTTGTGGCAGGCTGCGATGTTTTTAAGTTATTGGTAATCTCAGTATTGGTAACACCATCTTTATTTTTAATAATTTTAAAAGTTGGAAATAAATAAGGATCAAAATCAATATTAAATTCATTATATACCAATTGTGTTTCACGCATCATGTAATCACTAGTTCTTTTTAACCTTGAACCTAAACCAATTTCTCCTAAACCTTTTAATACATCCATAATTAAAATATAAGTGCTTATATAAATGCAAATATATATATATGTTTTTTTGTTTTAGAGCAACTCACGTTATTTTAAATAAATCCCTAGATAATATATACCATGGAAAATAATAAAATATTTTTCATATATTTGTACAGAAATTTAACAACAAGTAAAATGAAAAAAAACAAAATTATTTTTTATGTAGCTACAGGATTATTAACATTATTAATGTTTTTTTCTGCAGGAATGTATTTTTTTAATCATGCTGAGGTAGCTAAAATGTTTACAGCTTTTGGGTATCCAACATATATTATTTATCCGTATGCAATAGCTAAATTATTAGGGGTAATAGCCTTGTGGTTTTTAAGAGGGAAGTTTTTAAATGAATGGGCATATGCAGGTTTTTTCTTTGCTTTTATTCTTGCTTTTTTTGCTCATCTTATGATTGGAGATGGAGAACAAACAGGGGCTGCAATTGCACTAGTACTATTAATAGTTTCGTATATTTATAGTAAAAAATATAATGAGCAATAACCCAACAGCAACTGTTACTTTAACTGATAGAAATTACTTAGCAGAAGCAAAAATGAGGAATCATTTTACAGTTATCGACGAACCTTTAGATAAAGGAGGAGACGATAACGGACCCACCCCAGTAGAATATTTACTCACTGCAATTGGGGGGTGTGTTTCTATCACTTTACGTATGTATGCAGAAAGAAAAGGCTGGGAATTAGGAAAAATAACAGTAAATGTTAGTCAAAAGGAACAGTTAACTTCTGAAGGAATTAAAAAATCATTAGTAGAAGAAATTTCTTTTGAAAAAGAAGTTACTGATGAGCAACGTACTAAATTATTAGAAATAGCAGGCAAATGTCCCGTAGCTAAAATGGTGAAAGGAGCAACAGAAATTGATACAAAAATAACAACATAAATGAAAAAAATAATCGCTTTCGCGGGTAGTAACAGTAAAAAATCAATAAATAAAGAATTAGTAATATATGCATCAGGTTTACAACAAGAGGCTGAAGTTTCGATATTAGATTTAAATAATTATCCATTACCTATGTATGGAGTCGATGAAGAAATGGAGAATGGTATTCCAGAAAATGCAGCAAAGTTTCTAGAAAAAATTAAAGAGGCAGACGGTATAGTTATATCGTTAGCAGAACATAATGGAAATTTTACTGTAGCATTTAAAAATATAATAGATTGGATGTCGCGTATAGAGCAAAAAGTATGGCACAATAAACCTCTGTTATTATTATCAACCTCTCCAGGGGCTAGAGGAGGAGCATCGGCTATGGAAATTGCTAAAAATGGATTTCCGCATATAGGAGCAAATGTTATAGCTAATTTTTCTTTACCAAAATTTTATGATAACTTTAAAAACGGAAGTGTTGTAAATGAAGAGTTTAATCAAAAAATAAAAGAAGCAGTTACAACTTTCCTTAAAGCAGTATAAACATAAAATATATATAGTATGTCAGAAGCAAAGGAGATTGTGAAAAAATATAGTAATGATGATGTAACTGTAGTTTGGAAGCCAAATAAATGTATTCACTCAAAAAAATGTTGGAAAGGCTTGTTACAAGTATTCAATCCGCAAAATAGACCATGGATTAACATGGATGGAGCAACTACAAAAAGAATAAAAATGCAAGTAGAAGAATGCCCATCAGGAGCTTTATCATACATTTCAAAAAAGGAAGGTAGTCAAGCTGCAGCTCACACAGAAACTAAAGTAGAAGCATTAGAAAACGGACCTTTATTAATCTACGGAACTCTGCATGTTACGAATCCAGATGGAAGAACAGAAAAGAAAAATAAAACAACTGCTTTTTGCAGGTGCGGAGCTTCTCATAATAAACCGTATTGTGACGGTACACATGTAAAAGTTGAATTTAAAGGATAATTATGAAAATACAGCAAGAAGATAATGGCAAGAAAGGAGAGTTCTTTATTGAAGTTGATGGAAATAGAGATGGTTTAATGACATATACTTGGGCAGGTGAAGATAAATTAATTATTGACCATACTGAAGTTGGAGATAGTTTACGAGGAAAAGGAGTAGGCTATAAGTTAGTAGCAGCTTCTGTAGAGTTTGCTAGAATTCAAAACATTAAAATCCTTCCATTATGCCCATTTGCTAAATCAGTTTTTGATAAAAAGTCAGAATATTCAGATGTTTTAGCGTAATAAAAATTCCTTTTCAGTATTTGTAAATAATTTATATTCCTTGGTATATAAATGTTGTTTTTGTATTTTTGTATTCTAAAAAATAAGAAAGTTAAAATGAAGATAGTTTTATACGGTAGAAAAGGACATGCACATACGGTTGCATATAAAAACTTTCTAAAATCTGCAGAAGTACCGTTTGAGTACAAAGATGTTTCTATAAATGAAGAAGCAAAAGAACACAGCAAAGAACTGTATGAAGGGCAAGTAAAGTATCCAACTTTATTTGTTGATGATGAAGTGTATTTAACACCTTCATCAGATACGTTTAATAAGTTGATGCAAGACTTAAAGTTAAAAGGGTAACCTTATTTTAATTAAATAATAAAAAAGGCTAGTAGCTAACAGCTAATAACCAAAAAAAAATGGGAGATATTTCAAAAGACATCAATTCAAAATTTCCAAATGATAAAGTGAAAGCGTTTATCAATATTAAGTATACTGCTAATTGGATAAGTAGTAAAGAAAATGAGTTTTTTAAACAATACAGTATTTCACCACAACAATTTAATATTCTTCGTATTTTAAGAGGAGCTAAAGAAGCTATAAAAGTTCAAACAATAAAAGACAGAATGATTGAACGAGCTCCTAATGCTACAAGACTAATGGATAAACTGTACGAGAAAAACTTAATAGACCGTGTACGATGTGAACATGATAGAAGAGTAGTTTATATAAGTATTACCCAGCAAGGAAAAGAGCTATTAAAAGCAATAGATGATAATTTACATTTAGGTTTTATTGATAATTTAACAGAAGAAGAAGCCACTCAACTTAGTGATTTACTAGATAAAATAAGGTAATTTATTTTACATTTATATGTGAAATTAATAGGAAGTCTAGTTTAAATATTGTACCTTTTAAGAAAGTGAAACGATAAAAATTATGTATACATACGATACACTTTCGGAAGCATTAAATGGTTTAAAGAAAAGAGGATTTACTCTTGATTTTAATTTGAGAGAAAAAGAAATAGAGAGTAAAAATACTCAAGAAATTTTCTCTCCAGATTTCTTTGAAGTAGTTGAGATATATCGATTTGAAGGAATGAGTAGCGCAGGAGACAATTCTGTTGTGTATGCAATTCAAACAAACACAGGTGTTAAAGGAGTTTTAGTTGATGCTTATGGAGTGTATGCTAACTCTCTTTCTCCAGAAATGATTCAAAAATTGAAAATAGTACGATAATAAAAAAGAGCTACTCTCCTCATCAAATTAAGGTGTTTTCCTTATATAATAAATAACCTTTTACCTATAAGTTTCTAAATAGGGTTAAGATATATTTGGGTTGATTAATTAACCCAAACTAAATTTTATGAAGACTTTAAAAAACCTAATGTTTGTAAGTATCTTTTTTATGGTATTTACATCATGTCAAAATGAAGAAACTGTACTGCCAGGTGAAACTCAAACAGAAGCAGTAGATGCTAAGGCTGCAAAATCCGCAGATGATCTTAAATTAGATTATCATGAAGATTACGGAGTAGTCAAAGCGGATGAATACCCAATGAATCCAGAAGGAGTTAAAGAACCTACTTTAGACTTATTTTTAGAGAAAGGAAATCTTAAAAAAGAAGAATTAAAAAGCTATCGTATTGTAAAAGATGAATTTTCTGGTATAGGTTTGGCTGAACATAGAATGGACGATGGTAATGTAATACAAGTACCACATGAATTTCAAAGGCAACCAGTTTATAGATTTGAGGCTGAATTAAACGATGGAACAAAAGTTAGAATTATAATAATTATAATATGTTCAAATGGTTTAATTATAATCATTTGGTGGTAATAAAATAACTGAACAGTTTTAAAAAGACCTTATACTTAGTGTAGGGTCTTTTTTTTATGTGGTAAACATATTATAAAAATATGTATCTTGCAATTTATTATGCACGCATAGTACTTTATAAAAACACGACAATGAAATACAAACATATTTTTGAGCCCTTAGACCTAGGTTTTACCACTTTAAAAAATCGAGTTTTAATGGGGTCAATGCATACTGGTTTAGAAGAAGAGAAAAATGGAATTGAGCGTATTGCTACATATTATGCAGAACGTGCAAGAGGAGGTGTAGGTTTGATTGTTACTGGAGGAATTTCTCCTAATATTCAAGGATGGACAGCCCCTTTTTCTGCTCGTATGAGTACAAAAAAACACGCACGTGAACATAAAGTAATCACAGAAGCAGTTCATAAAGAAGGAGGTAAAATTTGTATGCAAATTTTACACTCAGGTCGTTATGGATATCATCCATTCAATGTAGCACCTTCAAAAATTAAATCACCAATAACCCCTTTTAAACCTTTTGCTTTAAAGCAATCGGGAATACGAAGAACCGTAAAAGACTTTGTAAATTGTGCTAAATTATCTCAAGAAGCAGGATATGATGGAGTTGAAATAATGGGATCTGAAGGATATTTAATCAATCAGTTTATAGTAACAAGAACAAATAAACGAACTGATGATTACGGAGGGAAATATGAAAACAGAATCCGTTTAGCAGTAGAGTTAGTTCGTAAAATTAGAGAAGCTGTTGGTGAGAATTTTATTATAATCTATCGTTTATCAATGTTAGATTTGGTAGAACAAGGAAGTTCTTGGGAAGAAGTTGTGCAATTAGGAAAAGAAATAGAAAAAGCAGGAGCAACTATTATAAATACAGGAATTGGTTGGCATGAAGCACGAATCCCTACCATTGCAACCTCAGTTCCTAGAGCAGCGTTTACTTGGGTAACTAAAAAAATGAAGGCAGAATTATCTATTCCTTTAGTTACTTCTAACCGAATTAACATGCCAGATACTGCTGAAAAAGTATTAGCAGAAGGACATGCAGATATGATTTCTATGGCGCGTCCATTTTTAGCAGATCCAGAATGGGTAAACAAAGCAAAAGAAGAAATAATAGACGAGATAAACACTTGTATAGCTTGTAATCAGGCTTGTTTAGATCATGCTTTTCAAAAGAAAGTGGCGAGCTGTTTGGTAAATCCAAGAGCATGCCATGAAACAGAACTGAACTATAATCCAACTTCAAAAAAGAAGAAAATAGCAGTTGTAGGTGCAGGACCAGCAGGTTTAGCTGCTTCAACTGTAGCAGCTCAAAGAGGCCATAACGTAACCTTATTTGATGCTGATAAAGAAACTGGAGGGCAGTTTAATATTGCAAAGCAAATTCCAGGAAAAGAAGAGTTTTACGAAACCATTCGTTATTTTAACAAGCAGTTAGAATTACACAAAGTAGCTGTAAAACTAAATACAAAAGTTTCTGCAGAAGACTTATACAATGAAAATTTTGATGAGGTTATTTTAGCTACAGGAATTACCCCAAGAACCCCGAGAATAAAAGGAATAGAACACGAAAAAGTATTGAGTTATATTGACGTTGTAAAATTAAAGAAACCTGTAGGTAAGCGTGTTGCTGTTATCGGAGCAGGAGGAATTGGTTTTGACGTTTCAGAATACTTGGCTCACGAAGGAGAGAGTACTTCTCTAAATGTGGATGCTTGGTTAGCAGAATGGGGAATCGATAAAACTTTAGAAGCCCGTGCAGGAATAGAGGGAATTGCACCAGAATTTGATCCATCTCCAAGAGAAATCTTTATGTTTAAGCGAAGTAAAGGAAAATTTGGAGGAAACTTGGGGAAAACTACAGGATGGATACATCGTGCAGTACTAAAGAAGAAAAAAGTACAATTTATAGGAGAAGTACAATATACAAAAATAGATGATGAAGGTTTGCACTATGTTCAAAATGAAGAACAAAAAGTATTACCGGTTGATAATGTAATTATTTGTGCAGGTCAAGTTCCATTTAAAAAATTATTAGAACCGTTAGAAGCTAAAGGAATGAAAGTTCACGTAATTGGAGGAGCAGATGTTGCAGCAGAGTTAGATGCAAAAAGAGCGATAAACCAAGGAAGTAGGTTAGCTGCTGAACTCTAGTTTTATATAAATTTAAAATCACTAAAAAAGTCTTGCTATAGCAAGACTTTTTTTATATGTATTAAGATTAAGAGCATGAATAAGTCTAAATAATTACCGATATTTGTAGCTCACATTTTTTTGAAAAAAGTAAATTATGGCAATGAACAAAAACACTGTCCTAGGTTGGGCAACGCTTATAATGGTATTAATGGGGATTTTACTTATATGTTTAGCAGTATTTAAGTACGATGAAATAGCCGGATATGGTTTTGGTGCTGTTGGTTTAGGTTTTTTTGCTAATGCATGGGTGTTTAACGCCTTAAAAGGAAGAGTTTAAAAATAAGTTTATGGTTTGTAGTTTATTTGTTGATAAGTTCTAATCAAACTTCAAATCATGAAATTATAAAACCAAATTATGGGAAAGATTGAAAAGTTTGAAGATTTAGAGGTTTGGCAAAGAGGAAGGTTGATTTGTCAATATGTTGAAGAACTCTTTCTAAAATCTAACTTATCAAAGAATTATAGCTTAAAAGATCAAATGGAAAGGAGTTCTGGGTCAATAATGGATAATATTGCAGAAGGTTTTGATAGAGATGGAAATAGTGAGTTTCATAATTTTTTAAGTTATGCAAAAGGTTCGGCAGGAGAACTAAAGTCACAATCCTATAGAGCTTTTGATAAAAAATTAATTACGAAAGAACAATTTGAAAAATTATCTGAAATGTGTGAAGTTGAAAAGAACAAAATAGGAGCTTTTATGTATTATCTTAGGAATTCAGGTATCAAAGGACAAAAATTTAACAGAAAATCGTAACCCCAAAAACTATAAACTTCAAACAACAAACTATAAACAATAAAACAAATGAGCGACGATAAAAAAGTCATTTTTTCAATGAATAAGGTCTCTAAGACCTACCAAAGCACAGGAAAACAAGTTTTAAAAGATATTTATTTAAGTTTCTTTTACGGAGCTAAAATTGGTATTTTAGGTTTAAACGGTTCGGGTAAATCTACCTTGTTAAAAATTATAGCTGGGGTAGAAAAAAACTACCAAGGTGATGTTACTTTTTCTCCAGGATATAAAGTAGGCTACTTAGAGCAAGAACCTAAGCTAGATGAGAATAAGACAGTGATGGAAGTTGTAAAAGAAGGAGTTGCAGAAACAGTTGCCATCCTTGACGAATACAACAAAATCAATGATATGTTTGGTTTAGAAGAAGTGTATTCTGATCCTGACAAGATGGAAAAGTTGATGAATCAACAGGCTGAGTTACAAGATAAAATTGACGCTTCTAACGCATGGGAACTTGATACAAAGTTAGAAATAGCCATGGATGCGTTACGTACACCAGATGGAGATAAGAAAATTGGAGTATTATCAGGGGGAGAGCGTCGTCGTGTAGCTTTATGTCGTTTGTTATTACAAGAACCAGAAATTTTATTATTAGATGAGCCTACCAACCACTTAGATGCAGAATCTGTACACTGGTTAGAGCATCATTTAGCACAATATAAAGGAACTGTAATTGCTGTAACGCACGACCGTTATTTCTTAGATAACGTTGCAGGATGGATTTTAGAGTTAGATAGAGGAGAAGGTATTCCATGGAAAGGAAATTATTCATCTTGGTTAGACCAAAAATCACAACGTTTAGCGCAAGAAAGCAAAACAGCATCTAAGCGTCAAAAAACATTAGAGCGAGAGCTAGAGTGGGTTCGTCAGGGAGCAAAAGGTCGTCAAACAAAGCAAAAAGCACGTTTGAAGAACTATGAAAAGTTAATGAGCCAAGACCAAAAGCAAACAGAAGAAAAATTAGAAATTTACATTCCGAATGGTCCACGTTTAGGAACGAATGTAATCGAAGCTACTGGGGTCTCTAAGGCTTATGGAGATAAGTTATTATATGAAAACTTAGAATTTAACCTTCCACAGGCGGGAATTGTAGGGATTATTGGTCCGAACGGAGCTGGTAAAACCACTATTTTCAGAATGATTATGGGAGAAGAAACTCCAGATGCAGGAAACTTTAAGGTAGGTGAAACTGCAAAAATTGCCTATGTTGATCAATCACACTCAAATATAGATCCTGAAAAATCTATTTGGGAAAACTTCTCAGAAGGTCAAGATTTAGTGATGATGGGAGGTAAGCAAGTAAACTCTCGAGCTTATTTAAGTCGTTTTAATTTCTCAGGAAGTGAGCAAAATAAAAAGGTAAATACTTTATCGGGAGGAGAACGTAATCGTTTGCATTTAGCGATGACGTTAAAGGAAGAAGGTAACGTGCTATTATTGGATGAGCCTACGAATGATTTAGATGTGAATACTTTACGAGCTTTAGAAGAAGGTTTAGAAAACTTTGCTGGATGTGCTGTGGTAATTTCGCATGATAGATGGTTTTTAGATCGTGTTTGTACGCATATTTTGGCTTTTGAAGGAGATAGTCAAGTATATTTCTTTGAAGGTTCTTTCTCTGATTATGAAGAAAACAAGAAAAAACGTTTGGGAGGTGATTTAATGCCAAAACGTATTAAATACAAGAAGTTAATTAGATAAATTAGATATCTATATTTTATAAAAATAAAACTCGAAGTTAGCAGCTTCGAGTTTTTTCTTTTTCTATAACAATTGTCCCCTCAATGCAAAACTGTTTAGTAGATAGTTTTTCATAGTATAGTAGATTATGTTAAAGTTTTCTTAAATACAATTATCATGCCGAAATTATAAACTTGTTTTGTCTTTATTGATTAATCCGTGGTTTTAAATAATTTTTACTGTTAATGAGTAGGTTTGTTGTGTGTTTTTCTTAAAATAAACCTTTTAAAGGTAGTAGAAAGTAACTTCTATTTATTAATAACTTTGTATCAAACAACACCTTTGTATGAGAAAAAGTATTCAATTGATTGTTCTACTTTAGGACGACACGCTCAACTACATTAAAGAAAAATATTATTTGAATTAGGTAGCTCATCAGTTCAAATATAAAAAAGCCTCACCAATATGTGGTGAGGTTTATAAGTATTTATATTTTATAAGTTTAGTAGCATCTTTCAAAGTAACCATCAACACAGCAATATGGAACATCAGTAATACAGTGTACTGGAGAAGGATATTGATTGTTACAGGCTAAACCTTCTCTAGGGCATATACTAGTAATTCCACCAGTAATAGATTTTTGTTCAGAAGCTTTTAAGACAGACCCCATGTTTGAAATATTTTTTAACATAATCATAAATTTTAAAGTTGATATAAATTTATGTAATAGGTCTCAACTAAACTTTAAAAAAGCCGTAATAAAAGTAAGGTAATTACATACTTTTAGAAGAAAAGAACTACCAGTTGATTATTTAAGAAAAGCTTTTGAAAGTCTTAAAAACTCTGTCTTATTATCACCATCATGTGCATAATGGCCTGTGTTAGGAACTACCCATAATTGAGAATCATTAAGTGTTTGGTGAAGCTGTACTACGGAGTCTAAAGATATTTGTTCGGCCTTATCTCCTAAAACAAGTAATGTCTTAGCTTTAATCCTTTTTAGTTCTTCATCTGTTAGTTTTATTTTATAATTAGCAAGCTGATTTAAAATACCTTTAATTTGTTCTTCTCCACCAGCGTGATAGTCTCTAATCCATTGGAATTTTTCAATATTATTATAATTAAAAGTATTAAGCATAGAAGGGAAATTTTGACTATCCCAGTTTCCATTAGCTCCTATAATAACCATAGCTTCTACAAGTTCAGGACTCATACTACTTAATTCAAGAAGTACATCTCCACCAAAACTCAAACCAATTCCTTTAATTTTATCAATACTAAGCTTTTTTATAAGAGACAAAATATCTTCGGATGCAGCTCTTACAGAAAACTGTTTTTCAAATTTACTCGATTTTCCATGTCCTCTTAGGTCTATTAAGTATACTTCAAAATCATTATAGTATTCTTTAATATATTTTTGCCAAGCAATAGAGGATTGTGTAAAACCATGTAGTAAGAGAAGAGGTTGACCTTTACCATAAACTTCATAATAAATTTCAAGACCATTTATATTTACTCTTTCATGTTTTTTTGGAGTAATTGTATTTTTCATATTTATTTGTTTACTCATTGTTCTAATGAGTGCTATTATTGGAAAGCGAATATATTAGTTTTTAGAATTTAAGAATAACTATTTACTCTTTCTGAAGTAAACAGGACATTTTATTGTTGTTTTATTGAAAAGGTACTGTATCAATAAATATTTTTTAACTATGAAAAGCAGCATTATGAACTAGCTTTCCACCGCAACTCTTACATTGGCCTGAATTATCTGAACCAACAGTACAACCGTTAGAGCAAGTATAATGATATTGTCCAGCTGCATTTGGCCCAGAAGTGGGTGGCGTTGCAGGTGTTGATATTGGTGCATTCGAAGTTTTGTTTGGAGTATTGTGGAATCCTTGGTTGTGAGCAAGTGGAGTTTGACAAACAGGGCAGGTAGTTCCTTTAATATTTGAAGTTCCTCCTTTACACTTTTTAGGGCATATGTAATGTGCACCCCCTATAACACCAGTAGAAACATTATTAGTATTTGGAAGTTTAGGAGTTGGACGTTCACTAAAAGGAACTGTTAGCGGATTTACAGGTGCTTTCTTTTCTTCTGTTTTACAAGAATAAAAACAGCATAATAATACGAAGATTGCGAATATTTTTTTCATATTCAAATATAAAAAAACCTCGTCAAAAAAGACGAGGTTTTAACTATATAAAGTTTGTGAATCTTATAAGTGAATCACTTCGTCATAAGCATCGGCAACAGCTTCCATAACCGCTTCACTCATCGTTGGGTGAGGGTGGATAGCTTTTAATACTTCATGACCAGTTGTTTCTAATTTACGTCCTAAAACAGCTTCAGCAATCATATCAGTAACACCAGCACCAATCATGTGGCATCCTAGCCATTCACCATATTTAGCATCGAAAATTACTTTTACAAATCCGTCAGGAGTACCTGCAGCTTTTGCTTTACCTGATGCAGAGAAAGGAAATTTTCCAATTTTTAATTCATAACCTTTTTCTTTAGCTTGCTCTTCGGTTAAACCAACAGAAGCAATTTCTGGAGTAGCATAGGTACAACCAGGAATGTTTCCATAGTCAATAGCTTCAGTGTGTAAACCAGCTAATTTTTCAACACAGGTAATTCCTTCTGCAGAAGCAACGTGTGCTAATGCTGGACCAGGTGTAACATCACCAATAGCATAATAACCTGGAATGTTCGTTTGATACCAATCGTTTACTAAGATTTTATCTCTATCAGTAATAATACCCACATCTTCTAAACCGATGTTTTCAATATTAGTTTTAATTCCAACTGCTGATAATACGATATCTGCTTCTAAAATTTCTTCTCCTTTTTTAGTTTTCACGGTAGCTTTTACTCCGTCACCAGAAGTATCAACAGCTTCTACAGAAGAACTTGTCATTACTTTAATTCCAGCTTTTTTGAAAGAACGTTCCATTTGCTTAGAAACATCTTTATCTTCTACAGGAACAATCGTTGGCATAAACTCAACTACAGTTACATCAGTCCCCATTGAGTTATAGAAGTGTGCAAATTCAACTCCGATAGCACCAGAACCTACAACAATCATAGATTTTGGTTGTTTAGGTAAGCTCATTGCTTCACGATAACCGATTACTTTCTTACCATCTTGTGGCAGGCTTGGTAATTCACGAGAGCGAGCACCTGTAGCGATAATAATATTGTCTGCTGAATATTCAGTTACGTTACCATTTGTATCAGTTACATCAACTTTTTTTCCAGCTTTGACCTTACCAAATCCGTCGATGATATCAATTTTATTTTTCTTCATTAAGAATTGAACACCTTTGCTCATTCCTTCAGCAACACCACGACTACGCTTAATAACTGCTTCAAAATCTTTATCGATTGCTTCTGCCTTTAAACCGTACTCATCAACATGTTTTAAGTAGTCATATACTTGAGCAGATTTTAATAATGCTTTGGTAGGGATACATCCCCAGTTTAAGCAAATTCCACCTAAGTTTTCCTTTTCAACTACAGCGGTTTTAAACCCTAATTGAGAAGCTCTAATAGCTGTTACATAACCTCCGGGACCACTTCCGATTATTAGTACGTCGTATTTCATGTTGTTTACTTTTTACTTGTTGTTTGTTAATTATTACATTCTTTCAGGAACCTGAATTCCTAATAAATTGAATGCTGATTTTATCGTGTCAGCTACTTTTTTAGACAACTGAACTCTAAATACTTTTTTATCTTGATTTTCTTCTCCTAAAATTGATACGTTTTGATAGAATGAATTGAATTCTTTTACCAAATCATATGTGTAATTAGCGATTACTGCAGGTGAGTAATTATTTGCTGCTTGCTGAATTACTTCAGGATACAATTCTAATTGCTTAATTAATTCTTTTTCTTTCTCGTGTAATTCTACAGAGACAGGAGCAGAGTAATCAAAGTCAGATTTACGTAAGATAGATTGAATCCTTGCAAAGGTATATTGTATGAACGGACCTGTATTTCCTTGGAAATCTACCGATGCTTGTGGATCAAACAAGATTCTCTTTTTGGGGTCTACCTTTAAAATAAAGTACTTCAAAGCTCCTAATCCTATAATTTTATACAATTCCTCTTTCTCTTCGTTTGAATACCCTTCTAACTTCCCTAATTCTTGAGAAATTTCACGAGCAGTGTTCGTCATTTCATGCATTAAATCGTCGGCGTCAACTACGGTTCCTTCACGAGACTTCATTTTCCCTGAAGGTAAATCTACCATTCCGTAACTTAAATGGAATAATTGTTTAGCCCAAGAGTATCCTAATTTTTGTAAGATTAAGAACAATACTTTAAAGTGGTAATCCTGTTCGTTACCTACGGTATACACCATTCCGTTTACATCAGGAAAATCTTTAGAACGTTGAATGGCAGTTCCAATATCTTGCGTCATGTATACTGAAGTTCCATCCGAACGTAACACTAGTTTTTCGTCTAGTCCTTCGTCAGTTAAATCACACCAAACAGAACCATCTTCTTTTTTGAAGAAAACTCTATTTTTAAGACCTTCTTCAATAATATCTTTTCCTAATAAATAAGTATTGCTTTCGTAGTATAATTTGTCAAAGTTAACACCGATGTTTTCATAAGTTACGTCGAAACCTTTGTATACCCATCCATTCATCATTTCCCAAAGGGCAACAACGTCTTTATCTCCTGCTTCCCATTTACGTAGCATTTCTTGTGCTTCTAAAAATAATGGAGCTTGTTTTTTAGCATCGTCCTCAGAAACTCCTTCAGCAACTAACTCAGAAATTTCTTTTTTATACTCTTGGTCGAATTTTACATAGTAACTTCCAACCAGTTTATCACCTTTTAATCCTGTAGTTTTAGGAGTTTCACCGTTTCCATACTTTTCCCAAGCCAACATCGACTTACAAATATGGATACCACGATCATTAATAATTTGTGTTTTGTAAACTTTATGTCCTGCTGCTTTTAAAATTTCAGCAACCGAATATCCTAATAGCACATTACGAACGTGCCCTAAGTGTAAAGGCTTGTTTGTGTTTGGAGAAGAATACTCTACCATACGAGCATCTGTTTCATCTTCTTTTACAAAACCGTAGGTCGCATCAGCTGCAATTTCATTAAAAAAGTTCACGTAAAAAGAGTCATCAACTACCAAGTTTAAAAAACCTTTTACAACATTGTAGTTAGTAATTTCGTTGATGTTCTCAACTAAATACTTACCTAAATCTTCACCAATTTGAACAGGATTTCCTTTTTTGTATCGTAGTAATGGGAAGACAACAACAGTAATGTCTCCTTCAAAATCTTTACGGGTTGCTTGAAATTCTACACTTGGAATTTCTACATCATACAAGGCTAAAAATCCTTCTTTTACTTTCGTTTCTATTAACGATTGAATATTCATTGGTTCTTTTTAATTGTCGCACAAAATTAGTGTTTTTAATTTTTTCTTCCCACGATTTACCATAGGATTTTTTAAGACACAATAATGTTAGACTTCAAAGGTGCTTTCGTACCTTTGCGCTATGGATAAAGACCTTGAGAACTTACCAAAATTAGCAAAAGACGCTTTACAAGAAAATAAGAAGTATTTTCAACGATTAAAGAGAAGAACACCCAAACGTTTGGATTTATTGATGCAGGAGTTGCATGAAGAAGAATTTGGACGTACGGATTGTTTAGAATGTGCAAATTGTTGTAAAACGACTTCACCGATATTTACCGAAAAGGATGTAGAGCGTATTGCGAAGCATCTAAAAATGAAAGTGATTGATTTTACAAATCAATACTTACAAAGAGACGAAGATAATTTTATGGTACTACAATCGGCACCATGTACTTTTTTAGATGAGCGAGATAATACTTGTTTTATTTATGATGTTCGCCCGAAAGCTTGTTCTGAGTATCCACATACCAATCGAAAAAAGTTTATTCAAATAGCGGATTTAACTATTAAAAACACAGAGGTTTGTCCTGCTACGTATAGAATAGTAGAGGAACTAAAAAAACGTTTACCACAATCGGGAAGTTCTAAAAAATAAGTTATTATGGATATTTTTTCTATTTTTAGGAAAAATATATCATAGTGGAAACTCTTATACATTATTTTGAAACCATTCCTTCTAGTCACAGAAGTATTATTTTAGTAGGCGGAATAACCTTTTTTTGGTTATTGGAGGGCGCTGTGCCTTTATTTGGTTTTAAGTACAATAAATGGAAACATGCATGGCCTAACTTGTTTTTTACAGGTACTACCATAATTATCAATTTTGCACTGGCTTTTCTTTTACTAAAAACTGCAGATTGGGTACAAGCGAATGATTTTGGATTGATTAATTGGCTTCCTAAAATGCCATTATGGTTGTACGTGTTATTAGGAGTTTTGTGTTTAGATTTCTTTGGAGCATATCTGGCACACTTAGTAGAACACAAAGTAAAACCTTTATGGATGGTGCATTTAGTGCACCATTCTGATCATAAGGTAGATACAACTACTGCAAACAGGCATCATCCAATAGAAAGTGTAATCCGTTTTACATTTACATTACTAGGTGTTTTTTTGGTAGGAACACCAATAGGTATAATTATGCTATATCAATCTATGTCGTTAGTGTTTACACAACTAACACATGCTAACATTAAAATGCCTAAGAAATTAGACAAAGTATTAAGTTACGTTATTGTTTCACCTGACATGCATAAAGTACACCACCATAATATATTACCTTATACCGATTCTAACTACGGGAATATTTTTTCTATTTGGGATCGATTATTAGGAACGTACATGGAGCTGGACAGAGAAAAAATAGTGTATGGAGTAGATACGTTTCCGGATGAAGAAAAAAACTCAAGTTTAAAGGAGCTACTTAAGCAGCCTTTTCAAGGATACCGTAAACCAACTAATTTAGGGTAATTATAAAAGAATAAAAAAGAAACGAGCCTAGGCTCGTTTCTTTTTTATTCTATCCTGCTTTTATAGGTGTTCCTTGAGAATCTATTACGTTTGGTGTACAAACAATACCATCGCCTGATACATCAATACTTGATTGATAATTGTCGCTTGTTCCAACTGCAGAATCCCAACATAAGTATGGATAAATTTCATTGTTTTCGTTTGTACCTCCTTTAATTTCTTTTTGATTTAAAGTGTTCAACTCTAAAACACCACTTAGCTTTAAAATCTTTTTTAACATAATTTTTATTTTGATTTATAAGTTGGTAAAACTATACATGAAAGGCAAGAGAAAATTTAGGTTTTAGACTGTATTTAATAAAGGAATAAACACTTTATTTATATAGGAAATAAATTAATGTACTTAGCAACACTAGGAAAGATAGATTAAAAGTAGTTTTACCTAAAGGGTGATTTTCCTGTGATGTAAATAATTGTTATCCTGATTGTTATGTTTTGTTTTTCGTGTATATTTGAGTCTGTAATTAACCCCGAAAACTATTATTTTATGAAACGACTACAAAACTTTGTACTTGTAGGTATCGCTTTTATGATGCTACAAGCATGTCAAAAAGAAGACACTACAAATGAATTATTAAACGACAAAAACTTAGAGGTAAAACAAGCTCGTATGCACAACCCACCATGGGTATATGTAATGGATTGGCGCTTTAGTAGAGGAACTTGTACTACAGGTCCAGGAGTATGTTTTAAAAACGATTATGGAGATATACTTGTATATGGAAATGCAAGTTCAGGCTCATCAGAAGAAGTAAAAGAAACTTTTTCAAAACTTATGGAAGGAAATAATGATGAAGATAATGGAGTGATAGCATTTAGAAATGAAGGCGAGTCAGTACGATTAGTGTTTTCAAGAAGTTTAGAAGAAGAAGGTTTCATTATTTCAGAAGATGTAACTCTAAGAGAAGAAGTTGCAACAAAGTTAGACAAAACGAATATTACTTTACAAGCAGGTAAATACGTTGTAGATTATTCACGTTTTAAGAACGGAGAGGTTTTAATACCTGTAAAAAATTAAAAAACTAACTAATCAAACTAATAAACTCTTAGCAAAAGACTAAGAGTTTCAAAAAATAAGAAAAAATGAAAAAACAAAATTTTTTATGGATAGCAGTGATGTGCTTTACATTGCTTTTTAGCTGCCAAAGCGAAAGTATAATTGAAAATGAATCGAAAAATGAAGAAGCAAAATTAGCTAAAGAAAATGTAGTAACTATTAATCACACTTATGATTATTACGGCAAACAATTTAAGGTGTCTTATGTATATAATGAAGAAAGCGGAGAGGTAGTTAATGCTGAAGGAGATGTGAATCTTGCTCAAGAAATCTTTGGAGATGAAGAAAGAGCTCCAAAATCATTATTTTTTGATAACCCAAAAGAAGGAAGTACTGATATTCAAGTTAAGGTTTTTGATAATGGAGAAGACTTACAAGAATATGGAGCGAAAGTAGCTGAAAATTTCCCTGGAGATCAAGTAGGTACTGAAGGTAGAGCTGCTAAATGTGATAGCTATGATGTGTATGGGTCAGGAAGATTTTATTTCTACAAACACGCTTATTATAACACATATATGAGCGGAATGAGTAGAATGAATCGCTATTATTATAGAGATCATTGGGTAGGAAGTGGCTATAACGATCAGTTATCTTCTTTAATTGTAACAAAACCTTCATATAGAAAAGCTGTAGTATACTTATATCAACATTCTTGTTATGGAGGAAAAGTAATAGGATTCTATCAAGGAACAGGATACACAGGTTTTGGAATAGCTAACCTTAAATGGTATACTATGTCAGGCTGGTGGTTCTGGAGAAAATCTTGGAACGATCAGGTTTCATCTACTAAAGGATGGGCATGGTAATAAAATAAACTACAACTATTTCGTTGTTTGTAAAATAATAAAAGAACCTCAGAAGATTTTTCTTCTGAGGTTTTATAATTGTTTTTGGTTTTTCTGTTTCTCTATTAGCTCCAATATTTTTTTACCTCTAGCTTTACAACCTTTACTTTCATGAATTATTTTAGTACGAATTAGATGTTCTAACTCAGGGAGAACCCAGTTTTTTTGTAAACCAAATAAGTACAAAGTACTCATAGTATAAGCTTTTACAGCTATTTTTTGATCAGTAATCAACCAATCGAATCCAGTTTCAATAATCAAATCGATATCAGTTTCGGTTAATTGTTTTTTTATTTTATTGGTCGTTTTTGAGGTAAAAGCTGTTGCTAAATGCTCACAAATTTTAGCACAAGGTCTTACAGCACTATCAAAATGTACTCTCGAAATATTTTTTGTAAAAATAGCTAAGAAAGGTGTAATATGTTCAATTCCATTATGTGTACAAATCCATTCCAATACCCAAGCAGCTTTAATAGATAGTTTATTATCAATATCAAAAGTAATATCGACTAAATATTTTACTAATTCAGGTTGTGTCAATACAATATTTGCAGCGTTATTTCTGTTTACTCTAGCAGGGTTATCAACATTTTCTAACACAGAAATTAAAAATTCAATACTCATATTGGTATGGTTTATGTAAATTTGAAATGTAAAAGAAATTATAGCATGATAAATATAAAAAGGATATTTTCAACAGGACTTTTATTATCAGTCTTTTTTACAATGGCTGCACAAACACAAAAAATTAATCAGTTTGATGCAAATGGTAAAAGAGATGGAGTATGGAAAAAGTATTATAACAATAATAAAAATAAAATAAGATACTCAGGCGAATTTAAAAATGGAAAAGAGGTAGGAACATTTAATTTTTACGAGCCTAACTCTTACGGAGTGCCTTCTATGACTAAAGAGTTTTCTGTAAAGTCAGATAGTGCTTTTGTGCAATTCTTTACTCCAAAAGGAAAAGTAAAAACAAAAGGATGGATGATTGGAAAAAAACGAGTAGGAAAGTGGACGTATTATTTTTCTGATGGAAAACTTTTTTCAGAAGAAGAATATGTTGATGGTAAATTAGACGGTGTGCTAAAAAACTACTATAGAAATGGTAAATTAACCGAAGAGAGTATTTATAAAGATGGTAAGAAAAATGGACTTTCTAAGGTTTTTACTGAAGAAGGAGTGATGATTGAAGAATTATATTATGTTGATGGTAAATTAGAAGGAGAAGGAAAATACTACGATTTAAAAGGGGATTTGAAAGAAAAAGGGATGTATAAAAATGGTAAAAGAGACGGTAAATGGCAATTTTACATGGATGGAGAAGTTGTTACCGATAAGAGAAAAAAAGAAGCGTTTTCAATTCCTAAAAATTAAACTCTAGATATAGAGAATTTAAATAAGATTCTAAAATAAGGTAATAAACTAAGCCATATCAGGGTCCATCAATTTTAGTAATGAAGTCATCAATTATTTCCATCATAAAAATGTTTATTATTTCGTAAATTTGCGGCTTCAAAAGTATAAAATGGAAAGAGTAGTAGTAGGACTTTCAGGAGGAGTAGATAGTAGTGTAACTGCTTATTTATTAAAAGAGCAAGGTTACGAAGTTATTGGCTTATTTATGAAAAATTGGCACGACGATTCCGTAACCATTTCTAATGAATGTCCGTGGTTAGAAGATAGCAATGATGCCATGATTGTTGCAGAAAAATTAGGAATCCCTTTTCAAACAGTTGATTTAAGCGAACAATACAAAGAACGTATTGTTGATTATATGTTTAACGAATACGAAAAAGGTCGTACACCTAATCCAGATGTATTATGTAATCGAGAAATTAAGTTTGATGTGTTTATGGACATAGCATTAAGTTTAGGAGCCGATTATGTAGCTACAGGACATTATTGTAGAAAAGCAGAAGAAATTATTGATGGAAAACCTGTATACAAGTTATTAGCAGGAAAAGATACCAATAAAGATCAGTCATACTTTTTATGTCAATTATCACAAGAACAATTGTCTAAAGCATTGTTCCCTATTGGAGAATTGACAAAACCAGAAGTTCGTGAAATAGCAAAAGAAGCAGATTTAATTACAGCTGATAAAAAAGATAGTCAAGGACTATGTTTTATTGGAAAAGTAAGACTTCCCGACTTTTTACAACAAAAACTACAACCTAAAGAAGGAGATATTGTTCGAATTCCAGATGAATTTGAGCAGTACAATCGTCCAGTTCCAGAATTTGAGAATAAAGAAGCAGAGTTAGAATATTTTTCAACGAAATTCTCTTACAATAACGAGGATGGAAAAGTAGTAGGAAAACATCAAGGGGCACATTATTTTACAAAAGGTCAACGTAAAGGTTTAGCAGTTGGAGGAACCAAAGAACCACTATTTGTAATTGAAACAGATGTAGATACCAACGTTATTTATACAGGGGAAGGAAAAAATCACCAAGGATTGTATCGAAGTGTGTTATTTGTGTCAAATGAAGAACTACACTGGGTACGTGAAGATGTAGCTTTACAAACTGGTGAATCTATGGAGGTAGAAGCACGTATTCGTTACCGACAACCATTAGAAAAAGCTACTTTATATAAAGTTGATAACGGAATTTATGTAGAGTTTGAAAATTCACAATCAGCTATTCAAGAAGGGCAGTTTGTTGCTTGGTATAGAAATGAAGAACTATTAGGTTCTGGTGTAATTTCGTAACTTTTTCACACATAAAAACATAAACATATAACCTCGATTTTTTCGAGGTTTTTTTGTGCTTCATACTTAATGATTGTACATTTACGCTATGCAAGACAGAATTACCAAATTATTTAATATACAATATCCAATTGTTCAAGGAGGAATGATTTGGGTTTCAGGATGGAAGCTAGCTTCAGCAGTGTCAAATGCAGGTGGATTAGGATTAATTGGAGCAGGATCTATGTATCCAGAAGTACTTCGTGAACACATTCAAAAATGTAAAAAAGCAACGGATAAGCCTTTTGGGGTAAATGTGCCAATGTTATATCCTGATATTGAAAAAATCATGGATATTATTGTTGAAGAAGGTGTGAAAATTGTGTTTACTTCCGCAGGGAATCCAAAAACCTGGACCTCTTTTTTAAAGGAAAAAGGAATTACAGTAGTTCATGTGGTGAGTTCAGTAAAATTTGCCTTAAAAGCAGAAGCGGCTGGAGTAGATGCTGTGGTATGCGAAGGTTTTGAAGCAGGAGGTCATAACGGACGTGAAGAAACCACTACGTTTACGTTAATTCCTATGGTAAAGGAACAAGTTAAAATACCTGTCATAGCTGCAGGAGGAGTAGGCTCAGGTAGAGGAATGTTAGCAGCAATGGTGTTAGGAGCAGATGGAGTGCAAATAGGAAGTCGTTTTGCTGCGACTATAGAATCTTCAGCGCATGATAACTTCAAAAAAACAATTGTAGCCGTAAAGGATGGGGGGACACAACTAACGTTAAAGGAACTAGCTCCTGTACGTTTGGTAAAAAACAAATTCTTTCAAGAAGTTCAAGAATTATATCAACAAAACCCAACCATAGAACAATTAAAAGAATTGTTAGGGCGTGCACGAGCTAAAAGAGGTATGTTTGAAGGAAACTTGGACGATGGAGAACTAGAAATAGGTCAAGTAGCAGGGCTTATTCATGAAATTAAACCAGCAAAAGAAGTGTTAGAAGCAATTATAGAAGAGTATCAGCAAGTGAAAAAAGAGCAATTGTTTTAGGTAGTATTTTTTATTAGAAAAGTATAGTGGAAGGAGAGATTATCGATTTTATTAAGCTTAAGTTAGGTTATATTATATTGTTATAGATATATCCGAATCGTTTGATTTAATAGGGACAGATGGCTTAGATACAGAAACTTTTTTTTATGATTTTTAAAGGCATTTTAATGTTAATATGACAAGCTTCGAATTTGATAGATATTTTTCTGGTGAGGAACCATTTCATAAACTATTAAGAAATAAGTTTAAATTTTGGGGAAAGCAAAAACATTTTTCAATAAAACATTTGATAGAGGTTGTTGAGTGTAAGGAATGGTTTGATTCTGTCTAAGAATTAAGAATAGTTAGAATAATTACAGAAACTCTCAAAAACACAATATGAATAAAAGCCTAAGGTTTATTTTAACAATGCTTATTACAGGTGCTATAACTAGTTTTGTGTTTAATTTTAAAAATTTAGGGACAAATGAACGTGTTTTTAATAAGTGTAAAAGAGAGAAGTTTAAAGCCATCTTAATTGAAAAGCAAAAAACTAATCGAGTATATACTTTAAAATTAAAAAAGAAAGATGGTTCTTTTTTTGAGCCCAGATGTGGAGTTTCTGAAGAGTTATTTTTTTAGATATCTGTAGGTGATTCACTTGTAAAGAATGGAGAAGGTAATGAATGTTTTATTAAAACAAAAGAAAACGAAAGAATTAAGTTAAACTACATTAATAAGCAATAACATTTTATAAAAATAAATCTAATATCATCATCAACACTTTTTAGAACAAACAATTTTCTCTTTAATAATTTGAGCAACAGGTTTATTTTCAATCTTGCTTTCAAGCCACGAAAGGATGTCTAAATATAAAAAAGCTCTTTTTTCATAAGGGTGATTCTCATAAACCTTAAGGCGACTGTGTACTTTTTTTAACTCCTTTTTTATTTGATGAGGAAACACATCTCCCAAGGCTTTTATAGAAGAAATAAACTCTTTCTGGACCTCTTGTAAATTTTCCATTTTAAGTAAAAAACGATAGGTGTCTTTAAATTGTCGCTCCAAATCATAATCCAATCCACACTCGTAATGAGCAATTAAAGAAAGCACTCTAGCAAAACACTGTAAGTCGTTAGCGACTTGAATATTTTTAGGTTTAATTATTTTATTTAAATACAAAATACACTCTTTGTTTTTACCCATACCAAAGTATAAACAAGCAATTTTATAGTAAAATACGACGATATGATGATTATCAAGACGATCCTTATAACTATTAATCTTATCATTAATAATAGCCACTAAATATTCACCCTCAGAAAAACTACCCTCTAAGAAGTGTAAGTGCAATTTGTTAGCATAATAATATAGAAAAGTTAAGATTTCAGTATTGTTATTTTGCGGAATACTTTTCTCTTTAATTTCCTCTTCAAAAGCAGAAAGCTCTTCTTTAAACTTATCATAATGCTTTATAAAAAATAAGCTCTCTAATAAGTAGTTCTTTCCTTTTAAATAAAAAACAGGATGTAAAGAAATATTCTTAGTATCATGCTTAAATAAATCTACCCATTTATTAGCATATTTATAACTCTGTAAAAAATCTTGCGTTAAAAAGCTGTGCCACAAATGTGCTTTGTATAACCATAACTTTTCTCTAAACCCCAAGTTTTCATATGTATATTCAGGAAGTTTTGAATAAAAATAAGTATTCACTCGTTGTAATTCCTCATCATTTTTTACATAACCATTTTTCAATAAAGTTCCGTATAGTTGTATCGACAAGTTTGATAATTTACTGGCGATAACATTTTGCATGCTAAGTCCTTTCGCTTGGATAGTTAACTCGTCAGAACGTGTATCAATACTTCGGGTTATGTATTGACTTTCAATAACCTTTTCTAGCTCAACAATTTCATAGGCAACATTTTTTTCTTCATTTTCAACTGCCATGTTTTTAGCCTTATCAAGCAGTTTTAAACTCTGTTTGTATAGCCCTTTTTGATATAAAACCGTAGCAAAATCTAACTGCTCACGTATTTGAATTCTAATATTTTTATGAGCAGGATTCATACGAAGACTAGTTAGTATTTGCTTGTATAAATGTGCTTTTAAGTTAGATAATTGTTGTTTGCTGACCACACCGCTATCTATAATAGCCTTTTCGTTATAACTTTTCTGTTTTTCAAGCAATTTAAAAAGTGCAAAAAATTTAGCGTCTACATTACCCCCTAAACGACCAACATATAAATTAAACTGACGCTTTTCTGACTTCGATAAAGACTTTATCAAAACAAACAACGCGTCATTTTGTTGATTGGAGAATGTAATTTGTTTACGCATAACTTTTTGTTTTTCAGTGTGTTGTTTTTGTTTTTTGTTGTTTTGATATCGTAACTAACCCGTTAAAAAAGAGCTTGATAGAAAAGCCAATATATACATTTGGTTTTTATTTTGACAATCATATTTAGATTTATGCAAAGCGATAAAATTCAAATTTTCGATACCACATTACGAGACGGAGAGCAAGTCCCAGGATGTAAATTAGATACCCAACAAAAGCTAGTTATTGCCGAAAGACTCGACTTCTTAGGAGTTGATGTAATTGAGGCAGGTTTTCCTGTATCGAGTCCAGGAGACTTTACATCAGTACAAGAAATAGCCAAATTGGTTAAAAATGCTGCTGTTTGTGGATTAACAAGAGCCATAAAAAAAGATATTGAAATAGCTGCAGATGCTTTAAAATTTGCTAATAAGCCTAGAATACATACAGGTATTGGTACTAGTGATTCACATATTCAGTATAAATTCAATGCTTCGAAAAAAGAAGTAATTAGACGAGCAAAAGAGGCAGTTTTATATGCTAAAAATTTTGTAGACGATGTAGAGTTTTATGCAGAAGACGCCGGTAGAACTGACAATGCTTTTTTAGCTAAAGTTTGTGAAGAAGTTATAAAATCAGGAGCAACAGTGTTGAATATTCCTGATACTACAGGATATTGTTTGCCTGAAGAATATGGAACAAAAATAAAATACCTGAAAGACAACGTAAAAGGCATTGAAAATGTAATTATTTCTTGCCATTGCCATAACGATTTAGGCTTAGCTACAGCAAACTCTATTGCAGGAGCTGTTAATGGCGCGCGTCAAATAGAGTGTACTGTCAACGGAATAGGAGAGCGTGCAGGAAATACAGCTTTAGAGGAAGTGGTAATGATTTTAAAGCAGCATCCATACTTAAACCTTCAAACAGATATTAACACCAAGTTACTGTATGATACAAGTATGATGGTTCGTGAACGTATGGGAATGCCTGTGCAACCTAACAAGGCTATTGTAGGGGCAAACGCTTTTGCGCATAGCTCAGGAATTCATCAAGATGGAGTAATTAAGAACCGTGAAACCTATGAAATTATCAATCCAGCAGATGTAGGTGTAATCGAAAGTGCTATTGTATTAACTGCAAGAAGCGGAAGAGCAGCTTTGGCGTATCGTGCAAAAAAGATAGGGTACGAGTTAACTAAAATTCAGTTAGATACAGCTTATAAAACGTTCTTACAGTTTGCTGATAGACAAAAAGAAGTAATCGATGAAGACATTCATCAGATTATGAAACAAGTTAATAAAATTTCAAAAATAGCCATAGCTTAATGGGAAAGACATTATTTGATAAAGTATGGGATGCGCATGTAGTAGATACTGTTAAAGACGGACCACAAATTTTATATATAGACAAACACCTAATTCACGAAGTAACCAGTCCGCAAGCATTTAATGAGTTAAAAGAACGTAATATTCCAATTGCTCGACCTGATAAAACAGTTGCAACTGCCGATCATAATACGCCAACCGTAAATCAACATTTACCAATAAAGGATGAATTATCAAGAAATCAATTAGAGCAGTTAACAAAAAACTGTAAGGAAAACAATATCACTTTATACGGATTAGGACATCGATATAACGGAATTGTACACGTAATGGCTCCTGAGTTAGGGATAACACAACCAGGGATGACCATGGTTTGTGGAGATAGCCATACGTCAACACATGGTGCTTTTGGTACTATTGCCTTTGGTATCGGTACAAGTCAAGTAGCCCAAGTATTTGCAAGTCAATGCCTGTTGTTAGAAAAACCTAAAAGTTTGCGTGTAACTGTAAACGGTAAGTTGAAAAAAGGAGTATTGCCTAAAGATGTAATCTTGTATATCATAGCACAATTAGGGACAAATTCAGGTACAGGATATTTTTGTGAATATGCAGGAAATGTATTTGAAGAAATGTCTATGGAAGGACGAATGACCGTATGTAATATGAGTATCGAAATGGGAGCAAGAGGAGGTATGATTGCTCCTGATGAAACCACTTTTGAATATGTAAAAGGACGTGAGTTTGCACCAAAAGGAGACGAGTTTGATAACAAAGTAGCTTATTGGAAAACATTAAAGACTGATAAAAGTGGAAAATTTGATAAAGAATACACTTTTAAGGCAGAAGACATAGAACCAATGCTTACTTATGGAACCAACCCAGGAATGGGTATAAAAATTTCAGAGAACATTCCCCAATTTAATGATGCTTCCTTTGAAAAGTCGTTACAGTATATGAACTTTAAAAAAGGAACATCATTAATTAATACACCCGTTAACTATGTATTTATAGGAAGTTGTACAAACTCTAGGATAGAAGATTTTAGAGTAGCAGCAAACTATATAAAAGGAAAGCAAAAAGCAGCGAATGTAAATGCGTGGTTGGTACCAGGTTCACAGCAAGTAGCAAAACAGATAAAACGAGAAGGTTTACAAGAAGTTTTTGAAGCTGCGGGATTTCAATTAAGACAACCAGGTTGTTCAGCATGTTTAGCAATGAATGACGATAAAATACCAGAAGGAGAATACTGTGTGTCAACCTCAAATAGAAACTTTGAAGGGCGTCAAGGGCAAGGAGCGAGAACCATTTTAGCAAGTCCATTAATGGCAGCAGCTACGGCAGTAGAAGGGAAAATTACTGACTTTACAAAACAATTAAACTAATGGAGAAATTTGTTAAACTAATAGACA
The DNA here is from genome assembly GCF_003387615.1 of Tenacibaculum gallaicum. Classification (GTDB taxonomy): domain Bacteria; phylum Bacteroidota; class Bacteroidia; order Flavobacteriales; family Flavobacteriaceae; genus Polaribacter; species Polaribacter gallaicus. The sequence continues at coordinate 7,573 of NZ_QUNS01000003.1, read as the reverse complement.
CCGCAGTACCGTTACCAACAGAGAATATAGATACAGATCAAATTATACCTGCTCGTTTTTTAAAGTCAACCAATAAAGAAGGATTTGGAGACAATGTTTTTAGAGATTGGCGCTACAAAAAAAATGGTAGTTTAAATAAAGACTTTGTGCTAAACAATACAAATTATGCAGGAAGTATTTTAATAGCAGGAAATAACTTTGGTTGTGGTTCAAGTAGAGAACATGCTGCATGGGCATTAGCAGGTTATGGCTTTAAAGTAGTAATCAGTAGTTTTTTTGCGGATATATTTAAAGGAAACGCCCTCAATAACGGAATATTACCAGTACAAGTTCCCAAAGAATATTTAACAAATTTGTTGAAGAAAGTAACAGAATTACCTGATACAACCATTATAGTCGATTTAGAAAATCAAAAACTTAAAACACCAGTTGGTAATGTAGATTTTGAAATCAATCCATACAAAAAGCTATGTATGATAAATGGTTATGACGATATAGATTTTCTAATTAGTAAAAAAGATACAATAACAGCTTTCGAAGCAACAATGATATAAAAAGTAAAAAGATGAAGTATAATATTACAATAATACCAGGAGATGGAATTGGACCTGAGGTAACAGAACAGGCAAAAAAAGTGCTTAAAGCTGTTGGTAATGTATTTGACCATACATTTTTATTTACAGAAACATTAATGGGTGCTTGTGCTATTGATAAAACAGGAAACCCGTTACCAGAAGAAACTATTGAGCTATGTAAAAAGAGTGATGCTATTTTATTTGGAGCCATTGGAGATCCAAAATATGATAATGATCCTACAGCAAAAGTACGTCCAGAGCAAGGGTTGTTAAGTTTACGAAAAGAGTTAGGGCTGTTCTGTAATGTACGCCCAGTAAAAGCATATGATACCTTAATTCACAATTCACCATTAAAGAAAGATAGAATTGAAGGAACAGATATTGTTATTTATAGAGAATTGACTGGAGGAATTTATTTTGGGATTAAAGAGTTAAGTGATGACGGAAAGCATGCTTTTGATGGTTGCTCTTATACAGTTGAAGAAATTGATCGAATGGCACATTTAGCTTTTCAAGCAGCTCAAAAAAGACGAAAAAAACTAACATTGGTAGATAAAGCTAATGTATTAGAAACGTCAAGGTTATGGCGCAAAGCAGTAACAGCATTGGCAACACAATATCCAGATGTTGAACTAGATTTCTTATTTGTAGATAATGCTGCAATGCAATTAATTTTAAACCCAAAACAGTTTGATGTAATACTAACAGAAAATCTTTTTGGAGACATTCTTTCAGACGAAGCAAGTGTTATAGGAGGTTCTATAGGTTTGTTAGCCTCAGCTTCAGTAGGAAAAGAAAATGCGTTGTTTGAGCCTATTCATGGATCTTTTCCACAAGCAAAAGGGAAAGATATTGCAAATCCACTAGCATCAATACTATCATCAGCGTTATTATTAAAACACTTAGGGCTACATGCTGAAGCAGATACAATAGAGAGTGCTGTTCAAAAATCATTAGAATTAGGAATAACTACAGAAGATATCAATTCAGAAAACCCGTTTTCCACTAGTAAAGTAGGAGATTTTATAGCAGATTATATCTATAATCAAGAAGATAGTGATATGAACTTCCAAAATATACATATGGGGCAAAGTACTATTATATAAGTAGTAAAAGCTATAAATAATTAAGCAAACTTCCTTTAACTATCATGGTTAAAGGAAGTTTTGTTTGTAAGTCGTTGTTAACTTGTTTGTTAGTTGTTTAAAATCACCCTTTATTGTTAAATATTTAATACTTTATGATTTTTATGTTTAAATATTCTTTTTTTTAACATTTTTTTAAGTTTTGTTTTAAGTATTTAAATCTAAAGTGTAGATTTACAGCGAATTATAAAACCCTTCATATCATGAAAAAAACAAAGTTAGTCCTAATTATGGGCTTGTCAGTAGGTGTATTTTTCACCTCATGTTCAAGTGAAAACGAACAAATTAAAGAGTCAGATGCTATACTGCAATATAGCGATAATCCAGGGCTCAAACCTGTACCTCAAGAGGTTGTTGATGCTGCAGCTAAATTGGAGTTAAATGTAGATCATATTCGTTATGATAATTTTTACTTTCCTGACGGAACTTCAGAAGTGCGATTATTTTTAGAAGAAGATGTAGTAATGACAGAACAAGAGCTATTCACTTTAGCAAAAGCTAAGGACAAAAATCAATCTGGACGTCAATACTCAACCAATAATCTAGTATCTCAAGGTAGAAATATTTCTATTATTGGCTATACAGGTGGTGGTGGATACGGTCTTTCTAGTAAAGAGCAAACAGCACTTCAATGGGCAGTAGATAATTACAATAATCTAAGTGGAGTGTCTATTAGTTTTACATTAAGTTTTGGTACCAACTATGATACTAAAGATATGGTAGTATACCGTAATCCAAGTTCTTCTGGTTCTGGTGGTAGTGCTGGTTTTCCAAGTGGAGGTTTACCTTATAAGTGGGTGCAAATCTACGGATTATCAGGATACTCAACGAATGTAAACGAGCATGTTATTACACATGAAATAGGACATTCAGTAGGGTTTAGACATACTGATTGGTTTAGCCGTCAAAGTTGTGGACAAAATAGTAATGAAGGTTCTGCTGGTGTTGGTGCTAACCATGTATCAGGTACCCCAACAGGATACGATTCAACATCAGTTATGTTAGCTTGCTTTAGTTCTAATGAAGATGGAGAGTTTAATGGTAACGATATTACAGCATTACAAAACATGTACTAAGAAATAACTAACCTTAATACATTATTTTATAAACCACCGGTTTTTAATCGGTGGTTTTTTATCTTTATACTACATGCGTAAAAATCTTAGCTACAATTTTCCAATCATTCCTTATTTTAGTTATAGATAGGTAGTCGTAGTAATTGTAACCCAACATAGGTACATGTAACTTTACCATGGCAATTTTCCCCATAATATCAACTCCTACGATTTTCATGTTAAAAGTCTCTTTTAAATCATTTGGACTTTGTCTATTAGCAACACCATCAATATAATCTTCAGAACTTTTAAAATAATCTGCCCCTTTAATATCTCCATAAATAGGAGTATTGTTATGAAAGCATGCTTTAAGTTTTTCAGTATCTCCATAAAAAATAACCTCAAAGTAGTTCGTTACTAAAAGTTCTATCTCTTTTATATTTTCTTTATACATCTTTTTATTTTTTAAATAGCATGACCAACGGTGTGTCCACCTGCCACATTCATAGTTTCTCCTGTAACAAAATTTGAAAAAGCTAAATAGTAAGCAGCTTCAGCAATATCAGTTACCTCACCAATACGGTTTAACAAGTGTAACCCAGCTAAACTATCAGCATCTTCAATGCCTATTTTATTTTGTAACGGACTTCTAATAATACCTGGAGCAATAGTATTTACTTTAATATTATCATTTCCAAATTCAGCAGCGAGTTGTCTGGTTAAGGCGTGAATTGCGCCTTTGCTCATTAAAGGAGCAGTAGCAGGGAAACCAGCAATAGCATGATCTACCAAAACGGTTCCTATATTTATAATAGCTCCATTTTTTTGTTTTATCATACTAGGAATAACAGCCTGAGAAGCAAAGTAAGTTCCTTTTAAATTTACATTCCAATACAACTCTAAATCACTTTCTTCAACCTCTAAAAAAGGCTTAGGAGCAAAGATTCCAGCATTGTTAATTAACACATCTATAGCGTTAAACTTTTCCAAAGCCAAGGCTACTAATCGCTTACTTGTTTCCTGTTTACTAATGTCTCCAACAAGAAATGCTGCGTTTGAAGGACTTCCTACTTCTTTATAAGCATTTCGTAAATTTTCTTCGTTAGAAGCATTCATTACCACATTGCATCCTTTTTCTATAAAAAGTTTAGCAATTTCTTTACCAATACCCGTTGAAGCTCCTGTAATAATTACGGTTTTATTTTTCATGAGTCTTATTTTTAGTTCCTAAGTATTGTTTACCATCATGTCCCCAATTACCCATAGGAACTTCTTCAATAACGATATGGGTAGTTGCAGGGTTTTTCTGAAGCACATCAACTAAAAGTTGTGTAGTTCCTTCAATAAGTTGACGTTTTTGTTCTTGAGTTACTTGTTCGTCAGTAATCTTAATATTTACAAAAGGCATAATAATATGTTTTAAAATTATGCTACAAAGTTGCGATGCAAGCACAACTCTACACAGGAGCTATGTCACATATTTAAAGTGATGTATGTCACATACAAATAATAAGAAATACTAAAACTAAGAATTAAGTCTGCTAAGAGTTTCTCTAGAAACCCCTAAATAAGCAGCAATCATTTTTTTAGGAACGCGTTGAAAAAGGGTAGGGTATTGTTCTAAAAGTTGGTCGTATCGTTCTTTTGCAGAATTTTGTAAGAGCGATACAATTCTTTTTTGAAGAGCTATTCTGCCCATTTTACTTTTTTTAGCCCAAAAACGTTCTATTTTGTGCATAGTTGCAGTTAACTTATCACGGTTTTCATAAGTGATATACAATAGCTCACAATCTTCTATACAGTTAATGGCTGTTTTTGCAGGCAGTTGTTTTACGAACGACTCATAGTCGGTAATCCACCAGTTTTCCATAGCGAACTGAAGAATATGTTCTTTACCGCTATCCTCAATAAAATAACTTTTTACACAACCTTTAACCACCCAGTATTCTTTGTTGGCAGTTTCGCCTTCTTGTAGTAGGTATTGATGTTTACGCTTAGTAACAGGTTGAAAAAAACTTAGGATATAAGCAAATTCCTCATCAGTTAGAGGTATAATCTCTTCAATATGCTGTCGTAAAGGATGTGTCATTAAGGCTATACTTTTTTTTCTGTATGCAAATATACTTGTAAAGTAAGTAGTATTTAGAAAATGTTTTTGTGCATCGTCATTACAGAAATGACGCAAACTAATAGCAAACCGTCATTCCGAACAGTAGTGAGGAATCTTATTAAAAGGAGTAACTCTTATTGTAAGTGTTACTACCCAAAAAGGATTCAAAAGGAAAAGTAAATAATTTAAAAATCAATATGATGAAGTACTATTTAATTGAAAACAAGTTAACCGATGAAATTAACTACTCAGCACGCGTATTAACAGAGCGTACTATTAATCAAGATGAATTGATTGATAAAATGTTGAGCAAACGTAACCTAGTGAGTAAAACCGATATTGTGGCGGTGCTTAACTCTTACTATGAAGAAATTATCGAGTCGATAGAAGACGGTGATAACATTAACCTACCTTTACTAAATATTGGGTACTCTATTTCTGGGGTTTTTGATACCGAGGAAGATGGTTTTAATCCTGAAACTCATAAGCTACACGTAAATCTTAATAGCGGAAAGTTAATCAACGAAATTAAAGACGATATTCCGCTACAAAAAGTAACTGCTCCTATTACCAACACGGTTATTAATAATTTAAAAGATATTACCTCTGCAACTACGAATACCACCTTATCTGCCAACGGATTGTTTGAGCTGAATGGTTTGCGTTTAAAGGTTGCGGGTGACTTACCTGAGGTTGGTTTGTATTTTGTTGCCGAAGACGGTACCGAAACCAAAGTGTCTTATTTAGCTCAAAACAGCTATAAGAAGATTATTGGTCAAGCTCCTGCCCTTGCTGCGGGTAACTATCGTGTTAGAATTAAAACGCAGGCTACTTCTAGTGCTGATCGATTTTTAAAGGATATTATGATAGCTGAGTCTACATATACTCTTACTGTATCGTAACACTATACAGTAGTATCGAGTGACTTCATACAGTAGTGTATGAAGGTTAATACAAAATCTAATACCATAAAAAGTACGAGCATATGCTCGTACTTTTTTTATATTTCTTACCTAGTTATAAGTATCGTAGCCAGAGAGAAAAGCCGTAAAACTCAGTGTAACTAAACCTTGAAGTTTTTAATTGAGTTTTGTTGTATCTCGGTTCGCAATAACGTGTAATTAATTACTCTTAGCCTTAATAAAATCAGAAATTAAGTAGCTAATGTATTTTCCTACTTGCCCGTTAGCTATTTCATCTTTAACAACTGCTGGGGCTCCCTCACAAATGTGTAAATAGGAAGCATTTTGTAGCTTTCCAAAATAATGTGTAAATCTACGTGCTTGCTGTGGTGTAAATCCGCTAGGTGTCATGGCACTACTAGGAAAGTGTTGCACACAATCCAAATCGATTTCGATACCAAAAGGAGTATTTTCTATAAAATTTTCAGCACGTTGTAATTCGCCTTTAAAAGAAGTAGTGTGATACACTTCTAACTCTTCAAACGTATTATACTCTAAGTTTAAACTATCATGAATCATTTCAAACACATATTGAGGCGTGTAGTTTTCATGCAACCCGAACATAAAGTAATTTTGAATAAAGCCTTCTTGTAAGGCGTACGAAAATCCGTTACCACTATGACGCTCTTCCAAACGACGTAAATCGGTATGCGCATCTAAATTAATCACATTTACAGGTTGCTCCTTTCCTTCAGAAAGCCCTTTAATATTTCCGTAAGCATTGTTGTGTCCACCACCGATGATAATAGGTGTTTTTCCGCTTTTAACAATGATTTTGATAAGCTTAGAAAGCTCTTTATCTATTGCTTTTACTAATAAATCACCTTTTTCTCTGTCAGAAACATCAAAACTATATACATCGTCCAAACAATCTAAATAGCCTAACACTAGGATGTCTTTTCCATCAATAAATTGGTTTTTTTGCGTGTTTAAAAACGATTTTAAAGCAGGAACAAAAGCAGTGTGCGCACCACCATTTCCGCCATTCATACGAACACCAATATCTTCTGGAACCCCTAAAATAACAAAAGAAGCAGAGGAGTTTTTAAGTTCTGATTGTAGGTCTTTTTTAGAGTCGATAACCGCAACGCACTCGCCTAATTTTGTTTCGCCTTCACGTGGCGCAACAAACTCTTGTATGTCTTTTTCGTTGAATATTGTTAGCATATTGTTGTATTGTCATTCCTGCGTAGGCAGGAATCTTTTTGTTAGTTATACCAGTTTTTAGCTAAATCATCCCAATTAGGATTCTCTTTAATTACTAAGTTTATTTTCCATGCTCTTTTCCATTTTTTCATGTTTTTCTCTCTTTTTATAGCTTCTTTAATAAATTGGTATTCTTCAAAGTAAATTAATTTATCCAGATTGTATTTAGAAGAAAAACCTTTTACAAGTTTGTTTTTATGTTCAAATATTCTTCTTTCAAGATTGTTAGTAACACCAATATATAAAACCCCATCTTTTTTATTAGTGATGATATAAATATAATATTGATGATTTGTTTTGTGCATCTTAAATATCCTCTAAGAGATTCCTGCCTATGCAGGAATGACAAACTTTGTTAAAACGTCATTTCGAACTGAAGTGCAACGAAAGAAGAAACCTAACGGTTTCCCGCCATCACTCGGAATTGTAAAGGTTAACTAATTCGTTGACAATTTTGGTTAAAAATATTAGGAGGCACACCATTTAAACTTTGGTGTGGTCTTTCTTGATTATAATAATA
>NZ_QUNS01000002.1:463697-577460 GCF_003387615.1 Tenacibaculum gallaicum | reverse complement strand
ACCTAACTTTATACACAACAAAAAACCTTTGAAGCTAGCTTCAAAGGTTTAATTAATATTTTATAAAAACTGTCAACCTATTTCAGGACGACTCAGTAATTAAAAGTTCTTATTTATTATTAATCTTTTCTAAATACCTCTCCATTTTTCATCACAAAAACTACTTTTTCCATTATATGAATATTTTGAGTTGGGTCTTCCTCTACTGCAATTATATCTGCTAAAAACCCCTTTTTAATTTGCCCTAGCTCATTTTTCATCCCTAACAATGCTGCATTAGTTATTGTAGCAGATTGAATGGTCTCTACAACAGGCATTCCTGCTTCTACCATATACCCAAACTCTTTTCCGTTTTTTCCATGTTTAAAAACTCCTGCATCTGTACCAAAAGCTATTTTAACTCCTTTTTTATAAGCTCTACCAAAAGTTCCTTGTATTTGTGGACCAACAGCCAACGCTTTAGGTACTACAATTTCTGGATAAAAACCTTTTACTTTTGCTTTCTCTTCAACCTCTTTTCCTGCCGTAATGGTAGGAACTAAATACGCATCGTGTTTTTTCATCAACTCCATCGTTTCATCACTCATATAAGTTCCATGTTCAATAGTTTTTACTCCTCCAATAATCGCACGTTGCATGCCTTCATCTCCATGAGCATGAGCAGCTACATGCATTCCATAATCTTTTGCAGTTTCACAAATTGCTTTTACTTCTTCAATAGTAAATTGAGGGTTGTCACCACTTTTAGCTACACTCAACACACCGCCTGTCGCTGTAATTTTAATACAATCTGCTCCATTTTTATACCGTTGACGTACTGCTTTTTTAGCATCTTCAACTGAGTTTACCACCCCTTCTTTAGGACCAGGGTTTCCTAGTAATTTTCTACTACTTCCATTCGTTGGGTCTGCATGCCCGCCCGTAGTTGCTAATGATTTACCAGCCGTGAATACTCTAGGGCCTGTGATTTTTCCTGCTTTAATTGCTTTTGCCAAAGAAATATTGACTCCTGTTCCTCCTAAATCTCTCACTGTTGTAAAACCATTTAATAAGGTTGTTTCTGCAAATTTTACCGAGTTATAAGCTCTATCAGCATCATTCAATATATATTTTTCTAATCTCGATTTTGGACTATGCTCACTTTCTATATGTACATGCATATCAATCAGTCCAGGCATTACCACTTTGTCTTTTAAGTCAATTATTACATCATCAGAGTTTTCTGGGTTAACGTACCCTTTTAACACTTCAACAATTTTATTTCCTTTTACAATAACGGTTTGTTCTTCTTTTATATTTCCTTTTTCTGTATCAATTAATTTTCCGCAAAATATATAAGTATTTTGAGCAAATATTGTCATTGACATTGTTAAGAATAGCGCTAAAAAAAATATTTTTTTCATGATAATTTAAGAATGATTAAGCAATAAATGTAGTGATTTTTATGTAGCTTGCCTTTTTAAATTTTGCCAATTACATGAAGAACATTGTTATTACAGGAACTAGTAGAGGTATTGGTTTTGAATTAGCACAGCAATTTGCTAATCAAGGACATCAGGTATTAGCGCTATCTAGAAACACAAAACCTTTAGAACAAATAAATCATTCAAACATTACAACTATTTCCGTTGATTTATCTGACGAAAGTGACATAAAAAAATCGGTTGATTTTGTTTCAACTGAATGGAAAAAGGTAGACATCCTTATCAATAATGCTGGAAAATTAATTAATAAACCTTTTGAACAATTAACCACCCAAGATTTTGAAGAGGTTTATAAAGTAAATGTTTTTGCAGTTGCCGAATTAACAAAAAACTTACTACCATTTATGCAACAAGGAAGTCACGTAGTAACGGTAAGTAGTATGGGAGGAGTTCAAGGTAGTATGAAGTTTCCTGGATTAGCAGCTTATAGTTCTGCTAAAGGCGCAGTAATTACTTTATCAGAATTACTAGCTGAAGAATACAAAGAACAACAAATAGCTTTTAATGTGTTAGCGTTAGGTGCCGTACAAACAGAAATGTTAGAAGAAGCTTTTCCTGGTTATGAAGCTCCTTTATCGGCTAAAGAAATGGCTAATTACATTTTTGATTTTGCTTTAACAGGTAATAAGTATTACAACGGTAAAGTTTTACAAGTTTCAAGTTCTACTCCGTAGAGAAATAACGATTGTCACTTCGAGTGATTTTCGTTCAACATAATTGAAAAGAAAATTATATCGAGAAGTACTAGCTAGTTCTCGATACAATTTTTATTTTTCCTTTTTATTTCAAAATAAAAAACCACTCGAACTGACTTTTGAAAAAAATACTGATTAAATACATCCCTGAAGAAGCAATTCCGTTAGTTGAATATTTAATTATTGAACATAAAATCAATTTGAAAATAGTAAGCGAACGTCAGACCAAACATGGTGATTTTCGTCGATTGCCAAACGGACACATGCAAATTACGGTCAACAATAATCTGAATCCGTATCAGTTTTTATTAACCTTAATTCATGAAATTGCACATCATGTTACCTATCAAAAATTTGGAAGAGTACAACCGCATGGTAAAGAATGGAAAACAGTATTTCAGCATTTAATGCTGCCTTTTTTACAGCCTGAGATTTACCCTAAACATATTTTACCCTATTTAGCCAACTACTTAAAAAATCCGAAAGCAAGTACCGATACCGATGTAAATTTATCATTGGCTTTACGAGAAGGAAAATCAGAAGACGGAAAGAACTTTATCTTTGAAGTTCCAAACGGAAGTGTTTTTCAGTTTAAAGAAAAACTATATAAAAGAGGAAATAAACGCAGAACACGCTACGAATGCTTAAATTTAGAAAATAAGCGCGTGTATCTGTTCAATCAAAATGCAGAGGTGAAACTCATAGCTTTAAATAAATAACAGCTTGTATGAACACTAATTATTATGCAGTAATCATGGCAGGTGGCGTAGGTTCTCGTCTTTGGCCAGTAAGTACCGAAAAATACCCTAAACAGTTTCATGATCTATTAGGGTCTGGTGAATCGTTGCTGCAAAGAACTTTCAACAGAATTAGCCAATTAATTCCTTCTGAAAATGTTTTAATCGCTACGAATAAACATTATGAGGAATTAGTGTTAGAACAACTTCCTAAAATTGGTAATAAACAGTTACTGCTAGAACCTGCAATGCGTAACACTGCTCCTTGTATTTTATATGCTGCACTAAAAATTCGCCAGCATAATGAAAATGCAGTGATGTTAGTTGCTCCATCAGATCATTGGATTGAAAACGAGACTGAATTTCTTAAAAACATTGAAACTTCTTTTAAAGCCTGTACTAAAGAAAATATATTGATGACTTTGGGGATTCAACCAAATCATCCTAATACAGGTTATGGCTATATTCAATTTAAAGAAAATGTTTCTGAAATTAAAAAAGTAAAAACATTTACTGAAAAACCAAACCTAGAAAAAGCTACGCAGTTTGTAGCAAGTGGTGATTATTTATGGAACGCTGGTATTTTTGTTTGGTCAGTTTCAAGTATTTTAAATTCCTTCCAAAAACATCTTCCTGATATGGTTGGCATTTTAGATGATGGGAATAATGTCTACAATTCCGATTTTGAAGACGATTTCATTAAAAATAACTACGAAAAATGTGAAAACATTTCTATTGACTTCGGAATTATGGAGCGCTCTGAAAAAGTACACGTATTACCTGTAGATTTTGGTTGGGACGACCTTGGTACTTGGGGATCTTTATACAACAAACTCGCTAAAGACAACCAGCAAAATGCAACTGTTGGAGCTAACATTATTTTTAAAGATGCCAACGGGAATATGGTTAGTACTAAAAATGGTAAAAAAGTAGTAATTCAAGGATTACAAGATTTTATTATTGTAGAAAAAGACGATGTACTTGTCATTTGTCCTCGTAAAGAGGAACAAAATATTAAGCAACTACGATCGGAAGCTAAAGATACTTTTGGTGAAAAGCATATATAACTTCCACAATACTTTATAAAAAACACTATAGAAATGGATCGAAATTATATAGACGGTACTCTCATTACTTTTATAAAATCATTTATAATTATACCACTAGGAACCATTTATTTCGCTATTACTGGCTATATAGGAGTTCAAAACCCTAGACTCGACTATTTTATACTTGCCTTTTTCTATGGTCTATTCTCCTCCCTTTTAATCAAATATATTATAGACTCCAATAAAAGACGTTTTATTTACGATATTAAATACAAAAAAATAAAACCTATCTTAAGTTTTAAATACACCAAAAGTGAATGGGTTCTTTTTATTCAAAAAAACCTAACTAAAAGAAAGAAAAAACACGCTATAATTACCCTGTGCCTTTTTATTGCTTCCATTTCTTTAATATACTTTGGCTATACCTTAAAAAATGATGGTGAATTTGCTTTAGCTATAGGTTACAACATATTAATGGCTTCTCTTTTTTGGGGAATATTCTCTTACAGATTTTTAATTTCTCCTTTAAAATACGCTTTAGAGTGTTCTGTAAGAGAAGTTCAATGCTTTAAATATGGTATTGTTCTTATAAATGAATACTATATTATTAAAACTTTTAGCTACATGAAAAACGTATCATTAAGCAAAAAACATAATAAACATAGTATTTGTTTTACAGATGAAACTAGAGGTACTAGTCTTGAAGGATATGATGCTAATAGAATTATGAAATTTACTTTACCAATACCAAAAGAAGAAAAAGAAAATTCAAAAAAAATATATACCACAACTTTTAGAAGCCTATTAACAAGTAAATAAAGTTATTTTGTTTTTTTTACTCTTCTTATTTCTTCTAACACCAAAGAGTTAAAAACCTGCTCTTCGTTTAGAAAATCACTTTTTATTGATATATAACTAAGATGATCAACCTTACCTTCTAAACGCATATAATCTTTTTCAGTAGTTAGAATGATTTTTTGTTGAGATGACAACTCTTTAAAAGCTTTCTTAATATTTGAAATGTCCTGCTGAGTAAAATTATGATGATCTGGAAAATTTAAATGCTTAAAACCTATTTCTTTTTCTTTTAAAAAGTTCAATAATGGTTTGGGGTTCGCAATTCCCGTCACCAACAACACTTCTTTATCTTTCAAGTCTGAAATTGCTAGTTCTTCTGTTCCTTTTAAATTTTCGTCGTACACAATCGTCGTAAAAAACACTTTTTGATACGACTTCGGATTTATCTTTCGTACTATCTTTTCTTGCTCCGTTTTCGATAAACCCTCAGGACATTTCGTTACCACAATCACACTAGCTCGTTTAGCTCCTCTCCTACTTTCTCGTAAATTCCCTGTTGGTAACACAAAATCATCAACATATAAGTCATTGTATTTTGTCAGTAAAATATAACTACTAGCAGTTACTTTTCTATGTTGGTAAGCATCGTCCAACAATACTACTTCTGGCGAATTATCTCGCTGTAACAACTGCTGAATTCCATTTGTTCTGTCAGCATCAACAGCCACCATAACATCTTTTTTAAATTTTTTATAAAACTGTAAGGGTTCATCACCAACATCTTCAGCACTATGCGTGTCATTTACTAGCTGAAACCCTTCTGTTTTTCGTTTATATCCACGACTTAACACAGCAATTTTATAATTATCCTTTAATAAGCGTATCAAATATTCAATCTGCGGAGACTTTCCTGTTCCTCCCACACTCAAATTTCCCACAGCTATTACAGGAATATCAAAAGATCTAGACTTAAAAACACCTATATTGAAAAACCAATTACGAACAGTCGTAACAACATTGTACAATACAGCAAACGGAAATAATAAAAATCGAAGTAACTTCATTATATCAAAAGTAATAATTTAAGCATTAATGTACAGGATACTTTTATTTTCATTTTTCTACTTTGTAACTTTGCTATATTAATACTTTGAAACTTACTTAAATGCAAATAAAAGACGTCACCAACTATATTGAACAACTGGCTCCACTCTCGTATGCCGAAGATTTTGACAATGTTGGGTTATTAATAGGTAATTACAACACAGAAGTAACAGGAGTTTTAGTCACGTTAGATACTCTTGAAGAAACTGTAGACGAGGCTATTGCTAAAAACTGTAATCTTATTGTAAGTTTTCACCCTATTGTATTTAGTGGACTAAAAAAATTTAACGGCAACAACTATGTAGAACGTGTTGTATTAAAAGCTATTCAAAATAACATTGCTATTTACGCTACACATACAGCCTTAGACAATGTAAACAACGGGGTTTCTGCTAAAATGGGAGAAGTTTTAGGCTTAGAAAAAATGAAAACCTTAATCCCCAAAAAAGGAATCATTAAAAAACTAACTACTTATGTTCCGTTTGCTGAAGCTACTAATGTACGTGAAAAGTTATTTGAAGCTGGGGCAGGTAACATTGGTAATTACGACAACTGTTCTTTTAATGTAGAAGGAAAAGGAAGCTACAGAGGAAACGAAAATTCGAATCCTACTATAGGTAAAAAAGGAGAATTGATGTTTGAAGAAGAAACCTGTATTACAGTAACTTTTGATTCTTATTTAGAAGGAAAAATACTTTCAACACTCTTCAAAAACCACCCATATGAAGAAGTTGCTTATGAAATTATTACATTAGACAACCAAAATCAACATGTAGGTATGGGAATGATTGGTGAACTACCTTCAGCGATGGATGAAAAAGACTTTTTATTATTTGTAAAAGAAACTTTTAAAACAGGTTGTGTCAGACACTCAGAATTACTTGACAAACCCATTAAGAAAGTAGCTGTGTTAGGTGGCTCAGGAAGTTTCGCTATTAAAAATGCGATGCGAGCTGGTGCCGATGCTTACATAAGTGCTGATTTTAAATATCACGAGTTTTTTAAAGCAGAAAAAAGAATTTTGCTTGCAGATGTAGGACATTATGAAAGTGAACAATTTACAAAAAACCTTTTAGTTGATTATCTTAGCAAAAAAATTAGTATTTTTGCAATTATTTTAAGCGAAAAAAGTACAAATCCAATATACTATATTTAACAGATGGCAAAAAAAGAAGTAACGGTAGAAGAAAAATTAAGAGCGTTATACGATTTACAGTTAATCGATTCTAGAATTGACGAGATTAGAAACGTTCGCGGTGAATTACCTTTAGAAGTTGAAGATTTAGAAGATGAAGTTGCCGGATTAAACAAGAGACTTTCTAATTTAGCTGAAGATGTTAAAAATTTAGAAACTGATATTAGTAATAAAAAGTTAGCGATTGAAGAATCTAAAAACTCAATTACTAAATACGAAGAACAACAAAAAAATGTTCGTAATAACCGTGAATTTGACTCTTTATCTAAAGAAATTGAGTACCAAGAGCTAGAAATTCAATTATCTGAAAAGAGAATTAAGGAATATAAAGCTAAAATTGCTCAAAAGAAAGAGGTTATTGACAACACCAAAGAAAAATTAGCGAAGCAAGAAGCACATTTAACTCACAAAAAAGGTGAACTAGATGCTATCTTAAAAGAGACTGAGAAAGAAGAGCAATTATTAAAAGAAAAGTCTGAAGAATTTTCAAAGTCTATCGAAGGTCACTTATTAACTGCTTATAAAAGAATTAGAACTAAAGTAAGAAACGGATTAGCTGTTGTTGCAATTGAACGTGGAGCTGCTGGAGGTTCTTTCTTCACTATTCCACCACAAGTTCAGTTAGAAATTGCTAACCGTAAAAAGATTACAATTGATGAGCATAGTGGTCGTATTTTAGTAGACCCTGCCTTAGCACAAGAAGAAAAAGAAAAAATAGATAGCCTATTTGCTTAATATTTTTCTTAAAATATATACAAAGCCTCCAAAATTTGGAGGCTTTTTTATTGCTACATATTTTGACCATTATATTATTAAAAAATTTAAACTCCACACTTTTCTTTTTCAACTTTTCACCTAACGTCACATTTTCGTATCTTGCATTCTGCTTATGATACAATTTATATTAAATAATCAGGTAATAAAAACTACAGCAAACGCTGGTATTACCTTACTCGATTTTATTCGAGAACACCAACAATTAAAAGGAACAAAAATAGGATGTCGTGAAGGCGATTGCGGAGCTTGTACTGTTTTAATTGGTGAATTAAAAGATAATAAACTTAGTTACCAAAGTATAACTTCTTGTATTTCTCCCTTAGGAAATGCTAACGGAAAGCATATTGTTACGGTAGAAGGAATTAATTTACCCAAAGAACTAAACACTGTTCAAAAAGCGATGACTGACAATTATGCTACGCAATGTGGTTTTTGTACCCCTGGTTTTGTAGTTTCTATGACTGGTTATGCTCTTGACGACAAGCAAACAACCTCATGTAACGATGCTATTAGTGGAAATATTTGTCGTTGTACAGGTTATAAATCGATTGAAAAAGCTGGTTTTGAAATAGAACAAAAACTACAACAAAAAGATAACAATCATCAAATTGACTGGTTAATCAAGGAAGGGTTTATTCCTAATTATTTTGAATCAATCCCTAAAAAATTAACTCAAATACAACCTAAAATCTTTGAAAAAACAGGAGTAAAAGTAGCTAACGGAACCGATATATATGTACAGCATGCAGATAAAATGGCAGAAGAAGATGTGCATTTACTAACCGATAAAAACGCTTTAAAAGAAATTTCTTTTACTGAAGGATTTTGTACACTGGGTGCTAATACAACCGTTACCGAAATTGCAGAAAGTAAGCAACTACAAACCCTTTTTCCGAAACTAAAACAATTTTTAAAACTCATTTCTTCTGAACAAATCAGAAATATGGGAACTATTGGAGGTAACTTTGTAAACGCCTCACCTATTGGCGATATGTCTATTTTCTTTTTAGCATTAAACTCAACGTTAACCATTCAAAAAGAAGATGGAAACACGCGACAAGTTCCGTTTCAAGAGTTTCATCAAGACTACAAAACATACGATTTACAAGAAGGCGAAATCTTACAGTCCATAACATTTAAAGTTCCGCAGGCAGAAGACAATTTTAATTTCGAAAAAGTAAGTAAACGAACACATTTAGACATTGCTAGTGTAAATTCCGCAGGAAGAATTACACTAAAAAATAATACTATTACAGATGCACATTTTTCATTAGGAGGTGTTGCTGCCATTCCGAAATATTTACACGAAACCAACGCTTTTTTAATCGGAAAAACAATCAATTCAGACACTGTAAAAGAAGCCGAAACAGTTTTACAATCAGAAATCTCTCCTATCACCGACGTTCGAGGAACTGCTGAATACAAACGTTTGTTAGCACGACAGTTATTTTTTGCTCACTTTTTAGAGCTATTTCCTAATCATGTAGAACTAAAAAAATTAATTGCCTAATGAAGACGATGAAAAATATTGACAGTTTTACACATGTTAGAGGAGAATCGTTATTTGTTGACGACTTAATGCTACGTCAAGATACCTTATTCGGATTGGTTTATGATTCGCCAAAAGCACACGGAAAAATAAAGTCGGTAGATTACTCCAAAGCAGAAGCGCTAGAAGGCGTGGTAAAAATATTCACTTATAAGGATGTTTTAGGAGAAAATCAAATTGGAGGTATTATTCCCGATGAACCCTTATGGGCTGAAGATGAAGTCCATTTTTGGGGGCAACCGATTGCCTTTATCGTTGCTAAAAGTGAAGCCATTGCTAAAAAAGCTAGAACTTTAATTTCCATAGATATTGAAGAACTTCCCGTAATTACAACTGCTAAAGAAGCCAAAGAAAAAGGTAGTTTTATCAATGCTCCTCGCTCATTTAACTTAGGGAATACTCAAAACGCATTTAGCGAATGTGACTATATGTTTGAAGGCGAAACTTTTTCGAACGGACAAGAGCACTTGTACCTCGAAACACAAGGTTGTTATGCGGTTCCTCAAGAGAATGGAAGTATAAAAATTACCTCATCAACTCAAGGACCTACTGCTGTGCAAAAAACAGCTGCGAAAGTGTTGGGTATCCCAATGCATAAAATTGAGGTAGATGTTATCCGTTTAGGTGGTGGTTTTGGAGGAAAAGAAGACCAAGCTACTCCATGGGCTGTAATGGCTGCTGTTGCAGTACAACATTTGAATCGTCCGGTAAAATATATGTTAAATCGACATGATGATTTACGCATGACTGGGAAACGTCACCCCTATTCATCATTTTATAAAATAGGATTAACTAAGGACTTAAAAATTAAAGCCTTTGAAGCTGAGTTTTTACAAAACTCAGGTGCTGCAGCTGACTTATCACCTGCTATTGCCGAGAGAACTCTGTTTCATGCTACCAATAGCTATTTTGTTCCGAATGTGAATACTACCGTGTATAGTTGTAAAACCAACTTACCGCCTAATACCGCTTTTCGTGGTTTTGGAGGTCCGCAAGGTATGTTTGTTATTGAAAGTGCTATAGCAGATGCCGCTGATAAAATAGGCATTAACAAAAGAGAAATACAAGAAGCCAATCTATTAGCTGAAAACGATGAGTTTTCATACGGACAAATTGCAACCGAAGTACAAGCACAAAACTCTTGGTTTAGCGCAAAAGAGCAATATCAACTGGAACAGCTAGAACAAAAAGTAGCTGACTTCAATAAGAAGAACCACCACTACAAAAAAGGTATTTCATTAATGCCTATTGCTTTTGGTATTTCGTTTACCAATACTCCAATGAACCATGCACGTGCTTTGGTGCATATTTATCAAGATGGAAGTGTTGGCGTCTCTACAGGTGCCGTAGAAATGGGGCAAAGTGTAAACACAAAAATGTTGCAAGTAGCACAAAGTGTTTTAGGAATTTCGGCAGATAAGGTTAAACTGGAAACCACGAACACTACACGTGTTGCCAATACCTCACCTTCTGCAGCAAGTTCAACTGCCGACCTTAACGGAAAAGCAACTGAAATGGCTTGTAATTCGTTAGTTGAACGACTAACAGAAGTTGCTGCTGACATGCTCTCTACCAAAAAAGAAAATATCTCTTTTCAAGAAGATGCTGTTTTTGTAAGCGATAAAAAATCAGACTTAACATGGGAAGCTTTAATTGCTGAAGCGATGCTACGTCGTGTGGCGCTATCTGAAAATGCACATTACGCTACCCCAGTTATTCATTTTGATAAAACCAAAGAAAAAGGGCATCCATTTGCCTACCATGTGTACGGTACTGCCATTACAACAGTTACTGTAGATTGTATCCGTGGTAATTATGAAATTGACAATGTAAAAATTGTACACGACTTTGGTAAAAGCATGAATATGGGTATTGATTTAGGGCAAGTGGAAGGTGCACTAGCGCAAGGAATCGGCTGGATGACCCTAGAAGAAATTTCGTATAATAACGAAGGAAGGTTATTGTCAAATGCTTTATCTACTTATAAAATTCCTGATATTTTTTCAGCTCCCAAAACAGTAGAAACAATTCCTTTAAAAACCGAAGGAAATCAAATGGCAATTAAAAAGTCGAAAGCGGTGGGCGAGCCTCCGTTGATGTACGGGATTGGAACTTATTTTGCCATTCAGCAAGCTGTAAAAGCTTTCAACCCTAATTATAAATTAAAATTCCACTCCCCTTTTACACCAGAAAAAGTGTTGACGGGATTGTATGAAAAATAAAAATGACATACTCAATAAACGAACATGTTTTTGATACGTTTCCTGAATTAGAAAGTGACAGACTTTTATTTAGTGAATATACAAAGACAGATGCCTCAGAATTATTTAACATTAGAACTCACCCAAAAGTTTGTGAGTATTTAGATTCTGACACTCCTCAATCTCCACAAGACATTGAAAAAAGAATAGAACTCATTCAACAAGCTTTTAAAGATAAAAACGGAATTACTTGGGCTATCATCAACAAGGAAAATAACAAACTAATTGGTGATTTTGGAATTTGGAAATTAGACAAACAAAACTTTAGAGGTGAAATAGGCTATGTGTTGAGCCCTGATTATTGGGGAAAAGGATATATGAAAGAAGCTATGAAAACCTTAATTCACTTTGCTTTTAACACCTTCAATCTTAATAGCTTAGAAGCTAATATAAATCCTAAAAACCAAAACTCAAGAAGTATTCTTTTAAAACTAGGGTTTCAAAAAGAAGCCTATTTTAGAGAGAACTATTTTTACAATGGGATGTTTTTAGATAGCGAGATTTATTCGCTATTAAAATCAGATTTTAATTCAAAATAAATAAGAAGAGTATCAAACTACAATACACTAAACAAAATATAATTCGTGGGGCACTTATTTATAGCACTGGTGATACTATTGCCGCCTTGTTAGTAAACGAGTTCTCAATATACAGACTCCTTGGAATGGTTGTGGTTGGCGCTACTGTATATGCCTTAGAAATACCTAATTATTTTAATTGGATAGAAAGAAAAACAGCCAACAATAGCGGACTAAAAAGAACCATAGCAAAAACAATATTGGCTATTGCCTATTTTAATCCATTATGGATTTTTAGACATTTACTGTTTATCAAGTTATTTTCTGGAAATTTTGAACAAATAACCAGTAACTTATTTGTAGTTGCTTGTTGGTCGTTTTTGGTAAACGTTCCTATTTCGTTTATCGCTAATTTTATCATTCAAAATAAAGTAAAACTCGATTGGCGTTTTTTAGCCAGTGCTATTTTTTCTGCATTGATGGCTATTTATTATGCGTTGAGCGAAACCATTTTTAAGTAAACTTTTATGGAATTCTGGCAACAGTTACATACAAAACTTCAAAATAAACAGAAGGTATACGTGCTAACGGTAATTGAAAACCTTGGTAGTTCTCCGGGGCGAAAGGGTTTTAAAATGTTAATTGCTGAAGATGGTTTTATTTTCGGTTCTGTAGGTGGTGGTGTGATGGAGTTTACACTCGTTGAAGAAGCGAAACAACTACTACAGCTAGAGAATTCGCCAACATTTATCAAAAAACAAATCCATAAAGGAAACATCAAAGATGGTTCGGGTATGATTTGTTCTGGTGAGCAAACAGTAAGCTTTCATTACTTGGGTTCAGAGAATATTTCAATAATCTCAATCATTATTTCTTCTTTACAGCATGGTAAAAAAGGAACTTTACACTTATCTCCTACCTTATTTGATTTTACTCCTGATGTTCTAGAAAGTCAATTTGAGTATGATATCAACTCAAAAGAAGATTGGTACTTTAAAGAACATATCGGTTTTAAAGAAACCTTGTATATTATAGGTGGCGGTCATGTAGGCGTTGCCGTTTCTGAACTTTTTGTAAAGCTTGGTTTTTATGTGGTGGTTTTTGACAATCGAGAAAACCTCAACACTTTAGAAAATAATCAAACCGCTCATCAAAAACAGGTTATTGATTATAACGACATTGAAAACTACATAGAAGAATCTTCTTCAAGCTATGTAGCCATTATGACTAATAAATACACTGATGACAAATTGGTATTGAGTAAACTCCTCAAAAACAACTATAAATTTCTAGGAGTTTTGGGTAGCAAAGCAAAACTACAAACCATGTGGGAAGTTTTACAAAACGAAGGCTTTACTCAAGAAGAATTAAACAAAATTCACGCACCTATTGGACTTTCTATAAAAAGTGAAACCCCTGAGGAAATTGCAGTAAGTATTGCAGCACAAATCATTCAAATTAAAAACACCTAAACGAATAATGAATCAATCTAATGAATATAAAACCTTTTTAACAAGCGTTTTTAATCGTTATGCTACGGTAAGCGACGACTCCATTTCTTCTTTGTTTTCAGCTGTAAAAATACATAATTTAAAAAAGGGAACCACCCTATTAGCTTTTGGTAAAATATCAAAACATGTACATGTTCTTTACAAAGGCGCAATAGTTTCGTGCTTTTTACATAAAAACGGTACGGTATATCATAAAAATATCTTTTTATCAGGGAGTTTTATAAGTTCTGTAGTATCATCACTTACCAACACACCTTCCCAGTTTTCTTTAGAAGTTATAGAAGACTCAACGGTTATTAGTTTTCCGTATGATGTATACAGGCAACTTATTAAGGATAACCAAGACTTGCAAAACTTCTATATTGCTTATCTTGAAAAGAATTGGGTAATTGACAAAGAGAAACGAGAAATTGACATTGTTTTAAAAGAAGCTAAAGAACGATATCTTGATTTTGTAAACGCTAACCCTAACATAGAAAATAGAATACCATTACACTATATTGCCTCTCATTTAGGTATTACTCCCACTCAATTAAGCCGAATTCGTAAAAGCATTAAAAAAAGTGTGTAGCAATCAACATATGTAAAGAAAAAGACCTTATTTCCTTCCCATCTTTGCAGTATGAAAATATTCTTTATATACTTTTTGGCCTTTATTGGTGGAGTATCACTAGCTGTTCAAGCAGGATTTAACACGCAACTAGGTACTATTGTAAAACAACCTGTTATCGCTGTTATAGCCACCTCTGTAGCTAGTGCTGTTTTTGGGTGCTTATTCATCTTTCTATTCAAAGAAGAAAGTATTCAATTAACTATAGCGCAACAAGTACCTTGGTATTTATGGTTTATTGGCGGACTTTTTAGCATGATTGGTATTTCTCTTTATTTTTACACCATACCAAAACTAGGGATTTCAAAAATGATTGCTTTTGGCTTATGCGGTCAATTGATTTTTTCGTTATTCGCAGGAAAATTTGGTTGGTTAAACCTGCCTGTTGAGCCTATAACTACCAAAAAGTGTATTGGAATTATTTTCATGGCAATTAGTATTCTTTTAATCAACTCAAAATGAAAAAAGTAGTATCAAACATTAACAATTTAGCCTCTTTATGGAAAACTGCTGCGGCTCCATATCAAGGTTATCATAAAGAAACATCTTTTGAAAGCGCTTACATTGAAAATGCTCAATGGCCTAATAGAATTTGGACCAACCTCTCTCCTTCTACTAATCAGCTAAAGGAAATACAACAGCAAATAATTAGCAAAGACAACCGTTTTACATTTTCTTTATTTACACTACCAGGTCAAGAAAATAATATGGAACTTGACACTAAAATTCAGTTAAAGTCAACACAATACGGAATGAGTTTAGAACTAAACGAAAAGTTTGAAACTCAAAGACACATCGATTTTAAAAGAGTAGAAAACAAAGAAGATGCTGATGTTTGGAGCAACGCCTTTTTTAAAGCCTTTAATTACGAAATAAGTACAGCAACCATTTTAAAAACCAAAGAAACCATCCCCTACTATCTTGTTTATTTTGAACAAGAGCTTATAGGCACCGTAATTTTATACACTACTAATACGATTGCTGGCTTGCACAGTTTAGGTATTATTCCTGGAAAAAGGAAACAAGGTTTTGCTACCGAAATTATGCGTCATACACTTAACAAAGCCATTGACCAAAATTTATCGTTAGCTACACTACAAGCCTCAGAAATGGCTAAAGAAATGTATTTTAAACTAGGGTTTTCTTTAGACTTTTTAATGGAAAACTATATTACACCTTAATTTATAATAAAACAATATTCTTAAAACATCTGATTAGGCTCTTATAGTTCTTTAACCTTAAGAACATATTAGTCATTTCCTGACATTTTTCAACAAAAAAACTTTATTAACTTTTATATAATAATGAAAAACTCAATAACCGTTTTGGCAATTTTAAGTATTTTTTGCCAATCTTTTTCGCAACAAGTAGATACGCTAAACGTATATAGTCAATCAATGCAAAGAAACATTAAAACCTTAGTAATAAGACCTAATAACACTATTAAAAAGTCCGTTCCTAGCATATATATTTTACATGGTTACAGTGGTTACCCTGAAAGAACAATAAAAAAAGATATTCCTTCTCTACTTCGTCTAAGTCAAGAAATGCAGACTCTATTTATTTTACCCGATGGTAATTATGACAGCTGGTATATTGATAGCGAAACAACAAACTCAAAATATGAAACTTTTATCGCTAGTGAGCTTGTTTCTTATATAGATGAGCACTACAATACAGATAATTCAAAAACTGCAATTGTAGGTTGGAGTATGGGAGGACATGGTGCTTTGTATATTGGAGCAAGACATCAAGATCTTTTTGAAGCTATAGGAAGTATTTGTGGAGCTATAGATTTTTCTGCATACGGAAAGGATTATGGAGTACCAAAATTACTAGGAAAAGACAATAAAAACTGGGCTAATTATACAGCAGCATCTCAAATAATGCGGTTAAAGAACTCTAAACAAAAAATTCTGATTAGCTGTGGAATAAATGATTTTCTGATTAAGCAAAATAGAGATTTACATCAAAAGCTCAATACTCTCAATATTCCACATATTTATGAAGAACGTCCCGGAGAACACAATGCAGCTTATTGGTCTAAAGTTGCAAACACCCAATTGTTTCATATAGATAACTTTTTTAAAGAGAGTAACTAAAAGTGTCTTCCTTTTATAATCACGTCTTATAAAAAAAATGATTATAAATACACCTAAACAGTAAAATGTGCTGTTTAGGTGTTACTCTTATTAAACCTTTTAATTAAAGGGAAAACTATTTTATGGTGGGATAAATAGTTTACAGGGAAAACAACCAGAATAATTTGCATATTAGGCCAACCTGCTTGGTACTATAAATGGTTTTATAGAAGCCCGAGTCATAATGCGGTTAAAAAACTAACATTAAACTATATAGAAATAAAAAAAGTGCGAATTACTACCATTGGCCCTATAAGACTCTCAAAAGAAAAGTTTAGAGCAAAATGGCTAAAAAAAGTAGCAACCCTTGGAACAATGAACAAATAAAAAATAACTGTTATTTATTATAAACTGTAACAATTTCGAATCTCATCTGTCATTGAAAAAAACAGAACTAATGAAACTAATTTTACAACTATTACTAATTACTTGTTTAATAGGTAAATCTTATGCTCAAAAAAATGACAAAAGTATTTATAGTAAAACTGATGCCTATTTGGAAAGTACTATAGATAGCCTAAATATTATTGGGTTAAACTATGTAATACTTATTGACAACAAAATAGTTCACAAAAAATCTTTCGGTTTAGCGCATGCACAGCTTAAAGTACCTATGACTATAGATAAGTCTTTTCCTGTTGCTTCAGTATCCAAATTATTCAGTTCGGTTGCACTTCATAAATTATTAAGCATTCATAAACGAGAGGTAAATGAAACTTTAGAAGATTTTCTTCCTAACAGAAATGACTTACCTGAGTCTTGGAAAAAATTAACTCTCAAACAATTACTATCTCATACTTCTGGTATTCCAGATCAAATAGATTATCAAATTTATTTAGCTCCTGAGAGTGAAAAAAGTGTTATTGACGCCCTTAGAGATAAACCATTTAGTTCTGAACCAGGAACAGAGTCAAAATATAATGCAACAGGTTTTTTACTAGTTCGTGCTATAATTGAAAAATTGGCAAATCAGGATTTTGAATCCTATATGCAAACTGAATATTTCGACAAGTTTAATTTAAGTTCAGCTAAGTACGGTGGGTTTAAAAAAGTTATTCCTAATAGGGTTACTTGCTACCAAAAAAGAAATGGGAGTTTAGAGATGTTTCCTCTAAATTATTCTTCTCCTATGTATGCTGGTGCTGGTTTAAATATCTCAATAGATGATTTAGTTAAATGGTTTCAAGCTATTCAGAAAGAAAAAATCATCACAAAAGAACAACTTGAAAAAGCTTGGACACCTGTAAAGTTAAAAAATGGAAAAGATGGCTATTTTGGATTAGGTTGGGAGTCTTACAGACTTCAAGATGGTTATAGAATGGTTGGACATGGAGGAGCTGGTATTTCCTCTTTCAGACATTACTGGAACGAAAAAACCAATCAAAATATTACAGTTATTTTATTAACTAATGGTGCTTTAAACTGGGCTATTAGACCAAATCAAATTAACTCAAAAATTGCAACTATAATACTTGAAGATGAGTAAAACACTTCGTGTAATGCTATATATATATAGTAGTTGCTTTTTTACATTTAATCCTTAAAACCACAATTATACATTTAACATACTAACTAACATTTTTCTACACAATACGATATTTTATCTTTTTCTTGTTTGGTATCACTTCCCTTAGGCAAGAAGTGTTGACCTAATTAGGCTTCGTGTAGTATTAATTTATCTATTGCCGTAGTATTAGCGACCCATGCCGTGATATTAGCGACCCATGCCGTGGTGTCAGCGACCCATGCCGTGATATCAGCGACCCATGCCGTAGTATCAGCGACCCATGCCGTGGTATCAGCGACCCATGCCGTGGTATTAGCGACCCGTGCCGTGGTGTCAGCGACCCATGCCGTAGTATCAGCGACCCATGCCGTGGTGTCAGCGACCCGTGCCGTGATATTAGCGACCCATGCCGTAGTATCAGCGACCCGTGCCGTAATATCAGCGACCCATGCCGTGGTGTTAGCGACCCATGCCGTGGTGTCAGCGACCCATGCCTTGGTATTAGCGACCCATGCCGTGATATTGGCGACCCGACCCATGCAAGCTTTTATGATAGCTAAAACAACTTTTATTACCTAAATAATTGAGCTTATGGGATTCCGTAAGAATATGTATTGATATTTTTTTAGATTCGCAAGAATTGTAAGAGCAACTCGCTCTTATAGTTACGTTAATAAACAACAACAACTCGTTGATAACTTTATTTTAGGTAAAGCATTGTTTTGATATATTTGATATCATATAAAAATTGCTTAAACTTTATGATATCCATACTTTTATCAGGATAAAAGAACTAAAGTTTGGTATATAACGAGTTGTAAGCAATGTAACCCAACAATATGAAATAGATGATTACAAAGTTTAAATCAATAAATAATCTTGCGGTATTTCAAAATTTTGATTGGGATTCAACTATTCGTGATAGTAGTGGAAATAATGTTGTTTTATTTAAACCAATCAATATATTTTACGGTCGAAATTATTCGGGAAAAACTACTCTTTCTCGAATTGTCAGAGCATTAGAAACAGGCAACTTATCTGAGAAATACGAAAATCCTCAATTTGAAGTTTGTATTACTGATGTTGCTGATTGCACACCTAATAATCTAACTGAACACAGAAAAAAAATCAGAGTATTTAATGAAGACTTTGTAAAGGCTAATCTTCGCTTTATAGTAAATCCTGATGAGAGCGTATCACCTTTTGCTATAATTGGCGGAAATGCTACTATTGAAGCCGAAATTCAAGCACTAAAAAGTGAATTAGGTGAAAAGGAAAATATTGAAGAAGATATTAATGCTACAGGATTTTATCTTGAATTGAAAAATACCTCATTAAGAGCAAATACCGCATTAGTAGCATATCAAAACGCGAATAAAAATTTAACCGACCAATTAAGATTTAAAGCAACTAACAATCCTCTCGGAATAAAATACAAATCTGATAAATATGGCGACCAAAACTATAATATCAATAAATTACAAAATGAAGTTAACACAGTTTTGGAAAACTCATTTCAGCCTTTAACTGATGACGAAGTAACAGAAAAACTTAATTTACTGAATGAAAGCGCAAATTCTAATATCCCAGAAGTTGAAAAACCAAAATTAGACTTAGATACACTGAATATAAAAGCGAAAGAGCTTGTAACAAAGTCAATCAGCAATTCTAATAAAATCGAGCAACTTTTAAAAGATGCTATTCTCAATCGTTGGGTAAAGGAAGGTCGTCAATTACATAAAGACAAGCTAGATAAATGTTCTTTTTGTGGTAATGATATAACAAAAGAGCGCTGGAATGAATTAGAAAGTCATTTTGATGAAGAATCAGAAAAGTTAGAAAAGGAAATTGATACCTTAATTTCTGAAACCAATAACACAATTCAGAATATTGAAAAACAACTAATAATAAACAAAACCTTGTTTTATTCAAAATTTCATTCTGATTTAGATACTCTAACAATACAAAAAGAGGAAGCTGTTGAAAAAATTAAATCTGAATTAAATATTATAATCGAAAAACTTCAAGAGCGTAAAAATGATATACTCAATTCCAAAACTTATAATGATATTACTGATAACAGCAAATTATTAGAAAATTGTTGGTCGTCATTCGAAACTTTTAGGATTCAAGCTAACGAATACACTAGTTCATTGGAAACCGAACAAACAAAAGCAAAGAGGCTTTTGCGATTAAGAGAAGTAAGCGATTTTACTACAACTATCCAGTACACAACTGTAAAAGCAAGAGTACAAACTTTAAAAGACACTTCAGATACTGAAACTCAATCTAAGAAAGTTGTAGAGGAAAAAATCAATCAGCAAATTAATCAAATTGAAGCAAAAGAACGGTTGATGAATGATGAAGAGAAAGGAGCTATTAAAGTAAATGAATATTTAAACAATTTTTTTGGTCACGATTTTTTGACATTGCAGGCGTTAGAAGATACTGATGAGTTTGGTGGAAAAAAAATTAAATTTGAGATTGTAAGGAATGGAAACAAAGCCCATCATTTAAGTGAAGGAGAAAGTAGTTTGATTGCATTCTGCTATTTTATGGCTAAACTTGAAGATGTGGATACCAAAGGAAGTAAGCCAATAATTTGGATTGACGACCCAATTTCTAGTCTAGACAGTAATCATATCTTTTTCGTTTACAGCCTTATTAGTGCAGAAATTTTCACGAGACAAGAGTTTGAACAAATTTTTATTTCCACTCATAATCTTGATTTCCTAAAGTACTTAAAAAGATTACCAAGTGCTTTGAATAAAAATCAGTGTAGTTATTTTTTGATTTCTAGAGAAAATGAAATCAGCAAAATTACTTTAATGCCAAGGTACTTAAAAGACTATGTGACGGAGTTTAATTTTCTTTTTCACCAAATTTATAAGTGCTCAATTGCTGAGTCTGATGATGAAAATCAACATAATCTCTATTATAACTTTGGGAATAATACGAGGAAATTTTTAGAAGCTTTTCTATTCTACAAATACCCAAATACCAGCAAGCAAATTGATAAACTGACAAAGTTCTTTGGCAACAATAGACAAGCTTCAACGATGACTGATAGAATCAACAATGAATTCTCACATTTAGAAGGATTGTTTGAGAGAAGTATGACACCGATAGATATACCTGAAATGAAAAAAACTGCGAAGTTTATTTTAGATAAGATAAAAGAAAAGGATAATGAACAATATGAAGCCTTATTATTAAGTATTGGAATAGAAGTACAAGAAGAAGTATAAAAACACTGCTCACAACAACCTATATAACTCATAGCTAACTAGTTGCTTAAACAAAGTTAAGGTATATTTGGAAAGTCGCCAAATTTTTAAATTTTGACGATTTCCAATAAAAAGATAAATAGTAAAATTTAAAAATCTGGCTTGTGCTTAATCCGAAAATATTTTTATAATTTACACGCTACGAGCCATATACAGAGACGTTGGTAATAATTGCCTGCGGCACGTAGAAACCGTGTTTTAACAAACACTCCTTTTCTACTAATTATTACCAACGCTCTAGGTTAATTGCTCCTCTAACAATTATATTGTGTACCTTTAGACTTCTTTGTGAACTACACACGAAACTATAAACAACAAAATGTATAACGAATGAGGCACAATTATGGCTCCTCATGAGGCTGTACCTCACACGCCATACACCTAGAGCCTTAATGCAAAATCTTAAACAGTAATTCTTTTAAAATATCAGCATGGGTTTGGTTAGCTCCTACTCCTTTGCTCTTTACATCGGCATCGCGTAATAAGGTAATAATTTGTGATACTTTACGCATCGGGTAGTTACGGGCAGTATTTATGTAGTCGTCCACAAAATATGAGGGTACTCCTATGTTTTTGGTGTTATAAAATTTTTAATCTTCTAAAATCAACTTTTCTTTGGTTTAAAAACTTTAAGTCTACAAAGTATTCTTCAAAATCTTTTTTAAGAATATTTTCTCCAGCTTTACTTAAATACATATCTTCCATTTCCCATTTTTTATAATATATATTAATACCGTTTTGTTCGTAAAGCTTCATTCTGGCTTCTACTTCATTCATAAAAACTGATGTTTGTAGTTTTATATTTTTGTCTTTTAAAGAAATTGTTATTTGCGACCTAAACCTTTTTCGAGTTTCAAACCTGTCGTGTTTGTTTTTATAATATTCAGGCGACCTTATAAATAATTCATCTAAAAAACTACTCTTTTCATCTAAGTAATCGTCTGGATTTTCTCTACACTCTTTTCCGTATACATCAATAGATATAGTTTCGTCGTAATAGAATCCTTCAATTCTAACATCTTCTGTAGGTACTTTTATGTGTAAGTAATCTTTAAAGAGCAACTTGTTTGACCTATTGTTGTATCTGGTAGCATTATTATAGTTATCGGGACTCTTATGTGAGGATGTAAGGTAAATACCTTCAATTATTTTTCTTATAAATGTTACTAAGCTAAACTGCATTATTAATGGGTGTCTTTGATGTTTTAATTTTTAGCTATTTTTTCATGTAAACTAAGTTATTATTGATTTTAAAACTCATACGTAGAAAAACGATTACTTACTCTGTTAATAAACTTTTTAAGAGTACTATGAATTAACAGGTAAGAAAAAGCTAAAATAACAGGATATATAACGACTTCCATCCCTAAATATAAGTGGTCGTATTTATCATACTCTGAATTGTGATTATACCAACCGAAAAAATTAAATATAGTATAGCTAAATTCATGATTGTAAGTATAATTACGATCAAAGTAATAAAATAACCTCATAAGTATCATACTTAAAACACCTACCAAACCAACATAAACCACTACCTTTTTCCATTTAGAAAAAGATAGCACCATAAAAGAAACAAAAAGAAGAACTAATAAAGGTGTAAAAATTGCCATTTCATTATCTGAACTTATATTTTTTTTACTTTGAAGAGCTTTAGAGCAATTAATAATATTAATTATTAGTATTGTGGAATAAATACTGGCTATGACAGATAAAATTATATTCGCGCTATTTTTTTTCATAATACTTGATTACCACTTTACAGGTATTTTAATACGTTCGTGCTTACTTTCTATTGATGTAATGGTTTGAGGTTCTCCTGTACTAGGATCGACAACTGTCATTTTTTCTTCTCTGCTGCCATGTCTTAGAAAAAATCTAGTAAAAATAGTGTCATTACTAGTTAGCATGTTAAATAGTTCTTGATTGTTTTTCTTGAAATCAACAATACCTATATGTATAGTATCTTTGTTTTTCTTTTTATCTAGTAATGGTCTTAATAATTGTTGAGTAACAGTACTTGTATCTATAATGTAATTGACATAATAGGTGTAATTAAGACTTTTCTTACCAAATATTATTTTTCTATTATAATTTCCAGCAGACTTTAGAGAGCCTCCTTCTACCGAATATAAATACATTTGAGGGCGTCTATAAGAAGACTTATAGTTTGATTCATAGGTTATTCTACTTAAGTTTAAGTTCACATAAGACGTATTTTTTAATTCAATTTGATTAGGCAACTTAATATAAGCTACCTCTTCTATTTCTGACTTGTATGTTCCAAAAATTACAGGAAAATTAACCGATTGAGATTGTTTTACTACAAGATCTTTTTTAGGGTTGGCACAAGTAAATGTTGTTAAGGTTATAAATAAGTAAATAGTTAACTTCATTAATTAATTTTAATAGGGACTTTAATTCTTTTTGTAGATAGTTTACTTTTTTTATCCTCGTTGTTAACGACTAAAAAAACTCTGTTACCACTCTACAGGAACAGTAACACGTTCTCCAAATTTTCCATCATCTAAAAACTGAATTGAAATACTATCTCCTTTTGTTAACTTTTTAAATAATGCTGCATGGTTTTTCTTAAACTCGGTAACCCTACCAATATGTAAAGTGTCTTTATTTTCTGCTAGCATTTTTGCTACATAAGGCTTGAACTGTTGTTGGATTGATTTTGTTGAGTCTACAAAATGTCTTGAGTAAATAAGGTATTCTTTATTATTATATGATAGAACTTCTTTTTTTGAATTATTTGATGTTCTAGAAATTGATTTTTCTTTATACTCAAATAACATTATACCATAATCTCTTCCAATAGGTATAGAGTTATAATTATACTTAATTTTAATAAACTCTTCATCTTTATTAGAATTATTTATTAAATCAACTTTTAAAGGCAGCTTAATACTTATTACTTTTTTAAACTTTTTGCTTAACCTTATAATTACAGGGTATTCAGTTGAACTTTGAGAAAGTTCAATAGTTTTTTTACTTACCTCACAACCAATAAGTAAATAACATGTCAATATTAATACTATCTTATTCATTTAAAAAAATGGTTTCAATTATATAATCATACTTATTCTTACTAGTGTTAAGTTTTTCTTTATATAGGACAAATATTTTATCATCATAATCTGTATTCTCTTCATTATAATCATTCAGTCCTTCAAAAGTTATAAATTCTCCATTAAGAAGCTTGTTAGCTGTTTCGTTAGAAATAGCCATTAAACGCCACTCAAAACCTTTTTCATAGTAATCTTGGAAATTTTCTCTCCTTTTCCATGATTCAATATACTTTTTTACTGCACTTAAACCTTCTGACTTTGCTTTTAAAAGTTCTTGGTCTACCACCTCATTAAAAAACTCTTTAAATATTGCTTCGTTTTCTTGAGTAATTAAATTTGTAATATTTGTTAAGGGAGACATAGGACCTAATGGAATAGGTAATTGCTTTGAGGTTGCTTCTTCATCTGCCATAAAAGAAGCAACTCCAAAAAAGTCATATACACTACCTGCTTTTTTTAACGTTCGTAAAAATGTTACTCTCTTACCTGTTTTAGAAAAATAGTCATATTGACTTATAGGTTTAGTTGAGGTGTATTTATTACCAGTGTTTTTACGAATTTTCACATTTTCAAGTAACTTACTGTCATTTGTATAAACACCTTTTTGTAACAGTTCTCCATTGTTTGAATAGAAGTTTTTACCATAAATTTGGCTATTCCTTGTTATTATATTTCCTTGAGTGTTAATTAGCATACCTTTTTCTAGCTTCGCCAAAGCTATATTACTTATAACTTTGTCAACACCACCATTTTTTATAAAACCTTTAGCTTTCTTTTTTACTTGTTTTACTCCAAAAGACTTGGCAAACTCTATAAATACCATTGGACTACCATCGTACGCAACAAATTCTGGCAAATTATGTCCAGCGATAATAGGGTTAAAATATAAGTCTCTCTTGCTAAAACCAACTTTTAGCATATCCTTTGTTTTTTTAGGCACTTTCGCCCAAAGTTTTGTATCGTAATTGGGTAATTTAAAATGTACTTGCCAATATAAATCTAGATCATAAGCAGTGTCTTTTTTTACCATATTTTCCCACCTCTGATCAAGGTAAAGTTTTATACAAGCTTTTCGTATTTCCCCTTTTTCTATTACTTCAGTTTTTACAATAACTTCTTCTTCATTAAACTCGTCATCATCTAAACCATCACGTAAAAAATTATCGTAGTCATAGAGTTTAAACTTCAATTGTGTTTTATTTGGCAATCCTGTTATTTCTGTGTGAAAGTATACAGTTTCAGAAAGTTCAGCCTTGTTTATAGTTTCTTTTCCTTCCTTATCATAACTCCATTTATGATTGAAAAAAGAAATTTTGTAGCCTAATACTTCTTTGGTTATCGATTGCCCTGTTTCGTTTAGCGTAATTTTAAATTTTGTTTCAGCCATAGCTTTTAGTTAATTTCTTCTTTTTCAGGAACTATAACTTCCAGTATTATTTTTTCAAGATTACTGTTAATTACATAATCTTTTAATGTATCATCTTTTAAAACAGTATTCTTATACTTAAAGTCATAAGACTTATCATTTAAGTTTAGTGTTATGGTTTTACCAATAGCATTAATTGTTTCAACATGTAACACGATTGTATCACCAGCAAAGTATTCTTCAATTTCTACATTGTTGGTGTTTCTTATTGTGTACTTAGTTATTTTTATGCGGTTATCGTTTGTTTTCGCTTTATATGGTTTATCTTCTATAGGTGGTATAAAACTTTCTTGCCATGGTTTTATATAACGAGTTCTGCTTTTTCTTCTCCAGTCAGTACTATTATTAAAAAAACGATAATCTTGCATTGCAGGTGATATGGTTAGGGTAACCTGCATGCCTTTCTGGTTATCAAAAGCTTCGTAATAATTTACAAGTACACCATCTTGAAAGTTGTATTGGAATAGTTCTACTCCATCAAACTCGTCTTTGTAAAAAACTATTTTACCATCTCTTAATTGGTAAAGATTAAAAGGATGACGTTTTTTTTTATTGCCTCTTCTATCAGATTTAATCCAATCAACAAAGGTATCATCGTACATTTGAGGTTCAAAAGTTACTGAAATAGCTCCTCCTAATAAGGCGGAAGTTGGTTTACCGTTCCAATCGGTAAGGCGATTATAATTTAAGTTAGTAGTAAGTAGTTCTCGTTCCTCACCACATACAAAAAGCTTTGCTTTTATGTTCATAGATGTATTTTAGGGGTGGTACAATTTTTTGAGTTAAAGATATAAAATATCTCTAAAATCATACAATTAGTGTATTGATTTTTAAGCTTTTTACCGTAAAATACTGTCTTTTAAGAAGAACTAACTTTATTTGTACGCAACTTGTACCTGTGTATACAATTTTATGTACTTAAAAAGCCACTAAGTAGTACGTGTTTTTTTGCCCTTTTATTCGAGCAGTCGTCTGTTTTGATACGTTTGATTATGAAAAGTGAGTCTGTGGGTAAGTTAAAATTGCCTCTTTATTAGAATTTTGTTTGTAACAATACAGTTTTACAATATTTTTCTCGTAGTTTTTTATTTCTTCAGTCACAAAAGTTATACACAACACTATTAATGCAAAATCTTAAACAGTAATTCTTTTAAAATATCGGCATGAGTTTGGTTGGCTCCTACTCCTTTGCTTTTTACATCAGCATCACGTAATAAGGCAATAATTTGTGATACTTTTCGCATCGGATAATTACGGGCTGCGTTTACGTAGTCGTCCACAAAATATGGGTTTACTCCTAAGTTTTTAGCTACCGAAGCTTTCGATTTGTCTTTTAATCCGTGGTATAGTAATAGCTGTGTAAAAAAACTATTTAGTAAAGAAATGGTCATTACCAACGGATTGTTTTTTGGGTTCTGCGCAAAATAATTGATAATTCTGTTCGCTTTTACCACATCACGCTGTCCTACTGCTTTACGCAACTCAAAATTGTTAAAGTCTTTAGAAATCCCAATATTTTCTTCAATATGCTTATCGGTAATAATGGTTTCCGCAGGTAATACTGAAGTCAACTTATCTAATTCGTTGCTAATTTTGCTTAAGTCAGTTCCTAAAAACTCCACTAACATTTGTGCAGCTTTCGGTTCGATGTTAAACTTTTTTCCGCCCAACACCTGACGAATCCAATCAGCTACTTGGTTATCATACAGTTTTTTACTTTCGTAAATGAGTCCGCTTTTTGCTATGGCTTTGTACGCCTTTTTACGTTTATCTAGCTTTTTGTATTTGTAATTAAACACCAATACGGTACTCGGTTGTGGATTTGCAGCGTACGACTCTATTTTATCAATCGTACGGCTTAAATCTTGCGCTTCTTTAACAATAATCACCTGCTTTTCTGCCATCATCGGAAAACGTTTTGCCGACGACACAATTTCTTCTATCGATACATCACGACCGTACATGACTACTTGATTGAATCCTTTTTCAGATTCATCCAACACATTGTCTTCAATATAATCTGAAATTTTATCGATGTAATACGGTTCTTCCCCCATTAAAAAATAAATGGGTTTGATGTTGCCTCCTTTGATATCGGATATGATAGATTTAATTTCGTTCATAAAGCCTCTCCTCAATCCTCTCCAAAGGAGAGGAAGTATTATTGTTTCTTGTTAATACTAACTCGAATAATTACCTCTTCTTGGTATTATTATTTAAAATGTTATAGCGAGGTATTCATTTCTTAATAACACTCTTGGTTATTTCGACGGAGCGATTTTATGAGCGACGAGAAATCTTAACAATAAGAGTAACACACCTCTTGAGATTCCTCCTCCTTCGTCGTTCGGAATGACAATTACTATAATGTCATTTCGAAGGAGGTTACGACTGAGAAATCTCATTCAACGGAGTAACTCTCATGTTTAAGATCTCTCACATTCCGCGTTGCTCCAGTTCGAGATGACAATAATGTTCGTCATCTTGAACAACGAAGAAATAACTTATAATTTTATTACTTTTGGGTTATGCAAAAGCTCAACCTTCCCAGCTATACATTCAAGCTCAAAAGTAACGAAAATAAGACGCTTATTTTTGATAATTTGAGAAAAAAATATATGGTATTAACTCCCGAGGAATGGGTACGTCAGCATTTTGTTCAATGGTTGATTCAAGAAAGAAACTATCCTGTTTCATTGATTGCTATTGAAAAACAGTTGGTTATCAACAACCTTAAAAAACGTACCGATATTGTGGTTTTTGCTTCTGACGGGCATCCGAATATTATTGTGGAATGTAAAGCTCCGCATATAAAAATTACCCAAGATACTTTTGATCAGATTGCACGCTATAACTTAAAGCTTGATGCCGATTACCTCATCGTTACCAACGGACTGCAACACTTTTTTTGTATGCTAGATAAAGAGAAGGAAACTTATGTGTTTTTAAAAAATATACCTAAGTACCAATAAGTTTTATGAAAGCAAATTTTACCACTGAACTCGTAGCTATTATTGAAAACGATTCTTGGATGCTAAACATTCTTGAAACCGTTAGTAGCTTACACCTCTCTGATTGTTGGATTGGTGCTGGTTTTGTGAGAAACAAAATTTGGGATTATAAACATAATAGTAGAAGAACTCCTTTAAACGATGTTGATGTTATTTATTTTGATGAAAGCGATATTTCTAAGGC
Organism: Tenacibaculum gallaicum; assembly: GCF_003387615.1. Taxonomy (GTDB): domain Bacteria; phylum Bacteroidota; class Bacteroidia; order Flavobacteriales; family Flavobacteriaceae; genus Polaribacter; species Polaribacter gallaicus. The sequence goes on along the minus strand of NZ_QUNS01000002.1, from coordinate 548,539 downwards.
TCGTGAATTAGCTCTTGAAGAACAACTCAAAACTATTAATTTCTCTGTCAACTGGTCGGTTAAAAATCAAGCAAGGATGCATATTCGAAACAATCATTTACCTTATAAAGATTGTTACGAAGCTATTTCTTACTGGCCTGAAACAGCTACAGCAATTGCTGTTCAGTTAAATACAAACAATCAAATAGACTTTATTGCTCCGCATGGTTTAGACGATGTATTCAATCTTATTGTACGACCTACTCCTAATTTTGATTTAACAACGTATCGTAACAGAGTTATGAATAAGGGATGGGAAAACATCTGGGAGAAGTTAGTTATTGAAAAGTAAGAGTTACGCGCCTCGTGAGATTCCTCCTCCTACGTCGTTCGGAATGACGATTACTATAATGTCATTTCGAACTGAAGTGAAACGGAAGAAGAAATCTTAAGAATGAGAGCTCCTCTCTTCATGAGATTCCTCCTCGTACCTCGTTCGGAATGACGATAACTGAAACATTAGAGCGAGGAATGATAATAACGTGGGCTATTCTCGACAAAAAGATTACTTAACATACCACTTCGACTACGCTCAATGTTTATTTGGAATGATGGTAATTCCTTTAATGACATCCAACACATATTTCAACACACAAAACAGCACGCTTATAACATTTCTTTCTCCTTGCTTTTATCATTTTCTTAAATTCATATTCTAAAGTACCAAACTTAAAAAGTTGATTTTATGAGCAATACTATTAAACTAAACTTTATAAACAGATCTAATGATGCTAATAACAGTGATGTTGTAATTTTTCAAAAGAACGTTGCAAGCAATTTTGATGAAATAGCCACTGCATGGAAAGTTATTAAAAATTGTGGTCGATTAGACAATCATCCTTTCAACTATCCTAAAAACTTTCAAATTAATGCTAGTGATTCTTGCGGAAACTTCACACCTCAATTAACCGCATATAATGGAAATGGTTATGAAATGGTTAAAAGTACTTCTGGAAATATCTTACAAAGTTCTTCAACTCCAGCTACTAACGCAGAAGAAGTAGAAATACGTAATAACTTAACTAATGGCAGCATTAATGCTCACTGTTACAGAAATGGTAAGTTATTAGCTTCTAAACGTAATATTGCTCCAGGTCAAAAAGCTGTTTTTAAATTTAACCCTAAACTTTACATTGGTCTTGCTTCTGAAATTGTAGAAGGAGAAATTCTTAATTCTGCTATTATTTCAAAAATAAACACAGAAATAAACTTATTTGAGGTTCAAAGCGCTGATATTGTAATGACTGGTGGTGGTTCTGAACCTTTTAATTTTAGTTTGGAAAACGTAACCTAGTTTTTTAATAAGAGTAACTCACTTCAATAAGATTCTTCTCCTGAGCTAGAATAACACTAGTTAAACGTCATACTCTACGGAGAGATTACTTTGTTCCACTCGCAATGACGATAACTGAAACATTATAACGAGGAACTCATTGAGTGAAGTCGAAATGAACGACGTACTATCACATATTTATAAAAAATAGTTATTTATTGCCTCCTAAAAAGTATTTTCTACTGTTACACTCATAATCAACATTACACCTTTCATTAGTAAAAACAAACCACTTAAAACATTTAAATAATGATGTTTACAAATTTTCATCAACTTTAATGTATAACTAAACAGGTTTGATTTATCAACTCCTTAAAATTTTATTATTATGAGTAAAACTTTTTATTTTTATAAGGGCGACATTGATTCTGTCCCTTACGACTTTGCCCCTAGCACCAAATTGAATGATATAAGAAAAGAATTGGTAGCTAAGGGATTTATGACCGCTTCTGAAAGCACAAACAATTTTCGTTTTATCAATTACCAAAACTCAGGTCTTAAATATGAAGATATGGTTGTAGGTATTGGAACTGAACAATTTATTCCTCTGGATGCTATCAGTGGAATAAATGATCAGGCATATCTTACTAATGTAAATAAAACGAAAGCTGTAGATCTTATTGGGTTTAACACTAACTGGTGGTTTGACAGGTATATGTCTTGTAAAATGACACTTAACACTATTGACCCTGAAGCCCAAACTGCTAATAAAGGGAAATTTCAACCATTTATGTTAACAAATGTAAAAACAGCAAACCCTAACCTACCTGGTGTTACTATGGATAATGTAGTGGTATGTGAAAAGGGTAGTATTGTACAATTCAATATTAGCTCTTGGGGCTCTGCCGGATATGGATATAAAATTAAACCTATTTCAGGTGCTCCTATTAATAGTGAAAACTTATACATAACGTTTACCACATGTCCTACAAACGGAGGTAATTACGCCAACTCTAGTTTGCGTCGTTATTTTTCAAAAAATGAAAGTCAAAACAACAGTACCATAAAAGTTGTTGCAACTGAGAGTCTTAATCTGGGAGGGAAGACCCTTAATTACATGAAGTTTTCAATTAAAACATGGAAAGTAACCAGTTATAAATCGGGAGGAAAAACCTACAAATGTGATCTTCCTTTACCTGTAGCACAGCAAAAAGCACCTTCTAATTTAATGGCCAGATCTATTAAGGCTGATGTAGGAACAGCATCTGTACCCCCATACAACAAACTGGTGAATGCCGATGAATCTGTAGTACCCGGAGGCACAATTGAACCAGGAACTACAGTACCTTCAGGACAACAATCTACTCAAAACATTGGTACGATTTACAATGTAAAAGAGAGTCAAGACCCAGGAAATATAATAGGAGAAGTAATCTTCTACATCTTTGTTTTCAAATCTCATGAAGATGCTGTAGCTGTATTTGGAAAGATGAATGATATAAATCCATCTGTTTGGGGAAGTTAATACCTCTATTTATTTCTTTTTTTAACTTTTTAAAACAAAAAAAATGACAACCAAGACTTTAACAAAAAAAAACGAAACAAAATTAATAGTATTTCAAAAATCAGGAGCCACTTCAATTTCATATCCTTTTGATGTAAATGACACTTTAGCACAGGTAAGAAAAACTTTAGAGTCACCCAAGGCTGATAGCTTTATGGATAAAGATGATTATTTTTTAAATCATGGAAGTAAAGTTTTAGTTTCTTCTGAAAAAACAATTACATTAAGCATATTATTAGATGGTAGTAATACCGTAAATATAGGATCTCCTGAGCATTCTGACCCTTTAGACCCGAAAGATGGTGTTCAACATTACATGAATTTAAGCAATGTAGAAAAAGAGTCTCTTTTTAATAACATTCAAATTTTCAATGGACTAACATTCAATCCTACCTATGGGTTTCAAAAATCCTTTAAAAAGATATACTCTTGGAAAGATAATCAATTTCCTGATTCTGTGATTCCACGGGTATTAACTGAAGTTGTATACACCGACTCTTACTCAAAAGTTACACATTCGTTACAAGAAACAAGTACTGATAGTAGTTCTGTATCATTGAATACACCTTATGGTGGCGGAGAAGCTGAATTTAAATATGAAAAAAGTAAAGAAACATCGAGTAGTAAAGTCACAGAATACATTACTGGAAAGTTCTTAGTTAGAAAAGTTGCTCTTCAAATCGATTTATCAAAGTTTCAAAGTTCTGATGAATTTAATCAAGCTATTAATCAAGCACTCCACGACAATATGGATAATGATTTTCAGGCATGCAAAGCTGTTTTAGAAGTGCTAAACGAATATGGCTATTACGTACCCAAACAATTTAATTTAGGTGGAGCTCTCTTTTCAAGTGATACTACCACCATAACAGAGTACAGCGAATCGGAAACTAATAAACAAGAATTTGGAGGTTCTTTTAAAGCTGCTTTCGATGGTATTGGAGGCGGAGCATCTTATAATCATGCACAAGGAAGTACTGAAAAAACTACTAAATCCGATAAATTTCAAATTACGTCTTTTTCTCAAGTTGGAGGGAGAGCTGGTACTTCTAACGACTTCAACGAATGGGCTAAATCATTAGATAAAGCAATGTATTGGGGAGTAGCTACTTTTGATGAAATGTTGCCTTCAGTAGCCTTAATTAGTAATGTTCCTAACATGAATAAAATAATTCAATTATTTGATAAATACAGTTCGTACCCTGGCGTCTTAGAAGTTCAACCTTATGTTAACTTGTTAGACTATGCAACATCCGTTCAAGATCTTTTTAACCCTTGGGGGTAATCACTAACTCTATAAGGCAGGTTATAAAAATACACAACCTGCCTTTTCCTATTTTAACTTTATGAATAAGTATACAATTTACATAGGCTACACCAATTGGCTACAACACCTATTTCAACCAAATACATTATTAAAAGATGTTAGAATAGCATTAGGAAACGCTATTACTGATAACTTTCGGTTTTTAAATTATCAAGATACTAGTACTTACTATACAGATATGATTGTAAGTCTTAGTGACGAGAATTTTTTACCTATTTCAGCTATTACAGGGCTTTTAAATCAAGTTTATATTACCAATGTTACTGCAACAGTAAAAACAGACATATTGGGGTTTCGAAATCCTTGGTTTTGGGATAGAAAATTAGGAATACAAATAGGTTTTAATACAGAACAAAGTGCTCAAGGTTATAACAAAGGAAAAATGCCTCCTTTAATGCTAACAAATGTAAAATTAGCAAATCCTAATTTAAGTGGTATTGGAGCTATGGAAAATGTTTTAGTTTGTGAAAAAAACACGGTTATTCAATTTCTATTAAATTCTCCTGGTTCAATGGCATATGGCTACGATATAAGACCACTATCAGGAACCCCCATAACACAAAACCCTTTATATATATGCTTTAAATCTTGTAGTTCTAACAATAGAGCTACTGGGGTACTCAGAAAATATTACACTCCTAATAGGTCTAGTAATGGCAAAATGATTGAAATTGTCCCTACTTCGAGTATTAGACTAAGTAACGGAACGACTCTTTCTTACATGAAGTTTACTGTAAAATCATGGAACGTTACTAGTTATACAGAACAAAATGGTAGTGTTCATACATGTAATAAATTACCCTCAAAAATTCTCGGTGCAAAAGTGTCACCTGGAACTTCAAAACCACATACAAAAACATCTGGGCAGGTATTTAATGGTCCTATTCATAACATTGTTCAAAATAAAGGTACAACAGGTATTTTTGGCGAAATAGTTTTTTATGCTTTCGTTTTTGATACTCATGCTGATGCTATAAAAGCATTTACAGCCATTAATACTCCAGACCAAAGTTTATGGGTAGTATAGTTTATGTCAAAAAAACTTATGTATTAATTAAATTTTAAAATAAAACTTTATCACTGGTGTTTTGATGTAATAACTGTAAATTTGCCGTCTTGAAAACAGCTATCGTCATATTAAACTGGAACGGAAAAAAATTGCTTGAACAATTTTTACCTTCTGTAGTAAATTATAGTTCTGAAGAAGCGAAAGTATATGTCGCAGACAATGCTTCTACAGATGATTCTATTGAATTTATTAAGCAGTATTTTCCTACTGTAAAAATTGTAGAGAATACCGAAAATGGCGGGTATGCAAAAGGTTACAACGATGCTTTGCAACATATTGATGCGGATGTATATTGTTTAGTAAATTCTGACATTGAGGTTACTGATAACTGGTTAACTCCCATTATTAGCACTTTTAAAAAAGAACCTAACACAGCCATTATTCAACCGAAGATTTTAGACTTTAAAGATAAATCGAAATTTGAATACGCCGGTGCTGCTGGTGGTTTTATTGATGCTTTTGGATATCCTTATTGTCGTGGTCGTTTGTTTATCGATTTAGAAACTGATAACGGACAGTTTAACGATACTACCGAAATATTTTGGGCTTCAGGAGCTTGTTTTTTTATTCGTTCAGAAGTTTTTCATCAACTCAATGGTTTTGATGAAGACTTTTTTGCACATCAGGAAGAAATTGATTTGTGTTGGCGCGCTAAAAATAACGAACACACCATAAAGTATGTGGGTACTTCAACTGTATACCATGTTGGTGGTGCTACACTCGACACTTTGAATCCGAAGAAAACATTTTTAAATTTCAGGAACAGTTTACTTAGCTTAGTTAAAAACCTACCATCAGCAAAGTTATTTCCAATTATTTTTTCCCGTTTGGTCTTAGACGGATTGGCAAGCCTTAAATTTTTATTGGAAGGAAAACCTAATCATTTGTTTGCTATTTTAAAAGCTCATTTTAGTTTTTATATACATCTTCCTAAGTTCATGAAAAAGAGAAATGAATCTCCTAAAAAATCGAATTACTACGAACATAAATCTGTAGTTTGGCAATATTATGCTAAAGGAAGAAAACAATTTACTGAACTACGTTAATTCTTGTTCATCTTTATAGATATAATATAATAGGAAGAAGACTGCAATTCCGCCGAAACTATGCCATAACCAGTGCGTTCCCATAGGTAGTAACTCTACTTTATTATCCAACGTTCTAAATAGTAACGCTATTCCAAACACTATTCCTCCATACATTATGTACTTTACGTTTTTCCAATGTGTTTTGTAAGCATACCAAATTAACGGAGTTATTACTGCAAATGCTGTTACTGCATATCCAAACGATGTTCTATATCCTGAAGGTATTGGTAAAAATCTTGGTAAAACGGATACTAAAAGTATAGCTACAATTATTGCTAATCGTTGCCACCATTTCTTTTTAATTTTTCCTATGAAATAAATAATAGCTCCTAAACATACAATCATAATAGGAACCCAATCTAACAACAACCAAAACTCATGACTTCGTGTTCCGTGAAACATGGTACCTCCTATCCAACTGATAAATATTACTGGAATGGCAAACAGAAAAAATGGGTATTGTTTAGGGTTTTGATAAATTCTTCTTCCGAAGTAAATCAGTAGTACTATAAAAATTAAGTTACTAAAGGTATTGAAAGGTTCAACAGGCAATCTGCCTGCTATGGTTTCTTGATATATTGGTCCGCTGTCGTTGGGGAATCTATCCAGTAAAAACATATATCCTTTTTCTATTCTGTACCAAGATAAGGATTACGCTTTTAATTAAAAAGTGATTTTTTAAGATTTCAACCAGACTTAATATTTACAAAATATCCAAACTTCCTTTTCCTTCACGAAGTACTTCTGGCTCATCGGTTGTTAAATCGATTACGGTAGATGCATGGTTATCTCCATACCCTCCATCAACTACAACATCAACAGTATTTTGCCATTTTTCAAAAATTAATTCGGGATCTGTTGTGTACTCTAATACTTCATCTTCATCATGTATAGAAGTTGATACAATCGGGTTTCCTAAAGCTACCACAATAGCTCTTGCTATATTATTATCGGGTACACGAATACCTACTGTTTTACGCTTTTTATACGCTTTTGGCAGTGAATTACTCCCTGGTAACACAAAAGTATATGGACCAGGTAAAGCTCTTTTCAAGATTTTATAGGTTGCAGTATCAATTTGCTTTACATAATCTGATAAATGACTTAAATCGTTACAAACAAATGAAAAGTTGGCTTTTTCTGGCTTTACTTTTTTTATTCTCGCTACTTTTTCTAGTGCTTTAGTATTGGTAATATCGCAACCTAAACCATAAACAGTATCGGTTGGATAGATAATCAACCCGCCATTTTGTAAAACTTTTACAATTTTTTCAATCTCTTTTGGGTTGGGATTGTCGTTATACAATTTTATAAATTGTGCCATAGCTTAATAATTATCAAAGTCAAAATCGTCTAGACTCTCAAAGTTATTAAATTCGTCATCAATTTCATCGTCTATATTTTTTGAAAGATCTTCTGCCTTAAATTCTTTTTCAGGAGCTTCTTCTGGTAACTCCCCTACAGATAAAATCATTTTTGTTTCAGCAACCTCTTCATTCGATTGTTCTATCAACTCTACATAAAACGTCCACATTTGTAAGAAGTCGTACACATAAATTAACTTATCGTTTTGATTAGGTAAGGTTTCATGCAAAATACATGTTGCCATTGAAATTCCTTCTCCTGCTTCTGACATATTAAATAATGGAATTTCTTCTCCTTGATTCCAACCTTCATCGGTACGGTAAAAAGATGCCATTTCTTGTCCGTTAAAACCAAACGCTTTGGCAATATCAAAGTGTAAGTTTTCTAACGAAGCTTTTTCATTTACCAATAGTGTTCTTATTACATCTTCTTTCGTATCTAAAATTACGCGTACTTTATACATTCTATCATTTTTATTCAATGCAAAAATACGTATTTTTGAGTGATAATTTTTAGTTACCATGAATAAGCAAGCATCTCTTACAGTCTTAAACAGTTACAATAAAAACACCTTGATGGAAACTTTAGAAATAGAGTTTGTTGATGTAGGAAATAATTTTATTACCGCTAAAATGCCGGTAACTCCTAAAGTACATCAACCATATGGAATACTACATGGTGGAGCAACAGCTGCTTTGGCAGAATCCGTTGGGAGTTGTGCTTCTGCATTTTTTTTAAGAGATTCTAATAAAATTATTAAAGGAATTGAGTTGAGTATCAATCATGTAAAAAGCAAAAGAGAAGGATATGTTTTTGCGACTGCAAAAGCGATTCATAAAGGTAGAACTACACATTTATGGGAAGTGAGAATTGTTGACGAAGATGATAATTTGATTTCGCTTTGTAAGATTACCAATATCGTTTTAGATAAACAATAGCATGAAATTGCTAAAAAAAATCTTGAAGTTTATTGGAATTGCTCTTTTTGTGCTTTTCCTTGTTTTGTATTATTTATTTTGGAGTTTTTCTGCTCCTAAACCTGATATAAAAGTACTTGAGAAATTTTCAGGTAGTTCTGCTACTCCTCTCCTAACTTATGAAAACTTTAAAGGTTTTAAGTATAGAAAACTTTCTATTCTAAAAGACACGACTTTACCTACACTCGTTTTTGTTCACGGAACGATAGGTTCTTCTACTGACTTTATTGAATATATGAAAGACAGCGTATTACTTAGCAAAGCTAATATGATTTCATACGACAGAATTGGTTACAATTATCAAGACAAAAGCTCGGTTCAAGAAAGTATTGCTTTTGAACGTGATATGCTAAAGCGTATTTTACAAGATATAAACCCTGATAAAACAATTTTAGTAGGTTATTCTTATGGTGGTCCTATTGCCTTAGCCATTCAACAAAAAGTTAGAAAAGTAATTTTGTTGGCTCCTGCTGTATATAGTAAAGTAGAACCTATACCTTGGTCTTTAAGTTTATATAATTGGAAGCTTACTCGATGGCTTGTTCCTCCTATTTGGCAAGAAGCAAGTAAGGAAAAATTATCTCATAAACAAGATTTACAAACTTTTGAAAACCATTGGAAATCTACACTTAACAACATAATTAGTATTCATGGAACTAACGATTGGATCGTTCCTTTTGAAAACTCTACTTTTTTAAAACGTCAATTTCCTAAAAATCAATTTGAGTTAATTAGCGTTCCTAATGCTGGTCATGGGTTTATTTGGAGTAAATTTGACACGATTAAAGAACTTTTAATACAGCAACTAGATTGAGTATTTTTTCAAACATAAAAAAAGCTTTAGACAAACAATTACCTTTTGTTACTTATAGAAAACCCAATACGTCTACAATAAAAGGATGGTTTCAACAAAATGATGATTTAATTACTTCGGAGAACTATAGCGAAAGCGGGTTTATTTTCGCTCCATTTGATAGTAAAGAGAAAGCTATTTTAATCCCTCAAAATCAATCTTCCTTTATTATTGAAGAAAAAACTACTTTTGATACTATTGTAGCTAACAACACAAATCACGCTACTGATACTACTTCCAAAGAAAAACATATTCAACTAGTTGAAAAGGGAATAGCAGCTATTAAAAATCATCAGTTTAAAAAGGTAGTACTTTCTAGAAAAGAAAAAGTTGAAGTACCTGACTTTAACCTTATTGAAACTTTTCAAAAACTATTGAGCCACTACCCTACTGCTTTTGTATATCTTTGGTATCATCCTAAAGTTGGTTTATGGTTAGGAGCTACTCCAGAAACCTTGGTTAGTATTCAAGACAACAGTTTTACTACCATGTCTTTAGCTGGAACTCAACTTTATAATGGAACAACTAATGTTACATGGCAATCTAAAGAGTTAGAAGAACAACAATTTGTAACTGACTACATTATTGATAGACTATCAAATATCTCTTCAGAAGTTACAACATCAGGAATTGAAACTATTAAAGCAGGGAAATTACTTCATTTAAGAACAGTTCTTAATGGTAAGCTAAAAACTAACACTGCTTCTTTAATCAAAACTTTACACCCTACCCCTGCTGTTTGCGGATTACCCTTAGAAGCTTCAAAGCAGTTTATTTTGGATAATGAAAGTTATCACAGACGGTTTTATACGGGGTTCTTAGGCGAACTAAACATTAACACTAAAGAAAGTAATTTGTTTGTTAACCTTCGTTGTATGGAAGTTTCTGACAATATTATATACATTTATATTGGTGGTGGAATTACACTTGACAGTAATCCTACAAAAGAATGGCAAGAAACGGTAGCGAAAACAACTACTATGAAAAAAATTTTATAGGAAAAACACCTAACTCACAAGATATTTTAATTCAAAACAACATAACCTACTGAAATTCAGTTTTTTTTATTATATTTAGATAAACTCAAAAACTCGCTTTCCTATGAAACAAAAATTACTTAGGATTAACCAGCGTGAAGATAAACTTAATAGTAGAGTAGGTAGAACTTTAACTTATAAGCAGCTGGTTGAATTCGCATCAAAACTACCAAACAAAATAAAATCGCTTATATAAAAAATAAAAACCACCAATTGCTTGTGCAACAATTGGCAGTTTTTCTAAGTGTAAATTGAATTTGAATTGATTTTTTCTGCACAATCCAATCTCTAAACACAAATTATACATTTGTGTTTAGAGTTATGCAAAACAGTTTCTTCTGCTTAAATATCGTCGAAAGAAACGTCAGTAAAACTTTCTGTTGAAGTTGCTTCTGTTGCTGCGTTTTCTTCTTTTTTATAGTCTTTTTGATGACGTTCACTGATTACCTCAGATCCTTTTTCATTTACGATAAAGTCTGTTGCTTTATTCAACATCTCTTTAAAGTCTTGAAAATCTTCTTTATATAGGTAAATTTTATGTTTCTGATAATGAAAAGAACCATCATCATGAGTAAACTTCTTACTCTCTGTCACTGTTAAATAATAATCATCTGCCTTTGTAGATCTAACATCAAAAAAATATGTTCTTCTTCCTGCTCTTAAAACTTGTGAAAAGATTTCCTCTTGTTCTACTCTCTCGCTCATAATTCGTTACTTAAAATAATAGTTGTTTACTTAAATTTTCTCAACAAATCTAACAAAATATTTGACTTGACAATACGAAATGCTATATTTCTTTTTCTAAAAGCTGTTGCTCATATAGCTCTTTGTAATACCCTTTTTGTTTTACTAATTGATTATGAACACCTTGCTGAATTATCTTTCCGTTATCTAATACAATTATTTTATCTGCATTTTTTGCCGATGATACTCTATGACTTATTATTATCGTTGTTTTATCACTAGAAACTCGTTCTAAGTTAGATAATATTCTCTCTTCTGTCTCAGTATCTACTGCTGATAAACAATCGTCAAAGATTAAAATTTTAGGCTTTTTTATAATAGCTCTTGCTATTGAGGTTCGTTGCTTTTGCCCTCCTGAAAGCGTAACACCACGTTCTCCTAAAATAGTTTTATACTCTTGTTTAAAATCGATGATATTTTCGTGAATTACCGCATTTTTAGCTGCTTCAATAATTTCTTCTTCTGTGGCGTCTTCTTTACCAAATTTTATATTGTTTTCAATGGTGTCTGAAAACAGAAATGGTTCTTGTGGCACAAACCCTATTTGGTTTCTTATATCATACAAGTTACAGGTTTTAATATCTTTTCCATCCATTAACACACTTCCTCCTGTAGTATCATACAATCGTGAAACCAGATTAATAATAGATGATTTACCACTTCCTGTTTTCCCTAAAACTGCTAGCGTTTCTCCTTTTTCTATTTTAAAGCTAACATCTTTTAACGCAGTAATATTTGTATCTTCATAAGTTAAAGAGACATGTTTAAACTCAATATTTCCTTCTATTATCGTTTCTCCTTCATTTGCATTTTTAATTTCTGGAACTTGCTCTAAAAATTCGTTTATTCTTTCTTGAGAAGCTTCTGCTTGTTGTACCATAGAAGTTACCCAACCAACGACAGCTACTGGCCATGTTAAAATATTTACATACATTACAAATGCTCCAATAGCTCCTACCTTAATTTCATCATTAATATATAAACTACCACCAACATACAATACTATAATATTACTGATTCCTATTAACAAAATCATTAATGGAAAAAACAACGCTTGTACTTTATATAAATTAATGTTTTTGTCTTTGCTTGCATCTGCCAACGTATCAAAATTTTTAGTCACAGCACTTTCTATTGCGTATGATTTCACCACATTAATACCCGAAAAGAACTCTTGATTAAAAGTTGTTAATTTTGAAAGGTATTGCTGAACCACGGTACTTCGCTTATTGATTTGTTTACTTAAAACAAAAACTGATATTGATAAAACTGGAAAAGGTATCATTGTATACAAAGTAAGCTTTGGTGATATCGCATACATTTGGGTAAATCCAACTGCAAAAGAAACCAACATGTTTAACGAGTACATAATAGCTGGTCCAAAATACATACGTACCTTAGATACATCTTCGCTAATACGGTTCATTAAATCACCTGTTCTATTTTGCTTATAAAAATTAAGTGATAATCGTTGATATTGTTGATAAATCTCGTTTTTTAAATCAAATTCTATTAATCGTGACATTACAATAATAGTTTGACGCATTAAAAATGTAAAAAAGCCACCCAATAATGTTACTCCCACAATAAGTAGGATATTTGTAAAAAGAATACTTTTTACTTCTGACATTTCAGTTATTTTACCTAATTGATAATCTTCAACAACATTTAATGAGTCACCAACAAAATTGGGAATTTTAAGTGTCAGTATTTTTGATAATATCGTAATTAAAATCCCTAATAATAACCTCCATTTGTATTTGACAAAGTACTTGTTTAAGTATTGTAATGCTTTCAATTCTATTTTATTATAAAAATTAAACTTTATAAAGACGCCCTGTTAAAGATACCTTAATTGAGACCTCTTTTTTTGCTTATGTTTTAATGATTTCTTACTTTTGCACTCGAATTTTTGAGATTATCCAAATCGTCTCAAATTAAAAAACAAAACAAATGACATCAGAAATCATTGATACTAAAGATCTTAAGAATGACCCAGTGTTTGGTCAATTATCTTTTGACAATCACGAGCAAATCGTTTTTTGCAACGACGAAGATACAGGTTTAAAAGCAATTATCGGTATCCATAATACAACTTTAGGACCTGCTTTAGGAGGTACTAGAATGTGGCAGTATAAAAGTGAATGGGAAGCTTTAAACGATGTGTTACGTTTGTCTCGTGGTATGACTTACAAGTCTGCTATTACTGGTTTAAACCTTGGTGGTGGTAAAGCAGTTATTATTGGTGATGCTAAAACTCAAAAGAATGACGCTTTAATGCGTAAGTTTGGTGAGTTTGTTAATTCTTTAAGCGGAAAGTATATTACTGCCGAAGATGTTGGAATGGAAACTCGAGATATGGATATTATCCGTGAAGTTACCCCACACGTAACAGGTGTTTCTGAAAGTATTGGAGGTTCTGGAAACCCTTCTCCTGTAACAGCTTACGGTGTTTACATGGGTATGAAGGCTGCTGCTAAATATAAGTTTGGAACTGAAAACTTAGATGGTAAAAAAGTATTAGTTCAAGGTGTTGGTCATGTTGGAGAAACTTTAGTAAAGCACATTACTGATGAAGGTGCTCAAGTTGTTTTAAACGACATTAATGAAGCTCGCTTAGAAGAGTTAAGTAAAAAATATGGTGCTAACGTAGTATTAGGGAATGATATTTTTGGACTAGATGTAGATATTTATGCTCCATGTGCCTTAGGTGCTACTATTAATGATGAAAGTATTGCTCAATTAAAAGCTAAAGTAATTGCAGGTGCTGCTAATAACCAATTAGCTAACGAATTAAAGCACGGCACAATGTTAAAAGATAAAGGAATTGCTTATGCTCCTGACTTCTTAATTAACGCTGGTGGTATTATTAATGTATATGCTGAAGTTATAGGTTACGATAAAGCTGAGAGCTTAAAAAGAACCGAAAACATCTACAATACTACTTTAGATATTTTCAATTTATCAGAAAAAGAAAACATTACTACACATCAAGCTGCCTTCAATATTGCACAAGCAAGAATTGATGCTCGCAAAAAAGAGCAAAATAGCTAGATAAAAAATAAAAAAGTTTTACTTTTGCAGAGCGTTAGAAATGGTTTCTATCGCTCTTTTTTTTAAAGTTCTTTAGAATGATTAACAGAAGACATATTCGTGTTAAAGTAATGCAGTCGGCTTATGCGATGCAACAATCGCATAGCGATGATTTGGTTAAGGAAGGAAAATTCTTAAAACACAGCATTCAAAAAATGTACGATTTGTACGTTTTAAATCTTCAATTATTAGTTGAAGTGCAAAAATTAGCTCGTAAGAGAATAGAGCTTTCTAAAAAGAAAATACTTGCTACTAAAGAAGAACTGAATCCAAACACAAAATTTATAGATAATAAGCTTTTAAGCTTACTTAACGAAAGTGTGAGTTTAGAAGGCTATATTGAGCTTAACAAGTTAAATTACTGGGATCTTGATGATGAGTACGTAAAGATTTTATTAGATGAGCTACAAAAAAGTGATCTTTATAAAAAGTATATGGATACTGTTGAAGACTCTTTTAATGTAGACAAAGCTTTTGTTATCGACTTTTTTAGAGAGATAGTAGCTCCTAATGAAAAATTAGCTGATTATTTTGAAGATAAAATGATTTCTTGGGTAGATGATATTCCTTTTGTAAACACTTGGACTCTTAAATCTTTAAACAAACAAAAAGCCAATAAACCTTTTATTTTAGGTAGTTTATATAAAGATAACGAGGATAAAATCTTTGTTTCTGATTTGTTTACAAAAACGATGTTACATCAACACAAATACGAAGAAGACATCATAGAAAAAACTCCTAATTGGGAAGCTGATAGAATTGCAGATATTGATATGATTATTATTAAAATGGCAATTACTGAGTTTTTACACTTCCCTTCTATTCCAAGTAGAGTTACTATAAACGAATATATTGAACTAGCTAAGGATTATTCAACGAATAAAAGTGGTTACTTTATAAATGGTGTTTTAGATAAATTAGCCAAAGACTACCTAAGTTCAAATAAGATGGTAAAAATTGGTAGAGGTTTATTATAATAAATTAGTATTTTTACAATAAATTAAAAATATTTTTACAATGAAGAAAATAGCAGTAATAGCAGCATTTGTTGTATCGGCAGGAATGTTAGTTTCTTGCGGACAAGGAAATGCTTCATCAAAAGTTAAAAAAGAAAATGTTGAAAACGCAGAAAAAAGAGACAGCTCTATTGGTTTAGGTGCTCCTGTTATTTCTTTTGACAAAGAAGAATTTGACTTTGGTACTGTTAACGAAGGAGAAGTTGTTAAAACGACCTTCTTAGTAACAAATACTGGTAAGAGCGATTTAATCATTACAAATGCACAAGCATCTTGTGGATGTACTGTTCCTGAATGGCCAAAAGGGGCTATTGCTCCAGGTAAAACAGGAGATATTAAAGTTAGTTTTAACACCAACGGAAGAGTTAACAAACAATCAAAATCTATTACCCTAACTACCAACACTGAAAAAGGTAGAGAAATTATTAAGATTTCTGGAATGGTAACTCCTAAAAAGAAAAATTCATAATGTTTATAACCATTTTTTTACAAGCTAGCTCTCAAGAAAGTTTAATGAACATGCTTCCTTTTGTAGCAATGATTGCTGTCTTTTACTTTTTAATTATTCGTCCACAAATGAGACGTCAAAAAAAAGAAAAGCAATTTCAAACTGAAATCAAAAAAGGAGCAAAAATAGTTACCACTAGTGGTATTCATGGTAAAATTGTTGAAATCAACGATACTGACAACACAGTTACTATTGAAACTGGTGCGGGTAAAATAAAGTTTGAACGTTCTGCCATTTCTATGGAAATGAGTAAAAAACATTCTACTGAGACTAAAAAATAATAGTATATTTTTTCATAAAAAAGTGAGCTCATGAGCTCACTTTTTTGTTTTTTACGTAGATTGCATCAATAAACTATTTCTTGAAAACAAAATTTAACATACCTAAAACTTTCTTTGGTTTTTTAACTACTTCAGTATTTTTTTGGTTGCTTATCAATCTATCAAAAGAATATGACACTACCCTTGTGTACAGTGTTGAATACGTACAACTACCACAACAAAAAACATTAATAGAAACACCTATTAATCAGCTTTCTTTAAAACTAAAAAGTAGTGGATATAATTTGTTAGTTGCTAGCATTACCCATAAGCCGATTAAGCTAGATCTTACTAAAGTTTCTAAGAAAACTGGAACTAATTATTACTTTTTATCTAAAGACCTAACTTCAGAAGTTCAAGAACAATTAAAATCTAGCATTGAATTAACTGAAATTGTAGAAGATACAATTCCTTTAAAAATTGGCACGCTTAGTTCAAAAAAAATCCCTTTAAAACCTAACTTAAATATCACTTTTCAATTAGGGTATGACCTCTCAAAACCTGTAACAATTACTCCTGATAGTGTTTTAATTTCTGGAGATGAAACCTATGTTAAAGAAACAAAATTTTTAACCCTAGAAAATATAACGTTAGAAAACTTATCAAAGAGTACTAATATCTCCTCTCCTATTATCTTTCCAGAAAATACACAACTTAAATCAAGCCATTCAACAGCTGAAATTAGTATTGACGTTGATAAGTTTACCGAAGGACAAATAGAAGTTCCTGTGTTTGTAAAAAATGCTCCAAAAGGAATTAATGTCTTTCCTAAGAAAGTTAAGATTATCTATAAAGTAGGCTTGCAGAATTTTAATGAAGTAACACCTGACTTATTTAAAGTAGAGTGTGATTATCTACAATCTAAAAACAAAGAAGTTAACTATCTTACCCCTCAAATAAAAGACCTTCCTGATATGGTTACATTGGTAAGAATAGTTCCTAATAAGATTGATTTTTTAATATATGAATAGTATGGTAGTAGGTTTAACAGGCGGTATTGGTAGTGGGAAATCTACCATAGTTAAAATGTTTTCAGAATTTGAAAATATTGCCATTTATATTGCTGATGATGAAGCTAAAAGGCTAATGAATACATCCGCTAAAATTAAGACTCAACTAATTGCCGAATTTGGTGAGCAAGTTTATGTTAACAATGAGCTTAATAGGTCTTACTTAGCTTCAATTGTTTTTAACAATAAAGAAAGATTAACTACCCTTAATGCTATCGTTCACCCTGTCGTTAATGAACATTTGCAGCATTTTATTAAAGAAAACAATAATAAAGATTACATTTTGTATGAAAACGCCATTCTTTTTGAAAATGGAAGCGATTCTTTTTGCGATAAAATTATTACAGTTACTGCTCCTGAAGATATAAGAATTAGTCGAGTCATAAATAGAGACAGCTCAACCATTGAAGAAGTAGAAAACAGAATTAAAAATCAATGGGATGAAACTAAAAAAACACTTCAATCAAACTATTTAATTGAAAACCTTACACTTACAAAATCAAAAGAACAAGTCTTAAAAATCCACAATTCTTTAACAAAAAAAAGAAGTTAATTTGCACTTTTTCATTTTTTTTTGTTAAAATTATCTTAATTTTATAGTAACTTTGTTAATCTAAGTTAAAAGATTATACGCCTAAATTTTATTAATTTATTTTTGAATAATGGGTAAGAAAATTTTTATTCTCATTGTTATTTTAATGAGTATTTCTTTAATAGGAATCATCTCTATTCAAGTCTATTGGATTAACGATGCTATTAAAAATAAAAAAGAACAATTTAAAAACAATGTAAAAATTGCTTTAGCTCGCACCTCTGAAAATATAAAAGAGAGAGAGTATCTAGAGTTTAAGCAAAATTATAAAGATTATTTTGAAAGTGATAAGCTAAGAACTGATGCTGAAATAACAACTTTTCTTTTTCAACAAGTTGATACGGTAAGCAAAAAAAAGTTTTCTTTTGGTAGTACTATTTTAGAAGAGAGTATTAAAATGCCCAATGAGTTTGTAGATAACGACTCTATCATTATTAAACGATACTCGGGAAAAGAAGATATTTACTTTTCTCAGGTAATAAAATCTGAAAATAAAGATTTTAAGCCTTTTTTAGATGAAAACCGTTACTCTACTTTTAGAACTTATAATAGTTGGAATAATGAAGTTATGGAACATGCTTTTAGACGAAGTAAAGCCGTGTTTCCTATTAACCAAAGAATAAGTAATAAAGAGTTAAGTTACACTCTTAAAGAAGAGTTTGCTAAAATGAATATTACACAAGATTTTAAATATGTTGTTTATGAAGATGGTTTAGCAACACAGTTAAAATCTGGATATTTTAATATACAACCAGAAGATATTAGCTATCCGTTATTGGAAGATGAAAACGGAAATAGCAAATATAAACTATATGTTAAATTTCCTAACGAGAAAAAGAATTTGCTTTCAGGTATGATGAAAGTACTGATACTTTCTTTATTTTTTATAGGGATTATCATTGCTGCTTTTTCAACATCGTTATATCAACTTATTCGTCAAAAAAAGATCTCTGAAATAAAAACAGATTTCATTAACAATATGACACATGAGTTTAAAACACCTATTGCTACTATTAATCTAGCTTTAGATGCAATTAAAAACCCGAAAATCATATCAGATGAAGAAAAGGTTAAGCGATATGTTCAAATGATTCGCGATGAAAATAAGCGTATGCACGGACAGGTAGAGAATGTATTACGAATTTCAAGACTCGAAAAGAACCAAATTGAAATTAGTAAGGATGCAATAGACATGCACGACATAATTGAAGAGGCTACTGAACATATTCAGCTATTAACCGACGACAAAAAAGGAAGTGTAACAACTCATTTTAAAGCTATTTCAACAGAAGTTCTTGGAAATCAGTTTCACTTAACAAATGTTGTTGTTAACATGTTAGAAAACGCATTAAAATATTCAGAAAATGCACCAAAAATTGATGTATTTACTGAAAACACAAATAAATACTTTATCTTTAAGATTAAAGATGAGGGGATAGGAATGAGTAAAAATGCTCAAAAGTATGTGTTCGATAAGTTTTATAGAGAACATAAAGGGAATATACACAATGTAAAAGGTCATGGATTAGGCTTAGCCTATGTAAAAGAAATAATAGACAGCCACCAAGGTACCGTTTATGTTGAAAGTGAGAAGGGTAAAGGAAGTACATTTACAGTTAAATTACCATTAATATAAATTATTTAAAAATGGGGAGTAAAAAAATATTATTAGTAGAAGATGATCCTAATTTTGGAACAGTTCTGAAAGATTATTTAGCATTAAATGATTACAATGTTACACATGCTAAAGATGGAATAGATGGTTTAATTATGTTTAAAAATGCAGAGTACGATTTGTGTATTTTAGATGTAATGATGCCTCGTAAAGATGGTTTTTCTTTAGCTGAAGACATTCGTTCAACTAACAAAGAAATCCCTATTATTTTCTTAACTGCTAAAACACTAAAAGAAGATGTTTTAAAAGGGTATCAAGTAGGTGCTGATGATTATTTAAATAAACCTTTTGACTCAGAAGTTTTATTACATAAAATCAAAGCTATTTTACAGCGTAAAGAAACCGAAAAAACAAACGATAATGATGAGTTTGAATTTAAAATTGGGGCTTTTGACTTCAACTCTAAACTACGTCATTTAATATACAAAAGTGGTGAACCACAAAAACTATCACCAAAAGAAAGTAAACTTTTACGAATGTTAGCCGTTCATAAAAATGACTTAATGCCTCGTGAATTAGCTTTAACAAAAATATGGAGAGATGACAACTATTTTACATCTCGTAGTATGGATGTTTATATTGCCAAACTTCGTAAATACTTAAAGAGTGATGAAAATGTTGAAATATTAAACATTCACGGTGAAGGGTTTAGATTAATAGACAATAAATAAAAGACATATACATTTTAACAACAACAAAAGACTTCTTAAATACAAGAAGTCTTTTCTTTTTTATACATTGTAACAATAATTTGTATCAATCGTCAAATACATATAATCAACAAAACCAAAATAGCTTGGAAACAATTTTATCTATTCGAAACCTCGATAAAAAATACGGAAAAGTTCATGCCGTAAATAACCTTTCTTTCGACATTCAAAAAGGAACTGTTTACGGAATTTTAGGTCCTAATGGAAGTGGAAAATCGACCACATTAGGAATCATTTTAAATGTAGTAAACAAAACCTCAGGTAGTTTTAGTTGGTTCAACGGAAACCTTACTACACACGAAGCATTAAAAAAAGTAGGAGCTATAATAGAACGCCCTAATTTTTATCCATACATGAGCGCTGTTCAAAATTTACAATTAATATGTAAAATTAAAGGTGTTTCATACGATAAAATAGATGAAAAACTAAAAACTGTAAACCTTTATGAACGTAGAAACAGTAAATTCAAGACTTATTCTTTAGGAATGAAACAGCGCTTAGCTATTGCTTCTGCCCTATTAAATGATCCTGAGATTTTAATTTTAGATGAACCAACAAACGGTTTAGACCCTCAAGGAATTCATGAAATTCGTCAAATAATTAAAGAAATTGCTAAAAATGGAACCACAATTTTACTTGCTTCTCATTTACTTGATGAAGTAGAAAAAGTATGTTCACATGTAGTAGTAATTAGAAATGGTGTAAAACTATATAGTGGCAGGGTTGATGAAATGAGTGCTTCAAACGGATTTTTTGAACTTCAAACCGATAATCAAGACACACTTATTCAACTTTTAGAAAATCACCCAGCAATAGGAAAAATAAAAGAAGAAAATGGAGTTTTAATAGCAAGTCTAGCATCAGAATTGTCAGCATCAGAAATTAATACATTTTTATTTGATAAAGGTGTTTCTCTTTCTCATTTAGTAAAACGCAAACCTAGCTTAGAACAACAGTTCTTAGATCTAACCAACAACCAATAAACCTACACCATGTTACGACTTTTAAATATAGAAATTCATAAATTAAAATATAACAGAGCTAGTAAAGTTCTTTCTATTATATATTTCGCTTTATTAACCTCAATCGCTTTAATTGCAGCAATAAAATTTGATATAGGTCCTATTAAGTTTCATTTAGCTGAACAAGGAATTTTTAATTTCCCTTATATCTGGCACTTTAACACATATATGGCTGCTATTTTTAAATTCTTTTTATTGCTAGTTATTGTTTCTATGATGGCTAACGAATACAGTTATAAAACTTTAAAACAAAATTTAATTGATGGCTTAAGTAAAAAAGAATTTATTCTTTCAAAGTTTTATACTGTTATAGCTTTTTCTCTTATTTCTACCATTTTTGTTTTTGCTGTTTCATTAATTCTTGGTGCTATATATTCTGATTTTAATGAAGTTGCTATTATATTTTCAGACTTGGATTATTTATTTGCTTTTTTCATTAAACTTTTAGGTTTTTTCTCTTTTGGATTGTTTTTAGGAGTCTTAATTAAACGATCAGCTTTTGCTGTAGCGGCTATGATTGTTTGGTTAATTATAGAAAGCCTAATTAAAGGGTATTTATACTGGACATTTAGAAATGCAAAAACAGGTGTTGAGGAAGCTGTTAATTCAATTATGCAGTTTTTCCCGTTAGAGTCTATGGCTAACTTAATTAAAGAACCTTTTACAAGGTTAGGTGCAGTTAAATCAGTTGCAAATCAAATAGGAGAAAACTTCACGAAAGATTACTCTGTTAGTTTATTTAACATCGTAATTGTATTAATTTGGACAACTATTTTTATTTATTCATCATATGCTTTGTTAAAAAAACGAGATTTATAGAGGGTTTTATGTAGTTTAGTTGTTTTATTTATATAATTAATTCCATTTAAATGAAAAAACAACTACTTCTAGCACTTTTCTTTATAGTTTCTATTTCTTCATATAGCCAAAAAGAAGCAAATATTTGGTATTTTGGGAATAATGCAGGACTGGATTTCAACTCAGGAAATCCAGTAACATTAAATGATGGACTACTAAAAACAGACGAAGGTTGTTCAACCATTTCAGACGAAAATGGTAACTTATTATTTTATTCAGATGGAATTAATGTTTGGACAAAAAACCACGAGTTAATGCATTATTCTAGTGGTGGTTTAGCAGATAACCTTCAAGGAAACCCATCAAGCTCACAATCAGGTTTAATTGTCCCTAACCCTGAAGATAAAAACCTTTATTACATATTTACCGTGGGTACCAACTTTATAGGAAACCTTCCCTACCCAGATAATCCTGGATTTAAATTTTATACTATAGATATTTCAAAAGGTAATGGTGGAGAAATTATTTCTGGCCCCGTAAACTTAGCTGATAGTAGAGATTTTGAATGGTCGGAGAAAGTTACTGCTGTACAAGGAAAAGATTGTAAAGAAATATGGGCTTTATCTATAGTACAAAATACTTTTTACGCCTATAAAATTGATAAAAATGGAGTAGATTCAACAAACCCAATAATCTCAACTTCTTCATACTTTTTAAGAGATAAAAGAGGATATTTAAAAGTATCTCCCGATGGAACTAAGGTAGCATTAGCTGATTTTACTAATGACGGAAGTGGAAGGTTAGTTTTATACGATTTTGATAACGCTACGGGTAAAGTAGTTCCTAATGGTTTAATTCTTACAGACGGCCCAATTGATGGATCCCCTTATGGCGTTGAGTTTTCACAACAATCAACAAAACTATATACTTCTTTATATCATGAAAACAGTAATTCTTTTAGAATTTTTCAATATGATTTGTTAGACTCTAATATTCCACAAACTAAAACTCAAGTTCATCAAGAACAAGGTTATAGAGGTGCTTTACAGCTTGCTCCTAACGGAAAAATCTATGCTTCCATTCCTGAAAGAAGTCATTTAGGGGTCATAGAAAACCCCGAAGACAATGCTACTGACATTCAGTTTACATCAAATGCTGTTAGTCTTGGCGGGGCAAGGTCTTCACAAGGTTTGCCTCCTTTTATCCAATCATTTTTTGCCCCTGTAAAGCTAATAAACCTTGCTAATAATGAAGTTTTAAACAATAGCAATCAAGTTTTTTGCATTGGAGAAAGTTATCAAATTCAACCAGAAAAGAACAACCCTAGTGATACATATACATGGTTTAAAGATGGAACAGAAGTAGCTAATACAAGGGTTTTAACAGTTGACAATACTAATTATGGCAGTGGTTTGTATGAAATACAAATAGAATCTAACTCTTATTGTAAAAAAACATATACCGGTAAAGTTCAAATTACATTTGAACCAAAGCCGGCAATTAACACATTACCTCCATATATTCAATGTGATTTTGATAACAATACCATTGATGGATTTACAACTTTCAACCTAGAAATACTAGAAAAAGCACTAGTAAAAAACCTTTCTGAGGTTACAATAGATTTTTTTGAAACATCTGACACTAGTTTTTTAACACCACTTAACAAAAATAACTATACCAATTTAGCAACCATAAATCATTCTATAACTGTAAGAATTACTAACAATACTACACAATGTTACCAAACTGATGTTGTCAATTTGCAAGTAAACCCTACAGGGTTAACTTCATACACCAATGAATACATTCATGAATTAGATCAAAACGCATCTAATCCTGATGCTAAATTTAGTGTTGGTACTAACAACGGTTTTCTTGATTTTTCTCTGAAAACTCAAGAAATAATTAATAACTCTGGAGGAACATTATCGGAAACTACTCATGATTTCCAATATTACAGAACAGCAAATGACGCATCATTACAAACAAATCAAATTGTGCCTCCATACCAAGACGACTTATTTACCGATAATTCTGATGTATATGTTAGAATTTCAAACAAAGGAGCTACATCTTGTGAAGCAGTTGGGAGTTTTAAAATTTTTGTAGAAAAAATTCCTGTACCACAAGGAAACCTTAATGACTTAATTTTATGTGTCGATAATCCAAGAACAAACCCTCAACCAAATACAATTCCTTTAAATGCTGATACAGGAATTTCAACTGATACCTACAAGTGGTATTTAAATGGTAAATTAATTTCAGGTGAAACATCTGCTATTATAAATGCAAATTCTGCAGGAGAATATAAAGTTGAAGCTTATAGAAAGCATCCTAACATAAATTCTCTTTACATTGGCTATAATACTTTCTTTATAAAAGAATCCAACCAAGCATTAATTATAAATATTAAATCAGTAGACGACCAAGATAATCCAGACAGTAACAAAATTGAAATCACTATCGATGGAATTGGTGACTACGAATATGCTTTAAATAGCACAAATCTTAGCGACTTTGTCAAAGGGAATGAAAACCTATCATATATTTTTACTGATATCCCTCCTGGGTTAAACTCAATCTCTATTAGAGACCGAAATGGATGTGGAATTACTACATCAAACCAAATTTCAACTATTTATTTCCAACGTCACTTTACACCAAACGGTGATGGGAATTTTGACACATGGAAAGTCTTAGGAACTAATAACGATTATTACGATGTTGTAAAAGTTCAAATATTTAATCGTTACGGAAAACTCATTAATGAAATTACTGATAAAAATCACCCAGGTTGGGATGGCGTATACAATGGCACGACCTTACCTACAAATGATTATTGGTATAACGCTGAGCTAATTGATTCCAATGGAAAAGTAAGAAAAAAGACTGGGCACTTCTCTCTACTTAGAAAATAAATCACACACTATGAAAAAATTAATTATCTTAAGTCTATTGTTTACTTACGTATCTCTATTTTCTCAAAATGATTGTTCTGATGCTATTGTTGTTTGTGGTAATAGTGGTTTTCAAAACTTAAATGCGACAGGAGTAGGTATTCAAGAACTTTCAGGATCTAATACTTGTTCTAGTCAAGAGAATAATAGTTTGTGGATTAAAATTAAAATTGATAAAGGAGGTACATTAAGCTTTACCCTAACTCCAACTAATGCTGACGGTAGTCATAATACTGACATTAACATCGATTTTGACTTTTTTATATTTGGTCCAAATGTAAATTGTGGAAACATAGGACAAGCCATTCGATGCTCTACAACAAATCCAGCTGCAAGTAACCAAGGAAATAACCTAACAGGTATTAGGAGTTCTGAAACTGACACCTCTGAAGGTCCAGGGCCTCAAGGAAACAGCTTTGTTAGTTCATTAAATGTTAGTGATAATGATTCTTATTTTCTAGTTATTGATAGACCCATAGGTAATAGTAGCTTTAAAATTGATTGGACGGGTACAGCTACTTTTAACAAACCTCCCTCTATTAATCCTCCAACAGTTGGTCAATCATATGACTTAGAAGAATGTGATAGTGATGGTACTTTTGACAACAGTACAAATTTTGATTTGACTACCAATAGTAACTCAATACTAAATGAACAAACAGATGTAAAAATTAGTTACCATCTGAGTAATAATGATGCTCAAACCAACACAAACCCTATAGTAACTCCAAATACTTTTAAAAACACAAGTAACCCTCAAAAAATATTTGTGAGGTTAACAAACATAAACTCTGAATGTTTCTCTCTAACTGATTATGAGATTATTGTAAACAATAATATTAATATTACTCAACCATCAGATTATGTTATATGTGATGATACTGATAGTGGAAATAATACTGATGGTTTGTATAGTTCATTTTTATTATCTTCTAAAGACAGTGAAATTTTAGGAACATTAGACCCGAGTACACATACGGTGAGTTATCACCAAAGTCTTTCTGATGCACAAAATGATTTAAATCCTATAAATAAAAACACTCTTTTTACTAATACAACAAAAGACACTCAAGCAATCTTTGTAAGAGTTGAGAATAATGTTGGTTGCTTAAATACTGCATCCAGCTTTAACCTAATTATAACACCTGTTCCCAATTTTGTTACAACACTACCATATCAACAATGTGATTTTGATGCCAACCCTACTGATGGTTTCACTACATTTAATTTAAAAATCAAAGAGGCTGAAATATCAAACAATGCTACAAATGTAACAGTATTGTTTTTTGAAAATCAAACCGATTTTAATAACAACATACCTATAACATCGCCACAAAACTATATCAATACAACTCCATTTAGTCAAACACTACTTGTAAAAATTATAGATAACACAACACAATGTTTTAATACAGGGAGCCTAGGCCTAACTGTTAATTCCTCAGGCTTGAGTACATTTGATGATATGTATTCTTGTGAGTTAGACACTAATGCTTTAAACCTAAATGCTACTCAAAGTATAGGAAGTCAAAATGCCTTTTTTGATTTCGACATGAAAAGAGATGATATTATTACAAAATCTAACAGTGCTTTAACTAACACTACACATTTGATTGAATTTTACAAAACAGCTATCGATGCTTCTTTACAAATAAATAAAATTATCTCACCTTATAACGATGATTTGTTCACCGATAACTCAGAAATATTTGTAAGAATTATATCAAGACACAATAATGCTTGTGAAAGCATAGGTAAGTTTAATGTACATGTTGAAAACCTTCCTAAACCTCAAAGGAATCTAAATGATCTTATTTTATGTGTCGATAACCCAAAGTCAAACCCTCAACCACATACAATCCCTTTAAATGCTGATACAGGAAACCCAACCGACACTTACAAATGGTATTTAAATGGAAACTTGATTTCTAATGAAACATCAAATATTTACAACGCTAATTCTGCAGGAAAATATAGAGTTGAGGCCTATAGGAAATACCCTAATATTTCTAAATATTGCATGGGATATAACACATTTCTTGTTAAAGAGTCCAACCAAGCATTAGTCGTTAATATTAAATCTGTAGATGATCAAGACAATCCTGAAAGTAATAAAATTGAAATCACTGTTGATGGAATTGGAGATTACGAATATGCCTTAAATAGTACAAATATCAGTGATTTTAGTAAGGGAAATGAGAATCTTACATACACCTTTAGTAATATCCCTACTGGGCTAAACTCTATTTCTATTAGAGACAGTAATGGATGCGGGATTACTACATCTAATCAAATTTCAACTATCTATTTCCAACGTCATTTTACTCCAAATGGAGACGGACATTTTGATACATGGAAAGTGTTAGGTGTTGACAATGACTATTATGATATTGTTAAAGTTCAAATTTTTAATCGTTTCGGAAAACTAATTAATGAAATTACTGATAAAAACCACCCAGGATGGAATGGCGTATATAACGGAACTACATTACCTTCAAACGATTATTGGTATAATGCTGAATTAATTGATAAAAGTGGAAAAACTCGAAAAAAGACAGGACATTTTTCTTTATTAAGAAAATAATATATTACTACAAAGAAGTAGGGATTTTTTTAACAAAAAACTCTCTGTTTTTTTTGTAAATTAGCTTTTCACTAAAATTAACTAGCTATGAACAAGTTAATATTCATTTATTTATTTATTTTTTCTCTTTCGTGTTTTTCTCAAAGAGAAACCGATAACTGGTTCTTTGGAGATAAAGCAGGAATAGTTTTTAATGCTGGTGATCTTAGTATTTCAAATAAAGGGCAAATAGTTACCGAAACTGGTTCCTCTTCTATTTCAAGTAATCAAGGGGATTTATTATTCTATACTAACGGAGCAACTATTTGGAATAAAAATCACAAAGTAATGGAAAATGGAGAAGATTTAATAGGCGAAGCTGAAACAGCTCAACCGTCAATAATCATACCTAAACCTAATAGCAATAGCATTTATTATGTCTTTACCACTAGAAAGACTAAAACTGAAAATCCTTCTTTGTTTCCAGGTATTTACTTTTCTGAAATTGAAATATCAAACACATACCCCTTAGGTAAAGTAATTAGAAAAAACATAAGACTTGAAAACTCTACTGCTCAAAGAATAACTGCTGTACATCATAAAAACGGAAAAGATATCTGGGTTATAACATATGGAAGTAATTCTTACAATAGTCCAGATGAAATTTTCTTTGCATTTAAAGTAACTGATAAAGGTGTTAATTTTCGTCCTGTAAAAACTAAACTAAACGAAATTAAAAGTTCCTTATCCAAAGGAGAAATAAAAGCCTCTCCAGATGGAAGTAAAGTTGCTCTTTCAACTGGATCTAATTTATACATTTATAACTTTGATAATGAGACAGGGTTGTTTTCACGTTTTAAATCACTCAATTTACAACTAAACTTTACTGATGGATATACCTGTAATGGACTAACTTTCTCTTCAAATTCTAAGATTCTTTATTATTCCTCATTTTACTATGAAAGAGGAAATAACGACAGTTATAATATTATGCAATTAGATCTTAACAATACAGGTCTTTTCTTTTTTGGTGAACCTATTTTTACAACTACACCAGATAGAGTTAGTGCTTCTGCTCAATTAGCCTCTGATGGGAAAATCTATATTGCTCAAATAAACTCTGAAAGACTTTTTGATTATGGAGGGCAACCTATTGGCTTTGATTTAACCCCTTTCAACACCTTAGGTGTTATCAACGACCCTAATAAACTAGGCACTGCATGTAATTATGTACACGATGCAATTAACTTAGAGGATGGTTTATCTTATTTTGGCTTACCTAATTTCATTCAATCTTACTTTAGAAACAGAATAACTACAGAAAACCAATGCATTTTTGATACATTCACTTTTTCTCTTGATTCTTATGCTCCTATAAATAGTGTGGTTTGGGATTTTGGAGATGGAAATACTAGTAATGATATCGCTCCTAAACATTCCTATACTACCACAGGTGAATATACAGTTACTGCCACAATCAATATTAATAATCAAGACATTCCTCTTTATAAAAAAATTACTGTTTACCCCCTTCCTAAACTGATACCTAACCAAGAAATTATTCAGTGTGATGATGATAATGATGGTGTAAACTTATTTAATCTATATACTATTACCGATAAAATATCTAATGATAATACACATACCTATAAATTTTATAGAAGTTTAATCGACTCTCAAAATGATACAAATCAAATATCTGATCCAGAAAACTTCTATAATGAAACTAATCCACAAACTATTTACACGAAAACCACTTCTATAAATGGTTGCTCTGATATCGAAAGCTTTTCTATTAAAGCCTTATTTAGACCTGCACTTACCATTAGCCCCATAACTGTTTGTAGAGATTCCGAAAATAGTATAGATGAAGATAAAGGTCTTTTTGACTTGAGGGTTAAAAAAAGTCAAATAATAAGTGATTTAGGCTTAAGTAAACTTGAAAAAGTATCTTTTTTTGATTCGGCAGAAAATGCTCAAAAATCAATCAACCCTCTTCCTTTTGAATACATTTCAGGTTCTACTACTATTTGGGTAAAAATAGAAAATGAAAACGGATGCTTTGGTATATCTCCTATAGATTTAATTGTTAACCATCCTCAAATTAATTTACAGGACAATTATACCATTTGTATTAGTCCCTCAGATCACCCCGCTATTATATTAAATGTAGACTCTTCTAACGATCGGTTTGAATGGAAAGATGAAAACAACAATACAATTAGTACCAGTAATAGTTTCACTTTAACCAGAGAAGGTGAGTTTTCTTTAACCATTTACAAAGTAGTAAACGGTATAGAATGTTCAAACTCTAGAAATTTTACAATTAACTATCCTCCAGCTCCAGAGATTTTAAATGTTGAAGTAAATGTTCAAAGCGATACCGACAACAGTGTTTATATTAGTATTGATGGAAATAGTAGCTATGAATTTTCTTTAGATAATACTACTTATGCTGGAAATGGGACTTCTCACTCTTTTAACAATGTGCAACCTGGTATTGCCACTATTTATATAAGAGATATTAATAAATGTGAAAGCCCTACTAAAGCCTCAGCTAGTATAATTGGCTACCCTAAGTTTTTAACTCCTAATGCTGATGGATTTAACGATTATTGGAAAGTTTATGGAGTTAGTACCAATTTCTTTAAAGATATAGATATCAAAATATTTAATCGCTTTGGTAAAGTCTTATATGTTATAAATGATAAAAACACAGAGCTTGGTTGGGACGGAACTTACAATAATATAAAACTACCTTCTAATGACTACTGGTTTCATGCTAAATTAACTGATATTAATGATAATACAATAGATAAAAAAGGGCATTTTACACTCAAAAGAAATTAAAATTCATCACATAAATAACTATCCGTATTTTTGTTGAATGAACTTTGAATTACACTCAGAATTTAAACCAACAGGGGATCAACCTCAGGCCATTAAACAACTTTCAAACGGAATTTTAGCCGATGAAAGATACCAAACACTTTTAGGGGTTACCGGATCTGGTAAAACGTTTTCGGTTGCCAATGTTGTAGCCGAAGTAAATAGACCTACGCTAGTATTGGCTCATAACAAAACCTTGGCTGCTCAGTTGTACTCTGAATTCAAACAGTTCTTTCCAAACAATGCTGTAGAATATTTCGTTTCATATTATGATTACTATCAACCAGAAGCTTATATCCCTGTAACAGGAACCTACATTGAAAAAGACTTATCCATCAACGATGAGATAGAACGCTTACGAATTAGTACCTCTTCTTCCCTACTTTCAGGACGTCGAGATGTGTTAGTAGTAGCCTCGGTATCTTGTTTGTATGGTATTGGAAATCCGACTGAGTTCAAAAAAAATGTTATTACTATTGAAGTTGACCAACAAATTTCTCGTACCAAATTTTTACATCGCTTAGTTACAAGTTTATATGCTCGTACAGAAGTTGAAATAAAAAGTGGAACGTTTAAGGTAAAAGGTGATGTTGTTACCATTTATCCTTCTTATGGAGATAATGGATATAGAATTCATTTTTTTGGAGATGAAATAGAAGAAATTGAAACCTTTGATATTGAAACCAACGAAGTTCTTACGCGATTAGACAAGCTGAATATTTATCCAGCTAACTTATTCGTAACCTCTCCTGACATACTACAAAATGCCATTCATCAAATTCAAGATGATATGGTGAAACAAGTAGATTATTTTAAAGAGATAGGAAAACATTTAGAAGCAAAACGTTTACAAGAACGTACTGAATTCGACCTAGAAATGATTCGTGAGTTAGGCTATTGTTCTGGAATCGAAAATTATTCTCGTTACTTAGACGGAAGAGAAGCAGGTACCCGCCCTTTTTGTTTGTTAGATTATTTTCCTGATGATTATCTAATGGTAATTGACGAAAGTCATGTTACCGTACCACAAGTTCACGCGATGTATGGTGGAGACAGAAGTCGTAAAGAAAACTTGGTAGAATACGGATTTCGCCTACCAGCTGCTATGGACAATCGTCCACTAAAGTTTGAAGAATTTGAAGCTCTACAAAATCAAGTAATTTATGTGTCTGCAACACCAGCAGATTATGAATTACAAAAAACAGAAGGTTTATTTATAGAACAAGTAATCCGACCTACGGGATTATTAGACCCAGAAATTGAAGTTCGTCCTAGCTTAAATCAAATTGATGACTTAATTGAAGAAATTCAAATTCGTGTTGAAAAAGACGAACGTACTTTGGTGACTACCTTAACCAAGCGTATGGCTGAAGAATTGGCAAAATACCTAACTCGAATTCAAGTACGCTGTCGTTATATTCATTCTGATGTAGACACCTTAGAACGTGTAGAAATTATGCAAGATTTGCGTAAAGGATTATTCGATGTACTTATTGGAGTTAACCTTTTAAGGGAAGGCTTAGATTTACCAGAAGTATCATTAGTGGCTATTTTAGATGCTGACAAAGAAGGTTTTTTACGTTCTCACCGTTCGTTAACACAAACCGTTGGACGCGCTGCTCGTAATGTAAACGGTAGAGCGATTATGTATGCTGACAAAATTACCAACAGTATGCAACTCACCATTGACGAGACCAATCGCAGACGTGAAAAGCAAATTAATTACAATACGGCTCACGGAATTACTCCAACACAAATCAATAAAAAGATAGACAATACGCTATCTAAAAATGCTATTACCTCGTATCATTATGATAATGTGGCACAAAAAGCTGCTGAACAAGAGTTGGAATACTTACCTAAACAAGAAATAGAAAAACGTATTCGTACCAAACGCAAGCAAATGGAAGAAGCTGCTAAAGCATTAGACTTTTTAGTAGCAGCACAACTCCGTGATGAAATTGAGGTTTTGAAAGAAAAATTGTAGTTTTATAAAAATTATGTATTTTTACTAGAAAAATGCTAAAATTTTTAACTTCACTCATTATTTTTATTTCTTTGAACTCTTACGCTCAATTAAAAGATACTATTTTTCTTAATGAAGACTTTATTAAACTTACTAAGGAAACATATTTTTCAAACGAAAAAAATGAACATTTTTTTCATTTCCAAATACAAGAAGATTCAACTACAATAGCCTTAATAAAAGTTGCTAAAAGAAAACATGGAAGAATTGATATTAACACCCATAATAAAATTAAAAAATATCTTTTTTATTTGTCTGATGAAAAAATTGACTCAACAAAAACTATTATTATTAATTATTTCCCAAAACAAGACAACTGTTGTATTGCAAACAACCCTTGGAGCAAAGCTAGTATTAAAAACTTTAAGCGTTTCGTTCAAGAATTAAAGAATAAAGAAAATATATCTCAGTTTTTTATTTTTAAAGACACACGTACAGTTAATAACTTTAGTGATTACTTTTCTTGGTATCCAGATAAGGAATCAATCATGGAAAAAACATTTTTTAAATTCCAATATCCTTGTTACAGTTATATTATTATTAGACCTAATGGAAACTATTTTACATTTAGAGGAGAATATTATGCTCCAGAAATAATAGGTGTCCTAAACAGGTAAAGTCCTTTAAAACTTTAAACTACCTTATTTAAAACAAAAAACCTCACTGCAATAGTGAGGCTTTCTAATATATTATTACTAAGAATTAAAAGGTAGTTTAAGCACTTAAAACTTCTCCTACTTTATCAGCAGCTTCTTGGAACTCAGTAGCTGAGATAATTTCCATTCCGCTGTTGTCAATTAATTCTTTTGCTTCTTTAGCATTTGTTCCTTGTAAACGACAAATAATAGGCACATTAATTTTGTCTCCCATATTCTTATAAGCATCTACAACACCTTGAGCAACACGATCACAACGAACGATTCCTCCAAAAATGTTTACTAAGATAGCTTTTACATTAGGATCTTTTAAAATAATTCCGAAAGCAGTTTCAACACGTTGTGCATCTGCAGTACCACCAACATCTAAGAAGTTAGCTGGATCACCACCTGCTTGCTTAATTAAATCCATAGTTCCCATTGCTAAACCAGCTCCGTTTACCATACATCCAACGTTACCATCTAAATCTACATAGTTTAATCCTGCAGCTTTCGCTTCAACCTCAATAGGGTTTTCTTCACGTAAATCACGCATTGCTGCATAATCTTTATGACGGTATAATGCATTCTCATCTAACGATACTTTAGCATCTACTGCCATAATTTTATCATCAGATGTTTTTAATACTGGGTTAATTTCAAACATCGAAGAATCAGACTTGATGTATGCAGTATATAAAGCAGTAACAAATTTTACCATTTCTTTTAAAGCTCCACCGCTTAAACCTAAGTTAAAAGCAATTTTACGAGCTTGGAAAGGCAATAATCCTGTTGCAGGATCAATTTCTTCTGTAAAAATTAAATGTGGAGTTTCTTCTGCCACTGTTTCAATATCCATACCTCCTTCAGTAGAGTACATAATCATGTTTCTACCAGTAGCACGGTTTAATAAAACTGACATATAAAATTCATCTGGCTCACTATCACCAGGATAATATACATCCTCAGCAATTAACACTTGGTTAACTAACTTTCCTTCTGCTGAAGTTTGAGGAGTTACTAACATCATTCCTAAAATATCATCAGA
This sequence comes from Tenacibaculum gallaicum, assembly GCF_003387615.1. GTDB lineage: Bacteria > Bacteroidota > Bacteroidia > Flavobacteriales > Flavobacteriaceae > Polaribacter > Polaribacter gallaicus. The sequence continues at coordinate 514,338 of NZ_QUNS01000002.1, read as the reverse complement.
AATGCTTTTCACTTCGTCTAAGTTTTTAGCTAACTTAACTCCACCTCCTTTTCCACGACCACCTGCGTGTACTTGAGCTTTAATTACGTGCCAACCTGTACCTGTTTCTTCTGTTAATTTCTTTGCTGCTTCAACAGCTTCTTCTGGAGTATTTGCAACAATTCCGCGTTGAATACGAACGCCAAAACTGCTTAATATTTCTTTACCTTGATATTCGTGTAAGTTCATTAGATATGAATTTTTAAAGTCGAACAAAAATACAAATTCAATTTATAATACCTTATAAATTGTACTTTAATTTATGATTAAAATCAATTTTATTCAATTTTCGTTTTTACATTTTTTTAACACTTAAACATGTAACATTCTTTTTTTTAACAGGTCTTTACTGTAATTAACGTGATTTTGTGATTTATTAACCCAAATCATAATAATTTAGCTCAACAACTAATACTATATCTCAATCAACTATGCTTAAAGTTTTAGCATTTATTACAACCTGTTTCTTCTTTATAGGAGTTACAACTGCCCAAACCATTAACCAAAACAGAAAAAAACTAGACGTAGTACGTGTAGCTTCTCCACCAAAAATTGACGGAGAATTAGATGATGTTGCATGGAAAAATGTTCCTGTTGCTAAAGATTTTGTGATGATGCGTCCTGACAATGGAAAAGCAGAACCTAATACCCATAAAACAATAGTAAAATTAGTATATGATGATAATGCTATATACATCAGTGCTAAAATGTACGACCCTGAACCATCAAAAATACCAGCTGAATTTACTAACAGAGATAATATTGGTAACAGTGATTTCTTTTTAATAACCATTAACCCTAATGATGACGGACAAAATCCTTTTGAGTTTATTGTAACTAGTTCGGGCGCACAAGCCGACTCAAAAGTTTCTAATGGTAATGAAGATTTTAATTGGAGTGCCGTTTGGGAAAGTGATTTTAGTATTAACGAAGACTCTTGGGTTGTAGAGATGAAGATTCCTTATAGAGCTTTACGTTTTGCTAACGTTCCTGTTCAATCATGGGGAATCAACTACCACAGAAAAGTACTAAATTTAAATGCTCAGTTTACTTGGAACCATATTGATAACCAACAAGGGAATTGGACACAGTATGATGGTTTGTATAAAAACTTTACCAATATAAAACCTCCTACTCGATTAAACTTTTATCCATACGCATCGGCAACTACAACCACTAAAGATGGTAATACTGACTTTGACTGGAGTGTTGGTATGGATGTAAAATATGGAATTACTGAAAACTTTACACTAGACGCAACATTAATTCCTGATTTTAGTCAAGTAGGTTTTGACAATGTTACCTTAAACCTAGGTCCTTTTGAACAACAATTTACAGAACAACGTCAGTTTTTTACCGAAGGAACTGAGCTATTTAGCAAAGGGCGTTTATTTTATTCGAGAAGAATTGGTGGAAGACCAATAGATCAATTTTCTGATGAACGAAAAGATGATGATGAATTTACTGATGGTAAAAAAGTAAATGATGAAGTTATAGATATTCCTGATAAAGTTCAAATGCTAAACGCTATAAAAATATCAGGAAGAACCAAAGGAGGTTTAGGAGTTGGCTTTTTTAATGCTATTACCGAAAAAACAGAAGCTACTGTTGAAAGAACAGAGCAAACTATTAACGGATTAGATACTATTAGTAATGTTAGCACCTATAAAACTACAGTAAATCCGTTTTCTAATTATAATATTATGGTATTAGATCAGCAGTTTAATCAAAACTCATCTGTTACCTTAATTAACACCAATGTAACTCGTGATGGACGATTTAGAGATGCTAATATTACGGGGTTATTATGGCATGTTGAAGACAAAAAAAGTAGATACAATATAGATGGTAGTTTTAAAATGAGTACTATTTCTGACGATGAAGACAATCCTAATACAGGTTACACTTTCGATACTAGTATAGGTAAGCAATCAGGGAATTGGCGTGGAGAAATTGGGTATAATTTTGAAAACAAAGACTATAACCCTAACGACATGGGAATTCTATTTAGCAATAACGAACAAGTTATTTACGGTTTTATCGGTTACCAGCTGTTAAAACCTAAAGGACTATTCAATAATTATAGAGTTAATATTTTTTATGATGTTAACTTCTTACACAATCCAGGAACGTATGTAGGTACAAATGCTAGTTTATCTTTTGGTGCTGACACAAAAAAGCGATTCAGTTTTGGAGGAAATTTGAATTATAGCACAGAACGAAAAGATTTTTTTGAACCAAGACAAGGAACTACTAGTGGAGTTTATTTTAACAGACCTGAAAGGCTAAATGTGAATCACTGGGGGTCTACTGATTATAGAAAAAAGTTCGCTATAGACTACGATTGGTATTATACTTTTTATAAGAACAATCCTAAAGAAGACTATGGGTTCAGAATTTCTCCTAGATATCGTTTTACTAACAAGTTTTCTTTAATTTATGGTTTCAGGTATGGTAAAACAAATAACGGTCAAGGCTATGTTACAAAAATTGATGAAGATGATGTAGAAGAAAAACCTTCATTAGCTCCTTTAAAAGATCATATTATTTTCGGGCAACGAGATTGGGCTACTTATGACAATTCTTTAACTGGAAAATATACGTTTAGTACAAAATCAGCAGCGTCGTTATCGTTTAGGCATAACTGGAGTAAAGTTCCATATCAAGGAAAATATTTTAGCTTAAATGAAGATAACGGAGAACTTACTTCAAATAATTATCAAGGAGAACACGATAAAAATTTTAATAGTTGGAACTTAGACTTAAATTATCAATGGCAATTTGCTCCTGGTAGTCAATTGATTTTTTTCTACAGAAACTCTATAAGACCTGATCATGATTTTGCTCCTGCAAATATTGATTTCAAAAACAATATCTCTAAGCTTTTTGACCAAAGTATGCAACATAGGTTTTCCGTTAGATTGGTTTATTTTATCGACTATAACAACATCAAAAACATAATTTAAATACACGTTCATTTATTATTTGAAATCAGATAAGCATTAAAGTTTATCTGATTTCTTTTTTATACATTCGTTACTTAGAAAATAACACTATGATTGTTGCTAAAAACATCCACAAACATTACGGAGAGGTAGAAATTTTAAAAGGCGTTGACCTTCATATAAAAAAAGGAGAAATTGTAGCTATTGTTGGTCCTTCTGGAGCTGGTAAAACAACCTTATTGCAAATTTTAGGAACTTTAGATAAACCTTTAAAAGACCAAAACTACGAATTGTTAGTTGATGGTGTTTCTATTAAAGATTTAAACGATATAAAAGTTTCTACTTTCAGGAATAAACATATTGGGTTTATTTTTCAATTTCATCAGTTATTACCTGAATTTACTGCTTTAGAAAATGTTTGTATTCCTGCTTTTATAGGAGGAAAAGGAAAAGCAGAAACCGAAAAAAGAGCCAAAGAATTACTAGCCTTTTTAGGATTATCGCATAGAGAAAATCATAAGCCTAACGAGCTTTCTGGAGGGGAGCAACAACGTGTTGCTGTTGCCAGAGCTTTAATTAATGAGCCTTCTGTTATTTTTGCTGATGAACCTTCAGGAAACCTTGACTCTACTTCTGCTAAAAACTTACATGAGTTATTTTTTAAACTGCGTGATGAGTTCGGACAAACTTTTGTGTTAGTCACACACAACAAAGAGTTAGCGAAAATGGCTGATAGAACACTTACCATGAAAGACGGAATTATAGTTGAATAATGTAACTATTTAAAGTTTCTGCCTACTAATTAATAAATCAATTCCATGAAAGAAACTTTTCAAGAGCTTATCAGTTATTTAAAAAATCCTGTTTTAGAAAAAGATACTAACCAGAATAGTACGTATCGATTTCAAAAATTCTTTCATCTATTGATCATAAGTATTATTACAGGTGCAGCATTATCCCCCCTTTTTGTTCTTATTGAAGAATTGGGTTGGGTAAATATGAATGAACATGCTATGGAGGAACTACTAAAAGAACACTCTAAATGGTTTATTGCTTTTTTAGCAATTATTTTAGCACCATTGTTTGAAGAATTATTTTTTAGAGCTCCAATCACCTTATTTCATGGTAAAAAAACTTTTAAAATAGCCTTTTATGCATTTGCGCTACTTTTTGGTTTGGTACATTTAACTAACTTTACTATTACTACTAACGTACTTTTATTAGCACCAATATTAGTAGCTCCACAAACTATTTTAGGTGGTTATTTAGGATTTATAAGAGTTCGTTTTGGTTTACAATGGAGTATCTTATTACACGCTTGTTACAATGCTTTCTTTGTTTTGCTTAGTTTTGCAGGAGATTTAGCATAAAATGAACAAAGTATTTAACGAACTTATTGTATACTTCAAAAACCCTCTTTTAGAAAAAGACACGAACAATGACTTTAAATACAGAATAGTTAAGTTTTTTAAAATACTCACTTTTTGTTTACTCACATCTTATTTTTTCATTTTTATATCTAATCTCTTTGAAAATTTCCATTTAGTAAAATATAAAGACTATATATTTAATATCTCTTTTAAAAATATAATTAATTTACTTTGTTATATCTTTATTATTTCTACCATTGAAGAGATTATTTTTAGGGCACCTTTAACCTTATTTAAAAACAAACAAACATTTAAAATTTTATTTTATCTATCTGCTTTTGTTTTTGCCTATATTCATTTCAATTATAATATAACTTTATATACAATTTTGTTTTCTCCATTATTAGTTGCACCTCAATTTTTTGCTGGATTATACTATAGTTTTATTCGTATTAAATTCGGACTTATATGGAGTATATGTTTACACATAACTTATAATCTAACTATTTTTGCACTAAATATTTTTCTATTTTAAATGAACAAAAAGGAACTTAAAGAATTTTTAGACGAAAAAGTAACAAAGTACAACAATCCTGATTTTATTGATAGTGACCCAATTCAAATTCCACATCTATTTTCGTTGAAAGAAGATGTTGAAATTGCTGGTTTTCTAGCAGCAACTATTGCCTGGGGAAATCGTAAAATGATTATTAACAACTCCCATAAAATGATGAGCTTAATGGGAAACTCACCTTACGATTTTGTGCTCAATCATACTGAAGAAGATTTAGCTAGTTTTGATGGATTTGTTCACAGAACTTTTAATGCAGATGACTTTAAATTTTTTATTCAATCATTAAAAAACATCTACCAAAACCATGGCGGATTAGAAGCTGTTTTACGACCTAAAGGTAATGCCGATAATTATCAGCATGCTATTCATCATTTTAAACAAGTTTTTTTTGAAATACTACACCAACCAAGAACTTTAAAACATGTTTCCGATCCGTTGAAAGGTTCAGCATCGAAGCGAATTAACATGTTTTTACGTTGGATGGTACGCGATAATACTACTGGAGTCGATTTAGGTATGTGGAAAAAACACTCACAGGCTAACTTGCATTTACCCTTAGATGTTCACACAGGAAATGTTGCTCGAAAACTGAGAATCCTTACTCGAAAACAGAATGACTGGAAAGCAATTCAAGAACTTGACCTAACGTTAAGGAAGTTTGATAAAAGAGACCCTGTTAGGTATGATTTTGCCTTATTTGGTTTAGGCGTTTTTGAAAAGTTTTAATTTTTCTAAAAAAAGTAGTTACTTAGTTGATATGAAAAATAGTTTTGATAAAATGATGTCTTTAGATATTTATGTGTCTAATTTGGAAAAAGAAGAGTATACTAAAATTGCTACTGACCTTGAACCTTCTTCTAAGAAAAGTGTAAACCTTTTAAGTTGGGGTATTCAAGATTTGTTTTTTGAAAAAGAGTTATATAGTGACTTAAAAATTATAAAAACGCTATCTAAAAACCTTAACTGGAAAAACAACATATCACATATTATAAAAGAGAACTATTATGAATCTTTAGTTCTTACTGATAGGAATAAAAAAATAGTTTGGGTGAGTGACGGTTTTACAAAAATGACGGGGTATAAAAAAGAGTTTGCTTTAAACAAAACTCCACGTTTTTTACAAGGTGAAGAAACCAAGGAAACTACTAGAAAAAGGATTCAAACGAAACTACTAAAAGGAAAGCCTTTTAAAGATATAATTGTCAATTACAGAAAAGATAATTCTACCTATAAATGTGAATTACACATTATTCCACTGCATAACAATCACAATTCAAAGGTCACACATTTTTTAGCTTTAGAAAAAGAAGTAGTTTAAGCTTTAGGTAAATGCAAACATTTATTCACTACTTTTTACATTTTGGTTTTCCTATAATAATAGCCTATTTATTTTTTAGAGATAACTGGAAAAGAATTGCTCTAATTTTGCTTGCTACTATGTTAGTAGATCTAGATCATTTATTTGCTAACCCAATATTTGATTCTAACCGATGTAGTTTCGGGTTTCACATATTTCACTCCTACTATGCTTCGGGATTATATATTCTTTTACTTTTTTTGAAAAGACCTTATAACATTATTGGTTTAGGATTATTGCTGCACATGCTAACCGATTTTATCGATTGTTTATTTATATACAACGCTTGTAATTCTTGCTTAGAAAATACTCCTTCAAAAAAATTGCTAGAAACAGTATCTAATTTACTTTTTTAACTGTAAATCACAGTACCAAAAGCTTCTATCATAATTTTTAGTAGCTTTTTTTTCTGATTTCTTTGAATCCTGATAACAGTTGTCATCATCGTTTTTATGCAAAGTATACGATTTCAACACCTTCTCTCCTATTTCAAAGGCTACTGGTTTCTTAAAAATAGGTCCATCATAACAAAAGGTATGAAACTCGCCATTTTCTCCGCAAACATCTACTCCCTCAGGAAGCTCATTGATAAAATCTTCATCAATAACTCTCCCTACAAACTCTTCTCCCAACAATTTTGCATTGACACAAACGGTAATCGTTTTAAACCCTAAATTCAGAAATTCACGTAATAATTCCTTAGTATCTTGCTTCCAAAGTGGATACACTCCTGTAATTCCCACTTCTTGTAATTTTGAATCACGATACGCTCTTAAATCTTCTAAAAAAATATCTCCAAAAATACCATTTACAAGTCCTGCTTCTTTTAACTCAGCAGTTTTCTCTTTCATTCTCTCATTATACAAATCCATCGTAACCTCAGCAGGAAAGTAATTTTTTTCTAATGGAATACCAATACTTTCAGCTTGTGCATCTAGTAAATCTTCATGCAACCCATGCATTGAAACACGTTGGTAATCTTGATTTACATTCGTAATCAACTTTTGTACATCGTACTCTTTTTGTTGCAATATTTTGTATAATGCTAATGAAGAGTCTTTCCCTGAACTCCAATTAAAATAGGCTTTTTTCATGTGACAAATATGCATAAAAAATCCTGCAATAGCAGGATTCATTTTTATTTCGTTTTTAGTAAGATTCCTCTCTTCATTCGGAATGACGTTTGTGAAAATTACTTTCTTTTCTGATTTAAGGGAACTGGTCTTTCTTGTTTTACCACAGGTTTTCCGTGTAAATCAAAATCTCCTGCTTCAAAAATTTCAATATCAATAAACTCTCCTAGTTTAATATAATGTTCACGTGCATCAACAATTACATCATTATCTACATCTGGTGAATCAAACTCAGTACGTCCGTAGTAATATTCTCCGTCTTTCCTATCGAATAAACATTTAAAGGTCTTCCCTATTTTTTCTTGATTCAATTCCCAAGAAATTTGCGATTGTACTTCCATAATTTCGTTTACACGTCTGAACTTAACATCAGCAGGCACATCATCTTCTAAAACAAAAGCTCCTGTATTTTCTTCGTGTGAATATTCAAAAGCTCCTAAACGTTCAAAACGCATTTCTTCTACCCAATCTTTTAACTCTTGAAATTGCTCTTCAGTTTCTCCAGGGTACCCAACAATTAGTGTTGTACGAATTGCCATATTTGGTACTGCCTCACGGAATTTATGAATCAACGCAGTAGTTTTTTCATGCGTTGTACCACGCTTCATCGATTTTAAAATCTCTGTGTTGATATGCTGTAACGGGATGTCTAAATAATTACAAACTTTCGGTTCTTTTTTCATTACCTCTAACACATCTAAAGGAAACCCAGTTGGAAATGCATAGTGCATTCTAATCCATTCAATTCCATCAACCTTTGTCAATGCTTGTAGCAAATCGGCTAAAGCTCTTTTTTTATAGATATCTAATCCGTAATAGGTTAAATCTTGTGCGATTAGCATGATTTCTTTAATCCCTTTTTCAGCCAACTTCGTAGCTTCTGTAACCAAATCTTCAATTGGAGTAGAAACATGCTTACCACGCATTAACGGAATAGCGCAAAACGAACACGGACGATCACAACCTTCGGCAATCTTTAAATAAGCATAGTGTTGTGGTGTCGTTGTTAAACGCTCACCTATTAACTCATGCTTATAATCTGCTTCTAAAACTTTAAGCAAGTTAGGTAAATCGTGAGTACCAAAATACTGATCTACATTGGTAATTTCAGCTTCTAAATCTGGTTTATAACGCTCACTTAAACAACCAGTAACAAATACTTTATCTACTTCACCTGCTTCTTTACGTTGCGCATAATGTAAAATAGTATCCACACTTTCTTCTTTAGCTTTACCTATAAAGCCACACGTATTAATTACTACAATATTACCATCGTCATTTTCATCTTCATGAACCACGTCTTTACCATTGGCTTTTAATTGTCCCATTAACACTTCACTATCGTAAACGTTTTTAGAACAACCTAAGGTAACTACATTGATTTTGTTTTGTTTTATTGTTTTGGTACGCATATCAAAATTTTGGGGTACAAAGATACGTTTTAATTGATCTTTTTTTACTTTAAACCCTTAAAAATTAGTTTGATTCTTATCCTTGTTTTCGATAACTTCGCTTTCGGTTGATATAAGTCATTAAAACGAACTTATATCCTTAAATTGCATTGCCAGAAATTAAAACCGACAAATGACATTAGGAAAAAGTATAAGAATATATTTAAAAGAAGGAAGTGTTACAGGGATCAAGTTTGCTGAAGTTGTTAATCAAACAATTCAAGCTCTTTCTTGTCCCCGAACAAAAATATCAGAGCTTAATAAATATTTTTTTGATGAAATAAATACTCAAGGTGTATATTTCTTGATAGGGTTTGAAGAAAAAACTGGAAAACAAATTGTTTATATAGGAGAAGCGGAAAATGTTTGGGACAGGTTGAAAAATCACGACTCAAAGAAAGATTTTTGGAATGAAGTTATTGTTTATACCAGTAAAGATGATAATTTAACTAAATCACATATTAAATATTTAGAAAGTAGAATAGTCGAAATCGCTAATGGGACAAAAAGATATGGACTAAAAAATGGAAATAATCCAACCTTAAGCTCTTTACCTTTGCCAGATAGAGATGCAATGGAAGAGTTTTTATCAAACATAAAAATTTTGACTGGAACATTAGGGCATAAATTTTTAGAGAACCCCATAGCTATAAAAAATATCCCTGAAATTGATACCTCTATTACTGCGGGAACAGAAAGCAATGTAATCATAGATACAATGGGAGAGTTAGAACTTAATCTAAATGTAAGTGGAATCCAAGCTTCTGCTGTCCAAACGAATGAAGGTTTAGTTGTTCTGGAAGGTTCACAAACGTCAAAGAATCCGACAAAAAATTATGGATATGGGACTTTAAGAGATAATTTACTCTCTGAAGGAATAATAAAGTTAAATTCTGACGGAGAATTAATCTTTACAAGAAACTATTTATTCAATAGTGTTTCTGCTGCTGCTGCTGTTATTCTAGGTTATTCAGTCAATGGTCGGAATGTTTGGAAAAATAGTGAAGGAAAATCTATTAAAGAAATTGAAAAAAGTGAATTAAAATAACCACTAGATAATAATGGTTATAAATTTGTTTATTCTAGCCTACTCAACTTACTTGATAGCTAAAATCGATAACAAAACTTTTAACTACAAGAAAACTACACTAATCACTATTTACATAATGAACGAACTAAAAAGATTGTTACATGATTTAATCGGACTTACAGATGACGAGTTTCAAACGTTTTACAGTCAATTAGTAAGAAAAGAATATAAAGCTAAAATATTATTAATAGAAGAAGGAAAAACAGTAAAAGATTTATTCTTTGTCGAATCTGGGCTCTTTAGAACATTTAAAAACATAGAAGATAAAGAATTCACTACCTATTTTGCTTGTGACAAGCATTTTATAACAGTTTTTGATAGCTTTATATACCAAACTCCTTCTTCTGAATTTTTAGAAGTCATTGAAGATAGTGTAGTTTATAAAATTTCTTTTGAAAGTTTAACTCAATTATATAAAGAATCTCCTAATTTTGAGAAATTTGGTAGGGTTTTAGCTGAGCGAAATCACCTTTGCGCTCAACAAAGAACATTAACAATGCAAACAAAGTCGGCCAAGAAAAAGTACTTAGATTTTATAAAAGATTACGATAAAAAAATTGTTTTAAAAGCTCCTCAATACCAAATAGCTAGTTTTCTTGGTATAGCTCCTGAGTCGCTTAGTAGAATTCGAAAAGAGGTTGTCATTTCCTAACATTTGTCAAGATAAAAATAGTTTATCATCATTTTCTTTGTCTTTATAAATCATAAAATAAATACAATGAAAACAGTATCGATAGTAAAATATACTATACTCTTAATCTTGCTCATTTTTATAGCTAGTGTTTCGTTTAAATCATGTTCAATAAATCCAGAAGCTTGGTCTCCTCCTACACCACCAAAACTGGAAGGCGTACTTCTTGAAAATGACCTGCTAAGTTCAACCCAGCACATCAATTTAGATGGTTGGTACGGTCCAGAAGATATTGCCGTGGATAATCAAGGAAATTTATATTGTGGGGTGCACATTTCTGAAACAGATTTTTCAGATGGTAGAATTTTAAAAATTGATACTTCTGGAAAAGTCTCTGTGTTTTGTAATACAGAATCTTGGGTAGCGGGATTACATTTTGATAGCAATCAAAATCTAATTGCTTGCGATTTAGAAAGAGGTTTAATCAGTGTTGATAAAAGCGGAAAAATCACAACCTTAGCTAGTGAAGATGAAAAGGGAAACAAGTTTTTAATCCCGAATGATGTTGACATTGCTTCTAATGGAACTATTTATTTTACCAATACTTCTTCTAAAATCACTTTTAGCAGAACACATATTTGGAAACTATTAATGGAAGCGAAACCAGATGGAGGTCTTTATAGCTACAACCCGAAAACCAAACAAGTAAAAACACTTATAGAAGGCACCTATTTTGGAAACGGTGTTGCGGTTTCTCAAAATGAAGACTTTGTTTTAATGGTAGATTTAGCTAAATATAGAATTCTTAGATACTGGTTAAAAGGCAGTAATAAAGGAACAACGGATATTTTTCTAGATAATCTACCTGGTTTCCCAAATGGAGTCTCTAGAAGAGCAGATGGAAGCTTTTGGCTTGGTTTTTCTACTAAAAGAGATCCTTCTTTAGATGGAATACACTCTAAACCACTTGTAAAAAAATTAGTTTATGGTCTTCCGCTTTTTTTACAACCCAAAGTAGCTCGTTATGGAATGATTATGCATTTGAGTGCTAATGGAGAAATATTAAAAACGTATTATGACACCACTGGTAAATTCGTTTCGGAAGCTAGTTCTGTTGAAGAACATGATGGATATCTTTATCTCGGTGGAGATGTATCTGGTCATATTGGAAAATATAAATTGGAGAATTAAAATTCTTCAGACTAAATCACTCTGCACTAAAAGTACAGAGGTTTATTATACTGGGGACTAAAAGTCCCCTTTTTTTATTCTAAAAAAAATTAGAATTGTCTGAATTTGGCTTCCTATGATGCTCTAAATATTCGTTAACCATTTCATTTCATCTGTTTGAAAGCCTCACTAATTAAAGTGAAGCTTTTTGTCATCATAACTAATTACATTATTTTTTCTTAAACATATAAAGAGTTTTATTTTCTAATTTCTTCATGATATCTCTTTTCAAATACTTCTTAAGTATAATTAATTGAATAAAATTAAGAACTTGTTTCTAAAACTATAGCTTCAACAGCTCCTTTAGCTGAATTAATTACCCCTACATCAGTTTTTACTTCAGACATTCTAACCCACACTCCTCCATAAATATCTCCAAAACCGAAAGCTCCCCAAATAAGCTTATGTCTACTCCATTCATTCTGGAAGTTTGGAGCTAGAAAATCCATTGAATCACAAAACTCTTGAACAATATACTTAGTATTTTTAACTGCATAATTTATGGCTTCATCCCATTTTTTTACTGTCATAAACTTTCCTACAAAAACATTTTTTCCTTGTGAACCCGTAGCATCTTTTACTACAAAATTATTTTTTTTGTTCTTTAATAACTGGAGAAGATTTTCCTCTTTACCTTTATAAAAAACATTTTTATCTTCTACTATTTCCGTATAAGGTATTGAATCTAAAATAAGTTTATTTTCATCATCTGTAAACTTTTCTTCTTCTGCCAAGTTTCTTAAAATAGCTAAGTTTCTTTTATCTTCTATCATTTGAATATCAATTGGAGAAGTTATGTATAGGTTATTTAGAACATAAGCTCTAAACACTTCTGGTTTTAAGTGTAAATCACTGTTTAATAAAGTTATAGCATGAATTCTATTATTTTCATAAAAAATATTTCCTTTTATATACTCAAGATCAGTTAAATCTCCTGTTATTGCTTTACCTTTTAAACCAATAGAGTTTAGTTCACCTTCCCATAAATTATTAAAAAAATTCATTGTATCAATAATCAAACCTTCACCTACCGAATCCATTCCTACGAAAATATTCACCTCTTTCCTTTTATCAATTCCAGATACTTGCTTTATTATTTCTCCTACTAAAAACTTAAAATAAGATGTTTGAATATTTCTACAATTATATTTATTAGAACTATCTTGAAGTAAATTATTATGAAGACTTCTTATCACTTTCTCAAAACTCTGAACTTGAAACCCCCCTAATGAAGGTCCCATGTTTACTTCTAATATCTTAAACCCCTCACTTGTTCTCGTCAAATCAAGTCTTGAGCTTGTTGCAAGCTTTTTTTGATAACACATCATACCAAATTCAGCCAGCATATAATTATCATCATAATAAAACTGTGCTATTTTTGATATATCATTTTTAAAATATAATTCAGGTACTTGTGATAACAGTCTAGGTATTTTTAAACACATTTCTTCTAAACTCTGAACGACATCTAGCTCTATTAAAACAGGCCAAGAACAAACAGGATATTCATATTCTCGAAAAACAGGATCTATTTCTTTTAAGTCTGTATTTATCCTAGAAGCAGTTAGCTTTCTTTTGCTTTCTATAAAAGATTTGTGTTTATTTGATAAGATTGAGATTGATTTATTTATAGTCATTTCTATTTCGTTTATTTTTTAGAAATTTTACCTCTAGTTATATTCAAAAATAATCGCCTCTACTGCTCCTTTAGCAGAATTAATTACACCAACATCATTTATTGTTTCAGAAAGTCTCCCCCAAACACCACCATATTCTTCACCAAAACCAAACGCCCCCCAAATTAATTTATGATCTACCCATAAGTTATTTTTATTTGGAGCTAAATAATTTTTTGAAGCACAATACTCTTGAATAATATAATTTTTCTTGAGTCCTAGATTAATTATCTCATTCCAACTTTTATCTGTCTCAAACTTACCAATGAAAACATTATCACCCTGAGCGCCAACAGCGTCTTTTATTACAAAACTGTTTTTGTATTTTTTAACCAACTCTAATATGTTGTACTCATCATTTTTAAAAACAGTTCTTTTTTCACCTAAATTCTCAGTAAATGGAATACTTCTTAAAATTAATTCGTTTTCTTCTTTACTAAATTTATTTTGTAACGCTAGTTTCCTAAGTAATACTAAACTTCTTTTATCTCCTAAAATAGCATATCCAAAATGTGTTGTTAGGTACACTTTTTTTTGTATAAAACTTCTATATATGGTTTTATCTAATGGAATATTCTTTCCTAATAATGTTATTCCGTGAATTGTAATTCCTCTATAAGTTACAACTCCATTTTCATTTTTTAATTCTGAAATATCTCCTGTATATGTTTTTCCATTTATTTTAAGTTTAGTAAACTCTTTTTTCACCAAACCATTAATAAATTTCATTGCATTTTGTCTTACCGATTCTTCTTTATCTGTTAGCCCTATAAAAATATTTACTTCATTCTTTTCACCAGTATAATTAAGGACTTCATTAATTAAGAACTGAAAATATTTTTGCTGCACATTATAAGACTTAAATTTTTCTCTTGAAAACTTTAAAAATGAAGGATGTAAATTTCTTAATGTATCCTCAAAACTACTCAATTCAAAACCTCCCAATAAAGAGCCTGCATTTACTTCTAACACTTTAAAATCAGTTTCAGGTAAACTCAAATCAAGCCTTATACTTGAGTTTTGATTCATTTGAAGAGAAATTAACCCTAATTGGGTCATAATTTGGTTTCCTTCGTAATAATAATCTGCTATACTTTTAATATCGTTTTTAAAATATAATTCAGGAATTCTAGATATTAATTTTGGAATTTTAAAAGTTAATTCCTCTAATTGATTTGATTTACAACTATCTATTATAATTGGCCATGAACACACCTCATAATCATAATTTTTAAACAAATCTGGAATTTCTTCTTTATTTATCTTATTTATGTTAAGTCTTGAAGAAGACACTTTTTTGTTTTCTATAAACTCTTCATGAAACTCTCCTAGAATAGAGTTTTTATAGCTCGATTTATTATATACTTCTTTCATTTACTATTTTTTTAAGCTTGTTTTAACTTTCTAATTATACTCATATACTAAACCACCTATAGCCCCTGAAGCAACGTTTACCACTCCTGTTTCTTTTTTATTAATTTGTGATAATCTTGCACAAACCCCACCATAGATATCTCCAAACCCATAGGCGCCTAGTATTAATCTATTTGGCACCCATTTATCATCTTCATTTGGAGCAAAAACTGTTCGTGAATCACAAAACTCTTGTACTAAATAATTTTTACTTTCAATGGCTTCTAATATTGTATTATTCCAGTCGTTTTGTTCCATAAACTTCCCTACAAATACATTACTTCCTTGTAGTTCATTTGCCACCTTAATTACAAAAAGGTTTTTATTTTCTTTTAATAAATTGATAAATGAAACCTCTTTTTGATTATACATTACATTTTCATCCTTTAACAATTCTGTCCACGGGATACATTTTAGAATTAATAAATTAATTTCTTCAGAAAAAGATTTTTTTTGAGCTAAAATTCTTAAAATACTCAGGTTTCTTTTATCTCCTAGTAATGTTGTTCCTAAATGGTCTGGAAAGTAAACCCGATTAGTTAAAAAGGCTCTAAATAAATTAGGAGAATTCCCAAGGGAAGCATAATTTAATATCAAAACTGAGTCTATATGTTTATCCTTATAAAAAAGGTTGTTTTTTACTAGATTAAGCTCTTCTATTTTACCTATAAAAACCTTCCCCTTTAATTCTCTATATTTAAGCTCCTCATTTAATAATCTTTGAAAGTATTGTTGGACTTCATTATCTTCTTCAGTGCTTTTACCATATCCTACAAGGAAAATATTTATGTCACTATTTTTACTATTAATAAACTTTAAGCTTTGCTTAATAATAAAATTTATATATATCGATTGGGTTTTCTTTATAACGAAATCTTTATCATTATTTTTCTTTTGCATTATCGGATGTAAACTCCTTATAAGTTCATCAAAATTTTGGAACTCCATTCCACCTATTGAAGACCCCATATTTATTTCTAATACCTTGAATCCTTCTTGAGTTTGTATTATGTCTAAACGTGAGCTTATTTCTATGTCTTTAGCTAATGACATTAAGGCAAATTGAGCTAACATTTCGTTCCCTTCAAAATAAAATTCACTAATCTTTTTTGTATCACTTTTAAAATACAAATAAGGAATTTTTTGTAACAACTTAGGCAACTCTTTACAAAGCTTATTTAAACCTTCTATTTGGTTTTTATCTAAGAGAACTGGCCAAGAACTAATAGGTACATCATAATTATGAAAAATTTCTGGGACTAAATCGTTGTTTACTTTTATTGTGTTTTCTTTTCTTACTCCACTTTTAATAAAAGAATTATATTTTTCTCTTAAAATTGTATTATTCATAGTAGTGCTTTTTAGTATTAAACTACATAATTCCCCAATACATAAAATAAACAATACATAAAAGGTTTGAAAACAGCAGGGAAAAAACAATGCTTCTATCTCTTATAGATTTTAGTTTTAGAAAATAATATGCAAAAGAAAGAATCAAAAGAAAGGCAAAAACAGCAACCCCTATGAATACATAATCAAAGCTACTTGGCAGTCCAAAAGCTAAGATAAAATAATTATTTGCCGCGGTTTCACTTATTCCTCTTACTAATAAAGCAAAGCATAGTATTCCTACTATAGAAGTAAATATCCCCATTAAACGAATGATACTATCTGCTATTTTTGAATACTCTTTTTTAAAGATTTTTATAGTATAATTAATTATAAAAAAGGTCATTAGTACAAACGCAATTATCAAAGGTGACAAAAAAACCGGGTCTAGATTGTTAAAACTACTTCCCATTTTAAATACTCCTGAATTAATAGTTACATCATTCACCAAATGAACTGGTTTAATATCAGAAAAAAGTTTCGTATCACTCTTGATATCTACATCCGATAAAAAATCACTAACTAGTTTACTTCCTTTTTGGGTGAAACTTGCTGAATGTCCATAAGTAGGAATTTCTAAAAATTTTGATTCAGTTAGTTTTGCACTTAACTCGCTTCCATTACTAGATGGAGTTATTGGATCGTACTCTCCAGATATTATGACCGTTGGTATATTCCTTTTTAGATTTTTTGTGGAATTATTCATCATGAAAAGACTATCTCTTTCTGTTTTTCCCCATTTTTCACATACCATAAAATCGGATTCATAGAATGCTACTCCTCCATCTAATCCTTCATATTTACGTGATTCTTTATTAAATTTAGAAATATCATTTAATGGTAATACCTCTTCACAACTAAAGCAATAATACACTCCGTAATCCATACTCAATAAACTTGCAAAAGAAGGAACTAGGTTACTTAAAGCTTTTTTATTTCTTACTCTAAACTGAGAAATCAGTAATGGTATAACCTCAATCATTTGTTTATGATAAAGAGCTTGTTGTATAACAATTTTAAAATCTTCTGAATTAAATGTAAACTCTCCTGATTTTAAAAACTTATCATCTACTTTTACAGTAATTGGATTGATTTCTAAATCTTTTATTACATCGAAAAACATAGTATCTAAATCTTTATAACTAGAATTACATGCTGGATCATCTTTACATTTTTTGAATACTTTTAACAAGCCACTCATAAAACCATCAGTATTTTTCTCATAATAACTACTTATGCTGGAAATTGGAGAGTCTAGAATTAATGATTCAATATCATTTGGATAATTACTAGCGTAAACCTGAGCTACATGAGTACCATAAGAAACCCCGTAAACAGACCATTTTTTATACCCTAAAGATGCTTTAAGTACATTCATATCCTTTGCTATCGCCAGACTATTGTATGATGATATGTCTACTCCTTTACTTATTAAGTCTGTTTTACAAGAAATTACTGCGTTTATCTTTTCTTTCTCATCCTCTTCCTTTTTTTGATTTTTACTCAAAAACTCAAGTATTTTCTTTCCTAAATCAGGACAAAGTCTTGGTTCAGATAGTCCTGTACCTCTTATATCAAAAAGTATGATATCTTTATACTCTCTAATAGGATGGTTTACCCATTGCCAAATGGTTTCTGTTCCGCTCGCTCCTGGACCTCCTTGAATAAAGACAACAGCTTCAGAATTATTCTTACTTTTTTTATTATTTAAAACAGCGTAAGCTATTTTAACTTCTCCTTTTAAACTTTCCCAATTCTCTGGTACTATAAGGTTTCCCCATTGGATATTTTCTCCTTCTAAAAATTTTGAATTTGGAAAAGGTGATTCTCTTTCTTCTTTTCTTATGCTTTGAGCATTTACTATTGTAAATGAAAGAATATTAAAAACTATTGCTAATATTATTGTTCTTTGTAAGTTCATTTTCTTTATTAAAAATTAAATTCTATATCTATTATTGGTTCTTTTTCAAATTCTAAATCAGTATCTAGTTTGTCAATTATAGTCTCTGTATTATTAATTACATTGACAATAAGTGCTTTATACCTTAGTGCAAGTAATTCTATTGTACTTTTTTCATAAATAGACTCATTATATTCAAATTTTGCTGTGGTTTCTTCAGCACCTTGAATAAAATTTAACAAAAGCGGAACCCTAGTGTAAAATGATGGTATTTGATATTCTTTAAGAGTTAGTGTAGGAGTAACTTCTATATTACTATAATTAAACGAAGGAGCTTGTAAAGCTATTAAAACCTCAAAATTTAAATTTTTATAAACAACTTTAGGTAAGTTTTGATAAGCATCTCCTCTCAGTAAATCATCTTGTACTTCCTTTAAGAAACTATCTAATTTTTCTTTACCCTCAATTCTTGTCCTTTGTGGCAAAGTTTTCACAAACATACCTAGTTGATTATTTAATTCAGCTTTTCCTCTTCCTGAGTTAACTACTCCAATACATACTTCTTTATGATTATATAATTTACAGAGAAGTATATTAAATACTCCTACTAAAAAAGAGTGTAATGTTAGCTCTTGTTCTTTTAAATAGTTATCTATTGTTTTTTTTAGATTCAAATCGATTTTAAAACTAAATTCATTAGCTTTATTAAAATCAGATTGAATTTCATTTTTTTGAGGAATTATTGATTCCCATGAGTAACCGTTCAAATATTCCCTCCAATAACTTTCTCTTTCTTTAGTATCTTGCTTTTCTATGTTTTCATACCATACACTATAATCTTTAAATTGAAGAGGTAGCTTTTCTTGAATAGAATTAACTCCTTTTAAATTGAACTTATAATCATTTAACACTTCCTTTATTAATACTTCCATAGACCACCCATCTAGTATTAAATGATGACCAGAAAATACAAAGTATTTTTTATCTAGAGTAGTTAAGATTATCCCTCGAATTAAAACATCTTTCTCGAATTTAAATTCTTTATTTACAAAACCAGATATAAAATCGTCAACTCCTTCCTCTACTATTTTTTTTTCTTCAAGATAAAATTTATGTTTCTTTTCTAAACTTATTTTTTGTCTTGGTTCACCATCTATTTCAATAAAATTAGTTCGGAGTATTTCATGTTTTTCAATTAACTTTCTGAGCGAAAACTCTAAAGCAGACTTATTTATTTCTCCAAAAATTTCATACACAGCATTCATATTATATGCCTTAGATATTGCTTCATTTTGAGATGCTAACCATATGCTATATTGAGGAAAAGTTAACGGGTAATTGTCTTTCTTTTCAGCAAGAGTAATCTTATTTATTTTTCTTTCCTTTTGATTTTCTATGAAAAAAGACAATTTTTCAATTGTAGGATTTTTGAAAATATCTTTCAAGCTAATACTCACATTAAGCTCTTTTTCAATAGTACTAGCTAACCTCACAGCATTTATAGAATGTCCTCCTAAAGAGAAAAAGCTTTCTTGTAAACTAATTTCTGTTTTCAGTCCAAGTACTAATTTAAAACACCCCTTTAGTTTAAAGGTCATCTCAGTTTCAATACCAATATCTTCTTTAGTGATTTTATTATCTATTTCTAGACTTAGTAATTTTTTCCTATCTATTTTTTTATTTGGTGTTAAAGGAAACTCATCTACTTTTACTATCACAGAAGGAATCATATATTCTGGTAGCGTTTCTCTTAATTTCTCTTTTATAAATTTTGTATCTAATGTAATTCCATTTTTTAATGATACAAAAGCAATTAGATATGATTCTTGGTTTTCTAATTCTTTAGCCAAGACAACAGATCCCTTTACCTTTTCTAACTCATTTAATTTACATTCTATTTCTCCTGTTTCTATACGGTAGCCTCTTACCTTAACTTGAAAATCATTTCTTCCTTGAAAAAGTATTTCCCCTTCTTTATTCCATTTACCTATATCTCCAGTTTCGTAGATTCTCTCCTCTTCTTTAAAAGGGTTTCTGATAAACTTCTTTTTACTTAATTCTTTATTTTTATAATAACCTTTTGCTAAACCATCTCCTCCTATATATATTGATCCTAAAGCACCAATTGAAACTCTTTCTAAGTTGTTATTTAAAATATAAAACTTTGTATTATTTATTGGTTTACCAATATTATTTGCATCATCTTCTTTTTCTATCTTTTTTGCACTTGACCATACCGTTGTTTCTGTTGGTCCGTACATATTCCACACCTCAGAAAAGTTTTCTAATAATTTACCCGTTAATTTATTGCTTAGTAAATCTCCTCCACATAATGCCCTTATATTTCTATCGCCTTTCCATCCTGAATTAAACAAAAGTTGATAAAAACTAGGAGTACCCTGAATTACTGTTGTACCTACCTCTTTTATTTTTTCTTTTAAAGATTTTGGTTCATTTAATATTTTTTTATTAGCAACATAGACAGAAGCTCCCCTTATTAATGGCACATAAAACTCTAAGATTGAAATATCAAAAGACTGAGTCGTTACTGAAAAAAGAATATCATCTAGAGTAAAATTTTGATTATCTCTAATACTTATTAAGAAATTTAAAAGCGACTTATGACTTATTTCTACTCCTTTAGGGTTACCAGTTGATCCAGAAGTATATATAATATAAGCTGTTTCATCTGCATCAATAACTTTCTTTGATTTAAAAACTCTTAAACTATTCTCTTTTATAAAGAATTCTTCTACATCTAAATAATGACCATGTGCTAAGTTTTCTTTTTTTGTTTCCTCTGTTCCAAAAACATAACACGCACCACTATGCTCTAAAATATAGTTTATTCTTTTTTCTGGAAATTCTGGATCTAATGGAATGTATGAATTTCCTGACTTCAAAATACCTAAAAATGTTACCAACATTTTTGCTGACCTTGGTATTAAAACAGCTATAGGTGATTTTTCTATATTCAGTTGAGTAATAGATTCTGCTATTGCATCAGATAAATTCTCTAAATCTCTAAATGAGTATGAATTCCATTCATCTGTAACAGCTATTTTATTAGGCCTCTCTTTAACTCTCTCTTTTATAACTGATAAAAATGTTTGCTCCTTAGGATACCCTATATCCATTCGGTTAAAAGAGTCTAGTAACCCCTCTTCTTTAGTTGTTAAAAAATTAAAGGTATTTAACTTACCCTTTGGGTTTTCGATTACTTCATAAATCAGTTTTTCAAAATGTTTTACTACCTGAGATATTGAATAATTGTCGAAATAGCTTAAATTATAATCAAAATCAATTTTAACATCTTCACTCTTATCAAACTCTCTTATGTATACTGCCAAAGCTACACGTTCAGATTTATGAGTCATTGGAATAACACGAGTAACAGTATCTCTAAAATGATCAGCGTAGTCTTGTTTTTCATACGATAGTGTTACATTATATATCCTATCCTTTTCTTCAAAAGCCTTTAGCTTTTGAACTATTTTTCCCATTGGGAAACGTTGATGCCTATAATCTTTTCTAAGTTGAGATTTAATTTCTTTTATGAATTCTTCAAATGTAAATTCTGAATCTATTTTCATTCTTAGGGCTGAAACGCCCATAAAAAGTCCAACAGTTTTTTTAAAGATCGGTTTTCCTCTATTCAATACAGGTAAACCAATTGCAAAATCATTAATTTCATGTTTTTTTGAAAAATAAAGATAAAATACTCCTAAGATTATATGGAAAGTAGAACAATTGTTAGCTTCTGCTATCTTTTCTAATTTTGTGTATATTTCTCTTTTTATACATAATTCCTTTCTTTTACTTTCATTTAATCTTTTGTTTGTTTTGTTCTTTTCTAAAAAACGCCTAGGTAAGTTCTTAAACTTATTTACCCAGTAGTCTTCATCCTTTTTAAAATTTTCAGAGTTTTCATATAATCTATCATCTTTTACAAAATTTTTATATGAATATGGATAACTTGAAAGAAATTGACTATTACCAAATAACTCATTATAATTTTTAACCAATCTCTGAAACATTAAAGATGTTCCCCAACCATCAGTGATTATATGGTGGTATTTTGAAAATAGATAATAAAATGTATCTGATACTTTAATTAAAATAAACTCATGTAATAATTCTTTTTTTGCTAAATCAAAACTTATAACAAATGAATTGTCCATATAATTTATAGCCTCTTCATTAGCATTTACTTTACTAGATAAATCAAGAAATATTAAGTCTTCTTCAAAACCTTCTTGTATTTCAAAAAATACTTGATCTTTATTAACAAAAATTTTAGTTCTGAAGGCATCGTGTTGATTTATAAGTCCTTTATACGCTCCATTTAAAATTTCATATTTAATTGGCCCGTCAATAACTATTTTAGCTCCAATATTATATATAGGTTCATCTATATATAATAGTTGCTCAAAATAGACATCTTGTTGTGGAAGTGTCAATTTCATTTTTTATTCAGAAATAAATTGTGATAAATTAATGTGGTATTTCTTAGCAAGACTCTCTTAAGCCCAGAGATTATCTGCCAACACAGCTTCACTATTAACTGTAACGTCTTTTACTATTTTTCCATAATCAAACTTAATAATCCTATCAGCTTGGTGGAAATATGCATCATCATGTGTAACGGCAATAATTGTTTTTCCAGAATCTTTTAATCTTGGAATTAACTCTTCATAAAAGAATTTTCTAAAATGTGGATCTTGATCGGCAGCCCATTCATCAAGAACTAAAATTGGCTTTTTTTCTAGAATAGCAAATATTAAAGACATTCTTTTACTCTGCCCTTTTGAGAATTTTCTTCGTGCTGACGCATCTTTATCATCTTCAATAACTTTATCTAGTTCCATTGTTTTCAACAAATTAATATACTCTTCATTATTCTCTATCTCGTAATCTTCATAATTATGTGAAAAAATATGATTATCTGTAAAAACAGCAGCTATCATATTTTGTAATTCTTCTTTTCCTTCTAATTCTTTAGAGTCATTTAAATATATTTCTCCTTCTGTTGAGTTATACAATCCTGTTAAAACATTTATAAATGTACTTTTTCCTGAACCATTTCCCCCTACAATAAATATAGTTTCTCCTTTTTTAATTTCCATATTAATAGGTCCTAAAGAAAATGTAGAATCATTTTTTTCATCGTTATAAGAAAATGAAATGTTATTAAATTTTACAGATTTAAAATCATGTTCTAAAGTTATTTGAGTGTTTTTTTCATCTTTTACTACAGCAAAATCTTGCATAAACTTTTTAATCCTTGAATTAGCAACTAAAAATCGTGTATACATTTGCTGTAAATTAATTAAGTTATTTATAGGCCCCGATATAAATAAGATTATAACAACATATGAAATTACATCATCTCTATTTAATAACTCGAACTCTGGGAGGACAAACAAAATAGCAGCTATTACAAAATATAACCCATACTGACTTATTAGATTAATAGACAGAAAAATATAATTAATTCTAAAATCTAAGTCTCTTGCTTCATTTCTGTTTGGAATTAAAAATCTATTCATTAAGTTTTTCCTTCTAAAAAAACTTAACTTAAGTTCTTTAAATCCTTGCATTACATCATCTACATACTGGTAATAATGTTCATTATACTCTCTTAAAGCAGCTACTTTTTTAGACATTGAGTTCATTACTATAAAATAACAAGCTCCCACAATAATGATTAACCCAATTACTATTAATGCTGAAACTATTGATAGTGTAAACATATATACCAAACATAACACGAGCATTAATAATGAATTGATTGTATGAGTTATTGTGTAAGGTAACATTGCAAATGTTCTTAAATCTTCAACAACAGTAAAAAAGCGCTTTGACCCAAACTTTTCTAGTTTGAGTAAAGGGGCTTTTATTATATGATCAAAAACTTTCTTTTCATTAGCGTAAAGTAAATTGAAAGAAAATTTGTTTAGCCATTTTTGATATACTACATTTAATAGGTATGTATAAATTACGAGAGATAGGAAAACAATTCCCATGTAATCATGTAGAAAATCTTCTTTTCCTGCTAGTACATTGTTTATTATGTAAACTATTCCAAAACTTAATATTGTATTGGGCAAAGCATATAATATCAAAAAAATGATATTTTTTGGTTTAAGTTTCAACATTCTATTTTTTTTTGTAAAAAAAGTGACATATCGTATTATATCACTTAAGTGATTAATAATTTCGTTTATTTATTTTTATGATAAATCTCCCTTGAAACACTTGTGTTTTCATTTTTAACAGTTTACAAATAAGAGTGTTTCAAGGAAACAGTAGTTTCCTACTTTTTTTTTAGAAGAAAGTTATAAATTAGAAGAAATGATTATAACTATTTAGTAAACTGTATAGGCGGTAATTCTGCTTTAACTTCTAATCAAAGTTGCTAATAAGAACGTTACTAAAAGCTTCTTTAATAATTGCTGAAATGTTTTCTGGATGATCATATATAAAAAAATGATTTCCTTTAAACAAAGAACAATTAAAACTTGAAGACGTATAATTTTTCCAGTTGTCTATTCTAGACGAGTGTTCCTCTTTTTTCCCCATTAAAGCATATATAGGGCTTTTAATTACGATATTTTTTGATAATGTATTATCATCCTCTAGAACTTGAAAGTCGGCTCTAATAATAGGTTTAAAAAAATCAAAAATATCATTGTCTTGAAGAACTTCTTCTGGCATCCCTCCTATTTCTCTTAACTCTTCTTTTAATTCATCATCACTTAATTTATATCGAAGCTTTTTTGATTTTTCTTTTACCAAATCATACGTTTCCTTTTTAGGCCCTGGATTTCCTGAAACAAATAAGTATTCAGGAAACAGTA
This sequence comes from Tenacibaculum gallaicum, assembly GCF_003387615.1. Taxonomy (GTDB): domain Bacteria; phylum Bacteroidota; class Bacteroidia; order Flavobacteriales; family Flavobacteriaceae; genus Polaribacter; species Polaribacter gallaicus. The sequence continues at coordinate 489,280 of NZ_QUNS01000002.1, read as the reverse complement.
AACTCTTTTCTAATCTTTTTGTCACATAAAAGCCTAAATCTGCTCCCATACTATGACCAAAAATCATAAATGGTACACCTTCGTGTAAAAGTTTAATTTGCCTCACATAATCTTCAATAGCTACCTCTTTATTTTTGATTAATTCTTCCTCAATTCTTTTTCCCCTTCCTGGTAGTTCTAAAGGGATAAATTCAAAACAATTAGGTAAAAATGGTTTCAAAAAATCAAATGAGTACGAACTTCCTCCTGCAAAATGTAGAAGAAAAACTTTTATTATCTTGTTTTCCATTATCCTTTAATTTCCTGCTCTTCCTTTTTCCTCTTCATTACCAAAATTCCTTTGATTTACTCTTACCTTTTTATTTCCAAAATTATACGTTAGTGTCATTCTAAAATTCCTGTTACTAGGAAACATCTTCTGAGTTTGTTTAATATTATTGGTAAAGGAAGTTGATTTTCTAGGGCTTGTATTAAAAATATCATATACCCCCATTGATAATTGCCAACTATTTTTAGATATATTAAACTTCATTGCCAAATCTAACTCATGACTCTCACCGTACTCAAATAAGTTATTTTTGAATGCTGAGCTATACCAATAATTTATTTGAGCTTTTATTGTTCTTTTAGAGTTTAAGGTAAAAGTATTATTTGTTGATCCATAAAATCTAAATCCATTTTGTGGCTTAGCTATAATTCCATCTGAAAAGGATAAACTTGTTTTATTTCCAATTAAGTATATACTATTTTGGCTTTCCCACCATGAAATTTTATCAAAAGTGTAATATTCAGATATCCCATAATTATAATGAGTATAAAAATTCTGATGCTTAAAAAATTGCTCATTAGTCGTATCATCAATATCAGCGATTTCTCCAAATCCATCATTCTCTATACTAAAAAATAAAGTTGTAATCCAATTACTTTTATATGTATGAATGAATTCCAAATTATCAGTAAACGAAGGTTTTAATTGGGGATTACCTTCTATAAAGTTAACATTACTAATATATGTTCTCGCTGGGTTTAATTGATAGTATAAAGGTCTACTTATTCTCCTTCCATAATTAAAAGAAAAATTGTTATTCTCATTCATTTTATAACTAATATATAAGGTAGGAAAAACCCTGAGATAATCATTAGTGTTTGTCTGATTTAGTACGTTTGAGACTCCTTTAGTTTGAGTGTTTTCCATCCTTAACCCTAACTGTCCACTCCATTTTTCATTAAACTTTTTAGAACCATTGATATATACTGCTTGATTATTCTCTGTATATTCAAAATCATCAGAATCATTTACAATTAATTCTGGTGTTCCTGATAAAGTATTAAAATTATCTGTTTTATACTCACTTTTAGTAAAACTGGCCTTAACTCCATAAGATAAATTGAATGCTTTTAAAGGATACTCCATATCTAGCTTTACACTAAAGTTTTCAATTTTTTGATTAGAAACATTCTTATTTGAAAAAATATTATTTAAGAAATCTCCATCACTGGTATAACTCTTTGTATTTACATTTCTATCATTATCAGAATTGTATGTGAAATAATCTAAATCTGTAGATAAGTTTTTTCCTTTTTCATCAATTTTCGTCTTAAAATGTACATTTAATGAATGATTATACTTTTGTTGTTTACTTCTACCTTTATTATTTAATAAAGAGTCAACTACCATTGCATTATTAAAAATCTTGGTTTTCGAAAAGGTTGTTTGACTTGGATCTGGATTACTTAGATTACCTAAATACTGAAAACCAATTGTAGAATTTTTACTTACGTCGTAGTCAAGCATCAATCTACCTGATAAGTTTTCATTGTTCCATTTATCTCTTCTTGAAATTACCCAAGGTCCTGAAGAATAAAAAATTTTTCCATCTCTATCAATAATTGTATTTCCTTTAGTGCCACTCAAGCTTAAAATCAAACTTAATTTGTCTTTTTGGTAAGTAAAATTATTTCTCAAAGTAAATCGTGGTAAAAAAGACTGGAAATAAGTTAATGATGTTCTGTTATTCCAAGAATTTTTTCTTCCTTTCTTATAAATAATGTTAATCAAGCCACTATTTCCTTCAGCTTCATACTTAGCTGGTGGGTTGGTAATTATTTCGATTTCTTTTATATCATCTGTGGGTATAGATGATATAAAACTCATTAAAGCTTCTCCAGAGAGTTGAATGATTCTTCCATCAATCATCACTCTCATATTACTTTTCCCAATAATTGAAATGTTACTACCATTAACTATCACTCCTGGTGCTATCTTTAAAGCATCTAAAACATCACCTCCTGAGGCAGCTATATTACTTTCAATGTTATATACTAGTCTATCTGTTTTTCTTCTTATGAGTTTTCTTTTGGCTACTACTGTTACTTCTCCTAGCTCTGTTTTTTCTTCTTCTAAAAAAATTGGTTGTAATTCTATGTTTTCTAATAGCTCTACTTGTTGCTTATAAACTTTAAATCCAACATAAGTTATTGATAAAACGTATAATCCTTTATTTGCTTCTATTTCAAAACTTCCATCTTCAGAGGTAACGCTTCCTGCTATAATTTCGTCTTTATCATTCGTTAAAACAACATTGGCATATGGTACAGCTCCCATTTCATCTTTTACTTTCCCTTTTATTTTCTTTTGTACAAAAAGAACATTGGAATCTGATATGGTTTTTACTTCATCTTTTTCTTTTATTTTATTTTGTGAAAAAACTACAATTGGTATTATATACATACATAAAGCAACTACTTTATGTAATTTGTTTTTCAGGTTAATCATAAAATTTTTAAGTTAATTTTTAATTAATAGTTTAAATATTTGTTAGTCCTTTTGTATGGCATTAATTAATTCGTTTGATATCAAATAATTCAAATTAAGTAAACTCTTATTTTCCTCGTAAACATCTAACCTACAAGTCATTTCTATCTCAAGAGAGTTTTCATATAAGACATTGTAAAGGTTTATTGGTTTTTCTTGATTCAATTTTTTCTTTTTTTTGTAAAACAACTGATTACTTAAAAACGTTCCTTTCTCAAACTCTCTTTTTATATGCTCAAGTGATACATAATTATAAAGTCCTAAAATGTGATTATCTATATTTACTTTGTCTTTAAACAAAACTTCATTCTTAATTACTTCATAAGGAATATCTTGATTTAACCTTGCATTACAGTATGCTATAAATACGTCAAAAATTAAGCTTCGTGACATCTTATTTTGTTTCGCTATTGGTAGAGGTAATGAATTGGCTACCATTCCAAGTACCTTTTTGATATCAAAATCATCAAAAACTTTCTCTCGGCCATCTACTCTTATCAATTGTATTCCTCTATTGTCAGGAAAAGCAATATTTAACATCCTTTGATGCAGTGTCATTAAAACTCCTGTTAAGGGTAGGTTAACTTTTCTTACTAAAAATTTCATATTTTCAAAATCACTTCCCTTTATAATTAATTTTTGAGAAACAAATATTTTTTGACTTTCAAAATCATAATTCTTTTCTTCAGTTAAATTAACTTTCTTGATTAAATCAACCCAAAACTGCTTTTTTACTTTTGCTTTTACAGACTCTAAGTATTTTTTTTGCCATTCAGCAAAAAAGAAGCTTGATATATAGCTTGAATCAAACTCTTGATTCTTGAAAAAAGAAAAAAGGTTATTACTTAACATCATATTCGTTTTCATATCTATTAGAGAATAATGAATTCCTAAAACAATAACCAACTCATTCTTTTGCTGTATATCATCAAAAACAATTACCCGTATCAGTTCTCCTTTAAAAAAATTACAATTTCTTTTTAAAAAGGAAGTACCCTCAGAAATTAATTTTTGCTCATCAATCTCTGTATCAATTTTCTTATAAGTTATATCCAATAAAACCTTTTCAGCTCCAACAAATTGTTGCTTTATTTCTCCCTGTTTACTAATATAGCTAACACACAATTCAGGATAAATAGCTAAAAATTCACGTATCCTAATTTCTAATTCCTCTTTATTAAAGTAAGGTATTCTTGTAGGTGATAAAATAGAAACTGCCCTTGAATCTTTTAATAAGGACTTTTGATTTTCAGAAATAGAAAATATATCTCCAATATTCAAATCGTTTTGAAAAGTAGATTTCTCTTCTTTTTTATTTTCAATCATTCTTCAACTATTTTCTAAATTAAGTAACTCATTTCCAAAACAAAAAAGATTTGGCTCTATGAATTAAATGTCTTTTTTTTAAATTATATTTTCTTCGAAGACAACTTCTTCTAAAAGACTAGCAATTTGTTTTATTTTTGGTTTTTTAACTACTTCTGCTATATTTAAATTGAATCCTAATTGTTTTAATTTTGATATAAGTTCGATTAATTTCAAAGAGTTTCCTCCTAAAAAGAAAAAGTCATCTTCCATACTAACTTTTTCAATTCCCAAAATATTTTTAATTACCTCATCTAACAGTTTTTCTGTTTCTGTTTCTGGAGCGATATACTCAACTCCACTTGAAATTAAATTTCCTTTTAGTTCTAATAGCTTTTTACTGTCTATTTTTCCATTTCTTGTTAAAGGAAACTCCTCCAGTTTAACATATTTATCTGGTATCATATATTCTGGTAAACTTTCTAGCAAAAACTCTTTTAATTCTTTTAAGTTTTGGTCTTTCTCTCCAACAAAATATGCTATTAACTCATTCTGATTTATATTATTTTCATGAACTAAAACTTTAGACTCACTAATTCCCTCTTTCTTTTGGAATTCTTTCTCTATTTCACCTAACTCAACTCTAAAACCTCTTACTTTTACCTGGTTATCCTCTCTTCCAATAAATTCAATTTCTCCAGTTTTTGTCCATTTCCCAAAATCTCCAGTTCTATACATTAATTCTCCTTTACGGAATGGGTTTTCTATAAACTTCCCTTCTGATAATTTTGTATTATTAATGTATCCTTTAGCCAGATTTTGTCCACCAACATAAATTTCTCCTTTTCCTTTTATTGGTAATAATTTTCTTTCTCTATCTAAAATATAGATATAGTTATTATGTATTGGCTTACCTATACTTACACTTTCCCCCTCTATAATTTCTTTTACTGTTGTCCAAATAGTATTTTCACTTGGTCCATATTCATTAAACATTCTACATTTTGGAGTCTTTTCAAAATGTTTATCGACCAAATAAGTATGAATTGCCTCACCTCCTAGAATTACTCTTTCTAAATTTATATCTGTGTAAGATTCTTCTTTTAAAATAAGTTGATAAAGTGAAGGTGGGTTACATAAGCATTTTATTTTGTTTTCTTTTAAATACTTTATAATAAAACTTGGATTCTTCAAGCTTCCTTCATCTAAGATGTGATATACTGATCCTGTAGTTAAAGCATTCCAATACAATCCAATCGAAGCATCAAATGAAAACGGAGTTATAGCAAGCATTGAATCTATGTTTGAATAAAATTCATTTCGAGATAATATAGAGTTCAATAAACTTCCATGAGATACCATTACTCCTTTAGGAGTGCCTGTTGAGCCAGATGTATAAATAACGTAAGCTAAATCACTATTAGAACTTACCTCTACAACAGGCTCATCTTTTTCTAATGAATCAAACTCAACATCAATTGCAAAAACATCTCCATCAAAAAAATCTAAATCAAAAATATAGTTTGCTTCAGTAATTAATACTTTTGAATTTGTTTCTTTCCTTATATGTTTTTTTCGAAATGTAGGCATCATTGGACTTATTGGAACATATGCGGCACCTGATTTCATCACACCTAAAATTGCAATTATCATCCACTCATTACGGTCAAGCTGAATTCCAACAATATCGTTTGGTTTAATATTAAAATCTTCTTTTAAAAAGTTTGCTACTTTATTTGATGCTAAATCAAGTTCTTTATATGATAAACTTTTGTCCTTGAATTGAATTGCTTTTTTGTCTGGATTTGCAGATGAAAACTCACTAAACAACGTTAAAACTGTCTTAGATGTATCTGCGACTAATTCATTACTATTAAAAGTATTTAAAAGGTTTTCAATCTCATTTTTCGACAAGTACTCTACTTCTTCTGTTTTTACAGAAGGATTATCTGAGATATTACTTAGGATATTTTTAAAATGACTCATAAAGTTCATAATAACATCCTGTTCATAAACATCTGAGTTATAATTTACTCCAAAAGAAATACAACCATCAACTTCTTGAAAATGCAACTCTAAGTCATTTTTACATTGACTATCTCCCAATACTTTAATTTCATCTAACTCACTTTCGCTCACCGTGTCTAAGTTTGAAGTAATATTGTTATAAGTTACTGATATATCAAAAATTGGACTACGACTCATGTCATAACTCACATTTAAATCCTGGACTAAACGATCAAATGGATATGCTTGATATTTATACGCCTCTAGAGTTGTTTGCTTTATTCTGTTAAAAAATTCTTCAAAAGTTTCATCTGGAATCACTTGATTTCTTAATGGTAGAATATTTAAATAGAAACCAATTTGGTTTTCTAATTCAGTTCTATCCCTACCATGTACAGGTGTTCCAATAGTAATATCTTTTTCAGATGTATATTTATATAGTAATACCTTCAAAGCTGCAACAATCCCCATAAACAAACTTCCTCCTTGTTTTTGGGTTATTTCTTTTATTTCTCTGGTTACTTTAGGGCTTATATATGCCTCTAAACTATTCCCTTTATATGTCTTAGCCGTAGGACGATTTTTATCCGTAGGTAAATCTAGTGTAGGAATATCACCAGAAAGTTTATTCAACCAATATGCCTTTGCTTTTTCAGTTTCATCTTTACTCAATTTATCTAATTGCCATGCAGCGTAATCTTTATATTGAATTTCGAGAGGCTCTAACTCTACTTTAACGTTATTTTTATAACTGTTATAAAACGCTAAAACATCTTTAGATAAAACTAGCAAAGACCATCCATCACTTATTATATGATGCATATTGTAATACAGTTCAAAACATTCGTCAGACGTTTGAAGTAACGATATTCTTAGTAAAGGACCTCTCTCTAAATCAAAAGGTAAAATTGAATCATTCTTTATATAATCTTCAACTTCTTCTTGGGGAGAACTACTTCCTCTAAAGTCTTTATAATCCACAGAAAAAATCAAATCTTGAACTGGAATTATTTTTTGCCACACCTTACCTTCTTCATCTTCTTGAAAAACTGTTCTTAAAATTTCATGTCTTTCTATTACTGAAAGAATAGCTTTATTAAAATTCGTTATATCTATTTTTTCATTTAAAGGCATGTGAAAAGGCATATTGAATGCAGATGTTTTACCTTCAAAACGATCAATTACCCAGAGCCTCATTTGAGCTGACGACAGCTCATACTTCTCCGATTCTGATATTTTTTTAATTTTACTAAAACCAGAATTTTTACTTTTCAAAAACTCAACTAAAACTTGTTTATTTGTTTTTATTTTTTCTATTAACTCTGGAGTTAAACCTTTATCATATGAAGCAATTTCTATTGTATCATCAGCGTTTAACTTTAAGTGTATTTTTTCTTCTCTTAATTTAGAGATTATTTTTTCTGCTGTTTCCATAATATCTATGTATTAATTGAAATGGTTATTAGTATTCTATTGTTTTTTCACCAAACAATCTTTCTGCATCTTTTCCCATCTCAATACACTTAGTCACAAGTTTATTTGATTCTTTTATTGGTCTAGATTCATCTGTATATCTAATAGAGCTTATAAATTCAAGCCATGGTTCTAATCCCATAGCATAAACAAAAACATTCTTAGGATTAAATATGTTTATTAATGACATACCTTGTTCATAATCACTTCCTGCTAAACGTCTTGAAAGGTCTTTATCTCTTTCTAACTTGTCATATAACAATGGTCCATACACCCATGATAAAGGCGCTCCATCACATTCCATTCCTAAAAACAATACATCTACATTACCGATAACTTTTTGAACTCTTTCATATATTTTTGGCTCAATATTACATGAATCTGCTACAAAAAGAACATTAAAATTATTATGAAGACCAACGTGAAAACAAAGCTTACTTCTAATATCTAGATCACAATGTTCTCCTAAAAAAGGTAAACCTGTAATACTACACCTATCTAACTCTATAGACTCCATTTCATCTAACTCAATAACATTAAAGAACCCTATCTTATTTAACATTAATCTTAAACTAGGGTCTTGAATATTTCCTTTACTTCCACTAGGAACAACTATGTTTTTTATTCTATGTCTTAACTGTAGTAAAGTTTCAAATAAAATATGGTCTTGATGATTGTGAGTGATAAGTACATAGTCTATCATTTCTGGTAAATCATTAACGGTATACCTACTTATATCTGTTTCGTAACCATCATAACTAATAACTGGGTCTACTAAAATCGAGATCTCATTAGTTTCTACTAAAACACTGGCATGTCCAAAATATCTAGTTCGAATTCCTGAACCTGTATATTTTTCGAAACTTTTAGGTGGCTCTATTGAAAAAAAGCTTTTAAAAAGCTCTTCTTGATCTGGCTTTATTCCTAAAGCATTTTTTATATAATTATAATCTCCAGGTGTCTTTTTCATCTTAAAAAGCTCGTCTATAACCTTATCTTTAAATGCAATTTGAAGATGAATTAGATTTTCATCGTCTAGTCTTGGTGTACTTAAAACAAAAGATCTTGCATTATCAGATTCTACTAACTGAAGAGAAATAGACTGTGTACTTTCATCATAGTACTCACTACTATAAAAAAGAGATTCGTAGATTCTAAAATTTGCTCTATTATTTAAATCATAATACAATTCAACATATCCTTTTAATAAATCTGGAACCTTTTCATACAATGGATCTAAAGAGTAGCCTATTGCTTCTTTTTTTAGCATTTCATTCAACTCTTCAAATGCAGCATTAAGTTCTAAAAGACTAGCTCTTTTACTTAATGTTTCTTCATACAACTCTTCTATTTCTTTTACTCTTCCTCCATCATAATCTATAAATGGTCCCCCTAACATTTCAGGCTTTTTTACTGCTGCCGCATGAATTCTAGGATTTTTTATATAGGATTCCATTATTTTTAAATGCCTTTCTTTAATATTTAACCCTGCTGTAGGAGGATACATTAAATGTGACCAAGCATACCATCTGTCTATAAGAGCTTCAATTGCTACATTTGACCTTAAATAATATTTAGTATTCATTTCTTAGTTTTTGGGTAGTTAAATAACTGTTTTATCTACTATTTCGTTTTGATTTTCTTCTGTTTCATGCCAAAGTACATTTTTTACCATCTCTGCCAATCCTTTTATTGTTGGCTCCTGAAATAGCACAATAAGATCTACTTTTGCATTAAACTGTTGTTGTATTTCGGAAACTATTCTTACTGCCTTAATACTATCTCCTCCTATACTGAAAAAATCATCTTCTACACCTATTTTTTCTCTCTTCAAAATATTTTCCCATATCTCAACCAACTTTTCTTCAATCTCATCAGATGGAGCAACGTACATTGAACTTGTTATTACATTTTCCGATGTAGTTGACAATAGTTTTATAGTGTCTATTTTTCCATTTATTGTTAAAGGAAAGTTTTCGACTTTTATAAATAGATTTGGAATCATGTACTCAGGAAGCGAATTCCCTAAAAAACCTCTTAATTCATTTTCTGATAATTCTTCTTCTGTTTTAATAAAAGCTATGATTTCCTTTTCTAAATTGTTATTCTGCTTTACTAAAACCACTGCTTCGTTTATATTCTCTCTTTTATTTAGTAAATTTCCTATCTCTTGAAGTTCTATTCTGTAACCATTTACTTTAACTTGATTATCAACTCTACCTATATATTCAATTTCTCCATTTGACAACCACCTCCCTATATCACCAGATTTATAACTTTTTTCTTCTTCTAAAAAATTAAATTTAATAAACTTCTCTGATGTTAATTTATCGTTGTTTAAGTACCCTTGAGCTACTCCATTACCCGATATTAAAATTTCTCCTGATACACCAATAGGACATTTCTCTCCTTTTTTATTTAAAATTGTAACTTGAGTATTGGCTATTGGTTTTCCTACAAGTATTTCCTCTTTTGATTCTAAATCAATTTTTTTTGCCACACAACCAACTGTTGTTTCTGTAGGACCGTATTCATTATACAAGTGAATAGAATTGGATATTTTTTTAACTACATCTCTATGATTTGGCTTTAATTGTTCTCCTCCACAAATTATTTTCTTAATAGGTGTTGACTCTAAATTAAGCTCATTGAGTAAGATTAGATGAGCAGGAGTTAATTTTAAAGTGTCTATGTTAGAATCTATAAATGCCTTTTTAATAGTATTAACTATTGATTCTTCATTAAAAATAGTTATTCGTTTACCTCTTGTTAATGGAGAGAAAACACTTGTAACTGTTAAATCAAAAGACATTGACGTTACAAACCCAAAATTCCCCAAATTGTCATTAGAAAAATAAAACTCATTAGCCCAGTTTATATAATTATATAAATTCTTATGAGAAACAAGGCATCCCTTTGGTTTTCCTGTTGATCCTGATGTATAAATACAATATGCAATGCTATCTTCTTTTATAACATTAATAGGGTAAGCAGAATCATTATCATAATCTTGTACTTTATTAGGAATAAGGATATTTATATTTTCAAATTCAAACTTATCTACTACTTCATCACAAGAAATAAGTAACTCACATTGTACATCGTTCAAAATATAATTAATTCTATCTTTTGGATAACTCTCATCTATTGGTACATAGTAGGCTCCTGCTTTTAATACTGCTAATGCACTTATAATAGACCATTCTGATGGTTTCATTAGTATAGCAACTCCATTTCCTGGTACAACGTCTTTTTTATTTATTAAGTAATTAGCTAACCTATTTACTTTTTCTTCAAGTTCTTTGTAGGAAATGTTGTTCTCCTCTACTCTTAAGGCAACTTCATTTGGATATTCTTGAGTTCTTTCTTCTATTAAATTTATTACATTTTTTCCTACAACAAATTCTTTATTTGTTTTGTTAACTTTATTTATTATTTCATTTTCTACATCAGTAATAACTAATTCTTTCTCTAAATTTTGAAAGTATCCTTTAATCTGACTTATAATAACTTCACTATCCTTTTCATTGATTTTTCCGACATTAAAATATAATTCAAGTTCAATTCTATCTCCATAATTAACACAGCTAAACTTTAACTCAAAAGGATCTTGTATGGAAGAAAAGTCTTTTACTACTACTTTTTCAGCCTTATCTAATTCTATATACTCAAAACAATATTTAAATATTTTTGCTTCGCTATCGTTTGATTTGATTTCTCTATTTAAGGTAAAAAAATCAGACCATTCTTTAACTTCTTTAATTAAATTTTCAACACTCTCATCCTGAGTATCTTCTTCATTTTTAAAACAAGTTACTGGAACTGTTTTATTAACATAGCCTAAAGTATTTTTTAATTCATCATAATTTCTATAAAACGGTATGTAACCTATTGTTAGCTCTTGTTTTTTAAATAATCTTAAATATTGTGACCATTTATAAAAAAGAAGCTCTTCAATACTTGAATTATTTTTCTTTACTAGACTTTTTAAGTCATCGTATTTACTTCCAGAGATTTCTGTCAACTTAATTTTCTCTACAGTAAAATCATCATTCTTCTTATTTATAAATGGGTAAACCTTCTGATTGAAGTTATAATTTTTACTCTTCCAAAAAAGTTTTGCCTCTTCATCCTCTTCTTTAAGTAGTTCATTTTGCCAAGCACAAAATTTTGTATACTCAATCTTTTCTTTTTCTTCTTCCTTTTTGTTCTCTAATAAACTTGATAATTGATTTGTGAAATTTACAATTGAAAAACTATCAGCCCACAACGAATATATCTTTACATGTAATTCATCAATAAAATTATCTTTCTTTACTATTTTAAAACGAATAGGAGAATCATTTTCTGGATTATATGTTCTATTATAATCTGGATCAGCTGATTCATAAATTTCTAGTTTAACATCCTCTATTTTTTGAAGTGGATATTTATAATTTTCATGATTTAAAACTCTAGCTCTCAACACTTCATTTTCCTTAAGAAGTTTTCTCAACGAGTTCATTAAAACATCTGATTTTACTTTATCAGAGAATTGAAGAGCTACTTCATTAAAAAAAGTATTTAAATTTCTATTTCCGATTAACCAAAGGTTTTTTTGATTTTCGGAAAATTCATATCCTTTTCCGCTTAATTCTAAATTCATAATAAAAGTTTCTTTTTTAGTTAAATTTATGCAGTACTATACCATCACATATAAGCCTATGTGTTGATAGCTATATTCTTTATAAGATTAGGTTGTTAATAGATAGTTAACTATTTTTAATAATTAACCGTAATTTTTATTAGTTAAGATTTTATTCTCTCTTTTTAAGCGACAAAAAGTTATTTAATACATTGACACTATAACTTTCCTTTCTCCTTCGTAAGTGTTTCTTCCATGCGCCATTAATAAATTATCTAAAAAAAGTACATCCCCCTTTTCCCATGGAAAAGAAACAGTTGACTTTATAAACGCATTGTTGATTTCTTCTATAATTTCTTTAGATATTTCTGTACCATCTCCAAAGAAAGTATTGTTTGGTAATTTTTCATCATCAGAAATCGAACTCAATACTCTTTTATTTAACATGTATTTATTAAAAAATAAACCATGATTAAACCATATCTCTTCATTTGTAATAGGATGTTCCCATATCGCTTTTTTTGTCCAACTTATTACAAGTTCTTTATCTCCTTTCCAACAAAATTCCATTCCATTATTTAAACACTCTTTTTCCACAATTTCTTTATCATCGGTTTGAAAAACTTCCTGCCAAGCCAAGCCAAGAATTCCATTAAGAACTCTTCTATACTTTATTCCTTTTTCTCTAAACATCTCAACTGTCTCTCTAGATATTTTTTTTAATACCTTCCTTGTATCAGCGATAGGCGTTTCTCCTTTTTTCAACGCGGGAGTTACACAACAAAAAATTATTCTTGATGGATGAACTGGTGCATATGAACTCTCTGAATGCATATTTATTATTTGATCATTAGGATAAGTAGTAGATACATATACATTACCAGATATAGAGTGTCTTGGAGATGATCTTAACTTATACTCTAGTAATTCATTTGGAAAAATATTCATTAAGTCTTGAAACTTATTTACCGAATTAATTTCAAAACCTCTAAACAAAACTCCCCCATAATTTATCATATCTTGCTCAAACTTTTCTTTGTTATGACTAATCCAAGACTTCAAATTAAGGCTTGTGCTTTGTGTTTCAATTACCAAAGGAAAACCTTGAGTAGCATCTTTTACACTTTCTATAATATTTTCTTCGTTAACATTTATACTTTTAACATTAGTATTCTTTAACTTATTCAATCGATCTATCATGGCTTATTTTAACAAGTTTTTCAATTTTTGTTGTCTCTTTTGTTTCAATTGATTTCGTTGTTCTTGTTCAAAATCAATATCACTCAACTTTTTATTCGGTTTGTTTATTAACTCTTTCAATAAGTACTTATAATCTCTTATCATTTTCCTTACAAAGGATGATTCAAAAATTGAGGTATTATAATCTATATCCATATAGATAAAGTTATCTTCTTCAGCAAAATTTATTAAAAGATCTAACTTAACCTTAACATTTCCTCTATCTATAATCTCTTCTGTATTGTAACTTTTTTCCCTTTTAAAATTTTCTTCTGTGTTATGAAATGAAAACATCACATCAAAAATTGTATTTCTATCTGTACTTCTACTAATTTCTAAGTCTTCAACAAGCTTCTCAAATGGGTATTCTTGATTTTCAAAACTTTCAAAAACATTGTTCTTAATTTTCTCAAAAGTTTCTAAAAATGTTTCTTCTAAATTTAACTTATCTCTTAAAACAACTGTATTAATATAGCATCCTATCTGATCTTTCAAGTCATCATGATATCTTCCTGCTACTGGGGTTCCTACGATGATATCAGTTTGCTTTGTATATCTTGAGAAAAGTATTTTCCATACTGTTAAAACACCTACATACAAAGTAGCCTCATTTAGTTTACACATCTTTTTCAAGTCAAGTACGAGCTTTGAGTCAATGTATGAATACATGTTCCTACCATCATGTGTTATTACCTTAGGTCTCGATTTTTCTCCAGAGAACTTTAATCTTGTAAGCTCACCGTTCAATTTTTGCTTCCAAAAATTACTATATTCTTTAAACTCTTCACTTTCATATCTAGAGTTTTGCCATTCAGCATAATCCTTATATTGAAGAGTCAAGTCTGGTAACTGAGAAGCTTCATTCTTTATAAAAGCATTATAATAAGCCAGCGTGTCTCGCTTTATTATTCTTAAAGAAACACCGTCACCAATAATGTGATGCATATTGTAGTAAAAAATGTATTTACTCTCATTTATTTTGAATAATAATACTCTAAATAATGATCCTTTTTCTAAATCAAAATCTTGGTAAGAATCTTCTTTTATAAATTCTTTCACCTTATCAATTGCATAATCTTGATCAGAATAGTCAAAACAGGGGATTTCAAGCGATAAAGTTTCTTTAGGTAAAATCCATTGAGACAATTCTCCTTGCTCATTCTCTTTAAAAACCGTTCTCAATATTTCATGCCTTTCCACTAAGGCTAATATTGCTTTCTTAAATATTTCAATATTAGAAACCTTATCTAGTTCAATAGAAAAAGGCATGTTATAAGAAGCCGAACTATTTGAAAACTGACTTGCAATCCATAACCTCTTTTGAGGTCCAGATAATACATAACTTTCTTTTTCTGCTGCTTTTTCAATTTTTAAATAATTACTCTTTGGCGCTTTATTTAATAAACTTATATGAGAATAAAGTGTAGTATTTAAGAATATCTCGTTAATTCCTAATTTGACATTAAAAATTTTCTGGTACTCATTTATTAAATTCGTTGCTTTCAAACTATGACCGCCTAGAGCGAAAAAGTCATCATAAATACCAACTTTTTCCTTCTTAAGTACTCTTTTCCATACGTCCACCAATTTTAGCTCTATATCATTTCTTGGTACCACATAATTATTTACCTCCTGAAAAGTATTATAATCTACATTTGGTAACTCTTGCTTATTTATCTTCCCGCTTGTAGTTAAAGGAATTTTTTCAAGCCTTACGAAATACTGTGGTATCATATAGTCTGGAAGAAATTCTTTCATAAAGTTTCTTAATTCAACCGATGAAATTTCTTCCAGCGATTCAAAGTAACCTACTAAAAACAATTCTCCATTGTCTGTTTCTTTAGGAATCACTACAGCATTTTTTACTTTTTTATATTTTTGTAAGTTATTCTCAACCTCTCCTAATTCTACTCTATTTCCTCTTATTTTTACTTGATCATCCTTTCTAGAAATAAACTCAATATTTCCATCTTCTAATATTCTCCCTAAATCACCTGTTTTAAATAATTTTTCTTCCTTTTCAAAAGGACTATCTATAAACCTAAATGATTCTTCTTTTGATAAATTAATATACCCTTCTGAAACACAATCTCCACTGATACATATTTCTCCCACTACGCCAATAGGTAGTATATTTAAATACTCATCTAATATAAATACCTTTACATTCTCTATGGGAATACCAATTGGAACTGTTCCCCTTTCATTTATTTCTTCGAACTCAGATTTATTTTCTATTGAAAAAGCTATTTGCCTTTGTTCTTCTAGAACTGCTTTTAGGTTAACTTCATTTGTAAACGGATTCATAAACACCGTTCGGAAAACAAGATGTCTGTTTAAATTTTCTTTATTCTTAATTTTAGTATATGAAACAAAAGTATTTCCTTCTTCAAACTGTTTAATTTGAATTCTTTCATTTAATTCATTTAACTTTTCTATTTCTTTTTCTGTAAACTTTAATTTCCCTCTATACCTTTCTGGTACATATCTATATAGTACAATATTTAAATCTGGTTGTAGTATTAATTCAAAATCAGCACTTTTTTTGACTAATTTAGCAAAGTATTGAGCTGTATTATAATTGTGTCTTACTACTTCAGAAAAACCTTCTTTTCCTAATACATGGAAGACTGCATGAAGTGTTAAACTCATAAAATTTCTTGACCCTTCAACCGTATACTTTCCTAAATCATAACTCCCTTTTCTTGCTTGGTAATGTGTGTTATTTTCTGAGAATGAAATAAAATCAATATCTTTGAACAAGCATAGACTTAGCCCAATAGGAATGTAAAGTTGTTTATGCGCGCAGATTGAAACGGTATCAGCCATTTGAATTCCTTTAAATTTTGATTTTAATGAGTCTTCCATTAAAAAGCTTCCTCCAAATGCAGCATCAACATGATAATGAATATTAAATTCGGCAGCTATTTCTCCTAAAATTTTTAAAGGATCTATATTTCCAGACTCAGTCGTTCCAGCAACTCCAATAATACTTAATATTAACGTTTTCTCTTCACGTAATCTCTCTATCTTGCTTCTAAGTTCATCTTTAAGTTCTTCATAAGCCTTATCTTCAAAACTAATGGGTGCAAAAGAGTTTTTACCTAAACCTAATATTTTTAACGCTTTACCAAATGAATAATGACACCATTCAGAACCAATTATTACAACTTTCTCATATTCATATGCTTTCATTGCTTCCATTAGTCCTTCTTCTGATACTCCCCTAAAACCTTCCTTAGGTTTTAATGAATTATTTAGAGCATAGCTCATAGCCATTATATTGGACATTGTTCCGCCATTAGTAATAACTCCTAAAGCCTCTTCTGAACTTTGAACATATTCTTCATAAAAAGAAGGTTCTTTTTCGAAAACTAACTTATGAAATGTACCTATTACTTGATTTTCAATAAGCGTAGCCACTAAAGATGTTTCTATTTTTACCTGGTTTTGATTTAGAGCAACTATTAATGCGTTAATTTCTCTAATAAACTCAGGAACAGGTCCTGTCATATGCCCTATATAGTTAGGTGAAGCTACATTTACCACATTAGGTAAAATATCTTTTTTTAGGAACTCAATATATTTTTCTTCGTTTATCCCCTTACTAAAATCAACTTTCTGAAAATTATCATTCTCTAATAATTCTTTTAACGAGCTCGATACTATTTTCAACCTATTATCCTGTTGTTCAATTAATCCATTAACAGAATCTCTTATCGTAGTATTAAAAAGTTTAAAAGAAGACTCTGTAAAATAATCATTATAGGTATCATAATAAGTTGCGTCAGCAGTCACCTCAGTAGATCCATAAATATTTATTAATCTAACATTATTCCTCTTTAATACTTTATAAAACTTTGATACGTCTCTTTTTTTTAGAGCTTCTCCACTACTAATACAGACTCTTAAATTTTCTAATTTAACTCTACATAATTCAGGAAACTCCAATATTGCTCTTAAAAGTGAAGGAACTAAAACTATTCTTGTTATCTTTTCTTCTCCTAAACTATTGATAAATGTTGGGATATCAATTATATCTTCCTTTGCATAAAATACTAAAGGAATTCCTTTTAATAACGGACCAAAAAATTCCCAAATATGATCTACAAAACTTATTGATGTTTTGGCACAACAAACTTCACCTTTCTCAAAAGGATATTTTTTCCACATCCAATTCAATCTATTATTTACACTAGATGTTTTTATTAAAACCCCTTTAGGAATACCAGTTGAGCCCGAAGTATAAATTATAAACTCAATTTCACTATCAACATCATTATTCCAATTAGTCTTCACTTCCTCTAAAACAGCTTGCTTTCTTTTAATATCACTAAGTAAAGTCTTATCAATTATGTTTACACTAGAGCTTAAATCAAAAATATGGTCTACTCTTTCTTTTGGTGTTTTAGGGTCTACAGGAATATAAATAGCCCCAATTTTCATGACGGCTAATAATATTGCCATTAAATCACAACTATGAGGTAAACTTACCACTATATTTTGTCCAGATTTTAAACCATACTCTCTTAAAAGAGTAGTAGCATATTCATCAGATAATTTATCTAATTCTTGAAAGGTTAATTTTGTCTTTTTATAAATTACAGAAGCTTTATTTGGCGTTTTAAAAACCTGCTCTTTAAAAAAATCAATTACTCTCTTATTTTTGGGGTAGTCTCCTTTGCTATTATTGAAGACATGTAATAACTTATAGTGTTCTTCTTCTGTTAAAAACTCTACCTTGTTTATTTTTTTTTGAGGTGCTAATAAAAGTTCATTTATAAGTTTTTTATAATGTCTCATACAGCCTTTAATAAAACTCTCCTCATATATATCAGTATTGAATTTAATATCAAACGATACATAATCTCCTAACTCCTTAAATTCAATCTCTAGAGGAAATTTGGAAAAAGTTTTTCCCAAATAACTGATATTATCTATTTGTTCTTTATTGAGATGGATATATTCTTTTTCTCTCTCTTTTATATTATGTAATACCAAAAGAATATCAAAAATAGGAGTTCTACTTACATCTCTTTCAACATCTAACTCTTCTAACAAGTTATCGAAAGGGTACATTTGATGTTCAAATGCTTCTAAGGTTTTATCTTTCACTTTTTGATAAAAAGAAGAAAAACTATTCTCTGGTTCTATTTTATTTCTAAGCGCTAGTGTATTTACATAATACCCAACCTGGTCCTCCAAATTTGGGTGTACTCTTCCTGCAACTAAAGTCCCTATTATAATATCTTTTTGTCCTAAATACCTATGAAATAAAACATTCCAATTTGCCAAGAGTAGCATAAACAAACTTCCTCCATTTTCTTTACAAAACTGTTTTAATTTTTTAGTTGTTTCTTTTCCAAGATAGGTTCTGTAATGCCCTCCATTATAAGTTAGTATTTGGGGACGCTCTTTAAAAGTAGGTAAATTAAGGTTTGGTAATGGAGTTATCAATTCATTTTTCCAATACTCTGCATCTTTACTTAATGCAACATTATTTAATTGCCATGAAGCAAAATCTTTATATTGAATAGGTAAGTTTGGTAAATTGACTGCTTCTTTTTTTTCAATTGCTTTATACATAGCCATGATATCTCTCTGTAAGATCTCTAATGACCAACCATCACTAATTATATGGTGTATGTTCAAGTAAAATAAGTACTCATTATTATCAACTCTTAATAAAGAACATCTTAACAAGGGATCCTTCTCTAAATTGAAAACCGAAGAGGAGTCTTTATTTATGTATTCCTCCGCTTTAATTGACGCATTATCTTCCACTTTAAAATCAAAATAGTTTAGATGAAAGTTAAATTCTTTAGAAGTTAAAACTTTTTGATACACCTCTCCGTCTTCTTTTCTTACAAATACAGTTCTAAGGGTTTCATGTCTCTCGATAATATTTTCCAGTGTCTTTTGAAAAACATCTACTGAATACTCCCCTTTTAACTCAATTGTTACGGGCATATTCCAAACAATAGAACCTCCCTCAAACTGATTTAAAACCCATATCCTTTTCTGGTTATGAGAAATTGGATAATATTCTTTACTCTCTATTATTGGAATATCATCATATGATTTAATTTTATTTTTTCTTCTAAGGAAAGACAATAATTCTTTTTTATTTGTCTTTACCTTTTTGACCAAATCCAAACTAACATATTGACTATCAAAACTTAGCTCTAAATCCTCTCCATCTAAAGATATCTGGATTTTATTTTCTTCTAGCTCATTTATCAAATCAATCATAACTAAATTTTTATTGTATTTTTTTTCTTACTTTGGTTTTGCATTGACTCAACTTTTTTAAGAATTTCAACTTGTTCTGCAATATCTTTAACAGTTGATTTTGTATAAAATTCCTGTAATTTTATTTCAACTAAAAAAGCTTTTTGTATTTTTTTTAATAAAGTCATTGCCTTTAAAGAGTCTCCTCCTAAATCAAAAAAGTCATCTAAAACACCTATTTTTTCATATCCGAAAAAAGTTGCCCAAATTGAGCATATTTTTCTTTGAATTTCATTTTCTGGTTCTTGATATATTGTACTTACATCTGGTCTTTCAGTAATAAAATCATCCTCTAAATTTTCATTATGAAACTCTTCTTCCTTCTCCTTTTCATTTATTATTTTAATTTCTCTAACAGATGTAATTAACTGAGGTTCTTCCCCTATCATAAAAGATTTTTCAAAAACCTCTATGATTTCAGCATCATTTATCCTTTCCTCGATTAAACCATCAAGATTAATAGAAAACCAATTAGTAAGTTTATTTCTTCTTTGTTGAATAAATGCGTCTAAATATTTGTTTGCACTTGCATAAGATGTAAAAGTAAGCCCTCCTAAAATTGAAGATAAACTAGATGCAATCCAAACAAAACCTATTGGAAGTCGTTTACTTAATGAGTATATGTTATTTATTCCTAGAACTTTTGGAGTGAATTGCTCTTCAACGTCACTTTGCGAAACATTTTCAAAAGTCTTAAAGCTATTATTCTCTAGTATACCTGCAGCATGAATAACACCTGTTATATCTCCATGCTTATGAGTTATGTTTTCAAACACCCTGTGCAATGAATTGTTATCTGATACGTCAACTTGGTAATAATGAATATTTTCGAATTCTTTCTGTAAATTTTTTAACAAGCTAATTTTACTATCTAACCTTGAATTTTTTCCTGCTTCACTATCATAAATATTTGTTCTACCTAACAAGATAATTGTTCCATTATATTTTTCACATAAGTACCTTGTTAATATTCCTCCTAGCTTTCCAAGTCCACCAGTAATTATAAAAAGTCCATTATTTTTTAAACCTTGATTGTTTGAGTGCTTGGGTAGCTTTACATTTTCATAAAACAATTCCCATCTTTGATCTTTTCTATATGCTATATTAATTGAACTTCTATCACTTTTTATTTCTCTAATAATACTAACTGCACTCACATTAAACTCGTTCTTAAAAATGTCTATACTAGAAGCTTTAATTTTAGGATTTTCTTGCTCTAGCACCTGCAATAAACTATTAGATATAGTTGCTTTAGAATCTAATGTTTCATCTCCATGAATATTATTACCATACTCTAATAAAAAAGTAACTTTATTGCCTGTTTCTCCCGCTAAATTTATTGTCAATTTACCAACTTCAATAAGGTGAAGAAAATAATCCGTTATGGTTATTTCTTCTTTTGTTTTCCAACTATAAATAACGTGATCTATTCTATTAAACCTATTATTTAACTCTTCATAAAGAGCTAAATAATGCTCCTTGTTTAAAGAGTCTATACAATAATTATAGTCATCATATTTTAAAAACTCTTCCCCTTCTATGACTTTGACAACTTGATTCCCTTCATTTTCTAAAGTTTTAACTACGTCTTCAACTAATGGTTCTTCATTTATGAAAATCAAATATTTTTTAGGGGTTTCTTGGAGAAAATCTGAATTTAAAAAAGTACTTCTTTTCCAATTTGGAACATAAAACCACTCAGATACATTTCTTTTTATTCCTGGAAACAACTCTGCCTTACCTTTTATTTCTTCTAAAGGGTTTACACTACTTTCAAAATTCTTTTTATCAAAACAATATGTAGGTGCTGAAATTTTATTTCCTTTATCACCTCTATAATACTCATCCCAACTAACAGGGCATCCTAAAGCCCATAATTTTGCTATAGAAAACTCAAATAAATTCACTTCTCTTTCAATTTCTTTAGGATGAGAAATCATTGATATTGTACATTCCGATCGTAAGTCAAAATTTGAATGTTGCTTACTAAATGTTCCTAATGTATTACCTGGACCCAATTCAATAAATATTGATTCTTTATAATTATTTAAGATAGCTGTAACTCCATCATAAAAGCATACAGTTTCTCTCAAGTGACGGCTCCAATATTCAGGTGACATCATCTCATTTGAAGAGATCATTTTACCTGTTAAATTAGATACAATTTTGTATTTTGGACTAGAAAACTTTATCTCTTTTAAAAATTCTTCAAAAATATCTAAAATAGGGTTCATCATTTTTGAATGAAAAGCATGAGATGTTTTTAACCTTCTATAAGGAATGTTTATACTTTCTAAATGTTTTACATAATCTTCAATAGTTTCTTTTTCTCCAGAAACAACACAGGAGGTTATCGTATTTTTTGCTGCTATACTCAATTCTTTTGGTAAAGATTCTTCTATTTTATTTGAAGATTCTCCTACAGCTAACATTACTCCTTTCGGCAATGCATTCATCAACTCAGCTCTTTTTACAATAATTCTTAACGCATCTTCTAATGTAAAAACCTCACTGATACAAGCTGCAACATATTCTCCTAAGCTATGTCCAATCATTGCTGTTGGCTCAATTCCAAGCAATATCATTTGCTTAGCTAATGCATACTCCACCAAAAACAAAAGCGGCTGCGTGTATTTTGTGTCGTTTATTAAATTTTCATTGAATGATTCTTTTGATTCATACCCTAATATTTCTTTATAATTCTCTCCTGTTAAGTCTTTTAAATAACTTAGCCCACTATTAATTATGCTTTTGAAATAAGAACTTTCTTTATAAAGCCTTTCTGCCATCCCGAAATACTGACTTCCTTGCCCTGAGAATAGAAAAATTATTGGTCTCTGCTTTGCTTTTGTGATAGCTCTTTCAATAAATTCTGTTTGCTCTAACATTTTAATAGCAGATGCCGAATCCTTTGCTATTAGAGCATTTCTGTAAGTAAAAGGTTTTCTTCCTACACTTAAGGTATAAGCTAAATCATTTAAACTTTTATTTCCTCCCTTTAAAAACTCTAATATTTTTCTTTGATATAATAAAAGAGATTTCTTTGTCTTTGCTGAAAACGGAACTATATAAAAATCTCTTTCTTTATCTATTTTAGATAAAACTGGAGGTTCCTCCATAACAACATGTACATTAGTACCTCCAATTCCAAAACTGCTTACCCCTGCTCTCAATGGATACTTATCATTTGGTTCCCAGTTTTTCAATTTATTATTTACATAAAATGGACCATCATTAAAATTAATTTCTTGGTTTGGTGTATTAAAATGTAAAGATTTAGGAATTTTTTTATTTTTTAGAGCCAATGTCGTCTTTAACAAACCCGCTATTCCTGCTGCAGCATCTAAATGCCCCATGTTAGACTTTACTGAACCTATAGCACATTCATGTTCTGTATTGTAATTAAAGGCTTTATTTAGAGCTTCTACTTCTATTGGATCCCCTAGCTTTGTTGCTGTACCGTGTGTCTCTATATATGAAATTGATTCTAAAGGTACATTTGCTATTCGATGAGCTAACTTTATACATGCTGATTGCCCCTTTACACTTGGAGCCGTATAACCAATCTTCTCTCTACCATCATTATTTACAGCGGAAGATTTTATTACAGCATAAATATTATCTCTATCGTTTATGGCTTCTTCTAATCTTTTTAAAACTACAACTGCACCTCCATTTCCTCCAACAGTTCCAGAAGAGTTTTCATCAAAAGGTCTACAGTGTCCATCTTTTGAAGAAATCATTCCTTCTTGATAAAAGTAACCTTTATTTTTTGTGCTATCTAGACTAATACCTGCTGCCATTGCTATATTACACTCTTTTAATAGCAGGCTTCTACAGGCAACATGTAATGAAGTTAAAGAACTTGAACACGCCGTATCAATCAGTAAGCTCGGTCCTTTAAAATCAAAATTATAAGACACTAAAGTATGAGCAAAATTTTTATTTGATAGTTGAGATTGGTAAAAAGAATTTACTTTAGAATTAGGATGTAACATAGAATATACCTGCCAATTTAAATTATCAGAGATTGATGTATACATTCCTATTTTACCTTTATAAGTATCAATATTACATCCAGCATCTTCTAATGCCGTCCATGTTAATTGATGTAGCATTCTCGTTTGCGGGTCCATACAGCTTGCCTCTTCTTTTGTGTATCCAAAAAAAGCATAGTCAAAACCACCCAACTCTTCTATTTCAGCTTTTACTTTTACAAACTCTTTATTTTTGATAGTAGCGTCTGAGATACCAAATTCTTTTAACTCTTTATTAGAATAGAAATGAAGTAGCTCATTTCCTTCAATCAAGTTTTTCCAAAACTCCGATGTATTCTTAGACTGTGGGAGTTCGCAAGAAATACCTATTACAGCAATATCTTTTTTATTAATTTGTCTCTGTTTTTCCATGATTTCTTTTATTCTTCCATTAAGTCCAACATATCTTCAAACTCCTGTGTTGTATTTTCATCTTGTAAATCTTCATTTTCTTCATCTTTATGAAAAAGGTAAAGTGTAAGCTCTTTAATATTTGGATACTGAAATAATACCACAGGTTTAATTTTTAAATCAAATTTTTGATTTAAAACATTGATGAATTTCATTAGTTTAATGGAGTTCATTCCTAAATCAAAAAAGTTATCTAATACCCCAATTTTATTGCTATCTATTCCTAATTGATTTGATAATATTTTTATCAAATCTTCTTCATTGCCATTTTGAGGAGCTACATATGCAATTCCTGTATCCATACACGTACCATCAGGTAGTGGCAAAGATTTTTTATCAATCTTTCCATTTGTTGTTATAGGCAACTTGTCTATTTGAATAAAGTAAGTGGGTATCATATACCTTGGTAGTCTCTCTGCTAAATACTTTCTTAATTCTGAAAACTGTAATTTTTCATTAGAAGTTACGTAAGCTACTAACTCTTTTGCTTCATTTTCTTTATTAAATACTGTAACATAGGATTGTTTAATATCACTTTTTTCTCTGAGTTTACCCACTATTTCTTCTAACTCTATCCTGTAGCCATTAATTTTAACCTGATCATCTTTTCTTCCAGCGAAAACAATATTTCCTTCTATTGTCCAATAACCTAAATCACCAGTTTTATAAAGAACTCCCTCCTTTTCATATGAGGTTTCAATAAATTTTTCTTTGGTCAACTCTGGCTTATTTAGATAGCCTCTTGCAATTCCATAACCACTAATACAAATCTCTCCTACAACCTCCTTAGGTACAATACACCCTTCATTATCTACGACATATAAGTTTACATTATGTATAGGCCTACCAATTGGAAGATTCGAATAATTTAAACCTATTTCTTTTCCAATTTTTAAAACTGTACCGCAAATACTTGTTTCTGTTGGACCATAAGCATTAAAATAATCTCCTGTTTTCATTTCAAGATATTCTTTAACCTTACCATAATCAGGAGATTCTCCAGCTGTTATTAAAGAAACCATACCTTCTAATGAATTAACATCCATATATCTTAAGTAAGCAGGAGGTATTGTTGCTATATCAATATCTCTATCAACAATAAACTCTTCTAAATTTTTGGGGTTTTCTCTCTCTTCATCAGTTGCTATATGAAGACTCGTTCCCGATAATAAACTTATAAATATCTCTGAAACTGAAGCATCAAATGAAAAAGAGGCAAATTGTAAACTACTTTTACAGTTGTTTAGATTAAATATTTCTATTTGAGATAAAATAGTATTAACAATATTCCTATGTTCAATCATTACTCCTTTAGGTTTTCCTGTTGATCCTGAAGTATAAATAACATAAGCTAAATCTGTCGCTTGGGGTTGCTCTGCTA
>NZ_QUNS01000002.1:0-463602 GCF_003387615.1 Tenacibaculum gallaicum | reverse complement strand
ACAATATTCCTATGTTCAATCATTACTCCTTTAGGTTTTCCTGTTGATCCTGAAGTATAAATAACATAAGCTAAATCTGTCGCTTGGGGTTGCTCTGCTAAAGCTTGTTTTGAATACTCTTCTTGTGTATTTTTAAAGTCCTTTAACAAAACATCATCTACACAAACCTTACAACCACTATCTTCTAGAATATATGCCTTTCGTGACTCTGGATAGTGGATATCTATTGGAACATAAGCTCCGCCTGATTTTAATACCCCTAAAATACTTGCTATCATCCATAAACCTCGCTCTAATTTTAATCCCACCAAGTCTCCTCTACCTATATTATGGACTGATTGTAAATAATTCCCTAATCTATTTGATAACTCATCTAATTCTTTATATGTTAAACTTTCTTCTTCATAAGAAACTGCTATCAAATCTGGTATTGATAAAACTTGTGATTTAAATAAACTAACTAAAGTAGATTCTAAATCATAAGACATTTTAGTAGCGTTAAACAGTTCTAACTGCTCATGTTTTTCTTCTACTGTTAAATATTCTAATGATGATAACTTTAAATCTGGTGTGGTTATAAAGCTTGTTAATAATTGCTCAAAGTGAGACTTTATTAAATTCATTCGAGAGCTTGAATAAACTCCTAAATCATATTCTAATCGAATGCGTAAACTATCATTTTGAGGGTGAACTAGTAGTCCAAAATCATAATGGGTTTGTTCAAAACTATCTACTTCTTTTATAGTTAGTGATAAATCTGATTCTCTTTGTTTGATCGATTCTTGTAAAGCAAAATTCTCAAATACTAAAACATGGTTTATTAAATCCATGCCTAATCCACTATTTGACTGAATCTCTGATAGGTTTAAGTAATGATGAGATTGTCCTCTTATTGAGTCTTGATGAGCTTGGTTTAATAAATCTAAACCGGTGGTTAATGAATTATATTTTATTCGAACTGGAATTGTATTAATAAATAACCCAACCATATGTTCTACTCCTGATAAAGATCCTGGTCTTCCTGAAACTACACTTCCAAAAACTACATCTTGACTATTGTTGTATTTTGATAATAAATAACCCCAAACTCCCTGTATAAAAGTATTCTGTGTTATTGAATGTTGTTTACATAACGTTGATAGTGATTCATATAATGATGATTGAATGACAATTTCTTCACTTCCTCGAACTCCTTGTTGAGTTGAATCTCCACTTCCTTTATAAGGTAAACTTGCTATTTCTTCATAAAAGGATAAATAGTCTTCCCAATAGGATAATGATTTACTCTGATCTAATTGACTTAACCATTCTATATAACGTGAGTATGCTAATGGTTTATTTAATTTATGTGATATTCCTTTTTGGATAGAGTTTAAAATCTGATAGTATTCATTAAGTAAAATACTTATACACCATCCATCCATTAAAATATGGTGAAAACTCCAAATAAACTCATAATCGCCCAAACCGTAATTTACAACGGTTAATCGCATCTGTGAGCGTGATGATAAATCAAAGCCTAATAAACGATCTTCTTCCTTCAATTTGTCCACACAACTATCAAACGAACCTTTTGCTTCTTCTACTACTCTAAAGTTAACGTCGCCTTCTTTATATACAATCTGTAAAGGAATACCGTTATAATCGTTAGTAAAACCGGTACGTAAAACATCATGACGTGACTGTAGTATCTCATAAGCCTGCTTTGCTTGCGATAGATCTAAAGTTTTTGATGATAGTTTATACGATAACTGCTCAAAATATAAACTCGAGGAAACGTCTTGAAGCCAATGATAATACATTCCTTGTTGTAATGGCGACAATTCATAAACATCTAGTATCTCATGGTTCTTTGTTATGCTTGATAATGATGGTAACGATAGTGATTTATATGTTAAATCTGACGAGGTTAAATAGTCTCCTTCTTTTTCTTCTAATTGACTTATTAAACTCTTTAATGTTGACTCATATGAGTCAATCATTGTTTTTATTGTTGACCTCTTATATTGTAAGGAACTGTAATGAACATATATTTGTAATTCTCCAGAAATTATTGCTCCCGAGATACGAAGTGGTATACTACTCGATTCTTCTGTGGAAACATCTTTACCTAAACTTATATCACTAAAGCTAAACAATCCTCCATCTTCCTTCTTAAATTCATTACCAAATGTTCCTAAATAATTAAACTGAATTGTTGGTTGTACTTCTTGTAAGGTAGAGCCTGATAAATACTTTAACATACCGTAACCTATACCTTTGTTTGGTATACTTCGTAAAGAGTCTTTTACTTCTATTAAAACTTTAAATAAATCTTCCGTAGAATCTACATTTAATAAATAAGGGTACAAACTCGTAAACCAACCTACTGTTCTTGTGACATCTACATCTTCTGTAAAAGATAATCTACCATGTCCTTCTAACTCAAGTAAAGTTTCTTTAACTCCAAACGTCCTAGATAAACTTACTCCTAAACATGCTAATAAAATATCTTGAATATTCGTAGAATATCGACTGTGAAGTTCTCCTTCTAGCAAACTTGTGTAAGTTTCTAGCAATCTAAAACCTTCCTTACTATCAATTACAATAGGTGATTCTATCCTGTTATCTACTGGAAAAGTGACTAAATCTTTAAGTAATAAGTTTTCCCAATAAGAATGTTCTTTGGCGACTAATACTTCTTGACTATAATTATATTGTTCCTTGCTCCATTGTTGATATGAACTTGTTTTTAGAGGTAATGCCTCTTTTACTCCTTTAACCAAATTGGTATATAAACTTGATAAGTCTTCTAATAAAATTCGCCATGAAACTCCATCTACTACCAAATGATGAATAATAATACCCAAGTAATCTCCTTCTAAGGTTGTAATGTGAGCTACTTTTACTAACTCGCCTGTAAGGATATTTATACTACCTTGTAACTCGTCTCCTATACTCGTTATTTCTAACGATAAATCTTCTACTCCTGTTAAATCGTAATGTTGAATTATTGATGAATAGCCTAACTCTTCTCTATTATACTGACTCCATGAAGGTTCTTTACTAAAAATCATACGTAAAGCATCATGATGTTCTAACAATCTTGAAATGCTTTCTTCTAAAAACTCTTTATGTATAGGCAACCTGCTCTTTAGTAAAACCGATTGGTTATAGTGATTAGTAGTAACTATACCTGAGTCTTTGAAAAAATGTTGTTGAATAGGTGATAAAAATACATCTCCCTTTACAACCGATTGATCTTGAGTTTTTACTTCTTTTTTTATGTATAACGATAAGTCTGATAAAACTGGATGTGATAGAATATCTGAAACTCCTAATTCATAACCCAATGCTTTTAAGCGTGATACTACTTGAATTGATTTAATCGAATCGCCTCCTAAATTGTAAAAATTATCTAATACACTTATTCTTTCTCGTTGTAAAACAGATTCACAAACCTCTATTAAAACTTTTTCCTCTTCATTACGTGCTGATAAAAACGATTCTCGAAGCATGTCTGAATCGCTCACCTCTGGTAATAATGATTGTGAAACCTTACCGTTTGGGGTTAATGGAATTGCTTCTATAGACACATAATAATGTGGAACCATATATGAGGGTAAGCATGATTCCAACTCTTTACGTAATGTAACTCCTTCTACAGATCCTATAAAATACGCTACTAATACAGCCTCTCCTGATACTTCTTTAATAGATACAACACATGATTCTACTCCTTCTATTAAGTCTAACTCTCCTTCTATTTCTCCTAACTCTATGCGGTGCCCTCTGATTTTCACCTGATCATCTATACGTCCTATATATTCTAAAACTCCTCCTGGTAACCAGCGACAAACATCTCCTGTTTTATACAAACGTTCTCCTTCTTTAAATGGATGGGATATAAAACGTTCTGCCGTTAATTCTGGACGGTGTAAATACCCGCGTGATAAGCCTGAACCTGATATGTATAACTCGCCTGAAATTCCTTCTGCTACTAAACTCAATGAATCATCTAATACATAAACCTCTGTATTACCTATAGGGTTTCCGATCGGATATATTTTATTATTCAGATATTGATTTTCAAGATGATATTCTATTGAGGTAACTGTAGTTTCTGTAGGTCCATACTCATTATAGAAATAGGCTACCTTTCCCAATTTCTTTGATAACTCAGATGAACAAGCTTCTCCTCCTGCAATAATTCTTTTCAATTTTGTATCGCTTGTTAACGCTAAAGTTTTCAAATAACTTGGAGTAGCATGTAGATGTGTTATCTCTTTTTTATCAATTATTTTCTCTAAGGCTGTCGGATTTAAAATATCCTCTCTTGATACTAAAACTAATTCCGAACCATTTAAAATAGCTAAAAATATTTGCTCTACAGATGCATCAAACGAAATATTTGAAAACTGTAATACCTTTTCTGTTTCATCTATCTTAAACTTATTAGTCTGAGTAATTATTAGATTTACCACATTCCTATGTTCAATCATTACTCCTTTAGGTTTTCCTGTTGATCCTGAAGTATAAATAACATAAGCTAAATCTGTCGCTTGGGGTTGCTCTGCTAAAGCTTGTTTTGAATACTCTTCTTGTGTATTTTTAAAGTCCTTTAACAAAACATCATCTACACAAACCTTACAACCACTATCTTCTAGAATATATGCCTTTCGTGACTCTGGATAGTGGATATCTATTGGAACATAAGCTCCGCCTGATTTTAATACCCCTAAAATACTTGCTATCATCCATAAACCTCGCTCTAATTTTAATCCCACCAAGTCTCCTCTACCTATGTTATGGACTGATTGTAAATAATTCCCTAATCTATTTGATAACTCATCTAATTCTTTATATGTTAAACTTTCTTCTTCATAAGAAACTGCTATCAAATCTGGTATTGATAAAACTTGTGATTTAAATAAACTAACTAAAGTAGATTCTAAATCATAAGACATTTTAGTAGCGTTAAACAGTTCTAACTGCTCATGTTTTTCTTCTACTGTTAAAAATTCTAATGATGATAACTTTAAATATGGTGTGGTTATAAAGCTTGTTAATAATTGCTCAAAGTGAGACTTTATTAAATTCATTCGAGAGCTTGAATAAACTCCTAAATCATATTCTAATCGAATGCGTAAACTATCATTTTGAGGGTGAACTAGTAGTCCAAAATCATAATGGGTTTGTTCAAAACTATCTACTTCTTTTATAGTTAGTGATAAATCTGATTCTCTTTGTTTGATCGATTCTTGTAAAGCAAAATTCTCAAATACTAAAACATGGTTTATTAAATCCATGCCTAATCCACTATTTGACTGAATCTCTGATAGGTTTAAGTAATGATGAGATTGTCCTCTTATTGAGTCTTGATGAGCTTGGTTTAATAAATCTAAACCGGTGGTTAATGAATTATATTTTATTCGAACTGGAATTGTATTAATAAATAACCCAACCATATGTTCTACTCCTGATAAAGATCCTGGTCTTCCTGAAACTACACTTCCAAAAACTACATCTTGACTATTGTTGTATTTTGATAATAAATAACCCCAAACTCCCTGTATAAAAGTATTCTGTGTTATTGAATGTTGTTTACATAACGTTGATAGTGATTCATATAATGATGATTGAATGACAATTTCTTCACTTCCTCGAACTCCTTGTTGAGTTGAATCTCCACTTCCTTTATAAGGTAAACTTGCTATTTCTTCATAAAAGGATAAATAGTCTTCCCAATAGGATAATGATTTACTCTGATCTAATTGACTTAACCATTCTATATAACGTGAGTATGCTAATGGTTTATTTAATTTATGTGATATTCCTTTTTGGATAGAGTTTAAAATCTGATAGTATTCATTAAGTAAAATACTTATACACCATCCATCCATTAAAATATGGTGAAAACTCCAAATAAACTCATAATCGCCCAAACCGTAATTTACAACGGTTAATCGCATCTGTGAGCGTGATGATAAATCAAAGCCTAATAAACGATCTTCTTCCTTCAATTTGTCCACACAACTATCAAACGAACCTTTTGCTTCTTCTACTACTCTAAAGTTAACGTCGCCTTCTTTATATACAATCTGTAAAGGAATACCGTTATAATCGTTAGTAAAACCGGTACGTAAAACATCATGACGTGACTGTAGTATCTCATAAGCCTGCTTTGCTTGCGATAGATCTAAAGTTTTTGATGATAGTTTATACGATAACTGCTCAAAATATAAACTCGAGGAAACGTCTTGAAGCCAATGATAATACATTCCTTGTTGTAATGGCGACAATTCATAAACATCTAGTATCTCATGGTTCTTTGTTATGCTTGATAATGATGGTAACGATAGTGATTTATATGTTAAATCTGACGAGGTTAAATAGTCTCCTTCTTTTTCTTCTAATTGACTTATTAAACTCTTTAATGTTGACTCATATGAGTCAATCATTGTTTTTATTGTTGACCTCTTATATTGTAAGGAACTGTAATGAACATATATTTGTAATTCTCCAGAAATTATTGCTCCCGAGATACGAAGTGGTATACTACTCGATTCTTCTGTGGAAACATCTTTACCTAAACTTATATCACTAAAGCTAAACAATCCTCCATCTTCCTTCTTAAATTCATTACCAAATGTTCCTAAATAATTAAACTGAATTGTTGGTTGTACTTCTTGTAAGGTAGAGCCTGATAAATACTTTAACATACCGTAACCTATACCTTTGTTTGGTATACTTCGTAAAGAGTCTTTTACTTCTATTAAAACTTTAAATAAATCTTCCGTAGAATCTACATTTAATAAATAAGGGTACAAACTCGTAAACCAACCTACTGTTCTTGTGACATCTACATCTTCTGTAAAAGATAATCTACCATGTCCTTCTAACTCAAGTAAAGTTTCTTTAACTCCAAACGTCCTAGATAAACTTACTCCTAAACATGCTAATAAAATATCTTGAATATTCGTAGAATATCGACTGTGAAGTTCTCCTTCTAGCAAACTTGTGTAAGTTTCTAGCAATCTAAAACCTTCCTTACTATCAATTACAATAGGTGATTCTATCCTGTTATCTACTGGAAAAGTGACTAAATCTTTAAGTAATAAGTTTTCCCAATAAGAATGTTCTTTGGCGACTAATACTTCTTGACTATAATTATATTGTTCCTTGCTCCATTGTTGATATGAACTTGTTTTTAGAGGTAATGCCTCTTTTACTCCTTTAACCAAATTGGTATATAAACTTGATAAGTCTTCTAATAAAATTCGCCATGAAACTCCATCTACTACCAAATGATGAATAATAATACCCAAGTAATCTCCTTCTAAGGTTGTAATGTGAGCTACTTTTACTAACTCGCCTGTAAGGATATTTATACTACCTTGTAACTCGTCTCCTATACTCGTTATTTCTAACGATAAATCTTCTACTCCTGTTAAATCGTAATGTTGAATTATTGATGAATAGCCTAACTCTTCTCTATTATACTGACTCCATGAAGGTTCTTTACTAAAAATCATACGTAAAGCATCATGATGTTCTAACAATCTTGAAATGCTTTCTTCTAAAAACTCTTTATGTATAGGCAACCTGCTCTTTAGTAAAACCGATTGGTTATAGTGATTAGTAGTAACTATACCTGAGTCTTTGAAAAAATGTTGTTGAATAGGTGATAAAAATACATCTCCCTTTACAACCGATTGATCTTGAGTTTTTACTTCTTTTTTTATGTATAACGATAAGTCTGATAAAACTGGATGTGATAGAATATCTGAAACTCCTAATTCATAACCCAATGCTTTTAAGCGTGATACTACTTGAATTGATTTAATCGAATCGCCTCCTAAATTGTAAAAATTATCTAATACACTTATTCTTTCTCGTTGTAAAACAGATTCACAAACCTCTATTAAAACTTTTTCCTCTTCATTACGTGCTGATAAAAACGATTCTCGAAGCATGTCTGAATCGCTCACCTCTGGTAATAATGATTGTGAAACCTTACCGTTTGGGGTTAATGGAATTGCTTCTATAGACACATAATAATGTGGAACCATATATGAGGGTAAGCATGATTCCAACTCTTTACGTAATGTAACTCCTTCTACAGATCCTATAAAATACGCTACTAATACAGCCTCTCCTGATACTTCTTTAATAGATACAACACATGATTCTACTCCTTCTATTAAGTCTAACTCTCCTTCTATTTCTCCCAACTCTATGCGGTGCCCTCTGATTTTTACCTGATCATCTATACGTCCTATATATTCTAAAACTCCTCCTGGTAACCAGCGACAAACATCTCCTGTTTTATACAAACGTTCTCCTTCTTTAAATGGATGGGATATAAAACGTTCTGCCGTTAATTCTGGACGGTGTAAATACCCGCGTGATAAGCCTGAACCTGATATGTATAACTCGCCTGAAACTCCTTCTGCTACTAAACTCAATGAATCATCCAATACATAAACCTCTGTATTACCTATAGGGTTTCCGATTAATATCTTTTGTTCTAAGTTACTTGTATCCCATACTACACATCCAACAGTAGCCTCAGTAGGACCATATTCATTAATAATTTTTGCTTTAGGATAATACTTTCTTAAAATATTTATATGGCGATTTGTTAAAGCTTCTCCTCCTACAATTATTAATTCTTTTTTCCCTGGATTAAATTCTATACCTCCCAATAAAATGATGTGAGCCGGAGTCAGCTTAATACAAGGTATATCACTTTCAAAATAAAATTTTAATGAATCAGAAACTATTTCGTTACCTGAAAACACATTT
Organism: Tenacibaculum gallaicum; assembly: GCF_003387615.1. Lineage (GTDB taxonomy): Bacteria > Bacteroidota > Bacteroidia > Flavobacteriales > Flavobacteriaceae > Polaribacter > Polaribacter gallaicus. The sequence goes on along the minus strand of NZ_QUNS01000002.1, from coordinate 454,815 downwards.
AAAGTAGCTCCTGAAATTAATGGCAAAAACAAACTAGTTACAGTAAGGTCAAATGATAATGATGTGAATAAACCAAAACCTGCTTTCTCTTTTACTTCTCTCAAATAATAATTTTGCCCCCATTCTAAGTAATTTAACAAAGCTCCATGCTCAATCATAACTCCTTTAGGTTTTCCTGTTGATCCTGAAGTATAAATAACATAAGCTAAATCTGTCGCTTGGGGCTTAAAAAGTTGCTTTGACTCTGATAAATTAGCTTTATTCTGATTAAATTCATTTAAAATAGCTTCATCTACACTTAGCTTACATTTACTATTACTTTGAATATAATCTATTCTTGATTGAGGATAGTTTGAGTCTAAAGGAAGGTAAGCTGCTCCAACTTTTAAAATACCTAAAACTACAACTATTGTATCTACACTTCTATCTATGTTTATTCCTACTAAATCTCCCCTTTTTATTTCATGATTATCAATTAAATAATGAGCAAACTTATTTGATAGAATATCTAACTCCCTATAATTTAATGATTTTCCATTAAAATCCTTTAAGGCTATGGCATCTGAATTTTCATTAACTTGTTTGGTAAACAAATCAATTACTGATACACTTTCTGAAAAATAAGCTTGAGTATCGTTATATGATTCTAATAACCTAGTTTCTTCCTCCTCAGAAAGGTACTCTATATTTTCAATTTCAATTTCAGGTCGAGAGATTACTATATCTAAAACCTGCTTAAAATGCTTTATTAATTGAGGTATTAATTCCTGTTTATAAACATCTTTGTTGTAATTGATTTGAAACCATAATTGACCTTTTCTTTCCTGAAAAAACATTTCTAAATCAAACTTTGATATAATTTCTTCAGAAACTTCTATAGTTTCACTTAATACTTCTTTCCCTCTTGTTTGTTCAATTTCACTAGTATTTTGTAATACTAGCATTACATCAAACACAGGACTTCTATCTAAGCTCTTTTCAACATTTAGCTCTTCTATTAACCTATCAAATGAATACATTTGATTTTCAAGAGCTTCTAATGTATTTTCATCCACTTGTTGAAAAATATCTTGATAGCTTTGTTTAGGATTAATATAATTTCGTAGTGCTATGGTGTTTACAAAAAAACCTATCTGATCCTTTAAATCTTCATGTCCTCTTCCTGCTACGGATGTTCCTATAACTATATCATTGTTACCTGAATATTTATGAAGGATTAAATTCCAAATACTTACTAATCCAACAAACAATGTACTTTGATTCTTTTGAACAAATTCTTTTATTTTTTTTGTTTGTTCTAAATTCAAAGCTCCTTGATAAGCACCACCATTGTATGTTTTAATTTTAGGTCTGTTTTTTTGATATGGTAAATCAAGTAATGGCAATTCTCCTTTTAGTTTTTCTAACCAATAGTCTCTGTACTTTTTGTAGTTTACTCCCCTTACTTGCTCTTGCTGCCACGACGCATAATCTTTATATTGGATTTTCAATGATGGTAAATTAAGCTCGCTAGCTTTAAGCAAATTCTCGTAATATGCTAATACATCTCTTCTTAATATATCAATAGACCATCCATCACTAATTATGTGATGCATATTGTAATAAAAGACAGTTTTTTCATTGGAAAATTTAATAATACTTCCTCTAAAAAGAGCCCCAGAACTTAAGTTAAATGGAGTATTCTTATCTTTTCTTATGAATTCTAAGAATTCTTCATAAGGGTTATCAAAAGAACTAAAATCTTTGTGAGTTACTTTAAATTCAAAATCATCTTTTTCAAGTATCTTTTGTACTACTTCTCCTTTAGAATTTGTTTTAAAAACTGTCCTTAAAATTTCGTGTCTCTCTAAAACTAATTGAATAGCTTTTTCAAATTTTGACACATCATAATCACTATCTAATTCTAGATAAGACACCATGTTATAAGCAACCGAACTCTCTTCAAATTGACTTAGAACCCATAATCTTTTCTGACCATCTGACACTGGATAAAACTCTTGCTGCTCTAATAGTTTTATTTCTGTAAAGTTATTTTTATCTGAAGCCTCAATCAATAAAGCCTGTTGTTCAAGAGTTGGATTTGCAAATATTTGCTTTAACTCTAATCTTACTTCAAACTCTTTATGAATGGCACTAATAAGCCTTGTTGCTTTTAAGCTATGCCCTCCTAGTTCGAAAAAATTATGTTCTATTCCAAATGACTCAGTATTCAGTACATTTTTCCAAATATTAAAAAGTTTTATTTGAACATCTGTAATTGGTTCTTTTATATCCTTTTCATTTTTTTCTATACTGTCAAATGGACTTGGTAAATTTACTTTATCAATTTTCCCATTAGAGTTTATTGGAATTTGATCCATTTCAATAAAAAATGCAGGCACCATATATTCTGGCACTTTACTACCTAAATGAAGTTTTAAACTATTAATGCTTTCATTTTTATCAAGAACCACATAAGCTGCTATCCCTTTATCTCCATCAGAAAGTTCCAATAAGGTAATTGCACTCTCTTTAACTCCTTTATATGAATCTATTTGCTTTTTGATTTCGTCTAGCTCGATTCTATACCCTCTAATTTTAACTTGATCATCAATTCTTCCCAAATATTCTAACTCTCCTGAAGGTAAAAATCTAGCTAAATCTCCAGTTCTATACATAGTACTGTATTCATCAAAAGGACAAGGTAAAAACTTCTCTTCTTGCTGATCTGGTCTATTTAAATATCCTCTCGCTACTCCATTTCCTGAGACGTACAATTCACCAGGTCTTCCAAAAGGTACAATTTGACCATCTTGATCAACAATATAGCTATTCGCAAAAGATAAAGGCTTACCAATGTTACTTGTCGCTTTATACATATCATCGTTTGAAAGTTCTTTAAATGTAACATGTACAGTTGTTTCAGTTATTCCATACATATTTATTAAAGAAACTTCAGGGTTTTCGCTTCTCCATTTTTTTAACTTGATAGGATGTAAAGCTTCCCCTCCAAAAACTACATAGCGTAAAGTTGGTACTTTATTGTTTAACGCAATAAAATTATAGAACGCAGATGGTGTTTGACTAAAAATTGTAGAATTATACTTATTCATTAATTTTATAAAGACCTCATGGTCTCTTACCTCATCATTATTTAAAATCAGCACGTTTGCCCCAGTAAGTAACGCCCCAAATATTTCCCAAATAGAAAAATCAAAACAATAAGAATGGAAAAAAGTCCAAGTGTCTTTTTCTGAAAATTCAAATTTCTCATAACAAGAAGTCAACAAACTCAAAACATTCTTATGTTCTATCATTACTCCTTTAGGTTTTCCAGTTGTTCCTGAAGTGTAAATGATATATGCTAAATTTGAAGAACTTATTTCAGACTTTGATAAAACTATTGATTCTCGATTAATGTTCTCTTTAGTTTTATTAATAAAACTTTCATCTATTACCAATTTACATTCAGAATCTTCTATCATAAAATTCTTTCGCTCATCAGGGTAATTAATATCTATAGGAACATAAGCTGCACCAGTTTTTAAAACACCTATAATTGCAACTATTAGTTCAATAGATTTAGGAATTATAATTGCTACTCGATCTTCAGGTAGCACCCCACAACTATTAATCAAATAGTTCGCCAACTTCGCTGATTCATTATCTAAATCTTCATAGGTTACTTCTCCTAACGAACTACTAAGCGCTAACCTTGAACCAAACATTTTAACTTGTTTAGAAAATACATCTATTATTGAATCGGTTGAAACTTCCTGAATTGACGTACTTCCTACAGCCCTATTATATTCTTGTCCTGAAACTAGAGGTATTTCTTTTAAAATAACCTTATTATTTTTGACTATTCTATTTAGAATATCAATTGTTAGGTTTAGTAATGAATTTGCAGTTTCTTCTTTAAAATATAGTTCATTATATGTTAGCCCTAAATGAAAAAAATCATTTCTTTCTGTAACTAAAAGGTTAAAATCATACTTACCAAAACCTTTATTTACTATACTTTCGGTAATAAGATTCCTTTCATAAGCTTCTTCTTTCTCATAGTTGAAAAATATATCAAACAATGCTGTTCTACTCATATCTTTCTTAGGATTGAGCTCTAGAACCAATTTATCAAATGGCATTGTTTTATATTTTTCTGCTTCCTCTCTTCCTTCCTCGATTAAAAATAATAGCTCTTCTAAAATTTTATTTTTATCAACTTTTGAACGTAAAACAACTAAGTTCTCTATAGGACCTACTAATTCTTTAATTTGGTCATTTCTCAAATCCATTAAAGTTCCTATAACAATATCATTCAATCCTGTTAATTTTGCCAATGCCATTTTATAAGCACTTAAAAACAACGTTTCTGTATTTAGATTATGATTATGAGCAAATTGAGATATATCTTGTCGATCTAGCAATCTTAAAGTTGACTTTGCTTTATAAATATGCACTTGTTCTCTTTCAAAGTCTGTTGGATAATACAATACTTGTAAATCATTCAGTTTTGACCTCCAGTAAAATAACAGTGACTCTAAATCTTCCTCGTTTAAATTATTTTGCCAATTAGAAAAATGTTGGAATTGAATTTTATTATCAGCTCCTGAAGTAGGATTATCTAAGATTGAAATGAACTGATTTTTAATTAACCCAATACTTTTTCTATCAATTAAAGCGTGATGAATTACAAAATAAATCAGAGTTTTATCTTTTAAATTTTCAAAATAACATTTTATTAAAAAATTATCATCAAAAGTAAAAGCTAACTCTTGTAGATTCTTTAGCCTAGATAACAAGTTTATTTCTTGTTGTAATATCTTGTCTATTGAAACTTCATTTATGCTGTGAATTTCTTGAAAGACTGTTCCTTCAGACCTAGAAAAACTAGTTCTTAAAACTTCATTTTTTGATAACAGTTCATAAACAACTTTTTCAATATCTTCATATGACAGCTGTTTTTTAACACTAAAAATCAATGGTATATTGTGATAAACTGGTCCTTCAGGATATAAATCTCCTTTTTCAAAATAATCAATAAACCAAAGTCTTTGTTGATGGTAAGAACTTAATGTTTTCATTTTTATTTTTTTTACAACCATTCTAGCCTAATATTTTTAAATATCAGGATAATGAGGTTGATAATATTGTATATGGATTTACAAGTACTACATCTAAGAATAGTAACTTAGAATTGTTTTTTAAAAGCTAAAAGAAGGAATGGTTTCTTTATCTATTACATCAATTTCACCTATCTTTTTATCTGGTGAGTAGGTAAACTCTTCTAGGCATTTTATGAATCGATTGGCAATCTTTTCTATCTCTGTTTCACTAAATATATTTACTTGATATTCTATTCTAAAGGAAATAGACTCTTCGTAATTACTTATATAAAAGCAGATAGGAAATTTACTCTTTTTGTTTTTTCTAACCTCTGGGTAAACAGTTAGATTTTCAATATTTATATTAGAATCTTCATGATTAATGTAATTTACATAAACATCAATTCTATCAATCAAATTCTCTTTATGCTGTTGTTCAAAATCATCTACAATTAAATCGAAAGGATAAAAAGAATTATCTATCATTTTTATCTGTTTTTGTAAAGTTTCTTTTACTAAATCTTTAACAGAATCTTCTTCTTTAATTGTTACATTTAATGGGAGTAAATTTAAATATAACCCTACTTGATTTAGTAAATCAGGGTGATTTCTTAAATTCACTGGAACACCAATAACTACATTTTTTTGAGAAGTAGTTTTATAAACTAGAACCCCTAAAGCCGCAGATATTACTCCCATTAAATTATAATTATGCTTTAAGCATAATTCTTTAACATCTACAACTAATTTTTCTGATAATTGTCTTATAACATATCCTCCTTCAAATCTCTGTTCTTCAGAAATATTGTACCATTTAGATTGTTTATTTAAGTTTTTTAAGCAACCACTCCAAAATTCCTTTTCCTTAACAAATTCATTTAACTGTATACGATTCTTTATCCAATTAGCATAATCTTTATATTGAATTTTTAGAGGCTCTAAATCAATATTCTTATTGTCTTTAAAATTTATATATAAATCTACAATTTCTTTAATTAAAATTTGATCCGAAGTGTAATCACCTATAATGTGATGCATTACAGTACAAAGTTTAAACTTTGTTTCTTCAAGTTGAAGAAGCATTATTTTAAATAAAGGGGCTTGCTCAAAATTAAATAATGTTTCAGAGAAATCTGCTATAGATTTATCTATAAATGATGTATTGCTATTATCTATTCTATTATAAGAAAACATCAAGTTAACATCTATGTTTTCATTTATTATCTGCACTATATCTCCTTCTTTATTAAGTTTGAAAGACGTTCTTAATACCTCATGCCTGTTAACAACTTGTTGCAAGACCTTTTTAAACAGCTCTGTATTTAATTCTCCTTCAATGTTGTATGTATGGGGCATATTATGAGCTATTGATTCTTTTTCTGATTGAGACGTAACCCAGATTCTCATTTGTTCATTTGATACAATGTACCCTTCTTCTCTATTCTCTTCTAATTTTGGAATACTCTCAATTACTTTTACTTTATGCTTCTTTTTTCTATCTTCCAAAAGTTGACCTAGCTCATGTATTGTGGGATTAAGAAAGATTTCCTCTATTGAAATAGCAACTCCAAACTCTTTTTTTATCCTTGTTCTTAAAAGTATTTGCTTTATACTATTTCCTCCTAAAAAAAGAAAATTATCATTAATTCCTAGATTTTCTATAACCAAAACTTCTTTCCATAATTTTACCAAAACTTTTTCTACTTCAGTTTTAGGTTCAATCATTTCTCTACTTGTTATTCTTTCTGAAATACTTTCATACAAGTCTACACCATCAACCTTACCATTAGCTGTCATTGGAAATTCATTTAGCTTAAAAATCATGGATGGTATCTCATATAACGATAAAAATTTTGAGCAGTAATTTTTAATATCTTCATCTTTTGTATAGTCAGATTTATAAAAACAAACTAAAGATGCATCTATACTTCCTTCTTTAAAAACCATACACTTTACCATAGAGACATCTTCTATCTCAAGAATTACTTTTTCTATGGAATTTACATCAATCCTAACTCCATTTAATTTAACCATTCCGTCTTTTCTTCCTAAAATTACAATATCTCTTTCTTCATTATATATTCCATAATCTCCAGTATCATATACTATTTCCTTTTCTTTCGAAAGAGGATTCTGAATAAACTTTTCTAATGTTTGCTTTTCATTATTGTAATACCCTTTAGATAAAAAGGGGGTTCTAATGTATACACTTCCTTTTTCATTAACTCTACATATTTCGTTCTTACTATTCACTATCAACACTCTTGTGTTAGAAATAGGTTTACCAACACATAAAACATCAGACAATTTCCCTTCTAATTGATTTTCAATTTTATGATAAGTACTTAAAATTGTAGACTCAGTAGTTCCATAAAAATTATATATTCCTGTTTTTTTACCATGAAACTTTCTCCAGTTTAAAATATCCTTATTGTACAATTTTTCTCCTGCAAGTAATATATATTTTAAGCTAGGAAACTCTTTTATTCCCCCTTCTTTTTCAATTCCTACTCCTGTGAGAAGTCTAAACATAGTTGGAACCATATGCATAAGAGTTATTTTCTCTTTTAAAATCCATTCAGTCAATTTTAATGTATCTTGTTTTATATCTTCTGAAGGGATACATAATGTTGCTCCATTTATTAAAGAAATAAAAATATCTTTTAAAGAAGCGTCAAAAGAATAAGATATAATTTGACCTAACCTATCATTTTCATTCACCTCTAACTCCTTTGACTCCCAATGAATAAAATGGCTTAAACTCTTGTGTTTTCCTAAAACAGCTTTAGGTGTTCCTGTTGATCCTGAAGTAAAGAAAATATAACTAGAATCATCTCCATCAATATCAAAATCAGGATTATTATATTCTTCTCCAATATGTATATCTTCTTCAATATACTCTTCTTTTATTAACTTGAATAATGTAATTTTTAAATCATTCGTTTCATTTAAAGATAAATTAATAACAAGTGGAATTTGATAATCTAATTGCTTATTAAAATATTTTATTTTATCATGGTTTAAATTCGATGTAAGCATTACTTTAGGAGCTAGCTTATACATCTCTTTCCAATGTTTTTCTTGGTATTTACTATCTAATGGTAAGTAAACTTTTCCGCTTTTAAAAATCCCCAAAAGTGATACTAATTGATAAAGACGTTCTTCAAATAAAACCGATATTATGCCTTTATCTTCAATATTTAATGAATTTATAGTATGTGCTAATTTATTCGCTATTTCATTTAATTTTAGATATGAAAGTGTTCTATTTTCTGTTTTAACCGAAATATTGGCAGGATATTTAGCTACTGTATTCTCAAATACCGTATGGATTACCTTCTTATTCATTTCTTATTAATTTATTCTAATGCGTACTAAATATTTTGAAATAAATGTTCTTTTTCAAAAAAGAAGTTTTCTGCTCCAAAAGCTGGAATTAAATCATTTAACCAAACAGCTTTCTCATTATATTTTGAAAAAAAAGGTGCCCCAACCCAATTAGGGTTTCTTGCTTGGTTAAAACGCAGACTAAATAACTTTTCATTATTAATTTCATTAACACCCAATACCTGTATTTTTCCTTGATTTGCTGACATAACTGGTCCTTTTACTGTTCTTGCAAGACCTCCTACTTTTCTATATGCATTTTGATATATTTCTAGAGCTTCATTTAAAGTAACTGCAAAATAAGATTGAGCTCCTGTATCTCTCGCCAAAAACATATAATAAGGAACACATCCTAACTTTACTTGTTCTCTCCACATCTCCTCCCAAGCCTCACTTGAATCATTTATGTATTTCATAATAGGAGACTGAGTTCGTATCTGAGCTCCCGTTGAAAGTATTCTTTTAATAGCTTTTTTTACCGCTGTTGTTTTCAATTCATTAGGGTGATTAAAATGAGCCATAATAGTTAAATTATAACCTGCTGCTATAATTTCTTCAAATAAGGCTATAATTTCATCTGCATCATCATCCGTCAAGAACTTATACGGCCAATACCCAAGAGCTTTAGTGCCAATTCTTATATTTTGTAGATTTCCAACTTTATTCTTCAGTATTGACTCCAAATATCTTTTAAAAATTGACGCTTTCATTATCATTGGGTCTCCTCCTGTAAATAATAAATCTGTTACCTCTTTATTATTCTCTATGTACTTAATTAATAAATTAGTTTCCTTCATGGCAAATTTTACAGCATCAAGATTAACAAATTGTGGCCATCTAAAGCAAAATGTACAATATGCATGGCATGTTTGACTATTACTTGGAAAAAACAATACTGTTTCTTTATACTTATGCTGAATGCCTGTTAGAGGTACTCCATCTAGAAGAGGAATGTTTTCTACTTGAGAACTTGAGTGTGGGTTTAATTCTTGTCTAATTCTATTAATAAGTTCAACCATTTCACGCTTATTCATATTACTATCAATAGCTTCAGAAACTAACTTATAATGCTTTTCAGAGAGCATTTCTTTTTGTGGAAATGTTAATTGAAAAATTGGGTCATTCGGAATGTTATTCCAATCTATTAATTCTTCAATCACATAATTATTTACTTTAAATGGTAATACACTCCCTACCGTTCTGATTGCTTTAATCTCACCCTCAGAAAGATATGTTTTTACCTGTGGAATCTTTAAAAAGTTTGGTAAACTCCATGCCTGATATTTGTGTATGTTATTACTCATTTGTTAAAGTATATTTTTACGGTTTCTTATTTGATTATTTTTTCTTCTAGAAGTCTTCTCCTAAAGTTTCATTAAGCAATTCTGAAAATTCATTTTGCTCAACTTTTTCAGATAAATCTCTAATTTCATCTATATAGTTACCTATGGTTAGATTATTATTTTCAGAAATGGTTATCAATAAAGTTTCAAATTCAGCATACAATTTATCAATAACTGAATTCGTGTATAAGTCTAAATTATATACTATTTGAGTTTCAATTAACCCATTGCTTTCCTTTATAAAAAAAGTTAAATCTACTTTGCTTCTTACCTTTTTCTTATTAATCTTACCTAGAACTGTATTTTCTAAAGGAAACTTTTTCTCTGTAATATTACTTTGAACCATAACTAACATTATATCAAACAATGAGCTTCTAGAAGGATCATTTTCATACTGAATATCATTCAATAATTTATAAAATGGATAATCTTGATACTTTTGAGTTTTTAATACTGAATTTTTTATTCGTTTTAAACTAGTTTCATAGAGTTCATCTTCTTTAAATTTTAATCTAATAGCTACAGTATTTATAAAACACCCTATTTGGTCTTTTAGGTCTGAATGATTTCTACCTGCTGTAGGGCTACCAATTATAATATCATTTTGTAGTGAATATTTATAAAGTAAAATTTGTAATACACCAAGAGCATGCATATATAAGGACACCTCTTTATTTGTAACAAACGTGAATATTTTTTCAGAATCTCTAGTATCTATAACTCCTGAATAAATTCCTCCATTATATGTTTTTACTCTTGGACGGGTATTAGATATTGAAAGTTCAATTTTAGGTAACTCTCCTTGTAATTGACTCATCCAAAAACTCTTAGATTCTTTTCCACAGTTAATATCTTGTTTTAATTTCCAACTAGAGTAATCCTTAAACTGCATGGGTAGTTCTTTTCTTTTTAACGTTGAAATATCTTTGCTAATTTTATATTCATTCAGGATTTCATTTATCAAAATTTCAATAGACCAAGCATCACAAATTATATGATGGATATTTACATAAAGCATATAATTAAGATCACTTACCCTTAACATTGAAACTCTCATCAAAGGACCAGTCTCCAAACTAAATAATGTTTCATTTTCTTTTGAAACATATTCATTTACACAACTTAAAATATCTGAAGAATGTCTATAATCTTCATAATGAACTCTAAACTTCAATTCCTCAAAAGTCAAAACTCTTTGATATATTTTACCTTCTTCTGATTCAACAAATACAGTTCGTAAGATTTCGTATCGCTTAATTACTTCTTCAATTGACTTTTCAAGCTTTTTGGCATTCATTGTTACCTCAAAGTTAAACGACATATGATAAGCTTTTGACCCTTCTTTATATTGACTTGCAACCCATATATTCTTTTGATTTGAAGTTATAGGATAATATTCTGTATTTACTGCTTTTGGTATTCTTGTTTCTACAAGCTTAGGTGTATTTGATATTAATTGAGCGTGATCTCTAATACTTGTATGGGTAAAAATCAATTTCATCGATAATTTTACTTTGAAAACTCTCTTATATTCATTTATCAATTTTGCAGCACTCAAACTATGCCCACCTAACTCAAAAAAGTTATTATTAACACCGATACCCGCTACTCCTAAAACTGACTCCCATATACTTTGTACCTTCCTTTCAGTTTCGTTTTTTGGTTTTTCTATAATACCACTCTCAAACTCTTCATTAATTGCTGGTAATGCTTTTCTATCTACTTTCCCATTTGGAGTTAAGGGAATTTCATTTATAAAAATGAAATAGTTAGGAATCATATAATCTGGAAGAGTTTCTTTTAAATCTCTTCTTATTTTTGAAACTTCTATTTTATTAAGAGTCGTCAAATACGCTACTATAACTTTTTGTTTTTTTAAATCACTTAATATAACAACGACATTGGCTATATATGAAAAAGAAGACAATACATTTTCTATTTCACCTAATTCAATCCTATGCCCTCTTATCTTAACCTGATTATCAATCCTTCTCTCAAAACAAATACTTCCATTGAGTAATCTTTTCCCTAAATCTCCTGTTTTATATAATTTAGTTTTGGGATTAAAAGGGTTTGTTATAAACTTTTCATTTGTTAAACTGTCAAAATTTAAATATCCTTTAGCTAGTCCATCACCTCCTAAGTATATTTCTCCTATACAGCCTATTGGTAATAATTTACCAGATGAATCTAATATATATGCAGTGCTATTACTAACAGGATAACCAATAGGAATATTCTCTTTTACATCTATTACACTGTAGGTTAATGAAAATGTTGTATTTTCTGTTGGTCCATACCCATTAATAATTTTTAAATTTTTAAATTTTGACCTTACTTTTTTAATATGTCCTGAAGATAGCTTTTCTCCCCCTACTAAAACTGTAGAGAGTCTTTCGAATACATCAATATGATCATCTACTAGTTGATTAAACCAACCAGATGTAAACCACATAATATTAACCTTATTATGAAGCGTTAAAAACTTTAAAGTATTTGAATCTAATAATTTTTCTCTTGAGCTAAGGATGAGTTTTCCTCCATTTAATAATGGTCCCCAGTACTCAAAAGTAGTTGCATCAAACGAAAAAGCTCCTGTTGAAAGTAATACATCCTCTTTAGTAAAATGATAGTAATTAGATTCTTTTACTAGACGCATAATGCTTTTATGAGGTATCATAACCCCTTTTGGCTTACCTGTTGACCCAGAAGTATACATAACATAAGCTAAATCTGAAGAAGAGATATCTCTGTATACTTTTTTTGAATTCTTATCTGAAACTAAAAAGTTTAATATTATTTCTTCATTAATTGTTAGCTTACAATTAGTATCACTTTCTATATATTCAATTCTTTCCTGTGGATAGTTAATATCTATTGGCACATAGGCTGCTCCTAACTTTAAGACTGCTAATATTGATATGATAGACCATTCACTCCTTTCTAACTTAACACCTATAAAATCTTCTTTTTTAATTTCATTATTTTGTAAAACATAGTTAGAAAGTTGAGTCGATAACTCATCCAATTCAAAATAAGTTAGAGACTTATCTTCAAATATTAAAGCCTCATTATTAGGTGATTTTATTACCTGTTCTTCAAATAATAAAACGACATTTTTATTTTTCTGATAATCTGACTTTGTGTTATTAAACTCGGAAACTAACTCATACTTTTCTTTATCTGATAAATAATTTACTTCGTTAAGTTTAGCTTTTGAGTCATTAATAACATATTTAAAAAAGTTCTCTAGGTGTTTTCCTAATCTGCTAATAAAATCCTTTGTATACAAATCTGTATTATATTCAATTATAACAGACAATCCCTTAGCTGAATTAATAAAAGAAAATGTAATATCGAATTGACTCGTTTTCCTATAGTCTCTTATTACAGAAGACACTTTTACGCCTCCTCTTAAACTATCATACCTACCGGTAGAGCTTACTTCATCTTGTAAAACTACCATAACATCAAATAAAGCTGACCTTGCAGGATCTCTTTTTAGCTTTAATTCATCTATTAATGTATCAAACGGATAAAATTGGTGTTCGTATGCTTCTATTAAATTTTCCTTTTGAATTCTTAACAAATCTTCAAAAGTCTGATTCATATCAAAACTTGTTCTAATGGCTAAAGTATTTAGATATAAACCTATTTGACCCTCTAAATCAGGATGTTCTCTTCCTGCAACAGGAGTTCCTAAAACTATATCTGTTTGCCCTGTATATCTAGATAATACACCATTTAAACCTGCCATTAGTAGCATAAATAATGTTACTTCTTTCTTAGCTAAGTAAAGTTCCAATTTATTAGAAACTTCCTCTGAAAATTCATAGTAAACCCTAGCCCCGTTGTATGTTTTTATTAGTGGTCTTTTTTGATAAGTAGGTAATTCTAAAACAGGAACACCATTTGCAAATTTATTTAACCAATATTCTTTTAAATTATCAAATTCATTATTTAAAACTTGTTGATTTAACCAATTGGCATAATCCTTATATTGAATATTTAAAGAGTGTAATTCATTCTTTTCTTCATTATAAAACTTAGTCAATTCCTTTATAAAAACCTCCATTGACCAACCGTCTCCTATAATATGATGAAGATTGAATATTAGGTAATATTCTTCTTCTGAAACAGAGGCTAGACACAATTTTAACAATGGAGCTTTTGAGAGATCAAATCTATTAGAACTCACCTTTTCTATTAGGTCATTTATACTTTTATAATCCTGAAAACATAAATAATCTATCTCAAACTTAATTTCATCATAAGACTTAATTTTTTGATAAATACCATTATCATAATTAACAAAATAAGTTCTTAAACTCTCATGCCTTTCAATTACATTATAGATTGATTTTTTCAAAGAATCAACATTCAAAGTACCTTCTAATTTTAAAACTCCAGGAATATTATATGCTTCTGATCCTTTATCAAATTGACTTAAAATCCAAAGTCTTTTTTGTGCTGAAGTAACTTTTACCAAAGAACCTGATAATACCTTCTCTATTGGTTTATAGGTTTTCTTTTTTAATCTAGTAACTAATTCTTTAATAGTTGGATAAGCGAATATTTCTTTTATTTTAATATGATAATTTAGCTCCTTTTCAATTTTATTGATAAGTTTAATACTTTTTAAACTATGCCCTCCTAATTCAAAAAAATTGTCAATAACTCCAATATTTTTTACTTCTAGAGTATCCTCCCATATTTTTACTAGTTTTATTTCTAGTTCAGTACTGGGAGCAATATATTTTTTAGTACATTTTTGAAGATTATCAATACCCAATAATAGTTTTTTATCTATCTTTCCATTAGTTGTTAACGGTATTTCATCAATAAAAGCATAATAAGTTGGTAGCATATAATTTGCTAGCCTTTTACTTAAAAACTCTCTTATATCATTTATTGGTAAAGAATCTCCTACAATAAAAGAAACAATATCTTTAATATGTTCTTGTTCTTTTACAAGAACAACCGCTTTTTTAATATTTGGATGATTTAACAAAGCTTGCTCAATCTCTTCTAGTTCTATTCTATATCCTCTAATTTTAACTTGATGATCTCGTCTTCCTATAAATTCAAGATTACCACTTGGAAGCCATCTTACTAAATCTCCTGTTCTATAAATTTTACTTTCTTCTACAAAAGGGTGCTCTTGAAACTTTTTCTTTGTTAACTCTAGATCATTTAAGTACCCTTTAGCCAAACCTGCTCCAGATATACATAGCTCACCTATTACTCCTTTCGGGACTAATACATTTGTGTTTTCCTCTAAAACTAATAACTGATAGTTTGGTAATGGAATACCTATTGGTAAATTTGATGTGCTAATACTGTTTATATCCTCTACTTCGTAAAAACTAGAACAAATTGTTGCCTCTGTAGGTCCATAACCATTAATTATTCTAATCTTTTTATCAAAATACCATTGTATCGCCTCTTTTTTAATTCCTTCTACTCCAATAAGTATTCTTTCTAAATATAAATTATTATATAAGGATAAGTTCATACTTATTTCCTCTAAATGCATCGGGTGTATATAACAATGTTTTATTTTATTTTCATAAAGAAAAGAAGCATACTCTCTTGGAGACATAACAACATGCTTCTCTGGAATAACAAGAATACTTCCTGAGGTAATTGCTGAAAATATTTCCATTACAGATACATCAAAAATAAAATTACAGGTTAATGATGTTCTGGTTTTTTCAAGATTATAAAACTCTAAGAAATTGGTTAAACTAGCGTGAGATACCATCACTCCTTTAGGTGTTCCAGTAGAACCTGAAGTAAAAATAACATATGCTAAATCTTGTGAAGTAGTTCTATTTTTAATACCTGAACTAATCTTATTTTTAACCTGTAAAAACTCATTTAAAAAAACCTCATCTAAAACTACTTTTGACTTTGTACTGTCTTTTATATAGAACTTTCTCAAATCCGGAAAATCTGGATCTACAGGACAATAAGCTCCTCCGGTTTTTAAAACGGCTAGAATTGATATTATAAGCCATTCACTTCTTTCTAAAGAAACTACTACAATATCATTTACATTGATATTTGTTTTACTCAACAGAAAATTAGCCAATTCATTAGATAAAACATCTAACTCCTTATAACTTATTTTTCTTTCTTTATATTCTATTGCAATTTCACTTGGAGCCTCTTGAACTTTATCTTCAAATAATTCTAAAACATTACTACCAAAATTTTGTTTAATCACAGATCTTTGACTCATAGATAGCTGTTCTTCTTTTTCCTCTCCTTCAACCAAAGAAATTGCATCAACTACTTCATCAGGTTTGTTTATAATTTTATGTAAAAGTATATTAAGGTGCGTATGAATTCGTTGAATAAATTCATGTTCATAGATATCGGTATTATAATCAACCTCTAAAGTCAATTCTTCTTCATATTCTGAAAAAACAAATGAAATATCAAATTGAGCTACATCTCTATTAATGTGATACTTTTCTATTTTTAAAGATGATTCTTCCTCTTCCTTTTTTAAACTTGATAATTGCTGTTGATTTTGTAAAACTACCATTACATCAAACAAAGGTGATCTCGATAAGTCTCTTTCTAAATCTAACTTTTTAACCAGTAAATCAAAAGGATAATTTTGATTACTATACGCTTCTAATAATTCTTCTCTTTCTATATCTAATAATTCAAGAAAGTTCATTTGCCCATTAAAATTCGAGCGTATTGCAAGTGTATTTACAAAAAGTCCTATCTGATTTTCTATAGAAAGATGTTCTCTACCTGCAATAGGTATCCCCACTGTTATATCTGATTGATTTGAATACTTATAAAGTATAACCTTTATTACCGACATTAAAGTCATAAATAAAGTAACCTCATTATTACTAGAAAACTGTTTTAAACTTCTCAACAAAGAACCTTCTATTACTGAATGAGTTTGTTCTCCTGAAAAAGTCTTCTTTAAAGGTCTCTTTTTAAAACTTGGTAGTTCAAGTACGGGCGGACTGTTCTTGAATTTTTGAAGCCAATACTTTTCTTCTTCAAAACCAGATGATATATTTTTATTTAACCATTCTGAATAATCTTTAAACTGAATTTCTAACGGTTCACTAACTAATTCTTCCTTGTGTCTTAAATCTTCATAATTGCTTAAAACTTTAGAAACAAGAATTTCCAAAGACCAACCATCTATAATTATATGATGAGCAGAAAAATATAAAATAAATTTCGAATCATTCAGTTTAAAAAGATAACAGTCATATAAATTTCCTGTCTCAAAATTGTAGTTAATTTCTAAGTCTTGGATATAATTATTTATCTCATTATCTTGATTATTTTTCATTGAAGAAAAATCTACAACCTTTAAATCAACTTTTTTATATTTTAAAATATATTGTTTTAATTGTCCTTCCTGATCAAGTATAAAAGCTGTTCTTAAAATCTCATAATTATCTATTAATTGCTGAAAAGCATTACTTAAATCTTGAATATTTAATTCTCCTGATAACCTAACTGCAGCAGTTACATTATATGCTTTCTCAGCATTATGCAGTTGACTCAACACCCAAACCCTTAACTGAGAAAACGTTACTTTATAGCATTCTTTTTTCGGTGCTTTGTCGATACTTAAAAAACTTTGATTTTTCAAGTTCTTAATTACCCCTTGTATTGTAGGGTTTTTGTAAAACACCTTAAAAGAAATAGTTCTATTTAACTCCTTGTATATTTTATTTATAACTTGAGAAATCATTAAACTGTGTCCTCCCAAATCAAAAAAACTATCATTTACTCCAATTTTTTCAATTCCAATAATACTTTGCCATATCTTAGCTATTTTTATTTCTTTAGGAGTTTTAGGAGCTATATATTCTCTTTTTCTACTAAGTTCAGACACCAAACTTGAAAGAGCTTTCTTATCTATTTTACCGTTAGAATTTAAAGGGATTTCTTTTAATTTTACAAAGCTTCCCGGAATCATATAAGAAGGAAGTTTGGTTTTTAAATACTTTTTTAATTCATCTTCCTTGAAAAATTCACTTCCTACATAATAACCAATAAGCACGCTTCCTTTGTTAACTTGCATTAAGTCAACAACAACCTGAGTAATCTTATCTGAATATTTAACAAAGACATTTTCTATTTCCTCTAACTCTATTCTATATCCATTTAACTTAACTTGATTATCTCTTCTTCCAACAAATTCTAAAACACCGTCCTCATTCCATCTTACTAAATCTCCGGTGTCATACATTAACTTTCCTTTCTTAAAAGGATTAACTATAAACTTCTCGTTACTTAAGTCTTTTCTGTTCAAATACCCATTTGAGAGCCCATACCCAGAAAGGTATAACTTACCATTTACTCCAATTGGAACCAATTGTAAATAATCATCTAAAACATATACCTCCGTATTTGCAATTGGTCTTCCTATCGGAATTGTTTTATACTTCTTTTTAGAAAGTTTATAAACAGTGCTATAAGTGGTATCTTCTGATGGGCCATATAAATTTCTTATTTCAATATGATTATTATATTGAAATAGTTTTTCAGTAATATCAACGGGAAACTTTTCTCCTGCTAAATTAATAACCCTCACATTATCTAAATCTGCCTTTTCTTTTATTAAACTCCTCATTACAGAAGGCACAGTATTTATTAAAATCTGTTCCGATTCGTTCAAGTATTTCTTAATATCTAAAGCATTCTTTAGTAACCTTATTTTTTTACCTATTGATAATGCATAGAACATTTCAAATATTGATAAGTCAAAACAATGGGATGTAGCAGCATAAACTATTGAAAATTTAGAATCATCAAACTCTACTTCTGCCCATTTAATTAAAGCTACTGCATTGAAATGAGTAATCATAACTCCCTTTGGGTTGCCTGTTGTTCCTGAAGTATAAATAATATAGGCTAAAGAGCGACAATCTAATTCTAAATCTAAATTCTCTGGAGACAATTCCTTTTTACATCTCTTAAACTGATTGAAAATAGTATCATCAATTATTAATTTAGACTTACTATCTGTTAGGATATATTCTATTCTACTTTTAGGATAATTAATATCAATAGGCACATAGGTTCCTCCTACTTTTAAAACACCTAAAATTGTTGTTAATAGCTTTTCATTTCTTTTTAACTTTATTCCTATTATATCTCCTGATTGTACTCCTTTATTTTGAATTAAAAACCTCGCAAATCGATTAACTTCATTATTTAATGACTGATAACTTATTTCTTCATCTTTAAACTTAAATGCAGTTTTTTTAGGGCTTTTAAACACTTGTTTTTCAAAAAGAGTAACAAGAGTTGTACTTTCGTTGTATTTTAAGGAAGTATTATTGAGTTCTTTTAATAGCTTAGAACGTTCTTCTTTAAACACCAGTGGAATACTCCTTATTTCTTTATCAATATAACTTTCTAAATTAACCAACCAGTTTTCAAAAGATTTAAAAAAGCTATAAACTTTTTTCTCGCTAACAAAATCCTCATCAAACAAAATTCTGACAGATAACCCTTGATTAGTTTTCTCTATATGTAAATTAAAAGGAGTTTGTATTAGGCTAGAAGCACTATCTAAACTATTATAAGTAAAAGAATAAAGGGAGCTTTTTACTAAACTATCAAAAGTGTTCTCTATTTCAACATTAGAATATTTATAAGCCTTCTGAACTTCATTTTTAACTTCATTGAGATACTCTTTAAAAAATTTAGTCCCATTTTCTGTAGATAAAACAAATAACAAAGCCCCATCTTTTAAATTAGTTGTAGATACTACCCCTTTAACTTCAAAATATCGGTTTAACAAAGCATTAAATACACTTAATAAAATTGTATATTCTGCAGCCTCTCCAGAATTAGAAATTTTAAGAAAGTATGATATTCTTTCTAAATTTATAACCTCTTCTATTTTAGAATCTACTTTAAAGTTTAAAGTATTTATAACACCAATTCTTTCAACCTTTCGAGACCAATAGTCTTCTTTTATTTGTTCTTTAATAGTATCCAATGTAGTATGTACAACTTTTTATGAAAATTCTTTATGAAGTAATCCTATTTTTATATCTCTAAAAACTCTTTAATATCAATTTTTTTTACTGTAATATCTTCACTAGTAAACTTCTTATTTTGAGAAACATGACATGTATATTCTTTCTGCAAATCTATCTTTGAAACAAAAAATGTCTTAGCTTCAACACTAGTTTTATTGTTTTTTATTTCAAATGATTCTAGTGGAATTGACAACCCTCTTCCTGTTGCTTTTAAAACTGCTTCTTTTTGTGTCCAGTACTTAAAAAACTCATCTTGAGGACACTCTGAATTAAATATTTTTTGCTCTTCATATCCAGTCATTTGCTCCTTAAACTCTGTTACTTTTATAGGATGTGATTTCTCTATATCTATACCTATATCCACAAGTTTATTTGTAAAAATTACAACTACTAATTCTCCTGAATGAGAAACATTAAACTGTATGTCGTTATCTTTAAAATAAGGTCTATCATACTCTGTAAACATCAATTTTTTAAAATCTATTTCTTTTTCAAAGTATGATAGACCTTCTTTTATTAGCAATCGTCCTAATAAGGATAATTGAACGTCTTGCCATCTTTGATACCTTAAAAGTCTTTCTTTATATTTCCTTGGAAAAGAACTTAAATAAGCCGTTAAAAGATCTTCATGTTTAACTTCTTGTATTTTAGAATAAAGTAAAAGCAATACTTAGTTATAAATTAAGGCTTATTTTAACTGTTTCTTGATAACTGAAAGGATATAAAGTCACTCTTCTTTTACAGCTACATTAATAATCTTATATACTTAGCTTTATTTCACAAATACTATTTAAATTTAATAGTTAAAGCCTTTTTAGATAAAATAGATATTAATCTATTTTATACGTGGTTCTGATAAGATATGCAAAGGAATTGTTGCCATAATATTCTGCTGTAACGAGTCTATCCGTACAATAATTTTATTAAGGTTAGATACTTTAATGATTTCACAGTCTAACCCTTCTAAAGGACCGTAAGTAATTTTTTTCACTTCACCAACTTTAGGACGCTGTGTAGTTACTTCTACCCCATCAATATTTTCATCCCCAATTAAAAACTTTATTTGATTAACCTCTTTTTCCTGCACTCTTGCATATTCTTTACCAAAGCGAATGTAAGAGAAAGCTCCATTTACAGAAAGAGCTTTATGAAACCCTAAAGATGAATTTATATATACAAATACATATGAAGGAAATAATGGTTTCATTATAACCTTTTTCCGATCACTCCACTGCCTAATTGTTTTTACTTGAGGTAAAAATGACTCTAAAGAAATTTCCTTTAGTGATTCATGTACTTTCTTTTCCCAACAAGATTTAACGTATAATACGTACCAGCCACAATCAAATTTCATCATAATATACAACTGCGAAACACAGCTTCGCTTCTCCCTATCACAAGGGATTTATTTTATTTAATTTTTCAATTAGAACGCCGTAAATATAGTATTCAAAAAAAGGTGTAAAGCTACACAAAAGGGTAGTTTTCAATTTCATACCTAATATTACAATAACTTGTTATCTGAGATTAAACATTTATTTTTCTTGTAAAAATCTATAAGACCACAATAAGGTAAGCTTACTGGTATGGTTTCCGACCCTAAATAATTAATTGGCTTCCCTACAATTTTAGGTTTAATTCCTAATAAAAAAAGTATTCGTAATAGTTTACTATCACATTCAGCAAAAGCTATATTACCTTCATGACTGCATATGGGAGATATTGCACAGACCATTAATTTTTTAAACAAATTAACATCTTTACCCCCTTTTTTTATAGCAAATCGTCCTATATGCCATATTTCGTGTAATTCTTTATCTTCTACAATTAATAAAGGGTTTATTCCAAAAATATTCTCAATTGGTAACTTATCTATATAATTCCATCTTAAAACTCGTATAGCTCCTGTTATGTCCCCCTTATCATCTTTACAAACAAAAATTTTAGAACTTTCAATGTATTTTATTTCTTCTTGATACACTGATAAAATATCTTTTTCCATCGTTATTTTTCCATTGTATTCTAAATGATGATTGAAATTTTCCTCAACTACGAATTTTGATAAACTAAGCACCTCACTGGTTGACAACCTTTCTAAATAACTCTCCATAAGTATTATATTTTTTATTATACGCTCAAATCTAGCTAGTTAAAGTCACCAACTCGCTACACAAAATAGTAGTAGATACAAGAATTCATGAGGCTAAGCAGGAATAGAGTTACATTTAGAAAAAAAGTATTGTTTATTACTAAATTATTTACTTTATTTGGGGTCTAAGCCCCCCCTAATCTATGAATGACGTGAATGACTTTTTTTCATCACGAAACACTGTATACAATGTTTCTGATGAAGATAAAAAACAGACTGCAAATTACGCAGAGGCTATAAAAGCTTTTGCTAGAACCACTTACAAAAGTATTTATGTAATTGATTATCAAAAAAAAGGTTTTGAGTTCGTTTCTGAAAACCCTCTTTTTTTATGCGGCCATACCGCAGAAGAGGTTAAGGAGATGGGATACCTTTTTTATTTTAATTATGTAATACCTGAAGATTTAGAGCTACTTTTAAAAATAAATACTGTTGGTTTTGATTTTTATGAAAAAATACCTATTGAAGAGAGAATATACCATTCTATTTCCTATGATTTTCATTTAAAAAATAAAGAAGGAAAAATACTTTTAATTAACCAGAAACTCACACCTTTATTTCTAACTAATGAAGGAAAAATATGGAAAGCTATTTGCATAATATCAATTTCCAATGAACAAAACTCTGGAAACATCAGAATATCTAAAAAAGGTGAAAATAAAATTTTTAGATATGATTTGAAGGGTGATTTCTGGAAAGTAGAAGAAAAAATAGAGTTATCTAATAGAGAAAAAGAAATTTTAAGATACTCTGTAAGAGGGTTTACCATTAATGAAATGGCTGAAACAATGTATGTTTCTCCTGATACAGTAAAATTTCACAGAAGAAAGTTGTTTGAAAAATTAGAGGTTGCAAATATTTCAGAAGCAATTGTATATGCTACTAATAATAAACTAATTTAGTTTTAACCTTCTAATGAAGATAAATAAAACTCAGGAAAGCTCTTAACTTCCCTTTGTGTAGTTATATTAAAAAGTATGTGTGTACACATCCCTGCTACAACCCATGAGCCAACTGATAATTGAGGAGGTGACAGTTTTTCTCTTTCATTTTTAAATTTATCAATAATATCTTCTAACCACTCCTGAGGTTCCCCCCAAAATCTCATATAACTAGAAACATACTCCACTACGTTTAATTCATTAAAATCCCTCCCTTTTCTTGCAATAGAATTTAACGATAATCCTTTAGGAGAAATAATTGTCACTAAGCCACCCCAGCCTAAGTTGTATGGATGTAAAACAGGAATATCCATCTTTTGGCAAATTTCATCAAAAATCAAAGGAATCTCTGAAGAAAAATCTAATGCATTAATCGCTATTTTATGCCCTTTTATATACTCTTCAACATTATCACTTGTTAAAAAACAATTATGAATTTTAATATTTGCCTTACTGTTTATAGACTCAAGCCTCACTTTTATAGCCTCTACTTTATTAATTGATACGTCTCCTTCAGTATAGTTTTGTCTATTTAGGTTAGAGTCCTCTACTTGATCTCCATCAACTATAGTTATATTTTCAAATCCAAAACGCAATGCACATTCAGCTATTATACTTCCAATACCAGCCCCTCCCAATAAAATTGGGTAACTTTTAATAAGCTCTTGTTCTTTTGGATTTAAGTATAACCTATTTCTAGAATACCTATGTTTCATCATAGTTAATTTTATTACAAAAATAAGTTATCAAAAAAAGAAATACCTAAACAAAAGGGTAGTTTTTCTTTTTTCGAATAAAAGCTCATTATTAATTAACAAACTAAAAACCAACACCATACACATACATATCTTGCTAATTAACACAACATTAACAATTATACTCAATAAAAACACTAAGGTTTCTTATCTTAAAAGTATAACTCTAGCCCTTAGTATACTGACTTTTAATTTTATCAAACACTAATCAAAAACATAAATCACCGATATTGACTAAAATATAAGATTACTTTTTATACAATATCAGGTATGAACTGTAAAAAAATCTATAAAACAAAAAAGCCTCACTATTTCTAGTGAAGCTTATTGTGAGCCCGATAGGATTCGAACCTATGACCGCCTCCTTAGAAGGGAGGTGCTCTATCCAGCTGAGCTACGAGCCCGTAGTTTTTATGTTTCTACGAAAACAGTGTCGGGGTGGCAGGATTCGAACCTGCGACCTCCTGCTCCCAAAGCAGGCGCGATGACCGGGCTACGCTACACCCCGATTAGGTCATCTGCAATTTATTGCGGAGAGACCGGGATTCGAACCCGGGCATCCCGAAGGATGACAGCTTAGCAGGCTGCTGCATTACCACTCTGCCACCTCTCCTTTAATTCTTGCCGAAACGCGAACTAAAAATTGCGAGTGCAAATGTATAACTATATATACGTTTCTACAAACTTTTTTAATAAAAAAATTACCTATTCTGGATACTCAACTCGTAAGTGATAGATATTCATTAACTTATTCTTAATAATTTTTTTAATTTTTTCTATTTCTCTAAAAGTAATATCAGAATTTATGAACTGATTATCGTTTTTTTGCTTGTCTACAATACGATCAATTAAATTATCTATAGATTGTGCTGTTGGGTTTTTTAAACTCTTAGAAGCTGCTTCAGCTGCATCACACATCATTAAAATAGCAGTTTCTTTTGAAAATGGAATTGGTCCTTGATATTGAAATTTTTTTATGTCTACATCTGGATTCTTTTCTTGTTCTTTTTTATAAAAGTAATAAGTGACACTTGTTCCATGATGTGTACGGATAAAGTCTATTATTCTATCGGGGAGTTTATTTTTTTTTGCTAGTTCAATTCCATTAATTACATGGTCTAAAATTATGCGTGCACTATCTTCAGGTAACAAATCGTTATGAGGATTTACTCCTGTGGATTGATTTTCGGTAAAATACATCGGATTTACCATTTTACCTATATCATGATACAATGCTCCTGTTCGTACTAACATAGAATTCGCCCCTATTTCATTCGCTGCTGCTTCTGCCAAATTAGCCACCTGCATAGAGTGTTGGAATGTTCCTGGTGCTTTTTCATTTAAATCTCTTAATAGCTTTGAATTCGTATTAGAAAGCTCTAATAAGGTTACATCAGAAACTAACCCGAAAAGTTTTTCATAAAAATAAATAAAAAACACAGCTAAAAATGACAATAAGCCGTTGGCAGCAAACAGTCCAAAATACATCCAATTTATTTTATCAGCATTTCCTTCTTTTAAAATAGAAAAAGCTAAATAAGTTACCATATAAATTAGCGTAATTTGTCCTATCGACATGAACAAACTCGCTCGTTTATATAACTCTGAAACAGTTAAAATAGTTACGATTCCTGCAATTATGTGTAAATAAATAAACTCAAAACTATTAGGTACAATAAACCCTAATAGTAACACTGTAAGTACATGGGTAAACAGCCCTAATCGAGCATCAAAAAAAGCTTTTAGTACTATCGGCAAAATGCTTAGTGGAACAACATACAAATACTCTGAATTATACTTCACCACCATCGTCTGCACAAAAATCATCAAAAAAACATTAAAGAAGATAAACGTTACTTTATTGTTATCGTTGAATATTTCAAATCGATATCTTTCAAGAAAGAGCAATAACATTAGTAATGCTAAAGCCACTAAAACGGTATAACCAAAAACTATCCAGTTATAATTAGACTTTGTCCAAATTCTAGAACTCGATGCTACTTCGTACGATTTTAAAACATTGTACTTTCTTCCTTCAACAATATCTCCTTTTAAAATTATCAATTCTCCTTTTGAGACTTTTCCTTTTGCATAAGAAATACTTTGCAAACGTTCATTTAATTCCTTTTCGCTGTATTTATAATCATAAGTTACATTAGGGCGTAAATTGCTAGATAAGTAGTTTATAAGTAAGCGTTGTTTGTAATACTGAAGATCTTCTGTATTAGTTCGTAAAAAACTTAACACATCTTTGGTTTGTATTAACCTTGAAAACGGAACATCATCAATAGAGTTCCCTTTTCGTAACACTACTACATCTCCTCTGCTTGCTTTATCATTACTTGCATCGTCTAAAAAGCCATACAAGTATATTTTATCAATAAGCTTCTCTCCTTTTTTAATTAAACCTCTAATCGCACTAGTTGATAAAGAGTCAAGGTTTGTAACTTCATTAGTAAATAAACTTAATACCTCAGCTTTTACCGATGTATCAACTACAAAATATTTTTTTGAACCATTTTCAAGCTCCTTTTTTTCTTCGGTTACTTCTTCAGAAGTTTTTTGAATAGCAAAATCAAAAGGAGCATATAAATTATCATATTGCCAAGGTTTTCCTTGCGGAAAATCGTATTTAAACTGTCCTCCTTTAGGAAATAAATACACTATGGCAGTAACTGTAATTAGAAACAACAATACTTTGTAAATTATCGTGTTATTCTTATACAATCTATTAATTAAATCGTTCATTTTTGATGTTTATAAAATGTAAATATAACCTTTCTCTATAATTTGAGTACTTATTATAAAATGGTTATTTTCGCAAAACAAATCTTAATACAATTCACCCAATACACGAAAACAATAGTCGTAAAATAATTATTAAGCACTTAACAACTTTATTATTTTGGTTAGTTTGTAGTTTTGGGATAAATAAAAATTAACAAATAGTAGCACATGAAAGAAGTAGTAATAGTATCGGTTGCAAGAACTCCAATTGGTAGTTTTTTAGGAACATTATCAACTACACCTGCACCAAAATTAGGTGCTGTAGCCATTAAAGGAGCTTTAGATAAAATTAACCTAAAACCAGAAATGGTTGAAGAGGTTTTTATGGGAAATGTAGTTTCAGCAGGTTTAGGTCAAGCACCGGCTCGTCAAGCTGCCATTTTTTCTGGAATTCCAGATACTGTACCATGTACTACTGTAAATAAAGTTTGTTCATCAGGAATGAAGTCTATCATGTTAGCGGCTCAGACAATTGCTTTAGGTGATGCTGAAATTGTAGTTGCTGGAGGTATGGAGAATATGAGTATGATTCCTCATTACCAACATGCCAGAACAGGTTCTAAATTCGGTCCTATTAAAATGGAAGACGGAATGCAAAAAGATGGATTAGTAGATGCTTATGAGCAAGTAGCTATGGGAGTTTGTGCTGATGAATGTGCTGTAGAGTATAAATTTTCAAGAGAAGACCAAGATAATTTTGCTGTAGAATCATATAACCGTTCTTCAAAAGCTTGGAGCGAAGGTAAATTTGCAGATGAAATTGTTCCTGTAGAAATACCTCAACGTCGTGGTGAGCCTATTATTTTTTCAGAAGATGAAGAATATAAAAACGTGAAAATGGAAAAGATTCCTGCTTTACGTCCTGCATTTACAAAAGAAGGTACAGTAACTGCTGCTAACGCTTCTACAATTAATGACGGTGGGGCTGCTTTAGTATTAATGTCTGCCGAAAAAGCTACTGAATTAGGGTTAACCCCATTAGCTAAAATTAAAGGATATGCTGATGCTGCTCACGAGCCAAAATGGTTTACTACAGCTCCCGCAAAAGCCCTACCTAAGGCCTTAGCTAAAGCTGGAGTCGCTATTGATGATGTTGATTATTTTGAATTAAACGAAGCTTTCTCTGTAGTTGGTTTAGCCAATATGAAAATTTTAGGCTTATCAGCAGATAAGGTAAATGTAAATGGTGGTGCGGTTTCATTAGGGCACCCATTAGGGGTTTCTGGAGCTAGAATTATTATTGCTTTAACTTCTATTTTAAAACAAAACAATGCTAAAATTGGTGCTGCTGGAATTTGTAACGGTGGTGGTGGTGCTAGTGCAATGGTAATTGAAAGAGTTTAATTTTTTAAAGCCCCTACTAGCAGATGTCCTTTGGAATTTGTAATTTAAGTATTGTTCCTCTTCGATTAGAACCTTCTGATGCTTCAGAAATGGTTAATCAAGTTGTTTTTGGTGAACACTTCGAAGTTATAGAAAAATCTAAAAAATGGAGTAAAATCCGTTTAGCTTTCGACAACTATGAAGGATACATAGATAATAAACAATACGAAGAAATTTCAGAAGAAATACACATCCTTTTATCAAAAGAAAAAAAGCACTATGCTGGTGAATTAATCGATTTTATTACCGATAATAATAGTAATTTAACCACTATTCCTATGGGAGCTCGCCTTCCTCTGTTTAAAAATAATAAGATCAATATTAACAATACCTCTTTTTTATATGAGGGCAGAGTGTGTAATAATAAATTAGCAAAATCTGCTATAGTTGAAGCTGCTTTTTTATTCTTAAATGTTCCGTATTTATGGGGTGGTAAATCTCCTTTTGGAATCGATTGCTCTGGTTTTACCCAAACTGTATATAAATTATGTGGATACAACTTACTTCGTGATGCTAAACAACAAGCTACACAGGGTGAAGTATTGAGTTTTATTGAAGAGAGCGAACCAGGTGATTTAGCCTTTTTTGATAATGAAGAAGGCATTATTACTCATGTTGGAATTATTATGAATGACTACAACATTATACATGCTCATGGTAAAGTTCGTATTGACAAATTAGATCATAGCGGCATTTATAATGTTGATACACAACAACACACTCATAAACTTAGAGTTATTAAACGTTTAGTTGATTAAACTATTTAACTTTACTACATAAAAAAGCCGAAACTTTAAAAGTTTCGGCTTTTTTATACTTAAATAAATTTCTTATTTCATTGATTGATATAAATCTCTATATTCTGAAGCTTTATCGCTCATTTCTAAAACCTCATATAAATTCATTAAAGTTTTAACAGTTTCTACATTTCTGTTTAAACTATCAGCTTTTTCTAAAAATGGAATAGCTTCTTTGTAAACCTCTTTTTGCTTAGCTGCTAACTCATCATACTTCTTGAAATTTGACAAGTTTTTATTCATTTCCTCAACAATAGCTTTTTCTTTATCTAAAACTACTACTGCTAAATTCATATAAGCATCAGCATAATCTGGCTTTAACTCAACAGCTTTAGTATAATACTTCTTAGCATCATCCATTCTACCTTCGTTAAAGTTTACAACGCCTAAATTATAGTATAAAGTTGGGTTTTCTGGATCTAAAGCTACTGCTTCATTCATCAACTCTCCAAACTTATCCATTTTACCCATCTCAACATATAACTGAGCTTCATTTAAAATTAAATTTAAATCTTTAGGGTTAGAAGCACGAGCATCTTTAAAAGCTGCAATAGCTTCATCTGTTTTTCCTTGCTCTTTTAAAATTAAAGCTACATTTTTAACAATTGTTGCTGATTTAGAGTCAGAAGATTTAACTTCAGGTTTTACATAATTCCCTGTTTTTACCATTAAATCTCTTCTTGCTTTGTCATTACCAAAACTTTCTACCTTACCTGTAGCTTTGTCTGTAGCTACATATTGTTTTTCAACACCTGTATAACCTATTTTTTGTAACTCTCTATAATATTCAATAGCCTTATCATAGTCTTTAGCCTGAGTAGCTGAAACCGCAGCATTAAAAGCAAAAGAAGTATCCGTAGGACTTAATACATATGTTAAATAAAAATCTTCTGCTGCATTTTTATAGTCTTTCTTATTATTATATAAATCAACCGCTTTTTTTGAAACCTCTTGAATCAATTGGTTTAAGATAGGCTTAGCTTCATCAGTATACTTATTTTCTTTCATTGCTAATAAAGCATTCAAAGCTTCTCCTGCCTCTTTATAATCTTTTTTAGCTGCTAATGCCTTTCCTTTTAAAAAGTAAAATTTAGACTTATATTTATCTTCACCGTTCATCATTAAAGAACCCTCAATAGCGTTAAGGGTACTTAATGCTGTAGTAAAATCTTGTTTTTTTATA
Source organism: Tenacibaculum gallaicum (assembly GCF_003387615.1). Taxonomy (GTDB): domain Bacteria; phylum Bacteroidota; class Bacteroidia; order Flavobacteriales; family Flavobacteriaceae; genus Polaribacter; species Polaribacter gallaicus. The sequence goes on along the minus strand of NZ_QUNS01000002.1, from coordinate 424,960 downwards.
GCCTTCTCAGCAGCTTTAAGTTCTGATTTTTGAGCGATTGCCCCCAACGACATTAATCCTAAAGAAAGGGCTAAGATTTGTTTTTTCATTTTTGTTATGGTTTATTTATTGTTGTTCTTGACTTTCATTCGTTTCATTTTCAATTTCTGTGCCATTTTCTTCTTCGTCTTTTTCATGCATAACTTTTGCTACCGCAGCAATATCATCATTATCTTTAATATTGATTAACTTAACACCTTGAGTTGCTCTACCCATAACTCTCAAGTCTTCAACTGCCATTCTAATAGTTAAACCCGATTTGTTAATAATCATCAAGTCATTAGAGTTATCAACATTTTTAATAGCTACTAAATTACCAGTTTTTTCTGATATATTCAATGTTTTAACTCCTTTACCTCCACGATTTGTTATACGATAATCTTCTAACTTAGAACGTTTTCCATATCCCTTCTCTGAAACTACTAAGATATTACTTTCCATATCATTTACAGCTATCATACCAATTACCTCATCTTTTTCGTGTGACAATGTAATACCACGAACCCCAGATGCTGTTCTTCCCATTGGACGTGTTTTAGCCTCTTCGAAGCGAATTGATTTTCCTGACTTAAGCGCTAACATTACTTGGCTATCTCCAGTCGTTAATTTCGCTTCTAACAATTCATCTCCTTCTTTAATAGTAATAGCATTAATCCCATTAGCTCTTGGACGTGAATATTGTTCTAAAGGCGTTTTCTTAACCTGACCACGCTTTGTAGCCATAATAACAAAGTGATTATTGATGTAATCTTCATCTTTTAAATCTCCTGTTACTAAGAATGCTTTTACTTTATCGTCTTGTTCAATGTTTATTAAGTTCTGAATCGCTCTTCCTTTCGTATTCTTTCCTCCTTCTGGAACTTCGTATACACGCATCCAGAACACTTTTCCTTTCTGGGTAAAGAACAACATGTATTGGTGGTTAGTACCTACAAATAAATGCTCTAGGAAATCTTCGTTACGAGTCGTCGCTCCTTTTTGTCCGCGCCCTCCTCTATTCTGAACTTTGTATTCATCTAAGTTTGTACGCTTCACATACCCTGCATGCGAAATAGTTACTACTACTTTAGAGTTAGGAATCATATCTTCGATTCTCATATCTCCTCCTGCATATTCAATTACTGAACGACGCTCATCTCCATACTTCTCTTTAATATAAAGTAATTCTTCTTTGATTATATCATAACGTCTTGGCTCGTTTGCAAGAATATCTTTTAAATCTGCTATAGTTTTGATAATCTCATCATACTCCGCACGTAATTTATCTTGCTCTAGTCCTGTTAACTGACGTAAACGCATCTCTACAATTGCACGTGCTTGAATTTCTGACAACTCAAAACGTTCAATTAATTTTTCACGAGCTTCATCAGCATTTGAAGAACCTCTGATGATTGCAATCACCTCATCAATATTATCTGATGCAATAATTAACCCTTCTAAAATATGTGCTCGAGCTTCGGCTTTCTTTAATTCAAACTCTGTTCTACGAACAACAACTTCATGTCTATGTTCTACAAAATAATGAATTAATTCTTTTAAGTTTAATTGCTCTGGGCGACCTTTTACCAGTGCAATATTATTTACACTAAACGATGTTTGTAGTTGTGTGTACTTAAATAATTTATTTAAAACAATATTAGGAATTGCATCACGCTTTAATACATAAACGATGCGCATTCCTTTACGGTCAGATTCATCACGAATACTAGCAATACCTTCTAATTTCTTATCATTTACCAAGTCAGCAGTTTTCTTAATCATTTCTGCTTTGTTTACTTGATAAGGTATCTCAGTTACAACGATACACTCACGACCTTTTACTTCTTCAATCGTAGCTTTGGCACGCATTACAATACGTCCACGACCTGTATGAAAAGCATCTCTTACACCATCATATCCATAAATAATTCCTCCAGTTGGAAAATCAGGTGCTTTGATGTGTTGCATTAACTCATCAATTTCAATATCACGATTAGCTATATACGCAATAGTACCATTAATAACTTCTGTTAAGTTATGTGGTGCCATATTAGTTGCCATACCTACTGCAATACCTGATGCTCCATTTACTAATAAGTTAGGAACTCGTGTTGGTAATACGGTTGGCTCATGCAACGTATCATCAAAGTTTAATTTATGATCTACTGTATCTTTTTCAATATCAGATAACATTTCTTCTGATATTTTTTGCATACGTACCTCAGTATAACGCATTGCTGCTGGACTATCACCATCTACAGAACCAAAGTTCCCTTGTCCATCAACCATCATATAACGTACACTCCAGTCTTGTGCCATACGCACCATAGAATCGTACACCGAAGTATCTCCATGTGGGTGATACTTACCTAATACCTCTCCTACAATTCTTGCAGACTTTTTATATGCACCAGTAGCTTTAATTCCTAATTCATGCATACCAAACAAAACTCTTCTATGTACTGGTTTTAAACCATCTCTTACATCTGGTAATGCTCTTGATACTATCACCGACATTGAATAATCGATGTATGCGGACTTCATTTGCTCTTCAATGTTGATAGGGATCAACTTTTCGCCATCTGCCATATATTTTCTTTTAAAATATTAGTATTTATTTTCGTCAAAAAAGTGAATTTTACACTCGATAAAACTCACTTTTAAAATGCTTTCTAGTTCTCTGCACTTTCTAAAACATTGCAAGATACTACAACCCTCAGTTTTACACAAAAAATATATAAACTGTTTTATCGTTATTTATTAACAATTTTATAAGATAAAAAAACTTTAAAACACCTTATTTTACTCGTCAGAATGTCAGTAAAAAACTATTGGCATCTTTTTTGTAATTTTTAAGAAAAAAACTTACTAACTTTACAGAGACAGAAAATAAATTTATGGACGATAATTTTTCACCACAGGTTAGAGATGTGATTACTTTCAGTAAAGAGGAAGCCTTACGACTAGGACATGACTTTATTGGGACTGAACATCTTTTGTTAGGTTTGATTAGGAAAGGGGATGGAAAAGCCATTGAAATATTAACAACTTTTGATGTTGATTTAGATTTAGTGCGCAATAAACTAGAAAAGTTAAATCCTACAACTCCATCTATAACAAGCCCTCAAAGGAAGAGTTTACATCTCACTAGGCAAGCAGAGAAAGCTATAAAAACCACGTTTTTAGAAGCTAAACTATATCAAAGTAACGCAATAGACACCGCACACTTGTTGCTGTGTATTTTACGTAACGAAAACGACCCTACCACAAAGCTACTTCAAAAATATGATGTAGATTATGAACAAACTAAAAACTTGTACAAAGAACTACACGTAGATGATGACACTTTTATTTCACCAATAGGAGAAACACCATCTGATGATGAATTTGCTGACGAAAAGTCAAACCCTTACGGGCAACAGTCTCAAAAAGGAAAGCAAGTTAAAAAATCTAAAACTCCTGTTTTAGATAACTTCGGACGTGATTTAACAGCTTTAGCAATAGCAGGAAAGCTAGACCCTGTTGTAGGACGTTTGAAAGAAATTGAGCGTGTTTCTCAAATTTTAAGTAGACGAAAAAAGAACAATCCAATGCTTATTGGTGAACCAGGTGTTGGTAAATCTGCTATTGCTGAAGGATTAGCTTTACGTATTATTGACAGAAAAGTATCTCGAATTTTATTTGACAAACGTATTGTTTCTTTAGACCTAGCTAGCTTAGTTGCTGGAACAAAGTATAGAGGTCAGTTTGAAGAGCGTATGAAAGCGCTGATGAACGAGCTAGAAAAAAATGACGATATTATTCTTTTCATTGATGAAATTCACACAATTGTTGGTGCTGGTGGCGCTACAGGCTCATTAGATGCTTCTAACATGTTAAAGCCTGCTTTAGCAAGAGGAGAAATTCAATGTATTGGAGCCACAACCTTAGATGAATACAGAACTAATATTGAAAAAGATGGTGCATTAGAGCGTCGTTTTCAAAAGATAATTGTAGATCCTACTACGGTTGAAGAAACGATACAAATTTTACACAATATTAAAGGTAAATACGAATCACATCATCATGTAACTTTTACCGATGAGGCTATTGATGCCTGTGTAAAATTGACAAATCGTTATATGACTGACCGTTTTTTACCAGACAAAGCTATTGATGCTTTAGATGAAGCTGGATCGAGAATTCATATTACTAACATTGTGGTTCCTCAACAAATTTTAGAATTAGAAGCTAAATTAGAAGAAATTAGAGGACGCAAAACCAAAGCTGTAAGCGGACAAAAATATGAAGAAGCTGCAAAGCTTCGTGATGACGAAAAAAATATAGAAACAGCTTTAGAGTCTGCACAACAGCAATGGGAAGAAGACTCTAAATTACATAGAGAAACTGTTACTGAAGACAATGTAGCTGAAGTAGTATCGATGATGACAGGAATTCCTGTAAATCGTGTTGCCGAAGCAGAAAGTAGCCGTTTAGCAGAATTACCTCAATTAATAAAAGGTAAAGTAATTGGTCAAGATGAAGCTGTTACCAAAGTTGTTAAAGCTATACAGCGTAACCGTGTTGGATTAAAAGATCCTAATAAACCTATTGGTTCTTTTATTTTCTTAGGTTCAACTGGTGTTGGTAAAACACAATTAGCAAAAGTATTAGCTCGTGAGTTATTTGACTCTGACGATTCTTTAATTAGAATTGATATGAGTGAATACATGGAGAAATTTGCCATTTCTCGTTTAATTGGAGCACCTCCAGGATATGTTGGTTATGAAGAAGGTGGACAATTAACAGAAAAAGTACGTCGTAAGCCTTACTCTGTAATCTTATTAGACGAGATTGAAAAAGCGCACCCTGATGTATTTAACATGTTATTACAAGTGTTAGATGACGGACATATAACAGATAGTTTAGGTCGCAAAATAGATTTTAGAAACACCATTATTATTATGACTTCAAATATTGGAGTTCGTAAACTAAAAGATTTTGGTGGTGGCGTAGGTTTCGGAACTTCTTCTAAAAAAGAGCAAGAAGATGCACACGCTAAAAGTATTATTGAAGGTGCTTTAAAGAAATCGTTTGCTCCTGAATTCTTAAACCGTATTGACGATGTTGTAATATTTAATTCATTAGAGCGTGAAGACATCCATAAGATTATTGATATTGAATTAGACAAATTACTAAGACGTATTGATGATTTAGGTTACAAACTAAACTTAAGCGAAAAAGCCAAAGATTATATTGCCGATAAAGGTTTTGACAAACAATATGGTGCTCGCCCATTAAAAAGAGCCATTCAAAAATACATTGAAGATGCATTAGCTGAAGAAATTGTAAACTCAAAACTTGATGAAGGTGATACCATCTTTATGGATTTAAATGAGAAAGACAAAAAACTCATTATAAAAATAGAAAAAGGTGAAAAACCAAAAGAGTCTCGTACCGAAATAGACGAAGACCAATAAAACAAAAATCCCAAGCAAAACGCTTGGGATTTTTATTACACCATAACCTTTAAGAAGAAAAATAAATTACTCACACCTTCTTATAAATTAGATGAAAATAACTTATGCCACATTTCGTAATTGATTGCTCTAAAAACATTATAAAAATCAAAACACCAGCAGAAATTATTCAGAAAGTGTATGACACAGCAGAATCAACTGACCTGTTTGATAAAAGAGATATAAAAGTAAGAATTAACTCTTTTGAGCATTATACCACAGGAAACACAACTGATGATTTTATTCACATTTTTGCAAATATTATGGAGGGACGCTCTACCTCTCAAAAAAAGAATCTTTCTGAAAGAATTATTACTGAATTGAAGTTAATGTTTTCTGAAGTTCCTATTATTTCAATCAATATTAGAGATTTTGAAAAAGCAACTTATTGCAATAAGTCGATGATATAATTTAAAATAAAAACATTCCTTATTTCTATCTTTGCAAACCTAACACCTATACTAAAAACACTATGACACTCACTATTAAAAACATGGTTTGCAATCGCTGTATTATGGTCATTCAAAATGAGCTAGACAAACTAGGTGTAGGTGTAAAGAGTATTAAATTAGGTGAAGTTACACTTAAAAAAGAGCTTACTACCGAAGAAAAAGAACATTTAGACAAAACCCTAATTAACTTAGGCTTTGAAATTATTGATGATAAAAAAAGTCGCATTATTGAAAAGATTAAAAACCTAATCATCAATTTGGTACACCATCAAGACAGTGAAACAAAAATCAATCTATCTGAACTATTAAGCAACGAACTACATCACGATTATAATTACTTATCCAATCTTTTTTCTGAAGTAGAAGGCACTACCATAGAAAAGTATTTTATTGCTCAAAAAATAGAAAAGGTGAAAGAATTACTCGTTTACGATGAATTATCATTAAGCGAAATTGCCTTTCGTTTACACTACTCAAGCGTAGCATATTTAAGCAATCAGTTTAAAAAAGTTACAGGATTAACGCCTAGTCACTTTAAAAAAATTCGTAAAGACAGAAGAAAACCATTAGACGAGGTGTAAATCTTATAAATCAATTCCAAAATTCCACAATAAATTTTCTCTAACTTAATGCCAACTTTGTATTGTACAATTAATACAGTAAAAAAATGGCAACAAATAACAATAAAGAAATCATTTACCTACCTCTAGAAGGTGTGGAAAGTGAGCACTGTGCTTTAATCGTTGAAAAAGGACTAGCACATGTTGAGGGAATTGAAACCCACAAAGTAGAACTAAACAACCAAAGAGCTGCTATTACGGTTACTAATGAAGAAGTTCTTGCAAACGCCGTTACTACTATAAAAGACCTTGGCTATGGTGTTACCACTGTTAAAAAAGTATTTCCAGTATTAGGTATGACTTGCGCCTCTTGTGCAGGAAGTGCTGAAAGTATTGTTAGCTACGAACCAGGTGTAGTAAATGCTTCGGTAAATTTTGCTAACGGAAATTTAACGGTAGAATATCTTCCTAACATGACCAATGCTACAAAATTGCAAAAAGCAGTACAAGGTGCGGGTTATGATTTGCTAATTGAAGAGGAAACCAAACAACAAGAAACCCTCGAAGCTATTCATGAAAAGAAGTTCAAGCAACTAAAAACCAAAACCATGTGGTCGGTAATACTTTCATTACCTGTAGTTGTTATTGGTATGTTTTTTATGAACATGCCTTACGCCAACCCTATTATGTGGGCCTTCTCTACCCCAGTGTTGCTATGGTTTGGTAAAGACTTTTTTATCAATGCATGGAAACAAGCCAAACATCGTTCTGCAAATATGGACACCCTAGTAGCCTTAAGTACGGGTATAGCTTATATATTTAGTGTATTTAACATGCTATTTCCTAAGTTTTGGGAATCTAGAGGATTAGAAGCACATGTATATTTTGAGGCTGCTTCAGTTATTATTGCATTTATTCTTTTAGGAAAATTATTAGAAGAAAAAGCCAAAGGAAACACCTCATCTGCCATTAAAAAATTGATGGGTTTACAGCCTAAAACTGTGATTGTGATACAACCTGACGGAACGGAAAAGCAAACTGCTATTGAAGAAGTGAACGTAGGTGACACTATTCTTGTAAAACCAGGAGAAAAAATTGCAGTAGATGGTATGGTTACTACAGGAAGCTCGTATGTAGATGAAAGCATGTTAAGTGGTGAACCTGTTCCGGTATTAAAAGAAGAAAATGAAAAAGTATTTGCAGGAACCATTAATCAGAAAGGAAGTTTTCAATTTAAAGCTGTTAAAGTTGGAAAAGAAACCATGCTTGCTCAGATTATTAAAATGGTGCAAGATGCACAAGGTAGTAAGGCTCCTGTACAAAAATTAGTTGATAAAATCGCCAGTATTTTCGTACCTGTAGTTATGAGTATTGCTGTTATTACATTTATTATATGGTTTATTTTAGGTGGAGATAACGGAGTTGTTCAAGGATTATTAGCAGCCATCACCGTATTGGTTATTGCATGCCCTTGTGCTTTAGGTCTCGCTACCCCTACCGCTATTATGGTGGGTGTGGGTAAAGGTGCCGAAAACGGTATTTTAATTAAAGATGCTGAAAGCCTTGAATCTGCTAAAAAAGTAAACGCTATTATTTTAGATAAAACAGGAACCATTACCGAAGGAAAACCAGAGGTTACTGGTATATCTTGGTTACAGAATAATGATACCGCTAAAAACATTCTTTTAAGTATTGAGAAAAAATCTGAACATCCATTAGCAGAAGCTGTTGTAAAGTTTTTAGGAGATACTGCCACTACCACACTAACAAATTTCGACAGTATTACAGGTAAAGGTGCTAAGGCTGATTATAACGAGGAAACCTTTTTTGTTGGTAATAAGAAATTATTAGCTGAAAACAACATTTCCATAGCTGACGAACTTATAAAACAAGCTAACAAATGGAGTAAACAAGCTAAAACAGTTATTTGGTTTGCTAATAATAAGGAAGCACTTTCTGTACTTGCTATTTCAGACAAAATAAAAGAAACCTCAGTACAAGCTATTAAGGAGCTACAAGCTATGGATATTGAATTATACATGCTTACGGGTGACAACGAAGCTACCGCAAAATCTATCGCTGAAGAAACAGGTATTCAACATTATAAAGCTGAAGTATTACCACAACATAAAGCCGATTTTGTAAAAGAGTTACAGCAACAAGGAAAAACCGTTGCTATGGTTGGTGATGGTATTAACGACAGTACTGCCCTAGCTACTGCTGATGTAAGTATTGCCATGGGAAAAGGTAGTGATATTGCAATGGATGTTGCTAAAATGACCATTATATCATCTGACCTGAGTAAAATACCACAAGCTATAAAGCTTTCAAAACAAACGGTAGCTACCATTAAACAAAACCTATTTTGGGCATTTATTTACAACCTTATTGGTATTCCTATTGCAGCTGGTATTTTATATCCATTTAATGGTTTCTTATTAAACCCTATGATTGCTGGTGCAGCTATGGCTATGAGTAGTGTTAGTGTGGTTAGCAATAGTTTACGATTAAAATGGAAAAAGTAACAAGTGTTTCGGCACTAGCAAGTGTCGGAACGTTTTAAATCTCACTTAATAAGTAAATCTGTAAATCTCACAAATCAATCTTAAAATTGTACAACAACAAACACACCTGTTGTGCTGAAATTCGCAGTATTCAATAACAAATAAATTTTTAATATCATGGAAAACAATAAAGAGTTAAAATTCAAAACAAACCTTAACTGCGGAGGATGTGTATCAAAAGTTCAAACTGATTTAGACAATGCTGAAGGTATTTGTCATTGGAATGTAGATACTAATTTTGATGATAAAGTTCTTACCGTAAGTTCTAAAGGAATTACTGCGGATGAAGTAATTGCTATTGTAAAAAGTAAAGGTTTTAAAGCAGAGCCTTTAGTATAAAAACAATTACACAACTCTCACTTACGGTACAAATTGAAACAAACAAGAACACCACCTGTGCTTTTGTTAGCTGTTAAGTTAACTGTTTATAAAACTTTACACTTAAATACACTTCTCTTTGGGGTGTATTTGTTTTTTAAAATGGTTTCTTTATACACCACAACACCTAACAAACATTTTTCTACACAATACGAATATTTTACCTTTTTACTTGTTTGGTGTTGCTCCCCTTAGGCAGTGAATAACACTCCCCTTAGGCGGGGAGCATCGTTCCCCTTACCGAGGGAGTGTCACTCCCCTTAGGCTTGGGGTGGCGACCCGATTAGGCTTGGGGTGTCGACCCGATTAGGCTTGGGGTGTCGACCCGATTAGGCTTGGGGTGTCGACCCGATTAGGCTTGGGGTGTCGACCCGATAAAAAAGTTGCACTTTTTTATCTTACTTTTTTTATATTTGAGAGTGTTAATAAAATTGCTATATCTTATGATATTCCATTTTGTATCGGGTAAAAGAACTAAAATTTAGTATATAACGAGTTGTGCGTAATTAGTAAAAACTATCAAATAAATGAATGACCCTCTACCAATACTTGAGCCCTTTGCTGACAGCTTAAAAAAAATAAACGTTGGTCCTTTTCTTAAATCTAGAGATTTTAAAAGATTAAGAATTCAAGCTGGACTAGAAGAATATTGGAGAAACACCTATAATCATGTCAAGAATTCACGTAGGGTAATTTCTCTTGAAATGGATTATGAAAAATATGATTCAATTAATACGTTGAACATATTAATGAATGATCTCATAGAAAAAGCCAACAATCGGTTTTATCTATTTATTAGAGATTTTTTAATAACATTTTCAACTTGGCTTAATGAACCTTTTGATACAACAGAAATAATAGAAGATTTAGAGCTTTTAAACTGTCCAACTACAATAATAGAGGATGTTAAAAAATTAGATAGCACAAACAAAACTGCCGTTCCAAAACTCGAAATACCAAATATAATTGACAATTCTGACAAGCTTGAAGAATGTCTAAGAAAGATGGACGAGTCAATCCGAAACGAAGAGTTTAATCTAACTTTGACCTATGCATATTCATCATTAGAAGGAATTTTCAAGACGTATATTTTCTTAAAAGTTCCTTCACAAAAAGATGAAACTGAATTATCAAAAATTTCTAAAATTGTAAGAGAGGATTTAAAGGCTCGTTTTCTTGAAACTGACAAAAAATTCCCAGAACCAATGCTAAATTTAATTGGAACCATTACTAACGCAATATCTAATGCAAGAAATAATTTTAGTGAATCTCATTTTGATAAAGATTCTGATAAATGGCTAGCTGAATTCACCAGAGATTGTGTTAATTCAATTGGTAGGTTAATTCTAAAATTTGTAGAATAACTATAACCGCAATTACGACAGTTTTTACTATTTCTGAGTCAACTTGGAGTTATAAGTGTCAAAAAATATTAGACTTGAACCCATTACTTTTAATCATATGGAACTGTTAGCTATAACTTTCTAATTAATAACCTTTATTAAAACAACAATAAAATGTTCCACTCAAAAAATGAATCTCCATACATTAAATATGAAAATCGTTTAGCTGATGTTCTAGCCGCTATTCAAGTAATGTCTATCTATAAGTTTTATAAATTAGACTTTAAAAGTTGGTCTATGAGGATTTCTGGTGATGAATCTAATTTTGCTTATTGGAAAAAGGTTTTTGAAGAGCATCCTGAATTTTTCAGATTTAATAGTGATGAAGGAAAAGTTTCTTTAGCTTGGAGGAGAAGTAAACAAAGAAGGTTTCATGTTGATCTAAATAAAGAAATAACTTTAGACCAAATAAATAATTTACCAGCTACTGAGGCGAAAGAAAAAATTTCGAGGTCACCTTTAAACAGTTCAGAAGTCCAATCTTTAATAGCCGTTGCAATTGACTTGCACACAAGAGCTTTTGAAAATAAGAAAGATAGTAGATGGTGGGTTGTGCCAGTGATTAGCTCTATAAGTGGTTTAATTGGTGTTCTTGTAGGAGCACTTATAAAATAATACTCCTCATATCAATAGTTACAAGTAATTACTTACTCTTGCCTACCTCTTAACCAAAATTACTACCCCTAGCAAAACATTGAATACAAATGAAAAAACTTACAATAATATTAATTCTAGCTTTTATTGTGGTTGTTTCCTGTAAGCTGAGTAAACAAGAGAAACAACAAGTTACTCCTGAAAAATTTGAGTTTACCGAGCTTATAAAAGAAGGTTACGAACTTTATAAACCAACTAAAGAAGTTAAGGCGGTTTTAATTTTGTTTGGTGGCTACCCAGAAGTTGCTAAAGACATTAAAAGAGAGTTTAAAATTCTTGATATTGCTAGAAAAAATAATATTGCAGTTATACTTTCTAATCTTAATCAGAAATTATGGCTTGAAGAAAACGAACAACAACAACTTGCTAAAAGTTTACAAACTATAATTACAGAAAATCAATTACCAACTGACAATATTTTTATTGGAGGCTTTTCTAGCGGTGGAGTTGTTAGTCTTTTAATAAGCAATTATATTGTTGGGAAGAAACAGTTCTATATCGATCCAAAAGGAGTATTTATAGTAGATTCTCCAATAGATTTGATTGCTTTGTATAAGTCTTCAGAAAAAAATATAGAACGAAACTTTTCAGAGCCTGCAATTCTAGAAAGTACTTGGCTATTAGAAACATTAGGTGATAACTTTGGCAACCCTAAAAATAGTATTAAAAAATACGAGAAAAAAGCTGTATTTACCTCTAGTACAGACAATATTTCTAACATAAAGAAACTAAAAAACACTAAGATTAGACTTTACACAGAACCCGATACTCTTTGGTGGAAAAAGAATAGAATGGGCGATTATGAACAAATGAATGCTTTCTATATCAAAAAACTATATGAGAGTTTAAAAACTAAAGGTTTTAATAATGTTGAGTATATACCAACAACTAACAAAGGATATAGAGCAAATGGTGAACGACATCCTCATAGTTGGGCTATTGTAGACAAAAAAGACCTAATAAACTGGATATTGACAAAATAAATACTGGCTACAGCAACTGTTATAAGTAATTATATCTTCTTATTTTGTTTCAAATACTTTCATCTGTTAACCCCTATAAATAGGGTTTTACCTTACTTTTATTACGGTTTTAAAGGTTCTTTCATTTTTATTTATACCTAATTTTGATTAAATTTTAAACCAAAAATTATGTTAAAGAACATTTCAAACTTAGGTGCTGTTTTAAACAAACAGGAACAACAATTTATTAATGGAGGAATAAGAACTACTAAATGCCGTTTCCTTCCGCTTCCTTGTGATGAAGATCATGAGTTTGATGAAAATTGTAAGTGTGTTCCAAAACCAATGTAATTAAATTTATTAGCGAACTTCGGTTCGCTATTTTCTTTTTAAAACCTATTCTTGTTTTAAATACAATTAAGCTTAGTAACCAACTAAACATAAAAAACAGTCTCTATAACTTAATAAAGCGACTGTTTTTATTAGCTCTAATTAATATTACCTAGCACAACACAAAATCAATATTATCAATATCTGATCCTCTAAAGGCTCCAGTAATACTACCTTCTAATTTTTGAGGCAAGACTACCTTTTTTAACTTCTTGTTCTCTTTAAATGAATCGCTCCCTAGGGTTGTTATGTGCTCAGGAATCGTAAGCTCAACAAAATCATTCTCTGCAAAACAATCGTTATACAATGTAGTAACTGATTCTGGTAAATCTATACTTGTAAGTGCATTTCCTACAAAACAAAACATATGAATCGTTGTAATTGGCGCTTCAATAATAAGTTTTTCAATTTTATTTCTTCCAAAAGCCCCTCCTCTAATTTCTGTAACTTTTGAAGGAATTACCAACTCTTTAATTTCATTCTTATAAAAAGCATCTTCATCTATATACTCTAGAAATTTTGGTAAAACCACCGCTTTGAGTCCTTTATCATCAAAAGCTTCCCTTAATATATACATCACGGGTTTATTGTTTATATAGTCGGGTATCACAACACTAGTTGACTGTCCTATATAATCTAAAATTGCAATGCCTCCGTTAAGTTCTCTAAAAGAATAATCCTCATTTTTTAAAATAGCAACTTGTTCTTCCATCTTTGTTTGATATAATGTTTTATTATTAATTACAAGTGTCAAATGTATACGGTAGATAGTACTGTGTAAAAAGTAGTTTGTTTTCGCAGTGATTGTTTTTATATTCGTAGTTACACTGACCAAGTTTGTAAAAGTCACATTATACTATATAAAAATAGAAACCATACCTTTAGAATAACTGTATATGTAACCTTAAATAAACCTTGAACCAATGAATAAAAGTGAAGTAGCAAAAAAATATCTAGAACACCTAGAAAACGGAAATATAGAAAAGGTTATTGATTTGTTTAGTAATAAAGGAATTGTTGAGTCTCCTATCTATGGAGTTAAAAAAGCTGACGAATTTTATCGTGAATTAAATAATGACACTTCTAATTCTGAACTTTTCCAAAAAGGAATTTTTGAACAGAATGACTCAAATAATTTAGCTCTTTACTTTACCTATAAATGGACTTTAAAAAACAATGAAAAAGTAGAGTTTGATGTTGTTGATATTATTGAACTTGATTCTGAAAACAAAATAACGAAGCTAAAAATAATTTACGACACAGTTATTTCTAGAAAGTTAGTCAATGACTTAAATGAGTAAAACTCAACCAATCAAAAATGCTGAAGTTTTTAAAGAAAATATTTAGTAAAAAAGGCACCTTTTTCGGAGCTACAAACTATGAAATGAATAATATGATTTGTGGTATTGGAGAAGCTAAAATCTTAGAAACTGAGATTGAAATTTTAGCATATCCTTTTAAACCTTCAACTGTATTCCCAAATAAAAAAATTAAAGCTAAAGAAATAACAGCCATCTGTTATCTATCCTATCCCCCACTAATTAGAATTGATAACGAAGTTATATTTATTTCAAGAGAGCATACCAAGCCACTTAAAGAGTTTACAGAAAGAAACAACATAGCTACTTTTAAAGAAACAAAAAACTGGAACTGGTTACTAGAACCTTATCTAGATACGGCTACTACCCCAGAAGAAAATATTAAGACAACCCAGCTACTAAATGAACATGGTATTTCAACTGCTGAAATCACACAAATAAGAAACGAAATAGGAAAACAACTATATAAATACAATTTTGACACCATGCTTTGGGATTGGTTTAGTTTAGGCTTACCAGATGTTTTAGCAGCCATGAGAGTTAAGTACAACGAAAAAAAATTTGCTGACTTTTATAAAAGAGCAATGGAAATTGAGCTTAGAAAGACAAAAACTAATAATTAACTACTATTCTTCATTCTCCTATTTTGTTCCCCTATTGTTCAACACATAATAAACTATACATAGCTTTTAACTTGATGAAAAAAGTAGTAAATTTGAATATACTTCCATAATTTTAAACGAACTAAAATGAACAAAGACATAAAAATACTTTGGGATGACCTTCACCAAGAACTTTATCGTTTCATTTTAAGTAGAGTTAAAAACGAAGAGGACTCAAAAGATATCTTACAAGAAGTTTTTATAAAAGCTCTTACAAAAATAGACACACTTAAAGACACCTCTAAACTAACATCTTGGGTATATCAAATATGTAGAAATGTAGTTTTAGACTACTTCAGAAAAAAACAAACTTCAAAAGAAGGTCATACAGATATAGAATTTCCTGAAGAGGCTAAAGAAGATAACACCTATACAAAACTTTCTACTTGTATCAATGGTAAAATAAGTAACCTTTCAGAAAAATATAAAGAAGCAATATTACTTACTTCTTTCAAAGATTATTCACAATTACAACTCGCCCAAGACAAAAACATATCTTATTCAGGAGCTAAATCAAGAGTACAACGCGCCAAAAACCTATTAAAAGAAGATATTTTAGACTGCCCTAATGTTATTACCGATGACAACGGTAAAATCATTGATTTCTTAGAGTAATTTTTTTTGCGTCTTTTTTCTCCCCTTCCCGTCTATCGAATACAAAAGTACATTTAAAGCATCCCTGGCGGTGATCATAAAATTAGAAAACAGATGAAATTATTTAAAATCTCTAACGGAAAGTTACAAGTAACAACTACACAAATACCTGAAATAAAACCCAATGAAGTATTAGTCAAAATAAAGGCTATCTCATTAAACTATCGTGATATCCTTGTTACTGAAGGTTCAGGAAAGTGGAAACCAACCGAAAATAGAATTCCTGGTTCCGATGCTGCTGGAAAGGTTGTAAGAGTAGGTAATACAGTAACTAAATTTAAAGAAGGTGATAATGTTACCTCTTTAATTTTGCCCAATTGGGAAACAGGACAACTAAACGCTAATAAACTAAAAGAATCTTTAGGAGGTTCAGACAGAGATGGTATTATGGCTGAGTATGTAGTCTTACCTGAAAAAGCTCTTCATAAATTCCCTAACTATTTATCCTTTGAAGAAGCAGCAACATTACCAGTAGCAGCACTTACAGCTTGGAATTCTGTAGTAGAACAATCTAACCTAAAATTAGGCGATACTATACTCCTCATAGGCACAGGAGGTGTTTCTTTATTCGCGTTACAACTTGCAAAATTAGCTGGTTACCGAGTTATTATAACCTCAAGTAGTGATAAAAAACTACAAAAAGCAACAGCATTAGGAGCTCACCATACCATCAACTATAAAACAACTAAAAACTGGACTAAAGAAGTACTAAAACTAACCAATAACAAAGGAGTTGATCAAGTTATAGATGTTGTAGGAGGTTCACATATTAGTCAATCTTTACAATGTGTAAAAAGTGAAGGTACAATAAGTATGGTAGGTGTTATTGATGGTACTAGTGGTGTAATAGATACAGGAACTATTATGATGAAAGCAGCAAGAATACAAGGTATTGAAACAGGTTCAACAGAAATGTATAACAATATGTTACGTGCTTTTCAATTGCACGAAATTCATCCTGTAATTGATAAAACATTTGCTTTTGATGATACTTTAGAAGCTTTTGCTTACTTAAAAAAGGCTAAACACATGGGGAAAGTTAGCATTACATTATAAAAATTCTTCTTATGAAACCATATCTCACATATCAAATAGACGTTTTTACTACAGAAAAATTTAAAGGAAACCCTGCTGGAGTTATGGTAAATGCCGACGGATTATCAGATACAGAAATGCAACTAATAGCCAGAGAACTTAATAATTCTGAAACTGCATTTATCCTCTCATCAAACTCGAAAGATTATGATGGAGTCATTCGATATTTTACTCCCACAACCGAAGTTCCTATTTGCGGACATGCAACCATAGCTGCTATTTATGTAAAGGCATTAGAAGAACAATTAAACTCTTGTGTTTTAAACATGAAAACCAGTATTGGTATTTTACCTATTGAAGTTGTAAAAAACAACTCCAATTATCAAATTATTATGACACAAGGTAAGTTTGAATTAAGCCCAGAGTTTAATGTAACTACAACTGAAAAACTTTTAAATGCTCTGGGTTTACAAGGTTCTGATAGAGATAAAAAATATCCTATTCAAATTGCTTCAACTGGTCATTCTAAAGTAATGATTGGTATTAAAAGTAATGAAAAACTCAATCAACTAACTCCAAATATGGATGCCTTAGAAAGACTAAGTGAAGAAATAAACTGCAATGGCTATTTCGTGTTTACACTAAACCCTAACAATAAAAATGTTTTGACAAACGGACGAATGTTTGCTCCTGCCATTGGAATACATGAAGATCCTGTAACAGGGAACGCAAATGGACCTTTAGGTGGTTATTTGGTTCAAAACAAAATAATTAATTTTAACGGAAGTGTTTTTGAATTTACAGGAAGACAGGGTGAAAAAATGCAACGTTCGGGAGATATTTTTGTTCGAGTAGAAACATCAAAAAACATCCCTACTAAAATACAAATAAAAGGCAGCGCTGTACCTGTTTTTAAAACAACAATAGAAATCTAATTCAAAAACACAACTATGAAACGTATTTTATATATAACTGATTTATTTTATAAAGCCAACGGAAGAAATTATTACGAAGAAGACTTATTTATTATTTCAAAACTAAAGAAACATTTTAATATAATTATTGGTCACCCACAACAAGCTATTGAAAACCTACATATAGCAGACTTTATAGTTTATAGAAATACAGGAGCCGTTTTAGGCTACGAAACTTACTACAAAAATTTTGTTTCAGAAGTTAAAAAACAAAACATACATACTTTTAACTCTTTTGATGGAAAAGCAGATATGGTAGGTAAAGACTATTTAATGGAGTTAACTCAACTTAATTTTCCTGTAATACCAACTGTAGAAAACATTTCTGATATTTCATTATTAGGAAATCCTGAACAGTATATAGTAAAACTTAAAAATGGCGCAGATTCCATTGGTATGGAAGTATTAAATAAAAATGAACTAGAAAGAACAAACCTTGAAAATAAAATTATACAACCTTTTGTAAATTTTGAATACGAAATATCATTTTATTATATCAATCAGGAATTTCAATACGCTTTATATGCTCCTGATAAATCAAAACGATGGGAATTAGAAGAAATAGCCGTAACTTCAAAAGACCTTGAGTTTGCAAACAAATTTATTGAATGGAATACCCTATCTCAAGGTATTACTCGGGTAGATGCTTGCCGACTTAAAGATGGATCGCTTTTACTTGTTGAACTAGAAGATTTAAACCCTTTCTTATCACTACAACGTGCAAGTAAAAACTCTCAAAACCTTTTTTTAAACAACTTTACCAACACCTTACATACAATAATATAACTACAAGATGGAATATAAAACTTTAGGAAACTCTGGATTAAAAGTTTCAACATTATGTCTAGGTACTATGACCTTTGGAGGGGAAGCAGATGAATCAACTTCAAAAGCCATATATCAAGCAGCAAAAGATAAAGGAATTAACTTTTTTGATACAGCTAACATATACAACAATGGAACTTCTGAAAAAATTTTAGGAAAACTAATACATGAACATCGTGATGAAGTAGTTATTGCTACAAAAGCCTATTTTCCTACAGGAGAAGGTGTAAATAACAGAGGCTTAGGAAGAGGGCACTTAATAAAAGCCTTAGACGATAGCTTAAAACGTTTAAATACAGACTACATAGATGTTTATTATGCGCATGCTTTTGACGAAAACACACCTTTGGAAGAAACCTTAGCTACATTCGACAATTTTGTAAAACAAGGAAAAGTACGATATTTAGGTCTCAGTAATTTTGCTGCTTGGCAAGTAATGAAAGCCATTGCGGTTACACAACAAAACAACTACACTCCTATTTCTGTTATTCAGCCCATGTATAATTTAGTAAAACGTCAATGCGAATCAGAATTATTACCAATGGCATTAAGTGAAGGATTAGGAGTTACCTCTTATAGTCCACTTGGTGGAGGATTACTAACTGGAAAATATAAAACAGGTAAAAAAGAAGGTCGTTTTGCTGAAAGCACGATGTATCAAAAACGATATAATGATGAAATTACCTATAAAACAGTTAATAGTTATGTTGATTTTGCTAATCAAAACAACTTAAACCCTGTTAGTCTTGCCATTGCCTGGGTAAAAGCACACAAAGCAATAACTGCACCTTTAATTGGCGCTCGTAATTTAGAACAATTAAAACCTGCTTTAGCTTCATTAGATATAAGTATGACAGAAGAGTTGAGAGCAAAAATAACAGACTTATCTCCTGAAATGGTACTAGCTACTGGGCATAAAAAAAATGAAAGAAGCTAAACTTTTTCATTTGAAGAGAGCGTAAATTAACTTAAACAAAAACTTCATTAAAAACATTAAAACACAAAAATAACAATGTCTTAACAGACTGTTTACGCTCTCTTCACTCATGCAAACGATTAGTTTATACATTTGATGTTTAATCAATTAACTATTTCTGTAGATTAGATTCTATAAGAATTCATACAACATCAAAATAATTAACCCCCATGAGAAAAACTATTTTTTTTGCATGCTTCTTATTAGTAGGAAGTCTTGTTAATTTACACGCTCAAAGCGTAAGCCCCTCAAAAACAACTTATGCTCCTAACAAAGCTATTACCATCAATTTTTCAGACGGTCCTAGCAATGCAAAAGATTGGATTGGTATATATAACCAAGGTGATACTCCTGGTTTGGTTAGTTCCATTGATTGGTTGTACGTAAACGGACAAAAAAACGCCACTCAAAAGCTAAAGAATGGTGCTATTACCTTTTCATCAGGTTTACCAAACACAGGAACTTATGATATCTATTTTTTAAAAAATGATGGATATACTGTTTTAGCTTCCTCGAGTTTTACGATTACTACTGAAATTCCAACCTGCCCTCCTATTTCACAAACTGGGTGGAGTTTACAGTATGTTGACAGCCAAGAAACATCAGGTGAAAATGGGGTAGCAACCAATGCTTTTGATGGTGACACAGCAACTATTTGGCATACCGAATGGAGTGCTACCCAACCAACGCACCCACATGAAATCCAAATTAACTTAAACGATATCTATAATATTTGTGAGCTAAAATACCTACCTCGCCAAACAGGAACCAACGGTACAATTGCCGACTACAAAATTTATGTAAGTGATACGCCTTCAAATTGGGGAACAGCGGTTGCAACAGGTACTTTTGCTTCAAATCAAACAGAAAAAACCGTTAGCTTCCCTAAAAAACAAGGACAATATCTACGTTTAGTAGCCACTTCAGATATTAACGGTGGAGATTACACCTCAGCTGCGGAGATTAATATAAGCGGTACTTTAATTCAAACAGGAGCTCCTGTAGCTAATTTTACCTCGAATACGTCTTCTGTTATTGCAGGACAACAAATTTCTTTTACGGATAGCTCAACCAACACTCCTACCTCTTGGAACTGGACATTTGAAGGCGGAACACCTGCTACGAGTACTGCTAAAAATCCTACTATAACATATCCTTCTGAAGGAACTTACAGTGTTACATTAACAGCTACCAATGCTACTGGAAGTAACACGATTACTAAAACGGGTTATGTTAACGTACGCAATACAAACAGTCTTAAAGTACTACAGTTTAATATTTGGCAAGAAGGAACTTCGGTACCTAACGGAATGACTTATATTAGAGATGTGATTGCTGAAGTAAATCCAGATATTGTATGTTTTAGCGAAGTGAGAAACTATACGGGTGATTGGACCACTAAAATTGTAAACAACCTTGCGGCCATTGGCTTAAATTATAACAGAGGATATGCTTATGGTGATGTTTCTATCATTAGTAAATACCCAATTACCTCATCGGGCACAAACTTAGGAGCTATTTCTGTGTTTGATGTAGATGTTAACGGACAAAGTGTTGTGGTAGCTACAGCACATTTAGACTATACTTATTATGCTACCTATCTTCCAAGAGGATACAACTGTGGAGGCTCTTCACCATACAGTGGATGGAGTAAAATAGGATCTGTAAACCAAGATCCGCAACCTGTTACAGATCCTGCTGCAATTACAGAACAAAATTTAGGCTCACAAAGAGACGAGCAAATTGCTGCTTTTATCAATCACGTAAAAAATGAAACTCGACCAGTGATTCTATTGGGAGATTTTAACGAACCTTCGCATTTAGACTGGACCTCAAGACAAGCCAATATGTTTGATCATCATGGTGTTGTATTTCCTTGGCATACCACCAAATCTTTAGAAAATAATGGCTTTGTGGATGCTTATAGAGCAGTATATCCTGACGAAGTTGCCAACCCAGGTATTACGTGGCCTTCTGTAGCTACGGGTGTTGGAAGCACTAGCTGGACACCAGAAGCTGACGAAAGAGATCGTATTGATTATATTTTTTACCGAGGTGCTACCCTTTCAGCAACCAGTGCTGCTCTTGTGGGGCCAAAAGCTTCGTATGTTAACAATGTATCGAGTACTGCTAATACCCAAAATGACACGTTTGAAGCCAACCAATTACCATGGCCTTCTGACCATAAAGGTGTGAGTGCTGTTATCAATTTATCTGTGGGAAGTGCTTCTAGAATATCTGAAACAACCGATAACAGTTTACAAACAGCTGCAACCTTCAAGGTTTTTCCTAACCCAACAAAAGAGATGGTGAATATCAATTGTGCAGACTGTACTCCTTTTTCGTATACAGTACGAAACTTTTTAGGGCAAACTATTTTACAACAAAACGCTACACAAAATAACATTAATATCAATCTAAAATCAGCACCTAAAGGCTTGTATTTTATTGATGTAAAAACCAAGAAAAAAACTCTTACCTATAAAATTATAAAAGAATAAAACGCTTACAAGAAGCTACTACAGAAATAGATAATTATTGATACCATAAAATCCCAAGCAAACAGCTTGGGATTTTTTACTATATTTAGTTCTCAATAAATGAGAAGAGAATAAACATTGCTATAACTTCCATTCAACCTCATTATAAAAGAAGTCTCATAGTAAGTTTATTCTGCTTATAAACTAGTTGTGTTTCATTTGAAAAAAAATCTTAAGTGAAAGAATATTACTGTATTAATTTAAAATTCAAAAACACTGAAATTTCATCTGAAATCTTTCATTCTCATCTGTACGTTTCTGACAAAGAAATGTATTTCCAAATAATAGATAATAAGCCAAATTCTCAAATTGACAGACATTTTATGATGTCAAAAGGTTCACACGGACTATTTGAGGATAATTTTGAAATTTTAGAAACAGAAGTTACTCTTTTTCTTGACAAGAGTAGAATTTATAAGACCTAATCATTTCAAACAGACTTTCAGAATTCATATTTTACAATTTACGTAAGCAAAATAGCCTTAATATTCCCAAACAAACACAAAGAGTTTATAAACGAAGGTAAAGCATTTTTGAATAAAAATGGATTAAAAGTAGTTAATACATTTTACTCATATTTTTCAAATTACAAAAACAAAAATGAATTCTCAATTTCTAGAATGGATGGAATGTCTGAATACTACAATGCAGAACCTTTGACCTTTAGACCTGAACTGGAATTCACAAATAATGAAACACGAGGTAGTGAAAAATTTACAGTCAAAAAAATACCTACTATCAATTATAAATTTGAAAACGCTGACTTTGAAAACGCTAAAAGAAAAATTCAAATAATATGTAATTTTCTATCATTTTGTTTTGGAATTCGTATTGTTTGTAAAAAACTAACTTTCAGAACAGAGGAGCAAATTTTTATTTTTAGAGATACATCGCCAAACAACAAAACATTCGTTTCTGTTTTTAATACAATTTTTTATCATTTAGAAAAGAATTATAACATTCAAAAGACACTTAAAACGGATTGGTTCTCGAACTATCTAAAAAATGAACAAAAATTTAACAAAGCGATAAATAATTATTTGCACTCTAGAGAAGTTGATTTAAACGCTTCATTTCTATTGTTGTTTAATATAATTGAGATTTTCAATATCAAACAAGAAATTGAAAAATTTGAATTTAAGAAATCAAAAGAAGAGAATTTTAATAAGGCATTTGAATTAATTTCTAAAACCTTAGAAAATAGTGAAGAAAGTCAATTATTAAAAGATAAATGGAATGGATTAATTAATAAAATTGAAATAAAACCCTTAAAAAGTCCATTAGAAGAAACTTTAAACTTAAACAATATCAAACCTACTGATTTTGGGTTTTCTTTTGGAAGATTAAAAAAGACTCGTGATAAGCTAACACACGGAAGTGTGAGTTCAATAAAGGAAAAAGATTTGAAATCTCAAATTTACTGTTTAAGAAAAATAGCTATACAATTAATTTTAGCTAACTTGGGATTGAAAAATGATTTAAAAAACGCCACACAATAAAGACTATAAGCAATTGCTTGTTCCCGACTACTTACGAAAATCCTTACGGATTTTCTATTCAGTTTGTATTTGCTAAATTAGGTGCCTAAAAACACCAACTAATCTTGTACAAATAGGCCATGCAACATTATCAAAACAGCAACAATCGGATTGAAAATTAAGTAAAATGAATTGACTTTTGTAGTATGGAAAATATATACCATTACGATATAATTGCTAAAGCAATCAAATTCATCAAAGATCACTACGAAGAACAACCTAATTTAGAAGAAATTGCAAATCATGTTAATTTAAGTAAGTTTCATTTTCAACGAGTCTTTAAAAAATGGGCTGGTATTAGTCCTAAAGATTATGTTCAATTTGTAACATTAGAAAAAGCAAAAGAATTATTGCGAAAAGGTCAGTCTACTTTGGAAACCTCATATAATATTGGGTTGTCAGGAAACAGTAGATTGCATGATTTATTTATTAAAATAGAAGCTTGTACTCCAGGAGAATTTCAAAAAAGAGGAAAAAATTTGAAGTTCTATTTTGGAGAAATTGAAACACCTTTTGGAAGTGCTATAATTATTGAAACAGAAAAAGGGATTTGTAACTTGTCTTTTGATGATTTAAGTCTTGAAAAAATTAAGTCTGAGTATCATCAGGCAATTTTCACTAAAGAACTACAAAGTAACAGTAAACTTGTTCAAGAATACTTCAAAAATTGGAAAATCCCCACAACTCCAATTAGTTTAGATTTACAAGGCACTCCATTTCAAATTCAAGTTTGGAAAGCCTTACTTCAAATACCTTCTTCAAATTTACTTTCATATAAAGATATTGCCGAAATGATAAATAACCCCAAGGCTGTTAGAGCTGTTGGTAGTGCTATTGGAAAAAACCCTATTGCCTATTTAATTCCCTGCCATAGAGTTATTAAAAGTGATGGAAATATGGGAAATTATAGATGGAGTGCAGATAGAAAAATAATAATAAATAGTTACGAATCTGTAAAACTATAAATAGAGCAAGAATCTGATTGTTAACCTCTTCATAATTTGAAATTTTTGCATAAAAATATTATGTGGATACCCAAAAAGTATAGGATAAAAGATGATAAAACTATACGAGAATTATCATCAAAGCTACTCCACAATGCGAAATATTAAAACAGAACCCAACCCTTTAGTAATTTTTCAAAACTAATATCACAAACTATAAACCAATTTTAAAATAAAAATTATGACTCATAATTTTAGAATTTCAGCCATAGAAAACACCTTTAATCATTTATTTGACTTAAACACAGAAGAACTTTTATCTAACAGTATTGTAAAAATGATAGTAGATAAAAGCCCCGGTTTTCCTTGTAGAGTAAGTCTTCAAGATGCAGAAATAGGAGAAGAAGTTATATTATTACCTTTTAAACATCACAAAACTAAATCACCTTATCAATCAAGTGGGCCTATTTTTGTGAGAAAAAATGCTAAAACCCCAAAATTAGAAGTTAATGAGATTCCAAAATTTCTCAACCATAGATATCTTTCTTTGAGAGGATATAATAATGATGGAATGATACAGGAAATGGATACTTGTAAGGGTGATGATTTAAGAAATAAGGTTCTATTATTTTTAAGCAACTCTAAAGTTTCTTATATACAAATACATAACGCAAGACCTGGATGCTATAACTGTCAAGTAAATAGAGTAAAGGAATAAAGCGATGTCATTTTATTCATCAATCTATAACCTCAATTAACATTCTTAAAATAATTTTCACATAATTTTATAATAATTAAATTGTGCACAATTTAATTGTATAATATATTTGTATTGTTATTTAAGTCAATTATGTCAGAACAATTAAAATTAACCAATCAAGTATGCTTTCCAGTCTATACACTAGCGAAAGAAGTTATTAGTTTATACCGTCCTATACTAAAAGAGCTAGATTTAACATACCCTCAATATTTAGTAATGCTAGTTTTATGGGAAGAAGGAGATCAAAATGTTTCAGAAATAGGTGCTAAACTTAATTTAGATAGTGGTACCCTTACCCCTTTACTTAAAAGGTTAGAGCAAAAGAAACTTCTGGAAAGAAAAAGAGAGTTAACGGACGAACGTGTCGTAAAAATTAATTTAACAGAACACGGAAAGAACATACAAGAAAAAGCAGCATGTGTTCCTAGTCTAATTATGACTTCATTAAATATTTCTGCCGACAAATTAACAGAACTTAAAAATATAATAGAACATATCTTAAATCAGATCAATAAAAAAGATGAAACCAATTTATAATATCAGCGCCAAAGCAACTGGCGGAAGAAATGGACATGTAAAAAGTGAAAACGGAGTTTTAGAACTTGACGTTAGACACCCTAAAGCGCTGGGAGGAGCTAATGACGATTATCCAAACCCTGAAATGCTTTTTGCTGCAGGATATTCAGCTTGTTTTGACAGTGCTTTGAACCTAGTCATTAAAAAATCTAAAATCAACACTGGTATTACTACTGTTAACGCCAAGGTAAGTATCGGACAGATAGAAAATGGTGGTTTTGGACTTGCCGTAGCATTAGATGTAAACATTCCTGAAGTTTCTTTAGAAGAAGCAAAAGCCTTAACTGAAAGAGCACACCAAGTATGCCCTTATTCAAATGCAACTAGAGGTAATATTGAAGTAAAATTAAATACAACAAATAATTAAATATAAATAGAATGTCATTAATTGAAAACCTTAACTGGAGACATGCAGTAAAAGCTTTTAATCCAAATAAAAAAGTAAGCGAAGAAAATATTGAAAAGATTATTGAAGCAGCTAGATTAGCACCAACCTCATCTGGTTTACAGCAATTTAGAATTATATCAATATCAAATCAAGAAGTTAAAGAAAAATTAGTACAGGGAGCTTTGAATCCTGATTCAATGAAAGACTGCTCACATGTGTTAGTTTTTGCTGCTTGGGATAATTACACTGCTGAGAGAATTGATAAAGTATACGACTTTACCACAGAAGAAAGAGGACTCCCTCAAGGTAGATTTAGCAGCTATACGGACATGCTTAAAAAAGTGTATTTAGATCTTCCTGATGAAGTTAATTTTGCACACACATCAAGACAAACTTATATTGCTTTAGGGTTGGCTTTAGCACAAGCAGCAGAGTTAAAAGTAGACACTTGCCCTGCTGAAGGATTTGACAATAAAATTGTTGATGAAGTTTTAGAGTTAGATAAAATGGGCTTAAAAAGTGTATCATTGATGTACATTGGTTATGCCGACGATGAAAAAGATTGGATTAAACCAATGAAAAAAGTTAGAATTCCTAGAAATGAATTCGTAATTGATGTAAAATAGTACAGCAATAAACACCGTTTTATTAAAAAATAAAACACTCAACTAAATGCTTTTCTTACAGCTTTCTCTGTTTATAGAAAAGCATTTAGTTTTTTAGAGTATTTTCAATAGATAAAATTTCATGTTTCATTTTAAAATGAAATAAGATATAAAATCGTCATGTACTTTTACACTCAAATAAACAATAAGTAACTATGAACGCTATAGAGAATATATTATTAAACTTTTCAGAAACAAGAAGACGAAGTATAAAACTGTGGAAAGGTATTCCTGATGAATTTTTAACTTGGAAACCTGATACTAAAGCTTTTTCTATAATCGAAATGATAAGACACACGCTTGAAGGGGAACATTTGTTTCATACAATTATTAAAAACAGAGGTGATTTAGGTGATTATAAATCTCCTTGGGTAGATTTGGCCTACTCAGATTTAAAAAATGAGCTTAGCTTTGCTGAACAATACCGCAATAGTTTTATGGAGATGATCAAGACACTTAATGAAGCAGATTTAGAGAACATACGAATAGAGCGAAAAGAGGTAGGTCAGAGCAAAACATTAGGAGATTATTTAAATAGAATGGTGTATCACGAAGCTGTTCATACAGGTCAAATGTTAGGATATTTAAGAACACTTGGCGTTAAACGACCTCTAATATGGGATTAAAACAACACAAAAGTTACTACTATCGAAGAATTAGAACATCAGTTTAGTAAAGTCGCTGCTATTTTAGGAGACAAATCTCGCGCTATCATCTTGTGGAATTTACTCGATGGTAAAGCATATACTGCTACAGAATTGGCAGCAAGCGCTAATATTTCGTTACAGTCGGCCAGTAATCATTTAAAAAAAATGGTTTCGGCAAACATCTTATCTGTTGAAAAACAAGGAAGGCATCGTTATTTTAAATTTGCCAACGATGAAGTTGCGCAAGTCATAGAAGCGATGGCAGGTTTAATTTCTATCGATAAAGACTACAAGAAAATTAAAGCTCCCAAATTAAGTGATTTTACGTATGCCAGAACCTGTTACGATCATTTAGCAGGTAGCCTTGGTGTAAAAATAACAACATCTTTAATAGATAATGGAATCATTATAATTTCTGAGAAAGATTACATTGTTACGAAATCAGGTAAAGAATGGTTTAATGAAGTTGGAGTAAATATTAATACTATCCAACAGAAAAAACGTTCTTTTGCTCATCAATGTTTAGATTGGAGTGAAAGAAAGCACCATATTGCAGGAGCATTAGGTGCGTCTCTTCTTGAAATAATGGTAAAAAAAGATTGGTTACGTAAAAAACCAAACTCTAGAGAAGTAATTATTACCTCTATTGGAAGAATAGAATTAAAAAATAGGTTAAATTTAGAGGTGTAAATATATAATATCAACTTCTTTGAAAAAACTACTTTACTTACTTCTCTTTCTGCAATTTTCAGCGCAAGCACAACATATTTTGTTTGTTGGAAATAGTTTAACCTATACGAATAACATGCCTAAAATGTTGGAATATATTGGTAAACAACACGGAATAACTATAAAGACCAAAAGCTTGTCTTTTCCTAATTATGCTATTATTGATCATATTAATGACGGAAATCTTCAAAAACTACTGGCAAAAAAACAGTTTGATTACGTTATTATTCAACAAGGCCCTTCCTCACAAACAGCAGGAAAAAGAATGCTAATACAAGACGGAGCAACAATAAAAACTCTTTGTGAGCAATATAATCCCAAACTTGGTTACTTTATGGTATGGCCATCTGTTAGGTATTACCACACTTTTGATAAAGTAATTGAAAATCATAAGTTCGCCGCCAAACAAAACAAAGCTTTGTTATTTCCTGTGGGTAGCATATGGAAAGAATACAACACTTATAAAGACAAACAGTCTTTATACAGCCTAGATAACTTCCATCCTTCTACAACAGGTAGTTTTTTAGCAACACTTACTATTTTTCATCAATTACATCCAACAAAAAACCTCCAACAACTCCCTTTTAAAAAGTATAAAAAATGGGTAGCTGATGAAGATTCTTTTAATTTATTAGTTCAGTTAGTACAAAAATATTAAGACTTCATACATTTTTTCAATACCTGTTCTGCTCTTTGTACATTAAATTTCGGATAAAATTTTTCGCTTACTTTTTCTTTCTTACCTAACTCAATAGCTTTTTTGATAGTATTACAAAAGGGCGCTGTAGACTGTCCAAAAAAGCGAGCTGCTCCCATATCTGATTCAGCTTTACTTAAAATAACTCTCGGGTTATTAGGAGCTATTTTCAAGGCTTTTTCATACAGCCCTACATTTTTCATCGACATGGTCATTCCATATTTCTGTCCATCAAAAGCCATATATGAAACATGTAATAATGCTTGAATAATCAAAATTTCAGGGTTTTCAGGTGAAATAGATTTCGCGGTATCCAAAAATTCTTGTGCCTTATTTAATTTAGCAATTAACGTTGCTTCTTCTTTTATTTGAAAGCTTTCTAAAATTTCAATAGTCGCTGCATAATATGGAGGTAACCAATTGTCTTTTTCTGCTTTTGAAATTCGCTCAAATAGTTGAGCTGCTTCTGTAGTTTTATTTGCACCCCACAACTCAAAGGCCTTAGTCATTCCTCTTTCATATTGAGTTTGTGCCGAAATATTTACTGTAAATACAAGTAATATAAGTGTTATTATTTTATTCATCTTTCTAATTTTTATTGTTTGTTACTCTACGAAAAACAGGTTGTCTTCATTTGATATCTTGTCAAGTAATTAATCCATCTTTTATTAATTTATATTAATCTCTAATGACATATCTTTATTTACCAAAAACTTGGCTTCTTTATATCTTGGAGGCCCCATAAAACCTTTTGCATCATTAGAAATTCCTATTGGTTCTTTTGGTATTCCTATAAAATTTGTATCCATTTTATTATTATTATTTATATCGTGAAAGCAAGAAACCGCATATGTTCCTTCTGGAATGCCTCGAAACTCAACCGTCGCTTTTTTATCTTTTATCTTTACAATCTCTCCCTTATACCCTTCTTTTAAAAAGCTTTTTTCCTTATTGTATAACGCTACATATAATGCTCCTTTATCTGATTTTATCCCTTTAAAATCAATTAAAATTGTATGTGTGTTTTGAGCTACCATAATTGTTAAAGCTCCAAATAAAATTACTGTTGTTAAAACTGTTTTTTTCATGTGTTTCATATTTATTTTAGAGATATCGGTTTTATTTTGACAGTTCAAATATCTCTTGATTTTCTTTAATTATATAAAAAAGAATACCGAATCGTTATTTTTAATGACCGAACTGTTGTCGTTATAAGTTATTTAACTGATTGTCTTTTTTATCATTACTAATTGTCCAAAAGAATCCGACAAAAAAGAAACTATCCGCCGATGGTATCATAGCTTGTCGTTGGTAAGTACCCGTTGAGTTTGGCGTATTCTTATAATTATATCCGAATACATTTTGTGTCCCCAACACATTATTTACCGAAAAATACAAGATTTTTTGCTGACTGATTAAGTATGCCCAGTTTAAACTTACGGAGTTATAATTTTTAGTCTTCTGATTTAAAAACCCACCTTTGTTAGGATTGGTATAACTTCTTCCTGAAGCAAAACTATAACTCATTCCTACTTGGCTTTTCCAATCTGCAATCCAATGCTTAGCGACTACCGACAAGTTATGTTTTGACGCAAAATTAGGAGTCGCTTTTACAGCATAGTTTTTATAATTTCTCTCAGTATCTAAAAACGAATACGACACCCAATAATCCGTGTTTTTTATATTTTTATTATCTCTCCAGAAAACATCAATTCCTTTAGAAAAGCCTTTTCCTAAATTTGAATAGTTTGAATATGGTAAAGCTGTATAGGTATCGTACTTAACTAAATCTTTATACTTTTTATAATACCCTTCTACACGTAATATTTGTTTATTTTTCACGTACTGATAATTCGCTATAAAGTGTGATGTATTCTCTGCTTTAAACTCCGTATTGAATTTTAAATATTCATTTTTCGGATTTTGATAAAAACGTCCGTAAGCCAAAGAAAACTGAGCGTTTTTCCCTGATTTATATGCTAACGATGCTCTTGGAGAAATAGTAAACTCATCTAACAACTCTGAGTTCTCCATACGCACCCCTACTTTAGCTGCTAATTTTTTACTAAAAAAGATGTCTGCTTCAATAAAACTTCCAAAAATATTATTATTGAATCCGTAAATAGCATTCCCGTTTGTTTCACTTGTATAATCTTCATTGAAATCGGTTACAAAATATTCTACTCCAAAATTAAGTTTAAACCTATTTGAGAACCGTTTTTTTAATGTTGCTTTAAAGTGAGCGGAGTTTTCATTGTCTACAACTTTATCTTCAAATATTTTAATTTTTGAATGATCGTTTGTAAACGATGCCCCCCCTGAAACTGTCCAGTTATTAGCCAAATGTTGTTTATATGACCCGTTGAAATACAAGTTTCTATTTTTTAGTCCAAAACGAAATCCATCATCATAGTTAATATCCTCTTGAATCATATCAAGTTCTGAATAGCTATAAGCTCCATACAACTTCAACATCGATTCGTTAGCAAACTTAAATCGGTATACAGCTTCTCCACTTAACGACTGTACAGGTTTGTTCCAAGTATTTCTATCTGGAAGTAATTTTTGATAGGGTGCTAAATTAATATAGGAGGCATTTACACTTAGTGAGTTCTTCCCAAATACCTGAGTATTCCCCACTCCTAAACCAACGGTCATTAACGAGATATCTGTTTTTTCTTTTATTGCTTCATCATTCGTATTTAATAGTAAAACACTTGATAATGCTTGACCGTACTCTGCTGAATACCCTCCCGTAGAAAATGTAATTCCCTTAAATAAGAAAGGAGAAAATCGTCCACGAGTAGGAATATTTCTAGCTGAAGGACTATATGGAGTAAATACTCGAATTCCATCTATAAAAATTTGTGTTTCCTCTGCCTCTCCTCCACGTACAAACAAACGACCATCTTCGCTAACCGAAGAAGTACCTGGTAATGTTTGTAGTGCACCAACAAAGTCCCCCAAAGCACTTGCTGTTGTCACTACATCTAAGGGTTTTAACGCTGTTACTTTTGCATTGTCTCCTGCTTCAAAAGTTCCTGCATTTATAGTAACAGCATCTAACGTATTAACATCTTCTCGAAGTGCTATGTTTAAATTTTTAAATATTGAAACATCTCCCACTTTTCTATATGTTTCAAACGAAATGAAAGATATAATCAATTTTTGTTTTCCTTTTTCTGAAGTTGTAAAAGAGAAGTTTCCTTTTTCATCAGATGAAGCCCCATCATATGTTCCTTCTAAATATACATTTGCTCCTTCTATTGGAGTACCTTTAGTGTCGGTTACTTTGCCTGAAATAGTTGTTTGTGCACTTAATAATCCATGCATTAAAAAGCATATGGTAAGTAAAAAATGTTTCATTTTGTTCGTTTTTGACACTACAAAACTGCTTCCTTTTTAAACCTCAACACAAAAAGAAACACTCAACTGTATAATTTTACGGATGAATTGTTTTGCACACTAAAACTAAGATTACTTAACTACCCTCATTTTACCTTTCTTGCTTTTAATTATTCAAATCTTGCTAAATTTTAATACGTAAGACCTACAATACTTTTTATAAAGTTGTACTTTTACATAGTATAAATTAACAACAATGGCACACGATTTAAGTGACTATAGAAAGTCTTACGAAAAAAGAGAATTACTAGAAAAAAACTGTCCTGAAAATCCTATTGAGTTATTTAGAGATTGGTTTTATACTGCTACTGAATCTGAGGTGGTAGATGAAGCCAATGCTATGACAATTGCTTCTATTGGGCTAGATGGCTTTCCAAAAAGCAGAGTTGTTTTATTAAAAAAGTACACTTGGGAGGGTTTTATTTTTTATACCAATTATAATTCTGAAAAAGGAAAGGCTATTTTAAATAACAACCATGTATGTTTATCCTTTTTTTGGGCTGGTTTAGAGCAACAAATCATTATTAAAGGAAAAGCTGAGAAACTTGCTGAGAATTTATCTGATGGATACTTTGACTTGCGACCTGATGGTAGTAAATTAGGAGCTTGGGCTTCTGACCAAAGTAATGTTGTTAGTTCCCGTGAAGAACTAGATAATAAATTAGTTTCTTTTGAAAAAAAGTTTGCTGACAAAGAAATTCCAAGACCTAAACATTGGGGAGGCTTTTTAGTAAAACCTATTTCCATTGAGTTTTGGCAAGGACGTCCAAATAGAATGCACGACAGGATTAGGTATACTTTACAAAAAGATTTTTCTTGGAAACTTGAACGTTTAGCCCCTTAGTTTTATATTTACATAGTATTTTATAATTAAATGAAAACACTTTATATCGTTCGTCACGCAAAATCATCATGGAATTATGATAGCGTTAAAGATATTGACAGACCATTAAAAGAACGCGGTATTAACGACGCACATCTTTTATCTAAATACCTAGCGGAAGAAATAAAAAGACCCGATGTATTTCTTTCCAGTAGTGCCAATAGAGCACTTCATACGGCTGTTATTTTTTGTGAAAATTTCGGATACCCTTTATCCAACCTTAAAATAAAGCGTCAGTTATATAGCTTTAGTGATGGGTATTTAGTAAAAACTGTAAAAGCTCTTGATGATAGTTTTAACAGTGCAATAGTATTTAGTCACGACCACGGTATTAATAGTTTTGTAAATAAGTTTGGAAACAAGCCTATTGCACATGTAACTACTTGCGGTGTTGTTGGAATAGAATTTGATACGAAACACTGGAAAGATATTAAAAAGGGAAATACTATTTTAGTAGAGTTCCCTAAAAACCATAGATAAATCAATACATTTTGAAGATAAAAAAGTACGGCGCTATTGATATTGGATCTAATGCAGTAAGGTTATTAGTAGCCAACGTTATTGAAGAAAAAAACAAAGAACCACAGTTTAAAAAATCATCCTTAGTTCGCGTTCCCATTCGTTTAGGAGCTGACGCTTTTGTTTCTGGAAAAATTTCAGAGGCCAATACACAACGAATGCTTGATGCTATGCAAGCCTTTAAATTAATCATGAAAATTCATGGTGTTGAAAAGTACAAGGCTTGTGCAACTTCAGCGATGCGAGAGGCAGAAAATGGTGAAGAGGTTGCCGCTACTATTTTAGAAAATACTGACGTGAAAATTGATATTATTGATGGTAAAAAAGAAGCTGCAATAATTTCATCTACTGATTTAAATCAATTAATTGAATCTGACGCTACCTACTTATATGTTGATGTTGGTGGTGGTAGTACGGAATTTACCTTATTTTCTAAAGGGAAAATTATTAACTCTAAATCGTTTAAAATAGGTACCGTACGTTTACTTAATAACACTAAACCAGAAAACAAAGCTCTTTTTAAAAAGGTTCAAAAATGGATTGAAGAAAACACAAGTAGTTACAAGCGCATTTCTTTAATTGGTTCAGGTGGAAACATTAATAAATTGTTTAAAATGTCAGGTAGAGATAGTGGCAAGCCTATTTCATACATCTACCTTAATGCTCAATATCAATTCTTAAAAAAGATGAGTTATCAAGAGCGAATTTCAGAATTAAGCTTAAACCCTGATAGAGCTGATGTAATTATTCCTGCTACAAAAATATATCTTTCTGCTATGAAATGGAGTGGAGCAAGAAAAATATATGTTCCTAAAATTGGGCTTTCTGATGGAATCATTAAGAGCTTATATTTCAATAAGCTGTAGACTTTTTTAAAATTATAGTGTCATATAAAATGGTAATTAGAGTAATCTCTTATTTACTATGAATACTCTAACAAGTAATCAAAAAACAAAACCGAGCTAGTAGCTCGGTTTTTATTTTTAAGTTTTTATTTTCTTCTTACTTGAATTTTATCTGTTTTAAACTCTTTTTGTATCCAAGTTCTTAGCTCTTGTTCATTTTTTACCATAATAGAGTCTTTTAATTTTGCATTCCATTTTACAGAAATTACAGTAGTTGTATCTACTTTTATAAAATCGCTTGATGATAATACTTTCGCTAAACTCATTTCTTTTATATCATTAAATCGAATTTTAGCTTCTGTACTAATTTTACTAAAAGGAATCGAATTCTTATCTCTGTATAAAGCATCTTGTTCAATTGTTTGATTTAAATTAGAAATTGTACTCTTTAAATCATCAATCTCCATATGTAAGCCTTTTATAACATTATCCTTTTGATCTAGTTCTTTTACAGCTCTATCATAAGCATCCACTACCCTATCAACACTTTTAGCTTTATTTTCATTTATAACTAAAGAATAAGAGTCTATTTTAGGAAAGGCCTTTAATTCATTTCGTAAAAAAGACTCTGTTGCATCACTTACATCACCATTAAAAAATAAACTTATCGTTTTATTTTTAACTTCTAGTTTTTCACGCTGTAACCATAAATTAGGATTATCGTACACTTTTGCCTTTAAGAATTTTTTATAGCTTGCATCAATTACACTTTCATTGTATACTCCCACGAAAGTAAACACCGCAGGAACCATTACCAAAAAGGCAATAAAAGATGCTATTTGAGCTATTCTTTTACGTTTAGCAGAATTTACATAACGAATCATAGTAAATCCTAATAACTTTAACACTAAGAAGGTTGCTAAAGCAATAAAAATAGTGTTGATTGTAAATAAATACATTGCTCCCAAGAAGTAGTCAAAGTTACCTATTGCTAAACCATACCCTGCAGTACACAAAGGAGGCATTAAAGCTGTTGCAATTGCAACACCAAATATTACAGAAGCAATGGTTCCTTTTTTAGTTCGCGCAATAATTAATGCTAAACCACCAAAAAAGGCTATTAATACATCTCGAATATCTGGTCTTACCCTTCCTAATAATTCCGAAGTTTCTTCACGAAGTGGAAATATAAAAAAGAACAAGAACGCTGTTAACAAACTCAACACAATCATAGTTGCTAAGTTTATTAACGATTTTCGTAACGTATCAATATCATTAATAGCAATTGACATTCCTACCCCTAAAATAGGTCCCATTAAAGGAGATATTAACATGGCTCCAATTACTACTGCTGTTGAATTTGCATTTAACCCGATAGACGCCACAAAAATAGAACAGATTAAAATCCATGCAGTAGCTCCTTTAAAAGAAATATCGCTTTTTATTGCTTCTATTGTAGCATCTTGGTCTGTATCATCTCTAAAGTCGAGTAATTCTAAAATAAACTTTTTTATCTTTTCCCATAAACCTTTTGCGTCCTGTTGTATCTCCTGCTTTGACTGCTCTGCTGCTGCTTCTTGTTTATTTTCTTCCATAAATTTTGACTTTTGTTAACTCCGGAAAGATACAAAATTCAAAAATTAGTAAAGGCAAAAAAATCCTGAGAAATAGACTACTGTAGTTTGTTTAAATAATATTGTTTCAAAGACTTGTACTCTTTCTTTAAAATAGCCGCACTAGATAAAATATTTACGATGTTTATTTAATAATTTTAGAGATAACTATCAGCTAGTTACTCAACATAAAAACTCTAACAACCTGAAAACAAAATGAATTAAAACTTACTCTAAAATAAATAGATCGTTATGGTAGATTATTGCTCCAATTCCCAGTTTATATGGTAAGATTTGTTCAGAATACTCTTTATATAAACTAGGGTTTATTTCTCCTTTAAAGAGTAATTTTCCTTCCTCATTATACGTTTGTATTGTTATAATTTCATTTTCTTTACTCATTTTTAAATATACTTCAGATTGATATCTGGAGTTGGCTTTTAAATATACCATCCCTGTTACTAATTTACCTTTTGAGAAAACTGCAGTATATTTAGGTTCATTCTTTTTATATTGAACAACTTCACCATCTAATTGATTATTTATTTCTATATATGTTAATAGCACCTGATCTTGTAAATTGTAAACGGTAGTATTCGTTTCTTTTTCTGATATATATTGGGTAATTGTTTTTTGATTTTTATTTTGTTCTATTTTCTTTACAAGAGCCCCATTTTTATATGTTTTTTGAGTTCCATAAAGAGTATTCTTTTGTCCTTCAAAGGGTTTTCCATTTTTATATAATAATCGAGATATTTCTTTACCTTTTTTATCATAATATATAGTATATCCTTCTTTTTTATTTTCGTAATAATTTTCTTCTTTTTGTTTTTTTCCTCTTCTATAATACGTAAAAGTTCCGTGTTTTTTATCGTTAACATAATACCCAGTTTCCTTTAGAGTTTTTTCGTCGTATTCAAACTTTCGGTAGCTTCCTTCCTTTAATCCATTTTTTACACTTACTTCTCTTCGGTCTTTATAATCGTATATAACTCCTGTAGGCTCTTGATTAACAAAGGTTGCTTGTCCTATTAATTTTCCTTCCTCAGAGTAAAATTTAGCTTCCAAATTAACATCAATATCTTCCCTTAAAACATATTCATTACCTCCTTGTTTATATACTTTTTGATATCTTTTTGATTTTATGCGTTTTCCTTTATCTAACTCTGTAATTGCTTCTATTTGATCTGATTCATGAAAATACTTGTATTCTGTTCCTGTCTTAGTAGTGAAATTATAATTAGCAATAACTTTTCCTTTCTTACCATAATAAACTCCTATTAACTTTTTTAAGTACGAGTTAGGTTCATAAGTTATCTCACTTTTTTTTCCTCCATTAATGTAGTAGCTAATGATTTTTAATAATCTTTCATCTTCGTACAATTTTGTTTCTTTATAAAGAGTGTTATTTTCTTTATAAACATACTTAGTTCTTTCTACTAATTTTCCATCTTTAAAAACTTCTTTTTCTGAAATTTTGTTTTGGTAATTTTTATTAAACAGAGTCCCCTCAATAGGAGTTGGTGAATAATATCCTGTTTCTAGAGCTCTAGAGTTATAATATCCTTCTTTTAATTTTACTCTTAGTTTTCCTAATTTCTTTCCAGAAATATCATAATAGGTAATTTCTGAATCTTTTAAATGCGAAAAAACAGATGTAGTATCTTTATAATATTCAACTACTTCTTGCGCTATTCCACTTTTATAAGTAATATCTTTCTTATTACCACCTTTCTTTTTTACAACTCTACCTTCTAGTTTATCATTTATTTTTTCTAATACCCCTATTTGAGTACCTTGATCATCGTAACTTATAATCTTAACAAGATTCCTTTTATCTCCAAATTCTTCTTTTTTAATTAGAATCCCTTGTTTATTAAATGTTTTAGCCTTTTTTAAATATCCTTTCTTATAAGTACTTATTTTTTTTACAATCGTAGGTTTTGTAAAAAAAAACAAATATTTTTTTCCTTCATAAGGAACTTTATAATTTGATTCTTCTTCATACTTGTATTGTATAGCTCCTAACTTGATATTTTGTTCATCATAAAATGTTTCTGTTAAAGTATTTTTATCAAAACGATTACGAGTAACTCCATTACGATAAAAGTATTGAGTAAGAATCGGGTTTCCTCGTTCATATTCTGTAATAGATTTAACACGCATCGGGCTATAATAGTAGCTTACTTTTTTCCCGTCTCTATATCCTCTTTTGTCATAAATTATCTGACCTATTTTTTTTCCTTTTTTACCATAGTATATTTCTTTGGTTGTTCTTCCTTTATTATAATAATACTCATAACGAATATCATTTTTATCTCCTTGAAAACGTATTGTTTTTGTTACTTTTCCATTCTCATAGGTAACCTCTTCTACTTCTATAGTAGTTTTTTTATCTTTACTTTTAGCATAGTAAGTAGATATTCCTTTTAGTTGCTCATCATCAAAACTTATTTTTTTTATAGGATTGCCCTCTTTAGTGTACCAAACAGCTTGTTGCAAATAAATACTATCTTTACGCTTAGAAAGTCCTGTCATTTGTAATGTCCCATCTATATAAAAATCATTAATACGATATAACTTTCCTTCTTTTTGTATAGGGCTTCGGTAAAAAAAAGCATTCTCCTTACTAGTCTCTTTCCAGTGTTTATCTAACCAAAGTGTATCTTTTTGAGCATTAGCTATAGTTATACAACATAATAATAAAGCAATAGTAAAAAAGGATTTCATCTGTTAGTTTTTATATATTTTAAGTTAAATGTTTGTTGTGACTCGCAACAATTTTTTTTGAGTTTCAAAAATACAGAAATTTCAGTAGGTTATTAAGGTAAGTGCAAACCATATTTGGCTGCAAAACAAAAAAATAGAGGGCTTTGGAATATTGTCCAAAGCCCTCTATTTACTATTGAAGTTCTACCAAACTGGATAGTAATGTTTAAAAGCTATTAAATCTTTAACTTACTTTTCAAGTTCGATGAAACAGCGTCTTTATGTAATAAAACAGATATTGTTTTTAATTTAAAATAAGGAACTGACATATATACATACCCTTTGTTTCCTTGGTTTTTACCCCAAGAATTCTTTACTTTAAAATAAGTATTTCCTTTTTGGTCTTTTACCAAACCTACGATATGCATTAAATGGTCGTCAGTTGTGTTAAAATTTTCAAACTCTGATTGACGTAAACTTGGTGTGATTGTTCTTTCTTCTACTATTTCGGTTAATGCTTTTTTATTTTCTGTACTACTTGCAGGAATTACAGCCACTCCGTTTTTTGATGAAAATGTTTTTTCTGAAACATCACAATCTAGCTCTACTGTATATCCTTTTTTAATTGCCTCTTCTGTTACTGCAACCAATTCATCTAAAGAAACATTATAAAATGCCCCGTTTGAAAAATTATCTGGAATGTTTAAAATGAATTGATCGTATTTTTTTGCATGTTCAAAAGAGCTAATCGTTACATAATTTGAAGGATCTATTTTTACATATTCTGCAAACGATTTAGGAGTATATTTTTTCCCTTCAAAAGTAAACTCTTTTTTGTTTTTTCCTAAGTACACATCCAAAACACTTTCTACTGATTGTTTCCATTTTGGACTTAATTCTCCTGCTGGATTTTTAATGTAAGCATCCAACATTGATTTTAACACAGCAATCATTTCAGCATGATTGTGTCTGTCCTGTCCAAAATCTAAACCAGTAAAAACTTGCTCAGGTACTAATCCGTATTTTTTTACAGAGTTAATTACATCATGCGCTAAACCTCCTTCGCTAAATTGTGCTTTTCCTTGGCGATATAGGTAATTATTTGCTTTCTCAGAATAGGTGTTACGAACCGTATACATTTCAGATAAATCAATGTTTTTACCTGTTAATCTGATAATTTCCGATTCTAAAAAAGAGGTTGTAGAAAAACTCCAACATGTTCCTGTTCTTCCTTGACTTTTTACTTCAGTATCTTCAATATCTTTTACTGTAGAAAACTGATATTCTTGTGCTAAATTTGAAGTTATACTTAAAAAAGTGAATGCTGCTCCTAATAGAATTTTTTTCATATTTAAAAATCTTATGATAAATTAAGCTAGCAATTTACTCTTTTTAAAAGAGTATTAAACTTGAAAAGTGTTAAAAATCTACAATAACTCCTATACGTGGCAAAGCTCTCCCCGTAGTACTTTCTATTTCTTCCAACAAATACCTAGAACTATCGTTAGGATTTGTTACTCTTCCATTCCCATCTTCAATAGGCAATAAAAATGGTTGCTGTTTAGAACTACTAGCATATATATTTTGAACATCTAAATACAGGTTGATAGCTGCTTTTTTTAAGAACCATGTTTTATCTATACGTATATCTAATTGTGTATACGTATCTAATCTTTCCGTGTTGAGTTTGGTATAATCTAAAATTCCTCCGTTTTGCACATCGTAATTATCTTTTAAAGAAGACGCATCTAAATCGTATGGTGTATAAGGCTTCCCCCCAACCAATCGAAATTTTGTTCCTATTTCCCAATTTCTCTTTAGTTTTTTTCCTGCTGTAATTGTTAACAAATGTTTGTTATCCCATGTTGAAGGAATATAGCCTCCTTGAGCATCTTTAAATTCACTTCTCACAAAAGTATATGATGCTATTCCATACAGTCCACTATACGATTTTTTCTGTGCTAATAACTCAAATCCATATGCTCTACCTTCAGATGTTGAACTTACGGCTTCATTTCCTATAACACCGAAATCAGCACCTAGATTTGCCAAACTTATTTGATTCCTTATTGAGAATGGGTAGTTTTTATATCCTTTATAAAACCCTTCAAAAGTTATTTTTGAGCTTGTACCAGGCTTATAACTCAATCCGCTTACAAAGTGATCTGATTGTATATACTTCAATCCCTTTTTATTCTCAAACTCACCTACATCATTCTTATACCCTAATACCGTATAAGATGGTAATTGATAATAGCGCCCTACTGAAGAACTCACCGTCCATTTTTCAGATAAATTATAACTCAACGACAACCTCGGTGAAAACTGATTGGATGAATTCTTCATCGTTGCATTATAATCAATTCCATCCATTCTAAAACCAAAAGAAACTCCTAATTTTTCATCTAAATATCTTTTCGATACTTGTCCGAAAACTCCATACTTCACAAAGTCTATGGCTGAATTAAAATCGTAGATAATTACTCCATCTGAATTGACATTTTTCTGATAGTTACTATTTGTATATCTTGCTGTTTCTAGATTAAAACCTAGGTTAAAATCAATCTTGTTAGCACTTTTAAAACTGTTTTCATACCTCAGCTTGTTTTCTATCTCTTTTGATGAGTAATCTAACAGTAAGTTTGCTGGTATTTCTTCATTTAAAAAATACTTTACAGCCTTATTTTTCCATTCATTTCGACTAAGCACAACCAAGTGTGTTGAGTTTGGAGCAAAATACTTATAACTTGCTCCTACCGTATAATTCCATTGACTGTTTACAGGAACTGAATTTAAAATAACTTTATTTCTTTTAATGGTTTCTAAATCTGTTTCACCATCGTTTACTTCTTTATTTATTTCAAAATCATCAATAGCTCCCAAAGCAACTATTGATAATTCACTATTTTTTGATAATTGCGACTTAACATTTACTTGAAAATCACTATAAGTTGGTAAAAAGGGGAGTTTTATCAGCTTAAACAAGAATTGTAAATATGATTGTCGAGCAGAAAACATAAAGGTTGTATTCTCTCCCAATGGACCATCTAAGGTAATTCCAGCATCTGATGTTCCAATTGTGGCTCTCGTATTTAATGATGTTGGATTTCCGCTCTTCTGAGTAAATTCTATAACAGAACTTAAAGAGTTACCTCTATTGGCAGGAAACGCACTTGAATAAAAGTCTACCTTACGAATTAAATCTGCATTCATAACTCCCACAGGTCCGCCAGTAGCTCCCTGTGTTTGAAAGTGGTTTATTACAGGAACTTCAATTCCATCTAAATAAAATTTATTTTCAGAAGTTGCTCCTCCTCTAATAATAATATCATTTCTAAATCCAGGATTCGATGCTACTCCCGGCAAAGACTGAATTACTTTTAGCACATCTCTGTTTCCTCCTGGGTTCTTTTCTATCTCAACAATTCCTAAACTTTGAAGTGATAATGGACTATCTACAGATTCTTTAAATAGCGGTGCTTGTACTTGAACCTCATTTAACTGTGCTGCATCTTCAGTTAACTCTAAAATTATATAAGGCGAATTATCTTTCGTTACTAAATACTCATCAGAAATTAACGTTTTGTAACCTACAAACGAAGCTTGTACCTTATTATAACCTAAAGGAACATTACGCAATATAAATTCTCCTTTTTCATTGGACACCGTTCCTATTTGTGTTCCATAAACCAAAACGTTTACAAAAGGAAGTGTTTCTCTTGTTTTAGAATCGATAACCTTCCCTGATATTTCTCCTTCGCTTTGAGACATTCCCACTAACGATTGAAGTAAAACTAAGAGTATCAACACTTTTCTCATATCAAAATATTTAAGGCCTAGCAAAAATACATATTTTGTTTAATTAAAAATAAAAAAGATTAAACAAAATTATCTCAAGAACAAAAAAACTCAATCGGTATGATTGAGTTTTTGTGGGGAGAGCAGGATTCGAACCTGCGAAGTCGTAAGACAACGGAGTTACAGTCCGTCCCATTTGGCCGCTCTGGAATCTCCCCAGAACTTTTTAAAAAAGCTTCTCTGTAAAATCGAGAAGCTGTACTAGTGACCGGGCTGGGGCTCGAACCCAGGACCCTCTCCTTAAAAGGGAGATGCTCTACCAACTGAGCTACCCGGTCATTTTTTGCTTTTGCTTTTCTGCGTTTGCGGGTGCAAATATAGAAGCTTTTATTGTTCCCACAAACTTTTTTTTGAGTTTATTTTAAAATTTTTTTGTGTTTTT
Organism: Tenacibaculum gallaicum; assembly: GCF_003387615.1. Classification (GTDB taxonomy): domain Bacteria; phylum Bacteroidota; class Bacteroidia; order Flavobacteriales; family Flavobacteriaceae; genus Polaribacter; species Polaribacter gallaicus. The sequence continues at coordinate 381,938 of NZ_QUNS01000002.1, read as the reverse complement.
TGTTACCCATTAATTAACAGAAAGTTACCTAAACATCATTTAAATATGCTTTTCTAACTTTTTTGAATAAGTTGGATGAATACACAAAATCTACCACTGCTTCATTATCTGTTTTGAAGATTTCTTTGTGAGATCCTTCCCATGCTTTCACTCCATTTTTTAGAAAAACAATCTTATCTCCTATTTCCATCACCGAATTCATATCGTGTGTATTTATTACTGTAGTAATTTGATATTCATCAGTAATTTCTTGAATTAGGTTGTCAATAACAATAGACGTTTGTGGATCTAATCCTGAATTAGGCTCATCACAAAATAAATATTTAGGGTTCATCACAATTGCCCGTGCAATTGCCACACGCTTTTGCATTCCTCCTGATAACTCTGCTGGAAATTTTTTATTCGAGTTCTCTAAGTTTACACGATTTAAAACAAAGTTTACTCTGTCTAGCATTTCACTTTCTGGTTGCTTTGTAAACATTTTTAAAGGAAACATTACATTTTCTTCTACTGTTTGTGAATCAAACAACGCACTTCCTTGAAATACCATTCCTAATTCTTGTCGAAATTGACGCCTATCTTCTATCGTCATATCAACATTAGCTAGTCCATCATAAACAATTGTTCCTTCTTCGGGTCTATGCAAACCAATTAATGATTTTAAAAACACTGTTTTACCAGAACCACTCTGCCCAATAATTAAACTTGTCTCTCCTGGTTTAAACGAGGTTGTAATTCCTTTTAAAATCTCAACTCCACTAAAGCCTTTATGTAAATTATTTACTTCTATCATTAGGTTAATAACATTTGGGTTAAGAAATAGTTTGCAATTACAATAAGTACCGTTGTCCACACAACCGACTGTGTACTTGCTTTACCAACTTCTAACGAACCTCCTTTTACATAATATCCGTGGTATGAAGGTACCGTAGCAATTAAAAAGGCAAAAACTATTGTTTTAATCAATGCATAAGTAATCAAAAACGGGTCAAAATCTAATTGAACTCCTGCAATATAATCTGCCCCTGAAAACAATCCTGATAAAACGCCAGCTACCCATCCTCCAAAAATTCCTAAAAACATTCCTAAAATTATTAAAAATGGATAAAAGAAAACAGTTGCTATTATTTTAGGCAGCACTAAATAGTTTAGTGAGTTAATCCCCATTACTTCAAGTGCATCAATTTGCTCGGTAACACGCATGGTTCCAATACTTGAAGTTATATACGAGCCTACTTTTCCTGCTAAAATAATAGAACAAAACGTTGGTGCAAATTCTAAAATAACAGATCGTTTTGCTGCAAAACCAATCAATGATTTTGGTATAAACGGACTTTCTAAATTCAAAGCGGTTTGTAAGGCAATTACTCCTCCAATAAAAAATGAGATAAAAGCGATAATTCCTATCGACTTATGCCCTAACTCATCTATTTCTCTAAACAAAGCTTCACGGAATACTCTTGCTCTTTGAGGTTTAGAGAAAACCTGTTTTAGCATTACAAAGTATTTACCTATATGCTCAATGTAATTCATCAAACGAAATATATTTTCTTTTTTGCTAAAGTATTAAAAAACCATTAACTCATCGCCTTATTTACAAGTTTTAGCTTGCTTTTTATGTACCTTTGAGTTTTAATTTTGAAAAAATAAAATGAGAAAAATAGCTTTTTTAGCAGCCATAATATGTTTAACAAGCTGCTCTGTTAACAAAAAAACAACTACTCAAAAACCAAAACTTGTAGTTGGTGTTGTTATTGACCAAATGCGTTACGATTACCTAACTCGATTTGCTAATAGATATGGAAATGATGGTTTTAAACGTTTGCTAAGGGAAGGGTATTCTTTAGAAAATGCACACTACAATTATATTCCTACCTACACAGCTGTGGGGCATACTTCTATTTACACAGGAACTACACCAACACACCATGGAATTATTGGTAATTATTGGTACGATAAATATGTAAAAAAATCTATTTATTGTGTTGATGATAATAACTACAACACTATTGGTAATGATAGCGATGGAGGTAAAAAATCTCCTTATAGAATGTTAACTACAACTGTTACTGATCAGCTAAAACTAGCGCAAAACATGAATGGTAAAACCGTTGGTATTGCTATAAAAGATCGTTCTGCTATTTTGCCAGCAGGTCACACAGCAAATGCTGCTTACTGGTTTGATGGTGGTGATAAAGGTCAATGGATTTCTTCTTCTTTTTATTTGAATGAATTGCCTACTTGGGTACAAGAGTTTAATGCTTCTGGAAAAGCTGACGAATACTTAAGTAAACCATGGGAAACTTTATATGATATTAGTACCTACAAACAAAGTATTGAAGACGACAACGATTTTGAAGCTACTTTTAAAGGACAAGAAAGACCTGTGTTTCCTCATGATATTCCAACCTTAAGAAAGAGTAATAACAATTATAGTATTATAAAAGGTATTCCAGCCGGTAATTCTATCACTACTGATTTTGCTAAAGCGGCTATAATTGGTGAAAACTTAGGAAGATCTGAGTATACTGACTTTTTAGCAGTTAGTTATTCTTCAACCGATTATGTTGGACATCAATTCGGAGTTGCTTCCAAAGAAATTGAAGATACTTATTTACGTTTAGATCAAGATTTAGCAGAGTTATTCAAGTTTTTAGATACTCAGGTTGGAAAAGACAACTATACATTATTCTTAACAGCTGATCATGCTGCTGTACAAGTTCCTTCTTATTTAGAGTCTTTAAAAATACCTGCTGGTTATGTAAAGCCTGTAGCTTTCAAAAACTTTTTAAATGAAATTACTGTAAAGCATTTTAAATCGGATGAAATCATTGAAAACGTTTCTAACTTCCAGGTTTTCTTAAATAAAGATAAGATTAGAGAGTTAAACCTTGACTATGAAAACGTAGCACAAACTATAGCGGATGAAGCAATTAATCATAAAAAGATTTATAAATCGGTAACTGCTAGAACCATGCAAACTACTACGTTTACTAACGGAATTTTACATGTTTTACAAAATGGTTACAATCAAAAGTTTTCGGGTGATGTTATTTTGATCCCTAATCCGTCAACTATAGCTAGTAGTTCAAGAAAAGGAACTACGCATGGTTCAGGATACTCGTATGACACTCATATTCCTATGATTTTTTATGGAAACGGAATTAAGCAAGGTGTTTCTAAAAAGAAATACGAAATTGTAGATATTGCTCCAACGATTTCTAATTTATTACAGATAGAATTCCCTAACGGATGTTCTGGAAAGATTATTGAAGAGGTTCTTGAATAGGAACTTTAGAGGTGAGAAAAAAGAGGCAAAAAAATAGACTTTTGAAAAACTCCAATTTGATTTCATCAAATTGGAGTTTTTAATTGATACATTTTCAAATCACCAAATTGTTACATTACAATACTAATTTGGGTTATTTAATATGATTAATGCTGCAATAACTCCTGGAACCCATCCGCAAAGTGTTAGTAAAAACACTATAATAATAGATCCGCATCCTTTACCTATCACTGCCAACGGTGGAAAAAAAATTGCTAGTAAAACTCTTAATAAACTCATAGTACTTTTTTAGTTAGTATACTTAAAAGACGAGTTGGTTGAAATTTTGTTACAATTATTTTAATAACTTCATAAGTTTATTTAAAAAAAATATTCTACTTATGCAAGCAAACTGTTTTTAAAAGAAAATTATTTGTTGTGATATAGAAATGTCAATATATTTGAGAACTATTTAAATTCAAAAAAATTGACATTTTCGAAAAAGAATATTTTGTACCTATTGAGGGTGTTTTGTAGATACTACATTGCCCTTCAAATGTTTTCTTATGCATTTGCTAAAATCCTTAAAACACAATTTAATTTAGGTTTTTCTTCAACCATTGATGAGAATGTAAATAGCTTTAATGGTTTGATGCTCACTTGGCATTATTATGGTTATTCTAGAACTTATGGATTAGTCATCGCAGGCGCTCAAATAGCATCAGCTTTACTCTTATTATTTAGAAAAACTGAACGCATTGGAGTCATACTTTTTCTAAGTATTATGGTGAATATTTTATTAATAAATTACTTTTATGAAATTGATGGTGCAAAACCTATGTCAATTCGATTGACAATAATGGGGTTCTTCCTTTTATTTTCAGATTGGAAAGCTTTGACAAACTATTTTTTAAAATCTACTTCAAAAGAGTGTATTATTCCTGAATTAATACCCGCTAAAATGAAAGTTCTTTATTGGTTAAAATTTATAATCATTCCTTCTATGATACTATACGGGTATATACACATCAATAACCTTAAAGAAGAATATATGGTTAAAAACGAGCTTTTTGGAGTATGGGAAATTACCCCAAGAAACGCTAAAACCAGAATTGACAAACTTTATATTGAATTTAACAATAGTATAAAGGTTAGAGATACATCTGATAATTTTTATTATGGAAAAATAGAGCTCGATGATAAAAACAAAAAATTAAAGTTTAAAGTAAAACATTACTCCGATAGAGCCTATAACTTTATTCAAGATAGTTTAAAAAAATTGACTATTAAAGAAGAAAACCTTAAAGAAACTAAGAGTAATATTCGAGAATATTATAACTCCAGAAAAAATACGTTACCCATAGAACTGAGTTTTAACTATGAATTAAAAAATGATTCATTGATTTTAATTGGAAAAAGAAAAAACACTTATTTAAATATTACTCATAAATATAAAAACTAGTACAATACTAATAAAATAATAGCTGCTTAATCTTTTTTATATAAAATTAAGCAGCTAATACACTACTGATTTATTTTCAATAAACTGATAATTTTAAAGTCGTTATTTATAATTGTACTATTAATCTCCATCAAACCTACACAAAAACACAAACCACTACATCAACTTTCCAAAGAAAATGGCATTCATCAGTAGTTTATTGGTTCCAAACCAAAAACCTCTAAAATTGGTATTGTCTGTAAAAACAATTACTCTTCCACTACCTAATCGCTGAACTTTAAACGGAACGGTGTTTTTCAATTCTTTTAAGTTTTCTTTAGATATATAACCACTCAATAAAGGATTGTTAGTGTACCGAATTGGGTTGTTATAACTTTTCGCGTCAGGTTGTATAAACTGTTTTGTGTTTCTGAATAACGCTATTTTATCATTTTTATATCCAAAATTTATTGGATGTGAGCGATCAATCTTTGCTTCAAAAATGGCTCCTCCTATTACTTGCGCTCCCGATTGTAACGAACGATTTTCAAAAGATACATTATTAATAGAATCTATTTTAGTTTTATTAAACTTTACATTAATAAACCCTCTGTTAGATAACCAATTTACCGCATTTCTATATCCGACTAACACTCCTCCATTACGAACCCATACTTTTAGTTTCTCTACTAAGTTTTTATCAAGTGAGCGACTATTTGGAACAATAATCGTTGTGTATTTATCAAAGTTTACTCTAGAAGCATACTCGGTATCTAATTTGGTAATTTTTATATCGTAACGCTGATCTAACAAATGCCAAATTTCTCCTGCATCGTAACTCGTTACTCCTTTTCCAACTAACATAGCTACTTTTTGCTTTTTAACAGTTTCAAAATTTCTACTTCCTAAATCAATTCCTTCGTTCAACCCTGTAGATACTCCTTTAATTTCAATATGATTTTCATTGGCTACTTTTCCTAAGAAATCAAATAATTCATTTCCACTTATTTTTTGATTCTGAGCTGGAATAAAAATAGTTCCATAGTCATACGAATTGCCATCGTTTGCAAACTTTTTCATCGCTACTTTTGCTCGCAATCCTTTTTCTAAAATAGCATTTAAAGCTTTAGGAGTGTTATATTCATTCCAAGGAAATAAATATCCCACACTACTTTTTTGTTGAATTGTTCCTTGTTTTGATTTTAATTGAGTCACCTCATCTCCTGCTTTTGATAATGAAACATTATCAGCAAAATCAACTCCAAATGCATAATTAAAAGTCCAAGCAGATACATCATAAAACAAGCTGTCTTTAAATGTAGTTCGTACATCAAACATTGCTTTTACCAATCGATGATTTTTTTGATTCATTGGCACTACATAGCTATATCCTTTTTTGAAACGTTTACCTTTCGATACAAAATCTTCTTTCAATTCACGAAGTTTAATTTGATGACGTTGTAAAACCTCAGCTAAGTGATTTGTTTTCATTGCATCTTTCTCATCACCAAATACAATAACCTTATTCGTTTTTGAACCCCTCGAGTTTTTATAAAAATCTTGTTGGTATTGTAAGATTTTAGCTCGCATGTTTTTAGCAGCTTCCAGCGTTGATAATGCTGCTGTAAACTGATTCCGAATTGTAAATGGAAAAGTTAGTATTCCATTTTCACTTTCTTGCGCATGTCCACGAGAACTTCCTTGCTCAAACAAAATTCCGATACTTCCATTGATATCTGGAAAGGTTGACCCTTTTCCATAGTAAAAGTCATCAAAGCTTTCTTCTGAATAATAGGTTGACCCAATTTTATCAAATGCTTTTGCGTGATAGGTTGCTATTTCTTTTGTTAACTCTTGATTCATTTTTGGTGTTAGCGGATTCGTTCTACTCGGAATTCCTGGTTGAAAAAAGAACGTAGAATTCGTACCCATTTCATGATGATCGGTTAAAATATTAGGCAACCATTTATGGAATGTTTTAACTCTAGCTCTACTCTCTGGTAACTGCACAGGTAACCAATCACGATTCATATCAAACCAATAGTGATTAGTTCTTCCTCCTGGCCAAACTTCGTGATATTCTCTATCATTCGGATCAGGATTGATGTTATTTGCCTTGTTTGTATTTGTCCAATATGCAAAACGTTGTAATCCGTCAGGATTCATTGCTGGATCAAAAAGTATTACTGAATTATTTAGTAATTCCTCTATTTTTTGTCCTTGAGCAGCTGCTAAATAATAAGCTACTGCCAAGGCTGCATTTGAACCACTTGCTTCATTTCCATGAATAGAAAAACCTTGATATACCACAATCGGGTTATCAGTCACATTTACCGAAGTATCGTTTGTTGCTTTTATATGATTCTCTCGTATTTCTTTTAAATTTTGATGATTTTTAGAAGAAGTAATTGTTAATAACACTAACGGTCTTCCTTCATAGGTTGTTCCTCTGCTTTCAAGTACCACTCTATCGGAAGCTTTCGCAATTGCTTTCATATACTCCACTAATTTATCATGTGTTACATGCCATTCCCCTACTTCATGTCCTAAAACTGATTTTGGAGTCGGAATATTTTGATTGTAAGAAACATCCTTAGGCAAGTAATAATTCAAATCGATGGTTTGTGCCGTTAATGTTGCACTGATAAACAGTAGTGATAGTAATAATTTCTTCATTATTTTCTTGGTTTCTTTTTACGATTGATTATAAAATTAGGTAATAAATAATACTAATAGACAAAATCTCGCATAATCCGCGAGATTTATCTTTTTAAAATTTTTATTTGTTAATTACCAACTTCTTTTATCTTTAATTGTGCAACCTATTGCCCTTGTATCAGTTTTTGTTGGTTTTTCTCCTTTTAACAAAGCATCTACAGCATTTTCAACAAAACGTTCTTTTACATTTGCTTCATTGCGTGAACTATCGTCTACAGCTCCAATATACTCAACAATTAATTTGTCATTCTTTTTATTCAATACATACACGTGAGGAGTCTTAGTTGCTCCGTATTTGGGATATACTTTTTGTTCTTCATCAAACAAATATGGAAATGTAAAACCTTTTTCTTTAGCACGTACTTTCATTGCCTCATAACTATCTCCTTTCGATACTTCTGGGTCATTCGGATTAATGGCTACTACAGGAAACCCTTTCTTTTTATACTTTTTATCTAAAGCGATTAATCTATCTTCATTAGCTACAGAGTACGGACACATATTGCATGTAAAAACGACAATAAACCCTTTCGCTTCTTTATAATCTGCTAAGGAAACCATTTTACCATCTATATTTTTTAATGCAAAGTCCGAAGCTTCATCTCCTACTTTATAACCTCTGGAGTTATCATTAGTAAATGCTGAAATTGTTGCAACTACCAATAACATTAGTATTATTTTAAATGTCTTCATAAATTATTTAGTTTAAAAAGGTTTGTAATTCGTTTTGTAACTCTTTATAGCTAAAAGTTCGTTCATAAAATTTTCTTTTGTTGGAATTGTAAATCAACGTAGCTGGTATAGCTCCAGACCAATTTTTAGCAATATCAGGTATCCAAAATTGTTCATTTGAATCTTCAAAATGAAGTATTTTAGATTGTAATTTTTTCTTTTGTATAAATGGTATAAGATTCGTTTCTATTTGCTTAGAAAAATCCAAACTTACCAAAACAACCTCAACATCTTTATTTTTATATTTTTGATAAAGTTTTTCAAAAGCTGGTAATTCTTTTACACAGGGCATACACCACGTAGCCCAAAAATTAACTACATAAGTTTTATCATTATTTTTATGTAAAAATGGTTTTAATTCTTCGTAATTTAATGTAGTTATCTTACTGTTTTTAACCTGAGCTTTTGCTATTGATCCGCTGAAAACAGCAATTAATATAAATATGAGCAAGTATTTATTTCTAAGCATTTTAAAATGATTTCTCTCAAAATTAACTGTTTATCATATTAAAAAGATAGAATTAACTAAATATTAACAAGAAAAAAAGCTCGGAAATACAATTTCCGAGCTCTTCTTATTATTTTTTATTTGTTGTACTAACAAAAAATTTCATTCAGTAATTTAGCTAAACGTAAACCTCCTTTTTGTAACTGTTCCCTAACTACAGGAAAATATACATACGAGTAACGATAGCGTAAATTCTCTCCTACCTCAGCTGACTTATATATTTCTTTAGTAATTTTATGTGTATCATGCAACCAATCTACAACACTCCCTTTTTGAATTAGTTTAACTTGTTCTTTAGATAAATCTCTAGCATTATCAGCAAGTTCAACATAACTCATATCCCACTTATTAATTAAATCCTCATCCCATACTCTGTGTAAGTTAGAACCTTTTCCATGCCATTGAACTTGAATTTTATTGCCTCCTAAATCTTCTTTTTGTCCAACATGCATAGGTTGATGTAAATCACCTACTAAGTGCACTAACATCTTTAAATAAAAACGCTTATCCTCTGTTGAACTATTTTCATCCTTTAAGACTTTCATACATTGCACTATACCTGTAATCATATCTCCTTTTGGATTCTTCTCGGTTTCTTCATAACGAGCATCTAATGGCATATTTACATAATGCCAAGTATAAAACTTCCCATATTTTTTTCTATCAGATTTTATTTCGTCAGCATAAGTGGATACAAATGCTAAACTTTCACCTTGTAGTAATTTTTCTATTTTCCTTTTAGCTTTTTTTGTTAAGTGTTTCTCAGCTATTTTTCCTGTAGCTCTGTGTCCTGTTGGTCCCCATACATCTTCATTATTTGCTATAGATGAAACACTTACTAACAAAGTAGTTATTACTATTAAAAAATTTGTTCTCATGAATGTTATATGTTAAAAATCAAGTGCTAAATTATAAAATATTTGCTCAAAAATTTGGAAATATCAAAATTTAATTTATATCTTTGTGATATCATTTTAATATCAATTCAAATAAAACAAACATGAAAGCAGAAAAAATCATCAAACCAGCAAACGGATATGTAATGTTTTTTATAGTTCTTATTCTTTTTATTACAGGAATTATTCTATCTATAAAAAACGAGACCCCAGTTTATTTACCTATTAGCATTCTTGCTTTGATACTAGCTTTAGGTTTTATTTTAGTAAACCCTAACTCCTCTAAAGTCTTATTATTCTTTGGAAAGTATGTAGGTACAGTAAAACAAAATGGATTGTATTGGGCTAATCCTTTATACAAAAAGAAAACTGTTTCGTTAAGAGCTAGTAATTTTGATAGTGAGCGTTTAAAGGTTAATGATAAACTTGGTAACCCAGTAATGATTAGTACCATTTTGGTTTGGAGGGTTACTGAAACCTACAGAGCCGCTTTTGATGTAGATAATTATGAAAACTTTGTTCGTGTACAAACAGACGCTGCTGTACGAAAATTAGCCAGCATGTATCCATACGATAACTTTGCTGATGAAGGACACGAAGAAGATATCACACTACGCTCAAGCGTTAATGAAGTAAGTGAAGCTTTAGAAAAAGAATTGGAAGAGCGATTAGCCATTGCAGGTATAGAGGTTTTAGAAGCGCGAATTGGTTATTTAGCCTATGCTCAAGAAATTGCAAGTGCGATGTTAAAACGCCAACAAGCAACAGCTATTGTTGCTGCGCGTCATAAAATTGTACAAGGAGCTGTTGATATGGTAGATATGGCTTTAGAAGAATTAAGTAAAAAAGAGATTGTTGATTTAGACGAAGAACGCAAAGCTGCTATGGTTAGTAACTTATTAGTTATTTTATGTGGAGACAAAGAAGCTTCTCCAGTCGTAAATGCAGGAACCTTAAATCATTAAAACATGAAAAAAAAGAATAAAGAAAATAAAATTATTTTAGGAACTACTGTAGGTTTAGCAATAGGTACAGCATTAGGAATTGCTTTAAACAATATTGCTATTGGAATTTCAACAGGAATAGCGATTGGAGCAGCTATTGGGTTGACTATGAACACTAATAAAGATAAATAAAATGAAAGAATACAAGATTATACATCGAAAATTTAGTTGGTCTAACGGAAGACAAAAATTTGAAGATGAAATTAATAATTATGCTAAACAAGGTTGGCGAGTTACCAGTACTTATCAAGTAAGTGATGGTAATATTGAAGTTATTTTAGAAAGAGATAAAAACCGATAAAATGAAAATTTTTAAAGAAGAACAACGGTTTACACAATCATGGTTAATTATTCTTATGACAATAAGTATAATTGTTTCTATTACCCTTATTATAAAAGAATATATGAAAGAAAGTTCAACCATGAGCTCAACCGAGTTTATAATAACGCTACTTGGTATCACCTTATCTATTACGTTTATATTCTTCTTTAAATTAACAACTAGAATAGATGAAATTGGAATTCATTACCAGTTTTTCCCGTTTCACCTTTCAATGAGAAAAATTACTTGGATAGAAATTAATAAAATACATATTAGAAAATACGAACCTATTAGCGAATATGGCGGTTGGGGTTTAAAAGGCGGTTTTCTTTGGAATAAAGAAAAAGGAACAGCTATAAATATTTCTGGAAACATTGGCATTCAACTAGAATTGAAAAGTGGTAAAAAATTATTGATAGGAACTAAAAAAGAACAAGAAGTTAAACGTGTATTAGAAAACTACCAATACAAAATCAACTAACGATGATACAAGTAATAACTATTACCATAGTATATATTTTAACCTTTATAATCTCTTTACTATAAATTAAAAAGAAATTTGAAATTGTATTTTTGTAACCATTTTTTGCGTTTCAAAAAACACTATTAAAAACACAACATGGCAAAGAAGAAAGCTTTTGCACTCCGCATTAATGAAGAAATGTTAAAAGCCATTGAAAAATGGGCTTCTGATGAGTTTCGATCTACCAATGGGCAGATTGAATGGATGCTTATGCAAACACTTAAAGAAGCCAAAAGGGAACCAAAAAAGAAAGAAGAATAACAACAAATCTTAAGAACTTGTTAAAAAAAACGTCCAATTTTATTGGGCGTTTTCTATTTTGTACATTGTACAAACTTAAATTACAAGCAACTAACCATTATGAAAAACCTTTTTTATCTACTGTTTATAACCTTCTCTTGCACTGTTTTTTCTCAAGAATTCTCAATGGATTTAGTCAAAAACATGAAACCAAGAAACATTGGTCCTGGTGGTATGAGCGGACGTGTTACTGCTATTGACGTCGTAGAATCCAACCCTGACATTATGTTTGTTGGTACAGCTTCAGGAGGTATTTGGAAATCTACTTCAGGGGGTATTAAATGGGAACCTATTTTTGACAAACAAGTAACTGCTTCTATTGGTGCTTTAGCTATACAACAATCCAATCCTAGCGTAATTTGGGCTGGAACTGGTGAAGGAAACCCACGTAATAGTTTAAATGGAGGTTACGGAATTTTCAAATCTCTAGACGGTGGAAGGTCATGGAAATCAATGGGGTTAGAAAAAACACGTCATATACATCGTGTAGTAATACACCCTAACAATCCAGATATTGTTTATGTAGGCGCAATTGGTTCTCCTTGGGGAGAGCACAAAGAACGTGGTGTATATAAAACTACCGACGGTGGTAAAACTTGGAAACAAATTTTATTCAACAATAACAAAACTGGTGCTGCTGATTTAATCATGGATCCATCCAATCCTAATAAACTAATAGCAGCCATGTGGGAACACAAACGTGACCCTTGGTTTTTTAAATCTGGAGGTGAAGGAAGTGGTTTATACATTACCCATGACGGTGGTGAAAACTGGAAGAAAATTACCGAAAAAGAAGGCTTCCCTAAAGGTGAATTAGGTAGAATTGGTGTAGCAATCGCTCCTTCTAACCCAAATACTGTGTATGCTTTAGTTGAAGCTAAGAAAAATGCTTTGTATAAAAGTGAAGACGGCGGTTTTTCTTGGAAAAAGATTAATGATAAAAAAGGCATCGGAAATCGTCCGTTCTATTATTCAGAAATTTATGTAGATCCTCAAAACGAACATAAGCTATATACTGTTTTTACGTACGTAAATGTTTCTATTGATGGAGGAAAAAACTTTAAACAACTCATGCCAGCGTATGGTGTTGATAATGGTATTCACCCTGATCATCATGCTTGGTGGATTCACTCAAAAAACGGAAAATTCATGATTGACGGAAACGACGGTGGAATGAACGTTACCAAAGACGGAGGTAAAACTTGGCGATTTATTGGTAATTTACCAATAGCTCAATTTTATCATGTTAATGTTGATAATGAATTTCCTTACAACGTTTATGGTGGTATGCAAGATAATGGTTCTTGGAGAGGACCTGCTTATGTGTGGAAAGCACAAGGAATACGAAATTCGTATTGGCAAGAAATTAGCTTTGGTGATGGTTTTGATGTTATTCCGGATAAAGACGACTCGCGCTATGGCTGGTCTATGAGTCAACAAGGATATGTATCTCGTTACGATTACAAAACAGGTAATAATTATACCGTTCGTCCAACACATCCGGATGCCGATGTAAAACTACGCTTCAATTGGAATGCTGCTATCAATATTGATCCTTTTGATAATTCCACACTATATTTTGGAAGTCAGTTTGTGCATAAATCAACCGATAAAGGGTTAACATGGAAAGTTATTTCTCCAGACTTAACTACAAATGATAAAAGTAAACTCAAACAGTCTGAAAGCGGTGGATTAACCATGGATGCAACCGGTGCAGAAAACCATTGTACCATTTTAGTTATTGAACCATCTCCTATTGAAAAAGATATGTTGTGGGCTGCTACTGATGATGGACAAGTACATATTACTAAAAATGGAGGTACAACTTGGACAAATGTTGGCAAAAATCTAAAAGGATTACCAGAAAACAGTTGGATTACGCAAATAAAAGCATCCAACAAAAATAAAGGAGAAGCCTTACTAGTTGCTAACGATTATCGTCGTTTTAACTATAAACCTTATGCTTACAGAACTAAAGATTATGGAACAACTTGGGAACGTATTGTTGATGAAAATGACGTAAGAAGCTTTACACAATGTATTATTGAAGACCCTATAGAACCTAATTTACTATTCTTAGGAACTGATGATGGTTTATATATTTCTTTAAACGCAGGAAAAAAATGGACGAAATGGACTGAGGGTTTCCCTACCGTTCCTGTAAAAGATTTAGTAATTCACCCTAGAGAACACGATTTAGTTATTGGTACTTTTGGTAGAGCAGCTTGGATATTAGATGATATTCGTCCATTAAGAGCCTTAGCTAAAGACAAAAATATTCTTACCAAAAACATTGAGTTATTCACACCACCAACAGCGTATCAGGCAGCGTATCAACAACCTACTGGTAGTCGATTTGGTGCTGATGCTATGTTTAATGGAACTAACAAAGGTCGTGGTGCTTTAGTTCAGTTTTATGTGAATAAACCAAAATCGGCAAAAAAACCTGAAGGAAAAGGTAAAAAAACTATCAAAAAAGAAGATGAGAATACAATAAAATGGGATTCTATAAAGTTTGAAGTTTTTGATAGTAACAGACTTATTCGAACTATTAAAAGAAAAACTCCTAAAGAAAACGGAATTCACAAAGGTGTTTGGTTTATGAGTGAAAAAGGTGTTACTCGACCTTCTAGAACTATCAGAAAACAAAAAAGAGAACCTAGGGGGGTACAAGTAAAACCTGGTACTTACAGAATAAAAGCTACGTTTGGTAACCAAACATCAGAAAAAAATATTACTGTAAAGTTTGATCCTAGACTTCGTATTTCTCAAAACGCAATCGATCAAAAATATACAACAGCTAAAGGCTTAGAATCTCAACAAAAAATCATAGCTGATGTGGTAAAACAGTTGGTTGAAAGTAAAAATATTGCAAACAATTTCAATCAAAAACTATCTAAAAAAGACAAAAAACTTTACAAAGAATCAATTAAAGACTCTAAAGATATTGTTCAGAAAATAGATACACTTTTAGCTGTTTATTTAGGTAAGGTAGACAAAAGACAGGGTATTACACGAAACCCTGAAATGAATGTTACGCAACGTTTAGGAATAGCTCGCAGATACGTTAATAGTAGATTTGGAGAACAAACTTCTACAGAAAAACAGTTAATTATTCAATTAAAAGAAGCGTTAAAGCCTGCATTAGAAAAAACCAATGCTTTCTTTGATAAAGATTGGAAAGAATATAAAGTTAAAGTTGAAAAAATAGATTTATCTCCTTTTAAAGAAACCAAGCAATTTAGCTTAGAATAAAAAAGCTTGGTTAAAAACGAAAATTAATAATCCAAACATACACTTATGAAAAAACATTTCTTACTACTAGCCATTGCCCTTTCCGTAGTTGCTTGTAAAACGGATAAAAAAGACTCTGATAAAACCAGTACAACGCTCAAAAAATATTCTATTGAGCAAATGATGGATAACGAAAATGTTTTTGGAGGAAGTTTTTCTCCTGACAACTCCAAACTACTCGTAACTAGTAATCGTTCTGGAATTTACAACATGTACACTGTTTCAACATCTGGAGGCGAGTTTGAACCTATTACAAAATCAGATAGTTCATCTGTCTTTGCTACATCTTATTTTCCAAAAGATGAAAGAATGTTATTCAGAATGGATAATAATGGTGATGAAATCTACCACATCTTTTTAAGAGAATTAAATGGGGACACTAGAAACTTAACACCTACTAAAGGTGCTAGAGCAGGCTTTTTTGGTTGGGCAAAAGACGAGAAGAGCTTCTTTTTCACTTCAAACAAAAGAGACAACCGTTTTATGGATCTCTACGAAATCGATCTTGAAACTTTTACTCCTAAAATGATTTATGAGAACAAAGAAGGTTATAACGTTTCTGCTATATCAAACAACAAAAATATATTAGCATTAAGTAAAACGGTTAATACTAACGATAGTGATTTGTTTTTGTTTGATAGAACTACCAAAGTAATCACAAAAATTAACCTAAGATTAAGTGGTAATTCAGCAGCTGATTTTTCTATCGATGATACTGAGTTTTATTACACAACAGATGCGGAAGGTGAATTTGCTACCTTAATGAAATATACTATTAGTACTAATGAAACAGAAAAAGTATTGGCAAAAGACTGGGATATTTCTGGAAGTTACTTTACCAATAATGGTAGCTACAGAGTAACATATATTAACGAAGATGCTAAAAATGTAATTGAAGTTTTTGATGTTAAAGCAGGTAAAAACATAGAGCTTCCTAATGTTGATGGAAAAAGTATTACTAGTGTTGGTTTTTCTAGAGATGAAAACATAATGCGTTTTTATGCTGGTGGATCTAACACTCCTTCAAACTTATATGTATATGACTTAAAAACAAAAAAACAAACGCAATTAACTGATGTTTTAAATAAAGAAATTAACCCTACTGATTTAGTAAACGCAAAAGTAATTCGTTATCCGTCTTTTGATGGAGTGACTATTCCTGCAATTTACTATTTACCTCATCAAGCTTCGGAAGACGCTAAAGTTCCTGCTTTGGTTTGGGTTCATGGAGGTCCTGGAGGACAATCACGTCAAAACTTCAGTTCAAGAATTCAATATTTAGTAAACCATGGATATGCTGTTTTAGCTGTTAATAACCGTGGAAGTAGTGGGTATGGTAAAACCTTTTTTACTATGGATGATTTAAACCACGGAGAAAAAGATTTACAAGACTGTGTAGAAGGTAAAAATTGGTTGGCAAAACAATCAGAAATTGATGCTGATAAAATAGGAATTATTGGTGGATCTTATGGTGGTTATATGACAATGGCTGCTTTAACTTATACTCCTGAAGAATTTGCAGTAGGTGTAAATATATATGGAGTAACAAACTGGATGCGTACCTTAAAAAGTATTCCATCTTGGTGGGAGTCTTTTAGAGAAGCTTTATATAAAGAATTAGGGAACCCACACTCTGCCGATTCTGTAAGACTTAAAAGAATTTCTCCTTTATTCCATACTGATAAAGTAACAAAACCATTAATGGTATTACAAGGTGCTAAAGACCCAAGAGTTTTACAAGTGGAATCTGATGAAATTGTAGCTGGAGTTAAGAAAAATGGTGTTCCTGTAGAATATGTTCTTTTTGATGATGAAGGTCATGGCTTTGTAAAAAAAGAAAATCAAATAGAAGCTAATAGTAGAATTTTACAATTTTTAGATAAATATTTAAAAAAAGAAGAACCTATTAAAACTGACGAATTATAAACAAACCCATGCAATTTTAACATCCTAATTTTTCGTAAGAAAAACCTGATTTTTATTTTTGCTCACATAACAATTAAATCTCCTACATATACCATATATGTGGGGGATTTTTAATATAAAAAACAACCACTATAACAATTATGAAAAAATTAACTTTATTAATTATCACTTTATTTTCATTAAACAATTTCGCTCAACAATCAATAGCTCCAGATCCAACAAAAGAACTCGGTGTTTGGTATATGTACAATGGATCACATCAAATTTCTGATAAGTTTAGTTTAAAAAGCATGGCGCATTTCCGTTTTTTTGAAATTGGAGACGATATGCAACAATTCATTGGACGTTTAGGTGGTAATTATAAGTTCAATAAAACTATAAGTGCTACTGTAGGATATGCCTTCTTAAATACAGATAGAACTTTTGATGCTAATGCTGGAGATTTTAATGAACATCGTATTTATGAAGATTTAAACGTAAAGCATAAAATAGCTAGTTTAAACTTAGCACATCGTTTTAGAGGTGAACAACGTTTTTTTGAATCAACTACTGGTAACTTTTTCCGATATCAATTAGCCCTAGGTCATCCTATTAATGAAAAATGGTCTACTTATCTATATAATGAAACCTTTTTAGACTTTAAAGGAGAATCTTACAATCAAAATTGGTTTGGAGCTGGTTTTAAATACAAAGTATCTGATATTGTAAAACTTCAAGCA
Organism: Tenacibaculum gallaicum; assembly: GCF_003387615.1. Classification (GTDB taxonomy): domain Bacteria; phylum Bacteroidota; class Bacteroidia; order Flavobacteriales; family Flavobacteriaceae; genus Polaribacter; species Polaribacter gallaicus. The sequence goes on along the minus strand of NZ_QUNS01000002.1, from coordinate 364,287 downwards.
GGGTATCAGTTAATAAATGTAAACGAAGTTGGTAACTTTAATAGAATCCAATTAGGTGTTGTTATTAGTACTGACCATAGAAAATAGAAGTAACTATTATTTCATACTTTAGCAAAAATTAAATTTTCACGATGAACGAACCTACTTTTACTAACGACGCAATAGTATTTGGTATTTTAATGATTTCTTTAGGTTTTGTATTTTATACAGAATCGAAAACTTCAGGATTTTGGCACAAGTTTTATAAAATAGTTCCTGGGTTATTCATGGCTTATTTTATCCCAGCAATATTTACTACTTTAGGAGTTATTTCACCAGAATGGGAAACTACCAATGCTGCAGGTGAAGTAATAAAAAGTAAATCACAACTGTATTATGTTTCTAGCCGATTTTTATTACCTGCGGCTTTAGTTTTAATGACCTTAAGTATTGATTTAAAAGCTATTTTCAACTTGGGTTCTAAAGCATTAATCATGTTTTTCACAGGTACCGTAGGAATTGTAATAGGAGGCCCTATCGCTATTTTATTAATCTCAGCTGTTTCACCAGAAACAGTAGGTGGAGCTGGATTTGATGCTGTATGGAGAGGACTTTCTACACTTGCAGGAAGTTGGATTGGAGGTGGTGCGAACCAAACTGCTATGCTAGAAATTTATCAATATAACCCTGCTAAGTATGGAGGAATGGTATTTGTTGATATTGTAGTTGCTAATATTTGGATGGCAATCATCTTAATTGGAATCGGTAAAAAAGATAAAATTAATAAATGGTTAAAAGCAGATACCTCAGCTATTGAAGACTTAAAAGTTCGAGTTTCTAACTTTACACAAAGTGTAAAAAGAACTCCAACTTTAACTGATTTTATAATTATGCTTGCCATTGCTTTTGGAACTGTTGGTTTCGGACATTTTGCTGGTGCATATTTAAGCGACATCTTTGCTTCTTTAACTGCAAGTATGGAATCTCAAACTTGGAAAAATATTTTCTCTTTCTTAGGTTCTAATTTTTTCTGGCTAATTAGTATATCAACCATTGTTGCTGTTGTCTTATCTTTTACCAAAGCAAAAAATTACGAAGGTGCTGGAGCTAGTAAAATAGGAAGTATTTTTATTTATATTTTAGTAGCAACCATTGGTATGAAAATGGACTTAACGTTGATTTTTGATAATTTCAACTTAATTTTTATTGGTTTGGTATGGATGGCAATTCATGCAGGATTGTTAATCTTAGTCGCTAAATTAATTCGTGCCCCTTATTTTTTCTTGGCAGTAGGAAGTCAAGCAAATGTTGGTGGTGCAGCTTCTGCTCCAATTGTAGCACAAGCTTTTCACTCATCATTAGCTACTGTTGGTGTTTTATTAGCTGTTTTCGGATACGCAATTGGTACCGTGGGGGCAATCCTATGTACAATTTTAATGGAAATAGCCTCAAAAGTTTAGGAGAAATCTGCATATTTGCAGCAGACAAATTTGAATTCAATGAAGAAAATTATTGCTCTTTTCGCAATTGCACTTGTTGCTTTTGCTTGTTCCTCTAAGAAAGAAGGAAACATGGTTGTTAAAGGTCAAGTTAAAGGATTAAAAAAAGGTACTTTATACCTTCAAAAAATGAAGGATACATTATTAGTATCTGTTGATTCTATGGCTTTATTAGGTGATGATAAATTTCTACTAACAGATAATGTTGAGTCTCCTGTAATGTATTACTTAACTTTTGACGGTAACACCACAGATAAACACATTATGTTTTTCGGTGAAGAAGGTGAAATTACTATAAATGACAAAATTGAAGAATTTGGTTTTAAACCTGAAATAAAAGGCTCTAAAAACCAAGAAGTAATGAATAAGTACCGTAAAATAAACCAACGTTTTATGGATCAACGTTTAGATTTTGTAAAAAAAGAAGTTGAGGCTCGTCAAGCTAAAGATGAAGTACAACTAGAGCAAGTGGAAGCTGATTATAAGAAAATGATACGTCGTCGTTTCTTATTCTCTACAAACTTTGCGATTGCAAACGGTGATAGTGAAGCTGCTCCGTACATTGCGTTGTCTGAACTATATGACGCTAACATTAAACTTTTAGATACTATTAATAACAGTTTAACTGATAAAGTTAAAAAATCAGAATATGGTAAACGTTTACAAAAGTTTGTAGACGATATAAAAGCTAAAGAAGGAAAGTAAAATTTTTTCTTATTCAATTATCCTAAAAACCGTTACAGTTTTTTCACTAGGTTAAAAAATAGCTAAATATCAGGTAAGGTAGTTGTCTTATCTGATATTTTCTTTTTATACGTTTTATTTTGGTTTTATTCTGTCCGCGCATTTGTTCGGGTGTTAACATTTGACAAGATAGATATAGCTCTTTAGAATTATAGACTTTACCACTTTTATAAAAAACTATCTGTAACTAAGGTATCAAGCAAATAATAACCGATTATCACCCTTGAATAAACATTTGCAATAAGCAATAGATACATTAGATTTTCTCTATTGTCTATGTATGTTATTGATATTTGATCTGATACCCAAGCTTACTTTGGTCTTTCTATACTTATATATACCCAAATATGTCTTTGTGCTTTCTAAAAATATGATATGAGTTAGTGGTCATATGATAGTTTTGCTTAGGTCTTATCAAGATATAATATACTTTTAAAGTTAAAAGTAGCAAAAAGATAATCTCTGTCTACTCCAATTCTTTAATTTTTTGTTGTAAAAATATGATATAATCTTCTTGTACAATACTTAATTTTAAACCTAAAGGGTAATCTTTTTGAGTATGTTTTTAAGTTTATTTTTTCTAAGCATTAACTAAAACCAATTTAATACTTTCGACTATGTATCTAGTTTTTAATCGATAAACTATTTTAAGAAAACTTGTTGTATTTTAGTAACTCTTAAAATTTGTGATAAGCTATGAATTTTACTAATCTATCTTTTTGTTAAATGAAGCACCTCCAAAATAAACAAATTAGGGTATTAATTGGCCTCTTGTTTTTAATCGCCTTAATTACTTCTTGTTCAAATCAAAAAAAGAAGAAAGTCCATGACAACAATAACCAACCATCATTCAAACATGAAAAAACAGCTAGAACTTCTGACAACAGTGAATTCATAAGCCAACGTCATTTGCATGAGCAAAAATATGGTAATCTCAACTTTTCTACCGAACGTCAATGGGATAGCTTAAACAATATTTCTCACAAACCCATACCTCATAAAAAAGAGAAGGTACATCCAAAGTATCGCACATTCGGATGGCATGTGTATTCCAACGGTTCTTCTTATAAAAGTTATAATTTTTCTATGCTTTGGGGAGTTTCGTACTTTTCATACACTGTTGAACCCAAAACAGGTAATTACAAAAGCATACATCAATGGAAAACTACTTCGTTAATTGACAGTGCTAAGGTAAAAGGTTGTAAGGTATTTTTGTCTGTTACTAACTTTGGAAGCGAAAACAACACTGTATTTTTGAACAACTCAAAAGCTCAAGCAAAACTTGTAGAGAACTTAACTAAATTACTTGCGTTAAGAAATGCTAATGGAATTAATATAGATTTTGAAGGTGTTGCCAAAGAAGATAGAAATCGTTTTACACAGTTTATCATTCAGGTTTCAAAAAAGCTAAAAGAGAAGAACCCTAATTATATGGTTTCTTTATGTTTGTATGCTATTGATTGGAACAATGTTTTTGATATTCCTGCTATCAATCCGCATATTGACTTTTACACGCTAATGGGTTACGATTACTACGGAAGTTTTAGTAAAACTACTGGCCCTGTAACTCCTTTTAAGTACAGTAAAAAATTTGGAAATGGTTTAGAAGCTTCTGTCAGTTACTATAAAAATAAAGGCGTCCCTTTGAATAAACTAATTGCAGGACTCCCTTATTACGGGGCAGAATGGTATACAAAAAACTCTGGGATGGGTGCTAAAGTAACCAAATTTAAATCGCATCCTCGTTACAATACCATACGAGATATTTACATTGATTCTTTACAAATCCCTATCAAATTTGATCCTAAAAGTGCTTCTAGCTATCTAATTATTAAAGATAGTAACCAAGAATATAGACAGTTATTTTTTGAAGATGTACAATCGCTTTCTTTAAAATACGACTGGATAAAACACAATAAAATAGGCGGCGTAGGTATTTGGGCACTGGGTTATGACAATGGCTATTCTCAGCTGTGGGATTTGTTGACTGAAAAGTTTTCAAAAGAGTAAAATAATTACTTTTAAACAATAAAAAACTCCAAGTGTTCACTTGGAGTTTTTTATTGTTTTATGCGGTTGCTTTGGGTTTTCTAAACATTAACCAAAAACCTATTAACACTAACGGAATACTTAATACTTGCCCTGTATTTAGTGTGTTAAACACCCAGTCTTCTCGTCCATCTACTTGCGCTTCTTTTAAGAACTCTATTACAAAACGTAACGACCATAGTACTACCATAAACAATCCGAATAAGAAGCCTGTTTGATTTTTCTTGTCTGTTTTCCAATAGAAATGCCATAATGCAAAAAATAAAACTAAATAACTTAACGCTTCATATAACTGAGTTGGATGACGTGGCACGGTTTCTCCTGCTCTTTTAAAAATTACTCCAAAGCTACTTCCTGTTGGCTTTCCGTATATTTCTGAGTTAAAAAAGTTTCCAAAGCGAATAAAAAATCCTGCTAAGGCTACCATGATTCCTAATCTATCTAAGATAAATAACCATGGTTTTTGTAAGTGCTTTTTAGCATAAAAGTACATCGCAATAGGAATTCCAATCGCCGCTCCGTGACTTGCAAATCCTGTAAATCCTGTAAACTTCCACCCATCTAACAATCCGAATAAAGCCGATGCTCCTTCTTGTTTTTTAAACGGTAATATGATTTCCAATAAATGGTTTTGATAATAATCCCAACTGTAAAAGAAAACATCTCCTAAACGCATTCCTACCAACATAGAAACGAATACGTACATAAACAACGGGTCTAGTTTCTCTACAGAAATATTGTCGTTGATGTATATCTTTTTCATTAATTGAAGCCCTAAAATAAACGCCGCTACAAACATTAAACTGTACCAACGAATACCAAAACCTCCTAAATTTATTATTTCTGGGTTCCAATCCCATACTATGGATAAAAAATTCATCTACTTTTATTTAGTTTTTGTGTCAATTCAAAACGCTATCGAGCTCTTTTTTGTTCTTTAAATTACTCTATAACATAAAATGACTGTTATTTTTCTTTTTTCTCTGGAACAGGATCGTAACCGCTTCCTCCCCAAGGGTGACAACTAAAAATTCTTTTCAATGCCAACCAACCACCATAAAACAATCCATGTTTTTGCAACGCTTCAATTGTATAGCTTGAACATGTTGGTGAATATCTACATGTTGCTGGCGTAAACGGAGATATAGCTGTTTGATAAAATCGAACTAGTAATATAAAAGGGTACGTTAAAATTGTTTTTAGTTTCAAATTTAAATTTTTAAGACTTCTTCTATATTATGAAAGATTTCTCAGTTCCGTTCGAAATGACATCGTCGTCACTTCTTACTTCACTTTCTCATTAATTAACCGTAAACGTTGTTCCTTCTCTACCATCTTTTAATTGAATACCTAGCTCCAATAATCTATCACGAATTTCGTCAGACAATGCCCAATCTTTATTTTCTCTTGCTTCTTTACGCATGCTAATCAACATATCCACTACTCCGCTTAACTTATTAGAATTGTTTCCTTCAGAAGTTTCGTTCATTAAGCCTAATACATCAAAAACAAAAGCATTGATTGTATTTTTAAATACCACTAAATCGTCGGCAGTTAAACTTGCCTTTTCTTCTTTTATTTGATTGATAACTTTTACAGCTTCAAATAAATGTGATATTAAAATTGGTGTATTAAAATCATCATTCATTGCATCGTAACAATCTTGTTTCCATTTTTGAACATCAAATGAAGAAGAAGTACCTGCTTCTATTTTGTCTAAGAAACCTACAGCTTCCATTAACTTCGCATGTCCTTTTTCAGCAGCTTCTAACGCTTCTCCAGAAAAGTCTAAAATGCTTCGGTAATTGGCTTGCATATTAAAAAAACGAACCACACTTGCAGAAAATGCTTTTCCTAAGATATCGTTTTCACCAGTTAAAATTTCGTTTGGTAAAATAAAGTTCCCTGTTGATTTTGCCATTTTTTGACTGTTCAACAACAACATATTGGTGTGCATCCAGTAGTTTACTGGCTGTACTCCAGAACAGGTATGCGATTGAGCTATTTCACACTCATGATGCGGAAATTTCAAATCCATTCCTCCGCCGTGAATATCAAATTGTTCACCTAAGTATTTTGTACTCATCACAGAACATTCTAAATGCCAACCTGGAAAACCGTCACTCCAAGGAGAAGGCCAACGCATAATATGACGTTCTTCTGCTTTCTTCCAAAGTGCAAAATCTTGTGGGTTTCTCTTATCTGATTGCCCGTCTAACGCTCTAGTATTATGAATAGCGTCTTCTATTTTTCTACCAGAAAGAATTCCGTAGTTACCAGTTTCGTTATATTTTAATACATCAAAATAAACTGAACCGTTTACTTCATAGGCAAAGCCTTTATCCATGATTTCTTTAATCATTTCAATCTGCTCTACGATATGACCCGTTGCAGTAGGCTCTATACTTGGTGGTAAAAAGTTGTAATTATTTAATACATTATGGAAATCAACTGTATAACGTTGCACTACTTCCATCGGTTCAATTTCCTCTAGTCGTGCTTTTTTTGCAATTCTGTCTTCACCTTCATCAGCATCGTTTTCTAAGTGACCTGCATCAGTAATATTACGTACATAACGTACTTTATACCCTAAGTGTAATAAATAACGATACACCACATCAAAAAACATAAAAGTTCTTACGTTTCCTAAATGGGCGTTGCTATATACTGTAGGACCACACACATACATACCTATGCGTCCTTCAATTACTGGTTTAAAAAGCTCTTTTGATTTGGTTAAAGAGTTATATATTTTTAGTTGATTTTCTTTGTATAATTCCATAGTAAAAGTGACTATTTGCAATCGCTAATATAGGCACTTTATAAAGAATATAGAAAAAGAATTTGGAAGCAATTTTATAGAAATAGAAAGTAGTTTTGTTTGTATTTCTTATTGATTTTTAACTTTTAATTGACTGTATTTACCGTCTATTTCAATTTCTTTATCGTTAGAAATTAAAATGAAGTCTCCGTTATACTCTACACTTCCACCTTTTAGTTTCTTAACCTTATCACTTTGAATATCAAATTTCTTATTTACACCTGTTAAATCAACTCCAGCATCTGAATAACTTAAAAATACTTTTAAATTATTATGACTTGGGTGTACTTTAGTAATGGTTAAGTTTCCAAACTTATTGTTTACTTCAACATTACTATATACATTACTTACCACCAAGCCTGAAGAGTTCGAATTTACTGTTGTGTTGGTAACCGATGCTAATTGAGCATCGGTTACATTATTTAAGAACAACGTACAAGCGTTTAATGAATTTATGTTTACTGGCGAATATGAAATATTTAATTTTCCTCCGTCAAGTGCATCAGCTTTAAAAGTTCCGTAACTAACTTTTCCTGAAGCTTTGGTTTTTGGCAGTTTTACTTTACAATGGCGGGTGTTCAAGTCAAACGTTGCTGATTTTGGAACTTTTATCGTAATCTTCTTTGTTATTTTTATTTTTTTACCATTAATCATAAGATTATTACTGTCAGAAGAGAAAGAATAGTTCATACGAGTTTTTTTCATTTCCTTTCTAACCTTATACATTTCTTCTCGTGCTTTTGCTAATTGTTTTCTAATTTTTTCTCTATCAACTTTTTTAAGCTCACTTTTAACTCTTTTAAGTTCTTCTTTTAATTTTTTCTCATTAAGAACTTGATGTTTTTTTGAGAAAAACATCTTTGTCTTAGAATTCTTATTATTCTTAAGATATTCTTTATATGCTTTAGTTTTCTTAAATTCTTCCCACTCTTCTTTTGATGTAATGTTTACATTATGTTTACCATCTTTCCATTTAAACCTAACAAGTTCTTCAGTTTCAAACATTTTTTCTACATCAAAATCTACATCTTGAAATAAATTTTCAAAATTAATTTCAGGGATTTCTATTTCAGGCATTTCTGGAATCTCTGGTATTTCAGGCATCTCAGGAATTCTCACTTCTGGAACTACCACAACCTCATCATCACTATCAAATTGAAATACTCTTGGATGATTATTATCTGACGAGTTAAAAAACACTATATTTTCTCCTCCTATTCTAAAGCTATTCTTATTGGCATTAATTTGCACCTTACTTTTATTCCCTAAAGCTTCAAATTTCCAATTGTCTAAATACTTTTGAGCTTCTTTTTTGTCAAGCCCTTCAACTTCGACAACTGCCTCTACCGAAACTTCATTTCTGTTCCATGTAGTCACATCAACATCCGCATTAGATGCATTGATATTAACTACTACGTCTTTATTTGTCTTAAAATTTTCACTGAACTTCTTGTTGTATTTCTGTGCAGATACAACGCCTGTCACTAACAGTAAAAAAACACTGATTTTAAATTGTTTGAATGTCATTTTGAGTTGGATTTTTAAATTCTTGTAATTGTTTTTGCATACGTTTTAACAGCTGTAAACGTAATTGCAGGTTTCCAATCAATGCATTGATAGTATCGTCGTTAATTCCTTTTGTATTGAGCTCTTCGGTTAACGATTTATATTCTTTGGTTAATTCTCCTATTTTGGTCAAATAACCATCAAAAAGTTCTTTGTTATCGTCAGTTAATTCTAACTGACTTAACTCGTAATTAATGGTATTTACATAATAATCTTCCACCGTTTTCAATTCGGGTGAAATGGTTCCTAAACTAATTTGATTTTTAATTTCTTTAGGCACTTCTTTAATATCAGTTCCTATGTTATTATTTGTTGGATAAAACTTTATTCCTAAACTCACCAATAATACTATAGACGCTGCAACATACAACCACTGATATGATTTTTTTGTTGATGGTTTTTCATGCAATTCATCTAGTAACCTTTGTTGAAAACGTTGTCTGTGATTTGTTGATAACCTCTCTGTGTTTTCAACATCTCTTTTTAATATTTCTCTAATATCTTTAGACATGATGTACTGCTTTTAATTGTTCTTGCACTTGTCTTTTTCCTCTTAATAAATGTGTTCTTGAACTCACTTCAGAAATTCCTAGTATTTGTGAAATTTCTCCGTGGTCATACCCTTCTAACAAAAACAGGGTTAACACAACTCTATACTTTTCTTTTAATTGCTGAATGCAGTTTACAATATCTTGATACGATATTGTAGAAGCTACATTCCAATTATCGTCATCAGCTACTCTGGTAATTTCTTCATTGATCGAAACCAGTTCTAGTTTTTTCTTCTTTAAATAATCAATACTTTGATTGATTACGATTCTTTTCAACCAAGCACCAAACGCTACTCCTTCTTTATATGAATCAATATTTTTAAATGCTTTTATAAACGCTTCTTGCATTACATCTTCCGCAGTAAATGAATCTTTCACGTAGCGTAACGCTATTGTATGCATAGCATCACAATACAAATCATACAGTTGCATTTGTGCTTTGGCATCATTGTTTTTACAGGCATCTATTACCGATTGATGTAACTGTTTAGTTGATTTCATTTTTAATTTCTTACCCTAAAGACGATACTTTTTCCATCGCGTTGCAGTTTCCTGCATTTTTATTTCTAAATTTACGTTATTATTTTGTTTTACCTACATAATGACCGACAAAGACACATCTGCACTTTCTGAAAAAGACGGAGTTTCTCAACCTGAAACTACCAGTAAATCATCTGCAGAAAAAATAAAACATAATAGAAGAAAAACTACATCTACCCAAGATTTTGTTACTCAAATAGTAGCAGGAAATATTCCTTTTTTAAGCAGAGCAATTACTTTGGTAGAAAGTACCAACCCAAAACACCAGCAACAAGCTAATGAAATTTTAGAAGCTTGCTTACCTCACGCCAATAAATCGGTAAGAATTGGAATTACAGGAGTTCCTGGTGTAGGAAAAAGTACGTTTATTGAAGCTTTTGGTAAACATTTAACTTCATTAGGTAAAAAAGTAGCTGTTTTGGCGGTAGACCCTAGTAGTTCAATTAATAAAGGAAGTATTTTAGGTGATAAAACTCGTATGGAAGAGTTGGTAACTGATAAAAACGCTTTTATTCGTCCTTCTCCTTCTGGAACCTCATTAGGTGGTGTTGCTCAAAAAACGCGTGAAAGTATAATTTTATCTGAAGCTGCTGGTTTTGATACCATTATTATTGAAACTGTAGGTGTTGGACAATCGGAGACTGCAGTACATTCAATGACCGATTTCTTTTTATTACTAAAGCTAGCAGGTGCAGGTGATGAATTACAAGGAATCAAACGCGGAATTATTGAAATGGCAGATGCTATTGTGATTAACAAAGCAGATAGCGGTAATGAAAAAAATGCTAAACTTGCGAAGGTAGAATTTAACAGAGCCTTACACTTGTATCCCGCTAAAGAAAGTGGCTGGCAACCTAAAGTTTTATTAGCGAGTGCACTCCATCATCAAGGAGTTGATGCTATCTATGCTATGATTGAAGAGTACATGAGTTTAGTGAAAAAATCAGGCTACTTTCAACAAAAAAGAAATGAACAAAATAATTATTGGTTGTTAGAAACCATTAATCAACAATTAAAAAACAATTTTTATAACAATCCAAAAATTAAAGAATTATTGCAGCAGGAGATTGCAAAACTAGAAAACGGGAAAACGACACCGTTTACTGCAGCAAAACGATTGCTAGAAAATAACTAAACTATGGAGTCCATGATAGGCACTTAATAAAATTTTATTTTTAAACAACTAATAAATACCTAACTGGTATAATTTACAAACATATGGAAGATAACACCCTCACTTGGAACGATTTTACAAAAGTAGAAATGCGTATTGGCACGATTATTTCTGCCGAGGTTTTTAAAGAGGTTAAAAATCCTGCCTATAAAATGCAGGTTGATTTTGGTGATTACGGAATTAAAAAAACCTCAGCGCAAATCACTAAACTGTATCAGCCTGAAGATTTGATAGGAAAACAAGTGGTTGCTGTGGTAAACTTTCCTAAAAAACAAATTGCTAATATGATGAGTGAATGCTTAGTATTAGGTGGTTTAGGTGATGACAAAGAAGTAACCTTATTAACTGCTGAACGTACTGTTAAAAACGGGACAAAGATTTCGTAAAAGTTTATTTAGGCTATAGCAGTTTTTTCATTCGATAATCTACTACAAATGATTAACATTCAAAAAATTGAAAACATTTCCAATCATGAACCACAGAGAATAAAGAAATACCTCTTTGTTTGGTGTAGCAAGGGTACAATAATCATTCTTGTTGACCAGAAACTTCTAAAACTAACCGAAAACCAAGTACTTACCATTACATCTGGACAATACCACTGTTTTAAAGATGTAAAGAATGCTAAAGGTTATGTACTTGATTTTACATTAAATTATATTTGTAAAACCAAAAAGGATATTGAATTAATTTTTCAGAATAGCTTATTTTGTCATTTCGATTACAACGAAATTATCACAATAAATCATCCAAAAGACATTGAACGTGAGTTACATAATATTGAAGATGAGCTTATAAATAAACCTTTTCAATATCTAGAATCTATTCACTCTCGAATTGAATTATTACTATTTGAAACCAACCGTTCTAAAATTTCTAATGGTGGTGAAGTATGGAAACCCGATGCTTTATTTTTAAGATTTTTGGAGTTTGTTAGAAATAATTTTGAATATAATTACTCCTTAAAAATTATAGCTGAACATCTTAAAAATTCTGAGTTAAAACTAAATGAACTTGCCAAAAAACATGTAGGTAAAACAGCTCAAAATGTTATATACGGCCTAGTCATTTCTGAAGCTCAACGAATTCTTCATTATGAAAATAAGAGTATAAAAGAAATAGCCTTTAAACTAGGTTTTAAAGACCCTTATTATTTTTCAAAATTCTTTAAAAACCATGTAGGTATATCACCATCTGAATTCCAAAATAGGCTAAGACATTAAATTTTACATCAAAAACTCAGTATTTTCCATTTTAAGAACTCTGGTTAAGTCTCAACTTTGCGATAACAAAATTTTATAAGTAATCGTAAAACTTAACCTATTATGAGTATTAAAAATTATATCACTAAAAGTGAACAAATCACATGGAATCCACTTATTGAAAACAACATTCATTATCAAGGTGTTTTTGTTAAATCATTGCATTTTGACAAAGCTACACAACGATCTAAAGCAATTTTATTAAAGTTTGAGAAAGGAGCTTCTTACCCTTACCATTCTCATCCAGCTGGAGAAGAAGTTTTTGTTTTAAATGGAAATTGTGAAATTTTTGGAGAAACCTTAGAGCAAGGAGATTATTTATATACACCTCCAAACGGAAAACATAGCGTGAAAACTCAACATGGATGTGTTTTATTTTTATCTGTTCCTGAAGAAGTTGTTTTAATAAAAAATGAAAATAATTAAAAAGGATGGAGAACCATCCTTTTTAATATAATTGTCTTAGAACTTATGAACTAAATCCATCTTTTAAATTTATAAAAGTAATATTTTCGAACTCTTGTTCTAGAAAATCTATAGCTCGTTGACTACGCACTCCTGATTTACAATAAACCACTAGGGGTTTATCTGTTTGTATTTCTTGGTATCGTTGCTGTAATTGTCCTAGTGGGATATGCTGTCCACCAATATGATGTTGTTCACGTTCCCAATCTTCACGAACATCTAATAAGTTATATGCTGACTGATTGTTTTGCAATTCTTTTAAGGTTATTTCGTGAGTGGCTGTTTTAATTCCACAGAAAAACTCATAATCGTTTTCTAATTCAGCAACCTCTGCTTTATCAGTTTTTTCATACTTTAAAATCATTTGACGCATACTTAAAGTATCGTACATCAATAGTTTGTTGGCTAATACTTCTCCTATCTCGCAGATAATTTTTATGGTTTCATTGGCTTGTAAACTTCCTATTATTCCTGGTAAAACACCTATTACACCAATTTCTGAGCAATTCGGAGACTCTTCTGGTTTTGGAGGTGCTGGATATAAACATCGATACGTAGCACTTCCTTGGTAGTTAAACACACTTACCTGTCCTTCAAACTTAAAAATAGCTCCGTATACTAAAGGTTTTTGAGTTAATACCGCTGCATCATTTGTTAGGTAGCGTGTTGCAAAATTATCGCTTCCATCAACAATTACATCGTATTGCTTAAATAAGGAAATTGCGTTTTGATTGGTTAGCTTTTCTCTGTATACATTGAACTGAACAAATGGATTCAATTTTGATAAGCGACTTGCTGCTGTTGCTGCTTTAGATTTTCCTATATCGTCTACCGTATATAAAATCTGACGCTGTAAATTACTTTGATCTACCACATCATTGTCTATAATTCCAATGGTCCCTACACCAGCTGCAGCTAAATATTGCAGTACAGGACATCCCAATCCACCAGCTCCAATTACTAAGACCTTTGCTTGCTTTAGTTTGAGTTGTCCCCTCTCTCCTATTTTATCGAGAATAAGGTGACGGTTATATTGTTTTTGTTCTTCGTTACTTAAGCTCATAATTGTATTAGATTCTGAAACAAGTTCAGAATAACGTTAATATTGTTTACAAGATGAATTTACCTCAACAACTCATAAAATCTATATTTTTAATTCTATCAGCATAGCAGTCTAATTTCTAAACTCCTCCCAATCTTTCCAAACTACTTCTAACCCTTGACCTTTTAGCATCTCTACAATTTCTTCGGTACTTCGTTCATCTGAAATTTCAAATTGCTCTAACGATTGTGGTTCAACGCTATATCCCCCTGGATTTGTTTTAGACTCTGCACTGATAGAAGTAGCTCCTAAATTAACAATATTATTTCTAAAAACTTCACTTTCTCGAGTCGACATAGACAATTCTACATCTTCATCTAACATTCTAAACGCACAGATTAATTGTACCAAATCTGCATCCGTCATTTCAACCTTGGGTTCTAAACCTCCTGAATGTGGTCTAAGTCTTGGAAAGGAAATTGAATATTTCGTTTTCCAGTAAGTTTTCTGCATATATTTTAAATGCAATGCCGTAAAAAAACTATCGGCACGCCAGTCTTCCAGTCCAAATAAAGCTCCTAAACCAATTTTATGAATTCCCGCTTTTCCTAATCTGTCAGGAGTTTCCAAACGGTACTCAAAATTAGATTTTTTTCCCTTTGGATGGTGTTTTTTGTATTCTTCTTGATGATAGGTTTCTTGGTATACCAATACGGCATATAATCCGTTTTCAATTAACAACTCATATTCATCTTGATCTAACGGTTGTACTTCAATAGTAATGTTTGAAAATTGAGTACGAATTAACTGAATCGCGTTTTTGATATAATCAACACCAACCGTTTTATTGGCTTCCCCAGTAACTAACAAAATATGATCGTAACCTTTTTTCTTTAAAAAAGCGACTTCTTTCAATATTTCATCATCGGTTAATGTTCTCCTCGGAATTTTGTTTGTAAAGCTAAATCCACAATAGGTACATATATTTTGACATTCATTACTCAAATACATCGGAGCATACATCTGAATCGTGTTTCCAAATCGTTTTTTGGTAAGCATACGACTCTTTTCTGCCATTTGTTCTAAAAATGGTTTTGCAGCAGGAGATATCAACGCTTTAAAATCTTCTAAATCAAGTTTATTTTTTGACAAAGCAGCTTCAACATCAACTGTTGTTTTATTGAAGATATTTTGTAAAGTTTCATCCCAATTATATTGGCTGAATGTATTTTTGAAACTACTCATAATATATTGTTAGTTTTATCTTTTTTCCATTGATGAAAAAAGAAACAAAAAAATCTAGCTTTATTAACTCTTAGCTGATAAAAATCACATCCTCGAAACTAAATGAAAAGAACTCGCTGCGCTCAAACAGCTTTTCATTTTTAACGTTTCTTTCGGTGGATTTCATCGCTAGACTTAATTATGACACAGTTTAATCTAACTTAAAAAACTGGTTAACGGACTACTTGCTTCTGCTTGTTTTCTTATAGGAGCTAGTTTTGCTTCATAGGCCATTCTTCCTGCTTCAACTGCCATTTTAAATGCTCTTGCCATTGCTACTGGATTTTGTGAAACTGCTATCGCAGTATTTACCAACACTGCATCGGCACCTAGTTCCATCGCATGTGCTGCGTGCGAAGGAGAACCTATTCCGGCATCTACTACTACTGGCACATTAGATTGCTCTATAATAATTTCTAAAAACTCTAAAGTTTTTAGTCCTTTGTTACTCCCTATTGGTGCTCCTAACGGCATTACACACTGAGTTCCTACTTCTTCTAATCGTTTACATAATACAGGGTCAGCATGAATATAAGGCATCACTATAAATCCCTTTTTCACTAATTCTTCAGCCGCTTTTAATGTTTCTATAGGATCTGGCAATAAATATCTTGGATCTGGATGTATTTCTAATTTCACCCAATTTGTTTCTAATGCTTCTCTGGATAACTCCGCAGCAAAAATGGCTTCTTTTGCTGTTCTAACTCCTGATGTATTGGGTAATAAATTAATTCGAGAATGATTTAAATGTGTTAAAATATCATCTTCTTCATTCTGCACATCTACTCTTTTTAATGCCACCGTTATTAATTCACTTTCACTTTCGAATAAAGCATCTCTCATTAATTCTGATGAACTAAACTTTCCTGTTCCTGTAAATAATCGAGAGGTAAATATTTTATCTGCTATCGTTAATTTTGTATTCATTTTCACTAGTTGTTATCACCTAATTTATACACTTGTTCGTTGGTACTCGGTGCGTTTAAAATTTTATGAAAAGTCGGTATCAAATTGAAATTTTGAGTAACGGCTTCTGAAACGGCAACACCATATATCCCAGTGTTAATAATATCAGAAACATCTTCTAAAGTAATTCCACCAACAGCTATTATAGGAGTTTCGGTTTGCAATTTTTCAAGTAGTGTTTTATAACCTTTAATTCCCAAAACAGGACTCAAATTCTTTTTTGTTTCTGTAAATTGAAAAGGTCCTAAACCGATATAATCTACTTTTTTTTCTAGTAGTTTTTTACAATCTTCTAAAGTATTAGCTGTTCCTCCAATAGCATACCATTTACCTAAATACTCACGGGCTGTTAACGGACATATATCCTTTTTTCCTAAATGAACGCCATCTGCATTTACTTCTTTGGCTACTTTGTAATAGTCGTTTATAATTAATCGTGTTTGAAAATGACTTGTAATTTCTCTCGCTTTTTGTGCTGTTTCTAAAATTGTTTTCGGATCCAGATTCTTCAATCTAAGTTGTACCCATTCCGCTCCTGAAGCACAAGCTCTTTGAATATTTTCTAAATGTTCTTCGGAAGTTTTCCCTTGCGTTATATAATGTAATTTACTTATCATTTTGTTTGTAATTATGGGTTCCTAATAAGGAATCATTAGAATTCAAAAATTGTTCTGTATAATACTTGGCATTTTTACAAGCATCTTCTAAAGGAAGTTGATTTGCTATATTTGAAGCTAAAGCTGAAGACAACACACAACCACTTCCGTGTTTTTCAAAAACCGAACCTGTAATCGGTGGGATATTTAGTTGCACTATTTTGCTATGGTATACTTCATCCCTTCCTTTTTTTTCTTCTCTATGACCTCCTTTTAAATAGGTATTGGTCCTTTTTGAGATAAACTCAATGGTTTCTTCGATTGTTTTTTCAGGAAATAAAGTTTTTATTTCATCATAATTTGGAGTTATAAAGTCACAATTCAGCAATACTTTTTCAAATACTTTTAAGTTTTCTTTGGAATGAAAATCAAATCCAGCACTCGCTTTTAATATTGGATCTAGCACAATTTTTATTGTAGGGTTACAACTTTTTAACACTTGAACAACCTCTAATAATACTTCCCAAGATTGAATAATTCCTATTTTGACTACAGAAATATTAAAGCGTTCAAAAAGTATTGTTATTTGATTGATAATTGTTTCTCTATCAATCCAAATACACTCCTTAAAATCAACATCATTTTGAACAGTAACCGCAGTACATACCGATAATCCGTACAAATCATGTGCCTCAAATGTTTTGATGTCTGAGGTGATTCCTGCTCCACTTGACGGGTCAAGACCAGCTACGGTTAATATATACGATTTTTGTTTCATGTTTTTTTATATACTTTTTTCCTTTGACTAAAAGTTTATTTCATCGTACGTTCTTCATAATGACGTTTAATATTTTTAAAACTTTCAACAGGATTTTCTGCATTCCATACGCCCCCTAAAACACCTATTCCTTGAAAACCTAATGCTACTGTCTTTTGAATTGTGTCGGTATTGATTCCTCCCATTCCTATAATCGTTTTATCTATATGATTTACATCAAAACCTCTTCCTTCATAACCTTTCTTTGAAATAGAAGAGAAAACAGGGCTTAATAAATGATAATCAAATTCAATATCACAATTTGCTAATTCTTCGGGTTCGTGAAAAGAACTACTCATTGTTTTTCCTAACATATTCAACCCAATAAAATATTCACTTCCGTTTTCTAAAGCATCTCTTCTTTTTTGTTCTTGAAAGTGAATGCCTTTTAAATTGAATTCATTAATCAATTCATGAAAATAATGCGTGATTATTCTATCATGGTATTTTTCATCTACCTGATTCAAATAAGCTACATGGTCTTTGTAATTCTTATCAGGTTTTCTAAAATGATAACATTCCAACCCTTCTTCAAATAATTGATTCAGCATGTCAATTTCATTCGGAACATCTTTTTCTGGTGCGATTAAAACAATCATATAATTTATTTATAGATATACTTCTGAACCTTTATCTTTAAATTCTTTAGATTTTTCCTCCATTCCTTTTGCAAAGACTTCGTCTCCTTCTACTTTATTCTCTGCTGCAAAATCACGCACTTCTTGAGAAATTTTCATAGAACAGAATTTTGGTCCGCACATAGAGCAAAAATGTGCAATTTTAGCCCCTTCAGCAGGTAAGGTTTCATCGTGATACTCTCTTGCTAATTCTGGGTCTAATCCTAAGTTAAATTGATCTTCCCAACGAAATTCAAAACGTGCTTTACTTAAAGCGTCATCTCTGTGTTGCGCTCCTGGGTGTCCTTTTGCTAAATCAGCTGCATGAGCTGCTAATTTATAAGTAACGACTCCTGTACGTACATCTTCCTTATTTGGTAAACCTAAATGTTCTTTTGGTGTAACATAACACAACATAGCACAACCAAACCATCCAATCATCGCTGCTCCAATACCTGAAGTAATATGATCGTATCCCGGAGCAATATCAGTTGTTAAAGGCCCTAAGGTATAAAAAGGTGCTTCATCACAAGCCTCTAATTGTTTATCCATATTCGCTTTAATCATGTGCATTGGTACGTGACCTGGACCTTCAATAAAACATTGTACTTCATGCTTACGAGCTATTTTTGTTAACTCTCCCAAGGTTTCTAATTCTGCAAATTGTGCTTCGTCATTTGCATCTGCAATAGAACCTGGACGTAGACCATCTCCTAATGAAAAAGCTACATCATAGGCTTTCATAATTTCACAAATCTCTTCAAAATGCGTATATAAAAAGCTCTCTTTATGATGTGCTAAACACCATTTTGCCATGATAGATCCTCCTCTAGATACAATTCCTGTAATACGTTTTGCCGTCATAGGCACATAACGTAGACGAACTCCTGCATGGATAGTAAAATAATCTACCCCTTGCTCAGCTTGCTCAATTAAAGTGTCTCTAAAGATTTCCCATGTTAAATCTTCAGCAACTCCATTTACTTTTTCTAATGCTTGATAAATAGGTACGGTTCCTACAGGTACAGGTGAGTTACGAATAATCCACTCACGCGTTTCATGAATGTTTTTCCCAGTAGATAAATCCATTATATTATCTGCTCCCCAACGACATGCCCAAACGGCTTTTTCAACCTCTTCTTCTATTGAAGACGTCGTTGCAGAATTACCAATATTAGCGTTGATTTTCACTAAGAAATTACGCCCTAAAATCATAGGTTCGGCTTCTGGGTGGTTTATGTTAGAAGGAATTACTGCACGACCTCTAGCTACTTCTTCCCTTACAAACTCTGGAGTAATTTTTGCTGGAATACTCGCTCCAAAATCTTGTCCTAGATGTTGTTCTGACAAACGCGTCATTTCATCTATTCGCTGATTTTCACGAATGGCAATGTATTCCATTTCTGGAGTAATAATTCCTTTTTTAGCATAATGTAGCTGTGTTACATTATGTCCCTTTTTAGCCCTCTTTGGTTTACTTTTTAAATTGAATCGTAAATGGTCTAAGCTTTTATCATTCAATCGTTCGTTACAATATTCAGAAGTAAATTCTGTTAACTCCTCTACATCTCCTCTGTCTAAAATCCATTGTTCACGAATACGTTCCAACCCGTTATGAATATTAATTTCTTTAGTTGGATCAGTATAAGGCCCTGAAGTGTCGTACACTGTTACGGGTTCGTTAGGAGTTCTTTTTTTTGTCATCGAATCCACCGTGTCACTTAATTCGATTTCACGCATTGCTACGTTTATCTCTGGATAAACCTTTCCTTGAACGTATATTTTTTTTGAATTAGGAAATGGATGTCTTGTAATACCACTTTTTTTAGGTGCTGTGTCCTTTTTTTTCATTTTTTTAAGGCTATTAGTTTGTATACTGTTGTTTGTTAATTGTTCGAATTATCCTCCTTGTGTAGATTTAATAATTAACACATTATCATTTCCTCTAAGTTTATATGAATTCCAATTTTCTTTTTTTATTACATTCTCGTTAACAGCAACAGCAATACCGTTCGCTTGAACCTGTAGCTCATTTATTAGTTCTTGTAACGTTAACGTACTTGAAAACTCTCTTAAAGATTCGTTTACTCTTATTGTCATTGTATTAACATTTTTCAAAGTAAACTATAGAAGAAGAAGTATAACATGGTTATAATTAACCTTATATACTAGCATACAATACTACAACTTTTCCCTACGCTGGTGTTAACCATATCAGGTTCTAAGGATGTTTCTCAAACTAGTGAACTAGCTACTCCTAAAGTTTACTCGACAAATATAAATGTTTATTTTTTTCTTATTTACTTTTTCTACCTCATTTTCTGACACTTATACCTAAATCACTAACATACAAATCATTAAATCCATTACTATCATTTTATTTTATGAAATTTATATACCTAAGTGGAGAAGCCCCTCTTAAAAAAACGACTCTTTCTGTTGAGTTAATAACAGAAGGCGGTAAACTGAAAAGCCTTACGAGTAGGTAAAACTAACCTTATTTATTATGAAAACTGAAACTTTACAACAAAACACTGAAAACTTAGTTGGAGGATGGTCTCCTTACAGAGATTTAACCTCTGAAGACAAAGTTATTTGGAATGAAACTCCAAAACCATTAGGGGTTGACTATACTCCTTTTGCTGTATCTACCCAAATAGTTAACGGAGTTAACTATCGTTTTAAATGTACCGCCTCTATGCCTCCTGCTGAAGTAGTTTGGGAAGCTATTGTAGAAATTTATAAACCTATTAATGGTAAACCTAGAATTATTGGAATTATCCGTTTATAATTAAAAACTAAAAATTATGGCAACTACAATAGAAAAAACTCACGTTAAGTCAAATCAAGAGTTAGAAAAATTAGCTTCTGGAGAAGTTGGAATTATAGCTAAATATGCTTTTCAAAACCCGTATTCCATCAACGGACCATTTGGCACTTTAGAATTAACTCTTTCTGGTAACAACTCTGACAAGGAAGTTGCAGTTGGAGAAATAGAGATTAATACGCTATGGGGATTGGGATCGTATACCAATCTTAAATTCACTGGTACAGGTAACTTTAATGGTAGTACGGGATATACAAGCATCCAAGCAAATTCTATCGGAACTATCACTATAAGACCTAATGCACCTAAACCTATTAAAGCCAAAGTAAATATTTCATTAAATCCAGGGTTTCAAGAAGGTACTTTAAGTATTGAAGGTTTCTTTAGTGATTTTACTATTAAAGCAACTTTTGTTCATTATATAAACAAAAACAATTAAGTATATTCTTTTTCGTTAACGTTTTTTATTCAAAAAAAGAAAGCGGGCTTTAAAAAGCCCGCTTTCTTTCAAGATACTTCTTGTATGTTTTTTATAAACTCTTTACTTTTTTTGTTACTTCTTCAAGCACCTCAAAAGCGGTTTCGGCCATTTTATTACCTCTTAAATCTAATAACGGGTTTACCTCTACAAACTCTAAACAAGCTACTTTTTTACTTGCTAATAATCCGTTTATAAGATTGATGATTTCGTATTGATCAAATCCCTTAGGTACTGGAGTACCTGTTCCATAAGAAATCATGTCACAATCCATTGAATCTACATCAAACGACACATAAATCACATCACAGTTAGAAAGTTTTTCCAAAGCTTCATTCACACAAACATCTAATCCACGGTAACGAACTTCTGCTACCATATAGTTTTTAATACCATGTTTTTCCATTTGTTTATCCTCAGGTTCTTCTGTGTCACGAACTCCAAAGAATACAATATCTTCTGGTAAAACTTTTTGTCCAGGAGTTCCTATATTTTTCATTCGCTCCCACAACTCTGATGTTTCTCTATCTACATCATTAATTTGACAATCTAAGTTGTCATCTGAAATAGCAGCTGACAAAGGCATTCCATGAATATTCCCAGATGGTGATGTATAAGGTGAATGCAAGTCTCCATGGGCATCAATCCAAACTACTCCAACTCTTTTAGTTGGGTTTGCTGCTTTTACACCACTAATTGTTCCTAATGCTGAAGAGTGGTCTCCTGACAATACAATTGGAAACTTCCCTTCTTGTAAATTTACTTTTACATGATTACTTAAACGTTTACACTGATTAAAGACGCTATCAATTCGTTTAGCAAATGAGTTATTTACTTTATTGTAAATAGATTCATTTTCTGTAATTACATCTTCAAAATCATACGAGTCAAAGTAATTACTTTTTTGATTTATAGCTGCAATTTCAATTGCATCTACCCCCATATCAGAACCACGAGTCCCTGCCCCAATATCTGATCTATTTTTGATAATTTTAATTTCTTTCATCATCAGTTATTTTAAATAAAAAAATGTCATTTAATTATTTTAAATGACACTTTTAATCTATTTTATCTCTTGTCTAATTCTACAAACTTCCTTGAGTTCTCTCCAACATAAACTTGGCGTGGACGACCTATAGGCTCTTTGTTTAAACGCATTTCTCTCCATTGTGCTATCCATCCTGGCAAACGCCCTAAAGCAAACATAACTGTAAACATTTCTACAGGAATTCCCATAGCTCTATAAATAATTCCTGAATAGAAATCTACATTTGGATATAATTTTCTTTCTACAAAATATGGATCATTTAATGCTTCATGTTCTAATCCTTTTGCTATATCTAAGATTGGATCTTCAACTCCTAAGTTATTTAGTACTTCGTCAGCAGCTTTTTTAATAATTTTCGCTCTTGGATCAAAGTTTTTATACACACGGTGTCCGAACCCCATTAAACGGAAAGGATCGTTTTTATCTTTGGCCTTTGCCATGTACTTTTTAGTATCTCCTCCATCTTCTTTAATTGCTTCTAACATTTCAAGTACTGCTTGGTTTGCTCCTCCATGTAAAGGTCCCCATAAAGCTGAAATACCTGCTGATAACGATGCAAATAATCCTGCATGTGATGATCCTACGATACGTACTGTAGATGTAGAACAGTTCTGCTCATGATCTGCATGTAAAATTAATAATTTGTCTAATGCATCTTTAACAATTGGATTTAACTCATACTCATCGTTTGGTTTTTGAAACATCATCGTTAAGATGTTTTCAACATAACCTAACTTACGAGATCCATAGTTTAGTGGTAATCCTTGTTTCTTACGTAAAGTCCAAGCTACTAATACAGGGAATTTCCCCATTATTTTAACAATAGCTTTATACATATCTTCTTCTGAATCAACATTTACAGAAGATGGGTTAAAAGCTGTTAAAGCAGATGTTAACGATGATAACACTCCCATCGGATGTGCATTCTTTGGAAAAGCATCAATAATTTTTTTGATATCATCATCTACAATAGCTTCATCTAGGATATCACCATAAAATTTATCTAGTTGCTCTTTAGTTGGTAATTCTCCAAAAATTAACGCATAAGCTACTTCTAAGAAATCTGCTTTTTCTGCTAATTCTTCAATTGAGTATCCACGATATCTTAAAACTCCTTCTTCACCGTTTAAAAATGTTATAGCACTTTGGCATGAACCTGTATTCTTGTATCCTGGGTCAATGGTTATAACTCCACCCGTGGCTCCTCTTAAGGCTTTAATATCAATTGCAGTTTCATTTTCTGTTCCTTTTACTAAAGGAAACTCGTACGTATTTTCGCCAATTTGTATTTTTGCTATATCTGACATTTTTTAACTATAATTTTTTATGATTGAAGTGAATTGCGAAGATACCATTTTTTGGATTATTTTAAAAGAGCGAATAGATAGATTTTTAATATAAAAAAATCAGTTCATTTTATTTAAAATAAACTTCAAAATACTAAAGCCACTCTTACCTGTGATACAATATTTTATATAGAAAAAGGTGATGTGAATTTTCCTTACAAAATTAGTTTTATCTAAATTATTTTATTTTTTTCAATCCTTACAAACTCATTTTAATATGATAGTTCTCGTTGTTCTTTTAGGTATATGAATTTTTCATTGATAAAAAGATTAAAATACAAAATGGATATTTCTTCATACTCTACATATTAAATAACATTATTAAAAAAAATGTTAATTTTTTGTTGTTATTTTATTAATTATTAATAAACATATATTTTTAGGAAAAATTAATTCAATTCATAAAACCCTTTCACAATGAAAAATTTTAAATTTATTATTGCATTATTATGCATATCCTTTCTTACTGTACAATGTACCCAAGAAGAAAATAATTTAACAAACGACAGCGCACCCATGGGTATTAACTCTCCAAGTATGTTAGAAATTAACAACGCTGAGTGCTACACTGTTGATGGTTTTGGTCCAAACTCTTATTGGGCTGAATATATAGTTAACCAATCTACTACTAATTTTTTAAAGACTGAACACAACGAAGCTGCAAGTTTTTTTGGAATGGGTAATGTCCCTTTATACTTAGCAGGTGGGGATGGAACTTTCAATGCTCTTTCTTATTCTAATGGTTACGTAGTATGGGGAGAAGAATTGCTTGCAAGTGCTTTAAATTATGGTAATGTTGCCATTGCTTACGTTGCAGCTCATGAGATGGCACATCAAGTACAGTTTAGAGACAATACCATTCCAAGTGGTAACCATGTTAGTGCTACTGAATTAGAAGCCGATGGATTTGGAGGATATTTTATCCGTAGAACTTATACCAGTAATTGGAATACTGCAGCGGGTGCTTACAACTTCTCACAAACATTAGCTGGGCCAAATGGAAGTTCTCATGGTACAGCTGCACAAAGAAGGTCTGCTTTTAGATTGGGGTATTTGTTAGGAGATAACGGAACTTATTCTAACAGAAACTTTGATGCAAACTTTTTTTACTACTATGACTATTATGTAAAAGGTGGTAGATTAAAATTAGAATTGGTTAAGCCTGCTACTATCGAACAAAGTCAACACGAGTATATTGTAGCGCACCTAGAAGAGTTACAAAAAATTGCTTCAGGAGAAATTTCTGAAGAAGAATTCTTAAACTTAAATTAAAATATAATCAACTAAAATAAACGAATTGAATTTGATTTCAAAGGCTGTCTTATATGTTAAGACAGCCTTTGTTTATTGTATACTACTTAGCCTTAATTTGATTTTTCTTGATCTTCTTCATAATTCTTTTCAAAGCACTATGAATAATGAGGTTTGAATTTTTAGAAAGTGCATAATCATTATCTCTTTCAGAAACAACTAATTTACCAACTACTGTTTGACTGTATAATATTTTAAACATGTTTAAATCGTAGATACTAAGTGTTACCTCACCAATGTTTTTTGAAGGATCAGTTTGAGAACTGCCTGTTCCTAAAATATCAACTTCATTGGCTATATTTTTAGTTCTAATATCAATAAAGTAATCATAACCTGTGCCGTTTTTTATATCTTTTAAAATAGATTTATCAAGACTAGCTGAAATATTACTGGGAATTAATATTCCTTTCATGTTGCTAACTACCAAAAGTCTATTACCTATAAGCTCAGAAAATCGTTCATTTGCCATTT
The DNA here is from genome assembly GCF_003387615.1 of Tenacibaculum gallaicum. Classification (GTDB taxonomy): domain Bacteria; phylum Bacteroidota; class Bacteroidia; order Flavobacteriales; family Flavobacteriaceae; genus Polaribacter; species Polaribacter gallaicus. The sequence continues at coordinate 338,834 of NZ_QUNS01000002.1, read as the reverse complement.
CAGTTAAACCATCTTTTCTAGTGTTTTTAAAAGAGGTAACATCATTTAACAACCACTTTCCTTTTCTGAAATCTAATCGTGAATTTACATCTCCAGAATGAGTATATTTTACCGAATTGCAAGATGTAATTACAATAGCAACAAGTAATATGTATAAGTATTTCATATTTCTATAAATCAAACCCTAAATTCAATTGTACCATTAATGAAAAATAATAACCGTTACCATTAACATCAAAATAATAAATAGGTCCCATATCAAATAATAAATGGAAATTTTAACCATATTTAACGTTGAATTCCTCAGGTTGGTCCTACAGCAAAATCTAAACCATCGGTACCGTTGGAATTTCCAAACAATGATTCTCCTCTTGTTAAAAATCGTGCAGACACAAAATTCCCTGAATTATTGGTAGTATTCAACCCTTTGGTTTTACGCTTATCAAAATTATAAAACCACTTGTGTTGTACATCTAAAAAAGGGTTAAAAGACGTAATAAATCCAGAATTGTCGGTAACATCTGTATGAGGATAACTAACACTATACCCAACACCAGTTCCTATAGATAAAGTAGATATATTACCTGTTGGCATTTCATATTCAACACCTGGGTTTAAAAAATTAAGCCTCCAAATATTTTCAGTTTGTTTTTCTTGAGAAAATAATGTCAAAGTTATTAAGCTACTGATAAATAGCATTGTTCTTTTCATAGTTAATTTTTATAATTAAATAACAGAATAAAAAGACATTACCCTACTTTTAAAAAAAATAGTAATAACTAAAAAAGCTCGCACATATATGTACGAGCTTTAAAGACTACATTAAAATAAATTATTTTATTTTAAACGCTTTTTTTTGTGGATAATAAGCTACATCCGCTAATTCCTCTTCAATACGTAATAATTGATTGTATTTAGCCATACGATCTGAACGAGAAGCCGAACCTGTTTTGATTTGGCCTGTATTTAATGCTACAGCTAAATCTGCAATGGTATTATCTTCAGTTTCTCCTGAACGGTGGCTCATTACAGAAGTGTATCCAGCATTATGCGCCATATTCACGGCTGCAATTGTTTCTGTTAATGTACCAATTTGGTTTACCTTTATTAAAATTGAATTGGCAATACCGTTTTCTATGCCTCTTGATAAACGCTCAACATTTGTTACAAATAAATCGTCGCCTACTAATTGAACTTTATCTCCTACTTTTTCAGTTAAGTATTTCCATCCATCCCAATCATTTTCGTCCATTCCGTCTTCAATAGAAATAATAGGGTATTTTTCGCATAACTCTGCTAAGTAATCTGCTTGCTCTTGGCTAGTACGAACTTTACCTTTTGCTCCTTCAAATTTAGTATAATCGTATTTACCATCTACATAAAATTCAGCGGAAGCACAATCTAATGCTATCATAACTTCGTCTCCGAAGTTATATCCAGCATTTTTAGTTGCTAAAGCAATAGTTTCAATGGCATCTTCAGTTCCTTCTAATGTTGGTGCGAAACCTCCTTCATCACCCACAGCTGTAGATAAATTACGGTCATGTAATACTTTCTTTAAATTATGAAAGATTTCAGAACCTACTTGCATTGCTTCACTAAAGTTTTGAGCTTTAATTGGCATAACCATAAACTCTTGGAATGCGATTGGTGCATCTGAATGTGAACCTCCGTTTATAATATTCATCATTGGTACTGGTAACGTGTTTGCTGATACCCCACCTACATAACGATATAACGGTAAACCTAACTCATTTGCTGCTGCTTTCGCTGCTGCTAAAGAAACTCCCAAAATAGCATTGGCTCCTAGTTTTGATTTGTTTGAGGTTCCATCTAAATCAATCATTAGTTGATCAATCATGTTTTGCTCAAAAACTGATACTCCTAATAATTCTTGCGCTATAGCAGTGTTTACATTTTCAACTGCTTTTAACACTCCTTTACCCATATAATCATTTCCCTCATCGCGTAACTCAACAGCTTCATGTTCTCCTGTAGAGGCTCCTGATGGTACTGCTGCTCTACCTATGATTCCGTTTTCAGTAGTTACATCTACTTCTACTGTTGGATTACCCCTTGAATCAAAAATTTGACGTGCGTGAATGTTGATTATAATACTCATAGTGTTTATTTTTTACTCTTGAACAATGCTAAGAGTGATCTGTAATTTATTTTAATTATATATTCCCGTGAATTTTAGTCCACGAGAATCTCTATATTTTTATTTATTTAAGCTTTTACTTTTTTGATGTTTTCGATAAACTCGTCAAATAAGTATTCTGCATCGTGTGGACCAGGGCTTGCTTCTGGGTGATACTGAACAGAAAATACATTTTTAGATTTCATTCTGATACCTGCTACTGTATTATCGTTTAAATGTACATGTGTAATTTCTACATCTGGATGCGCTTCAGTTTCTTCACGATTGATTGCAAAACCATGGTTTTGAGAAGTAATCTCTCCTTTTCCTGTAAGCAAATTCTTTACAGGATGATTAATTCCTCTATGACCATTGTGCATTTTGTAAGTAGAAATTCCGTTTGCTAACGCAATTACTTGGTGTCCTAAACAGATTCCAAATAATGGTAAATCTTTCTCAATGATTTCTTTTGCTGTATTTTGAGCTTCTTCTAATGGTTCCGGATCTCCAGGTCCGTTAGAAATAAAATACCCATCTGGATTAAATTCACTCATTTGTTCAAAACTTGCGTTGTATGGGTATACTTTAATATAAGCACCTCTTTTTGCTAAATTTCTTAAAATGTTTTTCTTAATACCAATATCTAATGCTGATATTTTAATTGAGGCATTTTCATCACCAACAAAATAAGGTTCTTTGGTTGATACCTTTGAAGCTAATTCTAATCCTTCCATGTTAGGAGTATCAGCTAATTGCTTTTTTAATTCGTCAATTTTATCTACTTCTGTAGAAATGATAGCATTCATGGCTCCATTATCTCTAATATACGATACTAACGCACGTGTATCAACATCTGAAATGGCTACTAAATTATGCTTCTCGAACCAGTCAAATAAGTTTCCATCAGAATCTACACGAGAGTGTGTAAAACTGAAGTTACGACAAATTAATCCTGAAATTTTAATTCCTTCTGACTCTACTTCTTCATTATTAACTCCATAATTACCAATATGTGCGTTGGTAGTTACCATTAATTGTCCAAAGTAAGAAGGATCTGTAAAAATCTCTTGGTATCCAGTCATACCTGTATTAAAACAAATTTCTCCTGTTGCGGTTCCTTCTATTCCAATAGATTTCCCGTAGAAAATAGTTCCGTCTGCTAATAGAACTAATGCTTTTTTACGTGTTTGATATTTCATTTAGTGTGTTGTGTAATTTGTTTGCAAAAATATATAAAAAAAGGGACAAACATTAAATGTTTATCCCTTTGATATAATTTATAAAAATTTTCATTTTTATTCTTCTTCTTGTGAAGTTTGAGTTTCAACAGCAGCTGTTTCAGCTTTCTTCGCTCCACCACGACGGCTACGACGAGTATTCTTTTTAGCTTTGTTTCCTTTTGGATTGTATAACTCGTTGTAATCAACTAATTCTACCATTGCCATAGGAGCATTATCTCCTTGACGGTTTCCTAATTTGATAATACGTACATATCCTCCTGGTCTGTCTGCAACTTTTACAGAAATTTCTTTGAATAATTCTGTAACAGCTTCTTTACTTCTTAAGTAACTAAATACTACACGACGGTTGTGGGTTGTATCTGTCTTTGATTTTGTAATTAAAGGCTCAACAAACTTACGTAAAGCTTTCGCTTTTGCTTCTGTAGTATTGATACGCTTGTGCTCGATTAAAGAACAAGCCATGTTAGATAACATCGCTTTTCTGTGCGCTGTTTTTCTTCCTAAATGATTAAATTTCTTTCCGTGTCTCATGACATTTGGTTTTAGCTTTCATCTTGCTACTAACCCTAGTTTAGGGGAGCAAAATATGAAAGGTTAATCTTTATCTAATTTGTATTTGCTTAAATCCATTCCGAAATTTAAACCTTTGTTAGCCACTAACTCATCTAATTCAGTTAATGATTTTTTACCAAAGTTTCTGAACTTCATTAAATCGCTTTTGTTAAATGATACTAAGTCTCCTAAAGTATCTACCTCTGCAGCTTTTAAACAGTTTAAAGCACGAACTGATAAATCCATATCAACTAATTTCGTCTTTAATAACTGACGCATATGTAATGATTCTTCATCATATGTTTCAGTTTGTGCGATTTCATCTGCCTCTAAAGTAATACGCTCATCAGAGAATAACATAAAGTGGTGAATTAAAATCTTAGCTGCTTCAGTTAAGGCATCTTTAGGATTGATAGACCCATCAGTATCGATATCGAAAACTAATTTTTCGTAATCGGTCTTTTGTTCTACACGGAAATTTTCAACAGCATACTTTACATTCTTTATAGGAGTGTAAATAGAATCTGTAAAAATTGTTCCTAAAGGAGCACCAGCTCTTTTATTTTCTTCTGCTGGTACGAAACCTCTACCTTTTTCAATGGTAATTTCAGCATTTAACGTTACTGATTTATCCATGTTACAAATTACTAAATCTGGATTTAGTACTTGAAAACCTGAGATAAACTTTTGTAAATCACCAGCCGTTAATTGCTCTTGTCCTGATATTGCTATAGAAACTGTTTCTCTATCAGATTCTTCAATCTGTTTCTTAAAACGTACTTGCTTTAAGTTTAAGATAATTTCAGTAACATCTTCTACAACACCTTGAATTGTTGAAAACTCATGATCAACACCGTCAACACGTAATGATGTAATCGCAAACCCTTCAAGAGAAGATAATAATACTCTTCTTAAAGCGTTACCAACTGTTAATCCAAAACCTGGTTCAAGAGGTCTGAATTCGAATCTTCCTGAAAAATCAGTAGATTCAATCATTATTACTTTATCAGGCTTTTGAAAATTTAAAATTGCCATATTTTTTTCTTCGTTTTAATTGTTATTCAGTTGCGCGGTTTATAAGTGTGAAGAAATACGAACAAACCCTTTGGCTGAACACCAATATGATTAATTTATTACTTAGAGTATAATTCTACGATTAACTGCTCTTTGATATTCTCAGGAATTTGTAATCTCTCTGGTACTTTTACAAATGTTCCAGATTTAAGATCAGCATTCCAAGTTAACCATTCGTAAACATTACTATTAGCTGCTAAAGCATTTTCAATAGCTTCTAACGACTTAGATTTTTCTCTTACAGCAATTACATCTCCTTCTCTTAAACTATAAGATGGAATGTTAACAATCTCTCCATTTACAGTAATGTGACGGTGAGATACTAACTGACGTGCAGCTCTACGTGAATTAGCAACACCTAAACGGTATACTACGTTATCTAAACGTGATTCACATAATTGTAATAAAATTTCACCTGTTACTCCTTGAGAAGCTGATGCTTTTTTGAATAAGTTACGAAACTGACGCTCTAAAATACCATAAGTATATTTAGCTTTTTGCTTCTCCATTAATTGGATCGCATATTCAGATTTCTTACCTCTTCTTTTACCTACTCCATGTTGTCCTGGAGGGTAATTTCTTTTTTCGAAGTTCTTATCGTCTCCGAAAATTGCTTCGCCAAACTTACGAGCAATTTTAGTTTTTGGTCCTGTATATCTTGCCATTTCTAATTAGTTTAGTAGGGATTATGAATTAAGGCTTACTCCTTCGATAATCTTTATATCCTACTGTGTTAAAATATTTAATTTTCGTGTACAACTGTACACTCAAATAAAATATAAGTTGAAATTAATTCAACTTATACTCTACGTCTTTTTGGTGGACGACATCCATTGTGAGGAATTGGAGTAACATCAATAATTTCTGTTACTTCGATACCTGTATTGTGGATAGATCTGATTGCAGATTCTCTACCGTTACCTGGTCCTTTAACATACACCTTTACTTTACGTAAACCTGCTTCTTTAGCAACGTTAGCACAATCTTCTGCCGCTAACTGAGCTGCGTAAGGAGTGTTCTTTTTAGAACCTCTGAAACCCATTTTACCTGCAGATGACCAAGAAATAACGTCACCTTTTTTGTTTGTTAAAGAAATAATAATATTGTTGAACGATGCAGTTACGTGAGCTTCACCAACTGATTCTATTACAACTTTACGTTTTTTTGTTACTTTCGACTTTGCCATGATTCTTTACTATTAGTAAAAAATAATCAGTGATTATTTTTTCTTGTTAGCTACAGTTTTTCTCTTACCTTTTCTAGTACGAGAGTTATTCTTCGTTCTTTGACCTCTTAATGGTAAACCAAGTCTGTGACGAATACCTCTTTGACATCCGATGTCCATTAAACGCTTAATGCTTAATTGAACTTCAGAACGTAACTCACCTTCAATAGTGAAAGCTCCTACTTGCTCACGAATTGCTGCAATTTGATCATCAGTCCAATCTTGAACTTTGATACTCTCATCTATATTAGCAGCAGCTAAAACTTCTTTAGCTCTACTTTTTCCTATACCAAAGATGTAAGTTAAAGCGATAACACCTCTTTTATTCTTTGGAATATCTATACCTGCGATTCTTGCCATAACTACCCTTGTCTTTGTTTAAATCTAGGATTCTTTTTGTTAATTACATATAATCTGCCTTTTCTGCGTACAATTTTGCAGTCGGCACTTCTTTTCTTAATTGATGCTCTTACTTTCATCAGTGTGTGTTTTTAATATCTGTAAGTAATTCTTGCCTTTGATAAATCATACGGACTCATTTCTAACTTCACTTTATCACCAGGTAATAATTTAATGTAATGCATACGCATTTTTCCTGAAATGTGAGCCGTAACAATATGTCCGTTTTCTAATTCTACTCGAAACATAGCATTTGATAATGCTTCAGTAATTGTTCCGTCTTGTTGAATTGCTGGTTGCTTAGCCATATTATTTTAATGATTTTCTGTTACTGTTACCTGTTTTCATTAAACCATCATAACGACTGTTTAATAAATACGAGTTTATTTGCTGTATCGTGTCTATTGCAACTCCTACCATAATGATTAATGATGTTCCTCCATAAAACATTGCCCAGTTTTGAGTAACTCCAAACTTTACAATGATTGCTGGTAAAATAGATAAAGCTGCTAAAAATATAGACCCTGGTAATGTGATTCTCGACAATACTGAATCTAAAAAGTTAGCAGTTTCTTCACCTGGTTTATATCCAGGAACAAAACCATTACTTCTTTTTAAGTCTTCTGCCATTTTATTCGTTGGAATAGTAATAGCAGTGTAGAAGTAACTAAAGACAATAATTAATAATGCAAATATAACGTTATACCATAAACCGTTAATATCAGTTAAACTGTTTAATGCTGGGTACTTTTGCCCTAGTGCTATTGGTAAAAACATAATAGCTTGTGCAAAAATAATTGGCATTACTCCAGCTGCATTCAATTTTAATGGAATGTACTGTCTTGCGCCATCAACATCTTTAATGTTTGTAACTGCTGTACGACGTGCGTATTGAACGGCTACTTTACGTACTGCTGTAACTAATAATACGGTTAACAAGATTACTACAAACCAAACTATTAATTCGATTAAAATCATCATAATTCCTCCAGCACCTGCAGTTTGCTTAGAAACTAACTCTTGTATAAATGCTGCTGGGAAGTTTGCGATAATACCAACGGTAATTAATAATGATATTCCATTACCAACTCCTTTATCAGTAATACGCTCTCCTAACCACATTGCAAAAATTGTTCCTGCACTTAAAAGAATGATAGATGATATCCAAAATGTTGCTCCTGTTACTAAAAATGCTTCTTGCGGTAAACCCATTTGATTTTGAATTACTCCAATATAGGTTGGTGCTTGAAATAATGTAATAGCAATAGTAAGCCATCTTGTTATTTGCGTAATCTTCTTACGTCCACTTTCTCCATCTTTTTGTAGTTTTTGTAAATATGGTACCGCAATACCCATTAACTGAACTACAATTGATGCAGAAATATAAGGCATTATACCAAGTGCCATTACTGACGCTCTAGCAAATGCCCCTCCTGTAAATGCGTTTAATAAACCTAAAAGTCCACTGTCAGTACTGTCTTTTAATGCTGATAACTGAGTAGGATCAATTCCTGGTAATGGAACTGCTGCCATAAAACGGTAAACAGCGATTAAACCTAAGGTTAAAAGTAATTTCTCTTTTAACTCTTCAATCTTCCAAATGTCTTTTAAAGTATTTATAAAATTCATCATTTACAATTCTTATAATGTTACTGCTTCACCTCCTGCTGCTTCAATAGCAGCTTTAGCTGATGCTGTAAATTTATGTACAGTTATATTTAATTTAGCTTTTAACTCTCCACCACCTAATATTTTTACTAAGTCGTTTTTACGAGCTAATCTGTTTTCTACTAAAACATCTAAACTAACTGTATCTGTTATCTTTCCGTTATCTACTAATGATTGTAACTTGTCTAAATTTACACCAACATACTCTTTACGATTAATGTTAGTGAAACCAAATTTAGGCACACGTCTTTGAAGTGGCATTTGCCCTCCTTCAAATCCTATTTTACGAGAATAACCAGAACGAGATTTAGCTCCTTTATGTCCTCTTGTAGAGGTACCTCCGTGACCAGAACCTTCTCCACGAGCGATTCTTTTACCGCTTTTTGTAGATCCTGCTGCTGGTTTTAAGTTGTGTAAACTCATCTTTATATTGTCTTATTTAATTTCTTCAACAGAAACTAAGTGTGAAACTTTACTTACCATACCCAAAATTGTAGCTGATGCATCATGCTCTACAGTTTGGTTCATTTTACGTAAACCTAACGCCTCTAACGTTCTTTTTTGATTTTTAAGGCGACCGATTTGACTTTTTACTTGTGTAACTCTAATTTTACTCATCGTCTTAAATTTTAACCGTTAAAAACTTTCTCTAAAGATATACCTCTTTGCTTAGCAATAGTTGCTGCACTACGTAATTGTAATAAAGCATCAAAAGTTGCTTTTACTACGTTATGAGGATTTGATGACCCTTGAGATTTTGATAATACATCTTTAATACCAACAGCTTCTAATACTAAACGTACAGCACCACCAGCAATAACCCCGGTACCGTGTGAAGCAGGCTTGACGAATACTTTCGCCCCACCAAATTTACCTTTTTGCTCGTGTGGTAATGTTCCTTCTAAAATAGGGATACGTACTAAATTTTTCTTTGCGTCTTCTACTGCTTTTGCAATTGCAGAAGAAACATCTTTAGACTTTCCTAATCCATGACCTACAACTCCGTTACCGTCTCCTACTACTACGATTGCAGAGAAACCAAATGCTCTACCTCCTTTAGTTACTTTGGTAACACGTTGTACACCTACTAATTTATCTACAAGCTCTAATCCGCTTGGTTTTACTCTTTCTACGTTTTTATATCCTAACATAATATAATTTCTTAAAATTTTAAACCAGCTTCTCTTGCAGCGTCTGCTAATACTTTAACTCTACCGTGGTATAAATATCCGTTACGGTCGAAAGCAACAGTATCTACGCCAGCTTTAACAGCTTTTTCAGCAATTGCTTTCCCTACAGCTGTAGCCGCTTCTGCTTTAGAGCTAGATGTAATTTCTTTATCTCTTGATGATGCAGATGCTAATGTTACACCAGCAACGTCATCGATTAACTGAGCATAGATTTCTTTGTTACTTCTAAAAACTGATAACCTTGGTTTTTCAGTTGTACCTGTAACAATCTTTCTAATTCTATACTTAATTCGTTGTCTTCTTTCAAGCTTTGATAATGCCATAATAATTTCTCTTATTTATTATGCAGATTTACCTGCTTTTCTTCTTAATACTTCTCCTACAAACTTAACTCCTTTTCCTTTGTAAGGCTCTGGCCTACGGAATGAACGAATTTTTGCTGCAACTTGACCAACTAATTGTTTGTCATGCGAAGTTAATTTTACAATTGGATTCTTACCTTTTTCAGATACAGTTTCAACCTTAACTTCTGGAGCTAAATTTAAAACAATGTTGTGAGAGAAACCTAAGGCTAAATCTAACTTTTGTCCTTGGTTAGATGCTCTATAACCAACACCTACTAACTCTAATTCTTTAGTAAAACCTTTGCTTACACCTTCAACCATATTATTGATTAAAGCACGATATAAACCATGTGCAGCTCTATGATCTTTACTTTCTGATGGTCTTTCTAAAGTGACTGTACCATCTTCAACTTTCACAGTAATTCCAGATTTAATTTCTTGAGTTAACTCTCCTAATTTTCCTTTTACTGTTACCACATTTCCGTCTACTTTTACTTCAACACCTTGTGGCAATGCGATTGGATTTTTTCCTATTCTACTCATCTTACAAAATGTTTTTTTAGTAAACGTAACATAATACTTCTCCACCTACGTTCTCTAGTCTTGCTTTTTTGTTTGTCATTACACCTCTTGATGTAGAAACAATAGCAATACCTAATCCGTTTAATACTCTTGGCATTTCTTTAGCGCCAACGTATCTACGTAAACCTGGTGTTGAAATTCTTTGAATCTTTCTGATTACTGACTCTTTCGTATCACGATCGTATTTTAAAGCTATTTTAATAGTTCCTTGAACTTTATCTTCATTGAACTGATAACTTAAAATGTAACCTTGATCGAACAAAATTTTCGTCATTTCCTTCTTCAACTTTGAAGCAGGAACTTCAACTACTCTGTGATTTGCTGCAATAGCATTTCTCACACGAGTAAGAAAATCCGCGATTGGATCTGTATACATAGTTAATTAAATTGTGGTTTTGGTTTTTAGCGACTCTATTTTACTTGACAAAGTACAGTTACTAAACCTGAAACCAGTTAATATTTATTTTTCGCTTTTCAAGGTAAAATCTCGTAGGCATTATACTATTATAAGTATCTACTTACAAGGCATAATTTACCTCACAAAAACAGTGTGCAAATATACATAAACTTTTTGAAAATCAAACCTTTTTGATGATTATCATTTTTAGTATCAAAATATTACGTTTTTGCTAGTATGTTTAATCTAAAATGAAACTCAAAAAAACTACTTATTACAACTCTATATTAAGCACAAAAAGGCGTACAACTTTGTATTGTTGTACACCTTTATTTTTGTATCTAAAGAGCTTTTTTACCAGCTTGCTTTCTTTACTCCTGGAATTAATCCTTGGTTAGCCATTTCACGGAAAGTAACACGTGAAATTCCGAACTGACGCATATATCCTTTTGGACGTCCAGTTAGTTTACAACGATTGTGCATTCTAATTGGTGATGCGTTTTTTGGTAACTTTTGTAATGCTTCATAGTCTCCAGCTTCTTTTAAAGCCTTTCTCTTTTCAGCATACTTAGCAACCATTTTAGCTCTTTTGCGCTCACGCGCCTTCATTGATTCTTTAGCCATCTTATTAATTCTTTTTAAATGGTAATCCTAATTCTCCTAATAATGATTTAGCTTCTTTATCAGTATTTGCAGATGTTACGAAAGTAATATCCATACCACTAATTTTTTTCACTTGATCAATATTAATCTCTGGGTAGATGATTTGTTCAGTAACTCCTAAGTTGTAATTACCTCTACCATCAAAACCATTTGCCTTGATTCCGTTAAAGTCTCTTACACGTGGTAAAGAAGCTGTAACTAACCTATCTAAAAATTCGTACATTTTATCTCCTCTTAACGTAACTTTTGCACCAATTGGCATTCCTTTACGTAATTTGAAGTTTGCAACGTCTTTTTTAGAGATTGTAGATACTGCTTTTTGACCTGTAATCGTTGTTAACTCGTCAATAGCATATTCTATTAATTTCTTATCTGCTATAGCTGCACCAACACCTTTACTTACAACGATTTTTTGTAATTTAGGTACTTGCATTACATTGCTATAACCAAATTCATCAGTAAGAGCTTTGATAACTCTGCTCTTGTACTCTTCTTTTAATCTTGGTACGTAACTCATTGTTATATTGCTTTATCTGATTTTCTTGAAACTCTAACTTTCTTTCCACTTTCCTTATCTAAGTCATACCCTACTCTTACTGTTTCACCATTTTCGATTAAGGCAACATTTGATATATGTAATGGAGCTTCTTTCTTTACAATTCCTCCTTGTGGATTTGCAGCACTTGGTTTAGTGTGTTTAGACACCATATTTACACCTTCTACTACTACTCTATCCTTATCTTTAAGAATTTGTAAAACTTTCCCTTCAGATCCTTTGTGATCTCCTGCTATAACTTTAACAGTATCTCCTGATTTAATTTTAAATTTTTTCATTTTAAAATCTGATTTTATAACACCTCAGGTGCTAATGATACTATTTTCATAAATTGTTTCTCACGTAATTCACGAGCCACAGGTCCGAATACACGTGTTCCTCTCATTTCCTCAGTAGGATTTAAAAGTACACAAGCATTATCATCAAATCTGATATATGATCCGTCTTTACGTCTAACTTCTTTCTTAGTACGAACAACAACTGCACGAGATACTTGACCTTTCTTTACAGTTCCGTTTGGAGTTGCAGCTTTTACTGATACTACGATTTTATCTCCAACGCTAGCGTAACGCTTTTTTGTTCCTCCTAAAACTCTAATCACTAAAACTTCTTTTGCTCCAGTGTTATCTGCGACTTTTAATCTTGATTCTGTCTGTAACATATTATTTAGCTCTTTCTAGGATTTCTACTAATCTCCAACGCTTAGATTTACTCATAGGACGTGTTTCCATGATCCTTACAGTATCTCCTTCGTTGCAATCGTTATTCTCGTCATGTGCAACGTACTTCTTAGTCTTTAATACGAACTTTCCGTACATTGGGTGCTTTACTCTTTTTACCTCGTTTACAACGATAGATTTCTCCATCTTGTTACTAGATACTACACCGATTCTCTCTTTTCTAAGATTTCTTTTTTCCATCTTTAAAACTGACTAGAATTATTGTAATTCTCTTTTAGTTAACTCTGTAGCAATTCTTGCTACAGTTTTTCTTAAGCTACGTAACTCTAATGGATTTTCCAATGGAGTTATGGCGTGAGCCATCTTAAGATCAGTATAATTTTTCTTCAACGCCCCTAGCTTTTCTTGTAAGTCAGCTGTTGATAATTCTTTAATTTCTGATTGTTTCATGATCTAATAGAATTAAGCGTTATAATCAAAATCTCTTGCTATTACAAACTTCGTTTTTACAGGAAGTTTTTGCGCTGCTAAACGTAAAGCTTCTTTTGCTACTTCCATTGGTACTCCACCAATTTCAAACAAAATTCTACCTGGTTTTACAACTGCTACAAAATGGTCAGGTGCACCTTTACCTTTACCCATACGTACCTCTAATGGTTTCTTAGTGATAGGTTTATCTGGGAAAATTTTAATCCAAAGTTGCCCCTCTCTTTTCATATAACGAGTTGCCGCAATACGAGCTGCCTCAATTTGACGAGAGGTAAGTAAGTTCTGGTCTAATGATTTGATACCAAACATTCCGTTAGAAAGTTCAGTACCTCTACCAGAGTTACCTTTCATATTTCCTTTCGCCTTCTGTACCTTACGGTATTTTACTCTTTTTGGCTGTAACATTGTTAATTTCTTTTAAAAATTATTTTCTTCTGCGAGGTTGACGTTTACCACCACCTTTGTTTCCACTACCTTTTTGCTTAGATAGTCCAACTAATGGAGATAATTCACGTTTTCCATAAACCTCACCTTTCATAATCCATACTTTCACACCGATTCTTCCGTATGTAGTATGTGCTTCAACAAGTGCATAATCGATATCTGCTCTAAAGGTAGAAAGAGGAATTCTTCCTTCTTTGTAATGCTCAGAACGTGCCATTTCAGCTCCATTTAAACGACCTGATAATTGCACTTTAATTCCTTCTGCATTCATTCTCATTGCAGCTGCGATTGCCATTTTAGTAGCTCGCTTGTAAGAAATTCTGTTTTCGATTTGACGAGCAACACTAGCTGCAACTAATTTTGCATCTAATTCTGGACGTTTAATTTCGAAAATATTAATTTGAACTTCTTTACCAGTAATTTTCTTAAGCTCTTCTTTTAACTTGTCTACCTCTTGACCTCCTTTACCAATAATGATACCTGGACGTGCAGTAGTGATAGTAACGGTTACAAGCTTTAAAGTACGCTCAATAATAACTCTTGATACACTTGCTTTAGATAATCTAGCATATAAATACTTTCTTATCTTATCATCTTCAGCAATCTTATCTCCGTAGTCATTTCCACCATACCAGTTAGATTCCCATCCTCTGATAATTCCTAAACGATTTCCTATTGGATTTGTCTTTTGTCCCATTTCTACTTTGATTAATTACTGTTATTTTTAGTTCCTAACTCTAAAGTTACGTGATTAGAACGCTTACGAATTCTATGTGCACGACCTTGTGGAGCTGGTCTTAACCTTTTTAACATACCTGCGCTATCAACACAAATTGATTTTACGTATAATCCAGCATCTTCGATACTTGCATCTTCATTTTTAGCTTGCCAGTTAGCAATAGCTGATAATAATAACTTTTCTAAGTTACGTGATGCTTCTTTTGAACTGAACTTTAAGATTTGTAAAGCTTTTTCAACTTCTACTCCTCTTACTAAATCTGCTACCAAGCGCATTTTTCTTGGTGATGTAGGACAATTAGTTAATTTAGCAAAAGCTCTAGACTTTCTAGCTTCTTTTAACTGTGTTGCCATGTTATGTTTACGACTTCCCATAATTTCCTACTATTTTTTACCTTTATTTTTTGCACCAGCGTGTCCTCTAAACGAGCGTGTTGGTGAAAATTCGCCTAATTTATGACCTACCATGTTTTCAGTAACGTAAACTGGTACAAACTGACGTCCGTTGTGAACTGCAATTGTTTGTCCTACGAAATCAGGGGTAATCATACTTGCTCTAGACCAAGTTTTGATAACTGACTTACTACCTGCTTCTACGTTAGCTAACACTTTCTTCTCTAACTTATAGTGAACGTAAGGTCCTTTTTTTAATGATCTTGCCATGGTTTATTATTTCTTTCTACGTTCTACGATATACTTATTACTAGCTTTGGTCTTTGATCTAGTCTTATATCCTTTAGCAGGAATACCGTTTCTAGATCTTGGATGCCCTCCAGAAGAACGTCCTTCACCACCTCCCATTGGGTGATCAACTGGGTTCATTCTTACTGCGTTAGTTCTTGGTCTTCTTCCTAACCATCTACTTCTACCTGCTTTACCTGAAACTAATAATTGGTGGTCTGAGTTAGACACTACTCCAATTGTAGCCATACAAGTTAATAAGATAAATCTTGTTTCTCCAGAAGGTAACTTAACTGTTGCATATTTACCTTCTTTCGCTAGTAATTGAGCAAAAGCTCCAGCAGAACGAGCCATAACAGCTCCTTGACCTGGATGTAATTCTATACAAGAAATTGTAGTACCTAAAGGAATTTCACTTAAGTACATAGCATTTCCAACTTCTGGAGCTGCATCTTTTCCTGAAATGATTGTTTGACCTACTTTTAATCCGTTTTGTGCAATTACATAACGTTTTTCACCATCAGCATAACTAACTAATGCAATAAATGCCGTACGGTTTGGATCGTACTCGATAGTTTTTACTGTTGCAGGAATACCTTGCTTATCTCTTTTAAAATCGATAATACGGTATTTTTGTTTATGACCTCCACCGATGTTACGTGTAGTCATTCTACCCTGATTGTTTCGACCTCCAGATCGTTTTTTCGGAGCTAATAAAGATTTCTCCGGCTTATCAGTAGTAATGGTGTCGAACCCATTTACAACTCTAAAACGCTGACCTGGTGTTATTGGTTTTAATTTTCTAACTGACATTCTGTCTTTTCTTAAAGATTGTTATAAAAATCAATAGTTTCTCCTTCAGCTAACTGAACGATTGCTTTCTTGTACCCACTTGTTATCCCTGTTACTAAACCTTTTTTAGTGTATTTAGTTTTTCTTTGAATAGGATAGTTCATTGTTTTTACAGATTCAATCGCTACACCATAAGTAGCTTCAACAGCTCCTTTGATTTCTAATTTGTTAGCTTTCTTATTTACAACAAATGTATAACGGTTATTTAACTCGCTATCATTTGTAGCTTTTTCTGTAATAATAGGTTTAATTAAAATACTCATCTTGTTCCCTATTTACTTAAATTAGACTCAATTCCTTCTAGAGAGCTTTCAGAAATAACTACTTTACTAGCATTTAAAATGCTATATGTGTTAATACCTGAAGCATCTACTACTTTAGAACCTTTTAAGTTACGAGATGATAAGTAAACATTTTTACTTTCTTCACCTAATACGAATAAAGACTTTTTAGTGTCTAATTCTAAAGCTTTTAATACATTGGTAAACTCTTTAGTTCTTGGAACTTCAAAATTGAAGTCTTCTACAACTACTAAATTGTTTTCTTTTGCTTGAATACTTAAAGCTGATTTACGTGCTAAACGCTTTAAGTTTTTATTTAACTTAAAAGAATAGTTTCTTGGTCTTGGACCAAACATACGTCCTCCACCTCTAAAAACACCAGACTTGATACTACCCGCACGAGCTGTACCAGTTCCCTTTTGTTTTTTAATCTTTCTTGTACTACCAGCAATCTCAGCTCTTTCTTTCGATTTATGAGTACCTTGTCTTTGATTAGCCAAATACTGCTTTACATCTAAATAAATCGCGTGATCATTTGGCTCAATTCCGAATACCTCGCTAGAAAGTTCGACTTTTCTACCAGTATCTTTTCCTGTAATATCTAATACTGCTACTTTCATTATTTCTCGATAGTTACATAAGAGTTTTTGTGACCAGGAATTGCTCCTTTTACAACGATAAGATTCTTATCTGCAACCACTTTTAAAACTCTTAAATTTTGAACTTTTACTTTGTCTCCACCCATACGACCTGCCATACGCATTCCTTTGAATACTCTTGCAGGGTAAGATGCTGCACCAATTGAACCTGGAGCTCTTAAACGGTTATGTTGACCGTGAGTTGCTTGTCCAACTCCGGCAAAACCATGACGTTTAACAACACCTTGAAAACCTTTACCTTTTGAAACTCCTGATACATCAACGAATTCCCCTTCAGTAAAGTGTTCAACAGTAATTGAGTCACCTAATTTGTACTCACCTTCGAATCCTTGAAATTCAATGACTTTTCTTTTAGCAGATGTACCAGCTTTTTTAAAGTGACCATCTAAAGCTTTATTAGAGCTTTTTGCTTTTTTGTCATCGAAACCAAGTTGTAACGCGTTATAGCCGTCAACCTCTTCGGTTCTGACTTGGGTAACAACGCAAGGACCTGCTTCGATTACAGTACAAGGAATATTCTTCCCGTTTTCATCGAATAAGCTGGTCATTCCTACTTTTCTTCCTATTAACCCAGACATATTTGTTAATTTTCAGACGATTAGATATTTTTTATCCAGCGCGTCTATTAATAAAATAAATATTTGAAACAAATGTTTCTTATTTCACCTTTGAATTTCTCAAAAAAAAAGAGCGAAAACACCTTCACTCTCTGAATTTGTTTTTTACCGTTTTTCCTTCGCGAAACCCTCAGGACATGTAATTTCTGAATACTTTCCAGAAATTTTTACACTCCGAAACCAAAATTTCGGTGTGCAAAAGTAAAAAAAACTTTCGGCTTAACAAAATTAAACCGAAAGTTATTGATTTACTTATACTTTGATCTCAACTTCAACTCCACTTGGTAATTCAAGCTTCATTAACGCATCAATAGTTTTTGAAGAAGAACTATAAATGTCTAATAATCTTTTGTAAGCAGATAATTGAAATTGCTCTCTTGATTTTTTGTTTACGTGTGGTGAACGTAATACGGTAAAAATCTTTTTATTTGTTGGTAAAGGAATTGGTCCGTTTACTACAGCTCCAGTACTCTTTACTGTCTTTACAATTTTTTCAGCAGACTTGTCTACCAAATTATAATCGTAAGATTTTAACTTTATTCTAATTTTTTGACTCATCTTAATTAACCTTTAGCGTTTGCGATTACTTCTTCTGAAATGTTACTTGGAGTTTCTGCATAATGAGAAAATTCCATTGTAGAAGTTGCTCTACCTGAAGATAATGTTCTTAATGAAGTAACATATCCAAACATTTCTGATAAAGGAACGATAGCTTTCACTACTTTAGATCCAGCACGATCGCTCATATCGTTTACTTGTCCTCTTCTCCTATTTAAGTCTCCAACGATATCTCCCATGTTCTCCTCCGGAGTTAACACTTCTACTTTCATCATTGGTTCCATAATTACAGCTCTTGCAGCTTTTGCAGCAGCCTTGTAACCTAACTTTGCAGCTAATTCGAATGATAATTGGTCAGAATCTACAGGGTGGAAAGATCCATCCTTTAAGGTAATCTTCATCGAATCCATTTCGTAACCAGCTAAAGGACCATTCTTCATTGCTTCTTTGAATCCTTTTTCTACAGATGGAACAAACTCTTTAGGAACGTTACCACCTTTAATAGTAGATTCAAATTGTAATCCTGTTTCACCTTCATCAGCAGGCTCCATAGTAAATACTATATCAGCAAATTTACCACGACCACCAGATTGTTTCTTATAAACTTCTCTATGATCAGCAACAGCAGTTAAAGCTTCTTTGTACTCTACTTGTGGTTGTCCTTGATTTACCTCAACCTTAAACTCACGTTTTAGACGGTCTACAATAATATCTAAGTGTAACTCACCCATTCCTGATATTACAGTTTGCCCTGAAGCTTCATCAGTTTTTACAGTAAATGTTGGATCTTCTTCTGCTAACTTAGCTAAAGACATTCCTAATTTATCAACGTCAGCTTTAGTTTTTGGCTCAACAGCAATACCGATTACTGGGTCTGGGAAATCCATAGATTCTAAAACGATTGGATTCTTCTCATCCGATAAAGTATCACCTGTTTTAATATCTTTGAATCCTACTCCAGCTCCAATATCTCCTGCCTCGATATAATCGATTGCATTTTGCTTATTAGAGTGCATTTGATAGATACGAGAAATACGCTCTTTTTTACCTGAACGGTTATTTAAGATGTAAGAACCTGCATCTAAACGACCAGAATACGCACGGAAGAATGCTAAACGACCTACGAAAGGATCGGTAGCAATTTTAAATGCTAACGCTGCGAACGGTGATTTTGCATCTGGCTTACGAATTTCTTCTTCACCTGTATCAGGGTTAGTACCTATAATATTATCTCTATCCATTGGAGAAGGCAAATAACGACATACAGCATCTAATAAGAACTGCACCCCTTTATTCTTAAATGAAGACCCACACACCATTGGAATGATAGACATATCCATTACAGCAGCTCTAAGTGCAGCATGCACTTCTTCTTCTGTAATTGAATCTTCATCCTCCATGTACTTTTCTAATAAGTTTTCGTCATAAGCTGCAACCTCTTCGATTAACTTACCACGTAACTCACGAGCTTCTTCTTTTAATTCTTCCGGAATATCTACAACATCAAAAGTTGATCCGTAGTTATCATCATGCCATACAATAGCACGGTTCTTAACTAAATCAACAATTCCTTTAAAATCTGCTTCATCACCAATATTTAACACGATTGGCACTGCATTAGATTTCAACATGTCTTTTACCTGTTGACATACTGCTAAAAAGTTAGCACCTTGACGGTCCATCTTATTAACAAATCCAATACGAGGTACTTTATAATTATCCGCTAATCTCCAGTTAGTTTCAGATTGTGGCTCAACTCCATCAACTGCAGAAAATAAGAACACTAATCCATCTAACACACGTAACGAACGGTTTACCTCTACAGTAAAATCAACGTGACCCGGAGTATCAATTATATTAAAGTGATAATCTTTAGTTTCAGGTAATGGCTTAGCATTTTCTAATGGAAACTGCCAAGTACAAGTAGTTGCTGCTGAAGTAATTGTAATACCCCTTTCAGCTTCTTGCTCCATCCAGTCCATTGTAGAAGCACCATCATGCACCTCACCTATTTTGTGAGAAACTCCTGTATAGAAAAGAATACGTTCAGTTGTTGTAGTTTTTCCTGCATCAATATGCGCAGCAATACCTATGTTTCTTGTGAATTTTAAATCTCTACTCATTTCTATTAAAATCTAAAGTGTGAGAATGCTTTATTAGCCTCAGCCATTTTGTGAGTATCTACTCTTTTCTTAACAGCAGCACCTTCTTCTTTAGCAGCAGCTAATACTTCTGCAGCTAAACGCTGTGCCATTGTTTTTTCATTACGCTTACGCGCATACGAAATCATCCATTTGATCGCCATAGAAACCTTACGATCCGGACGAATTTGCATTGGAATTTGGAATGTTGCTCCACCTACTCTACGAGAACGAACTTCTACGTGAGGCATCACATTTGACAAACCATCTTTCCAAATTTCTAAAGCCGACTTTTCCTCGTCAGTTTTCTTTTCGTTTACGATATCCATTGCATCGTAAAACACTTTGAACGCTACAGATTTCTTACCGTCCCACATTAAGTTATTCACAAAACGTGTAACTAATTGATCGTTGAATCTAGGATCCGGTAACAAAACTCTTTTTTTAGCTCTTCTTTTCCTCATGTCTTTACATTAAAAAAGTTACTAATTAATTTTTACTTTTTGTCTTTAGGGCGTTTTGCACCGTACTTAGATCTACGTTGGGTTCTACCCTCAACTCCTGCAGTATCTAATGCTCCACGTACCACGTGATATTTAACACCTGGTAAATCTTTTACCCTTCCACCTCTAACTAATACTATCGAGTGCTCTTGCAAGTTATGTCCTTCACCTGGAATATACGCGTTGATTTCGTTACCGTTTGTTAATCTTACCCTTGCTACCTTACGCATTGCTGAGTTAGGTTTTTTAGGTGTAGTGGTATACACACGCGTACAAACTCCACGTCTTTGAGGACATGATTGTAATGCAGCCGATTTACTCTTCTTAGTTATTTTGGTTCTTCCTTTACGAACTAATTGTTGAATAGTTGGCATACTAAATTATTACTTGTTTTTAATTTGTACTTAAATTACTCTAATTTTAAGAGAGTGCAAATGTACGATAATTTTCTAATTATTCAAATATCAATAAGTTATTTTTAAAAACAACACACAGCTTTACCTTTAATTACCTTACTCTTCACCAGTCCTTTACTAACATTATCAAAACACAAAAAAACAACAAACCTTTATTAAGTATTAAAAAATTAAATAATCTTCAAAAAAAAACAACAAACACAACTCTTAAAACAAAAACACTATGTTTTTTTTAGAATTATTTAACAATTACCTTGTTTTTTTAAGTTTTATTTATGATTTTTGGCTCAATTAATTCAAATAATTACATAATGAAAACAAAGTTTAATGGAATTTTAACGCTACTCCTAGCGTTAATTGTGCAAATGTCCTTTGCACAAGAAAAAGTAATTTCAGGTACTGTCTCAGACGAAACGGGTCCTTTACCAGGAGTTAACGTATTAATAAAAGGGACTACTTCTGGTGTAGAGACAGATTTTGATGGTAAGTATTCTATTAAAGCAAAAACTGGAGATATTCTTGTTTTCAGTTTTGTTGGTATGAAAACTACTGAAAAAACAATTGGAAGCTCTAACACGATAAACCTGACAATGGCTACAGATAACGTATTAGACGAAGTTGTAGTTACAGCATTAGGGCAATCGAGAAGTGAAAGAGCCTTAGCTTTTGCCGCTCCTAAAGTAAAATCAGAGGAACTAAACGCTGCGCAAAACGATAATGCTATTAGTGCTTTATCAGGTAAAGTTGCTGGATTAAAGATCAACTCTCCTTCTGGAAACTTAGGTGGATCTCAAAGAATTTTAATTAGAGGAACAAACTCTGTTACAGGAGAAAACCAACCTCTTTTTGTTATTGATGGTATCCCTATGGACAACTCTAATTTCAATACTGAAGACACTCAAAGAGGGGCTGGTGGTATTGATTTTGGTAGTACAATTAACGATATAGACCCCAACAACATAGAAACTGTTACCGTATTGAAAGGTGCTGCAGCAGCTTTGTATGGATCTAGAGCATCTAACGGTGTTATTTTGATAACAACAAAAACTGGTAAAAACTCAAAGAAATTAGGAGTAAGCATTAATTCATCTATTACCTTTTCGGAAGTTGCTATATTACCTAAATTACAAAGAGAATATGGTGGTGGTTCTATAATCTCTGATGCAGATGGCGGTAGAAATGGCTTTGCCACACAAACGATCAATGGTACTGAGTATATGCTAGTTGCTTATGACACAGATGAGAGCTGGGGACCTAAATATGATCCAAGTTTAAAGGTCTTACACTGGGACGCGTTTGATCAAACTAGCTTTCCTAATGATTATTTAAAACCACGAGCATGGGTTGCTCCTGAAAATGATGTAGACTCTTTCTTTAAAACTGGTATCGCAACAAACAATAACATAACTTTAACTTCTGCTACCGATAAAGGAAACGTATTATTCTCAGCAGGATTACAAGAGAGCACAGGTATTGTTCCAAACACTGAGGTTAATCGTCACTTTGCTAAGTTCAGCATAAACCAAAAATTATCAGACAAATTAACAGCTGTAAGCACTATTAACTATGTACAAACGTCTGGAACAAGACCTGTTATAGGTTATGACGATAATAGTGTGACTCAAAAATTCTTTCAATGGGGACAAAGACAATTGGACTACAAAAGACTACAGAAGTATAAAAATAATGATGGCACTCAAAGAACTTGGAATAGAATTGCTTGGAATGACGCTAGACCAAACTACTCTGACAACCCATATTGGACTGTAAACGAAAACCTTCCAACCGACAATAGAACTCGTGTTTACGGAAACGCTAGTTTAAGTTATCAAATCACTGATGACTTAAGTGTTAAGGGAAGTATTTATGCAGATACATATAATTTTAGAAACTCAGAGAGAGTTGCTATAGGTTCTCAAGCTCAATCTCAATACCTAGAGAGAACTTATGATTTCAAAGAGTATAACTACGAATTTACAGCAAATTACAAAAAAGATATTTCTAACAACTTCAAACTTTCAGCTTTATTTGGAGCAAATAAAAGAAATAATACTTTGAATTACAGAATGAACCAAACTACTGGAGGGTTATCTGTTCCTAACATATACAATATGAATAACAGTTTAGGATTATTAGTAAAAGACTCAGATAATTCTCAAAAAGTTGTAAATAGCCTATTCGGAAGTATTAGCTTAGCTTTTGCTAATCAATTATTTATAGATTTAACTGCAAGGAATGATTGGTCTTCTACTTTACCAGAAGATAACAATTCTTATTTTTATCCTTCAGCTTCCTTAGCTTGGGTATTTAACGATATTCTTCTACCTAATGTTGATTGGTTTAACTACGGTAAATTAAGATTAGGGTGGGCTCAAGTAGGTAACGACACCAACCCTTATCGAATTATTAGAACCTTATCTTTAGATGATTCTTTCAAAGGAGACGGTAGAGTTACAGTACCTTCAAGATTATTAAACCCTAACTTAAAAAATGAAACTACTACTACTTGGGAAGTAGGTGCTGAATTAAGCTTCTTAAATAGGCGTGTAAATCTTGACGTTACTTATTATAATAATGAAACAACAGATCAAATAATACCTGTAGACCTTTCTTTTGGTTCTGGTTATGGTTCTCAATGGATTAATGCTGGTAAAATGACTAACAAAGGTATAGAGGTTCAATTAGGCTTAAAACCTATTGTTAGTGAAAATTTCAAATGGGATATTGATTTAAATTTTGCTAAAAACGAAAACTTATTAGTTGAATTACAAGATGGCTTAAGCTCTATACTTTTATCAGACGCTCCGTTTCAAGCTCAATTAGCTGCTACTGTAGGAAACCCTTATGCTACCATCATGGGAACTGATTTCATTTATGATGACCAAGGTAATAAAGTTATTAACAGTAATGGAGCCTATGCAGCTACAAGAGATCTTGTCCCATTAGGAAATACTAATCCTGACTTCACAGCTGGTTTACGTAACTCTTTTAAATACAAAAATTTTGATTTAGGAGTCTTAATAGAAATGAGTAAAGGTGGTAAATATTTCTCTACAACACACCAATGGGGTATGTACTCTGGTATGTTACAAGCAACTGTTGACAATAACATTAGAGAGGATGGTATAGTATTACCTGGGGTAACAGGAACTGTTACTTATAACGATAACGGCAACAGCTACACTGTTACAAACACAGCTCCTAATACTACAAGAATTTCAGCAGCGGATTACGGTGCTTATCATTATGGTGGTAACGGTACTCCTGATGCTCAAAATGTTTTTGACGCTGACTTCTATAAATTAAGAGAGATCTCTCTTGGTTACACTTTTAAAGGAGAGTTTTTAAAAGTTTTTGATAAGGCTAGACTTAGTTTGTTTGGTAGAAACTTATATACGTGGGGACTTGATTATGATGGTATTGATCCAGAAACAGTATCGACTGGCTCAGGCAATATTCAAGGTTTAGAAGGTGGTTTACAACCTTCTGTAAGATCTTTTGGTATGAACTTAAACTTATCTTTCTAAATAATAAAATAAGATGAAAAAAATAAAATATATATTCGCTTCACTTTTGCTAAGTTCATTTTTAGCATGTGATACAGATTACATTATCGATCCTGATAATCCAGAGGTAGCCCCTTCAACACATTTAGTAACTAGTGCTCAATTCGATTTAGCCTATGAATTAAATGATCAATGGACAGGAGCTAGAGGAACCCTAGGATTTGCTCAATATTGGGCTGAAACATTCTATACTGACGAAAATAGATATGCACTTAGAACATCCCAAATAGATGATCTATGGGAGTGGCCTTATCGTATATTAACTGACTTAAAAAAAGCTATAGAATTAGTAGAAGACCCTCAAACTTCTGACTTAATGGCTACTTATGGCGATAATAATAATCAAGTTCAAGCTTGTAGAATAATGATGGCTTTTACATTCTCTAAATTAGTTGATACTTTTGGTGACGCCCCTTATTGGAGTTATGGACAAAGAGATAATGCTGCTTTTGAAGGATTACGACTAGAAGAAGGAGTAACAAGCCCTGCTTATACTGACATTCAAACTATTTATGAAGATCTTTTAGCAGAATTACTAGACGCTGCCAATAAAATGGACGATTCTAAAACAGTATTTAATAACGGTGATCATTTATATGATGGGAATCCTGATAAATGGATTTCTTTTGCTCATTCAATACGACTTAGATTAGCTGCCCATATTAGTGATGTAAACAATGCTTTAGCTGTGCAAGTTTTTAATGAATCTGATTCAAAAGCTTTTAATTCTAGTGCTGATGAAGCAAATTTCACTTATGGCTTAGACGACATCACTGGAGGTCCTTGGCATCAAGCATTTACCGTAGAAGCAAGAAGAGACTTTGGTCCTGCATTATCTTTTACAGAGTTGCTATATAATCGAGTAGGCCCTTTTACTTCAATTACTGAAGAAGACCCTCGAACAACTCAATATTTTGACACTCGCTTAGGAACTACTGAAGTAGTAGGTTTACCATATGGCTTTGGAAATGCTACAGCTAGAGCTGTGAGTGACGAAGGAATTCCTAGCTCAGATATAATCAAGCAAAACTACAAGCAACCTATACTTACTTATTCTGAGATAGAATTTATTAGATCTGAATTCAATGGATGGAATCAAGCTAATTACGAAAACGGAGTAAAAGCTTCAATGGTGTTCTGGGGTGTATCAAATACTGATGCTGATTCTTATATAGCTAATTTACCTGCAGCTAATCAAGAAACCGTTTTAACCCAAAAATACATAGCTCTCTATATGGACGGTTTAGAAGCATGGACAGAATACAGAAGAACTGGCTATCCTAATACATTAACTGTTCCAGGTGACACTTATGGTTCTGCTACATTTACCACTCTTGTACCTGATTTGAATACAATACCTAATAGAGTTACTTATCCTCAAAAGGAGCAGTTATTGAATAATACCAACTGGAATGCTGCTAGACAGAGTTTATCTGATGGAGATACTATGGTCTCAAAATTATTTTGGGATGTAAATTAACATTTATATAACATCTTTTATTAAAAGTGTCTTGTTAACAAGGCACTTTTTTATGTTAAAAAATTGTTTATTTAAGATATATTTATGATTTTAGCAGCTAATTAATTCAAATAATTACATAATGAGAACAAAGTTTAATGGAATTTTAACGCTATTCCTAGCGTTAATTGTGCAAATATCCTTTGCACAAGAAAGAACGATTTCAGGTACTGTTTCAGATGAATCTGGTCCATTACCGGGGGTTACGATCTTAAAAAAAGGTACTACACAGGGTACTGAAACTGATTTTGATGGAAACTACTCTATTCAAGCTAAGACAGGGGATGTTTTAGTTTTCAGTTTTGTAGGTATGAAAACTACTGAAAAAACTGTTGGGTCTTCTAACCAAATTAGCGTTGTGTTAGAAACAGACAATTTATTAGAAGAAGTAGTTGTCGTAGGTTATGGTACTACTACAAAAAAATCTTATGCTGGTACAGCATCTGTAGTTAAAGCTGAAAACATTGAGGCTAAATCTTTTTCTAACGTATCTCAAGCATTAGCTGGTGAGGTTTCGGGTGTAACAGTAATTAACACTTCAGGGCAACCAGGTTCTATTGGTACTGTACGTATTCGTGGTTATGGTTCTCCTTTAGGTAATCGTAGCCCATTATATGTGGTTGATGGAATCCCTTTTGCTGGGAATTTTGACTTAAACTCGATTAACCCTTCGGATATCAAAAATACTACAATACTAAAAGATGCTACAGCAACAGCTATTTATGGTTCTAGAGGAGCAAATGGAGTTATCCTTATAACTACAAAAAGTGGTAGCAACAACTCTGAAAGAAGTTCTATAGAGGTTGATGTTAAAACAGGTATCAACACACAACTTATACCTAGATATGAGGTTCTAACATCTCCAGAAGAATATATCGGTTATACATGGGAAGGTATTTATAATGAGGGAGCTTTAGATGGTAGCGCTGACCCTGTAGCTTATGCTAATGCAAGGTTATTTACTTCAGTTGGAGCTGGTGACGGTTATAATATGTGGAATGTTGCTGATGCTTCTGCTTTAATAGATCCTGCTACAAAAACTGTTCGCTCTGGTGTTCAACGTCTTTTTACTCCAGAAAAATATGCTGATTTAGCTTTTGGTACTGGAATCAGACAAGAAGCTAACGTACGATTTTCTGGAGGTTCAGAAAAATCTAAGTATTTTGCTTCATTTGGATATCTTGATGACAGTGGCTATTCTTTAAACTCAGACTACAGAAGGTATACTACCAGACTTAATTTAAACTCTGATGTTAAAGATTGGTTAAACATAGGAGTAAATATAGGTTATGCTTATTCTGAAAGCACAAATAATGGTCAGATTGTAGGAGCTGAAAATGTATTCGAATTTGCTGATAAGATGGCTCCTATTTATCCAGTATATGCTAGATACCCTAACACAGGTCAATTAATTCCTGATCCTATTTATGGTGGCAACCAATTTGACTATGGTGCTCCAACAGGAACTACAAATGGTTTTAATAGAGATAGACCTATATCAAACTTATTAAACCCTATAGCTTCTGCTATTTTAGATTTGGATGCGTTTGACACACATGCATTAAATGGTAGTTTTAGTGCTAATTTTAAATTAACTGATAAGTTATCTTTTGAAACTAAATTTGGAGGTCAATACTCTATCGAACAAAGAAACAATATTAGTAACCATGCTTATGGTACTGCTGCTGGAGTTAATGGAAACATTACTGTTAGAAACAGAGTTAGATGGTCTCAAACATTCTTACAACTCTTACGTTATAAAACCTCTTTTGGAGATCATAGTTTAGAAGCTTTGGCTGCTCATGAAACTTTTGAAAGAAGATTTGTACAAGATCAAGCTTTTAAACAAAACATAGTTGTTCCTGGCTTATATAACTTAAATAATTATTTAGAAGCCAGTGCTGCAGCCTCAGGCTATGAAGTTGGCTCGGGAATTGAATCTTATTTTGGACAAGTAAACTATAACTATGCTGGAAAGTATTATTTCACAGGATCGTTGAGAACGGATGGTTCTTCTAGATTTGTAAACGATAAGTGGGGTGTATTTGGCTCAGTTGGTGCTTCATGGGTTGTTAGTGAAGAAGACTTTATGCAAAACAGTTTTATTTCTTACTTAAAAGCAAAAGCTTCTTGGGGTGTAACAGGAGATCAAGACGGTGCTTTAAATACTTCTGGTTTTGATATATTTAATGTTAATTTTATTGGAGGTGGTGCTGCTATTGATTTACGTTTAGCTGGTAATCCTGATTTAACTTGGGAAACAACTAGAATGTTCCAAACTGGTGTTGAATTAAGTTTAGGTAATTATGTTGATGCTAACTTTGACTATTATATAAGAAATACCGACAATTTATTTTTCAATAGAAGACTTGGACCTTCTTCAGGACTTTCTTCTATTTTGGTAAACGATGGAGAAGTTCAATATAACGGGTTTGAGTTTGATGTTACTACACATATCATAAATAAGGAAAACTTTAAATTAGACTTATCTTTAAATGGAGAAATCCTAAGTAACGAAATGAAAACTATGCCATTAGATCCTTCAACTGGTTTACCAAAAATTCTGGATTCAAATTCAAGTGAGGATGGAGGTTACGCTTATGCTCAAGGTCGTTCTATTTTTGACTTTTATATGCAAGAATGGGCTGGTGTAGATCCTGATGATGGTGCGCCATTATGGAATCAATACTATAATGATGCAAATAATAATGATATATTAGATGCTGGTGAAGATGATTTTAGCACTTTAGAAAATGGAGATGACAGTACTACTGGTTCTCTTTATGAGTATAGATTAAGCGCATCGAATGCTAATATTAAAAAAACTACAACCAAGAACTACTCTAATGCTACTCAAGTATTCCTTAATAAATCACTAATTCCTGATGTAAGAGGTGCTTTTAGATTATCAGGAAAATTAAGTGACTTTGATTTTTCTACTCAGTTTACTTACAGTTTAGGTGGATATGCATATGACAACACTTATGCTGAACTTATGTCTGGAAACAATAACTTTCACGTAGATATTAGAAATAGATGGCAAAATCCTGGTGACCAAACTAATGTGCCTCTCTTAGCTAACGATTCTGATGTAGTTGCTAATATTTCTTCAGCATCATCTCGCTTTATAACTAGTACTGATTTTATAGCTTTAAACAATGCTAGAATTGGATATACATTACCTAATAAGTTCTTAGGAGAGTCTGGTATAGATTTATTAAATATTTGGGTATCTGGAGATAACCTTTTTAATGAAACCACTAGAAGAGGTTTTAACCCTGCTGTTACAGAAACAGGAAGCTCTGCACGTAGAATATATGCTCCTGCTACAACATTAACTTTAGGTGTAAGAGTTAAATTTTAAATTTTATTAACATAATAATTATGAAAAAAATAATAAAAATATCATTAGCAATTGTGACTATAGGGTTTTCATATAGCTGTGCTGATGAACTATTAGATAATAGTGGAGTTTCTGGTGATAGTCAACCTACCCAGTACCTTACTAGCGCTCAAGCTGAATTTGGCACAAATACAAATCCAGACATACCTGCAGCTTTTGCTAATGGTATTTACGCACAAATGATTCAAGTTGGTAGTGGTGGTTCTGACTCTCAAACTGATTTTGGACAAAAAGGGCAAGATATTTATGCTGATATTGTATCTGGAGATATGGCTCTAACCGCTTCTGCTTTCCGTTGGTATAACAGAATCTCTCAACTTGATGTTACTCAAAACTTTATCAGAGGTGAAAATAGAATCATTTGGAGATATTATTATAGAATCGTTAGATCAGCTAATACAGTTATTAAGAGTTTAGGTGGTAACGACTTTACTCCTACTATTGATGAAAACAAGTTTGCAATGGGACAAGCTAAAGCAATGAGGGCTTATGCTTACTTTTATTTAACTCAATATTATCAAAGAGAATATAACCCTAGCGAGTTGATTTTGCCTATGCCTATTGAGGCCACTAGTACAAATCTTCCTAAATCTTCTGCCCAAGAAGTTTATGACTTAATGGAAAAAGATCTAACAGAAGCTATTTCTTTATTAGACGGTTTCGATAGAGCTACTAAAAATCAAGTAGATAAGAATATTGCTAGAACTTTATATGCTTATGTTTTAGGAGCTAGAGAGACAGATTACATAAAAATGGCTACCTTAACTCAAGAGGTTATTGATGCTAATAAATTTTTTATTAAGTCTTCAAGTTCTGTTACTGATGGTTTCAACAATGTTAATGATCCTAGTTGGATGTGGGGTATCGACATAGTTCCTGAAAATGGATTAGGTTTAGTTTCTTGGTGGGGACAAGTTGATGCATTTTCCTACAGTTATGGATGGGCCGGTGATTATAAAGCCATTGATATAGGACTTTATAATCAAATCCCTGCTAATGATGCAAGAAAAGCTCAATTTTTTGCGAACTCATCAAGTACTAGATATTTACAACCTTTATTTAAATTTTTCTGGAAATCTGGTGCAGCCATTGGTTCAGGACCTCAAACCGGTCTTAGTGCTGATTATGTTTATATGCGTATTGAAGAAGTTTATTTATTAAACGCTGAAGCAAATGCTCGCTCTGGTAACGAAGGTGCTGCTAGAAATAGTTTAAAAGCTATTATGCAAAATAGAGTTCCAGATGTCACTTATATTGATGCTTTAAGTGGTCAATCATTATTAGATGAAATATACTTACAAACTCGTATTGAACTATGGGGTGAAGGTAAGAGTTATTTAGCAATGAAGCGTTTTAAAGCTACGGTAAATAGAGGTTCTAACCATATTTTCTTAGCTAATGAATCAATTGATTATAATGAGGAGAGAATGACTTTTGAAATTCCTCAAGATGAAATTCAAAACAATCCTTTCCTAAACGATCAAAATCAATAGTTATTTTTGCTTACAATTTAAAACCACCTCTTTTCGAGGTGGTTTTTTTATACCATAAAATCAACTACATTTGCAGCATGGAACAAAACACAAACATTTTTGGTATTAGAGCCATTATTGAAGCTATTGAAAGTGGAGCTTCAATTAATAAAGTATACCTTCAAAAAGGCTTGAGAGGAGAATTGTTTTTTCAATTGGATAAACTTTTAAAGAAAAATAAAATATCAACTAGTGTAGTTCCTACAGAAAAACTAGATCGTTTATCCAAACACAATAACCACCAAGGTGCTGTAGCTAAAATTTCTCCTATTGATTTTCAAGATTTAGAAACTTTAATAGAAGCTACGTTAGAATCAGACGATACTCCCCTATTCTTATTATTAGATCAAGTTTCTGATGTTAGAAATTTTGGGGCTATTATTAGAACTGCGGAATGTACTGGTGTAAACGGAATTATCATTCAAAAAAGTGGTAGTGCTCCTGTAAATGCTGAAACCATTAAAACTTCAGCTGGTGCTGCTTTTAAAATCCCAATTTGTAAAGTAGATCATATAAAAGATGCTATCTTTCAACTAAAAGCGGTAGACATTAAGCTAGCTGCTGCAACTGAAAAAACTGAATCTTCAGTTTTTGATGTTGATTTTAATCAACCTATTGCTATTATTATGGGTTCTGAACACAAAGGTGTAAGTAACTCTGTATTAAAAATGGCTGACTATAAGGCTAAACTACCGTTGCTAGGTGAGATAGAATCTCTAAACGTATCTGTTGCTTGTGGTGCCTTTTTGTATGAAGTTGTAAGACAACGTTTATAATATTAAAAATCCTGCTTTCAGCAGGATTTTTTTATTCTTCTTCTTTATAAAAATATTTGTATTTAATTTCTTCTAACTCAACTTCCTCCTCAATTACTGGTGGAGCATAATTTCCTGCTTCATCGAACATGGAATCAAATTCTGTTTTAGTAAATTCAAATTTTTCTTTTACGATTCCTCTTTTTCTGTATAACAGTGCTAAAACGACCCCAGTTATTAGTCCTGATAAATGTCCTTCCCATGACATCCCTTCTTTGATTGGTAATACATACCAAACCATGCTTCCGTATAAAAATATAGTAACAAAAGAAACAGCTACTAATCTGTAGTTTTTCTTTATAATTCCACTAAAAAGAACAAAACTGAAAAGTAGATACACAATTCCACTCGCTCCAATATGGTACGATTCTCTTGCAATTAGCCAAGTTAATAATCCAGTCATAATCCCTCCAAACAACAAAACTTTAACTGCTACTTCCTTGTAAAAGTAAAAAAGACAAGCTGAGAGCACAAATAAAGGAACTGAATTATTAAAAAGATGTTTAGTATCACTGTGAATAAAAGGCGAGCATATAACCCCCTTTAAACCATCAAAACTTCTCGGAAAAACGCCAAACTTGTTAAAATTCCATCCGAATTTAATTTCTATCCAGTACACAAACCATATTACTATAACAAATAAAAAAGGTATAGTAAAAATCGATGGAGAAAATTTTAGCTGTTGTTCTGTATTCATGACCTTGAAAATAACAAAAATAAATCCAAAGTAGTATTTCTGAAGTTCTGTCATAAATCTTTGCTATTTTTACATTATGAATCAACCTTTGGCAGAAAGAATCCGTCCACAAAATTTAAGTGATTACATTAGTCAACAACATTTAGTAGGCGAAAATGGAATTTTAACCAATCATATAAAACAAGGAATTATTCCATCATTAATTTTATGGGGGCCTCCAGGAATTGGTAAAACTACTTTAGCTAATATTATTGCAAATGAATCTGGGCGTCCTTTTTATACTTTGAGTGCTATTAGCTCCGGAGTAAAAGATGTTCGTGAAGTTATTGAAAAAGCAAAGAAAAGTGGTGGATTGTTCACACAAAAAAACCCAATTTTATTTATTGATGAGATTCATCGTTTTAGTAAATCTCAACAAGATTCTTTATTAGGTGCTGTTGAAAAAGGTTGGGTAACTTTGGTTGGAGCAACTACCGAAAATCCAAGTTTTGAAGTCATACCTGCCCTACTCTCTCGTTGCCAAGTTTATATTTTAAATTCTTTTGACAAAAATGATTTGATTGCTCTACTTCATCGTGCAATGGAAAAAGATGAAATTATTTCTCAAAAAAAAATCAACTTAAAAGAAACCGATGCACTACTTCAAGTTTCTGGTGGTGATGCCAGAAAACTTCTGAATATTTTTGAATTATTAGTCGCTGCTAATGATGAAATTGAGGTTACCAATGAGTTAGTGTTATCTAAGATTCAAAAAAACACGGTTCGTTATGATAAAACTGGTGAGCAACATTACGATATTGTTTCTGCCTTTATAAAATCTATTAGAGGTAGTGACCCTAACGCTGCTGTATATTGGTTAGCTCGTATGATTGAAGGGGGCGAAGATGTAAAGTTTATTGCTCGTAGAATGTTAATTGCTGCTTCCGAAGATATAGGTAATGCGAACCCTACTGCATTAATTTTAGCAAATAATACTTTTCAAGCAGTTTCAGTAATTGGCTATCCAGAATCTAGGATTATTTTAAGTCAATGTGCTGTTTATTTAGCCAATTCTGCTAAAAGTAATGCTTCTTACATGGCTATTGGTGAGGCACAAAACCTTGTTAAAACTACAGGAGACCTGTCAGTTCCTTTACACTTAAGAAATGCTCCTACTAAACTAATGAAAGATTTAGACTACGGAAAGGAATATCAATACTCTCACAATTATGCAGGTAATTTTGTGAGTCAAGAATTTTTACCTGATGAAGTTAAAAACACTAAATTGTACGAACCTGGAAACAATGCTCGTGAAAATCAATTTAGAGAACTGTTAAAGCAACGTTGGAAAGATAAATACAATTATTAGTTAGTATACCATAAAGGCTATGAATTATAAACTAAAAACTTTTATCAAAGTTGCTCAGCATTCAAGTTTCACACTTGCTTCTAAAGAGTTGAATATTTCACAACCTGCTGTTTCTAAAACTATCTCTAAATTAGAAGAAGAATACAATACATCTTTTTTTAACCGATCAAGAAATTCTATTTCATTAACAAATGAAGGAAAAATTTTTCTTGATTACGCTTATAAAATTACTGAGTTGTTTGAAGAGTTAGAGAGCTCTTTTCTTTTAAATGAAGAGAGCACTTCTCTTGAATTTAATTTAGGATTAAGCACTACAATTGCTACGTATGTAATGCCAAAAGTACTTGCTAAAATACAGCAAAACTCCAACAATATAAAATTCAATATAATTAGTGGTAATACTAAAGATATTGAACATAAGATCTTAAACCAAGAATTAGAATTTGGTATTGTAGAAGGAAAATCCTCTAATCAATTATTACGATATTCTAAATTTATTAAAGATGAAATTGTACTGGTAACAAGTACTAACAATACTAATAGTAAAAGTTCTATATCAAAACAAGAACTAAGTAAAATACCTTATATAGGTCGTGAAATTGGTTCGGGTACGCGTGAAATAATTGAAGAAACTTTAAAGAAAAATAACATTACTAAACTAAACAGAGTAATTACATTAAACAATACTGAGGCTATTGAGCAATATTTACACTACTCTAACTCTTATGCTCTCTTATCTATTCATGCTGTAACAGAAAAACTCATTCAAAACAAACTAAAGATTGTTGATATTAAAGGACTTTCTTTTGAGCGTGAGTTTGATTTTGTTTGTAGAACAAATTATCAATCAAAAAAAATGAACTTACTTTATAAATTAATCAAAACCAATTATAACTTTTAGTTATTTGGCATAACCATTTAATTTGCTTTGTAGTTATATTTCAATCGTAGTTTTGTTTCATCAAATTCTTAGAAAAATGAAACAATTCTGTCAAATTAGCTTTTTTATATTCTTCATAACAATAGCCTTAACCGGTTATATTTCTAGTTCTTTTGCCTTAATATCTGGCTTTATTATAACATATATTTTTAGTAATCCTTTTCCTGAAAAAACGAAAAAAGCAACTCAAATACTTTTAAAAATATCTGTTATTGGTTTAGGTTTTGGGATGTCATTAACTGAAACTATACAAACAAGTAAAGAAGGGCTTACTTTAACTACTTTATCAATTATTCTAACCGTTATTCTAGGCCTATTTTTTAGTAAGCTTTTTACAATTGATAAAAAAATTGGGTTTTTGATTACTTCAGGAACTTCTATTTGCGGAGGCAGTGCTATCGCTGCTATTTCACCTGTAATTAAAGCTAGTCATAAAACTATTAGCATTGCTATTGGTGTCGTTTTCTTTCTAAATGCTATTGCCTTATTTATATTTCCTCCTTTAGGTCATATTTTAGGGTTAACTCAAAAGCAATTTGGCATTTGGTGTGCCATAGCTATTCACGATACTAGTTCTGTGGTAGGAGCTGCTTTAGAGTATGGTGATGAAGCTTTGCAAATAGCAACTACCGTAAAACTTGCACGCACTTTATGGGTTATACCTTTGTCTTTTTTTGCTATGTTTCTTTTCAAATCTGATGATAGGAAAATTAAAATCCCTTATTTTATAATAGGTTTCATTATAGCAATGTTACTCAACAGCTATCAAATTGTTCCAGAAAGTTTTTCGATGGACATCGTAGAATTATCTAAAAGACTCTTGGTAGCAACTTTATTTTTAGTAGGAATGAATTTAACCATTAAAGACTTAAAGGAAAGCGGTATTAAGCCTATTATTTTTGCTTCTCTTTTATGGACATTTATAAGTGTTTTTTCACTACTCTTTATTATCATTTTTTAAAGAGTAGTGAAAAACATGTGTTAGAACTTTATTTGGTACTGCTTTGTTACTTTAGTTCCATTTTTATAATATTCTGCAAACCAAGAATCACTATTTTTATATAAAATTCCATTTTTATCTTTGATTACAAAAACGTCTTTTACATTCGTTTTTAATACTTGAAAAACAACTTCAGGCTTTGTATTTACTAACTGAAATCCATTAGTTATTGATTGAGCGTATAATGTATTTTCCTCTTTAACTTCAATAGTTTTATTTTTTACTGTTTCAATCGCTGAAACTACTGGAGCTGTTACTTTCTTTTTTACAACAGCTACTTCTTTTGATGGAATATACGTATACTTTAATCCTTGTACAGACTTAAATGCATTGCGGATAGCTTCGTGATAAGCCTTTTTGTAATCTTTTTCTTTACTTTTACCTACTTGTGAAGTAAACACTACCTTATTATAACAATCTCTTAATTCTACAATACTCTTTGTTGTAAATAAACCTGAATCGTCTTTAACAGTACCTGTTAAAGCTAAACATCTATTATTTACAATATCTTCGGGTAATTTCTCGTCTTCTAAAAGAGCTGTAAAACCGTATTTATTAAATAAGAACTTTGTTAGTGAACTTGTTTGATATTTATCTTTTCCTTTCACAAAATCAAACTTCGTTGGTACAATAACATATTTATAGTTGTTAATTGTTTTTTGTGCAAAACTTGCTGTTGTTATAAATAATGCTATAAAAAGTATTTTTTTCATTTTTAGTTTTTGTTGTGTTTATTAAATATAGTTGTTTTTATAAACTTATAAATATTTTTTCAAATCTATTAATGAAGTTACTTGTTGAACTTCTTTGTTATTTACTTCTTCTGAAAAATGAATTGCTCTCATTCCTGAATTTATTGCCCCTATAATATCTGCTTCATAACTATCTCCTATCATAACAGATTCAACTGCCTTTGCTCCTGCCTTTTCTAACGCAAATTCAAAAACCTTAGGATTTGGTTTCTTAACTCCAACACACTCAGATGTAATTATCTGTTTAAAAAAGCTATGAATTCCCGATTTCTTCAGTTTTAATTTTTGTACTTCTTCAAAGCCATTTGTAATAATGTGTAAATGATATTTACTTTCTAAATACTCTAACACCTCTATCGCATTATCAAACAAATAATTGAAATTTGGTAAGTATCCAATATAGTCTTTAGACATTTGATTTATTGAATCATCAGAAATCTCGTATTCTAGATTATCAAAAGTTTCTTTTAAGCGATAATATCTTAATGCTGTTTTTTCTACCTTATCTTCTCTATATAGCCTCCAATATTTTAAATTTATAGGTATATACACTTCTAAAAAACTATGTATTGGGATGGTTATTTTTTGTTCTTCAAAAATTTGTTGAAAAGTAAGTTTTGAATTTCTATCAAAATCCCATAATGTATGATCTAAATCAAAAAATAAATGTTTTATTTCCATTTCTTCTTTAAACATTTCCTACTATTTTAAGCATTGAATTATACAACCTACTCCACCCTCTCCATCTTAAATAGTTACTCAAGCTTTCATTATGAAATACTGTAATAAAAGTACCATTTACTGCCTTTACTTCATTCTTTAAATCTCTAATTTTTCCTAACGACTGTTTTGGTGTTAACTTCATATAATCATTTAATGTCGTATCCATCAATGCGAACGGAAATATTTTTAAAGGTGTTTGAATTTCAAAATCTAAATCGTAAAAATAAAATGGAGTACAAGTACTTGCTCGAAACCCTACATGTGTTGCATATCCCATTGAGTAATCTTCATCTATCTCTAAATCTATTAACTGTTGATACGTTTCTGGCAAAGATACTCGTAAGTAATGTTGTCTTGAACGTTTAACAGGTATATTAGTTATCGCTTCTAAACGTTCTTTTTCTTTTTTTAACATTACAGAATCATTCATTGTGTAATATGACGGATGTAACCCTACGCGAGCATAATCAACCATATCTTTTATTAATAATTTGAATTTTCTTTTTGAGGCTGACACATTCGTATCAAATGTAGTATAGTCGCCTATTAAAAAGAAAAATATGGTTCTTACATTGTGAGTTTTCTTTAACTCAATAATTTTTTGAAATGTATTAAAAGGATCTTTTTTAAGATTGAAAAATACTGTAAATCGATCCCAAATTGTAAAAACCTTAAATTGAGAAACATCTTTTAAAAATCCTCCAATAGTTCTTATAAAACTCTTATGCTTATATGCATAAGCATTATCAACATCTATTGTAGAAATATATTGATATTCTCTTGTTATATGTTCAAAGTCTGGGAATTTTTGTTTTAAGGTCTCCAAAAACTTATATGCCCAAATATCTACCATAGGTTTTTCTAAAAATCCATTTTGGTGGGCTATACTTTCACTAGCTGTAAATCGTCCATGCTTATCTTTTATATGTGGTAAATATTCTTCATATCTTGAAATTAAGAAAAAGCTAGCAGCAAAAATATCAAACGGAATTTCAGAAGCTTCAACAGTTGGAAAGAAACAGGGAATTTCATCCCAATTTTGAATTATTATTTCTACATCCTTTATACCTTGCTGAAAAAGTAGTTCATTGCTCTGAACGAAAAATTCTTTTCCTAAAGGCACATTTGTGTATGAAAACTTAGGTCCATTGTAAGCCACAAACTCTTCTACTTTACCTGTAAAATCAATTTGAACTTGTAAAATACGAGTAAAAATATGTTTGAAAATATAACGTACTCTAGGAGTAACTTTATGGGTATAAATAAGTATCATAAATAGTAACTAGTAATCGTTGTAAAACGACTATAAAATTCCTTCATCTGCAAAGCTAAAATAAGCTTTTTCAGTAACTATTAGGTGATCTAGCAATTTAATATCTAAAGTAATACCTGCTTGTTTAATTTTCTCTGTTATTTCAATATCTGATTTACTCGGTGATAGTTTTTCTGAAGGATGGTTATGACAAACAATTACACCTATTGCAGAAAGTTCTAACGCCCTTTTGTACAGTAATCGTATATCTACTAAAGTAGCTGTAAAACCTCCTTTACTTAATTGGTGTTTTGCTAACACTTTATTTGAATTATTAAGGTACAACACCCAAAATTCTTCATAATACAAGTCCCCTATAAGTGGTTGCATAATTTTTACTACATCAATAGAGCTGCTTATTTTAGATATGCTTGCTCTTTCCTCAAATTGTTTTCTTTTTCCAAACTCCAAAGCAGTTACTATAGATATTGCTTTTGCCTCTCCTATTCCTTTAAATTTCATCAATTCTTCTACCGATAGTTTTGCTAATGCATTTAAGTCATTATTTACCGTTAACAATATTCTTTTAGCCAAAGCTACAGCACTTTCCTCTCTGTTACCTGAACCTATCAAAATAGCAATCAGCTCTGCATCTGATAATACTGTTTTTCCTTTAGACATTAGTTTTTCCCTTGGCCTATCATCTAATGCCCACGATTTAATAGAAATCTTATTCATGTTTTTTCCTTTTTTCACAGCCTTACATTACAACTCAATATGTTAATCCAGTTATTTAACCATGAATGTTAATTACTTTTTCTTATAGATTTATAAATATAATTCATTTTTTGCACAACCAAAAGAAGCACAGTATCTTTGTCTCTTATCTTTTTTAATTTTTAATATGAAGATTATTATAGCCGGGGCTGGAGACGTAGGTTTTCATTTGGCTAAACTCCTTTCTTACGAAGCACAAGACACATACGTAGTCGATTTTGATGGTGAAAAATTAGAATATCTAAACAATCATTTAGATGTTATTACCAAAAAAGGAGATGCTACCTCTATAAAACTATTGAAAGAAATAGGTATTAACTCTGCAGACTTACTGTTAGCAGTAACTGAAAGTCCTAATACAAACTTTACTATTTCTGTAATAGGTAAAGCATTAGGAGTAAAAAAAACAATTGCTAGAATTAGTAATCCTGAATTTTTAAACAACCCTTGTATCAATTTTAAAGATTACGGAGTAGATTTTATGATTTCTCCAGAAGAATTAGCTGCTGAAGAAATTAAATCTCTACTTAATCAATCTTCTTTTAATGATACGGTAGCCTTTGAAAACGGAGTTTTTAATATCATGGGGACAACACTTGGGTATAAATCTCCTATTCTTGATCTTACAGTTAAAGAAACTAAAGAAAAATATTGCTTAGTAGATTTTATTACTATTGCTATAAAACGTGAAGGAACTTCCCAAACAATTATTCCTCGTGGAGATACTGAGTACAAAATAAACGATCAAGTATATTTCTCTGTACCTAAATATAGTATTGACAAACTATATCCTATCATCGGAAAAGAATATATCGACATTACAAACGTGATGATTTTAGGAGGAAGCCGTGTTGGAAGAAAAACAGCTAGAAAACTTTGTAAAGACAACTTTAAAGTGAAGTTGATTGAAAAAGATAAAGACAAAGCCTTACAACTTGCTGAAGACCTTCGTAATACCTTAGTAATATATGGTGATGGTAGGGATTTAGAATTGTTAGAAGAAGAAAGTATTAGAGAAATGGATGCTTTTGTAGCTGTTACTGGAGATTCTGAAACAAACATCATGTCTTGTTTAGTAGCAAAATCTAAAGGTGTAAAAAAAACAGTTGC
Source organism: Tenacibaculum gallaicum (assembly GCF_003387615.1). GTDB lineage: Bacteria > Bacteroidota > Bacteroidia > Flavobacteriales > Flavobacteriaceae > Polaribacter > Polaribacter gallaicus. The sequence goes on along the minus strand of NZ_QUNS01000002.1, from coordinate 298,310 downwards.
TTTAGTAGAAAATATGGATTATATCAATATTTCTCAAACTATTGGTATCGATACTCTAATTAATAAAAAGTTAATTGCTGCAAGTAACATTTTCCGCCATATTAGAAAAGGAGAAATTGTAGCTTTAGCCAATCTGCATAATGTTGATGCTGAGGTTTTTGAGTTTGAAGTACATCCTGGTGCTAAAGTAACCCAAAAAATAATTAGAGAATTACGTTTTCCTAGAGAAGCTATTATTGGTGGGGTAATTAGAAACGGAGAAGCATTAATGTCTTTTGGTGATTTTCAAATGCAAAGCGGTGACAAAGCCATTGTTTTTTGTTTACCCGAAGCTATAAATATTGTAGAAGATTTATTCAAATAATGGAAAGTCTTAATCTTAAATTAGTCTATCGCTTTTTAGGAGTTACAGCCATCCTTAATGGTTTATTTATGTGGCTTACTTTACCCATAAGTTTTTATTACGATGAATCCGCCAAACTTGGAATTCTAAATGCTGGAATCATAACCATAGCTATAGGTTCTTTATTGTTTTTTTTTAATAAGCCTGACAATAAAAACATCCATAAAAAAGAAGGCTACCTTATTGTTACTTTAGGTTGGCTTACCTTATCATTTACAGGAATGCTTCCTTATTTACTTACAGAAAGTATTCCTAATATTACCAATGCTTTTTTTGAAACAATTTCAGGATATTCAACCACAGGGTCATCTATTTTAACTGATATTGAGTCCATGCCAAAAGGGATTTTGTTTTGGCGTAGTTGTACCCACTGGATTGGAGGTATGGGAATTATTGTACTTACTATTGCTATTTTACCTTTATTAGGTATTGGAGGAATGCAGCTTTTTATGGCTGAAGCTCCTGGGCCTTCAGCAGATAAACTACATCCAAGAATTACTGATACAGCAAAACGATTATGGTTAATTTATGTATTATTAACCGCTGTTGAATTTTTACTACTAAAAGTGGCTGGAATGACTTGGTTTGATGCTATTAATCATGCTATGGCAACCGTAAGCACAGGTGGATTTTCTACTAAAAATGCAAGTGTAGCCCACTGGAATGGAACTCCATTGATTCAATATATAATCATTTTCTTCATGTTTATTGCAGGAACCAATTTTGTTCTTACTTATTTTGCTTTAAAAGGAAAAGTTAGAAAAGTGATACAAAGTGAAGAATTTAAATACTATTTCTTCGTAATTATTGGAATATCGACCATTGTTGCTTTAATGATTATCTTTTTCCAAGACCCAAACTTACAAAGTAGTATAGCACATCCTAAAGTATGGGGTGAAGTAGAGAGTGCTATAAGACATTCATTATTCTCTGTAATTTCTGTAGTAACCACAACAGGTTTTGTTACTGCTGATTTTACAATGTGGAGCTTTTTTGTTACTGCTATATTTTTCTCCTTATTTTTCTTAGGAGGATCGGCAGGATCTACAGCAGGAGGTGTAAAAGTTGTTCGTCATATTATCATGTTAAAAAACAGCTTTTTAGAGTTTAAAAAATCGTTACACCCAAATGCAATAATACCTGTTCGTTATGATGGTAAAGCAGTAAAACAAACTATTATATTTAATATACTCTCCTTTTTTGTGTTGTATATGTTAATTTTTATAATAGGTACCGTTGTTTTAGCTCTTTTAGGTTTGGATATAAAGTCTGCTTTAGGAGCATGTGCTTCCTCATTAGGCAATATCGGACCTGCCATAGGTAGCGTTAGCCCTGTGGATAATTTTAATCATTTATCAGCAGGCGCAAAATGGTTTTGTTCTTTTTTAATGTTAATTGGTCGTCTAGAGCTATTTACCGTGTTAATTTTGTTGACTCCTTTCTTCTGGAGAAAAAACTAAGCTTACCCCATTAACAGATATGCCACAAAAGCATACGCTTACATCTTAATAAAATACGTTTAAACAATGGAATAAAAGTTTAGCTTAGTTTGTTTGTAGGTTTGGTATTACATAAACAAAACTTTAGACAAATTAAAAGTATGTTAATTTTTCATTAACTTGTCTACATAATTTTAACTTTAAAAACTAAACTATTATGAGTCTTTCAGATCCTACAATAGGAGAAATTACAATGTTCGGAGGAAATTTCGCCCCTAGAGGCTGGGCTTTTTGTAACGGACAACTACTTGCTATTTCTCAAAATTCAGCTTTATTTTCAATTTTAGGTACCACCTATGGTGGGGACGGAAGAACAACTTTCGCTTTACCAGATTTACGAGGAAGAGTTCCAATTAACTCAGGTGGCGGTAGTGTTGGACCAGGACTTTCTCCTAGACCATTAGGACAAAGGGGTGGTCAACAAACACACACCCTAAATATTACTGAGATGCCTAGCCACAATCACCCTGTACAAACTAGCTCAAGTCACTTAGAGCTTAGTACTGACAATGCTGCTAACGAAACTCCAGCTGCAGGTGATGTACCTGCTGTATCTAATTTTCCTTCTGGAGTATCAGCTCAAAAGGTTAAAAGTTTTGGTCCTCCTACCAATACTGTAAATGGTCAAAACATAACCCCACCTACTATATTGAACAATGGTGGAAACCTAGCTCATAATAATATGCAACCCTATTTAGCAATAAACTTTGTGATTGCTTTAGTAGGAATATTCCCATCAAGAAATTAAATAGAAAATAAGGCAGTCCAAATTTGGACTGCCTTATTTTCTATAAAACATTAATTATAAATGATGTGTGTTTTATATATTAACTGTCCCTCGGTTGTGTGAACAACAATTAAACTTTAATCATATTTTTATTATGAAAAAAATTACTTTTTTATTGATCGGATTCATTCTATGTTTTTCTTCTCAACAATTACGTGCCCAAACAGTTTTTGACTGGGAAACAGCAGTTGATAATGGTCCTAATGTTACCCAAACAGTTAGTGGTATAATTGTTACGGTTACTGCTTCATCAGGAGACATTACTTATGTAGATGGTGCTGGTTATAATGGATCATCAGGTAATATTATTGCTCCTCCTTCTGCAAACGTAGATGCATCAATGACTGTGTCTTTTAACCAAGCTGTAGATATAGCAACTGTATTTGCTCTTGACGCTGACGCCACCACTGGGTCTACATGGACTTTTACACCAACTGGAGGAAGTAATTCTCCTGTGGATGAATTTGTTCCTCATAATGCTGGAGTGACAGTTAATTTAAACTGGACTAATGTCACCTCTTTTATAATCACTACTTCTCAATCTGTTGAATCGTTTGGGTTGGATGATATTACACTTGCTGCTGCATGTACTGCCCCAGATGTACCTACAGTAACAAGTACACCAGCTACTGTATGTACAGGAGGAACAGCTTCGCTAAATATTTCAGGTGCATTAAATGATGCTACTGCATGGCATATTTATACAGGCTCCTGTGGTGGAACACAAATTGGTACAACAACTACAGGGACTTTCGCAATTCCAGGAACAATATCATCTTCAACAACCTATTTTGTGAGAGGAGAAGGAGGATGTGTAACTCCTGGTTCTTGTGGTACTGTTACCATTACACCACAAGCACTAGACGATGCTTCTTTTAATTATGGTGCTGCTAGCTATTGTGCCAATGATGCTGACCCAACACCTACTATCACTGGTACAACAGGAGGAACTTTTTCTTCTACTGCAGGATTGAGCATCAATGCTTCTAATGGAACTATAGATGTATCGGCTTCTACCCCTGGCATATATACTGTAACATATACTACAGCAGGAACATGTCCTAATTCATCTAATGTAAGTGTTACTATTAATGCTGTAGACGATGCTTCTTTTAACTATAGTACTGCTAGCTACTGTGTGAATGACGCTGACCCAACACCTACTATCACAGGTACAACAGGAGGAACTTTTTCTTCTACTGCAGGATTGAGCATCAATGCTTCTAATGGAACTATAGATGTATCGGCTTCTACTCCAAATTCATATATTGTAACTTATACAACTACAGGAACATGTCCTAACTCATCAAATGTAATTGTAACTATCAATGCTTTAGACGATGCTTCTTTTAGTTATAGTGCTGCTAGCTACTGTGTAAGTGATGTTGACCCAACACCTACTATTACAGGTTTAGGTGGAGGAACTTTTTCTTCTACTGCAGGATTAAGTATCAATGCTAGTACAGGAGCAATAGATGTATCGGCTTCTACCCCAAATTCATATATTGTAACTTACACAACTGCAGGAACATGTCCTAATTCATCAAATGTAAGTGTTACTATTAATGCTTCAGACGATGCTTCTTTTAGCTATAGTGCTGCTAGCTACTGTGTAAGTGATACTGACCCAACACCTACTATTACTGGTTTAACTGGAGGAACTTTTTCTTCTACTCTTGGATTAACTATCAATGCTAGTACAGGAGTAATAGATGTATCGGCTTCTAATCCTAACACATATACTGTAACATATACTACAGCGGGAGCGTGTCCTAATTCATCTAATGTAAGTGTTACTATTAATGATATAGACGATACTTCTTTTAGCTATGGTGCTATTAATTACTGTGTGAATGATGCTGATCCAACACCTACTATCACTGGTTTAGCTGGAGGAACTTTTTCTTCTACTCCTTCTGTTGGATTGAGTATCAATACTAGTACAGGGACAATAGATGTATCTGCTTCTACTCCAAATTCATACATTGTAACCTATACCACGTCAGGGACATGCCCTAACTCATCTAACATATTTGTAGCTATCAATGCTCTGGACGATGCTTCTTTTAACTACAATGCTGCATCATATACCTCTACAGATAGTGATCCTACTCCTACTATTACAGGTTTAGGTGGAGGAACTTTTTCTTCTACTGCAGGATTGAGTATTAATGCTTCTACTGGAGCTATAGATGTATCGACATCAATTCCAAACACATATACTGTGACCTATACAACAGCAGGGACATGCCCTAACTCATCTAACGTTAGTGTAACTATCACAGGAACTTATACTTGGACAGGAGCTACAGACAATGATTGGAACACAGCCTCAAACTGGAACTACAATGCAGTTCCTTCAACCAATGCAGATATTGTAATTCCTTCTGGTTTAACAAACTATCCAACGGCTTCTTCAGCAGTTACGTTTAATTCGTTAACTATTAACAATGGTGCATCTTTTATACCGCAAAGTACTGTTACTGGTACGGTAACTTATAAAAGAAGTTTACCAACTACAAACTGGTACTTGGTATCACCTCCTGTTGTAGGAGAAACTATTCAAGATGTTATTGCTAACCATACATTAGCTTCTGGAACTGGTGGTAATTTAGGGTTGGCTCCTTATAGCAATATTACTGGGCCTGCATGGTTATATGCTCAAACTAGTAGTACAGGAACAGTGACTAGTGGAACAGGTGTTTCTATTAAATTAGCTTCCCCTGGAGATGTTTCAATTACTGGAACAATAAACACTTCTAACGTTAGCAAAGGAATCACAACAGGTAGTAGAACAAACTATAACCTTATAGGAAACCCATATACATCTTATATTAACTCTGCTAATTTTGCAGCTGCGAATACAGTTATACTTACTGAGGAAACTATTTGGCTATGGAATGGTTCACAATATATAACTAAGAATGCAATTGAAGACATAGAAATTGCTCCAGGTCAAGGATTCTTTGTAGAAGCTGCAGCAAGTAGCAATGTTATCTTTGCTTTCTCTAACCAAAGTCATCAAAATTCAGATACATTCATGAGGCAAGAACCTATTCCTTCAATTGAATTATCTGTTAATAATAGCGATATTAAGAGATCTACAAAAGTCTTTTATGCTTCAGGAAAAACTACGGGTTACGACAAAAGTTATGATTCAAAAATGTTTGGAGAAGATACTTCTGGTTTAGCTGTTTTTACTGAGTTACTAACTAACAATCAAGGAAAACAATTAGCTATTCAAACGTTACCTGATAATGATTATGAAAATATGGTAGTTCCTGTTGGTTTAAGAGCATTAAATGGTGAAGAGGTAACTTTTTCAATCAATACTAAAAATATACCAGCAAATCTTAAAGTATATTTAGAAGATAGAATAAATAACGTTTTTACTAATTTATCTGAGGAAAATTATACTACTACTCTTAACAAAGATTCAAATAGTATCGGGCAATTCTATTTACATACAAGTTCAGAAAAACCAACATCAATTATTCAACCTTCTATAGATAATATTAGTATTTATAGTTCTTCTAATAATGAAATAACCATTATAGGATTACAAACTAAAGCCAATGTAGCAGTTTACTCAATTTTAGGGAAAGAAATTTTAAACAAAAACATAACCTCTAACGGAGTAAGCAAAATAAGCCTTCCTAATATATCTACTGGTGTATACATTGTAAAGTTAAATTCTGATTTAGGAGAAATTTCTAAAAAAGTAATTTTAAAATAAGTAAGCTATAAAAATCGAGCAATTATGAAGAAAAACATAAAAAAGACTGATACAAATTCTAAAGATATTAATCGTAAAGAGGCCTTAAAAAAAATAGGAAGCTATAGTAAATACGCTGCTTTAACGGCCTTAGGAACTTATATGATTTTAAATCCTCAAAAAGCGCAAGCACAAAGCGCCCCAGACGATCCTGGAAGTGGATTTTAATCTTAAAAAAAATCATTTAAAAACCTCGATAGTTTTATCGAGGTTTTTTACTTTTAGTCAATCATGATGAATAAAATAATTAAACAAGATATAGAAAATAAAAGTATCGTTTGGTTTCAAGACAATAATGAATATCTTGTTGTAGAACCACTTGTAGCTGAAACACTCTTTCTTTTAAATCAAAATGTTGATAAACAAGAAATAATTACCCAAATAACTAAGCAACTTAACATCCCTTATAAAGAAACATTCAATTTAGTTCAAGATATTGAGGTTTTACTCAATACCTCGAAAGAAGCTAACAAGGAAAACAAACCTCTTCCTGTAATTAAACCAACTTCATTTGCCTCAATAAAACATTATAAAATTAAAGGTTTGATTTTAGAGGTAAAATATGCTTCTGACTTAGAAAGTTCTTTAATTCATCCCAAATTTGCCCATTTAGAAATTGAAAGAACCAAGAATATCAATCATAAATTTGAAGTTTTTAGCAATCATAATGCTATTTCTTTTTCTGTGGATGATGTTATTATTGACACTTGGAACTTAAGAGAAATACATTATTTCCAAGGTAAATTCTCTATGGAACTAGTGCAAAAAATCCATAACAAAAAAGAAGATAAATGGACAGGTGTTTTTCATGCTTCAGCTGTTAGTGACAATAGTAATTCTGTTTTATTTTTAGGTGATTCTGGTAATGGGAAAAGTACTTCTCTGGCATTATTGCAAAATAATGGTTTTATTTGTTTAGCTGATGATTTTGTACCTGTAGACAATAATTTAAATGTGCACAGCTTTCCTGCTGCTATATCTATCAAGAAAAATAGTCTCGACACCTTACTTCCAATGTATCCTGAGTTAAAAACGTCTGCTGAATATCATTTTGAAAGACTAAATAAAACAGTTCGTTATCTACCTACAAATAATCACGATTATTCTTTAAAACTACCTTGCAAAGCTTTAATATTCATCAAGTATCAAAAAGGCAGCAATCTAATTATTAATAAAATTTCAAGTATTACAGCTTTTGAACAATTAGTTCCAGATTCGTGGTTGTCTCCAATTCCTCAAAATGCTAAACTTTTTTTAGATTGGTTTGAAAAATTACCATGCTACCAATTAACCTATTCTGATAATGAAAAAATGATTGAAACTGTAAAAAAAATATTTGCTGATGAATTATAAAGAAACCCTATTATTTGTTGCAAAGTGTTTAACAATCACTCATGAAAGAGATAATCGCAAAATGATTGAAGAAAAAATAAAAGCCAACACGGTTGATTGGGATGCTGTTGTTAAGGTAAGTACTGCCCATTATGTTTTTCCTGCATTGTATTGTAATTTAAACCGTGCTAATTTTTTACATTACCTCCCTACTAATTTAGTAGAATATATGCAACATATTACTAACCTCAACAGAGAACGTAATAAAAGTATTATAACAGAAGCTAAAGAAATTAATAAGCTTTTGGTTTCAAACAACATCACTCCTATCTTTTTAAAAGGAACAGGTAATTTACTTGAAGGATTATACCAAGATATTGCCGAACGCATGGTAGGTGATATTGATTTTTTGGTCAAGCCTGAACTGTTTAACCTTACTGTTAATATTCTCAAAGAAAACGGATATAAAGAGAAAACTTCTAACTACATAGATAATACCGTCTTAAATAGACATTACCCTAAAATAACTAAAGAAGGAAAAATTGCTGCGGTCGAAGTACATTATAAAATGATTACAAATGAAAAAGGGTTTGATTATAATTTTATTAAAAATAGTTTAAAAAGACTAACTAATAACACTAATGTTCTTTCGTATGAAAATCAAGTTCTTTTAACTTCTTTTAATAAACAAATTAACGACAAAGGTCAATGGTTCAAATCAATTGCTTTAAGAAACTCTTATGACATCTATATGTTATCCAAAAAAGCTTCGATAAAAACAGTTTTAAACAACTTTTACCATCCTGAATCTGACCATTTAAAAAACTTCCTTGCTACTACTAGTTATATTCTTAATTCTCCTCAATCACTAGAATATACAAAAACACATAAGACAAAGAGGTACATCAATAAAGTACTTTTCTTTATGAATAACCCTAAAAAAAGTGCTGATAACAAAAAAAAATGGGAGCTATACTTTTTATACAAACACCGCTTTTCTGTTATTTTAAAATCTTTTTACTTAAAAAAGTACAGAAAGTATTTATTTGATATATTTTTTAATCAACCAAAGCTTTGACCTCATCAAAATCTAAACCTCCGTAGTTCCCTGAGCTCATCAACAACAAAGCAGTATTTTCAAGGTTTTGACTAAATAAAAACTCTTTAAATTCTTGTGGTTTTGTATAAATAATCAAATCATCACGTTCAAAAGCTCTAGCTATTTGTACTGATGAAACTTCTTCAAGTTGTTTAATTTTCACAGCATGTGGAGAATAAAACACCACTGCTTTATCAGCTTTATTTAAAGCTCCTTTGTATTCTGATAAAAACTCAGCGTTTAGACTTGAATAAGTATGAAGTTCTAAACATGCTAACAAAGTTCTATTCAAATACTGGTCTTTAACCGCTGCTGTAGTCGCTGCTACTTTAGATGGTGAATGTGCAAAATCCTTAAACACAACTGTTAAGGAACTTTCAGCAATCTTTTCTAATCGCTTACTAGCCCCTTTAAAACTAGCAATTGCTTCATAAAACTCATCCTCATCAATTCCCATGTGTTGGCAAATCCATTTTGCTCCTGCCAAGTTTTGTAAATTATGCTCTCCAAAAATTTCTAACGGTAAATTACCTTCAGGTGTTTCTAAATAAGTAATTCCATTATCAATAAAATAATCAGGGGTTTTATAAGGATATTTTTTTATCGGGTGATTAGAATTTTCAACAACCTCTTTTAACACCTCATCTTCTTCATTATATACCATTATTCCACCATTCGTCAACGAATCAGTAAAGGTTGAAAACTGTTCAACATAATTTTCAAATGTTGGAAATACATTAATATGATCCCAAGCAATTCCACTTAACAATGCAATATTTGGTTTGTACAAATGAAACTTCGGACGCATATCTATTGGAGAACTCAAGTATTCATCACCCTCCAAAACAATAAACTCATTTTCTTGAGTTAAATGCACCATGGTATCAAAACCTTCTAACTGTGCACCCACCATATAATCCACTTCCCTATCATGATAATTTAACACATGTAAAATCATTGAAGTTATGGTCGTTTTTCCATGAGATCCACCAATAACCACACGAGTTTTATCTTTAGATTGTTCATATAAAAACTCAGGGTACGAATAAATTTTCATTCCTAGTTCCTGTGCTTTCAACAACTCTGGGTTATCTTTTTTTGCATGCATTCCTAAAATAACAGCATCTAAATCAGTAGTTATTTTCTCTGGAAACCAACCAAACTCACTAGGTAACAAACCTTTATTTGCTAAACGTGTTTTTGATGGATCGTGAATTGTATCATCACTCCCTGTTATTTGGTATCCTTTTTGTTGTAATGCGATTGCTAGGTTATGCATTGCGCTACCTCCAATAGCTATAAAGTGAATTTTCATAGTGCTGTTATCTGTGATATAAGCGTCAAAAATACAAAACCAAGCGAGAATTTTAAGTATCTTTAAATCGAAACTCACTGAAAAACTACTTACACTCACTCAAATGTAGGTTTTACAAGTTTATCCTTGTTATAATCTCCCATTTTTAAGTATTTTGTGTAGATAAACGAACAACATGTTATGAAGAAATTAACCTCCATTTTGCTAATGATTTTATTTTCAACCTTAGTACATTCCCAAGAAAACTATAATAATTTATGGGAAAAAGCTCACAAGTTTGAGGCAGAAAACTTACCTAAGTCTGCTTTAAAAATAGTAAATACTATTTACGATAAAGCTGAAAAAAGCAACAATGCTCCTCAGATTATAAAATCTTTGTTTTATAAAAGTAAGTACTCTTTAACTTTAGAAGAAAATGCACAATTAAAGATTATTGATGAGTTCAAACAGCAGATTAACAAAAGTAAATTTCCGACAAAAAATGTGCTAGAAAATGTATTAGCTAACTTATACTGGCAATATTTTAATCAAAACAGATGGAAATTTTACAATCGTACCCAAACACAAGAAAAAGTAGATGGAAATGATTTTAGAACATGGGACTTAAATACGCTGTTTGCAGAAATTCATTGCCACTATCAAAATTCTTTAGAAAATGAATATGAGTTACAAAAAACTGATATTTATACCTTTAAAGATATTATTCAAACAGAAAAAGACTCTAAAAAATACCGTCCTACCCTATTTGACTTTTTAGCGCACAATGCCTTAGAGTTTTATAAAACCACAGAAACTAACATTACAAAACCTACTTATCAATTTAAAATTGATAACGCTTTATACTTAAGTGAAGCTGATAAGTTTTCTGCATTAAACCTTACTACAAAAGATGATTTATCATTGCAGTTTAATGCCTTAAAAATCTATCAAAAATTAATTAGCTTTCATTTAAAAAACAAGAATCTTAACGCCCTTGTAGATGCTGATATTCAACGATTACAATTTGTGGATCAACATGCAACTTTTAACAACAAACAAAACTTGTTACTAAGAACTTTAAAAAACTCCGCAGAAAATAATCACAATAACAAAGAGTTTAGTGGATTGTACGATTATGAAATCGCTAGAGTTTACAGGCAACAAGCAAACACATATCATACTAATAAAAACAAAGATTTTCGATTTAAAAACAGACAAGCGCTTGCTATTTGCAAAAAAATTATTGAACAATTTCCTAAAAGTTTAGCTGCTGAAAAATGTGAAGCTTTACAACAACAAATCACAGCCACATCACTTAGTCTTCTTTCTGAAAAATTTGTTCCAATTCAAACCCATTCAAGATTATTAGTTACCTATAATAACATTGATAAACTATACTTTTCTGCTTATAAAATTAATCGAAAACAATTAGATGAACTTCAACAAATTTACAAAAAGGAAGAGCGTTTTAATTTTATTCAAAAACTTCAAAAAGCGACTTCGTGGAATAGTAACTTACGAAACGAAAAAGATTATTTAGTACATACTACCGAAATAGTAGTTCCTAAACTTGTTCAAGGAAACTATTTAATTGTAGCACATCAAAACCCAACTTTTAATGCTACTAGTTTATATGCTACAGCTAATTCACAAGCTACAAATTTAGTTTTAGTAGAAAACAATAATGACGGTATAAAAACCTACCAAGTTCTTGACAGAAATACAGGAAACCCAATTAAAAGTGCTGAATTATTATTACAAAATGAGCAACGTAGATACGCAAAAACGATTCATAAAAAACTAACAACTGACAAAAACGGGTTTGCTTCTTTTAAAAGTGATGCTAATTATGGTAATGTATATGTTACAGTTACATCTAAAAACGATGCCGCTGTTTTTGGTAATTACTACCTGAATAAACATCAAGAACAAGCTACTACAAATGATGATTATACGAGCATAAGACCTTTTATTTTTACCGATAGAAGTATTTATCGCCCAGGACAAACCGTACATTTCAAAGCTATCTTCATTCAAGAAAGAGAAGACAAATCAACACCTTTTACTAATGAGTTTGTACAAATAACGTTGAATAATGTTAATGGAGAAGCAGTAAAAACACTTGATGTAAAATTGAACGAATACGGTTCAGCTTCAGGAGAAATTATATTACCTAATACAGGGTTAACAGGTGAATACTGGTTTTCTATAGATAAAAGTAAAAAACAAAAAAGTGAGTTTTATAACAACGTAGATTTTGATTTTAAACAAGAAAACTATATTACCCGTATTTCAGTTGAAGAATACAAACGTCCAAAGTTTAAAACCGAGTTTAACCCTATCACTAAAACCTATAAATTAAATGATAGTATTACAGTAAACGGATTTGCAAAAGCTTTTGCTGGTTCAAATATTACAGATGCTAAGGTGGTGTATCGCGTACATCGTAAAGTACAATACCCTATTTGGTGGTATTGGCGTAGACCTCAGTTTACTTCAGAAGCACAAGAAATTACACACGGTGAATTAACAACCGATACACAAGGTAACTTTTCAATTATATTCAAGGCTTTACCTGATGAAAGTGTTGATAAAAAAAGCTTACCTGTTTTTGAATATGAAGTTACCGCTGATGTAACCGATGTTAATGGAGAAACTCGCTCAGCTACCTCTATTGTTAAAGTTGGATATCATGCACTACTTGCCAATGTACAAGTGCCTCCAACAATAGATAAGTCAGATAAGGAAACAACAATTGGAATTTCAAGTAGAAACTTAAATGGAGAGTTTATTCCTGCTAAAGGAAACATTAAAGTCTATAAATTACAAGCACCTAAAAATCCATTACGTAAAAGACCTTGGGATACTCCAAATTACCAAGACATTTCCGAAAGTGAGTTTAGAAACTTATTTCCTCATGATCCTTATACTTCAGAAGAACAAAATCCTAAAAATTGGAAAAAAGGGAAATTAGTATTTGAACAAAACTTCGACACAAAAGAATCCAAAAAAATTACGCTTAGTAACTATAAAAAATGGATTTCTGGTAAATACATTATTATTCTAGATACTAAAGATGAATTCGGACAAAAAGTTACCGATAAAGCTCTTTTTACAGTAACTCATGCTACTGAGAAAAAAGTAATTGATAATCAATTGTTCTTTTTCAAAACTAATAAAACAAACTATAAACCAAACGATATTGTAGAGTTACAAATTGGCTCTGCTTCAAAAGATATAACTGTAGTTATTCAAGTTGAAAAAAATCACACTGTTATAAATACTGAGCTTATTCATTTAAATGATAAAGTTAAAACAATAAAAGTCCCAGTTACTAAAAATGACCTTGATGGATTTGTTATCAAATATTATTTTGTAAATTATAATAGTTTTGCAAGTGGGATAATTCCTATTTCGGTTCCAAACGAACAAAGTACTATTACTATAGAAACCAATACTTTTAGAGACAAACTACAACCTGGAACTCAACAAACATGGAGTTTTACCATTAAAAACGATAAAAACAATAAAGTAGCGGCCGAAGTACTAGCAAGCATGTACGATGCTTCTTTAGATGAATTTAAACCACATAATTGGAGCTTTAACCCTATCTCTACCTCTACATATTACTCTTATAGTGGTAACGCAAATGCTTATCAGAGTTTTGGTAATGAACGATTCAGAGTTTTTAATAATAACTATCCTTCATCCTTTAAAACTCAACAATATGACCAATTGAATTGGTTTGGGTTTTACTTCGGAATGAATAGAAATATTCGTTTAAGAGGATTGGCTATGAGCTCCAAAATGCAACCTTCTCCAGAAGTAGAAATGATTGTTGAAGAGAAAGAACTTTTAGATACTCAAGAAGCTGATTTGGCAAATGAGTCAGTTATGACGGGATACGCTAAAAAAGAACCTAAACAAGAAAAAGTTTCTTTAGACGGAGTACAAATTCGTAAAAACCTACAAGAAACTGCTTTCTTCTATCCACATTTACAAACCGATAAAGATGGAAATGTTACTTTTAGTTTTACAACCCCTGAAGCTTTAACACGTTGGAAATTGCAGTTATTAGCACACACAAAAGAACTACAAACAACTACTAAGATATTAACTACCATTACCCAAAAAGAACTAATGGTAATCCCTAATACTCCTAGATTCTTAAGAGAAGGAGATCAAATTACATTAAGTACTAAAATTGCAAACATTTCTGATAAGAACTTGCAAGGTACAGCACAACTTGTATTAACCGATGCTGTTACAGGGAAAGAAATTAACCTGTTGGACAATTCTGCGAAAAATCAATCTTTCAGTGTTGATGCTAATGGGAACACCAATGTTTCATGGAATTTGTCTGTTCCAGATACCTATCAAGCAATTCAATACAAAATTGTTGCGAAAGCTGGAGATTTCTCTGACGGAGAACAAAATGTATTACCCGTTTTATCTAACAGAATGTTGGTTACTGAAACCTTACCTATGTGGGTTCGTTCAAATCAAACTAAAACATTTACGCTAGATAAGCTACAAAATCAGACTTCGACTACGCTCAGTCACCATAAATTAACATTAGAAGTAACTTCAAATCCTGCATGGTACGCAGTACAAGCTTTACCGTATTTAATGGAGTATCCGTACGAATGTAGTGAGCAGACTTTTGCTCGTTATTATGCGAATACTTTGGCGAGTCATATTGCAAATTCAAACCCAAGAATTCAAGAAGTCTTTAATGCTTGGAAATCTTCTGATGCTTTGTTGAGCAACTTAGAAAAAAATCAAGAATTAAAATCGTTGATTATTCAAGAAACTCCTTGGTTACGCGACGCACAATCAGAAACCGAACAAAAGAAGCGTATTGCTTTGTTGTTTGATTTAAACAAAATGAACAACGAGCAACAAAACACGATCCATAAACTACAGCAAATGCAATTAAACAATGGAGGTTTCCCTTGGTTTAAAGGCGGCGACTATCCAAATGCTTATATCACCAATCATATTGCTATTGGTTTTGGTCACTTACAAAAATTAGGCATTACCAAAATAGATGATTCTACAAAAAAAATGCTTGTGAATGCTATCCACTTTTTAGATACTGAAATTGAACATACATATAAAAAATTATTAGAGAAAGCTGAACGTATTAAAGCTGAAAAAGGACAAAAAGAATACACTAAGTATTTAGAACAAAACCACCTAAACTACTTTATCATTCAGTATTTATACATGCGTTCTTTTTATAAAGATATCGATGTTAATAGTACAACTAAAACCGCTATTGAATACTATAAAAATCAAACAGCAACTTACTGGAAAGAATTTAGTTTATACGGAAAAGGACAAATTGCCTTACTACAGTTTAGAAATGGAGAAGCATCAATTGCTGATAAAATTTTAAAATCCTTAAAAGAAAATAGTATTACTTCTGATGAATTAGGAATGTACTGGAAAGAAAATCAACCAAGTTGGTACTGGCATCAAGCACCTATTGAAACACAGTCGTTGTTAATTGAAGCTTTTTCAGAAATTGAAGATGACACTCAAACTATTGACAACCTAAAAATATGGTTACTAAAAAATAAGCAAACCAATCGTTGGAAAACTACCAAGGCAACTACCGAAGCTGTATATGCTTTACTATTGCAAGGTAGTGATTGGATTTCGGTAACTGATATGGTAGATGTGAAAATTGGAAGCAAAACCATCAATCCTTCTAAACTAGAAGATGCAAAGGTTGAAGCTGGTACTGGCTATTTTAAAACCTCTTGGAACGGTTCTGAAATAACTCCAGAAATGAGTACGGTGAGTATTACTAAAAAAGGAAAAGGTATTGCTTGGGGTGGATTGTATTGGCAATATTTTGAAGATTTAGATAAAATTACCTCTGCTAAAACACCTTTACAATTAAAGAAAAAACTATTTAAAAAAGTAAATACTAATACGGGTAAACAACTTCAAGAAGTTACAGCACACACACAGTTACATGTGGGAGATTTAATTACTGTTAGAATTGAACTTCGCTCTGATAGAGATATGGAATTTGTACACATGAAAGACATGAGAGCAAGCGGAGTTGAACCTATTAATGTACTGTCTCAATACAAATGGCAAGATGGTTTGGGCTATTATGAAAGTACAAAAGATGCTGCAACAAATTTCTTTTTCGATCGTTTACCTAAAGGAATATATGTTTTTGAATACGATGTTCGTGTAAATAATGCAGGAAACTTCAGTAATGGAGTTACCACAATTCAAAGCATGTATGCTCCCGAGTTTAGTAGTCATTCAAAAGGAGAAAGGTTACTAATTAAGTAAAATAATTTATCTTAGCATTCACAAAACACTAAATTAAAAATTATGAAGAAAATCTTTTTATTCATCGGTTTTTTAACCATTTCATTTTTCACCGCAAATGCACAAGACATTTCAAATAATGCAATAGGTCTTCGTTTAGGAGATAATGATGGTTTTGGAGCTGAAATAACTTACCAACGTAGGTTAAGTGACGCCAATCGTTTGGAAATAGATTTAGGTTTGCGTAACGGTAGTAATTATGACGGATTTAAAGCTACTGGTTTATACCAATGGGTATGGCAATTAGAAAATCGTTTTAACTGGTACGCTGGTGCTGGTGGAGGTTTAGGTCATTGGAACATAAACAATGCAGGTTCTGATACTTTTATATTTGCTGCTGGTGTTGTTGGTATTGAATATAATTTTGATATTCCTCTAATGTTATCGTTAGATTATAGACCAGAAATAGGTTTTGGCGACACATACGACGGATTTAACTCAGATTTTGGTTTAAGTATCCGTTACCAGTTCTAAAAAAGATAACAATAAAATTTATAAAAGCCTCTAAAGTAACTTTAGAGGTTTTTTTATTGTAAACCCTCTGAGTTAAACACTTATTACCAATGTTTTCACAAAGTAACTTTTACATTAAATAAAAAACCCCTAAATATTATAAAAACATTAACCTATTAACACTTTGTAAACTTTATATATAAGTTTTAATAATTGTTTACTAACAAATTTGAAATCTGGTTGCTAGTTATCATAAATAATTTCGCCATGGATAATTTCACTAAAGATTTCAAAATGAAAAAATTAATACTAATTACGCTTTGCTTTATAAGTATTTTAGGATATTCACAAAGCAAATCGGGGTTAAAAGGAAGAGTTTTAGACGAAACAAATCAACCTTTACCTGGAGCTACAATAAGCATTCCTTCTTTACAAGTTGGATTTTCCACCGACTTTAATGGAAACTACGAACTTTTAAATATTCCTATAGGAAATTACGAAGTTCAAATATCTTTCTTAGGCTATCAAACCTTAACAGAAACCATTACACTTACAAACAATATTCAATCTAAAAACTTTTCCTTACTACCTAAAATAGATAGATTGGATGAAGTTGTTATTAAAGGAAGTATTGGTAAAGGACAGGCAAAAGCCTTAAATCAACAAAAAAACAAAGAGAATATAACCAATATTATTTCTGCTGACCAAGTAGGAAAGTTTCCTGACGCTAATATTGGTGATGCTTTAAAACGTGTTCCAGGTATTTCTATGCAAAATGACCAAGGAGAAGCTAGAGATATTGTTATTCGCGGATTAGCTCCTCAATTAAACTCAGTAACCTTAAACGGTGATAGAATTCCGTCTGCTGAAGGAGATAATCGTAGAGTTCAAATGGATTTAATTCCTTCAGATATGATTCAAACCATTGAGGTTAACAAAGCCGTTACTCCTGATATGGAAGGTGACGCTATTGGTGGTTCCGTTAATTTAGTTACGCGTTCTGCTCCTACTACTTTTAGAGCTTTCGTAGCGGGTTCTTACGGACAAAATCCTGTAAGAAACACACCTAACTATAACGTTTCTGCTTTGGTTGCTAACAGAGCTTTTAAAGAAAAACTAGGCTATGTAGTTAACGCTTCCTATAATTCTAACGATTATGGTTCTGATAATGTTGAGTTTGAATGGGAAAAAGAAAATAACAAAACATACATTGGTGAACACGATATTAGACGTTACGATGTAAAGAGAAACAGAATGAGTGTTGCTGTTAACTTAGACTGGGCTCCTGACAACAACAATACGCTTTTCTTTAAATCAATGTACAATCAGAGAAACGACTATGAAAATCGTTATAGAGTACGTTTTAGAAAAATAGATGAACCAGATGCTACAGGAGTATCAAAAGCTGAAATACGTCGTCAAACTAAAGGAGGTATTAATAATGATACTAATGACAACACACGTTTAGAACGTCAAAGTACTTACAACGTATCAGTGGGTGGTGAACATATCATTTTTGGAAACATTAAATTGAACTGGAAAACGGGAACAGCCAAAGCAAAAGAAGAACGTCCAGACGAACGTTATATCAGTTTTGAAAACGATGATATTGAAGTTATGCAAGACTTCTCACGAGCAAACTTTCCTGTATTACGTCCAACAAATAACGATTTTAACGATCCTTCAACTTTTGAATACAATGAAGTAACCCAACAACAAGGGTTTACACAAGAGCGTAAAATCAGTTCTAATGTTGATGTTTTAATTCCTATTAATGCTACAGGAGCTTACAAAAACTCATTAAAGTTTGGGTTTAAGCACAAGTACAAAGAAAAAGTAAGAGACAATAGTTTTTATGAGTATGATTTAGAAAATCAATTTCCAACGATGAATACCACCACTACTAATGATTATACTATTAATGGTTATTTAGCAGGAGATGATTATAAATCAGGGCTCTTTGTTTCAAAAGAATTTTTAGGAAGTTTAAACTTAACAGGAGGAGAACTTGTGTTAGATGAATTTGTTCCCGAAAACTATGATGCTAATGAAAATATTTATGCAGCATACGGAATGTTACAACAAAAATTGAATGATCAATTCTCTTTTATAGCAGGTGTAAGAGTTGAAAAAACAACAATAGATTATAATGGTTTTGCTATTGATGTTGAAACTGCTGAAGATTTAAGTGATGTAACCAAAACATTTGGAACTCGAAACTATACCAATTGGCTACCTAACCTACAAGCTAAATACAATATTAACAAAAACACCATTGTTAGAGCAGCTTGGACAAATACTATTGCAAGACCTAACTATTTTGATTTGGTTCCTTATAGGAATATTAATAGTGATGATATGGAAGCTGAATACGGGAACCCTAATTTAGACCCTACTGAAGCGATGAACTTTGATTTAATGTTTGAACATTACTTTAGTAATGTGGGTATCATATCAGCAGGAGCATTTTACAAAGATTTAGATCAATTTATTTACAACTCAATTACTGAAGAACCAATCTCTGTAGGTGGGATTACAGAAACCTACGATGTAACAAGACCTTTTAACGGGGGAACTGCTGAAATTTATGGTTTTGAAGTTGCTTTACAACGTAAATTAAACTTCTTACCAGGTTTCTTAAGAAACTTAACAGTATATGGTAACTATACCTACACAGATTCTAAAACGGATGGTATTGCCGACAGAGAAGATGGGTTACCTTTGGCTGGTGCTGTTAAAAACATGTTTAACGGATCGTTAGCCTACGAAAGTTCTAAACTATCAGTTAGAGCCTCTTTAAACTTTGCTGATGATTATATTTTTGAATACGGAGACGATGCTTTTACAGATGTGTTTTATGACGAACAATTGTTTGTAGACCTAAACGCATCTTACCGTATTACTAAAAACTTACAAATCTTTGCTGAAGCAAAAAACTTAACCAATCAAGAATTACGCTTTTACCAAGGTACAAAACATCAAACAATGCAAGCTGAGTTTTATAACTACAACTGGAATGCTGGTTTAAAATACAATTTTTAAGAATGAATAATGTATACAAAATAACACTTACTTGCCTTATTTTAAGCGCTTGTAAAGTTGAAAAAATAGTCCATCAAAACCCGCAAGCGAAACTAGTAGTAGCTTTAACTGCTGATGCTGAAACAGCACCTGTTACTTCTTTTGACGATGCTGCTGATGATCCGTGTATATGGATAAACCCTGTTGATGTAACAAAATCAACCATAATTGGGACAAACAAAAAAGAAGGTTTAGAAGTTTATAATTTAAATGGAAAACGCTTGTATTCTTATAAAATAGGACGTGTAAATAATGTTGATATTCGTGATGGATTCTTATTAAACGGAAAAGAAGTTTCGGTTGTTACCGCTAGTAATAGAACCTACAATACTATTTCTATATTGATTGTAAAACCTACAGGTGAATTAGAAGATGCTGCTGCAAGAAAAATAACTTCTAACTTAAAAGAAGTATACGGTTTAGGAATGTACAAGAGCCCTAAAACTAACAAATTTTATGTTTTTATGGTTGGTAAAAAAGGGGGTGTTGAACAATGGGAACTGTTTGAAAACAACAGTCTAATTGATGCCAAGTTAGTCCGTGAATTTTCATTAGGAAGTCAAGGAGAAGGTATTGTTGCTGATGATGTACATGCCAAGGTATATATTGGAGAAGAGAACAAAGCTTTGTGGAAATACGATGCAGAACCTAATGCTTTAAACAACCGTGTAAAGGTTATCAGTACCAACGATTTGAATATGAAGGATGATTTTGAAGGCGTTACCTTATACGACGCTGGAAACGGAAAAGGATATATTATTTTATCCTCACAAGGAAATAACAGTTATGCTGTTTTCGATAGAGTTAGCAATCAATATCTAGGAAGTTTTTCTTTAAAAGATGGTGCTATTGACGGTACCTACGATACGGATGGAATTGATGTAACTTCTGTTAATTTTGGTACAAAATACCCTAAAGGATTCTTTATTGCGCAAGATGGTGCTAATACCCAAGGTAAAGACAGTTTACATCAAAATTTTAAACTGGTTGATTGGCAAAAAATTTCTAAAAGTCTACATTTAGATTCGTCAAATTAGTGTGTTTGTTGTGTAATTTAAAAAGCCTTTTGGTAAAACCAAGAGGCTTTTTTCAACTATTTCGGCGGATAATTATTGATCACCTTACCAATTACCTTTTGAAAATGTAATTTCTTTTGTTCTGGAGTGGCTTTTTCTCTTACTTCACTAGTAACAATTCCTTGCCATATTAACTGATTGTCTTTACTTTCAACAAAATCAATGGTTAATTGCTGGTTTATTTTTCTACTTTCAATAGGGATGCCCCCTGAAATTCCAAAACCAACATTTCTTCCTCCACTTCCTAAGCCAACACCTATCGTATTCCTATTAAGAGACTCTCTTTCTTCAGATAAAATATTGATATACATATCTGGTTTTTCAGCCAACTGCATCCCTTTGGCTTCCAAAGCCGTCGTTATTTCATAAGTAACTCTTTTTACATCTAATTCATTTAAACCTTTACCGGCATCTTCAAAAAAATTAAAAGTTTTATACTGGTTAAAATCTGTTTGACTATCGTAGTCATACACCACTTTAGAGGATGAACAACTAATAAAAACTATCAGAAAAAAATACTTGTAATACTTCATAAATAAATTCTTTACAATGTAATTAATCAAAAATTACACCTTATAAAAATACAAAAAGCCTCGTTTACACGAGACTTTTTCTAAGGTTAGTTAATTGATTTTTATTGAACTGCCTTTAAAGCATCAATATTTCCATATCCAAACTCTGAATGTTTGTTCGGATAAAAATCAGCGGATTCTTTCATTTTTTGTAAAACTTGTTCTCTTGACCAACTTGGGTGCTTTGCCCATACCAATGCAGCAATACCAGCAGTAGTTGCTGTTGCTACAGATGAACCTCCTACATAATTTGCTTGTCCATCATAATAACTCAATACAGGAATTTTATTATCAGTTCCGTTAGTTCGTTGCATTTGTACCGTAAAATCAATTTGTGACCCTGTATGACATACATCACACTTACTATATTGTCCTTCTTTAACACCAGTTACCGCAACAGTTTCAGACATACTTGCTGGAAAAATTACTCCATACCAAGTAGTAAACGAAGTAGAAGTTCCTCCAGCAGCTAAAATCATCTTTCCTTTGCTGTGTGCATACTTAACTGCATCCGATACATTACCAATACTAAACGGAGAACCTAACGACATAGAAATAACTTTTACATCACTTCTATTTGCCAACGCTGTTAATGCTTCAACAACTCCTCTTTTTTCATGATAATCATCAATTACCACATTTTCAACAGCTCTATACGTTACCAAGTTTGCATTGTACGCAACCCCTACAGGTAAATTATCATTATTTCTTGGTGCGGTTGCTACTGCTGCCATTTTCGTTCCATGACCACACTTATCATTTACGCCATCATAATTATTTGACCACGCCCACCAAGAATCTACAAAGGTTCCATATTTTTGAACTGTTCTTCCTGATGAATATCCATCGTTAAAATATTGATTCATCCATTTTTGCTCTGGTGATAAACCAGAATCAACTACAGCTACCGTTACTCCCGAACCTGTACTATAAGTCCAAGCTTGTGAAATATTATGTGCATCAAAAGACCATGGTAATCTAGCACCTGGTGATACTGTACGATAATCACTAGTATTTAAAGTAACAGTACCATAGCCACATCCTGAAGAACCCGATGAACTTGACTTAGCTTGTGTAGTAGGCTCTAAAAAACTATATCCTCCAGGTTCTATATAACGAACTCTACTATCTTTTAAGAGAATATTAATTATTTCTTTGTTTGTTACTTTAATATCTAGTACATTAATATTGTCATTTACATACAATTCCGTTTCTCCCTTAGCAGAAGTTGATTCAAAGCTTTTTATTAATGTTATTAACTCGTCTTTTATATTGGTACTTTCTTCACTCCTAGCATAATTATTTTTTGAAGTACCGTAGCCTATAGTTAAGATATTTTCTCCATGATTCACCGCACTCCATATTGTATGAGTGTCTTGAGACATCCATTTAAAATCTCCTGTTTTTTGTAAAGATTCCTTGATTTTTGAATTGATTTCTTTTTTGGTAAGTAAACCTTGATCTTGCTTTATATCTAATGTTTCATCGTTATTAGAACATGAGATCATAGTTAAAACAACTGTTAGACTTAAAAGTATTTTTTTCATTTCTGAAGGGATTTAAATTAAACTCTTCGAATATAGTAAAATTTTAATACAATTTTAACACTTTAAACAATTTAACCCACATATAATTAACACTTTCTTAAAACCACACATACAATTCCAATAAAAAAAGGAGCTCAAGGCTCCTTTTTTTACGTTAAGTTTTCAATATGTTTACTCCATCTTTACTCTTGTTGGTGTATCTTTTCCTTCAATAATACTTTGAGTTCCTCTAGCAACCGCTTTTACGGTTTCTGTTAATACAGTCATATTTAAGGTTTCAGCTTCATCTGTTACTTTATGATAATCTGCATCGATATCAATCGGAGTCGTTGAAAATGTATGAGACGGCACACCTAAACGTGCTAAAGAAGCATTATCCGATCTTAAGAACAATTGAAATTTCGGGTATGGATCTGGAAACAACTTGTATCCAGAACCTTCTAAGTTCTTCTGAATTATTTTTCCAAAATCCGATTTATCAAAACCTGTTAACCATGCTGTTTTTGGTCCTGTTTTAGGTTGTTTCCCTATTAACTCTAAATTAATCCCTGCTACAAACTTACTAGCGTCAATTCCTTTACCAAAGTATTCAGAACCTACCAATCCCATTTCTTCAGCAGTAAAACATACAAACAAAATACTACGCTCATTATTTCCCTTTTTAGCATAATATTCAGCTAAAGATAATACGCCTGTAACTCCTGAAGCGTCATCATTTGCTCCGTTAAAAATTCTATCCCCTTCTCCATCTTTCTTTACACCTAAATGATCGTGATGAGCTGATACAATAACAAATTCATCTTTTTTAGACTTTCCTTCTAACAAGCCTATAATATTACTCATTTTAATACCTTTGTATTCAAAATTTTGACGATAGGTAGTTAATGTATCAAAGGTTTTTAAGCCTATTCTTTTGTATTCATTCTCTATATACTGAGTTGCTTTTTCCATTCCCTCAGTTCCTGGCTTTCTACCTTCCATTTCATCTGAAGCAAGTGTATATAAGTGTTTTCTTACTAAAACAGAGTCAATTAATTCTTCTTTGCTTTCTTTTTTCTGAGTTACTTCAACAGTATTCATAGCAACCTCGTTACTAGTGTTTTTAGTTTGCTTACATGACAGTAAAACTGATACACTTACAAGTGCTAATGGATATAAAACTTTTTTCATTCTTTATTTATTTAAAAGCCTAAATATAGCCAATTTAATTTCTTAATTTTGTTTAAAACTTTTTAAGGATGACTTTAACTGATATTCCAAATATAAAACATATTGATTCAAACAATTTTTTCTTGCTTGCTGGCCCTTGTGCTATTGAAAGTGAAGATATGGCGATGCGAATTGCTGAAAAGGCAATTGCGATTACTGATAAATTAGCAATTCCTTATGTATTTAAAGGAAGTTTTAAAAAGGCCAATCGTAGTAGAATTGATAGTTTTACAGGTATTGGTGATGAAAAAGCATTAAAAATTTTACGTAAAGTTTCTGAAACTTTTAATGTTCCTACTGTAACCGATATTCATGAAGTTTCTGATGCTGGAAAAGCAGCTCAGTATGTAGATGTGTTACAAATTCCTGCTTTCTTAGTTCGTCAAACTGATTTGGTCGTAGCAGCTGCCGAAACTGGTAAAGTAGTAAACTTAAAAAAAGGACAATTTATGAGTCCTGAAGCCATGCAACATGCAGTAAAAAAAGTTCATGATGCAGGAAATAAAAAAGCGTGGATAACCGACAGAGGAACTATGTTCGGGTACCAAGATATGATTGTTGACTTCCGCGGAATTCCAACTATGCGTCAATACGCTCCTACTGTATTAGATGTTACCCATTCGTTACAGCAACCAAACCAATCAAGCGGTGTTACTGGTGGACGACCAGATATGATTGAAACTATTGCACGCGCTGGTGTTGTTAATAATGTTGATGGATTGTTTATCGAAACTCATTTTGATCCTGCAAATGCCAAAAGTGATGGTGCAAATATGTTACATCTTGATTATTTAGAAGGTTTATTAACCAACTTGGTTACCATTAGAAAAACTATTAATAATTTATAGGCACAATTTTTGTTTTACAAAGTTGTTTTTAAACACATATATGAAACAACTTCTTTTTATATTCTCTTTTCTAATTACTACTATTGTTAGTGCACAAGACTTTTCTTTTATTGAGGGAAAAGTAAGCAGTTATCCTAACTTTAGTAAGGTTGGTAATTTAGTTCAACAGATAGTAAACGATTTTAAAACTGAAGAACAGCAAGTACAAGCTGCCTTTTATTGGCTTAGTCATAATATACGATATGATTTAGATGCATACTATCACCCTAAACAAAAACGAATTTCTTTTAGGTTTAGAAGTGAACAAGAAAAATTAGAAAAACTACAGGCAATAAAAGACGGTATTGTCAATGAAACTTTATCAACTCGAAAAGCTGTTTGTGAAGGATATGCACAAACTTTCGCCAAAGTTTGCACAATGCTCCAAGTTGAAAATGAAGTTATAAAAGGCTATATTAGAAATTCTTCAAACGATATAGCTAATCCTAAAACAAACTCTAATCATGCTTGGAATGCTCTTAAACTAAATGACAAATGGGTTTATGTTGATGTTACGTGGGCTGCGGGTGTTGTAAATAACAACAGATGGCAACCTTTATTTAATACTTACTATTACAATATTCCAAAAGAGAAGTATTTTAAAACACATTTTCCTGAAAAAAAACTTTGGCAATTAAGAATTGGTAGAATGGATAAAAAAGACTTTTATAATCAACCAATTTACGATGCTGCTTTCTTAAAATCAGATTTAGAGTTAATAACTCCTTCCAAAGGAATATTAGATAGAAACTCTACTATTGAGTTAAAAATTCAAAATTTACGTCCTAATCAATCAGTTTTCTTAGGCTATAGTGGATATAGATATGCCATAAAACCAAATAGTATATCTACCAAAGATAATATTACTACAGTTACAACAACTCCACTTGAAAAAAGCAAGCAGCTATTTTTGATTATTGACAAAGAAGTTATGCTTGAGTTTTTAATTCAGTAATTATTTCCTCCAAAAACCTTTATGATTGTGTTTTGCTACTTCTTCTAAAACTTGTAACAGTATTTCTTCGTTAATTTCTTCTATTGATGAATAACGAAGTGATTTTACAACTGCTCTTCCTTCTGAAACTAAAAAAGCATCAAAATCTTCTAAAATACCTTTTGCCCAAAACCCAACATCTACAAAACTTTTTTTATGGGATGCATTCATGTAGCACAATTGCTTCCCATTGATATAATATACTGGTATTTTCCACTTATATTTTAATTCTAAATCCTCAAAATTACTTTCTATCAATACTTGTAAGTGTAGTAAAATAGACTTGAATGGTTCTGGCTGTTTGAGTATGTATTCTTCGGCTGGTTTCATGCTTTCAAAAATACATTAATTTTTTATTTGGTTGTTTCTCAAAATTAGCTTTACTTTGTTTTTCAAAGTTCTTTAAAAATGAGTTCAGAAGATTATTTAAAAGACATATCAGAAATTAAAAACCTAATGAGTAAATCCTCTCGATTTATATCATTAAGCGGCTTGTCTGGTATTTTAGCAGGAATATATGCCTTAATTGGAGCTGCTTATGCATATTGGTTGGTTAACAACAACTCAAACGGTTATTTGATGTTAGATGGAAAAATTTTCCAAATGGTCATCTTTGATTTATTGTTAGTTGGCTTTTTAAGTATTGCTACAGCTATCTTTTTAACCACAAGAAAAGCTAAAAAGAATGGAGAAAAAATTTGGGATGCCACCACAAGAAGATTACTATTAAATTTCCTTATTCCACTGGTTTCTGGAGCGATTTATATCATTATCATTCTAGGGCATCAAAAATATGGACAAACAGGTGCATTAATGTTACTTTTTTATGGCTTAGCGCTGATTAATGCTTCAAAATATACTGTAGGAGACATTAAGTATTTAGGCTATACTGAAGTTGTTTTAGGACTTATTGCTGCGATGTTACCTGGTTATGGTTTTTGGTTTTGGGTTATAGGGTTTGGAGTTATGCATATTGTTTACGGCGCGCTCATGTATTTTAAACACGACAGAAAATAACAGCTATTTTCATACTTTAAAATTTATCTTTTTTGAAAAACATTATTCTAAATATAAATAAAGCTTTTGATCATAGAATTAGACTGGGAATTATGTCTGTTCTTATGGTAAATGAATATGCCGAATTTACTACCCTAAAAGAATTATTAGGTGCTACAGATGGTAATTTGGCTAGCCATACTAAAGCGTTAGAAAAAGCTGAATTTATTAGGATAGAAAAACAATTTATTGGTAGAAAACCCAATACCAGATACTACGCTACCGAGCTTGGTAAACAAGAGTTTAAAAAACATATTGACGCTTTAGAAAAACTGATTAAAAATAAATAACAATAATTTTTTTACAATTAAACTTTGAATTTCAAAGTTCTTTTAAAACAACAAACCATGGAAACATCAAACAAACAAAACGGAAGGTTCGGAAAGTGGGTAAAAACATCAATCACTGCTAGAATGTTAATGATTGGATTCTTAATTCTAATTCTACTCATTCCTTTATCCTTTATTAAAAGCTTAATTGTTGAGCGAATGAATCGACAGCAAGAAGTTGTACAAGAAATCAATCAAAAATGGGGTAAAGAAGTTTTATTATATGGTCCTATTTTAAAAGTTCCCTATAAAACTTATAAAGAGAAATTTGTTAGAAACCAAAAAACAAAGGAAACTCGAACCGAGATCGAAGAAAAAATTAAGTATGCTTATTTTTTTCCGAAGAAATTAAATATCAAATCTTCTATAAACCCTGAAGAGAAAAAACGTGGTATTTATAAAACGGCTGTTTATAATAGTAAAATAAACATTGATGGAAGCTTTACGAAGCCTGATTTTAGTGAAAAAGATATTAATGAAGAAGATATACTTTGGAATAAAGCTCGATTAATTATAAAAACTTCTAATTTAAAAGGAGTTAATAATTTAGTTGAAATAAAACTGCATAAAAACGCCTACGCTTTTACTTCTAAATATGAGAATAATAACGAAAAAGCATATTACAACTATTTAAACCTTCATAAATTAGAAAGTAAATTTTTAAATGAAGAAGACCTTCCTAAAAAATCAGATACAAACTTTAGCCTATCGCTAAGCATTAATGGAAGTAAACAAATTCGTTTTATTCCTATTGGAAAAGAGACATCCGTTCATATAAACTCTGACTGGAAAACTGCTAATTTTATTGGAGAATATCTTCCTTTTAATTCTGATAAAATCTCTGATAATGGTTTTGATGCTAAGTGGAAAATATTAGATATTAACAGACCTTTTTCTCAACAATCTTTTAATGGAATTCCAAACTTAAAAGAATATGCTTTTGGTGTAAACTTTATGATTCCTGTAGACGAATATCAAAAAAGTGAACGATCGGCTAAATATGGATTCTTGGTGATTGGACTTACGTTTTTAATCTTCTTTTTAATTCAAACAATGAGTAAAATATCCATTCACCCATTTCAATATTTAATGATTGGTGTTGCCTTAACTATGTTCTATACATTACTAATATCAATTTCTGAACATAGTAGTTTTTTAAAGGCATATTTAATTGCTTCTATAGCTGTCGTATTGTTAATTGCATTGTATTCAAAATCAATTTTAAAAGGCATTAAGTTTCCGTTATTTATCGGAGCATCTCTTACCACATTATATGCCTTTATTTTTGTAATTATTCAACTAGAAAATTATGCTTTATTAGTGGGTAGTATAGGATTATTTATAATTCTAGCCTCAGTGATGTATGCTTCAAGAAAAATAGACTGGCAAAACGGTTAATTAACTATAATTAATGAGCAAACTATCATACTATATGGTAGTTTGCTTTTAAAAACACAAACATGAAATTTCAATTGAAATACTTCCTAGCTTTTATCTTTCTTTTACTACTAGAAATTGCAATAGCTCAAACTTCAGGGTTTATAAGACATACTTTTGGTGACTTTTTAGTAGTTATCCTTCTTTTTTATTTCGTGAAGTCATTCTTTAACCTATCAAATAAAACTATCGTCCTTTCAGTCTTACTTTTTGCTTATATAGTAGAGTTTTTACAATTAACTCCTCTTTTAGTGCTTCTTGGTTTGGAGAATAATCGTATGGCTGTTATAATATTTGGCGCTACTTTTAGTATTGGTGATTTAGTAACTTATACATTGGGAATTATTATCGTTCTACTTATAGAAAGTAGCTTTATATTAAGATATTCTACGTATTTTTCTAAGAATATCTTCTAACCCATTTAATTGTAATTCATGCACTAGTGACATCATAGTCCCTAGTTTTCCTTGAGGAAATCCTTTATTTTTATACCATACAATATAATATTCAGGAATATCTATTAAATAGGTTCCTTTATATTTACCAAAGGGCATTTTCATATTAGCTGTGTCAATTAAAAACTGTTTGTCTGGTATCATTTTAAATAAAAAATCCCGCCGAAGCGGGAGTTAAATTGTATTATTCTTTTCCGTCTACGTAATCCTGCAAATATGCATAACGTTCGGTTAATTTACCAGTATTAGTTGTCATTTTTGCACGCGCTAAAATTCCATCTTTATCATCGTTGTAAAAAGCAGGAATTACATGCGCTAAAAACATATCTCCAAAACCTTCACTTGCATCTTTTGGTAACTCACAAGGCAAGTTATCAACCGCCATAACAGTAATGGCTTTTTTATCTTTATAATCAATTTCTGATTCCGTTTCTGGGTTGTAACCATAAATAGGATCAGCTATTGTAGAAGCTCTTAATGTTGATGCCACAGGTCCATCAATATCACATGAAATATCTGCTACATACTTTATTCTAAACTCAGGATGTTTTGCATCTTCACGTGTGTATAAATATGGAGCGCCGTCACCATAAAAATGACCCGCTATAAAAAAGTCAGTTTGTTTTGCATAGGGCATAAAATTACTTTCATACCCAATTGGATCTTTATAAAACTCAAACTTGTCTCCTACTTTACCGTCTTTACGTTTCCCATATTCCATAACATCTGCTATACAATATACAGGCTCAGTAAACTCAGTTGTTAAATATAAAGCATCACTTACTTGTTTAATTTTTAGATGATCTAATATTTCTTGTGCTCCTTTGGCTACTTTTCCTGTTCCTGTTAACAATATTTTTATGTTAGGTAAGCTAATTTTATCTAATTCGGCTTTTACAACATCCAAATCAGGTAACGTTTCAACTTTGGGTAAGTTAAACAATCCTTCTCTTATTCCTAATGCTCTAAACCCGTTATAAGCACCTACTAAACCAGCATAACGACCAAAACCAATTAAACGCGCTCCGTTTTCTTGTATAATAGTTTCATGGTCATACATTTCAATATTTCTCTCAAGCATCGCTTTTAATAACCTACGGTTGTAGGGTTGCTTTTTGATCGTATGACTAAAGAAAAAATATTTCTTATTAGGTATTAAACTGTCTACTGGAACTTCTTTTACTCCTAATAATACATCACAGTCAGAAATATCATTTGCAACTTTAAAACCTGCTTTTTCATAAGTTTTATCTGAAAAAACTCGGATATCTGAACTTTCTACCACTATTTCTGCCTCAGGAAACTGTTTTTTAAACTCTTGCAATTTTTCTGGAGAAAATACAACTCTTCTATCAGGTGGGTTTTTACGTTCTTTGATGATTCCGAATTTCATAATTGATTTTGTATTAAAATTAAACAATTTAATATATAATGTTATATATTATAACAATTGCAGCGAAAATACTCGTTTTAAAATGATTGTACAAGTAGTATTTTTTTATATTTGCATTCTCTTGTTTAAGTAGTATTCATTTACAGTACTGCCGAACAAAATTGCATAGAATTACAAAGATTATCTGGTATATTTTTTGCAAGGATACTTATAGCATCTTTGACATATTGGGGACGACTGGTTTTGACAGCAAGATTAGTAAAAATGTAAGCATACCGAGGAGTGAAATGATAACTCGTTAAACTTATTTCAACCATTTAAACGGCGAAGATAACTACGCTTTAGCTGCATAATCTGAATTAACAGTAAGATTAGCCTCGGCGCACAAGGTGCGCAAGCTTTATGTCCACGAAAAGCCTTGGTTTACGGCGTTTCATTTTTGGGCATCGTAAAAGTAAACATAGAAAACCTAGAGCTTCGATAGGTTTTCGAAACTAAAGAAGATAAGTTAAGGTTGGGCAGTTTTTGGTCAGGTCTTAATCGAAAATTAAACAAAAACTAAGTATGTAGAAAGCCTTTGAGCTACTTGTTTGGACCCGAGTTCGATTCTCGGCGTCTCCACTATTAACCCTTATAAACCTAGTGTTTATAAGGGTTAATTTTTTTAGGTGTCAATTTTGGTGTCAAAAAAAAATAGTTACTACGTTATACAATTACATCTAACTTAAAACATAATTTACTAACATCAATAATACTTTTTAATATGGCATCTATTAAGGAAGTTTATTCTGCCATTGTGTTATTACTTTTCTTCTGAAATTATACTGTATTTAAATAAACTATTTTACCATATAGTTTTACACACATTTAATTCATTGAATGAAATAATTAAATGGAATTAAATACGGCTAGAACTATATTTTGAATATTATTAGTTAGATAAGGAATCATTATAGCTGAAAAATTTTGTGAATTTTTTACAATATATTTTCTTAATAAAGTATGTGTACTTTTCTCATTATTCGCATTACTTTTCAATTGTCGTAATTGAAAAATTATCTGGCTATTAAGTTGGTCACTACTAAGCGTTCCATCAGCCAGCATCACAAAAGCACTTTCAATTGCTTGTTTAAAAGGATTAATTACATTTTCAACTCTTTCTAATCTTAATTCCTGACGATTAAGTTTACAAATCTTGATTGTGTTCTTACCTCTATCTTGATTATCAATTCCTCTTATTCTAATTCCATTTCCTAAAGGATCATTAAAAAAATCAAAAAATAATTCAGGGTTATCTATTTCAGGATTTAAGAGATATGGTGCTTCAGCTAACAATGGATTGTTTTGAGCTAATTGATGCGAAAGATTTAGCTCTCCATTTGCTAAAAAACTTGGTACAATTACCCTATTACCAATTATTGGAAACTTATTGTGTTTCCCTCCATCTCTGTTACATTTAACGCAAGAAGGTAATAGATTAGTCCATTCGTAGCACAACCAATAATATCCATTATGTGTTTCATCCTCACTCACTTTTTTCTTTGGTCGATAATGTTCAATATCTGCCTTGGCTAATCTTTCACAATAAGCACATTTATTATGATAACTAATAGCTAATTGATCCTCTACTTTAGATCTATTCTCATCTGGATCTCCATATGGTTCCCTATAAATGCTATCTGAAATATTATCCTTAGCTATATTCTTAGCTATATCTAACAGAGCTTCTTTAGTTTCATCACTAGACAACTTTGCTGTTTTATGACTATTAGGCTTAATTACAAATCTCATTTGCGTTTATTTTTAAACCTTTCTATTAATTCTTTTTCTTTTGCATCATCTAAAAATGCCATAATCTTATTCTTAAGCCTATCATTAAACTCTAATTCTTCAAAAGATTCTTCAGTTCTAACAAAAGTTCCTTTATCTCTACTTTCATTAGAAATATTGTCCATACCGAAAATGGGGGACGTCAAAATAGTATTAGGTAAAAGTTCTTCTAAATATATTTTATCGTCAACTCTTACTAAATAAGTTCCTTTTTTCTTATCCCTTTTTACAACACAAACAACACTACTCTTTGGAGCCCCTAATAAAGGAATTGGACTATGTGTTGAAGCAATAAATTGCACTTTAGGAAAAGCTTTTGTTAATTGCTCTACTAAATGTTTTTGAAACTTAGGATGCAGATGTATGTCTATTTCATCAATAAAAACAAGTCCTCTTAATTCTCCTGGGTCATCTACTTTGGGTTGTTGACGATACAACCTTACTAATAAATCACTCATCATAGCAAAAATACTCATATACCCTGAAGATAATTTTTCTATAGGAACTGGTTCTAAAAGATCTTGATGTTCATCAATTTCTTGTACTTCTGTAAAAGGACCTTCATCATTAAATCCAAATTCTACTTTTCCTACATTCAATAACAATTCTTCCAAAAACTCTTTGATAGCATAGGACCTTTTAGTAAATTCCTCATTGTTAGGAGATTGAAACCACTCTTTATACTGAGTTTCTAAATCGAGTAAGTAAGCATTATTATTAAATAACGTACTTGAATGTCCATTTTTACCTCTAGCTTCTTGTAGTTGGTTTTCACTTAAATTATTATGAATCGGATTCAATCTCATTGCGCCATAAGCAGCAAAGCCTAAAAAGAGTGTTTTTCTTTTTTTCGTTTGGTTATTACCTTTCCTCTTAAAAAACTGATTAAATCCTGTTACATTGTTAGATAAATGTGTGTCTATTTTACACTCAAAAGAACCTACATCTACTGATTCTTTCTCTGATACTTTACTAAACCCTATAGTTCTTGCCAGAGCTTTTAAAACACTACTTTTTCCCACTCCATTCTCTCCTGTTAAAAAAATCCATTGGCTATTTATAGGAATATTATCTAATTTCAACGATTTTATCGGTCCGTAATTCCCTATTTCAAAACTTTTAATTTTCAATTTCCGAATAGAATCTAACTCTCGTTCGTAATGTTCTATTTTATATTTATAACCTTTTACTTTACTTAGGTCTTGTATAAACTCCTCTTTTGGAATTATTCCTATTCCAAAATCTTCATTATTACTCTTTTCTTCACGAATTAATGAATCAATTTTAGACCAATATTTAGTTAGAAACTCTGAGAGGCAATCCTTAAGCCCTCTACTCTTAAATTCAAAAGTATGCTTGCTTGACTTAAGTAAAAAGTCTTTTTCTCTCATTTCAACTCCTAAACTAGGAAACACTTTATCTAATATAAAATCAAATTTTTCTCTATCATCTGATACAGAAAAATGTAACCAACAAGCTCCATGATAATCTACCATAAAACTTATATTAGGCACTTTTCTTTTCCAATCGGAACCTTTCCAAAAACCTACAGAAAGATATTCTGTATTTCCTAAAAACCAATAACCTTCTTCTAGTCTATTAGATCTGTTTGTTTTTCTTAAACGAAATACTATATCTGGGTTCTCTATAGAAGCTTTATCTAACAACTCTAAAAGCTCATTGTGTATATCTGTAATTGCCATTTTTTTACTTTCCTTATTTCTTTTAATGTTTAACCATCTTTATTTGCTAGTTATAATCCAATTGCACTTTTAGCAGACTCTAATACCTATTAACTTAAAACCACTCATAACGTATAAATTTACATTAAACTATCTCTTCCTTACTTTCTATTAAAACAACATCCTCAACAACCGTTTGTTTCGATATTTTTAATTCTGTCTCAGCAATGGAAGCTGTAATCTTAATAGCCTCTCCTTTATGGTTTTCTATCTGCTCAGTAATATTTTTATACTTATCGTAAGTTCTTAACTCTAATCTCATTTTTATATTTTGAACAAATTCTTTAACATTAGCAAGAGTACCGAAAGCTATAAAAGAAAACAAAGCCATAATTATTAACGCAAATTGATTCCAGTTCAGCAAATCACCAAGTTTTGTTATTTTAAATAAGAAATAGAGCGATAGATTATATCCAACAAATAAAGATGCTAAAACAAAACGAACACCAAAATAAATTCGCTTAAACTTCTTGTTTAATTTTATATTCAACTCCTCTTTCCTTTGTATCAATTCTTTAAGCTTTTTATGCCTCGCTTGTAGTTTACTTAAACTATTTTTTTCTTCATCACTTTGTTTATTACTTTTCTCTAAAGTAACATCTACTTGACCTAAAGAGGCTACATAAATTATAATTACTACTACAATTACTAATGCTAGTAAAAAGCTGTTATTACTCTTTTTTCTATTCATACTTATAAATTTTCACTCTCTTAAAAGTCAGGCACAACAAACTGTTTTTCTAGACCTTTAAATGAGTCTTTTCTTTGTTCTTTTTTCTAATCTCAGCTAACAGAATCTAAATCAATTACATTTTCTGTCCCAAACCATTCTTTAGCTTTATCAATTACAGCATTACTAGGGGAATTGAAATAGATTGCTAATTTTTCTTTAGACCTTGTACAGCAGACATAAAATAGTTTTTGTGTTCTTTTTAATACTGACTCTGTTCCTGAACCTAAAAAGAGGTTTTTAAAATTATATTTGTTCCAGCCTCCGTTGTCTAAAATCACCAATACATTATCAAATTCTGCTCCTTTAGTTTTATGTTGAGTTGAGAATGGAGTCAAACCTTCCAAGTAAATAAATAACTTTTGAAACTCCTTATATTTCACTTCCTTAACCCTGTTAAATAAATACTCTTTATCAACCATAAATCTTTCTAATTTATCATCAATTAAACAAATACCATTTTCATTAGCTTCATTTATTACTTCTTCAATAGTTTTCTCTTCAACATTAATTAATGATTCAATACTTGCTTTTAATGTTCTTTTATCTTCTATTCTTTTGATACTAAATCTATAATCTGTAGCTCTTAAAAATTCATTATACCGTTTGTTTGAATAGAGAAAAATATTAGTTTCTATTTTATATAAATGTTTAATTAAAGCATCTCTTTTTGAGCCTTTTTTATTTTCATCATCTTCACTTTGTTTCTTATCATCAAGTAATTGATCTTTATCTACATATATTTTTGAAAAAACTTCCCAATTTTGATTTCTAGCAACATTATACAGTTCTGGATTATCATTGATAAATTGTTGCATGCTATTTGTAGGGTTAACACCTTCTAAAAAATCTGAAACTTCCCCAAATGTCATAGCTGAGAAATCTTGATCTATTCCATTATCTTTTATGTATTTCCGAACTTTATTTTTATATTTTAAAATACCATCGTTATTATAGATATTCATTAAATTTCTAATTCCAGCTTTATCCGCAATTAGATTATGAGTTAAATTAAGTTCTTTAGTGTTTTTCGAATCATTAAAATCCCAACCAAGATATCCCTTTACTTTATAGATATTTTCATTGTCAGAATATAAAAATTGAATATCTCCTGTCTTTAAGACACCTTTTTCATCTATATTTGGTGCATTTTTATCATTAGATTCTGTTTGTTCTAAACCATCTGTTCTCAGTCTATTTGCTAAATCAATTATTAATTTAGGATTCCTTCTGTTTTGTTCCTTTTTCACTTCTTTTACCCTTCCTTCTTCTTCCCCTTTATAACCATCTAAACCTCCAATACCATCATCATAAATTGATTGCATAGAATCCCCAAAAAAACCAACAACATTACTTTTATTACTTAATTTAAAGTACTCTAAAAATATCTTTATTACTAATTCATTAGTATCTTGGTACTCATCTACGAAAATGAACTTAAATTTATCCTTAAGTATATCACTAAGTTTTGGATATGTTTTAAACATATGATTCGCTAAGATCAATAATTCATCGTGAGATATAATCCCTTCTACTAATCTTAAATATTCTTTGTATTGTATTCCTTTTTCAAGGTCTTTAAAATAATCTGTAGGAACTTCTGTATCTGAAATTTTAATCCTTGTTATTTCATCATCATTTGCTAAATCAACCAGACCTTTTTTGAGTTCTTTTTGAAAATGTTTAATGTTATCCCATAAAAAGTCGTGAATAGTAGTAACATTTAGGTTTTTATGATTTACTCTTTCCTCTATTTCCTTTACAGCTGCATTAGTATAAGTCATACAAGCAACTTTTGAAGTTGGATATTCTTCAATTACTTTTTTTATAACTTGAACAAGTGTAAATGTTTTACCACTTCCTGCTCCTCCACTTAATAAAAAATTATCTTTATTTTCAATGTGTCTCAATATTTGTTGAAACTCATCCAATTCTTGAGTGTTTTCTTCTACTGTTTCAACCATAATAAGCCTTCTTTTATATACTGTGGAATTTGCCAATTTGTAAAATTTTCATCAGTATGAAACAAAATATCGAGAGCGAAATGTGTTTTTTTATTGACACATTCTTCTGCTAATTTGTAAGAATCATTTTCAGCAATATCAAAATACGGTCTATTTTTCAATCCTTTAAATTCTTCCTTATTATCATTAATAAACTCTCTATTTATTTGAATAAATGCATCTTCAAAGCTTCTAGCATTTACTCCATTTTCCATTGTTTGATAAACAACACAAAGATTTCCATCGGTATCTGATTGCCATATTTCTCCATTCTTTACAACTTTTTTATTATCAATCGTAAACGATTTTAATTGATTTAAAGTAGCATCGTTAAAGAATAATCTTAATGCATCATTAGAGTAATTTGTTCCTTCAGCAACTCTACACTTTTTTGAGTCAGCTCCTACAGCATCTAGATCGGTTATTATTAAAGATTTAATTCCTACAAATTCTATAAACTTTTCAAAAATTTGCGAATAAGCCCCAACTTCAATAACAGAAATATTTTGGGAACATAAAGGTAGTTTTAGGTCATCTTGACCTAAAACTTCATATCTCCTCTTTTCTTCAAAATCTATTTTTTTCATTAGAGTAGGGAATAAAATTCTTTCAGTATCTCCTTCAATAAGAATAGCTTTATCTGCAAAAAATATTTCAGCTCTATTTAGTGTTAGGTATTGTTTTAAAAATTGATATTGTTTTGGGTCTTCTTGATATTGTATTTTAAGGTCTATAAGATTTTTTGAAATAACATTATTCTCACCTTCCTTTTTTAAATACTTTACATCATCAAAATTACTTTCAGCAACGATATGAGAAGAATGAGTCGTTATTACCGTTTGTAATTTTCTATTATCTTCGTCCTCACGAACAATACCTTGATTAAGAATTGATTTTATATTTTTTATAAAAACATATTGCATTTGAGGATGAGTATGAGCTTCAGGTTCTTCTATGAAAAACAAATTAATATCAGATGGTCTTTCTAGCTTACTTTTTTTGAATTCTTGAATCTTAATTTCGATTTCGAAAATCATGCTAATTAGATTCATATATCCTAAACCATTATTATATTCAGGAAGGGTAGTATCATTATGTTTATACATTACCGTTGTATTTCCTGACAATAACTCTCTATGTTGCAAAGACGATTCTATGGTAATTGTGGAGTCATCATTTCTAATGCCTCCGAATTTCCTTACTTTCTCAACAACACCTTCAAATAACGATCTATAAATAATAGACAAAGTATAATCTGTTGATATTAATTCATCTTTAAACTTTTCTATTTGTTCATTTTGTTCATCTGTTTTTTCTGTTTGTTTATATATTTCAGATGTTTGAGTAGATAAGGTTTTATTGTTTTCGTTATTAGTGACACTTCTTTTAGCACTAATAAACTTAAAATTAATTATTTCTTTTGTAGAGATTTTTTCGGAATCTAAATCAATATATACATCATCATTTTCTTGATTTTCAGTTTTATTATATTCAATAGACTTTCTATTTGATTTGAAAAAATCTGCTTGATATATTTTTAAGAAATCATATGTACCCCTTATTATATAATTCTCATTCTCAGTTTTTTTACTAGCTTCTGTTATTAGAAATTCAGAATATTTCTCTTTAATACTTTCAAGACTATCGTATGTTAAAATGTATTCATACCCAAGTATAATTTTATTACTTTCAGGGTCTAAATCCATCATTACTCTACTGATATTAGTTAAATCATCACTCTCATTATATTCAATGAAAAGTTTAAGTTTTATTCCAATAGGTTTATAGTCTGATTTAAGAGGTAAAGCCCCTTCAATTAAAGTTTTTAATTCTTTTTTAAAACCTATATTAAAATCATCAAAAGAAAATTGACCATTTTCATTTAAAAAACGATTTACTACAGTAAGTAATGATGTTTTTCCTGTATTGTTTTTACCAATTACAAGAGACATTATCTCTTCTAAATCAATAGAAAAATTCTTTAATAATCGAAAATTTTCAATCTTAATTTTTGTTATTTTCATAAATGACTATAATTAATTATAGTGAGGAACCATTTATCTAAATGAAGAATTTATAGACATCTTTGGTCTTAATGACTTTCAATAATTCTTTTTCTCTCACAATTTTTCAATATCATAAATGTATGAAAATTTAATATTTTTTAATACGGATTACCGTATTTCAATAAAAGAAAGTAAAGTTTAATCTTTTATTCTTTATTTCTAATGCAAATAAACTGAGTGAAAAACACAAAAAACTATTTTGGAAACAAATAGTTTGGTTACACTCTTATAATCTAAAAGAAAATCATTATTTTTACACCACTAAGAGTTGTTTAAACCTTTGACAATTGGAGTCTTCTGGTAATTAAGCAACTCTTTTTGTTTTTAAGTCAAATTCTTCACATGAGTTTTGCGTTTTTTATAAAACGCAATTAATTAAGAAGTGCAGTACAATAACCACAACACATTATAATTCAACACTTTTTATACCCTTAATTTTTTTTGCGTTAAAAACGCAAAAAAAAACGAAAAAAGTATTATGAACTAATAAGAATACTACCTTTGCACAGAGTGCTACCCATACCAAAGAAAGGTAATTGTAGCTTATAGTGAGATTGGATGTCTTTTTTATTCATTTTGCGTAAATAACGCAAAACGCAATAATTAACTTAATTAAGAAAGAAACTAATAGTTAAATTTTCGTTGCTGTGTTGAACAATAACTATAACCCTATGTAAAAGAGAGGTTACAGGTTCAACAAAAAATCAAAGTTGGTCAACATCCGTTTTTTGCGTTTTATGTTGACCAACTGTTCAACTATTGTTTACCTCTGAATATTACCGTATCACTAGTTAATAAATAGATTTGTCAATAATCAACAGTATTTCTATAAAATCTTTCTTTTTCAACCCCATAACACCTCACTTTCATAGTTTCAAAATTAACTATTTTCTCCTTTTACACTAAAAGAATCTTCTCAATAGTTACAGTAGAACTGTTTACTACATACTTTATCTTTAGGTATTTTTCATATGAGAATATTCTTACGGAACAAATATCTTATTTTGTATTTATTATAAACTCCGATTTTAGGTCTACTTTCCTTTGCTTATTACTTATTCTAACATACCCAGTATAACTGATCTCTAATCTATAATTGATTTCTTTTTTTAAATTATAGAGATCATATAGATTAAATAAACCATCTACTAAAAAATCATCACAAGGGGATATTTCTACATACTGTGGCTTACAATCCAAGTTCGGATGATATATTTTTATTGGAAATATTTCATTTTTTTCAGAACTTTTAAAAACCCTTAATTTATAAAAACGTTTACATTTAGGGTTACTAATCTTAATTGTTTCATTCCCTTTATTTATAAATAATACCTTTACAAACCCGTTATTATTTAATGATGCTTCAAAATGTAACTTTTCTTTAAAAGAATCTTTATTAAGAAAGTTAATCATTAATATTACTAATATTATTTTTTTCATATTCTTTATGTTTAAAATCTCTTAGGTAAAGTATACCACCATTTATTCTTTAATACTCCTTTAGCATACCAAACAGGATTATAGGGAGCCTCATTTAACATAACTGTATTGCCATACTCCCAAATATTGACCCATTCAGGATTACTTTCAAAATACTTTAATCTTTTTAAGGTTTTTATTCCTATATTCATTTCCCCACTTCTCTTTATGGCTTCTTTATAACCAGAAGTTCCATCATAATTATTCCATTCAGCTCTACCATAAATTTTCAAAACTTTTTCTCCATTGTGTACAGCTATATCATTAATATAGTGACCATATTCGTGAGCCATAGTAGATTTTAAAATATCCGAAGATTCAAAAGCATCAATTCCTATCCCTATACTCCCATCTGTATTGGTTACTCCTAAATGTTCTAATTCAGAGTCATAATAATAGTTTGGACCTTCTAACTTATAAGTGTCTTGCACATAGTTCATAGCGCTCTTATATTTTCCTGTTTTTATATATTTTTTTAACACCCCTTCATTAGTTCTAAAACCATGCCCTTTAATAGCATTTTGAGTTGCTTCAATTCCAGAAGTTACAGTTGCAAACGCTGCTCCCCATAAAGCTCCTGATTTTAAACCATTCCATATATTGTTTCCCCACACAACAGAGTTAAGAACACCTACCGCTGCACCTTGAACTGCCCCCATTAATACATTAGACAAAAAACCTCCCCCTCCTATCTGACCTAATGCACCTCCAACAGCTCCAACAAAGGCTCCTTTCAAAAAACCTTGATACCAAGGCTTTCCTTGGCTAACAGCTTGTGATGCTCCCACAACACCGCCAAAAACAGCAGATGCAATAACAACCATCCAAAAAATCTCCCCACTTGGATCAGTGAATTTAAGCGGATTATTCCAAACATACCCAAAACGATTAAAACTTTGCGTACTAAAAGGTTCTTGCATGTAATTATCAGGAGACAAAAAACGACCTAACTTCGCATCATACATACGCCCATTCATATGTATTAAAGCCACTCCCATAAAGTGTTCATGCCCTGTATAGCCTCTATTTATTAGAGTTGTATCGTGTTCATAATCAATTTCACTATTTAAACTTTTAAACTTATCTACTTCTCCCCATGCTCCAAATTGACGTTGTTCTTGTACTGTTCCATCACTCTTAGTTATAGCCAGAACGCTACTTAAATAATCTCTATGTAAATAGTGATAGCCATTAGCACTACCCGAAGCTGTTTGTTTTACATGCATTAAGGGTGCTGAATAGGCATCTCCACCTATATAGGTAATAATTTTTGTGTTTCCTTGCTTATCTACTTCTATTTCAACTGGAGTTATTGCTGAATAGTGTTTTTGATACCTACGATGTAGCTTATTATCTTCATTTCCTCCGTAATAGGCGTGACTCCTGTTTTGTAATAAACCATATTCAAAATCTACTTTAGCTTTATCCTTTACTGAAATTGATATAGGCTTTTTATAAGCATTGTATTTAATTTTTTGCAAAGGGTGATTTTGATAATATAAATCTCCTTGAGTATTTAAGTCTACTTCTTGTAAACGATACGAAGTAGTACTACCATAATTATACGTTCCTAATACTGAATTGGAAGTAATACGACCTCGACCGTCGTATTCTTGTGCTCTACTTACCGAACCAGAAATATTGGTTAAACGATCTAAGTTATCATAACTAAAGTTTTCATTCCAGCCTAAATTATTGTTCTTTCTAGTGTTTAAATTCCCTCGAACTGTGTTAAAACTATAATCAAGATGTAAGGCTTTTTTTGATGCATCAGAAGTTTGGTCTAATATTTTTGTCAAAAAACCATATTGGTCATAGGTTCTTTTCTTAATCATGCCATTACCTAACAATACTTCTTTTGCCTGTCCTCTTTCATTTACTTCTTTAATTTTCCATAAAATAGTATTCGCGTTGTAATCTTGTATTTCTGTTAAAACACCTGAGTTTGCATCATATACGTTTTTAACTTTAACTGTACTACTTATGCTGTTTCCTAAGTTTTTACTAATATAAGTCTCAACATTCACTCTACCATATGAATCCCTTATTACTTGATGTTCGAAGTATGCTTTGCCATTTTGTTCTTTAGTTTTATAAGGTCTTTTCTGACTATCATATAGGTAAGTGTATAAGTAATCTTCATTAGTTCTAACATTTTTTCCTCGTATATATTCTAACAAGTTATCGGCATTGTATTCATACTTCAGAGATATGTTTGTTTCATCTCCTTTTATATCCTTTGTTATAATCTTACCATACTCATCATAATCGTATTTTGTATATCCTTTTGGAGTGGTTTCCTTTAAAACTTCCCCAATACTGTTGTATTCATAAGTGTATACACCAGCAGAGGGATCTGTTAGTTTTGTTTTTCTTCCCCAACCATCTATTTCAGTGCTTACTACATGACTACCATAGTTAGCAGATTTCATTACTCCATTACCATAATATGAATAAGTAATAGTTCCGCCAGGGTCTTCCATTTTAACAATATTACCACTACCATCTTTGGTTGTCTTTACTGTTTTAGCACCATCATCAACTGTAGTTCTTAAACCACTATAACTAATGTTAGCTACTAAACCGTTAAAACTAGTTCTAGCTATTGCTCGACCATAATCATCATATGAAGTGGTATTCCATTGACTTGGAAAGCTGAAATATGGTTCACTTTCCTTTATAACTCTTCCAACAACATCATATTGCACACTTTTGTATGTCCACTTATTATTAAGCCCTAACCTACCTCTTTTGGTAACCCAACCCAAAGCATTATATTCTTCAATCTCATCAGCTCCTTGCGGGTAGTTGGTTGTTTTTTTCAACCCACCTCCACTTAGTTTGGTATAAGAAAAAGTTGTTATTTTTCCTAAGTAATTTTTTTCTGAAATTAAACGATTCCAGCCATCATAGGTAAATGTAGTAATTTGATTGTACGGGTTGGTTGTCGTTAATGGGTTACCAAAAACATCATAAGTAAACTTGGTTACTTGTCGCTCTATATCAGTTGATTCAGTCAAAAAACGTTTCGTCTCATCATACTTGAATTCTTCTTTTCTTGCTACAACATCTCCGCTTGGAGTTAGTGTTTTTTCAGTCACATTACCGTAAGCATCGTAGGTAAAGTTTTCTGTATTCCAAGAAGTGCTATTTCCTTTTACTTTTTGTTGCGTTAAAAGATTGTTACTATATACATATTCTTCTTCAGTTGTAAAAACATTCCCTCCAATAGTATTGGTTTTTACTTTTTTTACAAGCCTACCTACATGATAATATTCATTGTTTACAGAACTATTATTACTGTATGCATATGTAATATTTTTACTACCTCCGTTATAAGTTGTATATTCTGTTAATGGATTTTTATAGGAATTATAGGTTAATGTTTTTGTTGTGGTTACTCCTGTTAAAGCATCATGTTGTACTATTTTTGTAGGAGTTATGGTAAACACCTTATTGTTTGCTAAATTTGAACTGTAGGTATTTGAGGTTTTAGATATGTAATTACTTCCTTCGTTATAGGAAGTAGAAACCCACTGTTCTGTGAGTGCCCCTTTTTTTAAAGGGTCATATTTTGAAATTGTCCATAACGTACTTACACCATTTCCATACCAATTACTCCGTTTTGTTTTTATAAAACCCTGAAACCCTATGTCTACATTAGATACTGCACCTTCGTACCTAAAATCTTGATAACGCTTAACACCAGCACCTTCCTCTATTAGTTTTTTTACCAACTGAAATG
Organism: Tenacibaculum gallaicum; assembly: GCF_003387615.1. Classification (GTDB taxonomy): domain Bacteria; phylum Bacteroidota; class Bacteroidia; order Flavobacteriales; family Flavobacteriaceae; genus Polaribacter; species Polaribacter gallaicus. Next base: position 253,680 of record NZ_QUNS01000002.1, on the reverse strand, counting down.
AAGGTGATTTATTAACATTTATGTAAGGATAAATTTGATTATAACTTTCAGTATAAACTATTGGTTCATAATTATTTTCTGGCATTCCTAAACGTTCATATTCCACAGTTGTTTTAACACCATTATTTGTTGCACTCTTTAATAAAACATCTTTTCGGTGGTCTTTCAAATATTTATATGCATATAATGTGTTTCCATAGATATACGAATACTCAGATTTATCATCAACCCCATCTATATCTAGATATAAACTAACATCATCTTTGCTATAAAAATCTTCATCTAACTCTTTCGTAAGGATCTTTTTGAAATTTTCATTTCCTGAATTTTCATAATAATGCAAATATGACTTTTGAGGCTTACCAGGAACAGGAACTTGTTTTATTATATTTGAATTATATGGAGAAATAGTATAATGTTGCATTATATCAGACTTTCCATCATTATTAAAATCGTTAGCATAATACTTCCCTATATATAAAGGGTTAATAATCAACCAACCGTTAACAATCGTTTTTACTTCTCCTACATAAGTTTTAAAATAATATACAACATCTTTCTCATACTTATAAAATCCATTCTCACCTTTTGAAATAAAAAATTTCCAAGTACTAGTTTTATCTTTAGTTGGTATTGCAAAATCTGTTTTTCCATCTCCATTATAGTCTCCTGGTAAAATGGAATAATCAGTATTAATTATTGGGTCTGATTCCTCATATAATAACTCTAAATTATTATTATCATTTAATGTGTAAACATAAATTTTACCATCAGAAACATGAATTATATCTACTTTACCATCCCCATTATAATCTCCTGGTATTATTAAGTCATTTAAACTTACTCCTTTTCTTAAGTATCCTGAAACTTTTGCGAAATTTGAATTTACATCTCTTTTTAAATCAATAAAATGAACTTTTGCATTATATTTATTTTGAGTATAAGTATCACACTCACAACACTCTTCAATAGGCAACCTAGCTTCTTCTACATTACTATTCTCTATTTTTTCTTTTTCCTCTGAAGTCTTCAAAGGAATAGGTTCGTCTAAACCACCTCCACAATCTCTTTTTTGATAACATGTTCTTGAGGTGTAAGGTTTATCAATTGCAATAACATCTGTTAGCCCATCTCCATTAAAATCTCCTGTTACATATTTTTTAGGAATAGTGTAATAATGAGTACTTCCACAATAGCTATCACTTCTATATTTATTTGTATTCCAAACTTTATCATATTGATGAACAGGTCCATAAGCAGCCATAGCAAAAGTTCTAAACCTTATCGATGAGTTAGTAGAAGTAGAGCTCGCTGTTTCACTAACTGTTGTGATAGCTTGTTGAGTTAAGATTTTATTATTATGAGATAAGATAGTGTTAGAAAACACATCTTCAAACTTTCCTGTAGCTATTTCATATGCCAAGTTATAGCTTGAGTTCTTAAACACATCTTGATAAACATATAATTTATCTTTTTTAGTCGGGTCAAAAATTAGAAAATCTGATTTCAAGTCACCATCAAAATCACCTCCAACCATTTTTGATTTTTTAATATCTATTGAAGTGGTTGAATATAATTTAGAACTATAAATATCTAATGTATTTGATGTATTCTCATAATTAAAGGTAATAGGATTTAAACCTTTATTTTCAGAATTGTATTCTTTCACTGAGGTTAACCGTTGGTAACCTAAAGATGTTGAACTATGATTCAGTTCATATTTTCTATACTGGTTACCACTAGAAGTAACTTGAATATTTTTTAACAAATTAGTTCTCTTAAAATGATTTCCTCCTACATAAACACTTTCTGATCTAGTTCTCGTAGTATATGTGAAGTTTATTTGATTCATTGGTGATGTCCCACCAACTCTTCCTCCATAATTAATTGTTTTTATGCTTAATAATCCATTATCTGATTGGTAATTATAATCTATATAATTACCTTGTGGATCACGCGATCTAAAAATAGCCCATTCTAATCTACTCCTTGAATTTCCTGATTTTCCATACCAAGTTCTAGTTCCGTTTGGATAATATACAATAAAGTATTCAGGACCATAAGAAACTCCGTAAGGGGATGTTCCATGAGCAACTACTTTGATGTTTGAATAATTTTCTGTTTGGTACACAGAACCATTTGCTCCATAAGTGCCCGATTTTAAAATTAAGCGTTGTCCATCAAGAGAAAAACGATCACTTTTAAAATCAATTCCGTCATGTTTATCATCATAATACTTTGTGGCGGGTATTCTACTAATTGTGGACAACCCTGACACGTTCCACCCCCATCCTGCTAAACCATTGGCTCCTTGACCTGAATAACTAACACTAATATTAGGTACTACATCTTTAATGCCAGGAGGTACCATTATAGGTATTGAGTAACTTGCTGCACCTGTTAAAGAAACAGATAAACTACCTGCGGTGCTTCCTGCTTCTGTTGTAATTACAGGGTCGGGATCTATTGGGTCTGGGTCAACACATTCTCCCGTATCGGGATCTACAAGACAAGGTTCTTCTATCCTTATGTTATTGGAGTTTAATAGCTCATTAGGGCTTTTCTTTGTTTTTAATTTTATCTTTTTATACTTTATTTTAACAGAAGAGTTGCCTCCTACTACATTAGGGTCTTGTGCATTAGAAAATTGTATTCCTACAAACAATAAAAATAAAACACAGGTGTATAAATTTCTTTTCATTTTCTTAAACTTTTACTTTTTAACAATTTTTTTTGTAATACTTTTTCCTTTATTTAAATGAATATGAACAAAATACATTCCTACTGCCATAGTACTCATATCTAATTGAATACTACTACTTGTTACTTTAATGTTTTTTAATAAAACTGAATTTGAATTGTATAGTTTTATAGAGTGTAGATTATTTAACAAATCATCACTTAAATTGAGAGTGGCATAATTTGATGTTGGATTTGGGTAAATACGTACATCATTATTGAATACCTCTTTTTCCTTTTCTACATCTTCTTTCTCATCATCATTACTCACAATTATTGAAGAAGGAGTTTCTTCCTCTTCTTTTACTTTTTTAGCAGCTGGAGGCGCACAATATGAAGGGTCCCCACAATAAAAAGTTTGTGTTTGATTTCCCGCTACATCATAAGATACAATTAATTTTGATTCATTATTTATTCTTAATAAATCTTCGATTGTTGGTTCATTCCCATTTATTCTATCTATTCTAGGGGCATAAAAATATTGTCTATCTAGTATATTTGTATCATAATACAAATATGAACGGTGTCTTAAAGCTGTTACTGTATTTTTAAGTTTATAATCAGTTATTGTTCTTATTTTTTTTCCTGTAGTACCGTCATAAATACCACCTGTATTTGTTGTTCCTGTATGACTACTTTTATGAACGTAGCCTACAATTAAATACCATCTATTTAATTTAGGTAAATCACCAGACCAGAAATAAGGATTTTTATTATATGTCCCATCAAGTTTTAAAGAACCTTCATTATTGGCGTAAAAACCTAAATAAGTTGACCCATAATTAGAATTTGTTTTTTTTATCCATACACTAAAACGATAAGACATATCATCTGATGCATTAATCCATCCAGTACACCAACCACCATCAGCATCGCTAGCCGATCCAGGAACAGCTTTCCATAATACAACTTCTTCTCCTACATGATTTTTTCCTAACTCTCTTACATTTTCATTTTCAGCTCCATTTCTAGTAAACCCTGTAGTACTACCTGTTCCTACAGCCCAAGTAGAATAATCTAACATATTTGATGGATCATTACTTTTATTTAGCCCTAACAATTCTTGAACAGATGGTTCATTTCCATCTACTAACTCCATTCTTGGTGCGTAGAAATACTGACTATCAGAGGTGTTTGTGTCATAATATAAATATGTTCGATGCCTTAACTTTGTTGTAGAGGAAGAAAATTTATAATCAGTAATATTCACAACTTTATTTCCTGTGAGAGGATCATAAATTCCACCGTAGTTTAAACCTGAATTATAATTGCTTCCATGAACATACCCTACTAACATATACCATTTATTGAGTTGGGGTAAATCTCCTGCCCAAAAATAAGGATTCTGCCTTATGTCTCCATTTAACTTTAAAATGGTATAATTGTGTAGACTCATATCTGAGCTACTTTGCCACTCTTGACAACCAAAATAACTACTCCCATCATTTGAGTTTGTCTTTTTTAACCAAACAACTAAGCGATAGGTTTTTGTATGATCTATGTTTGAATAAGAAGAGTTCCAGCCACCGTCAGCATTACTAGAAGCATCAGGGGTAGCTTTCCATAGTAATACACTTGCTCCTTCAGGTCCAATTCCATATTCTCTACTATTTTCTGAAGTAGTACCATTCTGACTAAAACCAGATACAGAACCTGTACCAACTGTCCACGAACTAGTATTCAGTAAATTTTGAGAATTTGCAGTAAAAAAAGTTATACAACAGAGTATAACCACATAAGGTAGTCTTGTTTTCATAGAATTTTTTTTAAAAATCGTATAAATGTAATCTTATTTTCAAAAAAAACAAACTTATTTTCATGATAAACAGCAACTTACTAACAAGATACACTATAAAGGCATTTGTAATCATGAAAAACAAAGAGATTCATATTTTTAGCTACATCTACTATTTTAAACCAAATAGAGATGTTTTTAACGTTACAGTAAAGGAAGGTATATTAAATTGTAGTATAACTCTTAAAAGATAATTTTTAACTCATTGAAGTAATTTGTTACTTCTTTTTAACACGCAACTTCTCCACCTCTTCGATAGTAAGACCTGTGGAGTCTGCAATGGTACCTGTATCAATACCTTTCCTTTTCAAGTTTTTAGCTATTTCTATTTTTTCATTACGTTTAGCAATTTCAGCAGCCTCTTTTTTAAGACGTTGCTCTAGTACATATTTAGGTACGTATTTAGTACTTTTCTCTAACTCTTGTAAAAGACCAGTATTAGCAAAACTCAAATAGCTTTTATCAGAAATAATTAAATGATCTATTACACGTGTATTTACTATAATACCTACTTGTATTAATCTATCTGTTAGGTTTTTGTCATTGTCTGACGGAGTTAATTCACCACTTGGGTGGTTATGACATAACATAATTTTTACAGCTCTTTTTTGCAATGCAAGACTAAAAACTTCCATAGGTTCTACCAAAGTAGCATTGATAGTACCTAAGCTTATTAACTCAATAAAAAGAATACGGTTGTTGTTTTCTAGCCCTACAACCCAAAAGTGTTCACGGTTTTGGTCTATCTTACTTTCACGAAGTAATATTTTTTGCATTATTCCGTAAATATCATCGGAATTTAAGATTTTTATCTTTTCTTGTTCTGTCAATTTTATATCCATAAAAACAAAAATAAGATTTTATTTTGTTTCTTTTTACTGTAAATTATGCTCATTAATTATATATTAAATATTGTGTATAATAGTGCCATTCTTATCACAGGAATTAGTTATTGCTCCTTTTTACGTTTCATTGCGTCTCTTAAAAATCTTTTTTTCTCTTAGGATTGCATCATTTTATTTATACTCTTACGTTAAACATATTAATATCATTTATCATAGAAACTATTCCGTAAGTTGGTTTACATATGAGAGAATATAACTTTTATGTTTTCTTGCGCTTTTTGCGTGTATGCTCTTTTGTGTTGCTCTAAAAACCATCAAAAGTATAGCTAATACCATTTAAAAAGCTATAAACAAACACATTACATATGTTTTAAAAACATAATTTACAATTTTGCGTTTATCGTTGCTCTTTTTGCTTAATCCTGAAATACATTTACCGCATTATTTAATTCTTCCTTTTTTAAGGTTTCCTCATTGATTGGTTTTCTCTTGCATTTAAAGCTCTGTTTTAATTATTATGATGTATCATAACAGTTAATGCAATAGTAAGTCAGTTTGTACATAGGTGTATAGTTCCTGTAGCATAATTATCCTTTTTATATTTCTTGGTAGCCGTTGTAATTTTCTTTTGACAGGTGACTTTGCACTTTCTTGCGTTTTTTATTCAATTTGCGCAATTAACGCAAAACGTAATAATTAACTTAATTAAGAAAGAAACTAATAATTAAATTTTTGTTGCTGTGTTGAACAATAACTATAACCCTATATAAGAGAAGGGTTACAGATTCAACAAAAAATCAACAGTTGGTCAACATGCATTTTTTGCGTTTTGTGTTGACTAACTGTTGAACTCTTGTTTACCTCTGAATGTTGCTATTTTACTCACGAATGGGTTACTTTGTCAACAGTCAACGAGCTGTCTATGAAATCACTTTTTAAAAACTCATAGTACCTCCCTTTTTTTATTTCAAAATCAACTATTGTTTTTTGTGAAGTATTTAGAGTAAAATAGAATTTTTTATAACTTCCATTAAAAGGTTCTAACTTATAATCGTCTTTCAAGCTTTTTGAAATTTTTGACCGAGTGGTTCTTAATCCTTTACTTAACTTTTCAAATAAATCTGTTGCGGTGTAACGCAAAACATCAACTTCAAACGCAATGAAATCATCTGTTATAATTTCTTTTATTTCCTGACTTAAATATGTTTTGTTTCCTTTTACAACTTTATCTAACGCAGGCGTATAAATCTGTTGTTTTGTAAACCACATTCTTGTTTTTCTTTCTGAAACAATTTTTCGTTTATTCAAGAAATGCAAAAAATGAGGAATTTCTTTTTTTAACTTCTCCAACATATCTACATCTTCAACTTGAAAAGAGTTTACTTTAATTATCCAATAGCGAATTTCGTTTTCATCTATTTGAATAAAATTTTCTTCATTATTAGAACACAATATAAACTTACCAAAGAAATTGGTTTCTAATTTGTCTTTTCCTTTAGATTCAATTTTATACGTGCCCGCAGTAGAAAGGTTTTTAATTCGTTCACTATCTTCTCTTCTATCTAAAAGAACTTCATCGACTGAAATAATTAGTTTAGATGCCCAGTCGCTATTAAATCGACTTCTAAAATCCTCATTTTTATTAATAGTCATATTACCTTGAAATATAAGTTTCAACCATTTTAAAAATGAAGTTTTCCCTGTGTTCCGAGAATTGCTAACCAAACATAAAATAGGTAAAATTTGCGTTGGAATTTGCCATAATATTGTAAGATAATCTAAACCTAACTCATATTGTTCTCCAAAAATATGTTTCAAAAACTCCTTTGTTTTATCAAACTTACCTTCCTCTAAATTATATTCTAACTTTTCATATTGATTATAAAAAGAATTTATCTCTTGTTTATAATTTTGATGATCTGGGATAGTAATAAAGCCATCATACTTCTTGATTGATTGCAAAAAGTCTTTGCCTTTATCTGTAATTATTTCACCTTTTGACCATTTAAGCAATGTTCTATTTGCGTCTCCACTATAAAGCGGTACACTACAGATCTTGTAATAATCTGTACCTATTCTAACATAATCCATAACAACCTATAGTTTAAAGTTTAGCACTACTCTATTAGGACTTACATCATGTTTCCAATCGAAAAAGATATTTGCTCCTGTTAATGACTTATCTTTTTTAAAATTAGAGTCAATTTCTTGTTCTAAAAGTTGCCATTTAAACCTCGGATTATTTCCTATCAAACCTTTAATCTTATCTATTTCATTAGTATAAAATTCTAAATGTTTACTTAACAGAAAATCTGATACTCTGTTGACTTTCAATTTGTACATTTCTGACTGAAGATTATCAGCTATAAGAATCAAATTAGTGTTAAAGAACTCACTTTGCATATTAAAATCTTCCATACTATCTACGATATTTTAAAGATTTAACCTCCTTTAATGTATTCTCCAAAGCTTCAAGGTTTATAACAATTCTTCTTCCAATTTTTGAGGCATCAATCACTCCTTTTTTAATGTAGTTTCTTATCGTAAGTTCTGTAACGTTTAACCTTTTTGCTGCTTCTTTAACCGTTACATTTTCTTTTTTTGGATTTAACTTACTGTTGATTAAATCTTCTAATGGATTGATTCTTGTTGATACAGCTGTATCAATTATACCTATAAGTTCTTCGGGTGTTGTTACTATTATATTTTTCATAATATGTTTTTTTATTTTAATTAATATTTAAAAACATATCATATTCAGTAATTACTAATATCCATGGATTGAATATTTATGTTTTATTACCGCAAAGATTATTGGTTTAATGGTAAAATTAAAGAAGATGGAGTAAGCTCGGGGGAAGCTTGGAGTAAAACAACAAATTAAATTTCAATAACTTAAACAATATTTAATTAATAAAATCAGTAACTTTTGGAGTAAAAAATTATATTTTTGAAAGCTGATTGTATAAATATTGTGAGAATACTTTCAGTTCATAGGCTTCACATTTATCTATTAAAATATTTAATTTATTTCTCTTTTCTTTCTTCGAGACACTATAGTAATCATACCCTTTATGATATTTTTCATAAACAGTATCTTTAACTTTTTCGAGTCTTTTATCTGTAAATACCCCACAAGAAATTTTTAAAATTAGAGTTAATTCATAAACTGATAACTTCTTTTCTTGTGATCTTTCATGTTTAAACAAATAATGTATTAAAATAAATTTTTCCTCTTCGGTAAAAGGATTTTCATGTTTTTCTTTATTCAAGTTAACATTCTTTGTTTCTGCTTTTTTATCAACTTCTTGTGAAGTAAAGTTTTCTTTATTTTTATTTTCAGAAGTTTCTAAATGCTTTTTACTTATAGTCAATACATTTAAATCATCTTTAATATACTTTATATTAAAAAATTCATTTGCTTTTTCTTCATCTAATAAAGAATAAAAAAGCTTTCTATTTTCGTTCAAAAAGCTTCTATAACTATGAAGAGTTAAGGACTTTGAAAAACACTGAATGAAATGACTAAAGTTTTTATACTGAGAACATTTTCCATTACTTAAAAAATATTGATACACATCTCTGTTTATTATATTTTCTACTCTATTAAATTTATACTCTTTACCATACATATAACCTAAGGATATACCAGTTAAAGATGATTCCTTCATACCTATATTATCCTTTTCTTTAAGATCATTAACCCTTCTTTGAATTTCGCTGTTATACTTAGAGTATAAATCATTTGCCATTTCAGGAGATCCATAGTCTTTTTCAATTCTTTCTGTAATAACTTTTTTAAAAGCAGAAAGTTCTTCATTGTATAGTTTTATAAACTCTTTTCCGTAATTCATTATTTACTATTCTTTTAAAATTTTATATCAAAAGTTTCATTTACAGCATCTTTAACATCTTCATTTGAAACTTGGTAATATTGATTTAGTGTTTTCATATCATTATGTCCAGAAATTTCCGCTATTAGTTTATCACTCTTACCATTTCTTTTCATCATAGTAATAAAGGTTCTTCTAGCTGTATGAGAACTTATTCTCTTGTAAAAAGGCATTTCTTCTCGTATTACTTCTTTACCTCTAGTAGAAGTTTTCATAACATTATGAGTATAGCCCGCTTCTTCAAAAACATCTTTTATATAATCATTGTATTTCTGATTAGCAATTATTGGCAAAGTATAATCATATTTATCTAAAACATGTAAGGCAATACTACTCAAAGGAATCTCTCTACTCTTTTTACCTGACCCTTTTTCTTCTTTAAGTAATAATGTTTTCCCGTCTATAATATTTTTAGAAACAAACTTTAATTCACCAAACCTCATACCTGTAACACATGAAAAGATAAAAACATCCTTCACACGTTCTAATTTCTTAGAAGGCATCTCAGATTTTAACAAAATCTCTAAATCTTCTTTTCTAAGAGCTATCTGATTTGTAATAACTTTAGGCTTCTTCTTAAAACTTATAAAATCTGCTTTATAGGTATAACCATTTTTCAAAGCCCAAAAAAGAAAAGTTTTAACCAACCCAACGTTTCTGGTAAATGTATTATTAATATGCCCTCTGTTTACCATACAAAAATCGGTAAACTCAGTATAAAATTTTTGGTTAATCGTGTCAAATGTGATTTTGTACTTTTTTGTTTTTTCAAAATCTTCTAGTAAAGCTTTGATATTATTATATCTTTTTATCGTTGCTTTAGACCATTCTTGATTTTTTTGCTTAAAAGACATGAACTCTTCATAGGCTTCATAAAATTTATTTTTTCCAGCAGTAACTCTTTTAAATTCTTTATCAAATTCTTGTCTAATTTTCTCAACGGTTAACTCTTGATTTGTATTCTTATAAGTTTCCGTAATGAGCAAAAACAAATTAGAATACCTATCTAATTGTCTTTTTATAGTCCTATGACTATCTGCTTGCGAAGTTCTTCCTGTTAAATTACTAGGCTGTCTATTTTTAAAATCCCATTCCTTTGGATGAATAGACTCACCTGTTGAGTAAACAAATCTTTTTCCTTCTTTTTTAAAATAAGCTTTTAAATAAATTAAGGTTAATCCATCTTTCTTTTTATCCTTAAGGTTAAATGTACATGTCATAGCAAATGGGTGTCAATTTAGGTGTCAGTAAAGGTAGTATTTGATATATAATTTACCATAAAATAAATTATAAAAATTTCATAAACCCATTGTTTTCAGTAGACACAGTAAAGGTTTAGCTATAACAAGATAAAAGAAGGTCTATTCTCGGCGTCTCCACAATAATCCCTTACAAGCCTAATTTTGTAAGGGATATTTTTTAAAAAATTATAAAGCTCGTTTCTTCGCTATCTATTGTGTTAAAATTAACATACGTATCCTTATATTTTTTTAACGTTTACTTCCTTATACAAAATAAATTATTGAGTATTTTTACGAGCTGATTCTTTAATTGATTAAAGAACTTAATGTTTTTTAAAAGATGATATTCTAAACTAAAAAACAAAATCAACCTAATTTTTTATTATTCAAACTATATTATGAAAAAAACAAGCCTTTTTTTAATTGCTTTTTTAATCTTACTACCTGCTTCATTGTTCGCCAATGAAGGAATGTGGTTTTTAATGCATATTAAGCGTTTAAACGAACGTGATATGCAAAAAATGGGACTTCAACTAACCGCAGAAGAAATTTACAGTATCAACAATCAAAGCCTTAAAGATGCTATCGTTCAATTTAACGGTGGTTGTACAGCTAGTATTATTTCTGATAATGGATTAGTACTTACAAATCACCATTGTGGTTATAATGCTATTGCAGAATTATCTTCAGAAGAGCAAAATCACCTTAAAAATGGGTACTGGGCTAAAACATTAAAAGACGAGCTTAAACCAGAAAGCCTTTTTGTTCGATTCTTTGTTAGAATGGATGACGTTTCTAAACGTATTTTATCTAATGTAAACGATTCTATGACAGAAAAAGAACGTGAAGCTGCTATTAACAAAGAAATCGCAAAAATAGAACAAGAAAACAACGAAGGTGGTAAATACACTGTTTCTGTACGTTCTTTTTTCCAAGGAAATGAATATTACTATTTTGTATACGAAGATTATAAAGATGTACGATTAGTAGGTACACCTTCTGATAAAGTTGGTAAATACGGTGGAGACACTGATAACTGGGAATGGCCACGTCATACAGGAGATTTTTCTTTATTTAGAGTATATGCGGATGCAGAAGGAAACCCTGCTGAATATTCTGAAAATAACGTACCGCTAAAAGCAAAATACCATTTACCTGTTAATATTAAAGGTGTAAAAGAAAATGATTTTGCAATGATTTTAGGTTATCCTGGTAGAACAAATCGTTGGATGCCTGCAGAAGGAATTGAACAAAACGTAAACTATGCATATCCTGCTTGGGTAGAAGGATCTAAACTTAGCATGGATGTAATGAAAAAATACATGGATAAAGATGCTTCAATAAACTTGATGTATGCATCTCAATATGCTGGTATAGCCAATTACTGGAAAAATAGACAAGGTATGATTGATGCTTTAACAGCTCATAAAACTGCTGAGGCTAAACGTAAAGTTGAAAAAAAATTTGACAAATGGGCTAACAAAAAGTCTAACAAAGCTACTTACGGAAATGTTGTTACTAACATCAACAATTATTACAACTTAACCAACAATAAAGCAAAACATGATAACTACTTAATGTTATTATTACGTTCTAGTAAATTTGCAGTTTTACCATATCGAATAGGTAAAGGATTTGAGTCTTATATTGATGCTAATGAAGCTGCTCGTAAGAATTTAATGCCTAGATTAAATGCCTTTATAGAAAGTAATTATACAAACTATCATCTACCTTTAGAAAAAGAGGTTTTAGCTGAGCAACTTAAATTATATGCTGCTAAAGCAAATTATGAATTACCTGAAATCATAGCTAAAAACAGTGACTTTACTGATTATATCGATGCTATTTTTGAGTTAAGTATTTTTACATCTAAAGAGCGTGTTATGGCTTTCTTAAAGTACCCAAACAAAGAGTTATTAGCTAATGATCCACTATATATCTTATCATCTCAATTACTAGGCAAATACAGAGAGCAACCTGAAAACTTAGTACAACCTTTAAACGATTACCAAAAATCATTTAGATTATTAGTGGATGGTTTACGTAAATCTGGTCTAAGCAATATTAAATATCCAGATGCTAACTCCACTTTACGTTTAACCTACGGAAAAGTAAGAGCTTTACCAAAAGACCCTAGAAACGATGCCAGTATTAATAATTACACAACGTTAAAAGGAATGGTTAAAAAATACAAACCAAACGATAGCGAGTTTGATTTATCTAAAGACATGTTAAATATCTATGAGAAAAAAAATTATGGAAAATATGCTAACAGTAAAGGTGAATTACCTGTAAACTTCTTATCTGATAACGATATTACAGGAGGAAATTCTGGTTCACCTGTTTTAAACGGAAAAGGTGAACTAATAGGACTAGCTTTTGATGGTAATATTGAAGCGATGGCTGGTGATGTTATTTTTGACAAAAACTTACAACGAACTATTAATGTAGACATTCGATATGTACTTTGGTTAATTGACAAGTATGCTGGTGCTAAACGTATTGTAGACGAATTAACTGTTATAGAGTAATCTAAATTAATATGTGTCGTCCTAAAAAAGCGTAACCAATTGGGTTGCGTTTTTTTATTTTAAGAAGACACACCGAAACAAATTAATAACTATGGACAAATATAAAATCTATGTAATTCATGGATATACAGCATCTCCTTATTCTAACTGGTTTCAGGATTTTAAAAAGAATTTAAAAAATGACTCTATTGAAGTTTCTATTTTAAAAATGCCTAACTCTCAAAACCCTAAACTAAGTGAATGGGTTGAGTTTCTAGAAAATCATGTAAAAGAAATAAATGAAAAAACAATTTTTGTTGGTCATAGCTTAGGGTGTGTAACTATTTTAAACTTTTTAAATAAGTTAAACATAACTAAAATTAAAGGCTTATTTCTAATTTCAGGATTCGTTGAATCTACTCCCATTCCTGAATTAATTGAATTTGTAAAACCCAAGCTAAATTATAGTTACTTAAAAGAAATAACCAAAATAAGAATTGCGATATCTGCCACTGATGATGATATTATTCCTTTCGAATACTCTAAAACTATGGCAGAGAAATTAGAAGCTAAATTTACCCTTCTTAAAGAAGGAAAACATTTTATAGACAGAGATGGGGTTACTGAATTTCCTTTTTTAATAAAAGAGATAAAAAGAAACTTACAAGAATTGTAAAAAACAAAAAAGCGCAACCAAATTGGTTGCGCTTTTGTATTTTATATAGCTATACTACTATTCTTCTTTAAATAACTGCTCTTTATAAGCCGCTTTTTGAACTTGTGCTCTTCTAGTTACAGAAGGCTTCGTGTATTGCTTTCTTTCTCTTAATTCTTGTAAAACTTTTACATTTCTAAACTTACGCTTGTAACGTTTTAAGGCTCTATCGATATTTTCACCTTCTTTTACAACTATTCTTAACATACTATAAGGTTTTATTATTAGACATACTTTAAGTCATATAAATTACAGCGCAATACTACACATAGTATGAACTATGATTTACATGATATTTATTTTAGATTAAAAATTCTATTGAAAACGCTTTGTAAAGCAACTGAAGACTATAGTATCTGACGGTAACAGAAAAATAGTATAAAGACTTGTAGATTTTCTCCAAAAAGGACAGAACATTAATATTCTGCAAAGGTATGTTTTATTTATCGGCTCTACAAGAATTTGAGACATTAAAAAAGGCGTTACTACGATAGTAACGCCTTTTAATTAAATAGTTTCTCCTAATTCTTTTAACTTAGAAGTGTTTTCTGCGAGCATTAACTCATCTATAATTTTTTGAATATCTCCGTTTACAATATTTGATAAATCGTATAAGGTTAATCCTATTCTGTGATCTGTTACACGTCCTTGCGGATAATTGTATGTTCTAATTTTTGCTGAACGGTCTCCTGAGGTTACCATCGAACCACGTTTTGCAGCATCAGCTTCTTGCTTCTTCGCTAACTCCATATCATATAAACGAGAACGTAACACTTTAAATGCTTTTTCTTTGTTTTTATGCTGCGATTTTTGATCTTGGCATTGCGCTACCAATCCTGTAGGGATGTGTGTTAAACGTACTGCAGAATATGTTGTGTTTACCGACTGTCCTCCTGGTCCTGATGAACAGAAAAAATCGATACGTACATCTTTTGGATTGATTTCTACATCAAACTCTTCTGCTTCTGGAAATACCATACAGGTTGCTGCCGATGTATGTACACGCCCTTGTGTTTCTGTTTGTGGTACACGCTGTACACGATGTACTCCTGCTTCAAACTTTAACGTTCCATACACATCTTCTCCAGAAACTTCAAACTGAATTTCTTTAAATCCACCATTCGTTCCTTCAGAAAAATCTACTGTAGATACTTTCCACCCCTTACTTTCGCAATACTTAGTATACATTCTAAATAAGTCACCTGCAAAAATACTTGCTTCATCTCCTCCTGTTCCTGCACGTAATTCAACTACTGCATTTTTTGCATCTTCTGGATCTTTTGGAATTAGTAAAAACTTAATTTCATCTTCCAATTCAGGAATACGAGTTTTTGCTTCGTCCATTTCCATTTTCGCCATTTCTACCATTTCTGCATCTGATCCGTCAGCAATGATTTCTTTAGCCTCTTCTATAGTATTTAATAAAGTTTCGTACTCGTCTGCTTTTTTTACAACCTTTCCTAAATCTTTATATTCCTTATTTAATTGTACATAACGTTTTTGATCAGAAATAACATCTGGCTGTATGATTAAGTCTGAAACCTCATCATAACGTTGTTTAACTATCTGTAATTTATCTAGCATAGTATCTTTTCTTGGGGTGCGAATTTACGATTTTTTATCGAATTTTATTCATATCTTTAGTTCATTAAGGCTTTTGTTATGCGAATTTTAATCTTATTTTTTACTTGTACACTACTTTTTTCTTGTCAGCAAGAAAAGAAAATTAAAAAACCAACTTGGTTGTTTGGTAAATGGGAACGCCTTCATAACGAACCTGATAAAAAGACTTATGAGTTTTGGGAAAATGATTTTTCTGGAACTGGCTTTACTATGAAAGAAAAGGATACGATTTTTAAAGAAATATTGCACATCATTACTAAAAACGACTCGCTTTTTTTACAAGTAACCGGTGTAAATAAAAACCCTACCTTATTTGCTTTTACTCAACAAACAGACTCTTCTTTTATTGCCGAAAACAAGCAAAACGAATTCCCTACTTCCCTCCATTATTGGAAAGAAAAAAATCAGCTAAAAGCTACCGTTGCTAACGATGAATTTTCTATTGATTTTGTATTTGAAAGGCTAAATGAGTAAAAAGCTAAAGTAATTTACCTTAGATTGATACTTTTTCACATCTCTTGACTCTTTTTTTACTTTTTTTTGACACTTCTCTTTGAATACTGAAATAATTTTATCTGACATTTTAAAAATCAATCAGATGAAAAAAATTATTATTACACTAATTTGTATTACTTGTTTTTCTATTACTAATCAAACTCAATCAACTCAAAAAAAATTAAACATCAATATTCAAAAAAGCACCATTAAATGGATTGGGGAGTATACTTTTTATTTTGGAGGTCATGATGGTTTTGTTAACTTTAAAGATGGTTATTTTATTAAAAGTAATGATGCTATTTCTGGTGGAGAGTTTATTATTGATATGAATTCAATAACAAATACTGATATTAAAAAATTAGAAGGAAAGACAAATTTAGTAAACCACTTAAAAGACCCTGACTTTTTTAATGTTGAAAAACACCCATTGGCAAAACTGATAATTACTAAAGTTGAATATTTTGATAAAACACACGCAAAAATAGAAGCTGATTTAACTTTAAAAGGCATCACTAAACCTATTAATTTTAGAGCTGAACTTAACTATGAAGAAAGAAAAATGACCACTCGATTTAAAATTGACAGAAGAGCATGGGGTGTTAATTATAAAAGTAATTTTAGAGATGGTGCTATTTCGGACGCTATTGGATTTGAAGTTATCGTAAAACTATAGAGATGGAAAAAGTAATACTGATATTCGTTCTATTTTTTCAACTAACATTTTCTTTCTGTCAACAAAAAGAAGAATTATCAATTTTCAAAAATACTAAGAACTGGAAAAGAGAAATCATTAAGTTCCCTATAGATTGGGCTCCAGGTTTAAAGGTTATCGGTTTTGAAGAACTTCTTTTTTCTCCAGAATGGTCAACCCCAAAAAACAATCAATTTTGGTCACTAGTTATTGGCTGGAAGATAAACGCGGAATCCTTTTTAACTTTAAAAGAAATTAAATATAACCTGAAAAACTATTTTGATGGATTAATGAAACCGAATCATTGGGCCGTCAGTTTTCCAAACCCAAAAATTCATTTAATAAGCAACTCTAACAATAAGTTTACGGGACAAATGAAGTTTTTTGATGGATTTCACACAGGAAAAACAATAACTGTAAACATATTAATAGAACAATATTTGTGTAGAAAGCAACATAAAGCTATTATTGTTTTTCGAGTATCTCCTAAAAGTTTTCAGCATAATATTTGGAAAGACTTAAATGGATTTGAGTTAAACAGAAAAAATTGTAACTAAATAAAAAATCCTCAGATTTCTCTGAGGATTTTACTTTATATCTTTCTCGTATTAATATTCAAAAGTTCCATAGTCACTTTTGATAGTTAACTGCTTTTTATCAGAAACCTCTACACTACCCACAACTTGTGCATTTACATTAAACGATTTTGAAATAGTAATGATATCTTCTGCTATTGCAGGAGACACATACAGCTCCATTCTATGCCCACAATTGAATACTTGATACATTTCTTTCCAATCGGTTTTTGACTGCTCTTGTATCAATTTGAATAATGGCGGAATTGGAAACATGTTGTCTTTTACAATATGTAAATCATCTACAAAATGTAAAATTTTGGTTTGTGCTCCACCTGAACAGTGAATCATTCCGTGTACATCATCAGAGGTATATTTTGATAAGATTTCTTTGATAATTGGTGCGTAAGTTCTTGTTGGCGACAACACTAATTTACCTGCATCAATTGGAGAGTCTGCTACTTTATCTGTTAACTTTGTGTTTCCTGAATACACTAAATCAGATGGTACAGAAGCATCAAAACTTTCTGGGTATTTTTCTGCTAAGTATTTATGGAATACATCATGACGTGCAGAAGTTAATCCGTTACTCCCCATTCCTCCGTTGTATTCTTTTTCATACGTTGCTTGTCCAAACGATTCTAAACCAACAATAACATCTCCTGCTTTAATATTTGCATTATCAATTACATCGGTACGTTTCATACGAGCAGTTACTGTAGAGTCCACAATAATTGTACGTACTAAATCTCCTACATCAGCAGTTTCTCCTCCTGTTGAATGGATGGTAACTCCAAACTCTTTCAACTCAGCAATTAATTCTTCTGTCCCATTAATAATCGCCGATAAAACTTCTCCTGAAATATTACTTTTATTACGTCCGATAGTTGATGACAACATGATATTATCAGTAGCTCCTACACATAATAAATCATCTATATTCATAATTAAAGCATCTTGGGCAATTCCTTTCCATACAGAAATATCTCCTGTTTCTTTCCAGTACATATATGCTAAAGAACTTTTTGTTCCTGCTCCATCTGCATGCATGATTAAACAATAATCATCATCATTTGTTAAATAATCTGGAACAATTTTACAGAAAGCTTTTGGAAATAATCCTTTATCAATGTTCTTGATAGCGTTATGTACATCTTCTTTAGATGCCGATACTCCGCGTTGTGCGTAGCGTTTAGATACTTCGTTACTCATGTGTTGTGTTGTTGTTGGGTGCAAATTTAGTTTATATTACGCTTTTACCAAGAAAAAAGCGAACGTTTTTTACACGCTCGCTCTTTAATAATGGTTAGTTTTCCTTTATTCCCAATCTGGCATTGTGGCGTTTATAAATAACGCTGTTCTTGTGGTAGTACCTTCACTAAAAGGCACTTTATAAATTGTTTTTTCAGAAATTCCATCATTTGATGTATTTACAAAAATTATTTCAGCTTCATTTGGTGACAAACGCGGGTCTAAATCATTTGTTCCATCAGCTTTTCCTTCCGATAAATCAGTAACTTCTGTCGTTGCAAATTCATATAAAAACATATGACTGTTTAGTTGCCTATAATTACTTGATTCATATCCAGAAACATCTCTTGTGTATAACAGCGAGCTTCCATCTATTGTAAAATTAATTCCTCCTGCAGCTCCTTGTTCTCCTGTTAAAACAGTATCAATCATATTTCCTACCATATCAATCGTATAGATTTGTACATTATACCCACTTGTATTATTTGTTTTCAATGCTATTTTTGACTCATCATTACTCCAATCACATTCAGTAATGTAACTACCATCAGTTGTTTGGTATATTTGCTGTAACCCGCTTCCATCTTTATTTATCAAATATAATTTATCGTAATGCGGATATATAATTCGATCTCCGTTTGAAGACCATGAGAAATCAACTTCGTTTAAATCAAATGCAACTACAGGGACATTAGAAGTAACTTTTTTAACATCTGAACCATCTGTATTCATTGTATAAATATGAGTTTCGTTATTGTCTGTTCGTAAAAAAGCTACTAAACCTGCTGCTGAGTTTTTTCTTGGTCTCCAAGAATTTGTTGTTGGTAATGTTAATAGTAATTCATTTACAGAAGCTTCATTGATAAAATCTCCAGAATATATTACATTATTCCCCTCTTCTTGTCGTGTATAAAAATACCTATTATTAGGCGTTGATGTAACTTTAAATGTACTTACTGAACTTAATACTTCTGCATTAATGCCATCTGATGCTCCTATTTGCCAAAAATATTTTACTCCAAATTTTAAATCGGAAACTGTATATAAAGTGTCTTTTACATTTTCAAAAGATATAACATCATTATTAAAGTCGTTTTTAATTTCTATCCTGTATGTTATTTCATCTTCATCAGGGTCAGTCGATTTAAAACTTAGTTCTACCATATTATTTAAATCTTCTACGCCATTAGCTGGAGCTCTAAGTTCTGGTGTGGTTGGCGGATCGTTTAAAGCAGTTTCTATATCCATCTCAAAAACTACATTAATCTCACTTCCTGCATTCAATCCTACTGGTTGAAAGTTTGTTAAAAACCCTTCTTTAGTTGCACTTACCGAATATTCTTGCGCAGGTACATCTTCCATTAAAAAGTAACCTTCTTCATCAGTAAAAGCTGTATTATTGGTTGGCGATAGTGCTATTTTTGCGTTTGCTATAGGTTCAAAACTTCTCTTTTTTACCACACGTCCTTTAATTGTACCAAATTCCACAAAACCTACAGTATCTTCACTACAGTTAAATAAGGTTACACAAATTAAAAGTATTGTTATTTTTATTATATTTTTCATTGCTTTGCTTCTTAAAAATAAACGTTTAAACCTACTCCTACTCTCCAAATAAAGTCATTCCTTTTCCCCCTAACCAACTTATCTAGATTATCTGAACCTAAAAGGTAATTTTCTCCATAAAAAGTTAACCCTATTTTATTGGTTATTAAATATTCTAATCCTATTCCGTATTGAAATTTAAACATAGGATTATCAAGATTCTCCTCTAAAACTGAACCTACACCAACATACACGTAAGGTGTTAACTTATCATAAGGAAGTAAGTTATATTCTAAGAATATACTAGAGGTAAGAAATGTATTTTTAAAAGATCGTTCGTTTTCTAATGAAAACCGTCCTACACTTCCTCCAAAACTAAATCGTGGGTTCTCAAAGAAATATCTGTATTTTAAATCAAACCCAAATCTTGCAACTGGGTTCGAATAGTCTCCTGAAATTATCGAAGTTCCAGCCATTACACTCATTGAGTTTCTCTCTCTTCTTGTTTCTTGCTTTCTATTAAAAAGTAAAGTATTATCTGCTTCATTTTTTTCTTTCAGATATTCCTTTTTAAAAAGGCTGACAACTGGTTCTCCTCCTTTAGGAGCCCATAAACCATCTACAACACCTTCTATAATCAACTGTTCAACTGCTTTATCTATAGCTTCTTTTACAGCTAATTGCATAGGTTCATTTTTGGTTACCCCTGTTTCTACTTCTAACAATCTTCTTAAAGAAACATACCTATATAAATTTGCTGAAATACCTTGAGAGAGTATTGTTTTTGACACATAAATATTTTTTAAGATTTGTCCGTTTGATGTAGATACAGCTCTTAAGTACACTGTTATTCTGTCCTCTCTATATTGATTAGATGCTCCCGCTCCAAAATATCGAACTCCTGAACCTCCTGTAATAATATTAGAATCATAAGAAACCACACCTCCTTCTAAAATAATCCCAGCAAAAAGTAATGGTGGCATTTTTGTGGAATTAACTCCCTGATATTCTTGCCTTGTCGACCTTATTATTTGTCGTTCATTTAATAAGTTAGCGATATTTTCTCTTTCTATTGGAGTAAACCATTTTGATTCTTCTAATGATTTTAATAGAATTGATGTACCTCCTTGCGTTACCGCGGTACTAAATGTAGAGCCGTTTTCAGTCGGCTTATATTGTCCTGTTTGATCTCTAAATTTATAAACTCCTACGATTACTTTTTCGACAGGTAGAATATTTTTAATTAAATCGTTTTGTAAAGAGGTGTTTTCTCCTATTCTAGCATTCGTTGTTTGGAATGGCTGATTTAGGTATGCTCCACAACTAGAAAACAAGATAAAACTTAAAGAGAATAGTAATTTGAATAGTAATTTTCTCATAAAATTTAAGTTATGGTTAGTCGTTTTGTTGTTAATTGTTTGGTATTATAATTTGTGTTTGTTCACCTGTTTGAGTATTTAAAATATTTACAGATAAACCTCCGCTAGTAGGTGTTACTTCAACTACTAAAGATCCAAACACATAAGTTCCAACAGTTAATCCTTGATCTCCAAATTGTTCTTGAAATAAATCTTGAGATAATGAGTTTAACAGTTGCCTGTTTAAACTATTGGTAAAATTTTCTAAGTCTGAAGGTTGCTGAAAAGGATCTTGTGCTTCTTCTTGAAAATCGTTTTGTGCATTTGCTGATGCCAAAATTTGCTGATATCCGAATGGATTATTTCCTCCAAAAAATGGATTAATTGGTTTATAAACTAGTTCTTGTGAAAAAGTAAATGAACTTATTAAAAATAAAACAATTGTTATAAGTTTGGTTGCTATTTTCATAACTTACTTTATTTAAATTTTATAACTTAATAATGTATTTCTCTGTTTTGAGTAACTGCTTAATCTTACTAAAGATGCTTTAACAGCTCGTTTAAGAAAATCTTCTCCTGGCATTGTCATGAACTCAAAAATCTTTTTATCATCAGCTTCAATAATTAAAACTGTAGTTCTTCTTAATCCTGGTTTCTCTTTTATTTTTATAATAAAAGGATATTTTAAGCCAGAGAGCAAGTACTCTTGGTAAAAAAAATCATAAAAGTCTTTCCCTATTTTTGTTATTGCTTCTTCAATAACCAATCCTTTTAATACAAAATTAGATTCGTCTATTTTTTCTTTTTTTATTACACCTACCTTTTTGGGTACTATTACTAGCGTATCTTTATCTATCAATGTCTCCCTGTACTTTACAAATAAATAAGCTTTTAATTCTTCATCAGGATTTAAACTTAACCTTATTAATGAAAGCTCTTTTTTCTCATTAGGTTTTAACGAAAATTCTCCTGATTGTTTATTGTTAGAATAGTTTCCTTCTTTATTTTTTTTTAGTACTAATAAGTTGTAGTTAAGCTCATCTTTAAACAACACCCCTTCATTTTCAGCTTGTGCTTTTACCGATATAAAATTATCTTTTTTAAGAACAAGTATTTTGGCTTTCACATCGTTTATTTCTTG
The DNA here is from genome assembly GCF_003387615.1 of Tenacibaculum gallaicum. Classification (GTDB taxonomy): domain Bacteria; phylum Bacteroidota; class Bacteroidia; order Flavobacteriales; family Flavobacteriaceae; genus Polaribacter; species Polaribacter gallaicus. The sequence continues at coordinate 231,260 of NZ_QUNS01000002.1, read as the reverse complement.
AGCATAACTTGTTGCTACACAAAGTGACAACAGAGTAATATATTTTAAAGCGCTTCTAAAAAAAATAAACCTTAACATCTTTTAATAGTTCCTAACTATAATTGTTTTATAATTAGATTTTTGAATTATTTTTACATTTTCCATTAAAGAGTTTGTTCCATACACCTGTAATGAATTTGCATTTCCTTGCTGAAGGATATCCATTTTTGTGGGAGAAGTGTTGTAATAATCTATAAAACTATAATAGTTATTTTTACCCTTTTGCCCTACTAATTGCACATCTCTCGCTCCACTTTTTAATTCCGCTACATTATTTATTCCTATTTGATTTATTGATAAATAATTTTGATTAGCAGTTACATTACTAAAATCTTGTAAACCATTTAATGAATTAATATTTTTCTCTAGTACTATAAAAGAAACATCATTTCCTATTTGAGGCACAGACACAAAATATGTAGATGTCTTTTGCTGTGACATAATAGCCAGATTAATAGTAACCAACATTACAAACAATATTGTTTTCACCTCTTTCATTATCTTTACTTTAGTAAGTTAAGGAAAGAGTTTTTCTCTCTTCCCTTAACTTTATTAGTTAATAAATTATTATAGTCCTGTTTGTTCAACACAGGCTTTATTCATATAACCTGCTTGACCAATAAAACTAGCATTACCTGAACCTTGCGCGTCTTGAATAACAGAGGCATGGTTTTCTACACCAAACTGACCAATTAAACTTAAGTTAATACCAACATCAGCATTTTGATCAACACAAGCTTCATTACCATAACCTGTTTGTGCTATACCAGAAATGTTTATACCTCCAGTTGATGTTTGAGTAGTAGAAGCCATATTTGCGTTTCCAAATTGAGCAATTCCATCTATATTAAAGCTACCTCTTTGTACTTGTTTAGCTTTATTATAGTTACCGAGTTGTAAAATACCTGCTACACTACCTGGCGCCCCATTAGTTCCTGTACTTTGATCTTGGTGAGCTAAATTTCTTCTACCAGATTGTGCTACAATAGCTACATTATTATCATAACGTTGTTTCTGAATAGAAGTATTCTGACGTCCTGTTTGGTAAGCATATGCTCTGTTATTTTCTGCCCAACCTACACCTACATCTTGTTGTGCATAGTTTTTATATCCTACTTGATTTACAAAACCAGTGTTATAGTCACCATGTTGCTTAATATCGGTCTCATTTTTTCTTCCTCTTTGGTATACAGTAGCTTCGTTTCCTAAACCTCCAGAAAATCCTTGGTTTTGACCATCTTGATCGATGTTAGATAAGTTACCTACTCCAGTTTGAACTACACTTGCGTCATTCATAACTCCAGTTTGATCTACGTAACTAGTGTTAATTATCGCTCCTCTTGCCCCATAAGAAGGTCCTACTTGTGGCACTGAACACCCTAAACAATTAGCTTTTGGTGTTGGTAATGGGTTTGCGAACTGTGCGAAAACTGTTCCTGAAGCTAAAAAAATAGCCGCTAATAAAAAATTTTTCATAATAGATAATTTTAAAATACGTTAATTAATTTTTAGCATACTCTATCTACGACAAGCATACAAATAGTAATGATGCTTATTGTGGGAGAATGCTAAGTAAATAAGGGTAAGATAAAATTATGGGGTAAAATGTAAAGGTTAGTTTGATAACCGTGATTACATCCATCAGTTTAAAATAAAACTGTAAGAAACTATATATAGATTGTCTGTTTAAACATAGCTAATATACGATTTTTTTAGCTTCAAAAACCAATCAAAATTTCTTTACTTAAAAAAAAGACAAATAAGAAAAGCCAAAAACACGCTATAAACGTAGCCTTTGGCTTTGTATTTCTTTATACTTATTAAAAAAAAAGGGGAAAAACCCCTTTTTTAAAAAATGAATTTTCTTCTTTAAAATAAGTTACTTTATCTAGTAAATAAAAGCTCTCTATATTTAGTTAGTGGCCATAAATTATCATCTACCATCAACTCTAATTTATCACAGTGATAACGAATATCATCAAAATAAGGTTTTACTTTATTACAATACGCATCAGCATTTTTTTGTCCTTCTAACTTATTGGCTTTTTTACGCTCTTCAATCATATCTTCTACTTTAGAGTTAATTTCAGCAATATGATTTGATATTTTTTGAATTAAATCGATTTGTTCATTTGCATACCTTTCAAAATTATTTCCAAAAATTTCTTTCAGTCCTCTTACATTCTCTATCAAGGTATTTTGGTATTGAATAGCAATAGGTATAATATGGTTTCTTGCAATGTCACCTAATACTCTACTTTCAATTTGTATTTTCTTTGAATATTCTTCTAGTTCAATTTCATGACGTGCTTCTACCTCAACCTTATTCATCACTCCCATTTCTTCAAAAAGAGAAATTGCTTTTTTAGAAATTTTTGCTTTTAATGCTTCAGGAGTTGTTTTGTTATTCGATAAACCTCTTTTCTTTGCTTCTTTTTCCCATGCTTCTCCATACCCATCTCCTTCAAATCGAATACTTTTTGATGCTTTAATATATTCTCTTAATACATTAAATATAGCTTCGTCTTTTTTTAGTTTTTTGGTATCAATTAATTTGTCAACCTCCTCTTTAAACTCATTTAACTGTCTTGCTATAATTGTATTCAAAACCGTCATAGGTCCTGCACAGTTAGACCATGAACCTACTGCACGTAACTCAAACTTATTTCCTGTAAAAGCAAAAGGTGAAGTTCTGTTTCTATCTGTATTATCTAGTAATATTTCAGGAATTTTACCTACAATATTTAATTTTAAATCTGTTTTTTCTTCTGGTGATAACTTTCCTTTTGTTACATTTTCTAGCTCATCTAATACTGATGATAATTGTGAACCTATAAAAACCGATATAATAGCTGGTGGTGCTTCATTAGCTCCTAAACGGTGATCGTTACTTGCACTTGCTATTGATGCTCTGATTAACTCTTCGTAATCATGAACCGCTTTAATAGTATTCACAAAAAAGGTTAAAAACTGTAAGTTCTTCATCGGAGTTTTACCTGGGCTTAATAAATTAACTCCTGTATTGGTAGATAAACTCCAGTTATTATGTTTTCCAGAACCATTAATTCCTGCAAATGGCTTTTCATGAAATAACACTTTAAATTTATGACGTTGCGATACTTTTTCCATCACATCCATTAGTAAGGAATTGTGGTCTACCGCTAAGTTAGCTTCTTCAAAAATTGGTGCTAATTCAAACTGATTTGGCGCTACCTCATTATGTCGTGTTTTTACCGGCACCCCTAACAACATACATTCATGTTCCAAATCGCGCATAAAATTCAATACTCGTGTGGGTATTGAGCCAAAATAATGATCATCTAACTGCTGCCCCTTTGCTGGAGCATGCCCTAACAAGGCTCTTCCTGTCATCATAATGTCAGGACGTGCGGCTGCCAATGCTGTATCAATCAAAAAGTATTCTTGCTCCCAACCTAAAGTTGCATTTACTTTACTTACATTCTTATCAAAATATTTACAAACCGCTGTAGCTGAAGTATCAACAGCTTGTAAAGCTCTTAATAATGGAGCCTTATTATCTAATGCTTCACCTGTATACGCCACAAAAACTGTGGGAATACATAAGGTAGTACCATAAATAAATGCTGGCGATGTTGGATCCCAAGCGGTATAGCCACGTGCTTCAAAAGTATTTCGAATTCCTCCGTTAGGAAAACTAGAAGCATCTGGCTCTTGCTGTACTAATTGACCTCCGTCAAATTTCTCCATTGCTCCTCCTCCTTCAACTGTTTCAAAAAAAGCATCGTGTTTTTCTGCTGTAGACCCCGTTAAAGGTTGAAACCAGTGTGTGTAATGTGTTGCTCCTTTAGACAGTGCCCAATCTTTCATACTTACTGCAATCTGATCGGCAGTTTTTCTATCAATCTTAGTTCCAAACTCAATAGCATCCATTACACTTTGGTATGCTTCTTTGGTCATGTATTGACGCATTGCTTGTTCATTAAATACATTTTTACCAAACAATTCTGAACGACGTTCATTCTCTTCTACTACAACAGTTTTTCTATTTAAAACCTCTTGTAAAGCATTGAATCTTAAAGTTGACATATAATAAAGTATTAAATTAGATATTCAAAAATACATTTTAAAAACAAATACCCCCTAAAAAATAGGGGTTAAATTAATTTAAAGTTAATTTTAAACAAAAATACCCTTAAAAATTTTGCCCTTTAACAAAAAATACTCAATTTTGCCCCATAATTAACTCTAAAACAACACAAAAACAAAAATCATGAGTAAATCAAAATTAGAATACATTTGGTTAGATGGTCATGAACCAACTCAAAACATGCGTAGTAAGACTAAGGTTGAAGACGACTTTAGTGGTAAATTAGAAGATTGCCCAGTTTGGTCTTTTGATGGAAGTTCTACAGAACAAGCTTCTGGAGGTGCTTCTGACTGTTTACTAAAGCCTGTTGCTATTTATCCTGACCCTACTAGAAAAAATGGATTCTTAGTAATGTCTGAAGTTTTAAACGCTGACGGTACTCCTCACGCATCTAATGCACGTGCTAAAATTGATGATAACGATAATGATTTTTGGTTTGGTTTTGAGCAAGAGTATTTCTTAATGGATACCAAAACTGATTTACCTTTAGGGTTCCCACGTGGTGGATTCCCTGGACCTCAAGGAAAATACTACTGTTCTGTAGGTGGAAGATACACTTGGGGAAGAGATTTCGTTGAAGAACATGCTGATTTATGTATTGAGGCTGGTTTAAACTTTGAAGGAATTAACCAAGAGGTTGCTCCAGGACAATGGGAATTTCAATTGTTTGCACAGGGTGCCAAAAAAGCAGGTGATGAAATTTGGGTTGCTCGTTACTTATTAGATCGTTTAACTGAAAAGCATGGCTACTATATTGAGTACCATCCAAAACCAGTAAAAGGAGATTGGAATGGTTCTGGTATGCACGCAAACTTCTCTAACACTACTTTAAGAACTTGTGGTTCTCAAGAAACTTACGAGAAGATTTGTGAAGCATTTAGGCCTGTTACCGAGGAACACATGGATGTATACGGAGCTAATAATGATGAGCGCTTAACTGGTTTACACGAAACTGCTCATGTATCTGACTTTAGTTATGGTGTTTCTGATAGAGGGGCTTCAATCCGTATTCCTATTATTACTGTAGAAAAAGGATGGAAAGGCTGGTTAGAAGACAGAAGACCTGCTTCAAACGCTGATCCTTATAAAGTAGCTGGCAGAATTATAGAAACTGTAAAGGGTGCCAACATATAATTAACATAACAACACAACTAAAAAAAGCCGCTATTAGCGGCTTTTTTTAGTTTAGGACTAATTCGTTTTTACGAAATTGTTAAATAGATGAAAGTTACATACGTTGCTAACAAGATAATTCCATCTCTCCACCCAAGGCGCATTCCTTTTGGAAAGAAAACTAACGGTAGTATAGCAAATGAAATACCTAACATCCAATAAATATCGTTGTTGATTAAGCTATATGCATCTGGCTTCACTTCTACAGGAGTAATCATTGCAGTAATACCCAGAACAGCTAAAATATTAAATACGTTAGAGCCTATTAAGTTTCCTAATGAAATTGCTTTTTCTTTCTTTAATACTGCAATAATTGATGCTGCTAACTCAGGAACGCTTGTTCCTACCGACACTACCGTTACTCCTATTATTGCATCACTAACCCCTAAATTTGCTGCTAAAGTTACCGAGCCATTAATTAACAACTCTGAACCACCCCATAAACCTACACCTCCTATTGCTAAAAATAGTGCTATTTTATATAGTGGTAACTCTTCATCATCTTCAGGCACCTCATCAACAACCGCTTGTTTTTGAAAACGCAGTAAATAAATCAAAAACACTACTAACATTCCAAACAAAATAGCTCCTTCATAAAATTGAATTATTTTATCATTTGCTATAAAAAAATACAGTATTATGGAAGCAATCATCATTACTGGCCAATCTGTTTTATAAAAACTTTTTTCTACATCAATTGATGATAGTATTACTGTTATACCTAATACTAGAGCTAGGTTTGCAATATTAGAACCAATAACATTACCTACCGCTAAACCTGTTGCTCCGTCTAAAGCTGATTTTATACTTACTATTAACTCTGGTGCTGATGTAGCAAACGACACCACTGTCATACCTATTACTATTTTTGGTATATGTAGTTTAAGTGATAAACCTACCGCTGCTTTTAACAACCAATTTCCACCTAAAACTAACAACGCTAAACCAATAATAATGTACAGAATGCTCATAAAATATTTTTTTGGCGAAGATAAGATTTTTACGAAGCAAAAATTAAAACAAATTCAAGTACTAGACTCTATATTTTTTAACAAGTTTACCTCTTTAACCTCTTACGTTTTGAACTATAGATTCTAAAACCTGTTATTAATAAAACTAAAGGAACAAGACCAGAAACAAATACCAAAACTCTACCAAATACTCCCGCTATTTCTCCAATATGTATTGGATAAAACTGTGCTGAAATTCGATTACTATTTGTGTCTGTTTCAAATTTTGACAAGGTTCTTAATTGACCTTGTTGATCCTTTTCCATTTCTTTTGTTTTTCTAAATCCAGCTTTAATAAATCGATCTTTTATATATCTAAGTCTATAAACACCGGTACTGTCTTTTGGAAAGTAAACAGCTCTTAAAGCATATGAATTATCAGGCTCCAGCATTGCTTTTTTTAATGAAAAAGTATCTTCAAATTCTTCATTCTGCTTATTAGCTTCTATTTTATTAGAATCATCGAATATTGACAAAAATGATTTATATGTTTTATAATAGGTAAAGTAAGCCCCAGTAAATGCCATTATAAAAAGCGGAACTAAAAAATAAATTCCAAACACTTTATGTAGGTTGAAATTAAATCTTTTTTTCTTGGGCTTCCACTTCATTGTAAACCCTTTTGATAAATTATTTTTATAAGCTTTCCACCAAATATAAAAACCTGTTGTTAATAAAAAGAAGCAGAACAACAAGGAGCTTGTTCCTATAATATATTTGCCAATTTTAGGAATCCCTAAGGTTCGATGTAAACTCAAAAGTAAATCAAAAAAAATTATGGATGTAGATTTTCCTCCTAAAAAAGCTTTCGTCTTTGGGTGGTAATAAAATGTTTTTCCATTAATATATTCTATTGCAATAGTTTGCTGTTCTCGATATGGAAAATAAATTCTATGTATTTTTTCTTTGCTTTGTTCTATTAAAGAATAAGCTGAATTTAAAAGTTCTTCTTGAGGTATACTTGAAAAACCTTCAACCTCTAATAGCTCAGGATTAAATAATGTAGTTATTTCTGGCTGCCAAACATATAGCGCTCCTGTAAGTCCTGAAAAAGAAGCTATAATTCCACAGCTAAGTCCTAGCCATAGATGTATTTTCCAAACTATTTTATGTATTTGTTGCAATTAGTATATTAAATTTTTGAAACCCAGAACCTATTTATAGATTCTGGGTTTTAATTTTTGCAAATGTAAGTTGCTCTTTTATACTTTAGAAATTATACAGCACACTTAATTTAGCATTTGTTCCTTCACCTGTTCCTGTAAAAGTTCTCAAAGGTGCTGCCCATTGTGATCTTGCAGGCAAATAGTATTCGTTTAATAAATTATTTACCGCTAATGAAACTGATATATTTTCTTGTAATTTATAATTCATTGACCAGTTAAGTAAAGTATAGCCTTCTACTGGAAACTGCGTATGCCTAAAAGTATACTTATCGTTTGCATCTAAATATGGATTAAAACGATTTCTATCTCCTAAATTAGTCATTCGTAAAGAGGTGCTAATTTTTTCTGTTGGAACCCAAGTTACATATGCTGTTAATTTTGGTGCTGCAATTACATCACCCCCTAAATAAGTTAGGTTATTTTCATCTCCTACATTATGAGTTACACCTTCAACATAAGAATATGAGGTTCCTACTTTTAATTTATTATCAAAAGCAGTATAGTCAATTGCTACTTCTCCTCCATAAATATTCTGTGGTTTTTTAGATGGTACAAAAGAGTTGGTATTTTCATCAAATGCAACCCCTGTACCTAAATTAGAAACACTATAATACCCTACGGCTTCTAATCTAAAATTATTGAATTTTGATAAAAAACCAAACTCATAATTTTTGGTTACTGCTGGCTCTAATTGAATATCCTCAACACTATCTGCTTTTGCAGAACGTAAAACAGACCCTAAATCAGCGATTGAAAAACCTTGAGAGTAACTTACATAAGGAATAAACTCTTTGTATTTAATATATCTAACTCCTGCATTAAAAGCCAAGTTATCAAATCCTAACTTCCCTCCTTCTACAGCTACTGAAGGATTAAAATTACCATCACCTAAAGGTGAATATGGTAACGTATTATAATCATCTATTCTGAGGTTCATATCATCATACCTCAATCCTGCTTTTAAAACCCATTCATCATTAAATTTCACAGTAGATTGTATGTACTGTGCCCAACTAAACATATCAATATTTGGCACCCATAATCTACCATCTAACAACCCTTGATTGGTTTTGTCTTTCAATAAATCTAAACCATACGTTAACGAAACCTCTGTTGATTCATTTGGGGTTAGAGTTGTATTAAAGTTAGGTCTTAATCCATATTTCTCTGCATTAATAACTGACTGACCTCCGTTTTCAAACTTATCTGAATAGAAGAATACGTTTTTGGTTTTTTGATAATATATATCGGCAGTAAAATCTGTTGTACCATCAAAAATAGTATTTAAATCATATTTTAAGTTTCCGTTATACAGTTTAGACCCTGTAGGTTCTTGTCCTTCAATAGATCCTTCAACCCCATAACCAGGAGTCAACGTATAATCTCCATTTTCGTTATACACTTCAAAAGATCCTGGAACTGGTATAAATGGCGTATCTTGTAAAGAATTGTATAAGTTCCCTCCAATACTTATTTTTTGTCTATCAGATATTTGATATTCTAATTTAGCCAAAGCAGTATAAATCCTTGTATTGTCTAATCCATAAGTAGGTAGTATAACTTTACCATCAGCATCATACTTGTTTCCTGTTTTTTCATAACTTCCACTCACGTAATAGTTAAACTTGTCTATGCTTCCACGTAGTGACTGATACGCTCCAAACCCAAGAGCATCTTTAGTTTTTGCCAAGTTAGAAGTTCCCCAAATATTGGTAGTACCTTCAATTTTTTCAGTTGCATTTGGCTTTTTAGTAATATAATTAATAAATCCTCCATTTCCTCCATTTCCAAAAATAGAAGTTGCTCCTTTTATCACTTCTACACGACTAATATCATTCGGACTTACAGATTTAATTCCTAATTGACCATTACGTAAAGGTGTAGATTGCGGAACACCATCAATCATTACCAAAAGAGAACGCCCACGTAATGTTTGCCCCCAGTTAGAAAACGTTCCTGTAGTTACTGCTAAACCAGGTACCGTAAACTCTAATATTTCACTAATATTGGTGGTAGCATTTGATAACTCTACTAATTGTTTTTGGTTAACAACAGTTATTGATGCTGGTATCTCTGAAAGATATTCTGAACGTCTACTAGCTGAAATAACTACTTCACTTAAATTTTCTATATCTTCTTTTAATATTTGTAAAACCTCTACAGTACTGTTTTCAGTAACTATTATTTCTTTTGTTTCTGTCTGGAATCCTACCATGCTAAAAGTGACCTTTAAGGTTCCTTCTTTTATATTAGTTAGGATAAATTCACCTTTTTCATCAGAAGTTGTGCCTTTTTGAAGTTCAGAAATAAGAACATTTACTCCATAAATTGGTTCTCCTTTTTCATCCTTTATTTGCCCTTTTAAACTAGACTGAGCTGATACTCCATAAGTTAAAAATAAAGCTGCTATTATTATGTAAAATTTCATTATATTTATTTAGATTTACTTTAAATTGCAAATATATCTTCTATCAAAATAGTGGCAAACATTTATTAAGAAAAACTTATTTTTTTATTTTAGAAGAAATGAAACACCAAAAAAGACTGGTTTAAAAGACACTTTTTCCTTTGCTTTTACAATCCTATCAAAAAAAGCCCTTTAAAACCTTATTAAAACAAACATAAAACACATTTTACACTTTCATTTTATAACATAATTGTAGACTATTACATTAATATTTAAAATAAAAAATGTTTTTTTTGATTTTAATCAAAATTCAATCTAATTAAATCATATTCAAAAATTTGGTTGTAATATTTCCTTTCTCATATATTGAAAAAACAATTCCGGAATTCATCATTATTTACTAACTAAAACACTTGAATCTAACATGATTATACTTGCGTTAAAACTAATTCTTATAACTATTAAAATTGCTAGCTTATTACTGGAATTTATCTTTTAAAAGATTAAACTAATTAAAACCTATACTTTTCATTTTAAACTTAGTAAAGTTTGGTTTTTCTCATCATAACAAATTATTTTTCGTTATTTTTGATAATAGAATCAACTACTAATGAGAAAAAGTTTTTTTAAGTTTTTAGCCAAACTAAACAAGGCTCTACTACCTTCCTTTACTAAGAAGGAATTGGATATATCGAAAGCATCAAAATTTCAATTGGCTATTATTGGATGGCGTGCTTATGTTACAATAAATTCGTTGAATTAAAATTTACCATTATGAACAAGCATATTAAAATTTTCTCAGGATCTCAAATCTTTGTGAATAGGTTAAGTCAATTACTTAATGAAATTGAAGTTCCGTATTTAGTAAAAGATAATAAAGAAGCTGGAAGAGTGGCTGGTTTTGGAACTTTAGGTAATTCAGTTGACGTATTTATCTATGAATCAGACCTTGAAAAAGCTCAAAGCACTATCGACGATTTTAAGCATCAAATAGAAGCGGGCAAATAGGTTGAAAATCTAGAAAAAAAATATTTTTTTGCTTTATATTTTAAAAAACATTCTTATATTTGCACCCGCAAAAAGGCCTCGTAGCATAACTGAATAGTGCACTTGATTACGGCTCAAGAGGTTGCAGGTTTGAATCCTGCCGAGGTCACAAAAACCCTGTTAGATATCTAACAGGGTTTTGCTTTTCCATAAATTTACACACTAACTTTCTACTACTGTTTTGTCTTTTACAACCACATCTTCCAGTACTTCAATGTCAAATCCATAATATCTTACTAATTTGATAGTTGGGTTAGGATCAATTATGTTATCTATAGACTCTATACGAAGTATATTATCACAACCTTCTAAGTCAAAATTTATTTTATAGTAAGAAAACTCCTTTTGGAGCTTATCCAAAAGGAGTGTTTCCTCTTCAACTGATTGTACAGATGTTCTAAAGACTTCTACCATTAAATTAAAAGTTAATTATACCGCTTCGTTGTAATTAATCATCCAGTAAACACCAAACTTATCTACAAAGCTTCCATAATAATCTCCCCAAAACTGGTCTTCCATAGGCATTTCAATTTTTCCACCAACAGATAAACCATTAAACAAACGATCAGCTTCTTCACGGCTTTTTGGATGCAGTGAAATATAGTTGTTGTTTCCTTTGTTAAGATTATGTCCCATTGAAGGTACGGTATCTGACGCCATTAAAATAGTATCGTTTGATAATGGTAACGAAATATGCATCGTACGTTTTCTCTCATTTTTTGGTAACTTTTCTACATCAGGAGCGTCGCTCATTTTCATATTTGCAATGAATTCACCACCAAATACCGATTTGTAAAAATTGAATGCTTGTTCTGCATCTCCGTCAAAATTTAAATAAGGATTTACTTTCATTTTTCTTGTTTTTAAGTTATGTTTATTCTAATTTTTCTTTTCTGCTAATTCTTTTATTTTATCCATTGCTTTTGGCCATGTATCTAAAAAGAAATTTTTATACTCTTCAACTACATCCATTTTTACTGTTAAATGTGTTTTGCCACTATCAACAGACTCTAACATATATGTTTCCGTAGCTCCAGCCCATTCTTTTGCTTCCTTACTTTCTAAGTTTTCTATATTGTTTTTAACAACTCCCAAATGCTCAAAGAGCATATACTTATTTGGCATCTTTTGTTTTATTTTACTTACCATTCCTCTACCGTCAGGTGTAAGAAATAGCACTTTACTCCCTTCTTTCCAATCTGTTTTTGCATAAGATCCTTGTGAGAAAATAGCTGTCCATAGAGAATAAATTTTATCGTCCCAAAGAACCTTCCACACCTTTTCAGGGCTAGTATTTATAGTTACTGTAAATTCTTGTTGCGCTTTCATAATAATAGTACCTTTAATTTAAATTGTAAAACAGATTAAATAAATGCCCATCTAAATCTTCAAACACACAAACGTAGTAACCGTTATCATCATAAAACTTTTTCTTATCTTTTCTAGGGTCAAAACGGATATATCCTCCTGCTTTTATTATTTTTTCTATCAATGCATTAAGTTCCTCTTTACTTTTAGCCAAAAGTGTAAACATTACTTCATTACTATTATTCAGATTTGCTATCTCACCTTCAAAGCTTTCTTTTAACTTTTCCTTTTTAAAAAAGTGGATTATAAACTCTTCTTCACCAAATAAAAAACTTACTATTTCATTTGTCGGAACTCCATTAAGTTTAAAGCCTAATGTCTGATAGAATTTTTGTGTACGCTCTATATCCTTTACTCCTAAATTTGCCCATATTTTCATTGTTTTTATAATTTTATGTTTCTTATAATTTGTTTTACTTGATAAATGTGACGCTGCGTGTGTGCTGTGTTAAATCCTATCCACTCAATTCGTGTAAATGGTCCATATTCAGGAATTTCAAAATCTAAGCAGAGTTTTGATAAATCCGTCTTCTTTGAGAAATCATTCACCCATTGTATTTTATTTTTTAACTCCGTCAACAAAATTTCTTTGTTAATGAACTCTTCGGTTGGTATAATTTCTTTAGGTGAATTCATTTTTATATCGAAATTCAAAAACAAGCGTTGTATTTCTGATAATTTTTCATACGGACTACGCTGTATATCTTTTACTTTTCCGTTTAAAACACCTGATACCTCATACGATTTCTTAAGGTGTTCTCCTACCTGTGCTACTGTCCAACCCCTTTCTTTTGTTTTTTTATTTAGTTGTTTTTCAGTTAACGATGAAATCAACCTTAACAATTCCATAGTTGCAGTGTTATATTCATTTAAAACGTCTTTATCATTCATTTTTTCTTGATTTGTAGGTGAGTAACATAGACAAAACAATTTCTCTATTCATTCCTTAATTATTTGATTACCAAAGATAAAAGGTCTTATCCGTACTTCAAAGGTATGTTCCCGACAATACCAAGGGTTGATTGCGACAAATGCTTATCTTATATTTGACATAGTTTAACTCCCTGAAACACAACTCATGAAACATATTTCTATTCTTGTGCCAGAAGGCGACTCTAGCTTAAGTAATTTAGAAGCTACTTATAAGATGTTTACCATGGCTAATGATGCCTTATTAAAAGCCGGTAAACAATCTTTGTTTGCAACATACCTTGTTGGCACCCACAAAAAAGCAAGGTTGAGCAATGGGGTATTTAGCATTATTCCTAACACAACAATTGCTGATGTACAAAAAACAGATTTAATTATTATTCCTGCTATTCATGGAGATTATGCTCAAGTAGTTTCAAAAAACAGTGCTTTTATTCCTTGGATAAAAAAACAATATGCTAATGGTGCTGAAGTTGCGAGTCTTTGTATAGGTGCTTTTTTATTAGCCAGCACAGGGTTGCTTAACGGTCAAGACTGTGCAACACATTGGTTGGCTGCTGATGAATTTAGAAAAATGTTTCCTGATGTTAATCTTGTTGATAATAGGATTATTACTGATGAAAACGGCTTATACACAAGCGGTGGAGCTTATTCTTCTTTAAATTTAAACATTTATTTGGTAGAAAAGTTTGCAGGACGTGAAATGGCTGTTCTTTCTTCTAAAATTTTCGAAATAGATATTAATCGAAATAGTCAGTCTCCTTTTATTATCTTTAAAGGTCAGAAATCTCATAACGATAAAGATATTTTAAAAATTCAGGAACATATTGAACAAAATTATCAGCAAAAAATAACTGTTGATGAGCTTTCTGAAAAAATAGCTGTAAGTCGTAGAACTTTTGAAAGACGTTTTAAAAAAGCAACTGCCAATACTGTAATGGAATATGTACAACGTGTTAAAATAGAAGCTGCTAAAAAAGAGTTTGAAAGAGGTAATAAAACGGTTAACGAAATAATGTACGAAGTTGGTTATAATGACCCTAAAGGCTTTAGAGAAGTTTTTAAGAAGGTTACAAACATGACTCCTTCTGAATATGCTAACAAATATCGCAAAGCAGTTTATGTTTAATTTTAAATAATACATTTGACATCTTTTCAATCCATAAAAAACTTCTATAAACCCATACAACCATCGGTTAATTCTAAAACTAATAACATCTCATATATTGAGTTAAAACCTGATATCAGGTTAGAGAACTATATTTATTGTTTTTGGCAATTAAAAACTAAAGAACCATTACAAAATCCTTTCTCTTATCGAGTTGTTTCTGACGGTTGTATTGATATTTTCTTTAACAAAAAGCATATTTCTGAAAGCTTTATAATGGGTTTTTGCAGAAAATATGTTGAGTTTCCTATCGGGAATGATTTTGATTATATAGGAATTCGTTTTTTTCCTTCAGTTTTTCCTTTATTATTTAAAATTAATGCTAAAGAGCTAAGTAATCAATCACAAGAACTAAAACTTTTTTTACCTCACTTATCCGAATGGATACAAACAACTATAAGTTCGAGAAGCTCGTTAGAAAGCATTGTGAAACTCCTTAATTTTAGGTTTATAAACCTAACTCAAAGTCAATCTATACAAAACGATTCTCGTTTTTTTAAAGCTTTATCTCTTATTTTTCATCATAAAGGTTATTTAGATATTGAAAAAGATTTGAATACTGGTTTAAGTACTCGTCAATTACAAAGAGTTTTTAATTATTACATTGGCACAACTCCTAAAGCTTTTAGTAATGTTGTTCGGTTTCAACAAGTTTTAAACGAAACCACATCTACACAAAGTTTGAAGAACAACAAACTTTATTTAGACCTAGGTTTTTTTGATCAAGCTCACTTTATTAAACACTTTAAAACATTTTATGGTGTACCCCCCTCTAAAGCTCTTTTTTAAAATCTGTCCGATTTATACAATCAAGCTAAAACTCTTGACACTAAATTTGTTTCAACAAAAATGTAGCACATGAAAAAATTAATAATAATCGGGTTGATACTAACTGTTGTATCTATCAACGCACAAACATTCAAAAAAATGAAACTAAACGCAGGAATTATAACCGAAAAACTACAAGAAACTAAAAAATTTTATACTCAAACATTAGGTTTTGGAGTTACTTTTGAAAATGATTTTTACCTTCTATTACATTCACCTAATAAATCTTCAGAAATTAGTTTCTTACTTCCAAATCATCCTAGTCAAAAACCTATTTTTCAATCGGCATTTAACGGTAAAGGAGTATATTTAACTATTGAAGTAGAAAATGTAGACAGTTACTACAAACAGCTAAAAGAAAAAGGAACACCTATTGAAATTGAGTTAAGAGATGAACCTTGGGGTGATAGGCATTTTGCAATTATTGATCCCAACGGAATAGGAATTGATATTGTTACTTATTCTAAACCCGAAAAAAAATAAAATGCTTCTTTATAGCTTTAACATACAGTATTACGTTTCTTAAATTGGCTTAAGTTTTAATATTACTGGGAATAATACCTTTGGTTTATAAAATTAAAAATTATGAAACAAAGACTAAACATTCAAGAATTAGAGCCTAATGCTTATAATGCAATCTTAGAAATTTACAAATACCTTGAAACAACAACTCTTTCAAAAAAGAGTAAAAACCTTATAAAAATAAGAGCTTCACAAATTAACACATGTGCTTATTGTATAGAAATGCATACTACGGAGGCTTTAAAAAACGGAGAATCGCAAAACAGAATTTTTGCTTTAAGTGCTTGGAGAGAATCTCCTTTGTTTTCTGAGAAAGAAAAAGCTTTATTGGCTGCTACTGATGAAGTAACACTAATAAGCAACAACGGATTAACAGAAGACACCTTTCAGAAACTTAAGGAGTACTTTAACGCTAATGAAATAGCTCAAATTATTATACAAATAGGGGAAATTAATATTTGGAACCGTATCGCAGTATCTACACAGATGTTTCACACAACTTCTAACGTTTTATAGTCTATTATAAGACTTCGTAACAATATTAATTTATCAAGTTTTTATCTAAGTTTTCTATAGAGCTACTTTTTTAGGTAGCTCTATTTCTTACCTTTCGTTGTACCCTTTTCCTTCAATCATTTTTGGGATAGACTTCTCTATTCTTGACAAGCGTGTTTTTGATTGTTTAGCTTGAGAAAAATACAACAAGTAACTTCTTTGTCTTCCTGGGGTTAGTTCTTCAAAAATTGTTTGTATATCTGGATTTTCTTGCAGTACTTCTTTAAACTCATTTACCATTTCGAATTCTGAAGTTTTCTTAGTTTTTACTTTTAAGCCTGCTTTTTCAACCTCTATAGCTTCGAAGATATATGCTTTGATAGTTGATATTAAATTTATAATTTCTTCTGGCTTTGTAAACCTAATTTGACGAGCCGATTGTACATTTTCTGTTTGTTGAATTAAAATATTACCTGTGTCTTTTAATAATGCTCCTTTATGAAAAAGTAATGCACAATAATCTTTAAAACCATGAATTAACACTATGTTTTTTCCTTGAAAGGTATAACAAGGGTGCATCCATTTAAAATCTTCTTCAAGACCACAATCCAAACAAATTTGTCGTAACAATTTTGTTTCTTCTTGCCATTTTTTTATGTTTTCTATATACTTATCTACTTTTTCCATTTCAAACTTACTTTATAATTCTTTTTATTTTTCTACTATCTGGTCTTAAATACCAAGATAAAACAGTTATTACTAACAATATTAAAGATGGTATTGCTTCAGTAAAAGTTTGCCCTACGGCTATATGAGAAACTGCAGCTCCAGACATAGCAAAGAAAAAGCCTGCATACGCCCATTCTTTTAATAGAGTTAATTTAGGAGCTAGAATAACAATTACTCCTAATATTTTCCACACACCTAAAATGCTCAATAAATATAACGGGTATCCTAACGCTTTAACAATTTCATTGTATCCTCCAATTTGTAACATCTGTTGAATACCTCCTGCGAGCATTCCTATTGATAGAAATATTGTCAATACCCAATACGTAATGTTTTTTACTTTCATACTTTAGATAATTTATTTACAACTTCTTCTAATCGTTGATGTGCCCAATTAATGCCCATTTTAAATGGAAGTTTTAAATTTTCATCTCTATATTTAACCGATTGGTAAATTACTTTCTTAATAAGCTTACTCTTACTATCCGTTAATTTTTCGAACGTAAAAACTTCTAACTGCACACCAAAAGGCATACTATCCATCTCAAAAGTTCTAATAATTTTTTTCTGAGGAATAAACTCGTGAATAACTCCTTTTATCAAATGTTTATTTCCTGCTCCATCAGTCGTTTCAAACTGATAGCTTCCATTTGCTTTACTTTCAAGTTTTAGCACCTTGGTCCCCATCCATTGTTCAATGATTTCAGGATCAACGTACGCCATAAATAAGTGTTCTATAGGCAAGTCAAATATTCTATTTATTAAAATCTCTTGTTTCCCAGCTTCAGCTGTAACTTTGGTCTTCTGCTCCATATTTTATTTTTTTTTATAGTTTTTCATAACAGACTCTAACTTATTATACCGTTCATCCCAAAACTCTCTAAAAGGCTCAATAAAAGCTGCTATTTCTTTCATTCCCTCTGGATTTAAATGATAATATATCTCTCTACCTTTATGCTCCTGTTTCAGAATATCACATTCAGATAGTATTTGTATATGCTTAGAAATTGTTTGCCTTGAATACTCAAAATTATTAGCTATTGCAGATGGTGTCATTGCTTGAAGCGCTACTAAAGAAATAATAGTTCTACGAGTTGGGTCTGCTATAGCTTGAAATACATCTCTTCTTAACTTCATTACACAGTTATTTAACTGCTAAAATAAAAGAAGTTATTTGACTGCGCAATTTTTTTAAAAAAAGTAATCAACTAATATTCAAAACTATAAACTTCAAAACACTTATTAAAAGATTAACTTCCTTTACTATACTTGTTTCTATACTCAATAGGTGTGAGTCCTGTAATCTTTTTAAAAACATTTCTAAAAGCTTTGGTATCCGAATACCCTACTTCATACATTACCTCTGTAATATTTTTTCTAGTACTTTCAAAATGTCTTTTGGCTGCTTCAATTTTTACACGTTGATGATACTGGATAATGGTATTATTAGTAGCTTGTTTAAAACGTCTTTCAAAACTTCTTCTACTAACCGCTACTAAACTAGCCATGTCATCTACAGTAATTTTATCTTTATAATTTGCTTCTATATACTCTTGCACTTTTATAACCTCCAAGTCATTATGGTTTTTTTGCCCTGTAAACATTGTAAATGCAGACTGACTGTCTCTATCGATATCAATTGCAAAGTATTTGGAAGCTAAAATAGCCGTATCTCTATCAGTATACTTTTCTAAAAGATATAATAATAAGTTCCAATAAGAGTTTGCTCCTCCACTAGAATAAATACCATTTTCTTCGGTAATAATACTACCGTCTCTCACCTCAACATCTGGAAAAGTTTCTTGAAACTCGTTGTAAAAAGCCCAATGTGTAGAACATTTCTTCCCATTCAAAATTCCTGTTGAAGCTAATAAAAACGCACCAACACATAATGAGGCCACTTCAGTTCCTTTTTTATAATGTTTTACAATCCAAGGAATGGCTTCTTCATTAAGTTTAACCGCTGTTTTCATATCTCCAAAAAGCGCCGGTATTATAATAAGATCTGTTTGAGTAACTTCTTGTAATAACTTATTTGTATGGACAGAAAACATCCCATTATTAAAACTAATTTCTTTTTTACTCCCTACAAGGTTTACCTTAAAAAGGGGTTCTCGATTATTAGATCTTAAAAAATCATTTGCTGCAGAAAACATGTATTGCGGATCAGCAACAGATTCTATTACAGCGGACTCTGGAACAAGGATAGAAACGTTTTTCATAAAACAAATATAAGAAATTGGCGTAATTAGCCCTTAAAAATGCCGTTATACCACCCAAAGAAAGCTTTAAATTAATTTCATCTTTGTAGTATTAACATTAACACCTTAAAATCATGGAACAAATAACAGTTAAAACAACAATTAAAGGAACTCCTAACAAAGTATGGGATATATGGACAACTCCAAAGCATATAAAAACATGGAATACAGCTTCTGAAGATTGGCATACTACTCGTGCTGAAAACGATTTAAAAGTTGGAGGAAAATTCTTATCAAGAATGGAAGCTAAAGATGGAAGCTTTAGTTTCGATTTTACCGGTACTTACGATGAAGTAAGCCCTCTTGAGTGTATTGCATACACCATGGATGATGGTAGAAAGGCAAAAACAAACTTTACATCAAAAGAAGACTATACTGAAGTTATAACAGTTTTTGATGCAGAAACTCAAAACTCTATTGATGTACAAAAAGGAGGATGGCAAGCTATTTTAGATAATTTTAAAAAGTATGTAGAAAACCAATAAGGTTAACTAAGTATAAAAACTTATTATTATGAAAACTAAAAAAACTATATTTTGGATAACTACTATTATCATCGTTCTATTTGAAGGTCTTATGCCTGCATTATTTTCTCAAACGGAACTGGCAAAAGAAGGAATTAAACACTTAGGGTATCCACAATATTTCGGGAATGCTTTAGTTGTTTTTAAAATATTAGGAGCTCTCGTTTTAATAATTCCTAAACTACATAAAACAATAAAGGAATGGGCATATGCTGGTTTTAGCTTTGTTTTTTTATTTGCTGCTATAAGTCATGCTGCTATTGATGGACTTACTCTTAATTCCTTTTTACCAATTATAGCACTTGGTATTTTAGTCTTGTCTTATATCAATTATCATAAAATAAATACTATAACCAATTGATTCACTAACTTTAAATAATGAGCCAATTAATAACTTATCTTACGTTTAATGGTAATTGCAGAGAAGCAATGCTTTTTTACCAAAATTGCTTGGGTGGTGAATTATATTTTCAAACCTTAGAAGACTCACCTAAAACTGAGAATCTTCCTAACAATTATAAAAAATATATTATACAGGCTTTTCTTAAAAAAGAAAATATGTTATTAATGGGTACTGATTTATTTGATGAAGATAAATTATTACAAGGAAACACTATCTCTATCCTTCTAAAAAGCAACAATGAAACTGAGATAAGACAATACTATTCAAGTTTAGCCGAAAAGAAAACAATGGCTTTGCCATTAAAGAGAAACCATTGGGGCCATTTATTTGGAAGTATAACCGATAAATACGGAATACGTTGGTTATTTAGTTGTAGTAAGAAAGAAAAAAGTGTAACGACGTTTTAAGTTCGTTACACTTTTTAGAATAGTGTCAAAAATTAGTGATTAGACATTTCATCTGCTTTTACATCACCTTTTAAGCTCATTTCCATATTGTGATCGTATTGACAACAACCTGGTAAATCACCATAAGCTTCATCACTTCCTGAAACTTTATCAGTATCGTAACCAGATGCTGCAACTGCATTGTGAATAGCATCTAAATTCGTTTTTGAATCATCAAACGATACATTTATTTGTTTTTTTAATTTGTCCCAATCTGCCGATGCTACTCCATCAACATCATTTACTGCTTTTTCAATTGTGCTTTCACACATTCCACAATTACCTCTTACTCCAAAAATTGCTGTAGTCATTGCTACTTCTTTAGCTGAAGTTTGCTCTGTTTGTACTTCTTTTGTTTCTGTTTCTTTTTTAGCTTCATTTTTACAACTTGCTAAACCAATAGTAGCCAACATAGCCACTCCTAAGATTACTTTTCTCATTTTGAATTGAAATTTAATTATTATTTATTGTTTCTTTTACTTCACCACATTTTAGCATCATATCACCAAAATACGGATTTAACACTTGTTTTTCTTTACTTAACCAATAAGCTCCTTTATCACTATCTGCCATAGGACAGTATTGTTTATAAGTGACTTCATTAATTCCGAAAGACTGAACTGCTTTAATAAAATTATCAGATACTATTTTAAAATACTTTCGTTGTATAGCAACATCAGCTGTTTTTGCTATTTCCTCATTACTTGATTTTAATGCAGGAATTAATTGCATCCATTGTTGATGTGCTTTTTTGTTAGTTAGCAACTTCATGTCTATCGATATTAAGTCTTTTTGCAGGTTTTCAGCACTGGTTTTTGCAGCGTCAGCATCCGTTTTTACTAAAGCATCTTTTAACTCTATATAACCTTCATAAGCATTTTGAAGCTGCTCTTTAAACTTTTTAGGCGTGTTAAAAGATTCTGTAATTTCTTTAGTATGATTCATCATTGATTTCTTTCCTTGTAATTGTGCTGAAGCATCTATTGTAAATACTCCATTCGTCACAATCTCCTCTCCTGACTCTAATCCTTTTTTTATTTGATAATTCTCACCTACTCTTCCTCCTAACACAATCTCACGCATCTCAAAAATTGGTTGGCTTGCATCTGGTTTTACATATACAACTGAACGCTTTCCTGTCCACAATACTGCTGTTGCAGGAATACTTAATTGTTGTTCAGTTTGTTTTTCTCCAGCTTCCACTTTCCCCGTAACAAACATTGCTGGTTTAAACTTTCCTTTACTGTTATTCAATACAGCACGCATGGTTACTGTACGAGTTTCTGGATTTAACACAGGGTCGATAAATGAAACTTTTGCATTAAATGTTTCATTGGGATACGCATTTGTAGTAATTGCTATACTTTGCCCTACTTTAAAATTACTGATTTGATTTTCATATACATCAAAATTTGCCCATACCGAATTCAAATTAGCTATTTTCAATAAAGCTTGTCCTTGACTTACATAATCTCCTTGTTCTACTAATTTTTCTGACACCGTACCGGAAACCGTAGCATATACAGGAAAATTTTCTTTGACTTTTCCTGTTTTCTCTATCTGATTGATTTGTTTCTCTGATAGCTTCCATAATTTCAGTTTATTCCTAACTGCTTTGTACAATGCGGGTTGATTTTCTTTTACAGAAGCTGCTGTTAACAATTCTTGCTGCGCTTTTACCAATTCTGGAGAGTATACCGTTGCTAATAACTGACCTTTGTTTATTTTCTCTCCTGTAAAATTCACATTCAAACGTTCTATTCTTCCTGCAAAATAGCTTACCTGTACTGCATTCGACTTTTCGTTTTCTGCTATTTTTCCTGATAGTGTAATTGTATTATCAGCATTGATAGCATCACCAATCACAGTAGTTTGTACGTTCGCCAACGCCAATGCATTTTTAGTTAATTTAAACTGATTTGCCGCCAATCCATCTGCACTAGCTTCCGCAGGAATTAAATCCATCCCACAAATAGGGCAATCTCCTGGTTCTGGTTGCATAATTTGTGGATGCATAGAACAAGTCCACATTTTATTCTTCTCTACTGTATTATGATCGTGTGCTGCTTCATTATTTGAAGAACCTCCAAAAAGCAGCCATCCTAAGAACAGTCCAGCGATTAAAATTGCTATATAAACTATATATTTTTTCATCTTATTTAATTAAATAATTAATTATGGTACTTTCTGTGTAGTAATTTACTTCTGATGTAATCATATTCATTTGAAATTTCAATTGTAATTCCTGAATATCTAACACATCGTTAAAATCTATTGTTCCTGTCTCGTAACTTTTTACTAAGATTTGTTCTGCATTTTTTGCTTGCTCTAAATTTTTAAGTTGTGTTCGATAACTTATTACAGATGATTTTCTATCTGAAACCGCTCTGTACAACACAGACTCTAAAGTATTATACCGTTGTTCCTTTTGTGAAAGAATTTCCTCTTGTTGTAACTTATTCTGTTTACTCAGAGATTTATTTTTCTTATTGAAAATAGGAATTGACAACGACACCATTGGCATTATAATATCCTTGCCATTATCTGCCATATCCATGTCTGTACGTTTTTCAACATTTACATAATCAAGTCCAAAACCTATCATAGGTTGTTTTTCTTTTTGGTTTAAGAACTCTGATTTTTCTACGGAGGTGTACAACTTATCAAACTTCATCAACTCTGGATGTAACTTTAAAGTACCTGGCTGTATTTTAGCTACTTTTGTCGGAATTTGTACATTATCAACTACTGAAACTGGTGTGTTAACATCTTGATTCAATAATTTATTAAATGCTTTCTGCATTCCTAAAAAAGTTTCTTGCAATACTTCTTTTTGTTGTGCTAACTCGTTTTGTCTTATTTGTAACCTTAACACATCTACTGCAGATGCTTTTCCTACTTCAACTGAAGTTAATGCTAACTTTTCATAGGTTTCTAGTAATGCTATATTCTCCTTTAACACTTTTTGTTTTGCTTTAACTTCATAAAGCTTGTAATACGATTGCGTTACTGATGTTGCTAGTTTACGTTTCACTACTACAATATCTTGATAAGCAGCATCTGCTAATGAAGACACATAGTTTTCTCGTGCAGTTATGGTTCCGAAGAAAGGAATCATTTGTTTTACAGACAACTTAAATCGTTGTGGACCTGTACGTGTTTCTGGTGTGCTAACAAAGTATCCTGCTCCAAACTCTGTATTGGGCAGTGTATTTACCTCCGTTTTTTTCTCTGAAATACGCTTGTACTGTGTATCAAACTGCTGTACTTCAGGGTTATTTTCTAAGGCTATGTTTATGTATTCCTGTAAGTCTTGTCCTTGCATCTTAAAAACAAAGATTATCGAAACAAGAAACAAGACTATCTTTTTATTTTCTATTTTAAAACTCATCTCCTTTTATTTTTCGTTTTAATAAAAACTCTTCTCTCCAACTATACAGTACTGGTACTATAAAATACGAAGTAACATCTATAATCATTCCTCCAAAAGCAGGAATCGCCATCGGAATCATAATATCACTACCTCTTCCTGTAGAAGTTAATACTGGCAACAAGGCTAAAATTGTTGTTGCTGTTGTCATTAAACAAGCTCTAATACGTTTGTTTCCTCCGTGTAATGCAGAAGCTCGAATAGCTTCAATAGTTTGAGGTTTATCTTTAGTAAACGTCTGTTTTAAGTAGGTTGCCATTACTACACCATCATCAGTTGCAATTCCAAACAATGCTATAAACCCTACCCAAACAGCAACACTTAAATTAATTGGATGCATTTGAAATAACTCTCGCAAGTTTTCTCCAAATACACTAAAATTCAAGAACCAATCTTGCCCGTATAACCACATCATGATAAATCCTCCTGCAAAAGCGACTGTAATTCCTGTAAACACCATTAACGAAGTAGCTACTGAACGGAATTGAAAATACAGTATTAAAAAGATAATCATCAATGCCAATGGTACTACTACTGACAATGTTTTTTCTGCTCTTAATTGATTTTCATAGGTTCCTGTAAACTGATATGATATTCCTTTAGGAACGACTAGTTCTCCTGAATCTACCTTTTGTTGAATTGCTTTTTGAGCAGCCTCTACTACATTTACCTCAGCAAAACCATCTAATTTATCAAACAATACATATCCTATTAAAAACGTGTCTTCACTTTTAATCATTTGAGGTCCTTGTTCGTAACGAATCGTTGCTAATTCACTTAGCGGAACTGGAGTTCCTTTGGCTACTGGTACGTAAATATTTTCTAAATCGGTTGGATTAGATCGTAACTCTCTTGGATAGCGAACTCGAATTCCATAGCGTTCTCTCCCTTCTACCGTTTGCGATAATTGCATACCTCCTACAGCTCCTTTCAACACATCTTGTACGGTTTGAACGGCAATTCCGTAGCGAGCTAATTTCTCTCTATCAATATCAATTAGCAGGTAAGGTTTTCCTACAATTCTATCAGCAAAAACAGCTTCTTTTTTAACACCTTCTACTTTCTTTAAAACTCCTTCAAGCTTTACACCAAAAGCTTCAATTTGTTTTAAATCTTGTCCTTTTACTTTGATTCCCATCGGTGCACGCATTCCTGTTTGTAACATAACCAATCGAGTTTCGATAGGTTGCAGTTTTGGTGCAGATGTTACTCCTGGCAGCTTCGTTGCTTTTACAATTTCATTCCAAATATCATTGGGTGATTTGATATGCGGACGCCAGTTTCGGAAGAACTCTCCATCTTCATCAGGAATAAGTTCCTCTTTTGCATTAACAGTTTGCCTCGCTTCACCTTCTTTCACTTGTAATGACGTTCCGTTTTTCAATACAAAATCACCATTTTCATCGACCTTAAATCGTTGACGTTCTCCTTCAGCATTTAAAGCATATTCTGGCTTGTAATTAATTACGTTTTCATACATCGATAAAGGTGCGGGGTCTAATGCAGAATCTGTTCTTCCTGCCTTACCAACTACCGTTGCTATTTCCGGAATATTAGCGACTGCCATATCTAGTTGTTGTAATACCCGCTTATTTTCTTCTACACCTGAGTGCGGCATAGAAGTTGGCATCAATAAAAATGACCCTTCATTTAACGAAGGCATAAACTCTTTTCCTGTGTTCTTAAAAATAAGGAATCCGCAAATTAACACTGTTAATGGAATGGTTAAAAACAGTCCTTTATTATTCAATGCCCATTGTAATATCTGATTGTACTGTTTTTGAAGTAAACTGAAAAAGCCTAACAATCCAAAACAAATAAGTGCTACAAATAAAAGATTGGTAACAATACTTTTATCAACTCCTAAAGGTCTCCAATACTCTGCTAACAAACCAACAATTGCTAGTGCTGAAATAATAATATTGATAGTGTTTACTGACAGTGTAAAGCTATACTTGGAAAACGAAAAATGAGTTGTTGTTTTTCCTGAGTAATTACTCCAGAACTGTACAACTCCGAAAGCTGTTAATGCAATTCCTAGCCAGTTTCCGTAAAACATAGCGATAATACCCAACACAATTAAAACTCCATTTAACATGTACTTAAAGTTTTTCGTTAGCTCTTTTTTTCTGAATAAAATAGCTGCGAATGGTGGTATTAAAAACAATGCTACTACAATCGCCGCTATTAATGCGAACGTTTTGGTAAATGCTAGTGGACGGAATAATTTTCCTTCAGCACCAATCATCGTAAACACCGGAATAAAACTGATAATCGTTGTCATTACTGCAGTTACAATTGCTCCTGAAACTTCAGCTGTTGCATTATATACTATTTGATTGATGGATAGAGATTCCTTGTCATTCGTACCTCGTTCTGTCGGAATGACTTCTTTTCCTTCTATTCTCTCTTTTCTATTCTCTCTTTTCTCTAAATGGCTAATAATATTTTCGGAGAGTATGACCCCGACATCTACCATGGTTCCAATAGCAATTGCAATTCCTGATAAAGCTACGATGTTTGCATCAACTCCAAAGGCTTTCATCGCAATAAAAACCATCAATACTGCCACTGGTAACAGTCCTGATATTAATATAGAAGCTCGTAAATTGAAGACCATCACAACAATTACTAATATGGTAATGAGTATTTCTAACGTAAGTGCTTCGTTCAACGTATCTAAAGTTTCATGGATTAACTCAGTACGATCATAAAACGGAACTATTGTTAATTGAGAAGTTCTACCGTCTTTTAACTCCTTACTTGGTAAACCTGCACTTAATTCTTTAATCTTCGCTTTTACATTGGTAATTACCTCTAAAGGATTCGCTCCGTAGCGTGATACAACCACACCTCCTACTACCTCAGCACCCTCTTTATCTAAAATTCCTCTACGAGGCTCAGCTCCTAATGATACTTTTGCGATATCTTTTACTCGTATTGAAGTATAGTTTTTAGCTGTAACTACAGCGTTCTCAATATCTGCTATTGACTTTACATATCCTAAGCCACGGACTAAATACTCTGCTTGATTTATTTCTATCGTTTGCGCTCCAATATCTTGATTACTTTGCTTTACAGCTGTTACAATTTGTTGTAAACTGATATTGTATTGACGCATCAACTCTGGTTTTACATCAATTTGATATTCTTGTACATAACCACCAATAGAACTTACTTCTGACACGCCATTTGAAGATGACAAGGCGTATTTCACATAATAATCTTGTACACTACGTAACTCATTTAAGTCCCAACCTCCGGTTACATTTCCATCTTCATCACGCCCTTCAAGTGTGTACCAAAAAATTTGACCTAAACCTGTTGCATCGGGTCCTAATGACGGACTTACTCCTTCTGGTAATAAGTTACTTGGTAATGAATTTAATTTTTCAAGAATTCTAGAGCGACTCCAATAAAAGTCAACATCTTCATCAAAAATTACATAGATGCTTGAAAGTCCAAACATAGAGGAACTACGAATAGTTTTCACCCCTGAAATTCCAAGCAAAGAAGTGGTTAACGGGTACGTTATTTGATCTTCTATATCTTGTGGGGATTGTCCGTCCCACTTTGTAAAAACAATTTGTTGATTTTCACCAATATCAGGTATTGCATCAACCGCTACAGGATCGTTTGGTAAAAATCCTGTATTAAAATTAAATGGTGTATTTACAGTTCCCCATCCTACAAATAAAACGAGTAATATAACTGCTACCAGTTTGTTTTCTATTAAAAATTTAATGCTTTTATTCAGCATAAAAAATGATTTTAAACAATTAAACATTGATGTTTTAAAAAACATCGAATACGACAAATCATCATATTGAATTTCTCAAAAGGACAAATAGTTATTGTTTAAAAAATCAAATTAAATATACTTCATCAAGCACATGAATATCCTTGATGACCAGTGGAGGCACATAATTTTTAAAAGGGACCACTTTATCGTGAATTCCTTCAAATAAAATATTATAGCTGTAGTAAAATGAAGCTATAAAAACTTGTTGATCGAAAGATAATTGATCAAAAGAAGTAATTTTTAACGTATCTTGACCTTCAACTACTGAAGCCACATCTTGACAACAGTTCTTTTTCTTTACTGAACAGTCTTTAGATTTTGTTTCTTGCTTCATATCCATTCCGCAAGATTCAGCTTTTACAAAATAGCTTGTACCTACTAGCATGTCTCCACAAAAGTGACTGTTAACAGTAAACGACATTGTAGATAACAACACTACAAAAGCCATTAAAATAGACGCTATTTTATGAAATGCTTTTTTCATTTTACATTACAAAAGTACAAAATTTTAAATTTCAAATACTTAAACAATCCTTAAAACCATTTTTTATATTTAAAGTACCCTAGCATAATCATCACTATAAACAGAATAACTCCCCACATGACAAAGTACCCGCTACGATACCTAAGCTCTGGAATATATTCGAAATTTGTACCATAAATACCCGCTATAAAAGTAATAGGAATAAAGATTACTGAAAATATCGTTAGTATTTTCATAATATCGTTTAGGCGGTTATTTACATTCGTAGAATATACAGTAAGTTGTTCACTTAACATATTTTTATAGTTTTCAACTGAATCATAACTTCGTTGAACTAAATCGTGTAAATCATTAAAGAAAGGTTGTTCCTTTTTAGTTATTAATTCAGTTTTTAAAGCTTTAAAACTATTTATTGCTTCACGAGTTGGTCTTATTGCTTTTCTAAAATAATTAAGTTCTATTTTATATTTATTAATTTCTTGTAATATATTTTTATTGGGCTGGAGTAGAATTTTATCTTCTAAATCTTCTACTTTTTCTCCAAAGGTTTCCATTAAGAAATTATAATTATCTACAATAACATCTAATAAACAGTATTTCAAGTAGGTTATATTATAGTTTCGAACTCTTCCTTTTTTGTTACGTAATCTTTCCCTTACTGGTTCAAAAACATCTCCTTTTCTTTCTTGAAAAGTAATAAGTACATTTTTTAACAAATACATAGAAACTTGTTCAGCTTCAAGTTGATGTCTATCTTTATTTAAAAACATCATCTTAATACTGGTAAAAATATAGTGCTCTTCAATATCTACCCTAGGTCTTTGATCTGTATTTACAATATCTTCAAGAACAAGCGTATGAATATCAAACAATTTTCCTATTTCTCCCACCAACTCAACATCATGTAAACCATCTATATTAATCCAAAGTTTTTTGTATTTACTTAAATAACTATTAAGCTCACTTATAGCTTTAAGCTCAACTTCTACAAGTTCGTTTTCATCATAACCTATTAATCGTATTCTAGTATTTTCTTCTTTTTGATTGCCTACAAAAACTGGGCTTCCAGGAATTACATGTTTTGTGTTTTTTTGTTTTATTATAAATCGAGTCATGTTGTTTTTAAACAAGTTTGAATAGTTTATGCAACTTTGCCAAAATTATGAGTTCTGACTTATTTTTTCCGGCATAAGAACTAGAAATTTCATGTGATGCAGCTAATAAATCATGAATTACTTTTTTTGAGAATTTCTCTTTATCTGCTAAATAATATTTTTTAAAGCTTTCATAGGCTTCTTCTGAAGTAACTTTTTCTTTAATCAACCTTCTTAAGGTTTCATAAATCAATTCACTATCCGATTTGTTTTCTGAAGTAGACCAATTTTTTTCCACCCTTTTAACAATACTCTTTTTTTCTTCTATCGTCATCTTTTTATCAACCATAGAAACTGCATAAAACAAGTTAGCTATACTTTTATAGAACTCTTCAGTAAACTTCATAATTACACTATTTCTGGTAATATTAATAAAGGTATTTTACTATTAAATGCCGATTTTTTAATTACGTTTTCATCTAACAAACGATTAAAGAAGTTGTATTTATGATTTATTAAAACCAACAGTTCGCTTTCTGTTTCTTCTATATGATTTTCTAAAGTTAATGTTTCAGAATCTTTCCAATCTAACTTTTTATACACAACATTTAGCTCTTGTAGTAATTCTCTTAATTTAACTTTATTTCTCTGCTGATTTTCAGACAGAAAACTTTCTTCTGAAAGATTCACAACTTCAATTAAACTTTTTTTAATTGTCGTTAAATTCACTAAAAATTGTAGCTCTCTTACTGTAAACGTCCTTTTATAATTTGTTGAAAATACTATCTGATGTAATGCTTTATACTTATAATTCATTGGTACTACCAATATTGGGCATTCATTAACCGCATTAATTATTTTCATGGTATTGGTACCAATAAATATTTCAGTTAAGCTTTTTGCTCCTTTTGTACCTGTAATTACAACATCAATATCCTTTTCTTTAATTGTGTTCGTTACTGCTTTGGTTAATGAATTAGATGCTACAATATAATCGTATTTAAAACTAGTATCTTCTCTTCTTAAAACATCAATCAGATACTTTAATTCGTCTTCAATTTCATTATCCATTTCATTAAACCATTTTTCATTTTCTTCATCACTTAAAAGTTCTGAAGGTTGACTTATGTACACATCTAATAAATAAATAGTTGCCTCAACATCTTTAAACAATTGTTTTGTATAATTCAGTGCATTAATTGCCACCTCTGAAAAATTATATGGTATTAAAATGTTTTTCATAACGATATAGAATTATGATTTCCAATCAAATATAATTTTTTATTTCGAGATTGTATTTACAAAACCAGAAGTATATTTGTAATAAAAATACTCAATAATGAAAAATCGTTTTTTAGAACTGTCTCTCTTCAGTCCGTTTTTACAGTTCTTGTTTTTAATAGCAACGTTATTTTTTTTGATTCATCTTACTAAAAAACTCACCCGATCTTATATCGTAAAAAATGCTATTGAACCTCATAGAAGAAAATTGATATTAAACCTAAGTTATTTTCTATATTATACCTTAGCTTTCTTTATCTCGTTGATAATTTTTGGTATTAACTTTAAAGAAGTTATCGTTTTTGCTTCTTCAATACTTGCGGTACTTGGAGTTGGTTTTTTTGCTCAATGGTCTATTTTATCAAACCTAACAGCTAGTATTATTTTGTTTTTTTATCATCCTATGCGCATTGGCGATACTATAAAAATTATAGACAAAGACTTCGATTTACAAGGAGTTGTTAAAAACATTACTGGTTTTTATGTTCTTTTATACATGCCAGAAGAAAAAAGAGAAATTACGATACCCAATACAACTATTCTATACAAAGGAATAGAGTTAATAAGGAATCAAAAAAAAGACTAAAAAACTACAAATCAATCCATTAAAAAAAATAAAAAAAAGTTTGTTGTATTAAAAAATAGTTTACATTTACCGCATCTTATTATATAAGTCAAAATGTTACGTTTTACTTATTTCGGCAATAACTTCTATGGGAAGATAGTTGATTACTTAGTGTTTGAGAAACACAACCGAAAAATTAAGGTTTCTTCCAACTTTCAATACTCTCTACCACTGAATTTTTATAAACAGTGTGGTGATTGCTTAGCTTTAAGAGTCTAACTATTTAATTTATTTTGGTTTAACAGCTTGTTGTAACACAACAACAAAATCTGTTATACATTTTATTTAAAAAAGTTTCGGGTCTATGCCTTAACTATTTTTGGAATGATTGTCTGTACCCAACATACAGATACAACTAAAATAACAATGAATACTAAATATAAAGACTTAATAGAACAAACATTTGATTTTCCGCAAGCGGAATTTCATACAGAAAACAACAATTTATTTTTTCACAACATTGATATGCTGGAATTAGTGAAACAATACGGAGCACCGTTAAAATTCACCTATTTACCCAAAATATCAGAAAACATAAACAAAGCTAAAAACTGGTTTCATACAGCTATTGAAAAACACAATTACCAAGGTACTTACAACTACAGTTATTGTACTAAAAGCTCTCATTTTAAATATGTGCTAGACGAAGCTTTAAAAAACGATATACACATTGAGACCTCATCTGCTTTTGATATTGATATTGTAAAATCACTAAAAAAAGAAGGAAAATTAAGTGATGATGCTTATGTATTGTGTAACGGTTTTAAACGCGACCAATACATTGCCAATATTATAAGTTTAATTGATGGTGGGCATACAAATTGCATACCAATAATTGACAATTACGAGGAGTTAAACTTATTGTTAGACGAAACTAGAAGTAAATTTAACGTAGGAATTCGTATTGCTTCAGAAGAAGAGCCTAAGTTTGAGTTTTACACTAGCCGTTTAGGAATTGGTTACAAAAATATTGTATCGTTTTACGAACGTGAAATCGCTAATAACCCACAAGTAGAGCTAAAGATGCTACACTTCTTTATCAATACAGGAATTAGAGATAACGCCTATTATTGGAACGAATTAGTAAAATGTTTACGAGTATATACCAAGCTAAAAAAAGTATGTCCATGCCTAGATAGCTTAAATATTGGTGGAGGTTTCCCTATTAAAAACTCATTAGCATTTGATTACGATTATGAATACATGGTAGATGAAATTATAAACCAAATAAACCTTTCTTGTAAAGAAGCTGGTGTATCAGTACCTAATATTTTTACTGAATTTGGAAGTTTTACCGTTGGTGAAGCTGGAGGAGCTGTATATGAAGTATTATATCAAAAAAAACAAAACGACCGTGAAAAATGGAATATGATTAACTCATCTTTCATCACTACGTTACCTGATTCTTGGGCTATAAACAAACGCTTTATTATGCTTCCTATTAATAAATGGAATCATAGGTATGAACGTGTTTTATTAGGTGGATTGACCTGTGATAGCGATGATTATTACAATTCTGAACAGCATGTAAACGGAATTTATTTGCCTGTATATGAAAAAGAGAGGCCGTTATATGTCGGTTTTTTCAATACAGGAGCTTACCAAGAAACTATTGGTGGCTTTGGCGGATTACAACACTGTTTAATACCAACGCCCAAACATATACTAATTGAAAAAAACGAAAATGGTGATTTAACCACCAAATTATTTAAAGAACAACAAAAAAGCGAAGAACTATTATCAATTTTAGGATACTAGTAAAAAAATATCAACATGAAAAAAAGAAATTACGCAGGAATCCCTGACCAATACGCAAAATTAGAAAATGCTAAAGTAGTACTAATCCCTGTTCCTTATGACGGGACTAGCACTTGGCAGAAAGGAGCAGACAAAGGTCCTGAAGCATTTTTAAATGCTTCTGAAAACATGGAGTTATACGATATAGAAACTGATAGTGAAGTATACAAAGAAGGTGTTTATTTAGCTGATGCTGTTACGGAAAATTCTTCTCCTGAAGCTATGGTAGAAGCTGTACATGCAACCACTAAAAAATTCATCAATAAAAATAAGTTTGTAACTCTTTTTGGTGGAGAACATTCAATTTCAATAGGAACAATCCGTGCTTTTAATGAATGTTTTAACAACTTAACAGTATTACATATTGACGCACATGCAGATTTACGAAAAGAATACGAAGGTAGCTCTTACAATCATGCTTGTGCGGTATATGAAGCAAATCAAACAACTAACTTAGTACAAGTAGGTATTCGTAGCATGGACATATCAGAAAAGTCTTCTATGAACATGGATAAAGTTTTTTTTGCACACGATATGGCAATGAATGAATACTGGATAGATGAAGTAATTGACCAATTAACAGGCAATGTTTTTATAACCTTTGATTTAGATGCAATCGATCCATCATTATTACCAAGTACAGGAACCCCTGAACCAGGAGGATTGTTTTACTACGAAACTTTAGAGTTTTTAAAGAAAGTATTTACTGAAAGAAATGTGGTTGGTTTTGATATTGTAGAATTATGTCCTAATAAAAGTGAAAAGTCATCAGACTTTTTAGCGGCTAAATTGTACTATAAAATGTTAAGCTATAAATTCTCTTCTAAAATGGAAGATGAAGAAGTTTACGATGAAGAAGATAGTTCGCCATTTAACAAATTAGCGAAGTTTAAAAACGACGACAACGATTATTAAGATGCACTTAAAAGCATTTGCATATCATCTTGAAAAACGAATAGCACTTAGTGATGTTCGTTCACAGTTTGAATCGTATGATTTAATAAAAAGAGAACATTCTTTTTTATTATATAAAATTACAAACGATTCATACCTCTATATAAAAGAATATGGAAGTGTCGTTTTTATTAACTGTGCAGATGATTTAACGAGTCAAATTGTTAGTTTTTTAATCAACAAAGAAAGGTCAGCTATCAATAACTTGCCTTCAGAAAAATACAACTTAACTTTTTCTAATTCGATAGAAGTTGATTTTGGAACTATTCAAATTAAAGAATTAAACGATGATGTGGCACATATTATCATGCTTAACCTAGCACAATCGGTAGCATTAATGAATTATGTAAACAAAACATCTGATTTACACGATAAAACATTAGTGTATTCAAAACAATTAGAAAAAACAGGAAGTTTTAAACTTTCTAAAATTCAAATGCGAAAATTTATTGGTAAAACCTTAAATTTAAAAAACAACATTGCTGAAAATCTATTCGTTTTTGACTCACCAGATGTAGCTTGGAATAACAAAGACTTGTCTGATTTAGATTATAAACTAAAAGATGAGTTAGACATTTTAAAACGTCATCAAGGAATTGAAAATAGTTTAAACGTAATTAAAGAAAATTTAGATTTATTCAACGATATACTACAGCATAAATACAGCAGCATGCTAGAGTGGATTATCATTCTTTTAATCCTTTTTGAAGTAGTACAGGTAATTGTTGAAAAAATCATTTAACAAAATAAAAAATGAACAAACCTATAACCAATTTTATAGAAAAATACTTCCTGCACTTCAACGCTGCTGCATTAGTAGATGCTGCAAAAGGGTATGAGGCACAATTAGAACAAGGATCTAAAATGTTAGTATCATTAGCAGGTGCTATGAGTACTGCTGAATTAGGAAAAATTTTTGCTGAAATGATTCGTCAAGATAAAGTACATATCATTTCTTGTACCGGTGCCAACCTTGAAGAAGATATCATGAACCTAGTTGCTCACTCTCATTATAAAAGAGTACCAAACTATCGTGATTTAACTCCACAAGAAGAGTGGGATTTATTATTAAAAGGGTTAAACCGAGTTACCGATACATGTATTCCTGAAGAGGAAGCTTTTAGGCGTTTACAGAAGCATATTTTCAAAATTTGGAAAGACGCAGAAGGAGCTGGTGAGCGTTATCTTCCACATGAATTTATGTACAAGTTATTATTATCAGGAGTTTTAGAAGAGTATTACGAAATCGATTTAAAAGACTCTTGGATGTATGCAGCAGCAGAAAAGAACTTACCTATTGTTGTTCCTGGATGGGAAGATAGCACAATGGGAAATATTTTTGCTTCCTACGTAGTAAAAGGAGAATTAAAAGCTTCTACTATGAAATCAGGAATTGAATATATGACTTTCTTAGCTCATTGGTATACTGAAAATTCAAAGGATGGAATCGGTTTCTTTCAAATTGGAGGAGGAATTGCAGGAGATTTTCCTATTTGTGTAGTACCGATGTTGTATCAAGATTTAGAAAGAGAAGATACTCCTTTCTGGAGTTATTTCTGTCAAATTTCAGATTCAACCACAAGTTACGGATCTTATTCAGGAGCAGTTCCTAATGAAAAAATTACGTGGGGAAAATTAGACATTGATACTCCTAAGTTTATTATAGAAAGTGATGCAACAATTGTTGCTCCATTAATATTCGCTTATTTATTAAAAATGTAACCTTATGAAAAGAGTTATTGTAGACTATGCTAAGTTAACTACTGATATTTTAGATTTATTAGTAGAAAGATATCCTTACGGATACGATCATTCTGACATTATCTCCTTTAAAAACAGTAAAGGAGAAACAGTAAAAGCTGTAGAAGTAAACACTGATGATACGTTGTATTTAGTAAAAATAAGTTCACAATTGCAACAAACAATGGAAGATCATGAAGTTGATGATGATAGCAGTGATACTTTTGATGAAATTGAGATAACTAACGATTTTGATAATGAATAAATAGTAAATTATGAATCCAACTTTTCACATGTCACTTCCATGTTTAAACATAGGAGAAACAATAAAATTTTACACCGATGAACTAGGATTTCATGCTGGAAGAGTAACTGAAAAATGGGTAGATATTAATCTATTTAACAACCAGCTAACTTTTGTTTTAGTTGATCAATTTAATTTAGGTTTTCCAGACTATCAATTTGAACAACATACTTTGCCCACCTTTCACTTTGGTGTTATTGTAAATAGTGATATGTGGGAAGAAATGTACGACAGAGTTAACTACTGGTTATCTGATTATAGTGTGAAAAAAACTTTTTTAAAAGATAAGCACGGAGAGCACGTGTCGTTTTTTATAAAAGACCCTAACGGATATACTTTAGAATTTAAAACTTTTATTGAAGAAGATGATATGTTTATGATGTAAATATAGGCAGCCATGGCTTTTTACAACTCACGACAAACAGTTACATTAGTCGGTGTTTATCAAGGATACACAAACGGCTATTATATTTTTGAATTAGAAAACGGAGATATTATTGATTTTGACCAAATCAACAAAAAGAATCTTGAACATTTAGATTTAAAGTCTTCATCTCTAAAAAATAAAAGTTTTGAAATTACGTATAAAGAAATTTTTGACGACCTAGATGATGAAGATATCGTAATTTTTAAGTTAGAAAATCTACAATTACTTTAAAAACAAATCCCATTCTGTTTAGAATGGGATTTTACTTTTTATAAGATATTTAGTATCGACTTATACTGATCTAAATCAATTTTACCGCTAAAAATTTTCGTAGTTTTAGAGATAATTACCTCTGCTTTTTCTTGTGAAAAACCAAGCTGAATAGCATATCTCAAAATTAATTTTAACTCAGCCTCATCTATTTGATGATCTGAATAAATTATTTTGAATAAATCTAGCAAACGCTCTAGTCTGTCATCAGTTTTTGCTTGTGGCACTACTGGGTATTTCTTAGAGTTTTCTACTATTTCTTCATACTCTGCCTCAGTTATATCTAATTTTCTAGCAAAACGATTCACTAATTTCTCTTCATCTTCATTTAAATCACCATCAATGATAGCAAGATTAAAAATAGCACTAAAGTGTGCTACATTATTTCTATGCTTACTTGACTCGTATAAATCTACAATACTCATAATTATTCTATTTTTTTTATTGACTGTAACACAGGAGTTTCAACCTCATCGTCTGATACTTCATAATCATAGGTGATTTCAAATTCCTGCTCTACAAATTTAGTGTCTTTTAAGTTATAAAGTTTCAATATTTTCTCTGATATCCCTTCAAAAGTAATTACATCGTCATCTCCTTCTTCATTTACAAATGAAAAAGTATAACCGTATTCATCATAGCCTTGAAAAATTGCTGCTATTTTTATGGGATCTGTAAGCTCTTTTTGTTTAGTTGTTAAAGCCAAACTTACCCCAATAAATACTATAAATACTGTTGTTATGATTGCATGTTTCATTTTCTTTAAAATTTTTAATTAACAAAATTTATATCTTGGATATTTACCACAACAAGTCCAAGTTTCTTTTAGCACAAACTAGCTTTTAGTTATGCTCGTGGTATACAAAGAAAATGATGTTACATAGGCTTTTATTATTACTGTTTCATCTATATAAAGATACATTATTTTTCACTCTTTTTTAAAGACCTTTTTATTTATTTTTTAATTAAAATAGAGAAATAAAAAAGACCTTAAACTTTCGCTTAAGGCCTTTTCGTCTAACCAAACTTAGTATAAAAACTAACTACTACTATTTTTAAACCTTAAAAAACTTCTCTTTGTAAAGCTTTAAGCAAAAAAGAGAAGTTTTATATTTAAGAGGTCATATTTTCAACTTAATTCTTTTCTTTTTATCTACACTATTATGACACTATAATTTTTAATTGGTCACCTAAAAGCATAAAAAAAACTCAAAAAAAAATTTTTGAGTTTTTAATACAAGTATTTTCTAAGTATTATTCTGTGTTCAGGTATAGACTTATCGTAGTTTTCTACCAATAGCTCCAGTATCTCTGGCGGTTCTTTACCAACACCTTTTTTAGAACTGTATTTTGACACGTAGAGGTTATATTGCGATTCCTTTTTTTCAAAAATTAAAAAATGCTCTTTGTTTAGTTCTGAGAAACTTATTTCGTTCTTTTTAAACGTACCTGAGCTGTCTTTAAAAAATTCTGAAAATTCGTAATACTTTAAAACGTTTTCCATTCTTACACTATCTCTGCTGATAAACCTAACTCTAATAATTTAGAGCATCGTGGTTCTAAATCTTTATACTCTCCTGTTTTAACTGAACACTTACCTTTATAATGAACCAAAATAGTACATTGTTCTGCTTGCTCTAGTGTATGGTCACATACAGTTACCAGACTATCAATTACAAAATCAAAGGTATTTACCTCATCATTGTGCAAAACAATTTCGTGCTTTCTCGTTTCATTTAATAAAACATCAAGCTCTTCTTGAATTTTTTCTATCGTACTCATTTGTTTTATTTTTGATACTGCAAAGCTACCCAATTATTTCTTTTTATCGTATCTTTTAATGTTAAACCACACTTAGACACCTCATTATCAATTACTGGAATATCTTCACTGTAAAATCCACTTAATAATAAAACTCCTTTTTCAGTTAAGCAATTTGTATAGGTTTGCATATCATTTAACAAGATATTACGGTTAATATTTGCTATAATAACATCGTATTTTTTTCCTTCTAATAGTGAGGCTTCCCCTTCATAAACCGAAATATGTTTGCAATTGTTTCTTTCTACATTTTCTAACGAGTTCTCATAACACCATGCATCAATATCAATGGCATCAATAGGTTGTGCTCCTTTCATTTCAGAAAAAATTGCTAAAATCCCTGTTCCGCACCCCATATCTAGTACTTTTTTATCAGTTACATCTAGGTTAATCAAATGCTGTACCATCATATGTGTAGTTTCATGATGTCCTGTACCAAAACTCATTTTTGGCTCAATTACTATATCGTACTGTAAATTAGGATTTTCATGAAACGGAGCTCTAATACTTACCAAATCATCTACCTGAATAGGATTAAAATTCTTTTCCCATTCTGCATTCCAATTGGTTTGCTCTATTTCTTTATGCTCGTATTGAATTGAAAACTCTTCCGAGCTTAACACAAATACACTTTCTAAAATATCAGCAGTCCAATCATCTTTTTGAATATACGCTACAACTCCATTTTCGTTCTCTACAAAACTTTCAAATCCTAAAGCACCTAACTCAGCAATTAAAATTTCAGTGGTTGGTTCTTTCGGTGTTACTTCAAAAGTATATTCTATATAAATATTATCCATTAAATTGATTTAATTATTGCTGCAAAATCTTCTGCTTTCAATGCTGCTCCACCTATTAACCCTCCATCAACATCTGGTTTTGAAAAAATCTCTTTTGCGTTGGCTGGTTTTACACTTCCTCCGTATAAAATTGAAATAGCATCAGCTGTTTCTTTTCCAAATTCTTTAGCAAAAAGTTCTCTTACAAAAGCGTGCATTTCTTGTGCTTGCTCTGGTGAAGCTGTTTCTCCTGTTCCAATCGCCCAAACAGGTTCGTAAGCTAAAATAATATTCTTAAAATTAGCTTTTTGAAGATGAAACAATCCTTTTTGAAGTTGGCTTTCTACTACTTTAAAATGATTTCCAGACTTTCTATCTTCTAACAATTCTCCAAAACAAAAAACAACTTCTAAACCATTTACTAAAGCAGCATCTACCTTTTCAGCTAATAACTCATCTGTTTCACCAAAGTACTCTCTACGTTCAGAATGCCCTAAAATTACTATGTTAACACCTAAATTTGTTAACATATCTGCAGAAACCTCTCCTGTGAACGCTCCACTTTTAGATTGATGCATATTTTGTGCCGCAACCTCTACAACCGATTCTTCGGTATTTTTCACTGCTGATTGTAGGTTTACAAAACTAGGAGCAATTATCACTCTAGTACCTTCATCTAAACCAGCTTTTACTTCTTTCTTTATTCCCTCGATTAATTCTTTTGCTTCATCAAGGTTTTTATTCATCTTCCAGTTACCTGCAACTATTTTTTGTCTCACGTGTATTGTTTTTTCTGGTTATTGATTTTCTGTCTGCAAAATTACATTTTTTCTAGGCTTTGACGAATTAAATTATCAGTCGCTTTTGTAGCATCAAAAACAAGTATTTTTCCTTTCTCATCAATTACTAAAAATCTTGGAATCCAATCTAAACCTAAAAACTCACCTAATTTTCCTTCCCAACCTGATTCTATAAAATAATGATCTCCTTCTATTTTTAGACGTTCAATACCATTTTTCCAATCTGTCTTATTTCTGTCTAAGGATAAAAAAACATAAGCTGCTTCAGGTTGTTCTCCCTGAATTTTTTGTACTTCTGGAATACTTTTTAAACAGTCTGGACACCACGAAGCCCAAATATCTATTAATATTTTTTTTCCTTTATGCTTTTCTAAAATATCTTTGAACAGAACTTCTTTTCCATCCAAAGAAAGAAGAACATCTTTTAAAGCTTCAGTTGAAAATTGACTTGGGTTTTCTTTTGAACAACCTAAAAGGGTTATCCCGATAAAAACTACTATCACTATTTTTTTCATGTTATTGTACTTTGTTTTGAAGTTTGTCTGACACTTTTGATGATTTATACACCGTAATCTTTCCATCTTCATCAACCATCAAAAACCGTGGAATTGTTTTTAGCTTTAAAAATTCACCAAGTGCTCCTTCTCCTTTTTTTTGAATGTAATAGTGTTGACCTTTTACAGGAACACTTTCTAAACCTCGTTTCCAATCATGATATGAATGATCTACTGATAAAAAAACATATTCTAATTCTGGATTTTTCTTTTGAAATAAAAGCACATCATCAAAACTTCGTTGGCTGTAAGGACAGTAAGTTGCAAAGATTTGTATCAACATTTTCTTACCTTTATTTTTCTCTAAAACTTCTTGAAGTGAAATTGGTTTTCTTTCTAAGTTCAGTAGTTCTTCATTCAGAGATGCTGGGGTAAATTCTTTTGGTTGAAATACAGCGCAGCTTGATAAAAAAGCTACAGTAATCAATATAAAAAATATTCTCATTCTATTGTAATCTTATTCGGGGATCTAACCAACTATATAAAATATCTACTAATATATTTATGATTATAAATAGTGTAGCAACTACTAAAACAGCACCCATAATTACTGGTAAATCGAGCGTGTTTAAAGAGTTTACTATTTCTTTTCCTAATCCGTTCCAGTTAAAAATATACTCTACAAAAA
This sequence comes from Tenacibaculum gallaicum, assembly GCF_003387615.1. GTDB lineage: Bacteria > Bacteroidota > Bacteroidia > Flavobacteriales > Flavobacteriaceae > Polaribacter > Polaribacter gallaicus. The sequence goes on along the minus strand of NZ_QUNS01000002.1, from coordinate 189,825 downwards.
CTGCTCCAGCTAACATCGAAGCAAACCATCCTGATATTGCTGTTATTACTGGGTTTAATGAGTTTTTCAACGCATGCTTTTTTATTACTTGATACATCGTTAAACCTTTTGCCTTTGCTGTTCTAATATAGTCTTGACTTAAGGTTTCTAACAATGAATTCCTCATTAACTGGATTACTACAGCTAACGGACGAATACCTAACACTATTGCAGGTAGCAGTAAATTTTTCCATTGAATATAAGTCTCTTCTCCAAAATCATCAACTTCATACAAGCTTCCTGTCATTTCCAAATGTGTATATTTATGTAATACAAATCCGAAAAACCAAGCAAACAATATGGCTGAAAAGAATGATGGAACACTCATTCCTAAAGTACTAACAACAGCAATTATTCTATCAAAAAAAGTATCTTTAAGTAACGCAGAGAATATCCCTAATATAATTCCTAAAAAAAGTGCAATCGTTATTGCTACTATTGCTAAAATTGCAGTGTTTGGTAAAGTTTCTTTAATTACTTCGGAAACATTTTTACCATTCTTTTGAAAGGATTGACGTAAATACGGAGTTTTTATAACCACTTCAGTATTTCCTGCCGAAAACAAGGATTGAGCGTTGTATTTCCCTTCAGATAAAAAAGTATAATTGTCTTTATTCTTACTATGAAATGACAACGGAGAAACATCATTCAAATAATACAAATACTGCGTAAATACAGGTTTGTCGAATCCGTATTTCTTTCGAATATTTTGTAACTGCTCGGTATCTTCTCTCTGGTCTAACATCATACGGGCTGGATCGCCTGGTAAGATATTAAACAGTAAAAAAATTACAGTAACTACCCCAAACAGTGTTAAGAAGCCGTAAAATATTTTGTTGATGACATATTGAAACATATATAACAAAGATAACAGAAACTGCTAAATTTATGTACTTTTGCCTAACTTTTACAACAACACATGACAACACAACAACTTGTATCTGAAATTCGAAAAAAGAAATCGTTTTTATGTATTGGATTAGATGTTGATTTAAACAAAATCCCAACACATTTACTTCAAGAAGAAGACCCTATTTTTTCCTTTAACAAAGCTATTATTGATACTACACATCACCTTTGTGTAGCGTATAAGCCTAACACCGCTTTTTATGAAGCTTACGGTATTAAAGGTTGGAAATCTCTTGAAAAAACGATTAACTACTTAAACGAAAAACATCCTGAGATTTTCACAATTGCTGATGCCAAACGTGGTGATATTGGTAACACCTCAACTATGTACGCTAAAGCTTTTTTTGAAGATTTGGCTTTTGATTCGGTAACTGTTGCTCCGTATATGGGAAAGGACTCTGTAGAACCTTTTTTAGCTTTTGAAGATAAACATACTATAATGCTTGCTTTAACTTCTAACCAAGGTGCTTTCGATTTCCAGACAAAAACAGTTGATGGGAAAGAATTATACAAACAAGTTATTGAAGCTTCTAAATCTTGGATAAATTCACAAAACTTAATGTATGTAGTTGGTGCTACTAAGGCTGAATATTTAGCTGACATTAGAAAGATTATTCCTGAGAGTTTTTTATTAGTTCCTGGAGTTGGTGCTCAAGGAGGAAGTTTAGAAGAAGTTTGTAAATATGGAATGACTAATACCATTGGGTTATTAATTAATTCTTCTCGTGGAATTATTTATGCTTCTAACGGAAATAATTTTGCTAAAGCCGCAGCTACAAAAGCTGAGGAGCTACAAAAGCAAATGGAAACTATTTTAAAATAATAGAAAGCCAAGGTTAATGACTCCTTGGCTTTTTTTTATAATTTACCTCATACACCCTAGAGTTAAATAAGTGGACTTCGTCCACTTATTTAAGAAACCAAAAGAGAGAAATCTGACAGATTAACATCGTCTTTCTCTACAATCTGACTTAAGCATTTCATCTACTGTCGGATTATCTTCAGATGTAATTGGCCTAGAACAATCTACACAATATTTATATCCTTCAACCCAAAAAGTATAGGCAAACCCTCCATTAATAGATTTTTGCTCTTCTTTGTTTAGAATAGTACCTAAGTTTAAAATATTTTTTAACTTAATAAAAAAATTAGAGTTAATATCTCTAAAAATAAAGAAAAATCTTGTTATAAACAAAAACGTTAAATAAAAACAATAAAAGAAAGCCAAGGTTAATAACTCCTTGGCTTATAATCAATTCAAGTAATTACATTAAATGAAAACAAAAATTTAATGTAATTAGCTTCTTATTCTATTCACAACTCTTTTAATTTTGATCACTTGGTGTTATATTTGGATTGGCATTAATTTCTGCTTGAGGAATTTTAAAAATCCAATCGTCATTTAAAGAAGGTTTTTCTATCTGATAAGCTCCCTGATAAAGTACCGCTGAAGCTCCTGAACCTCCATCAGCTCCATGATCTATTCCTTCATCCCAGCGGATTTTATCTGTGTATCCAAACCCTTCTCCCCATAACTCTACTCCTCTTTGAAACTTTATATGATCCATTAAAGATTCTTGTGTATTATAAACTGTTACATCATAAGCACTATCACGTTCTTCACCTAATGGTTTTAAAGCATTTTGTGCTCCTGTAATATCGTTCATCATTGCTTTTGCTTCAGCTTCAATTAAATACATTTCTGAGGCACGCATATAAATTATATCGTCAGGATCTGTAGATCCAGGGCTCTTATTCTTTAATTTAAAATGCATATAAGGATGTTGGTTAAAGCTATTCGTAATACCATGCTCTGCATTTATTTCTGCTCTTCTAGTATTATAGGCATCTAAATCAGTTGCATAATTAGGGTCTTTTGGTAACCCTGTATCTGGGTGAAGCCCCCCTTGATTATTTGAAGCTGATGAATTGGTGTTTGGTGCATCTATGATAAACACATCTTTTCTATAATCTGTATCAGGAATTGCATCAATCAACCTTCTGTCAGCTATTTTTGGATTGTTCCTAATTTGAGCTCCATTAAATGTATTACTAGCTAGGTAAAAGTAAGAGCGAAAAAATACTGTTTCAGTTTGAATAACATTACTTCCCCAAATAACTTCTGAAAGGTCATTTGTATTAAATCCTTCTTTCCATTCAGATTCATTCATCAACGGGTAATTTTGACGTGCAGCAGCTGCTCCATCTGCAGCTGTTTGCCAATCTCCTTTAGAAAGAGCCCATCTAGCTTTCAGTCCATAAGCTACATCTATATTCAACTGAGATTTTACTTCTGGTCCTCCTGAAGGTCTTGGAGTACCTTTTTCAAAAGCTTTGATAGCTTCTTCTAAATCGTCACCAATTTGAACATAAATTTCTTCTACTGTTGATCTCGGTTGACTAGTAAAAGGTGATTCTGAAGAAAAAAGTAAAGGTACTCCAGGATCAGTACTTGGATTACCTATTAAATACCCTTTCGCATAATGCTGAATTAACGAGAGGTATGCGTAAGCTCTATAGGTGTAGGCTTGACCTAAAATAGAGTTCAGTTTAGAAGTCTCAGTTAAATTTCCTTCGTTTATTCCGTTAATTAACAAATTTGCATGTAAGATAATATTGTATCTATGATACCATAATAATTCATTCGTTAATGAGGTTTGAACGGTATGTGAGTTCCATTGCATTTCTGTTCTCCAACGTAAATTATTAGCATTAGCACTATGAATTAGTCCTCCCGATAAATTATCTCCTAATGGTATCCAATAGTGGTTCCCAGATCTATCAGAATCTCCTCCAGGAAATATTGTTTGAGACTGTGAAAATAGCCCTCGGTGTATACCGTTGAGAACTAACTGCATATTTCCTTCGTTAGCTAAAGCATCGGCTGCTGATATAGCATCCGTTGGTGTTCTTTCAATGTAATCTTCTTTACATGACACCATCGTTAAAACAATGGCACCTAGTAATATGTATTTTAATTTATTTATCATCATAATTATTATTTTTAAAATGAAACTTTAACACCGAAAGAAATAATTCTAGCTGGTGAAAAATCATTTGCACTTGGAGTACCTGCTATATTGTATTGAGGGTTTAATCCTTTTCTCTTACTTTTTAAGAATAAATTTTCTCCAGACAAATTGAATCTTATATTATCCATTTTAAGTGACTCTACTACTTTTTTATCTAGTGTATAACCTATATTTACATTTTTTAACGCCCAAAAAGAGGCATCTGTTAAAAACCTATCTGACTGAGTTCTTACCAAGTCAGGGTTTCCATTTTCTAACCTTGGAACATTTGTTATATCTCCTGGCTGTCTCCATGCATTTAATATATCTGGATGTAGTGCTCTTCCATAGGTACCACTATGCATTAAAGAAGAATATGCATTATCTAAAATTTTCCCACCAATTCCATAAGTAACTAAGAAATCGAATGATAAACCTTTGTAAGAAATTGAGTTAGAAATTGAGCCTAGCAAGTCTGGAATTGAAGAATCTCCAGTATAAGCTCTTTCAGTATCTTGCCAATCATTGGTTGTTTCAATGTTTCCTTCAGCATCTAAAACTGGTACACTTTCACCGTTTTCATCTTGCTCATACATGTAGAACAATTGATCTCCATTATCAGGATCTACACCAGCTGTTCTTAATAAGAAATAATCAAATCTTGATCTCCCTTCTGCCCAACGTTTTGAACCGTTTATAAACGGATCTGGTAACTTTGTTATTTCATTTTTAAAGGTTGAAGCCTGTAGCGTTAAATCCCATTTAAAATTTTCTGTATTGAAAAGATGAGCTGTTAAGCCTAACTCCCATCCTGAATTAAGCATGTCTCCTGCATTTACTGGAACTTCATTTAACCCATTACTTGCCGCAATTGGTAAAAGATAAAGTAAATCAGTTGAATTTTTCTTATAATACTCGATAGAACCATCTAAAAAGTTATTAAACAATCCGAACTCTAACGCAACATCAAAATTTTCAGTGGTTTCCCATACTAATTCATCATTTCCTATGTCTGTAAAAATAATTGCAGGATTCGCAGCGTTTGAAGTAATAGAAAACCTTGCTTGCGCCAAATAGCTGTCTCCCAAATTATCATTTCCTACTTCACCATAAGACGCTCTTAGTTTTAATCTATTTATGAAAGATACATTTTTCATAAAATTTTCTTGATCAATTCGCCAAGATCCTCCAACAGAATAAAAATCACCCCATTTGTTATCAGTAAAAACAGAGGTACCATCACGTCTAAAAGAACCACTCAAATAATACTTATTATCGAAATTGTAATTCACTCTAGTAAAATAACTTTCAATCGCTTTGTCATATGTGGCTCCACTTAAACGAACAATATTCGAAAAATTATCAAATTCGTAAATACCGTTGGCAGCTTGAACTGTTGATAGTCCACTTATATCCGAAATAGCTCTATCGTAACTTTCATGACCAAGTAACACGTCTAAATTATGGTTTCCAAAACTTTTATTGTAATTTAATAATTGAGTGAAAGTTTGTACTTCTCTTCTTGCACGTGTTTGACTTAATCTTCCATCTGGTTGAGCATCACCGATAACAGCATTTTCATACTCTCTTTCGTATTCTTCATTAATGTCTTTACCATAATTTAACTTAAACGTAAGATTATCAGTAACTTTTAAATCAGCAAAAAACCTGAAACCATATGTATTATTGTTATCACTTTCATCGTTTAATAAAAGTTCTTGTAATGCATGGCGCCCTTGATTAGTAGGTCTTGAACCTATATTGTACTCTGGAAAACCTTCTCCAGAATCAAATACAGGGTTTCCAAATTCATCTCTTACAATATTTCCTTGTAAATCATTTACATATACTGGGTAAACCGCCCCCATATTTTGTGCAAAACTAAATGGGTTTGCTATACTACCTTCTCCTGCAGAACTAGGGCCTCTTGCTTCGGTAGTTGCTATGTTTGCACTTCCCCCTATTTTAATTCTCTCACTAATATCGAAATCAGCATTCAACCTTGCTGTTAAACGGTTAAAGTTAGATCTTCTTACGTAACTATCTTCATCAAGATAAGAAGCTGAAAAAAAGACACTATGATCTTCCCCTCCTGCCGATACATTAACATTATAATTTTGTCTGTAACCAGTTCTTTGAAATTCATCAAACCAATCTAAACTCTTATAAATTACTCTTGCGTTAGGGTTCAACTTACCATCTACTCCCACAATTTGATTATTAGGCACATTGAATGGATTGTACCCCAATTGATTATAAATATTAGCACTTGCAAATGCAGGGTCTCCTCCACCTGCACTAGAATTCTTTAATGCTTCCCACATTGTTTCATAATACTGACCTGGAGATATTTGATTGTATAATGGTACTCCATTAGAAACTACACCACTCTGAGCGGAAATATTTACTTTAACACCACCCGATTTAGATCCTTTTTTTGTAGTTATAATAACTACTCCATTTGCTGCTCTAGAACCATACAGTGAAGTTGAAGCAGCATCTTTAAGTATAGTAAAAGAAGCTATATCTTCTTGGTTAATTGTGTTAAGTGATCCTTCATACTGAACACCATCTACAATATATAGAGGATCAGTATCTCCATTTAAGGTACCAACTCCACGAATAATTATTCCAGGTGAATCACCAGGTCCCGCAGCGGAAGTGAATTGGACTCCTGTAGCTTTACCCTCAATAGCTGCAATTGGAGAGGTTACATTACGCGTTTCTAAATCTTTAATTCCAATAACATTTGCTGCTCCTGTAAAAGCTTCCTTTGTAGTAGTACCATATGCTACGACGATAACCTCATCTAACAAACTAGCATCTTCTTCCATTTTAATATTTAAAACAGAAATTGCTCCAACTGTTCTTTCAGTAGTTTTTAACCCTACAAAACTAAAAACAAGTACGTCTCCTTGATTTACTTTTATGGCATACTTACCATCAAAATCTGTTTCGACGCCTTTAGTAGTTCCTTTGATGACTACACTAACCCCTGGTAGTGCTCCCGTTTGATCGGTTACAGTTCCTGTAACTGTTTTTTCTTGCGCTAAAATTGTCATACTCAAAAGCATGAACATTAGCATTAAGTAGTTTTTTAATTTCATTAATTATAGAATTAGTTTCACTTTAAAGTGAAATTTTAAAAATAAACACACTAAATCTACAAAAAAAACAACAGTACAGTTAATATATCTTTTTTTTAACATAAATAAGGTTAAAAAAAACAACAAAACACTTATAACTTTAAAATTTAAAAATAAAGAGTAAATTACAGAAAAAGACAGGTATAAAAACAAAAAAAGTCAAGGTTAATGACTCCTTGACTTTATAATTAATTAATTCAAATAATTACACCAATGAAAACAAAGTTGGTATAAGTTGGCGCAAATGTATTAAGCTTAACTCTTCGTTATTATAACTTTGATTTGAATTACCTCTTTTTTGAATTGAAAAACTATTACTTTAATATGAAAAGGGCTGAGTTAAAAAACTCAGCCCTTTTTATTAGGGGAATGTTCATACTTTTAAGCAGCTATTTCACCTAAAAATTAATTTATAAATGGGTTATTCTGAACTTCAGATTGTGGAATTTCAAGAACTAACCTATCATCATTATAAGGTATAGATTCTCCCATTAAATATGCATGGTTAGAACCTCTTGTCAATGTTGCTTTATTTCTTTTTAACGCAAAGAAACTTTTTCCTTCACCCCAAAACTCTATTCTTGTTTGTAAATAAATTTCATCTTGTAAAGCCTGTCCTGATAAAGCATCAATATACCCATAATCTGCAGCATCCTCATATCTCTCTGACAACAAATCTTTTAGACGATTTTTAGCCTCTACTTCTAATCCTTCTTTAGCAGCCATTTCTGCTGATAATAAATACATTTCATCAATTCTCATATAAATATAATCTGACTCAATATTTCGTTGGCCTCTGAACTTTTTAGCAGAGTGGTAAAACTTATTTATAGGCATCAAATAGCTTCCCGAAGTTGTATTACTATCAAACTGAGTTTTTCTAATATCTTTATCCTTTATAGAGTTAAATAAGCCTAAATCTATTTGTTTTAAATCTCCAAACGACTGATAACTAAATGTGTAATAATCCATTTGTCCCCACCATGATACTAAGTCTAATCCGTTGTCTATGGTAATGTCAACCCCCCACATCCAACTTGGGTTTTCAGCAACACTATTAAAACCTCCTGTAGCTTTCTCTTTAGAGGTTAAAGGAAACCCTCCTTCATTTATAACTTCCTCTGCTAAGTTTCTAGCATTAGCATTATCAGTACCAGTACCTCTTGAAGCATATACGTAAGCTAATAATGCTTTAGCTACATGCTTGTTTATTTGGTATTTTTCTTCTCTATTATAAGATTCTAAAAGAGCAATAGCTTCTTCTAAATCTTTTACCATTAACTTATACACTTCTTCTGTTGTACTTTGTGGTTGTGCATCAGAATTAGCTTCAGTATATATAGGTAATATTTTTGATGTAGGTGTATACTCAGGAATGTATAATTGAGTTAAATAGAAATAGCCATAAGCTCTTAAGGCTTTTGCTTGCCCCATTTGCTCTCTATTTGCATCTGTAATCACAGCATCAGCCCCCCCTAAAGATCTAATTACTAAATTACTAGAGTTAATTATTCTATAATAATACCTCCAAGCCATGTAATTTGGCTTATTAAATGTAAAGTCATTAGTAGCGATTAACTGCGCTATACTGCTATACCTGTTATAGACATTTTGAGCAAGAGCTAAATCTCCAGATAACATGTCACTAATAACATCATATCCTTTTTGTCCATAGTCTTCATGTACTCCTGGTAACCCACCTGTTTCAACTTGTAACATTGTTTCATAAATACCTCTTAAGGTACCATTTAAAACACCTGGGTAAATCTTCCCTGTCTCTGATACGTCTTCAACAGTAACATTTTCATTAGGGCTCTCCTCTAGAAAATCATCACTACAGCTTATTGAAAGAGCCATAACTGCTCCTAATAATATTGGTTTTATATATTTTCTCATATTGTTTTAAATTTAAAATTTAGCTCTTACACCAAAAGTAATTGTAGATAATGGTTGATAACGATATACGTCAGACGAACCTGTTTCAGATGTCATTGGGTTAAACCCTTTTCTAGCACTTAATAAAAATAAGTTATCTCCAGCTATCCATAAACTTAAAGATTTAACTCCTGAATTCTCTATAAAACTACTTGGTATAGTATATCCTAATCTAACATTACTTAAAGCTAAATAATCTGTTGATGTTATAAAACGTGAAGAAACAGAATTTACTTGAATGTTTCTATCACTAATTAATCTTGGTACACTAGTAATATCTCCTGGTTGTTTCCAGCTATTTCTTATATCTGTATGCCAGTTACCTGACCCAACCTGTCCGTTATCCATTAAGCTAGCATATACATTATCATAAGAGTGTCCTCCTAAACTATAACCAAACAAAGTACTTAATGTAAAGTCATGTACTTTAGCGTTTAATCTAAATGCACCTCTAATTTTTGGTATGATAGACTTATTTATATACTTCTGAGTAGCGTCACTATAAGTACTTGTTGTAGTTTTACTAATAGTATTATTTGGGAATTGGTTTTTGTATTCTGCTAAACTTCTAATACCTTCACCATCATCTATAGTTCCATTATTATTTGCATCGTGATAGTATTGATTCCAAAGAGGTACCCCTGTTTGTGCATCTACTCCAGCCCATTCTCTCATGTAATAATCAAAAAGACCTTTTCCTTTAGCTCTACCAAAACTTCCTGCGATATCTAAAAATTTTCTTTCCCCAGTTGCTGGATCGATAGGCATTTCAGTTAGCTCACTATTAAACATTTCTCCATTAATACCAAAATCTAACTTATAGTTTTCTTTTTCTATTAAATGTGCCGTTAAGTCAATCTCTACTCCTGAGTTTCTTAATGTTCCATCATTTACATCAACAAGACCATTACCTGATGAAGGAGGTAATCTCCTTTCGAAAATTAAATCTTCAGTATTCTTAACATAATAATCTACAGATCCTTCAAGTTTATTATTTAAAACAGTAAACTCCACTCCTGTTTGGAACATTTTAGATGTCTCCCATGTTAAATTAGGGTTTTGTATAGCATTTGGTCTTAATGAAATCTGTCCTCCTAGGTTACCTATTGTGTAACTATCTCTACCAGAGTAAATATCAACACCAGCTTGATCTCCTAAAATACCATAACTAGCCTTAAGCTTTAAAAAATTAATAAAATTTATGTCAGAGATAAAGTTTTCTTCAGATAAAATCCATGATGCTCCTAAAGACCCAAAAGTTCCCCATTTATCTTTAGCAAATCTAGATGATCCATCACGTCTTATAGCTCCAGAAAAATAATACTTTCTTTTGTAGTTATATGATACTTGTCCAAAATAACTTTCTAAAGCAGACCTAGTACTATAACCTGTTGAAGGTGAAGAAACTACCACATAGTTATTAGGATCTTTTAAACCACTTTGTAAATTAACAACTCTATTTTTACTTAATGTGCTAATCTGAAATTCAGACTGGTTAGTTTCATGTGCTACTAAAGCAGAAAGGTTGTGATTTCCAAAATTCTTGTTATATCTAAAAATATTTAAGAAGTTCTGGGTTAAAACACTTTCGTTTTCTTTGTATAAAGTTCCTCTTTGTTGAACAGCAAAGCCATAGAATGGATTCTGAACTTCATCATAAATTTGGCTATAATATTGAGCTCCATATTGTGTTTCGAACTCTAACCCTTCTAAAAGAGATACTTTAAATGAAAAATTACCATTTAATGAGTGACGATCAGAACCGATAAAATTATGTTGAGCATTACCTAAAGCATTGGTACCACCACCAAAACCTCTATCTCTATAATCGTATTGATTCCCTCCATATTTAGTATCTTTTACAAAATCACCATTTGCATCACGTAAAAACAAAGGGTAAATAGATGGAATATTATCTACATACCAAAAAATACTTCCTGAGTCATCAGATTGTCCATTTTCAATAGACTTGCCTAAAGTATAACCCACATTAGCCTTTGCTGTTAACCATTCTGCTGGTTTATGAGTAATGTTCAATCTTGATGCATATCTTTTATATCCAGAATTAATAGAGTATCCTTTATCATCTAAATAACCAAAAGAGCTAAAGTATTTAGTATTTTCATTACCTCCACTCATTTTAACATTTGCCTCAGTTCTTATAGAAGATTGGAAAGCATAATCTCCCCAGTTTTCTGGAGTATATTTTCTTGACACCCCAGATCTTACTTTCCCTGTAGTTGGGTCTATAATTTGAGAAACATCACTAGTAGTAAAGTAATTAAAAGCACTACTAATACCTCTTCTTGAGTCAAATAAATTTTGATTTGCATAAGCTGCTCCATCTATTGTTGGATCAATATCTAAACCTCTATTTGCCATTGCATGCCAAGATAATTCTATATACTCATCTGGAGATTTTATTACATCATACCTTGGTAATAATTGAAAATTAACTCCTGTTTTTAAATCAACTTCTACAGATGTTTTTCCTGATTTACCAGACTTTGTTGTAATCATAATAACACCATTTGCCCCTCTAGAACCATAAATAGCAGTTGCTGAAGCATCTTTTAATACTGTTGTAGAAGCTATATCAGAAGGGTTAATAGAGTTTATTGATCCTGAAAAAGGAACTCCATCTACTACATATAATGGATCTCTACTTCCATTTACTGAACCAAAACCACGAATACGAATAGTTGCTACAGTACCTGGTTGTCCTGAAGTATTAATTACATTAACACCAGCAACCTCACCTGCTAAAGCTTGAGACACGTTAGAAACACTTTTTGCTTCTAAGGCTTCTGCTTTCACCACTTTGGCTGTACCTGTAAAAGATTGTTTAGTTGTTGTTCCATAACCAACAACTACAATTTCATCTAATATGTTAGCATCTTCTTTCATTAAAACATTTAGTTCTGAGCCTGCTCCCACAGTTCTCTCAGTTACTTGCATTCCAACGAAACTAAAAACTAAAACATCTCCTGTCTTTGCTTTTAATGAATACTTACCATCAAAGTCTGTTTCAGTACCCATGGTCGTACCCTTTAAAATTACATTTACACCAGGTAAAGGTCCTGCACTATCAGACACCACTCCAGTGATTTTTTTCTCCTGTGCACTCATATTCAGTAAAAAACCAAAAAAGAAGAATACACAGATCACATTTTTTAAATGTAGATTCATAAATTATTAAATTTTTATTAATTAACAGTTGTAAATCTAAAGGCTATAAGTTTTTGCTAACACCTATTTGAAGTTAACAACCCTTAATTTGATGTGAGAAAACAGTTTTGAGAAGTCAATAACAAGCTTACTAAAAACAGCAAGATGTTAATTAATGTTAATTTTTTTTTAAACCTCATTATTTAGCTTCCTTTTAAAGGTTTTCTTCATTATTTTTGCAACATTAATCAACTAATTATTAATAAAGCAGTCTCCTTCAACTACCTTTTAATAATTACCAATCTAACTTTAACAAAAAACTCTAGTTTTAATAAAACTTCAACTACAGTTAGACAAGCATTTAATTAGGGCTATCCCTTATATGGCTGTTATAGTTTTTGGAAAACAAAATGTAAATGAAAATATCAATTTTAATTGTTGACGACGAAAAAACTGCTAGATCTAGGTTTAAAAAATTAGTAAGCGATTATAGTTTTATAGAAATTGTTGGTGAATGCTCCAATGGCCTAGATGCTATAAAGAAAATCAATACTTTAAGTCCGGATGTTGTTTACCTTGATACAAAAATCAACGATATGACTGGGTTTGATATTATAGAGAAAATCACCCTTTCCAAAAAGCCAATTTTTATTTTTACTGCTTCTTCAAATGAACATGCTGTAAAAGCCTTTGATTATTTTGCTTTTGACTATCTCTTAAAACCGTTAAAAGAAGATCGTTTTTATGCCTCAATTAAAAAGGTTATCGATTATAAAAAAATAGAAAAGCTTTCAGACTTAGACAACATCTTAGACCTTGTAAAAGAGAAGACTCCTATTGAAATACCAGTAAAGGGTACTAAAATTAATATTAAATCAGGAAATAAGATAATTTTCTTAGAGCGAAACTCTATTAAGTATATCTCTGCCTCTGGTTATTATGTAGAAATTTTCACTACTGATAATAAAAAGTACTTATTAAGAGAATCTTTATCTAGCATCATCAAAAGATTAAACTCAAACCTTTTTGTTAGAATACATAGATCTACAATAATTAACTCTAATTTTATTGATGAAATTATCACTTCTAATTATGGTGAAACAGATGTAAAAATTAACGATAATAAAACCTTCAGAGTAAGTAAAAGCTACAAAAAAGACTTTCAAGAACTTATGGGGGTTAAATAATAAACCTTTCTTTTTGAATCCTTATTTTTGCTTAATGAGCATTGATAAAAAATATAAAAAAATCATTTCTTTAGTTCCAAGTCAAACAGAACTTTTAGTTGACTTAGGACTTGAAGAGAACATTTTAGGCGTAACAAAGTTTTGTATTCATCCAACACACTTAACAAAAACAAAAACCATTGTTGGTGGCACCAAAAACATAAAAATTGACAAAATAAAAGAGCTTCAACCTGATATTATTCTTTGTAATAAGGAAGAAAACACTAAAGAAATAGTTGAAGCTTGTCAACAAATAGCATTTACCCATGTTTCTGATATTTTTACACTTACTGATTCTTTAGAATTGATTTCTTTATACGGAAGCTTTTTTGAAAAACAAACTGAAGCTAACAAAATGATTAGTGTTTTAAAATCTAAAATAATAGATTTTAAAAAATTTGTTGCAAACAAAAAAAACACTAAAGTAGCTTACTTTATTTGGAGAAATCCATGGATGGTAGCTGCGAATAACACATTCATAAACCATCTACTGGAACTAAATAGGTTTGAAAATGTTTATGCTAACGAAGAGAGATATCCTGAAGTTGACATAGAAGATATCCAGAATAAAAAAACAAAATTGATTTTATTATCTTCTGAACCTTTCCCTTTTAAAGAAAAGCATATTATTGAAATAAAAGAACACACAAATAACTCCACTCCTATCTTAGTTGACGGTGAATACTTTTCTTGGTACGGTAGTAGGTTGTTAAAAGCTTTTGATTACTTTAAGGAGTTACACAATAGGATTTGACATATCTTCATCTAAATATTTTATTCTATTTAGCTTTTCTAATATCTTCATTGCTTTGAATGCAGAGCGATCACTTTTACACTCATCTTCATACTTATAATCGTTAGCAGTCTCAACCAATCTACGGTATCTTTCTTCAAGATGTTTTCTATACCTTCGTAATTGATTAATTCTAGACATTTCTAATTGGGTTAATACTGATTATAAATATACATATTTATTTGATTTACAAACACATAAAACTAGCCCATAAATAAAAAAAGGGAAAAACCCCTTAATTATATATTACAAAACAAAAAAACTCTTGAAAAAATCAAGAGTTTTTTGTTTTTTGATAATAACTCTCATTATCTACCTGTTGTCCTGCAATGCAAATACCTGACGTAACAATGCCGTATCACGCAGACCTGCCTTATTACGTATCCCTTTTTCTTCAACTGCAATCATGGTAAATACCCCCTCTAAAGCTTCAGTAGTCACATAATCAGTTAAATCTGGATTTACTTTTTTTACGAATGGAATACTGTTATATTTTGAGATTAAGTTTGACCAAATTTTATCAGCTCCTACCTTAGCAAAAGAATTTTTAATCACTGGGTTAAACTCACTATACAAAGCCGATGTTGTTTTCCCTTCTAAATAAGAAGTTGCAGCATTATCAGCTCCTAATAAAATATTTTTTGCGTCTGCAAAGGTGATTTCCTTAACTGCATTTACAAAAATTGGTGTTGCTGTTTTTACAGCATCTTCAGCTGTTCTATTAATTGCTTTTAAACCCTCATCAGCTAAATTCCCTAAACCTATTTTTCTCAAACCTCTATCAACTGCCTGTAACTCTTCTGGCAATAAAATTTTCACCAAATTATTTTTATAAAATCCATCTTTCGAAGTTAACTTGGTTACCTGATGCTGAATACCATTATCTAAAGCTTGACGTAAACCATTACCTATTTGACTTTGTGATAATACTCCACCTTGTGGTAATTGATTTACCACTTTTTGTAATTCTGCACATCCCATAAAAGTAAGTGCAATAAAGAATATTGTAATTTTTTTCATATTTACTTGTTTGATTTTATTTATCTTTTAGAAACAATAAACTGATTATTGTCACATTTATTTGAAGCTATCCGTATTTTTATCATATCCATACGGACAGTGTTTACATCCACTTTTACAACAATATCCTCGTCGTAAATGGTATGCTTCTTTAAAAACCCTATATCCTTGTTCATTAGTATAATACTCATCAGGAGTAGGTTTTAATATCTTATTTCTCATATTACAAATATCATAAAAAAATACGTTAAACAGGTTTTATATTCCTGCTTAACGTATTTATATTAATCTTTAATAAAAATTAAATCTTACTTTTTACCATTAGGAGGATACTCCGCCATAATCTCACCTACAAACTCTTTAACACGAGCTTCTTTCCGTTCTACACTACTTGTTCTTAAAGCACCAGTACCTATTCCTTGCCATACCAATTCTTTCTTTTGAGCATCTAATAAATCAACAAATAATGTTCCTTCAGTATATTGAGAAACAGTTACAGGGCTTTGCCCATAATACCATGGGTAATAAAACCCTCCATAGTAATTATCGTTTACATTTATACGCTCACGAGATTTAGTAAACAAACTCACTAAAACATCTGGAGTAGCTGATTTTGTCATTCCTTTAGCCATCAACTCTGCTTCAATAGCACGCATAATACGTTTTTTATCTAAATCAGAAATTGGAGCTTTGTCAATCCCAGTCTTGTAAAACGCAAATGTTTTGTACTGATTAAAATCAGTTTGTGTATCGTAATCAGTTACTACTCTTACTGAACTACAAGAAGTAATTAGTAAGGCTACAATTGGTAAAAAAAGTAATTTTAAATTTTTCATTTTCTTAGAGTTTACATATTTTCTAATAATGCATCATCTACTAAGTTAGGAAGTGTTACTTTTAACTTCTTTTCAGCTTCCATGGCACGTTTAATAGCAAAAACAGCTTCGTTATTTCGTGCCCAACTACGTCTTGCAATTCCGTTATTAACATCCCAGAAAAGCATTGATTTTAAACGTCTTGATGCATCTTTAGAACCATCAAGAAGCATGCCAAATCCTCCATTAATTACTTCTCCCCAGCCTACTCCACCTCCATTATGGATAGAAACCCAAGTGGCTCCTCTAAAACTATCTCCAATAACATTATGAATTGCCATATCTGCTGTAAAACGAGATCCATCATAAATATTAGAAGTTTCACGATAAGGCGAATCGGTTCCAGAAACATCGTGGTGATCACGACCTAAGACTACTGGACCTATTTTTCCTTTCTTAATTGCTTTATTAAAAGCTTCCGCTATTTTCATACGTCCTTCAGCATCTGCATACAAGATACGTGCTTGTGAGCCTACTACTAACTTATTTTCTTGTGCTCCTTTAATCCACTGAATATTATCCGCCATTTGCTGTTGGATTTCTTCAGGAGATTTTTTCTTGATTTTCTCCAACACTTTACACGCAATAGCATCTGTTTTAGCTAAATCTTCTGGTTTTCCTGAGGTACATACCCAACGAAACGGACCAAAACCATAATCGAAACACATAGGCCCCATGATATCTTGTACATAACTAGGATACTTAAACTCTCTTCCTAAAGTCGGATTCGGATTCATTACATCAGCTCCTGCTCTGCTCGCTTCTAACAAGAAAGCATTTCCGTAATCAAAGAAATAAGTTCCTTTTTCTGTATGTTTATTAATCGCTTTTGCATGGCGACGTAAGGTTTCTTGTACCTTTTCTTTAAATAATTCAGGATTGTTAGCCATCATTTCGTTTGACTCTTCAAACGAAATATCAACTGGGTAGTATCCTCCTGCCCAAGGATTATGCAATGATGTTTGATCTGAACCTAAATCGATATACACATCTTCTTCAGCAAACTTTTCCCAAACATCCACTATGTTTCCTAAGTATGCTAACGAAACTACTTCTTTATTTTCTTTTGCTTTTCTAACACGTGCTACCAATTCATCTAAATCGGTAATTTTTTCATCAATCCAACCTTGTTCTAAACGAACCTGTGTTATTTTCGGGTTTACCTCAGCACAAACAGTAATACAACCAGCTATATTTCCTGCTTTTGGTTGCGCACCACTCATTCCACCTAAACCAGCAGTAACAAATAAATTTCCTTTAGGTTCTTTTTTAATCTTACGGAATCCGTTTAGCACAGTAATGGTTGTTCCATGAACAATTCCTTGCGGACCAATGTACATATAACTTCCTGCAGTCATTTGTCCATATTGAGTTACACCTAAAGCGTTGAATTTTTCCCAATCATCTGGTTTCGAGTAATTCGGAATCATCATTCCGTTAGTTACAACCACTCTCGGAGCATCTTTATGCGAAGGAAATAATCCCATTGGATGACCTGAGTACATTACCAATGTTTGTTTATTTGTCATCTGTGACAAATATTGCATGGTTAATAAGTACTGAGCCCAATTAGAAAATACTGCTCCGTTACCTCCATACGTAATTAATTCATGTGGGTGTTGTGCTACAGCATAATCTAAATTGTTTTGAATCATTATCATGATTGCTTTTGCTTGCTCCGACTTTCCTGGATACTCTTCGATAGAGCGTGCCTTCATTTCATAATCAGGACGCAAACGATACATATAAATACGCCCGTACTTTTCTAATTCCTCAGTAAATTCAGGTAATAATTCTTCATGGTATTGTTTATCAAAATAACGCAATGCATTACGTAAAGCTAACTTTTTTTCTTCTTCAGTTAAAATTTCTTTACGTTTAGGCGCATGATTTATAGTAGTGTCATACTCCTTTTTTGGAGGTAATGCAGTTGGTATTCCTTGTTTTATTTGTTCTTTAAAAGTCATTTTATACGTTTTTGAGTTTTCAATAAAAGCTTGAAAACTTGTTAGTTTTATGTGTATTGATAAGCGTAAAAATGAAGAAACTATGGATAACGGATATCTGCTCTGTGGTACTGAGCTTCAATCCTCTTCTTATATTTTAAAGTTAAAAAATCCATCTTCTTTGAAGTTTGCACAAATATAAGTTTATACAGTTAAAAACGGTACTTTTAAAAAGCATAAATTTTTCATCTCTTTTTATTTTTTCTGTTGTACTAACAATAAATTGTACCTTTGATAAGTTGTATTGCACAAATAGGTTTATGATATTTATTTCAAAACATATAATCCCAAAAGGTTTTTCTGGAATGACATTATACCCTTTTATCTTTTTAAAAAGAGAAGATTTAAAAGGTGATCCTGTTTTAATAAATCATGAAAAAATACACTTAAAGCAGCAATTAGAGTTACTAATTATCTTCTTCTACCTTTTTTATTTTTTAGAATGGTTTATCAAGCTATTAATTTATCAAAAAACATCATTAGCTTATAAAAACCTAAGTTTTGAGCGAGAAGCCTATCAAAATGAACATAATTTAGATTATATCACTACTCGAAAAAGGTGGGCATTCCTTTCCTATTTATAATTGTTAAAACATCCTACTTTTTTTTTAGATTTCCGTAAATTGCGTACCCGAAAATTAAGACAATTTACGAATGGAACAAATAACTCCCTATAAACCTAAACACAAAGTACGAATTGTAACTGCAGCTTCTTTATTTGATGGACACGATGCTGCCATCAATATTATGCGCCGAATTATTCAATCTACAGGGGTTGAAGTAATTCACTTAGGACATGATAGAAGTGTTGAAGAAGTGGTTAACTGTGCTATTCAAGAAGATGCAAATGCCATTGCAATGACTTCGTATCAAGGTGGGCATAATGAGTACTTTAAGTACATGTACGATTTATTGCAAGAAAAAGGAGCTGGACATATTAAAATATTCGGCGGCGGCGGCGGAGTAATTCTTCCTGAGGAAATCAAAGAATTGATGGACTACGGAATTACTCGTATTTACTCTCCTGATGATGGTCGTGAATTAGGATTACAAGGAATGATTAACGATTTAGTTCAACAATCAGACTTTGCTATCGGAGATTCACTAAACGGTGAGGTAAATAAATTAGCAGATAAAGAAGTGGGGAGTATTGCTCGCGTAATTTCTGCTGCGGAAAACTTCCCAGAAGTTGCCAAAGAGGCTTTAGATGCTATTCACGAAAAAAATAAAAATTCTAAAACTCCGGTTTTAGGAATTACGGGTACGGGTGGTGCTGGTAAATCGAGTTTAGTAGATGAATTAGTTCGTCGTTTTTTAATTGATTTCCCAGAAAAAACTATCGGATTAATCTCAGTTGACCCATCAAAAAGAAAAACAGGTGGAGCTTTGTTAGGTGACCGTATTCGTATGAATGCCATTAACAATGAGCGTGTGTATATGCGCTCGTTGGCAACTCGTCAATCAAACTTGGCTTTATCTAAATATGTGAACGAAGCGGTTGAAGTTTTAAAAGCTGCAGAATTTGATTTAATTATTTTAGAAACTTCAGGTATTGGACAATCTGATACGGAGATTATCGAGCATTCTGATACTTCTTTGTATGTAATGACTCCTGAATTTGGAGCTGCTACGCAGTTAGAAAAAATCGACATGTTAGATTTCGCTGACTTGGTAGCCATCAACAAATTTGATAAAAGAGGTGCTTTAGATGCCTTACGCGACGTAAAAAAACAATACATGCGTAACAACAATCTATGGGATATTCATATGGATGACATGCCTGTTTTTGGAACTATTGCATCTCAATTTAACGATCCAGGAATGAACTCGCTATACAAAGCGATTATGGATAAGTTAGTTGAAAAGGCAGGAGCTGATTTACAATCTACTTTTGAAATCACGAAAGAAATGTCTGAAAAGATATTTGTAATTCCTCCTAGTAGAACACGTTATTTATCTGAAATTTCAGAAAACAACCGCGCATACGATAAAAAAGTTGATGAGCAAGAAAAAGTAGCTCAGAAATTATATGGAATTTATAAAACTATTGAAAGTGTTTCTGAAACAGAAATAACTCTTGATAAATCAGGAATAGAAGATAATTCTGTTAATATTACAGAAGAAAATAAAGGTTTCCTTAAACTTTTAGTTGCTGAATTTGACCGAGTAAAAATGGACTTAGATCCTTATAACTGGGAAATCATTTTAAACTGGCAAGAGAAAGTAAAAAAGTACAAAGACCCTATTTACTCGTTTAAAGTACGTGATAAGGAAATTAAAATAGAAACACATACAGAGTCGCTTTCTCACACACAAATTCCAAAAGTAGCCTTACCAAAATACCAAGCTTGGGGTGATTTATTACGCTGGAATTTACAAGAAAATGTACCAGGAGAGTTCCCATATGCTTCAGGATTATATCCTTTTAAACGTACGGGAGAAGATCCAACACGTATGTTTGCTGGTGAAGGTGGACCTGAGCGTACCAATCGTCGTTTCCACTATGTGAGTTTGGGTATGCCTGCAAAGCGTTTATCTACTGCTTTTGATTCGGTTACTTTATATGGTAACGACCCAGGACACAGACCTGATATTTATGGTAAAATTGGAAATGCTGGGGTATCTATTTGTTGTTTAGACGATGCTAAAAAATTATATTCTGGATTTGATTTAAGTCATGCAATGACTTCGGTTTCTATGACTATCAACGGTCCTGCTCCGATGTTATTAGGATTCTTTATGAATGCAGCAATCGACCAGAATTGTGAAAAATACATCAAAGAGCATAAACTAGAGAAAAAGGTTGAAGCAAAGCTTAAAGAATTATATGACGATAAAGGGATAGAACGTCCTAAATATAATGGTGATTTACCAGAAGGTAATGACGGATTAGGGTTACTACTTTTAGGTATTACAGGTGATCAAATTTTACCTTCGGATGTATATGCTGAAATTAAAGCAAACACCTTGGCACAAGTGCGTGGTACGGTTCAAGCAGATATTTTAAAAGAAGACCAAGCACAAAATACTTGTATTTTCTCTACGGAATTCGCCTTACGTTTAATGGGTGATGTTCAAGAATATTTTATTGAGAAAAATGTTCGTAATTTCTACTCAGTATCTATTTCAGGGTATCATATTGCTGAAGCGGGTGCGAATCCAATTACGCAATTAGCCTTAACGTTGGCTAACGGATTTACCTATGTAGAATATTATTTATCTAGAGGAATGGATATTAATAAGTTTGGACCAAACTTATCGTTCTTCTTCTCAAATGGTATTGATCCTGAATATGCAGTAATTGGTCGTGTAGCTCGTAAAATTTGGGCGAAAGCTTTAAAACACAAATACGGTGCGAACCCAAGAGCGCAAATGTTAAAATACCATATTCAAACTTCTGGACGTTCTTTACACGCACAGGAAATTGATTTTAATGATATTCGTACAACGCTGCAGGCTTTATATGCAATTTATGACAACTGTAACTCGTTACATACAAATGCCTATGACGAAGCGATTACAACACCTACAGAAGAATCGGTACGTCGCGCCATGGCAATTCAGTTAATCATCAATAAAGAATTAGGATTGGCTAAAAATGAAAATCCAATTCAAGGTTCATTTATCATTGAAGAATTGACTGACTTAGTTGAGGAAGCTGTGTTAACTGAGTTCGATAGAATTACGGAACGTGGTGGTGTTTTAGGAGCAATGGAAACGATGTACCAACGTTCTAAAATTCAAGAAGAGAGTTTATACTACGAAACCTTAAAACATACAGGTGAATTCCCAATTATTGGAGTAAACACCTTCTTAAGTTCTAAAGGTTCTCCAACGGTTACTCCGCAAGAAGTTATTCGTGCAACAGAAGAGGAAAAACAATTCCAAATCAAAACGAAAGAGAATCTGAACAAAGCTCATGAAGATAAAATAGAACAACTTTTATCTGAAATGCAATCGGCTGCTATTAACAATCAAAATCTTTTTGAAAAATTAATGGATGCTACTAAAGTTTGTTCGTTAGGTCAAATTACTTCTGCTTTATTTGAAGTTGGTGGTCAATACAGGCGAAACATGTAAAAGGCAATGCCTTTAAATAAATATTTAAAGCCTCACTTAAATTTAAGTGAGGCTTTTTATACTTTTAAATGTCTTCTTTATTAAAGAGTTTCTATTCCTTAAACTCTTGTTTTTAAGACAAGAAAACGTTAAATAAAAAAATTGCACGCAACCTTTCGCTTTCTATAGCATCTAGTCAATAATTTGATACAACTCCATTAATTCTATGAAAAAAATCTTTTTAATAACGACTCTTTTCTCTTTACTATTTGCTTGTAGTAGTGAATCCAAAATTGATTTACCAGAAAACCCAGAACCTCCTTTAGATAACTTAGAAGTATACACCTTACCAGTAGTCGTACACATAATACATGATGGAGAGAATATAGGCGGAGGTTTTAACCTAGCAACCGAACGTATTAAAGAACAAATTCAATCTCTAAATCACGATTTTAGAAAAGTAGCGGGTACTTTAGGAGAAAACAACTCCCCGCTTAGTGGTGATTCTTTTATTCAATTTAAACTTGCTGAAATAGGCCCTAACGGAAACCCAACTAACGGAATTAACCGTATTAATTATTACGACAACACTCCCATAAGAGGTGATAAAGACAGATTTGATTGGCTTCCTGAGTTTGAATACTGGAACCCTAATAAGTATATCAATATTTGGGTTTATGGCGGATACGCTCCTAATACATTTGCTGGTACAGCTTCTTTTCCTACCACTAACTTACCTGGAATAGAAGATGAGTTAAAAACCATAGGTGATGGTATTTTAATTAATGTTCATCACTTTGGAAAATCTGATGTTACTGGAGGTATTAATCTTGGTAAAACGTTAACTCACGAAATGGGGCATTTTTTAGGCTTATTACATATTTGGGGTGCTGCTCTTGAAGGAAAACCTTGTTATGACTATGACGATTTTATTGAAGATACTCCACCTGTAAGTAGTTCTATTAACGGTTGCGACGGAGCTATTCCAAAAGCCTGTGACGGACAACCTGCTCCTGTAAACAATTATATGAACCTTACTGACGATAGATGTATGAATGTATTTACCAAAGGACAAATTAAACGAATGAGATATGTGCTTGAACATGCAGAAAGGAGAAAAACTTTAACTACTTCTAATGTAATAAATAGGTAACTTATTACTTATAGAGCAGTTTAGTTTTCAAAATACATTCAGAAAATTTTATAAAACTATTTTGTTTTCAACACTTATTTCAGAACCTTCTAGTAAAAATACAGAGCTAGGTTTTTGATTCTGTAAAAAAGAAAAGTGCTCTCCATAAGTAGCAGAAAAATCAACATCTATTTTATAATCTATCACTGGATAATACTTCCAAGTTGGATGCTTCACTTCATACTCAGTTGTTCCATTTTTATCCTTAGCATATCCCCAATAATGCTCTGCTATGAATTCAATTTCAGTATAGGGTTTAATTGGGGCTGATTTAGATTTACTTTCAACTGAAACCGAATTTCTCTTTTTGTTTATGTTCCATTGATACGATACTTTCAACTTATCACTTTTCTCTATCCAACTATGTTTCATAGGTAATGTTTGATAGTTTTCTTTATAAATAGTATTCGCCACAAAGGTTAT
Source organism: Tenacibaculum gallaicum (assembly GCF_003387615.1). Classification (GTDB taxonomy): domain Bacteria; phylum Bacteroidota; class Bacteroidia; order Flavobacteriales; family Flavobacteriaceae; genus Polaribacter; species Polaribacter gallaicus. The sequence goes on along the minus strand of NZ_QUNS01000002.1, from coordinate 166,023 downwards.
AGCTGGTTTTGGTACTATTTCTTTTATAAAAACCACGCCTCTCTTTTCTTTTCTTTTTACATAAAACCGAAGATTGACTTCTTCAAAATTTGTATGAAAAGGTACTTTTACACCTAACAACTTTGTGTTTAAAAACATAAACCCTACAACACTTATGTAACATTTGTTTTCATAAAAATCTAATTCAGTTCCTTTAGGTATATAATCTTTTAGTACTTCTGGATTAACCTCATAATTTATCATAACCAATTTTCGCCATTCTGCTTTTAAAAAACTCATATAATTTCATTTTTAATTAAACCATATATTCCAAGTTACTGCACTTATATATACCCAAAAACATGTAAAAAAAACGTGAATAGTTGTTTCAAGTTTTTTACCTCTCCACAATTCTGGAGAATACACGAATAACTGTATAAATAATCTAATAGACCAAAAAACTGCAAAACCAAGTATAATTTTTCTTCCCAGATTTGTCTCTATCAATTCCCTACTTTCTAACACTAAAATACTTCCCATTAAAAACACTGTTAGTGCAATAAAAAAAGTATGAACCATCATCATTTGTTTATTCATTAAACTAAGATCCTTTAACTCATCTTTCCAATTAAAATATTTAGGAAAAACAACATGTATTAAAGCCAAAAGCATTAACAAATATCCTATAATCTTTAAATGAACTTCCATAGTAATTTTTATTTTTTATTATTTTTTTCAAGAACAAAAACCGACATAAACGGTGTGAATTTTATCTCTTCTTCTAGTTTGAGGTTAGCTTTGCCAAATACACTCATCCAAGTTTTTCTTGAAAAGAAATGCATGAACCCTACTGTAAAAGCTAAAAAGTTAGGTAAATCTCTCAAATGCTCTACGACCAAAACTTTTCCTCCTTTTTTTAAAACCCTAGAACATTCATTAAAAAAAAGTTCTTTCTCCTCATTAGACCTCACTTCATGAGCTGCAGAGAGTAAAAACAAAATGTCAACAGATGAATCTTTTAATGGAATTTTACTTGTACTAATCAATTTAGTGGCTTGGTATACCCTACTCACTTTTCTTGCTCTTTTTATGGCCTGTTCAGTATGCCTTGTTTGATTGTAAAAGTCGAAAACCTGCAAATTTGATGATTGAAACTTGTTTTTTAGAATGAAACTAGTCTCATCAAAACCTGCGTTAATATTCACAAGGTTATTATTACCTTTTAAGTTAATATTATCTACCCATTTAAAATCATAGTATTTCGAAAAATCATATACATAAACAGAGACTAGCAAGGGAGCTAACAATCCGTATATAATAATTACAACTAAAAACCACTTTAGGTAATCATTGTAGCTAAATAAATAGTGTCCCAAAACAACCGCTAATAAAGCTATTAAGCCAATGTAATAAAAGTGCCTATTGAAACTAAGTATATTTAATACTCCTTGAAACTTTCTTCTTCTTATTTCCATAATTCAATTTTCCCTTTTTTCCAGCAGTATGGAACGTTTTTAATAATAAATGAGTTAGCAACTCTCACATTTTTTAATCCAAGGTCTTTTATAAATGAAAAATTATAATCGACAATTTCAATAGGCTTTGGTTTCCAATTATTTCTTACTCCTTCAATTATTAATACTTCTTCTTTAGGCTTATTATATGCAAAAGTAAATGGTAAAGGCCCCGCAAAGCGCCTTGCTTCTTTCCAATCAGAAAAAGGCGAAAACTTTGGTAATGACACATCACTTGCTTGATTCTTAAACACTATTTTAAAATCTGACTTTTTTGAACTAATACTTATTTTACTACCTAGTTTAGTCTGCTCAATATCAGAAGTTGTGTAGTTATAATGAGTAAATAAATTTCCGGCTATCTCCATTCTTTTACTATTCGTTTCCGATTTTAAAATATACAGTCCTCTTAATTTTCTTCCTTTTGAATTGGTATATCTCACAAAAATGCGATAGCCAATTAAAAAGAAGTCATTCCCTAAAACTTTCGGAAATCCTTTTGGTCTCAAATTTTTAGTTTGTACCATAGCTACTGCTAAAAAAGCCCACTGATTATTAAAAGTATCTAAGTCCAAACATTCAGGAATAAAGCCTTCTAAATGTTCCTTTGGTATTGCAAAAGTTGTAACAATTGAAGTTTCAAAAAATGCTTCAACAGCAAATGGATGATTTTTTAGTATCTCTTTCATGCTACAGTATTTTTAGGATTTAACTTAAATTCATTTATATAAACTATAAATACAAACAAAGCAGCAAAAACTATATTAAGCTTACCCCAGAGTAATATGTCTGAAGTAATCATAAACTCAATTACATTCATTATTAAAACAATTACGATCTGTGTTATTGCATTTAACTTTGACTTATAGTTTGATAGGATCCACACAACCATTGCTATTTCTAAGACTCCTATTACAAGGGTTAATTCTCTTGAATAATTATTACTTATAATTTTTCCTACTATTTCTTGATGCCTTGGAACTAGATTAAAAACTTTACAAAAGAGTCCATTAATCAACCAAACACTAGCGATTAAAAAAGTAAATAGTATATGAATATATTTTTTACACATATTAAATTTTCAGAAATTTTTGAAAGTTTGTATTCAAATTTTTTTACTTTTTTATCATTTTGGTAAAGTTTGATAACAACCAATGCTCATCAGCTTTAATAGCATTTTCTAAAATACCGTTTACCGTTTTGGTTACAGATGATAAATCATTCATCACTTTTTTAAAGGCTTCCGTTTCTTCAGAATTTTCTTTAACATCTTCTTGCAATTCTTCCAGTACTTTTAATACAGGCTCAATCTCTCTTTTTTTTCGCTCTTTTGTTACCTGCTTGAACAATTCCCAAATATCTTTATCAGCTACAAAAAACTCTTTTCGTTCTCCAACTACAAATTCTTTGTTTACAATCCCCCAATCAATCAAAGCACGAACATTCATATTTACATTACCTCTAGAAATTTTTAAGATTTCCATAATTTCATCGGCAGAAAGCGGCTTTGTTGAAACTAACAATAACGCATGTACTTGCGCCATCGTTTTGTTTATTCCCCAACTAGTAGCTAAACTTCCCCAAGTATGAATGTATTTTAATTTTGCGTCTTCTAATTTCATACAGCAAATATATAATAAATTATTAAACTTTCAGTAATTATTGAAAATAAAATATTTTAATTTTTCCTTTAATCTCTTGTAATAATTTTACTTTTCAGAATACATATTAAGAAAACCAAATTTTGAGTAACGATTTTTATATAACATCAATTCTACCACATGCGGGTATAATTATTAAAATATGCAGAGCATATACAGACTCTCAAGAAGATTTTGAAGACTTTTATCAAGAGGCTTGTTTACAGATATGGAAAAGTAGAAATGCCTTTCAGAACAAGTCTAAATGGTCTACTTGGATTTACCGAATTACGCTAAACGTATGTTTAACCTTAGCTAAAAGGAACTCTAAAAAAGAATACACATTAGAGAAAACTCCCAATTTATCGGAAGATAATAAAGCTTTTCAAAACGAAGATTTAAACTTGTTATATGATGCTATTAAAAAATTATCTGAAGTCGACAGAGCGATAATTTTACTGCATTTAGAAGAAAATCCTTACAAAGAAATTGCTGCAATTATTGGAACTAGTGCTAACAATATTGCAGTACGTATTAACAGAATTAAAAAACAATTAAAATTATTATTAGATGGAAAAATCAATTGAAAAAAGATGGAATGAAGCTTTTCTTGACGAACAATCATTAATAGCTCCAAAAATTAACGATATATACAACCAGAAGTCTAAATCAGTCATTAACAAGATTAGAAGAACCTACGAGTTTGACAATAAAGGGTTACTTCCTATGGCAGGAATTGTAGTTATTGGAGGTATACTTTTATCTGAAACTATTATTGCGGCTTACGGCGCTTTTTTAATCTTAAGTTTGTACTTCTTTAATACAAGATTGTTAAAAAGATTTAAGACCATAGATGTTAAATCTGACAACCTAACGTATTTAAAAAATTATAGAAGTGTAATTAACTCGGTATCTAAAGCCACAAAAAAGTTATTTATTTTTGCTATTCCTCTAGCCATTGTATCAATTTTCGCATTGGCCTATGGAGTAAAAGAACAAAGCTTTTTATCGAACTATATTTCTAGCGAAACTTCCTTCTTAGGCATCTTAGTGATTGGACTTATGGTGGCTATGGCTACTGCAATGATTGGTTATTTTGTATATACCATTTCAACCAAAGTTTTATATCACAGTCTTATTTCTAAGCTCGACAATATCATTAAAGAAATGGAAGAGTTAAAAAGCTCTTAATCAACTGTAAACCAGAGTTGTTATTAATAACTCTGGTTTATTTTTTTGTTCTTGTTCGTTTACGAAGTTTAAAAATTCTATCATCGTAATAGGCTTTCAATTCCTCTACAAATGACATAGGGTTTTTGTATGTTGCTAAAACTTTATACGTATAACTCCCTAATAAGTCATTCAATACTTTTTCTAATCGCTCAACCTCTTTTATTAAATAAGTAGTGCTTTTAGTTGTTTGCTCAATTAACGAAATGTCTTTATTAAAGCTTATCGTTGTATTACCACTAAAAATATGCGCATGAAAAGCTTCTAACTCCTCTAAGCTTCCTTTTTGATATATTTCAATAAGTTTTGTGGTAGTTTCAGTTGCTTTTAGTTGCTCATTTTCTTGCATCGAAAATTTATCAGGATGCACATACAACATAGCTTCCTTATACAATCTTTTCTTCTCTTTTTGATTTACTTTTTCTTGTGTTGCTGTTTCTTTTGAAATATAAACAACATCAGTAACTTCCTTGTAGTTTTTACCTTTTCGCTTTTGTGCTAATCGCTTTTCTTTCTTAGCTTTCTTTTGTTGCTTGTATAAAATAGTCAGTTCTCTTTCCTCTATCAATAAATCGGAAATGACATTTCGTAGCGACTGCTCAAAAGGAAACAATTTATTTTCAATTATTCCAATTTCAGTCTCTAATTCTTTAATTCTCTCTTCTAATTTTGAGAATGTTTCTGCAGGAAAGTTTTCTTCACTCATTTCCTAATCAATTACCTCTTCCTTTGTAAAATAGTTAATCCTACTCGTATTTTTTCATACGGAACTTGTTCTCCTAAAAATTCAAAATACGGTTTTAATGCAGTTTCATTTTTCAATACTTTTTTAGCGTTTGCTACTAACGCTAAGGTATCTGCTTCAATAAAATCATCTAAACTCACATCTTTCCCTTCTAAATACAGTTTAGATAAATGAGAAAAAATAGTGGTAGGTTTTAATCCGCGATTTTCAGCAATCTCTTCAACCGTAAAACCTTCTTTATATAATTTAAAAGTTTCTAAAGTAGTATCTTTTTTAGTTCTTTTCTTCTCGCTTAAGAATGTTTTAATCTCTTCCATAAATTCAGCTCCATATACCTCCAACTTTCGTTGCCCTACTCCACTAATTGCTAAAAACTCTTCGTCAGATTGTGGTCTTTCATTTTCTATCTCTTTAAGTGTGGCATCATTAAAAACTAAATATGCTGCAATATCTTCTTCTTGAGCAATACGATAACGTAGCTTTCGTAAACGTTCAAATAACGTATCCTTAACTGCTTTTTTCTTTTTCTCTTTTGTTGCTGTTTTTACTTCTTTTTTAAACTCTACAGGAGTTGTTAATTGTACTTTTTCGCCTTCAAAAAGCACTTTATTTGAGAACTCCGTTAGTTGTAAACTGTTGTTTAAATGAAAAGCTATTTGACAATACCCTTGATTGGTTAACTGAACTAAATAATGCTGCCAATCTCTCCATGAAATATCATCTCCTACTCCATACGTTTTTAACGTTTGATAATTCTTATCTAACACAGCCGCATTTTTTGCCCCTCTTAGTACATCAATCACCATACCCATTGCCTCTTTTCCTTGTAATCGGTAAATCGCTGATAATCCTTTCTGAGCGATAACAGTCCCATCAAAAAATTTGGGGGGATTCTTACAGACATCGCAGTTTCCGCAATTTTCTTCTATCAATTCTCCAAAATAACTCAAAAGTATTTTTCTTCGACAAACAGTGGCTTCAGCAAATTGCTTCATCCTTTCTAATTTTGCCTCCTGTACTTCTTTATTTCCTGTATTTTCTATAAATTGACGTAGTTGAATAACATCTGCATAACTGTGAAATAATAATGCATTCGCTGGCAATCCGTCTCTTCCAGAACGTCCAATTTCTTGATAATATCCTTCGATATTTTTTGGCATATTGTAATGAATTACCCATCGAACATTCGATTTATCGATTCCCATCCCAAAAGCAATGGTAGCACAAATTACCTCACAATCATCTTTTATAAACGCTTCTTGTGTTTTGGCTCTTTCTTCAAAAGGTAAGCCAGCATGGTAAGCTTTAGCATCAACATTATTTTGTTGTAGCTTTTTTGCTAATTGCTCAGTAGCTTTTCTACTCAAGCAATAAATAATTCCTGCTTCATTTGGTCTTCTCTGAATAAATTTGATAATTTGCTGTACTCTATCATTTGCAGGACGTACCTCTAAAGCAATATTCTCTCTATTAAAAGAACTTATAAATTGTGCTGCATTTGGAACAGATAATTGCTCTAAAATATCCTGCTGAGTTGCTTTATCTGCTGTAGCTGTTAATGCTACTATTGGAGTTTCTGGTAACGATTTTTTAAGAAATGCTAATTGTTTATACGAAGGACGAAAATCGTGTCCCCATGCAGAAATACAATGTGCCTCATCAACAGCTATACAACTTATATAAGATTGATTTAATACATTTTGAAGTAATGACAAACTTTCTGGTGCTACATATAATAACTTTATACTCTTGGATGCTATAGCCTCAAATACTTGTTGCTGTTCTTCCGTTGATTGGCTACTATTGAAAAAAGTTGCAGGAATTCCGTTGGCCTTTAAACTATCCACTTGGTCTTTCATCAAGGCTATTAAAGGAGAAATTACTAAAGTGACACCTTCAAAAAATAATGCTGGTAATTGATAACAAATAGACTTCCCTCCTCCTGTTGGCATAATAACCAACGTATCTTTTTTTGCCAATATATTTTCGATAATAGCTTGTTGCTCTAAACGGAAGCTATCGTATCCAAAATTTATCTTTAATTTTTCTAACAATTCTTGTTCTTTAATCTGCATCATTTGGCAAAAATAGGAATAAAAAAAGCGTCAAAACTATACTCAACCACAGACTACCTACTTAAAAAAAACACAATAAAACATTAGAAACAAGTAGTTTATTTATTTTTTTTATATTGTGAAAATAAAAACAGGTTACATGAATACAAAAATACTCTTACTTATTACATCTCTCGTTTTTTGTTTTTCTATTAATTCACAAACAAAAAAACTAACAATCAATGTTGTAAACAATAAAAGCAAACCTATACCTGGAGCTATTATTCTTTTTGATAATGTGAGACAAAAAAGCTGGACAAACTCTAAAGGAATTTTCAAAATAAAAATATCTGAAGCCCCTAAAGAAATAAGTGCTTTCTCTCCTAAAGTAGGAATAAAAAAGGTTAAGTATAATAATGAAAAGGAAATTACAATAACTATAGATGAAGGAAATGACTTAACTCTAGTAGGAAATACAAATGTAAAAAACATAGGTACTTCTCAATATAGAAATATTTACGATTATTTAAGAGGTAAAGTTCCTGGTGTCCTTGTTGGTACTGGTAATACAATTTTAATAAGGGGCTACAATACAGTTAACGGAAACTCTACTCCTTTATTTGTAATAAATAATAACGCTGTTGACCAGTCTGTTTTTTCAGACATTGTACCTTCAAATATAGTATCAATAAGAATTCTCAAGGGACCTGAAGCAGCAAAGTATGGATCTAGAGGTGCCCATGGAGTTATTGAAGTTATTAGACATTAAACTAATTACTCATTACCTACTGTAAATTATTAAACAAAACCTGAGTAAAAACTCAGGTTTTGTTTTGACACTCTTGCATTAGTTTAAACCTTGTAACAACACCTCAACTGCTTTCTTTAATTGGTCATCTTCTCCTCTGTCTTTCCAACCTGGGGCATTTTTAACCAAGTAATCTGGTACAGCAGGTGCTTCGTTTTCCATATTCTTTCCTGATTTTTTTACATACCACGCTCTAAATGGCATGCGAATCATTCCATTTTGTAAGCGTTTACCTCCCGTAGAAATTACCGCTCCAAATGTTGGTTGTCCAACTAGTTTCCCTAATCCTAAATTCTTAAAAGCGTGAGAGAAAATTTCGGCATTTGAATAACTATTCTCATTACATAAAGCTACCATTGGTTTTGTATTTACCGATAAAATAGCTCTTTCATTAAATGGATAATTACCTTTAAACTTTTGATTATTCTTTAAGCTTTTTGCTGCTCCTCTTGGAACTGTGTATGCATGTTGATCTACATTTAATACAGCCATTAATCGGTCGGTAGTCCAACCACCACCATTATAACGTACATCAATTACAATTCCTTTCTTACCATAACCGCTTGCTTTTAACTCACGTTCAAAACGTTCAAAACTTGGCATGTTCATTCCTTGAATATGAATATACCCTAATTGACCGTTAGAGTATTCATCTACCAATTTCTTTCTAGAATCTATCCATTCTTCATATTGTAATCTCCTTAATGATCTTTCTGGACGTAACACCACATCTTTATCGTTTTCTAAACTCAGTAAAATTTCTTTTGATTGTGTGTTCTTTAGTAAACTGTAAAAATTCGTATTCTTTTTAATTTCTTGTCCGCTAACAGCAGTAATAATATCTCCTACTTTTAACTTACTTGTAGATTTATCTGCAACTGAGTTTGGTAACACATAAGCCACCTTTGCTCCTTTGTTAGTGTTCTCTACTTCTAATCCTAATACCCCAACTTTATCACTTGTATTTCTTGGCGCACTTCCACGGTATCCCATGTGACTTGCATTTAACTGCCCTAATAATAAGTTAAACATATAGGTGTAATCTTGTTGCGTTGTTGCTGACAACACCCATGGCTTATATTTTTTTACCAAGTCATTCCAATTATACCCATGAAATTCTGGATCGTAAAAACCAGCGGTTAATGCTCGTATACCTTCTTCAAAAACTTGCTTATACTCATCTGCTCTATTGGTAGTATAAGTTGCACTGTGAGGCAATCTTGTTACTTTATCTGATTTTGTATTTAACTCAGCTAATTTCCCTCTTGAAGTAAAATAAACTTTATCTTTAGTTGAAGTAAAGTTTCTAGCATTAGCAACTCCTTTTACCAGTTTTGGCTTGCTACCATCCCATTTTACTTTATAAGTACTTCTTTTTTCTGTTGCAGGATTGGTTGCTGAAAAATAAATAAAATCACTATCTGCACTAAATACTGGACTATACTCATCATCTTGTAAGGAAGTAACTTGTACTAAACGATCGTAAATTTTATCTTCATCTATTTTTACGACTACTTTTTTCTTCTTTTCCTTTCCTTTTTTTGCATCTTTATTTTTTGAAGGTTCTTCTTTTTTCTCAGGATAATAAGCTCCTTCTTCGTGGTCTAGCTTTGATTTTTCCCAATCAGATTTTTCTAACCAAACCATCCAAACATCGTAATTTATCCCACTTCTGTTTGATAAAAATGCTAACTTTTTTCCGTCAGCACTCCAAACTGGATTACGATCACTTCTTGGGTGCATAGATACATTCATTTTGATTGATGGTTTTTCTATTGATTGAATAAAAATTTCACTATCAAAATTTAAATCTTCTTGAGAATAGGCTATGTATTTACTATCTGGACTCCATGAAACTCCCTCTGCTGCTGCCCAAGAATTAGAATACTCCTTCGAGTTCGTGATTTTACCTTTTTTAATATCAGCAATCTTCAAAATTCCTCTTCCTTCTTGATATGCTATCTTTTTTCCGTCTGGAGAAACTAATGAATGCTCAACATCTTCTTTATTATTTGTTAGCTGAGAAACTTTTGTTTTTAAACTACGATGCAAACCAACTAATGTATCTGTAGAAATTGCACTATACAATTGATAAACCCCATCTCTATCAGAAGAAAAAACAACAGTTTTATCATCTAACCATTGTGGATTTATATCTCTATATGGATGTTTACTTACATTATTTGAAAGCTTCTTCTCTTTGTTATTTTCCTTCACAAAGATTTCACCGTTAATTTCTAGTGCTATATTTTTTCCATTAGGTGAAACTGCATAATTGCTAATATTTCCAGTAACTGTTTTAGTTTCTTCTTCTTCAAAACGATTATCTGAAACAATATCTAAATTAATTGTTTGAGCTTTTCCATTTTCTAATTTAAAAACGTCAACACCACTGGTGTAAACAATCGTTCCATTATTACTTACCGAAAATGTTTGAACACCATCTTTAGTTTGTCTCGTTAATTGAGTAGCTGTACCATTAGCAGTTCCGTTTGCTGAAATTCCTTGTTTGTAAATATTATAACGCCCGCTTTTTGCTCCGATATAATACAAGTTACCCGCTTCATCCCAAACTGGAGAGTAGTCGTTTTTGTTACTTGTAGTTATTTGATGGTATTTATTTGTTTCTGTATTGTAAATCCAAATATCACGTTGTGCCGAACCTGAATAATCTTCACGAGCAATACGACACGCTCCTTTTGTAAAAGCTATTAATTTCCCATTAGGAGATACAGAAGCCATTTCTCCATATGCAGTTAATAAACGACGCGGAGTTTCGCCTTCTTCATTTACCACATACATTTGTTTATCCCACTCTGGACCTCTTAATACACGACCTGTAGTAAATACAACATCTCCTTCTTTTGTCCAATCCGTAGGTGTATTGGTTGTTGGATAGTACGTTAGCTGTTTAGGAACCCCTCCTTTTACTGAGGTTACAAATACATTATCGTTCCCTTTTCTATTTGATGAAAATGCAATTTCAGTTCCTGTTTCATTCCAAACCGGATTACTCTCATACCCCTTGTGAATAGTTAATCTTTTTGTTTGCTGATTGTTAAAGTTATATAGCCATATATCGCCATAATAACTAAATGCCATTTGAGAAGCATCAGGGCTTATCACAGGCTTGCGAACCAACGTGTGTTGCGCAAATAAAAAATTACTTGCTAACAAAGCCACCCCTAAGAATATCTTTTTAGTCATGTTATTTGATTTTAAATGACCAAATTAGCTCTTTACGACTAAAACTCTAATAAAATTAGGAATATATTAACAGTTCTTAACTGTTTTCACGAAATTACCAATCCCTTCAATTCCTTTTTTTTCTAATTCTTTAATAAAAGCTGACCCTATAATAGCTCCATTCATGCACTCGCAAGCTGTTGTAAAAGTTTTGTTATCTGAAATACCAAAACCTACAATCAGCTTACTTTGCAAGTTCATAGCTTGAATTCTTTTAAAGTAATTTATTTGTGCTGATGAAACTTCTCCTTTTGCTCCCGTAATAGACGCCGAAGCAACGACATAAATAAAAGCATTGGTTAAAGAGTCTATCTTGCGGATACGTTCTTCAGACGTATGTGGTGTGATTAAAAACACGTTTGTAATTCCATATTTTTCAAATAACTGTTGATAGTGATTTTCGTATTCAACCATTGGTAAATCTGGAATAATCACTGTATCTATACCACAATCCTTTACTTTTTGACAGAATTTATCTTCTCCATATTTAATAATCTGATTCAAGTACCCCATTAATACTAAAGGAGTTGTATTTGATTCTTTAATCAATATTAATTGTTGAAAAACCACATCGAGATTCATACCATTTTTTAGTGCAACATCGCTACTATGTTGAATCGTTGGTCCGTCAGCTAACGGATCGGAATACGGTAATCCTACTTCTATAAAATCTATTCCACTACTACTTAACTCAGCAATAACTTTTGTTGTATCTTCTAATTTTGGAAAACCTGCTGTAAAGAAAATAGATAATAAGTCATTCTCTTTTTTATTGAATATATGTTGAATTGAGTTCATTTTTTTATTGTTTTGTCAGTTCGAATAATTTTTGACTTTAGGAGAAAATTTTATCGAGAACTTGTTTCATCTCGATACAAATTTGTTCTTTCCTCTCAAATTCACTCGATGTGACCTTCTTTTTACCTTACTTTAACCATTATAGCTATTAGCTTAAATGTTTTATATACGTTTCTAAATCTTTATCACCTCTTCCTGATAAATTCACTACAATTACTTGGTCTTTTTGTAAATCCATTTTTGGTAATACTGCCAAGGCATGCGCGCTTTCTAACGCAGGAATAATCCCCTCTATTTTTGTCAATTCATAGGCAGCATTTAAGGCTTCATTATCTGTAGCATTCATAAACGTTGCTCGTTTGGTTTCGTGTAAATAGGCGTGTAATGGTCCCACCCCTGGATAATCCAATCCTGCAGAAATAGAATACGGTTCTACAATTTGTCCGTACTCATCTTGCATTAAAATTGTTTTACTTCCGTGAATCACACCTACTTCTCCTAATTGTGAAGTAGCAGCACTTTCTCCTGAGTTAACTCCAAGTCCTGCTGCTTCTACAGCTATCAACTCCACTTCTTCATCTTCTAAATAATGATAAAAAGCACCCGCAGCATTACTTCCACCACCTACACAGGCTATAATGGTATCAGGATTTTCTTTTCCCGTTTGCTCTTTTAACTGTATTTTCATTTCTTCTGAAATCACTGCCTGTAAACGAGCTACCATATCTGGATATGGATGCGGCCCTACTACAGAACCAATTAAGTAATAGGTATCTGGATGTTGAATCCAATAACGAATTGCTTCATTTGTAGCATCTTTTAGCGTTTTACTTCCACTAGTTGCTGGTACTACTTTAGCTCCTAACATTTTCATACGGGCTACATTCGGCGCTTGACGTTGGATATCAATTTCTCCCATAAAAACAACACACTCTAATCCCATTAAAGCACAAACTGTTGCGGTAGCAACACCGTGCTGCCCTGCACCTGTTTCTGCAAGAATTTTAGTCTTTCCTAAATGTTTTGCTATTAAAATTTGACCAATTGTATTATTTACTTTGTGTGCTCCTGTATGATTTAAATCTTCGCGTTTTAAATAAATAGTTGCTCCATATTTCTCTGACAATCTCTTTGCTAAATACAGTGGGCTTGGACGCCCAACATAGTGTTTTAATAAATCTTTGTATTCCGTTTGAAACTCTTCAGACTCTATAATTTGTATATAGTTGTCTTCTAATTCTTTTACGTTTGGGTATAACAATTCTGGAATAAACGCTCCTCCAAATTGTCCGTAATAACCGTTATTGTCTGGTTGAAATTTCATCTTCTCGCTGTATATTATTTAGCCTTAGAGAGATTTCTCATTTCTTTCGAAATGACACTTAACTCTTTTTGACTAATATTTTTTTAAACTTTTTAATTTTCTCTACTGATTTTATTCCTGGTTTTGTTTCAAATTTGCTGTTTACATCAATGGCATAACAATATTGAGATTCTTCTCTTTTGAAAAAAGATTGTAATTCGTCTATTTCTTCTAAACCTATGCCTCCGCTTAAAAAGAAAGGTTTGGTTGAGTTGTAGTTTTGTAAAGCTTGCCAATTAAATGTTACTCCATTTCCTCCACGCTCTTTTCCTTTGGTATCAAACAAAAAGTAATCTACCACCTCTTCGTAAGGCGTTAAGACCTCAAAATTAAATTCGTCTTTTACTCCAAATACTTTGATAACTTCTACTTTTGGTAAATGCTTTTTAATTTTTTGGATGTATTCGACAGTTTCATCTCCATGCAACTGAATAGCTTCTAGTTGATATTCTTCAATCAAAGAAATCACAATCTCTAGATACTCATTTACAAAAACACCTGTTTTTTTGATTCCCTTTGGCAATTCTGGAATGATGCCTTCAAAATTCCTTGGTGACTTTTCATAGAAAATAAACCCTAAATAATCAGGTTGTAATTCAGTTATTTGCTGAATATTCTCTATAAACTTCATTCCACAAACTTTTAGTTTCATTTTATATGGTATTGAGAAGTGAGAAATGAGAAACTAACTCAATACTCAAATCTAAATTCTTACTCCTATCTTATTTGTTCAATAAACTCTTTACAAGCCTCACCTGGGTTTTCAGTTTTCATAAAATTCTCTCCAATTAAAAAACCATGAAAACCGTGTTCTTTTAATCCTGTTATTATTCTTGGATCTGAAATTCCACTTTCCGAAACTTTTACAACTGTATCTGGGATTTGACTTGCTAAATTTATGGAGTGTTCTAAATCAACTTCAAACGTTTTTAAATTTCGATTGTTAATTCCTATGATTTTATTATCCAACTCTCCGATTTTATCTAAATCTTCCTGCGTATGGATTTCATACAAAACTTCTAACCCTAAATCGGTTGCTAATTGTCCGTAATTTTTTAACTCTTGTGCTGTTAAACAAGTAGCTATTAACAACACCACATCAGCACCAATTGCTTTTGCTTCTACAATTTGAAATCCATCAACAATAAAATCTTTTCTCAAAATAGGCTTTTGTTGATTTATCACTCTTGCCTCCATCAAATCTGCCATGGTTCCTCCAAAAAAAGAAGTATCGGTTAGGATAGATTGGGCAGCTACGTTTGCATCTAAATATCCGTTGGTTACTTCTCCAACTGTTGATTTGTCATTAATAATTCCTTTAGAAGGTGATTGACGTTTAAACTCTGCTATAACTCCTGTTGAGTAAGGTGCTAACAACGATTTTTTTAACGAAATTGGCTGTCTTTTGAAGTTTGGACTCTCTACCAGTTTCTTAACTGCTACCTCAGCTTTTATTTTTGCTACTTCCTGTTTTTTAAAGGCTATTATTTTATCTAGTATTGTCATTTCAATTATAAATTATGATTTTTTAATTATGAATTACGAATTGTCTTTTGAATGCTTCCTATGATTTTAAGTATTTCCTCTACATCATTTAAAAATGATTGTGCTGTATCTTTTGAAAGAAAACCAGTGTCTTTTAACAAACGAATCCAATAATGAGTTTCTCTTGCTTCTTCTATATTCGCTCCAATTGACGTACCTGAACGTAATAATTGTTTACTTAAAACAAACTCCTTTTTCTCTTGTGATAAATGCTTATATAACTTTACTATTTTGACAGCAAAATCATAACTTTTTACCTGAATAATATTACCCTTTTTCATAATCAACAATTTATAATTCGTAATTACTAATTCGTAATTAACTTATTTAAACATTCTTTCGCTTTTAATCCTAATAACGAATCTTTTGCTTCTTCAAATGCAGTGTCAAAACTCTTATGCTTGTCAAACGTTTTTAAGGCAAATGCAGCATTAGTTAATACTACATTGTTTTGCGCTTCTGTTCCTTTTCCGTTAATAATACTCACAAATATTTCTGCTGCTTCTTTAACGGTATTGCCTCCAAAAATAGCTGATGAAGCAATCTGTTTTTGCCCCAAATCAGATGGAGAAACTTGTTGCTCTGCTTCTTTGGTAAACAATTTAAAA
The DNA here is from genome assembly GCF_003387615.1 of Tenacibaculum gallaicum. Classification (GTDB taxonomy): domain Bacteria; phylum Bacteroidota; class Bacteroidia; order Flavobacteriales; family Flavobacteriaceae; genus Polaribacter; species Polaribacter gallaicus. The sequence goes on along the minus strand of NZ_QUNS01000002.1, from coordinate 150,493 downwards.
TCTCCTGTTAATGAGATTTCGTCGTATCCGTCTAGTGCATGTACCACTCCATAGTTCACATTTGATTGCTGTAGCATGTAATTGTACACCCTCGCAACCTCTAAATTAAACACCCCCACTAACTGATTTTGTGGACGACTTGGATTTACCAAAGGCCCTAACATATTGAAAAATGTTTTCACCCCTAGTTCTTTTCTAATAGGTGCTACAACCTTCATTGCTGGATGAAATAACGGTGCGTGTAAAAAACAAATGTTTGCTTCTTCTAACTGACCTTTCAACGTTGATTCATTATTTGTAAAGTTATATCCTAAAAACTCCAACATATTGGATGACCCCGATGCAGAAGACACTCCATAATTACCGTGTTTTGCAACTTTATGTCCCGTTCCAGCAACTATAAATGAGGTTAATGTTGAAATATTAAATGTGTTTTTTCCGTCACCTCCTGTTCCACATAAATCGATGGTATTAAAGTCAGATAAATCTACTTTTATGGCGAGTTCCAATAAAGCTTCTCTAAATCCTGATAATTCATCTACCGAAACTGGACGCATTAAAAACACAGTAATGAATGCGGCTATTTGTGAAGCATTGTATTTTTCTTGTGCAATGTTTATCAAAACTTCTTTCGATTGTTCTTTCGTCAATCGCTTTTGTTCAAACAACGTGTTTAGTATTTTTTTCATTTCTTTTATATTTTCTATAGAATAAGTTTACTTTTTTCTAACAGATTTCTCACTTCGTTCGAAATGACATTATTTATTTACACTTTCTATAAAATTCTGAATCATTTTTTTCCCATCTGGAGTTAAGATACTTTCTGGGTGAAATTGCACTGCTTCAATAGCAAATTCTTTATGTCTCAAAGCCATAATACTTTCATCTTCATCAATTGCAGTTACTTCTAATTCTTGTGGAAAATTAGTATGAGAAGCAATCCAAGAGTGGTAACGAGCTGCTTCAAATACTTCTGGAATATCTTTAAAAGTAATTGTATTCTTTTTAGTTACTTTCATTTCAGTAGCTACTCCATGAAAAACATCGTTTAGATTTTCTATCTCACCTCCAAAAACTTCAGTAATGGCTTGTAAACCTAAACACACACCAAAAATTGGAATTTTCCCAGCATACGTTTTAATTGCTTCTTTTAAAATACCCGCTTCATCAGGAATTCCTGGTCCTGGAGATAAAATAATAGCGTCGTAATTTTTTATTTCTTCTATAGAAATTTCATCGTTGCGATATACATCTGGTAAAGTACCTGTAATATCTTCTACATAATGCACCAAGTTATAGGTAAACGAGTCGTAATTGTCTAATATTAGTATCTTCATATTTATAGTATTGAGTATTGAGATTTGAGTATTGATAAAGCATGTATATCCCACATCTAAATACTAACATCTCAATTCTAATTTTATATTTCTTCTGCTAACACTAATGCTTTTTTGAGTGCTGCTAATTTGTTATTTACTTCTTGTAGTTCGTTTTCTTCTTTTGAATTGATTACAATTCCTGCTCCTGCTTGATAAAACAAGGTATTATTTTTACTTACAAAAGAACGAATTGCTATGGCTTGGTTTACATTTCCGTTTAAACCTATAAAACCAACACATCCTCCATAAAATCCGCGAGTTTGATTTTCATACCTATCTATCAACTCCATTGCTTTATATTTTGGTGCTCCGCTTAAAGTTCCTGCAGGAAACGTATCTCCCACAATTTCTATTGGGTTTCCTGTAATCTTTCCTGTCACTGTTGATACCAAATGAATTACATGGCTAAAATATTGTACTTCTTTGTAAGTTTCTACCGTTACATTCGTTGCATGCTTACTTAAATCGTTTCGGGCTAAATCAACCAACATCACATGCTCTGCATTTTCTTTTGGGTCATTTGCTAATTCTTTGGCTAACTCTCTATCTTTTTCATCATCACCTGTTCTTCTAAAAGTTCCTGCAATTGGGTTAATAATCGCCTGACCTTCGTCTATCTTAATTTGTGCTTCGGGTGAAGACCCCATCAACTTAAAACTTCCGTAATCGAAATAAAATAAATAAGGAGATGGATTTATGGAACGTAATGCTCTGTACACATTAAATTCGTCCCCTTTAAATTGTTGTTGAAATTGACGAGATAAGACCAACTGAAAAACATCTCCTCTCTTACAATGTTCTTTTGCTTTGGTAACATTTTCTTTAAACTCTTCATCTGTAATATTAGATGTTTCTTCTCCTTTAAAAGCAAAGTCATATTTAGCAAAGGATTGAGAGTTTACTAAGTTTTCAATTTCTGATAATCGAGACTCCTCTCCTTCTGGTATGTTTTCTATCAAAATCATTTCATTTTTAAAATGATTAATGGCAACGATAAACCTAAAAAAACTATACTGTAACATTGGAATTGCTGATGGAGCTCTCTTTGATTTTAATTGAATTGTTTCAAAGTATTGTACAGCATCAAAAGTGGTATACCCATAGAGTCCGTTAAACGATTTTATTTCCTCTGAACAGTCTACCGAAATAACATCACTGTATGCATCAAATTTTTTATAGAAATCTCTTTGAATAGGGGTTCTTTCTAATTCTTCCTTTTGATAAGTCAATACTAACTCATCTTTTTCAGCCTTAATTGTAACTAAAGGATCTATGCATAAAAATGAATAACTATTTTCTTTACTATGATAGTCAGAACTTTCTAACAGCAAGCTATTCGCATACTTATCTCTTGTTTTTAAGTATAAACTAACTGGCGTTACCATATCTGCCAATTGTTTTTTTGCTATTGTTTTAAAGGTATTTTTTTTCATTTCATTTAATATGTAAAAACAAAAAAGGCTTATCATGAGATAAGCCTTTTCGTTGTATTATAGATATAACAAGATGGTCTCACTAACGTAAGTTACGAGTTTTCCACCACCAGTTATTTAATTGTTGTTTTATCATTATGCTACAAATGTATAAAGTGATTTTGATTTTACAAACTTTTTCGTATTAAAAAATAAGTAAATCAATAAACAATACTTAATTTACAGAAAAATCTTCTTTAGAGAAGAAAATATCTATTGGCGAACTCCCTACTCCTTTTATTGTTTTAAAAACAGATTTATCTTCATTGTAAACAGTGAGTATACTTTTATCTGTATCAAAAAAATCTTCTGCTCCTAAAACATATACTTTTCCTGTAGTAGGGTGTTCTCTTATAACAGTTGTAAGCATTATTCCTTCTGTAGTTGGGTTAATAAATTCTTCTACTTCTTTTGTTACTGTATTAAAACGATGAATTATTCCTGTAGATACTTCAGACCAATAAACATAATCACTTGACTTACTCTTTGAAAGCATACTGTTTTTATACAAATTAACTCCTGATAACGTAATCGTTTCATCAACAGTGTAACTAGCTGTTAAGCTTATAAATTTAGCTTCACCAACTCTTTTCTCTGTCCCTATCCAAATTTTATTATCCTTACCTTTTAAAATACCTGAGATTACATCTTCAAAAGTTAACACCACTTTTAATGATTTATCTTTAATGTTTAATATTTTCAGTTCTTTATCATCGGCTATTAACATATTATCTCCATCTACTAACACCCCTGACTTTGAAAACAATACTTTTGATGAAATTCCATCAACTTTATCTTTTACTCCTTCTGTTAAGTTAAAAAATGATAAATCATACGTTTTTCGTCTCCCTCTTCCACCAGTTGAAATCGTTACACCCTCTGTTTCTGAATACATAGTTAGATAAGAAGGACTACTTACCTTTGATGTAGTCACTATTGCTTCTTCCACAAGATCTTTTAAGCTTAATTTTGTAACAAAATTAGGTCCGTCTTGAGACACCACTAATAAACTATTTTCAAATTTTGCAAAAGATATTGAGTTCTCATTTAGAGATTCATATACATTAGCAGTAAAAACATAATCTTCATCCAAATGAGCTATTGTTGTCTTATCTCCCTCATAACTAAGTATGAAAGAATTATCATAAATTGGGGTTGGTTCATGTTTTGTTGAATCACTTGAACATGAAAAAAAAACTGATATTAAACATACCAATACAATACTATAATTACGTATCATTATTATAATTAAATTTAAAGTTTCTGAAACTAAAAAAACACTGATAAACATTCTTCAAAACATAAAATGTTTATGTGTAACATTGCTACTCTTTTATTCCCGAAAGAAAAACAACAAGTTAAATTTTGGCAGGTCTCCTGACTAACATCTTGCTACTACCTTCCCGTAAAAACAGTGGTGTAAGAAATAACAAGTGCCCATGATTAATGGCCTAAGCTTACAGTTGCGGGTACAGTTTAGGATTTTCACCTAATTCCCTTTTAATTTTCTTTTCTTTAAAAGAAAAACCACAGCAAATATATTTTAGTCTCAGGAAAGAAACATCAATTTTACTGTTAAAATTCCAACACCTCCTTTCCGCATGAAACTCAACTTTATAATTATTACAAGAGTAAATTAAAAAGTAAAGCAACAATATCTTTAAACTCAAATTAAAGTTTCTAAAACATTATTTTTCAGGTTAAAAAGTTACAATATGTAATCAATAATAATATAATTGTTTAAAAATAAAAACATAATTAGGTTATTTGCATTGTAATAAACAATAAAAAACAAAATTATGTGTGGAATTGTATGTGCGTTTGATTTAAAACAACCGTCAGATAAATTAAGACCTCAACTATTAGAAATGGCTAAGAAGGTTCGCCATAGAGGTCCAGACTGGAGCGGAATTTATAGTGATGAAAAGGCAATTATGGCACATGAGCGATTAGCAATTGTTGACCCTGCTTCTGGACAGCAACCTCTGTTTAGCCATGACCGTAGGTTTGTATTAGCTGCTAATGGAGAAATATACAATCATAAAGAAATAAGAAAGCAACTCAAAGAGCAACATAAATTCTTAACAAAATCTGATTGTGAAGTTATTTTAGCTCTATACAAAGAAAAAGGTGTTGAGTTTTTAGATGATTTAAATGGAATTTTTGGTTTTGCGGTGTATGATTCTATTACCGATGAATATTTAATAGCTCGTGATCATATGGGAGTTATTCCTTTATACATAGGATGGGACAAACACGGTACTTTTTATGTAGCCTCTGAGCTAAAAGCTTTAGAAGGTTATTGTAACAAAATTGAAGTTTTTCCTCCAGGTCATTACTATACCCGTGAAGATGGTTTGCAAAAATGGTATTCTCGTGATTGGATGGAATACGAAGCTATAAAAGACAACCAAACTTCTATTGATGAAGTTCGTGACGCTTTAGAAGCAGCTGTCCATCGTCAACTAATGAGTGATGTACCTTATGGGGTATTGTTATCAGGTGGATTAGATTCTTCTATTACATCCGCTGTTGCAAAAAAATATGCTGCTAAACGTGTAGAGTCAGGTGATAAAGATGCCGCTTGGTACCCGCAACTACATTCATTCTCTATTGGTTTAGAGGGATCTCCTGATTTAGCTGCGGCTAAAAAAGTTTCTGAATATATTGACACTATTCATCATGAAATTACTTTTACCATTCAAGAAGGTTTAGATGCTATTCGTGATGTTATTTACAACTTAGAAACCTACGATATCACTACTGTTCGTGCTTCTACACCTATGTATTTAATGGCGCGCGTTATTAAGTCAATGGGAATAAAGATGGTGTTATCTGGTGAAGGTGCTGATGAACTTTTTGGAGGATATTTATACTTCCATAAAGCCCCTAATGCAGAAGAATTTCACAAAGAAACTGTACGAAAATTAGATAAATTATACCAATACGACTGTTTACGTGCTAACAAAAGCTTAATGGCCTGGGGAATTGAGGGACGTGTTCCGTTTTTAGACAAAGAGTTTATGGATGTAGCAATGCGTATCAACCCAGAGGACAAAATGATTAACGGTGAACGCATGGAAAAATGGGTGTTACGTAAAGCATTTGAAAGTTACTTACCTAAAGAAGTGGCTTGGAGACAAAAAGAACAATTTTCTGATGGAGTTGGCTACAACTGGATTGATACCTTAAAAGAAGTAGTAGAAAATGCTATTAGTGATGAAATGATGGTAAATGCTCCACATCGTTTTCCTACTCAAACACCTAGAGCAAAAGAAGAATATTATTATCGTTCAATATTTGAAGAACACTTCCCAAGTGAAACTGCTGCTTTAACAGTTCCATCTGTCCCTTCAATTGCCTGTAGTAGTCCTACAGCACTAGCATGGGATAAAAGTTTTCAAAACCAAAACGAACCTTCAGGTAGAGCTATTAAGACTGTACATGAAGACGCTTACTAAGAGTTATTCTTAGTTTATTTTCAAATTTTAGTTGTAAAAAAACCTCGCCAATAAGCGAGGTTTTTGTTGTTCTTTTAAATTTATTTTTTAATTTGGAGCTACATAAAAAGGAGATAAATTTATCTTAGCATTTCTTCTAGCACCATAATAATTATTGTAACTCTTATTTTTTTCAATTGTATAAAAAGAATCTACATAATCGTCATTATTAGTATACCAACTATCAGGCATCGCTTGAATTATCGCTCCTGCAACTTGCCCTAAAACGCTTACCCATGGTTGGGTAGAAACTGTTCCTATAATCTGAAAAACACCGTTTACTATAGCAGAAACTAAATCTTTATAATTAGTATTATCATCTTTTTCAAATAATTGAATATTTGCTGCTTGATATTGATAGTCATCCCAGAATAACAATATTTGGTTAGGATAATAATCAGTATCATCATGATCTAAATAATACATCGGTATCACTTTAATCTCAGGATTATTTTTATCATCCTTAATACCTGATGTTATAGCGTACACCTCAGCTGCTCCACTTACCCAAGGCTCTTCATCATCATTTAATCTAATCTTATCTAATTTCGTAGTTTCTAAACCTGTATTTCTAGCAGATTTAGCGTTTAAATCAAATGAAGAATTTAAAAACCTCTCATTTTGAACTCCTCCTTCTTGAAGATACTTATTCATATAAGCAACTTCTTTCTTCAAGGTCTCAAAACCATCGGTTTCAATAATTATTACTGTTTGACTTGGTGCCTCTTTAGGGTCAAGATAAACAACTTCTTTATCTATTGTATAAGCCTCAACTCTTTTCCATGTTTTCTCATCTCCTTCAGGAGCAAAAGAAAACAACACATCAGAAAGATTATCTATTCTTTTTCCATTATGCATCCAAACCTCTAAAATCTCTATTTTGTCTGGAGCAACTTCTTTAGAGGCTCTACTTTCTAACGTTGCTGTTTTAGAAGCTAATGATTTGTATGCTTCTTCACTACCTACAAATTCAGAAGTTTGCTCTAAAATTTTAGACATCGCAACGCTAGGTTGCTGATTAATCAATAGCTCCACAGCTTTTTCTTTAAAGCTTTGATTTTTCATTAAATCAATGAATTGAAAAGCAGTTTCCTTCTTATTTACTAAATCAGAAGTTTGCTGTTCTACTAAATTGTCAGGACCAGTAACTAATTCTTCAGAATTGTTACAACCAATAAACAACATCGAAGCTAATAAAGCTCCAAATAAAATTCGGGGGGTTTTCATTTTAAAAAAAATTTAATTTGTTAATATTGACATCAATAATAACAAAAAGCACAGCAAAAACCACAAAAAACGTTAAATATTTATTAAAAAATAACACAAAACACATTAAACAGCATTTTATATACATTTATTTAACACTTAAACAACAAATACTCAAATTATTTATTTATACAATAATTTTTAAGCCATATAAACAATCTTAAAAAAAAGAAGATTTACAAAAGCTACCCAAAAGCTATAAAAATTAATTTAAATGTGTTTTTAGCTCTTTTAAGCGGTTTTTTATTTTTTATGCAATTGTTAATAAAACACCATAAAAACCGCTTAAAAACTTTAATTTAAGCTTTTAAATTTGTAAATTTGTAAGGTAACTATAATCGCTTTCGAGCGATTTTTTTATGATAAAGACTTTAATTTAATTCTCTTTATAATGAGCGAAGAAAAAAAACATAATTATTCTGCCGATAGTATTCAGGCGTTAGAAGGAATGGAGCATGTACGTATGCGTCCTTCCATGTATATTGGTGATGTTGGAGTACGTGGTTTACACCATTTAGTATATGAGGTAGTAGACAACTCTATTGATGAAGCTTTAGCTGGTCATTGTGACACCATTGATGTTACTATAAATGAAGATAATTCAATTACAACAAGAGATAATGGTCGTGGTATTCCAGTAGGTATCCATAAAAAAGAAGGAGTTTCTGCTCTAGAAGTAGTAATGACTAAGATTGGAGCTGGTGGTAAGTTTGACAAGGATTCATATAAAGTTTCTGGTGGACTACATGGTGTTGGGGTTTCTTGTGTGAACGCACTTTCTGACCATTTAACAGCAACTGTACATAAAGAAGGTAAAATTTGGCAACAAGAATACGAACGAGGTAAAACTTTGTACCCTGTAAAAACTATTGGAGAAACTGATTTTACTGGAACCATCGTTACCTTTTTACCGGACAGGTCAATCTTTCAGCAAACTACCGAATTCAATTACGACACCTTAGCTACTCGTATGCGTGAATTAGCGTACCTTAATAAAGGGATCACTATCACGTTAACAGACAAACGTAATAAAGATGATGAAGGAAATGATTCTGTTGAAGTATTTCATTCTGAAGAAGGATTATCTGAGTTTGTAAGGTTCCTAGACGGAACAAGAGCACAGATTATCCAAGATGTAATTTCTATGGAAGGAGAGAAAAATGGAATCCCTGTAGAAGTTGCTATGGTGTATAATGATTCGTATGCAGAGAATTTACACTCATACGTAAACAACATTAACACACATGAAGGTGGTACCCACTTATCAGGTTTCCGTCGTGGATTAACCCATACATTAAAAAAGTATGCTGACGAATCTGGTTTACTAAAAAATGTAAAGTTTGAAATTGCTGGTGATGATTTCCGTGAGGGACTTACAGCAATTGTATCTGTAAAAGTAGCAGAACCTCAATTTGAAGGTCAAACAAAAACAAAATTAGGTAACCGTGAAGTAAGTGCCGCTGTATCACAAGCAGTATCTGAAATGCTAACAGATTACTTAGAAGAAAACCCAAATGATGCTAAGACTATTGTTCAAAAAGTAATTTTAGCCGCACAAGCCCGTCACGCTGCACGCAAGGCTCGTGAAATGGTACAACGTAAGACAGTAATGAGTATTGGTGGTTTACCTGGTAAATTATCAGACTGTTCTGAAACTGACCCTACTGTTTGTGAAATTTTCTTAGTTGAGGGAGACTCGGCAGGTGGTACTGCAAAACAAGGTCGTGATCGTAACTTCCAAGCTATTCTTCCTTTAAGAGGTAAAATCTTAAACGTTGAAAAAGCAATGCAACATAAAGTTTTTGAGAACGAAGAAATCAAAAATATGTTTACCGCTTTAGGCGTTTCTATTGGTACTGAAGAAGACCCAAGAGAATTAAACTTATCAAAGTTACGCTATCATAAAGTAGTTATTATGTGTGATGCCGATGTAGATGGTTCCCACATTGCAACTTTAATTTTAACTTTCTTCTTCCGTTACATGCGTGAAATGGTTGAACAAGGATATATTTACATTGCAACCCCTCCTTTATATCTAGTTAAAAAAGGACAAAAACGTGAATATGCATGGGATGACAATCAACGTGATTTAATTGCTCAAAAACTAGGCGGCTCAGTAACTATTCAACGTTATAAAGGTCTTGGAGAGATGAACGCAGAACAATTATGGGACACTACAATGAATCCTGAATTTAGAACATTACGACAAGTTACTATTGATAACTTAACTGAAGCAGATAGAATTTTCTCTATGTTAATGGGAGATGAAGTTCCACCTCGTAGAGATTTTATAGAAAAAAATGCAAAATATGCTAATATTGATGCATAAAATGATTTCTTAACCTTAAAAAAGCTCAATAATATTATTGAGCTTTTTTTTATTTTATATTTTTACCGCTTAAAACAACACCTTCATAATTATGAAAAAAATTCTATTACCATTATTAACTTTAATCATAAGCTTTAGTATTAAGGCTCAAGACGGTCCTGAAGGAATTTTATTTGCAAGTAAACAAGACGCAAACCGATTAACTAACGCATACATTAACCCTGCTATGAAAGGATTAATTTATGGAATGAACAATGGCTGGTACCACACCGCTAAAGTTCATAAGAAATTTGGTTTTGACATTACCATTGGATTTAATGGTTCAATAGTACCGTCAAAAGATGAAATATTCAGTTTATCAAATTTAAACTCAATAAACCAACCTACAGGAAACATTACTTCTGCAACAATAGCTGGTTCAGAAAATGATGGTAGTCTAGCTACTGTTACATTTGAGGAAAGTGGAATCACCTATACTGGAACTTTTGAAATGCCTGGTGGAATCAAAGAAGACCTTCCTTTAAATGCTATTCCTGCTCCCGCTATTCAAGCAAGTTTGGGACTACCTTTTAAATCAGATATTATTTTACGTTACGTCCCTAAAATTGGAAGCGACGATGTAAAAGGTAGCTTATTTGGTATTGGTTTAAAAAAGGAAATTACAGATTGGTTTGGTCCAATAGACAAGACTCCTTTACACGTTTCTTTATTAGCTACTTATTCAACTATGGGAGTAGATTACACCATTGTAGATGAAAATCCTAGTGATAACATTGAAATAGAAAATGGTAAAGTTGATTTTAACTTAAACTCTTATACAGTCCAAGCAATTGCCTCTTTAAACTTCCCTATAATCAATGTATATGGAGGTGTTGGATACACAGGAGGTTCTTCTTCTTTAGATATGACAGGAAGGTATACTCTTTCCTATAATGCATCTTTAAACCAAAGAACTTTAACCAACCCTTTAAACTTAGACTCTAATGCTAGTGGTTTTAAAGCCACAGTAGGTACTCGTTTAAGCTTAGGTTTCTTTAAAATATTCGCAGACTATACCTTACAAGAATATAATGCTATTAATGCAGGTATTGCTTTTAGCTTTAGGTAATTTTTATCAAAAACAAACTCTAGAACAAACCCGTTGAAATATCAACGGGTTTTTCTTTTATATCCATAGCCAAATCGCTATTTTTGTGCATCTTGTTGTGCGGATTCCGCACTTATAAATATAATTAATTACAAAAAAACATATAAAATGAAAGTAACGGTTGTAGGAGCAGGTGCTGTAGGTGCAAGTTGTGCTGAGTACATTGCTATTAAAAATTTCGCTTCTGAGGTTGTTTTAGTTGATATTAAAGAAGGTTTTGCTGAAGGTAAAGCAATGGACTTAATGCAAACTGCTTCTTTAAATGGTTTTGATACTAAAATTACAGGAACAACAGGAGACTATAGCAAAACTGCAGGATCAGACATCTGTGTAATTACTTCAGGAATTGCTCGTAAACCTGGAATGTCTCGTGATGAGTTATTAGGAATCAATGCTGGTATCGTAAAATCAGTAGCTGCTAGCTTAGTTGAGCAATCTCCAAACACAATTATCATTGTAGTATCTAACCCAATGGATACGATGACATATTTAGTTCACAAAGCAACTGGGTTACCTAAAAACAGAATTATTGGTATGGGTGGAGCATTAGATTCTGCTCGTTTCAAGTATCGTTTAGCAGAAGCTTTAGAAGCTCCTATTTCTGATGTTGACGGAATGGTTATTGGTGGTCATTCTGATAAAGGAATGGTACCTTTAACTCGTTTAGCAACTCGTAACTCTGTTCCTGTATCTGAATTCTTATCAGAAGAGAGACTAGAACAAGTAAAGCAAGACACTAAAGTTGGTGGTGCTACCTTAACAGGTTTATTAGGCACTTCAGCTTGGTACGCTCCTGGTGCTGCGGTTTCTGGATTAGTACAAGCAATTGCTTGTGATCAAAAGAAAATATTCCCTTGTTCTACTTTATTAGAAGGAGAATACGGTTTATCTGATTTATGTATTGGTGTACCAGTAGTATTAGGTAAAAACGGAATTGAAAAAATCGTTGAAATTAACTTAAGCGAAGAAGAAAAGGCTGCTTTAACTTCTTCAGCTGAAGCTGTTAAAAACAACAACACTGCTTTAACTTTCTAAGAAGCTAACACAGTAGAATATTTAAAGTCCTGAGTAGTTTTGTTACTCAGGATTTTTTATAAATTTTTGTTAAAATTTTGACAACTATGTAAGATTCTGCTAATCTAAACGTCTTTATAGTAAGAGAAGCATTAGTAGTGTTTCTTTTCATAGTTTTTCATAGCAATTTTCCCACTTCATCCTTGGAGTGGGTTTGTTTTTTTATATACTATACGGTTTGTTGTACTACTTCAAACAGTTCTCCTCCCTCACATTTAACTACTTTTTGCTTAAACTTTACAATTAATTGATAATCGTGGGTGGCCATTAATATTGTTTTGCCACTTTGGTGAATTTCATTTAGTAACTCCATCACTTCTAATGAAGTTTTCGGATCTAAGTTCCCAGTAGGTTCATCCGCTAAAATTAACTCAGGATCATTTAATAATGCTCGAGCAATTGCCACACGTTGCTGCTCTCCTCCTGACAATTCAAAAGTTTTTTTATAGTACTTCTCTTTCATCCCTACTTTATCTAAAACCTCGTGAATTTTATCTTTCATTTCAGCTTTATCTTTCCAACCTGTAGCTTTCAGCACAAACTCTAAGTTAGAGAAAACATTTCTATCATTTAATAATTTAAAGTCCTGAAAAACAATCCCTAATTTTCTTCTTAAAAAAGGAATATCTTTTTCTTTCATTTTCTTTAAATCAAAATCAACGATACTTCCTAAGCCACGTTGCAAACGTAAATCACCATACAAGGTTTTTAACAAACTACTTTTCCCGCTTCCAGTTTTACCAATTAAATAATAAAAATCACCTTTATTTAAAGTAAAATTTACTTTTGACAACACTAAGTTGTCTTGTTGATAAATATCTGCGTTTTCTAGGTGTAAAACAGGATTTTCCATGGAGTATAGTTTTTTTACAAATCTAAAATTTTATAACGTAATTCTGTAACATTTCTTACTTTTGATAAAAAGTCTCCCAACAAAAATAAAAAACTAACGTTATAGTTTCTAGATAACTAAAAAATATGAGATTTAACTGTTTCAAAAAAAGCTACTACTTATTTCTTTTTTTAACCATTACAACAGCGGTAATAGCGCAAGAATCGGCTATAAATACTGATGTAAATGCCGATTTTCATAAAGCAATTCGTTTGTACAACAACAAAGCATATGCTGCTTCACAAGAACTTTTTCGTGAAGTTTCTATAAATTCTAAAAAGCATCATAATTTAAAAGCGGATGCTGACTATTATGATGCTATGTGTGCAATAAAATTGCAACAAGATGATGCTGATTACAGAGTTAATCAGTTTGTTGAAAATTACCCGTACAATAATAAAAAAGAGAAGGCTTTTTTAAATGTTGGTAATTATTATTTTGCTAACAGAAAAGCTGCTCATGCCCTGAAATGGTATCAAAAAGTAAATGAAAAACTACTGAGTCAAGAAGAAAAAAACGAACTCAATTATAAAATGGGGTATGCTCTTTTAGTTTCTAACTACTTAAAAGATGCTAAGTCTCGTTTTCAAACTTTGTTAGGAAACCCTATTTATGGTAATGATGCTCGTTATTACTACGGATACATAGCCTATAAAGAAGAAAACTTTGGTGAAGCAGAAGACAATTTAAGTCAGTTAGCAAACGACGCTACCTACCAAGCAAAGGCAAATTACTATATTCTCGACATTAGTTTTAAAGCTGGACGATTCGATAAATCAATTCAAATTGGAGAACAATTATTAAAATCTACGAAAGACCAAAAAGAGATTTCAGAAATTTCTAAAATCGTAGGTGAAAGTTATTTCAATCTTAAAAAATATGAAAAAGCAATCCCCTATTTAAAAGCCTACAAAGGAAAAAATGGTCGTTGGACAAACACCGATTACTATTATTTAGGTTATGCTTACTATCAACAAAAAGATTATGAAACTGCTATTGGTAACTTTAATAAAATTATAGGGGGAAATAACAAGGTAGCACAAAATGCTTATTACCACTTAGGAGAGTGTTATTTGGAATTAGATAAAAAGCCTGAAGCCTTAAATGCTTTTAAGAATGCGAGTGAAATGGATTTTGACGCTCAAATTACACAAAGTTCTTCTTTAAATTATGCGAAATTAAGTTATGAAGAAGGAAATCCGTATGAAAGTGTTCCTGATGTTTTAAAAGGCTTTTTAACTAAATACCCAACATCCCCAAATACTGCTGAAATTAGTAATTTATTAGTTACTTCATACCTACATCAGCGAGATTATCAAGGAGCTTTAGACTTTTTAAGTACTTCAGAGACTCCAGAAAGTAAAAATATTATCAACGAAGTTTCATTATACAGAGGTATTCAATTATACAACGAAAACAAAATAACAGAAGCTAAACCATACTTTATAAATGCAACTCAATCTGAAAATGTTACAGTAAAAAACAAAGGAGCTTATTGGTTGGCTGAAACCGAATATTCTTTAGGAAATTATCAAAATGCACTTAAACACTTCTTATCTGTTACTGACAAAGATATTAACGAGGCTAAGATGCTTAATTACCAAATTGGGTATACAAACTTCAAACTAAAGAGTTACCCGAATGCTGCAAAATACTTTCAACAATTTTTAGACCAAAACTTTGATGATAACGATTTAAATGATGATGCTTCTAATCGCTTGGGAGATTCTTTTTATGCAGCGAAAGGCTACACAAACGCTATTAAGGCCTATAATAAAGTAATTCAAGAAGGTGGTGTAGGTTCAGACTACGCACAATACCAAACAGCTATGAGTAATGGTTTTTTGGGTAAAAATGATGTAAAGGTTAAAAATCTTGAAACTCTAATTAGTGATTATGAAGGTTCTCAATTAAAAGACGATGCTTTATTTCAATTAGCTACGACTTACACAACCATGAATAATGCTTCAAAAGCACAAAAAACTTATGATCGATTATTAAAAAATCACCCAAAAAGCAACTATATTCCAAGTGTATTATTACGCCAAGGATTACTGTATTACAGTAACAACAACAATAAAAAGGCTATTGAAAAATACAAAGAAGTAGTTGCGAAACACCCAAATTCTAACGAAGCAAAACAAGCTGTAACCAACGTTAAAAATGTATATATTGATATCGGTAAGGTAGATGAATACGCTGCTTGGGTTAAAAACATACCTTTTGCCAATGTTACCAATGCAGAATTAGATAACGCAACTTATCAATCTGCTGAAAACAAGTTCTTAGAAAACAACAATAATAAAGCCATTGAAAGTTTTAATAAATATTTACAACAATTCCCTAACGGAGTTAATGTATTAAAAGCTCATTTTTACTTAGCGCAAGCTTATAACCACACTAAATTATTTGATAAAGCCATCCCTCACTACACTTATGTAAACAAACAAACTAAAAGTGAGTTTACAGAAGAGTCTTTAACCAAGTTAGCTAATATTTATTTACAAAAAGAAGATTGGAGCAACGGTATTTTAGTGCTTCAACAATTAGAAAAAGAAGCTAACTATCCGCAGAACATCATTTTTGCTCAAAGTAATTTAATGAAAGGGTACTATAAGAAAGAAGATTATACCAACGCTATTGCCTATGCTGAAAAAGTGTTAGTTAAGGGAAAGGTAGACACCAACATTGCTGAAGATGCTAAAATAATTTTAGCTCGTTCTTCATTTAAAAACAATGATTTTTTAACCGCTGAAGAATATTTTAATGAAGCTAGTAAAAAAGCTACCGGTGAACTGAAAGCTGAATGTTTATATTACAATGCTTTCTTTTTACATGAGAATAAAGAATACGAAGCATCTACCAAGGCTGTACAAGATTTAATTGCTAATTACTCATCATACAAATACTGGGGAGTTAAAAGTTATATAATTATGGCAAAAAATTATTATGCTTTAAAAGATGCATACCAAGCAACATACATTTTGGAGAATATCATCAAAAACTTTACACAATATAAAGATGTAATTGAAGAAGCAAAAAATGAGCTTCGCGCCATTAAGAATAAAGAAGCAAAAACAAACGAATCAGTAACTACCCAAAACTAAAATTTGTTAATAACAAACGAAAGTTAAATGACTAGATCGATGAAAAAGCACTTAAGTTTACTTATTTTATTTGTAGTAACATATACAAATGCACAAGAAAAAAAAGCAAATATTAAAGCTAAAGACACTATTATAAAAACCGAAGTTGTGAATGTTGTAACTTCATATGTTCCTAAAATTACTGATGCTTTTAAAATAAAGCAGAAACCTATAATTGAACACACCAAAGAAACTCAGAAAAAAGCTTTAGAATACCAAATCTTTTCGGTGCCTGTTGCCTCTACTTTTATCCCAAAAAGTGGAACAATGAAAAAAGTTGACTTAGGTAAAAGAGAAAAGTTATACCCTAACTACGTATCAGTTGGGTTTGGAAATGTTCTTTCTCCTTTTTTAGAAGCGTACGTAAGGCGTAGTGAAAGCTATAATAGTGAATTAACTGCTCATTTAAAGTTTTTGTTATCGTCCGACCCTGTAGCTAATACAGAATTGAGTAGCACTTTTTATAATATTGATTTAAACTTAAACTACACTCAACAAGAACGTTATTTTCAATGGTCAGCAGGTATAAATGCTGAAAAAGACAAATACAACTGGTACGGTTTACCAACTAATATTACATTTACTGAAGCTACTTTAAGTGCTATTGAAGAAGCTCAAAGTTACAACCATGTAAAAATATTTGGACAAATAAAGCCAGATGATTCTTTTTTAGATGAAGCTAACGGGGCAATCGCTTTTTTCTCTGACTCATTTGAAAGTGCGGAATTTTTAGTTGACGGTAATGCAGAATTTCGACTTCCTTTAAATAATTTTCATCGTCAATTAAACGATTTGTATATAAATACCACCCTAAACTACTTAGGTGGTTCATACGCTTATGGTGACGATGCTATTACGCCTATAGATTACAAGTTCATTACTTTAGGAGTACATCCAACTTACAAATTCAATGTACAAGACTTAGCGATTCAATTAGGAGCAAAAAGCTACTTTTCAATGGACACAGAAAATAGCGAAAATAACTTTTTCATCTACCCTGATGTAGAGATTTCTTATCCTATAGTAAAAGAACTTGCAAATGTATTTATTGGAGCATCTGGTGATTTAACCACAAATATGTATCAATCTTTTACAGATGACAACCCATATGTATCTCCTACTCTTGACATGAGGCAAACCAATAAAAAATTTGATGTTTTTGGGGGGATTAGAGGTAAATTAAATCATCAATTTAGTTACAACACGAAAATAAGTTATGCTGATATTGAAAATAATCCATTTTTTGTACTGAATCAATCGAAATCAGACGGAGATAATATTGCTGGAACCAATGGCTTTACTTTCTACGGATATGAGTACGGAAACTCTTTTAAAGTAATTTATGACGATATTAAATTAATGACCTTTTTTGGTGAAGTTGCTTTTGATGGTATAAAAAACTTAACTATCGGAGCTAATGCTCAGTTTAATAAATTCACTTTAACCAACGAAACAGAAGCCTGGAACACACCTAAAATAAAAGGAGAGGTTTTTGGAGCCTACAAAACCAATAAATGGTTTGCAGGTGCTAACTTATATTTTGTAGGAAATCGTAAAGGAAGAGTTTACGGTACTTTACCTGCTAACACCTTTACCTCACTAGACTTAAAAAGTTATTTTGATGTAAACTTTAACGGAGGCTATCATTTTGATGATTCTTTCTCTGTATTCTTAAACTTAAATAATGTTTTAAACAACAGTTACCAACGGTTCAACAACTTTAATGTACAAGGATTCCAAGCAATGGGAGGTTTAACTTGGAAGTTTGATACGTTGTTCTAAAAATTAAAATATAAAACTTACATTTAGGGTGTTAAAACGAATACCTAAATGAAAAAACTAACCTTTTTACTTCTTACTAGCATTGCTTTCTTTGCTTGTAAAACAGAGCAAAAACAACCTACAACCACTTCAAAAACTTATACTGAAGCAAACTACCTACAAGATTCTACACAAATAAAAAAACTATTCAACACCGCACTTACCCAAGGTAAATCGTATGAATGGCTACGTGATTTAACACAAAACATCGGAAGTCGTTTATCAGGATCAGAAGGAGCAGCTAAGTCTGTTATTTGGGGAGAAAAGCTAATGAAAGAAGTTGGTTTAGACTCAGTTTGGTTACAACCTGTAATGGTACCACATTGGGTTCGTGGAGAAAAAGAAGTAGCCAACTACAAGTTTAATGGAGAAGAAATTAATGTTCCTATTTGTGCTTTAGGAGGTTCAATTGCTACACCAGTTAACGGGATTACTGCAGAGGTTATTGAAGTTAAAAATATTGAAGAAGCTAAAAACCTTGGTGATAAAGCCAACGGAAAAATTGTATTCTTTAACGGTGCTTTTGACAACTCTTTAATTAATACATTTCGTGCCTATGGAGGTTGCGTAGGACAACGCTATGGAGGAGCTGCTATAGCTGGAAAATTTGGCGCAAAAGCAGTTATTGTTCGTTCTATGACCAATGGAATCGATGATTATCCACACACAGGCTCTATGAGCTATGGAGATATTCCTGAAGAAGAATATATTCCTGCCGCTGCAATTAGTTCTCGTGCTGCAGAGAATTTAAGTAAGCATTTAAAAGGAAAACCTAACCTACAGTTTTACTTTAAACAAAATTGTGAAAATTTACCTGACGCCCCTTCACACAATGTCGTAGGAGAAATCAAAGGAAGTCAATATCCTGATAAAATTATGGTAATTGGTGGACATTTAGATTCTTGGGATTTAGGAGAAGGAGCACATGATGATGGAACAGGAATTGTACAATCTTTAGAAGTTGCATATCTATTAAAAAAGAATAATATTCAACCAAAAAACACCATCCGTATCGTATTTTTCATGAACGAAGAAAACGGTTTACGTGGCGCAACTGAATATGCTCGTTTAGCTAAAGAAAATAATGAACTACATATTGGTGCTTTAGAATCAGATGCAGGCGGACACACACCTAGAGGTTTTTCTATCGACGCTAATGAAAGAAACTTACAACTAGTACAAAGCTGGAAAAAACTCTTAGCTCCTTACGGATTACATGATATTACTGCTGGAGGTGGTGGTGCGGACATCGGACCTTTAAAAGATGACCATGTTACCTTAGTAGGTTATCGACCAGATTCACAACGTTATTTCGACTATCATCATGCTGCTACAGATACGTTTGACAAGGTTAATAAACGTGAACTTGAATTAGGTAGTGCCTCTATGGCTAGCATTGTGTATTTAATGGATAAATACCTATACAACAACGAAACGTTAAAACCTTAATTTATGGATATTCTAATAACAACATTAAGGATTTTATTTGGAATATTTTTTGCCTTTGCAGGTATTATGCACTTTATAAAACCTAAGGTTTTCAATCGATTCATCCCTAACTTTCTCCCCAAATTAGCTGTAAACTATATCGCTGGTCTATTAGAGTTAGTAATTGGTATAGGTTTACTAATTAACCAAACTACAAAACAAGCAGCTTTAGCAATGTTTATATTAATGTTAATTTTTTTACCTATTCATATTTGGGATGTTTTTAGAGAAAAACCTGCCATTGGCTCTAAAAAAATAGCCATTATTAGAGTTCCTCTTCAGTTTTTATTGTTATACATTGCCTATTTGATTTATATATACTGATGAAAGGTTTTTCTTACTAAAACATAGAAAGCATATTTCTCATACGAGAATAATTTATTTTTAAAACTTATTTTGAATGTAGTTTTTATTTACCTCCATATTTTCAACAACAAAAAACATAAAAATCAATTATTTTTACTGAAAAAGTAAAAATATTTTAAAAACACCTCAACCACCCCAAAAAAAACTACAACACTACAAACCAAACCTATAACTAATTCTTAGTTTATACTTTTTACATCTATATAATATAAAAATCACTTCTTTTTAACACTAACTAAAACAAAACATTAGGGTTTTTTACTTTTTACCTGTTTTAGTAACGCAATTTTATTCTAGAAAAAATTACGCTATATCCTTTTTCGGATAACATTTATTAATTTTAACATTAACACGCATGAAAAATAAAAAAACTCATGGGAGAAAGTCCTCTTTTACCCCTAAAGTATTCTTACTTCTTTTTGTTCCCTTTTTAATTAACTCTTCTCTTTCTGCTCAAAGCAAATTTAGAGTAAGTTTTTCAGGAGGGTTAAATAACAACAACATTACATACAGTGCCAGTAATAGAGTAAATACTGAGTATGTAGATGAGGAAGGAAATTACTTTAAAGCTGGATTCAATTTTAAAGTATATAAACACATTAGCATACAAACTGGATTAACCTATCTTAATAAAAACTATAGGTTTCAAAGAACAGGAACACGCGAAGGCGTTTCTACTCTTCATAAGTCGAGATATTTCAACATTCCAGTAATGGTAGGAATACAACCATTACATAAAGCCTTAAAAAACACCAAATTTAACTTTGAAGTTTTTGCTGGAACTTATGTAGGTTGGTGGAACTCACTTAAAAGAGAAAGTACTGTTGAAGTTTTTGGAGAGTTAGACTTTGAGGGGTTTCCTAAAAAAACAGTAACAGAATCTTATGGCTTTGATAAAAATGAAAATCATTTTAACAGAGTCGATTATGGTTTACAAGCTGAAACAAGATTAGGCTACAATTTTCACAAAAACCTAAGCCTGTTTCTTGAATATTCTTTTATGTATGGTTTATCTGACAATCAGAAAGAACAATTAAGAAAAACTTCTAACTATTATTACACCACCTCTAATTACGGTATGGGAATATCTTACAACTTTTAAAAACTAATTATTATGAAAAAACTTAAATACATATTACAAATATTTATAGTAGTTCTATCATTACACACTCTTCAATCTTGTAGAGAAGATTCTTTAGAAGTAGCAGAATTAGACAGAACTGAGGTAGCTAGTTATACTGATCTTTTCAATACTTTTTGGGATACAATGAATAACGATTATAACTACTTTAACGAACAAGAAGAAAATTGGGATAACGTATATAAAAAATATAGTCCAAAATTTAAAAAACTAACAACTTTCAATAAAGCTGATGCTAATCCTATTGACGCTGAAAAAGAAGCTAACTTAGCTTTTAAATATTTTGCTGAAATTATTACAGGAAAAGTTTTAGATCAACATTTCGGCTTAAATGTAAGAGTTCCTTTACCAAGTATCAAATCTGCTAATCGTGATATTGACATTACTGCAGGGTTTGCTAGTAATATGAAATACAAATATACTAAAGAAGACGGTTTTGTTAATTTAGGAAGAAATCAAAGAAACCCTAAAATTGACAATGAGAATATTAATTTTATAATGCGTAACGAAAAGTTAGACCCTACAACAGTTATCCAAGATGGGCCTATTTTAGCAGGTTTCTTAAAAAGTGATCCCGAAACAATGTATATACAACTAACTAGTTTTGAAGTTTACCCAAATGCTATAATAGATGGAACATTTCCTTTGTTAGAAAGTATAAGTGAAATTGAAGGAATTAATCAATCATTCTTTGACGACTTAAAAAAAATAGACAGTGAAGTCGGAAGTGAATTTGAAACTTTAATGAAAGACAACTTAATTTCTTTTAAAACATTAATTAATACTATTCTTAACTCTAATGAATATAAAAATTATACAAATGCCCTTGATAATTTTAAAAACACTGAGTTAATTGATGACTTTGAGAATAGTTTGATTCCACTAGCTAACTTTATAAAAACTAAAAAGAGTGATTTTTTCACAAAGCACGAAAGTGTTGAGCTTTTATATCTTGCACATTATAATAGCCAAAATATAACACAAGCTCAAAAAAATGCTATCAAAACGCTTTATGAAATTTACAATGGCCGTATAGAAACTTACAAAAAAGTATCAAGTTTTTTTAACAATATAAGAAAAGAATTTTTCGGACAGGTTTATACTATACCTGGTGATTTTGACGACTTATTAAACTCTATAGCCTCAAACCATGCAATTGATCTTTACCGAAAATTATATAACCCTATAACCAATGGTAAAGCAAAAAAAATAATTTTAGATTTACGCGGTAATGGTGGTGGTTATGTAATTGATGCTCGCATTTTTACTGAAAGATTTATAACACAACAAAAAGTTTGGGGATACCAAAGAACCAAAGAAGGGAATGGTCGCTTCAACTACAGTCCTTGGACACCAGTAGAAACTAAACCTCACAAATTTGCCCTTCAACAAAATATCCCTATCGCTGTCTTAATTGATGAAAACTCTTTTAGTATGTCTGAAATTAGCACTATGATGATTAAATCTCAAGGAGATCATGTAACTATCGTTGGAGACAACAGTGGTGGTGGTACAGCTGGTTTAGGAGGTCAAGATTCGTTTAATGGTGGTAATAGACTAAGCAATGAATACTTACAGTTTTACATGCCTTTAATGGCATTTAAAAACAGGGAAGGAAAAGTTGTTGAAGCTATTGGTGTTGCTCCAGATGTAAAAACTATCCCTACACAAGAACAAGTAGACGAATTAACAACAACTTATATTGATCCTGCTTTTAACGCTGCTTTAAAAGCCGTTAGTAAATAGGAACTTTTTCTATTATGTATTTATAAAAGGAAAACTAGTTTTAGTTTTCCTTTTTTGTTTAAGTTTAAATACATTTGATTCTCTATCTTTCAACTTAATACTACCATGAAAAAAACACTACTTCCTCTACTCGCTTTTAGTTTATTGTTTTCTTGCAAGCCACAAGAAAAAGTTGATACAATCGTAATCAATGCAAATGCTTATACTGTAAATTCCAATTTTGACACCTCTGAAAGTTTCGCTATTAAAGGCGGAAAATTTATAGATATAGGAAACAATAAAGAAATACAAGAAAAATATACAGCATTAAACATTATTGATGCTAAAAACAAACCAATATATCCAGGATTTATCGATGCACATTGTCATTTTTACGGATTAGGTTTACAACAACAAAAAGTAGACTTGGTAGGAACTAAAAGTTATAATGAAGTATTACAACGCTTAATCAATTTTCAAAAAGAAAAAAACACAACCTACATCACAGGTCGTGGTTGGGATCAAAATGATTGGAACTTAAAAGATTTTCCTACCAAAGAAAAATTAGATAGTATTTTTCCAGACACACCAGTAGCCATTCGTAGAATTGATGGTCATGCAATGTTAGTAAATCAAGCTGCTATTGATTTAACTGGCATAACTCCTGAGTCAAAAATTGATGGCGGTGAGTTTATAAAAAAAGACGGAAAGTTAACAGGAGTACTTATTGATAATGCAATGAATTTTATCAATATTCCAAAACCTTCAAAACAAGCACAAATTCAAGCCTTAAAAGATGCTGAAAAAATCTGTTTCAATTTAGGACTTACCACGGTTGATGATGCTGGGTTAGATAAACAGGTAATTGAATTGATTGACAGTTTACAACAATCAGGTGATTTAAAAATGCGTGTGTACGCAATGATTTCTAATAATCAAGAAAACCTTGACTATTACCTCAACAAAGGAGTTATTAAAACCGATAAATTGAATGTTCGCTCTGTAAAAGTATATGCTGATGGTGCTCTAGGATCACGAGGAGCAGCTCTTAAAAAAGAATACTCTGACAAAAAAGGACATTTTGGTGCTCTGGTTAATTCATATGAAAACCTACAAAAAGTAGCTAAAAGAATTGCCGCCTCAAAGTATCAAATGAACACACATGCTATTGGTGATTCTGCCAACTATGTGATGCTAAAAACCTACAACGAAGTACTAAAAAACAAAAACGATCGTCGTTGGCGTATTGAGCACGCTCAAATAATAGATGTAAAAGATTTTAACTTATTCAAAAATGTACTTCCATCTATTCAACCAACACATGCCACTTCCGACATGTACTGGGCTGAAGATCGTGTTGGCTCAGAAAGAATTAAAGGTGCTTACGCTTATAACGATTTATTAAAGGAATATGGAAAAGTAGCTTTAGGAACTGATTTCCCTATCGAGCATGTAAGTCCGTTATATACATTTTATGCAGCAACTATCAGAAAAGATTTAAAAAACTATCCTGAAAAAGGTTATCAAATGAAAAATGCTTTATCTAGAGAAAATGCTTTAAAAGGAATGACCATTTGGAATGCCTATGCTAATTTTGAAGAAAACGAAAAAGGAAGTATTGAAGTTGGTAAAGTAGCAGATTTTATTATTCTAGATAAGGATATTATGACAATTGACGGAAAAGAGATTCCAAACACAAAAGTGATAGCAACCTATGTAAATGGAGAAAAAGTAAATTAGAAATGCATCTTTTTCATTTCTCTGTAGTCTGATTTATAAAATCAATAAATCATGACCAAGCTACAACGAAAACAAGAATATTACAGACAATTAACTTTAGCTAAAAAGGCACTTAAAAGTAAACACTTTCAGATGTCTTTTTATCATTTCGAAAATGCACATATTTTAGGTCAAAAACACATGTATCGTCATACCTTGTCGCATTACTATATGCTTATATTCGGAATAAAAACAAAAAACAGTAAAGAAATATTAGGTCAAATCTCTAGAATTATTGCCTCAATATTTTTTACAAACATTTGGGCACCTACAGGAAACACAGGTGGCTCTAACATATCTGCAATTAAACCTATTCCTGTTAGAAAAGAACTTCAAAAATATTTTTAAAAATAAATGCATCTTTTTGCTCATTTTCTAGTCTACTATATGAACACACAAAACATATAATATCATGAAAAATAATAATCAATGTACCTGCACTTGCGAAGGATGTAAAACAGGAGACTGCTCAAATTGTACTTGTGAAAACTGTACGTGTAATAACTGTAACTGTTAATTAAATCAACTTTTAAAATTCTTGTCATTCTGAATACAATGAAAACATAACATTCATTTTATTCAGCGTGACATTTTTCGTAAATTTATACTATGACAACACAACAAGTTTGGAAAAAATATGCAGATGATGTAAAACACTTTATTTTAAGCAAAGTGAAAGACTCTACGGTAACTGATGACCTCTTACAAGAAACATTCATAAAAGTTCATACCAAGCTTCACACATTAAAAGACATTACCAAACTAAAGCCTTGGATTTTTACGATTGCTCGTAACACAATGATGGATTACTTCAAAAACACTAATCAAACGGTTGAATTAAAAAATTTTGAAGCTCAAACTGATGTAAAAGAACACGAACATACTGAAAAAGATTGCTTACGCGGAATCTTACAAAGCTTGCCAAAAAAATATAGAGACCCTCTATTTTTATCAGATATTAAAGGGTTAAAACAGCAAGAAGTTGCTAATACCTTAAAACAAAACTTACCTACTACAAAATCTCAGATTCAACGTGCTCGTAAATTAATTGCGCAAGGTTTTATGGATTGTTGTGGATTTTCACTTAACGAAGAAGGCAAGCTGGTTGGAGAAATTCAAGATAAAGAAGATTGCAAGGTTTGTAAGTAAATTATATATTAAACTTTTCATCTAACTTACTTTTAATTATGATATCCTTCTTTATTAACTTTTATCGTTTTTGTAAACTTGTTTTTATAGGTATCAAAAAAGATACTGAATTTAGGTATCTATTCTTTTTTCTGTCTCTATTATTAACTAGCTCTACTATATTCTATCACAAAATTGAGCATTGGGAAGTTATAGACTCTTTATACTTCTCTGTAATGACAATGGCTACGGTAGGTTATGGAGACTTTGTTCCTACTCATAATATTAGTAAAATATTTACAATCATCTATACCTTTCTATCTATCGGAACTTTTGTTGCCTTTACTGCTAAAATTGTTCAATTTACATTACAAAAAGATAATCAAAAAACACCATTGCATAAACTAACTTCTAAGTTTAAAAATAAGAATCCATAATTTTTTAAAACTTTCGTAACTTTGTGTAAATTCAACACTAAATGAAGATATCACAAAATATAAAAGTTGCTGTAGATGCTGTTGTTTTTGGCTACCAACAAAAAGAACTTTCTGTCTTATTAATAAAAAGAGGCATTGAACCTTTTAAAGGAACTTGGGCATTGCCTGGTGGATTAGTTTTAGAAAATGAATCACTGGAACATGCTGTTGAAAGAGAATTATTGGAAGAAACAGGAGTAACGATTGATTATCTTGAACAATTATACACATTCGGTGCTCCAAAAAGAGATCCCAGAAACAGAGTAATTTCTGTTACCTATTTTGGTTTGGTAAGTCCAAATCATTTTAAAATCAGTGCAAGTACAGATGCTGCTGAAGTACAATGGTTTCCTATCCATGAATTACCACAATTAGCTTTTGACCACAACCTTATCTTAACCACAGCTTCACAAAGACTTCAAAACAAAATAAACTACCAACCTATTGGTTTTGAACTATTAAAAAAAGAATTCCCTTTTTCTGATTTAGAAAACCTCTATCAAACTATTCTTGACCAAAAAATTGACCGACGTAATTTCAGAAAAAAAATCATGAGCTTCGAAATACTTACTGAAACAGACAAAATACACCAACCATCTAGTGGTAGGCCTGCGAAACTTTTTAAGTTTAATGCTAAAAAATATAAAGAACTAGAAAAGAAAGGGTTTCACTTCGAAATTAAGTTTGCGTAAAAAAAACACTAAAACATTTTTTATTTTAAAAAACCACGTTATATTTGTGTAAAAATTACGCAATATGATTTTAAACTTAGACAAACACTTTACTCCTTACGGAACCGAAAACAATATAGACTATAATTTCTTTACTTTTTCAGGAGGGGAACCGCATATTAAAATCATTTCTAAACTTGAAAATGTAACTGAAGTAACGATTACACATCGTATTCTATCTTTTAATGACATAGGTATTCTATTATTGGCTACCAATGCACTAAAAAATATGGGAATAAAAAAACTACATGTTGTACTTCCTTATTTTCCCGCTGCGCGTCAAGATAGATTAATGGTATCTGGTGAACCTTTATCGGTAAAAGTATATGCAGACATTATAAATACACAAAACTTTGAGTCAGTAACTATTTTCGACCCACATTCTGAGGTAACTCCTGCCCTATTGAATAACTGTAGAATTATAGATAACCACAAATTCATAGAGCACGTTACTCAACAATTATCAGACAACTTACTTCTAATTTCACCAGACGGAGGTGCTTTAAAAAAAATATATAAAGTTGCTGCCTACCTTCAAAATTATGAAGTAGTAGAATGTTCAAAAAGCCGAAATGTAAAGACTGGTCAGCTAACAGGTTTCAAAGTATATGCTGATGACCTACAAGGAAAAAATTGTTTACTAGTCGATGATATTTGCGATGGTGGTGGAACTTTTTTAGGGCTAGCTAAAGAACTAAAAGCAAAGAACGCAGGAAACTTATACTTAGCGATAAGTCACGGAATATTTAGTAAAGGTTTTGATGAGCTTCAAAAACACTTCACCAAAATTTTTACAACGGATAGTTTTAAAACTATAGAAAACGATAATTGTATACAGATTGAATTGGGAAAATTGCTATAAAGACTAGACAAAAATTATTATGAAAAACAACAACTACTAAATGATGAATGATGTTAAGTACATAAAAGGAGACGCAAGCCTACCAAAACAAGAAGGTAATAAAATTATTGTTCATGTTTGTAATGATATTGGTGGCTGGGGAAAAGGTTTTGTTATGGCGATTTCCAAAAGATGGAAAACTCCAGAAAAAGCGTATCGTAACTGGTATAAAACTAAAGAAAATTTTAATTTAGGAGAAGTTCAATTTATACAAGTTAAAGACGATCTGTGGATTGCAAATCTTATAGGGCAACACAAAATTAGAAAAGATGAAAATGGTAATCCTCCAATTCGTTATGAAGCTATTCAACAAGGATTACAAAAAGTACATAATAAAGCTAAAGAGTTAAATGCATCCGTTCATATGCCAAGAATTGGCTGTGGATTAGCTGGTGGAACTTGGGGTAAAATAGAGCCCTTAATTATAAAAGAGCTTATAAAAAAATCCATTTCCACCACAGTATATGATTTTGACTAAAAATCTAAATTATGAATGAAAAAAACACAAAAAGAATAAGTAAGTTTTTAAGCCTAATATTAAGGCATCAGCCTGAAAAAATTGGTCTAAAATTAGATATCAGCGGATGGGCTTCAGTAGAAGAACTTTTGAACAAATCAAGTAACAACGGAGTTACTTTTACAAAAGAAGAACTGAAATTTATCGTAAAAAATAACGACAAACAACGATTTTCATTAAATGAAAATCAAACTAAAATAAGAGCAAATCAAGGACATTCATTGAAGAATGTAATAATAGCAACTGAAACAAAGACTCCTCCTCAATTTTTATATCATGGAACTGTAGCTGAATTTATTCCCTCAATAAAAGAAAATGGATTACAAAAAATGAGTAGGCAACATGTTCATTTGAGTTCTGACTTAGAAACTGCTAAAAAAGTAGGTAGTAGAAGAGGTAAACCTATAATTTTAACTGTTCAGTCAGGGGCTATGTATAAAAAAGGATATGAGTTCTTTTTATCTGAAAATGGAGTTTGGTTAACGAATCTTGTCCCGGCTGAATTTATTGAATTTTTAGATTTATAATAGTATGAAAACATTTGTCATTGGTGATATTCATGGAGGCTTAAAAGCCTTACCCCAAGTTTTAAAAAAAGCCAAAGTTACCTTAGAAGCTACCTTAATTTTTCTTGGTGATTATGTGGACGGTTGGAGTGAGTCTGCACAAGTCATTGATTATTTAATAGAGCTAAATAAAAAGCATCAATGCGTTTTTATTAAAGGGAATCATGATTTGTGGTGTGAAGATTGGTTGAGAACTGGTAAAGGTGAAACCATTTGGTTAGCACATGGTGGTGAAGAAACCAAAAAAAGCTACGAATCTTATTCAGAAAAAGAAAGACAAAAACATTTAGCTTTTTTTCAACAAATGAAACCTTACCATATCGATAGTAAAAATCGTTTGTTTATACATGCTGGATTCACTTCTATGCATGGAGTTGAAAAAGAGACTTTCAAATTAAATTATCATTTTGATAGAACCTTATGGGAAACTGCTTTAGCTACTGATAAAGATTTACCTAAAGAGTCAGAATTATACCCTGAAAGATTTACACATTATTCAGAAATATACATTGGTCACACCCCAACTATACGCTACAATTCATCAAAACCTATAAACGCTTTAAACCTATGGAACATTGATACAGGAGCTGCATTTACAGGATATTTAACTATTATAGATATCGACAGCAAAGAATTTTGGCAAAGCGACCAAGTAAAAACTTTGTATAAAAACGAAAAAGGAAGGAATTAAAATTCATCTAAATAATAATACTATGAAATATAATAACGAAACAATAATAGCACGTTACAACAATAATGAAAACTTAAAATTCTTATTTTTTTGGGGGCATCAACCCAACAAGGATGGAAGCGTCGGTAAAAGCTGTTTCAGCCAGTGGTGGAAAGCTTCTTTTGAAATCGATGGTATTACCTACCCTACTGCTGAGCATTATATGATGGCTGGTAAAGCGAAAGTGTTTAATGGTGAAGAAACTTTACAAGAAATCCTTTCTGCTAGTACACCTCATCAAGTAAAAAAACTAGGGAGGAAGGTTAAAAACTTTTCTCCAGAAGTATGGGATCAACACAAATTCGAAATCGTCGTAAAAGCCAACCATGCTAAATTTTCTCAAAATAAAGACTTAAAAGAATTTTTATTAAACACAAAAGATAGAATTATAGTAGAAGCAAGCCCTGTTGATTCTATATGGGGAATTGGAATGTCTGCTGACAATCCTAATGTTACTAATCCAGAGTTATGGAAAGGGCACAATTTATTAGGCTATGTCTTAATGGAAGTTAGAGACTTATTAAACAAAAAATCATAAACATTTGACTACAAAAGTTTAGATATAATTAAATATGATATTGTGAATTTATACAATGTTTTACTGGGTATAGCTATAGGAGACGCTTTTGGTGCTGGCTTAGAGTTTCAAGATAGAAATTGGATTCAAAAAAATGTAGATTTTACCAAATTCATCAACGTACGCCACTTAATTAAAGTCTCAGCTGATAAGTTAAGTGCTTTTACAGAAAATTATTACGATTGGCAGTACACAGACGATACAGAAATGACAATTGGACTTATAAAAGCTCTTTATTCAAAAAAAGAGTTTAATGAAAATTTACTAATAGAGAAATGGGAAGATGAATACAACAAAGGTAAACATGAAAAAGGCTACGGCAGAAATGGTCATGGATCAATGAGGTGGTTTTTTTCTGGAGAAATGACAATTAGAGAAATTAAAAACTTTCAAAGAAATAGATCAACTCCCGGAAATGCTCCAGCTATGAGATCAGTCCCACTAGGCTTTATTCCTTCAAATCTCATTAATAAATATGCAGAGATCAATGCTAATGCAACACATCCTAATATAAATGCCATACTTAGTAGTCAATGCATTGCAAGAGCTACTGAGTACTTACTTATAAAAAAAGGAAATAAAGAAAACCTCATAAAATACTGTATAGAAAAAGTAAATCTAAATGGTGAATATAAAAATTACCTTACCTCTGTTAATAAGATAAAATCAAATGAGATATTAACTAAGAGTAATTACGAAACATTATGCGGACATCAACCCATAAGAAAACCATATTTTTTAGATGGGATTAACGGTATGCCATCAGATTCAAAATACACCACAGGCTGTGTTCTATATATCTTAAAAAATAGTACAAGTGCTTTTGATGCTCTTAAGAAATCTATTTTTCTTGGAGGTGATGTTGACTCTGTAGCATCTATAACAACAGGAATTAACTCAGGATTGTATGGAGTTGAAAGCCTTCCTGATTTTATGATTGAGAATGTTGAAGGGAAACAATATATAGAAGAAATATCTTCTCTTTTTAATCAATATTTAGAGGGGGTAAACTAAAATTTCAAAGATTTAATTGTCAGTTAATTTTAATTTGCGTAAATTTAACACAAATAAAACAACAAACTATGAACCCATTATTATATACAGACGGTTATAAAGTAGACCACAGAAGACAATACCCTAACAATACCACGTTAGTATATTCAAACTGGACCCCAAGAAAAAGTAGAATTCAAGGTGTTGAGAAGGTTGTTTTTTTTGGACTGCAATACTTCATCAAAAAATACATCATTGAAGAATTTAAAACCAACTTCTTTAACAAACCAAAAGAAGAAATTTGCAAACAATACAGTAGAAGAATCAATAATTATTTAGGTGAAAATTCAGTAGGTATTGAGCATATTGCTGCGTTACACGATTTAGGGTACATTCCTATGACTTTTAAAGCATTACCTGAAGGTGTAGAAGTTCCTATCAGAGTACCAATGTTTACCATGTATAATACATTACCAGAATTCTTTTGGCTAACCAACTATTTTGAAACCTTATTATCTACCACAGTTTGGTTACCATGTAATTCTGCAACCATCGCAAAACAATACAGAAAAATATTAGACAAATACGCACAAGAAACCTCATCTGTCCCTGAAATGGTAGATTGGCAAGGACACGACTTTTCTATGAGAGGAATGGCTGGTTTAGAAGCTGCAGAAATGAGTGCTGCTGGTCACTTATTAAGTTTTACTGGTACAGATACAATTCCTGCTGTAGATTTTTTAGAAAAGTACTACAATGCAGATTCTGACAACGAATTAATTGGAGGTTCTGTTGCGGCAACTGAACACTCTGTAATGTGTATGGGAACTAACAGCCGTGAAGAAGAAACTTTTAAAAGATTAATTACGGAAGTATACCCAAACGGTATTGTTTCTATTGTTTCTGATACTTGGGATTTATGGAAGGTTCTTACCGAATACTTACCAAGCCTAAAAGAAGAAGTGATGGCTAGAGATGGAAAAGTAGTCATAAGACCAGATAGTGGTGATCCTGTAGATATTATTTGCGGAAATCCAAACGGTAAGACAGAAGCAGCACAAAAAGGAGTTATACAACTGCTTTGGGAAGTTTTTGGAGGAGCAACCAATGCAAAAGGATACAAAGAACTAGATAGTCATATCGGAGCTATTTATGGCGATAGTATTACCCTTGAAAGAGCAACACAAATTTGTGAACGCTTAAAACAAAAAGGATTTGCTTCTACTAATGTAGTGCTAGGAATTGGTTCTTTTACCTATCAATACAATACCAGAGATACTTTTGGTTTTGCCATGAAAGCAACTTACGGAGAAGTAGATGGAGAAGGAAGAGCAATTTTTAAAGATCCAATTACAGATGATGGAACAAAAAAATCTGCTAAAGGGCTATTAAAAATAACGCTAAAAGATGGAGAGTACAAATTACACGATCAAGTAAGTTGGGAAGAAGAACAAGAAGGCGAATTACGAGAAGTTTTTAGAAACGGAAAATTGTTAGTCGATGAAAAACTTAGTGAAATAAGACTTCGTACTAGAAACCGTGTGTTAGAACTTACAGAATAGTATAAGAAAGCAGGAATTTAACTCCTGCTTTTTTTTATTCAATCCCCTACTAAAAACACTATATATCAACACATTAAAAACCACTCAATTTGCTTAACTCTTGATTTTTTCATATCTTATTTGAAATTAAAAAGAAACTTATGACAGATCAAGAACAAAAAAGACTCGATACAATGAACTCCGTTTTAGTAAAAATGGAGGATATTAAAAACACGCAGAAAAGTTTAGTTGAAAAAATTGGAGTTGTGGAAGTTCAATTATTCGATATTCAATCAAAAGACCTAGACAAAGAGTTG
Organism: Tenacibaculum gallaicum; assembly: GCF_003387615.1. Lineage (GTDB taxonomy): Bacteria > Bacteroidota > Bacteroidia > Flavobacteriales > Flavobacteriaceae > Polaribacter > Polaribacter gallaicus. The sequence goes on along the minus strand of NZ_QUNS01000002.1, from coordinate 117,491 downwards.
GAAAATGTAATGGTAAGAGCTTCTGATACCTTAAAAATCATAAAGCAAGCTACCGAAGCTTTTGAAATGAAACGAAATCGTTTAGAAAACGAAGCATAAATAAAAAATCCGCCTAACAGCGGATTTTTTATTTTTATCGTCTCTTCTTTTTAAAACCTTTGTTCTTTCTTCTAGAGGGTTTTGATGATTTATACGTCACAGTATCATCAAATGTATTTTTAGCTTTTCCTGCTTTGTTTTTACGCCACGAAGTATCTTCAGGTAATAATTTTTTCAGTAAATCATTACGTCCAACCTTAGTCAACGTATCCTTTATCCATTTTTTATTTTCCTTTTTATACCAAAAGAAAAATTTGTGCTGATCTTCCTTCTCTTTTTTAGTCTTCGGAGTTTTTACTTCTTTTAATGTATAAGGATGATACCCACTGTAATAAATTACCGTAGCAACTGTCATTGGTGTTGGCGTAAATCCTTGCACCTGTTCTAACTGAAAGCCCATATCTTTGGTCTCAGCAGCTAAGTTTGCCATATCTTCCTCTTCACAAGCTGGATGACTTGAAATAAAATATGGTATTAATTGAAGTTTTAATTTCTTTTTAACATTAATACGATCAAACCTATCTTTGAATAAATGAAAATATTTAAACGAAGGTTTACGCATTAACTTTAATACTGGATCTGATGTATGTTCTGGTGCTACTTTTAAACGTCCAGAAACGTGCTTTGTCATCACCTCTTCTGTGTAGGCATCTAACTCTTTAGGATCTGCATTTTTATTAAACTCAGGCACTAACATATCATGTCGAATACCACTACCAATAAATGATTTTTTCACTTTTGGGTGTGCGTCAACCGCCTGATACAATTTTGTCAATGGTTTGTGCGAGGTATCTAAATTACTACAAATTACAGGTGAAATACACGACGGAGCAACACATTTGTCACAAATCGATTGTACTTTACCCTTCATTTTATACATATTCGCAGATGGGCCACCAATATCAGATAAGTAGCCTTTAAAATCATCCATCTGAGCAACCTGATCCACTTCTTTTAAAACAGATTCTTGACTCCTACTCGCTATAAACTTTCCTTGGTGCGCTGAAATAGTACAAAAACTACATCCTCCAAAACATCCACGGTGAATATTAATAGAAAACTTAATCATTTCAAACGCAGGAATAGGCCCACGTTTGTTATACTTAGGGTGTGGTAATCGTGTAAAAGGTAAATCGAATGAAGCATCAATTTCTTCCTCCGTCATTGTTGGAAACGGCGGATTAATCATCAGCTTTTTATTTCCAACTTTTTGAAAAATACGACGTGCGTATAATTTGTTCGACTCCTGCTCTATTACTTTAAAATTAGAAGCATACGCCTTCTTATCTTTCAAACAATTTTCATGCGAATTAATTTCTATATCATCCCAGTTTTTATTTTTCGGAGTTTTTTCTGCTCCTTCTAATAAAACAGCTGTTTGCTTAATAGTTTTTAAACTCGAAAACGGTACACCTTTTTGCAACAACTCAACAATTTCTCTTAGTGGCTGCTCTCCCATTCCGTATACCAACATATCGGCTTTAGAAGTTTCTAAAATCGTTGGTAGTAGTTTATCAGACCAATAATCGTAATGTGTAACACGACGTAATGAAGCTTCAATTCCACCAATTAACACTGGAACATCTGGAAACTTTTCCTTTAAAATTTTAGAATATACCGAAGTTGCATAATCAGGTCTAAACCCTTTATCTCCATTAGGAGTATAAGCATCTTTATCACGACGGCGTTTACTAGCCGTGTAATTACTTACCATCGGATCCATACATCCACCTGTAATCGCAAAAAATAACCTAGGAGTTCCTAACTTCTCAAAATCTTGCAAATTATCATGTACACTCGGTTGCGGAACAATTGCCACACGCAAGCCATAACTCTCTAAAATACGTCCAATTACTGCAGGACCAAATGATGGATGATCTACATATGCATCTCCACTAAACAGGATTACGTCTAATTCATCCCATCCTCTTAACTTCACCTCCTTATTTGTAGTCGGTAACCAATCTGAAACTCGTCTTATTCTCATGCCGCTGCAAAGGTACGGGGTTTTATTTACACTACAATACAGTAATAAACTGAAAACTAGCCATAAATAAAGAGAATGCTATACGTAAAAATACCTCTTTAACAATTAATTAAGATACTTCTGGAAGTAGTTTTACTAAATTCCACCCTTATTTATTCAATTAATTTTTACAATGACTAAAAAAATACTTTCAACTATTTTAGTGGTATTTCTTGCTTTAGGAGTTTCTTTGAATGCAGAAGCACAACGAAAGAAGAAAAAAAACGCAAAAAAAGAGACTACCACTAAAAAAGACAAACCTAAAAAGGGCGGTATACAACCTTACGAAAAAGTTGTTACCAAAAAACACAAAACAGACGAAGGGTTGTTTAAAGTACACTCAAAAGACGCTAACTATTTATTTGAAATTCCAGATTCACTTCTAAACCGTGAAATGTTGATGGTTACTAGAATCGCTAAAACGGCTAGCGGAATTGGTTTTGGTGGTGGAAAACAAAATACACAAGTGTTACGCTGGGTAAAAAACAAGAAACAAATTTTACTAAAAGTAGTTTCTCACAATGTTGTAGCAGACACTATTTTACCTGTACATGAGGCTGTAGTAAACTCTAATTTTGAACCTATTTTATATGCTTTTCCTATCAAAGCATTCAACAAAGACTCAACAGCTACGGTAATTGATGCTGGCCCTCTTTTTGAAGGTGATGTAAAAGCAATTGCTTTTCCTCAAAGAAATAGAAAGCGTTATAAGATTTCTAAAATGGATAAAACAAGATCTTATATTGACCGAATTAACAGTTATCCACAAAACATCGAAGTTAGAAATGTAAAAACTTACATTGCTGGAAACCCTCCATCAAATTCAAGTGTAGGTTCAGTAACTATGGAATTGAGTAACTCTATGATTTTACTTCCTAAAACACCTATGAAAAGACGTTATTTTGACGAGCGTGTAGGTTGGTTTACGAGTTCTCAAACAGATTATGGTTTAGATGCTCAGAAAAGTAAATCAGTTACCTACTTAGACAGATGGCGTTTAGAAGTAAAAAATGAAGACCTTGAAAAGTTTAAAAGAGGTGAATTAGTAGAACCTAAGAAACAAATTGTATACTACATTGATAGAGCTACGCCAAAAAAGTGGCGTAAATACATTAAACAAGGTATTGAAGATTGGCAAGTTGCTTTTGAGGCTGCTGGATTTAAAAATGCAATTATAGCTAAAGATGCACCTACTAAAGAAGAAAAACCAGATTGGAGTCCTGAGGATGTACGTTATTCTGTAGTCCGTTATTTAGCTTCTCCAATTCCAAATGCAAATGGACCTCACGTTAGTGATCCACGTTCTGGAGAAATTTTAGAATCAGATATTAACTGGTACCATAATGTAATGACCTTATTACACAACTGGTATTTTGTACAAACAGCAGCTATCAATCCAGAAGCAAGAACAAATGAGTTTAAAGATGAAATTATGGGACGCTTAATCCGTTTTGTTTCTTCTCACGAAGTTGGACACACTCTTGGATTACCTCATAACATGGGAAGCTCAGTTGCCTATCCTGTAGATTCTTTACGCTCTGCTAAATTTACTCAAAAATACGGTACTGCTCCTTCTATTATGGATTATGCTCGTTTTAACTATGTAGCACAACCAGAAGACAAAGGTGTAGCGTTAATGCCAAATATTGGGCCATATGACAAATATGCTATTAATTGGGGATACAGACCTATCCTTGGAAAATCTGCAAAAGAAGAAAAATCTATCTTACATCAATGGATTAAAGAAAAAGCTGGAAATCCTGTGTATAGATTCGGACACCAACAAGTTCGTAATGTTATTGACCCTAGCTCTCAAACAGAAGATTTAGGAGACGATGCTATGAAAGCGAGTGCTTATGGTATTAAAAACTTACAACGTATTTTGCCTCGTTTGGAAGAATGGACTACCGAAGATGGTGAAACCTACGAGGAGCTAAAAACTATGTACGGACAAGTAGTTGGACAATTTAATAGATACATGGGGCATGTGAGTTCAAACATTGGTGGTGTGTACGAGTATTTTAAAACTGCCGACCAAGACGGAGCTGTATATATTCATGTACCAAAAGAACATCAAAAAAGAGCTTTACAATTTGTAAACGACGAATTGTTTAAAACTCCAAATTGGTTAATTGACGAAAATATTATTAGCAAAACACAACATTCTGGAATTATTGAGCGCATCAGAGGTTTACAAGTACGAACGTTAAACAGGGTTTTAAAAACAGGAAGATTAACACGTATGATTGAAAATGAAACCTTAAACGGAACTAAAGCATATTCTCTTATTGAAATGATGGGGGATTTACGCAAAGGTATTTGGAACGAAGTATATGCTAACAAAACTATAGATCCGTATCGTAGAAACTTACAACGTGCGCATTTAGACAGATTAGACTTTTTACTTAATAAAGCAAAAGATCAAAAAGCTGCTAAAAGCGACAGAGGTTACTTCAAGCAAACAGCCGTTACTATTAATCAATCAGATATTAAACCAGTAGTAAGAGGAGAGTTAAAACGTTTACAAAAAGATATTAAGCGTAGTATTCCTTCAGTTCGTAACACAATAACTCGTTACCACTTACAAGATGCAGCAGATAGAATAGACACTATTCTAAACCCAAATAACTAGTTTTTCTTACATAACAGCAATCTATTTAGATTGCTGTTATTTTTTATATTTTTATCACACATCAAAAAAAACCAAATGAAAAAAAACTTACTTCTATTATTTATATTAGCAATCTCGTTTGCTAGCTGCACAAAAAAAACAACAGCAAAGAAAGCTGAGAAGACAGAAAACACCTACGTTAAAGAACATTACACTAAAAAAGAGGTAAAAATTACAATGAGAGATGGTGTAAAACTGCATGCCACTATCTATTCACCAAAAGACACCAGTAAAACCTATCCTATTTTACTACAACGTACTCCGTATAGTTGCCAACCTTATGGAGAAGATAAGTTCAGGAGGAAAATTGGCCCAAATCCAGTTTTAATGAAAGAAGGAAACATTATTGTTTACCAAGATGTTCGCGGACGTTGGATGAGTGAAGGAGTATACGACAACATGCGTGCTTACATTCCTAATAAAACAGCAAAACAAGCCGATGAAACTACCGATACCTATGACACTATTGATTGGTTAGTTAACAATGTAGCAAACAATAATGGTAAGGTAGGTACATGGGGAATTTCATACCCTGGTCACTATGCTACTGTTTCAACCATTGATGCGCACCCTGCTTTAAAAGCTGCTTCACCACAAGCCTGTATTGGAGATTTCTTTTTTGACGATTTCCACCATAACGGAGCTTTCTTATTAAGCTATTTTAAAGCCATTTCTTTATTCGGAACTTACAAAGATCAACCTACCGATTCTGCTTGGTACTCGTTTCCTGACATGAAAACTCAAGATCAATATCAGTTTTTCTTAGACAAAGGGCCATTAAAAAACCTAACCGAATATTTTCAATACGACAAATTAGACACCAAAGTTGCCGATAATAAAGAGCGTATTGATGACTTCTTTTGGAAAGAAATTGTAGAACACCCAAACTACGACTCAGTATGGCAAAGCAAAGGAATTATCCAACATTTAGATAAAGTTCCTTCTACTGTAGCAACGATGATTGTTGGAGGCTGGTTTGATGCAGAGGACTTATACGGACCTTTAGAAACCTATAAAAACATAGAAAAAAATCAACCTAACAACTACAACACTGTTGTTTTCGGACCTTGGGATCACGGCGGATGGTCAAGAAATAAAGTAGCTAACAAAGTGGGAAATTACTACTTTGGAGATTCCATCTCTTTAAAATTCCAAAAAGAAGTAGAAACCAAATTCTTCAATCACTTCTTAAAAGGTGATGGTACTAAAAACTCAGGATTACCAGAAGCCTATGTTTTTGATACAGGTAAAAAAGCGTGGAAATCATACGATGTATGGCCACCAAAAAATGCACAAAAACAAACATTTTTCCTTTCAGAAAACCAAGAATTAACAGCAACTCAAAAAGGAAACGATAAGATTAATTTTATTAGTAATGTTAAACGTCCTGTTCCTTATTCAGAAGATATTAAAACAGTGTTTACTCCGCGTAAATATATGACAGACGATCAGCGTTTTGCTGCTCGAAGACCTGATGTATTGGTATTTGAAACAGAAGTATTAACCGAAGACTTTACACTTTCTGGTGATATTTTAGCAAAGCTACAAGTAGCTACGACAGGTTCTGCTGCTGATTGGATTGTGAAGGTTGTTGATGTGCATCCTGCTGATTTAAAAAATGATAACAAAGAAATGCAACCACATTTAAAACTAAGCAACTATCATTTAATGGTACGTAGCGAAGTAATGCGTGGACGTTTTAGAAATAGTTTTTCTAACCCAGAACCATTTACTCCAAATAAGAAAACAGCAGTAAATATTAAACTACAAGATGTTTTCCATACGTTTAAAAAAGGACATAAAGTGCAAATACAAGTGCAAAGCACTTGGTTTCCTTTAATCGATTTGAACCCACAAACCTATGTAGACAATATTTACAAAGCAGACGAAAAAGACTTTAAAACACAAACACATTCTGTATTTACAGACTCTAGTATAGAGTTTACAGTCTTAAAATAATAGCAAACTTTTTTCTGTTTAAAAACTCACAACATTTAAATGTTGTGAGTTTTTTTTATCAAAAAAACAGCTTATATATTACTAGATTATCTACGCAACCTTTTTACACTTTAAGCATCTATTTTAAAATGTATAAACTCTTAATAAGTAATATGATAAAGCAACTACTACTTTCAATAACCATCGGAGCTTTTTTCTCTTGCTCCAAAGACAATCATAAAGTTATTGATGATATACCAGACTCAAATAACATAGAAGAACAAATAGTAGGCAGGTGGATGCCAGTACAAACACTTCTAAACAATCAGGTGACATACGATAGAAATATCCATACTGGATTAGAAAATGACACACATTACGAACGCAGATTATATAAAGAAGATAAAACAGTTCGCTTATCTAATAGCGACGGTAGTATTAATTTGTTTACTTGGGAGCTAAATCCAGCAGCCGACTCTATCACCATAGCTAAAGGTTTAGCTAATGAACGACGTTATTTAATAGAATATCTTTCAAAAGATAGCTTATCCTTTTCTATAGAACCTTTCTCGGGTCATAAAGTAGTGTATAATTTTAGTAAAGAACATAATGAAGCCATACACCGAAGCGACTTAATAGCCAAAGACTGGAAATACGATTTCGTTTGGGCTCGCTTATTTAGTATGGATGGATATAAGTATGTTAGAAACGGTTCTGTTTCTAACGATTTTTATGAAAATGCAAAAGTAAGTTTTCACAACGATAGTTCATTTATCATAACTTCTGGTAACGGTACTTTACACGAACAAGGAACTTGGCACCTTAACTTAGATGACATGCAACTGGTAATTGAAGGCGATTACATAAGAGAAGTAACCTTATTAGAACTGAACGAACATAAAATGGTTTTTGTGTTTAAAAACCCACAAGATAACAACACTAATTATCAGATGGATTTCTCTCCCCATTAAACAAAAAAATAAACAATTGATTTACAAAATAAAGAATACCCACACAATATTCTTTTGCTTATAGGTTAATAAGATAATATCCTATATTTAACCTACCATAAAAAGCATACTCATGAAAAACCTTATACCATTATTACTAAGTGCTTGCCTAGTAATTTCAGCATGCTCAAATAAAAAAGAAAAGAAAACTTCTGAAGAAAAAACCCTTACTACTACCAATTCTGTTTCAAAAACGCCTACAGATACTAAAAACACTATAACAGATGCTTATTTCAAAGCTCATGGAGTTGAACCTTTTTGGAATTTGACTATTTCTGATAAGATGATTAAGTTTAAAATGCTTAACGATTCTATTCTAACACCGCACACAGAACCCATTTACGCGCAAGACAGTAACGTAAAACTATATACTTTACACACCGAATTGGCAGCTCTTAAAATAGAAATCATTCAAATGGAATGTATTAATAAAATGTCGGGTAAATCATTCCCATATTCGGTAACTTTAAAATACAAAAAAGGAAAAGAAACGGAGTTTACAACCCTAGAAGGATGCGGACAATACATTACCAATTATCGCCTACATGATATTTGGGCTTTAGAAGAATTGAACGGTGTAAAAGTTAATAAAGATGATTTTGGTAAAGAATTGCCGTATATAGAAATAAATGCTGCTGAAAATAGTTTTATGGGAACTTCTGGATGTAACAGAGTTACGGGTAACCTTTTTTCTGAAAGAGAAAGAATCCGATTTATAAATATCGCCTCAACGGAAATGTTATGTGCTAAAGGCAATGACAAAGAACAAGAGTTTACAAAAGCACTGGAAAGCACTATATCTTACACCATTGCTAATAACCGATTAACACTTTTAAACCCAGATAAAACCTTATTGGTATTTAAAAAAGTTGACTAGAACTAAACTTAAAAAAAATGAAAAAAATAGGATTGGTAGGTGGCATTAGCTGGACCTCTACTTTAGATTATTACAAATACATTAATGAAGGAATCAACCAAAGGTTAGGTGGTTTAAACTCTGCTGAATGTTTAATTTACTCACTAAACTTTTCTGATGTTCAAAACAAAGGTTGGACAAACTCTTTTGATCTAATTTATAATGCCTGTTCAAACTTAGCATCTAGTAATGTTGATGCTATAGTTTTAGGCGCTAACACAGCTCATTTATTTGCTGATGAAATTCAATCAAAAATTAATATTCCAATTATCCATATTGCAGAAGCAACAGCCAAAGAGATAAAAAAAGAAAAACTTCATACAGTAGGTTTATTAGGAACAAAGTTCACAATGGAAATGGACTTCTATAAACACAAGCTAAAAGAAAATAATATTGCAACCATTATTCCCTCTGATAAAAAAGACATTGAAGAAATACAACATATTGTAAAAAATGAACTTGGGAAAGGAATTGTAAGTAAAGAATCTAAGCTTAAATTTATGCAATACGCAAACGAATTAGTAGAACAAGGAGCCGAAGGAATTATTTTAGGATGTACTGAAATCCCCATGCTAATTGGACAAAATGATTTTGACTTCCCTGTATTTGATACTACTAAAATTCATGTTGAGAGTATTATAGATTTTGCTTTAACATAATTAGCTAATCGTCATTATTAATGTATTTTTACATTGGTTTAGGTATATGAAAATAGATACATTCATTAAAAACTACCAAGATGACACTAAACGAAATTGAATTAAAAACGATTGATATAAAACCAATCAAGGATTTTTATGCAAATGTCTTGGAGCTTCCAACTACGCAGAGTGACAATAAATCAATTCGTATTAAAATTGGTGCTTCCTATTTAAATTTTATAGAAGATTCTGAAAACCCTCCACCCGCCTATCATTTAGCTTTTAACATCCCCAAAAACAAACTGCAAGAAGCAATTAACTGGTCAATAAATAAAGTTAGATTTGTAAAAAAAGAGAAAGAGGTACTGATTACTAACTTCGAGAACTGGAATGCCAATTCGGTATATTTTTACGATATTGACGGAAACATATTAGAATTTATTGCTCGACACGATTTAGATAATACCGCTACAGAGCAATTCAATAGTAGTCAAATTTTAAACATAAGCGAGTTTGGAATTGTAAAGGATCGCCCTGATATATACGGAAAGTATTTGATTGACACTTACGGACTCCGTTTATTTGAAAAAAATCATAACAGTGAAACATTCACCGCCCTTGGTGATGACAACGGCTTATTAATCATCGTCAAAACCAACCGAAATTGGTACCCAACAGAAACCCCATCTAAAGCTAGTACGGCAACTATTAAACTTAACAATTCGGGTACCGATGTTATTCTAAAAACAACAACATAAATAGCTTTGACTTCACTCTAAAAGCTTATTAAAAGCATTATTAGCAAACCTACTGCTCCTCTCATTTTATACTTAAAAAAAGCACTTTTATTCCTTTATATTAAGATGTAAGAACATCAAGAGTATATATGTAAACTAGTTATTAGTAACTTGGAGAATGTTTTCGCTATTAAATTCACGTATTATAAATTCACTGACTATTTAATTGCTAAAACAAATTCTTTTTCAACTTTAAAACTAACTAAAACTATGTCTAATCAAACCACTATTAAAGGAGATGTATCGTTTAACCAATCTAATAATGTCACTGCAATTGTAAAATTGTGGGAGGCAAATAATAAAGCAGCAATTGGTGAACACATCATTTCACCTGAAGCAAAAGGAAGGTTCACCATAAAAGCAACCCCTAAATCAAAAGATACTGTTCTCTATATTACTGCTGAACTACAAAGCTCTAAAGTAATGCTACTCTCTGTACTGTCACCTAATTTTGAAGAAGACATTACAAAAAAAGGTGCTGTTGTAAATGAATTAACTACAGTAGCCTCTGCCTTTACCTGTGCTCAGTTTTTTAACGGACTTCAGTTAACGGGGAATCTACACGGAATAAGAATTGCCGCTAAAAACACTCCTAACCTCATCAATCCTGTAACAGGCAGTTATGGAGAAGTCTTAACGGATCCTTTCAACATTACACAAAACGAAACACTCGCGCGATTAAATACATTAGCCGCATTAATCACAGCCTACGGAACGGTAGAGATTGAAGGGTACAACTGGAAGGAAAATTTCATGAAGTACACAACACCGTTAGGTGGTAAAAAACCACAAAATACTGCCGAAGCTATAATTGGTGTCGCCCAATCTCCTTGGTTATATCCAACGAATTTATTTCATCTTTTTGATAAAGCCTATCCATCACCAGAAGATGGTTTCCCTGCTAAACCTAACAGCAAAGTTCCTACGAGTCGACGTAATGCTCCTTTTGTACCTTATCTAAGTTTTGCTCCAGAAGATTTCGCTATGATTTTAGCTTTCGGTCAAGGAGGAATTTGCGCTCCTGGAAAACTATCTCTTGACAAAGAAGGAAACTTATGGACGGGGTTAAACTGGATGCCAGGAGCACAAAATGGCGTATATCAAGGTATTGGTGGTGGACTTGTAAAGTTGGACTCTACTGGTAAATTAGTATCTCCACCAGTTACAGGCTATACTGGAATGGGCGTTGATGGTGCTGGTTGGGGTACAGCTGTAACCAAAGACGGTACTTGCTGGGTAACGAGTTTTAATGGTTCTATTGGAGTGTATAAATTAGAAGACGGTTCACCAGTGGTTGAAAAAGTTCCAGAACATATAGCGGAAGCTTTAAATGAAATTGGAGGTTTACAAGGTATTGGAGTAGCTCCGAATGGTGATATTTGGATTGTTGGAACCTCATCTAACATCATGCTTCATTTTCCTGAGGGAGATCTTACTAGAGGTAGAGTTGTTATAAATGAAAAACTTAATGAATCTCTTTCTGCTCCGTTTGCTGCTTCGATAGATGCTAACAATCGTATATGGATTAGTAATACCAATGGCGTATCGCTGGTGCGTTATGCTCCTTCTGAAAAAAACAGACCTGTAGAACGTTTTATTCTTGCAGGTGGCGGACGCGGTGTTGCTTTAGATTCAAAAGGAAATTGTTGGGTAGCCTGTAATACGAGTCCAGACTTCCCTCATACCACTACTACAGACGGCGTTTCTATTATTGAAGGATTTGCGCTTGGGTATCCGCACCTACAACAAACAGTAGGGCGTAAACATAAAACAGGTTCCGTTTTTATGATTCCTGCGGATGCTACACCTATAGACACCATTGATAAAATTACCCATAAATCTAATTTAACACCTTACGGAGATGGTGAGCTAAACGCACCTTGGGGAGTATCTATTGACGGGAATGATGATGTTTGGGTTGCCAATTTTATGGGAAGAGGCGTATCGTTTATGGCAGGCGCTTCACCAACTGGACGTACAGAAGATTTTGCTACAGGAGAGGTGATTCACACCATTCATTCGGGCAGTATACAAATGCTAACCGATGTAGTTGTTGACCAAGCAGGAAACCTTTGGTGCGCCAACAACTGGAACTTACCTCAAACGGTGATGGAAGCAAAACCTGACCCTGCTTATTCTACTTGGGGTGGTGGCTCTGGTGTCGTAGTGGTTTACGGAATAGCCAAACCTGCTCAAACTCCGCTTACAGGTCCAGTTAGTGGGGTTTAAAATCCATAATAACAAATAAGCGTCTGTTTTAAGGACGCTTATTTAACTGACCCTATTGAACTAAACTCTTAGTACTCTTTTTATTTTTTTATATTTGGATAAAAAAGTGCTATTATACCTCCCATATCATTCGGGTAAAAACACTAAAAGTACTTATATAAACAAGTTGCCATTAATTATGGAAAAACCTGAAAATCCAAATAAAAAACTTGAATTAGTAATCAAAGATTCAGACTTACCTTCACTTTCCAAAGATTTTGCCGAAGTAGCAGTTGATGGAATAATAGATGATGGAGTATTACGTGATTTACCACTTGTTGGTGGAATAGTTGGAGCGGTGAAATTTGGAAATTCAATTAACAAATATCTATCGGCAAAAAAAATCTATAAATTTCTATTTGAACTGCATACTATTCCTCTTGAACAGAGGATTAAAAAGATTGATGAGATAAACAATTCTAAAAAATATCAAAGTAGTGTCGGAGAAATGATATTTGAATTACTTGAAAGAATCGAAAGTGATGGAAAACCAGAGATTTTAGGCAAAATGTTTGCAGCTGTAATTGAGGAAAAAATAAATTATAGAGACTATTTAAAATGTGCGCATATAGTAAAGAATTTTTTCTATTACGATTTGGTAACATTGAAAAATGGGCACGAGAAAGGAGATATTTACACAACGTTCGGAGATGGACTCTTTGATAGTGGACTTATTGTTATTGGGACAAAAGGACATAGTGAAACTACACTATCTGATTTAGGAAAAATAATAATCGAAATTGGAATGAAATAACTAATGACAACAATGTATAACCACAATTACGGCGGATTCGACTGCGTCCGAATCCATTTGGATTTGCTAACGTTAGTTTTTAAACAAAATATGTAACTTTAATCCCGTAACAACAGTTATACAAATACGTTGTGCTTAATGCTGAAAAAAATGAATAGAACTTTAATAATCCTTCTGATCTTCTTTACAGTCAATGCTTTTAGTCAAGACTCGATTGAAATACAAATTGATTCTTTAAAAAAAGAAAATCCACCTATTTCGTCAGATAGTTTATTAAAACAAACTTCTCAAAAAGTTGACACAACAATTCTTGATTTCAATAATAAAGAATTAATCATTCCCTTTTCAACTGACAACCTAACCAAAGTTGTTATGGTTAAGGAAAAAACTAAAGTTGACTGGCTAAAATACTTATTACCAATATTTACATTATTCTTAGGTATTTGGGTAAAGGAACTGATTGAAAAACGTTCGAGTAAAAAGAAAATTAAAAAATCTGGAGAACGTTGGATTGCTGAACTCAGAAGCATTGAAGAACCTCTTAAAAAGCAAATTCAAACTTTAGAAGAATATCTAGTTGAACACGAAAAAGAGGTTTTTGAAATTCAAAATTTACAAGTTTATTCCTCATTAAACGGAGAGGTTTTTAAGTCACTAGATAAAAATGAATTAATAAAATATATTCAACTAAATAATAAGAAAACGGATTTTAAGGAAATAGTAAAAATATCAAATAATACTAATGGATATGTTAGTATTCTAGTACATCTTTATGAGACCTTACGAGAAAAATTTAATAGATATTTATCCGGAATTTCGGAACATACAACATCTTTGAGTTTAAGCCTTCAAAATTTCAGTAGCGAATTTAGAGATTACGGAGTGGAACTTGAAAAGGAACTGAATTCTGACCCTATGAATGACCCAAGATATAAACCTATTGCCGAACTTTATTCATCTCAAATAATGCCATATTTAAGAGATGGAAATTTCAATCCTTTCGTTTTAAAAAGGGAATTCTTTCAGCCCTTGGTAGAAGTTTTAGCTCATATGAGACTTGACCCAAGAACAAAAGGTCTTGCTTCTTCAATGACAAAAGGTATAAATGCTGTAAAAGGTATCGAATTGGAAAAACAATATATGTCCAAAAACTTAAAAAGTATTATTAAACAATACAAAGAACAGTTAGTTGAATTAGAAAAATTAATAAACAAAATTGAAGAACACTAAGCACAACAACGTGTATAATTCATTGCTAGTTCTAGCCTACTTACGAAAATCCTAACGGATTTTCTATTCGGTTTGTATTTACTAAATTAGTTACTTCAAACACGTTCACAACCACTTCAAAAACTCCTCTCTAGGAATTTCTCTCGCGCCTAAACTTGCTAAATGGTCGTTATATACTTGGCAATCGATGAGTTTGTAGCCTCCCTTTTGTGCTAAATGGATAAATGCAACTTTGCTCATATTACTTACTTTGCTAAACATACTCTCACCACAAAACACCCCGTTTCCTAAATCTACTCCGTACAAACCTGCAACTAATTTACCGTCCATCCATACCTCAATAGATTTTGCATAGCCTTTATCGTGTAGGTTTATATAAGCATCCTCCATTTCATCGGTAATCCAAGTACCTAATTGATCAAAACGATTTATGTGCCGGCAATTAAAAATAACATCGTCAAAAGCTTTGTTTTCCGTTATCGTAAAACCGCCTTTTCGTAATACCTGTTTCATCGATTTGGAAATCTTCACTTCCTTAGGAAATAACACCATACGCTCCCATGGAGAATACCAAACAATCGGCTCCCCTTCATTAAACCACGGGAAAATTCCATGTTGGTAGGCATACACCAATCGTTCAGCCGATAAATCACCGCCCAAAGCCAGTAAACCATCATCAGTAGCCAACTCATACGGAGGAAACTCTATTTTTTCAGAAAGCCAAATCATTCGTTATATTCTTTTTTACAAAAATACTATATCCGCCAATTCAACATCAACGTTTTATCAATAAAAGAGACTATTCAATAAAACAAAGTATAGTCACCATCAGCGAAGTTCGTTGGCATTTCCTCAACACAACGGAGCCATCAGCGAAGCTCGCTGGCGTTTCCTCAACATAACGGAGCCATCAGCGAAGCTCGCTGACGTTTCCTCAACATAACGGAGCCATCAGCGAAGCTCGCTGACGTTTCCTCAACATAACGGAGCCATCAGCGTGACGCGCTGGCGTTTCCTCAATTCATTCCTAAAACAAGGTAAGTCCTAACAAATAAATTGCGCTACCTACCACCATTGCTATTAAAGTATAGGGTAAAATTTCTTTTGCTTTTAGTTTTGTAATTCCTAATAAGGGTAACGCCCAAAAAGGTTGTAACATGTTGGTTATTTGGTCGCCATATGCTAGTGCCATAATTGCCTTAGGTAACGGAACCCCTAATTTTAACGCACTTTCTACCACAATAGGTCCTTGTACAACCCACTGTCCTCCCCCGCTTGGCACAAAAATATTGACCAAACCTGCACTAAAAAAGGTAAATATGGGTAAGGTCGTTGCCGTTGCTATCGACACAAAGAAGTCAGAAATTAAAGTAACCATTCCCGTACTTTTCATCACGCCCATAATACCAAAATACAACGGAAACTGAATTAAAATTCCAGAGACATCACTAATTGATTCCCCTACAGCGTTGGTAAACTTTTTAAAACTTCCGTGTAGTATAATTCCTAATCCTAACATAAAAAAATTAATTAGGTTAGGCGTAATTTTTAACTGCTGAATGTCTGCCCAATAACGATAACCAAACGCCACTAAAATCAACACACCAAAAGTAATGGCTAACCATTGAGAACTATCCAATCTTTCTGCTTGTGTACTAACCTTTTCATCGGTATGCATTTTATATTCTGGTAAATTAATCGCCGTTGGAGCTGCTTTCTTCCCTAAAAAATAAAAGGTTGCCGATACCGCCGCTACTACCACGAAAAAAATTAGCAAATTCCACCAACTAAAAATCGTTTGAGAATAATCAATCACATCAGGTATTTGAACTAAAACCTCATCCGAAGAAACCGACTGCATAATACTTTTTATATGTCCACTTTCGTTAATTTTTATCGGTGCCGACCCAGAAATTCCACCATGCCACACCATCAACCCCATATAACCCGCCGCTCCAATAATTGGATAATTTAGTTTGATATTGTGTTGTTGTGCATGTTCTGCTACTTTACGTGCCAACAAAGCACCAAAGATGAGTCCTAATCCCCAATTAAAGAAAGCTACCAACATAGTAGTACAACTTACAATGGCTGCACTATTTGCTGTGTTGGTACAGAATTTTGTTACTTTTAAAATTAAATTACTCACAGGCTTACTCAACACTAATACATGCCCTAATACCAAAATCAACATCATTTGATAGGCAAAAACGAGTAATCCGTTAGACCAAATTCCGTTTTCCCAAAATTGTAACACCTCTAAAGAATAGTTTACTACTGAGCTTTCTGCTGGTTTTGTAAAAAACAGTGCTAATAAAAGAGTTAGCAATGTTAATAATATAGCGATGGTAAAAGGTGAGGGTAAATATTTTTTAAAAACATTTTCTATAACCTGCGTAATTTTCATAGTGTAGGGTTTGATTTGCTAAAAATAATCAAATACCAATAGACTTTAGACTTTAGACTTTAGACTTTAGACTTTAGACTTTAGACTTTAGACTTTAGACTTTAGACTTTAGACAAAAATAGAAAATACTAATTTCAACCAACGGATTACTTAAAATTGATATGAGCAGATTGTTTTTTTAACTAGTTTTGCAGTATGGTTAAAGAACTTCAATTACGTGTTAATTTAGTAGAAGAACGCAAAGACAATATATTACAGCTAAAAGCTTCTAAAAAGCTAGGTATTCCTATTGCTGATATTACTAGCGTAAAGGTGTTACGTAAATCGATTGATGCACGTAAAAAAGAAGTTATTTTTAACTATAAGGTAGCGGTATACATCAATGAACCGCAACCTGATACTCCTGATTATATTTTTGAATATCAAGACGTATCGAATGCAAAAGAAATTCATATTGTAGGTTTTGGTCCTGCAGGAATGTATGCAGCGCTTCGTTGTATTGAATTGGGTTATAAACCTATTGTGTTAGAGCGTGGTAAAAATGTACAAGATCGTCGTAGAGATTTACGTGCTATTAATCAATTTCATGAGGTAAATCCAGACTCTAACTATTGTTTTGGTGAAGGTGGTGCTGGAACGTATTCGGACGGAAAGTTGTATACAAGAAGTTTAAAGCGTGGTGATGTTCGTAAAATATTTGAGAACTTAGTATATCATGGTGCTACTGACCAAATTTTGGTGGATGCGCATCCGCATATAGGAACGAACAAACTTCCGAAGATTATTCAAAACATTCGAGAAACGATTTTAAAACACGGTGGTGAAGTTCATTTTGAAACCCGTGTGACCGATTTTATCGTTAAAAACAATAAACTACAAGCCATACAATTACAAAACGGGACTGAAATGGCTGTGAATGCTGTTGTCTTGGCTACAGGGCATTCGGCAAGAGATATATACGAGCTATTGCATAAAAAAGATATTTTACTACAAGCGAAGTCGTTTGCTATGGGAGTTCGTGTAGAACATCCGCAAGAAATTATTGATCAAATTCAATATAGTTGTTCTGGTGAACGTGATGAGTTATTGCCTGCTGCTGCATATAGTTTAGTGCACCAAGTTGGAAATCGTGGAGTGTACTCATTCTGTATGTGCCCCGGTGGATTCATCGTTCCTGCGGCAACTGCCAATGGTGAAGTAGTGGTAAACGGGATGTCGCCTTCGCGTCGTAATAACAAGTTTGCCAACTCGGGTATTGTCGTTGAAATTAATGTTGATAAAGACTTACCGAAGTACGAGAAGTACGGGGCTTTAAAAGGCTTGCAATATCAAAAAGATTTAGAAAAGTTAGCATTTAACGCAGGTGGAAAAAGTCAAGTTGCCCCTGCACAACGCTTAACTGATTTTGTGGAAGGTAGATTGTCTTCTTCTTTAAATGATTGTTCGTATCAACCAGGATTGAATTCTTCTCCATTACATTCGTTACTTCCTAAATTGATTGGTAGCAGATTACGCAAGGGTTTTGCGGCTTTCGGACAAAAAATGCACGGGTATTATACTGCGGAAGCAAACATTATTGGGGTGGAATCTAGAACCTCATCGCCTGTAAATATTCCACGAAAAGAAAGCCTAGAACATCCACAAATTGAAGGGCTTTTTCCTTGTGGTGAAGGTGGTGGTTATGCTGGAGGGATTATCTCTGCCGCTATGGATGGTGAACGTTGTGCTGAGGCAGCCGTAGCAAACCTATAATAATTAACAGATATTTGTGGTGTAATTTCTAATTACCTCGTACTTTTGCTATTCCTAAAAATTAGAGGCTTTTTTAGCGATGAGTAAAAAGAATAAAAAAAAGAATAAAAAGAAAATAGACAAGCCGCATTATAAACGTTTACACAACTACTATAATCGCACTGGTTTTTACATGTTTATTTGGGTAAGCTTAAAGAAAGCTTTTTGGCCAATTGTAGGGGTAGTTGTTGGTTTAGTGTTGTTTAACAAGTATGTTTATAACATTAACGATGGTTTACAAACCATGACCGAAACTTTTTCTAGAACAGGGATTTTAATTACTTTTTTTATTTCTGAAACGATTTTAGGATTAATTCCGCCAGAAATTTTCATCGCATGGTCTAAGAAAACAGAAGATCCTATTCTAAACATTTCTTTACTAGCAACGCTATCTTACTTAGGTGGTTTGTGTGCTTATTTTATAGGTAGAGCTTCTTTAAAAATTGATTCTGTAAAAAATTACTTAGAGGTTAAAATGGCTAAGAACCTAAAAAATACCAGTAAATGGGGAGGTTTTTTAATTTTGGTAGGTGCATTATTACCACTACCTTTTGCTATTAGCTGTTTAACTGCGGGTATGATTAAATATCCTTTTAAAAATGTAGTTTTTGTAGGGCTATTTCGTTTTGCTCGTTTTGCTATTTATGCTTGGGCTATTTTTTCAGTAGTAAATTAACTTAAAACAATTATGGGACTAACTAACAACGATATTTTTAAAAAGCTACGAGTAGCGCACAAATTAAGAGATACTGATATTATTGACATCTGCGCCTTGGTAGATTTTAAAGTTTCTAAATCAGAGCTTAATGCTATTTTCAGAAAGGAAGATCACCCTAAGTATATGGAATGCGGTGATCAGTTTTTACGTAATTTTTTAAACGGATTAATTATTCATTTAAGAGGTCCGATGCCTGAGAAAAAGCCAACAAAAAAATAACCACACCACTAACACTTATATAATTAAAAAACCTTCTGAACTAAATCAGAAGGTTTTTATTTCCCCTTAAATTCTCAATCAATAATTATTTATTGAATGATTATGGTACAAATATATAGCTGGTTGTTAATTCATTAAAGGGGATATCCGTAAGTAAATATGTAGTTTTCCGCAAAACAGAAAAAGAGCGCAAAATTTGCGCTCTTTTTATTTGTATTCTTATTTTCTAACTTAACTTTTCTTAGAAAGGTAAATCATCTGGTTCGTTTGCAGATAAATCTGGAGCTGGCTCAAATTGGTCAGCTGGTGGAATGTTTTGAGGAGCTGCTTGTGCTAAGTTTTCAATTCTCCATCCTTGAACAGAGTTAAAATACTTTGCCTCTCCTTGTGGGTTAATCCACTCTCTACCTCTTAAATTAATAGAAACCTTTACATCTTGCCCAACTTGATAACTGTTTAATAAATCACATTTATCTTGAATAAACTCAATCATTATCATTTGCGGGTACTGCTCATCAGTAGTTACAACCATTTCACGCTTTCTAAATCCGTTAGATCCGAATGTTTGCGTTTCGTTAATTAATTTGATTTTCCCTATTACTTCCATTTCTAAATCTATTTAATTAAAAGCACCTTCCAAGCGCTTTCTACATCATTATTCTTTAAATACTCTTGTGCAAAAGTATGTTTTTTTTCAGTTGAAACCCCAACAAATTGTGAATGTTCTTTTGCAAAGTTATTAACAGCTTCTTCTGTAGGTAGCTGTTCTACATTACCTAACATTCCTAAATTGTTTCCTGTTAACACAGTACTGTTTCTTATTTCTGCAGGTATTTGGTCTACTCCTATTCCTAAGGTAGTTAGTGGTTTTGGTATTTCAAAAAACCCATCACGAGCACGAGAATAATAACTCCCTCCTGCTCTAGCAACTAAATCAATTTTATGTTGGTCTATACTACCATCTTCTGCTAATACATCTTTGTTTACATGCAGTTTTACTACCTCACATATAATTAAGTTTCCTGCTCCTCCTTCTTCACCTGTATAAATGATGTCTTTTACTTTACATTCAAATTGTACAGGAGATTCTGCAACTCTAAACGGCTTTATTTCATCCGAAGGCAACATCGTAAAACCAGCTTTTATAAACTCATTTACTCCTTTAGGGTACATCGTACTACTCAACGACATTTGCTGAACAATATCGTAATTTACAATATTAATAACCACTTCTCTGATTGCTTCAGCATTGTCTAACGTATGTTTAGTTTTATTCCCCCTTACACTACGTGCTGGAGAAAAAATCATAATTGGAGGGTTTGCTCCAAATACATTAAAAAAACTAAACGGTGATAAATTTGGGTTTCCATCTGCATCAACAGTACTTGCGAAAGCAATAGGTCTTGGAGCTACAGCTCCTAATAAATACCCATGCAATTTAGAGGTTGGTATATCTTTAGGATTAATTGATAACATTCTATATAATTTTAATGTAAATATACTACAGTTTTACTTAATTCTATTTTTACTATTTTTACCTTATGAAAAACAGATATGATCAACTTAATATTGAATATGTAGAAACAAAAAGTGCTTCTCCTTTTATTAAATATACATGTATTCTTTTTATTCTGATTTTTGCTTTTATTCCTTTAGCAGAATTAATTGATGTGTTAGATTATAATTACGCAGCACCAAATAAAGTAAACACCTGTATCATTGGATGGCCATATGAGCCTTTACAGTTTAAACCACTTCCGAGACCAAATTAACTATATAGTTTTGTTTTAATTGAACTAAAATTTCAATTATCAAGTTATTCTAGAGAATAGTTTATATTTGATTGATGGCTTTTTTTACAAATACTTATTGGATTAAGCGAATAGCGATTAGTATTTCCTTACTTATCGTTTTATTTATTTTATGGAATACCTATGTGTTTTTTCAAAAATTTAAAAAGGATGAACGTGCTAAGATGGAGATTTATGCCACAGCAATTAAAGAAGTAGCATCTAACCCTGACTCTGATGGTAATTTTAATTTAGTAAACAAAGTTTATGAAACTATAGAGAATATTCCTTCTATTTTGGTTGGTAAAGATGGAGAGATAAAACAGTTTCATAACTTAGATTCTATAAAGTCTACAGATTCAAAATATCTTCAACAGCAATTGATCATCATGAAAAACCAAAATGAGCCAATTGCGATAGAATATTTAGGTATTAAAGAACACATTTACTACAGAAATTCTGACCTTTTATACAAGCTCAAATACTATCCACTTGCTTTAGTGCTAATTTTAGGACTGTTTCTTACCATTATTTACATGGTTTATAAGTCTAATAAGGTTGCTGAGCAAAATAAGTTATGGACAGGAATGGCTAAAGAAACAGCACATCAAATAGGAACGCCACTTTCTTCATTATTAGGCTGGATAGCTATTTTACGTGCTGAAAATGTAAGTACCGATTATGTTGATGAAATTGAAAAAGATGTGAAACGTTTAAACACCATTGCTAATCGTTTTTCTAAAATCGGATCACTTCCTGAATTGAAACCTTACAACATTGTGTCTATTACTAAAACTGCTTTTGATTACTTAGAAAATAGAAGCTCCAAACAGATTTCTTTTTCTTTTACTACTGAGGCTGAAGAAATTCGCTCTAACCTAAACACCGAGTTATATGGTTGGGTAATAGAAAATTTAATTAAAAACGCTATTGATGCTATGCAAGGTAAAGGGAAGTTATCTGTTAGTATTAGTACGAGTTCTAAGAATGTAAAAATTCTAATTTCTGATACTGGTAAAGGGATTCCTAAAACACAGTTTTCACAAATATTCAACCCAGGATTTACTACAAAAAAACGTGGTTGGGGTCTTGGCTTATCACTTTCTAAACGAATTATTAAAGATTACCACAACGGAAGAATACACGTGCTAAAATCAGAACTAGGAAAAGGAACTACTTTTGAAGTCTTATTGAATAAGTTTTAATCGACTCTCTTTAGTTTACTCATTAAAAATCCGTAAAACAACCCTCCAATTCCCCAAATAAGCGCCCCTACAAGTACTCTTTTTAAAGTTATTCCTTCTCCATCATACAGAGGAAAAAATATTACCATAACCAAAAACATTATAAACCCCCAACTTAAACCTTCTTTAACCCACTTTTTTATAGCTCTTTTTTATTATCATTACTCAAAATTCTTAGCAATACCTTCAGCAACAGCTACAAACTCTTCATTCGTTAATTTTTCTTTCTTTACAAATCGGATATCCTCCATGGTTTGCAACGGAATTAAATGTACATGTACATGAGGTACTTCTAAACCAATTACACTCATTCCTACACGTTCACATGGAATTGTTTTTTCAATTGCTTTGGCTACCCTGTAAGAGAAAGACATTAATCCCTCGTACTCTTCTTTCGATAAATCGAATAGTTTATTTTCTTCACGTTTAGGAATTACCAACGTATGTCCTTTTGCATTTGGATTGATATCTAAAAAAGCGAAATAGTTGTCGTCTTCTGCTATTTTATACGATGGAATTTCTCCGTTTATAATCTTTGTAAAAATACTTGCCATGTTGTTTTATTTAATTTTACAGTAAAAGTAAAAAAGAAATCGGGTTCTAGCGAAGCTAAAACCCGAATAAATCTTTACTCTTTTGTATTTGTTTTTCTTTTATCGAGAAATCTCCATAACTTCAAACTTCATAATTCCGTTGGGCACTTGTATTTCAGCTACGTCTCCTACTTTTTTTCCTAACAAACCTTTACCAATTGGTGAGTTTACAGATAACTTTCCGTTTCTTACATCACTTTCGCTATCTGCAACTAGTGTATACGTAAACTCCATTCCATTAACTGAATTTTTAATCTTAACTATTGAGTGAATTAAGATTTTTGTGGTATCTAACTGACTTTCATCAATAACACGAGCATTTGCTACTACGTTTTTAAGCTTTGCAATTTTTGTTTCTAACAACGATTGCTCTTCTTTTGCAGCATGATATTCTGCATTCTCACTCAAATCTCCTTTATCACGGGCATCTGCTATTTCTTGAGAAACACGCGGTCTTTCAACCTGCTCTAATTGGGCTAACTCTTCTTTAAGTTTTTTTAATCCTTCTTCCGTATAATATGATACATTACTCATCTCTTCTGTCTTTTTTAAAATCAACAAACTTTTATACGTTTTCCTTAACGTTTTACAAAAAGCATATAACTTTTCTTCCTAAAAACCTGTGGGTTAAATTTAAAAATCCCATGCCGTTAGGAATGAGATAGTCTTACAAATGTACAAAATATTTGTAACTTCGTTGCGTTACAATACTAACTCTATACTAAAAAATGAAAAAAATATTTTATTTAATTCTTGTTCTAATTTGTTTTAGTTGTAGTGATAACACCCCTATTAACAATTGTTTTTCTGGAATAAAAATGAATGCTATTATTGATTTGTCTCTCCCAGAATTTAGCGGATTGTTAGTTCCTGGAGGAGAATCTCAAAATACAATACAAGGAAGAAATGTTTTTATTTTTAGAACAGGAACTTCTGGCTATAGAGCTTTTGACAGACAATGTCCTGAGCAAAACTGTAGCTCTTTAATGACTTTTAATGGTGTAGAAATTACCTGCCCTTGTGATGATAAAAAATACAACTATCTATCAGGAGGTACTCCTTTAGATGGTGAAGGCTGTAATGCTTTAATGTATTTTGTTACTCCTATTGGTAACAATCAGTTAAGAATATCTCGTTAATACTATTTGTACTAACAATTAGATTCTTATTTTTGCAGCAACAACAACACAATTAACACATTTATCGTGAAAAATTACTTTTCTTCAGACTTTAAATTGGG
Organism: Tenacibaculum gallaicum; assembly: GCF_003387615.1. Classification (GTDB taxonomy): domain Bacteria; phylum Bacteroidota; class Bacteroidia; order Flavobacteriales; family Flavobacteriaceae; genus Polaribacter; species Polaribacter gallaicus. The sequence goes on along the minus strand of NZ_QUNS01000002.1, from coordinate 93,139 downwards.
TGTTCTAGGAGGCGGCCAATTAGGAAGAATGTTACTTACCGAAACTCAAAAATTCGATATTTATACTGTTATTCTAGACGGAAATTCTGATGCTCCTTGTGCTCAAATATGTAATGAATTTCATCAAGGAGATTTATTGGATTATAACACTGTTTACAACTTTGGGAAGCAAGTAGATTTATTAACTATAGAAATTGAAAATGTAAATATTGACGCCTTAGACGCTTTAGAAGCTGAAGGCTTAACTATTTTTCCGAAGCCTAAAAACTTAAGAACTATCCAAAACAAAGCACATCAAAAGGTGTTTTATCACGACAACCAAATTCCTACGGCTGATTTTTCTAGGTTTACTTCTTTACAAGAATTAAAACATACTATTAGTAATGAAGCTGTTACATTTCCTTTTGTATGGAAGTCTGCTCGATTTGGATACGATGGTAATGGTGTAAAAATAGTTCGTTCTATCAGCGATTTAGAAAATTTACCTACTGGTGAATGTATTTCTGAAAAACTAATTCCTTTTAAAAATGAATTGGCAGTTATCGTTGCAAGAAATGCAAGCGGGGAAACCAAAACCTACCCTGTAGTTGAAATGGAGTTTCATCCAGAAGCGAATCAAGTAGAGTATGTAATTTGTCCTGCTAGAATAGAAGATACTGTTGCAAAAAAGGCTCGCGAAGTTGCTTTAAAAGTTGCGGATGCTTTTGATTTTGTTGGATTATTAGCTGTAGAAATGTTTCAAACTGAAGATGATACAATCATAGTAAATGAAGCAGCTCCAAGAACTCATAATTCCGGGCATTATTCTATAGAAGCAAGTTATACCAACCAATTCGAACAACACTTACGCAGTATTTTAAACCTTCCGTTAGGGAGTACCGAAAGTAAGGTTGCTGGAATTATGGTTAACTTAGTAGGTGCTGAAGGATATACTGGTGATGTAGTATATGAAAACATCGAAGAAATTTTAAAAATTGACGGCGTTACTCCTCACATTTACGGAAAAAGAACAACCAAACCTTTCCGTAAAATGGGACACGTAACTATTGTAAATAAAGATATAAACGAAGCGAGAAAAATCGCTCAACAAGTAAAAGAAACCATTAAGGTAATAGCAAAGTAACCTCTCGACTACGCTCGAGATGACAAAAACATAAAATTATGGTAGGAATTATCATGGGAAGCGATTCAGATCTTCCAATTATGCAAGAAGCAATTGATATTTTAGAGAGTTTTGATATTCAAGTAGAAGTAGATATCGTATCTGCACACAGAACTCCTGAAAAATTATTCGATTACGCTAACAATGCACACAAGCGTGGTATACAAGTTATTGTTGCTGGTGCTGGAGGTGCTGCTCATTTACCTGGAATGGTAGCCAGTATGAGTCCGCTACCAGTAATTGGAGTTCCTGTTAAAAGTAGAAACTCTATTGATGGTTGGGATTCTGTTTTATCTATTCTTCAAATGCCAGGAGGTGTTCCTGTTGCTACAGTAGCTTTAGACGGAGCCAAAAATGCAGGTATTTTAGCTGCGCAAATTATAGGTGCTTCTGACAAATGTGTGTTAGATAAAATAATCGCTTATAAAGAAGGTTTAAAACTGAAGGTTGAAAAAGCTTCTGAAAACGTAAAAAAATAAGTACTTTAGTACAATATTAACTTGAGAGCCTCATAAATTTTATTTGTGAGGTTTCTTCAATTTTTAAAACGAATTTTTTATGACTAAGAATCCACTTTTACAAGATTTTAATACCCCTCCTTTTTCTCAAATCAAAGAAGAAGATTATAAACCTGCAATAAAAGAAGCCATACAAATAGCTAAGGACGAAATTGATGCTATTGTTAAGAATTCTGACGTTCCAACTTTTGAAAACACTACAGTTGCTTTAGATAACACAGGTAATAAATTAGACAGAGCTACCTCTATCTTTTTTAACTTAAACTCTGCTGAAACCAATGAAGAAATTCAAAAAATAGCAAAAGATATTTCGCCTTGGTTAAGTGAGTTTAGTAACGATATGATTTTAAATGAGGGATTGTTTAAACGTGTAAAAACTGTGTACGATCAATTGTCTGATTTAGACTTGACTCAAGAGCAAAAAACACTACTTGATAAGCAGTATAAAAGTTTTGCACGTAACGGAGCAAATTTGAAGGAAGCTGATAAAACTGAGCTTCGTAAAATTGATGCTGAGTTAGCAAAATTATCGTTACAATTTGGAGAGCATGTATTGGCTGAAACAAATGCTTTTGAATTATTAATTACCAATGAAGATGATTTAGCAGGCTTACCTGAAAGTGCTAAAGAAGCTGCTAAAGAACTTGCAAACTCAAAAGGTAAAGAGGGCTGGATGATTACCTTAGATTATCCAAGCTATATTCCTTTTATGACGTATGCTGATAATAGAGAACTGAGAAAAGAGTTAGCAATAGCTTTTGGTAAAAAAGGTTTTCAACAAAACGAATTTAATAACGAACAGGTTGTAAAAGACATTGTAACCCTGCGTCATAAACGAGCAAACCTATTAGGCTATAAAACCCATGCTCATTTTGTGCTAGAAGAGCGTATGGCTGAAACTCCTGAAAAGGTTATGGAGTTTTTAAATGAACTTTTAGAAAAAACGAAACCTGCTGCTCAACGTGAATTTGATAATTTAGAAGCCTACGCTAAAAAACTGGACGGAATAGACCAGTTGCAAAAATGGGACAGTGCTTATTATTCTGAAAAACTAAAAAAAGAATTATTTAACTTAGATCAAGAATTACTAAAGCCTTATTTTAAGTTAGAAAATGTAATCAACGGTGTATTTACAGTTGCTAACAAATTATATAACTTACAATTTGAAGAAATTGACTCTATTGACAAGTACCATGAAGATGTTAAGACGTATACTGTAACAGATACTGAAGGTAATTTTGTTTCTTATTTTTATGCTGATTTCCATCCAAGACCAGGAAAACGTAACGGTGCGTGGATGACTTCTTATAAATCACAGTACATGAGTAACAATACTAACGAAAGACCTCAAGTATCTATCGTTTGTAACTTTACTAAACCAACGCAAACTAAACCTTCTTTATTAACTTTTAACGAGGTTACTACCTTATTCCACGAGTTTGGTCATGCTTTACACGGAATGCTAGCAAACACCACTTATAAAAGTTTATCAGGAACTTCTGTTTCTTGGGATTTTGTAGAATTACCGAGTCAAGTTTTAGAAAACTGGTGTTATGAGAAAGAAGCATTAGAGTTGTTTGCAAAACATTACGAAACTGGAGAAGTTATTCCTATGGAGTATGTTGATAAAATTAAAGAATCTGCGAGTTTTCATGAAGGAATGCAAACCTTGCGTCAATTAAGTTTTGGATTATTAGATATGTCTTGGCATTCTGGAGATTCTCCTGAAACCATTGCTGATGTAAAAGAGTTTGAAGCAAATGCTTTTGCAGAAACTAAATTATATCCTGATGTAGCAGAAAACTGTATGAGCACTTCTTTTTCTCATATTTTTCAAGGCGGATACTCTGCTGGATATTATTCTTACAAATGGGCTGAAGTATTAGATGCCGATGCTTTTGAATATTTTAAAGAAGAAGGTGTTTTTAATAAAGAGGTTGCCAATAAATTTAAAAACAACGTATTATCTAAAGGTGGAACAGAAGAACCTATGGAATTATACAAACGTTTTAGAGGAAGAGAGCCGAAACCAGATGCTTTATTAAGACGTGCTGGATTGATTGACAAGAATTAACACCTCATAATTTTAATGTTTTAAATAGTTCCTTTTCATGTGAAGAGGAACTATTTTTTTTAGAAAAAAATTAACAGATTTTAACATATATAAAGTTTGCTAAGCACTTATTTTTGTCTCCTTACAGTTATAAGAAATGAGCTTGAATAAAAATAGCATATTTAGTAAAATCACCTCTTTATCATTGGTGGTTCTTCTTATGCTTCCTATTCTTATAAAAGCTACTCACCATCATGAAAACGAAGCACACCATCATAACTGTAAAGAAAAATCTACTCACTTACACGAATCGGTAAACGACCATTGTGATATTTGTTATTTTTCTTTTGCTTCTTTTAATATACCTGCACCAAACTTCTCACAAGTTTTAGCTATTCTTCCTAGTAAGACGATAGTAGATAATTACAAATCGATTATTTTACCTTCTTACAACTCTCTGAATAGAAAACTTAGAGGACCTCCTACAAACTTGTAACATCTTAGTTTAGAACACTTGTACTTTATCGGAGTGTGACTTATGTAACCCTAAAGCTAGGTTTGCGGTGCATTACAATCAGTTAACACGCTTGTTCTATATTATTTAATTAATAGCTGAATCTTACAATTCAACTACTACAATTCGTTTTTAATTCTGTTTACAATGACAAAACAAAGCTTAGGCGCTTTATTTTGTGTATTGTTTCACGCAATTCTTTTTAGTCAGAATACCAATTCTGTTACTATTAAGGTAATTGACGGAACGACACAAAAAGAGTTACCCAATGCTCACGTAAGTATTGGTTCAAAGCACGCGTACACAAACACTCAAGGAAGTAGTATTTTTTACAAACTTTTAAACAAAGAGTATCTCTTAACTGTTACTCATGTTGGATATGTTACTTATCAAGAGAACATTTCTACTACTTCTACAATAGTTATTCCTCTAATACAAGACAATTCAGTATTGAATGAAGTGGTTATTGCACAAAACCCTAAAAAAATACTAACAAAGTTCTCTAGTAATACACAAAGGATTGATGTTGATTTCTTAGAAAAAAACAGAGATAATAGTTTAATGCAAACTCTTAAAGATATTCCTGGAGTTAGCACAATTACCATCGGTTCGGGGCAATCTAAACCCACTATTAGAGGTTTAGGGTTTAATAGAGTTGTTGTTGTTGAAAATGGTATAAAACACGAAGCACAACAATGGGGAGCCGACCATGGTTTAGAAATAGATCAATATAATATAGATAATATTGAGGTTACTAAAGGAGCCGCTTCTCTACTCTATGGTTCTGATGCAATCTCTGGGGTAATTAGTTTGAAAAACAACTTACTACCAGATGTTAATTCTTTTTCAGGAGAAGTAAACTTAACTAATAGGAGTAATAACGATTTCTATGGAGTTTCTTTAGGGGTTAAACAACGTTATAATCATTGGTATTACAAGGCCAGAATAACTCATGAAGATTACGGTGATTATAAAGTCCCTACTAAAAAAATCACGTACGATAATTACATTTTCGATTTACATAAAAACTACCTACGTAACACAGCAGGCTACAATCATAATGTTGGAGTTTCTATAGGTTATGTATCAGATAATAGTAGCTCTATAACTTCTTTTAGTAATGTTAATTCTAAAAACGGTTTTTTCGCTAATGCTCATGGACTGGAAGTGAGAACTTCTAAAATAGATTACGATGCTGACAATAGAGATATTGATTTACCTCATCATAAGGTCAATCATTTTAAAATAACGAATAATACCAGTTTTCTATTCCCCAATTATACGTTAGATGTTGAGCTTGGGCTTCAAAAAAATCATCGCGAAGAACATTCAGAACCTGTTCCGCATGGTTATATGCCCAAGCCACCATCTACAATGGAACGATTGTTTAAAAAGAATACCTATAGTCTTAATGTAAAAAATAAATTCCACAGTTTTGAAAATCATAAGCTTACCACAGGTATAAACTTAGAGTATCAAGATAATTCTATTGATGGTTGGGGATTTCTTATTCCTGAATATACTCGTTTTACAGTTGGAGCTTTTGTATATGATCAAATTAAACTCAACGACAATTTATATTTAGATGGTGGTGTACGTTACGATTATGGGGTAATAAAAACACAACCCTATTACGAGTGGTTTTTATCTCCAGTTACCGACAAAAACGGAAATACAACTCAGCAACAACTACAGCGTTCAGAAAGAAAGAATTTAACTTTTGGGAGCTTTAGTGCTTCAGCTGGATTAAGTTATGGGCGAAAAAACACATCGTATAAAATAAATGTAGGTAAGAGTTTTAGAATTCCATTGGCAAATGAGTTAGCTTCAGACGGAGTAAACTATCACATGTATCGATATGAAGAAGGAAGTCTTGACTTAGAACCTGAAAGTTCTTATCAAATAGATGGAGAGTTTAAAGCTAACTTTAATAGAGGCTCTATTCAAATCACGCCTTTTGTCAATTATTTTGATAATTATATTTATTTAAGTCCAACGTCAGAGTATTACGAAACGCTTCAAAAGTATCAATACAGTCAAAGTCGAGTTTTTAGATATGGTGGTGAAGTTATGGCTCAGTATAAACCAATCGACAAATTATCTATTACAGGTTCTTTAGAGTATGTAAAAGCACGACAATTAAGTGGAGAAAAGAAAAACTTCACGCTTCCTTTTTCTCCTCCTTTAACAGGAGTCGTTTCTCTTGAATATACGTTGAACCCTTGGTTGACTTTCGGAGACACTAAATTATTCTCAAGTGTACGATTGGTTTCAAATCAAAACAATATTGTTCCACCTGAAAAAACTACAGAAGGGTATTCTTTACTAAACATCGGTTTACATACTAGTTTAGATCTTTTCTCAAAAAAACGGCCTCTTAAAATTCAAGGGAGACTCAATAATATTTTAAACAACAAAGTTTTCGACCACACGAGTTTCTACAGACTGATAGAGGTTCCAGAACCTGGAAGAAACTTTTCTATAACAATTATACAAACATTTTAATTATTTAATTTTTTTTTAATCATGAAAAACACATTTAAATCAGCAATCTTATTTTTCGTAAGTCTTTTAATTATTTCTTGTAGTGATGAAGACAACATCCCAGATACTTTTGATGAAAACATTAATACAGAAAACTTTAAAGGCTTAGAGTTAGGCAACTCTGATTTTGTTTTACCACAATCAAACGTAGATGTTCATATTCAATTTGACTACGAAGGAACTAGCAAAGTTTCTAAAATTTATTTTGACGTAGAAGCTTACGATGTTCCAAAAGTTAAGACAGGTGAGTTAATTTGGGAATTAAAAAACCACTTAGTGCCTGTTGATCGTTATGAAGGTCAATTAAATCCTCACATACACTACCATGTATATTTTGATGAAGATAACAAATACGATCCTTCATTTACTCCTGCCGAAGGAGTTTATAAATTTAAAATTACGGTTGAGCATGAAGACGGAACTAAAAGTACCATTACTAAAAAGTTACACATTATTCAAAAGTTTAAAGACTTAGAGGTTGGTGATAACAACTCTATTGCCTTTGGTAAAGATGAGTTACATACCGAATTTGAATATGTATCTGGTAATAATACTGTTACCGAAATTAAATATGAATTTTGGTTCGAAGAATGGAGAGAGGGACAAAATGTTGAAGTTGGAGAGTGGGACAAAGTAATTACCGTTTTACCTAAAGAGTTGTATGAAGGAGTTAAAAACCCTCATATACACTATCATTACGATTTAATTCCTGGTGCTCCAGTAGGAAGTTACTGGTTGAATATTTACGCTAAAGAAAGCGGCGAAAGCGAAACTGTAAAGCTGTCTATTCCTCTTGAAATAAAATAATTATAACACAAAAGACTACTTGAGAAAATCAAGTAGTCTTTTATAAATAACAAACTATTATGAAATTATTAAAAATAGCGAGTGCATTACTACTCCTAACCTTATTAAACATAAGCTGTAGCAGTGATTCAGAAGAGCCAGATACTGAAAAGCCAACCATTACCGTAAATTACAACGAAGGTTTTCCTAAATCTTGCTCTGTATTAGAGAAAGGGAAAGAGTATACAATACGTGTAAAAGTATCTGACAACATAGCTTTAGCTACTTATGCCATTGATATCCATCATAATTTTGATCATCACACACACGATGATCAAGGTTCTAGTTGTGAACTATCACCCATAAAAGATCCTGTTTCTCCTTTAATTTTTATGGAGAATTACACTATTGATAATAATCCTAAAGAATTTGAAATAACTCAAAGTATTACAATTCCAACAGATATTGATTCTGGCGACTACCATTGTCAAATCTCTGTCATTGATGTTACTGGATGGCAAAGTAGAACTTCCGTAGATATTAAAATTGAATAACTATTTAACGCTACAATAATGATAATAACAAGAGACTTAACAAAAAAGTATGGTGACTTCACCGCCCTTAATAAGTTAAATTTAAAAGTAAACGAAGGAGAAATTTTTTGCTTACTTGGGGCTAACGGAGCAGGAAAGTCAACGACTATAAATTTACTTTTAAATTTTATTGCTCCTTCTTCTGGAAAAGCGTTTATAAACGGTTTAAATGTTACTGATAGCGCAAGAGAAACTAAAGCTTTTTTAACTTACATTCCAGAAAACCTGATGTTGTATCCTACTTTAACCGCCATAGAAAATCTTGATTATTTTTTAGGTATTGGTGGTAAAAATTTCACTAAAAAAGAACTTGAATTTTTCTTACACGAAGCTGGTTTGCAATCAGAAGCTTTTTACAAAAGAGTTCAATTCTTTTCTAAAGGAATGCGACAAAAAGTTGGAATTGCTTTAGCTATAGCAAAAGATGCTAATGTTTTACTACTTGATGAACCTACTTCTGGTTTGGATCCAAAATCTAGTAATGAATTTGGGGAACTGTTACAAAAAATGAGAAAAAATGGAGTTGCTATATTAATGGCTACTCATGACATTTTTAGAGCTAAAGAAATTGGAACGCATATTGGAATTATGAAACAAGGGCAGTTAAAGTATAATTTTCCTTGTAGTGATAAGTCTTTACAAGAGATTGAAAACCTTTATCTAGAAACTATGAGCTTAAAAGAAAGTGTATTATGATTTTTCACGTAGTTAAAAAAGAGCTTCAAGAAATTTTAAGAGACGGTCGCTTTAAAATCTCAGCAAGTATAGTATTTATTCTATTAATAGTTGCATTAGTATTAACTTTTAATCAATATCAACATAGCAATACACAACATACTGAAGCTCAAAAAAATGAACGGTCTCTTTGGGAAAAACAAGGAGAAAAAAATCCGCATTCGGCAGCACATTACGGGAATTATGTTTTCAAACCAAAATCTCCTTTATCACTGATAGATCAAGGCATTGAAAAATATACAGGAATTTCTATTTTTTTAGAGGCTCATAATAGAAACGAAGCTCAATTTAGTAATGCTTCAGACCAAACATCATTGTCTCGTTTTGGAGAACTAAGCCTTAGTTTTATTTTATTATATATACTCCCTTTAATCTTAATTCTAATCGGTTACGATTCCTATACTAAAGAATTAGAAAAAGGAACTTTTGCGATACTTAAAAGTCAAGGAATTAGTAACACAAAACTACTTTTTGGAAAATGGTTTGCAGTATTAATACCTATAATAACAATTACAACTCTTCTATTTTTAATAGCAGGTTTAATTCTTTCTAACACAAATGATGTTGGAGTATTTAGTTGGAGTACGTTAGCAGTGTTATACATAGTGTACTTACTCTACTATTTGATTTTCAATAACGTTATTTTATTCATATCATTAGTTGCAAAAAAATCAGGAGTTGCTTTGGTTTCTAGTTTAGTTTTTTGGGTGCTTGCTTGTTTTATTGCTCCTAAAATAGCTAGTAACCTAGCTGATTCTAAATACCCATACCCAACCAACCAAGAGTTTTCTAAAAGAATAGCAGAAGATCGTAAAAAAGGGCTTGACGGACATAACCCTTGGAGTGAGGAAGCTAAAAAACTTGAAGAAGAAGCTCTAAGGAAATACAATGTTGATAGTGTGCATAAACTTCCCTTTAATTACAATGCCTACAGAATGCAAAAAGGAGAAGAATATCAAGCTAAAGTATATGCTAAACATTATAATTGGTTAGATCAGCAAGCTCAAAAACAAGAAAAGGTTTACAAATCTATTTCGATAATTTCTCCTTTTCTTCCCACTCGTTTTTTATCTATGGCTATTTCTAGAACCGATTATCAATCACATCGTGATTTTTCTGAAACAGCAGAAACTTATAGAGTAAAAACACAAGAGTTTTTAAATGGACTTACTGAAAAAAACTCTAAATACGGGGAACGCTATATTGCTTCTGCAAACGCATGGGAAAAACTTCCTAAGTTCGAATATACAAATGCTCCTCTCTATCAAATATTAAGTCATAATACATCTATGATGTTAATTCTTATCATGTGGTTTACAATTACAGGAGTACTAGTGTTCTTTATTAATAAAAATCATTAATATGTTTTCATATAATTTTAAATACGAATTAAAGTCTCTTTTACGGAGTAAATGGCTTGTTTTATTAACTATAATTTTATTAACCCTTGTTCTTTTTGCAGGGTATAATGGTAAGGAAAAAGTAAATAAGCGCGTTTCTGACATTGAAAAAGCGAATAATACTGTTAAAGAACAAGACATAGCAGTACTAAAAACTCTTGATTCTATTGAAAAAGGACTTGACGTTAATCAAAACTCGAGGAGCTTACCTACCAACCCCATGAATATTGGATATTCACATCCTCGTGTTGCGGCAATGTACCCTCAAGAAACTGCTTTTATTGCTACAGGACAAAGTGATTTATTTACACATTATGTGCAACCAAAAGCGTACGGTGATAGTTTCTTTTTTAATCATACTGAACTTTCAAACCCTATTCAACTTCTTTTTGGTAGTTTTGATTTAGCATTTGTAATTATATACATTTTACCCTTAATTATAATAGCTTTTAGTTATCATATTTTTTCTCTAGAAAAAGAAAATGGTTCGTTAAAATTAATGGCTTCTCAACCTATTTCTATTTACAAATGGATACTACAGAAAACAATGCTTAGATTCTTTGTACTATCTGTTATAGTTATCTTGGTTTTAACAATTACTTTTATAATTAACAATTATAATTTTGCAGAAAACCTAACTGAGTACCTATACTTTTTACTACTTACGTTAACTTACATGTTATTTTGGTTTACTGTTGTTTTATTTATCAATATAAAAGTAAATAATTCTGCTAAAAATGCAGTAAGTTTATTAGCTATCTGGGTTTTTATAATTCTAATTATTCCTGCTATTATAGCACAAGCTGCAAATACTTTTTATCCAATACCATCTCGAACAAAAATGATTACTGAAGTAAGAGCATTAAAAGATGAAGTTTCTAAAAAACAAGATAAAATACTTGATAATTTTTTAAGAGATCATCCTGAATATGCTTCTAATAATAATCAAAACTATTCTTTTTGGCATAAGTATTTAGCTTCACAAGATTTGGTTGAAGACGAGGTTAAACCACTAGTAGAATCATACGAAACACAGCTACTAAAACAGCAAAAATGGGTTAAGTTGTGGCAATATAGTTCTCCTGCTATAATTTTACAGCAAAGTTTTAACGATATAGCTGGAACTTCTACAACACATTACCAACAGTATAGAAGTCAAGTGGCTGAATTTTCTACAAAGTGGAGAGACTTTTTTGTTCCTCTTCTTTATAATAATGAAAAAATTAACACAAAGTTATACAAGCAATTACCAACCTTTGAGTACAAAAACCCAAGCTATACGTCATTGTTTTTTAAGATAAGTATAGTATTAGTTATGTCAGTAATCTTATTACTAATTACTCGAATACTTTTTTACAATAAAAGTAAAAAAGGGACTATTATCAATTAACAAAAAAGACCTAATGTTTTATCGTTAGGTCTTTCTATTTTTTTCTTCAATCCACTTGCTCATAAATTTTGTAGCCTGTAAGGTTTGATGTTGTAATAAGCTTCCAAGAAAATTTTGTGTACGATGTGTTTCAAGGTTTTCCTCGATTTCTTTTATTCTATTTCTAAAGGATTCTACTAATTTTTCTTTATCATACAGCAAATTGATTATTTCTATACCTTTTTGTTGAGACTTTTTCCAAAGGATATCATAAGTATATAGCTCTATAGCTTTGTTAGCAAACTTCTCAAAATCATCCTCTATAAATCCGTTCCAAGGTAAGTTGGCGTGCATTCCTTCTGCACCTATAGAAGTGGTAACACTTGGAGTTCCACATTCCATTGCTTCAGTTAACTTCCCTTTAATTCCTGCTCCAAAACGAATGGGAGCCAGTACTACCCTTGCATTTTTAACTACTTCTAGTACATCTTTTGCAAAACCTTTTATGATAAAGCCATCTTTTGGCTTGTGCAATTGCTGAATTTGTTGTGTAACATACGCTCCGTAAATATGTAATTCTACTTCAGGTAATTGCTTTCTTATTGTTTTCCAAATTGATTTCAATTGTAAAACAGCATCGACATTCGGAGCGTGGAAAAAATTACCTACAAACACAAAATGCGCTCGTTCTTCAAAAGACTTCCAATTCTGAATAGCTTCAGCATCTATTCTATCCAACAAAAAAGGCAAATGATATAATAAAGCTTCATCAATCTTAAAAACTTCTTTTAAAAGCTGGATTTCATAAGCTGAAATAACCAAACTCATATCACAGCGTAAAATTGATGCTATTTCTCTCTTTGCTTCATCTGATTTTAGCAAAGCCTCTGTAGAAAATTGTTCCTTCTTTTTTAATTGTTGATGACGTGTTTTGCGTAAAAAGTGTAAATCTTCAGTATCTAAAATTCTTAGAGCTTTCGGACAATGTTCTGCAACACGCCAACCAAATTGTTCTTCCATCATAAACCTATCGAACAACACAACATCTGGTTGTAGTTCTTTAACAAAATCATCAAAAGAACTTGAATTCAACTCAATAGATTTCTCCTCTATTCCTAATTCAGCTAAGTTTAAAGAGTTTTCTGTTTTTAAGGCAGGAGTTGCAAAAGTGATAGTATAGTTTTGGTTTTTAAAAACATTAAGCAACTGTAAGATTCGGTTACCAGCTCCAGTCGTTTTTTCTATCCAAACATACCCAATAATTAAAAGTTGTTGCATTAATTTAGTTCCCTAACTGTGTTTTATAGTCGTTTTGTACGCTTTTTGCCCAATTAATTACTTGTTCAACTTCTTCTTTAGTTAAACGAGCGTCTGCATGTGTCCACGTATATGAATCTAACGGCATTTTTCCTTTTTCTACTTCTTCCCAAACTTCTTCCATCTTATGCTCTTTTCTTTTTAAAGAATAGGTAGCCCATTCAGAAAAATTCAATTCTTCTTTTCCATGATTTATATGATCAGCTAACCAATAATTCACTGGCATAATATTACTATACCAAGGATATCGAGTTGAATTACTATGACAATCAAAACAAGCTGTTTTTAGTATTTTGTGTACTACATCGTTCGGTTTGGTTTCTGTAATAAAAGGGTCAACAGTAGTTATTTCTCCTTGATTTTTTTCTGGTTGGAAAAACTGCGCGATTACTAATAATAGTAGTAAGAAACCTATAATTTTTTTGAAAATTTTCATGCGACGAATTTAAGTTTTAAAGATATGAAAACTAATTTTATCGACAAATAATTGTATTTTTGTGCTTCATTATTTATGAAAAAATAAAACACAACTCATGAAATACGATTTAATCGTTATTGGTTCTGGTCCAGGAGGGTACATTGCTGCTATCAGAGCCGCTCAATTAGGTTCTAAAGTTGCTATTATCGAAAAATACTCAACTTTAGGTGGAACTTGTTTAAATGTTGGATGTATTCCTTCAAAAGCTTTATTAGATTCTTCGCACCATTACTATGATGCAGTAAATCATTTCGAAGAGCACGGTATCTCTGTTGAGAAACCTTCTTTTGACTTCGGAAAAATGGTAGCTCGTAAAGCAAATGTAGTAGAAACTACTACTGGAGGTATCAAATATTTAATGGATAAAAACAATATTGAAGTTTACGAAGGTTTAGGTTCTTTTGAAGATGCTACGCACGTGAAAATCACAAAAAATGATGGTGCTGAAGAAATTATTGAAGGTACTAACATTATTATAGCTACTGGTTCTAAACCATCATCTTTACCTTTTATTACTATTGATAAAGAGCGCGTAATTACTTCTACTGAAGCTTTAAAACTTCCTGAAGTTCCTAAGCACTTATTAGTAATTGGTGGTGGTGTTATTGGGTTAGAACTAGGTTCTGTTTACAAGCGTTTAGGTGCTGATGTAACTGTTATCGAATACGCTCCAACAATTACTCCAACAATGGATAAAGATGTTTCTAAAGAGCTGACTAAAGTTTTAAAGAAACAAGGAATGAAAATTAATGCTAGCCACGGAGTTACTTCTGTTGAAAGAAATGGTGACGAAGTTGTGGTAAAAGCTACCAATAAAAAAGGTGAAGAGGTTACTTTTACTGGTGATTACTGTTTAGTTTCAGTAGGTCGTCGCCCGTACACTGAAGGATTAGCTTTAGAAAAAGCGGGTGTTAAAGTTACTGAAAGAGGAATGATTGATATAAATGATCATTTACAAACCAACGTTTCTAACATTTATGCAATTGGTGATGTAGTTCGTGGAGCTATGTTAGCACATAAAGCAGAAGAAGAAGGTGTTGTGGTTGCTGAATATTTAGCAGGACAGAAGCCTCATATTGACTATAACTTAATTCCAGGAATTGTTTATACATGGCCAGAAGTAGCGGCTGTTGGTAAAACTGAACAAGAATTGAAAGATGCTGGTGTTGATTACAAATCTGGAAAATTCTCTATGCGTGCATTAGGACGTTCTCGTGCAAGTGGAGATACTGATGGATTTGTAAAAGTATTAGCTGATAAAAATACAGATGAAATATTAGGAGTTCATATGGTAGGTGCTCGTGTTGCTGATTTAATTATGGAAGCAGCCGTAGCAATGGAATATAGAGCTTCTGCGGAAGATTTAGCTCGTATTTGTCATGGACATCCAACCTACTCTGAAGCTGTAAAAGAAGCAGCGAAAGCAGCTTGGGATGGTAAACCATTAAACGCTTAATAAAATTCTTTAAAATATACTTAAAAAAGCAATCTACTTCGGCTACGCTCAGTAACCAAGAGGTTGTTTTTTTGTTTTACTTGAATTAGTTAACCTTTCTTAGGTTTATTAATTTTGTTTACATTTAAAAATGAAAACAAAAAACACTTAACTTGTAGTTAATGAATAATGTCTTTGAAACTTTCAGACCAAAAAATCCCATAATAGCACAACATGTCCATTATTATTATTTGGATGTAAAACCACAAAATAAAAAAATAGGGTTTGATTGCTATCCTCATTTCAATAATTCCATATCACTTTATAGCTCACATTTTAGTCCTAAAATTGGAAAAATAGTTTTCAAAGATGACAATAATCCTCTTCAAATTTTCACTCCTTTAAGAGAAAATATTTTTAATGTCACACAAATTGGTAAAGTGCATAGAATTGTAATAATTTTCAATCCTCTAGGTATTCATCAATTTTATAGAGGGTTAACTTTT
Organism: Tenacibaculum gallaicum; assembly: GCF_003387615.1. Lineage (GTDB taxonomy): Bacteria > Bacteroidota > Bacteroidia > Flavobacteriales > Flavobacteriaceae > Polaribacter > Polaribacter gallaicus. The sequence continues at coordinate 77,729 of NZ_QUNS01000002.1, read as the reverse complement.
ACAGACTTTATAACAGAATTCAATTTCTTTTCTGAACTTGAACTTAGTGCTTTGTTTAGTTCACAAAACACTAATGAAATTACAAAGCTATTAGACCAATTTTTAATTAGTAGGTATATTACATATAGTAATACAACTTTAAACAATGCCATCAAGCTAATTTTAAATAATTTTGACACGATAACTATTAATAATTTGGCATTTGAGTTAAACGTGAGTAGAAGGCACTTAAATAGACTTTTTAATTCTCATTTTGGTATTTCAGTGAAAAAGTTCAACAAAATTGTACTTTTTAGAAAAACTTTAGAAAAGAAACTCTTTATCAATTCTGAGCAAAGTTTTACTTCTTTGGCGCATGAGTTCAATTATTTCGATCAATCACACCTTACCAACCTATTCAAAAACCTTACTTTAAGTTCTCCTAAAAATCTATTAAAAAAAGGAACACAACTTGGTAATGAAGATACTTTTTGGCATTTAAAATAGCTACCGTCCCATTTTTACAAGTTTCATTTCTTTTTTGCAATTACATTTGTAAAAAAGACAATAATGAAATCACTATTTTACATCATCTTCTTTTTAGCTTTTTTATCTGCCAATGCTCAAACCACATATTCAGAATTGGTACAAGAAGCTATGAAAACAATGAACACTTCAAAAGACACTACTACTTATAAAAAAGCGTTAAGCATATTTGAAAAAGCTTTTGATAAGTTTCCTGACAGCATTACCGATACTGAGCTATATTATTCCTCTATTATTGCAGCTGATTTAAAAGAAAACGACAAAGCCTTTAAATACTTAATTCCACTTTCAGAGTTAATAGAAGATGAAGAGGGGTATCCTGGTTGGGACTATGTTGTTGGTGAATATGCAGATGAAGACTATAAAAATATTCAAAACGATAAAAGATGGGAAAAATTAAAAACTAAGGCTTTAAAAAGAAAAACTAAATTCTTCAGTAATCTCAAAAAATCGGAGGAAGAGTTTTTCAACACTTTAAAAATAGATTTCCCTAAAACCTTAAAGAACGAAGCGCTTTTTAAGTTTTTAAAAGAATTTAAACCTTATATCCCAAAGCAACAACAAAATTATTCAATAACATTTAAAATAAACGACTCTTTAAAAACATCTTATTACGTTCATTTACCCCAAAAATACACTGCTAAAAAAGAATATCCTGTTCTTATTTTTTTACATGGAGCTGTAAGACACAATAAGTTTTCTGATTTTGAAACAAAAAGTAACTTAAAGTATTGGAACAGGTATTATACAAAGTATGCGGATGAAAATAATGTTATTTTAATTTTCCCTAAAGGAAACAAACATTATAATTGGATGACCTCTGATGCTGGTTTTTTTATAGTGCCTTCAATTGTAAAACAATTAAAAAAAGCTATTAATATAAACGATAATAAAATTTTTATTTCTGGCCATTCTAATGGAGCTACTGGAGCATTTTCCTATTTGATGAAACAACCTAATTTATTTGCTGGATTTTATGGTTTTAATACTGAACCAAAAGTATATACAGGTGGAACTTTTATTGAAAACACACTCAACCGTTCATTTATTAATTTTTCTACCGACCAAGATTACTATTATCCCCCAAACGCTAATGATAATTTAGTTAAATTAATGAAAAGTATAAACGCAGATTATAAAGATTATCGGTATAATGGTTACCCTCATTGGTTTCCTCAATTCGATGCTTCTGAACCTGCCTATAAAATTCTTTTTTCAGATCTAATTAAAAGAAAAAGAAACCCTCTTCCCAAAAAAATAACTTGGGAGTTTGATGATAACGATTATGGAAATATTGATTGGCTAACCAATATAAAACTCGATACCATACAGAAAAAATCTCAATGGCATAAGAATTTAAATTTTGATATAAAAAAATGGCTGGAGAATGGTAAAAATGATAGTCTAATAGTAAAAGACGTAGATAAGAAAGCCTTTGGATTTCCAAGAAAATCAGGAAAAATAATTGCAACCTATCATAATAACACCTTTAAGGTTCAAACCTCTCGGATTAAATCTTTTCAAATTAAAATTTCTCCAGAAATGATTAATCTTAAAAAGAAAATAATCATTTATATTAATGGAAAACGCTACTTTAAAAAGAAAATAAAATACGATAAAGAGTTTATGTTACAAAACTTTAAAAGGAACTTAGATCGTAAACGTATTTGGGCAAACTCTATTAAACTAACAATATAAATACAAAAAAATCCCGAACTAAATAGTTCGGGATTTTTTTGTATGACGTTATTTCTTATTGAATTCCGTAAAAAGAACTCATGTTATCTTCAATATCAGACGCTTTTTTAACCGCCTCATACATTTGGAACGTTTTATTCTGTCTTTCAGCTACAATACGCTTTCTATATGTATCGTAGTTAGGTAAAGCTGTTGGTAATCCTTTCTTTTCAATAACAAAGGTAAATACTCCTTTATCTCCTACTACATTTTTAACTACTTCATTTTCTTTTGCATTAATCATTGCTCCTACTACTTTTGGCTCAAAACCTACGCCAGAAATCGTTGGTGATTGTAAGTTTACATCGGTAGCAACTCTTACTGTTTGATTTACAGATTTAGCAATTTCATCTAATGTTGAACCACTAATTTTATCTTCAATCATTTTTGCTTTACGCTCATTTGTTAAGATAGGGCGTACACTAGCAGTTGCCTTATCAACAGGCATTAATCCTTTTGCCGTTTTTGAAGTCAATACAGCTACTACATACCCTCCTTCAATATCAAAACGTTTGAAGTCTCCTTCGTTTACTTCTTTGTCAAACGCCCAAGTAATGACTTGTCTTTCATTCCCTAAACCTGGTACACTTTCATCTAATGCTTTTAATCCAACAGCAGGCAAAGAACTTAAGTTCTTTTCTTTTACAGCTTCTTCAAAAGCTTTTCCATTTGCTAACTCTAAAGCAAATGTTTCTGCATTTTGAAATACTGTATTTTCTGTTTCTTCTGAAGCCTCAATCTTACGTCCAAAAGTAGCTAACTTCACTACTGGTTGGAAGTTCTTTTGTCCATCAATTTTAATTACATGTAACCCAAATTGAGTTTTTACAACTCCCATGTTACCTTCTTTTCCTTCAAAAACAAAGTCTCTAAATGACGGCACCATTCTATTATATGCAAACCAATCATAGAATCCTCCTTTTTCTGCAGAACCTTGATCTGATGACATCTCTTTGGCTAAATCAGCAAATTTAGATTTATCCGCTTTTACAACTGCTAATAAGCTATCTGCAGTTTTCTTAGCTTCTTCTTCAGTCTGAACAACTGTTGCGTCAGCACTAGCAGAGCCTACAAAAGGGATTAAAATATGACTTGCTTTCGCAGAATCAGGTAACTGTTTTACTTCTGTAATTTTAGATAATTTAAAGAACCCTGCATCTTTATACGGTCCAAAAACATCTCCTTCTTTACCGTTGAAAACTTCTTCTGCAATTACTTGAGGAACTTGAATTTTAAACTTATAACTATCATCTAATCTTACATCAGAATCATTTTCTTCTAAAAACTCACTATAATCTGTAGTATTCTTTAATCCTTTAACTGGTGTATTGTTCACTACTGAGTCTTCTATTAACTTAGCTATATTAGCCTTAATAACTTCTTCATCTTCTGTTGTAGGTTCAATGTTGAATTTTACAAAATTAATATCTCTTGAAGCTTCAACTTGAAAAGCTTCTTGATGCTTATTTATATAATTTTGAACATCACTTTTCTTTAAGGTAACTAAACTATCTGCAATTGTAGTATAAGGTACATATACATATTTACCAGACACTTTAGTGTTTTCTGATAAATATCTAGACTCTCCTTCTTTTAATGAAGCACCTAAACCAGCAGCAACTAAGTTGTCGTATGTTGTTTTTTCTATATTGCTTTTAATAGAAGCCATATATTTTTGCCAAGCAGCCCACTCTTGTCCATTTTCTTCTTTTATAGTAGCTAAGTGTTCTTTTAACTTGTTTTTATCGAAAATACCTGAAGTTTGGAATCTAGCATCATTTTGAACTACTGGAGTTTCATATAAGGCGTTTAAAATATCAGCATCACCAACTGTAATTCCTGCTTCTTCTAGTTGCTTTTTGTATATTTTTTGACGGATTAAGTTATTCCATACTGCTTTTGCAGCTTGCATTTCAGACATGCTATTTCCTGTTTGTGCTTTGTAAGCTTCTAGAGCTTCAGCGAACTCTTGACGAGATATAGCTTCGCCGTTAACTTCACCTATTTCATTTACTTTACTTGCACTAAAAAAGTCTGATATTGTAGAAGGGTCTAATACAAAAGCAAAAAGTGCTAAACCAATTACAAGAATTAAGAACATTGAACGTTCTCTAATCTTCGATAAAATTGCCATACGTCATTTATTTTATTAACAGTGTGCGAAAATACAATTTCACATTAAATAATGCAATGTTTTTTTATGCTGTTTTTGAGGGAGTTCTCTCTATAAAAGGAGGAAAGTTAATCTTCTTTATGAATTACTTTAAAATAAATATCATTAATTTTAGTTGCACTTACTTGCAAGATTTTAATTTGAAAGTTTTCTATCTGTAAAACTTCATCTTGTAATGGTATTGTTTCTGTATGGTTTAAGATAAAGCCTCCGATTGTTTCGTACGCCTCTTCTTTAGGAATTCCTAAACTATATTCTTCATTTAGGTAGTCAACCTCTAAACGAGCCGAAAATTTAAATTCATTTTCACTAATTTTTTCTTCTAATAATTGCTGAGTATCATGTTCGTCTTCAATCTCTCCAAATAATTCTTCAACAATGTCTTCAACTGTAATAATACCTGAAGTCCCTCCGTATTCATCAACAACAACCGCAATGCTTTTTCGTTTCTTTATTAAATTATTAAGTACATCGTTAATAATCATAGACTCAGGCACAAACTCTACAGGTAATAAAATTGACTTGATGGTGCGTGGTTTTTTAAACAACTCAAAGGCATTTACATACCCTAAAATATCATCTAACGAGTTTTTATAAACCAAGATTTTTGACAATCCAGTTGTAATAAATATTTTCTTAAGACTGCTTACTGTCTCATGTAAATCTACTGCAACAACCTCTGTTCTTGGCACCATAATTTCACGAGATTTCACTTTATGAAACTCTAAAGCATTTTGAAAAATTTGAATTTCAGAATCTACTTCTTCTTCATCGCTTCCTGCATCTAATTGTTCAGAAATATAATTACCAAGCTCTTCTTTACTAAATTCTGTTTGAATTTCATCTTCTTTTGTTCGAAAAAAAACATGCAAGCAAAAATCTGAAATTTTAGTAATTACCCATGTAAATCCGTAAAAAATAACATAGAAAATATAGGCTGGTATAGCAAAAAATTTAAGCATCTCATTTGCATAAATTCTAAAAATAGCTTTTGGTAAAAACTCAGCTGTTACCAAAATAATGACGGTTGAGATAAGCGTTTGCGTTAGTAAACTTATATCAGACAACACATAGTTTACAACTATATAATCGGAAGGTAAGAAAGATTGAAACCATTTCATTAACAGCTCCCCCATAAAGTAACTATAAATCACCAAAGCTACATTATTACCGACCAACATAGTAGTAATAAATTTTGAAGATTTTCCCGTTAACTTCGTTAAGATTTTAGAAAGTATTCCATCTCCTTTTTTCTCTAGTTCTATATGAAGTTTATTGGCTGAGATAAAGGCTATTTCCATCCCAGAAAAAAAGGCTGAAAATAAAATAGAAGTAAGAATAATTAAGAGTTCGGGTTGCATTAACGTTCTTTGTTTCTTTTTTCTACTTTTCTTCTAAAATGTCGTTTAAAGAAGAAAATTAATATGATAAAGATAGCAAATCCAAACATAATAAACGCTTCTTGTCTATCAGAATTCCATTTTAAGATTCCCTCAACAAAAAAGACTACTCCTATAACTAAGTATCCATATTGTAAATATTTCCAAAGTGCATTCATTATATATCTTTTTGTGTTGTTTCTATATCTCCTGTAATATCTTTAGCTATCCATTTAGTTAAGTCTTCACTCGACTCAAATCCAAAACCATTAATTACAGATTCTGGAGTTGTAAACCGGAAACCATCTTCTGTAAAGAAGTAATGTTCTTTTTGATCCCAAAATAGTTGATTGGTTTCTAACTTTGTTTGGTTTGTATGGTTGGTAATCACCACATTTCCTCTAATCTCTGATATTTTTGTTTTATTATAGGTTAATGCATAATTACCTGAGATTGTTGTTGAGTCTGTCCCTGTCTTGTCTATTGTAACAATTTCAATTCCTTTAGGAAACTCACTATAAGGATGTTCTTTCCTATTTGAATAATCATAAAAAACAGCTGCCTTTGTTTTTGAACTTATTCTCCCTGAATCTTTGTGTACATGATAAATATTTACTGCCGAACCTACTGGTAAATTTTTATCTGCTAAAAAATCCCGTACCTCCTTTTTAGAGTTGGTACAAGAAAAAAACATTGCCACCAAACAAATGGTAGCAATGCTATTGTATATATGTGTTGCTTTTTTAAGCATTAAACTCTATTAAGGTACACGAACAGTTTCTCCAATCCAACACCCTACTCTATAACTAGCACCTGAAGACATTCCTTTTTGGAATATTAACTTTTTTGATGGTACGTTTTTTCTATAACTAGATATGTATCTGTTAGCTCCACATCCTGGATCAACTTTTTTAGCTTTTAAAGCTTTATTTAAAGCTGCTACATATACCATTCTTTTTTCGAACTCATCACTACCACATGAATTTGCACTTCTTTGGTATAAACTTGCAATGAATAAATATGCTTTCCCCATATTAGGATTGTACTTTAATGCTTCGTAAGCTAAAGCTCTAGCTCTACTTCCACCAGCATTTTGTGCTTCTCTTAGCTTATACTTAGCCTTTTTAAATGGATCTGTTTCTAAGTCGAATGCCTTCTTTCTCATTTCAGCAGCTCCACCATTGTCTCCGTTTTTAGCTAACACACCAGCTAAGAAGTTATATGCATCAGCAGATTGTGTAACCTTAGCATATTCATTTGCTAATTTTTCAAACAAAGGATCTGTTTGACACTCTTTATTATACATTCTTGACACTGCTCTTTTTAACCAAACACCATCTGTTTTGTTCTGCTCAAAATCTCTAGAGTAGATAGGTATTAATCTTTCACAAGTTGCTATTTTAGAAATTTTTGCATCTAAACCACCCTCTACTTGACCTAATGATGATGAATTGATAGTATATGCTCTTAAAAGACTCTTTTCTCTAGAGGTAATAGTCCCTACAGAATCTTTCTCCTGTAATTTAGCTATTTTCTTACTATAATCTTCTAATTTTTCATCAACAGACTCCATTACATCATCGTATGTATCGAATACTTTTTGTGGATTTGTATCTTGGTGCTTATCTGCTATCATTTGGAAATATCTAAAGATATTTTTAACTCCCATATCTTTTGGAGAGATATTATAAGCTTTCTTTAAGATTTCAAAAACCTCTTCATCTGACGCCAATTTATTCTCTATTAGGAACTCAGCATAATCACTATGTGCTTTTGCCGCTGCTTTGTTTGGAAAATTAGCTAATCTTGTCTCATATACTTTCTTAGCTAAAACTGGATCTTTTAAGTTTTCAGCAACCTTAGCTCCATATTTATAAATGTTAATAGATAATGTAGCACAGTTATCTAATAAGTACTCTAAATTTGGTTTTGCTTGAGTATATTTCTTAGTTGTAGCATCTCCTTTAAAAAGATTATACTTGATATGACACTCTTGGCTTGCTTGCGCTTTCGCTCCATTTACGGCTACAAACAAAAATAATCCTGTTAGTAAATACGTAATTTTTTTCATCGTTCTCAGTTTTTGTTAATCTATTTTATTCTTATGAAACCACTTAAGACTATTTAAAGATAAACTTAACCTTACGTTAAAGTAGTTTTCTTTTATTAAGTTATTGTTAGTCGTTCCTCTTTGCCCGTACTCAAATCCAACATTTACGTTTGATAATTGTCTTGGTAATGGCAATCCTAGTCCAACATTTATGCCAAAGTCTTTTACTGCAGTAAAATTATTGGTAGTTTTTACTAACAACCCTGTGTCTTCAAAACGCAAACCTGCTCTATAGGTCACTCTATCCCAATAACTTGAGATTGAATTTATTTTTGGAATGTAGTACCCTCCTATTGCAAACTTACTTGAATCATCATACTTATGAGATGATCCATCAGCTATAAAAACACTGTTACTTCCTAAAGCGCTTTGGAATTCTTGGTTGATTCCTACATACCACTTATTTTCTTTTCCTAGACCGAAACCATAAACACTTTTCAAAGGTGCATTTATGTTTCCATTTAAAGTTCTATTGAATAGTTCATCTCTTGGAACTTCTTGCCCAGACCCACTAAATGATAATGAGTACATTTTCTCCGACCCTTTTGCAGATAAATCTGTAGACATGGTAAATGATGCTCCTGTAGATAATTGCAATTTATTTTTTAGTTCTGTTTTGTATTGTAACCCCAGCTTAAACTGTCCGCCTCTAACATTAAAAGATTCTTCATGTTTAGTTGCTAATGCGACATCTGCTCTTTGATTTAAAACGCTATTATCTATATTCCCAAAAATAAAACCAGCTTCTGCACCAATAGACAAACCTTTATAGACATACATACCAAAACTAGCGTATATTTTATTCGCCCCTCCTTCTCCTGTAAATAAAGTAACATTATCAGCATCATTATCATCTAACAATGAGTACCCTACAGATGAAAAAGGTTGTAAACCAACAGATAAACCTGCTTTTTTTCCAACTGGAAAACCTAATGAAATGTACCTTAAACTTGTTGAATTTCCTGTTTGAGAAGCATCTTGTTCTTTAACAGTTAAAAAAGTTAAGCTACCTCCTATAGCATAGGTTGCAGCCCTTAAATCAGCATTCGACGCTGGGTTTGTAAAATTTAGGTGATGATAATCTTTCATTGCAACACCAATACCTCCCATAGAAGCTTGTTCTACTGTTACTGCCTCAAAATTTTCACCTATACCAAAATAAGAATATGGTGAAGCACTATTTCTTTGTGCTAATATTGTTGACGTAGTTAGTACAAAAACTCCTAATATAAATCTCTTAATCATTCGCTAAATTGTGTATCAAAATAGTATGTAACCCCTCCAAAACAAAATTTGGATGGGCAAATATGACACTTTTTAATTGTTTTGACAAAAAATATGTATCCCCTCCTGTTAAAACTACTGTTAAATCTGGATATTTTTTTTGATATTGTGCTATAATTCCATCTATTTCATTAGAAACTCCATTGATAACCCCTGAATGGATTGAACTTTTTGTATCAACCCCTATAAAGTTTTCTACTTCCTCCATTTCTAGTAACGGTAATTTGGAGGTAAAAGTGTGTAATGCCTTATACCTCATAGCTACTCCTGGTGAAATTGCACCTCCTAAGTATTTCCCTTCATTAGTAATAAAATCGTAGGTTATGCATGTACCTGCATCTAGTACCAATACATTCTTATTTGGAAACTTATTTATCGCTGCTGATGCTAATGCTATTCTATCAACTCCTAGTGTTCTTGGCGTTTTATATAAATTTTTAAAAGGAATCTTAGTCCTTGAATTCAAAAAAACTGGATTTAAGAGTTCTACAATTTTTTGCTTTTCTTTTTCTGTAAAATTAGCTACAGAAGATATAATACTATTGGAAATTGAAAATCTTGAAATAATTTTTTTTAGCTCTGAAATTATATTTGCTTTCTCAAAAACAAATACTTCCCTAATAGTATCTATTTCAAAAACAGCTACTTTAACTCTTGTATTTCCAACATCAATAATTAGGCGCATATTTCATTTCTTAGAACTTGTAAATTTACGGCACATTTTTTTAAAGTTTTTACTTTGTATAATTAAAAAACGATTGTATATTTGCATCCGCTTAACGAAAGTAGCAACTGGTGCCTTAGCTCAGTTGGTAGAGCAAAGGACTGAAAATCCTTGTGTCCCTGGTTCGATTCCTGGAGGCACCACAATAAAGCTCGTAGCGCCTGTTACGAGTTTTATTTTAAAGATATTACTTTTAAGCAATGACTGGTGCCTTAGCTCAGTTGGTAGAGCAAAGGACTGAAAATCCTTGTGTCCCTGGTTCGATTCCTGGAGGCACCACGATAAAAACCCGAACAAATTTGTTCGGGTTTTTTAGTTTTTAAAATTATAGGATTCAACAAGCTATTGAGTCTTTTTTTTACTATTTTAACTTAAACTTCATTTCAATAGGTAAATGATCGGATGCTTGACCAAATTGAGTTAGTACTTTTCCCTCCACATACTCTATAGAATCTTCTGTATAAAAAACATAATCAATACGTTCTACTGGATTTTTTGTGTCAAATGTATTTTCAGGGTTCTCAACAAAAAAGGCCGCATTTCCTACTCCATCCATTGCAAACATTTTTTGAATAATAGCTTCTTTATCCCTTGCTTTTGAATTAAAGTCTCCTAGTAAGATTGTTGGATACTCTTTTTTATACTTATTAAAAAGGTTCAACACATACTCAAACTGTCTTACTCTTGTTGTTTTATCAAACGCTTCTAAATGTAAATTTATTACCACAACTTCTTTTCCTTCTAAAGTAATTTTTGTCACCTGTACTAACCTATCTAAATACAACGCATCTCTATAAAAAGGGTTATCAGCTACTCTCTCCAAAACAATACGTTCATAATCCTTTAAATTATATTTACTTAAAATTGATTGACCTGAAACTATTTTACCAAAATGTATGCTTGGCGGCCAATATGGAAACGGCACATAATGTTCATCCCAATTTATACCTCTTGCCACATAATTATAACCTAATTCTGCTAATTTTTCTTCCTGGTTTATTTCATAAGACCTTGCTGCATTATAATCCACTTCTTGAAGTGCTATAATATCTGGATTCACTTTTTTAACCTCTGTAAGTACCTTTTTTAAATTTGAATCAAATAATTCTTTAGGCTTAGCAATTGCTCGGTTATTTGTCATTCCACTTAAATAACCAATATTATAAGTTACTATACTATAGATTGAATCGTTATCAGTTATAGTATTGTAATTGTGCGTAATAATTTTAGCGTATTCTTCCTCATCCATTGTTGGAGAGGATGCCCAGAAAAAAAATAGTGCAAACACACCCACAACTAGTAATAAAAACCTTAAAAAAAATCTAAAATTTGACTTCATATAAAATTAAAAAAATGTTAAAAACGCTTTCAAATTTAAACTTTTTTAATTTCGCACGGTCTTAGAGATGTAAAATAATTACAAACCTTAAAATTTAATAACATGAAGAGATTACTAACAATCTTGATTTTAGCAGTTGGGTTTACTGTTACTACTCAAGCTCAAAAGAGAGATAAAGCTAAACATGAAAAATTAACTGTAGAACAAAAAACAGAATTAGCTGTAAAAAAAATGACCTTACAGCTTGATTTAACGGAAGCTCAACAAAGACAGGTAAAGCCTTTAATAGCCGAACAAGTTGCCAAAAGACAGGAAATGTGGGCTAAAAGAAAAGCTATGAAAAAAAGCGGTAATAAACTTACTGCTGATCAGAAATATGCCATGAAAAGTAAAATGCTTGACAAGCAAATTGCTTACAAAACTAAAATGAAACGTATCTTAAACGAACAACAATATGAACGTTATGAAAAAATGACTGCAAGAAAAATGAAAAGGCATAGCAAGAAAGGTGACCGCAAAACACATAAAAAAAGAAAGCATCGTAAAGAAAATCAAAGCGATAAGTAATATCGATTTATAGTAGATTAGTTTTTGATTGAAAAAAGCTCGGTTTTGGAAACAGAACCGGGCTTTTTTACTTTCTTTATTTATTCTTTAAACCAACTTGAATACTTTACGTAATTATTAGCGATTCTGTCAATTTCACCTGAAATAAGTTCTTTAGAAATATCTTTTACTTTTTTTGCTGGCACTCCAGCATAAATACTCCCGCTTTCAATATGTGTGTTTTTTGTTACAACTGCTCCTGCTGCAATGATGGAGTTAGATTCTACTACACAATCATCCATAATTATACTTCCCATACCTACCAGTACATTATCATGAATAGTACATCCATGCACTAATGCATTATGACCTATCGATACATTGTTTCCTATAGTAGTTGGTGATTTTTGATACGTTGCATGTATTACTGCTCCATCTTGTACATTTACTTTATCTCCCATTTTTATATAGTGTACATCTCCGCGAATAACCGCATTAAACCATACACTGCACGCTTCTCCCATTTGTACATCACCTACAATAGTTGCATTTTCAGCAATGTAGCAATCATTTGGAATTTGAGGGTGCTTCCCTCTTACTGGTTTTATAATTGGCATAAATTTTTATTTAAAATATGATAATAAGTTTGCTTTCTTGGATGCTGAAACCATAATCTCTTTTCCATTTGACAGCATAACACTACCCCCTTTTCCTTTTTTATACTTTACTATTTCATTAACGTTGACTAAAAACGATTTGTGCACTCTAACAAAAGAGCTGTCTTTTAAAATATCTTCAAAATATTTAAGCGTTTTACTTACCACCTTTTTAGAGTTTTCAAGATAGATTTCGGTATAATTATCATCTGCTTTACAAAATAAAATTTCTTCAACAGCTACTACTTCAAACCCATCTTGTTGCGGAATCGTAACCTTTCCATTTACTTGGTGCGTTGTTTTTGGAGTTAACACAGTAGTTTCTAACTCATTTTCTTTTTCTTTAATTTCAGTTACAATACTCACTGCTTTAATCAACTCATCTATCGAAATAGGTTTTAACAAATAATAAGTTGCTTGATTATTTAATGCCTCAATGGCGTAATGATCGTAAGCAGTTACAAAAACTGTTTCAAAAGTTTGGTTTTCTACTTTTTCTAATAAGTCAAAAGCATTTCCAAAAGGCATTTCTACATCTAAAAACACTAAATCTAATTCATGCTGCTGAATCAACTTATACCCCTCTTCAATATTACTTGCTTCACCTAACAACTCAACATTTGGGCAATATTTAGTAATATAATTTCGTAGAACATCTCTACTTATTTGCTCATCTTCAACTATAATTGCTTTTATCTTCATCACTAATTTTCGTCTTTTTTTAGTGTCAATTCTACCTTAGTTCCGCTTCTATCTTCAAAGGCATCTAAAACCACCACAGATATTTTATCCTGATACATATCATTTAGAATGGCAATTCTATTTTTAATCGTACTCATTCCTTTCGATTTCTGTTTGAGTTGGTTCTTCGTTTTCATTTCTATTGACTTTTCCCTTCCAATTCCATCGTCTTCAATTAAAATGGTAATAGAATCATTGTTTTTAGGAAGCATTGAAATTTGAAGTTTTCCTTTTTCTTTTTTATATCGAAGCCCATGCCAAATGGCATTTTCTATATATGGTTGCAATAACATTGGCGGAATCGAATATTCATCTAAAGGTATACTTTTATCTATATTGATATTATAATCAAACTTATCTTTAAATCGGTTGTGCTCTAACTTCAGATACAGTTCTAACAACTCTATTTCTTTGGTTAACGGTATAAAATCTTCATCTGAATTTTCTAACACCGAACGCATTAATGCTGAGAACTCTGATAAATATCTATTTGCGCTTCGTTCATCATTTACTGCAATAAAACTATTCACAGAGTTTAATGCATTGAAAATAAAGTGCGGATTCATTTGTGATCGCATCGATTTCAATGCTAATAAGTTATTTGCTAACTTTTGTTGTTTATTCGTTCTAAACATAAAATACACCAACAAAATCATTAATAAAAAACCTCCGATTAATGAATAAATAATCCATTTTTGACGTCTGTTACTTTCCTCTACTAATTGCTGGTCTTTGTATGCTAAACTTATTTTACTATCTGTTAATTCTTTATCTTTTTCTAAACTTACTATTCTATTTTGGTTATCTGAAATACGTTTACTAAAACGTTTTACTTGTTGAATTTCTTGTTCTTTACGTGAATACAAAGTATCCACCAATTCTACATAATCTTGATACGTTTTTAAGGCTTCCGTATAGTCTCCAACCGTAGCATATACTTCCGACAAACGCTTAGTAGCATCTTTTTGAATGATTAAGTCTTTATTTTTATCAGCGTCTGCAATACTCTTTTTTAAATACGGAATTGCTTCTTCATATTCAGATTTTTGCATGTAGGCATTTCCTATTTTATAGTTGATTTTTTGCGAGGTTATAGAGTCAACCAAAGACTCTTTATTTTTTGCCTCAACAACTATATCATCTGCTTCTTTTAAGCTCTCTTTTCGCAACTGAATTTCTTCATCGTATCGTTGAGATTTGTTATAAAAATCGGCTACTTTTTGTTGTTCTTTTAAGGAACGTTTTTTATTTTCTTCAGATGCTAGCTTTAATGAGTTTTTATAATACCCATCTGCTTTTTGAGTGTTCCCTTGTGCTGCAAAAACTTCTGCCAGTTTAGAGTTTAAATCTGTTATTTTAGGAGTAATTAAGTTCTTTTTCGCAATCTCCAATGCTTTTTCATAATTAACTTTTGCCTGATTGTAGTTCTTTTGCGCTAGATACACATCTCCCAATCCTTGATATGCAGTTAGACTCAAATAGTTATTTAATACTCCGCTTTGTAAGCTTTGTAAATAGTTTTGTTCACTACTATTATAATCTTCCGATAAAAATGCTGTTTTTGCCAATTTTAAACGAACTCTAGGCGAATTTACTTCTTGTAAAGAAATTTGATAATTCTCAATTGCTAAGTCGTATTGTTTCCAATAAAAATATACATCTGCTAATTCTTTAAATACAGTAGCTCTTTGATTTTTACTGGGGCTTGTTAACAATGTTTTTTCAATAAAAGACAAACTTTTATCGATATCTTTCTTTTTATAAAACTGAACAGAATCTAAATATTGTAAATATAAACCTGTTTGCTTTCTTGTACTATAAGAACTTAGTTTTGATTTTCTTTTAGGTGTAAACCCTTCAACCTCTACCTTTATATCTTCATCATCTTTAATCGTATAAAAAACACGATTAAAATTAGGATGTGATACTTCTAATTGACTTCCTGCTGTAGCTTTTACAGTATAACTTCCTGTTATTTCAGAAAACCGAAAAGTTCTTCCATTTACTTCTACGCTCGCATCTTTAATAGCTCGTCGCGTTTCTTTACTCACTACTTGAACTTTTACTAAAAATTCTTTAGATGTGTTTACCTCTGTTTGAGAAAAAACAGCGAATGAAAGGAAAAGAAATACTATGTATATTTTTTTAATCATTTATAGGATAATATTCAATAGCATTAAAATTTTTATTAGTTAAATCAACATAAAAATAATGTATTTGTAGTTTATCTTCTTCTGACTTTATACTTTCTGTTGTTTTAAAATACAGTCTTTTATTTTCAGCTAACTCCTTAACATTTATTACTTTTTGTTTTTGAGGTGAAATTTTGATAAAATTCGTACCATCAATTTTACTTAAGTACAAACTTATATCATCCTCATAACCGAGTTTTTTATCATCATTAGTATCGCTATCAATAACTTTATACATCAATATTTGCTGTTTTGTAACATTAAATATCTCTCTTAAAAAGCTTACAGAAGATATCTGAATATTTTCTTTCGTTAATGATGTAAACTTATCTGATCCTAATTTCTGAAATTTAAGATTAATCATCATTCCATTAATTTCGTTATCATAGAAACCTGTCAAATGATATGTTTCTCCTCCTTTACTTGAAGAAAAATAACTTTTATTTACTTCCTTATTATTTCCATATCCTACAGGGTGTATAAGATAATTTGTACTATCAATATGTATAGGTAAATCAGCTATTTTAATTAAAGAAGCATCGACTTTAATTTCTTTTTTAGCTTTATCTAAAACTGTTATTTCATTAGCTTCATTTTTAGTTTTCGACTTACAGCTCGAACATATAATTCCTAAAAAAAGGAATATTAAAGTTACTTCTTTTCTCATGTTCATTAATTTTTTATTTGTGTAAACATACTCACAAAAACCCACACAAAAAAACACCCAAACCACTAAAACACCATAAAAAACAGTCAAAAAATAGGGATTACTCATTTAGTTAATCATTTCCCTAAACGAAACAACCTGTTCACTCATTCTGGATTTTTTAAGAAAAAAGTTGGACGTAATTTTGAATAGAAATTAACACCAATCAAACTTATACCCAATTAATAACTAAAAAATAAAAATTATGAAAACGCACACATTAAAAGTATTTTTCTTTTGCTTAGTATTACTAACAACAGCTACGTTTGCTAATGAAAAGCAACCTACTAAAAAAGCTAAAAAACAAACCGTAAAAGTTGCTTTGTTACTGGATACCAGTAATAGTATGGATGGACTCATTAATCAGGCTAAAGCGCAACTATGGGAAATTGTAAATGAGCTATCGTATGCAAAAAGCAATGGTATTACTCCAAATTTAGAAATTGCGCTATATGAATACGGAAATTCAAGTTTATCTCCTAAAGAAGGATACATCCAACAAGTTTTACAATTTACGAGTGATTTGGATGAAATTTCTGAACATCTTTTTTCTTTAAGCACCAATGGTGGAAGTGAATATTGTGGACAGGTAATACAAACTTCTTTAAACGAATTGGATTGGGGAGCTAATAAGCGTGATTTAAAAATGATTTTTATTGCGGGAAATGAACCTTTTACACAAGGAAAAATTAATTACAGAGATGCTATTACCAATGCCAAAGAAAAAGATATTACCATAAATACTATTTTTTGTGGTGACTATAATCAGGGAATTACTGGAAGATGGCAAGACGGAGCTATTTATGGAGGTGGTGATTATATGACTATCAATCAAAATAAACACATTATACATATTGTAACTCCATACGATAACGATATTATTATTTTAAACAAACGTTTAAATGACACCTATATTCACTATGGTTCTTATGGATATTCTAAATACAGCAACCAAGCGAAACAAGACATGAACGCTGAGAGTTTAGATGAAGCTGTGGTGGTAAAACGTGCCGTAACTAAAAGTTCTAAACTATATAAAAATGCTGAATGGGATTTAGTAGATGCTTCAGAGGAAAAAGAAATTGATTATAGCTCTTTAAAAAAGAAACAACTTCCGAAGCAGTTACAAAATAAATCTGCTAAAGAGATTAAGGTGTATGTGGAAAAAAAACGTGAAGAGCGCGCTAAAATTCAGCAAAAAATTCAAGAGTTAAACAAAAAAAGAAAAACGTATGTTGCTAAAAAACAACGTGAAAGTTCTAAGAAAAATGAATTAGAAAGTGTTATGATTAAAGCTATTAAAAAACAAGCGAAAAAGAAAAATTACTCTTGGTAGTTTTGATTGGGGTTTGGTTAGTTGAAGCGGAGTTTTTACTCCGCTTTTTTATATCTTCATTTCGACCAACGAGAGGAATCTCATTCAAAGAAACAGTAAATATTTTTAATAAACAGAATCAAAGCCCTACAGGTTTCTCACTTCCGTTACACTACAGTTCGAAATAACATTTCGTTTATTTTACTAGCAAATCTTGCCCAATACTAATGTTATTATCGCTTAACCCATTTGCTTCTTTTAATTGCTGTACCGAAATATTGTATCTTCTTGAGATAGAGTACAGCGTATCTCCTTTTTGAACTTTATGAGAAGTTGTTTTATACGTTGGTGTTTTCGCTGCAAAAGAGCCATTCCTCCTTACTCTATCGTATTTATCTAAACCATACTTTCTAATAATAGAAATCAATTTTTGAGGATATTTTCTGTCCGTTGCATAGCCTGCTCTTTTTAGTCCATAAGCCCAACCTTTATAATCTGTATGTCTTAATCTAAATAAACTTGCATATCGTTTACGGGTTAGTAAAAACTGTGAGTGATCTTCATACGAAGTTTCAGGGTATTTATATTTTCTAAAACACTCTCCTTTTTCATCATCATCATGAGTTACACTGTTACCTTGCCAACCTCTATGGCATTTAATTCCGAAGTGATTGTTTGACCTACGAGCCAACTGGCTTCTTCCACTCCCCGATTCTAATACTCCTTGCGCTAAGGTGATACTAGCAGGAATACCATGTTCGTGCATTTTTTTTACCGCTATCGGTGCAAATTTTTGAATATATGCCTCGGTATGGTTTGTCGTAGTTTTTATTGGTTTTTTTATTTGCTCTAACTGTGGTAACTCAGGCATTTTTTCTTCTCTGGGTTCTAAAACCACTTCGTTTGGTGTATTTTTCACCACATTTTTACCCGATCCGCAACTTGTAAATATTGCTGCACATACTACTAAAAAAACTACCTTTATTCTCATTAAACCTTTATTAACTCTTTATTTTTATTCTTTAATTTCTTATTTACTCCTGCTATTCCTTGCAAACCTCCTGTATGAATTGCTAGTATTTTACTGTTTTTCGAAAACATATCTTTTGATACTAAATCTAGTATTCCAAATAACATTTTTCCTGTGTAAACAGGGTCTAACAAAACACCTGTTTGCTCTTTAAATTCATTTATAAAACGGATTAACTCCTCAGAATATTTTCCGTAGCCTCCAAAATGATAGTTGGTTTGTAAACTCCAATTTTCACTTCCTTTTACATAAGGTTTTATTTCTTCTACTAAAAAGTCTCCTTTTAGTGCAGGAAATCCAATTACTTTTTGATGATTTTCGGCTGAATTTATCAATCCAGAAATCGTTCCTCCAGTACCTACTGCGCAACAAATATAATTGAATTTTTCATCTTCATTTGTTAAAACCTCCTCGCAACCTTTTACAGCTAAAGCATTTGTTCCTCCCTCTGGAACCAAGTAAAAATCACCAAACTCTTTTTTTAATTGATTAATGAATTCTTCGGAAGTTTTATTTCGATAAGCTTCTCTGGTAATAAACTTAAACTGCATTCCGTTTTCGGAAGCATTTCTCAAGGTTTCATTTTGTAAAAGTGTTTTCGTTACATCCTTTCCTAGTTCATCACCTCTAATAATTCCGATGGTTTTAAAACCTGCCATTTTTCCTGCAGCAGCAGTAGCTGCAATATGATTTGAAAAAGCACCTCCAAAAGTTAGCAAGGTTTCTTTTCCTTGTCGTTTTGCTTCTGCAATATTGTACTTCAGTTTTCTGAATTTATTGCCTGAAACAAATGGATGAATAGTGTCTTCTCTTTTTATAAAAAGTTCAACACCTTTTGTTGTTAAAATAGGTAGATGAATTTGTTGATTTTCTGGTATGGGAATTTCTAGTTGAAACAGCATTTTAAAAAGTTATCAATGCAAAAATAAGCCTTTAATCTATTTTTAGCTTATACCCTACTATACCAATAGTAGTTTTTTAAAAAAATTAATAACATAGTAGTGAAAAGTATTAACTAACCGTGCCGTAATATCAGCGACTCGTGCCGTGGTGTCAACGGAGCATGCCGTAGTGTCTGCGGAGCATGCCTTGATATTAGCGACCCGTGCCGCGGTGTCAACGGAGCACGCCGTGATATCAGCGACCCATGCCGCAGTGTCAACGGAGCATGCCGTGATATCAGCGACCCATGCCGCGGTGTCTTCGGAGCACGCCGTGATAGTAGCGACCCATGCCGTAGTGTCTTCGGAGCATGCCGTGGTATCAGCGACCCGTGCCGTGGTGTCAACGGAGCATGCCGTGATATCAGCGACCCGTGCCGCGGTGTCAACGGAGCACGCCGTGATAGTAGCGCCCCAATAGCGAAACTATTCAATAAAGTGTGTCAACTTGCTTTTAGTTTTCTAAATTAAGACATCAGAGATCGTTAATAACGACTAAAACTACTTTTAGTACCTAAATTGCTGAGCTTATGGGTTTCCGTAAGAAAATTAAATTATTATTAATAAGTTCGTAAAGTATAAACAAACATAAAATACAACTATAAACCTACCATAACTGGAGTATAACGATGTATAAACAAGTTGGTGTTCATTATCCACGAAAACTTAAAAATTGAAAAAAAATAAAATGAAAAAAAAATTAATAATACTCGGAATAATTGGAATGTTCATTGGAGGAGTTTTACTTTACAATAATCATATAGAAAATAAATACCCAACCTCTAAATCATCTCATAAAAAGGAAACAAGCACCTATTTCAGTAATGAAAAAGCAGCTTATGCTGCGCAAAAATTTGTTGAAAGACAATTGAAATCTCCAAGTACTGCAAAATTTCCTTCGTTGAACAAGTCAAAGGTTGAAAAGTCAAATAATGAATATAAAATATCATCTTATGTTGATTCTCAAAATGGTTTTGGAGCTATGATTAGAAGTAATTATACTGTAAAATTAAGAAAAAAGGAAAATGGAAATATTTCACTTATAAATATAAATATAAAATAAATGAAATTAAGCATTTTAGAAACTTTATATAAAAATATTTAAAATGTTAAAATTTATATTGAACATAAATAGTCTTAAATCCTGAAAATAAAAAACAAACACCAACACGGTATATATTTTATTGCTTTTTTTAGTCTACTTACGAAAATCCTCGCGGATTTTGAACTGCACCCAAAAAGTTAGACACTATTCAAACGTGTTTTTATGGGAAGAAAAGTCAAGTATAGTTATGAATTTAAACTTCGTTGTGTAAAGCAATTTGGGAACACTCAAAACTAAAACAGAAATCTATGAAAAAAATAATCCAAATTATTTTTTTGACTTTTATTATTTCGTGTAGTAATAAATCAAAATATGATTACTCTATAATAAATGAAGATATTGACAGAGGGTTTAATAAAACGAGCGTTGAAATCAGATTAAAAGAAGAAATAAGTGAAGCTGACTTAAAGAACATTGCGTTAGAAATTAAAGATAGCAGAAGTGATTATGACAAAGTTTGGATTTTTTACTTTTTGCCTGGACAAGAACCTGGAAATGGAGCTTGGGCAACTACTCACTTCAAACCTGAATTGAATGTGGAAATTTTAGGAGCTACTAAAGAAGCTTCATCTGAAATGAATACGACTAAAGTTTCGGGAGAAATACTAAACTCTTGGTTTGAAAATGATGCAATGCTTCCAAATAAAAAGTATTTAGTAAAAGAAAACGGAAAGTTATTTATGAAATCAATTTATCCAAAAAGCAAATTAACCGGAGATGGTGGAGAAATGAAAGAAGAAGTTTTTGAGAAAAAAATGAAAAACGGAATAACCCGATATAATTACGAAAATAATCACGGAGAATATTATTTGATTGAAAAAAATGGAAATTTAGGGTTATATAATGATTCTGGAAAATTCAAAGAAGCGGAAAAAATAGAATAAACCGAATAAAAACTGCTGACAACACCGTTTCCTATGAAAAGTACTAGTCCAGTTCTCCAAATTTACTATTTTTATTTTTTAATTCTTACATAATATTGATTTTAGGGTGTTGAATTGTTGAGTGCTCTTGTTTTGATGAACTTTAAAGATGCTCAACTTACTGCTTTTTCATGGATGCTATAGAGAGCCATTAGGTGTAACTTGGAAAACTTACCAATTTTTGGTACTTTTGAGTAAATATTTGAATTATGAGTAAGAACACATCAATATCACTCGGAAATTATTTTGACCAATTTGTAAGTAGCCAAGTTTCAGCTGGACGATATAAAAATGTAAGTGAAGTAATTAGAGCTGGACTTCGGCTTTTAGAAAACGAAGAAAGTAAAGTAATCGCTTTGAAAAATGCAATTCAAGAAGGAATTGACAGCGGTATTGCACACGATTTTGACCCAGAGAAACATCTTCAGGAATTAAAAGCTAGACATAAAAAGAATGGCTAAATATGAACTGACTAACAAAGCTGTTGAAGATTTGACTGGAATTTGGGAATACACGATTAAAAAGTGGTCTGAACAACAAGCTGACAGATATTATAACTTACTATTAGATAGTTGCCAATATATTGCTAATAATCCTGATTTAGGAAAAAATTACGAAGGAATAACCAATGACTTATTCGGACTTAAAACAAACCGACATATCATTTTTTACCGAAAGCGAATTAACCTACCGATTGAAATTACGAGAATTTTACACGGACAAATGGATTTAAAAAATAGAATAACCAAATAAAAGAACTACGCACAACAAAGAACTGAGGTAAAAAACAAGTAAATTTTATACTTTTTTAAACCAAAATACTTTTATAGTTTATATCATTCGATAAATCATTTTTTACTATTGCAAAGGCTTGTTTTAGCAGCTTATTACATAAAGTTATCAATGCAAAATAAGTCTTTAATCTATTTCTAGCTTATATCCAACTCCATGAATGTTGGTTATTTTTATAGAAGTGTCATCTTTTAACTTTTTACGAAGTTTAGAAATATAGGTATCTAAACTTCTCCCAACTATTACTCCGTTGTCTTCCCATACTCTTTTAGTAAGTTCTTCTCTTTTTATAATTTCGTTGGGCTTACTGATAAAAATTTCTAGCAATTCACATTCTTTTTTAGATAAACTAATTTCGGTTGCCTGCTTTACTAATTTGTTTTGCTCAGGATAAAACTCAAAACTCCCTAAGGTTAACACAGTATTTAAATTATTCGTTGTAATTGTTTTGTTTTTTCTCTTTTTTTGATATACCATCCCTACAAGTACTAATAAAAAAAATAGTAATCCGTAGTAAACAAACTCACTGTTGTTTGACGTGCTTGTTTTAAGAAATTTAACTTCTATAAAATAACAACCTTGGGGTAGTACTCTTCCTTTACAAGGGATTATTGCTTTTTCTTCCTTTTTCCGCATTTCATAACTGTACACCACTTCCTTATCAGCACAATTTTTAACTTCTAAAATGTAGTTCATCGGAAAGTTAGAAACCTTAAAACTTCTATTTACAATAGCTACCAAACCATCAGGTTCTATTTGTAACGTATTTTGAAAACTAAGCTTAAATGTTGATTCATTTAGCTGTTGCACAGGTAAAACTAGCGAAGTAGCATCTGTATTACTCAGCAATAACTCGTGTCCCACATTTCGTAAAGAAACCTTTACACGCTCTGAAAAGTTATCATTGACAACACATGAAGTAAACAGTGTTGTTATAACAAGTATACCTAACACTACTTTATTGTATATTAAATTGCTGTTCTTACTCATACGATTTACAAATATCCTACTTTTCAGTTGCTTTAAGTAATAGTTGACATTTCTTTTACACTTTTTTGACATTTTCTTCCTCTCGTCATTACTGTAAAGGTTAACTAATCTGTTTATTGAAAACACACGATTTTGAGATTTCTCAGTCGCTCATAAAATCGCTTATTCGAAATAACATTATTTTACTATATTTAAACTCTAAATAAAATTACCAATACTTATACTTTCCCTTAATTAACCCTACCACAAAAGAGTATATCAGTAATTTACTGTATTTTAATTGGTATAAAATAGTATAAAAACATGAAAGAGGGATTGATAAAAGATACTTACGAACTTATTTTAAAGGAAATACAAACAATTGTTACAATTTCTTATATCCTTATTGTTGGGATTGGAATGCTTTTTACTTTTCAAAAATATTCTGAATTTGGAATTAATATTTTTGACTATGCAGATATTTTTGACTTTTTAATTGCTCCTTTTTCAGATTTCAAAATATTATTATTTTCTACAATCACAATAGTATTAGTTTTAATCTTATTTAAGTTTGATAATATGTTACTAAGAAAGTATCCTAAAGCATATTCAAAAATGAATTTTGGTTGGGACAAAAAAAGCTGGTTTGATTTATATAGGTTTACTGCACTTTCTATTGTTTTTATTTCCTACTTATATATTTCTGCTGATTTTTACGGTAAATTCACAAAGAAAGAAACTAATAGGAGTTCACCTATAAACCTAAAATACTCTGACAATGAAGTTATAAGAGGGGTAGTAATTGGAAAAACAAAAGACATCCTATTTTTATTACAAAATAAGACTGTTAAGGCAATACCTATCAACTCAATAGTGAAAGAGTTTGAAATAAAATAAGGTAATTACTACTACCGTTTTATATCGCTCGTATTATTTATTGAAATGGGAATAATTAAACGTTGTTGCTCCTAAAAATAGATGTTTTTTCGGTTATAACTAACTTAATTAGGAGCTAGCCGCAGTTTGTTTTTTACTCGTTATAAACAGATATTTCCCCCTCAACTTGCTCCCATTCTTCCATGAGTTTATCTACTTTGGCTTTTTTTGCTTTGTAGTTTTCAAAAAAGTTAGGACGTGCAGATACTTCATCGTAATTCTGAGCTAATTCTAAATCTATTTTTTCTATTTCAGTCTCTAAATTTGCGATTTGCGTTTCAATTTTATTAAGCTTGTTTTTTAGCTTTTTTAGCTCTTTTTCTTGCTCTCTCGATAATTGATACGCTTCTTTTTTTGAAGTGCTTTTATCTTCTTTAATTACGGTTCTTTTTTCAGCATCACGCAAACTTTCCATTTTATGTTGCTCTAAGAAGTAATCGATATCACCTAAATATTCTTTTATTTCGCGGTCTTTAAATCCGTAAACTGTAGTGGTTAATCCTTGTAAGAAATCACGATCGTGCGATACTACGATTAACGTTCCATCAAAATTTTGCAGTGCTTTTTTCAACACATTTTTAGAAGCTATATCTAAGTGGTTAGTAGGCTCATCCATTATTAAAACGTTGAATGGCGACAGCAATAACTTACACAACGCCAAACGGTTTCGCTCACCTCCTGATAGCACTTTGGCTTTCTTATCTACCGCTTCTCCACCAAACAAAAACGAACCTAACATATCTCGTACACGCATTCGGTTACTATCCGTAGCAGCATCTTCCATAATTTCTAGTACCGTTTTCTCTGCTGGTAATTCTTCCGACTGATTCTGTGCAAAATATCCTATTTCAACATTATGCCCTAGTTTTAAATCTCCTTCAAATGGAATTTCTCCCACCATCATTTTAGCTAACGTAGATTTTCCTTGTCCGTTTTGTCCTACAAAAGCGATTCTACTATTGCGCTCAATCAACAAATCTACATCTTTTAAGACCTCTTTTTCTCCGTAATTCTTGGTTAAATTTTCAGCTTCAACAATAATTTTACCAGGTTCTTTTGATATGGCAAAACGAACATTCATTACTGAATTATCATCTTGATCTACCTCAATACGCTCAACTTTTTCTAATTTTTTAATTAGCGATTGTGCCATGGAAGCTTTGCTCGCCTTCGCACGGAATTTCTCAATTAGTTTCTCGGTATGCTCTATTTCCTTTTGCTGATTTTTCTGTGTTTGTAACTGCTTTTCTTTAATTTCAGCTCGTAGTTTTAAAAACTCAGAATACGGTTTTTTATAATCGTAAATTTGCCCTAACGAAATTTCTATAGTACGATTGGTTACGTTATCTAAAAACATCTTATCATGCGATACCAACACAATAGCTCCAGCATAGTTTTTTAAGAAATTTTCTAACCAAATAATCGATTCGATATCTAAGTGGTTGGTAGGCTCATCGAGTAATAAGATATCATTATTCTGAAGAAGGAGTTTAGCGAGTTCGATACGCATACGCCAACCTCCAGAAAAGGTATCTGTCAACTTATCAAAATCTTCTCGTTGAAACCCTAAACCTTGTAATATTTTTTCAGTTTCTCCTTGATAATTGTAACCTCCTAGTAATTCGTAACGTTCTGTTTTTTCGTTTAAATCAATAATTAACTGATTATACGACTCACTTTCATAATCGGTTCTTTCAGCTAATTGTCGGTTTATCTCATCTAAATCTAACTCTATTGCTTTAATTTCAGTAAATGCTTGATAGGCTTCTTCTAAAATAGTTCTTCCGTGAACAAAATCAATATCCTGACGTAAAAACCCGATACGCACATCTTTATCAAATGCTAGCGTTCCACCACTACTTTCAATATCTTTTGATAAAACTTTTAATAAGGTAGATTTTCCTGCTCCATTTTTTCCAATCAATCCAATTCTATCTCCTTTTATTAATTTAAAAGTGATTCCGGAGAACAAATCTGTTCCCATAAATGAAACTGATACATCGTGTACGTTTAACATATTTTTAGCAAATTACTTTGGTTTTGTAACTAGAGTTACAAACGATAGTTTTATTTTTGTTGAAATTTGTGCAAACTTACAAAAAGCAAATAGTTAATCGAACTTAATACCTATAAGAAATGTTTGGAAAAGGAAGTAAATTGTATAGTATTTTTAATGGTAAATGTCCTCGTTGTCATGAAGGAGAGTTTTTTAAATACAAGCTTAACTTCAACCCTAAAAAAGTTACTACATTATACGACAACTGCCCAAAATGTAATTTAAAATACATGATGGAGCCTTCTTTCTTTTTTGGTGCAATGTATGTTAATTATGGTTTAGCAGTTGCTCTTTTTGTTGCTATTTTTATCATTGCTAAAGTATTTATTGGACTATCTATTTTACATAGTTTCATTGCTATTGTTGCTGTTTCTTTGATTCTAACACCTGTTACCTTACGACTTTCAAGAATTATTTGGATTAATCTTTTTGTGAGTTATAAAAAAGAGGCAAAAGAATTACGATCAGAAAAATAATAAAAAACAAAAACGACTTCCTAATCACTTAAGAAGTCGTTTTTTTCTATACAATACACTCTATTATTCTTGTCTGAATCTTTCAATATCTATTTCTTTATCTAACTCTTCATTGCTTTCAAGGTGATTAAAGAGGTTTTCAGCTACAGTTGGGGCTACCATTACACCTCGCGTACCTAAACCGTTTAAAACGGCTAATTTTGGATACTTTGGGTGTTTTCCTACTAAGGGTCTTCTATCTTTAACTGTTGGGCGTATTCCTGCTGATTGCTCTATTATTGTATATGGAACAGATATAACTTTTTGTAGTTTATCCTCCAGCTCTTTTCTTCCTTCTTCTGTTGGAATCGAGGTTTTATCTGTCCAGTTAAATGTTGCTCCTATTTTATAAGTATCGTTACCTAGTGGCATTATAAAAACACTACCTTTTAATAAAAAATCTATTTTCAATTCAGGAGCATGTATTGTTATCGTTTCTCCTTTGGTTCCATTTAGAGGTAAATAATTAAAAAATGGATTTTTCTTCAAACCAAACCCTTCACTAAACACAATTCTTTTTGCTGTGATGTCTTCGTATGTAACTATTTCTTTTTCAATCTTTACTTTTGAATAGTCAAAGGCTTCTTTTACTAGACTTTTTAATGATTTAATATATTCTTTATAGGTTTTCACCAATAGAGGCGTATCGATTCTCCCTGTACCTTTTAGTTCTCCAAATCCATAATCACCTATAATTCCTTTTATTCTTTCTTTTGAAATTTCTGGATTCATGTAGTAAGATAACATTGGTTTATCATATGCTATGAACCAATTGTTTTCATCTCCTACACTCGTAAATACTTTTTTAGTGCTAAACTTATAATCTAAGGTAAGTTGTAACTTTTCTTCTAATTCTTTATAAAAAGGGATTGCTTTTTGCAATTGTTCATGTCCGTTCCAAACTGGAGTAAATCGTTTTAAAATTACGGGATTGTAAACCCCACCAGCAACTACCGATGATACTTGTGAGTTATTTTCAAAAACTATAAAGCTTTTGTTGTTTTTTATTAATTGTTCTGTAAAAGCTATTCCTGATAACCCTAAACCAACGATGATATAATCTACCTCTGCATTCATAATTCAAAAGTACTACTATTGCAATAAAAAAGAGCTTGCAATGCAAGCTCTTTCTTTATCTTTTACTATTGAATTAACTAGCTCTCCATTCATCACAGTAATCCCAACATGCTCGTACACTTTTATGTGATGGGTGATGTAACGGTGGATGATAATCTGCTCCCCCACTTGGGTCTGTACATGAACATCCTTTTCCTTTAACTGCATTCAAGTTTGATTTAGATAACTTAGTCACTCCTTCTAGTTCTAGAATTTTTCCTATCATAATATATAAATTTTTAAATTATCAACTAATATATTATCTTTTTACTTAAAATACAATAATTATATATGTTTTTTTTATTAACCCTGAAATACTATTATTACAACAAAAAAAGAGCTTGCAATGCAAGCTCTTTTTTTATATAGAAAAGGAATATTAGTAATTCCACATATCCATTTCCCTATTACGGATACCTTCTTTAATCCTATTTGCTTCTAATAATTGAAATAAAGAGTTACCACGAACATAATCAGAAATTGCTCTGTCTCCATAAATATTCTCCTCTCTCAAGATAGTAGAGTTGAACCGTCTGGCATTTAACAAGTTGTCATAAGAAAGTGGTTGAGCCGAATTTTCTGGATTGAATACTTTAGATTCATGTAATGTTTCACGAGCATCTGGGAAAAACACCCAAAATAAAGGATATACACTTTCGCTATCATCAATTTCTTCAACTCCCATCACTTGTACATCTGGTCCCATTGGAGCCAAAGCTAATAAACGATATTTTAACTCACCTTGACGTTTATCAAAATACCAAATACCTTTCAATTTAAACCCTTTTATATCAAGAGATTGCACGTAATAGTCATCTACATAATCACCATTTTGTCGTTGGTTATAGGTCATCAATTTAACCTCTTCCATCCCTATTTTTGTAGTGAAGTAAGAATCATTATAAACCTCTGTAATTTCACCGTTTTTAATCCCTTTTAATAGGGTATCAAATAAAGAGCGCCTTGTTAACCCAGCATTCATAGTATCAATTGGGTAATAATAAGGAAGATTTATTTTTTGATTTAAATCTACATATTCCCACACCACTTTAGACCACAATACATCTCTATCACTAATAAAGCCATAAGGAAGTGGTTTGTCATCTTCTGAAGCAATTTGAGCTTCAGATTTAAATCCAATTTCATCTACCTTTTTTGCATTTAAAAGGTTAGCTTGGGCATTTGCATAGCTTGTTGCTGCAAATACGAATAAAACCATATAAAAACGCTTCCAATTCATACTTTCTTATTTTTACTTATTAATTTGTAATTTCTACACTAACAGGTAATACTTTTTTGATTCTATAATTAGATCCTGAAACAGATGCTTTGATATCAAAAATTGTAATTACATCATTTCTTCTTGCCTTAGTAATTGCCGCTTTAGCTCTTGAGTTCATAGATCTTCCATTCACAGGAATAGCAACTTGCCCTGGTACCTTAATTTTAAAGCTAGATACGTTTAGTTTTAAATCGAATAAGAAATCTGGTAAACCAGCTGCTACACTTATTCTTCCTAAACTAGTTTTAGGCATTTTTACTGTACCGTATTGACCTCTAACCATACCTACCGCTGGTGGTATGTCTTTAATTCTAAATTTCTTAACAGAACGTACACCTTTTGATGCACCTGTTGGAGTTCCAGTAACTACAATGTTTACCTCACTACCTTTACCTGGATACATAGCATACTTATCTCCTCTAACTCTTTTCAGTCCTGGAGCTCTTGCACTAACTTTGTTTCCTGGTACTCCTGGAATAGAAATTGTTAATGGATTAGATAAACCACGGTATACAACATTCATCTTGTCGGCAGAAACTAACGCTTCGTTTGGTCTAGGAATTACAGCATAAGCTCCTTTGATATCAATCTTTACAATAGAATCACCTTCTTTAAATTGGAACTCTCCTTTTAACTCCTTATCTCCTACATTTCCTGCTGGACCATCTAAAATAACTTGTCCTGCTTGAATTTTTTCTTGCTCAACTTCTTTATCATTAATAATAACTTTCTCAGCAGTTAAATTAGGGTCTTTTTTTCCTAATACAATTCTACCTGATAAGTTTTCTCCTGGATAATAAGCACTCTTATCGAAAACAACCATTGCTTCATACTTGGTCATAGATACAGCACTTTGTAATTCTCCTTGTAATAAAGCTGTTAAAGCGTCTGATTCTGTGGCTTTAATGTCTGCTTGGATTTGAGTTAACTTAGTTAAAGATGCAATTAAAGGAAATCCTTCAAAATGATATTTTAACCAGTCAATTTTTTTACCATCTTTGTTTTCTTCTTTGGCTGTACTAAA
The DNA here is from genome assembly GCF_003387615.1 of Tenacibaculum gallaicum. Classification (GTDB taxonomy): domain Bacteria; phylum Bacteroidota; class Bacteroidia; order Flavobacteriales; family Flavobacteriaceae; genus Polaribacter; species Polaribacter gallaicus. The sequence goes on along the minus strand of NZ_QUNS01000002.1, from coordinate 47,613 downwards.
GCGAGTTGCAATTACATCAGCTACCTCTGTACCTTCTAAAGCTGTTACTGCATCGTTTCTGAAAGCATCAATCTTAGCTACAAACTCTTGTCCTGCTTTTGATATTTTACCTCCTTTAAAGAATAACTCATCTAAAAACTTAGATTTATCCATTGTTTCATACGCTTCCTTGTCTTCTAAATCACCAGTCATTTGGCTCTTTAAGTCTCCTACGTAAGCATACAATTCATCCGCAGCTACTTTTAACTTATCAGTTTTCTCTTTAGCTTCACCATACTGTTTAGCTTGTTCTGCTGCTTTTTGAGCTAACGTTTCGTAAGCTGTTTTATTTTTCTCAGTAGCCTTTTCGTTTGCTACTGTTAACTTTTCATTCATTAATCCAAAGGCTGATAATACCTCTTTACTCATATTCATTGCTAACATTGCAATAAACACTAAGTACATAAGGTTAATCATCTTCTGCCTTGGTGATAGTTGTCCTCCTGCCATATTAATTAGTTTGTTTAGTTAATAAATTAGATAAACTAATTAATTATTTATTAGACATTGCAGTTAACATTCCTCCATATACTCCATTTAATGAAGATAAGTTTGTTGCTAACGATTGCATTTGTTCTTGTAAACGTTGAGAGTTCTCTACCATTGCAGAGTTTAAATCAGCTTGTCTACTAGCACTTTCTACTTGTGTTTGATATAAACTGTTTAAAGACTCCATTTGAGCTGCTGCTCTAGACATTTGCTCATTGTAACTATTAGTAGCTGAAATTGATTGAGAAGCTGAAGCTAATGGCTCTACTGCTCCTTGGAAATTTTTAATGCTATCACCTAAACGAGAAACTAATTGAGCATCTAATTTAGCTTCACTTAAAATATTATCTAACTTTTGAGATAACATGCTTTGTGCTTCTTCTGGTGATGCTTCTTTGCCTTTTATTCCTAATGATTGACCAGATGCTAATTCTGGGTATACTTTTGTCCAATCTAAATCGTCTTCAACTGCTTCAAACGCTGACAATGCGAAAACTGCTGCTTCAACAATCATACCTACCATTAATACTTCATTTCCAAAAGGCCAGTGTAAAATTTTAAATAATGCTCCAATAATAACTACTGCGGCTCCTAAACCGTAAGCCATATTGAACATTTTCTTAGTTGATTTTGATTGTGCCATAATTCTTGATTTTTAAATTTTGGGGATTAATATTTATTCTTGTTTTCTTATTAATTACTTTTATTAGTACCTAAATAATCTTGTACTGTTCTAAATCCGATGTAACTTCTTGCTGTATCAGCATATTCCCAATCACGAGAACTTACCTCTAAGAAATATGCTACATCTTTCCAAGACCCTCCTCGGATAATTTTTCTTCTATTTTCTTTAATCTCCACATTAGGGTTCATTGTAGACCCCATGTAATAAGACATTTGATTATAAGCTGTATTTGTCCACTCAGAAACATTACCTGCCATATTAAACAATCCATACTCATTAGGATTATAAGACATCGCCTCAACAGTATATAAAGCTCCATCTGCAGCATAGTCTCCACGAACTGGTTTAAAGTTTGCTAAGAAGCAGCCTCTATCACTTGTCGTACTTGGTCCACCCCAAGGGTATTTACCATAATCTAGTCCTCCACGTGCAGCATACTCCCATTCAGCTTCTGTTGGTAATCTGAATGCTGGTACTAAACCTAATTTCTGTTTTGATCGTTGGAAGTTATTTTTTGTTTGAGTTCTCCAGTGACAGAATGCTTTTGCTTGATTCCAAGTAACTCCTACTACTGGATAGTTTTCGTAAGCTTTGTGACCAAAGTATTCTTGGTGCATTGGGTCATTGTACGAATAGTTAAAATCTTTAATCCATACTGTCGTATCTGGATATACATTTATAACTTCATCTCTTAAGAAATCTTTTCTATTTTTACCAGTTCTTGCAGCCGCCTCATTATCAAACCAATAATACCTATAGTTTAATAGTTTTGTATTAAATGTTCTTATTCCATTTAAGGCTTCATCTTTCTTAATATATAGAGAATCCATTACTTCAACATAGTCTGCATCTGGATATTCTTGAGAATCCCAAATAAGTTCTTCTTCCCAATTTAATGGTTTCAATGAATCTAGTCCTTCACCTAACTCATAGTAGTTTTCACGCATGTATTTCTCATACGGAGTTTCATTTACTGTGTCTTTTGATGCGAAAGCATATAACTGAATCCCTTGTACATTTTTACCTGTAGCTTCAGCATCCTCTCCTCCTAAAGAAGCAAAATCTGCTTGGTAAGCTAATTTAGTTCTTGTAATAGAGTCTCTAACCCAATGAACAAATGCTTTGTACTCACTATTAGTTATTTCTGTTTCATCCATGTAGAATGGCTGTACAGTAACCGTTTTAGTTGGAGCATTCATAGCCCCCATAGGGTCTTCATCTTGTTTCCCCATAGTGAAAGATCCTCCTGGAATTTTGGCCATACCGTATGGTTTCTCTGCAAACCATTTTCTTTTTGACTTTACTCCTACCAATTCTCCTCTATCTCCACTTGAACCACAAGAGTAGATGATAGATGCTAACAATGCAAGTACTGTTATTTTTTTCATATTATATCTTTCTTATATAAAGAGGCGTAAACCTATTATTTTTTTTATTAAAAAACAATTACGAGTTATTATTTTTTACAGAACATACAACTTTCTCCTAAACAAGCTTTTGCAAAGCTTTATACCACCTTTCTGGTGTTTTTTGCTGCAACGCCTGTTCATAATCTCGATAGTTACATGGTATTAACGCATGTCTTTTGTGTTTATTATTTGATATTAAGTTTATTTCCATCCACCAACGCCCACTTTTATCACTCTTATAGAAATTTATGGGGTCATCATCATTCAAAAGTACTGTAAACTTTTGGTAACTTTCTTTTGTGACAAATGGATAATCTTTAGCTCTTGAGTTTACCCCTTCTATAAAGTACCAAATCACTTGAGCTATTAAATTTGCTGTCTGGCAATTTGAATCTAGCTTACTATTATACTCATATATTCCAAAGGATGTTACTTTATCGCTAATTCCTGCATAACGAGCAATAGCACACACTTCCTCTCCATAAAAACCATTTGGTGAGGCATTTTTATTCCCAGGTGCTTCACTTTGTCGAACACTTCCAATATCAATACTTACAACATCTGCATCACGCATTATAGGCTCTACTAAAGTTACATCCTTTACTTGCCCTAACCTGTAAGCATCAAAATATAATTTATCTAATAAATCTATTTCTTCTTGTGAATTGAAATATGTTTGATAACCTATATTACTAAAATTGAACAAATTGTTTGGTTGTTCCATAACAATTCTACTCACGTATGACCTTGAACTTAGCTCGTCTTCTAATGTTCCTAAATCAAATCGGCTATCTACAGCGACTAGATTAACTGTTTGTTCTAACTCATCATAAGCCCTATAATTCGCATAAGTTAAATCTTGCCCTCCCCCAATTATAATTGGAAGTATATTTTTTTTCAGTAAAAATGCTATTGATGATTTAACAGCAAAATAAGTATCTTCTAGTGTATTCCCTTTCTCTATATTCCCAAGATCTGCTATACGTGTATGCCAATTACCTGGAAATAACTGATATAAATGCTTACGTATTTCGTATAGTTCTTTACCAGTACCAAAATTACCTATCGCACCTCTATCATCTTTAACTCCTAAAACAGCTATAGAAACTTCCGTTAAATCTGGGAAACCACCTTGAACAGTATGAAGCTGAATATTCCTACCTAATACAGCAGAAGACTGTAAAACTACATGAGCAGCTACAGAATCTTCAACAGGGGTAAAGAAGTCTATATTCATTGATAAGGGGAATTTAAGGGTCGCAATATACTAAACTATTTTTTTTCTGAAAGCTTCTTTATTTTTTTTTGGCAGCTTTCTTTTTGGTTGTTTTTTTCTTAGGTGTTTTCGCCTCTATCATTTTAACAGCCTCTTCTTGTGTTAGCTTTTCTATTTCTGTGGTTTTAGGAAGCTCTATTTTTATTTTTCCTTTTATTACATTAAAGCGCCCCCAACGTGCTTTTTCAACACGAATACCAACTTCTTCAAAATTATGTATTAATTTTTCGCGTTCTTTTCGCTTTTTATCTTCTATCAATTCTTCTAAATCACCTTGACTTAAATTATCAAAATCGTACTTTTTATTGACATTGATAAAAATAGAATTCCATTTAATAAAAGGCCCAAAGCGCCCAACTCCTTTTTGAATTGGCATACCTTCGTATTCTCCAATAGGTGCATCTGCTTTCCGTTTTGCTTCTATTAGTTCGATAGCTCTATCCATGTCTACTGACATTGGGTTTTCTCCTTTGTCTAACGACACATACTTGCCATCAAACTTAATGTAAGGGCCAAATCTTCCGTTAGCTACAATTACCTCTTTTTCTTCATAATCCCCCAATGTTTTTGGCAACTTAAATAAATCCATCGCCTCTTCGTAGGTAATTGAATTCATGGTTTGGTCTCCTTGTAAGCTAGCAAAACGAGGTTTTTCTTCGTCTGTCGCTTCTCCTATTTGTACCATTGCTCCATAACGCCCTAAACGCACATATACATTTTTACCGCTTTCTGGATCAACTCCTAACAAACGTTCTCCTTTTGCTCTTTCAGCATTTTCAGCAACATCTTCTACAACTACATGAAAGTTTTTATAGAAATCTTTAATCATCGCTGTCCAATCTTCTTTTCCTTCAGCAATATCATCAAACTCATTTTCTACTTTGGCTGTAAAACCATAGTCTAAAATAGTATCGAAATTAGCTACTAAGAAATCGTTTACAATGTTCCCAATATCTGTTGGAACCAATTTTCCTTTATCAGAACCTACTCTTTCTGTTAAGAGTTGTTCTGACACTGTTTGGTTTGCTAAACTTAATTGTGTGTAATTCCTTTCCTTTCCTTCTACAGTACCTTTTTCTATATATTGTCTTCTTTGAATTGTTGAAATAGTAGGTGCATACGTAGAAGGACGACCAATTCCTAATTCCTCTAAACGTTTTACTAAAGCTGCTTCTGAAAACCTTGCTGATGGTCGTGTATAACGTTCAGTTGCTGTAATTAACTCATTAATTAATTGCTCCTTCACCTTCATCTTAGGTAACATACCTGCTTGTTCCTCTTCTTCATTATCGGTTCCTTCTAAATATACTTTTAAGAAACCTTCAAAAGTGATTACCTCTCCGTTTGCAGTAAATTGCTTCTTGTTTTTATTGTTGTCTATTTTTACAACAGTACGTTCTAATTGTGCTTCACTCATTTGTGAGGCTAGTGTACGTTTCCAAATTAAGCTATAGAGTCTTGTTTGATCGTATTCACCTGTAATTTCATGATTCTCCATATTGGTTGGACGAATCGCCTCGTGTGCTTCTTGTGCTCCTTTTGATTTCGTAGAAAAATTACGTGGCTTGCTATATTCTTCACCATAAGAAGCAATGATTTCAGCCTGAGCAGCATTTTTTGCATCATCAGATAAGTTCACACTATCTGTTCTCATATAGGTTATCAACCCTGCTTCATACAAACGTTGTGCTACCATCATTGTTTTAGCAACAGGAAAACCTAACTTTCTTGATGCTTCCTGTTGTAAGGTAGATGTTGTAAATGGTGGTGCTGGAGATTTTTTTGCTGGTTTTTTTTGTAAATCTGCTACAGAAAATTCTGCATCTAAACACGAGTTCAAGAAGTCTTCTGCTTCTTTTTTTGTTGAGAAATTCTTTGCAAGTTTAGCTTTAAATTTTTTGCCTTCTGCATTTACAAACTCTGCATCAACTCTATAAGAAGCCACAGGAGTGAACCCTTCTATTTCTCTTTCACGCTCTACAATTAAACGTACTGCTACCGATTGTACTCTACCTGCAGATAGTCCTGGTTTTACTTTTCTCCACAAAACAGGAGACAACTCATACCCTACAATTCTATCTAACACACGTCGTGCTTGTTGTGCATCAACTAGATTATAATTAATTGTACGCGGATTTTCAATTGCTTTTAAAATCGCCTTTTTAGTAATAGAATTAAAAACAATACGTTTTGTATTCTCATCTTTTAACTTTAATTGTTCCGCTAAGTGCCATGCAATTGCCTCTCCCTCGCGGTCTTCATCGGATGCTAACCAAACAGTTTCTGCTTTTTTTGCTAAATCTTTCAGTTTTTTTACCACTGCTTTTTTATCAGTAGAAACTATATATTTCGGTTTAAAATCTCCTTCTACATTTACACCTAATTCCTTAGATGGTAAGTCTGCAATGTGTCCAAAACTCGATTCAACCCGAAAGTCCTTTCCTAAAAACTTCTCTATCGTTTTCGCTTTAGCAGGTGACTCAACTATTACTAAATTTTTTGCCATACGTCTTATATCTCTTATCTCATTTTATACCTTATTAATATAGGCATAATTCAGTTTGCAAAAGTATATAGTTTTTTTTTAATGAATCATTTTTAACAAAATTTTACTTTTTCTTAAAAAAACTATCCATGTCAATTTGTCACAAATTACACATTTTGGTTGTATCTTTGCTCCCTATATTTAGTACGATTTTAGGATTTATGGAACACGTAGAGAAAGTAATTGATGAGAAGAAACAAGGGAAAGCCCTTGTTACAGAACACAAAGAAGGAAACAGCAAAAAACTTTTTATTGAAAGTTATGGTTGTCAAATGAACATGAACGATAGCGAGATTGTGGCGTCAATTTTAGCTGAACAAGGTTTTAATACTACTCAAAACCTTGAAGATGCAGATTTGGTATTGGTAAACACTTGCTCTATTCGTGAAAAAGCAGAAACCACTGTTCGTAACAGACTTCAAAAATACAACGCTGTTAAAAAAACAAATCCAACTATGAAAGTTGGTGTGTTAGGTTGTATGGCTGAACGATTAAAAGAGAAATTTTTAGAGGAAGAGAAAATTGTCGACTTAGTTGTAGGACCAGACGCATATCGTGATTTACCTAATTTGATAGAAGAGGTAGATGCAGGTCGTGATGCTGTAAATGTAATTTTATCGAAAGAAGAAACCTATGCTGATGTTTCTCCTGTTCGTTTAAACTCTAACGGAGTTTCTGCATTTGTATCAATTACTCGTGGTTGTGATAACATGTGTACATTCTGTGTGGTTCCTTTTACTCGTGGTCGTGAACGTAGTCGTGACCCAAAGAGTATTATTGAAGAAATCCGTAGTATGCAAGAAAATAATTTTAAAGAAATTACCTTATTGGGTCAGAATGTAGATTCTTACTTATGGTATGGTGGTGGATTGAAAAAAGATTTTAAGAAAGCTTCAGAATTAGCACAAGCTTCAGCTGTAGGTTTCGCTCAGTTATTAGATATGTGCGCTACTGAATTTCCTAAAATGCGTTTTCGCTTTTCTACATCTAATCCTCAAGACATGACCTTGGATGTAATTCATATAATGGCTAAACATCAAAACATTTGTAAGTACATTCATTTACCAGTCCAAAGTGGAAGTAATACCATGTTAAAAGCCATGAACCGCCAACATACTCGCGAAGAATACATGGAGTTAGTTAACAACATTTATAAAATTATTCCTGAAATGGCTTTAAGTCAAGATATGATTGCTGGTTTCTGTGGAGAAACAGAACAAGATCATCAAGATACTTTAGACCTAATGCGCCATGTAAAATATAGTTTCGGTTTTATGTTTGCGTACTCTGAAAGACCAGGGACTTTAGCCGCTAAAAAAATGGAAGATGACGTTCCTTTAGCTATCAAAAAACGTCGTTTACAGGAAATCATCGATTTACAACAAGAACACAGTTTATACAGAACCAAAGAAAATATTGGTCAAGTTCAAGAAGTTTTAATCGAAGGAACTTCAAAGAGAAACGAAAACGAATGGAAAGGTCGTAATACACAAAACACCGTTGTTGTTTTTCCTAAAGAAAACTATAAAATGGGCGATTTTGTAAATGTAAAAATTGAAGATTGTACTTCAACTACTTTAAAAGGTACCGCTGTTGGATATTCTGACAATAATTAATTTGTAGAAAAAGAGTCAAGAGAAAAGAAAAAAGATACAATCTTTTCTCTCTATTCTTTTTTTCTCTATTCTAAAAAAAGAAATGGAAAATTTACAAGCTATAAAACAACGCTTTGGCATTATCGGTAACGATGTTCAGCTCAATCGCGCAATTGAAAAGTCGATTCGAGTAGCCCCTACTGATATTTCGGTATTAGTTACTGGTGAAAGTGGTGTTGGAAAAGAAAACATTCCGAAGATAATTCATCAATTATCACACAGAAAACACGCAAAATATATTGCTGTAAACTGTGGCGCTATCCCTGAAGGAACTATTGATAGTGAATTATTCGGGCATGAAAAAGGAGCTTTTACAGGAGCTACGCAGACTAGAAAAGGATATTTTGAAGTTGCTGATGGTGGCACTATCTTTTTAGATGAAGTTGGAGAACTACCATTAACAACTCAAGTACGCTTGCTACGTGTGTTAGAAAATGGAGAGTTTATAAAAGTAGGCTCTTCTCAAGTGCAAAAAACAAATGTTCGTATTGTAGCTGCTACCAATGTAAATATGCACGAGGCTATTTCTAAAGAAAAATTTCGTGAAGATTTATACTATCGTTTAAGCACTATAGAAATCCCATTGCCTCCTTTAAGGGAACGTGGAGAGGACATACATTTGTTATTTAGAAAATTTGCTGCAGATTTTGCACAGAAATATCGAATGCCAACTATACGATTGGATGAAAACGCAGTAAAAATTTTATTAAACTATCGTTTCCCTGGCAATATTCGTCAATTAAAAAATATTGCTGAACAAGTATCAATCGTTGAAGAAGACAGATTAATTACTCCTGAAAAGCTAGTTCAATATTTACCAGAAAATCGTAGTAATTTACCTGCTGTAGTCGGAGGTAAAACTGTAAATCAATCAGATTTTGCTAACGAACGAGATATCATGTATAAAATCTTGTTTGATATGCGTAACGACATTAATGATCTAAAAAAACTAACGTTAGACTTAATGCAAAATGATGATTCTGAACAAGTTCAAGAAGACAATCATCGTTTAATTGAACGTATATATCAAGATCAAGAATTGTCAGAAGCTTCAAATATTGAAGTAGTACAAATACCTAAATCATCTTCTCACCAAAGTGAGTATGATTATGCGGAAACTATTGAGGAAGATGAAAGTTTATCATTGCAAGAAAAAGAAATTGAAATGATAAAAAAATCTCTTGAAAAAAATAACGGAAAACGTAAATTAGCTGCTAAAGAGTTAGGAATTTCTGAAAGAACTTTATACCGAAAAATAAAACAATACGACTTGTAACAGTAGTCGTATACCATTATAAAACTTGAATTGTTTACATTTGATTTTATGAAAAAACTATTTTACATTATTACTTTTATCACCGTAACCACTGTAATGTTAGGTTGTGGAGCATACTCTTTTACAGGAGGAGATACTGGGAATGCAAAAACAATTCAGGTTGATTTTTTCCCTAACCAAGCTCCATTAGTAGAGCCTACTTTAAGTCAAAAATTCACACAAGACTTACAAGATTTATTTACACGCCAAACCAACTTAACTCTGGTTTCTTCTGGTGGTGATTTACATTTTTCAGGTGAAATTGTTGATTACCGTGTTACACCAATGAGTGCCACAGCACAACAAACTGCTGCTCAAAACCGATTAACAATTACTGTAAACGTAAATTTTGTTAACAACTTAAATGAAAAGAAAAATTTTGAAAAACGTTTTTCTTTTTATTACGATTATGGAGCTAACCAACAGTTAACAGGTACTGTGTTAGAAACCGCGTTAGATGAAATTTTAGAACGAATTACACAAGATATTTTTAATGCTTCTGTAGGAGACTGGGGATAATTTTGAAAAAAGACACATACATACAATTATTAGAAAAACCTGAATTAATTTCGCAAGAACATCTTTTAGATATCACTGCTATTATTCAAGAATATCCTTATTTTCAATCTGCTAGAGCCCTTCGTTTAAAAATTTTAAAGAATCAAGAAAGCTATAAATATAATAACGAGTTAAAAATAACAGCTTCTCACACTAATGACAGAACTGTTTTATTTGACTTTATTACTTCTGAAGCCTTTAAAGAAACACCTAAAAAAGAAGAAAAAACTAGCTTAAAAGATAAAATTCTCACCAAAAGAAAAACAACAAAAGCTTCAGTTATAGAAGAGGATTTAGCTATAGGAAAACCACTTTATTTTACACAGAAAGAAACGTTTTCTTTTAATCAATGGCTACAATTATCTTCTAAAAAAACTATTGTAAGAACTCCTGATAATACAACTTCGGAAAAGCAACAACAAGAAGCTCCAGTAAAATCTAAACACGAGGCTATTATTGATCGTTTTATTGAAACTACTCCAAAAATATCTCGTCCTAGTAAAACAACAAATACTGTAGATATAAAAGTATCCGAAAATCAACAAAATAATCAATTAGCTACCGAAACCCTAGCTAAGGTATACTTAGAACAGAAGAAATATGACAGTGCTATTCAAGCATATAAAATATTAAGTTTGAAATATCCAGAAAAAAGTGGTTTCTTTGCAGACCAAATTAAAAGAATACAAATTTTACAAAACAATAAATAGATGACAACGTATACTTTACTTTTAGTTTTAATATTGATTGTTGCAATAGCATTAATCTTAATTGTAATGGTTCAAAATCCTAAAGGTGGAGGATTATCTTCATCATTTGGAGGCGGTGGTGCTCAAAATATTGGAGGTGTACAAAATACGAATAGCTTTTTAGACAGAACTACTTGGACATTAGCTATTACTATGTTTGCTTTAATTTTATTAGCAAACTTTGCTATTCCAAGAGGTAACGCAGCTGACGCTCCTCAATTAAATGAAACTTTAAACAATATTGAAACTACAACTACTCCTGCTACACCGGCAGCAACAGATACTGCTAAAGATAGCGCTCAGTAGTTTTTACAAAATACAATATGAAATGCCAACGTAAATGACACGTTGGCATTTTTTTCATTTATAAATCTAGTCAGTTAGAAAAATTGTCAGCAAAAATCTAATGGCATAATTTCTGACAAAACTTAATCAGTAAAAATTAATTTAATCAATCAAAATATATAAAATGGGATTAAACATTAAACCTTTAGCAGACAGAGTTCTTGTTGAACCAGCTGCAGCAGAAACTACTACAGCATCAGGAATTATTATCCCTGACAACGCAAAGGAAAAACCACAAAAAGGTACTGTCGTTGCCATAGGAAACGGAACAAAAGATGAGCCTTTAACTGTTAACGTTGGTGATACTGTTTTATACGGAAAGTACGCTGGTACCGAACTTAAATTAGAAGGAAAAGATTATTTAATCATGAGAGAAAGCGACATCTTCGCTATTATCTAAAAATCGATTCCAACTATTGGCTTTTAGCCTTTAGACACAACTTTAATAAATTAATAATTTTTAGCTAGCACCCAAGTGCTAATAGCTATAAACTAAAAACAACAAATATGGCAAAAGATATAAAGTTTGATGTAGACGCTCGTGACGGATTAAAACGTGGTGTAGATGCATTAGCAAATGCAGTAAAAGTAACCCTAGGACCTAAAGGGCGTAACGTTATTATTTCTAAATCATTCGGAGCTCCTCACGTAACCAAAGATGGTGTTACTGTAGCTAAAGAAGTAGAGTTAGAAGATGAGTTAGAAAACATGGGGGCTCAAATGGTTAAAGAAGTGGCTTCTAAAACTAACGATTTAGCTGGTGATGGTACTACAACTGCTACTGTATTAGCGCAAGCAATTGTAAAAGAAGGATTAAAAAACGTTGCTGCGGGCGCTAATCCAATGGATTTAAAACGCGGTATTGATAAAGCTGTTGCTGCTATTACCAAAGACTTAACAAAACAATCAAAAGAAGTTGGTGACTCTTCAGAAAAAATACAACAAGTAGCCTCTATCTCTGCTAATAATGATCAAGTTATTGGCGATTTAATTGCTACTGCTTTTGGTAAAGTTGGTAAAGAAGGTGTTATTACTGTTGAAGAAGCCAAAGGAATGGAAACTTATGTTGACGTTGTTGAAGGAATGCAGTTTGATCGTGGGTATTTATCGCCATACTTTGTAACAGATGCTGATAAAATGATTGCTGATTTAGACAATCCGTATATCTTATTATTTGATAAAAAGATTTCTAACTTACAAGAAATCCTTCCAATTTTAGAGCCTGTTGCACAATCAGGAAAGCCTTTATTAATTATTGCTGAAGATGTTGACGGACAAGCATTGGCTACTTTAGTAGTTAACAAATTACGTGGTGGATTAAAAATCGCTGCTGTAAAAGCTCCTGGGTTTGGTGACCGTAGAAAAGCAATGCTAGAAGACATCGCTATCTTAACTGGTGGTACCGTAATTTCTGAAGAAAGAGGTTTCTCTTTAGAAAATGCTACTTTAGATTTATTAGGAACTGCTGAAACAGTAACTATTGATAAAGATAATACAACTATTGTAAACGGATCTGGAGACGAAGCTCAAATCAAAGCTCGTGTAAACCAAATCAAAGCACAAATTGAAACAACTACTTCTGATTACGATCGTGAAAAATTACAAGAGCGTTTAGCGAAGTTAGCTGGCGGAGTTGCTGTATTATACGTTGGTGCTGCTTCTGAAGTAGAAATGAAAGAAAAGAAAGACCGTGTTGATGATGCTTTACACGCTACAAGAGCTGCTGTAGAGGAAGGAATTGTTGCTGGTGGTGGTGTTGCTTTAGTACGCGCTAAAAAAGTGCTAGAAGCAATTACTACAGAAAACCTAGACGAAACTACAGGTATTCAAATTGTAAATAGAGCTATTGAATCTCCTTTACGTACTATTGTTGAAAATGCTGGTGGTGAAGGTTCTGTTGTAATTAATAAAGTTTTAGAAGAAAATCAAAACTTCGGTTATGATGCTAAATCTGAACAATATGTAGACATGTTAGAAGCTGGTATCATCGATCCTAAAAAAGTAACTCGTGTGGCTTTAGAAAATGCTGCTTCTGTAGCAGGAATGATCTTAACTACTGAGTGTGCTTTAGTAGACATTAAAGAGGATGCCCCTGCTGGCGGTGGAATGCCTCCAATGGGTGGTGGAATGCCAGGAATGATGTAAGTCGAGAAGCTCGACACCTAAATATTTAAAAACCTCGAGAACTTCTCGAGGTTTTTTTATTTGGCGTAGTTTTTGTATATTTTCTACTTTAAATATTTAAAAACTTAATACTATGAAAACAAAAAATTGTTTATTACTGATTATTATCTTTATTTCTTTAAACTTGTCTGCTCAAGAAGAAAAATACCCAAAGGAAAAATCATTTGATATTATAATTAATAACAACGAAATCAAGTCAAACCAATTACTTTTAGATTTTTTACAAAGAGATTCTAGACTTAAAGACATGCAGATAAGTAAATTAATTGATTACCAGAGAAAAAACAACACAAGCAACTTCGAAAACGCAAATACAAGGAAATTAAAAAAATTTGGTAAGCCAAGTCCAACGGTTACTACAATTATTGTTGATAATGAAGTTGTTTTAGGGGACGGTATTAACAGACTTTATCTTTTAGATCAAGTAAGAATGAAAAATATAAATAAAATAACTAGATCTAATCCTAGCTTTGATCAAGAAATTCATATTCATATGCTATAAAAAATAAACCCATGAAAAAAACAATACTCTATCTAGTTCTTTTCTCTAACATATTTACTTTCTCTCAAGAATCTCTTATTACTCAAAGCTATTCTTCTTATTTTGAAAACACTAGAGAAATACCTTTCTTACATATAAATAAAACTACATTTTTAACAGGACAAGAACTTTGGTTTAAAGCTTATATACTTGAGCAAAATTCACAAAGGCTACACCCAACAACATCGAACCTATACGTATCTATTTTTGATTCAGAAGGAAAGTTAAAAACTCAAAAATTAGTACATATTAAAAATGGGCTTGGCAAAGGTAATATTGTATTAGATTCTACTTTTGTAGATAATTCTTATTACATAAAAGCCTCTACAAATTGGATGAAAAACTTCAAAGAAGACAATTCATTCATTCAAAAAATTTCCATCATAAACAGTAATAATAATAATAATAATAATAATGATGATAGCAAAATAATAAAAGAGAATGCTTCATATGAATTTAAACTGTTTCCTGAAGGAGGTCACATCCTTTCCAATACAATTAACAACTTTGGTATTCTAATAAAAAATAAAAACGGAAAAGGAATTAAAATTAACAAAGGAGTAATAAAGAATAACTTAAACGAAATAGTCAAAAACTTCTCCACTAACTCTTTTGGATTGGGTAATACAAATTTATTAATTAGAGAAGGTGAAACTTACGAATTTGAAGCTGTATTAGAGAATGGACAAACTATAAAGTCATCAACCCCGTTACCTAAAAATAAAGGAGTAACTCTTAGAGTTATTAATTCAAATCCAAATTTTTTCTTAATTAATATACTTACAAATAAAAACTCTTTAAATCAACTAAAAAACCGTTCTTTTAAAGTTCTAATTCACAACACAAGAAAATTTATATCTTATAATTTTAATTTTAACTCTAAAGACACTAAATACTCTTTATTTATTAACAAAAACGATATTGATAAAGGAGTTAATATAATCACAGTTTTTGATTATAAAAATACTCCTATTTTAGAGCGACTTATTTTTATTAATTCTCCTTCCCTTTTTACTGATATAAATATAAAAAACACTCCTGATAACTTAAGTGATTCCACCTCTATTCACTTAAAAAACAACACAAATGAAAAGGTTTTCTTAAGTTCTTCTTTTCTTCCTATAAAAACGAAAAGCTATTCCTTTGAAAATAATATAAATACATCTTTTTTATTAAAACCATATATTAAGGGAAACATAGAGAACCCTAGTTATTACTTCAATAACATCAATAATAAAAAACTTAGAGAACTTGACTTATTGTTAATAACACAAGGCTGGAGTAAATATAATTGGTTTGATATATTTAACAACCCTCCTAAAACTAATTATTCATTTGAAAATGGCATCAACATTATTGGAACTCTTTCTAGTTCTTTAAAACAGAAACAGTCACTTTTAATATATTCTTCTAATAATAATATTATTAGGGAGGTTAAAGAAAAAAATCAATTCATATTAAAAAACACATCTATTAAAAAAAATACTTATATAAATTTTGGGATAAAAACTAAAAATAATATTCAAAAAGTATCTCCTTATCTACAGTTTTCTAATACTATTTTAATTGATTCAATCAATAAAAATAATTTGCGTTCTAATAGCTTTAAAAATTTAAGCACTGAATTACCTAACTCTATGTTTGAATTAAAGAAATTTGAAACTTTAGATGAAGTTATAATCAACAAAAAAAAAGATATTAAATCTGAAAACAAACCTTATGGTGCAGCTACAATGCTAACTAGAAAAGTCATCGATAATACAACTATAGCATCAGGTGAAACAATTTTAGATTATTTAAAAAGCAAGAACTACAAAACAACAACAAAAGAGGGGGACCTATATATAAAACCAAGGGGGTTAGGGACATCTACTTCTAACTTATCACAATTAAGAAAAAATACAGGAGGTGATACTTCCATTAGTCCAGTAAACTCTAGAGATCGTCTTAAATTAGACGTACGAGTTTTTTTGGATGAAAACGAAATAAGTTATGACTTATGGATGCTTGAGAGTATTTATCTTAACACAGTAAAAGAGATTTATTATGGTAGAGTTCATGATGTTAGGTCTAATGAACATATTTATATTTACACATTATCTCCAAGAGAATATAGCAAGAATAATACTTCTTCCTTTAGTGAGTATAAAATAGAAAAAGGATTCTCTATCGAAAAAGAATATTACACCTCTGAATATAATTCTTACACAGACAATACTTATAAATATTATGGTGATATCTTTTGGGAACCAAATATAGAAATAAAAGCAAACTCTAAATTTGATTTTAAAATTCCACAGAATTTACAAGAAAAAGTCATTGTTTATATTGAAGGGATTTCTGAGTCTGGAAAACTAATATCTAAAAAATATATTATTTCAAAAAAAACTAATCCATAACAAAAACCTCGAGAAATTTCTCGAGGTTTTTTAGGACGGGTCAGCTTGTTTAAATCTTACGTTCCACAACATAATCAATCATTTGTAGTAGGGAATCTTTATAATCTGAATCTGGAAAATTATTAAGAATAGCCAATGCTTTATTTTTATAGTCATGCATTTTGGCTGTAGTATATTCCAATCCACCATTTTCTTTTACAAATGCAATCACTTCTTTAACTCTTTTTTTGTTGGTATTGTGCCTTTTTACCGAGTTGATTAACCATGATTTTTCTTTTGACGAACAGTTATTCAGCGTATAAATCAACGGAAGTGTCATCTTTTGTTCTTTAATATCAATTCCTGTTGGTTTTCCTATTTTATCTTCAGTATAATCAAATAAATCATCCTTAATTTGAAATGCAACTCCAATATACTCTCCAAACTTGCGCATCTGTTGCACTGTTTCATTTTTCGCTCCTACCGATGCAGCACCAATACCGCAACAAGCTGCGATTAGTGTAGCAGTTTTCTGACGGATGATCTCAAAATAAATTTCTTCGGTAATATCAAGTTTACGAGCTTTTTCGATTTGCAATAACTCTCCTTCACTCATCTCACGTACAGCAATGGAAATCAACTTTAACAAATCGAAATCTTCATTATCTATAGAGAGTAATAACCCTTTTGAAAGTAAGTAATCACCTACTAGAACAGCTATTTTATTTTTCCAAAGCGCATTGATTGAGAAAAAACCTCTACGGCGATTACTATCATCAACTACATCATCATGTACCAATGTTGCCGTATGAATTAGTTCTACCACAGATGCTCCACGATATGTACGTTCATCAAAACCGCCATTAGAAACCATTTTTGCGACTAAAAACACAAACATTGGCCGCATTTGTTTTCCTTTTCTACGAACGATATAATAAGTAATTCTGTTTAATAATGGAACTTTAGATAACATCGAATCTTTGAACTTAGTTTCAAAGAGTTCCATTTCTTTAGCAATCGGAAGTTTTATTTGCTCTACTGGCTTCATATAGTAAACAAAAATAAGAATAAAAAATGTTTACTTTTGATTAAAAACAAAATATGAAACATTTAAAAACAAGAGGGGTTATTTTTATTATAATCTGTACCTGATTTATATTGTTTGGTATTTATATTTCTGACAGTAATCAACGCTCTTGTTTAGGGAACCCTGTTATTTTACCGTACACTTTTTTAGGTTTACCTTCTATATTTTTCTTAGGAATATTAGATATAATCGTATTAGCTTTCTCAAAAAAATTAAAACTTTACAAAGCTATTATCGACTTAAGTTTAATGCTAGTCTCTTTTCTTATCGTTTTTCTGTTTATGTAAACCTAGGATTTATTAGCTAACTGCCCACAAGCAGCATCAATATCTTTTCCACGAGAACGACGTACATTTACAACAATATCATTCATTTCAAGATTGGAAATATAATTATTTAAAGCTCTATCTGAAGCTTGTTGAAACTCACCGTCATCTATAGGGTTATACTCTATTAAATTAATTTTACAAGGAACATATTTGCAAAATTGCACCAATGCATCAATATCTTCTTTCCTGTCGTTAATTCCATTCCAAACTACATACTCATAGGTTATTTTTCGATTGGTCTTTTCGTACCAATACTCCAGAGCTTCTTTTAAATCTTTTAAAGGAAAAGTAGAATTAAAAGGCATTATAGATGTTCGAACCTCATCAATGGCTGAATGTAGTGATACTGCTAAATTAAAACGAACTTCATCATCTGCCATTTTTTTAATAATCTTAGGCACGCCTGAAGTTGATACTGTAATTCTACGAGCTGCCATTCCTAAACCTTCTTCTGAAGTTATTTTATCAATAGCTTTAATTACATTGTTATAATTCATTAAAGGCTCTCCCATCCCCATAAAAACAATATTTGAAAGTTTATGGTTATGGTATAGTCTACTTTGTTTATCAATTGCCACAACTTGATCGTAGATTTCATCTGCATTTAAATTACGCATACGTTTTAAACGAGCTGTTGCACAAAATTTACAATCCAAACTACAACCTACTTGACTAGACACACAAGCAGTAGTACGTTTTTCAGTAGGAATCAAAACTGATTCCACAATTAACCCATCATGGAGCTTAATCGCATTTTTTATGGTACCATCATTACTACGCTGCATTGTATCAACTTCAATATGATTAATTACGAAGTTTTCATCTAACATTTTTCGCGTAGCCTTAGATAAACTCGTCATATCATCAAAAGAATGGGCTGCTTTATGCCATAACCATTCGTATACTTGATTACCACGAAAAGCTTTATCTCCATTTTCAACAAAAAAATTACGGAGCTGTTCTTTAGTTAATGCGCGTATGTCTTTCTTCTTTACTATCATCAGGTACAAAAATACACAAAACCTCACAAGTAACTTGTGAGGTTTTGTTTTTGGTTTAAAAAACTATTTTATAAAATTAACATCGCATCTCCATACGAGTAAAATTTATATTTTTCTTTAATTGCTTCTTGGTATGCTTCCATCATAAAATCATGTCCAGCAAATGCAGAAACCATCATCAACAACGTTGATTTTGGTGTATGGAAATTAGTTACCATACAGTTAGCAATACTAAAATCATATGGAGGGAAAATGAACTTATTTGTCCATCCTTCATAAGCATTTAATTCATTGCTTGAAGATACTGATGACTCAATTGTCCTCATCACTGTAGTACCTACTGCACATACTCTTTTTTTCTTTGTTATTGCATTATTTACCATATCTGCACTAACTTGAGGAATAACAATTTGCTCAGAATCCATCTTGTGCTTTGATAAATCTTCAACCTCTACTGGGTTAAAAGTACCTAAACCAACATGTAATGTAGTTTCAGCAAAATCTACTCCTTTAATTTCTAAACGCTTCATTAAGTGTTTAGAGAAATGTAGTCCTGCTGTTGGAGCTGCTACTGCACCTTCGTGCTTCGCAAAAATAGTTTGGTAACGGTCTTCATCTTCTGGCTCTACCTCTCTTTTAATATATTTTGGTAACGGAGTTTCTCCTAATTCGATTAATTTCTTTCTAAATTCTTCGTAAGGGCCATCAAATAAGAAGCGTAATGTTCTTCCACGTGAAGTCGTGTTATCTATAACTTCAGCTACTAAGCTTTCGTCTTCTCCAAAGAATAATTTGTTTCCTATTCTTATTTTTCTTGCTGGGTCTACTAATACATCCCACAAACGATTTTCAGCATTTAATTCGCGTAGTAAAAACACTTCAATACGAGCTCCTGTCTTCTCTTTATTTCCGAACATACGAGCGGGGAAAACCTTCGTATTATTTAACATCATTACATCTCCTTCATCAAAATAATTGATTAAATCTTTAAACAATTTATGTTCGATTTTTTGGGTATCGCGATGTAATACCATTAAACGTGCTTCATCTCTGTGCTCTGAAGGGTACTCTGCCAATAATTCTGGTGGCAATTCAAAACTAAAATTTGATAATTTCATTTGTAAAATTTTCTTAACGGTGGCAAATATACAATTTCAACATAGGCGTTGTCAAGTGATTGTCGTATTATTTTATAGTAACATTCTGAATTCCTATACTAAGCATATCTTTCCAAAAATTTCTATAGGATTTGGTTACTACTTCAGCTTCTAAAATTTCAATAGGAACTTTTAAGGCTAACGGAGCAAATGCCATTGCCATTCGATGATCGTTATAAGTTGCTATTTGAATATTTTCTTTAATTTTTGAAGATGTTTTTAAGTGTAAGCTTTCATTAGTGACTAAAATCTCTGCTCCTAGTTTTGTCAACTCTTCGCGTAGCGCTTCTAAACGATCGGTTTCTTTAATTTTTAACGTATGTAATCCTGATAAATCACAAGCAACCCCTAATCCGAAGCATGTAACTGCAATAGTTTGTGCAATATCTGGAGCATTTTTTAAGTCTTGATTAAGTACAACTGAATTATGCTCTCTCTCTTTTGTTAAAAGAATTGAGTTTTCTTCAAAAGTTGTGACTACACCAAAATGCTTATATATTTCTGACAGACAACTATCTCCTTGTAAACTATCTTTTTTATACGCTGAAAGTTTTACCGAAGCCCCAATCTTACTTAATGCAACAATTGAATAAAAATAGGAAGCGGAACTCCAATCTGATTCTACAACAATTGCCTGTTTTTTTACAGTTGGTTTTGGTTTAATTTTAATAATCTGTCCTTTAAATTCAGTCTCAATTTTTAGTTGATGTAATAACTGTAAGGTCATATTAATATAAGGGATCGATGTAACTTCTCCTACTAATTCAATTTCAAGTCCATTCTCTAAACTTGGAGCAATTAATAGTAATGCTGAAATATATTGACTACTTACGTTTCCGTTAATTGAAACTTTATCCTTTGTTAATCTTTTTCCTAATATTTTAAGTGGCGGATATCCTTCTTTTTTTACGTACTCAATGTCTGCTCCTAAATCACGTAAAGCATCAACCAAAATTTGAATTGGTCGATTGTGCATACGTTCTGACCCTTGTAAGATTTTTACAACTCCTTCTTGTGTTGCAAAAAACGCTGTTAAAAAACGCATGGCAGTTCCTGCATGTCCAATATCAGCAATTGTAACATCTGAAGATAATGCTTCTTGTAAGTGATGTGTATCGTCAGAGTCTGATAAGTTTTCGATTTGTAAATCTGGATATAGTTGTTGTAATATCAACAACCTATTCGACTCACTTTTTGATCCTGAAATGATTATATGGTTCTCCGAATTAAATAGTTCGGTGTTTAATTTTAAATCCATAAAAAACTACTTCGTTTTTTTGTTTACAATATACATACCATAAATGAGTGTAATTATAATTTTACTCAACCAAAAGCGAATCCATTGTTTATTAGCAAAGTGTACATTGTATACTGTTTCAAAATCTCCTGAGAAAATAGCTCCCCCTGTTTTAAAGAATAGAGAAAAAACAGCTACGATTACTAAAAATGGGATTCCTACTTTTAAAACATTAATCCAAAAACTTCCTTTTTGTATATTTTTTATGAGACTCATTTATTTTAGTTTTTCATTATTATGATGACGATCGTGATCTCGTTTCGTTTTAATATCTAACTTCTTATCAAAAGCTTCTTGTAAGTTTACTCCTGTTTGGTTTGCTAAACACAACACTACGAACATTACATCTGCTAATTCTTCTCCTAAATCTTTGTTTTTATCACTTTCTTTCTCACTTTGCTCTCCATAACGACGCGCAATAATTCGAGCTACTTCTCCAACCTCTTCGGTTAGTTGCGCCATATTTGTTAACTCATTAAAGTAACGTACTCCATGATTTTTAATCCAATCATCTACTTGTTTCTGTGCGTCTTGTATATTCATGTTTTCTGCTTTCTTAATTAAATATTCAAAGATAAAAACTTCTATTTCTTAATTGATTCGCCAAGGCGGATTTTTTCTGTATTCTCCTGCTTTAAACAGAATTAATTTATTTCCATCTGGATCTAACAAATGAGCTTCTCTCCATAACCATATTTGGCTTTTAGGTAACTGAGTAAATTGAATTCCTTTTTGTTGTAACTTTTCTACCAATTCATCCAAGTCGTCATCTTCAAAATACAATGTAATCCCTTCTCCTTTAGGTAATTCTTCTACTTGATGAATTGAAAAAGTTGCTTCACCGTCTGGCACTTCAAACCGAACGTATCTAGGGCTTGCATCTACAATTAAATGCAAGCCTAGTTTTTTATAGAACTCTACAGATGTATTTACATCAATAGAAGGTATCGTTACTTGATTTAAGTTCATGCGATTACTTTTTCTCTTTTTACAATTCGTACTAACATTAATAAAAATAACAAACCTATACCTGATAATAGAATCATAAAATTCCATGTATTATCAAACCCAATATTGTCTATTAATTGCATTCCTGAGTTATGACCAAAAATATGCGACATTGAAAAAGCAATGCTGTAGTATGCCATATATTCTCCTTGATTCCCTTTTTTTGCTCGTTCCATCACAAAAGCATTTGAAAAAGGAAACGCAATCATTTCTCCTATTGTCATTAGTAACATTCCTACAATTAAAATTCCAACCCAACCTGTTAAGTTAATAACTACGAAACTTAACCCTGTTAATAACAACCCAAAAAACATTAAAAACTCTTTGGTGTATTTACTTTCTTCTAACCATTTTATAAGTGGCATTTCTAATAAAAATATGAAAAATCCATTAAGCCCCATTAATAACCCTATTTCTAATTCTGTTAAATGATGAACGTCTTTGTAATATAAAGGCATTGTAGAGAAATACTGTAAAAAGATAAAACCGAAAACGAACATCCCTACAAAAAATATCCAAAAAGCTTTGTCTATAAATACTGATTGTGGGTTTTCTACTTTTGCTTCATCTAAAACTTTTGCCTTCTTGGGGTTTAATACATTTACCAATAAAATGGTTGCTAAAATACAAGTAACTCCATCTACCCAAAACAATCCGTTATAATTTAATGAAGTTATAATTAGTCCACCTACTGCAGGTCCTGCTGAAAACCCTAAATTAATAGCCAAACGAATTAACGTTACCGAACGTGTTTTGTTTTCTGGCTTACTGTAAGTATTTAATGCCACAAACATCGCAGGTCTAAAAGTATCTGCTACTAACATTACTAAGAAAATACCTACACAAAAACCTACAAAAGTGCTTACAAATTGTAGCGCTATAAAAAGGATCCCTGTTAAAAACAAACTTGCCTTCATCACTTTGTAAAAACCTATTTTATCGGTTAACTTTCCTCCTAACCAAGACCCTCCAACAGATCCCAATCCAAAGCAAGTCATAATCCAACCTACATCTTTTAGCGTAAAGTTTAGACTTGTGGTTAGATACAATGATAAGAACGGAATTACCATGGTACCTGCTCTATTTATCAAAGTTATTAAAGACAGCCACCAAACCTCGCTAGAGAGCCCTTTAAAGGTGTTTAGATAGTTAAAGTAGAGTTTTTTCATATGTTTATAGTTTAGTTGTTGTTAGTTATAAAAGTAAAAAGTCCGACTTTTCAGTCGGACTTTTTGTAATTATTATATTTTATATACACATAGTTATAATACATACATCGCCCGACCGTTTCTGTGTCTTACCACAGTCGATTTACATTGCTTATATGTATTAAAAATTGTCATTATTATTTCTAGATTGAAGTGTAAAACTAGTAAAAAAACGAATACACTAACATAAAAAGTTTTAAATAATTTCGTAAAGTGTAGGTTTACTAGGTGTTGCATCGTTTTCAAATGGCGCTACCATTAGATTTAAAAAGTAAGTTCCATCTTTTATTTTATTGGGCACATATATAAATTCCGTGATGGTAGCCTGCATTCTAATTGTTCCTTGCGTATTCCAAAAAGCATTATGTGCTAATAATTTTCCTCCATCTTTTTCTTTATCTACCGAAGGTACATCAACTAACAAATGTTCTATCCCTTTTTCTTTTAAATATATGGCTGCCTCTTCTAACAAATACGTTGGATTCGTATTTGAATAACGCATCGATTTTTTGTCTGACAGGTTTGGTAAAGTTCTAATTACAATCGCATCACGCTTTTTATTTCCTAAAACATTTTGTAATTGTTTTTTTGAAATTACAAAATCCTTATTTTTTAACTGTTCTGGAGCGATAGTCACTACTTCAGCTAAAAAGAAAAACCTTGATAGTTCTTTATTTACTGAATAAATTTCTTCTGTTATATGACCAACACATTCGGTATGTGTAATATGCGAATGTGGATTAAACTGTATGTTATTGAAATTTACATCAGCCCCTTTTTGTACACTTCCTACCCAATTTCCATCGGAAACTGGGAAAATTTTTGGATTATCTAAATACCAGGCATTCACATTTTCTTTAGAAGTATCAATAGCTATGGAGATATCTAACGGTTTTGATAAATCTATTTTGTGTTTTCTTGAGTTGTAGTCAATTGTTGCTATCATACTCAAATATACCTAAATTATGAATAACTCACTAGCCAATCCGTCTGCTAAGAATTTTCCTTTTTCTGTAGTCTTCAAAACATTTTTATTAGAACCTGATTGCTCCACTTCATTTTCGAGAACTAATAGACCTTGTTTTAAAAATTTCTCAGCGTTTTTAAGGAGGTTTTTTCTAAACTCTTCCCCGAAATCCTCCTCAATTTTCTCTAACGACACGCCCCAGATGGTTCTTAATCCTGTCATTAAATATTCATTGAATTGATCTTTCTTCGTAAGTTTTTCTTGCTCTAAAGGGAGTTTTCCTTCTTGAATCACTTTTATATATTTTGCGTTATTGGCTACATTCCAGCTACGGTGTGTTTTGTTAAACGAATGTGCAGAAGGACCAATTCCTATATATTTTTTCCCTAACCAGTAACTCGTATTGTGTTTTGAAAAATAATTTGGTTTTCCAAAATTGGAAATTTCATAATGTACGAATCCATTTTTAGCAGTTTCCGCTACCAAAATATCAAAATGTTCTTTTGCTACAGCTTCTTCAACATCAGGATACTTTCCTTGTTTGATAAATGAATCTAACGCTGTTTTAGGTTCAACAGTTAATGCATAGGATGAAATATGATTGATTCCAAAATCAAAAGCAATTTGTAGGTTTTCCTTCCAACGTTCATTACTCATATTCGGGACTCCGTAAATCAGATCAATGGTAATGTTATCAAAACTGCCAGTGGCAGTTGACAGGCATTTTCTAGCCTCTTTCGCATTATGGGCACGATTCATTAACTGCAAATCTTCTTGAAAAAAAGATTGAATTCCAATACTTAAGCGGTTAACAGGAGTTTTAGACAATTGAACTATTTTTTCTTCTGATAAATCATCTGGGTTGGCCTCTAAAGTAATTTCTGGACTCTCAGATACTATATAATTTTGATGAATAGCATCAATCAACAATTGTAACTCGTCAATCGACAATAAACTGGGAGTTCCTCCTCCAAAATAAATCGTTTCTATTACTTCGTTCTGTAGTTCTTCCTTTCTCAATTCTAACTCTTTTACCAAGCAAGCAACTAGCTCTTCTTTCTTTTTTAAAGAGGTAGAAAAGTGAAAATCGCAATAGTAACATGCTTGCTTACAAAACGGGATATGTAGATAAATTCCTGCCAAATCAGTTATCAGTTATCAGTTATCAGTTATCAGTTATCAAGATTACTTATAAATTCTTGTAGTTTTTAATATTGAGAAAAGAATTTTTGATATTTCATCAGCTTTTTTAAACAGCTTTTCATATTCATTCTTATCTATTTCTTCACTGTCTTTCAACAAAGACAACCAATATTTTGTTTCTAAACATTCTTTATAAGCTATCGAAATTTTTGCTGAGAAATCTGCTTTTGAAATTGCTCCGTTCGCTTCTACTACATTTGCTCCAACTGATGTTCCACTTCTTAATATTTGTTTAGATAAAATAAACTCCTTGTTTTCCTTTATTAGTCTTTTACTCAGCTTAACAATTAAAAGAGCAAAATCGTATGACTTATTTTGAAGGGGATTATTCTCTAATTTCATAGCCATAAATATTTGATAATTGTTTACCGTTAATTGAACATTGAAAAAATCAACTTTTGATTTTTTTCGGATTCTGCTTTACAAACGCTGCCCAACCTGTATAGTTCTTTCCTCCTACTTTTGTTCCTGAGTTATAAAAATGACACACAGCCGCAGCTAATCCATCTGTTGCATCTAGGTTTTTGGGTAACTCTTTTAAATTCAATAACGACTTTAACATTAAGGCTACTTGTTCTTTACTTGAAGTCCCTTTTCCTGTAATTGCCATTTTAATTTTCTTGGGTGCATATTCCGTTACAGGAATTTGACGTGATAATCCTGCTGCCATGGCTACTCCTTGTGCTCTACCTAATTTTAACATTGACTGCACATTCTTACCAAAAAAAGGAGCTTCTAATGCAATTTCATCTGGATGATAGGTATCAATCAACTCAATAGTTCGTTCAAAAATGATTTTTAGCTTTAAGTAATGGTCATCGTACTTTTTTAAAAGTAGTTCATTCATCTGGATAAACTCCATTTTCTTCCCTACTACCTTTATAATTCCAAACCCCATAATACTTGTCCCTGGGTCAATACCTAATATGATTTTTTCTGTCTTCAAATTTTCGTACTTTGTACAAACACAAAACTAATCAATTAAATTGTTTATAAGCATATTTGGCTTGCTAACATCCAGTCTTCTATGCAATCATTATTTTTAATAAAAAGTTATTCAAAAACAAAAAATACCTGTTGGTGAGATTATACTTAAAATCACTTTTAATTTCATATCTTACCTTATAGTATGAGTTTTATCGTTTTAGTTTTATTCCAAAAATCCCTTCTCTTATTCCT
This sequence comes from Tenacibaculum gallaicum, assembly GCF_003387615.1. Lineage (GTDB taxonomy): Bacteria > Bacteroidota > Bacteroidia > Flavobacteriales > Flavobacteriaceae > Polaribacter > Polaribacter gallaicus. The sequence goes on along the minus strand of NZ_QUNS01000002.1, from coordinate 21,009 downwards.
ATAAACAGCTTTCTTGTTATCATTCTTCCTTTTTGTTAATTATTTTATTGTTCCTTTAGACTAGGAAAAACAAAACAATAATTAACCTTAAACCTCAGTTATGAATACTACAACAGAACATAAAAAAAGAAAGTGTACTCCAGTTAAACCAGCTGGAAAATCAATTAGTATCTCTAATTACAAGAAATTTGAAGATTGTATTGACTTTAATTTTAATAGACTAGGACACCCGTGCCAACCTTTAACTGTAGCACAATTAAATTCAACAAAAAACACAATTTCTGCAAGCACAGTTGTCTTTATTGATGAAGAATTAGGTATTAAACAGCAAGATTTATCTGTTTTAGCCTATTTGAGTTATGATAATTCTAAAGTTCCTTTTTTAAATATTTATGTTTGTTATGACAAAGTACCCCTAAAAGGAATTCTATTTAGACCATATAGATTGGATTTTGATATAACAATTGATAATATGTTATATACTCCGAACGCTTTCTTACAAAAAGAAGGAGTTAATTTACCTGCTCCAACCATTGAAGACATCCCTTTTATAACAAGTTTTTTATGGGATGAAGACCCAGAAGGTTCTAGAGGCACTGAAACTACTGTAAAACAACCTAATTAACCTTTAATAATAAAAGGAAATAGTATTTTTTAAATAGCTTTGTGTTATCTAATCAACACAAATGTTAAAGATTATTAATTTATCAATACTATTTCTTTTTATTAATTTCTCTTCCGTTTATTCACAAGAAAGTAATTCCTTAGAGTTTGAATTATTAAAAACAGAGCTCCTTAAATTATCTAATAATTTAGAATCGCAAGCATCCCTTAAAAAAGCTATCTTTTTTTTCACTCAGAAACAATGGGATTCTACATTATTATATTCTCAAAAAGAAATGAATCCTTCATTTCGTGATCAATTCAATGACTTAACCCATTTTCTTCGAGGTTATACTTTCAATAAGAAAAAAATATTCAAAGAATCTGAAAGAGAATACCTTTTAATATCTAAAAAATTCAAATATTATAATCAAGTAAATACATATTTAGGAATACTAGCATTAGAACAAGGTTTTTATAAAAAAGCAATAATTTACTTCAATAAAGTCATCAATCTACCTAAGGGTCAATATTATTTTATTAATAAAAACTCAATAATCCATAATATAGGTTTATGTAATTTACATCTAAAAAAATTTAAAGATGCTGAATCTTATTTAATTAAAAGCTTAAAATTCAACGAAAAGAAAAATGATACCGTCGAATTAATTGGTTGCTATGGAGATATGGCAACTTTATATTATGAGCAGTATAAAGATGACTTGGCCATTCCATATTTTGAAAAAGCTTATCAGTTAGCAAAAAAAACAAGCAATTTTAATTTAAGAAGATCTACTTCCAAAAATATGTCGGTAGTAGAAGAAAACCGAAAAAATTTCGAAAAAGCGTTAAAGTATAGAAAAGAAGCACAGCAATGGAAAGACTCATTAAATGATCAAAACAAAATCTATGAGGTTGCTAAACTTGAAAAAAAGTTTGCAGTACAACAAAAACAAAAAGAAGTAAATATTTTACAGGTTCAAAATAAATTACAAGAAACCCAACGTACTATCTTTTTATATGCTGCTATTGGGTTATTAATTCTTTTAGGCATTGGTATCTATTTTTACAGAGAAAAGGTAAAAACCAACCAGGTAATTGCTTCTCAAAAAGAAACCTTAGATGAACTCAACACGACTAAAGACAAACTTTTCTCTATAGTAAGCCATGATTTACGCTCCTCAGTAAACGCCTTAAAATCGAGTAATAAAATGTTGGTTGACAATTTAGCTTCTAAAAACCTTAATGCTTTAGAAAACTTATTACAAAAAAATAGTAGTATCGTAAACGGTGCTTATGGTTTATTAGACAACTTACTTAACTGGGCTTTACTACAAACTGGACAGCAGTATTTTTATATTGATAAACTTCGTTTGTTTATTATCACTGAACAAGTTGCTTACAACTACAAACCTCTATTATTAGAAAAAGAATTGACTTTTGAAAATACAGTATCTAAAAAAGAGGTCATCTACGCCGATCAAGAGTCACTCAAAATCGTATTGAGAAATTTGTTAGACAACGCTATTAAATTCTCTAAACCTAACGGAAGTATTAAAATATATTCTAGAAATTCTTCTGAAGATTATTGCGATTTAATTATAAAAGACATTGGGTTAGGAATGAGTGAAGAAACGCGTTTAAGATTATTAAAAGACACCGTTCTTTTGAATAAAAAGGAACATGAAGATGTTATTGGAACTGGATTAGGTTTACAGTTATGTAAATCGATGATTAGCAAGAACAATGGAAAATTTGATATTGAAAGTGAATTAGGAAAAGGTACCAAAATGATTGTATCTTTACCTAAAAGACCTCTTAATGGATAACGTAAATATTTTAATCATTGAGGATACCCCTCAAGAAAGCGATCGATTAGTTAAAGTACTTACAGATCATAACTATACAATATCTGGAGTTGCTCAAAGTTTTAAAGAAGCCTTGAATTTATTTTATCAGGTAAAGGTAGACATTGTGATTATTGATATTTTTTTAGATGGAGTGCCAGATGGAATTACATTTGCCGAAACCATTAATACTGTACCCAAAGCCTCTAAGCCTTTTGTTTTTTTAACCAGCTCTACCGATCGAAAAATATTTGAACGCGCAAAACTTACACAACCATTTAGCTTTTTAATGAAACCCTTTAATGAACTAGAGGTTTTATATGCCATTGAAATGACTGTAGAAAAATTTTACGCTCAAGAAGATGTATTCATCACTGAGGAGGAAAACACCGTAGTTAGCAGTGACTACTTATTTATTAAAAAAGGAAGGTCTCTTAAAAAAGTATTGCTTTCTGATATTATTTATATTGAGGTAGAAGAAAAATACTGTAATATTATTACTAAAAAAGAGAAGTTTCTAATTCTTATTTCACTTAAAAAAATCTTACAATTCTTAGACAATACCAAGTTTTGCAGAACTCACAGAAATTTTATTGTTAATTTGGAAAAGGTTACTGAAATTGTTCCGACAGATAATTTAATCTTATTACAAGAAAACCATAAAGTTACGCTTAGCGAACGCTATAAGAGTATCACTAAGAAATTCCGTACGTTGAAATAGTTATCACTAAACATAGTTAACAACAGTATTTCTTCTCATAACCTCCTCGTTTTATATTCCACTTTTTTCTGCTTTTATAGAAAAGAATCCCTCTCTTATTCCATTTTAAAGTTTTTGCCATGACTTCTAATGTAGTTTTACATCAGAAATAACAGCTAGCATTATTTTCTAATTAAAAAACATTACTAACCAAATAAAATAGAAATCATGACAAATACATTAAATATTAAAAAAGCTGACAATCAACTTATTCTTATTGCATATCAATGGAGCAAAAGTTATGAAATTTGCAACGTAAAGTATGCTGGAGATATAGATTTAAAAATTGACATTAAAGAAGGTGAATACACTGGCCCTGTAAAAGTTAAAGGTACAGTACCATCCAATCCTCAAACAGTTAACCTTCCTAAAGGAGATTATACCTTAGTTTATGTAGGGCTAAATTGGGGTGGACCTTATAACTTTGAATTTGAGTTTAATAAAAAGAAATATGAATTATTAAACGATCCCAACAAACCTCTAGTTGGAGCAATATGGTCCTTAGGAAATGATTCTATTTCATTCAATGTAATAAAAGAAACTTCTACGGTGGTTTAATTAGTAATTTTAAAAACAAATTTATCATGGCTACAACAACAAACACAGTAATAGAAACAATTTATTACAAAGGAACTATAGGATTCGCTCCTAACCCTTTAGCTACATTAATAAACTTTTCTTTATTAGTACACCCTGAAGATCATTCAGTAAGTGGGACCGTAAAAATCGACGTAGGTACCGATAAGAAAACTTATACTGGAAAGGTAACAGGGACTGTTTACTCTACTGGTTTTGGAAATATTGTTAGAGTATTAAGTTTAAAAGGAAATATTCCTTCAGACAATAAATTAACTCCGCTATTTTTTCCTTTCGAAGCAAACATGGCTTTAAAAACAGATTGGAATGGTAAAGGCGGATTCTCTTTCCAAGGAAAAAGTGAAGAAGAAGTACCTGTAACTGCAGACACTTTTAATTTATAATCTTAAAATAGAAACATTATGTCTAACAACATTTTTCAATTATCAGCTTTAAGTCAAAATGACTCAGGAGCTTCAGACGGTTCAAAATTATCCTGTAAAATTACAGGTATCTGTAACGGTACATTACGTAAGGGATCTTCTGCTGTAAATGAAAATATTCATTTACCTGTTCCTCCAGGACAAAATGGTTCTGGGCCAACACCAACTTGGTTTTTAATTCCTGATAATGGTTTACAAGGAAGTTTTAGTATAGAAGTTTTCTGTCCTACAAATTCATCTTACCCAAGTAAAACAATTACTATTTCTGAATCTGACGTTAAAAACTGGGCTTCAGTACCTTTTGAGTCTAGAGAGAATCAGATATACCAAGAGGGAGAAAATGGAATTTTTGGTTTTGCTCAAGAAGGACCAAATGGACCTATTTATACAATAACTGCTGGGGTGTTAAATCCAAGATTACATGGTAACTAAACTACTATAGTTTAATTACATATTTAAAGCTCTATATTATTAAAATAATGTAGAGCTTCTTTTAGTAAACATAAAGGTATGATTCAATGCATTAAGTAAATTTAATATTGAAATTCTGATTCTTTAAACTATTACACTTAAAAACATCTCCAATAAAACTCATAAAATCTATTGTTGTTTTCTATTTGACCTCTAAAGAAGTAAATTTAAATGTATTTCCATCAAACAATCCTTTGTCTGATAGCTTTAAGGATGGAATTACCAACAATGCCATAAAAGATAAGGTCATATATGGAGCTCGTAATTTACTACCAAGTTGTTTTGCCATAACATCTAACTCTGCATAAGCTTTTCCTATCTCTACCGCTGATTTATCAGACATGATTCCTGCCACAGGAAGCGGAACTACTTTTTCTTCGGAGGTAGTTACTGCACAAACACCTCCTTTATTTTCAATTAATAGATTTACCGCCTTACAAATGAGTTTATCTGATACTCCAACTGCAATAATATTATGAGAATCATGACCAACAGAACTCGCTATCGCTCCTTCTTTTAGTCCGAAATTTTTAATAAATGCTATAGAAGATTCAGCGTTTTGATAACGATTTACTACCGTCATTTTTAACACATCATTCTCTACATCAGAAACCAAATTTCCGTCTTTTATTAATGAATCTGTTTCTATTTCATTCGTCACTAGTTCTCCATCTAACGCTTCAATTACTCGAATCTTTTCTGAAGCTGAATGAAATTCAAAATCACTTACTTCTTTTGTATCCGTCTCAAAATTATTCAACACTTCAAAGTCTACATGCTGTACAAATGATTTTCCGTTTTCAGCCACTAACTCACCATTAATGTATGTTTGAAGCACTTCAAATTTTTGTAAGTCTTTTACTACAATAAAATCAGCAGTATCTCCTTCATTCAATGTTCCTACATCTAAATTGTAATGCTCAACTGGATTGATACAAGCAGCTTTCAATACTTTGTATACATCTATTCCTTTAGCTACAGCACGCTCACATAACTGATTGATATGCCCCAACAACAAATCATCAGGATGTTTATCATCTGAACAAAGCATCATGCTTTCATAATATTTAGGAAGTAAGTCTATCAACGCTTCGAAGTTTTTAGCAGCACTTCCTTCTCGAATGATTACTTTCATTCCTTTTTGTAGCTTTTCTAAACCTTCTTCATAGGTAAAGCATTCATGGTCTGTGTAAATTCCTGCTGCTATATACTTATCTAAGTCTTCTCCTCTTAGTCCTGGTGCATGCCCGTCTATTGGTTTGTTATAATGTTTAGCCCAAGCTATTTTTTTCAGCACTTCTTCATCCTGATAAATCACTCCTGGGTAATTCATCATCTCCGCTAAGTATTTGATACCCGGATGCTGCATCATTTTTTTGATATCATCTGAGTCAATTATTGCTCCTGCACTTTCAAAAGAAGTAGCAGGCACGCATGATGGTGCTCCAAAATTGAATTTTAACGGAACCTTCTTTCCGTTTTCAATCATAAAATCTACGCCTTTTACACCTAACACGTTGGCAATTTCATGCGGATCAGATACCGTTGCAACGGTACCATGAGTTACCGCTATTTTAGCAAACTCAGATGGCACCAACATCGAGCTTTCAATATGAATATGGGCATCTACAAACCCAGGTAAAATATAGTTTTCTATAGTATTTTCTGCTTCTCTTACTTCTATAATCTTTCCACCTTCAACCTCAACTTCTCCTTTAAAGATTCGTTTATTTTGTATATCGACTATATTTCCTTGTACAATCATCCTAAAATTTATTTATTGCTAAAATACTGAGTATTTTTCACAAAAAAAGCATCCATAAAGGATGCTTTCTTAGTATCTATGTTGTTAAAGGTTACGCTATTGGTCCTCCTTTAATAATTTCCTCACTTGCCATTTCTTCAAACTGAGCAAAGTTCTTTCTGAATGAATTCGCTAACTCCATAGCTTTTGCATCATAAGCATCTTTATCTACCCATGTTTGCTTTGGATTTAACACTTCATCAGGAACATTTTCACAAGTAGTTGGCATTGACAATCCAAAAATTGGGTGTTGTACAAATTCAACATTATCTAAATTACCTTGTAAAGCCTCTGTAATCATAGCACGAGTGTACTTTAATTTCATTCTGCTACCAGTACCGTAAGCACCACCTGTCCATCCAGTGTTAATTAACCAAACGTTCACACCTGCTTCTTGCATTTTTTTACTTAACATTTCTGCATAACGTGTTGGGTGCAATGGCATAAATGGAGCTCCGAAACAAGCTGAAAAACTTGGTAAAGGCTCGTTGATTCCTGCCTCTGTACCTGCTACTTTTGCTGTATATCCAGAAATAAAGTGATATGCTGCTTGACCTGGTGTTAATTTAGATATTGGAGGCAATACACCAAAAGCATCTGCTGTTAAGAAGAAGATGTTCTTTGGGTTTGCACCTTTAGATGGTTTTTGAATATTTTCAATATGATAAATAGGATAACTTACACGTGTGTTTTGTGTAATTGATGTATCGTGAAAATCTACATTCTTTTTATCATCCATCACAATATTTTCAAGGATAGCTCCTTTTTTAATTGCCCCGTAAATTTCTGGTTCTTTTGCTTGAGATAAGTCAATTACTTTTGCATAACACCCTCCTTCAAAATTGAAGATAGTGTTTTCAGCAGTCCAACCATGCTCATCATCACCAATTAAACTACGATTTGGATCGGTAGATAAGGTAGTTTTACCTGTACCTGATAATCCGAAGAAAATAGCAGTATCTCCATCTTTACCAACATTTGCAGAACAGTGCATTGGTAAGGTGTTTTTAAATACTGGTAAAATAAAGTTTAACGCAGAGAAAATTCCTTTTTTAATTTCTCCTGTATACCCTGTACCACCTATTAATGCTACTTTTCTAGTAAAATTTAAGATAGCAAAATTATGTTGACGTGTTCCATCCACTTCTGGATCAGCCATAAAACCAGGAGCATTTACTACAGTCCATTCTGGAGAAAAGTTTTTTAACTCCTCTGCTGTTGGACGTAAAAACATATTATGTGCAAACATGTTACTCCAAGGATATTCGTTTACAACACGAATATTTAACTTATAATCTTCATCCGCACATGCATAACTGTCACGTACAAATACCTCTTTGTTTGATAAATAGTTTGTTACTTTATCGTATAGCTTGTCAAATTTTTCTGAATTGAAAGGAATGTTGATATCTCCCCACCAAACTTGGTCTTTAGTTATATCGTCTTTAACAATAAAACGATCCATTGGAGAACGACCTGTGAACTCACCTGTTTTAACAGCCAAAGCTCCAAAACTGGTTTCTACTCCTTGTTCTTTTTCAATAGTGATGTCGTGTAACTCGTCTGAAGTTAATTGATAACGAACCGTAGCGTCTTTTATGCCTAAGTTATCTAACGATATCGTTTTCGTATCAAGATTTGTCATCTTAAAAGATTTTAGTTGTGTTTAATTTTGGACAAAAATAGTTCTTTTTGATTAAACTGATGAATCATACAAAAATTTTATCAACTTTAATTTTTAACAACTTTTTTTAAAAAGCTATATGTTAACAGGCTCCATCCTACTATTAATAATGTTCCTCCTAATGGTGTTACAAACCAGATTGCTTTTGCAGGAACGTTTACTAAATAGATAAGATATATGGATCCAGAAAACAATAAAATCCCAGCTATCAAGAAATAACTAATCCTGTTCTTTTCTTTATTTGTAAACTCAGTAAACATGTTTACAAAAAGTAATAATAACACATGAAAAAACTGATAGCGCACTGCTGTTTGAAAGCTCTCTAGAGCTTCTGGTGTTAGTTTTGCTTTTAAGGCATGTGCTCCAAAAGCTCCTAAAACAACAGCTATTACTCCTAAAACCGCTGCTATTGTTAAATTTTTATACATTATAACTGTTTTTGTTTAAATTTAAACTTTTTTAGCGATATTGTCGCCTCTAAACTTATTGATAACAAAAATACATTATAATGAGAAATATATTGATAATTGGTGCTGGTAGATCAAGCTCTTCACTTATAAAATATTTATTAGATAAATCTTCACAAGAAAACCTACATATAACTATTGGTGATGTTTCACTAGATAGTGCTCAATCTAAAGTTAACAATCATTCAAATGCTACCGCTATTCAGTTAGATGTTTTTAATGCTGAAGAACGCTCAAACGCAATCCAAAAAGCAGATATCGTTATTTCTATGTTACCTGCTCGTTTTCATATTGAAGTAGCTAAGGATTGTATTACTCACGGAAAACACATGGTTACTGCCTCGTATATTTCTGATGAAATGAAAGCATTAGATGAAGATGCTAAAGCAAAAGGTTTGGTATTTATGAATGAAATTGGTCTTGATCCAGGAATCGATCACATGAGTGCAATGCAAGTTATAGATCGTATTAAAGAACAAGGCGGAAAAATGTTGCTATTCGAATCTTTTTGTGGAGGATTAGTAGCTCCTGAAAGTGATACTAATTTATGGAACTATAAGTTTACTTGGAACCCAAGAAATGTTGTATTGGCAGGTCAAGGTGGTGCTTCAATGTTTATTCAAGAAGGCACTTACAAGTATATTCCATATCAAAAATTATTTAGAAGAACTGAATTTTTAACCATTAATGGTAGTGGAAAATTTGAAGCATATGCAAACCGTGATTCTTTAAAATATAGAAGTATTTATGGTTTAGAAGATATTAAAACGATGTATCGTGGAACCGTTCGTAAAGTTGGTTTCTCTCGTGCTTGGAACGTTTTTGTTCAATTAGGAATGACTGATGATTCGTATACTATTGAAGATTCAGAAAACATGAGTTATCGTGATTTCACGAACCTTTTCTTGGCGTATTCTCCTTCTGATTCAGTCGAGTTAAAGTTCCGTTCGTATACAAAAATTGATCAAGATGATTTGATGTGGGATAAGTTTGTAGAGTTAGATATATTCAACCCAAATAAAAAAGTAGGATTGAAAAACGCTACGCCTGCAGAGATTCTACAAAAAATATTGATGGATTCTTGGACTCTTGAAGCTAAAGACAAAGACATGATTGTAATGCATCATATTTTTGGACATCAGTACAAAGAAGATAAATACCAAATAGAAAGTAGTATGGTAATTAAAGGGGATGACCAAACTTACACTGCTATGGCGAAAACTGTTGGACTACCTGTAGCTATGGCAACTCTACGTATTTTAAATGGTGATATTACCACTCCTGGTGTACAATTGCCTATTAACAAAGAAGTATATGAACCTATTTTAAAAGAACTAGAGGACTACGGAATCAAATTTATAGAAAAAGAAGTACCTTATTTAGGATATAACCCTGAGAGTGTAAAGGGATAAAATCTACTAAAGCTAACAAAGGAAGGCATCTGTTTAGGGTGCCTTTTCCTTTTAAAACTAAAGAGAGTCATTATAAAGTTAGTATTTTTACACTTTATCACAACACTAATTAATGCCTGATAGCGTTTTAAAAAATCATATTAAAAATTATATTCCTCTTTCTGAAGAGGAATTATCTGAAGTTTTATCTTTTTTCGATCATCAATCCTACAAGAAAAAAGAAACATTATTATTTACTGATAAGCGGTGCGATAAACTATTTTTTGTTGCTAAAGGTTGTTTACAATTATATTTTATTGATGATTTAGGCTATAAAAAAACTACACAGTTTGCTTTAGAAAATTGGTGGCTAACTGATTTTTTAGCTTTTCAAAACAAAAAAAAGTCTAACTTTACTATAGAGACAGTTGAAAATTCTGTAGTTTTTTCAATCTCCTCTTCAAAGTATAATAAGCTATTAAATCAATTCCCTTTATTAGAAAAGTACTTCCGAAATATTTACGAAACAGCTTATGGAGCTGCTTTAATGCGTTTAAAATACATAAACAGCTACTCTAAAGAAGAAATGTATTTTAGGTTTAAAGAAGATTTTCCTGAATTTGTAAAACGAGTACCCCAATATTTATTAGCAAGCTTTTTAGGGTTAACTCCTGAATATTTAAGTGAAATTAAAAGAAAATAACATTTCTTAAGCTAGTTTATTTTTTACTGAAATCTTCTTAACTACCTTTGTACTTATATTAATTTAAGGGCATAATAGCATTATGAAAAATATGAAAAAAATCGTCGTTGTTGGCGGCGGTTTTGCTGGATTAGAACTTATAAAAGGGTTAGGAAATTCAGAAAATTATCAGATTATTCTAGTAGATAGTAACAACTACAATTTCTTTCCTCCTTTAATCTACCAAGTATCCACAGGTTTTATGGAACCTTCTGCAATTAGTTATCCATTCAGAAAAATTTTAAGAAAATTTAAAAACGCTCGTTTTCGACTGGGTACTCTTGAAAAAATTGTTCCAGAAGAAAATAAAATAGTCGTAAGTAATGGAGAAATAGAATATGACATCCTAGTAATGGCAACTGGTACAGAAAGTAACTTTTTTGGAAACAAAAACATTGAAAAGTACAGTTTACCAATGAAAACCATTAGTGATGCGCTGTCTCTTAGAAATGTTATTTTAACTCGATTTGACCGAGCTACAAGAATTCACAATCCAGAAGAAAGAAAAAAGTGTTTAACTTTTGTTATTGCTGGCGCAGGCCCTACAGGTGTTGAACTTTCAGGGATTTTATCCGAGATTAAAACTTCAATTATCATAAAAGACTACCCTGAGCTAGACGAAAATGATTTTGGAGAAATACACCTTATCGATGGTCAAAGCTCTGTATTAGCTCCTATGTCAAAAAAAGCACAAGAATACACCTCTCAAAAGTTAAGTGAACTTGGGGTAACTTTGACAATGAACACCATGGTTAATGATTTTGATGGTGAAACCGTGTATTTGTCAAACGGAGAAAAAATACATACTAAAAACCTTATATGGGCAGCTGGTGTGTCTGCTAAAACATTTGATGGTTTTTCAAAGGAGAGTTTTGGTGCTGGTAGAAGGTTAAAAACAAATCAGTTCAACCTAGTACATTCATATGATAACATTTATGCTTTAGGGGACTGTGCTTTGATTTTAGGAGACGAAAACTATCCTAAAGGACATCCTCAATTAGCACAACCTGCATTACAACAAGCTAGAAACTTAGCTAAAAATCTTTCTAGAAAAAATAGTAACTGGAAGACTTTTCAATACAATGATAAAGGTTCATTAGCTATTATTGGACGAAATAAGGCTGTACTTGATTTCCCTGGGCAAAAACAATCTTTAAAAGGTTTCGTTGCTTGGTTAATTTGGATTTTTGTACACATTATGGGACTTGTAAATTTCAAAAACAAAGTGAGAACTCTATACAACTGGTTAGGCTATTACATATATAAAGACCAGTATTTTAGAATGATTATTAAACCTACTCAAAGAGATACTAAATAAAAACACATGAAAAACTTTAGCATTATAATTATACTGGTTTTTGCAATTATTACTGTTCGTTGTAATTCAGGAAAATCGAAACCCGATAAAAAAGTTGAACAAGTTGTATCTCCATCTGATACTCTAACTAAACATCTAAAACCATTTAATCCTGAATTACCAACTATAGGGCTTTTAATGTTTAACGGAGTTTTACAAGGAGAAGTTATAGCAACATCTGATGTTTTTGGAAAATCAAACAAAGAGGGCAAACAACTTTTTAATGTAGTAGCTATAGCTGAAACAGCTAAACCTATTACTACCGAAGAAGGAATGCATTTTGTTCCAGACTACACTTTTGATAATTGCCCCAAACTAACAGCTTTATTTGTTCCAAGTGCTTACGATATGTATGCGCAAGTGCATAATGATAAAATCGTAGATTTTATAAAAACAAAAAACCAAGAAACTCAATTTACAGTAAGCAATTGCGCTGGTGCAAATTTAATTGGTAAATCTGGTATTGCTGATGGTCATAAAATTGTAACATGGATTGGTGGTGGTGTGCAATTGCAAAAAGATTATCCTAATTTAAAAGTGCAAAATGACAGCTTGGTAACTTTTGTTAAAGATGGTAAGTTTTTATCTTCAAACGGAAATTTAGCTAGTTATATCTCAGCGTTAGAACTTCTCGAAACTATGACAAGTACCGAACATAGAAAATTTGTTGAAAGCTATCTATATTTGAATCAACTTAAAAACTGGGAAAAATAAATATTAGTTTTAAATTTTCTTTTTCAAACAAAAGCATCAATTAATTGATGCTTTTTTTATCCTCCTTTCTAAAAAAATAATACATACATTTACCCCGATAAGTTCTTTACATACTTCATCAACCGAAAAGGTTTTACTTAGCTGTAGATTAATAGGGAATCGTGTGAAAATCACGAACTGTCGCGCAACTGTAAGTAACACACCAAAAGTTTTTATCCTAGTATATCCACTGCAAAGCGGGAAGGATGATAAAAACTGTTATAAGTCAGGAGACCTGCCTATTCGGATATTGACAATGCTTTCGCGATTTGAAGCTTTTGGGTCATACCGATGATATATTTTTAACGCACACTTTCTTTATGAAATGCTGTGCTTTTTTGGTATGTCATTATTTTTCTCAAACATCTTATCGTTTTTAGCATTGCGAAGCATCTAAAAGAGCTTTTAAAATTAATGTTTAATTATAAAAGTTTAAAAGAAAATGCAAACGCACATTCTTGGCTATCCGCGTATTGGTAGCAACAGAGAACTCAAAAAAGCCTGCGAGCAATATTGGTCAGGCAAAACTAGTTTACAGGAACTTCTTGAAACAGGAAGAAACATCTGTCAAGAAAATTGGAAAACACAACAAGAAGCAGGTATAGACCTTATTCCTTGTAATGATTTTTCTTATTACGATCAAGTGTTAGATATGACACTCAGCGTTGGTGCTATTCCTAAACGTTACAACGAAGTAGCTTTAAAAACCTCAAACTCTGAACTAGATCTTTATTTTGCCATGGCAAGAGGATATCAAAAAGATGAACTTGATATTACTGCTATGGAAATGACTAAGTGGTTTGACACTAATTACCATTACATTGTTCCTGAATTCTATAAAAACCAAGAATTTAAACTATTCTCTAATAAAATTGTTAATGAATTTGTTGGTGCTAAACAATTAGGAGTTAATGCTAAACCTGTAATTATTGGTCTGGTTAGCTACCTTCTTTTAGGTAAAGAAAAAGAAGAAGGTTTTGATAAGTTAGATTTAGCTTCAAAGTTACTTCCTGTTTATATTGAAATACTTCAAGAACTTCAAGCCCAGGGTGCTGAATGGATTCAGTTTGATGAACCTTTTTTAGCGTTAGACCTAAACGAAAAAGCCAAAGAAACCTATCAGTTTATCTATAATGAAATTAGAAAAAAGTTTCCTAAATTAAAGTTTATAGTTACCTCTTACTTTGAAGGTTTAAAAGACAATCTTTCATTAGCTAACACACTACCTATCGACACATTACATATCGACTTAGTTCGTTGTGAAGACCAACTAGACGATGTATTAGACACTCTTCCTGAGAATAAATCTCTATCATTAGGTATTGTAGATGGAAGAAACATTTGGAAAAATGACTTTGAAAAATCTTTACAGCTTATTCAAAAAGCAACCGATAAATTAGGTTCTGATAGAATCTTTATTGCTTCTTCTTGTTCCTTATTACACGCTCCTTGCGATTTAGAATTAGAAACATCTTTAGATAATGATATTAAACAATGGCTTGCTTTCGCTAAGCAAAAACTTACAGAAGTAAGTTTATTAAAAAAACTATCTGAAGGTACTACTGATAAAGCTATTTTAAATGCTTTTGAAGAAAACAAAAAAGCAATTGCTAGCAGAAAATCTTCAGCATTGATTCATCATAATGATGTAAAACAGCGTGTTGATGCCATTGCTGAAGTAGACTCTCAAAGAAAAAATGCCTTTTCTACTCGTAAAAAAGCTCAAGAAAAAGTATTGAATTTACCATTATTTCCTACTACAACCATTGGTTCATTCCCCCAAACTAAGGAAGTAAGAAGCTGGAGAGCTCAATTTAAAAAAGGCTCCTTAAATAGTGAGGAATATAAATATTTACTAAAGAAAGAAACTCAAAAAACCATTCAATGGCAAGAAAAAATAGGGCTAGATGTTTTGGTTCATGGTGAGTATGAGCGAAATGATATGGTAGAATATTTTGGTGAACAACTTGCTGGAGTAACTTTTACAAAAAAAGGTTGGGTTCAAAGTTATGGTAGCCGCTGTGTAAAACCTCCTATTATTTACGGTGATGTTTATCGACCTCATCCAATGACTGTTTACTGGTCACAATACGCTCAATCTTTAACTAACAATTGGGTTAAAGGAATGTTAACAGGGCCTGTTACCATTTTACAATGGTCTTTTGTGCGCGATGACCAACCTCGTTCAACTACCTGTAAACAAATTGCATTAGCTATTCGCGATGAAGTTACAGATCTAGAAAAAGCGGGTATCAGAATTATTCAAATTGATGAACCTGCTATAAGAGAAGGACTTCCTCTACGAAAATCAGGCTGGAAAAACTATCTAAAATGGGCTGTTGAAGCTTTTAAAATTTCATCATGCGGTGTAGATGACGCTACACAAATACATACGCATATGTGTTATTCAGAGTTTAACGACATCATTCAAAACATTGCTGATATGGATGCCGATGTTATTACTATTGAATGTTCTCGTTCTCAAATGGAACTATTAAATGCTTTTGCTGATTTTAAATACCCCAATGAAATTGGCCCTGGAGTGTATGACATTCATTCACCTAGAGTTCCTTCTATTCAAGAAATGACTGAACTCTTACACAAAGCTCAAAAAGTTATTCCAGCCTCCCAGCTTTGGGTAAATCCTGATTGTGGTCTTAAAACCAGACATTGGGATGAAACAGAAAAAGCTTTACTTGCTATGGTTT
The DNA here is from genome assembly GCF_003387615.1 of Tenacibaculum gallaicum. GTDB lineage: Bacteria > Bacteroidota > Bacteroidia > Flavobacteriales > Flavobacteriaceae > Polaribacter > Polaribacter gallaicus. The sequence goes on along the minus strand of NZ_QUNS01000002.1, from coordinate 5,403 downwards.
CGGCTGCAAAAGAAGCTTCATTAAGGTACAATACTAATACACTGGAAACTATTACCTAACAGCTGACTAATTATAAAGTGCCCAAAAACACAAAACTTTTTGGGCACTAATTATCATATAAACTCCCACTAAAAATGACCACAGAAGAAAAAATAATACAATCGGAAACACGTATTTTTAAAGCCGTATTTCCAAACACAACAAATCACTATGATACACTGTTCGGAGGAACTGCTATGCAACTAATGGATGAAGTTGCTTTTATTACTGCGACACGATTTTGTAGGCAAAAAGTTGTAACTGTAAGTAGTGATAAAATTGATTTTAAAAAACCAATTCCTGCTGGAACTATTATTGAGTTAATAGGAAAAGTTAGCTATATAGGTAACAAAAGTTTGAAAGTTACCGTTAAAATTTATACAGAGCATATGTACTCACATCATAGAGAAAAAGCCATTGAGGGTGAGTTTACCTTTGTTGCTATTGATGAGAATAAAAACCCAATCGAAGTTATAAAAACTGACACTCAAAAACTCCATTCTTCACAACAAGAACTGAGTTAACATTAAATGACGTTTTTGAAAAAGGTATCCACATAAAAAATTACATCTTCAAATAAAAATCTTTTGTAAGATTTATATAGGCATCAGTATACTGGTGCCTTTTGGTTTCTATAATTAATTCTTCTTCCTGAACTGTAGCTTCAGTAAACGAAAATTCTAACAAACTACGTTTTATTTCTGATGTTGGATTTCCTTTTACTCTACAAGTTCTATTTACATATAAGTTATGCTTTTCAGCTAATTTAATAAAATTTCTTTCTTCTTTAAACGGTATAATGGATGAGAACCTTCCGTTTTCGGACAATATTTCACTTACTCCTTGTACTAACTCTTCAAAAGACAGTGAACTTGTAAATCGTGCTTTATTTCGTGCTACATCCTCCGTTTCATAGTCATCAGTATAAAATGGCGGATTGGATATAATTATATCGTACTCTTCTTCTTCCTCAGCCATTTCTTCAACAAACTCTACAAAAGAAGCATTGTAACAAAAAAGTCTATCTCCCCAAGCTGATTGCTCAAAATTTTCAACCGTTTGTTCATAAGCACTTTCATCAACTTCAACTGCATCAATGGTCATCGCATCACTTCGTTGTGCTAACATCAATGAAATAACACCTGTGCCTGAACCAACATCTAATATTGTATCAGGGTATCCTCCTAAATCACACCACGCACCTAGCAATACCGAATCGGTACCTATTTTCATTGCAGTTTTATCTTGGTGTACTGTAAACTCTTTAAATTGAAATGGCTTCATTTATAAAAATCTTCCAATAATTTTTTCTGCATTGAAAAACAAATACAATACAATGATTAATAAGATTACTAGAAATAACCCTTTTTTAGGATTTCCTTTTTTTCTATTACCAAAACGTCTTTTAAACTCCATTTATTTGTTTCTATTTACTAGACTAATTTCATTAGGCTTTTAATTATGTTAAATGTTACTCACCACTTACTTTTGTTGCTCGCAACATCTCTCTTTTCCCTGGAGGTCCAGGTAAGCGTTCTACATCAAAATCTACCGCCTGCATTGCTCGTCGTACACTTCCTTTTGCTGAATAGGTTACTAAAACTCCTTCTGGTTTTAACGCTGCAAACATAATTTTAAAAATATCCTCTGTCCACAAATTAGGTTGTACTTTTGCTCCAAAAGCATCAAAGTAAATCAAGTCAAAATAATTTTCATCGGTAATTTCAGCAAAAAACTGTTTACGTTTTGTCAATGAAAAATCAGGAGTAATATCCTGCTTTTCTTCCCAAGAAACTTCATGGATTTTCTCAAATAGTGTTTCCTTATCCTGAGCTTCCAACTCTACTACATAATTTAGTTTTTCAACTTCTTCTTTTGCTACAGGATAAGCCTCTACTCCAACATAATCAACTTTTTTCCCTGCTTCCAATAACGTGATAAAACAATTGAGTCCTGTACCAAAACCTATTTCTAAAACAGAAATACTTTTAGCATCTACATACCTTAATCCATTTCTTATAAACACATGATATGCTTCTTGTATTGCACCATGCTTAGAATGATATTGTTCATTCCAATCTGGTAAATGAATGGTTGTAGAACCATCGGACGTTATGATAATTTCCCGTTTTATAACTAAACTATTTAATCAGTAATTTTTTAATTCTTGGTATTGGTCCTGTACAAGTTGTTTTATGACAGGCAATACAACTATTTACAGCTTGATTAAAATTCTGTTTTAAAGAATCTTTTGATCCCGAATACACTTGCTGCATATTTTGAATATACAGTTTTGAAAAAGCTTCAAAACTTGTATTTCTATCTGCTGGATCGGTTAAAACCGCAGAATGAATATTCAGATAGGTTTCAGGAAAGTTACCTATTGATTCACCTTCTAAAATTTTATTCTTAATTGTCATGTTCCCTTCATACATAGCATTCATTAAGGCTGCCATTTCTGAAGATTGATACATAATAAGTTCTTCTTTTGGTTCTTTCTTTTTGTCTTTACAGGAAAAAAGCACCAAAGACATCAATAAAACAACAATTAATTGTTTCATTATTTCTTCATTAATACTCCATCAGCTTCAAAAGCATAGGTGTATTTTGGTTCCGTAATTTTTGCTATTTCTTCTTCCGACTTTCCTGCATCTTTAGCATAATGTTGTAATTCATTTACAGAAATTTCAGTAACAAAAGCTTTTCCGTTTACTACTACTTCTTTGTTATCTGCATTTAAAGGCATAAAAAAACCATAATCTTTAAAGCGTACCATTGACTCTTGTTCTTCACCTAAATCTAGCTTCATCCAACATCCCTTTTTCTTACATACCTCGTTAATTGTTGAAGTAAATTTTATGTTTAGGGTATCTCCTTTTTTTAAGTTTTTGAATTCAGCTCGCATCTCTTCAGCAGAAACAACATCTGCATCTGTAATCTCTTCACCAAAAGATGCATATTCTATCTTTTGCTCTTTAACATTATTCGCTTCGGTAGTTTCTTTCTTATTTTCAACTTTACAAGAAACAAACGCTATACTTAAAACCATAGCAAACACTAGTAGTCTTTTCATTTTCAAAAATTTAAAATTAACATATCAACAAATATACTCATATTTCTTCATGCAAGGGGCTAAACTCAAAATATACCACTAGATTTCGTATCTTCGTGGCACTTCTAAAATTAATCACATAATGAATATTGATATTGAGCTTATACAAGAATCGAAAATAGATACAGTAGATTTTAACAACTTAGCATTCGGTCGCACTTTTACTGACCATATGTTGATTTGTGACTTTGCTGATGGAGAATGGAAAACGCCTAAAATTATGCCTTACGGACCTTTAACTTTTGAACCTTCGGCTAGAGTTTTTCATTACGGACAAGCTGTTTTTGAGGGAATGAAAGCTTATAAGGACGATAATGATGGTGTGTTTTTATTTCGTCCGGATGAAAACTTTCATAGAATTAATAAATCTGGTGCTCGTTTAGCGATGCCTCCAGTTCCTGAAAATGTATTTTTTGGGGGATTAAAAAAACTTCTTGAATTGGACAATGCGTGGATTAAAAAAGGAATAGGAAACTCGTTATATATTCGTCCATTTATTATTGCTTCTGAAGGAGCTATAGCTGCTTCTCCTGCCGAAGAGTATAAATTTATAATTATTTGCTCTCCTGCACAATCTTATTATGCTGGTGAAGTTAGAGTTCTTTTTGCTGAAAAATATAGTCGTTCTGCTGATGGTGGTGTTGGTTTTGCAAAAGCGGCTGGTAACTACGCAGCTCAATTTTACCCTACTAGTTTAGCGCATAAAGAAGGGTATCAACAAATTGTTTGGACCGATGCAAATACACACGAATACCTTGAAGAAGCAGGTACAATGAATGTCTTTTTTAGAGTAGGAGATAAACTTATAACTGCACCAACAAGTGACCGTATTTTAGATGGTGTTACTCGTAAATCGATTATTCAACTTGCAAAAGACTACAACATAGATATTGAAATTAAAAGAGTATCAGTTGCTGAAATTAAAGAAGCAGCAAGGCAAGGTGAACTAAAAGAAATTTTTGGTTCTGGTACTGCTGCTGTAATAAATCCTATAAAAGGGTTTAAACACCAAAATGATACTTTTGAATTACCAGAAGTAAGTGATTCTTATGCTTCTTTCTTCAAAGAAAAACTACTTAACATTCAATACAACAAACTAGAAGATAAGCACAACTGGAGGGTTAAAGTTTAATCATTTCATTAAAAAAAGCTATATTAGTAAGCAGAATTAAGTTTTTAAACAAAAAATTCTAAAGAAATGAGAAATATTGTACTAGCTTTATTATCAATAGGAGTAGGTTTTGCAATTTCATTTTTTGGATTAGATATTTATTCTAATTCAATTTCAAATGAAGATAAAACCATAGCTCAAAGTAATGAAGTAATTACTCCCAAAAAGGAAGAAGAACCTCCTATTAATGAAGATAATACTTCTGAAGAAGCCTTAACTCTTGAAGGTTCTTCGACAGGTTCATTTTCTATTGATACTGAAGATATTCAAAAAAACTTTGATAATTGGGAAGCTTACACAAAGGAAAATATTGATTTAATGTCAACTTTCATTCCTATGGATGATAAGGGTGCTATCATGGAAAAAGGTATCTTTTTAACCTTACTTCGTACTGGTGCATACATTCCTATTAAGTATGAAAAAGACGGAAAAGCACAATATCAACTTACGAGTATAGATGATTCTTCGAATGAAAAAATCAAAAAATCAATTGTTAGTAAAGCTTCTATAGCACATCAATATTTTAAAATGGAAGGTAAAAAACTTCCTAATTACAACTTTGTTGATTTAAATGGTAATCCACACAATAAAGCTGACACAAAAGGAAAATTGTTAGTACTAAAGTGTTGGTTTATTACTTGTAAAGTGTGTGTTGAAGAGTTTCCTGAATTAAATGAGTTGGTGGATAAATACAAGGATGAAAAAATTGAATTTGTTAGTTTAGCTTTTGATAAAAAAGATGAATTGGTTAAATTTTTAGAGACCAAAGAGTTTAAATATCCAACTATCCCAGAACAAAAGGATTACATGGCTAAGAAACTAAAAGTTAAACAATATCCTACACATTTAATTGTAGATGCTAATGGTATTATTATTAAAATGGTTAATAATGTTAAAACATTAACATCAGAATTAGAAAGAATTATGGGTAAATAGATAACAAAATATAAAAAAGCTCCTCAATGAGGAGCTTTTTTATTTATCTATGTCTCGTCCTGAAATAAGTTTACACAATTTAGACTTATTTTATGAAAAACAATGTATCCAAGAAGAAGCGTACACAGTGTGATTACAATTTAGG
>NZ_QUNS01000001.1:288240-927188 GCF_003387615.1 Tenacibaculum gallaicum | reverse complement strand
CCTAAATTGTAATCACACTGTGTACGCTTCTTCTTGGATACATTGTTTTTCATAAAATAAGTCTAAATTGTGTAAACTTATTTCAGGACGAGACAATATCTAAAAAAAGGGTTGACAATTGTCAACCCTTTTTTTTATGCTTTTACAAACTCTTCCACTTCAAAAAGTTCTTTAAAGTGTTTTATAATTTTTTCTTTTACTTCTTCCTCCGAGACCTTTCTACCTAGTTCGACTTCCATCGAAGTAACGGCTTTACCACGAATTCCACATGGTATAATATTGTCAAAGTACCCTAAATTAGCATTCACATTCAAGGCAAATCCATGCATGGTAACCCACCTACTGGCTCTAATCCCCATAGCACAAATTTTTCTAGCAAACGGTGTACCTACACCTAACCAAACACCTGTTTCTCCATCACTTCTTTCGCCTTCTAATCCGTATTCTGCAATTGTTAAAATAATTGATTCTTCTAACAAACGTAAATACTTATGAATATCAGTAAAAAAGTTTTCTAAATCTAAGATTGGGTAACCAACAATTTGTCCCGGTCCATGATAAGTTATGTCTCCTCCTCTATTGATCTTATAAAAAGTTGCTTCTTTCTCTTTTAACTTTTCTTCGTTTAACAAAAGATTATTCATATCTCCTGATTTCCCTAAAGTATACACATGTGGATGCTCTACAAACAAAAAGTAATTAGGAGTCTCAATTTCACTATTTTCATTTCTTCTTTCTCTTTTTAATGACACTATTTCATCTAAAAGATTAGTTTGGTAATCCCATGTTTCCTTGTAATCTTTTCTTCCTAGATCACTAATTCTTATTTTTTTATTCATAAATTGTGGCGCTAAACTACCTTACAAAGGTAGGGAAATTTAGAGTTTTACTGTTATAAACTAAACGTATATCAATTACAAAAACCATGTTTAAAAAAAGTACCCTTCCTTTTTTAGTTGCTTTCTACTTTTCAATAGTTAGCTTGTATTCACAACAACTATGGACAAGAGTTCATAAAGACGCTATTGCTCAACAAAAAAAACGAACTTTCAGTACAAACTCTTCACCAAAACAATACGTTTTAATGAGTTTGGATTTAGATGTATTTAAAAACACATTACCAAACTTAGAGTCTAAAAGTGGACCTAATTCAAAAATTATACAACTTCCTAATGCTAATGGAAAACTAGAAAGTTTTTCAATAAAGGAAACTCCTTATTTAGCATCAGGTTTAGCCGAGAAGTTCCCTATGATTAAATCTTTTTCAGCACAGGGAATTGACAATCCTACTTCTTCTGCTAAGATAAGTATAGGAAAAGATGGAGTTCATGCAATCATTTTTTCAGCAAATGAAGGTACTTCATACATAAACCCTTATACTAAGGACTATAAAGAGTATATAATATACAAAAAGAGCAGTCTAGCTTCCATCAAAGATGAATTTCTTTGTAAGGTTGAAGATACTGTACAAGAAGAAAACATATCACCACGCCAAAGAAGAAATGCTAATGATGGTAACTTGAGAACCTACAGAATGGCAATAGCTTGTACAGGTGAATATGCCCAGTTCCATATAAATAATCAAGGAGTACCATCAACAGCTAGTGATACAGAAAAAAAAGCTGCTGTATTATCAGCTATGAATACTACTATAACTCGTGTAAACAGTGTTTATGAAAAAGATTTAGCGGTAAGAATGATTATTGTTGATAATAATGATTCCTTAATTTTCTTAGATGCTGATACTGATGGATTAACCAATGATAATGCTAATACTTTAATTGATGAAAGTCAGGTAAAATGTGACAACATTATTGGTGACGCTAATTACGATATTGGGCATACATTTAGTACTGGTGCCGGAGGTTTGGCTCAACTAAACTCTGTTTGCGCTACTAACTATAAAGCTCAAGGGGTTACTGGAAGAAGCCGACCTATAGGTGATACCTACGACATAGACTATGTTGCTCATGAAGTTGGACATCAATTCGGAGCTACTCATACATTTAACAACTCTTGTGATGGGAACAGAAGTACTAGTACAGCTGTTGAACCTGGAAGCGGTTCTACAATTATGGGGTATGCCGGTATCTGTTCACCAAATGTACAAAATGTAAGTGACGATTATTTTCACGCTGTTAGTATAGCCCAAATGTGGAGCCATGTACAAGGAACAGGAAGTTGTGCTACCTCAACAAACATTGGGAACAACGCTCCGACTGCTAACGCTGGAAATGATGTAAGTATTCCTAAATCTACTCCTTTTGTTTTGAAAGGACAAGCTACTGATGCTGACGGAACATCTTCTTTGACATATACCTGGGAGCAAATTGATAATGAAACCGCAACAATGTCTCCATTACCTACAAATACTGGAGGACCTATGTTCAGGTCATTATCTCCTTCAAAGTCTCCAGATAGATATTTCCCTGCTCTTTCAACAGTTTTAAGCGGAAACACTTCTACAGAATGGGAGGTTTTACCATCAGTTGCTAGAGAATTAGACTTTGCCTTTACAGTAAGAGATAATCATGCTGGAGGAGGTAACTCTGCTAGAGATGATATGAAAATTAATATTATAGATGCTGAGGCTTTTACCGTTACTAGCCCTAGTTCTGCTGTATCTTGGGGAGCTAGTTCTACTCAAACTATTACTTGGAGTAAAGGAGCTACAGACCAAGCTCCTATTAATTGTGCTAATGTAAATATAAAACTTTCAACAGATGGAGGACTTACTTTTCCTATTACTTTAAAAGGCAATACACCAAATGACGGTTCAGAAGACATTGTTATACCTGATACTCCCACAACTAATGCTCGAATATTAGTTGAAGCAGCAGATAACATTTTTTACAATATTAATAACACCAACTTAACAATTTTCCCAACAGCGCCTACTTATTCAATAGTTAATAATACTGGAGACATCTCTGTATGTAACGTAGCTACAAATGAGCTAGTTTTTGATTTTAACTATAATGCTTTGTACGGTTTTAATGAAACAGTTAATTTATCTTACTCTGGAGCTCCTGCTAATTCTATAGTTACATTAAGCAACTCTACAATTAATACTAGCGGAAAGTTTACCTTAACTGTAACAGACCTTACAAAGGTTACTAAAGGAGATTACACAATTACAGTTACTGCTACATCAGGCTCAATAACCAAATCTGTAGACATACTATTAAACGTAAACGATAGTCTTTGTAATTCTTCTGGTAATATTGTATCTCAATTAGGTATTACTAATGTTACTTTTAATAGTATTAACAATAACTCTACCAAAACAACTGGTTATTCAGACTTTACTAGCCAAAGCACAGACGTTGTTAGAGGTGAAAACTATAATTTAACTACTTCTATCAATACTGATGGAAATAATAACATAAAAACATTTGCATGGATTGATTGGAACCAAAATTGTGTTTTTGATGCTAATGAAACCTATGACTTAACCTCATCTAATACTATTTCTGTTACTGTTCCTGAAGGTATTCCAACAGGGCCAACAATTATGAGGGTTTCTACAAAGTTAGATAGTAATCCAAATTCTTGTGAACTGAGTTTTAATGGTGAAGCAGAAGACTATACTATTACTGTTTTAGAACCTACTTTCTCTATTTCAAACAGTACTGGAGATATGTCTGTATGTAAACAAGCGACTAATGAAATAACTTTTGATTTTGATTATACTGCTCTCTATGGTTTTAATGAAACTGTTAACCTTTCTTATTTAGGAATTCCAACAAATTCAACTGCAACGTTGAGCCCTACTAATATAAATAGTAGTGGAAAATTTACTTTAACAGTAACCAACTTAACGGATGTTGCCATAGGTGATTATACAGTTACTGTTACTGCTACATCAGGTTCAATGACCAAGTCAGTAGATATACTTTTAAACGTAAATGATAACCTATGTAATTCTTCTGGTAATACTGAGTCACAATTAAGCATTACGAATGTTACTTTTAATAGTATCAATAATGATTCAAATAAAACAAATGGGTATTCAGATTTTAAATCAATAACGACGCAAGTAGTTAGAGGTGAAAGCTACGATTTAACAACTACTATCAACACAACTGGGAACAGCGACATAAATACTTTTGCTTGGATAGACTGGAACCAAAACTGTATATTTGACGCTGATGAAACTTATGATTTAACTTCTTCTAACACGCTTTCTGTTTCCGTACCTGAAAATGCACCTTTAGGTTCTACAACTATGAGAATCTCTACAAGGTCAACTAGCAATCCTAACTCTTGTGGATTAAACTTTAATGGTGAGGTCGAAGATTATACTATTACTATTCAAGAAAGCTTTGCTACAGACAATACGTTGTTTGATGATTTAAAAATAGGTCCAATTCCCACTCTCTTAGATAAAAAAGTAACGGTAAACTTCAAGGTAAAAGACAAAGAATCAACAATTATTAGGCTTTTTGATTTTAGAGGAAGATTACTTGAAACACAAAAGTTCTCAACTGTTTCTAGTCAATTTAATGAAAAAGTACAATTAACTAAAACTGCTAGCGGACTTTACCTTTTACAAATTGAAAATGCTGGTAAACAAGTAACAAGAAAAATAGCTATTAAATAACTATTTTTAAATCTAAAAAACACAAAACAATCCAAAATTGGGTTGCTTTGTGTTTTTACAAATTATATTTTACTGTAAACATTACTATTCTAGACTGAATTACATACGAAGAATTGCTCACATAAATATCATTACTACTATTCTGATTCAATCCTGTTGAATTTAATAAGTTGGTAACTCCAACTTTATATTCCCATTTACTGTCTTTTTTCTGATACGTAATATCTGCTCTTAAGAAACCATAACTATCAATTGTTTTACCATTATTAAGTACGCTATTATAGGTATACTTTGATGTAAAAATAAATTCCTTTAAGAAAAAAGCATCAAAATTTATATACGGACTATGGGTTGTAAAAGTGTTTTCAACTCCTCCAATATCTGAATTGTTTATAGACACGTTATAACCTACATCAAAATTCGGAGCTTCTTTAAAGTTTGTACTAAATTTTGAGGTATATGTTTGAGAAAATGTTTTCGCTAACCTATTTCTTGTTTCATTCGTTTGTCGATCAGTTATTAAACTATTCGATTTTCCATAAGATACATTACCTCCTAATCGTAGTTTAAACTTTCTAAAACTCTTTTGAAAATTTGCTCTTACTGAAATAGACTCATCAGGAAAAGCAGAGTTTACCGAAGTTCTTACTTGGTTAACATCAATAAACTCTGTATTACTCTTAATTTCTCTAATACGTTTACTATAGTTGATTGCCCCAAAAACATTGGTATAATTAAACATATTAAAACTAAAATAATTCAAATTTATATTATGGTATAATGAGTTATCAAGAGTTCTATTCCCTGAATATAAACTATTGTAGTTATTAAAAACATAACCTTCTGCTAATTTATTTACATCAGTAAAACTAGTTTGCATGGCATAGTTTAAACGTAGTGTCTCTGATTTTTTTAAGTTAATTTTTACCGAAGCATCTGGTAAAAGTTTAGTAAAACTATTTTCATAGACTGACCCTAATTGGGTGTTTTTAGAAACGTAGTTATGTGATGTAAAACCTTGATTAAAGGTAAAAATACCTGTTATGAATTTATAATGCAAACCCATATACAAATCATCAAAAGAAAAATCTACGTCGTTAACTGTATTGGATTCAGTAATTTCATTTTTATTTCCTTCTAAAACTTCAAAAATAGTTGAGTTAAATTCTTGATTACTTAAGGTAGCACCCAAAGTTATATTTAAATTACTTTTAGAGTTAAGTACATAATAGTAATCTAATTTCGCATCTAACTTGTTTGTTTTTATTCTTTTATTCTGACTTACATTAAATAAATTATGATCCCCTAGATTTGGATTAACATTTGTTAATGATAACAAGTTATAAAAAGACAACTTTTCCAGTTCAGCATTGTAAAACGGATCTTCATTTTGCCATAAATGTTGCGCCTCAAAAGCAAAAATATTTTTATCATTTAAGGTATAATAATAATTTAAGTTTTGATTAATTGAAAACGGGCTTTGCTCTGAAACTTGATGAATAGGCACTACCTCATCATCTGCATTTAAATATATTCTTGATGATAATGTTGTTTGTAGTTGTTGTTGCTTTGAAACCTTAGCAAAAATATCATAATCAAATTGGTTGTTTACATTTGGCTTATAACTTGAACTTATTTTAAACAAACCTAAATCACTTTTTTGATTTGTTACATCTTGTGTTTGTTCGGTATCAATATACTTTATTGAAGACGGATTATTCTCATCATATGGAGGCAGGTTATTTATATCAACTCCAGCATTTGAATATACACGTTGCGTAGTTTCCTCCATATCTGTTTCATTTCCTGAATAGATAGCAAATCCACTAATATCCCAAGTTTTCTTTGGAGAATAACTAAAGTTTAAAGCACCAAATTTTGATTCAATCTCTTTCGCTCTATTATTTCTTAAAGTTAAGAAAGCAATATCGTTAGATCCTACATTAAAGTTTGTTCCGTTATTATCTCCAAACTGTCTAAAGCCTCCTGTAAACTTAAAATAATCTCTCATTGTAAAAGGCACTTCTCCAATATTGTTTACATCAGTTATAATGTTTAAACTATACTTAGGGCTATAATAAAATAACTTTGGATGTGCTATATACCGACTATCTTCCATACCTAATCCTAAACCAGCAGCAACTTCTCCAAACCAAAAGTTCTTTTTTCCTTCTTTTAATTTAATATTTATAACAACGTTATCCTCATTATCAGTAACACGACTCATTTGCCCTACTTCACTATGATTTTTAAGTACCTGAACTTTATTTATTGCATTTGCAGGGATATTTTTAGTCGCTAATTTAGAATCTCCATCAAAAAAATCCTTTCCTTCAACCATCACCTTTTTTACAATCTTCCCTTCAACTTCAATTTCACCATCATCATTTACTTCAACTCCTGGTAGTTTTTGAAGCACATCTCCTAGCTTTTTTTCAGTTCCGCTTTTAAAACTATCTGCATCATACACTATTGTATCACCTTTAACAGTTACAGGCATTGTATAAGTAATATTTACTTCATCTAAACTATCATCTACCTGTAAAACAAGATCTTTAAATAAGTTACTATCTTTTGTTTCTACATCAACTTCTACCGTTTTCAAACCTATATAACTTACCTTTATACTATAGGCAGCATTTTTAGTTAGATTTAATTTATAATTCCCTTTAGCATCCGTGAAACCATAAGAATCTAGTTTTTTAGTTGTTTTGTTTATAGCAATTACATTTGCCATTTCTAGTGGGGCTCCAATACTATCTTTCACTACTCCTTTTAGTGTAATTTGGGCATTAGCAGTCCAGGTAGCTATGCAAATAGCTATGAATAATATTTTTTTCATTACATGATTTTATTATTAAGTAGACTCTCCTTTAAAACTATAACCTTACTGTGAGTAAGAACTAGAGTTTAAATTCAATACAATAAGACTACCCTTGTATTTCTATTTGAAAAGAGTTTCCGTCTTTACTTTTTCTTTTGTTTTTGAAACGCTCCATCATATCCTTCGTATGTTCATCTATTATATTATCAAATTCTTTTTGAGTAACCTTCTTCCCTTTTTTTGGCTCTTTTATTTCTATTTTTTCTGACGGATTTAAAACGATTTCTGTACACGCAATCGTTTGTTTTCCATCTTGTACTTCTAAAATTAACCCTGGTAATCCCCAAAACTGTCCTGGACCATTGCTTATGGGAATTTCAGGAGTATACCATACTACAGTTTCAATAGTTATCTCTTCTTTCTTTTCTTCTGTTTCTCCATCTGTCATAGACATTGAAGTTCTGGTTTCTTTTCTCGTTTTAGTAGCCTTATAGCAAGTATAATTTCCGATATTCTTAGTTTCTCCGGTCATTTTCCAATCAAAGTTCTCTAACTTGTCTTTTATTAAAAAACGTTTACCACTAATCTCAGTTTTGTTTATATAGCTTTTATCCTTTATGTTTTTATACAAAACATCAGTTCCTCCTCCACTACCCATCACTTGAATTTGCACTCCTCCTACTTGAGCTTGTGGTGAAGAAAGCTTTTTATTTTGTTTGTATGTAGATATTGACTTATCAAAGTTTAACGTATATGTTTGCTGAAACTGCTTCATTAATTGTGTTTGCAATTTTTTTTGCATTTCAGAGTTTGGCGCTCCTTTTTTATTATCTATTTTAAGATCAATTTTTCGATGTGTCTTATAGATAGCTTTTCCTTGAAAATTTTGCGAAAACATTGATGCGCTTAACAACAATATTAATAGTGTGATATTTCTCATTTCTTTAGTTTTTAAATTCAATACTACAAATATGCTTAGCTATATTATCTTTTTGAGTTAATGAGTGTTAACGAGTGTTAACCATGTTTTTTATTCACTTTAACACTTTATCTTTGAAACATGAATACAAGAAAACATCGTTGGATATTATATTTAATTAGCGCTACAATTATTGCTACAATTCTGATACAGTTTTATTGGAACTACAAAAACTATCAACAAAACAAGCAACGTGTTATAAATGAAATTCAATTAAGTTTAGATAATGCTGTTGAAGAATATTACGCTGCTTTAACTAAGCAAAACTTTTTTGCAATAGTAGAATCTAGAAAAGCAACTTCAAAAAACAACCTTAACGACAAAAACATTTGGAAAGAAGTTTTTTCTTCTCAAATAGAGAAAAAAAAGGACAGTATACAGTTTAAAATTTCTTCTTTTGATATTAGAACTGACAACCCGAAAGAGTTTAAAAAAATGAACTCTTATTTTGTTGACTCACTTCTTAATGATATGAAGCATGAGATTAACGACTCTACTCCTAAAAAGTATTCTAAAATCACCCAGATTACTCAATTTAATAAAGATCATACATCTGGTATTCATCTTGATTCTTCAGGAATTAAAGAAGTAAAAGTTTTTAAAGGTAAGAGGGCTACAGATAGCTTAAAATTAATAAAAGGATTACAAACCATTTTTATTTCTGTTCAAAATGATTCTTTGGATCATGTGAAACTGGATTCTATTATAAAAAAACAATTAACGACTAAAGGCATTTCAACTCCTTTTTACTTAAATCATTTTAAACATGATACTTTATTTTATTCATCAAAAAAAGAAGGAGTACCTACACTAAACCTACAAAGCGATGCTAAGTCTACTTATGTTAAAAGTAATGAAAAGCTAACCCTATTGTATGAGAACCCATCAAGTGAAATTCTTAAAAGAAGTTCGACAGGAATTATACTATCTCTTTTACTTTCATTGGCTGTTGTTACAAGTCTATTTTACTTATTAAAAGTTATCAATCAACAAAAAGAACTTGCTGAAATTAAAAATGATTTAATTAGCAACATTACTCACGAATTCAAAACACCTATAACTACCGTTTCAACTGCACTAGAAGCTATTAATAATTTTAATGCTATAAATGATAAGGAAAAAACTAAAAAATATATTTCTATTTCATCTGTACAGATAGAAAAACTTCATTTAATGGTGGAAAAATTATTAGAAACAGCTACACTTGATAGTGAAAAATTACTTTTAAAGAAAGAACCTATCAATTTAGTTGAATTGATAGAAAATAACGCTAAAAAACATCAGTTTACTAACTCAGAAAAAACAATTCAATTCTCATCAAACAAATCCGAAATAATCACAAATATTGATGTGTTTCATTTTGAAAATGCTATTTCTAACCTACTTGACAATGCTATTAAATATGGTGGCGAAATTATAGAAATACATATTAATCAGGTATTAAATGCCATTGAAATAACTGTAGCAGACAACGGTAAGGGAATTGACAAAAATCAACAAGAAAAAATATTCGATCAGTTTTACCGTATTCCAAAAGGAAACACCCATGATGTAAAAGGTTTTGGGATAGGCTTATATTATACTAAAAAGATTATTGAAAAACATAAAGGTGTTATATCCTTAATTTCAAAACCGAATAATACCCTTTTTAAAATTGTTTTAAATAATGAGTAAAACTATTAAAGTGTTGTTGGCAGAAGACGAACCTAGTTTAGGACAAATTGTAAAAGAAAGTTTGGAAACTAGAAATTTTGAAGTGTTTCATGCTCTTAATGGAGAAGAAGCTTATGAAATTTATCAAGTAAACCCTCCTGATATTTTAGTTTTAGACGTAATGATGCCTAAAAAAGATGGTTTTACACTAGCTAAAGAGATTCGACAAGAGAACAAACATCTTCCTATTATTTTTTTAACTGCAAAATCGCAAGCTAAAGATGTTGTTGAAGGTTTTGAGCACGGTGGAAATGACTATCTTAAAAAACCTTTTTCAATGGAAGAATTAATTGTTCGTATTCACTCATTGTTAAACAGAGTTGAATTAAAAAAGAACTACGACGCAATTAACATTGGTAATTATACTTTTAACTACACCAAGCAAGTTTTGTCTTTTAATAATGATTGTAAGAAGTTAACACATCGAGAGTCAGAGTTGCTATTCCACCTATCACAAAAGAAAAATGAAGTTTTAGACAGGTCTTTTATTTTAAAAAAGTTATGGGGAGATGACGATTTTTTTAATGCTCGAAGTATGGATGTTTTTATTTCCAAGTTACGAAAGAAGCTAAAACACGATGAGAATATTCAAATTATAAACATAAGAGGCTATGGTTATAAATTGATCTGTTAAATTGTTTATGAGTTCCTTTTTTTATGTAATTTTACCGTCCCCTAATCTGGCAGTGCCAGCAATATTAAAAAACACTTTACAACAAATAATTATGCACGTAGCAATTGCCGGGAACATTGGCGCGGGTAAAACCACTTTAACAAAATTATTAGCAAAGCACTACAATTGGGAAGCTCATTTTGAATCGGTTGATGAAAACCCGTATTTAGATGACTTTTATGCCGAAATGGAACGTTGGTCTTTTAATTTACAAGTTTACTTTTTAAATAGTCGTTTTCGTCAGGTACTAGAGCTACGTAAATCTGGTAAAAAAATAATTCAAGATCGAACTATTTACGAAGACGCCCATATTTTCGCACCCAACTTACATGCAATGGGGTTAATGACAAATAGAGATTACAGCAACTATTCTTCTCTATTTGAATTAATGGAAAACTTGGTAACTCCACCTGATTTATTAATTTATTTACGTGCAGATATTTCTACATTAGTAGGTCAAATTCATAAACGAGGTAGAGAGTATGAAAACTCTATTAGTATCGATTATTTAAGTCGATTAAATGAACGCTATGAAGCTTGGATTAGCCAGTATACTAAAGGAAAGTTATTAATTATTGATGTAGATAATTTAGATTTTGTTGATAATCAAGAAGACTTAGGTTATGTTATTGATAGAATAGATGCTCAAATAAATGGATTATTTTAAGTTTTAAAGAGCTTAAAAACTATAAAAGAAAACCCTTTGTTCTTTACTAAAGAACAAAGGGTTTTCTTTTATCAGTTCATGCTTTTATAAAGTATGCGCCGTCCTAAAAAATAAAAACTCTCCTTCAAATAGAAGTCTTATTCTCAAATCTTTCTTCTTTAAAAACAAGTTAATTATTACTCCTTCAAAGAGGGGTATAATTTTAAAATTGTACCTCCCTTTTTTATAAATAGTCACGTAGTCACCTTACTTTTTATTATCAAATAGCTAATATTTGTGACAACTCATTTTAAGAAACTTGTTAAAAAAACAAGTCTATTAACTTCTATTAGTTTAATGATTTGCAGGTAGCTGAAAATGTAATCTTTAAACTTAAAAAAAAGAAATAGAGTAAGCAATTAACTTAAAATTAATAATTATGAAGAAAACATTTTTTTTACCAAAGGGATTAGAGAAATTCACAAACTTACAAACTGACAATTTAGACCTTATTAAAGGAGGTGCTATCTATGTGGAAGAAGAAATTTATTACCCTACTAGTGGTGGAGGTAGAGTATGTCCTGACGGATTAGTTTGGAGTGATAAGCTACAAAAATGTGTAAGATTTTTAGAGGTTGATGCTGAAGTTGAAAAAAAACATTTCAGATTATAATACAGCATCTTAAAATCTTTTCAAGGAAATTGTGCACTGTATAATTTCCTTGTTTTAATCAACATCTTTTCAAATTATGAACTTTAATTCTTTAGCCATAAAAATTGCTAGCAGGTGTAACCTTAATTGCTCATATTGCTTCATGTACAACCTTGGAGATACTACCTATAAAAATCAACCTAAATTCATGTCTTCAGAAGTAGTTGATAATATTATTGAAAAGACTAAAAACTATATAAAAAAGTATAACAAAAAAGAATTTTCTTTTATTTTCCATGGAGGCGAACCTCTACTCGCTTCCAAAGATTTTTATATTGATTTCATAAGTAAGGTACAAAAAATACAACAAGAGCTAACTGATGTATCTTTCTCTTTTGACTTACAAACAAACGGTGTTCTTTTAGATAAAAGTTGGATACAATTATTTAAAAACTTAAACATTTATCCTAGTATAAGCGTTGATGGAACTAAAAAGGCACACGATATGTATAGAGTAGATCATAAAGGGAATGGCAGCTACGATACAGTTTTTGAAAGTGTTAAACTATTAAAAAATGAAATGAATTTTGCTGACATAGCTTGTGTTATTAATATTGAAGAAAGCCCAAAAGAAATTTACGATAGCTTTAAAAAAATGAATGTCAGCTATGTAAACTTTTTAATTCCTGACTATACACATGATAATTTTCCTTTCGATAAAAACCAAACCTTAATGGCTGATTGGCTAATTAATTTATTTGACATTTGGATTAGCGATCCCAAACGATTTAAGGTTCCACTATTTTTAGGATTATTAAACTCTTTTATGAGAGTTAATGAAATTGCAAAAAATGAATCAACTGTTTTAGTTATCGAAACCAATGGAGAAATTGAAGCTATAGATTCTCTAAAAGCTTGTGGTCATGGTTTTACAAAAACTGGACTAAATATTAAAGAAAATAGTTTTCAAGATATACAACACACCTCTTTAGGTAAATTATATTTTAATGATTTTAACACAAAGCTTTGTAAACAATGTTTAGAGTGCCCATTAAATGAAATTTGCAAAGGTGGCAGGTTGGTTCATCGTTATAACAAAAAAAACGGTTTCAACAATCCTTCTGTTTACTGTAATGACCTAATTAAACTGATAGCTCACATACAAAAATTCTTTATATCATGTTATCCTGAATTACACGAAAAAGAAAATATAGAACTTATAAAACCAATTGAAATCACAAATTATCTTTCTACTATTGCCGAAAGTAATGACGCACTTTATAAAGAAGAATTAGAAGCTTTTTCTGAAAAAAATCAAGTAGTTGCGATTTAGTTTTATCAGTTAAATTAAATCTCTTTTAAACTCACTTAGTAATATAGCTGTTGCTGTAGCTACATTTAAACTTTCAGTTTGTTGCAAATCACCAAACCTTGGAATGGTTATAATATCTTTTACAACATCAGTAATCTCAGGTGAAATTCCATTTGCCTCATTTCCCATTACTAAAACTGCTTGTTTAGGTAATGATGTAGTGTATACATTTTCACCATCCATATCTGCTGTATAAATAGGCAATGAAGTACTCTTTAAAAATTCAGGTAGGTCAACATATGAAACCTGAACTCTTGTTAACGACCCCATAGTAGATTGTACCACCTTTTGATTATAACAATCAACCGTATTTTTAGAACATACCAACTCAGAAATCCCAAACCAATCGCATAGACGGATAATTGTTCCTAAATTCCCTGGGTCGTTAACTCCATCTAAAGCAACAATAAAACTGTTTTTATTAATTTCTTCATCTTTCGGAATCTTAAACAGACCTAATACCTTATTTGGTTTTTTTAGAGTACTTACTTTTTTCAACTCATTTTCAGAAATCAAAACAACCTCTACTTCTTTTAAAGTCATAAATGACTCATCAGTAGTATATAATTGTTCTACTTTTAAAGAAGATGCAAGTAATTCATTAACCACCTTCACTCCTTCTGCTACAAATAATTGATGCTTCTGTCTATACTTTTTTTGTTGTAAACTAGTTATTAACTTTATATTGTTTTTAGATAAACTCATTAAATTGTTTTTAACACTCTAAAACCACTAAAAAATAGTATTTTTGATTCTTAATACGAGGTGTAAAGTTAATGAAAAAACTTTCTTTCTTCTTTTTATTAGTAGTCTTATTCAGCTCATGTAGCACGATTAAATATGTTAAAGAAAACGAGTTATTGCTAGCCAAAAACACGGTATATATTGACAGTGTAAAAAACTCAAGTGGTAATATTACTGAACTACTAATGCAACGTCCTAACGCTAAGGCTCTAGGTATGCCTTTATCATTGCATTTTTATAATTTAGGGAATCCTGAAGCACCTAAAACACCAAGTGAATGGGCTAAAAAACATCCAAAAACCTATAATTTTTACAAAAATATTTTTTCTGAAAAGCAAAGTATTGCTGTAGCTAAAACATTTATTGGGTTTAATAATTGGTTTTTAACAAGCGGACAAGCTCCAATTATAATTGATGACAAAAAAACTAATAGGACTGTAGATAATTTAAAAGCTTACTATCAAACTGAAGGATATTTTAGAGCCAAAGTTTCTTCTAAAAAGGATACTATAGGTAAGAAGAAAGGTGAAATTAGTTATCATATTACAAAAGGAAATCCTTCTTATTTAGATACCATAAAAACCTTTATTACATCACCAGTTTTAGACTCTTTATATCAGCTAACAAAAGACAAAAGTCATTTAAAATCTGGAGATCATTATAAAAATGACAATTTCATAAATGAAGCTAATCGACTTGTAAAGCTTTTTAGAAACAAAGGAGTCTATCATTTTAACGAGAATTATATTTCATTTGAAAATGACACTTTAAAAAACTATAAAAAAACTGATGTAGACATTAATATCTCTGATAAAACTGTTCCTTTTCAAATTCAGAGAATAAAGAAGGTAAATGTTTTCACTGATTATACTTATAGTACAAGAAACTCTCAACATAAAGATACTACTAGTTATAAAGGGATAAACTTTTATGCTCTTCGAAAATTAAAATACAATCCTAAGTATTTATCTCAATCTCTATTTATAAAACCAAATACTGTTTATAGTGATTCTCTTAGAAGTTTAACTCGTACTCATTTAAGAGGGCTAAAAAATTTTAAAGCAACTTCTATTCGATATAACGAATTAAGCGAAAATGAATTAGAAGCAAATGTATTTTTAACCCCTATTGAAAAATACACTTTAGGTTTTGAAACTGAATTGTCTCGCTCTAACATTCGTAACTTTGATGTTTCTTTAAAGTTTTCATTAACCAATAGAAATACATTTAAAGGTGCTGAGCTTTTTAAACTTTCAGCTTTTACGTCTTATTTTAACTCAAATAATGGACCTGGTTGGGAAGTTGGTTCTGATATTTCATTAGAAATACCTCGTTTTATGGCTCCTTTTGGATTGCATAAGTTAGTACCCAAAAGAATGTTTCCTAGAACTAAATTTTATTCAGGGATTGGAATTCAAAAAAATATTGGTTTAGACAAGCAAAATATATCAGTAGGAATAGATTATAAGTGGGACTACAATGAAAAAAAATCAATCCAATTAGAACTATTAAACACACAGTACATAAGAAACTTAAATATTGATAATTATTTTTCTGTTTATAATTCTGAATATCGAAAATTAGCTGAAGTTGCTGAAATTTATGATCCTTCTTACACTTTTCCAAATAACACACCGAGTAATTCTAATGAAATAATTAGGTTTGTTACTGATATTATTACTGATGCTAATTTTGCAGCTTCTAATCCTACTGAGTTTCAAAATGTTTTAAACCTTGCTAACAGATATAATATTGTAACTTCTGATTTTTTAATTCCTGAAATCGCTTACAGCTACACTTACAACAACCAAGAAAATATTAAAGATGCTAGTTTTTCTTTTTTTAAGTTTAGAATAGCTAACTCAGGGAATATTATGGGGCTTTTATCTAATAATACTAACAGTTTAGGGCAAAAAACAGTGTTTAAAATTCCTATTGCCCAATATTTCAAAACTGATATTGAGTATAAAAAATATTGGGATTTAGGTGACAATAATGTGTTAGCTCATAGAACTTTTCTAGGAGCGATTTTAACATACGATGACTCAGACATTCCTTTTATTCCTTTTTCTCGTAGCTATTTTGCTGGGGGGTCAAATGACATTAGGGCATGGAGAACCTACGACTTAGGACCTGGTACACGAACTCCTGTTTTAGAGTATAATATAGGTAGTTTAAAGTTTTTAACCAGTTTCGAATACCGTTTTGACGTTTTTGGTTCTTTAAAATCTGCTTTATTTATAGATGCTGGAAATATTTGGGATATTACCAGTTCAGAATTTGCTGATGCCCCTTCTAAGTTTAACGGATTCAAATCTTTACAAGATATAGCTGTTGGTGCTGGTTTTGGGCTTCGCTATGACTTTAAGTTTTTAATTGCAAGACTAGATTTAGGTTTCAAAGCACACGAGCCTTACTTAACAAATAATAGGTGGTTTCAAAACTTCAATTTCTCTAACTCAGTACTAAATATCGGTATAAACTACCCCTTCTAACAAAGTACTTTCTGTTAAAAATTTATCGCAACTTGTATAAAAAAGTGTAGATTTGTTCTATAAATTATGTAACACACTACTAAACAAATAAAAAATGATTAAACCTGGAGTTGCCACCGGAAAAGAAGTTCAAGAAATTTTTGAATTAGCAAAACAAAAAGGCTTTGCTTTACCAGCTGTTAATGTTGTTGGATCAAACACTATTAATAGTGTTTTGGAAACAGCTAAAGAACTTAACTCGCCTGTAATAATCCAATTTTCTAATGGCGGTGCTCAATTCAATGCAGGTAAAGGCTTATCAAACGACAACGAAAAAGCTGCTATTGCTGGTGCAGTAGCAGGTGCAAAACACATACATTTATTAGCAGAAGCTTATGGGGTTCCTGTTATTTTACATACCGATCACGCAGCTAAAAAATTATTACCTTGGATTGATGGTTTATTAGATGCTAGTGAGCAATTTTATAAAGAAACAGGAAAACCTTTATACAGTTCTCACATGATTGATTTAAGTGAAGAACCAATAGAAGAAAACATTGAAATTTGTAAAGAATACCTTGCTCGTATGAGTAAAATGGGAATGACTTTAGAAATTGAATTAGGAATTACTGGTGGTGAAGAAGACGGTGTTGATAATTCTGATGTAGATGTATCTAAGTTATATACACAACCAGAAGAAGTAGCTTATGCCTATGAAGAGTTAATGAAAGTTAGCCCACAATTTACAATCGCTGCTGCTTTTGGAAATGTCCACGGAGTATACAAACCTGGAAATGTAAAATTAACTCCAAAAATTTTAAAGAATTCTCAAGAGTATATTTCAGAAAAATATAACGTTCCTCACAATACAATTCACTTTGTATTCCACGGAGGATCAGGTTCTACTTTAGAAGAAATTCGCGAAGCAATTAGCTACGGAGTTATTAAAATGAATATCGATACTGATTTACAATATGCATTTACCGAAGGTGTTCGTGATTATATGAAAGAAAAATCTGCATATTTGCAATCTCAAATTGGTAACCCTGAAGGAGGTGATGTTCCTAATAAGAAGTATTATGACCCTCGTAAATGGTTACGTGAAGGAGAACAAACCTTCAAGGCTCGATTAAAGAAAGCTTTTGAAGACCTAAATAATGTAAATACATTATAGTATTCTTTGAAAAAGAAAACCAAACAACTAAAGAATAAAAAACTAAATTATGGCTTGGTTTAAACGTACAGACAAAGGGATTCAAACCCCAACAGAAGAAAAGAAAGACACACCAAAAGGCTTGTGGTATAAAACCCCAAGTGGAAAAATAATTGACACCGACGAGTTAAAAAAGAATTTATACGTAAGTCCAGAAGACGGATACCACGTGCGTATAGGTAGTAAAGAGTATTTTGAAATCTTTTTTGATGATAATAAATTCAAAGAATTAGATCCAAAGTTATCAGCTAAAGATCCTTTAAGGTTTGAAGACACTAAAAAGTACCCTGAGAAATTAAAAGCAGCTCAGAAAAAAACAGGATTAAAAGATGCTGTACGTACTGCCGTTGGTAAATCAATGGGAAAAGACTTAGTAGTTGCTTCTATGGATTTTGCATTCATCGGAGGTTCTATGGGTAGTGTAGTTGGAGAAAAAATAGCACGAGCTATTGATTATTCAATCAAAAACAACATTCCTTTTTTAATGATTTCTAAATCAGGAGGAGCTCGTATGCAAGAAGCTTCGCTTTCTTTAATGCAGTTAGCTAAAACTTCTGCTAAACTTGCACAATTAGCAGATGCCAAAATTCCATACATATCTTTATGTACCGATCCTACAACAGGAGGAACCACAGCTTCTTTTGCTATGTTGGGAGACATTAATATTGCAGAACCAAATGCGTTAATAGGTTTTGCTGGTCCTCGTATTGTAAAAGATACTACTGGTAAAGATTTACCAGAAGGGTTTCAACGTTCAGAGTTTTTATTAGAGCATGGCTTCTTAGATGCAATTTTTGAGCGAAAAGACTTAAAAAAACAAATCAACTTATATATAGATTTAACACAAAATCAATCTGTAAGAGCATAACAAAAAAGCTGGCGTTTGCTAGCTTTTTTGCTTTCTAATTTTTTCCGTTTCCTTTCCAAAAAATAATCGTACATTTGCAACTTCAATGTGAATGCATTGAGTACATAATAATCATTTAAATAATATTGGCATGTATTTAACAAAAGAAGTTAAAGAACAAATCTTCGCAAAACACGGTAAAGGAGCAAATGATACTGGTACTGCAGAAGGTCAAATCGCGTTATTCACGCACAGAATTAACCACTTAACTGAGCACTTAAAGAAAAATCGTAAAGATTTTAACACAGAGCGCTCGTTAGTACGTATGGTAGGTAAGCGTAGAAGCTTATTAGATTATCTAAAGAAAAAAGAGATTAACAGATATCGTGCGATTATTAAAGAATTAGGAATTAGAAAATAATTCTACAAAAAAAGAGGCTCTACAAACGTGCCTCTTTTTTATTTTTACATGAAATTTATTTCTGACTAACAAACAGAAATTTATATATAAAAAGCTCAAAATTACTAACAATAATTTTGATTTTCCATTGGAGCAACAACAACACAACAACAAACAAAACAAAAACATTAGAATTAAAATTTATGATTCCAAAAGTATTTAGAGAGGTCATAGACCTTGGAGATGGAAGAACCATCTCGTTAGAAACCGGTAAATTAGCAAAACAAGCACACGGTTCAGTTGTTGTTCAGATGGGAAAAGCAATGTTATTATGTACTGTAGTATCTAACTACAAGCAATCTGATGTTGACTTTTTACCATTAACAGTAGATTACAGAGAAAAGTTTGCAGCTGCAGGACGTTACCCTGGAGGTTTCTTTAAAAGAGAAGCAAGACCAAGTGATGGAGAAGTATTAACAATGCGTTTAGTAGACCGTGTTTTACGTCCTTTATTTCCAAAAGACTATCACGCTGAAACACAAGTAATGGTTCAGTTAATGTCTCATGACGAAGAGGTAATGCCAGATGCTTTAGCTGGTTTAGCTGCTTCCGCTGCAATTCAATTATCAGATATTCCTTTCGAAACTCCAATTTCTGAAGCACGTGTTGCTAGAGTAAATGGAGAGTTTGTAATCAATCCAAACAGAGCACAATTAGCCGAATCTGATATCGACATGATGATTGGAGCTTCAGCAGATTCTGTAATGATGGTTGAAGGTGAAATGGATGAGATTTCTGAAGAAGAAATGGCAGATGCTATTAAATTCGCACACGAAGCTATTAAAGTACAATGTGCAGCTCAAGTTCGTTTAGCAGAAGCTTTTGGCAAAAAAGAAACTCGTGAATACGAGGCAGAAAGAGAAGATGAAGAGTTAGCTCAAAAAATTAACGATTTAGCCTATGCTAAATGTTATGACATAGCTAAAAAAGGAACTTCAAAAGCAGAAAGAGGTTTAGCTTTTTCTGAAGTAAAAGAAGAAATTATAGCTACTTTTTCTGAAGAAGAAATTGAAGACTACGGTAATTTAATTGGAAAATACTTTAACAAAGCACAAAAAAACGCTGTTAGAGAGTTAACATTAGCTGAAGGATTGCGTTTAGACGGGCGTACAACTACAGATATTAGACCTATTTGGTGTGAGGTTGATTACTTACCTTCTACACACGGTTCTTCTATCTTTACACGTGGAGAAACACAAGCGTTAGCAACTGTAACCTTAGGGACTTCTAGAGAGGCTAACCAAATAGACATGCCGTCTTACGAAGGTGAAGAAACTTTTTACTTACATTATAATTTCCCTCCTTTTTGTACTGGAGAGGCACGTCCTTTAAGAGGAACTTCACGTAGAGAAGTTGGTCATGGTAATTTAGCGCAAAGAGCCTTAAAAGGAATGATTCCTGCTGATTGCCCATATACCGTGAGAGTTGTATCTGAAGTGTTGGAGTCTAACGGTTCTTCTTCTATGGCAACCGTTTGTTCTGGTACTATGGCATTAATGGATGCTGGTGTGCAATTAAAGAAACCTGTTTCTGGTATCGCAATGGGATTAATTTCTGATGGTGATCGTTATGCAGTTTTATCTGATATTTTAGGTGATGAAGATCACTTAGGAGATATGGACTTTAAAGTAACAGGAACCTCTGACGGTATTACAGCTTGTCAGATGGATATTAAAGTAAAAGGGTTAAGTTACGAAATTTTAGTAAGTGCATTAAAACAAGCTCGTGATGGTCGTTTACACATTTTAGAAAAACTAACAGATACCATTGCTACTCCTAATACAGAAGTAAAAGCTCATGCACCTAAAATGGTTACTAGAGTGATTCCTAACGATATGATTGGAGCATTTATTGGACCTGGTGGAAAACACATTCAAGAGTTACAAAAAGAAACAGAAACTACTATTGTTATCAACGAAGACCCTGTTACTGAAGAAGGAATCGTTGAGATATTAGGAACAAGTCCTGAAGGAATTGAAAAAGTTCTTGCGCGTATCGAGTCGATGATGTTTAAACCTGAAAAAGGTTCTGTTTACGAAGTAAAAGTAATAAAGTTATTAGATTTTGGTGCCGTTGTAGAATATATTGAGGCTCCAGGAAATGAAGTTTTATTACACGTTAGCGAGTTAGCTTGGGAACGCACTAACAATGTTACAGATGTTGTTAATTTAGGAGATGTTTTAGATGTAAAATATTTCGGAACTGACCCTAAAACTCGTAAAGAGAAAGTTTCAAGAAAGGCTTTATTACCTAAACCTGAAGGTTATGTAGCTAGGCCACCTAGAGACAATAAAGGTCGTGATAATCGTAACCGCGATAATCGCCGTGACGATAGAAAACCTAGACAAGAGAAAAAGGAATCATAAAAATTCTTTTTAGATATATAAAAAAGCAACCAAATTTAAATTTGGTTGCTTTTTTTGTTTTATATACTTTTTAATAAAGAAAAAAGACTACTAAAACTAGCAGTCTTTTACTTAGAGTTGTTTCAGATCATTCCCCAATAATCATATGAAAATCTTACTCTATAAAGAAATCCAACACTATAACAGTTGAAAAATAAAATACCCTACCCTATTTTTAAAAATATATTTAAATAAAAAATCTTTTTTTAGCTTTTCTTTTTTTAGTTTTAGTTTTCTTTGCATCCCATTCATGAAAATACAACGAATTACATATATTTCTATAGGAACCAACCAAGGAGATAAGCTTGCAAACATTCAGCAAGCAATCAACTCAATTGCTGATAAGGTAGGCGCTGTATTAAAAGTAGCATCTGTATACGAAACGGCTTCATGGGGGTTTGATAGCAATAACTTTTTCAATACTTGTATTAAAGTTTCAACATATTTACCTCCTGAACAATTAATACTTAGACTACTTTCTATAGAAAAAGAACTTGGAAGAACTCGAAAAAATACCGAAGGATATTCTGATAGGTTAATTGATTTAGATATTTTATTATTTGATGATGAAATTATCTTTTCTAAAACCTTAATCGTACCACATCCACGAATGTTAGAACGTAAGTTTGCACTGGTTCCTTTGGTTGATATTGCTCGTAATGTTATCCACCCTATAGAGAAAAAGCATTTATATATTTGCTTAGAGAATTGTAATGATACTTCAGGAATCACCAAGCTCAATGAAAAATTAGCACGACCTATGCCTATTACTGAAAAGTATAATTACATCGCTATTGAAGGTAATATTGGTGCTGGAAAAACTTCATTAGCCAATATGATGTCTGACGAGTTTAACGCAAAAATTGTGTTAGAACGTTTTGCTGACAATCCATTTTTACCGAAGTTTTATAATGATAATGAACGTTATGCCTTTCCATTAGAAATGAGTTTTTTGGCTGATCGTTATCAACAACTTTCTGATGATTTAGCGCAATTCGATTTATTTAAAAACTTTATTGTTTCTGATTACTACATTTTTAAATCGCTCATTTTTGCGCAAATTACTTTGCACAGTGATGAATATAAGTTATACAGAAAAATGTTTGATTTAATGTACAAAGAAATCACTAAACCTGATTTGTATGTGTATTTATATCAAAATACAGAACGCTTGTTAGAAAACATTAAAAAACGTGGACGTGATTACGAGCAAAATATAGAAGCTAGTTATTTACAAAAGATTCACGATGGGTATAGCAATTTTATCAAAACTCAACCTGATTTAAACATTCTAATTGTTGATGTTTCTGATTTAGATTTTGTAAACAACCCAGATGATTATGAAACTATCATTAATAAGATAAAAAACTACAATACATAAAAAAGCAGCTTTAAAAGCTGCTTTTTTTTATTTCTGAATTAACTCTAGCTTTTCAGCAAAGTAATCACAAAAATCACGCATGGTTGCGCTCATTTTTTCGTCGTTTGTTGCTCTTTCAAAAGAATTTGCCATAGACACCAAGGTTTGATGAAAAAACTGCTTCATTTCATCCACAGGCATGTCTTTTGTCCATAAATCCATACGTAAGGTATCTTTTTGTTTATGATCCCAAACAGATAGCATAATTGCTTTTGATGCTTCATCTTTTATACCTCCGTCTTCTGCATTCCAAGTAATTTCTTCAGGAACTTTGTTTTCGTCTAATCCTACTTTAAATGTTATTTTTGATGTATGCTCTACCGCCATTATCTTTTTGGTTTATATCTTGAGTTTTTGAAGATTTCCTCTTCACTTGTTTGTAATAATTGATGCAAAGATACATCATTCTTTTGCATGTACGAACGTACAATTTGCCAACCAATCCACTCTCCTATTCTACCTGGTGATTGACTATCTTGTTCCATATAAAACTTAGAAAAAGGGGCTAAATCTAAAAAACGTTTATCAACATTTTTGCTTGTACTGTACAACAAATCTTTTTCTATAAAATACATCCATATTTGTTCTTCGTTACTTTTTGCCCAATCTAATTTTTCTTCCGAATATCCAATTTTTACAGCATCAGGTGTGCTAGGTAGATAAGCATCTAGTAAATACATTTTTTTTCCACGATAAATCATTTTATCAATAAAACTTCTTGCCATACTTGGTAACATTTGTTTACCAACAATGGCTTTAGCAACATCTACAACAATGTGTTCTTTGGTATTATTTTGTTTTACATAGGCTGGGTAGTCATTATAAAATTCATGTTTCTCACCTAAATAAGCATCTAAAGAAATCAACAATAAACCATCAGTATATACAATTCTATTGTTGTAATCAATATTCGTTAGCATTGTAATTACCTTTGGACTTACAAATCTTGGATTATAGTATTTTACATGCTTAAATAATGATTTTAATTGCTCTTTTTCTTCTACAACATCAGGAAAAACTTTTTGCGTCTCAACAAACAACTCCTGCTCATCTTTGTTATGAATTTTATTTATCCAAACACTATCTGGTTGTGAAGGAAAAAACATTGGATACTTTTCTTTTGTCTTAGTAAGTTCCTCTGGTTTAGTATTATAAAAATCAACATCAAAACGTTCTAAATCAACATTTACATTAATATTTGATACATCAACATCTAACTTATTACTTTCATCATTTTTACATGAAAGACTTACAAGAACTAAGACAACTAGTGCTAAAATTTTTCCCATGAACTTTAGTATATTTACATTCAAAATTACAACGTCGAAATTACTAAATTAGTTTTTATCGCTTAATGATAAACTCTTAAAATATCACAAAAATGAATACTCCTAAAGTCACTGAATATATTGTAAATTGGTTAAAAGATTATGCTACTAATGCAAAAGTAAATGGTTTTGTTGTAGGAATTTCTGGTGGAATTGATAGTGCAGTTACCTCAACATTATGTGCTAAAACTGGTTTACCTACGTTGTGTGTTGAGTTACCAATTCATCAAGCTAAAAGCCAAGTAAGTAGAGCGAATGAACACATTAAACTATTAAAAGAGCGTTTTAGTAATGTCAGTGAAGCTGAAGTAGATTTAACTTCTACTTTTGAAGATTTTAAAACTATTGTACCGCAAGTTAAACCTTCTGCTAAAGTTGACTTAGCTTTAGCCAACACTAGAGCACGTTTACGCATGACAACCTTATACTATTTTGCTGGATTACATGGTTTACTAGTTGCAGGAACTGGAAATAAAGTAGAAGATTTTGGTGTAGGTTTTTATACTAAATATGGTGATGGTGGTGTAGATCTAAGTCCAATTGCCGATTTAGTAAAGTCTGAAGTTTATGAATTAGCAACTCATTTAGATGTTCCTACTTCTATTCAAAAAGCACAACCTACTGATGGTTTATTTGGAGATAGCAGAACAGACGAAGACCAAATCGGAGCTTCTTACGATGAGTTAGAATGGGCTATGCAAATGCAAGACTCGGGAAAAACTGTGGATGATTTTTCTGGTAGAGAGTTAGAAGTGTATAAAATATACGCGCGTCTAAACCGAGTTAACCAGCATAAAATGATTCCTATACCTATATGTGAAATTCCTAAAGAATTAAAGTAAGTTAACCGACATCATTTGTCGTTTAATCCTTTGGTAAGCACTCTTTTTTTGCCCGTTAGATATATTAAAAGGTAATATAACTAGTAATCTAAGCAACTCTAGAATTTGCAGCAACTTTCTCATTTTTTCTTTGGTTTCTTGTTCTTTTCGCGAGTAAAGTTACAAAAAAAATGTTAAGCCCCTTAAAATCCTAAACATTCAGCAATTTATCAGCCTTAAATTACGCGGTTCAGTTTTTCGAAAAGACGCTTTTTCAACCCTGTATAGTTCCCTATTTCTTCTAGATTAGGTATTGTTTTTTGTTCTTGACTTTCTTGCATAATTTCTTTGATTTTTTCTTCAATTAAAACTCTACGCAAGTTTAAAATAGCATCTGTTACCAACTTCGGAAGAATTTTAACTGTTTCTGTTACAAAAACTTCCTTACGCTCCCAATCACTCAAATTATATTTTTCTTCATCCATCAAAATATTAGTTACTAAACTAGATATTTGAGGGTTTTCATGCATTACCAAATGATCTACTTTAATTTTTTCTTCTTGATTTAATTGATGAATTAATTCATAATAGGTCAATCGAAATATTTCATTGGTAAACTCTATTTCGTCTTCTTGTAAATTTAAGTATAACTCGTTTGAAACCGTATTTTGGTACTCTTCTTTTTCTAAAAAAGGACGCCCTCTTTCGTCAACTGCATCTACCCAGTTCACAAAATCAACAATTTCGTTACCATATAACAACAATATTCTAATAATTTCTTTCTCTAGAATATTTAATTGATTAATACTTTGCTGTAACTTTCCCTTACCTCCTTTTATAGCTTCCATAGAAGTTTGTTCTTGGAAATGATCTGGAGGTAGTTGATTAGGATCTTGTCCTACACTACTTTTTCTTACTGATGCCGCTCCTTTTTTTAGTAATTGTGCAAGCTCGCTAAATAGTACTCTCTCTGAAATATCCATAATACGTGCGCACTCTTGCACATACACTTCTCGTTGAATACCATCAGGAATTTTAGATATACTTGTAACAATATCTCTAATTAATCCTGCTTTTTTTACAGGATCATTCGCCGCTTCTTTCATTAATAAAGAAACTTTGAATTCAATAAAATCTTGCGATTTTTCTTCTAAATATTGTTTTAATTCAGCATTCGAATGCGCTTTGGCAAAACTGTCAGGATCTTCCCCTTCAGGAAAGGCTACTACCCTAACATTCATTCCTTGTTCAAGAATTAAATCAATTCCACGAAGTGAAGCTCTAACACCTGCTGCATCACCATCAAAAAGCACGGTTATGTTTTGTGTTAATCTATTCACCAAACGAATTTGATCCGGTGTTAATGCAGTACCTGAAGATGCTACCACGTTTTCAATACCAGATTGGTGAAACGAAATCACATCAGTATATCCTTCTACTAAAAAACAATTATCTTCTTTAGCTATTTCTTTTTTTGCTTGATATAACCCATAAAGAATTTTGCTTTTATGGTAGATATCACTCTCAGGCGAATTTAGATATTTTGCGGCTTTTTTATCGTTGGTAAGTATTCTTCCTCCAAAACCTAAAATACGTCCCGACATACTATGGATAGGAAACATCACACGCCCTTTAAATCTGTCGAACTTTCTATCTTCTGCTCCTCCTTCTTTTACAATGGTTAAACCAGTAGATTTTAGATATTTTAAATCATAACCTTTAGCCAGTGCTGCTTTGGTAAAATTGTCCCATTCGTCTTTACAGTATCCTAAATCAAACTTTTCAATAGTATCTTCTCTAAACCCTCTTTCTTTAAAATAAGACAACCCAATTGCTCTTCCATTTTGAGTATTTAACAACACATCGTGAAAGTAATCTTTGGCAAACTTAGAAACCAAAAACATGCTTTCGCGTTCATTCATCTGTTGCTTTTCCTCATCAGACTGTTCAGTTTCTTCTATTTCAATATTGTATTTTTTTGCTAACCAACGTATTGCTTCAGGGTAAGTGTAATGCTCGTGTTCCATTAAAAAAGAAATCGCATTCCCTCCTTTCCCTGTACTAAAATCTTTCCAGATTTGTTTTACCGGCGATACCATAAACGAAGGGGTACGTTCGTCAGTAAACGGACTTAACCCTTTAAAGTTACTTCCTGATTTTTTTAACTGTACGAATTCTCCTATCACTTCCTCTACTCGAGCGCTCTCAAAAACTCTATCTATGGTTTGTTGGGTTATCATATACTATACAAATACAGCAAACAAATATACTACTAGTTTTAAAAGTTATCTTACTATAACAAAACTCTAGGCAAAATTAATTTGTTAAAAACATTTAATTACATAATTTTGGCAAAAAATTCCCCTTATGATGAAAACAATTACCCCTTTTTGTTTTGCGACATTACTTGCATTTAACGTTTATTCTCAAGAAACAATTCGAATTCCTGATATTGGTTTAGAGGAATGCTTGATTAATTTAAAAATTGATTCTAACGGTTTAAACGGTAGTATAACAATTAGTGATGCAGAATATGTTACCAACTTAAATGTTAACGACCCTGTTACAAACAAAGATTTACCTAATGTATATTCAAAAATTAAAGATTTAACTGGTTTAGAGAGTTTTCCTAATTTAAAACGTTTGGATTGTTTTGGTAATGAAATTAAAAAAATTGATTTATCGCAAAGTTCCTCTATAAGTTTCTTAAACTGTAGCGAAAATAAAATTGAGCGTTTAGATGTAAGTAAAAACCATAACTTAACCTATATAAGTTGTGATTATAACAAATTAACCTCATTAGTACTTGGTAAAAACCCTAATATTCAAAGTTTATATGCTAGTTACAATCAACTTACTACGTTAGATGTTTCAAACTGTCCTAAATTAGAAAGTATGGATGTTACTGGAAACAAGATTAAAACTATTATTGTTAGCGAAGAGCAATTAGCTAACATTCCCCAAGGATGGTATAAAGACGAAAAAACTACGTATACAACAAGTAACGGTGCTGTAGCCGATAACAAAGTTACAGAAGAAATTGTTGTGGAACAGGAAAAAAAGATAGTAGAAACGACAATAGACAAGCCTAAAGAAGTTAAAAAGCCTGTACAAAAGTACGCTGAAAGCTTTATACAGTTAGTTGTTTCCGAATATGAAAAAAGTGTATTAAATGAAACATATTTAAAGCAAATAAGAGAAGATCTTATGCATAAGTACGACATTAAAGATGAAGAAATTACCAAATGGATTCAACAATACAGTAAACTACGTACAACAGAATAATAGCTTTATTTAGACAATAAAAAAGCCATCAAAGAATTAATTTTTGATGGCTTTTTTTATTTCTTCAGAATATTTAAGAAGCTGCTCTTAGTTTCTTTAATGCAGACTTCGTTAACTTAGACTCTGCATATTCTTTCGTTACCTTAAACTCTTTTTCATCAGAACTTGGCATATCGAACATTGCATCGGTTAAAATAGCTTCGCATAACGAACGTAATCCACGAGCACCCAATTTGTATTCTACCGCTTTGCTAACAATAAACTGTAATGCTTCCTCAGTCATTTCAAACATTACGTCGTCCATTGCAAACAACTTAGTATACTGTTTTATAATTGAGTTTTTAGGCTCTGTTAAAATAGCTCTAAGCGTTTTTTCATCTAACGGATTCATATAACTCAATACTGGTAAACGACCTATAATTTCTGGTATTAAACCAAACGACTTTAAATCTAAAGGCGTAATGTATTGTAATAAGTTATCGTGATCAATTTTATCTTCTTCTACTGAAGCACTATACCCTACCGCTTGCATATTTAAACGCTTACTAATGATTCTATCTATACCAGAAAAAGCTCCTCCAGCAATAAATAAAATATCTTTGGTATTTACTTCAATAAACTTTTGCTCTGGATGTTTTCTTCCTCCTTTAGGAGCCACATTTACAACTGATCCTTCTAATAACTTCAACAATGCTTGTTGCACTCCTTCTCCAGAAACATCACGTGTAATTGACGGATTATCACCTTTACGAGCAATTTTATCTATTTCATCAATAAATACAATACCTCTTTCTGCTTTTTCAACATCGTAATCAGCAGCTTGTAACAAACGGCTTAAAATACTTTCTACATCTTCTCCTACATAACCAGCTTGCGTTAACACGGTGGCATCTACAATAGAAAATGGCACGTTTAACATTCTAGCAATTGTACGAGCTACTAAGGTTTTTCCTGTTCCTGTTTCTCCTACTAAAACGATGTTTGATTTTTCAATCTCAACTTCATCTTCATCATCCCTAGTTTGTAACAATCTTTTATAGTGATTATAGACTGCTACAGACATAGCTCTTTTGGTTTGATCTTGCCCTATGATATATTCATCTAAAAAAGCTTTAATTTCTCTTGGCTTTTTTAAGGTAAGGTCTTTTGATAAATCACTTGTTTTTGCTTCAGCTATTTCCTCTTCTACAATTCCATGAGCTTGCTCAATACATTTATCACATATATGTGCATCTAAACCTGCGATTAATAAATCGGTTTCTGGTTTTTTACGCCCACAAAAGGAACATTGTAAATTTTCTTCTTTCGACATCTTATCAGCTTATTGCCAACAGCTCACTGCTATTAGCTGTTTATTATTTTCTAGTTAAAATTTCATCTACCATTCCGTAAGCTTTCGCTTCGTCGGCCTTCATCCAATAATCTCTATCAGAATCTTTGTTTACTTTTTCTACTGTTTGACCTGAGTGCTTAGCGATGATTTCGTACAACTCATCTTTTAATTTTAAAATTTCACGAGCTGTAATTTCAATATCAGATGCTTGTCCTTGTGCTCCACCTAATGGTTGGTGAATCATAATACGAGAATGTGGCAACGCTGAGCGTTTTCCTTTTTCTCCCGCACACATTAACACAGCTCCCATAGATGCTGCCATACCTGTACAAATGGTTGCTACATCAGGTTTTATAAACTGCATGGTGTCATAAATACCTAAACCAGCATATACTCCACCACCTGGCGAGTTGATATAGATTGAAATATCTTTATTAGCGTCTACACTCTCTAAGAATAATAATTGTGCTTGAATTACATTAGCTACTTGGTCATTAATTCCTGTACCTAAAAAGATAATTCTATCCATCATTAAACGAGAAAAAACGTCCATTTGAGTAATGTTCATTTGGCGCTCTTCCATAATATATGGAGTTAAACTACTTGTTATCTTTCCTAAGTAACTACTATTTATTCCGTGGTGCTTTGTTGCGTATTTTTCGAACTCTTTTCCGTAATCCATTTTTAAAATGTTTTTGGGTTATAAAGATGTAAATATAAGAACTATTTCGTTAGTATTTTGTTACAGTTAATGGCTAAAAAAACCTGAATATACATTCAGGTTTTTATTTATAACATCAGTAATTAACTGTTATTTGTATACTTCTTTAATGAAATCTTCGTAAGAAACTTCTTTAGTATCAAAGCTCATGTTTTCTTTATAAAAAGCTAATAATTTTTGGCTTATTAATTGAGATTGTAATTTTTGAGCTTCATCTTGGTTTTGTAAGATTCTTCCAGCGATATCATCTAACTCTTTTTCCTCTGGGTTCATGTTTCCGAACTGAGCCATTTGAGTTCTAATAAATCCTTTTGCATAGTCTACTAACTCTGCATAGTCTAATTTGATATCGTTATCCTTCATAACCTTTCCTTCGATTAATTGGTAACGTAATCCTTTTTCAGACTTATTATATTCTTCAACAGCTTCTTCAAAAGTTAATTCTTTTTCTCCAGCAGTTTGTAACCACTTTTGTAAGAATTCAGCAGGTAAATCAAATTTTGTGTTATCAACTAAGTTCTCAGTAATTGCGTTTAACAATTGTTGATCTGCTTGTTGTTGGAATTGCTTTTCTGCATCTTCTTTAATTTTTTCTTTTAATTCAGTTACAGTTTTTACACTTCCGTCAGAAAATAATTTATCAAATAACTCTTGATCTAATTCTGCTGGTTCTATTTCAGTAATTTCTTCAATAGTAAATGTTACAGGAATGTCTAAGTCGTGAACCTCATCGTGAGATACTCCTATAGCTCCTTGTAACTTGTGCTCATCTTCGAATAAGTTTTTAGTTTTTAATTCTAAAACATCTCCTACTTTAGCACCTACAAACTTTTTTAAGTTTGTTTTTCCTTTAATATCTTTTACAGAAATTGTAGATTTTTTGTTGATTTCTTTCTCTTCGCTTACGAAAGTACCTGTTACATTAGTTTCTTCGGCAGCTTCGTCTTTAGTAGACATTTTACCGTAACGAGATTGAATGTTTTCAATTTCTTTCTCGATTAACTCGTCAGTAGCAACAATGTTATATTGAGTTACTTTATTTTTTGGCTTTAAGTTTACTTCAAACTCAGGCGCTAATCCTAATTCAAACTCAAAAGAGAATTTATCAGCATCCCAATTGAAATCTTCTTGTACTCTTGGTAACGGATTACCTAAAATATCTAATTTCTCTTCAACTAAGAATTTGTTTAACGATTCTTGTAAAAGCTTATTTACCTCATCAATCATTATTGATTTTCCGTATTGTTTCTTTACCATTCCCATTGGTACATTACCTTTTCTAAACCCTGGAATGTTTGCTGTTTTACGGTAATCGTTTAATACCTTTGTTACTTTATCTTGATAATCTTCTGCAACAATATCAACTTTTACAACTGCATTTAATGCGTCTACGTTTTCTTTTGTTATATTCATCTTAAAAATCTGTTTCTTAAAAAATCGGGTGCAAAATTACTACTTTATTTATTGATAACCAAGACTTTTAGCTACAAGAATGTTATCTTTTTTACTTCCCTTATTTTCTAGTTTTTAATATTTTAGGTTACTTATTCGTCTCCTTCTTTTAATAGTGAAAACATTATTGATCTGAAAATTGACAGCAATACACTGAACAAGAGCGCTGTGAAAAATCCGCTAACTGCAAATCCTGACACTAATTTATCTGCCAATAATATAATTACTGCATTAATCACAAATAAGAATAACCCTAGTGTAACGATGGTTGCTGGTAGTGTAAAAAACACTAGCAACGGACGTACAAATAGGTTTAACAAAGCAATTACTACCGCTACAATTACTGCGGTTGTATAACTTGCTACCGCTACCCCTGGTAAAATATTTGCCAAAACAATTACTGCCAATGCAGTTAATAATACTTTTAAAAATGTTTTCATTTTTCTTTTTTATTTAATTGGTTATGAATTATAAATTTACTCTTTTTCACTGAAACTAGTAATTCGTAACACTTCATATACTTTACCACAACCATACCAAAAACAGAAACCTGCTGTTTTGGCAGGTTTAAAAACTTTGTTTTAGTTTTTGAGTGTTTTCTTTTAATTTAGCTAAACTTAAGCCCATCTTATTTAAATGAATAAAAAACACGTTGCAGAAAAATTCCTGGTTTTTGGAATAATGAATTTAATTTGCGGAATCTATTTTTTTGCTCCTACTTTATTTACTTTAAAAAGCTCTCTTGTTATTGAGAGCGGTGACATTAACAATGTCGAAACCTTTTATCATAGGGTATCATCATCTAGAGGTCACAAAAGCACCAAATCTGAATTAAAAATAACTCTCAAAAATAATTTTAAAACTTATTATCTTATGGAAAACATAGGTCAAGAGAGAGATAATAAAATTTTTGAAGATATAAAAAGACAATTAATAGCAACCAAGAAAGCTAAAATCCGGATAAAAAAAACTGATCAAAACAAATATAAACCAGAAGTCTTTGGTATATCTGACGATAAGGATAAAGTTTTATTTAGTTTTCACCAAGCAAAAAGTCGCTCAATAATTGGTTTTTTAATTACATTTTTAGCTGGAGTTTTTGGAATAGGATTTTTTCTATTCCACAGGCACAAGATTAAAACACAACACCTTAATAACATAAAAATTGATTATACAAACTTTTAAATGCTCAAAAAGCACCTAGAATCATATAACATTCTCACCAAAGAAGAAATAGACAACTTTGTAAGTTTAGTTAGGTATAAAAAACTTAACAAAGGAGATTTTTTTATTCAAGAAGGAAACACTTGTAAAGAAGTTGCTTTTATTAGTTCGGGTATTTTTAGATCGTTTTACCATTCCTCAGATGAAAAAGAAGCTACCTATTGTTTTTTATCAGAAAATTCATTTGTTACCGCTTACTCATCATTTATTTCTCAAACAAAAACCAACGAAAACATTCAAGCGTTAACCGATGTTGAACTATACAGCATTACCAAAGAACAACTTGTATCACTAGAAAACTCAAGCACCAATTGGTTACGTCTTTTTAAAATATTTGCAGAACAAGAATATATAAATCTTGAAAATAGGGTTTTTGTGTTACAAAATGAAAGTGCTGAAAACCGTTATAAAAAACTACTAGAAACACATCCTAACTATTTACAAACAATCCCACTACAATATCTTGCTTCTTATTTAGGCATTACGCAACGACATTTGAGCCGAATTAGAAAATCAGTTTTTTATTAGACAATTGTCCTTTTTAGGCTTGTAAAACCGCCCGTACTTTGCTTCATAATCTTAACTATATTATGAAGAATATTTTATTAATAAACGGACATCCTGATAAAGAAAGTTTTAACCATGCACTAGCAGCTTCCTACAAAAAAGGTGCTTTGGAAACTAACGCTACAATTGAAGAAATTACCATAACTGACTTAAACTTTAACCCAATTCTTAAGTATGGTTACCGAAAAAGAACCGAGCTTGAACCAGATTTAGTAGAGTCTTTGGCTAAAATTAAAAAAGCGGATCATATTGTTTGGATCTTTCCTGTTTGGTGGGCAGGCTACCCTGCAATGATGAAAGGTTTTATCGACAGAGCTTTTTTACCAGGCATCACTTTTCAACCTGTTAAAGGGAAACCATTTCCTGAAAAACTTTTAAAAGGCAAAACCTCTCGACTCATCATAACTTCTGACACTCCTAGTTGGTATGATTACTTTTTCTTAAAAAGGCCTGCTATTCGACAGTTTAAAATAGCTACATTGGAATTTTGCGGTATTAAACCTGTTAAAACTACGTTCTTATCAGTAATGAAAGATTCAACCCTTAAACAAAGAAATTTGTGGCTAAATAAAGTGTACACATTAGGCAAGAACCTACAATAACAAACTCTACTCTACAAGCTAAAGAATGTTTTTGGCTTGTAGAGATTCAAAGCCTTCTTCTTTTTGAATAACTTTGCTAGAACTTCAATTAAAAGCATAAAATGAATACTAGCAACATTATAACATCTGTAAAAGTCACCGATTTTAACCAAAAAGAAGTTGATTTACTTGAAAAGTATGCTAACAAAATTCTATTGCTTTTATTTTACAACAATGCTTGTTTAGGCTGTACAGGTAGAGCTATTCCTCTTGCTTATAAATTTAAGCAAACCTATAAGAATATTGAGGTTATTGGTATTCATAGTAATTTTAACACCAACACTGTTTCTAAGGAAGACATTCTAAGTATTTTTACCGTTAACGAGCTTCCATTTCCTATTTATATAGATAACGACCACAAAATGTATGATTTTTTTAATTCAGAAGGAACACCACTATGGATATTATTAACTCCTGATGGTGAAGTGTTTCGTTCTATTTTTGGCTCTCAATATAACGCACAAAACAGGCTGTACTATGCTTTAGAGAGTTTAACCAGAAATGTAGGTTAGGTTTTAGAGTAAAATATTTTGCAATTATTTTTTCAAAACTTCTGATACTTGCGTTGCTATTGCCTCTTTTACTTCTTCATCTTCTAACAACAAGTGTATTAAGTTATCTTTTACCTTGCCTTTTATGTCTAATAAATTGTATTTGGAAGCTGGCTCGTTGGCATTTGTTACACTATTGTTTGTTAAAAGCATTTTTCCTTTACCTGTTAGCAACCATGTTGGATTAATTTCTGGAAAAGAATGTAGAATTTTGTTTAACACATTACTTTTAAATGACGACTTTCTTCTTATTGCTGTACCAACTGAATTGTTAGACACATCAATAACCTCCTCAAAAGACCTAATATTAAGCCTTTTATAACTAATCACTTCTTCTACTCGTTTATATGTTTCATCTACAAAATCGCTCATTGAAAAATAACTTTTTTCTAAATTTTATTTAATTTTGTTTTCGTGTTTAGATTTTTGTTTGTATTTTTACTTCGTAATAAGTACACGATACGTACAAATATAAATTAAAAAGTGCTATCACCTTCTAAAAAACAACTTGAGTTTTTATGATAACTGCTACACAACGAAAAGAATTAGAAAAAATTAAACCACCAAAATACCGCGAGAAGGTAAAAAACTACCTGAGTAAAAATGGTCATGATTTTTCTTTAGAAACTATACAAAAAGTATATTCGGGTAAGAGAAAAAATTTAACTATTGAAGAAGCTATTGTAGTAGTTTTTTATAATCACTTAAAAGATCAACAAACAACTGATAGTAATATAACTAATTTGATAAATAAAATAAACAGAGATTTCCCTTAATAATTTTTTGTTTTTCGCCGGGGGGCGAGTATTTTAAGCGAGGGACTAGGGATTAACAAATTCCTCCTCGCTTTTAACTTATTTTACTTTAGAAAAACTATAGCTTCTTCATAGAAATCCTTTGGATTTTCAGCATGTAGCCAGTGCCCAGCATTGGCTATAGTTTTTACCACAGCTTTTGGAAAGTGCGCTTGAATTAATGGCTCATCTTCTTTTGAGATATAGCCTGAATTTGCTCCGCGTAAAAACAACGTTTCACCTTCAAAAACTGTAAAAGACGGCAATGCTACCCCTACTTCACTATTATTTTCTGTTAACGATTTTAAGTTGAACCGAAATGCCAATTCGTCTTTTGTTTTTCTATAAACGTTTTTTGCTAAAAATTGACGTATCCCTTTTTCTGGAATTAGCTCAGCCAGTTTTTCATCGACTAACTTACGTGACGTTTGCACCGAAAAATCTACAGAGCTCAACGCTGCTAAAATTTCGTGATGATGGGGTGGATACATTCTTGGAGAAATATCAGCTACAATTAATTTGTTTACCAATTCAGGGTACTCAGTTGCAAACAACATTGCTGTTTTTCCTCCCATGGAATGTCCTAACAAATCAACTTTTTCAAGATTATGGTGTTGAATATAATTATACAAATCTCCAACCAACAGCTCGTAATCAAAAGCATCTGCATGAAAGCTTCGTCCGTGATTACGTTGATCTATTAAATGCACTTCAAAACCATCTTCAGCAATTTTATTAGCATGCGATTTCCAGTTATCACCCATACCAAAATACCCATGTAAAATAAGTAACGGCTGTCCTTCTCCAGTTATTTTTGAATGTAGTACTTCCTCCATAATTATTGTAAACGATGTAAATACATATTCACAACATTTTCTAAGCCCAAATACAAACTTTCTGATATTAACGCATGCCCTATTGACACTTCAGCCAAATGAGGAATGTTTTGTTTAAAAAATTGAATATTATCTAAACTTAAATCATGACCAGCGTTAACTCCTAAACCAACTTCATTTGCTAAAACAGCAGCCTCTACGTACGGCTTTACTGCTTCTTTGTTCCCTTTTTCGTACTGCGTAGCAAACTCCTCAGTATACAACTCAACTCGGTCAGCTCCTGTTTTTGCAGCAGCTTCTATCAGCTTTAAATCAGTATCAATAAAAATTGACGTTCTAATTCCTGCATTTTTAAATTCAGCAATCACTTCTTGCAAATACGACTGGTGTGTTATGGTATCCCAACCTGCATTTGAAGTAAGCTGATCTACACTATCAGGAACCAATGTTACTTGCGTTGGCTTAATTTCTAACACCATTTGTTTAAACTTATCAATAGGGTTACCTTCAATATTGTATTCAGTCGTTACAATAGATTTTAAATCATAAGCATCTTGGTAACGAATATGACGTTCATCTGGTCTTGGATGGATGGTAATTCCTTCCGCTCCAAAATCTTGTATATCGGTTGCTACTTTTAGTAAATTAGGCACGTTTCCACCTCTAGAATTACGAAGTGTAGCTATTTTATTAATATTAACACTTAACTTTGTCATGTTGTAAAATTAGACTACAAAGGTAACGCATTCCAACATTTTAAACTATATTCGTAGTAATGAAAATCAACGATTTTATATTAAAAGAAATTAAAGCTCTCACGCTAAACAGCACTGTAAAAAGTGCCCAAAAGCTGTGTAACGATTTGCCTATAACTCATATTCCTATTGTTGAAAACAACAGATTAGTAGGTTGTTTACCTGAAAGTGATATTCAGACTATTGAAAACAAAAAACGTATACTTAGAGAGTACTCTTACTTATTAGATCATTTTTACACAAATGAAAATGCTACACTACTCGATTTAATTGCCTTATTTGCTGATAACGACTCAAATTTAATTCCTGTTATCGATAAAAACCTACATTATGTAGGCTATTATGAATTGAGTGATATTTTAGACGCTTTTGCTAATAGTCCTTTTTTACATAATGAAAGTGATACTTTAATTATTGACAAGAATAAAACAGATTATTCTATGGGGCAAGTAGCGCAAATAGTTGAGGCTAGTAATGGCAAATTACTAGGCGCATATATTTCTTCTGAAAACATAAATAGCGTTGAGGTTACACTCAAAATTGTTTCTGAAGAAATAAATGAAATCATTCAAACATTTCGTAGATACGGTTACAACGTTATTACGCAACATGAAGATGATTTTTATTTAGAAGAACTTAAAGATAGAGCCGCCTATTTAAGGAAGTACTTAGATATGTAATTTTTTCAATAACCAAACAAACATTTCAAAAGTGAAAAAAGTCGCTATTTACGGACAAGCTTATACTACACTAGCAGAAAGAGAAGTAAAAATTCTTTTAACTGTTTTAGAAAAAAATAATATTGTTGTTTTTTTTGAACAACAATTCTATAATTTATTTGTTGAAAATAATTCATTAAATAAAAAATACCCTACCTACGCACATTTTAATGATTTATCAGACACCTTTGATGTGATGTTTACCATAGGTGGAGATGGTACTATTTTAAGAGCTGTGACCTATATTCGAAATTTAGATATTCCTATAATGGGAATAAACACTGGACGCTTAGGTTTTTTAGCTACAATTCAAAAAGATCAAATTGAAGAGGCAATTAATTTAATGTTAAAAAAAGAATATACACTTCAAGAACGATCTTTATTACAAATAAAAACATCTCCTGCTACAGAAGGTTTTTCTGAACTTAACTTTGCACTTAATGAAGTTACCATTGCCCGAAGGAATACAACCTCTATGATTGGCATTAAAACCTCATTAAATACCGAATATTTAACTAATTATTGGGCTGATGGGCTAATTATAGCAACACCAACGGGATCTACAGGGTATTCACTTAGTTGTGACGGCCCCGTAATTTTACCAGATTCAAAGAGTTTTGTTATTACTCCTATTGCACCACACAATTTAAATGCACGGCCAATGGTAATTCCTGATGATACAAATATTCTTTTGGAAGTTAGTGCTAGAGAAAAAGATTTTTTAATATCTCTAGACTCACGTATTACCACTGTTCCCTTAGGAACTGAGATCAAAATACAGAAAGCGC
Organism: Tenacibaculum gallaicum; assembly: GCF_003387615.1. Taxonomy (GTDB): domain Bacteria; phylum Bacteroidota; class Bacteroidia; order Flavobacteriales; family Flavobacteriaceae; genus Polaribacter; species Polaribacter gallaicus. Next base: position 888,348 of record NZ_QUNS01000001.1, on the reverse strand, counting down.
CATTTACCATAAAAAGTATTTTACCCAAAAATCAATCTTATTTAAATACCTTGCGAGGAAAACTTTTATGGGGAGAAGATATACGAAATGAATCGTTATAATGATAGTAATTACAATAAAACCGTAAAAAAAAAGTTAATCAAAAAGACGGATTATTAACTTTTTAAAGCAAATTCAATTCCCTATATTTGCACGCTATTTTACAATGAGAGGACTTATTTTATTAATATTATTGGCTTGTGTAGTAACACCATTACAATCACAAACACACGAAATTGGTTTCTTTGCCGGTGGCTCTAACTATGTTGGTGACATAGGTAGCACAAACTACATATATCCTAACGAGTTTTCAGGTGGGCTTGTATATAAATACAACCTAAATCCTAGAATTGCTTTAAGAGGAACTTACACATATATACCTGTATCTGGTAATGACAGAGATGCTGATAATACTTTTCGTCAAAACAGAGGAACAAGCTTTTCTAACACCATACATGAATTTGCTGCTGGGGTAGAATTTAATTTCTTTGATTATAATATTAATAATTACAGCACTACATTTACGCCTTATATTTTAGCTGAAGTTGCCGCTTTTAATTACAAAAGCCCTGAACCAACCTCTTCTAGTAATACAATACTTTTAAAAAACAAATTTTCTTATACCATACCCGTAGGTATAGGACTTAAAGGAAGATTAGCAGATAATTTAGCTATTGCATTTGAAACAGGTGTGCGATTTACATTTGTTGACGATATAGACTTTACAACAGACAAAATAAACTCATTAGACTTTGGAGGTAACGGAAACGACTGGTATGTATTCTCAGGGGTTTCCATTGTGTATACCTTTGGAAGACCACCTTGTTTTGGTGGAATAGCAGAATAAACTATGGAAGAAAAACTACAGCGCATTGATTTACAAAACGTACCAAACCACATTGCTATTATTATGGATGGTAATGGTAGATGGGCAAAAGGTAAAGGAATGCAGCGTGTTTTTGGGCATAGAAATGCTTTAACAGCCATAAGAGAAACAGCAGACACAGCTTCTGAACTAGGCGTAAAATTTTTAACCTTATATGCTTTTTCTACCGAAAACTGGAACCGTCCAAAGTTAGAAGTAGATGCTTTAATGAGCTTACTAGTAACCACCCTTAAAAAAGAACTCCCCGAATTTCAACGTAAAAATGTAAAGGTCAATGCTATTGGTAACTTAGTAAATTTGCCAAGTAATGCCCAAAAAGTGTTGAACAAAGTTATTGATGCAACTAAAAACAACACTAAAATCACTTTAACCTTTGCTTTAAGCTACGGTTCAAGAGAAGAAATTGTTAATGCAATCAAAAACATTTCAAAAAAAGTTGTTAATAACGAGATAGAAATTGAAAAAATTAACGAGAAAATTATAAATAATCATTTATATACGTTTAATTTGCCCGACGTTGATTTAATGATACGTACAAGTGGGGAACAAAGAATAAGCAATTATTTACTTTGGCAAATGGCATATGCTGAGTTGTATTTTACAGATGTATTATGGCCTGACTACAGAAAAGAACATCTTTACGATGCAATAATTGATTATCAAAACAGAGAAAGAAGATTTGGAAAAACCAGCGAACAGATTGAAACCAATGAATAAATATTCGTATTTACTAGTATTTTTTATCACCTTATTTACGGTGAGTACTCAAGCACAAGACACAACTCCTAAAGACAGTACTGTCACAAATATTATTTCCTACGAAAAAGGAAAAGAATACTTTCTTGGAGGTATAACTGTAACTGGCTTACAAAAATTTAGCGAACAAACGGTAAGAATATATACTGGTTTAGTTGATGGACAACCAATTAAGTTACCTGGAGACAAACTTACAAGTGCTATTAAAAAACTATACGAAAGTAAACAGTTTAGTGAAGTAGATGTATATTTATCTAAACGTGATGGTGAAACTGTATACCTACAATTTGATGTAACTGAATTACCTCAATTAACTAATGTTACTATTTCTGGAGTAAAAAAATCACAAATTAAAGAGATAAAAAAAGAAACTGAATTAAAAAAAGGGGCCATGGTTACAGACAACCTTATTGTAACTACACGTAACTTTATTAAAAAGAAATATACTGATAAAGGTTTCTTAAAAACAAAAGTAACATTAGACACAAAAAAAGACACTACTGATGTTAATACCGTTAGTATGGCTATTTTTATTGACAGAGGTAATCGTATAAAAATTAAAGACATTAACTTTACCGGTAACAAAGCTATGTCTGATGCTTCTTTACGAGGTGCCATGAAAAACACTAAGCGTAAGGTTTTTGGTCGTTTTTGGAAGGCTTCAAAGTATATTCTAGATGATTATAAAGAGGACTTAAAAAGTATTCTTGAAAAATATAGCGAAAACGGATACCGTGATGCTAGAATTTTATCTGACAATGTTGTTTGGAATGATGACAACACCATAAACCTTGAAATAGAGGTTGAAGAAGGTCGTCAATACCGTTTTGATGAAATAGTTTTTATTGGAAACAAAGAATATACAGATGAATTCTTAAGTAACATCTTACGAATTGACAAAGGAGATATTTATAACGGAAAAGTTTTAAAAGAAAGAATTTCTGGTGATGGTACTCCTAACTCTCAAGACATTCAAACATTATATCATAATAATGGTTTCTTATTTTCTCAAATAAATGCTGTAGAAACAAAAGTAAAAAATGACTCTATTACTGTTGAAGTTCGTATCAGAGAAGATGAACCTGCAACTATAAAGAAAGTTACAGTTAGTGGAAACGACAAAACAAACGACCATGTAATCTATAGAGAATTACGTGTTAAGCCTGGAGATTTATTTAGTCGTCAAAACATTATTCGATCTATTCGTGAAATAGGACAATTAGGTTTCTTTGATACCAATGTAACTCCTGATGTTAAGCCTAATTATCAAAATAAAACAGCAGATATTGATTTTTCTGTTGTTGAAAAAGGAGGAAGTCAAATTGAACTACAAGGTGGTTATGGTGGAGGTTCTTTCATTGGTACTCTAGGTTTATCTTTTAATAATTTCTCTGTTAGAAATATTTTCAACAAAGAAGCCTACAAACCACTTCCTATGGGAGACGGACAAAAGCTATCTCTGCGTTTACAAGCCAGTAGAACATATAACACTTATAGTTTCTCTTTTACAGAACCATGGTTAGGAGGTAAAACACCACAATCACTATCTTTCTCTGTATACTTATCAAATCAGTATCGTTTTGATTACACAACCTACAAGGTAAATAAAAAAGAGAGCTTAAGTATTATTGGTGCCTCTATTGGACTAGGAAAGCGTTTAAAGTGGCCTGATGACTACTTTACACTTTCTCAAAACATAAGTTATCAAAGAATTGAACTACAAAATTATGGATACCGAGTAGGTTCTTCTAATAATATTCTTAGTCAAGGAGATTTAAACAACTTAGCTTATACATTTGCGTTAAGTCGTAACTCTGCTGGTCCTAGTTTAATTTTCCCTACGTACGGTTCTGAGTTTACAATAAAAGCTAAAGCTACTTTCCCTTATTCACTAGTTAACGGAAAAGATTATACAGAACCCACAAATCCAACACCCGATGAGCGTCAAGCTTACTTAGCTGATAAGTACAAATGGCTAGAATATTACAAAATCTCTGCAAAAGGTAAATGGTACACATCTCTAGCTAATAAATTAGTATTAATGTCTAATTTTGAGATGGGTTACTTAGGTTCTTATAATGATGAATTAGGGTTAACTCCTGTTGAAAGGTATTTTGTTGGAGGAGATGGTATTGCTCAAGGACAATTAGATGGACGTGAAACAATAGGTTTGAGAGGTTATGAGAATAATCGTATTTCTTCTCTTGATGGTGGGGCTATTTACAACAAATTTCAATTAGAACTACGTTACTCCATTACAGATAAACCATCTGCATCTATTTACACAGTAGGGTTTTTAGAGGCAGGTAACTCTTATGACAATTTTAGCGAGTTTAATCCGTTTAAATTAAAACGTTCAGCTGGAGTAGGTGTTCGTATATTTATGCCTGCATTTGGATTATTAGGTATCGATTTCGCACATGGTTTCGATTCCTTACCAGGTTTAACTGAAAAATCAGGTTGGCAAACGCATTTTATAATTGGAAGACAGTTCTAAAATCATGCATTTATAATGCGTCTAGGTTTTGGCACGGTTTTTTCTAAACACATTATACAAGATGAAAAAAAATATTTTATTAATCGTTCTTTTACTCATAACAAGTATAACCGTTGCACAAAGAAATCAACGTATCGCTTATATTGATATGGAGTACATTCTTCAAAGTATCCCTGCATACTTAGAAGCACAAAACTCCTTAGATGCCAAAGTTGAAAAATGGAAAACTAAATTAGACAAAGAAGCTCGTGCTATTGAAGTTTTAAAAACAGATTTGACTAACGAAAAAGCCATTTTGACTAAGGATTTAATCGAAGAACGTGAAGAAGATATTAGTATAAAACAAGAATCTTTACGAAGGTTAGAGTCTTTATATTTTGGACCAAATGGTGATATGTATAACTTAAGAAAGCGATTAGTAAAACCTGTACAAGACCAAGTATACAACGCTGTACAAACAATTGCATCTAGAAAAAAGTACGATTTTGTTTTCGACAAATCTGGCGATTTAGTTATGCTATATTCAAACAAAAAACACGATATTAGCGACCTTGTTGTACAAATGATTAATATCGACCAAAGAAGACAAGCTAAAAAAGATAAAATTGAAGCTAAAAAGTCATTACTTAAAAACGATAATTTAAGTGATGAACAAAAAGAAAAAATAGCTAAAAGAACTGAATTAAAAAAGAAAAAGGAAGCTGATAGGCTTGCTAAGATTAAGCAAATTGAAGAAAAAAGAAAACAGCGTTTAAAAGAAAGAGCTGATAAAAGAAAGCTTTTACAAGAAAAAAGAAAAGCCTTAATAAAAGCTCAAGAAGAGGCTAGAAAGAAAAAAGGAGAAGAAACAAAAGAGAACAAATAAATCAAGAATAAAATAGATTAATTAAATTAAACAAAGATGAAACATTTAAAAACGTTATTATTAGTTGCAATTTTTACGATTGGATTAGGTGGTGTGGCAAATGCACAAAAAACTGCACATATTAACACTGATAAATTATTAGCTGAAATGCCTGCTACAAAAGCTATGAAATCAGAATTAGAAAAACTGAACAAAACATACCGTGACGACATTGAGACAATGTATAAAAAGCTAGAGGCTAAAATGAAAAAATATGAAGCTGAAGGTAAAAGTCAAACACAAGAAGTAAATCAAAAAAGAGCTATTGAAGTTCAACAAGAAAGACAAAGAATAGCTCAAGCTGAACAAGCTGCTGGTAAAGATATGCAGAAAAAATATCAAGAAAAAACTATTCCTATTTTAAAGAAAGCTGAAGATGCTATTAAAGCCGTTGCTGCTGAAAAAGGAATTATCTATGTTTTTGATGCTGCTCCAGGTAAAGGTTTAATCGTTTATGACAAAGGAGAAAATATTTACGATGCAGTAAGAGCTAAATTAGGGTTCTAAAAAAGAATACATATATTTTATAAAATCCTGCTGTTTAAACAGCAGGATTTTTATTTTTGTTATAACGTATGAAAACTATTGCACAACAACCTATTGGTATATTTGATTCTGGTATTGGTGGTACTTCTATTTGGAAAGAAATTCATCAACTATTACCAAAAGAAAATACTATTTATTTATCTGATAGTAAGAATGCCCCATATGGTCAAAAACCAACACAAGAAATAGTTGATTTATCAATTAAAAACACAGAGTTTTTAATTAATAATGGAGCTAAAGTCATTGTTGTTGCTTGTAATACAGCTACTACTAACGCTATTCAATATTTAAGACGTAACTATAATATTTCTTTTATTGGAATAGAGCCAGCTATTAAACCAGCATCATTAAATACCAAAACAGGCACAATTGGCATACTTGCAACAAAGGGTACTTTAAATAGTATTTTGTTTGAAAAAACTACTTCTAGCTTAAACGATGAAATCAACATCATAGAACAAGTTGGAGAAGGTTTAGTTGAACTAATAGAAAATGGTAAGATTCACTCCGAAGAAATGACTTTTTTATTAAAAAAGTATATAAAACCTATGCTTGAACAAAAGTGTGATTATATTGTTTTAGGATGCACACATTACCCTTACCTACTCCCTCAAATACAAAAAATAACTGGAGACAAAATAAAAATCATAGATTCTGGTGAAGCTGTTGCTAAACAAGTTAAAAGTATTTTATTACAACAAAACCTTCTTAATTCTAATAATCATGAGCTGACTGATAATACATTTTATATCAATAAAGATACAAGTGTTTTAGAAACTATGCTTAAAGACTATGAAAACAGTAAAATTAGCTTCTTAGATTTTTAATACGTAAAACTACCATTTATATTAGGACAAGCAGCAGCTCTTCTTTTTCTACAAAACAAGTTTACTCCTAAAGATAATTGATGAAACCCTCCATTTGAAAAAACTACATCACCCGTTTGTTGTGTATAAGTATACGCAAACATCCATTTTTTATAATTAACCCCTACTATAGGCGTTATATATTGAGAATCTCCAAAAACATTTCCTCCAAAACTTCTTCTATAAGATAACGCCGCCCATAATTGAGTTTCATTTAATGTCTTGTAGACTTTAAAGTTTATATCTGCTATTTTTTCTTCAGTTTGTTCTTTATATTGAAACATGAAGGATGGTTCAAACTGTAGTTTTTCTTTATCTCCAAAAAAATACCCTCCTCCTAAAATATAATTTCTAAGATTATACGATTCAAAATCGGGGTTTAAATTGTTTTTTGCTGATAAAAAGATGTTTTTCACTGTAAAATAAGACGATAATCCATTTTTATGATATGCCATACCAAAATCAGCATTAAAATAAAAATCACTTTCTATAACTTGGCTAACAGTAGGATCATTCACAAAATTTCGTTGGTCTCTTTCATTCTGAACCACAGAAAAAGACAATCCAAAAGATAATTGATTAAAAAGATTTTCATTCCCCATATCAATGTGATATGCATAGGTACCTTGAACACCTTTTTGAGAATGATACCCATTTTTATCATTAAAAAGAATTACTCCTAATCCTGTATTAGAATACTCTCCTAATTTTGTATGAAAACTCGCCGTTTGTAAAGCTGGAGCATTATCCACCCCAAGCCATTGTTGGCGTGCTGTTAATCGTATTTTTCCACAATCGCCTATACCTGCAGCAGCTGGATGTAATAAATATACATTGTCTGACAGATAATCAGCATAAATTGGTAATGTTTCTTGTGCAGATAGTTTAGTAATGATTGATAATACTAAAAATAATAAATACGTAATTCTTTCCCCCATTAAGTTTAAGTAAATAAATAGCCCCTCCAAATATAATCAACAGTTTTTATATATTTTGAAAATATATATGTTTTCTTACTATAATACAACAAGCTAACTACTTAAAACCCGAATTTTTTCTATATTTTGATGGACTAATTGCTTTAATTTCTTTAAATTTTCGATTAAAATTAGATAGGTTATTAAAACCGCATTGGTAAGCTATCTCACTTATCGATAATGTATTTCCTGAGTTTAATAACTTACACGCATTTTCAATACGTAGTTCATTTAAAAAGGTAAAGTACGTCTTATTGGTTCGCTGTTTAAAATACCTACAAAAAGCATTAGGTGTCATGTTCGCTTTTTCTGCTATTTTATATAAATCTATACTCTTCTCAAAGTTATTCATTGTAAAATCCATTACATTACGCATCCTCTTTCCTTCGTTATCTGTATACCTCTTCGGATAAACAAAATTCGCCAGCTCAACTGTTTTTGAGTTTACTACTATTTTTAAAACTTGAAGTAGTCCGATAAAGCGATTAAGATTGTTTGATTTTTGTAAATCTAAAAATATTTCCATCACTTTATCTTTATTTTCAATGAGTTTAAATCCTGATGTTGATTTTTCAAAAAAAGGAATTAACTCTTTAAAATCATCCAGTAAAAAAAAGTCCTTTCCAAAAGAACCTCTTGTAAAAAATAATGAAATCATAAAAGACTTTTTAATAACAGAAGCGTCACTTTTAAAAACATGTGGTAGGTTACTTCCTATAACTAAAACATCTCCAGATGAATATTTATTAATAGTATCACCCACAACTAATGTTCCCTCACCTTTAACTATCACGCATAACTGTATTTCTTCATGCTGATGAAATTTATCATAGAAATATTGCTCTTTATCTTCCTGATAAATCAATCCGATATTTTGAGTTTTTGGTATTTTAAAAGGTAAAACTTTCATTGGTAAAACTACTATTCTATTTCAAAAATATGCAAATACTATTAACATATAACTACAAATACACAATAAAAGTTAATATAGTATTACTATATGATAATTTGAAGTTAAAGCTCACGCTCTCTTCCCTATAACTTTGCAATAAAAAATAGTATTACAATGAGTATAAATTGGAAAGGTGTAATGCCTGCAGTAACTACAAAGTTTACAAATGATGATGCTTTAGACTTAAACATGTTTGAAGTAAATATAAAAGCACAGCTTGATGCTGGCGTTCACGGAATAGTGTTAGGTGGTACTTTAGGTGAAGCCAGTACACTAAGTGATGAAGAAAAAAGAACATTGACAAAAACTACAGTCAATCTTGTGAACAATCAGGTCCCTGTATTAATGAATATAGCAGAACAAACCACTAAAGGAGCTATTGATGCAGCTCAAAAAGCTGAAGAAGACGGAGCTAAAGGATTAATGATGTTACCTCCTATGCGTTATAAATCTGGAGATAGAGAAACCGTTGAATACTTTAAAGCAGTAGCAAACAATACTTCACTTCCAATTATGGTCTATAATAATCCTGTTGATTATAAAATTGAGGTTACGCTAGACATGTTTAACGAATTATTAAAATGTGATAATATTGAAGCAGTAAAAGAATCTACTAGAGATATCTCTAACGTTACAAGAATTAAAAATCGTTTTGGTGACCGATTAAAAATAATGACTGGTGTTGATACGTTAGCTTTAGAAAGCTTATTAATGGGAGCTGATGGGTGGATTGCTGGTTTAGTTTGTGCTTTTCCTAAAGAAACAGTTGCTATTTACGAGTTACAAAAAGCAGGTCGCATACAAGAAGCTTTAGAGATTTACCGTTGGTTTTTACCGTTGTTAGAGTTAGATATAAACCCTAAATTAGTACAAAATATTAAACTAGCAGAAGTAGCTACAGGTATTGGTACTGAAAACGTACGAGCTCCTAGATTACCTTTAATTGGTGAAGAGCGTAAACATGTTTTAAACGTAATAGAAACTGGTTTAAAAAACAGACCAACGCTACCTGATTATAAATTGTTAGCTATTTAAAATTTCATCATTTACTCATTAATTTATTGAACATGATTACAGGAAAAAATTATATAGGAAGTCAATTAATCGCATCAGGAAATAAAACGTATAAAACATTCAACCCTGAATTAAATCAGGAAAATAAACACGTTTTTACTGAAGCAACTCAAGAAGAAATAAATAAAGCTGTCAATTTAGCTTCAAAAGCATTTAAAGAGTATAGAACAATTTCTGGCAAGAGAAAATCTGAATTTTTAAACGCTATTGCTGATGAAATTTTAGCCTTAGACGAGGAATTAATACAAACGTATTGTTCAGAATCTGGGTTACCAGAAGGACGTGCAAAAGGAGAACGAGGAAGAACAGTATTTCAATTGCGCTCTTTCGCCGATTTAGTTGAAGAGGGTTCATGGGTAGAAGCTACTATTGATACTGCTATTCCTGATAGAGAACCAAATCCAAAATCTGACCTACGTAAAATGAATATTCCATTAGGCCCTATAGTCGTTTTTGGTGCAAGTAATTTTCCTCTTGCCTATTCTACAGCAGGTGGAGATACTGCTGCTGCATTAGCCGCTGGCTGCCCTGTAATAGTAAAGTCGCATCCAATGCATGCAGGTACAGGTGAACTTATAGCTTCAGCAATTAGTAAAGCTGCTGAGAAAACAGGAATGCCTAATGGTGTTTTTTCTAACTTAAACTCCAGTGGTATTGAAGTAGGACAACAGTTAGTTGTGCATCCAAAGGTGAAGGCAGTTGGATTTACAGGAAGTATTCGTGGTGGTAGAGCTTTGTTAGACTTAGCTGCAAAACGTGAAGAACCAATTCCTGTATTTGCTGAAATGGGAAGTATTAATCCAGTAATTATGCTCCCTGAAGCATTAAAAAACAAAGCAGATAGTTTAGCTACTACTTATGCTGGCTCTATTACATTAGGTACAGGACAATTTTGTACAAATCCTGGTTTAATTCTAGGGTTAAAAGGAGAAAACTTAACAAGTTTCATCAATTCACTAGCACATAAAATTGTAGAAATCAATCCTACTTGTATGCTACATCCTAATATTGTTGGAGCTTATGAGAGTAATAAAACCAAAGCTATGAATCAAGAAGGATTAACGATAGCTGCCAATTATGAAAAAAAAATACTACCTAACTATGCTTCACAAATAATTACAACTGTTGAAGGAAAAACATTTTTAGAGAACCCAATCTTACATCAAGAAGTATTTGGACCATACTCTATAATTGTTCAATGTGAAAATGAAAAACAATTAGAAGAAGTCATTTCAAGTTTGGAAGGACAACTTACTGGAACAGTAATTTCTGATACTAATGAAGTCGCAAACTATCCAACTGTAATTGCTGCCTTACAAAACAGAGTTGGAAGAATTATTTTTAATGGAGTACCTACTGGAGTAGAAGTTTGTCTTTCTATGGTACATGGAGGTCCTTATCCTGCCTCAACAGATAGTCGATTTACAGCTGTAGGAACTAACTCCATTAAACGTTGGGTACGCCCTTTCAGTTATCAAGATTGGCCTAACAATATATTACCTGAAGAACTGAAAAATGAAAACCCTTTCTATATTTTACGTTCTGTTAACGGTACACTAACAAAAGAAGAAATAATATAACAAAATTTAATAATTTCTTTAGAAAATCTCTGAGTACAAAGTCTTACTTTTGGTGCATCTAAAGAAATTGAAATAAAGCCAGCTTCGTCTTTCCAAAATAGAAAAATTTGAAGGGTTTTTTCTACTACAGAATACAAGCTGGCCATTCAATTTAAGATGAAAAAAACTTTTTTTTGTGTTGATGCACATACTTGTGGAAACCCTGTTAGGGTAGTTACTGGTGGCGGTCCAAACTTAGTAGGTGCCAACATGAGTGAAAAACGTCAACACTTCCTAAAAGAATACGATTGGGTTCGAAAAGGGCTAATGTTTGAACCTCGTGGTCATGATATGATGAGTGGCTCTATCTTATTTCCGCCTCACAACCCTGAAAATGATTTTGCTATTTTATTTATTGAAACCTCTGGGTGTTTACCTATGTGTGGTCATGGAACTATTGGAACCATTACAATTGCTATTGAAGAAGGTTTAGTAACTCCTAAAGTTCCAGGAAAAATTAAAATGGAAGCACCAGCCGGATTGGTTGAAATTGAATACCAACAAACGGGCAAAAAAGTAGACTGGGTTCGGTTAACTAATGTAAAAAGTTATTTAGCTGCTGAAGGTTTAACAATAGACTCCCCTGAATTAGGAGAAATTACTTTTGATGTTGCTTATGGCGGAAATTATTATGCAATTGTAGATCCTCAAAAAAACTTTTCAGGAGTTCACGATTTTACTGCTTCTAAAATTATTCAATACTCACAAGTAGTTAGAAAACGAATCAATGAAAAATATCCTAATCAATTTATTCATCCAGAAAATGAAACTATTAGAGATGTAACTCATATGTTATGGACAGGTAACCCTATTGATCCTAGTTCCTCTGGAAGAAATGCCGTTTTTTATGGTGATAAAGCGATAGATAGAAGTCCATGTGGTACAGGAACCTCAGCTCGTTTAGCACAGTTATACGCTAAAGGAAAACTACAACTTGGAGAAGAATTTATTCATGAAAGTTTTATTGGGAGTAAGTTTATTGGTAGAGTAGAAAAAGAAACTACCTTAAATGGTAAGTTAGCTATTATTCCAAGTATACAGGGATGGGCAAAAGTATATGGGTACAACACTATTATTATTGATAATGAAGATGATCCTTATGCCCATGGCTTTCAAGTTATTTAATATTATATAATCAACAACATGCCATCTCGAGCATAATCGGGAGATTCTTTTATGAATAAAGAAATTATCATTATCGGTGGTGGAATTATAGGTTTAAGTTCCGCATATTACCTTCAAAAAGAAGGACACAAAGTAACTGTAATTGAAAAATCAAATTTTTCATCAGGAGCTTCATTTGCTAATGCAGGTATTATTACTCCTAGCCATATCGTTTCTTTGGCTGCTCCAGGAATGATTACAAAGGGATTAAAATTGATGCTCAGTTCTACCAGTCCATTATCTATTAAACCTCGTTTAGATTATGACTTCTTACAATGGGCTTGGTTTTTTAAAAAATCAGCAACACGTAAAAAAGTCGCTGCTTCTATTCCTGTTATTAAAGACATTAATTTGTTCAGCAGAGAACTATATGAAGAAATTAAAGCTTCAAAAGATTTTGACTTCCACTATCAACATAAAGGATTGATGATGTATTATAAAACTGATAAAATGGGGGAAGAAGAATGGAATGTTGGAAAACTTGGTATAAAAGAAGGATTAAAGGTTGAACATTTAACCCAAGAAGAAACTCAAAAATTAGAGCCTAATATTCAACTGAATATTAAAGGAGCTGTGTACTACCATTCTGATGCTCATATGACTCCTAGTGAATACATGAAACAATTGAAAATGTATTTAGAACAAAATAATGTTACTTTTTTATCTAATGAAGAAGTTACAAACTTTCACGTTTCTAACAGTAAAGTACAATATATAAATACAAAGAATAATACCATTACCGCAGATGAATTTATTTTAACAACAGGCTCTTGGACACAAAAGCTAGCTAAAAAATTAGGGATCAATATTCCTGTTCAGGCTGGTAAAGGTTATCGAATTAATGTAAAAAACAATACAGGTATTACTATTCCTGCTATTTTAACAGAGGCTAAAGTTGCAGTAACTCCAATGAATGGCTTTACACGTTTTGGAGGTATGATGGAAATTGCTGGTATCAATAACAAAATAAATAAGAAGAGAGTACATGCTATAGTTAATGCTAGTAATAGTTATTACAGCAATTTAAACATCAGTCAAAAAGAAATAGATAAGGTTGAGAGTGGTTTACGCCCATGCTCTCCTGATGGATTACCATACATTGGTAGAGTTTCAAAAATAAAAAATGTAACTATAGCTGCTGGACACGCTATGATGGGGTGGAGTTTAGGGCCTGCTACTGGAAAATTAGTGTCTGAAATTATTGCTAATAAAAAAACAAGCCTAGATATTACTCCTTTTAATGTTGAACGTTTTAACTAAATTAAAAACTCAAGAAACTAAAATAATAGCTCTTGAGTTTTTTTAAAACAAACAATAAAAAAACAGACTTTTAAATCTCTTTTACGTAAACTTTATCTATAAACTTAGAAATCAAAAGTCTAGCAACTCCCATATAACTAAGTCTAAATTTTACTTTATCTCCTACTTTATATTTTGTTTTTCCTGATTTACTTTTATTAAGCCCTACATCAATCACCATCATATCTGAAGTAATACCCACAAAAGAAATATCTTTATCTTCTACTTCAATATCGTCTTTATCAACATCTAATAATCCAAAATCTAAAATAGCTTTATAAGATGTTTCTTGTATATCACTTTCATCATATTCTGAGGTATGACCTATACTTGCTTCACTAATAATACCATCAGGCACTATTTTCTTCTTTTCTAACTCTATTACATTAGCATAAAACTCAAATGTTTCAGTATGTAGATTCTTAAATCGTTTGTTTTCTAGCGGGCTTACCCCAAAAAACGCTGCTTCTCCTATTCTAAAGTGGTTTATGTCTTTTGGAACAACTTTATTTTCTACCAATGGCAACGTAATTGATGTTCCGCCAGAAACATATTTTAAATCTTTATTGAATTTTACTGAAATGAGCTCTTTGTATAAAGATAACTGTAATAATTTATCATATGTAGGCTCTACGCCATACATACATCCTAAATTCGACCCTATACCTATTACTTCAATATTAGATAAGTTAAATACTTTTTCATAAAAACTTAAAATATCATCTCTTTTTACCCCTTCTCTTAGCTCACCCATTTCAATCATAATAATGATTTTATGAATTTTATTTTTCTTCTTAGCTGCTTCATTTAGTGACTCTATAGTAGATAAGGAACTATTCAAAGAAATATCTGCATACTCTACTACATCATCAGCATAGATATTTGCAGGAGGTTTGATATATATCGTTCGTAAATCTGGATTTACTTCTCTTAAGTTTCGTAAACTTGTTAACCTAGAGTCTCCTATCGAGTTAATTTTTTCTGTTACATCAGGTGTTAGAATTGCTTTTAAGAATGTTTTATCACCTGAAAATACTTTTGTTACCAAACTCCATTCAATATGATTTTTTTCAAAAAAGCTACTTAACTTTTTTATATTATCTTTTATTCTTTCAGAATATATAATTAATTCTGCCATAATTATTTTGTTATTATTCTTGGTAAATTTTCAGGAAGTCTTGTTAATAATTCATAATTAATGATTTGTATTGAATCGTTGAATGATGAAACTGTTAGTTCAACATCTCCTTGACTTCCTATTAATACAACTTCATCACCTTTTTCTATAATATCGGCATGTGTTATATCTACCGCCATCATATTCATGTTAATCGTTCCTACTATTTTATGTCTTTGTCCTCTTATTAAAACTTTTCCTTTATTACTTAAAGAGCGGCTATACCCTGAAGAATATCCCACAGGAATAATTGCTATCTTAGTTTCTTGGTTTGTAAAATACGATGTACCATAACCAATAAACTGACCTGCTTTTATGGTTTTAACATCCATTACTTCTGTTTTCCAAGATATAATTCTTTTTAGTGGATTTTCTACTATTTTTTCTTTGGTTAAATAGTGCACCAATATTTCTTTTGTAGGAAAAAACCCAAACTGTAAAATACCTACTCTTACCAAATCTAACCTTGTTGTTGGGTAGCGGATTGTAGCTGCTGAACTTGCTAAATGGTATGTTGGATTAAACAAATCAAGATCTTTTACTCTCTTTCTTACGTTTTTAAATTTTTTCTTTTGATCAGTTATTCTTTTATAGTTTGAAATGCTTTCTGCTCCTGCTAAATGAGAACAAATTCCTTTTACATCAACAAATTCTTTTTGTTTTTCAACATAATTAAGAATTTTTATAACTTCCTTAGGAACAAACCCTGTTCTATTCATTCCCGTTTCAATTTCTATATGAACTTTGGCTTTTCTTTTTACTTTTTTTGCCGCTTCAATTGCTTTTTCTAGTCTGTCTAGTTCAAAAACAAAAAACTCTATTTCATTTTCTATAGCCCATGGTAACTGACTGTTTTCAATCATTCCCATTATCATAATCGTTACATCTTCAAAAGGTAGTGTTTTTTTTACATCAAAAGCCTCATTTGCGTCAGAAACACTAAAATGTCTTACACCATACTTATATGCCAACATACAGTAGGTTTTTATTCCATGACCGTAAGCATTTCCTTTTACTACAGATGAAAAAACAGTAGTATCTCCTATTATTCCACGTATAAAGTTAATATTATTTTTTATTGCTGATTCAGATAATTCTAAATACGATGTATGCGTCATTATTATTGAACTTCTTTTAAGATATTATAAAATAGTTGTGCTCCTGTAACTGTTATTTCATCAGGAAAATCATAATCTGGATTATGCAGCGCTGGGGTATTCTTTCCTGCTCCCAGACCAAACATAGCTCCTTTGTATTGCTGCGTAAACAACCCAAAATCTTCTCCCCATTTAAAAGGTGTATTTATTTCTTTAATTGATAAGTTTAGTTGTACTGCTGCCGATTTTATATATTCAACAGCTTCTTTGTTGTTTTTATTTGCGTAAAATTCTTCAAACCAAGAAGTATTGATACCAAGAGTTTCTCTTTCTTCAAGTTTTTGAAGTAGTTGTTCAAGCTTTTTTTGTTTCTCTCTCATTAAACTTGTACTCCAACTGCGTAAAGTAAGATGTACCTCTCCATATCCTGCTGATACGCCGTAGGCTTTTTCTCCCATAGTTATATGCACGGGGGTAGCCAAGAAAAAATCAGAATCTTCAGGTACATTTTTAGTTTCATGTTTTACAAAATGAAGAATTTCAGCGATTGCATTAGCTGGATTAAATCCTTTTTCTGGCTCTGCTGCATGCGCTGTTCTTCCTTCTAAACTAATTACAACACTTTTAACATTACTTGTAAATTCATTTTCTTTTACAACGATTTCTTGTTTGGTAAAACCTGGTAAATTGTGTAGCGCGAAAGCATAATCAATATTAAATTGCTGAAAATAAAAATCTTTTAAAACCGACTGTGCCCCTCTTCCATTTTCTTCTGAAGGTTGGAAAAGCAATAGTACTTTTCCTTTAGACAAAGGTTTTTCCGTAAGTAGTTTTGCTACTCCAAGTAAAATTGTTGTATGCCCATCATGTCCGCATTTATGCGAAACTCCTTTATTTACAGATTTATGTTTAAAAGTGTTTACTTCTTGAATAGGTAACGCATCAATATCTGCTCTTAACAGAACTGTTTTACCCTCTTTATTTCCATTGAAGATTGCTAATAAACCTGTATTAGCCACTGGTAGTATCTCACAAGAAGTATCCTCTTCTAAAAAAGTTTGTATTCTTTTCTTAGTTTCATATTCTTCTTCAGAAACTTCAGGAAAGGTATGTAATTCTTTTCTTATCTTCTCTAAAGCTTCCTTTAGGCTTTCCATTTTTTTTGGCTGTTAATTAACTGAATTGTTGAAAACACAATGGCTGATAATGTAATTCCAAAGAAATTTGCATCCAAACCAAAAGGTAATTTTACCTCTAAGATAATTAATAATAAAGTGGTAAGCCCTCCTGAAATCATAGCATAAAAAGCGGCAAGTGGTGATGGCTTTTTTAGTAATAAAGTTCCTAAAACAGGAACTAACAAACCTGATACCATAAAAGCATATGAATACAACATCAGCTCTAATACATTTTGCATTTTTGTTGCCAATACAATCGCTAAACCTCCTATTAAAAAGGTTATTAATTGTGAATTTTTTATACTGATACTTTTCTTAAAATATCCAAAAATATCTGTAGTTAAGTTTCCTGAAGCTGCCATTAAACAACTATCAGCTGTAGACATGATTGCCGAAAAGTAAGCCGACATCATTAACCCCATTAATCCTACTGGTAAAATACTTCTTAATAATAACGGAAGACCTAGTTCTGCATCCAATTCTACTCCTGGTGCATATCCTATACTTGCAAACATTCCTTGTTCGTAGGCTACTCTTGAAAATAATCCTAAGGCAACTCCCATAAATGCCATTATTGGATATTCAAACAATCCTGCTATTCTCCAAGCTTTTTTTGCTGTTTTTTCATCTTTACAGGCATAAATTCGTTGATATAAAGTCATTCCAACAAACCAAATGGGTACTATGGTTATTATCCAGTTAAACATATCAATAAACGTAACATTTGTTAATGATAAAAAACTAGCAGGTAATATTTCTTGAATCCCGTTCCATCCTCCTATTTCCATATAACCAATAGGAATTCCAATACCTATCAAACCTACCATAAGAATTATCCACTGAATAGTATCTGTGTAAATCACTGCTTTTATTCCTCCAATAACTGTATATACAACAGCTATTACTCCCATAATTAAAACTGCTTTTGTTATGGATATTGATGGAAATGTAGCAGATGCTAATTTTGCTCCTGCCAAAATTTGTGAACTGGTAAAACCAATGTAACCTATTAACGAAATAATTCCCGCCATTAATGCTACTTTAGCATTGTAGTGAAAGGCTAAAGATTCTGGAAATGTTAAAAAATGATGTTTTTTAGCTATAGGGTATACTTTTGGAATTAAAAAAACGGCGCTAATCCAAGCACCTAATAATCCTGTAAAAAGCATCCAACTACCGGAGAGTCCCATTAAAAAACCCAGGCCTCCTAATCCTATAGAAAATCCTCCTCCTACATCAGTCGCAACAACAGATAATCCTATATGACCTGCTGACATGTTCCTTCCTCCTACATAGTAATCGTCTTTTGATTTGTTTTTATTCATGAAATATACTCCTACTCCAAGCATAAAAACTAAATATACTATAAAAATTAATAGATCAATAATGTGTATGTCCATATCTTATTTTTCCTTCTCTACTAAAAATTGCTCTTTGTATTGAGCCTTTTTTAATTGCTCCCTTCTGCTTACAGATGGTTTTGTGTATTCTTTTTTTTTAATTACTACTTAACTCATATTTTGAGTCAATTGTATAAAACTGAAGCTAACCTAAATAAGTTTGTAATACTTTAGTTCTTGATCTTTGTTTCAATCTTCTAATTCCTTTTTCTTTAATTTGACGCACTCGCTCTCTTGTTAAATCAAATGTTTCTCCTATTTCAGTTAGGCTCATAGGTCGGTAGTTTCCTAGACCATAAAATAATTTTATAATGTCCGATTCTCTTGGAGAAAGCGTTTCTAAACTTCTGCTAATTTCTAATCGTAATGACTCTTGTATTAAGTCTTTGTCTGGCTTAGGAGCTTCTGAAGCTCTCATAACATCATATAAATTTGATGTTTCTCCTTCTTTTAAAGGTGCGTCCATAGAAACGTGCCTTCCTGAGTTTTTCATAGACTGTTTTACATCAGAAACTGTCATATCTAAAACTTTTGCAATTTCTTCTGGTGTAGGCATGCGTTCATTGCTTTGCTCTAACTTAGAAACTGCCTTGTTAATTTTACTAATACTTCCTATTTTATTCAATGGCAAACGAACTACACGAGATTGTTCTGCTAAAGCCTGTAAAATAGACTGACGTATCCACCAAACTGCGTACGATATAAACTTAAATCCACGTGTTTCATCAAAACGTTTTGCTGCTTTTACCAAACCTATATTCCCTTCATTAATTAAATCAGAAAGCCGTAACCCTTGATTTTGATATTGCTTTGCTACAGATACAACAAAACGTAAGTTAGCATTTACCAAGGTTTCCAATGCTCGTTGGTCTCCTGTTTTGATTTTTTGAGCTAATTCAACCTCTTCATCTGCAGTAATCAAATCAATCTTACCAATTTCTTGTAAGTACTTCTCAATAGATTTTGACTCTCTATTAGTAACTTGTTTTATTATTTTTAACTGTCTCATATTATCTCTTTAGTCTCATTTCTAAATACGGAGTAGTAAACCCTAGCTTTTCGTACAAAAACTTAGCTGGATTATCTTTTTCAACATGTAAAGCAATATCCCCTTTACAATTTTCAATAGCGTGTGTCATTATTTTTCTTCCAATTCCTTTTCCTCTATACTCATTGTGAGTTGCTATATACACTAAAATATTTTCTGGAATATATTCATCCATTCCTGTTTTATTTATTATAACTGCTCCCACAATATCATCTTTATCCTCTATTGTAAAAACATATCCTCCTAGTCCTGTTCGCTCCTTAGCAGCATAGTCGATTGCTTTGCGAATCGCTGTTTTTTCGTCTCCATATTTTTCAAGGTGTTTGTATAAAAAGTTGGTTACTCTTTCTATTTCTAAGGGGGTTATACGATTAAATGCATCGTAAGTTTTTATTGTCATAATTTTTATTTTATAAAAAAGAATAGGTATGTAATAATTATAAGCTTCTTTAGTTATTTTTTTATTGAAGCTTAAATAGCAGTAAGTACAAAACCTATTTTATTTGGTGTTTGTTTTTTAATGCAGAATACTTTTTCGAAAAGTGTACGATTATCTAAAATCGATATTCGTAAGGTCAAAAAAAACATTTTATAAATCTATTTTAATTGGTAAATAGCTCTACAAAGTGTTTTATATATTAGAGAGTCTTCTCATAAAAAAGAGAAGCTATTATAAATTTAATTTAGAACCCTGGTGGGATAAATTTGTCCGATTGATTACGGAACACAAGGTAGTTGAATGTAAAAACTCGTTGATTTTTTTTCTCGTGTGTAGTATCTACCATATCTTACAAAGGTACGAATTTTATAGATAGTTTCAAAACAGCTACTGTAAAAGAACCTTTTACAGTAGCTTATATAATTTGAATAAAAACTCACTTCAACAAAAAAGCACTTTAGATTAATCTAAAGTGCTTTTTATTTATACGGTAATTTTTAATTATTTTTTAAAATTAACAACCCCATTCTCAAGCCAATTATAGTATTCATCTACATCTGGCGTATAAGCTATCGGATCAATTATATTTGATTCATCATGGTTCATTAACACATAAAATGGTTGTGAGTTTGCTTTGTACTTTATTGTTTGCATTTCACTCCATTTTTGACCAATATACTTTAATTTCTTTCCTGGGTTTAACTTAGACTCAACCACTTCATCTTCTTCTAATGGTCGTTTATCATCCACATATAAAGAAATTAAGATCACTTTGCTTTTTAACACGTCTAAAACTTTTGGTTTTACCCAAACATTTTGTTCCATTTTTCTACAGTTTACACAAGCATGCCCTGTAAAATCTAACATTACTGGTTTTCCTACTTTTTTAGCATAGGCCAATCCTTTATCATAATCATGAAACGACATAATATCATGAGGAGGTATTAAATGTGCTCCCTCTGGTAAATTCTCATGTCCATTTTCTTGACTACCTAAACTTCCCTTTCCTTGTTTGGTAAATCCTACTCCATAAGGTGATTCACTATAATGTTGTGGCGGTGGAAAAGCACTTATTAAGTTTAATGGCGCGCCCCATAATCCTGGAACCATATAAATAGTAAATGATAACACTATTAGTCCTAAACTTAATCTTCCTACAGATATATGACTGATTGGGCTATCGTGTGGTAATTGTATTTTTCCGAATAAATAAAATGCTAACGCTCCAAAAATAGCAATCCAAATAGCAATAAATACTTCTCTTTCTAACAAGTGTAATTGCAATACTAAATCTGCATTTGATAAAAATTTAAATGCCAATGCTAGTTCTAAAAATCCTAGTACCACTTTTACGGTGTTTAACCACCCTCCTGATTTTGGTAAAGAATTTAACCACCCTGGGAAGGCTGCAAATAACGCAAATGGTAAAGCAATAGCAGAAGAGAATCCTAACATTCCTACAATTGGTGCTACTCCTCCTTTTGAAGCTGCTTCCACTAACAAAGTTCCTACAATAGGCCCAGTACATGAAAAAGAAACAATTGCTAAGGCCAAAGCCATGAAAAAGATTCCCACTAAACCTCCTTTATCTGCTTGCGAATCTACTTTAGTTGCCCATGAACTAGGTAACGTAATTTCAAAAGCACCTAAGAAAGATACTGCGAAAATCACCAAGATTAAAAAGAAGATTATATTAAACCATACGTTCGTTGATAGTGCATTTAGAGCATCTGCTCCAAAGGCTGCAGTTACTACTGACCCTAACAACACATAGATGACAACAATACATAATCCATAGATAATCGCATTTCTTATTCCTTGTGATTTACTTTTACTTTGTTTCGTAAAAAAACTTACCGTCATCGGTATCATTGGAAATACACACGGAGTTAATAGTGCTGCAAACCCTGATAAAAAAGCAATGAAGAAAATTCCTAAAAGGCCTTTCTTTTCTTCTTTTTTAGAATCTTTTGAAGCTGCTACTTCTGTTGTTATCTTTGTATCTTTTGTTTCCTCTGTAGAATTTTTAACAGCTATAGCTTTAGATAAACCAAATGCTAAGTCTACTTCTTTTGGAGGTAAACACGTTTCATCGGTACAAGCAATAAACTCTACAAAAGCATTTAGTTGAGTTATGCTAGCATCAACCAATTCTATTTTTTGCTTAAAAACCGCTTTGTTAGCAAAGGATTTAATATTCATTCCTTCTTCACCAAAAAGTGTTGTAAATTTAATTTTTCCTTCTGGTTCTAAAGTGTTTCCTACAATTTTAATTTTCCCTCCTTCATCATCATACGTAAAAGTTGTTGGAATTGGACCACCACTCGGGACTTCTTGAGCATACAAATGCCAATCTCCCTGAATCGTTGCTGTACTTACTAAATTATATGTTGTTTTTGAAACTTTCTCTACACTCGTTTTCCACTCTATTGGATTATGAATTTGGCTCATTGCCGAAAATCCAATGGTAAAACAAAGCAAAAATGCTAATATTTTTTTCATCATGTTGAGGTAAGGAGATTAATTTACGTTGAAAGTCAACTCTACTTCTTTTGGTGGTAAACAGTTCATTCCTGTACATACCATGTATTCTACCGTCCCTTTAACAGTAAGTTTTTCTGTAGTTTTTAAACGAATTTTTTGAGTAAAGGTTGCTTTAGTGTCAAAATATTTAATTTTCATTTCAAAAATTGGATCATCCACAACGTGTCCTTCTTCCTCTTTAGTATTTCCTTTTTTTAGATATCGAGTATCTCCTTCAAAAGTGAACAGCGTTGGAATTGGCCCGCCTTTTGGAATATTTTGCGAATATAAATGCCAATCTTTTTGAATTGTTGCTGTTGCTACTAACTCAGCCTCTTTATCGGATATTTTTTTTACTGAAGTACTCCATTTTACTGGCTTATGAACTTGAGCAAATGTAACACTACCAATAGCCAGTAATAGGATTAAAAATAATTTTCTCATTGTCTTTATTTAGTTGCATTATCTTCAATCCGTAAATGTAACGCCTTTATTAGCTAAAATACAAAAGATTAAAAAAAGTTTAACATTAACAATTGAGCACATGTATTTTTAACATCATATGTAATAAACTTCCTTACTTTTTCATGATTATTTAAAACGTCTTTAGCTTACGTTTTATTCTTTATCTATAAGGTTATATGCTCACATAATCTCTACAGTGATGATAGTAAAAGCATCCCTCAAAAGTAAATATTAGTCTGCCTTTTACTAGACCATAGACTTCAGTAAACGAAATACTACCAACTGCCATGAAATAGGATTATAAATAATAAACACTTAGAAAATCTTTATTATGCTCATAAAAATAACGTGTTTCACCTTTATATAAGAATAATTAACATTTTATCCTCACACCCTATCCTTTTTCTATTAGTAAACAAATCTCATATAAGAAAAAATAAAAAACATAAAAAAATGTTAAAATATTTTTTATATATTTATACTGAATTTTTAAAAATATTTTTTTAGCAATAGCTCCCCTTAAATTGTCTCATTAAATGAAATTATAGATGAAATAACAGTATTATAAGTATAAACTAAACCCAAGTCTCCCAGCATGAAACACTTTTATTCTCAAAAGTTTAACGTAAGGTTTACGTTAGATTTTAGCATTCTTCTATGTAAAACTCAAACCTCTACTTTTAAAAAAGAGGTAGTTACTAAACTCTCAAAAAAACACAAAATATATTTAATGAGTTTTTTCAATCCTTTCAAAACAGTTTGTGGGATTTACTCTAAAATATATCCATACAAATTTCACGTAATTACGAACCACAATTAACTAACTATAAAAACACTCTAGTATACTTTATATAGTTTTTGTATCCAACTTACACATAATTCACACCATCAATATGGTTAATATGATTTACCATATTCTTTAATTTTTATAAACTAAAAAATTAAAGAATATGTAGTTACAATTCTGTATTTGTATCATACTCTATTTTAAATAAAAATTAGCTTTATATGAAAAATAAGTTCCCTCACTATAATATATATAAAAGCATACTATATGTAATTTTATTAACATTTACTTTAACTATTAATGGTCAAGTATTTGTAAAAGAAAACCTAAAAAAAGGCAACCTTAACAAAGTTTTGTCTTACAAACCAATACAAGATACAAAGCTAAGTTCTTCCAATAACCCTCTTAGCTCCATAACTAGTTCTTTGTTGACAGGAAAAATACCTAAAGTCAATAAAAGTAGAACAAGGCAAAGATTTTCCTCTTCTTCTTTTAACATGATGATGGCCGCTCCTACTTTAGACCTAAATAACATAACCTCTGGAAACAACTATGATTTTCAGCTACAACCAACAACTTCTAATGTATTCCCTTTAACAGTAAATCCACAAGTCACAACAGATACAGGGGTTTTAAGTGCAACCATAAATTTTTCAGGCGTTGTTGATTCTCCTTTTGGTGAATTGCTAGCTATTAATAACGGTGGTTTTGACTTATTATGGTTACAAGTACCTGTTTCTGGTCCATTTACATATACCATTGGAGGCTCTACAATACAGATAACTCAACTAACAAATACTTCTTTTAATATAACGGAAACCTCAGGTAATCCGATTGCGAACTCTGAATTCGAAACATTTTTATCAACCCTGTTCTATGGAGACATACAAAGCCCTTATACAGATGGCGTACGAACAATGGATGTTACCATTTTTGATACTAATGGAGACTTTACAACCGCACAAACCATAATAAGAGTTTATACAACGCCGCCAACAGTTGTTGATGAAACTAATAGTATATCAGCAAACTCAACCGGGACAATCACAGGCAATGTTTTAACAAACGATTCTGGTTCAACAGCAATATCTGTTACCGAAGTAGACGTGTATCCATCTATGGTTAATAACACATACACCACATTATATGGTACAATTACAATACAAGCAAATGGTACTTATACTTATGATGTTGACGAAACAAGTGCTTCTGTTACTGGTTTAAGAAACGGAGAAAACTTAGATGATATAATTTCATACACAGTTGCAGATGCTTTAGGAATACAAGACTACGGTATATTAACTATAACAATTAACGGTGTAGATGATGCTCCTGAAGCTATTGACAATACCGACTCTCTAACTGCTTTTATTGATGCTAGTGCCACAGGAAATGTAATTATAGACCCAGGTACAGGAGGTTCTGATACTGTAGACAGAGGTTTATCAACATTGTTTTGGGAAAGTAATTTTACAAGCGGAGAAACCGTCGATGGAAAATCTAAAACTGTAGATGGCGTAGGTCTCTCATTTACAACCTTAGACCCAGGTGGGTTTGGTACATCTTTTAATCAATCGGTAGACTATACTACCAACGGAGGTCATACTGGTTATTTATTATACAATATAGATGGTACGACTAATCCCACTGACGACACTGTTTTAGTTATAGATTTTGATCAACCTGTATTCAATTTAGGTTTTTTATTAACAGATATTGATTTTTCACAAGGAAATTCATGGCAAGATCAAATGAAGATTGAAGGAACACTAAATGGAGGAAATGCTACATACAAATATGTCACAACTGGAGGAGTAGTTGATGCTGGAGGAAATACTTTTTATGGAATAGGTAATGCTATACCTAGTGATGCTACAGGGAATATTAATGTATTTTTCGAACAACCAATCAACCAATTACGATTAAGTTATAATTACGGACCTAATGTTACAGATGCTGATCCACTTGGACAAATTGCTGGTGTTTCAGATATTCATTGGCAAGGCTCAGGGTCTGTCACTACTATTAGACTTGGTACATCATTAGCTAATCTTAATGCTGCTAACCTTAACACTTCATATCCTGGAGCCTACGGTACAATTGTTATGAATTCAGATGGAGACTATGAATATATTGTTGACACTACAAACCCTGCAGTAGCAGGCTTACTTATAGGTCAAACATTAACAGACACCTTTTTTTATGAAATTTCCGATGGAGTATCTTCTGATACAGCTAATTTAGTAATTACTATTAATGGTTCAGGAACAGATCCTGATGGAGATGGAATAGCCGATAGAGTAGATCTAGATGATGATAATGATGGAATATTAGACACAGAAGAATCATTAGCTTGTGCAGGAACTCCATTAGATTTAACAGGAATTGGGAGCACCTTAACCTCTGGTAGTTATTATGATCAGGATACGGAAAAAATAATAGATGTAACAATTACTACAACTGGTACAGTAGACCAAGGTAATGCTAATGGAGATATCTTAATCACTCAAGGAGGAACAGCAACTTTTACTTTTTCATCCCCAGTAACAGTTTCTCTAAAACATGAAATTGGTATAACTGGAAATTTTGATTCAGGAGATACTTGGGAATTAACTTCAACTGGAGAATTTACAGTAGCTGACCCAGATAGTGATTTAACTATTAACTCTAACTCTGGAGGAATATTAAACTTTGATGGCTTAGGAGCTATTTCAGCATCTGAAGCTTGGGAAATTAAAACAACCACAACATCTTTAAAACTTGATCTAAAATCTGGAAATACAAAATCTCCTATTAACTTAGCTTTAATTTGTGGAGGCTTTTTAGATTCCGATAATGATGGAATACCAAATCATTTAGATCTAGATAGTGATAATGACGGGTGCTACGATGCTATAGAAGCAAGTGAAAGTGTTGCTTCAAGTCAATTAGATGGAAATGGTAGAATAAATATAGTAAGTCAAGGAGGAATAGATGGCAATGGAGTGCCTGACCTTGTAAATGCTTCTGGAACAGCAGATATAGGAGGAGATCAAGGACAAGAAACCACAGGTAACGAAATAATTGCTACCCAAATACAAATAGACACACAACCAAGTAGTAGCACTATATGTTCCGGAAGTAATGTTACTTTTACAGCTGTAGCAAGCTCTTTAAGTACGACTAGTTACACAGGGAGCGCTCCATCTACCACACCTGATTATAGTGGTAGCACTAGTACTACAACAGGATTAGTATATCAATGGCTAGAACAAGTTGCAGGTGTTGGAGCTTGGAATAGTATTTCTAATGGAGGAATATATAGCAACGCAACTACTCCTGCATTAACTTTAACCAACCCGCCAGTAACCGCTTCCACTAATAAATATAGATTAATAGTAATAAGTACACTTAATACATGCCAAACTTTAGCTTCAGATGAAGTATCTCTTACAATTATCCCTACTTCGGTAGGTGGAAGCATCGCAGGAAGTACCAATGTGTGTACGGGAACCAACTCCACTTCCTTAACCTTAAGTGGACATACCGGGAACATCATCCGCTGGGAGAGTTCTACCGATAACTTTACCACCGATACCGATATTGCCAATACCACCACCACATTAACGGCGACCAACTTAAGTACCACCACACAGTATCGTGCAGTAGTACAAAGTGGAGCGTGTACAGAAGCTACTTCGGCCACAGCAACCATCATCGTAGATCCTACTTCGGTAGGTGGAAGCATCGCAGGAAGTACCAATGTGTGTACGGGAACCAACTCCACTTCCTTAACCTTAAGTGGACATACCGGGAACATCATCCGCTGGGAGAGTTCTACCGATAACTTTACCACCGATACCGATATTGCCAATACCACCACCACATTAACGGCGACCAACCTTACCGCTACCACACAGTATCGTGCAGTAGTACAAAGTGGAGCGTGTACAGAAGCTACTTCGGCCACAGCAACTATTATTGTAGGTGGAGTAGTTAACTTAACTATAAATGATATTACAGCAGACAATAGTATCAATGCAACAGAAGCAGGAACCAACATTCCAGTAACCGGAACAGTAGGAGGCGATTTTAATACGGGAGACACGGTAACCCTAACAATCAATGGGAATACCTATACAGGTACCGTAGACGCAAGCGGAAACTATAGCATCAGTGTACCAGGCTCAGAGTTAACTGACGATGCAGACACTACAGTAGACGGAAGTTTCTTGTCGTACGCATCTTGCTCCTATAGTATAAGTCATTCATACAATGTAGATACAACAGCTCCAGTTCCTACCATTACTGTAGACAACATTACGGCAGACAATAGTATCAATACAACAGAAGCAGGAACCAACATTCCAGTAACCGGAACAGTAGGAGGCGATTTTAATACAGGCGATACGGTAACCTTAATAATCAATGGGAATACCTATACAGGTACGGTAGACGCAAGCGGAAACTATAACATCAGTGTACCAGGCTCAGATTTGGCAGCAGACCCAGATACCACAGTAGACGCAAGCGTTACGACAACTGATACTGCTGGAAATACCGCTTCAGCTACCGATACTCATATGTACAATGTGGACACCACAGCTCCTACCCTTTCTATCGTTATAGATGATATCACCTCTGATAATATTATTGATGCAACAGAAGCAGGAACCAACATTCCAGTAACCGGAACTGTAAGTGGTGACTTTAATACGGGTGATACTGTAACCTTAGTCATTAATGGAAACACTTATACAGGTACGGTAGACGCTAGTGGAAATTATAGCATTAGTGTACCTGGATCAGATTTGGTAGCAGACCCAGATACAACAGTAGACGCAAGTGTTACGACAACTGATACTACTGGAAATACCGCTTCAGCTACCGATACTCATGTGTACGATGTAGGCACTACAGCCCCTACTCTTTCTATCGTTATAGATGATATTACCTCTGATAATATTATTAACGCAGCGGAAGCTGGAACCAACATCCCTGTAACTGGAACTGTAAGTGGTGACTTTAATACAGGTGATACCGTAACCTTAGTCATTAATGGAAACACTTATACAGGTACAATAGACGCTAGTGGAAATTATAGCATTAGTGTACCTGGATCAGATTTGGCAGCAGACCCAGATACCACAGTAGACGCAAGTGTTACGACAACTGATACTACTGGAAATACCGCTTCAGCTACCGATACTCATTCGTACAGTTTATTAGACTCTGATAATGACGGAATTCCTGATATTACTGATATTGATGATGATAATGATGGAATTTTAGATACTGATGAAGGAGATGGCAACACAGATACCGATGAAGACGGGATTCCTGATAGTCTTGATACTGATAGTGATAATGATGGGGTTCCAGATGTTATTGAAGGAAATGATGATGATAGTGATGGAATACCTGACAGCCTTCCTTCTGGCAATGATTCAGATGGAGATGGTTTAGATGATACTTATGACACAGATAATGGAGGTACTCCTGTAGACATTCCTGATAATGATGGAGATGGTATTCCAGATTTTCAAGATATTGATGATGATAACGACGGTATTAACACTTCGGATGAAAACCCTGGAGACCCTGACCCAACAACTAACGATGCTCTTGACACCGATGACAATGGTATTCCTGACTATCTAGACCCTAATACAAAACCATGTGGTACTCCCTATAATATCATGACTCCTGGTAGTGATGGTGATAATGATATTTTCTTCATCTCTTGTATAGACAGACCTGAATATAGTAACAATACTGTTGAGATTTTTAATAGATGGGGTAACATTGTATATAAAGCTTCTGGCTATAATAATAAAGATGTTGTTTTTAAAGGAGTATCTAATGGACGAACAACAATTAATATTGATGAAAAATTACCTTCAGGTACCTATTTTTATGTTATCAATTTAGGTAATGGTTCAAAACCAAAAGTAGGCTGGCTGTACATTAATAGATAAAAAAAATAATATGAAATTAAAACACCTATGCACATTAATATTCTTAATACAAATATTAATAAATGTAAATGCTCAACAAGACCCTCAATATACCCAATATATGTATAACACTATGAGTGTGAACCCTGCATATGCTGGATCAAGTGGACATACTATAATAAACGCTCTTGCAAGAACTCAATGGGTTGGTATTGAAGGTGCCCCAGACACTCAAACATTGAGTTTCGATACTCCGCTAGGTTTTAGCGGAGTTGGATTAGGTATCAATCTTACTAATGATAGAATAGGTCCTGCCAATGAAATTTTCCTAGACGTTAATGCTTCTTATACCGTTCGTACTAGTGATGAAGGTAATTTGGCTTTGGGGTTAAAACTTGGTGGAAGATATTTAAATGTTGACTGGAATAAAGGCCTTGTTAAAGACAGAGATGACAAGAGTTTAACTGGAAACATTAATAAATTTTTACCAACTATTGGAGCAGGTATTTATTACTATACTTCTAATTGGTATTTAGGAGCCGCTATTCCAAACTTTATTAGCACAGATCATTACGATGATTCTAATAATGGAGGTGATATTGCAAAAGAACGAATGCACTTATTTCTAATTGGTGGTTATGTATTTAACTTAAATGAAAGCATTAAGTTTAAACCCGCATTTCTAACAAAAATTGTAAGTGGAGCACCTTTATCATTAGATGTATCTGCTAACTTTCTTTTCAATGAAAAATTTACAGCAGGTATAGCTTGGAGATGGGACGATTCTATTAGTGCTTTAATAGGGCTTCAAGCTTCTAGAAATTTACATATAGGATTGGCCTATGACCTTACCACCTCTAATTATAGTAACTACAACTCTGGAACCTATGAACTAATGATAAAGTGGGAAATATTCAAAGAACCAGCAATGAAATCTCCTAGGTTCTTTTAAATGATGAATGAGATGAAAAAAGCAATACATTTTTTAATTATAATAACATTTATACCAACTACCATTAGTGGCCAGCGAAAGTATGCTGCTAATAGGTATTTTGAAGAATTTTCTTATAAAAAATCTGCTGAATTATATCAAACTATTCACGATAAAGGAGATAATTCTTATACTGTATTAAGTAGATTGGGAGATTCTTATTATTTCAATTTTAAATATATTCTAGCTGAGAAAAATTATCAAGAGTTAATGAAATTATACGAGAACTCTGCTAAACCCAAACATATATTTAGATATGCACAGGTTTTAAAAACTAATGGTAAGGTAAAAGAATCTGACAAATGGTTATTAAAGCTAAATAAAAATGATAGTCGTGTGAAAGCATTAGAAGAAAATGCTAATTATTTTGTTGAATACTCTAATCGAGACAAAACATATATAAATATTCACAACCTATCTAGCAACACTTCTTATTCAGACTTTGGAGGGGCTATTTATGATAATTATTTATACTTTTCCTCTACTCAACCCAAAGCAGAAAAAAACAAAAAACTCTATAGATGGAACAAACAACCATATTTAAACATTTATAAAGCAAAACAAAGTAACAACTCTATTAAAGTTTTGGATGTGGAGAAACCTATCATTCTTGAAGGGTTGAGCTCTAAATATCACGAATCAAACATTGTTATTTCTAAAGATGGAAAAACAGCTTATTTCACCAGAGACAACTTTGATGGCAAGCGATTAATAGGAGATGAGAATAATATTTCTCATCTTAAAATTTATAAAGCTACTAAAACAGGTGACTATTGGGGTAATGTAAAAGAACTTCCTTTTAATAGTAATAACTTCTCTTGTGGACACCCCGTCCTTAGCCCTAATGAAAAAACACTCTATTTTGTCTCTGACATGCCTAATGGTTTTGGAAGTACAGACATTTATAAAGTGGCTATTTTAAAAAACAATACCTTTGGAAAACCTGAAAACCTTGGTAGTATCATCAATACAGAGAGTAAGGAAATGTTTCCCTTTCTAGGAAACGATAATGTTTTGTATTTTTCTTCTGATGGACATATTGGCTTAGGAGGTTTAGATGTATTTGAGTCTAAAATCACAAATAACTCTTATACAAAACCAGTAAATTTAGGAAACCCCATAAATGGTTCTTTTGATGATTTTGCTTTCATTATTAACAACAAACATACTCAAGGCTACTTTTCTTCTAACAGAAAGGAAGGTAAAGGAGATGATGATATTTATAGTTTTAAAATATATAATTGTAAAGAGAGTATTAAAGGAGTTATATCTGACTCAAAAACAGGTAATCCTATCCCAAACGCTACCGTTCAGCTTATAAATAAACAAGGGAAACCCATTTCAACTAAAACAACTAGTAAAGATGGTAGTTATTTATTTGAGAGAATAGATTGCGAAAAGAATTTTGTAGTTGTTGCTTCTAAAAAAGATTACAGAAACTCCCAAAAAAACACAAAAACACTTAACGCTAACAAAAGATTAATTACAGAAAACATCCAGCTTAAATCTTTAATCACAGATGATCAAATCGTTATAAACCCTATTTATTTTGATTTTGACTTGTATAACATTCGTGAAGACGCCGAATATGAATTAGAATACATCATTTCTGTATTAAAAGACAATCCTAATATAAATATAAGAATTGAGTCTCATACCGACAGTAGAGGTTCTAAAGCATATAACAAACTACTTTCTGATAAGAGGGCTAAATCTACTAGAGATTACATTATACTAAGAGGTATTTCTTCAGAGAGAATAAAAAATGCTACTGGGTATGGAGAAGAACAGTTATTAAATAACTGTAATGACCTAAATCAAAATAAATGTACTGAAAAGGAACATCAACAAAATAGAAGGTCTTATTTTTATATCGAAAAAAAGTAATCTACACTAATTAAAAAACAAAAGGCTTTCAATTAAATTGAAAGCCTTTGCTTAGTAGCGGGAACTGGACTCGAACCAGTGACCTTCGGGTTATGAGTTCGAAGGAATGCCAATTTTCTCGCTTTTTTATAATTAAAACTTACAAAATCGTTTACGATATTGTTTACTATTATAATCCCAAATGTATAAAAAAAAGTCTATTTTTATTATAGCTTTTGAATAAAAAAATACTCTATGAAAAAAATAACATTATCTTTTTTTATACACCATAAAATCAATCAAATTAAAATTGAGTTTGATTATGACTTTACTGTTAAGCAGTACATCAAAAAACACCCTTTAGTTAAATGGAGTAAAACACATAAAACATTTTACTTGCCTTTTTCTAAACAAAATGCAAATAGTTTTTGTAGTTACCTAAATAAAAACAATTATAAAGTTGATTACAGTCAACTAGTAAATAAATCAAGAAAACGTAAACAATTACCCCCTTTAGAACGAAAATTTTATTCTTCAATTGGTGCTTTTAAAAAGTGGTTAATTCAAATGAGGTATAGCCCAAACACTATCAAAACCTATATCTCAATGATTGAACTTTTTTTTAGATTCAATCATCAAGGGAATATTCAAAATATAACCAAAAAAGATATTGAAACTTTTAATAATGAATATATAATCAAGAATAACTTTTCTTCAACTTTTCAAAATCAATTAATTAATGCAATTAAATTATTTTATAAATATAACACAAATAACAAACTAAACTTAAATAATTTAGACAGACCTAGAAAAAGCAAAAAATTACCTGAAGTATTAAGTTTAGATGAAGTAAAATTATTATTGACTTCTATAAAAAATGTAAAACATAAAACCTTACTGAGCTTAATCTATTCTTGTGGATTAAGAATAGGAGAAGCTATAAATTTAAAAACTAACTCGATTGACTTAAATAGGCGTTTATTACATATAAAATCTGGAAAAGGTAAAAAAGACAGGGTTGTTCCTGTTTCCCCTATTATGATTGAGTTAATTAGAAAATACATAAAACAGTACAACCCCTCTATTTTTCTTTTTGAAGGACAAACAAAACCAAAATACAGTTCTATAAGTGCTAGACAAGTTCTAAAAAGAGCTATAAATACCTGTAAGATTAATAAAAACATAACACTTCATACCCTACGCCACAGTTACGCTACTCATTTACTAGAAAATGGAACAGATATTAGATTTATTCAAGAATTATTAGGGCATAATAATCCTAAAACGACCATGATTTATACTCATATTAGTACAACTAGTTTAGAAAAAATTAAAAATCCTTTTGATGATTTTAATATTTAACCTATTTTTAGTTTAAATAAAGATGTACATATACATCGCTTACAGTATAAATTAAGTTGTATAACAATGTATTTTACATCTATATAAACAAGTTAGCAGCAATTTGACAAAAAATGTGGATAAAAGAGAAGAAATTGATAGAATAGTATTTTATTCTAAAGAGGATATGGCTAGAAACCCTAACCTGATTAAAGCCGAAAAATTATTAACCGATTTTTGTTTTGAACAAAATTTCACATTTAATGATTTACTTGAATTCTATAATATAAAGTTATATTTTGATAACGACCTCTTCTTACCTAAATGGGTTATATCTGAAAAAGAGAGCTATATTCAAATTACAGAAAAGACTTGGAAAACTTTAAAACTTGAATTATTAAAAATCAATGACGAAAATTTTGATAAAATTTTAAGCGAATTAAACTACAACTACACAAATAACATTTGGGAATTAATAAATAAACTTAGCATATATAAAAATATATCTGACTTAACATTTAGTGAAATTCTAAAAAAATATTCTTATCAAGTAAATTATGTACTGCAACAAAAAAATATAGTTCAGAAATTTAATAAAGTAATCAGAGATTTTTTATTGACCTACAAAAATTCAGCTGAGATTTTACTTTCTCAATTTGAAGAAAAAAATGCAGACAATAAATTAACTAAATATTATTTTCCAAAAAGTCTGAGTTTAGAAGATAAGGAATACATAATAAACACTTATTTAGACCGTGAAGAATCAAACTTAAACTACGTAAGGTTGGCTGAAAAATCAAAAAGCTCAAATGAATTAAAGCTTTCTGACAAAACAAGATACAAAGCAAAGAAAAAGGCTGAAGAACAAAATAATGAAATACTAGAAAAAGGTCATAGTTGGAATATTAGAGTGCAAGGTGGACTTAGTAAAGTCCAAGACGAACCTGTAATATTTAAAAATGAAAATGGATTAATAGAAGCGACTTACAGTGAAAAATATTTGGATGGAATTGAAAATCAAGTAGATTTATTCAAAATATTTAGTTTCCTATTTAATTACACTGATGAAACCTCATTAATTTATTTAGTGAGTAAGGCAAGTGAATTAGATGTTATGGAACGTATAATGGGCTTAAAATCCAAAAACGATTACGAAATAGGGGCAGTTTTTGCTAGAAAAGAAATGCTATCTATATTACAGTTACATCTCATAGATAATTATTTAAGAAGAAAAGATAGTGGAATTGAGCAGTTAATTAATTCATTTATGTTACATATAAATGAACTAATAGAATCCAATAATTTAATATTTCAAGTTAGAGTATCAAACTCGCCTGAATTAGACAAAATCCGCACTCTTTTACCCGATTTTGATTTCTTATTAAAACAATATAAAAGTTTAGCTGAAGATGGCACTATCAATATTGAACTGCTTCAACTAAGTTCGAAACCAATCGGATTTAGTCAAATTACCAGCTACAATAAAAGAAAGTATATTTATTCCAATGATAATCTAATCCTACGACTTAAGCACATATTTTTTTCTGACCAAAGTCATATGTTTTACACAAAAACTTTCAAAACTAAGCACAATAACCTATTTGATTTATTAACAAAAGAAACTGTAAACTTAGATGATTTTGCAAACTATCAAATTGATACAATTCAAAGTCTAGTTAAAGATGGTTACTTAAAAATAAATACAGAAAATATAGTCGAAATAGATAAAATAACTTTTATATACATAATTCGAGAATTACATAGAAATGAATTATTAAATTATTGGCATTACCCAAAATTCGTTAGAGACGAAATTGACTTACTAATTGAGGATAAAAAAATGTTTAACGAAAACACTTTATTATCTCAAGAAGAAGTAAAATATTATAATTTTTATCTAAATCAAAAAACATTTACAAACGGATATGATTTAAGAAACAAATATTCACACGGAACAAATACTCAATCTGAGCAAAAGCACAAAAATGATTACTATTTAATTCTAAAAATAATAATTCTTACTTTGTTGAAAATTGAGGACGATATAATGATAAATAAAAAAACTGCTGCTAACACCGTATAAAATTAATGGCTAGTCCTCGCCTACTTACGAAAATCTTCGCGGATTTTCTATTTGGTGTTTATTTGCTAAATTAGGTGCTTAAACACGCCACTAATCTTATACAATCACGTTGTGCATAATGCAAAAAATCGTTCTAAAATTCAACATTTGAACTAAAAAAGCCAACCGCACAAACAGCACATTTATTTTTTTTGCCAACGCGAAATACCAACGCTAAAAAAATAAAAGAGCTGTTTTTCGCCAACGCTCGAAAAAAATGATACATTAGGAAAATGCAAACTGAAGAAGAAATCCTAAAAATAAAAAAAGTAAAAAACACCGCAGTCAGAACTGTGGTTTTACGACATCTTTTGAGCCAAGAAAAAGCCCAATCTTTAAAAGATATTGAAAACGCATTGGCATATACTGACAGAAGTTCGATTTTCAGAACGCTGAAAACATTTGAGGAAAACAAAGTTATCCACAGCATTGAAGATGGTTCTGGAATGACCAAATATGCGGTTTGTGCCAAAGGCTGTAACTGCGACCCAAAGGATTTGCACTATCATTTTTACTGTACAAACTGCGATAAAACATTCTGCCTTTTCGATGTTCCAATTCCTCAAATTGAACTTCCTCAAAACTTCAAACTACAACAAGCTAATATGGTTGTAAAAGGCTTGTGCGACAACTGCAACAAGTAATCTTTGCAATCGAGTTGCAGTAAAAGGAATTTACATTTGCACTATTCTTAAAAACAGAATTAGCAGATGACAAAAGCATTTTTAACTTCATTTTTCTTCGTTATATCATTTATTTCTTTCGCACAGAACAGCGACATTTCTATTTTCATTACAGATTCGGAAACCAACGAACCATTACTTGGAGCAACAGTTTATTTCGAGGAGCTTGAAAAAGGAGCGGTAACAAATTTTGACGGAATTGCCACATTTACGGAAATCCCTAACGGCAACCAAACCATAAAAATTTCATACGTAGGTTTCAAAACCATAGAAACAACTATTGTAGTCGGCACAAAAAAAACGTTCACTTTCAAACTTGAATCTGGAGGAAATGAATTGGACGAAGTAGTCATACAATCTTCAAGAAGTACACGAACTGTTAGAAAAATTCCAACTCGAATTGAATTTATCGGAGCGGAGGAATTAAGCGAAAAAGCAGTAATGAACCCAACCAATATTTCAATGGTACTTCGAGAAAGTACAGGAATACAGATGCAACAAACTTCGTTAAGTAGCGGAAATACCAACATTAGAATTCAAGGTCTCGATGGACGCTATACACAACTTTTGAAAGATGGATTTCCACTTTATGGCGGTTTTTCCAGCGGTTTGAGTATTTTACAAATTCCGCCATTGGACTTAAAACAATTTGAAATAATAAAAGGAAGTTCATCAACGATTTATGGTGGTGGAGCGATTGCAGGTTTGATAAATATGGTTTCCAAAACACCAGACGAAGAACCTGCTTTGGATATTATGTTGACACAAACCCAAGCTCTGGGAAGTACAGCAAATGTATTTTACAGCAAACGGAATGAAAAATTTGGTGTTTCACTTTATGGTTCAGGTCATTATCAAAAAGCGTATGACCCAGAAGATGATGACTTTAGTAACTTGCCAAAAACAACTTCGATTTCATTCAACCCAAAGTTCTTTTATTATCCATCGGAAAAAACAACATTTTGGTTTGGCTTAAACGGAACGTATGACGACAGAATTGGTGGCGACATCACAAAAATTGAAAGTGGCGAAAATGGCGTCCATCAATATACCGAAGAAAACGTATCGAAAAGATTGAGCAGTCAAGCGGTTTACGAAACTCAAATAGATTCCGTCAGTTCATTAACTATCAAAAATAGTATCTCGTTCTTCGACAGAGAACTGACCATTCCCGATTTTACATTTGACGGTAAACAAACCAATACATTCACGGAAATAAACTATCAAAAGTCAGCCAATAAAACTGATTGGATTTTTGGTGCAAACCTATATACTTCTGATTTTGATGAAAATGATAATGCAACTTTGCAACGCGACCAAACGGATATAACTTATGGAGCATTTGTAAATAACATTTATGACATTTCGGATAATTGGATTTTGGAAACAGGATTCAGAACAGATTACAATACCGATTTTGGCTTTTTCCCGCTTCCACGAGTTTCATTGCTATACAAAAACGATAGCGGATTTTCCAGCAGAATTGGTGGTGGTTTAGGTTACAAAATTCCAGATATTTTTACAGAAGAGGCGGAATTTATCAATTTTGAAAATGTACTTGGTATTGATAAATCTTCACTAAATGCGGAACGTTCTTACGGTGTAAATCTTGACTTCAACTATCAAACACGTTTATTTGAAACAATTGGTTTTTCTATTAATCAACTGTTTTATGTAACTGCGATTAATGATGCATTACTGTTAAATTCAACTGATAATGGATTTTTCCAATTTGAGAATGCAACAGATGAAATTTTGAGCAAAGGTGCTGAAACAAACATCAAGTTTACCTATAAAGATTTTCGTTGGTTCTTGAATTATGCACTCATTGACACAAAATTGAATTATTTGGCTGGAAATCCACAAAAACCGCTAACTGCAAAACACAACGCAGGAAGTGTTTTGATGTACGAATCTGAAAAATGGCGAATCGGTTACGAAACGTTTTACACAGGAAAACAATTTTTGTCTAATGGAACAGAAACAACCGACTTCATAACAATGGGTTTTGTGGCAATGCGAAATTTTAAATGGGGAACAACGTTTGTGAATTTTGAAAACTTTACGGACAGAAGACAAAGCAGGTTTTCGCCATTGGTTTTGCCACCACACGACAATCCAGAATTTTCCGAAATTTATGCACCAACAGACGGTTTTATATTTAGCGTTGGAGTAATAATCAAACCTTTTGGAAACGAAGATGACGACTAAAATGAACAAAACGATATTTGAAATCAGTAAGATGGATTGTCCTTCCGAGGAAAATCTTATACGAATGAAATTGGATGGAATCCAAGAAATCAAAAATCTCGATTTTGACATTCCCAACCGAAAATTGACCATTTTTCACGATGGTCATAACGACCAAATTGAAAAGTCAATTATCGAATTAAAATTAGGCGGAAAGAAAATCTCGACCGAAGAAACCAACAAAAAAGATTTTGTAGAAAACACCAACCAAAAAAAGCTACTTTGGATTGTACTGGCGATAAATTTTGTCTTCTTCATTATCGAAATGACCACAGGGCTCATCTCGAAATCAATGGGATTGGTTGCCGATAGTTTGGATATGCTTGCCGACAGTTTTGTTTACGGAATTAGCTTGTTTGCGGTTGGCGGAACGTTGATTAAGAAAAAACGGATTGCAAAAATTGCAGGCTATTTTCAGATAACACTTGCGATTATCGGATTTGTGGAAGTGTTGAGAAGATTTTTTGGAGCCGAGAAACTTCCCGATTTTTCAACGATGATTATCGTTTCGATTTTAGCACTTATC
The DNA here is from genome assembly GCF_003387615.1 of Tenacibaculum gallaicum. Lineage (GTDB taxonomy): Bacteria > Bacteroidota > Bacteroidia > Flavobacteriales > Flavobacteriaceae > Polaribacter > Polaribacter gallaicus. The sequence goes on along the minus strand of NZ_QUNS01000001.1, from coordinate 848,940 downwards.
GCAAACGGAATTTGTCTTTACATTTTGCAAAAGTCAAAGAGCAAAGAAGAGGCACATATGAAAGCGAGTATGATTTTTACTTCCAATGACGTGATTATCAATTTGGGAGTAATAATCGCAGGAATTTTAGTGAATTGGCTAAATTCCAACAAACCTGATTTGATTATCGGAACAATCGTTTTTATAGTGGTAATACAAGGTGCATTTCGGATTTTGAAATTAAGTAAGTAATCGGAATTGCCAACGCTGAAAGCCATACACATTTACAGTCGCTCAAGCCATCGCACCACCAAAACTGTAAAAGAATATGTCTTGCCAACGCTCAATTTAGAACTAAATAACAAACATCGGAAAACCAAGCAAAACGTGAAAAGCACTATGCACAACAATGTATATAAAACATAGCTATTACAGGCTTTTCGAGAGGTTTTTGCTTCTCTATTAAGTCCACCAAATTTTTATTTTTGTATATTTAAAAAATTAAAGATAAATAGAAAAAATAAAAATTTGGCTCGTGTATAATCCGAAAAGTTAGTGTTTATTTATACGCTACGTTTCATATACTAGACCGTTACCTGCAAGCTGAAATCACAACTATGTTCAACATTTTCAAAAAGAAAGAAAAATCAGTTAATCAAGCTGAAATAAAACCTAAAACGATCCTCTGCATTCCTGGAAATTGGAATGATAGAACAGAAATAGTAACTGCAATTGCAGAAAACAATATGAATGATTTCATTTTTGCTGGAATGGTTCTTTTGAACTTAAAGACCAATAAAGGATTTGAATTGGAAATATACGAAAGAGATGACAGAATGAAAGATTCCTTCAAATTTGCAGGAATGGTAAATCGAATTCCAGAAGATTTTTTAGAAAAAATCGACAAGCACAAATTCGTTGTTTATCTCTCAGCAGAAACTGGAGATTTGAAATCGGCTAAAGAAATTGCAGAAGCAGGAAATGCGATATTAAAATCGGGCGGAACGGGAATTAAAGTAGAAACAACTGGAAAAGCGTTTACAAAAGAACATTGGACTGAATTATTAACCGATTTTAAAGAGTCTAATCTCTATCAAATGTATGTGTTGGATTCAATAAGTGATGGAAAGGGAACAACCTATACTTGTGGAATGCACAACTTAGGGCTTAAGGACAGCATTGTTTACAACGAAGAGTTCCAAGAATCAGTAAATCTACTTTCTGTTTTTGGATATTACCAACTTATAGACAAACCTAAAATTCAATCAGGACAGACATTTAGCACAGATATGGATTCGCCAGTTTTTGAAATTAATGAAGAAAGAAACCAACCGAATATTGGAGACGAACTTTTTGAAAATCCTTATGGAATGTGGAAATTGGAAAGAAAAGCCAGCAGGTAACAATGTATAACCGCAATTACGGCGGACAGGAAAAACAACCACTCAATACACTAATAAACAGATTAATAAAATTTAAAGGGTAATCAAAAAGGGAAAGTAATTAATCATAAATATTTTTTTGCAGTATTTGCAAAATTTCATTTTATCCCCAAAAATAAATTTTCAAATGTGCTTCTAAATATTTCTGGTTTTTTGTAAAACAAATAGTTTTTCTACTTAATCGTTTTATATGTGTTCTTAAATTTAAATTCATTCGCTCAATTCTATTAGTACAATACTGAAATCGCTTATGAATTTCTTTGGGAATTAAACTTGGGTAAATATTCAATTTATCGGTGTAAACTTTACTCGGTTGAAGTAAGAGAATTTTATTAATTAAAGGTTTTATTGTTTCTTTTGATTTTCTACCCACATAGAAGTCTATAATACTTTTTGTTTCTCTTTCTAACACATAGGTTATCCAAGTAACATTTTTCTTGTTACCAATAAAACTCCACATTTCATCAATTTCAAATTTGCGCCCAAACTTGTTAAAATACGGTGTTTTTACCTGTTTACTTATTTTTAAAACTCTTGATAAAACAGTTTTACTAGAAATGTTGAGTATTCGACTAATACTTCTGATTCCACAACCTTCTTTAAGTAATTTTTTTATGAAATCATTTGTTTCTGTTTTGTATGCTTGATATCTATAATCTGATTGAAAATATTTTTTGCAATTTTTACAGTAAAACCGCTGCTTATTATTTTGTAATCCCTTTCTAATAGAATTGGAAGCATTACACTTTGTACAATTCATAGCTTTTTTAAGCGCTAATTTACTACATGAAGCAGAAATAAGCCTAGATTTAATAGTTTCTAACGATTTTTTACTATTTCAAATAGCAAAAGATACCGTTCTTTTTAGAACGGCATCTTTTATTTAACTTCTTGATTTTTAAATAAAATCAAACCTTATTTTCAATAAGCACTATTTTACTACACTACCAACATTAATAATGAATATAAAAAAGACTATATATTTATATACCATGATACTTTTCAACTTCTTTAATCATCATTTTTTAGGTAATTTAAAAATCTTGCAAATACAACTTTCTCTTTTAGAATCACTCATTAATTAAAATCCCTTTTTTATAATATTCTCTATGGGTTTCATTACCTTTTTCATCATAAAATATCCAATAGTCATTTATAAAAAGATAACCTCTTACCTCCATAATCCATTATATTTTCAGTCTGTCCCTGATTAAGTTTATATTATATACTTAATCGTCTATAAACTCTCCTTCTTTGTAGTTATTTTTTTTTATCAAACTCCCTTGTTCATTATATAAACACCATTCACCTTCTTTTTTACCATTTTCATAATTACCTTCTTCTTTTAAAACCCCTGTAGAGTAATTAAAATCTTTATATTTACCATTACCTTTTGAGCCAAATGTAGTTTTATATAATAATTGTCCTTTGGCATTATAAACCCTATATCTGCCTATGATTAAACCATTATTATAATTTATAGTTTTTACTAATTTATTTTTATAAGTAACTTTCCAAAGCCCATTTTTATAACCTTTATTAAAGAAGCCTTTCTCTATTATTCCTATAGACTTACCTTTAAAATGTGAGCCAAAATCATAATCATTACCCTCACTATGTATTGTAGGAACAGTATCTATTATAGTTTCTCTTACTTCTGTATGTATAATTATTTTATATTCTCTATCATATAACTTCCTTTTATCAACGTGACTATAATAATTTTTCCCACTTCTAACCTCCTTTTTTAACTCTAGAGAATTTAAGAGTACTGCTGGAGGTTTTATTTTTTCTGGAGTTTGACCTAAAATATTATAACACAGAAATAAAAATAATATTAGTGTTGAGTTTTTCATTATCTTTTATTGTAAAATTTAATCATATCATCCTGCATTGCTTTCCATTGGTATCTCCAAAAAGACTTCCTAACATTACTATAATCCATAATGTTCTCAGTTTTAGTTTTTTCAAAAATATATGGATTTCTATAATAAGTATTTAAATACGATCTAATAACTCTATAACCTTCCTTATAACTTGCCCATTCTCTTGCTATCTCACTTTTACTAGTTCCTTTTTTTATTAATGAATTAAAATAATCATCAATTTCTTTTATGTATTTATTATACTCGAAAACCTTATTTTTATCAGCCTTTTTCTGAAATGAATGTGTAAGTCCCAAAACGTGAGAGATTTCATGAGAAAAACTTGTCTTATCCCATAAGTTAGATTGATAAATGACTAATCTTTTAGCATCTATTTCACTTATCTCTCCTTCTCCTCCTGCACCTCCTTTACGTAATGGAGATAAGAACAAAACTAAACCTCTCTTTTTAGCTTGAATAGGGTGTTGATTTTTAAATTCGTCATGTAATTTCTCTAATATTTCGGTATCTTTGAAAATACACCCTTCATCTATAATTAAATTATCATCTATCCATTTATCTTCATCTATAATTAAATCATAAACCTTGCCAATATTACATTGCAATAACGCTTGATTTAATGAATTTTTGTTTAGATAATTTTCTAGATTTTTTAAATCAGCGGTTAAATCAGTGCCTTTATCACCCCATCCTTTTACTTTTTCTTTAACTCCATTTTTTGTTATTACTCCTTCTATATCAATCTGTTTTTCAATAATGTCAATATCTGTTTGTTTAGATATACTTCTTAAAATACGTACAGGAATAATATTAAAATGCAATTGCTCATGATTTGCATTCTTAACCACACTAATCGCTCCTACCTTTTCATCATTCTTATCTAACAAGTCAATCATTACATCATGACTCAAAGGCGAATTACAAATAATTTTTATTTGCTTACTCTCAACCTCATTTACTTTTATTTGTTCAGGTTCAAAACGTATACCATCTTTTTTAGGTAGTTTAATTATATCAACGTCTGTTGCTGTTCCTTCTAATATCTCAACTTCTAATTTAAGTTTTACATCTTCCTGTTGAGGAAACATACTTAACCAAGGTACAAAGTAATCTTTATCATGAATTTTAGTTGGAGTATATTCTTTCTTTAACTTTTCGTAATCTTTACATATAGTTTGATAATCATCCCTCATCCAATCAAAACCAAACTCTCCTTTGTAACTATCTAGCCTTCTTAAATTTGCTATAAACTTTAATGCTGGTCTTACTTTTGGAAAAGTAATTTCCATTGTATTTCCTTTACCACTATCAAAAGAAGCTATTCCTTTGTACGTTCTTTCCTTTTCTTTAGTCATTTTTATTTACTTTTTCTTCAATAGCTATTAATTCTAATTTTGTTTGTTTCCCTGTGATTGAAACGTTTTTCAAAATATCGTTTTCTAATACTTTATTTTGGTATTTATAATTTAGGTTATCGTCTTTTAAATCAATGGTTATTGTTTCTCCCTCTGCATTTTCTGTTTCTATAACTAAGATAACTTTTTCATTTATCTCAATATCATCCTGTTGTATTCGTTCTCCGTTCTTATTCTCAAAAAAATACCTTTTAAATCTTGGCATAATATCTTCTTTCGCTTTATAAGGAGTATCTTCTATAGGCGATATAAAACTCTCTTGCCATGGTTTTATATAACGAGTTCGGCTTTTTCTACGCCAATCGGTACTATTATTAAAAAAACGATAATCTTGCATTGCAGGCGATATGGTTAAGGTAACCTGCATACCTTTTTGATTATCAAAAACCTCATGGTAGTTTATAAGTACACCGTCTTGAAAGTTGTATTGGAATAGTTCTACTCCGTCAAAATCATCTTCATAAAAAACTACTTTACCATCTCTTAATAGATAAAGATTAAAAGGGTGACGTATTTTTTTATTGTCTTTTCTATCCGCTATGATCCATTCAATAAAGGTATCATCGTACATTTCTGGTTTAAAAGTAACGGTAAAAGTACCTCCCATTAGGGCTGATGTAGGTTTGCCGTTCCAATCAGTAAGTCGAATGTAATTTAAACTGGTAGCAATTAATTCTCGCTCCTCTCCACATACAAAGAGCTTCGCTTTTATGTTCATAGATATATTTTGAAGGGTTAACAATTTTTGACCCTAAATATATAAAAACATTTAGAAAAATAAGCAGATAGTTTTCTGACTTTTAAGCTATTTACTATAAGACATTGTATTTTAAGTGCAACTAATCATTTTTATACGAAACTTGTACGTACATAAATAATATTGTGTACTTAACAAGTTACTAAGTAGTACTTGTCTTTTTACTTCTTTACTTCAATTTTTGAGTACTTGATTAGTTTTATCAGGAAAAATAAGGGTATTAACAAGTTAATTTTGTTGCCTTATAATTAGAAATTTATTTTATGACCTTTTCACTCGTAGTTTTTTTACTTCTTCAATCGTAAGACCTGTGTTTTTAGCAATTAACTCATTATCAAGACCACTTCTTTTAAAAGCTTTAGCTATCTCAATATTTCTATTTTTCTCAATTATTTTAGACATCTCCTTTTTTATCTGTTCTTCTAAAACATATTTAGGCACATATTTAGTACTTTTTGCCAGCTCTTGCAAAAGACCATTATCGGCAAAACTCAAATAACTTTTATCAGAGATAATTAAGTGATCTATTACATGGGTATTTACTATAATACCAACCTGTATCAACCTATCTGTAAGGTTTTTGTCATTGTCTGATGGAGTTAATTCACCACTTGGATGGTTGTGGCACAATATAATTTTAACAGCTCTTTTTTGCAACGCAAAGCTAAATACCTCCATAGGTTCTACCAAGGTTGCATTGACAGTTCCTAAACTTATTAATTCAATAAAAAGAATACGGTTGTTATTTGCTAAACCAATAACCCAAAAATGCTCACGATTTTGGTCTATTTTATTATCTCTTAATAAAATGCGCTGCATAATTCCGTAAATATCGTCGGAATTTAAGATTTTTATCTTCTCTTGTTCTGTCAATTTTATATCCATAAAAACAAAAATAAGATTTTATTTTGTTTCTTTTTACTGTAAATTATGTTCATTAATTAAATATTGTGTATAATAGTGCCATTCTTATCACAAGAATTAGTTATTGCTCTTTTTTTTGCGTTTTTATTGCGTCTCTTAAAACTATATAATTCAACACAATTAAATAGTTTTATTTCTGATAATCAAAAAGAACTTTTAAAAAACACTCCTTGATTTAATTTAAAAAATATAAAGCTACTTAAAGTTTAAACTTATCTTTAAATTTCATTTCAATTAACAATCTTTGCGTTTCTTGAATTTGTAATAACACTTTTTCTATATCCCCTTTCGTAGCAGGCAAAGAATTAGGGTTTAATATTTTTTTTAGACCATAAACAGCAGTTTCTGAAATTAAATTACTCGCAACTGTATTTGTTATACTTTTTGTGTCAAATATTTTTTTCTCTTTTTGTATTAGACTCTCTAACTTTGGGTTTGACTTATTAGTTAAAAGCTGCTTTTCTTTTTTGACTTTGATTGCTCCTAATTTGTTAGTAGGCTTTTTATATCCTCCTGAAACATACTCATATTTATTTCTTTTGTAACAAGCCATAGTTCTACAACTTGAACTACAATACTTTTGATTTCTTCTTTTTCTTTTAAATACTTCACCACAATTTTCACAATTTATCTTCATTTTAATCAATTTTAGCATCCTAAAACGTTAAATTTTATTGAATTTAACGTTTTCTGAAATGAGTAAAAAAATAAAGACTTAATTTTTCAATAAGTCTTTATTTTAAATTACTTCTTGTTAAAAACATTCTTTAGTAAGTATTGAGTTGCTTCTTCTTTTGTTAAGACAGGGGTATTACGTTTCCTTGCCTTATGCATATTCAAACGAAATTCTTTTTGTAGCATTTCAAACAACAATTTTTGCTCTTCTTTTGGAAGAGCTTTTGCTACTTGATATACTACTTGTGCGTTCAATACTTTTATTGCTTTAACAGAGTTAAAGGCAATAATAACAACTCTACAAATAGGTGAAATCAGTTACGTTAGGTTACGCCACTTTACGCAAGGTTAAGTAAAGATAAACTACTTTTCGACACTTTTAAAATCGGCTAGTATAGATTATTTTATTAAAGAAGAATAATCTTTCGGTAATTCAGCATCTATATCTCTTAAGTATTTTTCTAATGCACTAATTGTTGTATGACCTGTAATCAACATTAACTTACTTTTAGTTTCAAATGGAGAATTTGTCTTACGAAATTCTCTATATAGTTTTGTGATAAAAGTATGTCTAAAACTATACAAACCATACTCTTTACCTAGTTTAAAGTGATCTTTTATATTTTTAAACCTTTTGGTAAAATGGTCTCTTTTATTTTCTTCTTCAATATCCCAATCTCCTCCTATTATGTTTTGAGTAAATAAAAAAGAGTTTGGTTTTTTATTTGATAAATCTGGTAATTGTTCTAGTAAAATTTCTGGTATAATCTTAATTTTAACAGGGCTGTTTTTGGCTTTTACATATAGTTTTTTATCTTCAATATCTATATCTTCTACTTTTAACCTACATACTTCAATTGGGCGTAAAAAATTATACGATATAAATTGAATAAATAATAGTAAGTGTTTGTCATTTTCTTTTAAATAACTATAAATATCTTCCTGTAGTTTTGGTGAATAGGTTTTATTTCTCGTAGGTGTAGATTTTAATACATTAATCTTTTTCACAAAGTTTTCTGTGATAAGTTCATTGTCTTCTAAAATTTGAAATAAAGAAGCTATATCAGTACGGGTGTTATTCCTATTTCTTGCACTTGAACTTTGTAAAACTTCATTCAAATACTCTATAATAAGTTTCTTATCAATAGTAAGTATCGATTGTTTTTCGTACCCTCTCTTTTTTAACCATTTCGAAAAACGTTTGATTCTACTTTTATATTTAGTAAATGAATTTTTATTCATTAACTTTTCTTTCAATTTCAAACCTATTTCAAAAGCTTCTAATATTGATTTCTCTACTAATTCATTGGTATTAAAACTATTTTGCGTTTTTTGCACTTTTTGCGCTTGTGCAATATTTGAAGATTGCGTTTTACTAGCATCACCGAAAAGTTCAGCTTCTAGCTCTGAATTATCTATATATGGATTAAATCCTGCTTGTAATAACTCTAGCAACGCTTTTTGCATTGTTCGTAAGAATGTAATTCGTTCTTGCTTTGTCTTTAATTTATTAACTCCTGCCTTAATATGCGGCTGCCTTTGTAATTTTTGAGTTTTAGGGTTTCTATAAGAATAATATACAAACCAATCCTTTTTTAATGCAATTTCTTTTTCAGATTTTGTCAGCTTCGACCACTCTGAAATTCGTACTCCACCTGTATATATTTTAGGCTCTGAAAAATTCAATTTCATATTAAAAACGTTTACGCTAGCGTTTACGGTACGTAAAAGTAAGAAAGATAAAGACATAAAAAAACGGATTGTGGTAAACAATCCGTTGATTTAACAAGCTTTAGCTTAGTAGCGGGAACAGGACTCGAACCTGTGACCTTCGGGTTATGAGCCCGACGAGCTACCTACTGCTCTATCCCGCGATTTTCGATTGCAAATATACGTTTTTTTCTTTGTTCTATCCAAATAAAAAGCTAATAATTCTTGCTTTGATTCTAAATATGGGGTTCCTCCCTAACAAACTAAATAAAAAACAACATTAACCCGAAAACACAAGACATCAATCTAAGTGTAAAGGAACATAGTTCTAAAAAAACATCAAGAAACTATAATTCCAGAATAAAAACAGGTCTCTTGGAAATATGATAAAGGATATTTATGACTAGGTTATACTCAAACCACAGAAGAAAAAGTCAATGCTAGTACTAATACAATTATTCAACAGGAATGTAACCAAACGGGAACAAATAGAGGTATATTTAAGCTTTCTAAGATTTGAAATAAAACTCATAAGAAATATGTTTAAGCACTAAAACATATCTACAATGGATTTCTAATTACAAAATGTATAGTATATGTGATCAAAAAAGAATCAAATCGAAAAAACTATGATTCTATATCTATTACAAAAAAAGCTTTCGATTTCTCGAAAGCTTTTGCTTAGTAGCGGGAACTGGACTCGAACCAGTGACCTTCGGGTTATGAGCCCGACGAGCTACCTACTGCTCTATCCCGCGATTTGCGGTTGCAAATATACATTCTTTTTCTTGTTCTACCCAAATAAAAAGTATTTATTTTTCATATAAGTATATTTACCTAAAATAACAAGTCTATAAAAAATAAATACTTCTTACATAAAACAACCTATCTTTGCATCATGACACATAAAGCAGGATTTGTAAATATTATTGGAAACCCAAACGTAGGAAAATCTACCTTGATGAATGCCCTAGTTGGAGAAAAGCTGTCAATCATTACTTCGAAAGCACAAACTACTAGGCACCGTATTTTAGGTATTGTTAATGGAGAGGATTATCAAATTGTTTTTTCTGATACTCCAGGGATCATAAAACCTGCTTATGAGTTACAAGAATCTATGATGGATTTTGTAAAGTCTGCTTTTGAAGATGCTGACGTACTTATTTATATGGTAGAAGTTGGTGAAACTGTTTTAAAGGATGAAGCTTTTTTCAACAAAATTATTCAAAGTAAAATTCCAGTAATTTTATTATTGAACAAAATAGACAAATCTTCACAGGAAGAAGTAGAAGCAAAAATTGAATATTGGAAAAAGAAAGTTCCTAACTCGTTCGTATATGTTATTTCTGCTTTAGAGAAATTCAATGTAGATACCGTTTTTTACAAAATCATCGAACTACTTCCTGATGCTCCTCCTTTTTATCCAAAAGATCAGTTAACAGATAAACCTGAACGTTTTTTTGTGAACGAAAAAATTCGCGAAAAAATCCTTCAGCATTATAAAAAAGAAATTCCTTATTCAGTAGAAGTAGAAACTGAAAGTTTTGTTGAAGAAGACAATATTATTAAAATTCGATCTGTAATCATGGTAGAACGTGATACCCAAAAAGGAATTATTATTGGACACAAAGGAAGCGCCATTAAACGTGTAGGAACAGAGGCCCGTAAAGACTTACAACAATTCTTTGATAAAAAAGTTTTTTTAGACTTATATGTAAAAATCAATAAAAACTGGCGTTCTAATGACCGTCAATTAAAACGATTCGGATACAAAGATTAATCTCTTTTAATTGTTTGCAACAATTGTTTGGTATATTCTTTCAACTCATCCATTTGTTTTTTTCCTGTTGATTTACCTAAACTACCAACCAAATATAACGCAACCCAGACAATGGGTAAAACAACTAACATCACCACTGGCAGCATTGTTACTTTTTTTAACGACCAGTTGCTATATGCTATAATGGCAAAAATTATAAAAGCCGTACCTACCAAAAAGTGCAAAAACATAAAAAAAGTCCAAACTTGTGGTTTTGGACCAAACAATCCTTTAATCTTTGACGAAGTATCTGATACCTCTTCTATTTCTATATGTAATTGAGGTGACCATAAATGAGCTTCTTTTTCTGGTACATCAATCACTACATGATTATCTACAACCTTCATTTTATACTTGGAAACATCGTTTAAGTGCTTCTTTACCTCTTCTAACAAAACCTGAGAGCTTATTTCATATTCTAATTGAAAACGAGGTTTTAAAAAAACCTGATTGTACAATCTATCATCCATTAAAATAACATATTAAAAGCCAACAATATAGCAAAAACTATATACTATCTAAAATTCATCATAAATCACCTACTAATATTGTATCTTTGCACAAATTTTTTGCAAAATGAGTATTATTGCGATTGTAGGAAGACCAAATGTAGGTAAATCCACTTTATTTAACCGACTAGTAAAACGTCGTGAAGCCATTGTTGATTCTGTTAGCGGAGTTACAAGAGACCGCCATTATGGAAAATCTGAATGGAACGGAAAAGAATTTTCTGTAATCGATACAGGTGGTTATATTGTTGGTTCTGATGATATTTTTGAAGGAGAAATACGTAAACAAGTTCAGTTGGCTATTGACGAAGCTGATATTATTGTTTTTGTAGTTGATGTTGAGCAAGGTATTACACCCATGGATGCTGAAGTTGCTAAAATTTTACGTCAAGTTGAAAAACCGCTATTTATGGCAGTTAATAAGGTTGATAACGCAATGCGTGATGCCGATGCTGTAGAGTTTTACAACCTTGGTTTAGGAAATTATTATACTATCTCTTCTATCAATGGAAGTGGAACAGGAGAATTACTAGACGCCATAGCACTGGAAATCCATAAACCTGATGAAGATGAGGATAAAGAAGATGAATTACCTCGTTTTGCTGTAGTTGGTCGACCTAATGCAGGAAAATCATCGTTTATCAATGCTCTAATTGGTGAAGACAGAAACATTGTTACCAATATTGCAGGAACTACTCGAGACTCTATCGACACAAAATATAACCGTTTTGGATTTGAATTCAATTTAGTTGATACAGCTGGAATTAGAAAAAAATCGAAAGTAAAAGAAGATTTAGAATTCTACTCGGTAATGAGAGCTGTTCGTGCAGTTGAACATTGTGATGTAGCTATATTAGTTATTGATGCTACTCGTGACTTTGAAGGACAAGACGAAAAAATATTTTGGTTAGCAGAGAAAAACCGAAAAGGAGTTATTATTTTAGTAAACAAATGGGATTTAGTTGAAAAAGAAACCAATACCATGCGTGATTTTGAAGCCAAAGTTCGTCAAGCAATTGCTCCTTTTACCGATGTTCCAATTGTATTTATTTCTGCATTAACTAAACAACGTATTTTTAAAGCTATTGAAACTGCTGTTGAAGTTTTTGAAAACAGAAAACGTCGTATTCAAACAAGTAAGTTAAACGAAACCATGTTAGAGATTATGGAACATAATCCGCCTCCAGCAACAAAGGGTAAATTCATAAAAATAAAATACTGTATGCAATTACCAACGCATACACCTCAGTTTGCTTTCTTTGCTAATTTACCTCAGTATATTAGAGACCCTTATAAGCGTTATATCGAAAATCAGTTACGCGAACATTATAACTTTAACGGGGTTCCAATTAGTATCTATTTCAGACAAAAGTAAGTTTAACAATATTTAACTTTTAGAAAGTAGTTTTTTCTCTTTATTTGTAGCTCTTTGAAAATCATATTGCTATAAACAATGAAAAAACTACTTTTTATTTTTGCCCTATTACTTACCAGTTCAATTTTTGCTCAATCTTATCAGTTTAAAATAACTGGTACGATTAACTCTGAAAAAGATAAAACTGTCATAGATGCAGCAACAGTTCATCTAGAAAAAGCTAAAGACAGTTCTATTGTTACCTATACTATTTCTAACGACAAAGGAAAATTTTCTCTAGAAGGAAAATCTTTCAGCAAAGACGTAAAACTTTTTATTTCTTATGTTGGAATGGATAGCTACTCCAAATCAATACAACTAAACAAAACTTCTAACCTTGATTTAGGCACAATTTTATTAAAAGAGGAAAGTAACTTACTTAGCGAAGTAGTTATTCAGTCACGAGCACCAATCACTGTTAAAAAAGACACTTTAGAATTTAATGTAAAATCTTTTAAAACTAAGAAAGATGCTAACGTTGAAGATCTTTTAAAAAAACTACCTGGTGTTGAAGTGGATGAAGATGGTAAAATTACGGTAAACGGAAAAGAAGTTAATAAAATTTTGGTTAACGGTAAACCTTTCTTCGGAAACGACCCAAGCATTACTACTAAAAACCTGACAAAAGATATTATTGAAAAAATTCAAATTACAGATACTAAATCTAAATCAGAAGCTTTTACTGGTGAAAAAGGAGACGCTAACAACAAAACCATTAACCTAACCATTAAAAAAGAAAATAATAAAGGTTGGTTTGGTAGAGTATCTGGTGGTACAGGCACCGATAAACGTTTTGAAGGAGCTGCAATGGTTAACCGATTTGACAACAATCAACGATTTAGTGTATTAGCCAGTACTAACAACATAAATTCTCCAGGGTTTAGCTTTGGAGAAATTCAAAAAATGTTTGGTGGCGGTGGTAATATTTGGATAGGTGGAAACGGTGGTTTTAATATTAATGGAAGAAGTTTTGGAGGTGGTAGCGGTATTATAAAATCAAAAACTGCTGGAGCAACGTATGCTGATGAATTTGGTAAGGGGTTAGATGTAAATGCCAACTATTTTTACTCTGGAAGTACTTCAAACAACGAATCAAAAAGGAACAGAGAATATACGCTTCCCGATAGAAAATATTTTTCTAATTCAACTACTACTTCAGATGATGAAAATCACAATCATAGTTTTGATACTGATTTTGACATTGAAATAGATTCTACATTTTTAATCAACATTAAACCTAGTTTTGTATTTAATAAAAGAGAAGGAAGCAGTCGTAGACAAGAAGAGTCTTTAGATGAAGACAATACACTTACCAATAATTACATGAGCTCTGCTTACTCTAAATCGGAAGCAAACAATTTTCAAAATAGATTAGATATTACTAAAAAATTAGGAGCTAAAGGTTCGTTTATTAAAGCCTCTGTAACCAACCGTATAGATAAAGCAGATACTGAAGAGGTTAATAAATCTACTATTGAAACTTTTGGAAGCAACCCTAATATCGAAAATAGAGATCAAAAGAGTACTATTGAAAACAACTTAATGGGGCTCACCACACACTTAACCTATCGTTTTCCTTTAATTGCTAAAAAATTCTTTTTAGACACCAAATATCGTTACCAACGTGATGAACGAAAAAACAAAGAAAACACCTTTGATTTCAATTCAACAACACAGCAATATAGTAATTTTAACACTGATTTAAGTTCTGATTTTACATACAACGACATTACTAAGACTCCATCGTTAGAACTGATATATAGAACCAAAAAGTGGCGATTAAATTTTGGGACTGGTTTTGTAAATAGAACCTTAGAAAACAATGACAAATTACGTCCTGAGTTAAGCTTAAAAAAAGAATATAACAATTTGGATTTAGATGCTAGTTTCAGATATAGATTTGACTCTAAAGCTTCTGTTTATTTTGACTATCGTTTAAATAACAATGCGCCTAGTATTAACCAAATTCAACCTTTTTCTGATGTAACCAATCCTTCTAATATTGTTACAGGTAATCCAAATTTAAAACCAGCTCAAAATCACAGAGCATATATTAACTTTAACAAATTTAACTGGCAGGCTCGTACTGGATTTTGGTTTTATATAAGTGGTACTCTTTATGAAAATCAAGTAATAACAAATACCTCTATTGACGACGATTTAGTTAGAAAAACCTCTTACGAAAACAATGATGGTGGTTATGATTTATGGGGTGGTGGTAGTTATACAAAAAAAGTAAGGCTAGACTCTATTGCTAGTATTAAATTTAGAGCAGGTGGAAACATTAGTTCCAGTAAAAACTTTAATATTTTAAATAACGTAAAGGAAGGAGCTAAAACAACTTCCTTAACCCCAAATTTTGGAATCACTTTAGAATGGGATAAACTGGCTTCTATAGAAACACAGTATCGTATTTCTTTTTCAAACACGAAGTATGATGTTAACCAAAATCAAAACCAAGACTTCACTAGACATTCTGTTAATATAAGAACTAAAACAAATATTCCTAAAAAGTTAGAATGGAGAAATGACATTCGTTATACATATAATCCCAATGTGATTGGGTTTAACAAAGCTGCTTGGTTTTGGAATGCTACTCTCGCCTACTCTATCTTAAAAGATCAAGGTACTATTAGCTTAAAAGCGTATGATTTACTGAATCAAAACACCAACGCTCAACGTAGAGCTACTTCAAACTATATAGAAGACTCTGAAAGTACTGTATTACAACAATATTTTATGCTTGGGTTTAGTTGGAAGTTTAATAGTTTAGGTAAAAAAGGAAAAGTTCGAGAGTACGGTTTAGCTTTCTAAAAACACCAGTAGTTATAAACATCTTTCTTATTTCTTTATCTTTAAAAATGCAAGGAACACCTATAATAACCTCAATTATGGTATTAGGAAATCTTTATTTGCTTATTTGGCATTATAAAAACTATAAAACATTATTTATAAAGCCTATATAATTAACTTTTAATATTCTAAGAACTACTATTTTTTGAAAGGGAGTAGTAATAAAAACGACTGATTACTTACAATTTTGTAAATTTGTATTGATTCATTTTTTTTACTCTATGAACATAAGACGAACAAAAGACATTCAAAATCTAGAACTTCCTTTTAAACTTAAAATAAGTTTTGAGAAGATTGTTTCTTTATTTCAAAAATATGCAGCTAAAGAGTATGAAAACCACCCCTACCATGAATCTTCTATTAACATAGTTCGAGAAGCAAAAAAAGCTCCTGAGTTAATTGATGGTTTTTCTGATGAATCTGTATTAGAAAAACACAGAAATACTATTGAATTGTTACTAGAGCCCTTATTTCCTGAATTATTATTAGAAAATGAAATTAAAGCAGTAAGCATTCCTTTTACATTTACTTCTTTCAAGTTTACAACTCGATTTGAAAAAATTTTACAAAACGCTGGAGAAGACTACGAGTTAAAAGTTCGAAGTTTTGAAAACGACTTGATGTATAAATATGCTTGTAGTATCATATTAACTGATGTATACAACTACTCTATTGATATAAAGCGTCCCTTTTATTTTGATATTCCTGATAAAACAACCAACACTATAAAAAAATATCGTGCGGCTTTTAATGCTGATTTTATGGAGATTTACCCAACCGAAAATGCTCCTAAAATCACGGAAGATGACATTAAGTTTTTACTCGATAATTTTGATGACATTGATGTTTGGAAAGAAAAATTCCCTCCTAAATCCTATATCTTTAAGGGCTTTGGAATAATGAATTTATTTGATGTAACAACAGATGAAATTATTTCAGAAATAAGAACTAGTCTTATAAAAAAAGACGATGACTTAGTTCACACACTACAAGAAATATTCCGCAGATTCTTTGGAATAAATGATTTATCCCTAGGATTTTCTATTTTTGAAACCGATTCAAACAACTTTAATTCTTCACATATAAATAAGGAAGAAAGCCTTGTTCTAAATTATGAAAAAGATGTTTCTTGCGATTGCATTTTTTGTAATTATATTTTAGAAAAACTTTTTATAAATAACGAAACTCTTGCTATTTCTGATGTAGAAAAATATGGTAAGCAAACCGAAAACAAGAATTTTTACCAACGATTAAAAGACAAAAATATTGGTAGCATTATTTTAGTTCCAATTCTAGCTTCAACTAGGGGGAGTTTAGCAATTATAGAATTCGCTTCGCCAAGACCTTTTGAACTAAACTCTATCAATCAAAATAAATTACAAGACTTAATTCCACTGTTTAAAATTGCGGTAGATCGTTTTTCAGAAGAGCATCAAAACGTATTGGAAGCTACAATTCAAGAAAACTATACTTCCATTCACCCTACTGTAAAGTGGCGTTTTTATGAAGCTGCTGAAAGGTTTCACAGAGAATCATTTGAGGCAAAAGAGAAGGTTAAAATTGAGGATATTATTTTTCCTGATGTACACCCTTTGTATGGTCAATCTGATATTAAAGGTTCATCTATTGCCAGGAATACCGCTATTAAAGAAGACTTAACTACTCAACTCTCTTTAGCAATTTCTGTATTATTGGAAGCATGCAAAATAGAAGCCCTTCCTATTTATAAAGAATTACGATTTAGGGTTGAAGAATATTTATTAGAAGTTAAAAAAGGATTAAAAGCTGGTGATGAAATAGCTATTTTAGACTTTTTAAAACGTGAAATTTATCCTGTTTTTAATCATATAAAATTGGTTAACGACGACTTAAACTCCTTAGTAGAATCATATATTAATCGTTTAGACCCTAACTTACAAGTAGTATATGAAAAACGAAAAGCTTATGAAGATAGTGTTACTTTACTAAACGATAAACTAGCTTCTTTTATCGACGCTAGACAAGAAGAAGCTCAACAAATGTTCCCTCATTATTTTGAACGTTATAAAACTGATGGTGTTGAGTATAACATGTATATAGGGCAATCGTTAACAAGAGAAAAAAAATACGATGACCTATATCTATACAACCTTAGATTATGGCAACTACAAATAATGTGTGAAATGGAAAATGTAGCTTTAAAAGCTGCTGAAAAAATGGAACATAAACTTAGAGTAGCCTCCTTGGTTTTAGTACACAGTAATCCATTAGCTATAAAGTTCAGAATGGATGAAAAACAGTTTGATGTTGATGGCGCCTACAATATTCGATACGAAATTATTAAAAAACGTATTGACAAAGCTCATATAAAAGGAACCGAAGAACGATTAACTGTTCCTGGTAAAATAGCAATTGTATATTCTCAAGACAAAGATGCCGAAGAGTATTACAAATATATTAAATACTTACAATCTAAAAAGTTACTAGGTAACGTAGAAAAGTTAGATATTGAAGATTTACAAGGTGTTTCTGGATTAAAAGCTTTGCGTGTAGAAGTCATTTACCACAAAAACTTTAATACCCAAAAAACAATGACCATTGATGAGCTTATCCAAGAATTTAAGTAAAAACTACTATAACAATACTGAAACTATATCTCCTACTTTAGATGCTTGTTCTTGCATATAAAATGCAATTGCAAAAGCTATTACACTTACTAAAATACCAATCATAAAAACGGTATAGGTAACTCGTAATAACTTGTATTTTCTATTTAAAACCAATCCTAAGAAATATAAATCTTTGGTAAGTGAACCATATAAATAATCACGATCTTGCATCATCTCACTCATTCCCCATTCAAAATCTGGCAACTTCATTTGATGAAAATTTCCAAAGAATAATAAGTTTACTTTTTTGTTAGCCACATCTTCTTTTGTAAACTTTCCTTCGGTAACGTTTGGTCTAGTTGCTAAAATTGATAGTACAATTGATATTACTGTAAAAAGCACAAAAATTATGGTCGGAGTTATTAAATAATGATTTGACGGATTATCTAACTTTGGAATTAACGTTGACAATGTCATTGAAATAATAATTGCGTTTACCGATAGTAAAATATTTGCCTTTGTATCTGCAATATCACTTAACGTAATATGGTTACGAAGTGCCACACGAAACATTGTTTCAATACCTCTCTCAGGTAGTTCAATCTTGTTTTTTTTATATGCTAACTCTTCTTTTTTCTGTTTCAATTTAGCGGTTTCTTGTACCTCTTTTTGTTTTCTCTTTAAAAGTTGAGCTATATTTTTACTTTTTTGTTTTTCCCAAAGCTTAGACGCTTTGCTTGTATAAAAACGATGTATTGTTAAAAACTCAAGATTAGCATCATCCCATTCAACAGTTTTAATTTTTTTATTACATACTAGCTCTCTTTCCTTACGTAATAATTCACTAAAGTCTGTATAATTTTTACTTCCTACATGAGAACAATCAGCATCCTTCAAAACCTTTTCTAATTCTCTTTGAGGTTTTGCTCCTATTTTAGTTGAAGCTATTAACCTAGACACTTCATCAATAACACTTCCTGATGCTTCTTTAGTCTTTAAAAACTCTGTTGCTATTTTTATACTCTCCTCTTCATGATTTTCAGGGTTAACTGTATATCCAACATCATGAAACCATGCTGCTAATGTTAAAATTTGTTGCTGCTCTTCTGAGAAGCTTTCTCCTTCAATTAATTCAAGTGACTTCTCAACCACTCGTTGAGTATGAGCTATATTATGATATACAAAGTTTTTATCTAAATTCTCATTTAATAAATCAATTACAAACTGCTCTGTTTCTTGTATCAAACTGTTCATGAAAAAGGTTTTTGCTAAAATAATAAATTATTAACCAGTATTAATTTTTAATAAAGTGATAAAAAAGCGTACTTTTAAAAGAGTTTTTTTACACTAAATGACACACGAACTTAAAGAAATAATACAGCAGGCTACCGTAAATCAACAACAAGGCATACAAAATGTTTTAGCAACAGTTGTAGATTTAGACGGCTCTTCTTACAGAAAACCAGGAGTTAGAATGTTATTATCTTCTGATGAAAGAATAATTGGAACTATTAGCGGTGGCTGTGTTGAAAAAGAAATACAACGTAGAGCACAATCGGTTTTTGAAAACAACAAACCTAAAATAGTAACCTATGATGGTCGTTATCGTTTAGGTTGTGAAGGAATATTATATATTCTTTTAGAATCTTTTTACCTCACTCCTGAATTTATTCATGCTTTCTCTGAAAACAATATTCAAAGAGAACCGTATGATATTACATCTTTCTTTCAAAAAGAAGATGAAGCGCATGGAAATTTTGGTTCTATAATTCAATTTAACAACCAACAAGTATTCTCTTTCAATAAAGAGCTTGATACTGAAAAAACAGATCAGTTAGCTACTTTTAAACAAACTTTACAACCACTATTTCGCTTACTTATTATTGGCGGAGAACACGACGCTGTAAAACTATGTACGCAAGCCACTCAGTTAGGCTGGGAAGTTGATGTAATTACCTCTATAAAAGACCCAAAAGAATTAACTGACTTTCCTGGAGCTAAATCAGTCATTGCACAAACTCCAGAAGTTATTCAGCTTTCTCATGTTAATAACAATACTGCTGTTGTTATTATGAATCATAATTTCACATACGACTTACGTTGGTTGATTAAATTACAAGAACAAAATCCTGCTTACATAGGTATTTTAGGAGCTGCTAAACGACGAGAGAAGTTATTTAATGAATTGTTTGAGTTTTCTCCAAATGTTTCTGACGAGTTTTTAGATAAAATTCATACTCCTGCTGGTTTAAATATTGGAGCTGAAACTCCTGAAGAAATTGCATTATCAATCTTAGCAGAAATACTATCCGTAATTCGTAACAAAGAAGTGTTCTCTCTAAAAAAGATTACTGGGCGAATACATAATTAAATATGATGCAAAAAACAGCAATTCTCATATTAGCTGCAGGGAATGCTTCCCGAATGGAAAAAATAAAACAATTACTTTCTTACAAAAACACTACGTTACTAGAATGGACAATTGAGCAAGCCCAAAAATCAGTAGTAAAAAATGTGTTTTGTGTATTGGGAGCTAATAAAGAAACTATTGAAAAAGAGCTTACAACGAATGCTATTGAAACAGTTTATAATCCAAAATATCAAGACGGTTTAAGCTCTAGTATTGTAAAGGGTATTGAATTTTTACAAGAACATAACTTTGACAGTACTTTAATAATGCTCGCAGATCAACCTCATGTTACTTCTGAATATTTAAACTCCTTAATTGAAGTTTCAAAAAACAATCCTTCTAAAATAATTACTTCCAGTTACCAAGGCAGCGTTGGAGTTCCTGCCGTTTTTCCGAAGGAATATTTTAATAATTTACTGAGCTTAAAAGGTGATAAAGGAGCTAAGAATTTTCTGTTACAACATAACGATAATATTCTCAAAGTGAACTCCTCTCAAAACTTACTAGACATTGATACTCCTGAAGACTATCAGCGTTTACTAAAACAGTAATTTTAGCTTAAAAAGCCTTATTTTTACATAACCAAAAAACAAAACATGAACTTAACCAAGTTTTGCATGTACCTAACTATAATTGTTGTAGTTAGTGGTTGTGCATCTTATAAAGCTAAGTACGCAGATAAGACTTCTCCAAAAACAATTCAAACAAATAAAGAATTGTTACACTCCTTTTATTTAATTGGAGATGCTGGTAATGCAGAAATGGGACAAACTACTCCTACCCTAACTTATTTTCAAAAAGAGTTAACCAAAGCTCCTAAAAACGCAACCACCTTATTTTTAGGAGACAATATATACCCTTACGGAATACCAGGTAAAAAACATAAAGATAGAGCCTTGGCAGAACATCGTTTACAAACACAAATTGACGCTCTAAAAGGTTTTAAAGGGAATACAATTTTTATTCCTGGAAATCACGATTGGTATAATGGTGTTGATGGTTTAAAACGTCAAGAAAAAATGATAGAAAAAGCTTTAGGTAAGGACTCTTTTTTACCTGAAGGTGGGTGCGGGTTAGATAAAATAAAAGTTAACGATGACCTTACTCTAATTCTTATTGATAGTCGTTGGTTTATTATGGACTGGGATAAAGAACCTAAAATGAACGATAACTGCGACATTAAAACTCGTGAGCATTTTATTCAAGAGCTTTCTAGTTTATTTAAAAAGAATAGATATAAAAATGTTGTAGTAGCTGTACATCATCCACTATATAGTAATGGTCCACATGGAGGAAGTTTTTCTGTAAAAGACCATATGAGTCCACTACCTATTTTGGGTACTTTAAAAAACGCACTACGATCTCACGCAGGGATTCAGACCGATATTTTCAATAAAAACTACAGTGACTTCATTAACCAAATACAAGCAGTGTCTAATGATTTCACAGACAATATCGTATTTGTTTCTGGTCATGATCATAACTTACAATACATAGAACAAGACGGATTTAAACAAGTAATTAGTGGTTCAGGCTCAAAACAATCAGCTGCTTTAGTTGGTTATAGTGCTCAATTTACCTACGGTAATCACGGATATGCTAAATTAAATTACTACAAAGATGGTTCAGCAATTATTGAATACTATGCTGCCAATACCAAAGATGGTCACAAACTTTTATTCAGTAAAGAAATTGTAAAACCAAAACAAACAAAAACCTATTCAAGTTTTCCTGAGTACGAAGCGCACAAGAAATTTGTAGAAACCTCTATTTACCCTCCAGAATCCACAGAGGTTAGTGATTTTCATAAGTTTATGTGGGGAGATTTAAACAGAGATAAATACGGAAAAACAGTAAAAGTTCCTGTACTTGAATTAGAAAATGTTTTTGGAGGCTTAACTCCTATTAGAAGAGGTGGTGGAAACCAAACCAATTCGTTACGATTAGAAAACCCTGATGGTAAACAGTACGTATTACGTTCAATGGTAAAAGACGGAAGTCGTATTATGGGAGGTATTTTAAAAGGCACTTTTTTAGTTGATGTGGTTCAAGATATTTTTACCATGTCGCACCCGTATGCTGCTTTTGTACTTCCTGATATGGCAGATGCTGTAAATATTTACCATACCAATCCAAAATTATACTACATGCCTAAGCAACCCGCTTTAGGTAAACATAACGACATTTTTGGCGGACAGTTATACTTATTAGAAGAGCGACCTGCTGATGACCGTAGTGAATTAGACAACTTTGGAAATTCAGATGATATTATTAGCACTTTTGATGTGCTAGAAAAAATTAGAAAAAACGGTAAGCACTCTATCGACCAAGAATGGGTAATTCGCTCTCGTTTATTTGATATGGTAATTGGTGACTGGGATAGACACGAAGACCAATGGCGTTGGGCTTCTTTTAAAACTGAAGATGGTAAAAAATATTACCGCCCAATTCCTAGAGATAGAGATCAACCTTTTTCTAAGTTTGATGGTGTTATGATTCCACTTTTTCAACAGTTCGCACCCTTAGTAAGAAATATGCAAACTTTTGATAACGACATCAAAAACATGAAGTGGTATAACAATTATGCTCGCTTCTTTGACGCTGCCTTTTTAAATCAATTAACTTTAGATGATTGGAATAAACAAGCTGAATTTATCCAACAAAATTTAACGGATGAAGTAATTGAAAAATCAACTCAACAATTACCAAAGGTTATTTATAATATTGATGGAAAAGAAACCATTGCAAAAATTAAATCTAGAAGAGATAAATTAAAAGAAATTGCAAAACGTTACTACACCAAACTAAATAAAGTGGTACATGTAGTTGGTACAGATAAGGATGATAAATTCATCATTAAACGTTTAAATGATGAGGAAACTAGTGTTGTTGTTTTTAGAAAAGAAAACGAAATCTACAACCGTGTTTTCAAAACAAAAGAAACTAAAGAGATACAGCTTTACGGTTTAAATGGAGATGATGAGTTTTTAATTTCTGGTGATGTACATGATGGAATTTTACTACGAATTATAGGTGGTCAAAATCACGATGTATATACCGACAAATCATTAGTTGCTGGTTGGGGAAAGAAAACTAAAATTTACGATTTCAAATCAAAGAAAAACACGATACACCCGAGTTCTGAAACTGCTGACTTACGTTCAAATAGCTATTTTAAAAACACCTATGATGCGCATGACATTAACAACAATACAACTATTGTTTTTCCTAGCTTAGGTAGCAACCCAGATGATGGCTTCTTTTTTGGTGCTTCGGTAACACATACACAACAAGGTTTTAAAAAGCAACCCTTCGCCAGTCAACACACATTAGCTGCAAACTACTACTCTTCAACTAGTGGATACGATTTAGAATACAATGGTGAATTTACCGAGTTAATTGGTAATTGGAGCTTACACTTACGTGCCAAGGCTACTAGCGACAATTATTCTTTTAACTTCTTTGGGTGGGGGAATGAAAGTATTTACGACCAAAATTTTGATTTAGATCATTATCGTGTTAAAAAAGAAGAAATTAGTTTTTATCCTTCGTTATTAAAACGCTTACGAGGCGGAAGTATCTTTAAAATTTCAGGTCTTTTTGAAGCTATTGAAATTGAAGATACTCCTGGCAGATTTGTTAATAATTTTGATAACCAACCTACTGCTATTTTTGATACTAATTATTTTTGGGGTGGTGAACTAAACTTTAATCATAATCGAGTGGACAATAGTAGCTTCCCTACCAAAGGGATGAACTTCGATTTAGCTGTTGGAGCTAAAGCAAACTTAGATAATTTCGATAGACGTTTTGGTTATATTAAGAGTTCTTTAGCTATGTATCAAAACCTAGTATTTAATCGTTCGTTAGTTTTTGCTTCTGAAGTGGGAACTCAAATTAATGTAGGAAACCGTTTTGAAATTTACCAAGCGGCTACTTTAGGTGGTGATCGTAGTTTACGTGGTTTTAATAGAGAACGTTTTTCTGGAACCGAAAGCTTTTACCATAGTAATGACTTACGTTTGCGTTTTGGTCGCATTCGCACAGGAATTATCCCTATGAAAATTGGCGTTACTGGTGGTTTTGATTATGGTCGTGTGTGGTCTCCGTATTCTCCTAATTCAAAGAAATGGCATACTAGTTATGGTGGTTCTTTTTGGTTAAGTGGAATTGACTTATTCACGGCAAATATTTCATACTTTAAGGGAACCTCTCAAGAAGACAGAGTAGCTTTTAGTATTGGTTTTTCTTTTTAATTCTTATAAAAATATGACACAACAAATAGTATTAATTACAGGAGCTTTATTTGGTATGCTTGCTGTAATATTTGGTGCTTTTGGAGCACATGCTTTACAAAAAACTTTATCTAACGAACAACTAAAATCGTTTGAAACGGGTGTAAAATATCAAATGTATCATGCACTTGTTTTATTATTTATTGGAAGTTATTTTGAAGCACCTAGTTCTGCAATATACTATGCTTTTGTAGTTGGAATTATACTGTTTTCCTTTAGTATTTATGGTTTGGTATTATCGGATGCAAAAGGTAAAAAAATGACCTTTTTAGGTCCTATTACTCCTTTAGGAGGTTTATTACTAATTATTGGATGGGTCCTTTTAATATATAACATAAGCCAAACCATACACGTTTAATGTGTATGGTTTAGCTAACATGGGTAAACAAAAATTATGTTATTAATCAACGCCTTGTGCGTCACTGATAATTCTATCAATAAATTCAGTTTTTATATATAATTGCTTTGCTAAGTTGTATAACACCTCAACTTCTGAAGCATCAATACTTCCATCAGCATACGAAATAATAGATAAATCTCTTAAAATATTTAGTTTTTGCATCACAGAAATTACGATATCTAACTCTTTAGCTAAAGCTATAATTTCATCAATAATATCTTGTTCCGTCAACCCTTTAATTGTTAACATACACTGAGCAAAAACAGATGGAGACACCACACTACTCAACGCCTGTATTTCAGAATCATCCACAACTCCATCTGCCTTTGAAATCATATAACCTCCTAAAAACATAAAGCGTTGAATTTTTTCCGAATGTTCAGTTTCATTTCCTAAGTCTTCTGGCTCCATTAACGACATAATTCGTTGTATTTCTAGCTCCATTGCTTCTTCTGTTATTTCTCCATTAATTTCAGGATTAAATAACTCGTACGTTTTACTCTTATTAAATAACTCTAGCGCTTTAATTCGTAGCGGACTAAATGGATGGCTACTATACCAGTCTGACGGATCATGCGTATCATCGTTTAATACTTCTTCTAAATCTGAAAATTGATTAATGTACTCGGTTAATTTAAAATCTAAAGAATCAGAAGTAACTCCTGAAGACAACTTAAAAAATGTTCTTGCTGCTGCTTCAAAGCTGTTACAACATAATAACCCAGCTCTATCAGCACTAATTTCAGCATTACGATTCCACGCATATAACTTCATTGCATGAATCGGCGCTAAATCGTTTGCTCCTTCATCTAAAATGTGTTTTACTGGGTAGTTAAAATGCTCGAACAAAACATGCCCAATTTCATGACCAATTACAAAAGCTAGTTCGTCTTTTGTAAAACGCTCTAAAATTCCGGAAGTTAAAATAATATATAATTTATCTTCATCTGGCGGATAACATGATGCGTTGAATTTATCGTTCTGATACACAAAAAACTCAATATCAGCTTTCAGTTTTAAAACCTCTTTACAATGCTCTCCTATTTCATGAAGCACTGGAGCTAACATTTTTGTTAATCGTAAACTAGATTTTAGCAAATGCCTTCTCGACTTGAAAACTGGGTTGTTCTCTTTTATTCTTTCTAACGTTTTTTGAATCAATTCGTCTTCTTGAAACTCTAAAACGTAATCACGATCACCGTCATACACCAATGCGTTTAAGTCAATATCTGCTCTAGAGTTGTCATATACCTCTTGAATGTTTTCTGTTACATTTTTAAGGTTTAACTCGTTAATTTCTTCAATACGTTTTGTGTATTGTTCTGCTAATTCTTTTGCTATATTTTGAAAATGAACACTTGCTTGATGAATTAAATCGTTGTCGCCATTCTGTTGGGCAAGATTCAAATCTTCCATCATTTTATTTTGCGCTTGAGTTAACGCTTCTTGATGTTCTTTTTCTAGTTCTGATAATGTGGTTGATTGGTACATAGTTTTCTTTTTTTAAGCTCCTACTGAAACTTTTGAATTAGACAATTTTAATAATCTTCCTTTTAGGTCAAAAATCCCTAAAATTTGATCCTCTCCTTTTTTAGCAACAATGTTATTTCCTGATACCTCAACTTCATATCCTTTTTGAACTAAGTAACAGAACAGTGCGTGTTTATGTTCAAAATCCATTCGAGTAATTGTTTTTGAGAAGTGTGAACAGATTAAAGCCGGAATGTTTATTTCTTTTTCATCTACTACATCTGTATATAATAACACATATACTGTAAGCCCTTTAAAAGGTAATGGAGCATAACAACTTGCTTGATTTACTCCTGTTGCTACGAAAGAGAAATAATGTCCTAGATCGTGTTCTGTTTCTATTTTTGATGATAGTAAATCTTCTATTCCATGTCTCTCTCCAAGAGCTTTCATTTGTAATGAAGCTTCTAAAAATTGTTCTGGAATACCGCTTTGTTTATTTGCCCAAGCCCATAACCAAGATTGTTCATTATGAGAATAGGTTCCTAATACCTGCATTTTAAAGGTAAGGTCACCGTAAGTTACCGTTCCTTGAAGCATATCACAAGTCCAAGGTAAATCTTCAACTATATCAGCTAAATTATCTTGCTTTTCAAAAGCTAAGGCTACATATTGATTGTGTAGTTGAGGTAAGCTTAACTTTACAGTATTATCTACCTTTCCTCCCGCTATATTATTTGGGTTCTCGGTACTTTCAACACTAGCTTCACTTCCTGCAAATTCTTCTAAGTGAGTTTCTAAAAGGTGTACAATTCTCTCTGTTTTCTCCTCCACCTTGTCAGCATTCATAACTGGGCTATGGTTAATGGTTAAAATACCATCTACGAAAGTAATTGCTCTTTCTAAATTATGTTCGTTATTTTCATTAACGATTTTTACTTCTTTTAATCCATTCTTTAGCAATTCTTTCCCAATTTCATCAATGTTAACTGTTTTAATAGCTTCTATTAAAGGTTGAAAATATATTTTTGGAAATGTATCGTTATAAAGGTGTGAAAACTTATCTTCTACTAGTGTATCCCATGCTATATTAAGTGATACGTTAAATCCTGCTTTATTATTTATTTCCGATTCTAATGTTGGAAATGATTCGTTTTTAAATGTTTGAACTGCTCTTTTTTCTTTAAGTCCCATTTTTAATAATTTTAGTATTCTACAATATTTCTTCTATCTTTTCAACAAAAAGACACTCTAACTCTTTTGGCAGTGCTTTAGTAATTTCAACACCAATTTTTAATACACTTCCTTCTTTACTAACCTGCAATTTTTCTGTGTTAGAAATAGCAACAGTTTCTATTTCCTTCCATGCTACTAACCCCATTTCATCCTCTACTATTCGTTGTTTTGCTTTTAATAAACTTGTAATAACATCTTTACAATTTAATCGAGCATTCGCTTCTTGTAATACTGATTTTTCGAATGATAAGTTGATTGTTGTTTCTAATAACGATTCTTGCTCAAGAGCCCATCTTTTTAACTGTAAAGTACTTATAGGCTCCTCTCCTAACGGACGACTGATACTTCCTTTAGATAAGGAAACAGCTATTTTTTTAGGGTGTTTAATTCGTAAAACGGATACTTCTTGGAGGTCGAAAAACAACACTTCTTGTTCTTCGGTTCTCATACACACAAATGTTTGGTATTCTTCTTTAGTAACATCAACCACAAACCCTTCTACATAGATTCCATTTTTTAATGACAAAGCAACTTTTAGTTGTTTCTTTTCGCTAAACATGTTTTGAATTATAGCTGCTGGCGATTGTGCTTTAAATTGATTGATGTAATCTGTTTCCATAGCATTTTTTTTGTTATAGATTACTAGACTATAGATTATTCTCTAACAAATCAACAAGTACGTCTGTTCTATTTTGAACTTGATCTGCGTTTAAAATTGGGCTGTGGTTTACTTGTAAAACTCCTTCTTCAAAGGTGTAAGCACGTGAAGGATTGTGATGATCGTCTTTATTGGTAATCACTACTTTTTTTAACGATTCTGCTAATGCTTCTTTTCCCATATCATCTGCTGTAATGGCTGCAAAAGCATTGATAAGTGGTTGGAAGTAAATTTTAGGATAACTGTCTTCGTATAAATGCAAAAACTTATCTTCAAACATGGTATCCCACTCTACATCTATTGTTACATCAAAACCTGCTGCATTGTTTATTTGTTCTTTTAATGCAGGGTATTTTTCTTCTTGAAAAGTTTTTGTGAATCTTTTTTCTTTAAGTCCCATTTAATTGTTTTTTTAAGGTTACTTTCAATTATTTACCTCAAAACTACGTGGAACTTCAGTACTCTTTTAATGAGTTTTGTATGTGTTACTTTTTATTTTGTATTCGTATTAAAATTCTCTAAAAACTGTTTTAAGTATGTTTTCTTCCTTGATGATAACGGAATGTTTTCTCCACTAGATAGCTTCACGGTATTTGCACTTACAGAGGCTAAATATTTTATATTAATTAAATGTGATTGATGCACTCTAGCAAAGGCATGTGTACTTAAAATGTTTTCATAATACTTTAAATTTCGAGCGCTCATTATTTTTTTATCTGTGGTATAAAAAACGGTGTAACTTCCATCTGATTGACAGCGTACAATATCATCTACATGCAAAAAATGTTGCTCTTCAGTAGTTTTAATAAGCAATGTTTTTTGAGCTTCTTTTTTATCTAATTCACTTATTTTATGTAATGCTTGTGTATATTTTTCATCTTTTTCAAATTCGGTTCTAAAACGACCTATACAAGCATTTAACTCATCAGTATCTATAGGTTTTAGCAAATAATCTACCGTATCAAACTTAATTGCTTTTATAGCAAACTCATCGTAAGCTGTGGTAAAAATCATTTTAAAATTTATGGTTTCTAAAGCCTCTAATATTTGAAAAGCATTTCCTCCAATTAACTCAATATCTATAAACACCAAGTCTAAATTATTGTTGCTTAAAAAATCTATAGCCTCATCTACATTATCAATTTTAGCTACAATTTCTATATCTTTTTGCATGTATTGTAACAACTTTGTTAAGGTGTTTAGCGCATTAAACTCATCTTCTATTATAGCCGCTCTTATCATTTTATAACTTTAATTTAAATACAACTTTTGTTCCTGAAGGGTTTCCTTCTTCATCATTCAAATCTTTTATGGTAAAAGATTTTTCTTCTCCTTTATTTCTTGTCTGTAATCTTTCAATAAAAATATCAGTAGCGTGTAAATCTTTCGCTATTTTTTCTTGACTCTTTTTTTGTTTTCTTCCTACTCCATTATCTTCAATTTCAAAAAACAATTCTTGTCCTATTTTTCGAATTTTTAGGTTCAACATTCCTCCTGATTTCTTTTCTTTTAAACCGTATTCAATAGCATTTTCAACAAAAGGCTGTAATAACATTGGTGGTACATTTAATTCTTTTGTATTACAGTTTTCAGAAATATGTATATGATAGCTAAAACTATTATTAAATCGAAGTTGCTGTGTATCTATATAATTAGAAATCATGGTTAGCTCTTTTTCTAAACTAATTTCTTCTTTTCGAACATAATCAAAATTTTGTCGAATCAGTTTTGAAAACTTAGCTATATAGTTTGAAGATTTCACGGGGTTTCCTTCTAAAGTTATATTCTGAATTGCCGCTAAGGTGTTGAATATAAAATGCGGATTCATTTGAGCTCTAAGCAAACGTTGTTCTAATTTTGATGCTTTGTTTGCTGCTCTTAACTTATTGTTATATCCAATAAATAATGCTATAATTAAAATAAGCATCAATGAAACAATTACACTTATTCCTAACCACCAATTTTGTTTATTTATTTCCTTTTGATGTGTTAACGCTATTTCTTTTTCTTTAATTTTATAGTTTACATTGGCAAAATGAAGTAGTTTTTGATTTTGCTTTTTATTTTTAACCACCTCTATACTATCTCTTATTATTTGGTGGTTAAGTGCTATCTCATACTGTTTTTTAAGTATGGCTATTGATATTAATTTATCTCGTATTTCTATTTCTTCTGAAAGATAGTTTTTACTCTTGTAGATTGACATTGCTTTGTTGTAATTTACTTCTGCCGAATCTAATTTATTGGTAATCAAAAAGAGTGCTCCTAAACCTTTGTATGGCGCTCCATTAATTGTTTTTATTTTTTTGTTGAGTTTAATTGCCCCACGCAAAAAATTTTCTGCTTCTTCAAAGCGTTTCGCTTCAAGGTAGGTATACCCAATGTTATTAAAAACACTTACTATTGTCTTTGGGTCTTTTGCTGACTGCCCCACTTTCAATGCTTCTGAAAATTGTTCTAATGCCTTGTTATATTGTTTTAATTTAAAATACACCCCTGCAATATTACTTTTAATTGCTATGGTTGAATTAGCGTCGTTAGGATCAGTAAATAACTCCTCTGACCTTTTTATATAAAACAATGCTTTTTCGTAATCTTTTAATCTAAAGTGAAGTTTAAATAGTTGATTATTTGCCTTACCCTCTATTCTCGTATTTCCTATTTTCTCTCCTACCTCTAAAGCTTCTAACGCATACTTTTGTGCGTCTTCTAATTCATTTAATTTAATACAAGCACCGCTCAATGTTATTAAACTCCTTCCTTTATTATAATCATCTTTTAGCTTTGTAAATAGCCTGTAGGTTTCTAAGTGTATATTTTTGGCTTCAATTAACTTATCATTCAGGTAAAATAGTTCTCCCTTACTAAATAGTAATAGAGCCCTGTTTTTAGAATTTTGTTTCTTTTCTAATAAACTATCTATTTTTCTTAACCCTTCTTTTGGTTTTTGCTGAGAAATGCTATCAATAGCATATAAATATTCTTGTAAATTTTCATCTACTTTATTTTTTGTACATGCTGTAAAAACAAGACAGACACCTATAATATATAAAAAGTAAGTTCTTGTAAACAAAGGTATTTTCTGTAAAAAATTAGGCAACTAAAGTAATTATATATTTTTATTCTGCCTCCATATCCTCCACTTTAACAAAACGTTTACAAAACAATCATACACGGTTATAAAACACCTAAAAGTAAAACTCTAATTTCTAAGATATTTGACTAAAAAATTAAACCATTAATAATGAGTACAGTTGAAACTATAGAAAAAGTTATTACATCGGGATCTTGTGATTTAACAAGTTTTAAAAAAGTTGAAGCCTTTTCTAAACCAGATATTGATATTAGTGATGCTTTCATTTTAATTTATAATTGGCCTGATGACCCTGAAGGAGCAAACGCCACAATTCACGTAGAATTGACTTATTTCTTTATTCATAACAACCAAGAATATAAAGCGGTCACAAAAACTACGTTTTATGATTATGATATTGATAAATTCGAAAACTTACACAAGTATTACTTCATTACAGAATACCCTCTATTGGTAAAACAAGCGTTGATATTATCTAAACAAAAAATTGAGAAAGAACTAAAAGAACCTTTAACAAGCATTATTCCGTTTAATTTTGACGATGATAAAACTATGTTATTATCTATGAGAGCAGGTAGTTGCCGACAAATAGATTACGTGTAAACACTTAAAATACATACCTAATTCCCCTCCCTTTTTCAGTTATCATTGCACATAGCTTTGGTAACTGATTTTTTTAATCCTTTATTACAAATTCATATAGCTTACTGCTTCCTTCTTTAGCGGCTTCATCAGTTATGTAAAGCGTTGTATTATTTTTGAAAGTAACCCCTTCTTTTTGAGAAACATGGTCAAATGAATACTCTTTAACATCTCCGCTAAAAAAGTCATCTTCGTTAAAATTGGTAAACATTAATACGGATTGGTGTGTTAACAAAACTACTTTTTGTTTATCAGGAGATATTGCTGCTGCTGTAATTGCACAATGTAAAGCATCGCAATTTGTGTACTCGGAGATATATTTAGCAGTATAATCACCTTTTGTGGCTGGAACTTTGTATAACATTGTTTTTCCTTGCTTACTCTTAACCCTACTTTTGGTAAAAATGTACAGAAACCCATCTTTATAAATTAAGGATTCTGCATCAAAAAAACGGTCTTTCTTTTTGGGCGGAAACTTGGTTTGATTAGGGTACGAAAAATGTATTTTTTCCACCTCAACATTGTCTCCATTTAACAAGTTTTCTTGTTTAACTTTAAGAATTACCAAGTTCTTCCTTTTGTTGTTATTGTTTCCAAAATCGGCGATATAAATGTTTCCATCGGTATCAGAAGTTATATCTTCCCAATCGTGGTTTTTTACTTCTAATGCTCTTTTTTGTAAAATTTTTCCCTGGGTACTAACTTTAAATAACTCCGCTGCATTACCACTATCATTATGCATCCATAGTACATTTAAGTCGTGATTTTTCTCAACACCAGAAACTTCTTTTAAATCTTCCGATAAGTACGACACTAACTTTAGTTGTCCGTAATTGGTGCAACTAGTAATTAATAAAGTGGTTAATAACAAAAAGAGTAGCTTTTTCATATCATAAGTTTTGTATCTGTAAAAATAAAAAGATTTATGTTAAGGTTGCTTCTGCAAACGGAAACATCTCATCTCTTTATAACACATGAATTCCTTTAACAAAACAACGCTATTTAGAAAAAAATTAAACTTTTTTTGATTAATAAACTTTCTATCTATACATTTGAAACATCAAAAGAGTACTTATTTAAAAAATTGCTAACGTGCTTTTTTGAAAAATTGTAATCCAAAAAAAAATATTCTCCCCCTGTGCTATGCTGTAGCTATTATTGCTATGGTTGTGTTTTTGCTATGCAAAAACATGAAAAAAAAGAAAATAATAAATCATGAAAGAAAACATTGCATTAGAAAAAACGCAACAAAAAGACTCCAGCCAAAAAACTGCTACCTACAGTTTCACTGCTCATTACAATGAAATTAGCAGTAAAGAACAACCCTCAATTATAACAGAACCACAAGGTGTTCGATTACACTTTTTACGTTTTGGCTTGTTTGACTATAATGTAGATCATAAAACATCTACCTACCACTCACCTGACACACAAGAGTTTTATAATAGTATTTTTTTAGATCAAAATAAAAAACCTGCCATTGGTAAGGTAGTTAAGGAAAAAGAAGCTAACAATACGACAAAAAACGACAACACTCAAAAAGTTACAATTCCTTTAGATGAGGTAATTCTTGAAAACACAATTAACCTACCTAAACTTGAGAATTTTTACATAGCTAGAACCCCATTACGATCAGGGTATGTATATATGATTAACGAGAAGAACCCAAAAGATGATTTTAAAGAATTTGAAGTTGATGAATTTGGGATGTTTGAAGAAATTGAGTGGGAAAAGAATAAAGAAAACGGAAAATATCTAGATATACGTAAAGCTACAGGAAAAAAGTTAATGTATAAAATACTTGAACCTAACGAGCAAACATATTGTTTAGCTTATTCACCTGTACAATGGAGTGTAAAATACGTTAATGAAATTTTAACCAATGCTGAAAAAAGAGCCGAACAATGTACCACTAAATTTGTGTGCAAAGGACTGCCCAAAAACAAAGAATCAAAAGATGCAGCTGTAACACATTATAAAGAAACCAGTATTGTTGTGCCTAATAGTCATCCTATGGCTCACAAATACAAAGATATTTTATACAGTATTGCAGCAGATGAAAAGCAACAAGAAAAAAATGGAGACAACGAGCTACTTGAAGACCTCTTTATTACCCTACATGACCCTATAGGTTGTGCAGACACCATATGTTTTGGGGTTGATAGAGAAATTGACCAGCTAAAAGCTATTATGGTAAGCCTACAAACAGGAAAGAGTCCAGAGGAAGTATTTCCTTACATAAGAAACGAACAACAAGTACCCGTTAACCAATCTGAAGAAAGTAAACAAATACAATACCTACACAGGCTAGCACAACTAACCTACGATTTTGTTTACAATAACCACGATAATGCAGAAAAGTACAACTCAGACCTTATAAAATCTACCACTGCCAACATAGCATTAGATTTAACTGTGGGCGGTTTGCTAAGACCTTTTATTGAACAAAACGGAGTTGAAAAAAGCAAATTAGAAAAACTTCTAGGAGTAAAAGAAAGAGCCGAACAACGAGCTCTCATAAATAGCTATAGAGATGATCTAGGTAATGCAATGTCAAGCAAGTACTATCAAGACGCTAAAAAAGTGTATTTAACAAGTGCTGATGTTGTTGAAGATGGTAAAGAAAAAACTGCTGAACACTTTATTGTGTTAGGGCAATACCCCAACATGCACGATCGCCATTTAGACTTAAAGCAAGTTTACAAACTTAAAGAAGACTCATGGTACAAAGAAATTAACGAAACCCTTTATGACAATAACCCAAGCAGATTTACCACAAGCACCAAAATTTTAGATTTTCAAATAGATATACAAGATATTAAAGTAATAAGCTTCACAAAAAAAACAACAAAGGTTATTGAAAAAATAATAAAAGCCTATGCAAACCATGATGAACATATAGGTAGTTTCCAAAGGCTAAAGGAAACTAAATTCCCTATTGCTGGTAAGGTATCCTATTTTAGAGATAAAAAAACACGGGTTGCTTTTCTTAAGTTTAAAGCACTAGAAGGGTTTGAAGCTCAAATGAAAAAAACTAATTTTCGTTTAGAAATTAAAGGAGAGCCTGTTTCGTTACAAAAATATGAAAAACACTGGCACTTAGAGTATAAAAAAATGACACAAAAAAGTGCCGAACAACTGGTAAACGATGGTAAGTTAGAAGTAAAAATAAAAGGTAATTATCCTAAGAAATTTAAAGCAGAAGCCGAAAAACTACTAAAATCTAATGCTTTGTCAGGAGTAGTAGTAGCCATTGAGGCATATGTATGGGCGGGTGCAGCTAAAAAACTTATAAACGAATATTCACTTGAAAATACTGGTGCCTTTTCTGTTGCAAGTATAAAATTGAGTGCAGCTACGATGAGTCTGATTCAACAAATGAAGTTATATGATAAACATTTAATTAAAAAAGGGGAGAATGTTAAAATGATAAAATCTAAAGTAGACAAATTTAAGCTTGTGGTAGGCGCTCTAAAAGTAGTCAGTTCCTCAATAACGGTATTTACGGCAGGTAGAGACTCCTACACCCATTTTTCGGCACGCGATAACGACGCAGCAGCACTATATGCAATGGCTGCGGGGATAGGCGCAGTTTTTTTAGCGGCTGATGTATCGGCATTAATAGCTGGTGGAGCTACTGCTTTCTCAATCGGTTTTTGGCCCGGAGCCTTGTTAGGTGGAGCCTTAGTTGGTTGTTACTACTTGGCACAAAAATATTTTGCAGATACCCAACTTGAAGCCTATTTTAAAAACTTTCCGTTAAGTGATTATGCATTATCTGTAAAATCGAGTGAATCACCATACGAGTATATCAACAGACTAGTAACTAATCGTAATGAAACTGTTATCAACCCTTGTTTTGAGACTATTAAAACCAAAGAATACAAAAGTTATAGCAATTTTGAAAAAGCCTTTACTGCCTTTATAGACATTGTAATACCCAGCATTGCAATTTTAGAGTCAGCTCCCAACGGTTACAATACTCCAAATAACGGGAATTTTGACAAATACAATACCTTTACCAGTAGTTTTAAAGCCAATATTTATTCAGCTCAAACCATTCAACAGCTTGATGACATAGAGACACATGCCTGGTTTTATCCATACGGAATGAAAGCCCCATTAAAAGAAGGTTGGCGCTTTAAAATCAAAGCTTTTCATATTTCTTTAGATATCCCCTATCCAAAAGGATATAGTGATACTGAACAAATTGTACCTAATGCTACGGTAGAATTTGACTTACCCCAACACTTTAATTGGGAATATGAAAACTACCCTAGGGGAGAAGTTCTTTTTCTATACAGACTACGCATAAAAAACGAAGAATTTACCCCTACCAATTTTAATAACCAAAAACGCTTCGTTGTAGCATACGCCCAAATAAAAAACAAAAAAGAGTATAATTCTAGAAACATGACGAGTATATTTACTGCTCATAAATACGGGCAACGTGTTGGGGTACGTGATGTTAAGCTACAACACATGTCTGCAAAAGAAGCCCAACAAAAAATTAAAATTGTAGCTGAAAAAGATGTAAAACACTTGGCTTCATACAACCCTAAATTAGAAAAATAATGAGCATACCACATAGAATATTAGAATACCCTGAGCGGATAGATTTTGGAATTATTGAAAAAGAAGAAAAAAGTATGTTTAAACGTATAGATGATAAAATTTATTTGGAGTCTCATGGTCATAGGTTAAGTGTATATTCTCAATTTGGGTGGGGGGCAATTGTTTTGGCTCTTTGGTTTTTAAGCTTTGGAGTTGAAGATAAAGGATATTTAACTCTCTCTATATTATTGATTTTAGGCGGAGGTTTTTTGGTGTTTTATAGTTTATACGCTAAAAAAAACTATAAAATATTTGAGTTAAATCGTTTAGAAGGTACAGTAACGTATCCTGATAATTTTTTCAGACCGCCATTAAAAGGAAAGTTTAAAGACTTAAAAGCTGTCATTTCCATAAGTGGTAATATAGATGGGTATGTAGATACAGAGTACTTAAAGTTTGTAAATACGTTTAAACCTCGAAAGATAGATTTGTTATACACTTTTTACGGAGATGAACCTCGTAGGGAGTGGAGTTTCATGGTATGGTATATGGACAAAAACAGACCGCTACCACCAGGCAATACATTCGACCCGTATAGACAGCAAGATTTTGAACGTAGAAAAGCATTAGGCTTTCCAAAACCATTATACCCTAGTAACGTCCCTACACCTGAAGCTACACCAGAACAACAAGAGGAAAGGAAACGCATTGGAGGGTGGTAAGTTTAATATTAAAGTTAAATAAAAATGAATTATTTTTTAAAAAAAATGTTGTTGATTAATGATGATGGAGCAAAGGTACTTGTCTATTTAATAGGGTTATTCATAAGCTTAATATTTTTATTTTCAAGCTTTTACTTTGTCTTCAAAGTACATGAGGGTGAAAATATTAAAGAAAAAGCATTATATATCTTATTGTATCTAATTCTACAATATTTTTTTAATTTTTTCTTAAAAATATTAGATATATTAAGGTATATAGAAGCCCACAATATAAAGAAAGAGATTTTATATCAAAAAAAAATAGGTAAATTTATATGTGAGTGGGAATATACTTATGAAGAATGGGAAGTATTTAAAGAAAAACATTCTATTGGAGAGAAAAAGTATCTTTTTTACAAGATTAAAGTTTATGGTTTTATCACGTTGATTTGTTTAATTCTTCTTTTCACTTTCGAACCTAGAGTCTCTACAGCATTTATAAGTATTATAGTTTTTTTGGTTATTTTTTTTAGTACAGGAAAAGATTATGATTCTGCTTATTGGGAAAAAGCATTAAAGAAAAATAATGCTACATTAATTTTTTCTAAAGCTGGAATTGTTGTTTCAGGCATACATGTAATGCCTTTTAACTCTAGTAAAAATAAACTAATAGATTTAAGATATGATGAAAATAATAGCTCATTAATTTTTGATTTTTCTACCTTAATCAAAGGGACTTCAGGCGGTATAGATGATATTTCTTCACCTGACACAGTAATCAACTCTTCAATGACATTTCCTGTACCAGAAAGATATAAATCAGATGTTGATAAATTAAAGTATAGAATAAATATTTTCACTCCCTTTAGAGTTAAAAATTATTAGTCAGGCAATTATTAAATTTGGTAAAAGGTTTATAGAAAACTAAAAATAAGTTGACACACTTTATTGAATACTCCCCAACGAAACCGTCAGCGAAGCTCGCTGAACGTTCCTCAACACAACGAAACCATCAGCGTGACGCGCTGAACAATCCTCAACACAACGGAACCATCAGCGTGACGCGCTGAACATTCCTCAACGCAACGAAACCGTCAGCGTGACGCGCTGAACATTCCTCAACGCAACGAAACCGTCAGCGTGACGCGCTGAACAATCCTCAACACAACGAAACCATCAGCGTGACGCGCTGAACAATCCTCAACGCAACGGAACCATCAGCGTGATGCGCTGAACGTTCCTCAACACAACGAAACCATCAGCGTGACGCGCTGAACATTCCTCAACACAACGGAACCGTCAGCGTGACGCGCTGAACAATCCTCAACACAACGAAACCATCAGCGAAACTCGCTGAGTGTTCCTTTAAATAACAAAATTCTCCACAAGTTTCCTTACAGTGTACCCTGTTAACTATAGTAACCGTATGCAAACCTCGCTTAGTAAGTAAACTTTAACAAATGTTAACTTTTTTAAAAACTTTTATACTCTTAAATTGCTAACGCTATGAAAGTTATCAAATCACTTTCTACAAATATTTAATATTAATTTTAAAAATTAGCTTATGAACAGTCCGTATTTAAATCGGTATCGTAACGGTGAATATCTACAATACATGAAAGATATTCTACAACTTGTAAACTTACAAGACGTTGATGCGTTAGCATTAACAAACCCCACTAACGAATTAACAACCATTGTTAATCGTATTGATGTTTTATACCAACAAGTGCAGGGAAGCACCCTAACACAAGAAATTATAACTCTTGACACTAGAAGGGATAAAGCTATTTCTGGAATTAAAATGATTTTAAATGGTTATGAGAACCATTTTAACGAAGCTATAGTAAGTGCCGCCAAAGCACTACTTGCTACTATAAATGCACATGGTACTAATATTATTCGCAAAAGTTACCAAGAACAAACCGCTATTTTAGATAGTATTAGTAAAGATTTTGAAACTGAACCTGAGCTTATTCAGGCTATTTCTTTGCTTGATATAGCTACTTGGGTTGCTGAATTAAAAAATGCCAATACCGAGTTTTCTACCAAGTATATTGAGCGTGTAGGTGAAACTGCAGCTTCACCAGAAAACAATATTGAAGAGTTGCGTACTGAAGCTTCGCTTACTTACAGAAAACTTGTATTACATATTGAAGCGCATGCAACACTTTCTGAAAACGAAGCCTACCCAATCTTACTTAATGAGATTGATGTGTTGGCTAAACAATATAATTTGGTAGTAGATAACAGGTCTAAATCTAGTACTCCAACTACCGAAGAAGTATAACATTAGTTGATTTCGTATTTCTTTTATAGCATACAAAAGGCTCCTGAATAATTCAGGAGCCTTTTAATGTATTGGTAATGCTCTATGTAAACGTTCTGCGTTTTGAGTAAAATTTGTCAATTCGAGTGAATTTTGCGGGTAAAAACCCGTAAAATTAGTATCGAGAATAAAATTTTACGACTTAGACTATTGTTCTCGATACGATTTTCTATCGAAAATCACTCGAACAGACATTCTTTCGGCAAAAAACTTTAAAATGCACAACAGGTTATGTAATTATAGGGTTACTGTTTTTC
This sequence comes from Tenacibaculum gallaicum, assembly GCF_003387615.1. Lineage (GTDB taxonomy): Bacteria > Bacteroidota > Bacteroidia > Flavobacteriales > Flavobacteriaceae > Polaribacter > Polaribacter gallaicus. The sequence continues at coordinate 808,923 of NZ_QUNS01000001.1, read as the reverse complement.
CGATACTATTTGAATAGGTTTTGTTGGTAACGGTATCAACAAAATTCCAATCGGTTTGTATACCTGCGGCTGTTACTGTAAGTTTCATATATCCTCTTTGAGAGAAATTACTGTATTGCAAATCGTCTATTAACAAACCTAAGGCGCCTTCTAATTCTGTAGCAGATGCTCCTAAGTAGGTTTCTAACCCTGGTGATGATACTGAACTAGTGGCTACTTCAACTGCTACTTTTTCTCCAGAATTATCTTTTAAATCGCTATACCACGCATTGTGAGTGTCTCCTGCCAGCACTACTACATTTTTACTTTTAAAGCTTGCTAAAATGCGTTCTCTTTCCATAAAATAACCATCCCAAGCATCTAAGTTATATGGCAATACGGTTTGTACTCTTGCTTTCTCTTCTGCTGTTAACGTTGGGTCGTTTTGTAAAACTCTTGTTTTAATAGTTACTAATTCTGTTATCGTCTTTTTAAATTGATTAAAAGTTGCTTCACTTGCCCCACCTGTTGCCGATGCTTCTGCCACTACTGTTGCTAACAGTGTTAGTAGTTCAGCAGGAACTAACATTTTTCCCATTAATACTTGCTGCCCTATAATTTGCCATGTACTATTGCTTGCTGCTAATTCACTTTCTAACCATCCTAATTGGGTAGTTCCTAAAAGGGTGCGTTGCGGGTTTAACCATGCTTGTTGAAAAGCTGTTGCGTCAAACGCCCCTTTTTCATCATAATACGCTGAATATTCTAGTTGCTTATCTCTACCAACAATACGCGTATCAAGCATAATTAAATCTATCAAACTTCCAATTTTCAAGTTTCTGTAAATAATTGAATTATCTACCAAATTCGTCATGTTTGGTAAGTATTCGCTATACGCTTTTAAGGCACTTTGCTTTCTTGAAGTAAAACTACCTTCATTTTCTTGATGGTTTTCCGCTCCGTCTTTATACGTATCGTTAGCTACCTCATGGTCATCCCAAACACAAATAAAAGGTTTGGTTCTGTGCAATTCTTTTAATTGCTCGTCTGAACGGTATTGGCGGTAGCGAATACGATAATCATCTAACGAAATAATTTCTCCTTTTGGTTCTGGTGTTCTAAACGAACCGTACGTATTCTCTCCATATTCATAGATATAATCTCCTAGATGGATGACAACATCTGCATCCGATTTTTTTATTTCTTCATATACGTTAAAGTAACCGTAGGCAAAGTTTGCACAAGATGCTACTGCTAGTTTTACTTCACTAATTGATTCGCTAAACGTTAAGGTTTCTCCTACTGGCGATGTTGCTTTATCGTCAACACTTACAAAACGGTAGTATAGTTTTTGTCCTGCATCTAAGTCTTTAATTTCAACAGCTACGGTAAAATCTCTTGAAGCATCGGTAGTTACTTCTGCTTGACGAACAACGTCTTTAAAGTTTTTGTCTTTTGCAAGTTGCCAAACTAAGGTTGCTGAAGTGTTTTGGGTGCTATAACGAGTCCAAATGATAACTTGTGAGTTTGTAGGATCAAAACTAGCAACTCCTTGCTCAAAGTTTTTATCTGCTAAATTATCTGGAATAGGTAATTCATCAATATCATCATCTTTGCAACTGATAAAGTTAGGGACTAAAAGTAGTCCTCCAGTTACTAATAATGAGTTTCTTAAAAAGTTTCTTCTTTTAATGTTAGTCTTCATACATAGGGGTCTTTTAATTTCCCTGCATAAGTACTATTTCAACGTTGCTTTAACGTTACCTAACCTTTACTAAATAAATGAAGTTACTACCAGCCTCCTGTGGCTCCACCACCCCCAAAGCCTCCGCCTCCGAAACCTCCGCCAAAGCCGCCTCCGCCGCCAAAACTACCTCCTGATGATCCTCCACCGAAGCTTCCGCCTCCAAAACCGCCTCTACCAGCGTTGCTTAAAATAATGGTTTCTAAAATGCCTCTTGCAATATCTGATTTTCTGTAGCCTCTTCCTCCACCTCCACGGTTTCCTTTACTTCCGCTTGAGATAATGATAAAGAATACTATTAGAATAATGATAAAGAAAATAAACCCAAAGTTGGTTCCTTTAGATTCTTTTCTACTTCCCTTATACTCACCACTCATTACCTTAAAAACAGCATCTACTCCACTGTTTAACCCAGCGTAATAGTCACCTTGTTTAAAATAAGGAATAATGTCGTACTCTATAATTTGTCGAGAAACATAATCGGTTAATAGGTGTTCGGTTCCATAACCTGTTCGGATGGTTATTTTATGATCGTCTTTTGCCAACAACATAAATACTCCGTTGTCTTCCTTTTCTTGTCCTATTCCCCATTCATGCGCCCAATTGGTTGCTAAGTATCCTATTTCTTCTCCTTTTGTAGAGCTTATAATTGCTACCACTACTTGTGTTGAAGTGGTATCAGAATACTTAATTAGCTTATTTTCTAAGCTTGCTTTTTGACTTGGTGATAAAAGGTTTACGTAATCGTAAACACTTGTTTGCTCTTTAGGTGTTTCTGGAATTTCAAATCCTTGTGAAAAAAGAGTGTGTCCACATAAAAATGCAATAAAAAAAAGAACAACTTTTACGTTCTGTAACTTGTTTGCTCTTTTATGTAATGACGTTATATTCTTTATCATATTTCTTCCTTCTGTGAAGGTTTTAGCCTTTTGATATTTCATTGCTTAGCTCATCTTCATCATCTGTAGTCCATGGAAAGTGAGCTTGTAATTCTTTTCCTGCTTTTAGCACACCATCTATAATTCCTTGTTTAAAATCGCCTTGTTTAAATTGGTTTTGGATGGCTTCTTTGGTTGTTTCCCAAAAGTTATCGGGAACCACGTTGTTAATACCTTCATCACCATAAATTACAAATGTATGATCGTCAACAGCTATGTACAACAACACACCGTTTCGTTGCTGGGTATTAAACATTTTAAGCGTTTGAAATACTTCTAGTGCCCGGTCATAGTGAGAACTTTCAGTAGTTCTCTCTATATGTACACGGATTTCACCAGAAGTATTTCGTTCTGCTTCTCTAATAGCCTGAACGATTTCCTCTTCTTCTTTGGCAGTAAGAAAATCTTCTACTTTAGACATATATTTTTAGAATTTAAAATCTACATCAGGCGCATTCTCTGAACCTGCATCTGATTTGTAACGCGTCATTTCTGTTAAATTAAACATACCTGCAAGCATATTCCCAGGGAACATTTTAATGTGCTTGTTGTATAAATTTACAGCTTCGTTGTAACGGTCACGTGCTACGTTAATTCTGTTTTCTGTTCCTTCTAACTGACTTTGTAATTCTAGGAAGTTTTTGTTTGCTTTGATATCTGGATAACGCTCTACAGACACTAATAATTTGGATAAAGCTCCGCTTAACCCTGTTTGTGCTTGTTGAAATTGTGCCATTTTATCTGGTGTTAAGTCACCAGCATTAATGTTTACAGAGGTTGCTTTTGCTCTTGCGTTAATTACGTCAGTTAACGTACTTTTTTCAAAATCGGCTGCTCCTTGTACCGTTTTTACCAAGTTACCAATTAAGTCGTTTCTTCGTTGGTAAGAGCTCTCTACATTTGACCATGTAGTTTTAGCGTCTTCTTGGTATGTTACTGCGGTATTATAAAATCCTTTTGCCCATGAATAAATTCCAAATACTAGAACTCCTATAATAATTAAAGGCACTAACCATTTTTTCATAATCTTTGATTTTTTGTAATTATAATTGATTTTTGATTTTTATTAACTCTGCTTTTACAGTTTCTAATCTACTAATAATTTCCTGATTATTTAAGACTCCTGCTGGGTTTTTCTTTAGCTTTTGTTTTGCACCATCTAAAGTAAACCCTCTTTCTTTTACAAGGTTGTAAATAATTTTAAAGTTTTTTACATCTTCTTGTGTAAACAACCGATCTCCTTTAGCATTTTTTTTAGGATTGATGATTTCAAACTCTTTATCCCAAAACCTAATGAGTGAACTATTTACCCCAAAAGCTTTAGCGACTTCACCTATTCTATAATATCGTTTATCAGGTAAGTCTACATACATTTTTCACAGCTTGTTATGTGTTTAGTCATACGACTGACCTTTTTGTTGTGAAGCTTTTTGCATTGCTGCAAATTCTTCTGGAGTTAAGTCTCCATAATAATAGTAAATAGGGTTTACAGGTCTACCATTTTTATGTACTTCGTAATGTAAGTGGGGTGCTGCAGAACGTCCTGTGTTTCCAACATAACCTATTAAATCACCACGTTTTATTTTCTGTCCTCTTTTAGCAAGAATTTTACTCATGTGAGCATAAATAGTTTCGTAACCATATCCATGATTTATATAAACCACTTTACCAAAAGTAGAACTTCTATGTGCTTTTTTAACAATACCGTTTCCTGATGCAAAGATTGGCGTACCTGTTGGTGCGGTAAAGTCCATCCCATTATGCATACGCCACGACTTTAATATAGGATGCAAACGCATACCATACCCCGATGCCATTCTTTTTAAATCTTGATTTTTTACAGGCTGAATAGCTGGTATAGAAGCCAACATTTTCTCTTTTTCTTTGGCTAATTCAACAATCTCATCCAACGATTTTGATTGTACTACCATTTGCTTTGATAAAATATCTAGCTCTTTGGTTACCTTTTTTACCATAGAACTGTTATCAAAACCATCTAAATGTTTATATCTATTTACACCTCCAAAACCTGCTTTTCGTTGCTCTTCTGGTATTGGACTTGCCTCAAAGTATGTTCTATAAATATTATTATCTCTTTTTTGTAAATCGGTTAAGATTTCAGCACTTTCTTCCATCTTTTTTGAAAGCAACTCATAATGTAATTTTAAGTTTTCTAATTCTCTTTTTTGAGCGCGCTCTTTTGGAGACATTAAAAACTGACTAAAGCCTATAAAACCAAAAAAAGCAATCAATAAAAAACTAAGTATTCCAAAAAAAGTTTTTTTATACTTTTCACTTCTCCTAACCTCTATCTTTCTATACGATAAAGTGTCTGGGTCATAATAATATTTTACTTTTGCCATAATCCTAAATGTACTATTTTTGTGCTTTTTAAATGAAGCATCCTAAGGGGATGTACAATTTGAAAACCCACAAATTTACAAAATCTTTTAAAACTTCTTTTTACAAGCAGTTTTTTAAATATTTTTTAACAAAATACAGATACCCAGAGTTGTATGAAATCTCAAGATATTAGAGCTAAATTTTTAGATTATTTTAAATCAAAACAACACGAAATAGTTCCTTCAGCACCTATGGTGTTAAAGAACGACCCTACTTTAATGTTTACCAACGCTGGTATGGTTCCATTTAAAGAGTTTTTCTTAGGAAACTCTACTCCTAAAAATAGTAGAATTTCTGATAGTCAAAAATGTTTACGTGTTTCTGGTAAACACAACGATTTAGAAGAGGTTGGTTACGATACTTATCACCATACCATGTTTGAAATGTTAGGTAACTGGAGTTTTGGTGATTATTTTAAGAAAGAAGCTATTGCTTGGACTTGGGAATTACTAACTGAGGTTTATAAAGTAGATAAGGATATTTTGTACGTAACTGTATTTGAAGGTGATGAAAGTGATGGTACAAAAATGGATCAAGAAGCATACGATATTTGGAAACAGTACATTGCTGAAGATCGTATTTTAATGGGAAACAAAAAAGATAACTTTTGGGAAATGGGTGAACAAGGTCCTTGTGGTCCGTGTTCCGAAATTCATGTTGATATTCGTTCTGCTGAAGAAAAAGCTAACGTTGATGGAAAATCGTTAGTGAATGAAGACCATCCTCAAGTTGTAGAGATTTGGAACTTAGTTTTTATGCAGTACAACCGTAAAGCTAATGGTTCTTTGGTAGATCTTCCTGCAAAACATATTGATACTGGTATGGGGTTTGAACGTTTATGTATGGTTTTACAAGGGGTTCAATCTAATTACGATACTGATGTATTTACTCCTTTAATTCGTGAAGTTGAAACAATTACTGGATCTAAATACGGTAAAGATGAAAAAATTGACATTGCCATTCGTGTAATTGCTGACCATGTTCGTGCGGTTGCATTTGCCATTGCCGATGGTCAATTACCAAGTAATAACGGTGCAGGTTATGTAATTCGTAGAATTTTACGTCGTGCAATTCGCTACGGGTTTACTTTCTTAAACCAGAAAGAGCCTTTTATTTATAAGTTGGTAGAAACCCTAGCCCACCAAATGGGTGATGCTTTTCCTGAAATAAAAAAACAAAGTAACTTAGTACATAATGTTATAAAAGAAGAAGAAAGTTCTTTCTTACGTACATTAGATCAAGGGTTATTATTATTAGACCAAATTATTACTACAACTAATGGTAAAGTTGTTTCTGGTAAACGCGCTTTTGAATTATATGACACCTACGGTTTCCCTTTAGATTTAACGCAGTTAATTGCTCGTGAAAAAGGATATGAAATCAATGAAGAAGAGTTTAATGCTGGAATGAAGGCTCAAAAAGAGCGTTCTCGTGCTGCTTCTGCTAGCGAAACTGGCGATTGGGTTGTTTTAATTGAAGATGATGTAGAAGAGTTTATTGGCTACGATATGTTGGCTGCCAACGTAAAACTAACTCGTTACAGAAAAGTTACCACGAAAAAAGATGGAGACCAATATCAACTGGTATTCAACATGACTCCTTTTTATCCTGAAGGTGGTGGACAAGTTGGTGATAAAGGACATATAGAATCTCCAAATGGGGATGTTATTCACGTGTTAGACACTAAGAAAGAGAATAATGTAATTATTCATTACACCAAACACCTACCTAACAATTTACACGAGACCTTCAAAGCAATTGTTAGTGATGATTTTAGAAAATTAGCGGCAAGTAACCACTCTGCAACACATTTATTGCACCAAGCTTTACGCACTATATTAGGTGAGCATGTGGAGCAAAAAGGTTCTTTAGTTAGTCCAGAGCATTTACGTTTTGATTTTTCTCACTTCTCTAAAGTAGACAAAGATCAATTAGAAGCTGTTGAGGAATTTGTGAACGCTCGTATTCGTGAAAACCTTCCGTTACAAGAGCAAAGAAATATACCAATGCAACAAGCTATTGATGAAGGTGCCGTAGCTTTATTTGGTGAAAAGTATGGGGATAGTGTTCGTACCATCCGTTTTGGTCAATCGATGGAACTTTGTGGAGGTACGCACGTACAACAAACTGGTGATATTTGGTATTTCAAAATAAAATCAGAAGGTGCTGTTGCTGCTGGAATCAGAAGAATTGAAGCAATTACTAATGTAGCTGTTGGTGATTACTTTGAAGGCGTTGAGCGTAACTACGATGCGGTAAAACAATTATTAAAAAACCCTAAAGATGTTGCTAAATCGGTAAATAGCTTACAAGATGAAAACACTGCTTTAAAAAAGCAAGTTGAGCAACTGTTAAAGGATAAAGCTAAAAATATGAAAGGTGAACTTAAAAACCAGTTACAAGAAGTAAATGGGGTTCAATTTTTAGCAACTAAAGTAGATTTAGATCCTAACAGCATTAAAAACTTATTATTTGAGTTAGGAGGAGAAGTTAATAACTTATTTGTAGTATTTGCTACCGCTCCTTCTCCTGAAAAGGCTATGTTAACTTGTTATATTTCTAAAGACTTAGCTAATGAAAAAGGATACGATGCTGGAAAGGTTGTTAGAGAATTAGGAAAACTAATCCACGGTGGTGGTGGTGGACAAAATTTCTTCGCAACCGCTGGTGGTAAAAACCCTGGAGGAATTCCAAAAGCATTAGAGAGAGCAAAAGACTATATTGCTTAATATATACTAAAAAGGTTCAGAAAATTCTGAACCTTTTTTATTGTAATGCTTTTTTATAGGTACTTATCGCTCGTTCTCTCGCAAACTTGTGTTCTACCATTGGTTGCGGATAGGTTAACTCATCAAAGTTTTTTACCCATTTTTTAACATATTGTAACTCCTTATCAAACTTTTTTAACTGAGATTCTGGGTTAAACACTCTAAAATACGGAGCTGAATCGCAACCTGTACCTGCTGCCCATTGCCAGTTCCCATTGTTTGCCGACAAATCATAATCTAACAGTTTTTCTGCAAAATACGCTTCTCCCCAACGCCAATCAATGAGTAAATGTTTGCATAAAAAGCCTGCGGTTATCATTCGTACTCGGTTATGCATGTACCCTGTTTCGTTTAGCTCTCGCATACCAGCATCTACCATCGGATACCCTGTTTTACCTTCACACCATTTTTTAAATTCTTCTTCATTATTTCTCCAAGGAACTGCATCATACTTTTGCTTGAAATTCTGGGTAACTACTTTTGGAAAGTGATATAAAACCTGCATAAAAAACTCACGCCAAATTAGTTCGCTTAAAAAAGTTTCGTTTGTTATTAACGCAAACCGAACCATTTTTCGAACACTTACCAATCCGAAACGCAGGTATGGTGACAAGTATGAAGTTTTATCTTCAGCAGGAAAATCTCTCATCTCATCATACAAATCTAAATTAGATAAGTTATATGGTTTTACTTTAATTGTACTTTCTTCAAAACCTATGGAAGCTAATGATGGAAATTCAGATGAAAACTGATAAAAGTTAACAAAGTCTATCGTAAAGTCTTGCGTATCTTTCTTTTCTGAGAAGTTTTGCAACCACTTGTTTTTATAGGGAGTGAAAACTGTATATGGAGTTCCGTCGTTTTTTAAAACTTCTTTTTCTTCAAAGATTACTTGATCTTTAAAAGTATTAAACGCTATTTCTTTAGACGCTAAAAAGTCAGCTACTTCTTTATCTCTTTTAACTGCATAAGGTTCGTAATCTTTATTTGTGTAAACTGCTTCAATTGTATATTCTTCAGTTAGTTTTTTCCAAATTGCTAACGGTTTTCCTTTTTTAACTAACAGAGAAGATTGATACTTTTTCAGCTCTTCATCTAGGTTTTGTAAGGTTTCGTAAATAAACGTTACTCGAGCATCATTTTTAGGAAGACTTTCTAAAATATCTTCATCAAAAATAAATAACGGAACTACTTTATTTCCTGATTGTAGCGCTTTATGCAATCCTTTGTTATCTTCTAAACGTAAATCTCGACGAAACCAAAAAATCGATACTTTATTTTCCATTAAATAATTTTTCTAACGTACTATAACGGTGTTTAAATATTCCTTTTAACTGCCTTTTTATAAAGATTGACTGGGCTATGCGTCCTAAAAAACCAAAAGGTATTTTGTATGATATTTTATCTTTCATCAATGTTTTTCCATTTGGCAACTCTTCAAACCAGTGTTCGTGATGCCACATGCTATAAGGACCAAATCGCTGTTCATCTATAAAAAAATGCTGCTCTTTTACTTGTGTAATTTCAGTAACCCAACTAGACTTAATCCTAGGTAGAATCCCTATTTTATATGTTATTATTTGTCCTGCATACGCTTTTTTATCAACCCCAGAGGTAATTTGAAACCCCATATGCGGTGGTGTTATCTTTTGTAAGTTTCCTGGAAAACTGAAAAAATCCCACGCTTGCTGCAACGGAACGTTTAAAGTTTGCTCTGTTGATAAAGTATAAATTCCTGAATGTTTTTTGAAATGAATCATTATAACAATTTGGTAATTTTCTTACTCATTGGTTTTGTTATTGAGTAAAAAACATCCATTAACCTTCCTTCTTCGTTTACCAAATATTTTTGAAAATTCCATTTTACTGAAGAACTCATTTTTCCATTTTTATCTTTTTGTGTTAACCATTGGTATAACGGGTGTTGATTTCCTCCTTTTACCTCAATTTTTTCTGTCATAGGAAAATCTACTCCGTAAGTTAAACTACAAAACGATTGAATCTCTTTTGTTGTTCCGGGTTCTTGCCCTCCAAATTGATTACATGGTAAACCTATAATTACTAGTTTTTCTTTATATTTTGAATACAATTCTTGTAAGCCTTCATATTGACTTGTAAAACCACATTTTGATGCTACATTTACAAATAGTATTTTCTTTCCTTTAAATTGATGAAGGTCTAAATTTTCTCCATCGATTCCTTCTATTTTTATATCGTATAACGATTCTTTAGGGGTTACTGTTTGTGCTTTTCCTGAAAAACTAAATAATGCCATGATTAAAAATATTTTTACTGTGTTCATCTTATTGAATTGTTATTTTTATTAATACGCTTTTATTAAATGATTAATCATTCCTTTAAATACAAATGCATGAAAAGGTAAAACGGCATACCAGTACATTCTTCCCCAAATTCCTTTAGGTCTAAAAATGGCTCTTTGATATAATTTGTCTTTTACTATTTTAAACTCTAACCACGCTTCTCCAGGTAGTTTCATTTCAGCAAATAAAATCAACCGCTTACTCTTTTTATCTGCTAACAATACTCTCCAAAAATCGAGTGGGTCTCCTGATTCTAATTCTGTTGGGTGCCTTCTTCCTCTTCTTAAACCTACACCTCCAAAAAGTTTATCTACATACCCTCTTATCTTCCAAAGAAAATTGAATTTATACCATCCTGTTTCTCCTCCTATACTCCAAATTTTATGTAGTGTCTCTGTTTCATTTTGTACTTCTCTAACTCTAATATCTTTAAAACAGCCGTATTGAGGTATTTGAATATGTTTTGCTAGTTGGTCATGAAAAACACCACTACTCATAGCATCTTTCCAACTAGAAATTACTTCGTTTTGTTCTATTTTTTGAAAAGCTAATGCTACCGCTTCTTTATAGGTTATTGGCGCTACATTAAGTAACATATTAATAGCACTTGGTTTTGCTATTACTTCAACCTTCATACTATCCACTAGGGCTTGCGCCAGGTTAAAAGAGGTTGATGTTACAAAATATAACCAATAGGAAGACAGCTTTGGTGTTAAAACTGGAAGTGTATAAATGTACCTTTTAAACCCTCTTATCTCAGCAAACTGTAACAACATTTCCTTATAGGTTAATATTTCCGGACCGCAGATATCAAAAGATTTATTGTAGACCTCTTTAACTTGTAAACTATTCTCTAAAAAGGCTAATACATCTCTAACTGCTATAGGCTGTGTTTTTGTTTTTAACCATTTTGGTGTTACCATTACGGGAAGCTTTTCTACAATATCTCTTATAATTTCAAAAGAAGCACTTCCACTTCCTACAATAATTCCTGCTCTAAAGGTCGTTAAGGCATAACTGTTTGATTGTAACTCTTTTTCTACTTCGTATCTTGATTTTAGGTGCTTGGACAGCGAATTGTCATTAACTATTCCGCTTAAATACACTACTTGCTTACAATTAGTGGATTCTAATAGTTTTTTAAAATTCTGTGCACAGGTTAATTCTAAGTTTTCAAAATTTTCTGATGTCGTCGCCATCGAATGTATTAAATAATACGCTGCATCGATATCTTTAGGAAAACGTGTATTTTCTATATTTAAAAAATCAACTTTTATAAAAGTAACGTTCGGGCTGTTTTCAAACTCATCTGGTATTCTATCTAAATCACGAACACAACAGACTAATTGATGGTTATTTTCCAGCAACCTAACAATTAATCGTTTTCCTATATAACCTGTTGTGCCTGTAACTAAGATTTTCATTCCTTTGGTCTTTGATATGATAATCTTGTATAGTTTTCTGCAACCATATAGGTATCTAATCCATTAATTGCAGCTACTTTTTCTTTAGATAGGTTTAAAAAACCATCTTCTGAAAGCATATTGTCGTTAAAATACAAATCAGTAACTTCTCCCAGAACTAAAATAGTTCCGTTAGCTTTTATATGATGTTCTTCTAAAAACTTCATCCCTATTTGTAAGGGTGACTCTGCTACAAATGGAGCATGGAAGTTATTTTTAAATTCTTCAGATAGTGTTGTTTTATCAAATTCTGAAATTTCTGACGGATATTTAGCCGAGGTATGATGCGCTTCTTCAATTATTGCCTCATTAATAGCGTTGATGGTATAATATCCTGTTTCTTTTATATTGTTATATGTGTTTCTTACAACTGTTGTAGGACGCAATACGAATCCTAAAATTGCTGGACTTGAACCATAATGCACTACCGAGCTAAAAACTGCAACATTGGTAATATTGCCTTTAGATTTTGTAGCAATGAGGTTTGCTGGTTTATAACCAGAAATACTATTCATCAAATTTATTTTATAAATATGAGGAAACTCATCTATTTGCTCACGTGTAATGTGCATTATAAGGTATTAAAATTATTGATTTTCACTTTATTTGCCTTTAAATCGTGCATTAAATTGTATAAACCAAAAAAGGTTCTATTAATATAAATAAAGTGTTTTGAACCTCTATTTCCATTCATTTTTTTAAGCTCTGTGCTTTTTGCATATTTCTGACCTAAATCGGCTATTTTCCCAAAGAAAACGGCATCAGAAAAATCAAAATCTTCTTGCTGAAAAGGCTGCGTAAAAAGTGATAACATTTCGTAAAACAGTCCTTTAAAAAATGTAATTTCTTCTGGGGCATCGTCTTTCCTTAAAATTTCTAGCTCATACAATTTGCTTTCAAAAAAAGCTGGATTATCTATATTTTCTCTTTTTGCTAGTTCGAAATAAGGCACATAAAAACTTTCAGGAACTTCTTTCATACATCCAAAATCGATAACAATCAATTCATTTGATTTGGACACTAAAAAATTCCCTGGATGCGGATCTGCATGTACCTTTTTTAGCTTGTGCATTTGATACATGTAAAAGTCCCACAAAGCTTGCCCTAGTTTATTTGCAACATCTTCAGGTTGCTCATTTTTAGTAAACTCTGACAGGTGAACTCCATCCATCCAATCCATCGTTAAAATTCTATCTGATGACAAATCTGGATAGTATTTTGGAAATTTTAAGTTTGGAATATGTTTACAGGCATGAGCAATTTCATTACTCTGCACAAGTTCTAATTCGTAATTAGTTTCTTCCAAGAGCTTTTCTTCAACTTCTTTAAAATATTCATCTGAACCTTCTCCTTTAATGTTAAACATTTTCATCGCAATAGGTTTCACCAATGCTAAATCGGTTGAAATACTATCAGCAACCCCTGGATATTGAATTTTTACAGCTAGTTCTTTTCCATCTTTAGTGGCTTTATGAACTTGTCCTATACTTGCTGCATTTACTGATTCTGCTGTAAACGTATCAAAAACTTCGTTTGGTGTTTTACTGAAGTATTTTTTAAACGTTTTGATTACTAAAGGTCCTGATAATGGTGGAACTGAAAATTGTGATAATGAAAATTTTTCTACGTAAGCATTGGGCAAAATATTTTTTTCCATGCTTAGCATTTGTGCTACTTTTAATGCTGACCCTTTTAGTTCTTTTAATCCATCGTAAATATCAGCAGCATTATCTTCATTAAGTTGCTTTTTAGCTTCCTCTTCTGATTTAGTGATTTTATTGCCGTAGTACTTGGCATAATTTACACCAACTTTCACTCCTGTTGAAACCAACTTGGTAGCTCGTTCTATTTTTGACATAGGTATTCTGTTTAAGGTTTTCATGTCATTGGTGATTTTTCCTTCCACAAAAATTTCGCTAAATCAATCACACTTTTTACAGGTGCTATTTGTTGAATATCAAAACTTGCCTTTACTGATTTTTCTATAAATAAATCTGTTTTCTCAAAGTTTGATGACTCATCTTCTATCCAAAACTTTAAAATAAGCAATAGCTGCATCCAATACCCCTCTGCAATAGTTTTATCTTGAATTTTGTTGATTTTATCATTTTTAAAATCAATTTTTTCAAGGCTTATTTCATTTACAAAATGAATAAACTCTGTACGCAGTTCTTGCAATACTTTTAATTTCGAAAAATCTGTTTTTATCCTTTTTAACTGCGCCAATACATACGATCTATTTATTGTTAATAATTCAAAAAAGGTAAAATAGAAACTCAATAGTTTATCTTTTGGCAAATAGTCTTTATAAGCTTCTGTTTTGTGTAGTAAATGAATGGTTTCTTTAGCGAAAATTCCGAAAACAGCTTTTTCTAAGCTTTCAAAGCTTGAAAAGTGTTTATAAAATTCCGCTTCTTCAAAGTTATTTTCTTTCGCAAAAGAAAATATTGAATTCGGTTGACCTGATAATAGTACCGTATTCATATACCATTCTATTATTTTTTCTTGTGTTATGTTCTTTTTTTTGGCCATAGTTTAATTATTTAATACAATATATGCGTTGAGACTAGTTGCAATCGTCATCCATATTAAATATGGAAGTATAAATAGAGTATACCACCTTACTTTTTTTACATACTCAAAAGTGAAATAACCAATAAGTAGCCATAATAAAGCGATTACAACCAAGCCTAATTTTGTTAAATGTTGATTAAAGAAAATATAGTTCCAGCTTACGTTTAAAATCCACTGATCTACATATAAAATGAGTACCTTTTTGTTTAAAAATTCATGCTGAAAACTCACTTTTGTCATGTATACAGAAAACAATACCATAATGATTGTCCAAGCTACTCCAAAAACCCAGCCTGCTGGTGTCCATGGAGCTTTATTTAAAGACAAGTACCAATCTGTTCTTGGCCCTTCATTCATTAACCAAACACCAATACCTAAGGCTGAAAGGTTAGCTATTAAGAATATTAAAAAACGTATGTATTTATTTTCTTTCAAGTTTTCTGTTTTTTAAGAAATTAAAAATTAACTGTACTGAAAATAACATTGTAAATGCATAAAAAGCATCTTCTATAGGTATCGTAAAAATTCTAAAATCTAAATTCTCTGCGTTATTGTACCAAACTACCGGTTCTTCTATAAAGCTTCCTGTTAAAATTCCATTGACTAGTAGAAAAGGAATTAATATTACTAAGAAACTAGGGTAGTATTCTTGCAATGTACTCAAGTGGTTCTTTAACGCATAACCTAACAATAGTAAAAACAGCACAAAATTTACTGTGGTATACCACTTTCCGAAGTTAAAAATCAACAATAAGCTCACTAAAACAATGAGGAAAAAGCTTATGATTACTGTCGCTGATTTTGACATTTTAAACCTTGAAAATAAAAACTTCAACGCTTCATGTGTAAACAAACATGCATAGGGTATACAGAAAAAAAACATCCATTCTTCTATGGGCATATTCAGTAGTTTTAGTGATAAATGATAGTCTGGATTAAATCCCCATACTCCCATTTGCGTAAACCAACTGTCCCAGATTAAAAAAAACAAAGCAACTAACAAAATACTAAGCGCTGCTTGTTTGAAGTATTGTATAAAGTGTAGTTTTTTTTCAAAAACACTATACAATAGCGGGATACTTAAACTGCCTAGATTTAATATTAGATATAAATACTGACTCACTGTCTTTTATTAAAATATTTAAAGGGTACAAACAACATTCCGAAACATTCTCCGTCGTGTTTTCCCAAATGTTTGTGATGAATTTTATGTGCTTTTCGCAATCCTTTTAAGTATTGGTTATTCGTTTTATCAAACCACTTAAATCTTCTATGAATTAACACATCATGCACTAAAAAATAGGCTGCACCATAGAACAAAATACCTAAACCTATAAAAAACAAAAAGTTTAACTCTGGTCGAATTCCGAAATAAAACAATAGAATACTAGGAATTGCAAAGACCACGAAAAAAGCATCGTTTTTTTCAAAAACATGTGGGTACCCTGGCTGATGATGATCTTCGTGTAAATACCATCCAAAACCATGCATTACATATTTATGAGTACACCAAGTAACTCCTTCCATAACAATAAATGTTACTGCTGTAACTGCTATGTAAATTACTATATTCATAATGATGTATTGTTAATTATATATGTATGTAAATAACTTGTACTGTCTTTTTTTTGGAGCACTTCTTTTAAAAACTGTTTATCTTTTTTAATAGAAGATGTATACCCTAAAATACTAGGTATATTTTCTTGTATTACTAATCGAACATATCTTAAATGAACGTTGTTAGGATTCTTTGAAATCAACTCTTCTAATTTGTTTTTATTTGTATTAAAAACTTTTAGTTTACTCCAAGGCATCATTTTATATTTTGCCTGTTTCATTTGTAGAGAAACAACATACCCCTGAATACTTACTTCTTTTCTGTTTTTATAAGTAGCTATGTAAGTCAATTCGGCTTTTTTAGCAGCTAATTCATGGTATCTTACTACAAAATCAGGGGCTTTTTTAACACCAACGAACGACATAAAAAACAGTACTCCTAAGATACCACTTTTTATCATATTAAATTGAGTTTATACCTTACATAACTTCTTGCTAGCAAATTAATTTTCATAGGATTTGAAATTCTAATTCTGGTATCCATAATTTTTGTTGAAGGTGTATCTTGCAGTTTCTTTAA
The DNA here is from genome assembly GCF_003387615.1 of Tenacibaculum gallaicum. Lineage (GTDB taxonomy): Bacteria > Bacteroidota > Bacteroidia > Flavobacteriales > Flavobacteriaceae > Polaribacter > Polaribacter gallaicus. The sequence goes on along the minus strand of NZ_QUNS01000001.1, from coordinate 792,596 downwards.
TAACTTTTTATAATACCTATACGCCATATACACTCCAAATTTTGCTTCAACTGGTAGCTTTAAAATACCATTTTTATAAGCAAAGTCAAAATCGTCTTCTATTTCTTTAATAATTGTATTTTTTCCTTCCGCACTTAAATCTCCAAAATTGATATTTGGAAAATAAGATCTATTCAATTCGTTAAAATCTTCTTTTAGATCTCTTAGAAAATTTACTTTTTGAAACGCTGATCCTAAACGCATCGCAGGAATTTTTAACTCTTCATATTTTTGTTGATTTCCATTTACAAAAACCTTTAAACACATTAATCCAACAACATCAGCAGAACCATAGATATATTCATTATACTCTTCTGTAGTTGTATATGCTGTTTTATATAAATCAGCTTTCATACTTTTTAAAAACGATTGTACTAAATCATCAGAAATTTTATACTTGTTTACAGTATATATGAAAGAGTTTAGAATAGGGTTTAAACTAATTCCTCTATTCTTAGATTCATAATAATCTCTTTCAAATTTTAATAGTAATTGCTCTTTATCATATTTATGAAAAGAGTCTACTATTTCATCCGCAAAGCGTACAAAACCATAAATATTATAAATATCAGCACGTATTTTGGGTGATAACATCTTCGTGGCTAACGAAAACGAGGTACTATACTTTTTAGTTACTAACTTACTACATGCGTAAGAAACCTCATCAAATAATTGTTTCATCTTTGTACGTTTTTAAAATTAAATCTGAAGCTATTTTTCCTGAAATTAAAGACGGAGGAACTCCTGGTCCTGGTACTGTTAACTGTCCTGTAAAAAATAAATTCTTTACCTTTTTACTTTTTATCTTGGGTCTTAAAAATGCTGTTTGCGTTAAAATATTTGCTAAACCATAGGCATTTCCTTTATATGAATTATACTCCTTTATAAAATCATTTACACAGAAGCTTTCTTTAAACAACACGTGCTCTTTAACGGATTGATTTGTTAATCTTTCTAACCTCTCTATTATAATGTTAAAATAGCGCTCTCTCAACTCTGGAGTATCTTCTATACCTGGCGCTAATGGAATTAAAAAAGTAGCAGCTTCTTTTCCATTAGGCGCAAAAGAACCATCTGTTATTGAGGGAAAGCTCGCATAAAACAATGGTTCTTTTGGCCAACTGGGAACATCATATATTGTTTTTGCATGCACATCAAAATCTGTATCAAAAAACAGTGTATGATGACATACATTTTTTAATTCCTTATCAAACCCTACATAAAAGAGTAATGATGAAGGTGCAAATGTTTTTTTATCCCAATAACTTTCTGAGTACTGTCTTAAATATTTAGGAAGTAGTGTTTCGGTATGATGGTAATCTGCCCCACTTAACACTAGATCAGACTCCATGATTTTTCCATTTACCGCAACACCAATTGTTTCTCCCTTGTCATTTACTACAATTTCTTCAACATTTGCATTGGTTTGAAACGCTACTCCTAAACTAGTAGCAAGCGTGGTCATAGCCTCAATTACCTTATACATACCTCCTTTTGGATGCCATGTACCCAAGCCAAAATCAGCATAATTCATAAAATTGTAAAAAGCAGGTGTATTACTAGGTTTTGCACCTAAAAACAATACTGGGAACTCTAAAATTTGGACCAGCTTCTTACTTTTAATTTTCTTTCTTACTTCATGTCTAATTGTAGAGAAAAACTGAAATATCTTCCCCATAGTAACTGGAGTTACTAATTCTAAAGGAGAAACACCAGGTTTATAAACTAAATCATTTATAGAAACATTATAATTATATTTTGCTGACTTTAAAAAAGACTGAAGATGTTTTGAACTTCCTTTTTCTTCTTTTTCGAAAACTTCATAAATCTCTTCTAGTGTTCCTGGAATTACAATAGAATCTTTTTCTCCAAAGTAGACTTCATAAGCCGGATTTAATCTTTCTAACTCGTAGTAATCTGATGGCTTCTTACCAAAATCTGCGAAAAACTTTTCAAAAACATCTGGCATCCAATACCATGTAGGACCTATATCAAAAGTAAACCCTTCTCTCAATAATTGTCTTGCTCTCCCACCAATGGTAGCATTTTTTTCTAACACAGTTACTTCATACCCAGCCTTGGCTAAATAACATGATGCCGACAAAGAAGAGAATCCTGAACCTATTATGTATACTTTTTTTTTCAAATTATTTCTTATAAATATAATTAAATTAATTACGAGTGAAAAAAATGTTTTTACTCGTAATCAACACATTACTATAAAACTAAGGCAAAAGAACACTATCTACTACATGAATTACTCCATTAGTTCCTTGCACATCGGTTAAAGAGATTACAACAGATTGCCCTGAACTTGTATCTAATTTTGCTCCGCTAGATAAATCAACTGTAACTATATTGCCATCAAACATTGTAATTTCTTGATCGTCGCTTAATTCATCTGACTGCACATTTCCTCCTGCAAACACATGATACTTTAATACTGCTTCTAATGTTGCAATAGGAATATCTGCTAATGAATTCCAAGAATCATTACTATCTAACAATGCTTGAAATGCATCATTTGTAGGAGCAAAGATTGTATATGGCCCATCCTCTTTTAATAAAGAAACAAAATCTGTAGTATGACGGCTATCTGTTAATGCTGCTACCAAAGAAGTAAAACCACTATTATTTAACGCTAAGGTCGCTACATTAGCTGGTAACATTACTTTATCTATTGTATGTATAACTCCGTTTGAAGCCATAACATCTGTAGCAATTGGTTTTGAATCCCCATTAAACTCCACTGCTCCATCAACTTCTACTTGTAATGACAACATCTCATCATTTGGACCTGTTGACAAGGTATTCACATAAGTATTAGATAAATCTGCCGCTTTTACTTCACCACTTATCACATGAAATAACAATACCGACTTTAATGTTTCTACTGGAATATCATCTAATGAATTCCATGAGTCATTACTATCTAGCAACACCTGAAATGCTGCATCAGTTGGAGCAAAAACAGTATAAGGCCCGTCAGCTTGTAATGCTGATACTAAATCAGCTTTTTGCAAAGCTGCAACCAAAACACTTAAATTAGAATCTGCAACTGCTACATTAACTATATTCTTTGGTTTTTCTATTACTGGGTCATCATCACTACATGATGTTAATAAACCAAAACTTAAAAACAAACCCAAAAACAACACCGAGGTCAAATTCTTTACTTTCATAATTTCACACTTTAAATTATTGCTTACTCTTATTTTTTATAGTCTACTTTTCAGCTTCGGTAGACTTTGTTTATTTTATACTAAAAAACATTAAACAAAATTAGTTTCGTTAAAAAAATATGTATTGAAAATCAAAACATTAGTCAAAATTACATTTTTTGTTTAACAAAAACAAATAAAAAATAAACAAAATTATATAGATCAAAAAAAATTAGAACTGATTTAAAAATATTTTAAGGGAGGAATACACTTTTATTTTAGCTTTAAAATCTACATTATCAACAGCCATCACTTTGTTTCCTATAGCAATCAATTCATGGTTAGTGTTTTCAAGTACAGCTTCAATTTCTGAAAAATATTCTTCTACTTTATCATCGTATGGCTGAACAGTCATAGATGTAATAAAACAAACTTTCGATTTACTTTTAAAAAAACAATCTAAATTATCTAAAGGCAGGCTTTGCCCTAAATAAATCGTATTATACCCTCTTAGTATAAGTTCATAATTTAGGTACATCAATCCTAATTCATGAATCTCATTTTCAGGTAAAAATAACACATAGCTCATTTCTGAATTATTATTAGAATACTCTAACTTCTCTATGTTTATTTGAATTTTCTGGACAATTAAATTCGAAATAAAATGCTCATGTGCTGGCAACAACGTATCTGTTTGCCACAATAACCCTATATGATTTAAAAAAGGTACAAAAACGTCTTTGAAGATTTCTCTAAACGTTTTTCTTTTAAGTAACCTATTGTAAGCATTGTTAAATAACGTTTTATCAAACTGAAACATTGCCAACTTAAAAGAATTTATTGCTTCGTCATTTACAGCCATTTTAAAAGCCAACTCTCTTGCCTTTAAAACGATTGTGTCATCAGACATTTCGGCTATTTTAGAAATCTTTATATTGTTTTTATTCAACAATACTACATTAAGCAACTTCTGTAAGTTCTCAGAAGAATAATAACGAATATTTGTATCTGTCCTATCAGGTGATAACAGATTATATCGTTTCTCCCAAATTCGAATAGTATGGGCCTTAATTCCTGAAATATTTTCCAGGTCTTTAATTGTGAAAGTAGATTTTATATTGTTCAATTTATTCTGAATTCTTTTGAACAAAGATACAAATTTTCATAAACTAGGAACTTATAGTGCTTCTTATGAATATTTTATACTTATTTTTGATTGTTATTTTTCTCAAAACTCATGAATTTTCAGACGCAAATACCACTTATAAAACAAAAACACAATCAAATTAGCTACCAATCAAAGCTATTATTATTAGGTTCTTGTTTTTCTGAAAACATTGGTGATAAACTAAACTATTATAAATTTCAATCAAAACAAAACCCATTGGGTATTTTATTCCACCCAAAAGCGATTGAAAGTTTAATTACAAAAGCTATAAACGAAGAAAAATATACTGATAAAGATATTTTCTTTCACAATGAACGTTGGCATTCTTTTGAAGCACATTCTAGCTTAAGCACTTCTGACAAGGATGAGTTATTAAACAACTTAAACTCATCAATACAACAAACTTTTCAGCAACTGAGAAACACCACGCATCTTATTATCACTATAGGTACTGCTTGGGTTTATCGAGAAATCACTTCAAATACTTTGGTCGCCAATTGTCATAAAGTTCCGCAAAAAATATTTTCAAAAGAATTATTAATTGTTGAAGAAATTTCAGAGAGCTTAGAAGCGATCAATTCTTTAGTTAAATCAATAAATAAAGATATTTCAATTATTTATACGGTATCTCCTGTGCGACATATAAAAGATGGTTTTATAGAAAATCAGCGTAGTAAAGCACATTTACTTTCTGCCATACATCAAGTAGTAGAACCTAGAAACAATCTTTATTATTTCCCTTCGTATGAGATTATGATGGATGAGTTGCGTGACTATCGTTTTTATAATGAAGACATGATCCACCCAAACAAAACCGCTATAAATTATATCTGGAAAAAATTTAAAGAGGTTTGGATTACAGAAAAATCTAACCAAACTATGCAAGAAGTTGAAACCATTCAAAGAGGCTTAAATCATAAGCCTTTTAATCCTAGTTCAGAAGCACATCAATCATTTTTAAAAAAGCTGCAACAAAAAAAGGAAACACTTTTACAAGCATTTCCTTTTATAAACTTTTAATCTTTATGTATTTATTTTACTAAAAATTGATCTACATTTTGCCAAGGACCTCCATTAATTACATCTATTCCATGATTTTGTAAAAACTCGGCTGCTTGTCCGCTTCTACCACCACTTCTACATACTGCAATTACTGGTTTGTTCCACGATTTAATCTCATCTACATTTGTAGGAATCGTAGCTAACACAATATGCTTAGCTCCTTCGCTATGCCCTTCATTCCATTCTGCTAAAGTTCTTACATCTAGTACAACCGCTCCTTTAGCTAAATATTCCTGTATTTCGTTACTCATATTTTTCTTTCTAAATAAATTAAATAATCCCATTTTATACTTCTTGGTAATTTTCCAACAAAAGTAAACCGTTTTCAATTAACGTAGTGTAACTCTTGTTACTTTTCATGTTTTCAATGTATTCACGTAACGTTTCTTTTATTGAAAAATTGTTTAGCACAGCTAATTCTAACAACTCTAATGGCAATAACCAATCGTTTTTAAACTGCGTGTTTACTTCTTTAAAAATTTCCTGAATTTTTTCCTCAGAAACCATGCCATTTTCTCTTATCTCTCTTACTTTGTCATACAAACTATATAATTTTTTGTCTGACTCAGAATATTGAATTTTGTGGGTTTTAGTTTCCGATACTTTCCCAACATCTCCAAAAGAAACCACATCTGCTGATCCAGCAAAAGCTGATACTATCTCAACTCCAACCGCCATATCATAAATTCCCCAATCTGGATGAAACAATAGTGTTTCTCCATGAGTAACCATACAGTTTTCAAAAGAAATCAGTAAAATTCTACCACGTAAATCTCTAGTTCCAGTAATAACTTCTCCTACTACTTTTATTCCTCCTTCAAACTCTAACGTAACTTGCTCTCCTTCATAAATTCCATAAGCCTTCAAATCACGCGGACTCATATTTTCTATCGGAATATTAATTCCTTTTAACTTCCCTATCGGACTTCCAAAACCTTCTGCATGATAAGTAATTCCGTGACCTATTAATTCTTTATCTCTATTTGCTAACGCAGTAGGACCTGTCGTTTGCACATAAATAGCTTTGTTATTTTCATCGGTAATTACATTTGTAAAAACTCCTGATATTTGAACACCAGTACTTAACTCAATAGTTCCTACATTTTTGGAATTTATTAGCTTTTCTACACCTTTCAATCCTCCTGTTCGTATTGCCATCTTATTCGCAAACTGCTCCAACACCAAACTTAAGTGAGCAAAATCTGGCGTAACAAACAATTGAGGTTGTGGCTTAGTAATATCAAAACTTACGTTGGCAGCATCTAATGTATACGGAACTTTTTTTACCTCATCTTTCATACACCATTTACTTTCTCCTATGGAAGATAGCAATCCTGCTCCATAAATTTTGGGGTTTTCAAGAGTTCCAATCAATCCATACTCAACTGTCCACCAGTGTAAGTTTCTAATTTGAGCCATTTCTGAAAGTTCTCCCATATTATCTTGTAACCACTCAACTTTTTCTTGCGCTTCGTCAATATCTTTTTGAGTAGAGTTAGGGTCTTCTTTTAAAATAGACAACAAACGAATAGCTTCATACATTTCATAATCTTTTGCAGAAGAAATTGCTTTTGCTCCTATTTCTCCAAAACGCCTTAAATATTCAGCGTACTCTGGATTTGCGATAATTGGCGCATGACCTGCTGCCTCATGAATAATGTCTGGTGCAGGCGTATATTCAATATGATCTATCGTACGCATATCGGATGCGATTACTAGCACATTATATGCTTGAAACTCCATAAAAGCATTTGGCGGTATAAATCCATCTACAGACACTGCTGCCCAACCAATTTCTTTCAAAATACGGTTCATCCCTTGCATATAAGGAATTTTTTCTACTGAAATACCTGTTTTTTTCAGCCCCTCTAAATACGAATCATGTGCTACTTTTCCTAAATAATCTACATTCATACGCATCACATAACGCCATACAGCTTGGTTTTGAGCCGTATATTCATCATATGGCTGTTGTACCACAAACTTATGTAAGTGCTTGGGTAACTTCTTAGTAACTTCGTTCAATTCAAAGTGAGGCTCCATAATGTTGTTTGTTTTGCTGTGTAAATTTAAGTTTTTTATAGTTCACAAAAAATTGATATCCGTTAAATTATATATTTTGTATTTTTACTTTCGGGACTAATAAAACAACATATTGATGAAAATTAAAGGAGGTTTTAAAACTCGTTTACTTATAGGGATAGCTATTGTAGCTTTTGCTTATTTACGTAAATGCAGTCAACAAGAGGTAAACCCTTACACAGGAAAAACACAAGCTGTTAGCTTATCTCCAGAACAAGAAATTGCTATCGGACTACGACAAACCCCTATAATGACTCAGCAACACGGAGGTTTGTATCCTAACGAAAATGCTCAGGTATTGGTAGACAAAGTAGGTGCTAAGCTTGTAAACAACACCGTAGCAAAAAAATCTGGCTACCAATTCAACTTTCACCTTTTAAGAGATGAAAAAACAATTAACGCTTTTGCCTTACCTGGAGGACAAGTTTTTATTACTCATGCTTTATTTTCTCAATTAAAAAATGAAGATCAATTGGCAGGAGTTTTAGGACACGAAATAGGTCATGTACTAGGAAAACACTCCAATGAACGAATTACGGATGCTAACTTTTGGAAATTACTAACCATGGGAGCTTCTGTAGGTGCTGATTTGGGACAATTAGCCAATAACATCGGACAACAAACCTTATTAAAGAACGGCCGTGGTGATGAACTAGAAAGTGATGAATTAGGTGTTAAATTAATGATTGATGCCGGTTATAACCCTGAAAGCTTAATTGGGGTCATGGAAATTTTAAAAGCAGCTGCAGGCCCTAATAGAGTTCCTGAATTTCAAAGCACACACCCTGACCCTGAAAACAGAATTGAAAAGATTAAAGAAGCTATTCGTAAATATAAAAAGTAATGTTGTTTTTGTAACGTTTGACTAATTAAAGACACTAATAGCTGTATCTTAAAATTAGTTTGCTATGAGCTTCGGAGGTGCGGTATCAGCAATGATTACCAGTTTAAAAAACAATAAAAGGAAAAGGGTTAGTGCTTTTGACAAGCTTGAACGTTTTCAAAAAGAAAACAGTGATAAATTATATTTTAATAAATCCACAAATAAAAAAGAGCTAGAGAAGATTCGTCTACAAACTATAAGAGGAAATACAAACCGATTTATTAAAAACAGTATTGCTTTTCTCATAATCTTCTCTCTACTACTATATATTGCGTTTGTTTTCGTGAATTCCTAAAATATTCCCCAAAAATCTTTCTTACTTTTGCAGTGCAACACACAACAAATGAACAAGAAAGTAATTTTAATGATTTTGGATGGATGGGGAATTACCCAAGATCCAAAAGTATCGGCTATATACAACGCAAAAACTCCATTTATAAATTCGTTATACGATAATTTTCCGCATGCCCAGTTAAGAACTGATGGTACACATGTTGGTTTACCTGAAGGGCAAATGGGAAATTCGGAAGTTGGACACATGAATTTAGGTGCTGGTAGAATTGTGTACCAAAACTTAGCTAAAATTAACAAAGCTGTAAAAGAAGACACTTTAGCTCAAGAAAAAGAGCTTCTAAATGCTTTTGAATACGCCAAAGAAAACAATAAAAATGTGCATTTTTTAGGACTGGTTTCCAACGGAGGAATCCATTCACACATAGAACATTTAAAAGGGTTGCTTACCGCAGCAGATAAGTATGAGTTAGACAATGTGTTTTTACATGCTTTTACTGACGGACGTGATTGCGATCCTAAATCAGGAAAATACTTTATCAACGATATACAAGAACACATGCAAAAAACAACGGGTGAATTGGCAACAATTACTGGTCGTTACTATGCTATGGATCGTGATAATCGTTGGGAGCGTGTACAACTTGCTTATGACGCTTTGGTAAACGGGAAAGGCTCTTTTTCTTTAGATGCTTCATCAAGCATTCAACAAAGCTATGATGCTAATGTTACCGATGAATTCATCAAACCTATTATCATGGTTGACGAAAACAATCAACCGAAAACCGTTATTAAAGAAGATGACGTAGTTATTTTCTTCAATTTTAGAACCGATAGGGGACGTCAATTAACAGAGGCTTTAAGTCAAAAATATTTTCCTGAGTTCAATATGAAAAAGTTACCCTTGTATTTTGTTACCATGACAAGCTATGATGACACTTTTAACAATATTCATGTTATTTACGACGGAAAAAATATTGAAAACACGTTAGGTGAGGTATTAGAGTCAGCTGGAAAAACTCAAATAAGAATTGCTGAAACAGAAAAGTATCCTCATGTAACCTTTTTCTTTTCTGGTGGAAGAGAAAAAGAATTCAATGGAGAAAAACGTTTGTTATGTCCGTCACCAAAAGTAGCTACTTACGACTTAAAACCTGAAATGAGTGCTTTTGAAATTCGTGATGCGATTGTTCCTGAGTTACAAAAAGGTGACGTAGATTTTGTCTGCTTAAACTTTGCAAATGGAGATATGGTTGGTCATACTGGTATTTTTGAAGCAGCGGTAAAAGCTTGTGAAGCTGTTGATAATTGTGTAAAAGATGTAATAATCAAAGCTCTAGATAATGATTACACCACTATTCTAATTGCTGATCACGGAAACTGTGAAACCATGATTAATCCAGATGGAACACCACATACAGCACACACCACTAATCCGGTTCCTATGATTTTAATTGACAACGAATTAAAATCAATAAAAAGTGGTATTTTAGGCGATGTCGCTCCAACAATTTTAAAATTAATGGGTATTGAACAACCTAAAGAAATGACACAACATTCGCTTATTTAAAAATAAAATCAAACAGATGAAAAAAATCATATACCTTTTTGTAGCCTTATTAATTGTTTCTTGCGCATCGACACCAAAAAACATTGCAACAAAAAACAAAAATGGGAATTTAGTTGGTATTGCCACTAAAAAAGACTTCCAACAAGAACCTTACGGAAGTGAGTGGTTCAACGATTTTTATTCATATTACGAAACTGATAAAGGCACCGTAGAAAAACTAAAACCATACCTAAAGGATATAAAAATAAAAGGATTTATGGGAACTTGGTGTGGAGACAGCAAGAGAGAGATTCCTAACTTTTACAAAATTTTAGACGAAGCTGAATTCGAATACAAAAACCTTGAATTAGTCACAGTAAACCGTCAGAAAAAAGCCAATGGTTTGGAAGATGGCTTCGATGTAATTAGAGTTCCAACCTTCATATTTTACAAAGACGGAAAAGAAATTGGTCGTTTTGTAGAACACGCTGTAGAAGATAGTACTGTTGAGGAAGATTTCTTAAAAATACTATCTGGTCAAGAATACAAACATCCATATCAAAAATAACTGTAAATTTGCGCCTCAATATTTTTACCATGATTAAACCAAAAACTAGAGAAGAAATTGAATTAATGCGCGAAAGTGCTTTAGTAGTATCAAAAACCTTAGGTATGCTTGCCAAAGAAGTAAAACCTGGGGTTACTACATTGCAACTTGATAAACTTGCCGAAGATTTTATTCGTGAGCAAGGAGCTATTCCTGGTTTTTTAGGCTTGTACGATTTTCCAAATACACTTTGTATGAGTCCTAACTCACAAGTAGTTCACGGAATTCCCAATAACACTCCTTTGCAAGAGGGTGATATTATTTCCATTGACTGTGGTGCTGTAAAAAATGATTTTTACGGAGATCATGCTTACACGTTTGCTGTGGGTGAAATTGAACCTGAAACACAAAAATTACTAGACATCACTAAAGAAAGTTTATACGTGGGTATTCGTGAACTTAAAACAGGAAATCGTGTAGGTGATGTAGGTTTTGCTATTCAAAACTTTACTGAAAAACATGGTTATGGTGTTGTTCGTGAGTTGGTAGGACACGGATTAGGGCGTAAGATGCACGAAGATCCAGAAATGCCTAACTACGGACGTAGAGGTCGTGGTAAAAAGTTTATAGAAGGTATGGTCGTTGCTATTGAGCCTATGACTAATATGGGAACTCACAAAATTCGTCAACACAGTGATGGTTGGACAATTACTACCTTAGATGGTAAACCATCTGCTCACTTTGAGCACGATGTAGCTATTGTTAATGGTAAACCTGAATTATTATCCACTTTTAAGTACATATACGAAGCTTTAGGTATTGAAAGTACTGAGGAAGCTGAGTTTAGACAGCAACCTTTAGTTATATAATTGATAACAATAAGACACATACTAATTGTTTTAGTTATTCTATTTATCTATTCCGTTTTTGTCTCTTTGTTTAAAGTTATGCATTGGCCATATGCCCTAGAGATGTTTTTCGTAGGGTTTATCTTAAAAATGTTTTTTGGCATAATACTTCTTTGGAAACTAGTAACTTCAAAAAAAATAAAGAACTACTTAACTGATAAAAACTAAGTGAGCATTTTCAAAACGATACTTAATACCATTCCAAGACCTTTTTTAATTAAGGCTAGTTACCTAGCAAGGCCTATTATTACTTGGTGGCTAAAAGGAGATAACTTTACAGACCCTATTGATGGAAAATCATTTAAGAAGTTTTTACCTTACGGATATGGAGTCCAACGTAAAAATGCACTTTCTCCTTCTACACTGTCGTTAGAGAGACATCGTTTGATGTGGCTTTTTTTACAGCGAGAAAGCAACTTTTTTTCTTCTGATAAAAGATTAAAAGTATTACACATTGCTCCTGAACAGTGTTTTTTAGACCTTTTTAGAAAGCAACAAAACTTAGAATACACTACTTCTGATTTAGAGTCACCTATTGCAGATGTAAAAGCAGATATTTGTGATCTTCCTTTTGAAGACAACTCTTTCGATGTTGTTTTTTGTAACCATGTCTTAGAACATATTTCTGATGACACCAAAGCGATGCAAGAATTGTATCGAGTAATGAAAGTTGGTGGATTTGGTATTTTTCAAATTCCGCAGGATTTATCGAGGGAAGTTACTTTTGAAGACGATTCTATTACCGAAACTAAAGAGCGTGCAAAAATATTTGGTCAGTACGACCATGTTCGTGTGTATGGTCATGATTATTTCGACAAACTACGTTCTATCGGATTTACAGTTGATGAAATTGACTACACAAAAAAAATCGCTCCAGAAAAACTAGAACGATTTGCGTTAATGAAAGGTGAAATTTTGCCTGTATGTTATAAAAACTAGTTTACAAATTCTGCAAGTTCTCCTGCATCATTATGATATAACAATACCACTTTAAGTTCTGGATGCTCCTTAAGAAATTCTTTTGTTTTTTCTAACCCCATAGCTAAAAAGGCAGTTGCATACGCATCTACATCAGCACAGTCTCCTTTTAATCGAACTGACACACTTAGTAGGTTACTCTCTTCTGCTAATCCTGTTTTTGCATTTATAGTATGTACTATTTTTTTTCCTTCACTATTTATTTTATACTTTCTATAGTTCCCCGAAGTTGCCATAGACTCATCATCCAGTTCAATTATTTTTTGAACAGAACGTGTTCCGTCAACATTAGGCTTCTCAATTGCTACTTTCCATAACTTTCCATCTTTTGTTCCTCTCGCTCTAATCTCTCCTCCAATTTCTACTAGATAATTATGAATGTTTTTCGATTCTAAAAACCACCCAACTACATCTACTCCATATCCTTTTGCAAAAGCATTTACATTAAATTCAATATTTTTACTTTCTCTATGAATTTTCCTATCTTTTAACACAACTTTATCAAACCCTACATTTTGCATTAAAACTGAAATTTCTTCTGATGTTAAGTTCTTCTTTTCTTTACCTGAACCAAACCCATAGGCATCTATTAATCTTCCTATAGTAGGATCAAAGTAACCATCTGTTTCTTTATAAATTCTCTTTGCCTTTTCAAACACTTCTACAAACATATCATCAACCACCACAGTCGTATCTCCTTGATTAATCTTTGATATATCAGAAGTAGGTAGGTATGTTGATAAGGATTTATTTACCAAGCTAAACAAACTATCAATAGGTTTCTGGTAATCAACTTTTTTCAAGTAAGTTATATGATATGTAGTACCAAAAACGGCTCCTTGCAATTTAGTTATATGTTGTCTTTTTTCTTCCTTACAAGCTATTACCAACAATAATGAAACTACTAAAAGCGTTATCCTTTTAATCATCTTTAAAAATTTAGTCACAAAAATAATGTATTCACACTTCATAAAAGATTGTTAATTCTCTTTTTTGTGTCTTCATTTTTATAAATTTGCTTAACTATTAATAAATACATCTAAAAAAATCAGAATAAAATGAGAAAAATATTTTTATTCCTTACCGCTTCGATTTTACTAGCATCTTGTGCTTCGACAAAAGAATTAGAAGCAATAAAAGCTAAACACGAACAAACAAAAGAAGAGTTGCTAGCCGTAAAAGCTAACTTAACAAAATGTTTAGTTGAAAAAGAAAACTGTGAAGACAAAGCATTTTCTTTAGAGTCAAGAGTAACAGAACTAAAAAGAGATAAAGAAAACACTTTACAACAAGTTGAAAACTTAACAGTGTTAACCAAAGGTGCTAATGACAATATTAAAGAAACACTTTCTCAATTAAGCAAAAAAGATAAGTACATCAACAAAATTAGAGAAGCTGCTTCTAAAAAAGATTCATTAAATTTAGTTGTTGCTTTCCATTTAAAGAGAGAACTACAAGATGGTATTGATGACGAAGACATTGAAGTAAATGTTGAAAAAACTGTAGTTTTTATTTCAATTTCTGATAAGTTATTATTTAAAAGCGGAAGCTATACTATTAACGACAAAGCTTCTAAAGTGTTAGAGAAAGTTGCAACTGTTGTTAACGGACAGCCTCAAATGGACGTTATGGTTGAAGGACATACTGATAATACTCCTGTAAGTGCTGGCTCATCATTAAAAGATAACTGGGGATTAAGTGTATTACGTTCTACAGCTATTGTTCGTGAATTACAAGGAAAATACAATGTAGCTCCTCAAAGGTTGATTGCTGCTGGTAGAAGTAGTTATGTTCCTTTAGTAGAGAATAACAGTCCTGCTAACAAAGCTAAAAACAGACGTACAAAAATTATTATCTTACCTAGATTAAATCAATTCTTTGATTTATTAGATCAAAAAGTAGAATAGTTTTTAAACATACAATTTCAAAAAAGCGTGCTTGAAGCACGCTTTTTTTTATGAAGTTCATTTAGCTAAAGTAAGCAGCTTAAAAATTAAACTAACACGCTATTTGTCAATCAAATAATTAATCGTACATTTGCAGACCTTTTTAAAGGAGAAAAAATCATTATTAATAGACAAAAACTAATCGTGTAATTATGAACACATTAAGTTACAAAACAGTATCAGCTAATAAAGCTACCGTAAACAAAGAGTGGGTTTTAGTTGATGCGGACGGGCAAACATTGGGTCGTCTAGCTTCTAAAGTTGCAAAACTTATTAGAGGTAAGTACAAGACTAATTATACTTCTCACGTGGATTGTGGAGACAACGTTGTTATTATCAACGCTGAAAAAATTAACCTAACTGGTAAAAAATGGACAGATAAATCTTATATCCGTCACACAGGTTACCCAGGAGGTCAAAGATCATTAACTGCTACAGAAATGTTCGAAAAAGATCCTACAAGATTAATCGAAAAAGCAGTAAAAGGAATGTTACCTAAAAACAAATTAGGTAGTGCGTTATTCAGAAATTTATATGTTTACGCAGGTACAGAGCATGATCAAGAAGCTCAAAAACCTAAAACTATTAACCTTAACGATCTTAAATAATTATGGAAACTGTACACAAAATAGGTAGAAGAAAAACAGCTGTTGCTCGTGTTTATGTTTCTCAAGGAAGTGGAAACATCACTGTCAACAAAAGAGAGTTTAAAAACTATTTCACTACACCAACTTTACAATACAAAGTTCAACAACCTTTAATGTTAACTGAAAACTTAGAGGCTTACGACGTTAAAGTAAATGTATATGGTGGTGGTGTTACTGGTCAAGCTGAAGCTATTCGTTTGGCGATTACTAGAGCATTAGTAGCTATTAACGAAGAAAACAAAGCTGTATTAAAACCAGAAGGATTATTAACTCGTGATCCAAGAATGGTTGAACGTAAGAAATTCGGTCAGAAGAAAGCACGTAAGAAATTCCAGTTCTCTAAACGTTAATATTTACACTGAACTTGTTTCAGTATTCAAATGTTTTGAGACTGTTATTTATAAATCAATTTTTAACAGTTTAGTATCTAAATATTTCAGACTTAATAACTACTGAAATATTGCGAAAACAGAACGTAAACACATTTATCAAAATGGCAAACATTCAAGAATTATTAGAAAGTGGCGTACACTTTGGTCACTTAACAAGAAAATGGAACCCTAACATGGCTCCATACATTTATACAGAGCGTAATGGTGTTCATATCATCGATTTGTACAAAACTTCAGCTAAAATTGACGAAGCTTCTGCTGCGTTACAAAAAATAGCTAACTCAGGACGTAAAATCTTATTCGTTGCAACTAAAAAGCAAGCTAAAGATATCGTTGCTGAAAAAGCTAAAGCTGTAAACATGCCTTACATTACTGAGCGTTGGCCAGGTGGTATGTTAACAAACTTCGTTACTATTCGTAAAGCCGTTAAAAAAATGACTGCTATTGATAGAATGAAGACTGATGGTTCTTTTGATGCATTATCTAAAAGAGAAAAATTACAAATCACTCGTCAACGTGAGAAATTAGAAAAGAATTTAGGTTCAATTTCTGATATGACTCGTTTACCAGGAGCTTTATTTGTAATTGATGTAAAGAAAGAGCATATTGCTATTGCTGAAGCACAAAAATTAAACATTCCAATCTTTGCAATGGTTGATACAAACTCTGATCCTAGACCGATTGATTTTGTAATTCCTGCAAATGATGATGCTTCTAAATCTATCGATAAAGTATTATCGTATGTAACAGATTCAATTGCTGAAGGCTTAACTGAAAGAAAAGCTGACAAAGAAAAAGCTAAAGCTGATAAAGAAAAAACAGCTGAAGCACCAGCAAAAGAAGAAGCAAAATAATTTTTAATTTAAAGGTTTCATTACATTGGAACCTTTAAATTTTTACAACTTTGTACAACAATATATTTACAACTAAAAAATAACGATAGAAATGTCAGTAAAAATTAGCGCTGCAGACGTAAAAAAATTAAGAGAAACTACCGGAGCTGGTATGATGGATTGTAAAAATGCATTAGTAGAAGCTGAAGGTAATTTTGATAAAGCTATTGAAATTTTACGTAAAAAAGGACAAAAAATCGCTGCTAAAAGAGCCGATAGAGAGTCTACTGAAGGTGTAGCTATTACAAAAATTAGCGATGATAACACTTACGGTGTTGCTATCGTATTAGCATGTGAAACAGATTTCGTATCAAAAAACGATTCTTTCAAAGAATTAGCGCAAGAATTTGTAAACATCGCTTTTAACTACAACACAAAAGAGGAGTTCTTAGCTGCTGATTTTGGTGGAGTAACTGTTGCTGAAAAATTAATCGAGCAAACAGGAGTTATCGGTGAGAAAATCGATATTACTGCTTTTGAAAAAATCGAAGCACCATATGTAGGAGCCTATACTCACGTTGGTAAAATTGCTGCTATAGTTGGTTTAACTGCTGTTGTAGATAATGCTGCTGAGTTAACTAAAGACTTAGCTATGCAAGCTGCTTCAATGGGAGCAACTTCTTTATCTTACAAAGATTTTGATCCTGCTTATGTAGCTTCTGAAACTGAAGCTAGAATTGCTGCAATTAAAAAAGACAACGAAGAGTTAGTACGTTTAGGTAAAACTTTAAAGAACGTTCCTCAGTTTGTTTCTCGTTTACAGTTAACTGATGAAGCTATCGCTAAAGCTGAAGAAGAAGCTAAAGAGCAATTAAAAGCTGAAGGTAAACCAGAACAAATTTGGGATAAAATCTTACCAGGTAAAATGGAAAGATTTATCTCTGACAATACAACTTTAGATCAAGAACAATGTTTATTAGATCAAAAGTTTATTAAAGACGAAAAGAAAACTGTTGCAGAATACGTTTCTTCTTACGGTGATGTTGAAGTTAAAAACTTCGTAAGAGTTACTTTAGGATAATTCTCAACAACAATTTTATACGAAACCATCCATTTTTGGATGGTTTTTTTTTATGTGTTAAAATTAGAATAAAAAAAATATGTAGCTTTGCACAACTTTCAACAAAACAAATGCAATACAAAAGAATCCTTTTAAAATTAAGTGGTGAGGCACTGATGGGAGAGCGTCAATATGGAATTGACCCAAATAGACTTAAAGAGTATGCCCAAGAAATAAAACAAGTTATAAATAAAGGCGTAGAAGTAGCCATTGTTATTGGTGGTGGAAATATTTTTAGAGGAGTTGCTGGTGCTAGTCAAGGTATGGATCGTGTGCA
This sequence comes from Tenacibaculum gallaicum, assembly GCF_003387615.1. Taxonomy (GTDB): domain Bacteria; phylum Bacteroidota; class Bacteroidia; order Flavobacteriales; family Flavobacteriaceae; genus Polaribacter; species Polaribacter gallaicus. The sequence goes on along the minus strand of NZ_QUNS01000001.1, from coordinate 774,713 downwards.
AGGTGACCACATGGGAATGTTAGCTACTTGTATTAACGGATTAGCATTACAAAGCGCTTTAGAAGATGAAGGAATTCATACGCGTTTACAAACTGCTATTGAAATTAAAGAAATTGCAGAGCCGTATATAAAACGTCGTGCAAACCGTCATTTAGAAAAAGGGCGTGTGGTAATTTTTGGTGGAGGAACAGGAAATCCGTATTTTACAACCGATACAGCAGCTGTATTAAGAGCTATTGAAGTTAATGCTGATGCTATTTTAAAAGGCACACGTGTTGATGGTATTTATACAGCAGATCCTGAAAAAGATAAAGATGCGGTTAAGTATGAAAACATTACCTTTAAAGACGTTATTGAAAAAGGTTTAAAAGTAATGGATATGACAGCATTTACCTTAAGTGAAGAAAACAAATTACCAATTATTGTTTTTGACATGAACAAACAAGGAAACCTATTAAAACTAGTTTCTGGAGAAAATATTGGAACAATAGTTGATAACGAATAAATCGAAAATTATCCTCAGACTATTTGAGGTTTTTAAATACGAACAAAATGAACGAAGAGATTGATTTTATTTTAGATTCGACAAAAGAGGCAATGGATAAAGCTATTAGCCACTTAGAAAAAGAATTAGTAGGAATTAGAGCTGGTAGAGCCACTCCTGCTATGTTAAGTACTATTATGGTAGATTACTACGGTTCTCAAACACCATTATCACAAGTAGCAAACGTAAATACTCCTGATGCTAGAACTATTTCTGTTCAGCCTTGGGAAAAGAATATGTTACAAGAAATTGAAAAAGCTATCATGCTTGCAAACATCGGTTTCAATCCAATGAATAATGGAGAAAATATTATAATCAGTGTTCCTCCATTAACAGAAGAGCGTCGTAAAGGGTTAGCAAAACAAGCTAAATCTGAAGCAGAACACGCTAAAGTCGGAATTCGTAATGCACGTAAAGATGCTAATAACGAAATTAAAAAAGTGGACATTTCTGACGACATGAAAAAAAATGCTGAGGCTGAAGTTCAAACATTAACTGACGATTATGTAAAAATAATCGACGAAAAGTATACCGTAAAAGAAAAAGAGATTATGACTGTATAACTTCTTTATTATAGAATAGTTAAAAAAGAGCGTCATATGACGCTCTTTTTTTCGTTTAATTCATTCATTTAGCATAACTTTGCTGAAATTTTTTTTGGATGACTTTTTGGACTAAAATCGCAGGCTTCTTGTTGCGAAATCGTTACTTAGTTTTAATTACTATTGCTATAATTACAGGACTTTTAGTCACTCAGATGAAATATATGCGCTTCTCCTATACAGAAGCCAATTTACTTCCTACCGATCATGAGGTTAATGTTGAGTACAACAAATTTTTAGAAATCTTTGGAGAAGAAGGTAACCTTATTATTTTAGGCGTAAAAGACTCTACAATATTTACACCTGCTAAATTTAACGCATGGAATAAGCTTGTTAAAGATTTAGATAGTTTACCACAAGTAGACTTTACCGTATCAGTTGCAGATGTTCAACAGTTAAAGGCAGATAGAAAGAAACGAAAGTTTGTTGTTGAACCCCTATTTGAAGAAGCCCCTTCGACTGATGAGGAAATTAAAAATATAAAAAAACAACTTTTTGAAAAACTTCCATTTTATAACAATTTATTATACAACGATAAAGGTACTTTACAAACAGCTATTTATTTAAATAAAGATATTGTAAACACTCCTATTCGTAAAGATTTTGTTTATGATGTATTAATTCCTACCATAAAGTCTTTTGAAAAAGATCATAAAATAGATGTTCGCGTTTCTGGTATGCCTTATATAAGAACCTTGAATTCTCAGAACATCACAGATGAAATGGGAATTTTTGTTATAGGTGCCTTACTCATAACTGCTATCATCTTTTTCTTCTTTTTCCGTTCATTTAGAGCTACATTTATTACTTTACTAGTGGTAAGCGTTGGAGTAACTTGGGCTTTTGGTTTTATGGGTTTATTCCGTTATGAAATCACTGTATTATCAGCTTTAATCCCGCCTTTAATTATTGTAATTGGAGTACCTAATGCAGTTTTTCTGATTAATAAATATCAACAAGAAGTAAAAAAACACGGAAATCAAGCAAAATCATTACAACGTGTAATTTCAAAAGTTGGAAATGCAACATTGATGACCAACATTACTACTGCTTCAGGTTTTGCTACTTTTATATTTGTTAAAAGTAGACTAATGCGTGAATTTGGTGTTTTGGCATCTGTAAACATCATTAGTATTTTTATTTTGGCATTATTAATCATTCCGATTATATACAGTTTCATGCCTCTTCCAGAGAAAAAACACCTAAACCATTTAGAAAAAAAATGGATGGGAAATGTTGTTTCTTGGATGGAACGCATGGTAAAAAAACAACGAATAGCCATTTATATTACTACAGTTTCTGTGATTATTTTAAGTATGATTGGGCTGTATATGATTCGTGTATCAGGTAGTTTGATTGAAGACATGCCTAAAGGGAAACAGTTTTATAAAGACATTAAGTTTTTTGAATATGAATTTGGAGGGATTATGCCCCTAGAAATTTTAATTGACACCAAAAGAGAAAAAGGAGTTATGAAACTTTCTACACTGAAAAAGATGGAAAAGCTCAATGAAACCATTGAAACTTTCCCTGAATTGTCTAAACCTATCTCTGTCACCAACCTAGTAAAGTACTCTAAACAGGCTTACTATAATGGAAATCCTAAGTACTATCAACTACCAACAAGTCAGGAGAAAAGCTACATTTTTTCGTACACTAAAAACTCGGATAGTAACTCAGGAATGCTGAAAAACTTTGTGGACAGTACCGGACGTTACGCACGTATTACTACCTTTATGAAGGATATTGGTACTGATAAAATGGACATTATCCAAGAGCGACTACAAGCTGTAATCAATAAGCAATTTCCAGATGAAAAGTTTGATGTTTCACTAACAGGTAAAGCACTAGTTTTCTTGAAAGGAACCAATTACCTGATAAAAAACTTAGTTATTTCACTATCGTTAGCAATCATACTAATTTCAATATTTATGGCATGGATGTTCCGTTCGCCTCAAATGATATTAATCTCATTGATTCCCAATATGCTCCCACTACTAATTACTGGTGGATTAATGGGATTCTTTGGCATTCCTATAAAACCCTCCACAATTTTAGTTTTTAGTATTGCCTTCGGTATTTCGGTAGATGACACTATTCACTTCCTTGCTAAATATCGACAAGAACTACTGGCTAATAATTGGAAGATAAAGCCTGCTGTATATTCAGCTTTAAGAGAAACAGGAGTAAGTATGTTCTATACATCTATTGTACTTTTCTTCGGGTTTTTAGTATTTACTGTTTCAAGTTTTGGAGGTACTATCGCCTTAGGAGGTTTAGTTTCAATAACATTATTGTTAGCTATGGTTTCAAACTTATTGTTGTTACCTTCTCTCCTACTTTCGTTTGAGAAGAAAATAGCAAACAAGAAAGTTTTAAAAGAAACTAAGTTTAAAATATTACCTCCAAAAGAAGATAAATAAGGTTCGTCTCAAGAAAGTCATATTTTACTCATAAATACTTATTTTTTCTATTAAACTTAGCATGTAAAAGTTAACTCTTTATTCTTCGATTTCTATTATTGCTAATTAACAGCAAAAAAGTATCTTTGCTTGATTTTATTGAAGATATAAAGACATGAAAAGAAGTAGCGTTAAAGATTTATTACAATCTGACAATTTTTTACAAGAAGTACACGTAAAAGGGTGGGTAAGAACTTTTAGAAGCAATCGTTTTATTGCTTTAAATGATGGCTCTACTATTAATAATATTCAGTGTGTTGTAGATTTTGAAAATACCGACGAAACTTTATTAAAAAGAATAAATACTGGAGCTGCTGTTAGTATGCAAGGTACTTTAGTTGAAAGTCAAGGTAAAGGACAAACAGTAGAAGTTAAAGTAACTAATTTAGAAATTTTAGGAGATTCAAATCCTGATGAGTATCCAATTCAACCTAAAAAACATAGTTTAGAATTCTTACGCGAAAATGCTCATTTACGTGTAAGAACTAACACTTTTAGTGCTGTAATGCGTTTACGTTCTGCATTATCATTTGCAGTACATCAATATTTCCAACAAAACGGATTTTACTATGTAAACACTCCAATCATTACGGGTTCTGATGCTGAAGGTGCTGGTGAAATGTTTAAAGTAACTCAATTTGAAGCAAACAAGGCTCCTGTAAACGAAGAAGGTGAAATTGATTATTCTCAAGATTTCTTTGGAAAAGAGACCAACTTAACGGTTTCTGGTCAATTAGAAGGAGAAACCTACGCTATGGCATTGGGTAAAATATATACTTTCGGCCCTACTTTTAGAGCTGAGAACTCAAACACAACACGTCACTTAGCAGAATTTTGGATGATTGAACCAGAGGTAGCTTTTAACGATTTAGATGATAACATGGATCTTTCTGAAGACTTTATCAAGTATGTATTACAATATGTATTAGATAATTGTCATGATGATTTAGTTTTTTTAGACAATCGTTTAGCGCAAGAGGAAAAAACAAAGCCTCAAGCGCAGCGTAGTGAAATGGGCTTAATTGAAAAATTAAAGTTTGTTGTTGACAACAACTTTAAGCGTGTAAGCTATACAGAAGCTATTGATATTTTAAGAAATTCTAAACCTAACAAAAAGAAGAAATTTCAATTTCCAGTTAATGAATGGGGAGTTGATTTACAATCTGAACACGAGCGTTATTTGGTAGAAAAACACTTTAAATGTCCTGTAATCTTATTTGATTATCCAGCAAATATAAAAGCTTTTTACATGCGTTTGAATGAAGATGGTAAAACTGTTCGAGCCATGGATGTTTTATTTCCTGGAATCGGAGAAATGGTTGGAGGTTCTGAAAGAGAAGAACGTTTGGATGTTTTAAAAGAAAAAATGGCTGAGTTAAATATTCCTGAAGAAGAATTATGGTGGTATTTAGATACTCGTAAGTTTGGTACAGCCGTACACTCTGGTTTCGGTTTAGGTTTTGAACGCTTAGTTTTATTTGCTACTGGAATGAGCAATATTCGAGATGTAATTCCTTTTCCTAGAACGCCACAAAACGCTGAGTTCTAAAAAAATCATAAAACTTATAAATAACAATCGTCATTCCTTTACGAATGGCGATTTTTTTTGTCCTATTTCATATCTTTGTATATATGCTAAAACAAAGTTTACATCAGAAGTTACTTCAAAAATTATCTCCACAACAAATACAGTTGATGAAGTTAATTCAATTGCCTACGCAAGCTTTTGAAGAACGTTTGAAACAAGAAATTGAAGAAAACCCTGCATTAGACACGGGTAAAGATGAACCTGAAAATTTTGAAGACACTTTAGCCAATGATGTTGATTATGACGATTCGGGCAATGAAAAGATAGAGGCTGATGATATAAATATTGATGAGTATTTAAGTGACGATGAATACCCAAGTTATAAAACGCAAACTAACAACTATTCTTCAGATGATGAAGATAAACAAGTTCCTTATGCAGCTGGCACTAGCTTCCATCAGTCTTTAAAAAATCAATTAAATACCTTTAGAATTGATGAAGAAGAACGTGCTATTGCTGAGTTTTTGGTAGGTAGCATTGATGATAGCGGGTATATTCGTAGAGATATTATTGATTTAGTGGATGACTTAGCTTTTACTCAAAATGTTTTTACTACTGAGGAAAAGGTACAAGATGTTTTGCTTAATGTAGTTCAAAAGTTAGATCCAACTGGCGTTGGTGCTTTAAATTTAAAAGAATGCTTAATTATTCAATTAAAAGCAAAATCAGAAAATGAAAGCAGAGTCTTAGCTGTAAGAATTTTGCAAGAAGCTTTTGATCATTTTGTTAAGAAACACTACAAAAAACTTTTAGAAAAATTTAATATTTCTGAAGAACAGCTAAAAGATATTATTAGTGAAATAAGTAGATTAAACCCTAAACCTGGAAGTTCTTACGCTGGAAACAATAAAATAGCAGAGCAAATAGTTCCTGATTTTTCAATTAAAATTATTGATGGTAATTTAGACCTAACTTTAAATGCCCGTAATGCTCCAGAATTACATGTTTCTAGAGAGTATAACAATATGTTAAAAGGGTATCAAGATGCTAAAGAGAAGACTAAATCACAAAAAGATGCAGTACTTTTTATAAAACAAAAATTAGATGCCGCAAAGTGGTTTATAGACGCTATAAAACAACGTCAGCAGACACTTTTAATAACTATGAGTGCAATTATGCATCGTCAGACAGCATTTTTTTTAACAGGCGATGAGCGTAAGTTAAAACCTATGATTCTAAAGGATATTGCCGATGAAATTGGTATGGATGTATCGACTGTTTCTCGTGTTGCTAGTAGCAAATATGTTTCTACACCTTATGGCACAAAGTTAATTAAAGAGTTCTTTTCTGAATCGATGAAAAATGACCAAGGAGAAGATGTTTCTACTAAGGAAATTAAGAAAATTCTAGAAACTGTAATTAAAGAGGAAGACAAGCGAAAACCTCTTACTGATGAAAAATTATCAAAGATTTTGAAAGAGAAAGGATATCCTATTGCAAGAAGAACAGTTGCCAAATACCGTGAACAATTAGACATTCCTGTCGCTAGATTACGCAAAGAAATTTAATGCGTTGGTATAAGTTCATATCAACAATTCTGCACCCTATTGTAATGCCTACTATAGGCATAATTTTATATTTCTTACTTTCACCAATAAGCTTAAACAAACAACAAAAATATACAATATTATCAATAGTTTTTGTTGCTACTTATCTTATCCCAATGCTTTTGTTAGTTTTTTTAAAGTCTATTGGTTATATAAAATCTTTTCGCGTATACAGTATTAACGAACGAAAGTTTCCTATTTTCTTTATGATGACTTTGTTTTTAATTCTAGGAAAAATGTTCGCTAGTATGAGTGTTGTAAAAGATATTAGCTATCTATTTTACGGGACTGTATTTGGTTTAGGCTTTATTTACTTACTATTTCCTTTTATGATTAAAGGAAGCCTTCATTTGTTATCTATGGGGGTTGCTATTGGATATTTCTTATTATTTCAACAGATACAGGCTGTTTATGTACTACCTATTATTATAACATTTATTTTCTTGGCAGGAATTCTTGCAAGCTCTAGGTTGCATTTAAAAGCTCATAATGTAAGAGAAGTCTACTTAGGTTTTTTTATTGGCTTATTTAGCCCTTTTATAGCTTATTACATATTATAAAAGGTAAAAACTTAAACCAAGTTTAACTATTTTACTATCTATTGATTTTCCATTAAGACTCACATCTTTAAACATTGGAGACAGTCCATAATACACATGAAAGTTAAATGTACCATAACCTGCAGATAACGTTACACCTGTTTGCCATTTATTATACTTTTCTGCATTTGAAAAACTAACTTGTCCTGATGGTAAATCGTATCGAAAGTTATTACTTATATTATAAGAAACTTTAAAACCCGCATAAAAACGCCAAAATGAATACGTGTTTGCATCTGAAGATCGCCATCTAAACTGAATAGGCATTTCTAAATTGTGAAGTTTTATTTTATTGGATGAAATGTCAGGATCAGTTTCATACTCTTTTACATTTCCTTCTAACACTTTTAATTCATGACTAAATGAGTCATAGTTATACCCTAATCCTATAGCAATAGCTGTTTTCCCATTTCTATTAAAAGGTATATCTTTCATATAACCTGCTGCCAATCCATATGAGAAACCTGTCCTACCTAATTCCTCAGGTTGATCTTGTAATAAATTATAGGTTATATCAATATATAATTGATCTTCCCAATATTTATCTCCTAACTGTAGAGAATCTTTCTGACTAAAGAGTTGTAAAGACAGAAAAAACATTAAAAAACTTACGATGTACTTCATAGATAATTATCTAACGATAAATATACCTTTTTTGTATAAAAAAAGAGCAATCAAATGATTGCTCTTTTTGTTTTATTTAAAAGTAATTACTTCTTAATAACATCTCCTTTGTGAGTAGATAAACTTAATTTAAGAGCGTTAACATCTCTTAATTTCTCACGAATATCGGCTAATGTACCTACACTCGATTCTCTATCTGCCTTTATTGAAGTTGTCATAAAAGGTACTTCTGCTTCAGAAACATTATCTCTTTCAAGATAGATAAACGACGGTACCTCATCTGGAGTAGCTATTTTGTCGTTTAACTGAATTCTGTTATATCCTGTACCATATTTTGGATCCTTTGCTTTACCAACATAAATTGTACTCACCAAACTTTTACGTTCAAGCTTTTTTACTTCACTTGCACTAGGTAAACGAGGTGATTCAACCTGTAAATCTGTTTCTCTCATGGTAGTAGTTACCATAAAAAAGAATAATAACATAAAAACAATATCTGGTAAAGATGCCGTAGATACAGCTGGCAACCCTTTTTTCTTCTTTTTAAATTTAGACATACTCTATTGTTTTACTATTATTGAACGTTTGTTGGGTCTGTATCAGAAATAATTTGAGGATAACTTGACTTGATATCTTCTACTTTCCTTCTTAATGACTCATCTTTTCTTGCGCTGTCTTTAAAAGCTTGTTCTAATTCAGTAAAGCTCATACCATATTTCTCTTGGCACAATCTGTTACGTAATTCTGTATAAGCTCTTAACAATTCATTTTGTACAGCAACATAAGTACCATACTCAGTACCTCTATCACTTTCAACAGAGATTACTGCTTTATTTGGATGATCTGACGATTCAGGGTCTTTTTCACCTTTACAGTAATTACAAGTAGCTCCTGCTTCTTTTCCTGGCATTGGGTTACCAATACCTCCACCATTATCAATAAATTTTATAGCTGCATCTTTTAAGTCTTTCAACTCCATTACCTGATCCTCAACTAAAAGTTGATTATTACGGTTAATGCTAACTTGAAAAATATTTTTTTCTTTAATAATTGGTGGTTTTACATCAGTTTTTTCAGCTAACTTTTTAGGGATACCTGAATCTACATCCATCGTTGTTGTTACAAGGAAAAAGATAAGTAGCAAGAAGGCAATATCTGCCATCGAACCTGCATTAATTTCTGGGTTTTCTCTTCTTGCCATATTAACTTATGATTTAACGATTCCTTTTAATAAATCCCAAACAAAGAATGCACTAGCTATTACTCCTAAGAAAACGCTGTATGTAATTCCTGTTCCTACCCATTTAGATGTGCTCCCTTGCGCTGCTAATTCTGCTCCATCTGCTCCAATTACTTGTGCATCTGAAGATAAGAAATAAGATACTGCAAAAAGAACTGCTAATGCTAAAACACCTAATAATACTTTTTTTAATGCTGCAGGATTTTTAAGCATCCCCCACATAGAGGCTACAACTGCTGTTACTACTACCCCAATTAACAACCAGAAAGAATAGGTTACTAAAGGAGAAACAGCACTTGACACTGCCTCTACATCTTCTTTATCTATTCTTGCTACATTTAAAAATAATGCAGCACCGATAAGTGAAATTGCAGCTACTAGTAATGTTAATATTTTACTATTCATATTGATTGATTATTTTTTATACTTAGCTAATAAATCGATTAAAGAGATAGATGCATCTTCCATATTGTTAACGATACTATCAATCTTCGAAATAATATAGTTATAGAAAATTTGTAAAATAATCGCTACAATAAGACCAAATACTGTTGTTAATAATGCAATTTTAATACCCCCTGCAACTACCGCTGGAGAAATATCATTTGCTACAGCAATTCTATCAAATGCATCAATCATACCAATTACAGTTCCCATGAACCCTAACATTGGTGCTAACGCGATAAATAAAGATAACCAAGAAACGTTTTTCTCTAATAACCCCATTTGTACTCCACCGTATCCTACAACAGCTTTTTCAGCAGCATCTAATCCTTCATCAGCTCTCTCTAAACCTTGGAAAAAGATAGAGGCAACAGGACCTTTTGTATTTCTACAAACTTCTTTAGCAGCTTCTACACCACCTGAACTTAATGCTTCGTCAACGCTAGCTACTAATTTTTTAGTATTTGTTGTAGCCATGTTTAAATAAATAATTCTTTCAATTGCAATAGCTAAACCTAAAATTAAGGCTACCAATACAATTCCCATAAACTTAGGGTCTCCTTCAATAAAACGTTGCTTTAACTCTTGGTGAAAAGTTTTCTCAGCTTCTTGAGCATAAGTTGATTGAATAGCTCCTAAAAACATAAATCCTGTAATCGTTAGGATATTTACTACTTTTTTCATTTTGTTATAATTAATTTTAAATAGTTAACGGGTTAAAAATACAAATTTTACTATGAATAACTTAATTTTTTACAAATAAGTAATTCTTTACTTGTACTTATTACGCTTTTAATTTTACAGAGTGGCAAGTAACAAAAAAATGTTGGTACATTAAAAAAAATCTATATGATTTCTATTAAACACCCCTTTTTTAACTCTTTTCTATACTATTTCAAGCAGTTACAAGCACAAAATTAACGATTTATTTACAAACTAAACCATTTCTCCTCTAAGTGGTATTTGAAAATAATGTGTAAATTCTTCTTTTGAAAGCTTTTCTCCCAATAAATACATCATTTTTGCAATGGCTGTTTCTGTTGTAATATCCTTACCATCAACAATACCAATACGTTTTAATTCTGAACTTGTTTCGTAATGTCCTAAAATTACGCTTCCTCCTTTACATTGAGTTACATTAACAATATAAATTCCTTTACTTACTGACTCTTCCAACAAATCAACAAACCATTTTTCGGTTGGCGCATTACCTGATCCATAAGTTTCTAAAATAATTCCTTTTAAATCTGGAATATTCATAAAACTTCTAACTACTGATTCTGTAATACCCGGAAATAATTTTAAAATAGCTACGTGATTATCTAAATTCTTTCTTACTACTAAATCATTTTGATTTTCTTTCGGCTTAAGTAATAATGGATAATTAAAATTTAGATGTACCCCACTTTCAGCTAATGGTGGATAATTCATAGAAGCAAACGCTTCAAATTGTTCGGCATTTATTTTTGTAGTTCTGTTCGCTCTATACAATTTATATTCAAAATACAACCCTACTTCTTGAATTACTGGCTTTCCATTTTCATAAGCTGATGCAACTTGTATGGATGTAATTAAGTTTTCTTTAGCATCTGTACGTAAATCTCCAATAGGTAATTGTGAGCCTGTAAAAATCACAGGCTTTTGTAAGTTTTCAAACATAAAACTTATTGCTGACGATGTATACGACATGGTATCCGAACCTGTTAGCACTACAAAACCGTCAAACTTGTCATAATTATCAGAAATAATTTCTGCTATTTGTATATAATAGGTTACGCTCATGTTAGAAGAATCAATAGGTTCATCAAACGATATCGTATTAATTTCACAGTTAAGCTGCTGTAATTCTGGTATTTTACTTGATATTTGACTGAAATCAAAAGCTTTTAACGCCCCTGTGTTATAGTCTTTAACCATACCAATAGTTCCGCCTGTGTAAACTATTAAAATTTTAGGTTGATTTGTCATCTTGACATTTTTTTTATACCGTTATTAATTTGGAATAATTTATGTTGTAAATTTATCCAACAAAAATGATACAAAATTTTAAAACTATATAGATTATGATAGGATTTTATATTCTAATTGGTATTATATCGCTATTCAGTTGGTTAGTGAGCAATACGTTAAAACGTAAGTTTAAAAAATACTCTCAAGTTCACTTACGTAATGGGATGAGTGGTGCTGAAATTGCTCAAAAAATGCTAGCTGATCATGGCATTTCCGATGTTCAGGTAATTTCTACACCAGGTATGTTAACCGACCACTACAATCCGCAAAACAAAACTGTAAACCTAAGTGAAGCTGTGTACAACCAACGAAATGCTGCTGCTGCTGCCGTCGCTGCTCACGAGGTTGGACACGCTGTACAACACGCTAGAGCTTACCAATATTTACAAATGCGATCTAAATTGGTGCCTATGGTAAGTATTACTTCTCGTTTTTCTCAATGGATGGTGATTGGAGGTATTGCTTTTGGTGCAGCTTCAGGTAGCACAGGTATTGGTTTTTATATTGCATTAGCTGGTTTAGCTTTTATGGCTTTAGGTACTATTTTTAGTTTTATTACTTTACCTGTTGAATATGATGCGAGTAATAGAGCATTGGCTTGGTTAGAAAATAAAAACATGGTAACTCGTGAAGAGCTGGCAGGCTCTAAAGATGCTTTAAAATGGGCTGCAAGAACTTATTTAGTTGCTGCTCTTGGTTCTTTAGCAATGTTATTATATTGGGCCTTGCAAATTTTAGGAAACAGAGATTAATATTCTAATGTAGTAATTTGAAAATGTAACAATTAAAATCCCCGTTTTGATTAAATCAAAACGGGGATTTTTCTATACTATTCTTTCTATCTTATTTATTCTAGTTTCTAAAAAACTAGTCATTCAACTTCAAAACTGCCATAAATGCTTGCTGTGGAATTTCTACATTACCAACTTGACGCATACGTTTTTTACCTTTCTTCTGCTTTTCTAACAACTTACGTTTACGAGAAATATCTCCTCCGTAACATTTTGCAGTTACATCTTTACGTAAGGCTTTTACAGTTTCACGAGCGATAATTTTTGCTCCAATCGCTGCCTGAATAGGAATATCAAATTGTTGGCGCGGAATTAATTCTTTTAACTTCTCACAAATACGCTTTCCTATTGAATAGGCATTATCTGCATGTAATAATGCAGAAAGCGCATCAACTGGCTGCCCATTTAATAACATATCTACACGAACTAACTTCGATTTTTGCATTCCTATCGGATGATAATCAAATGACGCATATCCTTTAGAAACTGTTTTTAACCTGTCATAAAAATCGAAAACAATTTCTGCCAATGGCATATCAAAGATCAACTCAACTCGCTCTGGAGTTAAATAGGTTTGATTTACAATTTGTCCTCGTTTCTCAATACAAAGTGACATTACTTGACCAACAAAGTCAGATTTTGTAATAATTGAAGCCTTAATAAAGGGTTCTTCTACTCTATCTAATTTAGATGGGTCCGGTAAATCTGTTGGGTTATTAACGATGATAATTTCATCTCGGTTTTTATGCGTAAATGCGTGATAACTTACGTTAGGAACGGTAGTAATTACTGTCATATTAAACTCACGCTCTAAACGTTCTTGAATAATTTCCATGTGTAGCATTCCTAAGAATCCACATCGGAATCCAAAACCAAGTGCAGCTGAACTTTCTGGTTGAAACACTAACGAAGCATCGTTTAACTGAAGCTTTTCCATAGATGCACGCAATTCTTCATAGTCCTCTGTATCTACAGGATAAATCCCTGCAAACACCATTGGTTTTACATCTTCAAACCCTTCTATTCTTTCGGCTGTTGGGTTTGCAAAATCTGTAATAGTATCACCTACTTTTACTTCTTTTGCTGCTTTAATTCCTGTGATTAAATAACCAACATCTCCTGTTTTTATTTCTTGCTTAACAACCTGACTTAACTTTAGCGTTCCCACTTCATCGGCACCATATTGTTTTCCGGTTGCCATGAATTTTATTTGTTGGTTCTTTTTAATAGATCCGTCAATCACTCTAAAATAGGTTTCAATCCCTCGATACGAATTATACACCGAGTCAAAAATTAAAGCTTTCAATGGAGCGTCTGGGTTACCTTTTGGAGCTGATATTTTCTTTATAATAGCTTCTAAAATATTATCAACACCAAAACCTGTTTTTCCACTAGCATGTATCACATCTTCTGGCTCGCACCCTAATAAATCAACAATATCATCAGTTACTTCTTCTGGGTTAGCTGAAGGTAAATCTACTTTATTTAATACTGGAATAATTTCCAAGTCATTTTCTAAGGCTAAATATAAGTTCGAAATCGTTTGTGCTTGAATACTTTGTGCTGCATCAACAATTAATAAAGCTCCTTCACAAGCTGCAATTGAACGAGAAACTTCATATGAAAAATCTACGTGACCTGGAGTATCAATTAAGTTTAAGGTATATTGCTCTCCTTCATAAACATAATCCATTTGGATTGCATGCGATTTAATGGTAATTCCACGTTCTCGCTCTAAATCCATGCTATCTAACAGTTGGTTTTGCTTTTCACGTTCTGTAACCGAACCTGTATAATCTAACAACCTATCGGCAAGGGTACTTTTACCGTGGTCAATATGTGCAATAATGCAAAAGTTTCTGATATTTTTCATTCATCTAAAGTTTCTCAAGCCATTTCTAGACATGTAACATAAATTTTTGTTTACTTGATATCTAGCATGGATTCATTCGTCGTAATTCTAACTACTTCTAATCTGCAAAGATACTTTATTTGCAGGCTACTGCAAACAAAATAGATAGCGAAAATTAAACATCTCTACTAACTTATTTAACTAAGAGCACCTCCACATATTCCTAGGCCAATTATTAAATATAAAACAGCCAGTATATAAAATATTTTTGAGGCTGTTTTACTTTTTTTTCTAACTGCTGCTCCTATGATAGCAAATAGTATTGGAGGTCCAAACATAATTAAACCAATAATTATAAATAAACCTGACAGATCCATATTTCCTTCTAAAAAATTCATATCAATTTATTTTATCTCTTGTCTTAACTCTTCTAAATACTCTTTTTTGTCATCCCTATAAAACAGGTTCATTGTTTCAAAAGGAATAATTTTATTGTCTTTGTCAACAATATGTACACATGATTTTTTCACAGCCCTAACATCAAAGTTGTAAGCATCAATAAACTGCATAATAATAATTCTAAATAAATTATCGTACCCCAACTCTGGTGCATCAATATTAGGCAAGCAACACATTATTGATTTTAAATTTTCTTCCGCTACTTCTACAGAATTCCCAGTACTAAATAGCTCTATCATTTTTCCATGCAGCGCCTCGTCTTGCTCATAAATAATAGTGTTTTTACTATTATCTAATAAATCATTCGGATTAATATAGCGTGTTAATGGAAATACTTCTCCTCCTAATTTAAGCGCATATCCCATTACAAGAGCATCAGGGTTACAGGGTACAGGTATTAAATCATCTGCGTTAAAAACATCAGTTTGTTCCATGATTTTTCTTCTAACTTCTGTAAGCGTCATTCTATCTGTTTCTGGATTGAAACTTTCTAACCTTCCTGCAATTTGTGTTGGTTGAAAAGTAACTCCTCTCACACTTTTTTGCTGCAAAGCATAATCTATCACTTTACCTATTTCATGATCGTTTAATCCTTTTTGAAGGGTAACTACCAAAGTTGTAGATAGATTTAGTTTATTCAAATTATCGAGTGCTTGCTTGCGAACACTATTCAAATCTGCTCCTCTTAACTCTCTTAACACATTATCTTCAAAAGAATCAAACTGTAAATAAATTTCAAAATCTGGTGTATAGGTTTTCAATCGTTCGGCAAAAGTAATGTCTTTCGCTATTTTTATTCCATTAGTATTTAACATTAAATGTCGAATAGGAAGTGATTTTGCATAGTCTAAGATTTCCCAAAACTGTGGATGTATTGTTGGTTCTCCTCCACTAATTTGTACCACATCGGGTTCTTTTTCATTTTTTACCACAGCATCTAACATCGCTTTTACTTCTTCTAATGTTCGATGACGTCCGTAAGTGGGTGATGAACCTGCATAACAGGTAGGACACGTTAAATTACATCTATCAGTAACCTCTACAACTGTTAAACATGAATGCTGTTCATGATCTGGACATAAACCGCAATCATAAGGGCATCCATAATCTGTTTTTGTATTAAACGTGTAAGGCATTTCACTAGGTTTGTTGTAGTTTCTGATATTTTTATAATATTCAATATCATCTGCTATTAACACTTTAGAATTACCATGCTCTCTACAACGTTTAAGCATGTAAACCTTATCATTTTCAAAAACAATTTTAGCATCTACTCTTTTTAAACATTCAGGACACAAGCTCAATGTAAAATCATAGTAGTTATATTTTCTTTCTGGCATTTTTTATTTTTTGGATTATAAATTTCGTGTAATATACATAACAAACCATACATAGTATTTGAATAGTACTTAACCCTAATACAAAAAAGATATTTGGTTTTAAAAATTCTATAAAAAAGCGAAAACCAAAATAAGTTAACATAAAAAACTTAAAAAGTTCTCCCGATTGTAAAGTATAATATTTTTGTAAATATTTCAACCCAACAAACAATACAATTAAAAACACCAACTCATATAACGCTACCGGATGTCTTAAAATACCATCACCTAAATCCATACCTAAAAATAATTTAGTTTTTCTTCCATAGGTAAATTCATTAATCCCAGAAAGAAAACACCCTATTCTTCCTATAAAAATTCCTGCAATTATTGGAAGTACAAACAAGTCTCCAGATGATTTTGTTTCTCCAATTATTTTCTTTGCTATCTCTACACCTAACAAACCACCGAACAAACCTCCCATGATTGTTTTAGTATTCAAAATTTGAAGCATGTTTTCTGTAGAAAAAGTGACTAAAGGATTTTCTAACACTCCCACTAACCTAGAACCTATCAAAGCCCCAGCTGCTGCACCTAAAATAATAGACAACCTGTTATGAGAAGAAATATAATCTTCTTTTTTCTTACGCAAGAAAACATAATAACGAAAGGCTAAAAAAAATGCTAAATATTCTAAAATAAGATGAATATTAAGTGTATAACCAAATAAAATTGGTTCAAAAGGTAGTTCCAATAAAAAAGATTGTGAGTTAAAAGACGAAATATACATAATTACTCAAAAAAAAGTAACTTTGCAGCATGATAAAAATAGGTAACATAGAACTTCCTGATTTTCCGCTATTGTTAGCGCCAATGGAAGATGTGAGTGACCCTCCGTTTAGAGCTTTATGTAAAGAAAACGGTGCTGATGTAGTGTATACTGAATTTATTTCTTCGGAAGGATTGATTCGCGACGCAGCCAAGAGCGTAATGAAACTAGATATTTACGAAAAAGAACGCCCCGTAGGTATTCAAATTTTTGGTGCAAATCTCGACTCCATGTTACGTTCGGTTGAGATTGTTGAAAAAACGAATCCAGATATTATTGACATCAACTTTGGATGTCCTGTAAAAAAAGTGGTTTCAAAAGGTGCTGGGGCTGGAATTTTAAAAGATATTGACTTAATGGTTTCTCTTACTGAGGCCATGGTTAAACATACCAACTTACCTATTACTGTAAAAACTCGTTTAGGCTGGGATCATGATTCTATTCGAATTATTGAAGTTGCCGAACGTTTACAAGATGTTGGCTGTAAAGCTATTTCAATTCACGGACGTACACGTGCTCAAATGTACAAAGGTAGCGCTGATTGGGCTCCAATTGCTGAAGTAAAGAACAATCCGAGAATGCATATTCCTGTGTTTGGGAATGGTGATGTTGATTCTCCTGAAAAAGCTATGGAAATGCGTGACAAATATGGACTAGATGGCTGTATGATTGGTCGTGCTTCTATTGGATACCCTTGGTTTTTTAATGAAGTGAAACATTATTTTAAAACTGGCAAGCATTTATCTAAACCAACTATTTCTAAACGTGTTGATATGGCTCGTCGTCATTTAGAAATGGCTATTGACTGGAAAGGTGAACATTTAGGTGTTGTAGAAACAAGAAGACACTACACAAATTATTTTAAAGGAATTCCACATTTTAAAGAATACAGAATGAAAATGGTTACTTCTGATGATCCTAAAGATGTTTTTGCTGCTTTTGATGAAGTACAAACTAAATTTGGAAATGCAACTATTCCTGAAATAGGATAAGTATTCTATCGCTCAATAAAGTTTTTTGAAATTCTAGAGCTTGCAATTTTTGCTGCTAAATATCCTAGAACTGAAATTGTAATAACCACTACCAGTAAGTTTAACCATTTAAACTCTACTGGATATGCTAAATTTTGTGTAATCATTAATAATTCAAATCGTTGTTGAATTAGCACAAGGATTACTCCTAAAACAACTCCGATACTCATTCCTACCAACGTTAATAAAAAACCTTGCAATACGAATATCTTTTTTATATCGTCAATGCTGCTTCCTAAATTAAAAAGTGTTTTTAGGTTCTGACGTTTATCAATAATCATCATTATGATTGATCCGATGACATTAAATAAAGCAATAGCTACAATTAAAGTAAAAATTAAATACGAAATAAAGTTTTCGGTATTTATGACTTTATAATACAAGGTATTTAACTGCGCACGGGTTTGTACTTTTAATTCATCTCCCAAAACATTTTGCAAATTCTTTTGAAATGTATCAAGGTTTACACCTTCTTTTAAACGAAGTTCAATGCCTGTAATTTCATTATCACCATACCCTAGCAATTCTTGAGCGAGTGAAGCTTCAGTAAAAACGTATTTATTCTGAAATTCTTCTGAACCCGTATATACACCTACTATTTGTGTTGAAACAGACCGGAAAGCATTGTTTGCATTAATAAACCCTTTTCCTGGCTTTGGCACTAAAATTTGAAGTGCTTCACCAAAATTAAAAATCCCTAACGATAATTTATACGATATTCCGTACCCTACTACTGCTGTATTCTTATATTCTTCATCAATCCAAGTACCTACTGTTAACAAAGAGTCTGTTGGAATAATTTTTGAATAATTTGAATCTACCCCTTTTATTTGGGCAATATGCTCCTTGTCTTTATACTTTAAGAAAACACGTTCTTCAACAACTTTTGAAGCTACTTCTAGCTCTTTATTTTGTTGCAAGACACTATCTAATTTCTGAGAATATTGAAAAGTTTTTCCTTTAGATGCTGTAATTTTTATATCTGGATCAGATGCATTTAGTAACGAATCACTAAACGTTTTTAACCCTGAAAAACCAGACAATACAACAAACAGGGCTAAGGTACCAACCACAACACCAAAAACAGCTATTGCTGTAATAATATTAATCGCATTAGTACTTGTTTTTGAGAACAGGTATCGTTTAGCTATGTATAAAGAGAAGTTCAAGTATTAATAAATTTAGCTAGCCAATGTAACAAAAATTATTAACGTTTTTGACGACGAGGTAAAACATCTGGATTTTTTATCGGATCTACATCTTTTCCTTTTAAAGACTTATCAATATCTTCAATATAATCCAAACTATCATCTCCAAAGAACAACAGTTCTGGCATTCTTCGTAATTGATTTTTTGTTCGTTGTGCTAATTCATGACGAATTAAAGGTGTATTTGATACTACTCCTTTAATAATTTCGTCTCTTTTATCAGAAGGGAAAACACTTAAGTATACTTTCGCCACCCCTAAATCTGCAGTAACCGAAACTTTAGAAACCGATATAATCACCCCCTTCATTCCATCTTGAGCAGCACGTTGTAAAACGTCTACCAAATCCTGTTGCAACACTCCTGCTATTTTTCGTTGTCTATTTGTTTCTTCCATGCTGCAAATTTAAGGATAAAATTACGGAGTGTAAATTTTATTTTTTATGGCGTACATAACTAAGCCAACTCTATTTCTTACGTTTAGTTTCGTAAACAAACTATCTCGATAGCCATCAATAGTTTTTGGGCTTAAAAACATTTTTTCTGCGATTTCTTTATACGTCAATTCAGAACATGCTAACTTCATAAACGTTACTTCATTATCCTTAAATGCGAAATTATTTCTTGAGTTTTTCCCTGAAACTGAATCTAATAAAAGAGTGGTAACATTCCTAGTATGATAAAATCCGTTATCCATCATTTCTAACAACGCTTTCTCTAGGATTTCTTTTTTAGTATCTTTTAGTAAATACCCTACAGCACCTGCTTTTAACATTTTTAAAATAGTTCCATCAGCATCTTCTACAGACAATGCCATAACATGAACTTGTGGATAGTTATTCACTATCCATTCTGTAGTTTCAATACCATTCATCACTGGCATATTTACATCTACTAAAACTAAATCTGGTATATTTTTAGGCGATGCTAAAAACTTTTCTTCGACTTCTTTACCATTTTTGCAAGTATAAAGCACCTTAAATTTATCAAAAGTGTTTACCATACCTTCGATAGCTTGTGACAATAACGTATGATCATCTACAACAACAACTGAGTATTTCATGATTTCTTAGGTTATATTTGGTTATTAGTTGTTGGGGAAATACACTAAGGTTCTTTAAATATAGTAATTTATTATTAAACTTGTGCCTTTTTGGGGCTCTGACATAAACTTTGCCTCTGCATTAATTAGCTTCGCTCTAGCTTTTATATTTTGTAAACCAAGCCCTTTAAACCTCACTCTGGCCATTTCAAATCCTACACCATTATCTTTTGCTACAATTTGAATTAAATCATTTTTATAATGCAGAAAAACCTCTAGTTTAGATCCCTTAGAGTGCTTTATTGTATTTGAAAAAAATTCTTGAAGAATTCTAAAAATAATAATTCCGTGTTTTTGATTTATTTCTATTTCTTCTCCTGTTACTATTAAACTTGCTTCGATATAATTCAACCTATTAAATCGTTCAATCTCTAAGTCTAAAGCTTCTCTTAATTTTATGTTATTAATAAAATCAGGATTAATTATTTTTGATAAGGCTCTTACTTCTGTTAAACTTTTTGCTATAATTTCAGAGATTTCTCCCATATTTTCTGGAGAGGCATGTTGTAATTGTATTTTTGCTAATGTTAGGAGTTGCCCTATGTTATCATGCAACTCCCAACTAATATTTCTTAAAGTTTCTTCTCTTATTTCTATTTGAGTTTCTGCAATTTCACGTTCGTAACGTTTTTTATTAACAGCTCTCTCCTGCAACAGCTTGTTTTTTCTGTTTTGGAAAACCGTAAACAATGTCACTAAAAAAACAATAATAATAATGATTACAATTGTGGTGACTATTAATATTCTACCTTCCTGCTGCTCCATATTAATCCAAAAGATATGATAATATTCATCAAAACAATTAACGAATGTAAAATTGGTACTAAATCTCTGTTTTTCATATAACTCCAAAAACTAAAAAATGGGATGGCCGGTAAATGAAAAACTAGAAACCCTACAGATACCCAAAATGGCAACAACTTTTTATAATTTACAATCTCATTTGATAGTAATAACTCTCTTAAGTACAAAAAAATCAAACCTCCAATACACAGAGAACCCAACATAGCTGTGTAATGCATATAGTTTTTATCAAAAAAAGTCAATCCCCATAGAATTACAAGTAATACCAATAATGTATAGACAATTTTCAAATATTTTTTTTCTTTTAAAACACTCCTAAATAGAATAAATATTGTAAAGTAAGAAAAGACCGCATAGTAATGATAAACTCTAAAATTTGCTCCTCTAATACTACTCAAATATGTCCCTATTAACTCAACAACAAAAGTCACAACTAGATATAATGTCAATATCTTTATAAAAAATGTTCTCTTTTTCAATAAAAGAATACTACTTAATAAAGCTGCTAATAACTGTGAATATAAAGGAGCGTCAAATAGGTGCATAAAATTTATTTATTAATTGGCGTAAGGCGGTTCTAAATGCCCATAATTACCTGCTCCACTTAATAATTCATCATCTAAAGAAGTAGTAAACATAAAACCTGCTTTATTTTCTCTTACTGTTTTTATCCTATAATTATAATCATCTTTCTTCCCTTTTTCAAACTCTTCTTTAGTATTGTAAATCCATTTATATCCATTCTTTTTTAGCATTTCTTTAAACGTTACTAACTTTCCATGTTTTGCAGATTGCACAGGATCAAAAGCTATTTGCTTTCCATCAATTGTAGTGGTAGGAATATAAATTAAACTACTATAACTTTTCCCTGTTTTATTGTGGTTTTCCTTGGCTGTAGATATAAAGCTAATTCCCGTTATTTTAATTTTTGCCTTTTTACTTAGGTTTTCTACATGCCCCAGATACTTTTTAAACTGTACAAAATCGAATGTATTTGCCCGCGTATCTTCATACCCTAAGGCCTCTTCTAGCGGAGCTATTCTTGTTCTATCATAACTTGATAACATTTCAATAACTTCCTTATAGTTTAGCATTTCTTCTGTTCTTCCTTCATCAGAGTAGCAAAAAGTACCTTTTGGAACTTGAGACTGCCAATCGTCACAGTCGCATTTATTGCCATTTATCTTATCACATGAAATAGCAAAACTCATTACAAGAGTTAACAATACTAATTTAAGTTGGTTAGTTTTTTTCATAATAAAGTTGATTTTTTGATTTTCTAAATATAACGGCTTATTTTTTAATAAAAAAAGCGGACCAACAGAGAAAACCTCTAAAACTAAAGTTATCAACTGGTTACTCAATCAACAACAACCTACAAACAGGAAAAACCCCTTACCGCTACAAATGTTTTAACTATTACTTTTTCATGACATATACTCTTGTTTTTTATGAAGTTTTTAAGAAGACTTTTTCTTACTTTTACGCTATGAACAAAATTGAACACATTGGTATAGCCGTTAAAGATTTAGAAAAATCTAACTCGTTATTTGCTTCTCTTTTTGGAGAATCACATTATAAAACTGAAGAAGTTACTAGCGAGGGTGTAAAAACTTCTTTCTTTAAATCAGGACCTAATAAAATTGAATTATTAGAAGCTACAAAGCCTGATAGCCCTATAGCAAAGTTTATAGAAAAAAAAGGAGAAGGAATTCATCACATTGCTTTTGCAGTTAATAACATAAAAGAAGAAATTAAACGTTTACAAGGTGAAGGTTTTACTGTTTTGAATGAAACTCCTAAAAAAGGAGCCGATAATAAACTAGTCGCTTTTTTGCATCCTAAAACCACCAATGGTGTACTCATAGAGTTATGCCAAGAGATAGAAGAATAGGAAGTATTTAAAAATTAAATATTTGTATCTTGCAACGCCTTAAAATCAGTATTTACTAATGACAACCTCTTTTGATTCTTTTCAAAAACGCCGATTACAATCTTCATACATATCAGTAATAGTAAGTATTGCACTAGTACTTTTTATGATTGGTGTTTTAGGTTTAGTTCTTTTAAAATCAACGAAAGTTGCAAATCACTTTAAGGAAAAAGTAGTTATGACGCTTTTCTTAAAAGATGAAGTCGCTGACAAAAACATTAAAAGCCTTAAAGAATCTATTAAAAAAGAAGATTTTGTTAATAAAGTAGTTTACATTTCTAAAGAAGACGCAGCTAAAGAATATAAAAAAGATTTAGGCGAAGACTTTTTACAGTTTTTGGGAGACAACCCGTTAAAAAATGGAATAGACATTTACCTGAAAGCAGATTTTGTGACTCCTGAAAAAATGAGTGAGCTTGAAAAGTCTTTTGATAAAAATAAATTTATTGCAGAAGTAAGTTACGACAAACCATTAGTACAACTACTTACCAAAAATATTCAACGTATTAGTTTTTGGTTATTGGTATTAAGTGGTTTTTTTGGGTTGGTTGCTATTATTTTAATTAACAGCTCTATCCGATTATCAATCTACTCAAAACGATTCAACATAAAAACCATGCAAATGGTTGGTGCCACTAAGAGTTTTATTCGTAGACCTTTTATTTGGCAAAGTATTAAACTAGGGTTACTAGGAGCTTTTATATCTATAAGTGGATTGGGTGTTTTAATTTATTATGTAGACAAATACATCCCTACATTAGAACTACTTACAGATTATGCTGCTTTAGGGTATGTAGCTGGAGGAGTTATACTTGTTGCATTTTTTATTACATGGATTAGCACCTTCTTTGCTACACAACGATTCTTAAACTTACAAACCAACGATTTGTATTACTAAATTATTTATGAAAAAAGATAATTCATCAAAACAAGAATTTCTATTCGGTAAGCGAAATTATATCATCATGCTTATTGGTATCGCTGTAATTGCCTTAGGGTTTATTTTAATGGCAGGTGGCGGTAGCGACGACCCTAACATGTTTAACCCTGAAATATATGGTTGGCGTAGAATTCGTTTAGCTCCTACCTTAGTAATTATCGGATTGGGTATTGAAATTTATGCTATTTTTGCCAACCCTAAAAAATAAGCATGGATTTATTAGAAGCAATTATCCTTGGAATCATCCAGGGACTTACTGAATTTTTACCAGTTTCATCTAGTGGTCATTTAGAGTTAGCAAAAGCTTTATTTGGAGATACTTCTGTACCTCAAGAAAGCCTAACATTTACTGTTGTTCTACACGCTGCTACAGCACTCAGTACTATTGTAGTATTTAGAAAAGAAATTGCTGAAATTTTTAAAGGACTTTTTCAATTTAAATGGAATGAGGAAATGCAGTTTTCTGTGAAAATTATTCTTTCTATGATTCCTGCTGTAATTATAGGTCTAGCTTTTGAAAAAGAATTAGAAAGCTTTTTTGGAGGAAAAATTTTATTAGTAGGATTAATGTTGCTAGTTACTGCTGTGTTGCTTTTATTGGCTGACAAGGCTAAAAACACAAACAAAAGTGTTTCTTTTAAGAACTCTGTAATTATAGGAATCTCTCAAGCAATTGCCATGTTACCTGGAATTTCACGTTCGGGAGCTACTATTTCAACATCTGTATTATTAGGAGTAGATCGTACCAAAGCTGCTCGTTTTTCTTTTTTAATGGTTGTACCTTTAATTTTAGGAAAAGTAGCTAAAGATATTTTAGGTGGAGACATTAATTTTCAGAGTTCAGAAATTATTCCATTATCAGCTGGTTTTATCGCTGCTTTTATTTCTGGATTATTAGCATGTACTTGGATGATAGCCTTAGTTAAAAAGAGTAAGTTATCTTATTTCTCTTTATACTGTGCTATTGTAGGTTTAATTGCCATTGGCTACTCTTTATTTTTTTAAATGACTGCAGAAGATTACAAAAACGGACAGGTTTTATTGATTGATAAACCTTTAGAATGGACTTCTTTTCAAGTCGTAAACAAACTACGTTGGCATATTCGTAAACGTTTTGATATCAAAAAAATTAAAGTTGGGCATGCTGGAACTCTAGATCCTCTAGCTACTGGTTTGCTAATTATTTGCACTGGTAAACAGACCAAAAACATTAACGAATATCAAGGACAGGTAAAAGAATATACGGGTACATTTGTTATTGGTGCTACCACGCCTAGTTACGATTTAGAAACAGAAATTAACGAAACGTTTCCTACAGAACATATTACGGAAGAATTACTACATAAAACTACCGAACAGTTCACCGGCAAAATTCAACAAAAGCCCCCTATTTTTTCTGCGATTAAAAAAGACGGAAAGCGCTTATATGAATTAGCTCGAAAAGGTGAAACTACCGAAATTAAAGCTCGTGAAGTTGAAATTAATGTCTTTGAAATCACCAATATTGATTTACCTAACGTAGAGTTTCGAATTGTATGTAGTAAAGGAACTTATATTCGCTCTATTGCCTACGATTACGGAGAAGCGTTAAATTCTGGAGCGCACTTATCGGTTCTAAGAAGAACTAAAATTGGAAATTTTTCTGTAGATAATGCATTGAGTGTTGATGAGTTTATAGAAAGTTTATAAAAATCGACTATACCAACTTTCCGTAATTGGTACTTCCCAGTAATTTTCTAGTTCTACTTTGGTTTGTACTAAATTATCAAAAACGATTGTTTTAGCTGATACAGACTTCTTTTTAAGCAACTTTTTAAATTCTTTGACGTCTTTGTACTGAATAAATTCTCCTTGCTTAAAGCACACATTCATTTTATCTAACAACTCCACTTCGTATTCTTGTTGTAGTTGTAAAATAAATGCTACTTGTTTATCAATATCTGCGTTGGTTAAATCTGAACCCTCTTCCACAGAAAAGATAATGAAACGATTGTATTTCAGCTCAAAAGAAGCTTTGAAATCAGCATCTTCTTTCTTCCATCCTTCTACAAAATGGTGTAACTTTTCTTTTAGCCCGTCAATTTCTTGCGGATAAAACTTTCGACTTGATGGGTATACCCAAACTTTTGCTTCTTCTGATAAACTACTGAATTCTACAAACATATTTATTCCTTATGAGCGCAAAGATACAGAAAACAATTCCCCTTTTTGACAAAAACAAAAAGGGGAATTTCTGGCTATTTTATATGCTATATTACTGAAGCATTGATACAATATCTTCTTGGGTATTTTCTCCTTTATTTTTATTGTACCAAACTTGTAAATCTGTTTTAAAATCAGCATCCAAGCTACCATGTTTTTCTTTATAATCAACAACCATTTTAGTTGCTGTAGTAGGTCTTGGCCCCCATGTTTTAATTACCTCGTTTTCTTTGTTTAAAGCAATTAATTTAGGTATTGACCTTCCTCCATTCGTTAAGAATTCATCCATCAACTCTAAGTTTTCATCTCGTAAAACTAGTTTTAAATTGATATTAGGATTTTCTTCTGCTACTTTATTAATTACAGGTAAGTTTTGTGCTGCATCACCACACCACCCTTCAGTTAATACTAACCAAGTTTGTGGCTCTTTTACATCTTTAATTTTAGCAAGCGTTTCTTCAGTAAGTTTTACCGTTTTATCTAAACGTTTCATACGCTTATCATTCAACTTACTGTAGTTTAACAAATCATTTGATTGGTTAGATCCTGTAGATTTTCCTTTCGCCAATAAATCACTTACTAAGTTTCTATATTCGTTGTAAGACAGTGCTTTTTGTAAGCTATTTTGAATAATTTTTTTCATCGTTAACATGTTGTTATTACAAAGGTATTTTATCTATAGTGAATGTTACGTAACCTAAGTTACAATTCACTGTAAATCTTGAATAACATAGACGAAAACATGCGTATATCCTTACACTTCTGCTGACTCTTGGGCTTTAGCTTGTAAATTGGTAATAATATCTTTAGTCATAGAAGCTAAATCAAACTGATGCCTCCAACCCCAATCTTTTCTTGCTTCTGAATCATCAATAACTTGCGGCCAACTGTCAGCAATATCTTGCCTAAAATCTGGGTTGTACGTAATGGTAAAACCTGAAATGTATTTTTTAATTTCCGTAGCTATTTCAGCAGGTGTAAAGCTAATTGCTGCTAAGTTGTATGATGTTCTTGTTTTAATGCTTTCTTCATCTGCTTGCATTAACTGAATGGTTGCATTGATAGCATCATCCATATACATCATTGGTAAACGGGTATTCTCTGATAAAAAGCACTCAAATGTTCCTTTTTTCAACGCATCAAAATAAATATCAACAGCATAATCAGTAGTTCCTCCGCCTGGTAACGTTTTCCAGCTTATAATTCCTGGATAACGAATGCTTCGTACATCTACTCCATACTTTTCATGGTAATAATTACACCAGTGTTCTCCTGCTACTTTACTAATTCCGTAAACCGTAGAAGGTTCCATTATAGTTTTCTGTGGCGTATTCATTTTTGGTGATGTTGGTCCAAAGGCTGCCATTGAACTTGGCCAATATATTTTTTGAATATGTTTTTCTTTTGCCAACTCCAATACTGCTAATAATGAAGTCATATTCAAATCCCAACCTTTTAACGGATATTTTTCAGCAGTTGCTGATAACATTGCTGCCATTAAATATACTTGGGTTACTTTATATTTTTGAACAACCTTTAAAATTTGCTCTTGGTTGGTAGCATCGATGATTTCAAAAGGCCCGGAACTCATCATTTCTGCATTTCCTTCTCTAATATCGGAAGCTATTACATTTTCTACTCCATAAATAGAACGTAATTTTTGGGTTAATTCTGTTCCTATTTGCCCGCAAGCTCCTAAAATTAATATTGTATCACTCATTTTTAATTATTCAAAAATACATGTTTGCAAAGTTATTAAATTTAAGATTTCGCAAAAAGTATTTGTTCTTTTTTAACTATCTACAAAAGAGACTGCTAATCTACTGATTTCAAACTTCTAATTCAATTCCACAAAGAATACCAAGTAAAATATGTACTTTTATCCCTTAATTATTTTATTGAAATGAGTCGTTTTTTATTTGTTATTGCTTCATTATTTTTTTTAGTTACTTCTTGTAAAAAAAAGGAAAAACAAAAGGAAGTGTTACCTACTAAAACTGAAATGAATATTTCGGTTAAGCATACTGATTATTCTGAAATAAACGAAAAGTACATTGACGAAATTAAACCTTGGAAAGAATATTTTACTGTTGAAGATTTTTTACAAGAATTAAAAAACACTACTCCTATTGAGGCTTTAAATAATGCTTTAGAACTAAAGACACTTACCAAGCAATTTAAAGATAGTTTAAATATTGAAACACTTAAAACACCTGCTTTTAAAGCTCGTATTAATGTTTTTGAAAATGAAACTTTACGTTTAGCTGATATGACCTTTATTCCATCTATTTCAGCACACCAAGTTAACAGTCAAGTTGAAAAAATTATGATGCTTTTTAGTAGTGTTAACGATAAAATCAACACAGTTTACACTAAGAAAAAATTTGATAGTGAGATAAACCTTGATAGCTTATTTAAGAATCAATAGTTTTTAAAGCTTCGTATATTAAATTACTTTCAAATCCTCTATACAAAAGATAGTCAGCAATTTTCTTTTTTCGTTTAAAGTGATTGGTTTCTGAAACTGATTCATTTTTTTTCTCCACCAAATTGTATAAGGTTTTGATGTATTCTTCTTCATCTATTTCTTTTAAGGCTGATGTTATATTATAAGCTGTAATATCTCGAAACTTCAATTCCCTAACGATTCGTTCTTTTCCCCATTTTTTTATTCTGAATTTCCCTCTAGCAAAGCTTTTTGCAAAACGTTCTTCGTTTAGGAAATTATGTTCTAATAAGTGTAATAAAATGTATTCTCTAGCTTCAGGAATTAACTTATACTCTTTTAATTTCTGTTCTACTTCTTTATGACATCGGTCTTGATACACACAATACTGCTCAATCTTCCTTTTTATTTCTTCAACTGTAAAAACCGGTTTGTTCATAGCACGAAAATATAAAAAAGGGTTAAAAGCAACTTACTTTTAACCCTTTTTACAGTTAACAAAAAATCAATTATAAAACGCTACGTAACCACATTTTAAACTTAGTGATTAAGTAGAATAATATTGGCACTACAATTAGTGTTAAGAAGGTTGCTATGAATAATCCGTAAATAACTGTCCACGCTAATGGACCCCAGAAAATCACATTATCCCCTCCAACATATATATGCGGATTTAACTCACTAGCTAAAGTAAAGAAATTAATATTCAACCCTGTTGCTAATGGAATTAGTCCTAAAATAGTTGTTATTGCTGTTAATAATACCGGGCGTAAACGTGCTTTTCCTCCTCTAATTACAGCTTCTCCTAAAGTAATAACATCTACATATTCATCAGAAGATAAACCATGCTCTACTTTCTTTCTATCTATTAATAATTGAGTATAATCGAGCAATACCACCCCATTATTTACCACAATACCAGCAAGCGAAATAATTCCCATCATCGTCATCATAATTACAAACGGCTTTGCTGTTATAATTAATCCTCCAAATACACCTATTAAACTTAAGAAGATTGCTAACATGATAATTGCAGGCTTAGAGACAGAGTTAAACTGGAAAATTAAAATCAAGAAAATCAAACCTAACCCTCCAAAAAATGCTTTCATTAAGAACGCCATTTGTTTGTTTTGCTCTTCTATTTGCCCTGTATAATCAACTTTTACTGAATCTGGTTGTTCAGTAAATGTTTTCATTTCATTTTGAATTTGAGATACAATCGCAGCTGCATCAGTATATCCTGGTGCTAAAGCTGAATATACCGTTACCACTCTTTTTACATCTTTGTGTTTAATTGCACTAAACCCAGAAGTATTTGTTTGTTCTGCTACTGCTGATACAGGGATTTCTTTGATCGTTCCTGTAGCCATGTCCCTAAAAGTAATTTTCTGATTGAAAATTGCACTTTTATTATACCTGTTTTCTTTATTAAAACGAACGTAGATATCAAAATCATCACCATCTTCTTTATAAATGCCTGCTTTAGATCCAAAAATAGCATTACGTAATTGGTTTCCTACTTGTGATGAGCTCACTCCTAATTCCCCAGCCTTTTTACGATCAACATTTACCAACATTGATGGTTTAGATTTGTTTACATCAATCTTTAACTCATCAATTCCTGCAATACTTTTTGAGTTGATAAAATCACGCATTTTTTCAGCGGTATTGATTAATTCTGCATAATCATTTCCTTCTAACTCAATATTGATAGGATATCCTGCTGGTGGACCTACTGCTTCTTTTTCTACTGAAATTTCTAACCCTGGGTAAATTCCTCTTAATGCTTCGGTTACTTTTCTTTGTAACTCTTTACTATCTGCTCCCCTACGAAATTTGTACTCACGCATTGAAGCCGTAATTTTTCCTTTATGAGGCATTTCAGCTGTTGAACCTCCATCAGTTTGCGGGTTACCTGAACCTGCTCCTACTTGAGATACCGCACTTTCTACTAAGAAATTATAACCGTTATCTATGTATTCTGGTAAATTTAACACCTTGTACACGCGTTCTTCCAAATCTTTCATAATCAGATTTGTCTTTTCTATATCAGTTCCTTGCGGATACTCGATATATACAATAATCTGATTAGGGGTATTATCTGGGAAGAATTCTACTTTAGTACGTTGACTTCCTATTGAGGCTCCAAACCCTCCAAAAGCAACAAATAATAAAACTAAAGTACCTAAAGAAATAATGTACGGTCTCCAACCTCTCAAGGCAGCTCTTAACATTCTCTCATAAAAACGTTCCCAACGCGGTAACACTGTATTTTGAAAACGATTTGCCCAAGGGCGTAACGCTAATCGATATACCCATAACATAATAGCTGTAAATACCATCACCGTACCCAAAGCTCTATAAGTCCCTCCTAAAAAGGCTATTAATAAACCTATTATTGCCATTATAGCTGATAAAATAATAATCCGCCTTAACGGCATATTTTTATCCTCAACACTCATAAATTTAGATACTAGCACCGAGTTAAAAAATATTGCCACAAATAACGAAGAACCTAATACTACAGATAATGTTACAGGAAAATAAATCATAAACTGCCCCATAGTTCCTGGCCACATTCCTAAAGGAATAAATGCTGCTACTGTTGTTGCTGTTGAGATAATAATTGGAAATGCTATTTCACCGATTCCTTTTTTTGCTGCTTCAATTCTTGGCATACCTTCATCCATCAAACGGTATACGTTTTCAACAACTACAATACCATTATCTACCAACATTCCCAGCCCCATAATTAACCCGAAAAGAATCATGGTGTTCATGGTATATCCTAGCCAACTCAAAATCATTAATGACATGAACATTGACATTGGAATGGCAAATCCTACGAATAAGGCATTTTTAAACCCTAAAAAGAACATTAGTACTAATACTACTAAAATTACCCCAAAAATGATGTTATTAACTAAATCATCTACCTGACCAATAGTTTTTGAAGATTGATCATTAGCTATGGTTACTTTTAAGTTACTTGGAAATATGTTGGCTTTGGTATCTTCTACAATCTTCTGAATTTTTTCAGCAGCTTCTACCATGTTTTTTCCTGAACGTTTTTTTACATCCAACATTACTACTGCTTCTCCAAACTCACGAGCATAGGTAGTTTTATCTTTATCTTTAAAAGAAACTTTTGCAATATCTTGTAGATAAATTGAGTTTCCTTTTTCCGATTTTACTACAAAGTCTTGTAATTCCTGCGGGTCTTCAATTTCTCCTAAAATTCTAACAGTACGTCGTTGTCCGCTAGCAATTAAATTACCCGCCGACATTGTTAAGTTTCCTCCGTTAATTGCGTTAATTACATCTTGGAAACTTACTTGTGCTGCCATCATTTTGTAAATATCTACAGCTACCTCAACTTCTTTTTCTTCAGCACCACGGATATCTACTTTTTTTATTTCTTGTAAATCTTCAATTTCATCTTCTAAATACTCCCCAAATTCTTTTAATTTATCTACTGGATAATCTCCCGAGATATTGATATTTAGAATTGGCATTTCTTCAGAAATACTTAGCTCAAAAACATTTGGTTCTACTTTAGCTCCGTTAAACGTAGGCCAATCTTCTCCAGACGTTTCTTGGTCTATTTCATCTTTTACTTTTTGTTTAGCTTGATCTACTGATATGTTTTCGTCAAACTCAACAATTACCATTGAGTAATCTTCTTGAGATGTAGAAGTAATTTCTACTACATTACTTACCGTTTTAAGTCTATCTTCTAACGGGTCGGTAATTAGCTTCTCTATATCTTCAGCTGTATTTCCTGGGTATAGAGAACTTATATAAATTTTGGTTTCTCTAATTTCTGGGAAATTTTCTCTAGGCATACTTAAAAAGGCAGAAATACCTGTTATAAGTATCATAACCATCATTACATAGATAGTTGTTTTATTATTTATTGCCCAAGAGGATAAACCAAACTCTTTATCTACTTGTTTTTTTTGTTTTTTATCAGCCATTAGACTTTAGTTTTTAGTCATTAGTGTTTTTAAGATACTTTTGAAGACTGCTTATCATCTTTGATAGTTCTTCTAATTTTTCTCTTAAATTATTTTCTTATTCTATTGAAATATACTTTTGATTTTTAGCAATTGCTACACAAACCACACATTCTTTAACAGAACCTAATGCTATTTGCAAAAATCTAGAAAATTGTGGGTTTGTATCTCCTGAGCATTCTGCAATATTTAATGCTACAGAAGTGGCTGCTCTTATGAATTGTGACGTTAATCGATAGTTTTCTTCTTTTGGAAACGTATTGCTAACTTTATAAACAACATCTACAAAATCAAGTGACTTTTGATATACTTTTAAATCTTCGAACTTAAATTTAATTTCTTTCATTCTACTAACTAAAAAACTACTGACTAATGTCTAATACCTTAACCTCTTGTCCGTTTTTCACACTACGAGCTCCTTCTTCAATAATTTTTGTTCCGTCTTCAACTCCACTCAAAACTTCAATAATATCTCCTTGTGTTTTTCCTGTAGTTATAATTATTTGCTTAGCGGTTCCAACCTGATCTTTGATATTTTCTACTACATACACATATTGTTCTCCATTCGCATTTTCTGAAATAATACTTTGAGGAATTAAAATTGCATTTTCATTAGAGTAATCATTGATTTTTAACTTCGCTGTTAAATTCGGTTTTATGCTTCCATCTTTATTTGGAACTTCAACTTCAACCTTGAATGTTCTGTTAGCTGGGTTTATAAAGTTACCTGCTTGACGAATTTTAGAAGTTAACTTCTCTCCTAATACAGGAAACTCAACCTCAACATTTTTTCCTTTTTTAATAGATGTAATATAACTTTCAGGCACATCTGTTTCGATATACATGTTTTTTAAGTTTACTATTCTAAAAATCTCAGACCCCATTCCTGGCGCCACTACAGTTCCCTGCTCTTTTATTACATCGTCAATTACTCCTGAAAAAGGTGCTGTAATTACTGATTTTGCTAACTGTCTTCTTAACTGACTAACAGCACTGGTTTGTGCTTCATAATTAGTTTTTGCTTGTAAAAACTGAATTTCTGATCCTATTTTTTGATCCCATAAACGTTTCTGGCGCTTATACGTTGTTTCTGCTAATGCTGCTTGCGCTTCAATTTGTGCTAATTGATTAGCTAAACCTCCATCATCAATTTTTGCTAAAGTTTGTCCTTTTTTAACATACTGTCCTTCTTTTACATAAATACGTACTAGAAGCCCTGGCATTTCAGGATAGATGAGTACATTCTGCTTTGTTTGTACAGCTCCTTGTAGTTCTAAATAATGATTAAAAGCTTCTTTCTTTGCCGAAAGAACTGTAATTAAAGGAACTTTTTTATTGGTATCTAATTCAGAAATTTTATCATTTAAAATCTTTATTTCATCAGATAGTGTTTGCATTTGTGTATCTAACGATGCTTTTTTCTCTCTAATTTTAGTTAAATCGTTAGATGCTATTACGTCTTGTACAGACTGCTCTTTTTTACCCCCACATGAGGCTAAAAGCAATGTAATGGCGAATAGTGAATATATTTTTCTCATTATAGTTGATTTTATTTTAGTGGTATGTTTAATGCGTTTTCTAATTGTGCTTTTTTAGCAATTACGTTTAACATTGATTGTACGTAATTATTTTGTTGTGTGTATAACTGGTTTTGTGCTTGTAGCAAGTCAAAGCTTGAAGAAATTCCTTCAAAAAACTTTACTTGTTGCTTTTTTTCTATTCGTTCAGCTAGTGCTAAGTTTTTCTTAGCTGTTTCGTGATTTTCAATTCCTAATTGATACTCACTTTTAGCTCTCTCTACCTGTAAGTTTAGCTTTTGTTTCGCTTCTTCTAATCGAATGTCTGCGTTCTCTAATGCTATTTTTGCTTGAGCTGTTCTAGAGCTTCTTCCAAAGCTACTGAATATGGGCACATTTAAAGTTACTCCAAACAAAGAGTAATCAAACCATTTTTGATTGCTATCTAAAAAGTTAAAATCATCTGAGTTAGCGTTAGCTCCATAGTTTATAAACGCTGACAAACTAGGTAATCCTTTACTTTGCTCTAACTTCATTAATAAACGTTTACTTTCCCTGTCATTTTGAGCTATTTTAAAATCTATATGATTATCAATATTAAATTGAGTAGCTAATAAACTTAAATCAGTATTATCAATAACTAAGTTATCTAGTGTAGAAGTTAATGTTAATTTTGTTTCAATTGAATTTCCCAAAGAAACATTTAACATTTGATACGCTATTTCCTTTAATCGTTCGGTGTTTCTTAAGTTACTTTCAACGTTTCCTAAAGTGATTTGTAATTGCTCTACGTTTTCTAACTCTGTTAACCCATTATCATAGGTTTTTTGAGTTTCATTCAAGTTTTTCTCAAGTACTTTCTTGTTATTCTCTAAAATCTCAATTGATTTTTCAGTAACTAACACATTACCGTACGCATTAATAATAGCTTCACGTGTTGCTAATTCTGTTTTTTCTTTTGCTTGTTCAGAGATTTTTAAATATGTTTTTGCTGATTGCAACCCTACCAAATACGAACCATCAAATAACAATTGGGTTAAAGTTACTGATGCATTCATTGTTTGTTTTGTTCCAAAACGCAAAGGAACGAAACCTGTTGGCGTCATCACTTCTTTACCATTTCTTATAACTCCATCAAAATATTCTTCAACTATATCTATTGTACTTTGTGTATTATCAAAAGCTGCAACTGGTAATAAAGACACTTGTTGTTTTATCCAGTTTTGATATTCTACTTTTCCGTTAATCTGCGGCAAACCTATAGTGGTAGTTTCCCACTTTTTCTTTTTTGCTGCTTCTATATCGTTTAAGGACACCTTATTGTCGTAACTGTTTTTTATAGCATAATCAATTGCTTCTTGCATTGACAAACTCATTTCTTTCTCTTGAGCAGTTATATACCCCGTAAAAAAGAACACAAATACACCGTATATGTATTTCCTCATTGTTTTTAGTTTTTATTTATTTTTCTTAATTGTCTTTCTAGTTCTTCTACCCCTTTTTGCGTAGCTATTGCTCTAATATGATATTCTAAAATTTCATATTCAATTTCCATAACCTCTTGCATATCGTTGCTGTATAGTTCACTTTCAAACACACCAAAGACTAGCGTGAAATAAAAATTGACTAATAGCTCTCCTTTTATGTTGGCTCTATACAAACCTTGCTCAACACCTTTTTTCAAGTTATCTACATTACAATCTCTAAACATACACACCTCACGTTCTACCAACTTTGTATATGTTTCTGGGTAATATTTTTTTAACTGATACATTGGTGAAGTTTTTGCATTTTTAAACATTTCTTTAAAAATTGCTTTCACTGCAAATTCTTCTTCTACAGCATTGTAATTTTGACTTTTAACTCTGTCAATCGTTTCGCTAATTGTATTATGAACCGACTCTGTACTGGCATCTACCAAAGCTGTTTTATTTGAAAAATACTTATACAATGTTTTTTTAGACATTCCAAGTTCTTTCGCAATATCATCCATCGTTGTGCTTTTAAACCCTAAGGTTAAAAACATTTCTCCTGCTTTATTAATTATTTTATCTCTCATAATTGTTTGCAAATGTACAACAGGAAACTCTAGAAACAAAAAAAGTTTCCAGAGTTTTAATCTTTTTTTAACATTACGTTGTAGCTAAAATTTATGTTTACCTTATTTTTACAAAAATTTTCAGATTTGGACATATTATCATATCAATCAGACTTTATAACTTTTTTAGAATCTCAGAAGTTCTCAAGAGAACCTAAAAACCTTTATGAACCAGTAGATTACATCTTAAGATTAGGAGGTAAGAGAATTCGCCCGATGTTAACCTTAATTGCTGCTGATGTTTTTTCAAGCGATTATCAAAAGGCATTACCTGCTGCATTCGCTGTTGAAGTTTTTCATAACTTCACTTTAGTACACGATGATATAATGGATGATGCACCTTTAAGAAGAGGTAAGGAAACTGTACACGAAAAATGGAATATAAATACAGGTATTTTATCTGGTGACGCTATGCTTATTTTGGCCTATCAATATTTTGAAAATTACGAGCCTAAAATTTTTCAAAAACTAGCACAATTATTTAGTAAAACTGCCTTAGAGGTTTGTGATGGCCAACAGTTAGATGTTGACTTTGAAACTAGAAATGATGTAACCATTGATGAATACATTAAAATGATTACGTTAAAAACATCTGTTTTAGTTGCTGCTGCTTTAAAAATGGGTGCTATTGTTGCTAACGCTAATGAAGAGCAAGCCCAACATTTATATAATTACGGTTTAAACTTAGGAATTGCTTTTCAGTTACAAGATGATTACCTAGATACCTTTGGCGACCCAGAATCTTTTGGAAAGCAAGTTGGTGGAGATATTATTGAAAACAAGAAAACATTTCTTTATTTAAAGGCTTTAGAGGTAGCTAATGATGCTGACAAAGAAAATTTACTAAAACTTTACAATGGAAAACAAAAAAACAACACTGAAAAAGTGACTACTGTTTCAGCTATTTTTAAGAAAAACAACATCCCGAAAGAAACCCACAAACTTATTGAGTACTACACAGATAAGTCTTTCGAAAGCTTAAATTACCTTACCATTTCTGGTAAGCATAAAGAAGGTTTACGTACTTTTGGCAAAAATTTAATGAGTAGAAAAGTGTAAAAAAATAGGTGTTTATTTAAAAAAGTTTTTATTTTTGCAATCCAAATTTAACTGGTCCTATAGCTCAGTTGGTTAGAGCACCTGACTCATAATCAGGGGGTCCATGGTTCGAGCCCATGTGGGACCACCTTTAAACACAAGCACTTACATATTATTTGTAGGTGCTTTTTTATTTACTTCTACAAAATTTTTCTTTTGAACCTCCTTTTTAATCAGTACCTTTGCAGCCTTATGATAAAAAAGCTCAAAGACAAAAAGAATAAACGAATATTCAGTTTTAACTTTTTAGTTTTTAGGAATCAATCAGATAAATTCATTCCTCCTTCAAAATAATCATCTTTTTTTTAAGCTAAAAAGAGGTTTTTATTATCCTTTACACTTGAAAATGTGCTTTTATGAGTACGCTTTCTTCACATTTATTAAAATTAACAATGAATTTCACAAAAAAAAGCCTAGTCTTAGTTGCTTTTTCTTTTGTTACAGTTATGTTTTCACAAGAAAAGCCTGAGGTTAAAATTGGCGGAGCACTACGATTTAACTATAACCTATCTTCTTGGAAAGACGGTCAAAAAAAGCGTGGAGGCGATTTCGGTTTCGACGTCTTTAGAATTAACGCTAAAGCAAAGTATAAAGGAATAAAGCTAAATGCCGAGTATCGTTTTTACTCTCAAAGTTTTGGGGGCGGTATGCTAAAACAAGGATGGTTAGGGTACGACTTTAACGATAACGACAATATTCAATTAGGGTTAACACAAGTGCCTTTTGGTATTACTCAATACAATTCTCATAGTTGGTTTTTTGGTATTAATTATTATTTAGGACTAGAAGATGACCATGATATGGGAGTAAAATTTACCCATAAAGGAGAGAAATGGGAATATGCCTTGGCTTTTTTTAAAAATGCTGAAGAACTTAATTTCGGAAGCAACTCTGATGTTTCTGATAGCCGATACTCTTACGATGTTGCCTCTATAGACATTGATGGAGATGGAAACCTTGATTTAAGATATAAGGAGACAAACCAATTAAATGGTAAAGTAAATTATCATTTCGGAAGTGAAAACACACAGCACCAAATAGGGTTTTCTGCTCAATATGGAGGGCTTTATAATTTAGATACTGAAGATACTTCAAGTCACCATGCTTTTGCCCTACATTACCAATTAAACGTAAAAAACTTTGATGCAAAAGCACAAGTATCTACTTACAAATACAATACTAAAAACACTACCTATAGCGATCTTATCGCTTTAACTGCCTATGGAGCTCCTTACCTTACCGCTACAGAAGCAACAACGTATACTTTAGGTGCTGCTTATACTTTTCCTGTAAAATGGAAACCTATCTCTAGCATACAAGTATATAATGATTTTGGTTACATGGATAAAGCAGCTGAAAACTTCGAAGACAGTTTAATGAATGTATTTGGCTTCTTAGTAACAGCTGGTAATGTGTATACTTATATAGATTTTGCCGCGGGAAAAGATCACCCTTGGTTAGGTCCAGTGTGGACAAATGCTTTAGCCAACGGAACACCTAATGCTGATTGGGACATGAGGTTTAACATAAATATCGGATACTATTTTTAATAGAATACATAGCACAAAACATTAACACATGAAGAAAGCAAAAAAAATAATTAGAAGTGACGAGCGAAAATCAATCTTTGGACTCGAAGTTAACGGACCTGTATTCTTCACTTCTTCAATAGTAATTATACTAAGTGTAGCTTTAACTTTACTATTTAAAGAAAGGGCACAAACATATTTTGATACAGCACAAAATTTCATAGCAAACAAAACTGGTTGGTTATTTATTTTAGCCGTAAACATTTTTGTTGCCTTTATGCTTTACTTAGCCTTTAGTAAATATGGAACTTTACGTATTGGAGGCGCAAAAGCGAAACCAGAATTCTCAACTACCTCATGGTTTTCAATGCTTTTTAGTGCTGGTATGGGAATTGGTTTACTTTTTTGGAGTATTGCTGAACCTGTTTATCATTTATCTTCACCTCCTATGGCTGACCCAAATACTGCCGCTGCTGCTAAAGAAGCTATGAACGTTACTTTTTTACACTGGGGGTTACATGCTTGGGGTATTTATGCCTTGGTAGGTTTATCGTTAGCGTATTTTACGTACTCTAGAGGACTTCCTTTAACAATTCGTTCTGTTTTTTACCCTTTTTTAGGAGATAGGATTTACGGTAGAATTGGTGATATTATAGATATTTTTGCTGTTTTGGCTACTGTTTTTGGATTAGCAACTTCTCTTGGACTGGGTGTTAAGCAAGTTGCTGCTGGTTTAGAACATGTTTTTGGTTTAGACTCAGGAATTTCACTACAAATATGGTTAATTGTCGGAATTACGTTAATTGCAACCATTTCTGTAGTTTCAGGAGTTGACAAAGGAGTAAAGTTTTTAAGTGAAATGAATATGCGTATTGCAGTACTTCTATTGCTCGCTGTGGTAATTTTAGGGCCTACTATTTTCATCTTAAAGTCCTTTGTACAAAACACAGGTAGTTATGTAAACGATTTGGTAAGCCTTTCTACTTGGGCAGAAGCCTATTCTGGAACAGAATGGCAAAACTCATGGACTATTTTTTATTGGGGATGGTGGATTGCATGGTCTCCTTTTGTAGGTATGTTTATCGCTCGTGTTTCTAAAGGAAGAACTATTAGAGAGTTTATTCTTGGAGTGTTAATTGTTCCTACTTTAATCACTTTATTCTGGATTACTGCTTTTGGAGCAACTTCTTTACACGAAATTTTAGGAGGAGATCCTACTATTGCAGATGGTGTGAACGATAATGTTGCTACTGCCCTTTTTGTATTTTTAGAAGATTTTCCATTTTCAATGGCTCTAAATATTATTGCAATTATACTTATTGCTAGTTTCTTTGTTACTTCTTCAGATTCTGGTTCTTTGGTAGTTGATAGCTTAACTTCTGGTGGAAAAATCGACGCTCCTGTTGGGCAACGTATATTTTGGGCTCTTGCTGAAGGTGCTGTAGCTGCTGTATTACTATTAGGAGGTGGTTTAAAGGCACTTCAAACTGCTTCTATTGCCACAGGTCTTCCTTTTACCTTACTTTTGTTATTAATGTGTTATTCTCTTTTTAAAGGCTTAAGGGAAGATTACAAAGAGCATCTTAAACGCTTAAATCAAAAAGAGAAGGAAGAATACCAAGAAACTGTAAAAAGATTAATAGATTCGAAAAAACAAAAACCTTAAATTATGAAAATTAAAAATATACTAGTAGCCTTAGACCTTTCTGAACTAGATGTTACACTTATTAAATACTGTAGCATGCTTGCAAAAAAGCATGAAACAGAAAATGTATATTTTATTCATAATGTAAAAAAGTATGAAATAAGTAATTTATTTTCTGAACAGTTAGAAAATATAAGCATTGAAGATATTATTGAAGAAGAGTTAGACAACAGCATTAGTAAACATTTTGATGCTGATTGTAATTATGAGTTATTAGTTTCTGACGATGCTTATACGGAAAGTTTAATTAGCTATGTTGCCAATAAATACCACGCTGATTTAATTGTTTTGGGTAATAAAAACACCTACAAAGGATCTGGATCGGTTTCAGGAAAGCTATTACGAATGGCAAAATGTAATATTCTTTCCATTCCAAAGGAAGCAAACTTAAATCCTGAAAACTTTATGGTCGCAACCGATTTTTCTTCAGCCTCTCTTAAGGCTTTTAATATTGCTTCATCTATCAACAAAAAGAAAGAATCTGTTTTAAAAATATTAAATGTTTTTAAAATACCTCAATTGTTTTTCCCATATATCAAAGTAGATAAGGCTCGTGAGAAAGTAGAAAAACATGTTGGGTTACAGTTTGAAAAGTTACTTAATAAAGTAAAAACTTCAAATGTAGAAACTTTAAAGGCTTCAGCTGGTGATGACAGTATTCCTGAAAAAATAAGGGCTGTTGCAGAGAAAGAAAAAACTGATATTTTGTTTGTTGCTGACAAAGGGCACAATAACTTTACTTCTCTTTTAGTAGGAAGTGTTACTGAAGAGTTATTTACTCATGATTTACATGTTCCTTTATGGGTAGTAAAGCGCTATATTGCTTCATAAATAATTTAAAAAAACGGCGTTGATTTTCAACGCCGTTTTTTATTACCTATTTATTGGTTTAATCTTTTTTATTTCAATTTAAAAAGGAACAATTCCGTAGGCCTCATTCAACAAAAACATACCTAAGAAGAATAATAACAAGTAAACTCCCTGTATAAACTTTATATTACTTTGTTTTAGTAGTTTAATTGTTTGCTTAGGAAAAGTAAATAAAATAACACCCTTGATTAAAGCTAGCCAACCAAACAGAGTTACCAACAGTTTACTATTTGCTTCCCATATATTATGAGCCAACACATTAAGCAAACCGATTATAATTGCAAAGAGCGAGAGAATAATTAAAAACCGTGCATCTTGTAAATTATCTACTATTTGTTTTACTCTTTTAGGATTAAAGCTTAACACAAAGAAGAAAATAATACAGTACCATCCCCAAAACTTTAGTAAAAAAACTGATATATCCATAACTCATTAATTTTACACTCTACTCAAAGATACGAATATAACTCATTGATTGCCATTATCTTTACCACAAAAACCAAGCAAACGATAACATTCTATCATAACGACTCCTGAAAAACACTTCTTTTTTATGGGTGTTTTTTCTCTTTATTTTAATTCATAAAGTATTAAATTTACTTACTTAAAAAAGTAACCTAACTATCCAATGAAAAACAACAAGCCCTTCTTTATTTTAGTGTTTATTACTGCTTTTCTTTCTTCTTGCAGTATTCTTAAAACAGCTCCTTACGACCAATACTCATTTCAAAAAACTATTGA
This sequence comes from Tenacibaculum gallaicum, assembly GCF_003387615.1. Taxonomy (GTDB): domain Bacteria; phylum Bacteroidota; class Bacteroidia; order Flavobacteriales; family Flavobacteriaceae; genus Polaribacter; species Polaribacter gallaicus. The sequence continues at coordinate 732,565 of NZ_QUNS01000001.1, read as the reverse complement.
AATAAAAATAGATGCTAATCAGCTTATCGAAAAAGCTGAAAGTTCGTACCAAGAAAATATTAACAAGATTGAAAAGTTACATAATGAAATTGCTAAAATTGTTGAATACGAGAAGTACAAACCCAACAACGAGATAACCTATAAAATGTGGTTATTATTAGCTGACCAAGACAAAAACTTACTTGCAGGTTTTTTAAAACGATGGAAAGAAAAAGATAAACTTTCACCCTTTTTTATCACGGAAGCTAAAGGGCAAATAACTGAGGCATTTAATCTGTTACTTGAATACGAAAGCAAAAAAGAACCTGCCACAAAAAACAAATTACTAGAACTTCTTTCAAACAATTAATACGCTATGGATTTCGAAAAAATATTACAAGAATTAAAAAAATCATTAGTTTCATTGTTTAGTGATAAGTTTAGTGAATTTTCACAAGAATCAAAAAAAGACATTGAACTGTTCTTAAGTGAGTCGAAAGACAAATTAGAAAGATGGACGTCTTTATTAGCACAAGGCAAGCTTACTATAGAAGATTTTGAATGGTTAGTAAAAAGCCAGAAGGATTTATTTCAAATGAAGGCTTTACAAGCTGCTGGTATTTCAAAAATAAGCTTAGGACATTTTAAAAACAAAATTGTTAAAACTATTGTAGATACAATAAAAATCATAGTTTTTTAAAACTAAAAGACCATGAATATTTATCTATTCATGGTCTTTAATTTCTCTTGACGTTCTTCTATCAAAAACTTAGGATTTTTTTGAAATTTTTCCCACAGTAATAACAACTCTTTAAAAATGGGAATCTCAGTAGCTTCTTCTCCGTATTGAAGAATCAAATGTGACAACAAATTATAACAAGCAGTATATTCTCCACACGCAATAACACTGTTTAACATACCGTTTGCCTTATCTTTTTTCGTGAACCATAAAGTAGTACCAAACGATGCACTTTTATTTGAATTTTCAATAATTGTTTCACTTATCTCTCCTGTATATTTTACAATTCCCTCCCATCCTCTCTCATTTTCTGGTCGAGTTCTTTGATTTCCTAAAGTATCTTTACATCGTAACTCATATACTGTAGAAGTAATTATTTTATTAGGGAAAGTACTGTAAATTGCATTTGCATGTTGCCTCCTATCATTTTTAAGAAAAACTACACTTGCCATACGCACCAAAGATTTTGCTCTATTAAGTATATAAAAACCTACTCTTCTCGGTGGCAAATACAGTCTTTGATCTACACCTGTTTCGTTTTGCATTAATTTAGATAATGAGAAAAATAAAAAATGAATAAACACCAAAAAAGCTAATATTACAACGCTTATTGTGTACCAAACCATCATTTTTTGAACTCCAAAAAATACCGTAACCATCAACATAAATAATAAGGTAAAAGCACTTGACACATAGGATACATATTTGCTAAACCAAGAATCAGAAGCAAACTTAAAACCCTCTCCTGGATATGGCGAAGAAACATCACACAAAAAATACAAATCATGAAGTTCTGGTTTTCCATCGCATTGGTTTTGTGCTTCAGACACAAAAACAGAAGCCCCTTGATTATCTACAATACCTCCATCCATCAATCCTATTTCCTCTAAATCATTATGTTTTGGAGTAAAATCATAGGGAAACCCTATGGGTTCAAACCCACCTGGAAATGCTGTAGAAGCTGCAATTACATCTCCTAACTTTATATCATTAATAACTCCTTTATATTTGCTATGTACTTTTCCGTTTCCAAACCTTTTTTGATTCCCTTTTATATTTTGAAACCTAAACTGATGGGTACTATCAAAATCTGTGGCATTAAAAATCACTCTTTCTAAATGCGTTTTACCTCGACTTATTGCATCTTGAACTTGCCCTAAAGTTGCATGGTTTGTTAGCTCATTGTATTCTATAGCAAACGCATTTATTGGATTCTTTCGCTTATGCTTATTTTCTAGTTGATTCCAAATTAAAGGCGATCTTAAATGACTTAATGCATTATTTGTTAATTCATCTTTAGCTAACCATGTATAGTACTCATTAAAAAAAGTTTGGAAATCTTTTTCTTCAAATTGAGATTGTGCATATTTAACCCCAGTAATTGTTCCTCCTGAAACTGTAGAAATAGCTTTTACATTTTCTAACAATCCTACTTTTTCTAACAATGATAATGTTCCTAAAGAAAAGCAAGCTGCCCTATAACCACCTCCTGAAAAACATAAGGCTATAGACTTAAATACTTCCATAGTTTTCGTGCAATTTTATTTCTTATTAATTTTACTCTCTTAAAGCATGAAGTCTAGCCACATATTTCCCAATTACATCAAACTCTAAATTCACTTTAGTACCTTTTTTGAAGTTTTTAAAGGTTGTATGCTCGTATGTGTACGGAATAATTGCCACACTAAATTCATTTTTTTTAGAGTTTACTACTGTTAGGCTTACCCCGTTTATAGTAATTGAACCTTTTTCAATAGTAATATTTGTTCCGTCAAAATCATACGAAAAAGTAAAAACTGTGCTACCATCCGCATCTGCAATATTTTCACAAACACCTGTTCCATCTACATGTCCCTGTACTATATGTCCATCTAATCGAGCTCCTAATTTCATTGCTCTTTCAAGGTTTATCTCATCTCCTACCTGTAAATCATCTATATTGGTTTTATCTAACGTTTCTTTAATAGCCGTAACCGTATATTCATCTTTATCAATCGCTACAACTGTTAAACAAACACCGTTATGTGCTACACTCTGATCTATTTTTAACTCATTAGTAATTGAGCTTTTTATTGTAAGGTGTAAATTCTCTTTTTCACGCTCAATACCTTTAACAATTCCAAGAGTTTCTATTATTCCGGTAAACATTCTATAAAAATTTAGTTACTTTTGTTAGCATCAAAAATACAACTTTACCTACGAAAGTAAACTATGGATAAAGCAAACAAAATTATTGTTGGGATTTCGGTTGGAGACATCAACGGAATTGGTATCGAAATTATTTTAAAAACATTTGAAGACAAACGAATGCTTGATTTTTGCACTCCTGTTTTATTCGCTTCAAACAAATTAATTTCATACCATAAAAAAGCTTTAAAACTTAATACCAGTATCCATGGCATTACTTCTTTAGATAAACTTGTACATGGAAAGGTTAATTTGTTAAATAGCTGGAAAGAAGAAGTTAAAATAGACCTCGGTAAAATTACTGAAGACGGAGGTAAATTTGCTTTAAAGTCACTACAAGCAGCTGTTGAAGCTTTAAGAAAGAATCAAATAGACCTTATTGTTACTGCTCCTATTAACAAGGAGAACATTCAATCAGAAGAATTTAAGTTTCCTGGTCACACAGAATACTTAGAGGAAAATTTTGACGGGAAAAGTTTAATGGTTTTAATGACAGATGAATTACGTATCGGTTTAATAACTGGCCATATTCCCGTGTCTCAAGTTGCAGAAACAATTACTCCAGAACTTATTAAGACTAAAGTTGAAACGTTGTATACTTCGTTACAACAAGATTTTAACATTAGTAAACCTAAAATTGCTGTTTTAGGTTTAAATCCACACTGTGGTGACAAAGGAATTATTGGTACTGAAGATGATGAAATTATCCGTCCAACCATTTCAGAAATTAAAGAATCAGGTAAATTAGTTTTTGGTCCGTATGCAGCCGATGGATTTTTCGGTTCAAAAACCTACGAGCAATTTGATGGAGTTTTAGCAATGTACCATGACCAAGGATTAGCTCCTTTTAAAGCTTTATCGTTTGGAAATGGTGTAAACTTTACCGCTGGATTGAGTAAAGTAAGAACCTCTCCAGACCATGGAACTGGATTTGATATTGCAGGTAAAAACAAAGCCAACCCTACATCTTTTAAAGAAGCCTTATTTACCTCATTACAAATATTTAAGAACAGAAAAGAGTATCAAGAACTTACAAAAAACGCATTAAAAGCAAAATAGTTCATTTTTTTTACTCAAAATATAAAAGTAAAAACATTTTTTATATCTTTGCACGCTCAAATTGATAGTTGTAGATGAAAGACTTAAAAGAATTCAACATACCTTTTGTAGGTTTAAAAGAAGGAAGTCATTTGTTTGAATATCAAATTGACAAAACGTTCTTTGAAGCATTTCAGTTTAACGAGTTTAACAACGCCAACGTAAAAGCTGATATTACATTTACTAAAAAAAGCACTTTGATAGAGCTTACTTTTAATATAAGCGGAACGGTTAACGTTCCTTGTGATATCACTAATGAGTTATTTGACTTACCCATTAATGGTAATTTAGATTTGGTTGTTAAGTTTGGTCATGAATTTAATGATGAACACGATGAAATTTTGATCCTTCCACATGAAGCTTATCAAGTAAATGTAGCTCAATACATTTATGAATTAATCGTATTATCAACACCGAGCAAAAGAGTACATCCAAATGTTACTGATGGTACTATGCAATCGGATGCTTTAAGAAAATTAGAAGAATTAAGAATTAACGAAGAAAAAACTGTTGAGGAAGAATCAACAGATCCTAGATGGGATAAATTAAAGGATTTACTAACAGATAAATAAGACATAAAATGGCACATCCAAAGAGAAAAATATCTAAAACTAGAAGAGATAAAAGAAGAACTCATTATAAAGCTTCTGTACCTCAAATAGCTGTTGATCCTACAACTGGAGAAGCTCATTTATACCACAGAGCTCACTGGCATGAAGGAAAACTTTATTACAGAGGTCAAGTAGTATTAGAAAGTGCTGCAGCTGAGGCTTAAAAACTAGTTTAAAAAATTAAAAAACCCTCTACTTTGAGGGTTTTTTTATGTTTTTACATCAAAAAATACTCTTTTTGATGTTTTTTTCTATAAAAAAGTGAAATAATTTTCATTACTTTGAAAACTCGTTTTACTACAAAACAAACAACTATGACTAAAATAACTGCAGCTATAACAGCGGTAGGAAAATATATTCCAGAACATGCTCTAACTAATAAAGAGCTAGAGACCATGGTAGACACAAACGATGAGTGGATTACTAGCAGAACAGGGATCAAAGAAAGAAGGATTTTAAAAGGTGAAGGCCTTGGAACTTCTTTTATGGCTATAAAAGCAGCAGAAGATTTACTTCAAAAATCAAACACAAACCCAGAAGATATAGACATGGTTATTGTAGCAACAGCTACTCCAGACATGCCTGTAGCTTCTACAGCAGCTTACACCGCTTCTAAAATAGGAGCCGTAAATGCTTTTTCTTACGACTTACAAGCTGCTTGCTCTAGTTTTTTATACGGTATGTCAACTGCATCAAGTTATATTGAAAGTGGTCGATATAAAAAAGTGTTACTAATTGGTGCTGATAAAATGTCATCAATTATAGATTATAGCGACAGAGCTACTTGTATCATCTTTGGAGATGGAGCAGGTGCTGTTTTATTTGAACCCAATAACGACGGTTTAGGGTTACAAGATGAGTATTTAAGAAGCGACGGAATTGGTCGTGATTTCTTAAAAATTGATGCAGGTGGGTCAATCTTACCAGCATCAGAACAAACTGTTAAAAACAAGCAACACTTTGTTCATCAAGAAGGAAGAACAGTATTTAAGTTTGCTGTTTCTAACATGGCAGATGTTTCTGAAAAAATGTTAACCAGAAATAACTTAACAAAAGAAGACATTCAGTGGTTAGTTCCACACCAAGCAAATAAAAGAATCATTGAAGCTACAGCAAATAGAGTTGGCTTAGAAGATGATAAAGTAATGATGAATATTCATAAGTACGGAAATACTACTTCTGCTACTTTACCGTTGTTACTTGCTGATTATGAAAAAGAGTTGAAAAAAGGAGATAATTTAATTTTTGCTGCATTTGGTGGTGGTTTCACATGGGGAGCTATCTACTTAAAATGGGCATATAACTCATAACTAAACAACTAAAATTTAGGAAAATGGACATTAAAGAAATTCAAAGTCTTATAAAGTTTGTAGCTAAGTCAGGTGCAAGTGAAGTAAAGCTAGAAATGGAAGATATTAAAATCACCATTAAAACTGGAAGCGAAACTCCTGAAACTACTATTATACAAGCTCCTGCTCCTGTAGCGGCAGCTCCACAAATGGTAGCCGCAGCCCCTGCACAACCAGCTACTCCTGCTTCAACCCCAGTAGCAGCCGAAACTACAGACGACTCAAAATATGTAACTATAAAATCACCTATCATTGGTACTTTTTACAGAAAGCCTTCTCCAGACAAACCTAATTTTGCTGAAGTGGGAACTGAAGTAAAAGTTGGTGATACTGTTTGTATCATTGAAGCAATGAAGTTATTTAACGAAATTGAATCAGAAGTATCTGGTAAAGTCGTTAAAGTGTTAGTGGACGATTCTTCTCCTGTAGAATTTGATCAACCATTATTTTTAGTAGACCCATCATAATTTTTGGTTTAGAAGTTTTAAGTTTAGAAGTTTAGTACATCGCTAAACTCTTAAACAACTAAACCCAATAAACTCATAAACTAAAAGACATGTTTAAAAAGATATTAATTGCCAATAGAGGCGAAATCGCGCTACGTGTAATTAGAACCTGTAAAGAGATGGGTATTAAAACAGTAGCTGTTTACTCTAAAGCAGATGCTGAAAGTTTACACGTAAGATTTGCTGATGAAGCGGTATGTATTGGACCTGCACCAAGTAGCGAGTCTTATTTAAAAATGGATCGTATCATTGCTGCAGCGGAGATTACGAACGCTGATGGAATTCATCCAGGGTATGGTTTCTTAGCAGAAAATGCTAAGTTTTCAAAATTGTGTGAAGAGCACGAAATTAAATTTATCGGAGCTTCTCCTGAGATGATTGACCGTATGGGAGACAAAGCAAACGCTAAAGCCACCATGAAAGCTGCTGGAGTACCTTGTGTACCAGGTAGTGATGGAGTGATCTCTACTTTTGAAGACTGTGAAAAAGTCGCTGTAGAAACAGGATACCCTGTAATGCTAAAGGCCTCTGCTGGTGGCGGTGGTAAAGGTATGCGTGCTGTTTGGAAAGCTGAAGATTTAAAAGATGCTTGGGATTCTGCTAGACAAGAATCAAAAGCTGCTTTTGGAAATGATGATATGTATATGGAGAAGTTAATTGAAGAGCCTCGCCATATCGAAATTCAAGTAGTAGGCGATGCTTATGGTAAAGCTTGTCACTTATCAGAAAGAGACTGTTCAGTACAACGTCGTCACCAAAAATTAACGGAAGAAACGCCTTCTCCTTTCATGACGGAAGAATTACGTGATGCTATGGGAACTGCTGCTGTTAAGGCTGCTGAATACATTAAGTATGAAGGTGCTGGAACGGTTGAATTTTTAGTAGACAAACACCGTAACTTCTACTTCATGGAAATGAATACACGTATTCAAGTAGAACACCCAATTACTGAAGAAGTTGTTGATTACGATTTAATTCGTGAGCAAATTTTAGTTGCGGCTGGTGTACCTATTTCTGGTAAAAATTACAAGCCACAATTACACTCTATTGAATGTAGAATTAATGCAGAAGATCCGTATAACGGATTTAGACCTGCGCCAGGAAAAATCACTTCATACCATGCTCCAGGTGGTCATGGTGTACGTATCGATACTCACGTATATGCGGGGTATATGATTCCACCAAACTACGATTCTATGATTTCTAAGTTAATTGTTACTGCACAAACTCGTGAAGAAGCAATCAACAAGATGAAGCGTGCATTAGATGAGTATGTTATTGAAGGTGTAAAAACAACGATTCCTTTCCACAGACAATTAATGGATCATCCAGATTATGTAGCGGGTAATTATACCACTAAATTTATGGAAGATTTTGAAATGGAAGCATAACAAATTTCAACATACAATAAAAAATCAGTGAGTAACTTCACTGATTTTTTTATTTCCTAAATTCGCATAATGAATTTTTTATATAACATATCTCTTTTCATTGCATCGATACTCTTGCCTTTAATAGCTTTATTTAACAAAAAAATAAAGCTATTTTATGAAGGAAGAAAAGAAACCTTCACTAAACTTAATAATATTTCTAAAACTGACAAGGTAATTTGGTTTCATGCAGCTTCTTTAGGTGAATTTGAACAAGGAAGACCTATTATTGAAGAGTTAAAGCAAGACTATAAAAACCATAAAATTCTAGTTACTTTTTTTTCTCCTTCTGGTTATGAAGTCAGGAAAAACTATCCGTTGGCAGATGTAATTTGTTACTTGCCTCTCGATACAAAATCAAACGTTAAAAAATTCATCAAACAGGTACATCCAGAAATGGCTGTTATGATTAAATATGAATTTTGGCCTAACCTCCTTTCAGAATTAAAAAAGCAAGAGGTTCCTACAATTTTAATCTCAGGTATTTTTAGAAAAAAGCAATCTTTTTTTAAGTGGTACGGAGGTTTTATGCGTAAAAAATTGACAGCGTTTAATCACTTTTTTGTGCAAAACCAAACTTCTAAAAACCTATTAAATTCTATTGATTTCCACAATGTAACCATTGCTGGTGATACGCGATTTGATCGCGTATACGATATTTTACAGCAAAACAATTCTTTAGACTTTATTTCTAAGTTTAAAAACAATCAACATACCGTCATTGCAGGTAGTACATGGAAAGAAGACGAAGAATTGATTATTGACTATATTAATAATCACGCCACTGATGACGAAAAGTTTATTATTGCTCCACATAATATTCATCAGAAACAAATAAAAGAGCTACAAAATTCAATCCATAAAAAAACGGTTTTATTTTCTGAAAAAGACAAGAAAAAATTAGCTGGATATCAAGTATTTATTATTGACACCATTGGTTTACTCACTAAAATTTATTCGTATGCTGATGTAGCCTATGTAGGTGGTGGATTAGCAACTGGTTTACACAACATTTTAGAACCTGCTACTTTTGGCATTCCTATTATTTTTGGAGGTGTTAAGTATAAAAAATTTCAAGAAGCAACCGACTTACTAAAACTTGGAAGTGTTACAATTGTTACAAATAGGAAGGAATTAAACTCTAACTTTGCATTACTAAAAAACAATGATGATTTAAGAGCTCATATGGGTAACACAAATTATACATACATAAAAAACAATATTGGAGCTACCAAAACCATAATGGACTACATTAAAAAACTTTTATAATGGATTTTATCATACAACCTTGGCCGTGGTTTGTTTCAGGGCCACTCATCGCCATAATACTTTTTTTATTCTTTTACCACGGAAAAAATTTTGGTGTTTCTACCAACCTAGAAACCATGTGTACCATGGCAGGAGCTGGTAAAGTATCTAGTTACTTTAAAAAGGATTGGAAAGAACGCGATTGGGCTATTGTTTTTTTAATTGGTTTAGTAATTGGAGGATATATAGCCATCAACTACCTCTCTGCTACACCAGGAATTGATTTAAACCCAACAACAGTTAGTGAATTAGCTAATTTAGGCTTTTCTGATGCAGGAGAAACCTATGTACCAAACGAAATTTTTAGTATTGAAAGCATGTTAACCTTAAAAGGTTTTACAATTTTATTAGTTGCTGGAATTTTAATCGGATTTGGAACTCGTTATGCAGGTGGTTGTACTTCAGGACATGCTATTACAGGTTTAAGTAGTTTTCAATTACCTTCTTTAATTGCAGTACTTGGTTTTTTTATTGGTGGTTTATTTATGATTTGGGTATTATTCCCTTTAATTTTTGGTTAAGATGAAGAATATAAAATTTTTAATTATCGGTATTGTTTTCGGAATTATTTTATCGAAATCTGAAGCTGTTTCTTGGTATCGTATTTATGAAATGTTTAAATTCCAATCATTTCACATGTATGGTATCATTGGTTCTTCTGTGGCTATCTCTGCTATATTTATGTATTTCTTTAAAAGTGGAAAGGTTAAAGATTACTTAGGAAACCAAATCAACATTAAAGAAAAGAAGAAAGGATTTATAAGAACTTTAGTTGGCGGCACTATCTTCGGATTGGGTTGGGCATTGGCAGGTGCTTGTCCTGCTCCTATTTTTGTTTTAATAGGTCAAGGAATACTCCCGATGATTATTGTGCTCTTAGGAGCGCTCTTAGGTGCTTTTATTTATGGTTTATTGAGTAAGAAGTTACCTAATTAATCTTTTAGTAACAGCCTTTCAAAAACACCAGAATTCGTATTATCTACCACTTTCCAATTGTAAATTTTAGAAAGCTGGTAAAGTTTAGACAATTCTTCAAATAAGCGTGTTTTAGCATCTTTTTGTAGTTGAGATACAGTTATTGTCGATTTAATCTTTTCAATCGCTTTAACATTCAACTTATTCAGTTCTTGTTTAGAAAAGGTATTAAACTGACTTTGTTGTAAATCAAAATACTTAATATCAGGAGATATAACTAGTTCTTCTTCAGGAATTTTATTAATGATGATTTGTTTACCAATACTGTCTATCTGGATTTCTAGTTCTGATAAATCATAACCTACCTCAACTTTAGCATTTACAGAAAGCATTGCTTTCTTTTCAAATGTAAGGTATCCATAAAAATATTTTCTTGCATCCGTAAAGCTGTACATTTCAGAGAAATTCCCTTCTGAAACCACTAACTTACTTAGGTTTTGAATTCCGTTTAATACTACTTGAATTTCTTCTTGCTCGTACTTTTCTTCTTTCTTTTCGTACCATAGTTTTGCAATTAAAAATCCCAGTATAAAAGCAGCAAGATATTTTAATAAACGCATAGTTTTCTTTTTCTATAAATATAAAAAAAGTATCTAAAGTCTTTTATAAAACTTGTTTTGTTTCTTTTTCTTCCTTAGGAAATGCCTGTTTATTAAAAATAAACAACAAGGCTACCCCTATAGTAATCCAAGAATCTGCTCCGTTAAATATCGCGTTAAAAAAAGTAAAACTCTCCCCTTCGTAAATAGGAAAGTATAACATATCTACTACTTTTCCGTGGAATAGTTCTCCGTAAGGATTATCTGAAAAAAGTGTTGCCACGTTGTGGTATGAAGAATCAAAAATAATTCCATAAAAAACAGAATCGATAATATTACCTACTGCTCCTGCTAAAATTAATGCAATAGCAATAATAACAGCGGTGTGCGCCTTTCGTTTTATAGTTTGCCACAGCCAATACACAATACCTGTAACCGCAATAACTCTAAATAAGGTTAAAAACAGTTTTCCTGCTTTACCCCCAAATTCAAAGCCCCATGCCATTCCATTGTTCTCCGTAAAATGGATTCTAAACCAATCATTGAAAACAACAACTTCTTCACCTAATTGAAAATGTGTTTTAATGTAAATTTTACTAATTTGATCAATTAAAATTGCCAAAATTACAGTAAGTATTGCGATGTGTTTTTTAGACATTTTTTCTATTTAATGGAAACAAAAATAAGAAAACTATTTTTATGTTTTTCTTCTGATTTATAGAAAGAAAAAGACCAATAGACTTTTAGTCATACTGGTCTTAACTTATATTAATAAAAAGAAACTATCCTTTTAACCAAGCTTTTCTTAGTTCTTTTTGCTTTTGTGTTGCATTAGGATCATCTTTTAAACTAGTTCCTTTTGTATATGATTGAGTTAAAGTTGTTTTAATAACCACCTCTTTACCATCTCTTTCTAATTTTACTTCAACTTCGTTTCCTGGTTGCCACATAAACATTTTCGTAAAAATTTGATTTGCACTTTCCTTTGTCACAGCCACTCCATCAACTTCTTTGATTGCATCATTAGGTTGTGCTCCATTTTCAGCCCAAAAGCTGTTGTCTTTTACAGCTTCTGTAAATCGGATAGTTTGTGTCGCTTTATCTGGTCTAACAATCATAGCTCCATCATTTTGGATATAATTTGTTTTCACTTTTGATTCATCTAACACTAATCCTGCTTTAGCAAAAAACTCATTATAATTAATTGGTGTACCTCCTACTACGTGTGTGTTTAAAAACGCTCCTATTGATGGATATGTCATTTCAGTAATTTCTCCAATTAACTTATCATCTTCAAATGGTTTGTTTTTCCCATATTTTAATGACAACTCTTTCATTAATGATAACACACCTCTATTTCCATTACTTTCTTCACGCATTAAAATATCAATACACATACCTATTAAAGCTCCTTTTTGGTAAACATTGTAATACTGAGAAGCATAAGGCTCGTCTAATACATTTTCACTCATTTTAGTAAAACTCATAGCGTCATTCATGGAAGATGCAGTTTTAATTTTACCCATAATTTTACTGTAAAACTCATCTTCTGTTACTAAACCTTGATTTACTTGAAATAATGTAGCAAAGTATTCTGTAATTCCTTCATACATCCATAAGTGTTTTGAGAATGTTGGTTGATTGTAATCGAAATAATGTACGTCTTCTGAATGTACACTTAACGGAGTTACGATATGGAAAAACTCATGAGATACTACATCTATCATACTTTTTGCTAATGCTTCATCTGACATTGCTTCTGGTAATACTACTACTGTTGATGTGTGATGTTCTAAAGCTCCAAATCCTTTAGGTGCTTTTTCAGTTCCATCAGATAGATATAAATAAATATCGTAACGAGCAGTACTGTTAACACTTCCTAAGTATGCTTTTTGTGCTTGCATCATTTTCTTCATAACTTTTTTAAGCTTTTCTGCTGAGTGCTTTTTGTTTGGAGAGTATACACTTAATACAATTTTAATATCACCTACTTTGAACTCTTCTACATCTAGTTCTCCGTAAAACATCGGGTTGTCTGTAATATCAAAATAACGTGGAGCAAAATAGCTTGAAGTTAACGTTGATCCATCTTCACTTGTTTTTGTTCCTACTTCTTGTAATGCTGAAGTTCTTTTAAAGTTAGTAGGCGAAACAACATCTAACTTATATTGATTATTTTTTAAAGAATCAAAATACCCTACAAATCCATGAAGGTTTAACACATAGTTTGTAGACTCAATATTAGTTCCTGCTGGTGAAAATGGGGTGTCTCCTCCAATTCCTCCTGAGACTTCCATATCAAAAGTATCATTTACTAAATACGTTACTTTATCTAATTTTTCAGCATTGGTAATTTCCCATGTATTGGTATCAACTTTTGTAACTTCTAATTCATTTCCTTCATAATCTAAAGCCTTAAAGCTATCTATATATTTACCAAAATCACTTACAGAATAAGTTCCTTGTACCACTCTTGGTAAGCGATAGGTTACTTTTTCAACTGTAAATCTACCTGGGTTGACTATTACAGGTACTTTATCGTTATCAACCTTTGTTAGGTCTAAAGTTGTTACAATTGGGGTTTGAACAGCTAAATCGTTTGTTGTTTTTTTTGTGGAATTACAGCTTATTAATAACAATGCTGCAATGGCTGCGGTTAGTATACTTTTGTTCATTTCTTAGTTTTTAATTAACCATTAGACAAAGTAACTTATATTTTGTTACGTGTAATTATTATAAAATTTTGTTAATTACTCTAATTCTATGTTTATGTTGGCATGAATTGAATTTATGGTAAGTTTTTTAGAAGTTGATGAGTTTTCTTTAAGAAATGGAGATTCTTTTTCCGCTCCGTTTATAAGAATTATTCCATTATTTGTGGTTAAATTTAACTTACTTTTTGAAGTTATATGCCCAAATACATTCCCTTGGAAAAGATGCACATTAGTGTTCCCATATATCCTATTTAATTTTACATTTCCTCTTTCAATATAAATACCTAAATCTCCATCATAACTTTTTGAATTGACTCCTATAGTGTTTCCATGAACATTTATACGTTTATTTTTTGGAACTTTTATAACTACCCTCGCTCGTTCGAGTCTTCTTGTTATATATTTTCGAAAAACTTCATTTTTTAATGTTGAAATGTGTAATTCAAATGCTATTGTAAGAACCTCTCTTTCTTTTTTGAACACTATATTATGTGCGTGTGGATTTTCATCAAATAAAAGCACCTCTAACTTATCATCTTCTGAGTTTTCTATTACAATATCATCTAACCCGTAAGTAATTATTTCAAGTTCATGTGCTAACATTATTCTTTTCTGTATTGTCTTTTCTTGACAGAAAAGAACTTGAACACTTAAGGCAAATAATAAAAACACATTTTTTTTCATACAAAAAAAGCCTCTAAAAGAGGCTCTGTTTATTTTTAACTTTAATACGTTATTGTTTGCGTTTTGCTTCAATACTTAAAGTAGCATGTGGTACTAACTTTAAGCGTTCTTTCTGAATTAACTTACCTGTAACTCTGCAAATACCATAGGTTTTATTTTCAATACGAACTAAGGCATTTTTTAAGTCACGAATAAATTTTTCCTGACGTATGGCTAACTGCATATTTGCTTCTTTAGCCATCGTATCTGACCCTTCTTCAAAAGACTTAAATGTTGGCGACGTATCATCAGTTCCATTATCTGAACCGTTTTTATACGATGCTTGTAACAATTTTAAGTCTTCTTCAGCTTTTTCAATTTTCTTTTGAATGATTTCCTTAAACTCTAGTAAATCACTATCTGAATATCTTATTTTAACATCATCCATAATGCTATATTTTTTCAATTAACATTCTACTTTTAATGGTATCAAACTCAATTTCTGTACCATTTTTTAAATCATCAACAAAAATTAATTCGTTTGTTAATGTTTCTGCCTTAATGTAGTTTTCATTTGCCAATACCGATTCTTCTAAATCGTTCGCTTGTAAAATGGTTAATTTTATTTTATCGGTTACTTCTAAACCTGTGTCTTTTCGTGCGTTTTGAATTCTATTAATTAATTCTCTTGCCACACCTTCTTTTCTTAAATTATCGTTTATCGTAACATCTAAAGCTACTGTTAACCCTTCTGCATTGGCTACCAACCAGCCTTCGATATCTTTTGATGAAATCTCCACATCTGCGGTTTCTAAAGTAATCATTTTATCATTAACTTTTACAGAAATTTCACCATCTTTTTCAATTTTAACGATGTCTTCTTGTGTAAAGCTTTGAATTTGATTTGCTATAAGCTTCATTTCTTTCCCAAATTTAGGCCCTAAAGCCTTAAAGTTTGGTTTGATTTGTTTTACTAAGATTCCTGAAGCATCGTCTAGTAATTCTATCTCTTTAACGTTCACTTCTGATTTTATTAAGTCTGCTACTGCTAAAATTTCTTCTTTTTGAGTTGCATCTAATACAGGAATCATTATTTTTTGTAGCGGTTGACGTACTTTTATTTTTTCTTTAGCTCTTAAAGAGAGTACTAACGAAGAAATTGTTTGTGCGTTTTCCATTTTACGCTCTAACGACTTATCTACTAAATCAGCATTATATTTAGGAAACTCAGCAATGTGCACACTTTCAAAGTTTTCTTTTCCTGTTGCTTTTGTTAAATCTTTATACAAACGATCCATAAAGAAAGGTGCCACTGGAGAACCTAATTTAGCTACCGTTAATATACAAGTATATAAAGTTTGATATGCTGATATTTTATCTTGTGCATATTCTCCTTTCCAGAAACGTCTTCTACATAAACGCACGTACCAGTTACTTAAGTGATCTTGTACAAAATCAGAAATTGCTCTGGTTGCTTTGGTTGGTTCGTATTCTGCATAGAATTTATCTACTTTTTGAACTAATGTATTTAATTCAGATAAAATCCAACGATCAATTTCTGGTCGTTCATTAATAGCTATTTCTGCTTCACTATACGTGAAGTTATCAATATTTGCATATAAAGAGAAAAATGAATAGGTGTTATATAAGGTTCCGAAGAACTTACGTTTTACTTCTTCTATTCCTGCTAAATCAAATTTTAAATTGTCCCATGGGTTTGCATTTGAAATCATGTACCAACGCGTAGCATCAGGGCCAAATTCAGACAATGTAGTAAACGGGTCTACCGCATTTCCTAAACGCTTTGACATTTTTTGTCCGTTCTTATCTAACACCAACCCGTTAGACACTACATTTTTATACGCTACAGAATCAAACACCATCGTTCCGATGGCATGCAACGTATAGAACCATCCACGAGTTTGATCTACTCCTTCAGCAATAAAGTTAGCCGGATAGCTTTCTTTATTACCGATGAGTTCTTTGTTTTCAAACGGATAATGCCATTGTGCATACGGCATAGAACCAGAATCGAACCAAACATCAATTAAATCGTTTTCACGCTTCATTGGTTTTCCTGAGGCTGAAACTAAGATAATTTTATCAACTACATTTTTATGTAAATCGATTTTATCATAGTTTTCTTCTGACATGTTTCCTACTTCAAAATCAGCAAAAATATCCTCAGATAGTACTCCTGCATCTACTGATTTTTGAATCTCTTCTTTTAATTCAGCTACAGAACCGATACAGATTTGCTCTGTTCCGTCTTCAGTACGCCAAATTGGTAATGGAATTCCCCAAAAACGAGAACGTGATAAGTTCCAATCATTCGCATTTTTTAACCAGTTACCAAAACGTCCTTCTCCTGTTGATTTTGGTTTCCAGTTAATCGTTTCGTTTAAATCGAACATTTTATCCTTTACATCGGTTACCTTGATAAACCAAGAATCTAATGGATAATATAAAACTGGTTTATCCGTACGCCAACAGTTTGGATAGCTGTGCACATATTTTTCAACCTTAAAGGCTTTGTTTTCTGTTTTTAGTTGAATTGCTAATTCTACATCTACCGATTTTTCTGGAGCCTCACCATCTGTATAGTATTCATTCTTTACATACTTCCCAGCAAATTCACCCATTTCTGGTCGAAATTTCCCTTGTAAATCTACTAAAGGAACTGGGTTCTCATTTTCATCTAATACTAACATTGGTGGTATTTCCGGAATTGCTTGTTTGGCAACTAAAGCATCATCCGCTCCAAAGGTAGGTGCTGTGTGTACAATACCTGTACCGTCTTCAATAGTAACAAAATCTCCTGAAATTACCCTAAAAGCATTTTCTGGATTTTGATATGGTAAAGCAAATGGTAATAATTGTTCATATTTAATTCCTACTAAATCTTTTCCGATAAATTCTTTTACAATTGCATAAGGAATTTGCTTATCTTCTTTAGTATAATTTGCTAATTCAGCTACATCTTCTACTTGATTAAACTTCTTCCCTGCAAATTGTTTTGACACTAAGTTTTTAGCCAACACAACTTGAATTGGCTCAAAGGTGTATTGATTGAATGTTTTTACTAACACATAGTCAATCTTTGGACCAACCGTTAATGCTGTGTTTGATGGAAGTGTCCATGGAGTTGTTGTCCAAGCTAAAAAGTGTACATCTCCTTCAACTTGTAAAAACTCTGGTAAGGTTTCTTTGATTGTTTTAAACTGAGCTACTACTGTAGTATCCGTAACATCTTGATACGTTCCTGGTTGATTCAACTCATGTGAACTTAATCCTGTTCCTGCTTTTGGTGAATATGGCTGGATTGTATACCCTTTGTATAACAAATCCTTATTATAGATTTGTTTTAACAACCACCAAACCGATTCCATGTATTTTGGTTTATAGGTAATGTACGGATCTTCCATATCTACCCAATATCCCATTTTTTGTGTTAGGTCATTCCAAATATCAGTATAACGCATTACGGCTTTTTTACAAGCTTCGTTGTATTCTTCAACAGTAATTTTGGTTCCAATATCTTCTTTGGTAATTCCTAATTCTTTTTCAACACCTAATTCTACTGGCAACCCATGTGTATCCCAACCTGCTTTACGCTTAACTTGGTATCCTTTTTGGGTTTTATAACGACAAAAAATATCTTTAATGGCACGTGCCATTACGTGGTGAATTCCTGGTAAACCGTTTGCTGAAGGTGGCCCCTCAAAAAACACAAATGGTTCGTTTCCTTCACGTGTAGTAATACTTTTTTCAAAGATGTTGTTTTCTTCCCAATAGTTTAATATTTCTTCTGCTACTTTTGGTAAATCCAAGCCTTTGTATTCAGTAAACTTCTTACTCATTTTGTCGGTGTATTAATTGAATGTGCGAAATTACGTATTTTCTTGTAATTGTTGAATTTGAGACCTAAAAAAACGCCTCAAAAATGAGACGCTTTGATACTTTACAAGTTATAATTGTTATTTTTTAACTATATAAAAATAAGATCTTCTATTTTTTTGATGCTCTTTTGCAGAACAATTTGTTGTCCCATCACAATTATTTAACAATTGTTCTTCACCAAAACCAAGAGCACTTTTAATCCTACTAGGCGAAATTCCTCTCGAAACAATATAGTCTCTAGTTGATTTTGCTCTCTTCTCAGACAATCTTTTATTGTATTTTTTTGTTCCTCTACTATCTGTATAAGATTCTATCTTAATAATCATTTCTGGGTGATTATTCATTACCGAAACAATATGCTCTAACTCATATTCTGCATCTTCTCTTATTGTATATTTATCAAAATCAAAATAAATTGGATTAATTACAATTTGATCTTCTACAATTAATGATTTTAGTGATAAATTTGTGGTAACAAACTGCTTATTTACATCAAGGGTTTGTAACTGTTTTGTATCACCTTTATAGTCTTCTTTTTCTGCTACAACGACAAATTTTTTCTCGCATTCAACTTCAATAAACCTATAGTCTCCGTTTTTTTCTGTTAATTGTTGTGCTAGAATTTTACCCTCTGAATCAATTAATTTAACTATTGCTCCTGATATTGGTTTGTTACTATTTTCTTCTGATACTACACCTGTTATATCTTCTTTACAGTTGTATAAAATAAAACTATAAATATCGTCGTCTCCTTTTCCTCCTTTTCTATTAGAAGAGAAGAAGCCATTGTTTTTTTCATCATCTATCACAAAAGCAAAATCATCGTAGGCTCCATTTATAGGAGCTCCTAGGTTATTTGGTTTTTGATAAGTACCAGCATTATTTTTTGAATCAAAAATATCAAGAGCGCCTAAACCTAGATGTCCGTCTGAAGCAAAATACAGGGTATTGTCTTTAGCTATAAAAGGAAACATTTCTCTTCCTTCTGTATTTATTTCTTTCCCCAGATTTACTGGTTCTCCGTAAGTGTTATCTTCTAAAATGGCTACCTTGTATATATCTGTTGCTCCAAAACCATTTGGCATATCAGAAATAAAGTATAACGTTTTTTCATCTACACTTAACGCTGGATGCCCAGCAGAATAATTGTCATTGTTAAACGGAAGCTCTGTTATATTTTCCCATTCGCCATTTATATGTTCTGCTTTATATATTTTAAGATATGCTATTTGGTTATCTCCTCCTTCTAACTTTTTTCCATTAAAATTTGTTCTGGTAAAGTACATTGTTTTACCATCAGAAGTAATCACAGCGTTAGATTCGTGATACTCTGAGCTTAATGATGAAATTATTTCTTCTTCTTTTAAATCAACTATTTGATTTTCTTGATCATAAACTTCGTTTGCTTTGTAGATATTTAAATGTGGTTGGTTGTTCCATTTATATAACTTGTCATTTTCTCCAACAGGTTTTGTAGAAGCAAAGTAGAATGAGTTTTTATAAATAAAACCTCCAAAGTCTGAATACTTTGAGTTTATTGATAGGTTTTTAATATTTACAAAAACTTTCTTTTTACTCTTTGTATAATCACTAAAATAATTTTTGTTTTCTCCTATGGCTTTACCTCTACTGTCTTTTTCGTTAATGGTACTAAACTTTAAAAGCCATTTGTCAGATTCTTTAACTTTACCATTACTTTTTAAAGATTGTGCGTATCTAAAAAAATATTCTGGCGAAGTCATACTTTCATAGTTACCCATTAAAAGTTTATACCATTTTTCGGCCTCCAAAAACTCTGAATTATAATAATGAGAATCTCCTAAACGACTAATTATTTCATACGATCCATTTCCTTTATCATAAATTTTCTCGTATAACTCTGCAGCTTTTTTATATGCAAAACCTTCAAAATATTTATCTGCGGTATACTTCCTTTGACCTTGGCAAATACTAGTAAGAAAAATAAAAACTACTATTATTATTTTTTTCATAATGTTAGGCTTTCCTATTTAGACACACTTTTATTATGTTTTGATACTAAAAAATAATTATTTTTAGTGCATTCCTCGTTCTTTTTTAATTTGCTCGTAAGCTGCCTGTATTTTTTGAAACTTCTCTTTCGCTCCTTTTTTATGCTCGTCTCCTAAGTTTTGTAACTTATCTGGATGGTGTTTTTTTGCCATTCTACGATAGGCTTTCTTTACTTCATCATTCGTTGATTCCTTAGTTATTTCAAGCATTTTATAAGCACTATCAGATTCGTCATAAAACATTGCCTTTATTGAAGAATAATCGTATTCGTTAATATACAAGTAACTTGCTATCTTTCTAATCTCTTCTTCCTCTACACTAGTTACTTGCCCATCTGCTTTTGCTATTCCAAACAAAAAATGTAGTAACTGTAATCGTGTAGCATGCGACATATACTGACGTATTTGTAAACAAACTTGACGTGTAGATACTTGTTTTTTAATAATCCCACTAAACAATTTGAATGCATGATTTGCTCGTTCTTTGCCATACATTTTCACAAAGTATGAACGAACATAATCTAACTCACGTTTATCTATCTTTCCATCAGATTTTATAACTACAGACGCTAATATTAATAAGCTTATTTCAAAATCACCTGACGTGGCTCTTCCTCTTCTTGGTTGACCTCCTGTCTTTTTTTGATATTCTAGCTGTTCTTGTACGAAATCTTCTACAGAAATTCCATCAATAAAACTTCCTACAGCAAACCCTATAACAGCTCCTATTGGACCTCCTAATGTAAAGCCAGCTCCTGCTCCAAGCCATTTTGCAAATTTTCCCATTGTTTGTTTTTTAGAGGCCACAAAGATAAAACATTACCAATCTATCTCCATACATATTTCAAGTTGATTGTTGCCACGAAAAGAAGTATCTTTGCCTTAAATTTTAATTCAAAAATATGTATCCAGAAGAATTAGTAAAACCAATGCGTGATCAATTAATTGACGCTGGTTTTGAAGCTTTATATACTGCTGAAGATGTTGACAATGCTTTAGCCAAAGAAGGAACTACGTTAGTAATGGTAAACTCTGTTTGTGGGTGTGCTGCAGGTACTGCAAGACCTGGTGCTATTGCTTCTTTAGGAGCAGATAAAACTCCAACAAACTTAACTACAGTTTTTGCAGGTGTAGAAAAAGAATCTACAGCGAAGGCAAGAGAATATATGATTCCTTTCCCTCCATCATCTCCTGCAATTGCTTTATTTAAAGATGGTAATTTAGTACACATGTTAGAACGTCATCATATTGAAGGACGTTCTGCACAAGCTATTGCACAAAATTTAGCCGCTGCTTACGACGAATTTTGTTAATCTTTTTTAAGACACAAGATTTTTTAGAGTAAAGAACAAAGACAAAAAATCCAGCTATTTGCTGGATTTTTTACTTTGAGATTTCTCATGCAAGATTTTAAAAAACTCTTTAACTTTTTCAAAAAACAATCTTAATTCTTATATCTAACAGTGAAGCGATCTTGATTTTTCTCTATACTTTCTTAATTACATTAGTTACAACTCCCCAAATAATAAAATTATTTTCTTCTGTAATTTTAATAATTGGATAGTCTGGGTTTTCAGGCTTCAACCAAACCTCTCCTCCTTCAACTCGTAAACGTTTTACGGTAAACTCTCCATCTAAAAAACACACTGCTATTTTATTATTGGTTGGCGGAATACTTCTATCAATTACCAACAAGTCATTATCATCCAAACCTGCACCGATCATCGATTGTCCGCTTACTCGTGCAAAAAAAGTAGCTTCTTTATTTCTAATCAACTCTTCGTCTAGTGAAATTCTAGTTTCTCTAAAATCATCCGCTGGAGAAGGAAATCCCGCTGAAATACCTGTATCCATTAAAATAGCTCCTTCGCTTTCGTTTAACTCTTTTGGCAAGAAAAAAGTCAATACTTCTGATGCTTTTACTGGCTTTAATTTTCGTAACATCTTATTGTTTGTTGTTTAACTAAACTTATTTTACTTTAATAATGTCGTTAATATTTGTAGTGTATTTGGGTGATAATCGCTCTTGACGCATCTTCCAAGTACGCTGCAAATCTTGATTGGCTAATTTAATCTTATCTGCTTTATACGTTTGATTAATTTTATCAATTGCGCTCATTAAAGAAGCATGTTTCGGATTTTCGCTTGCAAACATATCTATCTGATAATTATCTGAAGGAACTAATCCTGTTACAATAACTCCTGCTCTTTTATACTTTATTCCTTCTTTAAAAATAGTTGTTACCGCCTGTACTGCACTTTTACTAATAGTCAATGTAGAGTTTGTTGGGTACGGAAATACAACCGTTTTACTCACTCGGTGTTGTTCTGTATCTTTTTTATGATAATCACTTCGTAGCAAAACAATCACCATATGACAACTAGAGTTTTGTTTGCGTAATTTTTCTGCACAACTCACTGCAAAGGTTGAAATTCTTTCTTTAATATTATCTAAGTCAGAAAATGTATATTCAAAACTTCGAGTTGTTGCTATTGCTTTTTTATTAGTAGGTTCATCTAATTCTATTTTCGAATCTCCTTCTAAATCTTTTTTCAACTTCCAGCCTGTTATTGAAAGATTTCTCAATACCCAATCATCATTTAACTGCGTAAAATCGTATGCTCTTTTACATCCTTTAGCTAGTAACCTCTTCTGTATACCTCTACCAATTCCCCAAACACTCTCTATAGGAATCCATTTTAGTGCTTTGATTCTTTTTTCTTCGGAATCAATCACATACACACCTCCTGTTTCTTTTGGAAATTTACGGGCAATTTTATTAGCTACTTTACTTAACGCTTTTGTTGGTGCAATTCCTACACAAGTTGGAATCCCTGTCCACTGCAACAATCTTCCTCTAATTTCTTTTCCGTAGGAATTAAAATCACATTCATCAAAACCTTTGAATTGTAAAAAAGCTTCATCTATAGAATACACCTCAACATCAGGAGAAAATTGTTCTAAAGTTTTCATAACTCTAGCACTCATATCTCCATACAATGGGTAATTTGAAGACAGTACTGAAATATTATTGTTTCTACAGAACTGATCCCACTTAAAAATAGGTGCACCAAATGGAAGTTGTAACTTTTTTGTTTCGTCACTCATTGAAATAACACACCCATCATTATTACTTAAAATAGCTACGGGATTTCCTTGCAAATTCGGATTAAAAACCCGTTCACAAGAAGCATAAAAGTTATTACAATCTACCAACGCATACATAACTGTAAAGGTACTGAATATTGAAAAATGAACTCTAACTAACTTTCCTTATTTTTGTTTCATGGTTAGAAAATTAAAAATTGACGGAATCGATAAAATTATTATCAAACGTCTTGTAAAAGACGCACGTACTCCTATTTTAAGCATTGCTCGAGAAGTGGGTATATCTGGTGCTGCCATTCATCAACGATTACGAAAGTTAGACGAATCGGATTTAATTGATGGTTATAAAATGATATTAAATCCAAAAGCTTTAGGCTATACTACTACTGCTTTTGTTGGGGTGTTTTTAGATTCTTCTAGCCTATATTCTTCAGCAATTAAACGTTTAAAAGAAATTCCTGAGATTGTAGAAAGTCACTATACTACTGGTAACTACGCTATTTTCATCAAAATACTGTGTAAAAACAACGAAGACTTAATGCATTTGTTAAATAAGGATATTCAAACCATAAAAGGGGTTTCAAGAACCGAAACTTTTATATCTTTAGACCAACAAATAGATCGACAAATAAAAATTTAAAAACCCCGAATGAACGATTTTATCTTCTACTTTAAAATGGGCTTGTTTCATGTACTAGATTTTAAAGCCTATGACCACATTTTATTCTTAATTGTATTAGCTGTTGTATACCAATTTAAACAATGGACAAAAGTTTTGTGGTTAATTACCTTATTCACTATTGGCCACTCAATAACTTTAGCACTTTCGGCATACGGAGTTTTAAATGTGCGAGCAGATTTAATTGAGTTTTTAATTCCGTTAACTATTTTTATTACGGGATTAATGAATGTATTAACCGCTAAAAAGGCCTCAGTAGGTAAAGAAAATCAAAATTTATTTTTTGCATTATTTTTCGGATTAATTCACGGGTTTGGTTTTTCTAACTATTTTAAAATTATGATTGGAAAAACTTCTGATAAATTTTTACCTTTAATAGAATTCGCATTAGGTGTAGAAGTAGCACAAATTATTATTGTATTGGGTATACTATTAATTGGAACACTCGTACAATCAATTTTTAGTGTAAACCGTCGTGATTGGATTTTAATCATGTCTTCTATCGTTATTGGTTTTGCGCTACAAATGATGTTTAACCGCGTTTTTTGGTAAAAAATTAACGACTAACTAACTCAAATCTAATTACCTTAGCTTATCTAAGAAAAATCACGCTAAAAAGTTTGAAAAAAAAACAATTAAAATATGACATTGCCTATTTAAAAATGGCAAATGAATGGGGACAACTTTCTCACTGTATTCGTAAAAAAGTAGGTGCCTTAATTGTTAAAGATCGAATGATTATTTCTGATGGTTATAATGGTACTCCTTCTGGTTTTGAAAATTATTGTGAAGACGAAGAAGGATACACCAAATGGTATGTGTTACATGCCGAAGCCAATGCTATTTTAAAAGTAGCTTCTTCAACTCAATCGTGCAAAGGTGCAACTCTATACATTACACTTTCTCCTTGCCAGCAATGTAGTAAGTTAATACATCAAGCAGGAATAAAACGTGTAGTATACGCACAAGCATACAAAGACCGATCAGGATTGGATTTTTTAGAGAAAGCTGGAGTTGAACTGACCTATTTACCTTATGAACAAGAATAATTTACCTATATATTTATCTATTGCAGTAATTTTCGGTATTCTTATCGGAACCTTTTTCAGCAATGGAAATTCAAGTAGCCTTATTGGAAAAAGTTCGTCAAGCGAACGAAAAATAAAACGTTTGATTGACTACATTCAAAGTGATTACGTTGATGATGTAAATACCGATGAGTTACTAGACGGAGCTATTGCCGAAATGCTAGGTAAGTTAGATCCACACTCAGTATATATTCCGAAAGAAAACCTACAATTGGTTACCGAAAACATGCAAGGTAATTTTGTTGGAATTGGTGTTCAATTTCGTATGATTGAAGACACTATCACAGTTATAGAGCCTATTAAGGGTGGACCAAGTATTGAAGCTGGTATTAAAGCAGGTGATAGAATTTTGCTTGCAGATAAGGATACTCTTTTTGGAAAAAAATTGCAAACTTCCCAAATAATGAAAGCTTTAAAAGGGAAACCAAATACTAAAGTTGATTTACAAGTTTACAGAAAAACCAATGATAGCATTTTTGATATTACTATTAATCGTGGTAAAGTAAATATTAAAAGTGTTGATATTGCTTATATGCTAAACGATAGTGTTGGTTATATAAAATTAGATCGTTTTGCTCGTAACACCTATACTGAATTTAAATCTTCTTTAAATAAACTACTTACCAAAGGAATGACTGATTTAGTCTTAGATCTCCGCGGAAATGGTGGTGGTTTTATTGATATTGCTAATGATATTGTAGATGAGTTTTTAGAAGATGAGAAACTCATTGTATTTACAAAAAATAATAAAGGTGATATTGTAGAGTCTTTCGCCACCGATAAAGGTGATTTCGAACACGGTGGTTTATATGTGTTGATAGACGAAAACTCTGCTTCTGCTTCTGAAATTGTAGCCGGTGCTTTACAAGATAACGATAAGGGTATTATTATTGGCCGTCGTTCTTTTGGGAAAGGGTTGGTGCAGCAAGAAATGGACTTAGGTGATGGTTCTGCAGTACGATTAACTACCGCTAGATACTATACTCCGACGGGACGCTCAATTCAAAAGCCTTATAAAAAAGATGCCGATTCTGAAGAATACAGTCACGATTTTGAACATCGATTAGAAAATGGTGAATTATTCACTAAAGACAGTATTAAAACTATTGATAGTTTAAAGTTTACAACACCAAAAGGAAAAGTTGTATACGGTGGTGGTGGAATTATCCCTGATCATTTTGTAGCGGTAGATACCTCAGCTTATGTTCCTACAATATTCTTCCGTCCTTTAAATAATTTTGCTTTTTCCTATGTAGATGATAATCGTAAAAAACTAGCTTCATTAACAGTTGAAGACTTTATTAACAAATTTGATAAAAGTAATGAAGTTTCTGATAAATTCTTAGTTGAACTAAAAGACTTTAGACTTTCGGAAAGAACAAAAAATCAACTTCGTAGTAACTTAAGAGTATTAATTGCTCGTGAGCTTTTTAGCGATGAAGGTTTGTATAAAGTAGACCAAAAAGATGATAAAATGCTTCAAAAAGTGTTTGAATTAGAAAAACTACAAAATGAATAAAAAAACACTTAAAGTACTTGGAGTATTTTTTTTGCTATAGTGTTGGCTTTTAAATTCTTTGGTTTTATTATTGAGAACTTCTTAAGTGGAAGGGGGAATCCTAGCTAAAATTTCTTTTTACTCTAAATCGTAGTCTTATCCTTATTTTGTTATGTTCATAATAGTAAATTTGTGCTACGCATAAATCAATAAAAAGTAAGCTACTACGAATGAAGAAATCCGCAAACACCAGAGCAACTATTTTACAACAAGCTTTTGAGCTTATTTATAAAAAGGGATATCAATCTACCAGTATTGATGAGATTATAGCTACTACTAAAGTTACAAAAGGTGCTTTTTATTATCATTTTAAAAATAAAAAGCAAATGGGAATTGCTGTTATTAAAGAAGTTATACAGCCAAAAACCATTGATTTTTCAGTAAGTTTTCTTTCTTCTTCTACAAGTTTACAGGATTCTTTATATACAATGATTGAAGAATTGCTTTTACACAATTCTTTTTTAACCATAGAATATGGCTGTCCTTTAGCTAACTTAATTCAAGAAATGTCTCCTTTAGATAATGATTTTAAAGAGGCTCTTAACGAAGTAAAAACGCTATGGACAAACGCTATTACTGATTCCATCACTAAAGAACAACAAAACAATACTATTAATACAAATAGTAACGCCGAAGAAGTTGCTGATTTTATTATAGCTAGCTATTGGGGAGCTAGAGCTTTAGGAAAACTAAACAACAAAAAAAATATGTATACTTATCATTTAAAACAATTAAAACTTTACTTAACTATTTTAAAAAAATCTTAAACTCAATAAAAACATACCATATAGTATGTTTTTATTTTATCTTTGCTTTGTCTTAAAAAACAAGCAATGCAAATACATAATAATTATAGTCCGTCTGTACTCAACAGAAAAGAAATCCAGCAGTTTAAAAAACTTTTAATTACCTCAAAATTAAAAGAAACTTATGCTAAGTTCTTATATAAAACTGGTATTAAATCTAAACTAAATTTTGATATTGACGTTGTTAAAATTCCAGACTCTAAGCTATCTCATCTTGCTTTAGAAGAAGCAAAAGAGTTATGTAACCCAATACTTTTATATCACTCTTATAGAACCTTTTTTTGGTCTGCTGGAATTGCTCTTTCAGAAAAATTACATTACGATAAAGAATTACTTTTTGTCTCATCAATGCTACACGATATCGGTTTAACTGATTCTCACAATCATGTATGCAATCAACAATGCTTTGCTAATTATGGCAGTTCTTATGCTAATGATTTCGTAAAGAAAAATGACACTGAAAATAAAGCTGCTATTATTAAAACTGCTATTGAAATGCACTTATACCCTTCTGTAGATAAAAAGAAATTTGGTAATGAAGCTTATTTACTGTCAAAAGGGGCAGCTATGGACGTGATTGGTTCACACTGTTTCCAAGTTCCCACTCCTTTTATTAAAGAAGTTCATAAAACTTATCATAGAAATGGTTTTAAAGAAGATATTATTGAAACTATGGAAACATTAAACCATAAAGAAAATACTAGAGCTGATATTTTATACAAAATGGGATTTGCCTCAATGGCTTCTAAAAACATTTTAGACTCTAATACTTTTACTTCTTAGGTTTAAACTTTGCTTCCCTCTTGCTCTCGTAAACCTCTTCAATAGTTGGATTATGAGGGCAACTTTTTATTTGCTCAAACTCATCCCCAGTTTTCACAAAACCTGTTTGCAATATTTTAAAATAAATACCTGGTATGTTCTGTTGCCAAAATTGTTTTACAATCTTCATATTGTTAAAGCGCACACCAAGTTTCATACAGGGTTGACGTGGTTTAGTTACTTCAATAATAACCTCTCCTACTTTAAAAGTATCTCCTACATGCAGTTGACTTTCATCTAAATCATCAACAGTTAAATTTTCACCAAACATTCCATGCTTCCAATCTAAATTAGGGTACAGTTCTTTCCAGTACGAATAATGGTTCTCTGAATAAGCATAAACTGCTTGATCTATTCCTCCATGATGTTCTCTATTACAAATAACATCATCTTTTACTTTTTCAACATCTAAAAAGATAGGTTTTTCTACAGGAAACTTAAAAATACCTGTGGTAACAGTTTTTCCTTTCCAATCAATTTCTTTTCTTTCTCCTATATTTGTTGCTACTATTTTCATTTCTTTCTTTTTTATTCAATTAAAAAGTTCTGCAATACATCTGCAATTTTTCGGTTGTCTGATAATTGTGGAATCTTATTCTGGCCTCCAAATTTCCCTATAGATTTCATATATTCATGGAAACCTCCTTTATTTACTTTTCTGATAACAAGTGGACGCAAAATTTTTCCTTCAATTAAATCAAAATAATATACGTTTTGCTTTTGCATAGATGCATCAATTTTTGATGCTAGTTCTTCTAAGTTTTCAGGTTCATTTTCAAACTCAATAAACCACTCGTGATATGGCAATCCGCTTTCTGGGTTCACTTGCGGAGCAACTGTAAACTCACTTATGTTCACATGAGTTCCTTTTATAGCATCATTTAACGCTTTTTCAACCTCTTTACCTATCACATGCTCTCCAAAGGCAGAAATAAAGTGTTTTATACGTCCTGTTACTTTTATTCTATAAGGTTTTAACGAAGTAAACTCAACTGTATCTCCAATATTATATCCCCATAATCCAGCGGAAGTGTTAAGGATAATAACATAATTAATACCTAACTGAACATCTTTTAATGAAATTCTTGTTGGATTATCATCAAAAAACTCATTAGCGGGAATAAACTCATAAAACATTCCGGAGTTTAATTGCAACAACATTCCTTTTTCGGTTTGCGAATCTTGGTATGCAATAAATCCTTCGGAAGCAGGATACAACTCTACATAGTCTATTTTCTTTCCTATTAACGCTTCAAACTTGTTTTTATATGGTTCAAAGTTTACCCCCCCATACACAAAGAAATTAAAGTTTGGAAAGAGTTCGGAAACATTCTTACCTGTTTTCTCCTTTAAACGTTCAAAATACATTTGTACCCAAGACGGAATTCCGCTAATCACCGTCATATTTTCTGGTAACGTTTCTTCAACAACTTTATCTACTTTGGTATCCCAATCTTCAATACAGTTAGTTTCCCAACTTGGTAAACGATTCTTTAATAAATAATTTGGAACGTAATGCGCAGCTATTCCACTTAAACGTCCTAGTTTTACTCCGTTTTTATCTTCTAAAACTGGGCTTCCTTGTAAAAAAATCATCTTTCCATCAACAAAACTAGCGTCATTTGTTTCTGTAATATAAAATAACAAAGCATTTCGAGCTGCTTTGATATGTGTTGGCATTGATTCTTTACTTATAGGAATATACTTTGCTCCTGAGGTTGTTCCTGAGGTTTTAGCAAAGTATAAAGGTTTTCCTTTCCACAAAACATTCTCTTCTCCGGCTACAACTCTATCTATATAATGACGTAAACCTTCATAATCATTAATCGGAACTCTTTTTTTAAAATCTTCGTAATTATTGATTGATATAAAATCGTGATCTTTCCCAAACGCTGTTTTACATCCTTCAGTAACCAAATATTCAAAAACTTTTTCTTGAGTTTTATGTGGGTTGTTTGCCCATTTATATACTTGTTTACGAACAATTTTCGCAAATGGAATTGCTAGTATTGATTTTACGCTCATTTTTTATTTACTATTTAAAATAAGATTCAATGCTTTTTTTAGCTATATCTTCTTTATTCTTATTTACTGAAAGTCTATATAATTTGTTGGGTTAACTGGAAATCCGTTATTCCACAATTCAAAGTGTAAATGAGGTCCTGTGGTTAATTCTCCTGTAGAACCTACACTCGCTATTGCTTCTCCCGACTTTACAACATCACCTTGTTGCTTTAACAAAGTTCCGTTATGTTTATATACTGATATAAATTCGTTAGAATGCTGTATGGTCATTACATATCCAGTTTCTGCTGTCCATTCTGCTAAAATGACTGTTCCATCTGCTACTGCTTTTACAGGTGTGCCTGTTTTTGCTACTATATCAATCGCATAATGTTTGTCATTAACATCAAATGGTTGTGATATACTTCCTGTTAAAGGAGAAAAGAATACATTTTTAGCTCTATTTGTCCCACCATTATACAAAGGAAACAAGTCCTTTCCTTCAATTTTTTCTCTAAACAATGAATCTTCCCTAGATGCCTGTAACTTACTTTCATCAAAAGCAATAGTTTTCATTTCATTTGTTATAGAGTCTATTTTTTCTGGCTTTATTTCCCCTGTTAAAACAGGTTTCAACGCTTTTGTGTAGCTTTCAATAATCGACAACCTAGTTTTTAGTGAATCTGCCTCATACGTTAATCTGGTAGCCTTCTTTTTTAAAGCTGTTGAAGAATATCCTGGTATGTATTCTCGTATGCCTGTGAATGCTATTAACAAAGTAGTAAGTACAATGAGAAGTACGGAAAAAACTCCTCCAAATACAAAAACATTTAATCGTGATAACTTTAAAGAAAATCGTTCTTGAAAGGTATCTTCATTTATAATTACTAAGCGATATTTATCGGTAAGTTTTTGTTTTAGCTTTCGCTTTTTTTTATCTTTTGCCACGTTTTATACTTGTTTGGATTTCAAATATACAACGAAAAAACGGCGAAACTATTTTTTATAAAAATTCATCTCATCTATATACTTCCACACTTTATCAGACAACAAAGGTTTGCAGTTTTTTTCTTCATTTATTGCATTCCGAATCATGGTTGAAGATATTTGTACAATAGGTGCTTCAACTCTATGAATTTTCTCGTGATCTTTAAATTGATTTTCTACAACACCGTTTGATATTCTGGGGTAAACATAAATATTATAATCCTCTAAAATAAACTCATAGTTTTTCCATTTGTGTAGACTTTTCAGATTGTCTTCCCCCATAATTAGGCTAAACTTATAATTAGGGTGTTTTTCTGAAATATGAGCTAACGTATTTATGGTGTAATTTGGTTGTGGTAATTTGAACTCGATATCTGAAGGCTGAATTTTCTCATATCCTTCAGTTGCTAAATACACCATTTCTAAACGATGATGATTATCTAACAGCGAGCTTTTCTTTTTAAAAGGGTTATGTGGCGTCACTACCATCCAGATTTCATCTAAATCTGAGTTTTCAACTAGGTGATTGGCTATAATTAAGTGCCCAATATGAACTGGATTAAAAGTCCCGAAGTATAATCCTATGTTTTTCATATTTATAGATACTAGACTTATTCTTTAACTTCTTTTTCTATTTCTAAAAAATCATCTACTAACTCTTCCGCTTCCTGTAAAGCTACTGGTAAATCGTAATTTTTAATAATCTTATCAAACTGTGGCGCTGTAGCTAATTCTACTGATGCTTTAGCTATACGCATATTAATTTTGTCTTCGCTTTCGGTACTTCTTTTCTTTAAACGAATCTTCAATTCATCAACACTTGGTGGTTTAACAAACACAGCTAATGTTTCTTCTGGAAACTTCTTTTTTATACGTAATCCTCCAACTACATCAATATCAAAAATCACATGTTTTCCTTTCGCCCAAATTCGTTCAACTTCTGTCTTTAAAGTACCATAAAAATTATCTCGATATACTTCTTCCCACTCTAAAAACTCGTCGCTTTTTATTTTTTGCTTGAATTCTTTTGCTGAAATAAAATAATAATCTTTCCCATCAACCTCTTCTCCTCTTGGTACTCTAGATGTAACAGAGATAGAAAACTCTAAATTAAACCGTTCTTGTGCCAACAAATGACGTACAATAGTAGTTTTACCTGAACCTGATGGTGCTGAAAACACAAATAATTTCCCTTTAAACTCTTTCGACATTTTTATAAAACGTTTAAAATTTGCTCTTTTATTTTTTCTAACTCGTCTTTCATTTGGATTACTAACTTTTGCATTGGTGCAAAATTAGCTTTCGATCCTGTTGTGTTGATTTCTCTTCCTATTTCTTGTACGATAAAACCTAATTTTTTTCCATTAGAATCATTCGTATCTAACTGCTCTAAGAAATACTCTAAGTGATTGGCTAAACGTACCTTTTCCTCGTTAATATCTAACTTTTCTAGATAATAAATTAACTCTTGTTCAAAACGGTTCTCATCAACCTCAACTTTTAAATCAGTCAATGCTTTTTGTAAACGTTCTTTAACATTTTCTATTCTATCACCGTCTAATTTTTTAACCTCTTCTAAAGCAGATTGAATATTTAGTATTCTAGTTTTAAAGTCTTCTTCTAACGATTTAGCTTCGTCAATTCTATACTGAATAATTTCTTTTAATGCTACATCGATGTGTGCATCTATCTGTTTCCATTCTTCTTCATCTAGCTCTTCTCGTTCAGTTTTTAATGCGTCTGGCATCCTAACAGCCATTTTCATTAACTCAACATCATCAGAAGTTCCTACTTGAGTTACATTTCTTAATTGTTGCATGTACTCTTTTACAACACCTGTATTCACCGTAGTTGAAGTTTCATCTGCAGTCATTTCTACATAAATAGAAAAGTCTACTTTACCTCTTACTAAACTACTAGCTAGTTTTTTTCGAACATTTAGTTCCTTTTCTCTATAATATGAAGGAATTCTTGTGTTTAAATCTAAATTTTTACTGTTTAAAGATTTAACTTCGATTGTTACTTTTTTTGAGGGTAAATGTAGTACGGATTTACCGTAACCCGTCATAGACTGTATCATAACTTCGGTTTAATAATCCGCAAAGATACGTTTATTTATTGGGAGTTTCAGCTGGTCGTTTGGTTACTAAAAATACTCCTAAAAATATTAATAACGCTGCTCCTATTTTAATCAAATCTAAATGATCACTACCTACAATCAAAGCATAAATAGCTGCCACCACTGGTTGTAAGTACATAAAAACACTTACTGTAGTTGGTTTTAACTTTGATAAAGCGAATAGATTAAACAAATAAGTAATACAGGTAGTAAACAGTACTACAAAACCTACTTTCAAATAGATAGATGTTGGCATCATTTGCCATTGTACTTCTAACAATTCAGAAAAACCGAAGGGAAGCACAAGTATCAACCCAAAAAGATATAACCACTTTACAAAAACAATAGGATTGTATTTTGTTATCAGTTTTTTAACAACAACCAAATACATACCATACGATGCTGCATTAATGAATACTAAGAAATTCCCTAACACCATGTTGGTTGCATCTCCTTTAAGCGGATTCCCGTAAGCTATTAAAACTATTGCTCCCACCATACCAACAATAACTCCTGCAATTTTTCTTAAAATTAGCTTTTCTTTTAAAAGAATACTCGCAAAAATCAACACTAAAATAGGTGTGGTTACCATCATTACTGATGCATTGATGGGTGTAGTATAACTTAATCCTTTAAAAAAAGTAAGCATATTAAAAGCAATTCCAAAAAAGGCTGCCATTGCTACTCTTTTGTAATCTCCTTTTTCAATAGATGGTGCTTTCACAAAAAGCCCTAATAACCAAAAAATTATAGCAGCTCCTCCAACACGAATTAATATAAACCCGAAAGGCTGAACATATCCTTCCATCACTTCCTTAGCAACAGTAAAAGTAATTCCGTAAATAAGTGTCGCGATAGATGCTGCGGTAAGTGCTAACGCTCTTTGGTTCATTTTTATGGTTTTAAGAACAAGTGCAAAGATGATGATAATTTTATTCTTTTCTACTACTTTTTTATCCTATACCGTTCTTTAAATACCTTATTTTTTAAACTAAAAAAGCACTGCAAATGCAGTGCTTTTCCCTTTGGTTGATTAACTTCTGATTAGTCCACTAAAGGTGGTATTCTTAATACTTGTCCTGGATAAATTTTGTCAGGGTGTGTTAACATTGGCTTATTAGCTTCAAAAATTACTGGATACTTCATTGCATCACCATAAAATTCTTTAGCAATTTTACTTAATGAATCACCACTTACTACTGTGTGAAACTGAGCCATTGCAGCTTCTTCAATTACTTCAACTTCCGCAACCGTCATGTTATCTTCTACAGAAGCAATACCTTCTGTATTACCTACTACTAAAACTACTTTTTCTTTAGTAGCTAAATCCGAAGCTTCACCTACTACTGTAGCTTTATCATCATCTACATTAATAGCTAAGTTTTCAACAGAAAGCTCTAGTTTTTTTACTGCATCTACTAATTTTGCAGCTTTTTCTGTAGCTTCTTCTTCAGTTGTTTTTCCGATACCGAAAACTTTTGCTCCGGCATTTTTAATAAATGAAAAAATTCCCATTCTCTTTTTTGATTTTTTGTTAATAATCTTTTTTCTGTCTGACCAATATACAATTTTTATACCAAAAATTCTACTCCATAAATAGTTTAAAAGAATTCTCTTTAACAAAAAAAGCATCCCAATTAGGATGCTTAATCTATTTATTTTGCTGCTCTTTTTACTCTTTATTAAAAGAGTTCCAACCTTGCGCTTTTAGTTCTATTTCTTGATTAGCACGAGTTACTAAATTTATTCCTTCGTTTTTCTCGGTAATATGACCAATAACTGTAAAGTTAGGATTTCCTTTTATTTTATCATAATCATCTATAGAAGCTGTAAACAATAACTCATAATCTTCACCTCCACTTAAAGCTATCATCGTACTATCCATGTTAAACTCTTCAGAAGTAGAAATTACTTGAGGATCTAAAGGTAATTTATCTTCATAAATTTTACACCCTGTTTTACTTTGCGTACAGATATGCATAATTTCAGATGATAATCCATCAGAAATATCAATCATAGAAGTAGGTTTCACCTCTAATTCTTCTAATAACTTAGGAATATCTTTACGTGCTTCTGGTTTTAATTGACGTTCAATTATGTAAGTATATTTACTTAAGTCTGGTTGACTTTGAGGGTTTACCTGAAACACTTGTTTTTCACGCTCTAACACCTGTAAACCTAAATAGGCTCCACCTAAATCACCAGAAACAACAATTAAATCGGTAGGTTTAGCTCCATTTCTATATACAATATCTTCTTTTTTAGCTTTACCAATAGCTGTGATAGAAATTAATATTCCTTTCGTTGAAGATGTTGTATCTCCTCCAATTAAATCTACTTGATACGTATCACATGCTAATTGTATTCCTGCATATAATTCCTCAATAGCTTCTAATGGAAAACGGTTAGACACAGCAATTGACACTGTAATCTGTTCCGCATTAGCATTCATAGCATACACATCTGATAAGTTAACCATTACCGATTTATACCCTAGATGTTTTAAAGGCATATAACTCAAGTCGAAATGCACACCTTCTACCAATAAATCGGTAGTAATTACAGTTTCTTTATCCGATGCATTAATTACAGCTCCATCATCTCCAACTCCTTTCACTGTTGATGAATGATACATTTTAAAGTGCTTTGTCAAATGGTTTATTAATCCAAACTCTCCAAGCTCAGCTAACGAAGTTCTTTCTTGGTTTTTATCTTCTAACATGCTGCAAAGATAATGACTAGCAAACAAACAAACCTATTTTGCTTAGTGTAATCTACACAAAATAAAAATAGAGTTTTGCTGTTTTTGTATGTTGTATAAGTGGTTAATTACTTAATTTAGTGATTTTAAACCCCGATTTATGAAAAACCTTAAAATTCTGTTTGTTTTATTTGGGATGTTATTTTTAACTTCTTGCTCATCCTCTTCAAGCGAAGCTCCAGTAGAAACCAATAAATCTACATGTTCTAATGGTAAAGCTGGAATTTACTCATGTGATAACTATGATTTATTATTAAACATTCCTTTAAGTACATTTAATGCAATTAGCGGAAGTGATTGTTGGGGGTGGACAGACGAAACCACCAACAAGGAATACGCTATTATGTGTGTAGACAATGGAACTATTTTTGTAGACATTACTGACACAGAAAACCCTGTTTATTTAGGCAAACTTCCTACTGCGACTATAAGTGAAGATTGGTGGGATGTAAAAGTTTATAACAATTATGCTTTTATTGTTAGCGAAGCAACAAACCACGGCATGCAAGTATTTGATTTAACCAAACTAAGAGATATAACTAATCCACCTATTACATTAACAGCTGACAAGCACTTTACTGATTTTGGTAGTGCTCACAATATAGTTATTAATGAAGACTCTGGTTATGCATATCCTGTTGGCACAAATAGATCTGGAACATATAAAGGAGGACCTTTATTTATCAACATACAAAACCCTATAAACCCAATAAGCGAAGGTGGATGGGGAATGGACAACTATAGTCATGATGCACAAGTAGTAACCTATAATGGACCAGATACAGACCACACAGGTAAAGAAATATTAATAGGAAGTAACGAAAATGAAGTTGTAATTGTTGATATTACCGATAAAGCCAACCCTATAAACATTTCTAAAATTTCATATGCAAATGTTGGCTATACACATCAAGGTTGGTTTACTGAAGATCAAAAATATTTTATTTTAGGAGATGAGTTAGATGAACAAAATTTTGGTCATGATACAAGGACTATTATTTTTGATTTTTCTGATTTAGATGCCCCAAAAGAACACTTTATATATACAGGACCTACTTCAGCTATTGATCATAATGGGTACATTAAAGGAAATACTTTCTATTTAGCCAACTATACCGCTGGTGCTCGTTTTATCAATATTTCAAACATTGAAAGTAAAAATATTTCTGAAACAGGGTATTTTGACACTTATCCTGAAAATGACAACGCTAACTTCAATGGGGTCTGGAGTGTGTACCCTTACTTTAAAAGTGGAAAAATTGTGGTAAGCGATATCAATAGAGGTTTATTTATCCTTAAAAAACAATAAATGCTCAAAGAACTCTTATTATTACTTTTCGTATTAATCATTTACAGCTGTAATAAAGATGATGGCATACAGCTTAACCCTACTTTAACAACTCCTGAAGTTAGTTTAGTTAAAACTCTCGGGGGCTCAGTAAATGAAAGTGGTAGAAGTGTAATTAACACTATTGATGGAGGATATATTGTAGCTGGTTTTACTCAAAGTATTGATGGAGATATAGAAACCACCCAAAATACAATTCAATATGATTTTTGGCTTTTAAAATTTGATGCAAACGACAATCTTCAATGGCAAAAGACCTATGGGGGTTCAAAAGATGACAAAGCATTTAAAATTATTCAAACAAATGACAATGGTTTTGCTATTGTAGGCTATGGAAAAAGTGATGATGGAGATGTAGACATCAATCAGGGCTTTGATGATGTTTGGATATTAAAACTAGACAGTAACGGTATAATAGTCTGGAAAAAAACCACTGGTTTCTCTGGAGCTGACCAAGGTTTCTCAATCATTCAAACTTCTGATGGGGGGTATTTTGCTGGAAGCATTATAGACGTTACAGCATCTGGAGGTTTAGGTAACTCTAAACAATCAGCAAAGCATGCTGGTGGAGACTACTGGGGTATTAAACTCAATACTAACGGAGATATTGAATGGAGAAAATACTTTGGAGGAACAAATACTGATACTTGTTACGACGTAGCTGAAGCTATTGATGGCTATCTATTAATCGGTTCTTCTGACAGCAATGATGTAGATATAAAAAACAACAAAGGTTCTTATGATTTTTGGGTTGTTAAAATTGACAAAAGCGGAAATTTATTTTGGGAAAAGTCTTTTGGTGGTACAGAAATTGATGAAGCTAGAGCAATAACAAAAACCAATGATGGGGATTTTATTATTGTAGGAGATACACGCAGTTCTGATAAAAATATTTCACAAAACAATGGAGGAGCCGATTTATGGGCTATAAAAATAACTAATCAAGGTGAACTACTTTGGCAAAAGAACTATGGTGGTTCAAGTTTTGATGTTGGTCGGTCGATTAAAAAGACTTCAAACGGAAACTTTTTAATATCTGGAAGTTCAAGAAGTGCTGACAACAATTTTACCAATAAAGGTCAAAATGACGCGTTAATTATGAAAATTGATACAGATGGAAATCTCCTGTGGCAAAAAACCATTGGAGGGACAGAAATAGATTTTTGCTATGATGCTGTTGAATTAACAAACGGAAACATTATTGCTGTTGGCGAAAGCAGCAGTAATAATCAAGATATAACAACAAACAAGGGCTTTTCAGACCTACTAATTATCAAACTAAAATAATAAATGAAATATTTTTTAACTTTCTTCCTTAGTGCATTACTATTTTCTTGTAGCTCAGACAATGATGAATCTATCAAAGAAGTTTCAGTAAAACTAAAATTCAGTCAAAATTGGGATGGTACTTTAATTGAAAAATCTGACTTAGAAAACACCGAATTCACCAACAAAACAGGAAGCAAACTTTCTATAAGTAGGTTACGCTATTTAATCTCACGTATTAGCCTTGTTAATGGCGCGGGAGACACAACCAAATTTGATAGTTACAAGCTAATAGACTCAAGTAAACCAGATAGTTTAACCTACGCTCTTTCTGAAAAAGTATCAGAAGGAAGCTATAAGCTACTTTTTACTTTTGGTCTTAACGATAATGACAATAAAAGTGGGGTATATCCAGATTTAAACTCTGCTGATTGGAATGTACCCGATATGATGGGGGGAGGGTATCACTACATGCAACTAGACGGTAAATACAAAGACACTTTAGGAGTAGAAAACCCATATAATTTTCATGCTATAAGAGCTTACGACAAAGAAAAAGACTCTATTTTAGATACTTCTTTTGGAGTTGAAACTGGTTCTATCCTATTAAAAAACAATGCTACTATAGAAATAAAAATGAATGTAGCTGGGTGGTTTAAAAGTCCTAATGATTGGGATTTAAACGAAAAAAGTGTTGATTTGATGATGGATTTTGAAGCTCAGAAAGAAATTTCTGAAAATGGGAAAAGTGGTGTATTTAGCTTAGGAAATATTTCTCAATAAAATGATAAAAAAAAGTATACATCTTACTTTGCTACTACTTCTTTTAATAAGTTGTTCTTCAAAAGGAGAAGAAGAGAGTGTATACACACCTGTTCAAACTAGTTTAGAAATCCCGGAGTTATTTCAACAAAAATTAATTGCTCCTGTTATTCCAACCAACAACCCTTTAACCGAAGAAGGCATAGCCTTGGGCAAAAAATTATTCTTTGACCCCATTTTATCTAAAGACAATACTCAATCTTGTGCAAGCTGTCACAACCCTAAAAGAGCATTTACTGATGATACTCAATTTAGTGAAGGTGTTGATGGTAAATTCGGAACAAGAAATTCAATGCCGTTATTTAATTTAGCTTGGAACTTTGATGAACGCTTTATGTGGGACGGAAAAGAACTCAGTATTGAACGTCAAGTATTTTCACCTGTACGTAACCCAATTGAAATGCATAGTAACTGGGAAAATGTAGCTGAAAAATTACAAGAACATGCTGAATACCCAACGCTTTTTCAACAAGCTTTTGGAGCATCTAAAATAGACTCAACCTTAGTTACCAAAGCAATCGCTCAATTTGAAAGAACCTTAATTTCAGGGAACTCAAAATTTGATCAATTTCTTTTAGGAAAAGTTGAATTGACTCCTGAAGAACAAAACGGATTCAATGTTTTTATGGAGGAAACTCGTGGCGATTGTTTTCATTGTCATGGAAGCGACAACAACCCTTTATGGACAGACAACAAATTCCATAACAATGGTTTAGACGAAACTTTCACCGACTTAGGTTTAGGCGCTGTTACAGGTGACCCTAACGATAATGGAAAATTTAAAAGCCCATCCTTACGAAACTTAAAATTCACCGCTCCTTACATGCACGATGGGCGATTTACTACTTTAGAAGAAGTAATAAATCATTATTCTGAAGGATTAAAGTTATCTTCTACAATCGACCCTTTAATGAAAAAAGCCAATCAAGGAGGTGTACAACTCTCAAACAAAGATAAAGCTGACTTAAAAGCTTTTCTTTTGAGTCTTTCTGATACAAATTTTGTAAACAATCCTGATTTTCAGCAATAATCTTCTAACAATCAGCAAGCAGATTTAAAGTATAGACAATTTTTATCGCTTAATAACTATATTCATTTCAAAAAATGATATAAATCATATTTTGTCATTATCTTTGCAGTCACTTAGATTTAATCTATTTAAACGATGATAAAAGTTTCAGACACAGCAAAAAAGAAAGTCATTGAACTAATGACTGATGACGGATTTGATACTACAACCGACTTTGTTCGTGTTGGAGTGAAAAGTGGCGGTTGTTCAGGATTATCATACGACTTAACTTTTGACAAAACCCAACAAGAAAACGACAAAGTTTTTGAAGACAACAACGTAAAAATTGTTGTTGACAAAAAGAGTTTTTTATACTTAGTTGGAACAACTTTAGAATATTCTGGAGGTTTAAACGGTAAAGGATTCGTATTTAACAATCCTAATGCTAACAGAACTTGTGGTTGTGGAGAGAGTTTCTCTCTATAAGCCTTACATCACAAAAAGAATACAAAACTGATGAGTAAATACACCGAGGACGATTTAAGAGAAGAATTAAAAACCAAAGAGTACGAATATGGTTTTTATACTGATATTGAAAGTGATAAGTTTCCTAATGGGATAAACGAGGATATTGTTCGTGCCATTTCTAAAAAGAAAAACGAGCCAGAATGGATGACTGAATGGCGTTTAGAAGCTTTTAGAATTTGGGAACAAATGGAAGAGCCAGAGTGGGCAAATGTTACCTATAAAAAACCGAGTTTTCAAGATATTTCTTACTACTCAGCACCTAAACAAAAACCCAAATTAAACAGCTTAGATGAGGTTGACCCTGATTTACTAGCTACGTTTGAAAAACTTGGAATTTCTTTAGATGAGCAAAAAAAATTAGCTAATGTAGCAGTTGATATTGTAATGGATTCTGTTTCAGTAGCTACTACATTTAAAGAAACACTAGCTGAAAAAGGGATTATTTTTATGCCTATTTCTGAAGCTATTCAAGAACATCCAGAATTAGTGAAAAAATATATTGGTTCGGTAGTACCTCCAACAGATAATTTTTACGCTGCATTAAATTCAGCAGTATTCTCTGATGGATCTTTTTGTTACATTCCAAAAGGAGTTCGTTGTCCTATGGAACTATCTACCTACTTCCGTATTAACGAAGGAGGAACAGGTCAGTTCGAACGTACCTTAGTTGTTGCAGATGAAAGTAGTTACGTTTCTTATCTAGAAGGATGTACCGCCCCACAACGTGATGAAAACCAACTACATGCAGCAGTTGTTGAGCTTATTGCTCTAGATGACGCTGAAATAAAATATTCAACGGTACAAAACTGGTTTCCTGGAGATTCAGAAGGAAAAGGAGGAGTTTTCAACTTCGTAACCAAAAGAGGTTTATGTGAAACTAATGCAAAAATTTCTTGGACACAGGTTGAAACAGGGTCAGCAATTACCTGGAAATACCCTAGTTGTATTTTAAAAGGAAATAATTCTGTAGGTGAATTTTATTCAATTGCTGTAACAAATAATCATCAACAAGCCGATACTGGTACTAAGATGATTCACCTAGGAAAGAATACTAAGTCAACCATTATTTCTAAAGGAATCTCAGCAGGTAAATCGCAAAATAGTTACCGTGGTTTAGTACAGGTAAATTCTAGAGCAGAAAACGCACGTAACTTTTCACAATGTGATTCTTTATTAATGGGTAATGAGTGTGGTGCACACACTTTCCCTTATATCGAAGTTAAAAATAAATCAGCTCAAATTGAGCACGAGGCTACCACTAGTAAAATTGGTGAAGATCAATTATTTTACTGTAACCAGCGCGGTATTGATACAGAAAAAGCCATTGCATTAATTGTAAACGGATTTAGTAAAGAAGTATTAAACAAATTACCGATGGAGTTTGCAGTAGAAGCTCAAAAACTATTAGAAATTAGTTTAGAAGGAAGTGTGGGCTAACAAGAAATCGTAAGTAAGATGAAGAAAATATTTTTATTAGCTCTTATAAGCATTATTACAATTAGTTGTAAAAACGCTGAAAAGAAACAAACAACAGAAGAAAAAACAATTGAGAAGCCTCAGGTA
Organism: Tenacibaculum gallaicum; assembly: GCF_003387615.1. Lineage (GTDB taxonomy): Bacteria > Bacteroidota > Bacteroidia > Flavobacteriales > Flavobacteriaceae > Polaribacter > Polaribacter gallaicus. The sequence continues at coordinate 690,068 of NZ_QUNS01000001.1, read as the reverse complement.
AAACTTCATGTTTTAGATGGTGGATCAATTTTAGTTAACAAACTTGAAGTTTTTTCTCAAGACACAACATATACAGGACAGTCTAAAAAACTTTCAGATGGTTTTTATGTAATCTCTCACCCTAAAGGAAACTTAATGTGGGATGCTGGGTTACCAGAAGCTTTAATTGTAAACGAGCCTTTTACTGAACCTACTGGTACATTTACATTACAACGTAAAGACTCTTTAAAGAATCAATTAAAATCTTTAGGTTTAACTATAGATGATTTTAAATACATTTCCCTATCTCACCCACATTTTGATCATACTGGTCATGCTAACTACTTTAAGAATTCAACGTGGTTAATTCAGGAGAATGAGTATAATTTTATAACTAGTGATTCTGCAAAAGTTAAGGACCCTGACACCTATAATTCTATTAAGGAATTAAAAAATGTAGAAAAAATAAATGGTGACCATGATGTTTTTGGAGATGGTACGGTAGTTATAAAATATATGCCTGGTCATACTATAGGTCATCAAGCTTTATATGTTGAAGCTGGTTTAGAAAAACCAATCTTATTAACAGGTGATTTATATCACTTTGAAGAAAACAGAGAAACTAAAGGTATTCCTTCTTTTAATTACGATGTTGAGCAAACTCTAGAAAGTATGAAGAAGTTTGAAGCTTTCGCTAAAGAAAAGAATGCTGAGGTGATTATACAACACTCACCAAAAGATTTCAAAAAATTACAAAATCTATTAAAAAAGTAACTATACAGTAATGTTAAAAATAGAAAACTTACACGCACAGGTAGAAGGTAAAGATATTCTTAAAGGAATTAACTTAGAAGTAAAAGCAGGCGAGATTCATGCAATTATGGGTCCAAACGGTGCAGGTAAAAGTACCTTATCATCTGTAATTGCTGGTAATGAAACTTACGACGTAACTTCTGGTTCTATCGAGTTAGAAGGTGAAGATATTAGTGAATTAGCTCCTGAAGAAAGGGCTCATTCTGGTGTATTCTTATCATTTCAATACCCAGTAGAAATTCCTGGTGTTACTGTTACTAACTTTATTAAAACAGCAATTAACGAATCTAGAAAAGCAAAAGGTTTAGAAGAAATGCCTGCTAAGGATATGCTTAAAAAGATTCGTGAAAAATCAGAATTATTAGAAATCGATCGTAAATTCTTATCTCGTTCATTAAATGAAGGTTTTTCAGGAGGAGAGAAGAAACGTAATGAAGTTTTTCAAATGGCTATGTTAGAACCTAAATTAGCTATTTTAGATGAAACTGATTCCGGTTTAGATATTGATGCTTTACGTATTGTTGCTAATGGAGTTAATAAATTAAAATCTAAAGATAACGCTGTAGTAGTTATTACTCACTATCAACGTTTATTAGAATATATCGTTCCTGATTATGTACATGTTTTACACGATGGAAAAATCGTTAAAACAGGAGACGCTTCTCTAGCCTTAGAGCTTGAAGAAAAAGGGTACGATTGGATTAAAGCAGAGTTAAAATAGTTAGAAAAGTTGAAAAGTAAAAAGCGAAAAGTAGCCCTGTAATAATAAGCTTCTTTTCAGTTTTACAAACTTTTATACTTTATAAACTTTACAACTAAAAACAATGGAGTTGAGAGAAAAAATATTATCATCATACGTAGCTTTTGAAGACAGTGTAAACATCAATTCAGGTTTACATGAAATAAGAACAAAAGCACTACAAAATTTTGAAAAACTAGGCTTTCCTACTAAAAAGTTAGAAGCTTGGAAATACACTTCTTTAAATTCAGTTTTAAAAGAAGACTATAGTATATTTCCTGACAGAGATGCTTCAGTAGAATTTGCCGATGTAAAAAAATATTTCATTCACGAAATAGACAGCTATAAAATAGTTTTTGTAGATGGAAAATACAGCTCTTTTTTATCAACCACTACTCATGATGGAAAAGATGTTTGTTTATTATCTGCCGCTTTTTCAAAAGAAAAATACAAACCTATTGTTGAAAAATATTTTAACAAAATAGCAAAGCAAGATAATTTAACTTCTTTAAATACTGCTTTTGCTACTGAAGGTGCATTTATTCACATTCCTAAGAATATTGAAGTTGAAAAACCTATTCAAATAATTAATTTTACTACAGGTAAAGAACATGCAACTATGTTACAACCTCGTAATTTAATTATTGTAGAGCAAAATGCACATGTTCAAATTATAGAACGTCACCAAAATCTTAATAATAATGCTGTGTTAACAAATTCTGTAACTGAAATTTATACAGATACACATGCTACAGTAGATTATTATAAGATTCAAAATGACAACAATGATGCTTCTTTAGTTGACAATACATATATTGAGCAACAGAAAGAAAGCACCTGCTCTGTACATACTTTTTCCTTCGGGGGGAATATTACTAGAAACAACTTAAACTTCTATCAAAAAGGAGAACATATTAATTCTATTTTAAAAGGAATTACTATTATTGAAGGAAAACAACATGTTGACCATCATACACTAGTAAACCATATAGAGCCTAACTGTGAGAGCCACCAAGATTACAAAGGTATTTATGCTGATCGTTCTACGGGGGTTTTTAATGGTAAGGTTATTGTTGAAAAAGAAGCACAAAAAACCAATGCTTATCAACAAAACAACAATGTTTTAATAAGTGATAAAGCAACTATAAACGCTAAACCTCAATTAGAAATTTTTGCAGATGATGTAAAGTGTTCCCATGGTTGTACTATCGGTCAACTAGATGATCAAGCATTATTCTATATGCAACAAAGAGGTATTCCTAAAAAAGAAGCAAAAGCCTTATTAATGTATGCCTTTGCTAACACTGTTTTAGAAAGTGTTAAAATACCTGAAGTTAAGAAACGAATTACCAAATTAATTGCCAATAAATTAGGCGTTAACATCGGTTTTGAACTATAAAAGAAAAAGGCATTATTTTTAATAATGCCTTTTTTAATTATTTTGTCCCGTTATGAAATCTAAGTTTTTAAAAAACTTATCAATCCCTTACCCTTATTTATTTCATACCAAAAGGAACCTTATTATTGCGTGTATACTAAGTATAGTAATATTCCTAATTAACTATTACTTCACTCAAAATACAGTTACAAACAATTTTTATGCCTGTTTAACGGCTAGCATAGTTACTTTTTTGAGTATCTTATTTTTTACTGAATTTGTTCCTAAAGTGTTTTTTACTGCTGAAATTAAAGAAAGCTGGAACACTGTTAGAGAATTTCTCTTCACTCTTGGTATCCTTATTTCTATAACTCTTTTTCAAAACAGCTTTTTATACTCATTTAAAAATGGAGCTAACATCAACTTTTTTTTAAGTTTAATTAATACCTTCTTTTATGTTATTTTAATAGGCGCTACACCTATACTTATTATCATTTGGATAAATTATGTTATCATCTTAAAAGAGAACTTAAAAAGTATTAAAGCATACAATAAAGAGTTAGAAAAGGAATTAAAACAAAAGGATAAAGAAATTGTTTTATCTATAAAAACGAATAATGTAAACGAAACATTAATTCTTGACCTTGCTACTTTTTTATTTGCAAAATCTGAAGGAAATTATGTAGATATTTACACTAAAAACCTTAGCTCGGTAGATATTAAACCTTATAGAATATCAATTCAAAAACTACTTAATAATTTATCTGATTATTCCTTTATTTTAAGTACACATCGTTCTTACATAATCAACATTAAAAATATTAGAAGAACCTCCGGAAACGCAAGAAACTATAAAATTTCATTTCCTGATGTTTCACACGAGGTTCCTGTATCTAGAAATAAGTTCAAGTTATTTAAAGAGAAATTTGACAAGTATTATATAGAATAGACTTTTATAATGTGTATCCTACTCCTATTCCAAAAAACAACCTTGAATCAAAGTCTCCTGGCCTAAATCTACCGCTATCAGCAATTCCTTTTAACGAACTCCAAACATCGAAGGTTATAGTTACCCTATTAAAAGTATAGCCTAAAGAGTTTATCATTCCGTAATTAAAATAAGAATACGAGTTTTTATACTTTTCGTAAATATCTAAATGATCTATATATAAACTTCCTTTAGATTTTAAGTTAGTGTATCCAAAAAAGGGTTGAACCGACATATAAAATCTTCTTTTATTAAAAGGATAAAAACTAAAATCTACCAAACCAACAACGGACAAATCCCTTGTGTAACCATCAACATGATCTGTAAACATATTTTCGTCTTCATTTATAAAACTGTTTTGGTAGGCTGCTCCGGCCATTAAGGTAATTTTCTTACTTTCTAACAATTTTCTTTTCGCTTTAAAAACAAACCCATAATGCTTTCCGAAACTTGCATTAATTATATCAGTCGTATAGCCTAACTCTAATTTCCACTTTCTTGTAATATTTTGCTCTTGAGCATTCATTAAAAAGCTACTTAACAATGCTATAAATATAATTTTCTTCATTTTTTTCTTATTCAATAATTTGTAATCCTTTTTTAAATCCTTGTACTGGACTATTTCTATGCGAAGTATCATATAGCTTTTCATAGTTAAAATTAAAATCATTATGATTGCTTAATTTTAGCTGCTTAACCATTGCGTCAAATGACGCATTCATACCAACTCCTTCTAAGTCTCCCATAGCCATATAAAAGGCTTTGCCATCTAATAAATTTAACTCCTTAGCCTCTTCTTCTAAATCGAAAATAAATGAGTTATACCACATTAAATTAGGACTTACTATTATTGCTTTATCAAAAGTATTTTCTTGTTCTTCTTGCAGCATAACATATAAAGCAAAATATCCTCCTAAAGAGTGACCATAAATAGTTTTTGTTAGACTACTTATTTGGTAATTTTCCTCTATTTTAGGTAGTAACTCTAAATTTAAAAAATCAATAAATTTTTTGGCACCTCCCGAGTCACCATCAAAATCTCTATCGTATGGATAAGAATAGTCTGTTCCTCTTTCATTACTTCCATCATAACCAATACTTACTATAATAATATCCTCTCTATTTTCTGAACTTAGCACTTGCATACATTCATTGTAATAATCGTCTCCATCTAGTAAGTAAATAACATGATAATTTTTAGTGAGCTCAACTTCCTTTAGGCTGCCTATATTAACAACATACTTAAAACCTGTTGAGTCTGATTTTAGAGTAAAGCTTTCTTGTTTTATGTTTGAAGGTAAATCTTCATCTGTACAACTTATAAAGAAGAAAATTAAGCTTAAAAACAAGAGTGATCTTTTAGTGTAAGAATACATAATCATTTTTGATATTTTTTTATTAATCCAAATCAAAAATATCTCTCTTACCTACGCTCACCCATTTAAAAGACTTATATGGTATGAAGTGCTCTTGATTTGTGATAAAAAGACTCTTTATTATGAATAATAACTATTAAATCGGTATTACTAATCGCTGGTATTGTAATTCTTGTATATGGAATTTATACACTTACTCAACCAGAGACACAAATTTCTATTGGTGATGTAGACTTGGTCAAAGCACAAAACAACACTAATTCTTACATTACCATTGGTATTGTTACTATTGCTATAAGCTCATTTCCTAGCAAGAAATAAAAACTGCTATTTTTCACAGTTTGAAAACCATCTCTTAGGATGGTTTTTTACTTCTATAAAATTTTATGTAATGAATTAAATATATCTACGTCAAAAGTATCGTAGACTAATTTATTTACTTAAAATTTAAAAAATGCGAAAAACAATTACCCTCACTTTTACCTATTTACTAATTTTTATGAGTATTCAAACACAGGCACAAACTGATGTATATAATGCTTTATTAAAAACCTATGTTGATTCTCAAGGTAATGTAGATTATAAAGGACTAAGAAAAAACCGTGCGGTTTTAGATATTTATATAAAGCATTTAGATAACACTATACCTAATAATAAATGGTCACAAAATCAAGCTAAGGCTTTTTGGATTAATGCTTACAATGCTTACACCATTAAATTAATTTTAGACAGTTATCCTTTAAAAAAAATTACCGATATTAAACGTAAAGGAAGGAATGCTTGGAAAATTCCTTTTGCTTCTGTTGGCAAAAAACTATACTCACTAGACTATATTGAACATAAAATACTTCGCCGATGGCACGATGATTCAAGAATTCATGTTGCCTTAAATGCAGCATCTAAATCTGGGCCTCGGTTTGTAAACTTTGCTTTTACAAAAGAGAATATAGAAGATAAATTAGAAAACTTAATGAAAGCTTTTATAAACGACTCCACAAAAAATAAGATTACATTAACTAAAGTTGAAGTTTCGAAAATATTTCAATGGTACCAAGAAGACTTTACTTCTCGTAATACCTTGGTAGACTATATAAATAAATACTCTAACGTTAAAGCGAATGACAATGCCGAAGTCGTATACTTAGATTACGATTGGAATTTAAATAATAAATAGGTTATGCTAAAAGATGAAAAACATTTGCTATTTTTTCGTCTTTTTATACATGCTGATCTATTAAAATTGTATTCCCATCAGGATCAAAAAAAACGATACTGGCAGGGCCTGAAGTATCTTTGCCTGCCTCTCTTTTCAACTTAATGTAATTTTCTTTTAAATGTTTTTGAATGGTTCTTACATCGTCAAAATCATCCAATACATTGGCACTTTCATCCCAACCTGGGTTAAACGTAAGAATATTATTTTCAAACATTCCTTGAAACAAGCCAATTAATGAGTTTCCGTTTTTCATAATCAAATAATTCTTTTCTATTTGACCAGCAAACACAGTAAAGCCCAACATTTCATAAAAATCTTTTGATTTATCAATATCCTTTACAGCTAAACTGATTGAAAAAGCCCCTAGTTTCATAATCTTATATTTTTAATTTCTATTTTCAAAAGGTATAATAATCCCTTTTTCTACATAATTTTTAAGCCCTTTTAACAACAATGCCCAACAATAAGAAGAATGTTTAAAGTGATCGTTTTGTTCAGCCCATCCTTTATGAAAAAAATGTATCCATGTAAACCCGTCGTCTTTTTCAAACAAGTCAAAACCGAAAGTAGTAGGATTCCAATCTTCATCCGACTTTGTCATTTTTATGTAAAAAGAAGTATTCTCTTTACATTCAACTACTTCACCATACCAATCGTAAGTTCCTCCAAAAAAGAAATTGTATTCTGACCCTATTTTAAGAGTTCCTGTGCATTTAAGTGGCCACCAATGTATCAAATCGTCTGGATTTGTAATGGCTTTAAAAACTTTATTAGATAACTCTTTTATAGGAAAGTTATGGTAAACGGTAAATCCTTCCTCAGTAACTTTCATAATCAGTTGATTTTATAGCTATTAAAGTTACTAAAATTTAAACAAAAGCCCTATACAAATTGTATAAGGCTTAACTTTCATAGTAAATTCAACACACTAAAACTTTCCATTTGTATGAGCCATTTCTTCTGGAATTTCCTGTATAACGTCCCAATGTTCAACAATTTTATCATTCTTTAATCTAAATAGATCATAAAAAGCTTGAGGTTTTCCATACCACTCTCCCTCACTCATTGTAAGAACAAAATTACCTTCTCCTAACACCTTATGTAGTTTTTGATATTTGAAGATATTGTTTTGAGAAACTAAATAATTAATTGCCTCGTTTAAACCACCTAAACCATCTTTTATCATCGGGTTATGCTGAAGATATTCTTCTGTACTAACATAGTTAGTAATCTTTTCTGATGCTTTTCCAAATAAAACATCATTAACAAAATTAGTTACAATCTCTTTATTTGAATTTGTTTTATCCAAATCAGTAATCTCAGTAGCACCATCAACTTGTGAACGTCCACTAGCTGTTTTATCAACTTTTTGAGTAAGATTATCCCAATGTTCTGCAACTTTGCCATCTTCCATTCTCCAGACATCAAAAGCAACAACTTCTTTTGCTCCAAATGCCTCTGCATTATGATAAGAATTGTGAAAAACAATAAATTCTCCGTCTTGTAATAACCTATGATTGGTATATGTTGTTTTTGCTTCTTTTAAAACAGGAAGAAACCCCAAGACTGGTTCAATACCTGTAGGCACTTGTGGGTTGTGCTGAATATAATTAGTTGCGAAATATTTTTTTACTCCTTCTTCATCGTAATCTGTAAAAAAAGCATCCTGAGCTTTTTGTGCTATAATTTTTAAATCTTCCATTTTTGTATCCGTTTTAATTTGATCTTGTAGGTTTGAATTTGTTTGAACTGAATTACAACTTAATAACGTCATAAAACCAACTGCTGTAACTATCGTATTTTTCATTCTGTTTATCTTTTAAATTGATAGGACAAAATTACAACGGGAAGAAAGTAGAAAATAGGTCAATAAAAAGAATAAAATGGTAAATATCGAACCTTTTAAGTTCTAATATAACTTTTTTTAAATTCATTAGGGGTTAATCCTGTACGCTTTTTAAAATACTTTACAAAATTCGTAGACTCTTCAAACCCCATTAAATAGGATAACTCTGTACTTTTAATTGTAGAGTTAACAAGATTCCTCTTAGCTTCTAAAATTACAAACTCATCAATATATTGTTTAGCTGTTTTATTAATCACCTCTTTAACAACAACATTCAAATGTTTATAAGTTACTCCTAATTCATTTGCATAAAAAACAGCATTTTTATTAGTTACAAATGTCTTTTTTAACTTTGCTTGAAACTTTAAAAAAAGCGTTAGTTTTTCAGAATCTTTAATATAATCTGTTTCGTTTTTCTTAATTTCTTCAACTTTAGAAAAAATGATACTAAATAAAGAGTCAATAATATACTTTTTATTAAAGCTTTCAGTTGTTTTATAAAACTCCCTAAAAATTAATTGTACATACTCTGGTAAATTAGATGTTTGAGTTACTTGAACCATTGGAGAAAAAAGTTGCGGAGTTAATAAACGAATAGCTGTATTTTTTGGAATTTTTGCTAATTGCCTTTTTAAATAATCCTCAGTAAAAAGTATTAAATAACCTTTTAAATCCTTATTAAACTTGAATGCATTTACCTGACCTTTTGATACATAAATTACTGTATTCTTTTGCACTTTGTACCAAACAAAATCTACCAATTGCTCTGATACTCCCTCTGTATAAAAAGCTAATTGATAAAATTCTAATTGATGTGCTTTTTCTGGAGAATGAGTAAAACTATCTTTTCCTTCTTTAATTTTTTCTAAGGCAATTATTTCTATGTCTGATATTTCAGATGATTCAGATTTAAATAGTAAGTTAGGAATTTCTTTCTCCATAAGTAAAACACATAAGCTGTATATTTCATAAAAATAACAATTCTTAAACAAAAAATCCCGCACTTTTGTGCGGGATTAATATACTTTATAAGTCGAAATTTCCGACTACATTTCTAACGCTTTGGTAGGATTGTTATCCATTAATAATTCAACTGGGTTTTCTAACGCTTCTTTTACAGCCACTAAGAACCCTACTGACTCTTTTCCATCAATAATTCTATGGTCATAAGATAATGCTACATACATAATTGGCTGAATAACTACCTCTCCATTTACCGCCATTGGACGGTTAACAATGTTATGCATTCCTAAAATTGCACTTTGTGGAGGGTTGATAATCGGTGTAGACAACATAGAACCAAATACTCCACCGTTTGTAATTGTAAACGTACCTCCTGTCATTTCATCAACAGTAATCTGTCCATCACGAGCACGAATTGCTAAGCGTTTTACTTCGCTTTCAACACCTCTAAATGTTAAGTTTTCAGCATTTCTAATTACAGGAACCATTAATCCTTTAGGACCTGATACTGCAATTGAAATATCTTGAAAATCGAATGACACCATTTCTTTACCATCAATCATTGAGTTTACAGCTGGATACATTTGTAATGCACGTACTACTGCTTTTGTAAAGAAAGACATAAACCCTAAACCAACTCCGTGTTTCGCTTTAAAATCTTCTTTATACTCATTACGTAAATCGAAAATTGGTTGCATGTTTACTTCGTTAAACGTAGTTAACATAGCTGTTTCATTCTTTACAGATACTAAACGCTCTGCAACCTTACGACGTAACATTGATAATTTTTTACGCTCTGTACCACGAGAACCCATTCCTGGAGTTCCCATTGAAGGCACTGCCTTTACAGCGTCCTCTTTTGTTACACGACCGTCTTTACCAGTTCCTTTAACGTCAGATTCACTCATTCCTTTTTCAGCTAATACTTTCTTAGCTGCTGGAGATGCAGTACCTGTAGCATATGTTTCTTTTGCTGATTCAGCTTTAGGCGCTTCTTTTTTCTCTTCAGTTTTTGGTGCTGCTGCTTTAGCCGTTCCAGCTCCTTCTGGTTTTGCAGCATCCATATCAATATGACAAACTACTGCACCTACTGCTACTGCATCACCCTCTTCAGCTTTTAAAGTGATTATTCCACTTTCTTCCGCAGGCAATTCTAACGTTGCTTTGTCAGAATCTACTTCGGCAATTGGTTGATCTTTCTCAACGTAATCACCATCTTCAACTAACCAAGTTGCAATTTCTACTTCTGTAATTGATTCCCCCGGAGAAGGAACTTTCATTTCTAAAACCATCAGTTCTAAATTTTATATATCTGAATTATTTTATTTCTTTTATTTGGACGTTCCCTATCGGGTCGGGCTTTTCGAGCTACATGGTAGCTTACTACAATCCCTAACGCATTATTTTTTTTAATCAAAAACCTTATCCATAATAGCTTGATGACGTCTTTTAAAACGTGCACTTGAACCTGCTGCTGGTGCAGAACGATACTCTTCCGAAGCACATTCTAATCTAGCCAATTCAAAACGCTCTAACATATAACTCCAAGCTCCCATATTTTTAGGTTCTTCTTGAGCCCAAACATAACGTTCTACATTTGGATACTTATCCATTACTGCTTTAATGTTATCATTATGTAATGGAAATAACTGCTCAATACGGATTAACGCTACATCTTCTCTTGCTAACTTTTCACGCTCTGCTAATAAGTCATAATAGAACTTACCTGTACAGAATATCATTTTTTTAGCTTTTGAAGTATCAATAGTATCATCAATTACCTCTTGGAACGTTCCATTTGCTAAATCTTCAATAGTATTTACTGCTTTTGGTAAACGTAACAAACTTTTTGGTGTAAAAACAATTAACGGTTTTCTAAAATCACGCTTCATCTGACGACGCAATATGTGATACATATTTGCTGGGGTTGAACAATTTGCTATTGTCCAGTTATCAGTTGATGATGATTGTAAAAATCGTTCAATTCTTCCTGATGAATGTTCCGGCCCTTGTCCTTCATACCCATGAGGTAGTAACATTACCAATCCGTTTTGTAACTTCCATTTAGCTTCTGCTGAAGAAATATATTGGTCGAACATAATTTGTGCGCCGTTGGCAAAATCACCAAACTGAGCTTCCCAAATTGTTAATGTATTTGGAGCTGCCATTGCATATCCGTAATCAAACCCTAACACCCCATATTCTGATAAGTGAGAGTTGTAAATAGTCATCTCTCCTTTACTCTTAGGGTTTGTGTTTAGTAAGTTTACACGTTCTAAAGTTTCTTCATCACGCATAATTGCATGACGGTGAGAGAATGTTCCTCTTTCTACATCTTCTCCAGAAATACGTACATCATAACCTTCTTCTAATAAAGTACCATACGCTAGGTTCTCAGCAGTACCCCAATCTAGCAAGTTATCTTCAAACACCATTTTTTCACGACCTTTTAAGATACGTTCAGCTTTACGTACAAATTTGTGTCCCTCTGGCGTTTTTGAAATTACCCTTGCAATACCTTTTAAATCTTCTACGGAATAAGTTGTATCAACAGGCTGTAACATTTCTTGTAATTGCTTGCGTACAAACCCATCCCATACATCTGGCATGAACTCCTGAATTTTAGATGTTTCTTTCTTTTTAGACTCTGTGAATTCAGCTTCTAAATGTGTCTTAAATTCATCTGTAATTTTCTGTAAATAGTCCGCTGTTATGCTTCCCTCTTCAATTAATTTATTTGCATAAATTTCTCTTGCATTTTTATGCTTAGAAATTGCTTTGTATAATTTTGGTTGTGTAAATCGTGGCTCGTCTCCTTCATTATGCCCGTACTTACGGTATCCTAACAAATCAATAAAAATATCTTTGTTGAATTTCATACGATATTCAACCGCCATTTCCATTGCATGACATACCGCTTCTGCATCATCCGCATTTACGTGTAGTACTGGAGACAAGGTTACCTTAGCTACATCAGTACAATACGTACTTGAACGGGCATCTAAATAATTGGTTGTAAAACCTACTTGGTTATTTACTACAATGTGGATAGTACCTCCTGTTTTGTATCCGTTTAATTGTGCCATTTGCACAACTTCGTACACAATTCCTTGAGCTGCTACAGCTGCATCACCATGTACTAAGATTGGAAGTATTTTATTTTCGTTTCCTTCATAGTCTTTCTCTATCTTAGCTCTAACAATTCCTTCCGCTACTGCATCAACGGTTTCTAAGTGAGATGGATTTGGAACTAAGTTCATCTTCATCTTTTGTCCACCTTGATACGCTTTGCTTAAGGTTAAACCTAAATGGTACTTAACATCTCCATCTATGTCTTGATCTTCGAAATCTTTTCCTTCAAATTCGCTAAATAGATCGCGAATTGGTTTTTTGAAAATATTTACTAAAGTATTTAAACGTCCACGGTGTGCCATTCCTAACACACACTCTTCTACTCCATATTCTTCAGCTGCGTCTCGTAACGCCACACTAACTCCCGGGATCAAAGTTTCTCCTCCTTCAACAGAGAATCTTTTTTGACCTACGTACTTCGTTTGTAAAAAGCTTTCGAAAGTTGAAGCTTGATTTAGCTTTGTAAGAATATACTTTTTAGATTCTACATCGTAACTAGGATGGTTTGCGTTTTTATTCAAACGATCGTTCCACCATTTTAACTCTTCAGGATTTCGTACATACATATACTCAACTCCGATGCTTTCGCAGAAAACAGACTTTAAGTAGTTTATGATTTCTGTTAAACTTTTAGGTCCTATACCTAAAATTTCTCCTGCACTGAAAACCTTAGATAAATCTGTTTGATTTAACCCAAAGTTCTCTATATCTAATGTTGGAGTGTAGGTTCTTCTGTTTCGTACTGGGTTTGTTTTGGTAAACAAATGACCGCGGGTACGGTAACCGTTGATTAAATCGATTACTAAAAATTCTTTACGTACTTCTTCAGGGACTTCTACCGAAACTTCTTCATCTGTTAATGAGTAATTCTCGTTAGCTAAATCATATCCTTGAAAGAAACTTCTCCAACTTGGTTCTACCGCATCAGGATTTTTTTGATATTGTTCATACAAATCACCTATAAAACCTGCATGTGTTGCGTTTAAGAACGAAAACTTGTCCATATATTTTGTTATACTTTTCTATCTATAAGAATAATGGTGACAAAAGTACAACTTTTACGAAAAATACCATTCCTTTTTAGTCTAATTTTAAACTCTTTAACGAGTATTGACTTTTTGTTAAATTTCAGTTAAAGACATCCTTTTTTTTAAAAAAATTACTAAAATTCAGAAATAAAAAAAATCACATGCACTTTTTATTAAAAAAAATTTGCAGATATAAAAAAACCCCTTAAATTTGCACTCGCATTTTAAGACACATGTGTTTTAAATTCCTCCTTAGCTCAGTTGGTTAGAGCATCTGACTGTTAATCAGAGGGTCCTTGGTTCGAGTCCAAGAGGGGGAGCAAAGGCAACGTAGAAGCCGATAATTTCTACAACATACATATATTGTTCTAAAAGAACATTCCTCCTTAGCTCAGTTGGTTAGAGCATCTGACTGTTAATCAGAGGGTCCTTGGTTCGAGTCCAAGAGGGGGAGCAAAAAAAGACTTACACCACGTAAGTCTTTTTTTTATTTTTACATCATGCAATTTCCTAAAAAACTACAACAAAAAATTACGCAAAGAGTAACCCAAAACTCTTTGAGAAGACTCGGCAAAGAAAATTTACTTATTGATTTTTCTTCTAACGATTATTTAGGTTTTGCTAAATCTGAAATTATTTTTAATAAAACACATCAATACTTAATTAATAATAACTTCAAAATTAATGGAGCAACAGGTTCTCGATTGCTTTCTGGAAACCATAAACTATACACAACAGCTGAAAAGCAGCTAGCTAAACTCCATAATACAGAAGCTGCTCTTATTTTTAATTCAGGCTATGATGCCAATGTTGGATTTTTTTCTTCTGTACCTCAACGTGGTGATATTATTTTATACGATGAACTTATTCACGCTTCTATAAGAGATGGTATACAACTATCGAATACAAAATCTTTTAAGTTTAAACATAACGACATAAAAGATTTAGAAGAAAAAATTATTCGTTTTGCCCAAGACAATAATTCAGAAGTTTACATAGTTACAGAATCTGTTTTTTCTATGGATGGAGATTCTCCTGACTTAACAGCAATGTCACAAATAATCCAAAAACATACGAATGTACATTTTGTTATAGATGAAGCACATGCTTTGGGGGTATTTGATTTTGGATTAGTTCAAAAATTACATTTAGAAGATGTAGTTTTTGCCCGAATTATCACTTTTGGAAAAGGTTTAGGCTGTCATGGAGCAGCCATTTTGGGAAGCAAACAACTACAACAATATCTTATTAATTTTTCACGCAGTTTTATTTACACTACTGGTTTATCTCCTCATGCTTTAGCTACTATAAAGATTGCTCACGACGAATTAGTTATTAGCAACTCTAAAGAGCAACTTCAACATAACATTCAACACTTTATTTCAGAATCCAATAGGTTACGATTAAACTTTATTAAGAGTAATTCTGCTATTCATTGCTGTATTATCTCAGGCAATGAACATGTAAAAAGTATTGCCTTGCAGTTACAGCAACATGGTTTTGAAGTGAAGCCTATTTTATCACCTACCGTCCCTACAAACCAAGAACGTTTACGCTTTTGTTTACACGCATACAATTCTAAAGAAGAAATCACCAATGTTTTAGAGAACCTTGCTACTTTTGTTTAAAAAATATAATGCAAGATAATTACACCATTTTAGCTGTGTTTGAATACTCTACTGAAGCACAAGTTGTAAAGGCTAAGTTAGATTCAGAAAATATCAAGACCATGTTAATGGATGAAAAAACAATTGATTCTGACCCGTTGATTAGTCAAGCTATTGGTGGAGTAAAGTTACTGGTACACAATAATGATTTAGAAAAAGCTGCTACTATTTATAATGAAATAAGAGAGTACACAAAAGATGAAAACGGAAATAACACTCATTGTCCTAAATGTAATTCAACAAAAATATTAGTTGCCGATTTACAACGTAAAAATATCTTTTTTATGCTCTTTCCTTTTTTTGAAAGCAAAAAATTAATCTGCAACGATTGTAAAACAATTTTCAAATGAAAAAAAAATATTTTATCACCGGAATCTCAACAGAAGTAGGTAAAACTGTTGCTTCTGCCATTATTACCGAAGCTTTGGAAGCTGATTATTGGAAACCTATTCAGTCGGGAGATTTAGAATATTCTGACACTCATAAAGTTGAAAAACTAATTTCTAACTCAACAACTGTTTTTCATCCAAACTCGTATGCACTACAAACACCAATGAGTCCGCATGCATCCGCAGAAATTGATGGAATTACCATTAAGATTGACAACATAAAAGAGCCTATTACTAAAAACCATTTAGTTATCGAAGGAGCTGGCGGATTACTCGTTCCTTTAAATGATAAAAACACCTTGTTAGATGTTATAAAACCAGACTATAAAGTCATTGTTGTTTCTCGTCATTATTTAGGAAGTATTAATCACACCCTATTAACAGTTAACTTACTAAAAGAAAAAGGGTTTGAAGTTTCCTTAATTTTTTCAGGAAACGAACATAAAACAACGGAAGACATTATTAAAAAAATGACTGGAGCACCTGTAATTGGTCGTATTGAAGAAGAACCTTATTTTGATAAAAATGTGATTAAAGAATACGCTGAATTATTTAAAAGCATTTTATAAATGAAAGCTATTACCGCAAAACATCTTTGGTCTTTTCCTTTAATTTTTGGTTTCTTAGGGGCCATCATAGGATTAGTCTTGCGGTATGCTTTTACAGGTAGTATTTCTGGATTTCCTTTTAAGTTTGTATTACATTCCCATTCTCACATTATGTTATTAGGGTTTGTTTTCAACGCTTTAATCGTATTGCTTTTCACCCGATTTACTAGCGAAATCGACAAAACATCCTACTACCTTTATCTTGCATTACAAGTTTGTGTCGCTGTTTTATTAGTCGGGTTTATTATTCAAGGATACGCTCTAATCACCATTATATTTTCGACTTTACACTTATGGATTAGCTACTGGCTTGTTATTAGATTATGGAAGCGACTGGTAGGTGAAAAATCAGATTTATTATTAATTAAAACAGGAATTATTCTTCATTTTGTTTCTTCAATTGGCCCGTATGCTTTAGGTCCGTTAATGGCACTAAAAATGCAAGCTTCACCATGGTATCAACAAGCTATTTTTTTCTATTTGCATTTTCAATATTTCGGTTCCTTTTTTCTTTGGATGCTTGCCGTACTCTTTCAAAAAACAGCAATTAAACTATCAAAAAATCAAATTCTACTTATAGTTTTTTCTTTGATATTGCTATATGCGCACTCATTGAAATACAGCTTCAGTTATCTGGCTATTCAAATTGCAGGAGGTATTGGTGCAGGAATATTAATCATAATACTTTTCAGACTTAAAAACTTATTCTTACGTCAAAAATTACAATACCAATTATTTTTTGGAATTCTACTATTAATTGGGGTTTTGAACTGTTTTGGTAGCATCCCTTACTTTTCAAACTTAGTTGTAACCAATAGGTTTATGCTAATTGCTTGGTTACATCTACTCTTTTTAGGAATGTATCTCCCTTTTATTTGGATAGAATTAAATAAAAGCATTCATAAAAGCATCTGGATTTCTTACACTTTTTTCTTACTCATATCTGAACTGTTTTTAGTATCTCCCGCTTTTTTTTCTGAATTGTTTTTAACCCCTATTATGTGGTTATTGTTTATTGCCTATTTTGGAGTAGTTTTATGTATTTCTATTGTACATTTGACAGCTCTTTTTCAAAAGAACAAAACATATGAACTTACAAGAACGCGATAAAAAACATTTGTGGCATCCACTAAAACAACACCAAACGCACCCTAATAGTTTAGGTATTGTAAAAGCAAAAGGGTGTATACTAACCGATGAGCACGGAAATGAATATATTGATGCTATTTCGTCTTGGTATACCTGTATGTTTGGACATTGCAATGATTTTATTACAAGTCGAGTTTACCAACAAATGCAAACATTAGATCAAATAATGTTTAGCGATTTTACGCATGAGCCTGCGGTAAAATTATCAGAAGAATTGATTAAAATTCTTCCTGAAAATCAAAACAGAATCTTTTTTAATGATAACGGATCTACTGCTGTAGAAGCGGGAATTAAAATGGCATTGCAATACTATTTTAATAAAGGGGAAAAACGCAATACTTTTATTGCTTTTGAAGATGGATTTCATGGTGATACATTTGGGGCCATGTCTGTTTCTAGTTTATCGGTATATAATGGACCTTTTGAAGATTTTTTAATGGATATTCAACGTATTCCTGTCCCAAATGGAAAGAATAATGAAGAAATCGCACAAAAATTACAACAGATAGTTTCAGAACATAATGTTGCCGGATTCATTTACGAACCATTAGTGCAAGGTGCTGCTGGAATGAAAATTCATAACGCTGAAGATTTGAATAGCATCTTAACAATTTGCAAAAACAACGACATTTTAACCATTGCTGATGAAGTAATGACTGGTTTTGGAAAAACAGGCAATAATTTTGCTTCTGATGAAGTAGGTACAAAACCAGATATTATATGCTTAAGTAAAGCTTTAACAGCTGGCTTAGTTCCAATGTCAATTACTTCGTGTACCGAAGATATTTACACTGCTTTTTTAGCCAACGACATTGCTAAAGGTTTCTTTCATTGTCATACCTATTCTGCAAATCCAATTGCGTGTAGTGCAGCACTAGCAAGTATTGAGTTATTGCAAACCGAAGAAATTAAAGATAATATTGAGTACATTTCAAATACTCATAAAATTTTTGCTACGAAAATTGAAAACCATCCAAAAGTTACCTCAACAAGACACAAAGGTGTAATTTTAGCAATCGATTTAAACACCAACGCTGGTCGTTACGGAACGTTACGTGACCAGCTTTTGACATCTTTTATGGATGAAGGCGTTTTTTTACGTCCGTTAGGAAACACCGTTTACATTCAACCTCCCTATATTATCACAAAGGAACAACTTAACAAAATATATACAACTATAGAAAAGGTTCTAGATACTCTCTAGAATCTTTTCTTTCTCTAGTAAATTAATTTCTTCTTGGGTTTCTTTTATTATCACATATAAATCTTCATAAATCCACTCTCCACTTACCTTAATTCCTCTAACTACCAAAGTTCCTTCTCCTTTATCTCCTCTTATGGGAATAGAAAAATCAACATTACCATCATTATTGGTAAGAGAAATATTTCCTGAGGGAATTCCATATTTTTCAATCGGCTCACCTAAATTTTCAACAACCAGCTCGTTTTTAGATGCCTGCTCAACAGCATATTCAACGGGAGTGGAACTTGTCATTATCTTCGACACTCCAAAAAATGCTGCTCCCACACCTAAAACAAGTAGTAAAATAAATCCTAAACAACCTGTTAATGGTATAAACCATAACCAATTTCTTCCAAACCAACTTTTTTGATGTTGCTCACTCATAACTTCAATAATTTTATCACAAGATAAATATTTTTATTTTCTTCTGAATCTCTTTAGAAGCCTTATTTTTGCTGAAATTTTATCGTGTTGAAAAAACTCATCTCAATAACATCTTTTGCTTCTGTTTCAGCCTTGGGAAGTACTCCTGAGAAAATTTGGGAGCACTATCTAAATAATCAACATTTTTTAAGTTTTAAAGACTTTGAAGATTCCAAAGCATGGGTAGCACAATTAACTGATGAAGATAAACGTACTATTCAAAATGTTAAAAACTCTGACAATAAGTATAAGAATTTAGATCCTTCCGTTTTGTATACACTTTTTGTTGCCAGAAAAGCAATGGAAAAAACAGACTGGAAAGCTTCTGATAACTTCGGAATTAACATTGGTTCTTCTCGCGGAGCAACTTCTCTATTTGAAAAATACCATAAGGAGTTTTTAGCAACAGGTAAATCATCTACCTTAAGCTCTCCAACAACTACTTTAGGAAATATTTCTTCATGGATAGCACATGACTTACAGAGTAACGGACCT
Source organism: Tenacibaculum gallaicum (assembly GCF_003387615.1). Lineage (GTDB taxonomy): Bacteria > Bacteroidota > Bacteroidia > Flavobacteriales > Flavobacteriaceae > Polaribacter > Polaribacter gallaicus. The sequence goes on along the minus strand of NZ_QUNS01000001.1, from coordinate 670,636 downwards.
GAAATTTCACATTCTATAACTTGTTCAACCGGATTACATTCTTTATTGAATGGAGTTGCTTGGTTACAATCGGGAATGTCAGAAAAATTTATGATTGGTGCTAGTGAAGCTTCACTAACCGATTTTACTGTTGCACAAATGCAAGCATTAAAAGTATACTCTAAAGAAAATGATGAATACCCTTGTAAAGCTTTCAACCTTAACAAAACTAAAAACACTATGGTGTTGGGAGAAGGTGCTTCGGTATTTTGTTTAGAGAAAGGAACTAAAAAAAATGCGTTGGCTTTAATTGAAGGAGTAGGATATGCTACAGAAGTATTAAAACACAACACTTCTGTAACAACGGATGCAGAATGTTTTCAAAAGTCAATGAAAATGGCTTTAGGAACAATTTCTCCTGATGAAGTAGATGCTATCGTAATGCATGCCCCAGGAACCATTAAAGGAGACCAGTCAGAAATTAATGCGATTCAAAAAGTATTTTGTAACAAAACTCCGTTTTTAACTACTAATAAATGGAAACTCGGTCATACTTTTGGTGCTTCTGGTTTGTTAAGTTTAGAGTTAGCTGTGTTAATGTTGCAACACCAACAAGTAATTGAAGTTCCTTTTGCAGAGCCTCAACAAACTCTAAAAAAACTAAATAAAGTACTAGTAAATGCTGTTGGTTTTGGTGGAAATGCAGTTTCTGTTTTAATAACATCAAAAAACACATAAAACTAATTGAAGAAGACAATTCTTCTTACAAAGAAAAATAAGACTCATAAAATTCCGCTTTCGAAGCGGAATTTTTTATTTTTACCACCACAAACAACTCGAATTTATGACTGAAATTAGACACGATTGGACGAAAGAGGAAATTCTAGAGGTATACAATAAGCCTTTAATGGAGCTTTTATATGAAGCTTCAACTATACATAGAAAATATCACGACCCAAATACTGTACAGGTAAGTACGTTAATCTCTATCAAAACTGGTGGATGTTCTGAAGATTGTGGTTACTGTCCGCAAGCTGCACGTTACCACACCAATGTTGAAGGAAATGATTTGATGACTGTAAACCAAGTTAAGGCACAAGCTTTACGTGCCAAAGAAGGTGGTTCATCAAGAGTTTGTATGGGAGCAGCTTGGAGAAATGTAAAAGACGGCCCAGAATTTGACCAAGTATTAGAAATGGTACGTAATATTAACAAATTAGATATGGAAGTTTGCTGTACCTTAGGTATGGTTACTGAAAACCAAGCAAAGCGTTTAGCTGAAGCCGGTTTGTATGCTTACAACCATAATATTGATACTTCGGAAGATTATTATGACGATGTAATTTCTACTCGTGCCTTTAAAGATAGAGTAGATACGATTGAAAATGTACGTAAAACAAATGTAACTGTTTGTTCTGGGGGAATTATTGGTATGGGAGAATCGTTAGAAGATAGAGCGGGAATGCTTGAAACCTTAACTCGTTTTTCTCCACATCCTGAATCTGTACCTATTAATGCTTTAGTAGCCGTAGAAGGTACTCCATTAGAGGAGCAACCTCCAGTAAATATTTTTGAAATGGTTCGCATGGTAGCTACAGCTCGTATTGTATTACCAGACTCACAAGTGCGTTTATCTGCAGGAAGAACGCAAATGAGTAGAGAAGGTCAAGCAATGTGTTTTTTTGCTGGAGCTAATTCAATTTTTGCTGGAGATAAATTATTAACTACTCCAAACCCTGACATTAACGAGGATATGAAAATGTTTGAAGATTTAGGGTTAAACACCCAAAAACCTTTCTTTAAACATGAGCAAAGAGAATCTGTAGATGCAGAAAATTCTCAATACCAACCATTAGATGAAAAACCAAAATGGACGAGACCCGGTCATAAAATTGAACGTAACGAACAGAAAAAGCAAGAAGCTTTGGCCCTAAAAAAGCAATAAAGGAAAAAAGCGATGTTTAAACATCGCTTTTTTTATTAGAAGTCAAACCCTATATAAAACTGCCAGACTCTATTCTTGGGTTTATCTTCATCATAAATATCGTTTAATCCTAAGTGGTACCTCACACCTAAACTTACTCCGCTATTGGTTTTAAAACCACCACCAAAATTCAAACCCCAATCAAAGTTTTTAGGTTCAAATTCTTTTGAGGTGTCATACAGTATAAAACCACTATCAAAAGTTTCTTTATGCGCTATTGAAAGCCCTATTTGAGGCCCTGTCTCTAAAAAGAAGTTTTTTGAAGGGTACAACTTTAACATTAAAGGGAGGTTAATATAATCTAACTCTTGTTTATAAGTACCTCCACCATCTATAACTTTATATCCCTGTTGCGAATACAACAATTCTAATTGAAGCGAAACATTACTACCTATAAACGATTCTCCATAAAAACCTATGTGAAATCCGTGTAATTGCTCTGTTTCAGAATTTCCATCAAAGCTCACTGCTGATAAATTATACCCTCCTTTAATACCTGCTTTGGACTTTTTACTACTATCTTGTGCAACTATAGATGCACTAATCATTGTTACAAATAATATTACTAATTGATTTTTTCTCATTTTTATCGATTCAATTTTATTACTCTACCTTCCTCCATTAGCTTGTAAATCTGATATACATTGGCTATCTAGTTTCGGAATTTGATTTGTTGAAAATAAATTTCCAATACCTTGGCTAGTTTCTGCTGCCCAATACATTAAACAATTTTCTTCATTACAATGTTTTGGATGATCTGCATCTTCATGATTCGACTGTAAAGGTGTTCCTAAATTTGTAAGCCCTAAAATATGTCCGAATTCGTGATGAATTACACTAGATTCTAACAAACTTCTTTCTGGTTCAAATGTACCGTTACTTAGTTCTCTAATAGTTTCTTCAAAAATCACAAATGACGTATTATAATATGCAGTACCTAAAACAAAAGAAGAGTCGGAATCTTTTGAAGATTTACCATTTACAAACAATGCCCAAACAGCTATAGTATTTGATGTATTGTAATAAGTCCTATACTGGTTCTCAATCGCTACAACATCGTTGATTGTATATACTTCTCTTCCTGTAGCAGGTATTGATTTCGTATATAATTCTACTCCGTTTGATTTAAAAGTTCTTTCTTCAATAAAGCTTTTAAAATTATTCTTTGCTTCTTCTGTAGGCTCAAAACCTTCAACATAAACTAGCTCTACAATCATTTTTTTATAAATATTGTCTGATAACAAATCATTTGCTGATGCTCCTGTAGGTTTTCTATTCTCTTTTACAACCTCAACATCATCATTAATTATTGATTCATTTTCTGCAGAACACGCCCAAAGCAAAACACTAAATAGTAAAACTGTAAAAAACTCTTTTCTCATTATTATTCCTTTATCTTACTTACGTAATTTTAATATCGTTGGTTTTTAAAACCTTAGGCTACTACTAGAGTAGCCATAAAGTTTCAAAATCAATGAATTTAAGAAATCTTTATATCTTTTTAAATGTTAACGTTAAAGAAGTATCTGTTTTACTTTGTAATGTTAACAAAGTACTTGTATAAGTAGTTACAACCCATTCATTATTTAAAGCACTTACAACTGTTCCGTTTTCAAACTCTACTTCTAACAACACTCTTGTATCCGACTCCACATCATATTCACCTTCAATGTTTTCTAAACTTGTGTTTACAATATTTCTCGCTATTAATTTCCCTTCATTTGTAAACTCTATAGTATATGCAGCGTATTCTTCTGCCTTTTCTACTCCAGCTTCAATAAAGCTTTCTATCTTAAATTTAGCTTTACTTATAAGGGTTTCTAATTCGTCAGCTGCTTCTTCAGCTGCTTCCTCTTCTTCTTCATAAGAAGCACACTCTTCAACAGCATCTTCAAATTCAGAATCACTATTAATTTCCACAGAACTACCATTACTTAAAGTTATAGTTATTGGATACTTCACAGAGAACAACTCGTTTGAATCTAAGCTATCTACAAAGTTGTACAATTGTTTTTCCGATTCGATTACAACAGCACCTGTTTGTTCTAAGTTAACATCATAAGTTAGCATTGATATTGGGAATTCTATTTTTGCACAAGAGATAGCATCTTCCATTTCATCTGATGCTTCATCACATTTTCTGTTTAATTCTTCCAATTCTGTTTGTGAAGTAATAGTTACTTCTGTATAGTTATTTAACTTTACTGTTATTGGAAAATTAAAAACTACGGTATCATCATCATCATTAAACTCGTCCATTATTTCAAGAACTAAACTATAGTCTAGTTCATTTATAATTGTTATTTCTTTACCATTTACAGTTGCTGTCACTGGAAACAATAACTCAGCACATGAATTTCCATCTAAAAAATCATCTTCCGATCCATCGTTCATACCTGTTCTTTTATACTTCTTTGCCGTTTCAGAAGTTGGGGTATTTGCATTTGGATTTGTACCTACTTGTTCATTTTCTTCCGATTGACATGAAGTAAAAATTGTTAAAGTAGTTAATGCAATTATGGTTAATATTTTTATCGTTTTCATCTTAATAAATTTTAATTTTTTAAACATTTGTTTTTTGAGCTCTTTCTGTCCTTTAGAAAACTATAAATCGTTTTACCCTACCTTTGTTTTCGATTTTTTTTCTATTTTAACTCTATAAAAGCATTCATATGACTAAAAAATCACTGTGTAATGAGGAAGACTTTAATGAATTTTATAAATCTAATATTCAATTCGTTACCAACTTCTCATCTTATAAATCTAATGATAAAGATACTGCCCTAGATTTAATACAAGAAGCTTTTTTAAAAATGTGGGAAAAATGTGCTGAAATATCATATGAAAAAGCAAAATCGTACTTATTTACCAGTGTAAACAACCTTTTTTTAAATAAATTAAAGCATGAAAAAGTTGTTTTAAACTATGCTAAAAACACTCCTTATTTAGACATAAATAATCAGAGTCCGGAGTATTTATTAGAGGAAGAAGAATTTAAAAACAAACTAAAAAATGCTATTGAAAACTTAACAGAAGCTGAGCGAGAAGTTTTTTTAATGAATAGAATAGATGGTAAAAAATATCGAGAAATTGCTGAGTTACTAAATATCTCGCAAAAAGCCGTTGAAAAAAGGATGTCTTCAGCATTAAAAAAATTGAGATCAAAAATAGAATTATTGTAAAGGTAGGGAAATTTACTTCTTTATTGTCTAAAAGTTAGTTAAGCACAAAATGAAAGATGAACAATACATATTAAAATGGTTAAACGGAGAAATCTCTGATGAAGAACTGTCTCTATTAAAACAAGATAAAAACTTTAAAAATCTTGAAAAAATAGCGCATTACTCTTCTCACATAGAAACTCCTAAAGTGGATATTGAAAAGGCTTTTAAAGAGTTTGAATTGAAAAAAAATACTACTAAAAAAAGCAAGGTTGTTCCATTAAACTACAAGAACTTTTATAAATATGCTGCCGCAGTTATTGTTTTACTAGTTTCTTCTTATTTCTTACTTTTCAATAATTCAGTAAACTTTAGTACGCAATATGCAGAAACAAAAACCTTTAACTTACCAGACGAATCTGAAGTGATTTTAAATGCAAATTCTACTGTATCTTTCAACAAAAAGGATTGGAAAAACAGTAGAGACATACAACTTAAAGGAGAAGCCTTTTTTAAAGTCAAAAAAGGAAAATCTTTTACCGTAAATACTTCTGTTGGAAAAATTACTGTTTTAGGAACCCAATTTAATGTTAAAGAAAGAAATAATTATTTTGAAGTAAAAACCTACGAAGGTTTAGTTAGTGTAAACTATAACAACTCACTAATTAAATTAGCTAAGAGGAAAATATTTAAAGTTATAAATGGTAAAATTGACACTTTAAATACTTTTAATATTAATAATAAATCTTGGTTACAAGATGAGTCTAATTTTAAAAGTACTCCTTTACAATTTGTGCTAGACGATTTACAAAACCAATATGGTTATGTTATAAAAACTAAGGGTGTTAATTTAGAACAACTTTATACAGGTGGTTTTACCCATAAAGACATAAATGTAGCTTTGCAAGCAGTTACAATTCCTTTACAATTATCATATAAAATAGAAGAAAAAAGAATTACTATTTACAAGAATGGTCAATAAAAAAACTACTTTTTTATTTCTCTTCCTATTTCCCTTTGCTATCAAGGCACAGGACATTATTACCAAAATTTTACTGAAAGATGTCTTAGTTGAAATTGAAAAAAAACATGAGGTAACCTTTACTTATTCTGATAGGGATTTAGAAAATGTATACATTACAAAACCTGATAATACTTTATCTTTATCTGAAACTATAAGTTACTTAGAGTCTGTTACCATTTTTAATTTTAAACTTTTAGATAATCGGTTTATTACTATATCATACTTGGAAAAGAAAATTCCTATTTGTGGAACAATAGTAGACAGTAACACACTTGAACCATTGGTTTTAGCAACTATTTTAGTTAATAACACTAATAGTGGGACTACATCTGATAATAATGGTGAATTCAATATTAACTCAGTCCCTGTGAATGTAAACATTACTATTTCTTATATCGGATACAAACCTGTTACACTAACAGCCAAAAATTTATTCTCTCAAAACTTGTGTAAAGAAATTTATCTAGAAAGTTTATCAGAGCAATTATCAGAAGTAATTATTCCTAATTTTTTAACTTCTGGTCTTCAAAAAAACATTGATGGAAGTACTGTTTTAAAAACTAAAAAATTTGGGATTCTTCCAGGTTTAATAGAACCCGATATTTTAAAAACTATCAAAGTACTTCCTGGTGTAGAAAGTGTGAATGAAAGTGTATCGAACATCAATGTTCGAGGAGGAACAAATGATCAAAACTTAATGCTTTGGGATGGAATTAAAATGTATCACACAAGTCATTTTTTTGGTCTAATCTCTGCGTATAATCCGTATTTAACTGAAAAAGCTACAGTGACCAAAAATGGTACAAGTACAAAATTTAGCGATGGTGTTTCAAGTACTGTAAACATGCAAACAAACAACAAAATTACGGATACATTTTCTGGTGGTGCTGGTTTTAATTTACTAAGTGCAGATGCTTTTGTACAAGTTCCCATAACTAAAAAACTGGAAGTTCATACTTCAGCAAGAAGATCTTATACCGATTTTTTTGATACTCCTACTTATGACAAATATTTTAGTAGAAGTTTTCAAGAAAACTCTATAGCTTCTAACAAAGAAAATAAAGCTTCAACCGATTTCTATTTTTATGATTATTCTTTTAAAATATTGTATGATATAAATCAAAATCATGTATTGAGAGCGAACTTAATAAACATCAAAAATAACTTAGAGTATACAGAAGAGTATACAAACAATGAGGCAACTATAGAAGAAAATAGCAATTTAAAACAGGAAAATATTGGAGCAAATATTAGCTGGAGTGCTAATTGGTCATCCAAATTTTCTACAGAATTCTCTACTTTTATTTCAGATTACAAAATAAATTCATCAGACTTTAATAGAGAAACTGATCAATTTCAAACTCAGTTTAATAATGTTTTAGAATCTGAAATTAGATTTATTACTAATCATTATTTTTCAGATGTTTTTCAACTTACTAATGGTGCTATTTTTAATGAAATAGGTATTGCTAATAAGACAACTGTTAATGCTCCTGACTTTTCTAAATCTGTAAAAGAAGTTTTACTTAAAACTGCTCTTTTTTCTGAGGTAGTTTATCATAAAAATAACACTTATGCTAGAGTAGGGTTTCGTGCTAATTATTTTCACGATTTTAATAAACTCATCATAGAACCAAGGATTAACTTAAGACAACAACTTTATAATAGTCTATTTTTAAAATTAGAAGGAGAATTTAAAAATCAAACAACTGCACAGAAGATAGATTTTCAAGACAACTTTTTAGGCATAGAAAAAAGAAGATGGGTTTTGGCTGACAACAATAAAACTCCAATTATTAAAAGTAAGCAATTGTCTTTTGGAGCAGAATACTCTAAAAATAACTTACAAATAGACATTACAGGGTTTTATAAGTTTGTTAATGGAATAACTGTTGCTAATCAAGGTTTTTATAACAATATACAAACTTTAAATTCTATAGGAAATTATAAAGTAAAAGGCATTGAATTTTTAATTAATAAAAAAACTAAAAAATTTAGTAGTTGGTTGAGTTACACTTTTGCTGAGAACAACTATACTTTTAAAACCTTTACACCTAACACCTTTCCTAGTAGTTTAGATATTACACATTCTTTTAGTAGTGCTATAAACTATGATATTACCAACAACATCAAATTCTCTCTTGGAGCTATTTTACGATCAGGTACGCCGCATACTAAACCCATAAAAGATAATGAAACAATACAAGACGGTAACAAAACTATAGTAAATTATGACACTCCTAACAAAGAAAGGCATCCAAATTTCTTCAGAATCAATGCTTCTGGGAGCTATAACTTTAATCTTTCAGAAGATCTAAAATCTACTATAAGAATTGGCTTTACCAATGTTACCAATAGAAAAAACACAATAAACACGTACTATGTTCTTGATGAAAGCAACAGTAACAAAGCAAAGGAAATAAATACGTACTCACTCCCCTTTACTCCAAACCTTAGCTTTAGAATTAGTTTTTAAACTCTATTATTTTTTAACATTGTTAACTCAAAAAAACGTCGTAACAATTTATTAACTTTGCTTCTCGAAAAAATTGAATGTATGGGATTACAGTTGCAACAAATAGACAGAGTAGAAACCATTACTAAAGAAGACTTCATAAAAAAATACTTCAAACCTCAAAAACCTGTGGTTATTGAACGTTTTATTGAAGATTGGCCAGCATACTCTAAATGGTCTTTAGATTATATGAAAGAAGTAGCAGGTGATAAAACTGTACCTTTATACGATAATAGACCTGTAGATTATAAAGATGGTTTTAATGAACCTCATGCAACCATGAAAATGAGTGAGTATGTAGATTTACTAAAGCGTGAGCCTACTAAATTTAGAATTTTCTTATGGAATGTTTTAAAAGAGGTTCCACAACTACAAAAAGATTTCACTTTTCCAGATTTTGGTTTACGTTTAATGAAAGGGTTACCAATGCTATTTTTTGGAGGACGTGATTCGTATACATTTATGCATTACGATATTGATTTAGCAAATATTTTTCATTTTCACTTTGAAGGAAAGAAGAGATGCATTTTGTTTGACCAAAAACAAAATAAGTTCTTGTATAAAATTCCTCATTCGTTAATTACTCGTGAAGATATTGATTTTAACGATCCTGATTTTGAAAAATGGCCTGCACTTAAAAACGCTGAAGGTCATGTTGCTGAACTTGAGCATGGTAATGTTTTGTACATGCCTGAAGGATATTGGCACTATATGCGTTATTTAACTCCTGGTTTTTCAATGAGTTTACGTGCTATTGCTCGTAACCCTAAAAACTTAGGAAAAGCCGTTTACAACCTTTTTGTTATGCGTACGATAGATAATGTTATGCGCCGTATTAAAGGGCAAAAGTGGATTGACTGGAAAAACAAACAAGCTATTATTAAAACAAATAAAGCTAATAACGTTGCATCATAAAAAAAGCGCCAATCGGCGCTTTTCTTTTATCTTTATTTTCTAAAAGTCTTTAAAAAAAAGTTTTGGTTTTTGTTTCTTTGAGTTCTTCTTTTGCTTCTTCAGCTAATTCGTTTGCTTTAACTTTAGCTTTTTGAACATTTTCATCAGAAACAATTTCTTCAACTTTTTCTTTTACATCTTCTACTATATCTACCAAGTATTCACCTGTTTTTACAACTAACTCACTAGCTTTAGATAAGTTATCCTTTGTGTTTTTATCATCAGACATAGTATAGAATATTAAAAAAGAATGTTTAGAACCAACCTTTTTGGTTTACTTGATAAGTTTCGATAAACTCCTCATCAGATTTTGTTAAATACATAATTCCTTCTATTAAACCAATTATGCTACTTATAAAACCACCCATCCCACAAGTTAAGACAGTTATTAACAACATTATTACACCTTCTTTAGTATATCCTAACACAAATTTATGAATTCCAAAAACACCTAAAAGGATACCTAAAACACCTGCTAACACACGTTTACTTTCTTGATTAGGAACAGTATTCCCATTTTCATCAATTACATTCATTTTTTTATTTCTTTATTTATTAGACGGTGCTAAATTTATAAAAAAGCTTCGTCTTTTGGCTCCCATAGTTCAATTTTATTTCCATCTAAATCTACAACCCATCCAAACTTGCCATAATCGTACTCTTCTATTTTACCCATTACGGTAACTCCTTTTTCTTTTAACTCCTCTAGCAACTCTACTAAATTTTCCACTCGATAGTTAAACATAAAGTCTTTTTTAGAAGGTTCAAAGTAATTAGTGTCTTTACTAAACGGACTCCATTGTGTTGAAGCTTTTTTACCTTCATTGTCTTTCCACCAAAAAGTACAACCCCAATCATCGGTATTAAAACCCAAGTTGTTTTTATACCAATCTTTTGTTGCTTTTGGGTCTTCAGTTTTAAAAAAAACTCCTCCAATTCCTATTACTTTGCCTTTTTTCTTCATTTTATTTCTTTTTTATAGCTGATTCATAAATAGAAATCCATTCATCAACGGACATTTTTGTGCATAATTCAGTAATTAATTCATACGGAATATCATCTAACTTTTTAAAACGAATACAGCTTTTTCCCATGTCTAGTTTTCTTTTAGAGTGTTTAGGATATTCAGATACAAACCAATCGTGTAACTCTTTTTTGACATAAATCCCGCTATGGTATAGGTTGATTGAGTTTTTTTGCGAAGCTAAATTCATAAAAGGAAGTGGTAATTTAGGATTGCAATGATAGCCTTCAGCATATTTTGAGTGTGGAACATAATAACCAATCATATTATAATTGATTCCTTCTTCAAATCCTTTAGGTAAGTTTTCACGAATAATTGTTTGTAGTTTTTTTACTACTTCTTGCCTTTCCTTTGGTAATTGACTAATGTATTCTTCTACTGTAGATGCTTCGTATTTCATGTTTCATGAATTTAAAGCTACAAGTTAGCAAAATTTTACTTTTATTTTATCTACAATAGTCTGCGCTAGTTTTTCTTTACTTTCAATCGTCCAACCTGCAACATGAGGAGAAATCAACACATTCTCAGCATGAATTAAATACTTAAATGCTTCTGGCATTTCTTGATCTGTAAATAGGTTTTCGAAGGATCTTTTTTCATACTCTAACACATCTAACCCTGCTCCTAAAATTTTCTTTGATTCTAATGCTGTTACCAAATCTTTTGTTACTACTGATTTTCCTCTAGCTGTATTTAACAACCAGAAAGGTTTAGAAAAATTATTAATGAACTTATCATTTACCATATTTAAAGTACGTTCAGTTTGAGGGGTATGTAAACTCAGCACGTCAACTTTTTCTTGTAATTCTTTTAAAGAAACTTGTTTACAATTTTCGTCGCCAACATTTGGTTTAATATCATAACAAATTACTTCCACATCGAAACCTCGGAGTTTTTTAGCAAAGGCTTTCCCCATGTTTCCGTAACCGATAATTCCAACTGTTTTTCCATCAAGTTCAACGCCTCTATTCTCTTCACGAAACCACTTTCCTTCTCTCACCTCTTTATCTGCCTTATTAAGCTTATTAAATAAAGAAAGTAGCATTCCTAACGCATGTTCTCCTACAGCGTTTCTATTTCCTTCTGGTGCTGAAATTAAGTTTATTCCTTTCTTTTCAGCATAATCACAGTCAATATTTTCTAACCCAGCTCCAACGCGTCCTATAAATTTAAGATTTGTCGCTTTATCTAAAAATGATTTATCAATAGTAAATCGACTACGGATGACAATTCCGTCATACTCGTGAATTTTGTCTTCAATTTCTGGTTTTGAAGAGATATAATCTTCATAATTTTCAAAGCCACTCTCTTTTAACTGGTTAATTAAAAGAGAGTGGTTTGTATCTAAATGTAAAATTTTCATCACTACATTTTCAAATTATCAAATTGATACATTGAAAAACTAATACTGTTCTTCTTCGTTTGGAAAGTCTTGACTCTTTACATCTGTAATATACTGTTCAAATGCATTTGTCATTCCTGTATATAAATCTAAATATCTACGTAAAAAACGAGGATTAAACTCGTGTGTCATTCCTAACATATCGTGAGTTACCAATACTTGTCCATCTACTCCTGCTCCTGCTCCAATTCCAATAACTGGAATCGTTAAAGCTTCCGCAACTTTTTGTGCTAACTTAGCTGGAACTTTTTCTAACACGATAGCAAAACATCCTAATTTCTCTAACATTAAAGCATCTTTCATTAACTTTTCTGCCTCTTCTTCTTCTTTTGCTCTTACGGTGTAAGTTCCAAATTTATAAATAGATTGTGGTGTTAATCCTAAGTGCCCCATTACAGGAATACCTGCATTTAAAATTCGTTTAATAGAATCTTTTATCTCTTTTCCTCCTTCTAATTTAATCGAATGCCCACCACTCTCTTTCATTATGCGAATTGCAGAACGTAATGCTTCTTTTGGGTCTGATTGATAGCTACCAAAAGGTAAATCAACTACCACTAAACAACGATCAACTCCTCTTACCACTGAACTTGCATGATAAATCATTTGATCTAATGTAATAGGTAACGTTGTTTCATGACCAGCCATTACATTTGATGCTGAATCACCTACTAAAATCACATCTATACCTGCACCATCAACAATTTTAGCCATGGTATAGTCATAAGCTGTAAGCATTGAAATCTTCTCTCCATTTGCTTTCATTTCAACAAGAGATTTAGTGGTAATTCTTTTATATTGTTTTTTTGCTACTGACATTTCTTTTATTTTATGGATTGTAAAAATACATAATTATTCAATGGTTTTATTTATTATAAACCTATAAGCGTTTCGTTTTTTACCTTTTTTAACCTCGTTAATCTTCTGTTAATTAAACTTTATCCGTTTATTTTTTTAATAGTTTTACCTAACTAAACCAAACTAACATGCAAAAAATATGTACTCTATTAATTGTTTTTGCTCTTTCAACAATGGTAAGTGCACAAGAAAATTCAGAAAAAAAAGCGATTAAAAATACTATTGAAACTTTTTTTGAAGGACTTCACAAAGGTGATAGTACTTTAGTAAGCTCTACACTTAATTCTACAATTAATATCCAAACTACGCATACTAATAAAGAAGGTGAAAAAATATTGATTACAGAAAGTAAAACAAAACTACTAACCGGTATTGCTAATAAAAAAGCTGAACATATCTATTTAGAAAAGCTTTTGTCTTGGGACGTCAAAATCGATGGGAATTTAGCCTCTGTTTGGACACCTTATGAGTTTTATTTAAACGGAAAATTTAGCCATTGTGGTGCTAATTCTTTTCAACTTTTTAATAATAACGGAAAATGGGAAATTATATACTTAGTTGATATGAGACGTAGAAGTAATTGTAAAACACTTAAATAATAATTTTTATGAAAAAAATTTACTTCTTATTTTTATGTATTTCTAGTTTTAGTTTTGCTCAAGAACCTGAATTATTTCTTCCTGAATTATTTAATGGGTTGCCTAATGTTAGAGATTTTTCTATGAGTAAAAATCAAGATGAGTTTTATTTTACTGTTGAAAGTTATGCTAAAGAATATTCTTTTATAGCTTACTCAAAAAAAGTTAACGGAAAATGGCAAAAACCTGAAACTGTTAGTTTTTCTGGTCAGTATAAAGACTTAGAACCTTTTTTATCTCCTGATGGATTGAAGCTTTTTTTTGCTTCTAACAGAAAAAACAACACCTCCAACGAGGTAAAAAAAGACATGGATATTTGGTATGTATCGCGAAAGTCTCTGTCTGATAATTGGTCTAACCCTATAAATGTAGGTGCTACAATTAATACTTCTGCAAATGAGTTTTACCCTTCAGTAACAAAAAAAGGAGATTTATTTTTCACTGCTGGATATGAAAACTCTAAAGGAAAAGAAGACATTTATGTAAGTAGATTTATTAATGGAAAATATACAACTCCTACTCCTCTAGGTTCAGGCGTAAACTCTGAGAAGTATGAGTTCAATGCTTTTGTTGCTCCAGATGAAAGTTTTATTATTTTTACTTCGTACGGAAGAAAAGATGATTTAGGTAGAGGTGATTTGTATATAAGTAGAAAAGGGAATAGTAACGAATGGTTACCCGCGAAACACTTAACTAATATCAATTCAAAAAAGTTAGATTATTGTCCTTTTGTAGACCTTGTTAATAATAAAATTTACTATACAACCAGCAAAAGTAAAATCTCAAACAAATTAAATAAAAAGAAAAACTTTAAAGAAATAATTGATTTTATTCAAAATAATCCTAACGGACTAAGTAGAGTTTACGTTACTTATTTCACCAAAAAATAACTTATCTTTGATTTAATGAATCTAACAAATCCTTCAAATACTTTATCTCCTGATAAATGGGTAGACAATTATGCTGACTACTTGTTTAATTACGCTATTGTACGTGTAAACAATTCAAATATTGCTAAAGATTTAGTGCAAGAAACATTTTTTGCGGGATTAAAATCAGCAAAGAATTTTGAAGGGAAGTCTACAGAACGAACATGGTTAGTTTCTATTTTAAAAAGAAAAATAATCGATTACTACCGAAAAATAAATTCAAAAAAAGGACAAGCTGAAGTGCGAATGAATTTTTATGATAGTGGAGAAAATGAAGGAGATTGGATTGAAGAACGAGTACCACAAACCTGGGGTAACGATGCAGACAAGGATATTGAAAATGAAGAATTGAAAAACCAATTAGATTGGTGTATTGATAATCTCCCTGAAAAGTATGCTATGGTATTTAAAATGAAAACCATACAACAGTTTGAAACTGAAGATATTTGTAAGGAGCTAAATATTTCTCCGTCAAACCTATGGGTTATCATTCATAGAGCAAGAACACAATTAAGAGGCTGTATGGAAAAAAATTGGTTTAATAAGTGAAAAAATAATGTTTAAATTTTTTAAAATTACATGTGATGAGGCCACAACCATTTGCGACAAAAGTCAATATGGTGAAGCTTCAGTATATGAAAAATTACAACTTAATTGGCATTTATTTGTATGTAAAGTATGTGCTTTATATTCTAAGCAAAACAGAAAAATGTCACAAATTTTAAAAGTAAAAACTAATAACTGTAATAAAGATAAAATTTGCTTGTCAAGCAAAGACAAGGAAGAATTAAAAGAACAATTAAGTAAACTTAATTAGACAATTTTGGTTTTTTTAAAAACCATTTTTTGATTTTTTGTTAGATTGAAACGGAATTTATTATAGTGATAAATTCCGTTTTTTTAATTTTGCACACTAAAAACGACTTATATGCACTTTTTACCTGAAGAATTAGATAATTATGTTGTTAAACACTCTCAAGCTGAACCCAAAATACTACAAGAACTAAGTAGAGAGACTTGGCAAAAAGTATTAAACCCTCGCATGTTAAGCGGAGCTTTTCAAGGAAGAGTTTTATCTATGATTTCAAAATTAATTCAACCTAAATCAATTTTAGAAATTGGTACTTATACAGGCTACTCTGCTTTATGTTTAGCTGAAGGGTTATCAAAAGAAGGAATGCTTTATACTGTCGATAAAAATGAAGAGTTAGAAGAACTTCAATACAAGTATTTTCAAAAATCTGAATATAAAAACCAAATAACCCAATATGTTGGTAATGCTTTAGATATTATTTCTACTATTGATTCTAAATTCGATTTAGTATTTATTGACGCTGACAAGTCTAATTATGTAAATTACTTCCATTTAATCATTGAAAAAATGAATAAAGGTGGCGTTATTTTATCTGATAATGTCTTATGGAGTGGTAAAGTCGTTGAAGAGCTAGACCCTAAAGATATTGATACTAAAATACTTTTAGAATACAATAGACTTTTAAATGAAGATAATCGCTTAGAAACCGTATTACTACCTATAAGAGACGGGTTAACTATTAGTAGAGTTATTTAAAACAAAAAGTAAACCATAGGATTTACTTTTTGTTTATTTACAATAGAAACTTAGTTATATGTTAATCTTTCGGCTACAAACAATTCTTTTTCGTAATCTCTAATAAAAGCATTTATTTGTTCTTTTTGTATTCCTGGAACACATATAATATGTGCCATGTTATTTTCTGAGGCTAATTGATGTTTTTTGCATAAAGCTTCTGAAGGTTTTTCTAAAACTACCGTTAATGCCTCATTATTTCTCCACGCGTTAACTCCTATCTCTTTTAACCTTTTCTCAGAATATGCTGCTAACTCTTGAGCCTTTTTTGTTCTTATAGTTAAACCTTCTTTCCCGTGCTTTTCTATAAAAGACCATAATAGTAATGGTGTTAATCCATTTCTAGAACCTGTTATCGTTGTATCTAGAGTTCCAACATATGAAACTGAGTTTACAATTCTATCTCTGTGTTTCCTTTTTGCCAAAACAATTCCACAAGGTATAGGTCCACCGATAAATTTATGTCCAGATATAGAGATACTATCTATTCCTTCTGAAAAATCAAATTTTGGCTTTGGTTCAACAAAAGGAGCTATACATCCTAGAAATGCTGCATCACAGTGAATATAATAATCTTTAATAGCGTACTTTTTAATAATGCCTTTTATTTTATCTAAATCATCTACAGCTTCTGTAATGGTAGTACCTATATTTAAAAAGAAAACAGCTGGTTTATCTCTATGAAGCGTTATAAGGCTTTCTAAATCGTTATAATCAATTTCTCCATTCTCTTGACTCCTAACAACTATATTTTTTAAGTTTAACAAGTGTAAATTCTTTTTAACACTATAGTGTGTAGATTCACTATAATAAACTACTGGATTATTAAAACTTTCTCTTGCTAAATACAAACCATACAGGTTACCTTCTGTTCCACCATTTGTAATATAACCCCATACCTCTTTAGTTGAAGAAGACAAGATATCAGTAAAGAAACTAACAACTTTTCTTTCTATATCTTTCGTATCTATTGATAAGGTTGAAGGAGATTCTGGATCCCCTACATTATTAATACATAAATTTAGAAAAGGGGCAAACTCACTATAGTTAAAATCTTTTGCTAATGGGTAACCTAAAAAATTAGATGAAGCTTCACTAATTCTGTCATAAACTTCTTTTATTTTACTCATATCTCCCTGTTTTAAACGTTATTAAATTACTTAACAAATATATTATTAAAGAATAAAAAACCACAAAATAAGACTAAATAAAGAAAAATAAACTATATTTATTAAATACAAAGTATTAAATACTTTTATAGAGTACTAAAGTAATTTAAAACAGAAAAACTTACCATGCACCAATTAGATGATGTAGATAAAAAGCTACTAGAAGAATTACAAAAAGACTGTAAACAATCAATAAAACAATTAGCAGCCAAAGTAAACCTATCCATTACTCCAACACATGAACGCATTAAAAAAATGGAAGTTAATGGAGTAATAGATAAATATGTTGCTTTATTAAATTTAGAAACTGTTGATAAAAGTTTAATTGTATATTGTCAAGTAACTCTTATAAAACATCAAGAAAGTGCTTTTAAAGAATTTGAAAAATACATGTCTAAAATTGAAGAAATTGTAGAAGTTTCTTATATAGCTGGAGTTTATGACTTCTTGTTAAAAATTGTATTGAAAGATATGAATGAGTACCAAGATTTTGTATTAAAAAGATTATCACAATTAGAAGTTATTTCTAACATTCAAAGTTCATTTGTAATGAAACAGGTAAAAAATACTACAAAAATAAAATTGGTATAGTTTATAATAAACTATACCAATTTTATTTAACGATTTCTTTTTATAGGTCCAGTAAAATCGTCAATATTATCTTTTACTTCGTTTACCTCTTTATTAATATCTCTTACAAAGTCTGTATCTATACCTTGATTTTTTGCACTATCATTAATCTCTTTTTTAATATCATTAGTAGCGTCTTTAATTTGACGTATACCTTTTCCTAGCCCTCTTGCTATTTCTGGAATTTTATCTGCTCCAAATAACATGACTACAATTAACAAGATTACAAAAATCTCGGGTCCTCCAATAAATAAAAATATTCCATTCATCACTGCAAAGATAATTAAATTCAATCTGGTATTCTTTACTGAATAAAAAAAAGCCAAACAATATTTGCTTGGCTCTTAATTTTTATAATTTAAAACGTCTTAATCTGCAAGAATAATTGTTTTATTATCTTTCATTTCTATAGTTCCAGATTTAATTTTTAAAGTTAAAACTTTATCATCTTCTGGTAACCTTTCAATGCTTCCATGTAAATCATCAAAAACTAAATGATCTTGTGTATGTACGTGTACTTTTACTTTTCCTTCATTTAAAATAGACACCACTGGTGCGTGATTATTTAAAATTTGGAATTCTCCATTCACACCTGGTACTACTACAGAATCAACTTCTGATGAGAATAAAATAGCTTCTGGTGTTACGATTTCTAAAAACATAGTTTTATAGTATTGAGTATTGAGTATTGAGTTTTTTAGAAGTACTCACCTCTAAATTCTCATATATCATTACTGGGTTTATGCTTCAACTAACATTTTCTCTCCAGCATCAATTGCTTCTTGAATTGACCCTTTTAAGTTAAATGCTGCTTCTGGATACTTATCTAATTCTCCATCCATAATCATGTTGAATCCTTTAATAGTATCTTTAATATCTACTAACACTCCTTTTAAACCAGTAAACTGCTCAGCTACGTGGAATGGTTGAGATAAGAAACGTTGTACACGACGTGCTCTGTGAACTACTAATTTATCTTCTTCAGATAATTCTTCCATACCTAAAATTGCAATAATATCTTGTAATTCTTTATAACGTTGTAAAATTTCTTTTACTCTTTGTGCACAGTTATAGTGTTCATCTCCTAAAATATCAGCAGTTAAAATTCTTGAAGTAGAATCTAATGGATCTACCGCTGGGTAAATACCTAATTCGGCAATCTTACGAGATAATACTGTAGTAGCATCTAAGTGAGCAAACGTTGTTGCTGGTGCAGGGTCAGTTAAATCATCTGCTGGTACATAAACCGCTTGTACAGATGTAATAGATCCTTTTTTAGTAGAAGTAATACGTTCTTGCATAGCCCCCATTTCAGTTGCTAATGTTGGCTGGTAACCTACCGCCGATGGCATACGACCTAATAATGCTGACACCTCAGAACCCGCTTGTGTAAAACGGAAGATATTATCAACGAAGAATAATACGTCTTTTCCTTGCGCTTCGCCTGCTCCATCACGGAAATACTCAGCAATTGTTAATCCAGATAAAGCTACACGTGCACGTGCTCCTGGTGGCTCATTCATCTGACCAAATACGAATGTTGCTTTAGAACCTCTCATTCCAGGTTTATCTACTTTTGATAAATCCCATCCTCCTTCTTCCATAGAGTGCATGAAATCATCACCATATTTGATAATTCCAGACTCTAACATCTCACGTAATAAGTCGTTTCCTTCACGAGTTCTTTCTCCAACTCCTGCAAATACTGATAAACCTCCGTGTCCTTTTGCAATGTTGTTAATTAACTCCTGAATTAATACTGTTTTTCCTACTCCTGCTCCTCCAAATAATCCAATCTTACCTCCTTTTGCATAAGGCTCAATTAAGTCAATTACTTTAATTCCTGTAAATAATACTTCGGTAGAAGTTGATAAATCTTCAAATTTTGGTGCTTGACGGTGAATTGGTAAACCATCCTTACCTACTTTAGGTAAATCTCCTAATCCATCAATTGCCTCACCTGTTACATTAAATAAGCGACCGTAAATATCGTTACCTATTGGCATTTGAATTGGGTTTCCTGTAGCGATTACTTCTGTACCTCTACTTAATCCATCAGTTGCATCCATAGATATTGTACGTACCGTATTTTCACCTATATGCTGTTGAACTTCTAAAACTAAGATAGAACCATCAGCTTTTTTAATTTCTAACGAGTCATAGATCTTTGGTAATTCAGCATTTCCTGTATTAAACTCAACATCGATTACTGGACCAATAATTTGAGAAACTTTACCTGTTATTGTAGACATTACTATATGTAATTAAAGTTATTTTATTTACTATATGAGTTTTAACTCATTTTTTCAAGGTGCAAAGGTAATTTTTTTAGTGGAATTTAAAAAACCTTTCGGAGTATTTTTCTATAAAAAAAAGCCTCACAAATGTGAGGCCTTTATTGATATTATGATTG
The DNA here is from genome assembly GCF_003387615.1 of Tenacibaculum gallaicum. GTDB lineage: Bacteria > Bacteroidota > Bacteroidia > Flavobacteriales > Flavobacteriaceae > Polaribacter > Polaribacter gallaicus. The sequence continues at coordinate 650,347 of NZ_QUNS01000001.1, read as the reverse complement.
TAATTAAATTACTTTACTAATTTAATCTCAACACGTCTGTTTTCAGCTCTACCAGCTCTTGTTTTGTTATCAGCAATTGGGTAGTCTTCACCAAATCCAGCTGAAGTTAACCTTTTTGAATCAACTCCACCTTTAGTGATTAAGTAATCTAAAACAGCTTTTGCTCTTTTTTCAGATAATCTTTGGTTTAAAGAGTTAGATCCTGAACTATCAGTATGCCCTTGGATGCTAAAGTTAGCTTTAGGGTATTCTTTCATAATTCCTGCGATTAAATCTAATTTACCAGTAACTCCTTTTCTAAATGAAGTTCTACCTGAGTTAAAGTAGATAGCTCTTGCGAACTCGTTTAATTTCTTAACAGCTTCTTCCTTGATTACTACTTCAGGACATCCGTTGTTAGATGCTACACCTGCTACTTTTGGACACTTATCGTCTTTGTCTAATACTCCGTCTCCGTCAGTATCTGGCCAAGGACATCCGTTATTAGCAGCTGGACCAGCAGTGTTAGGACACTTATCTTTTCCATCTACAACACCATCTCCATCAGCATCAGGACAACCATTATTAGCTTTAGTTCCTTTTTCAGTTGGACAAGCATCATCTTTATCAGCAATACCGTCACCATCAGCATCAGGACAACCGTTTAAAGCAGCTAAACCAGCAACTTCTGGACATGCATCGTCAGAATCTTTGATTCCATCTCCATCAGTATCAGGACATCCGTTGAATTCTTTTAACCCAGCAACTTCTGGACATGCATCATCTTTGTCATATACTCCGTCTCCGTCAGTATCTTTTCCTCCAAATTTAAATACTAAACCAATTGAGTGTTGGAAATGATCTTGAACTTTATCAGCAAATTCTTTCTTTCCTCCAGATTGGAAGTTTAACCCTAAATTATCGTTAAACCAAGTATTAAATCCTAAACCAGCATTTAACATTCCTTCTCCTTCGTCAGCTAAAGATGTATAACCTCCACCAACATATACATAAGGATCAAACCATCCTGTTTGACCAAATAAGTTGTTTAAGTCATACTTTACGTTAGCGTCGATAGCCCAGTAAAGCTCATCCATATCATCTTCTTCACGGAAAGTTTCGATTTTATTTAACGATCCTGCTAATTGTAATGTAAAACCATCGTTTAAGTATCTGTCTACAGTTACTCTTGAAATTGATGGTAAGATATTCCAGTCACTAGTACCGATGTAATCTTTAGCATAATCTCCAAATTTCGTAGGGATCCTAACGTCTACTGCGTTAACCCCGAAACCAACCGCCCAAGGGTTGTCTGAATCCTGTGCGCTAACGTTTATTGCGGCAAACGCAAATAAAGCCATCACAGCTAATTTTAATTGTTTCATTATTAAAAATTTAAATTAAAAGTTCGTTTATATATTACGCAAATGTAAGTTGTTCAAACTTATTTACAAAAACAAATCTACAAAAACTTACAATAAATGCAAGTTTTTGCACAAGATATTTATATCACTTTTAGCTCTTTCCCAACCTTACTAAAAGCTTTTATTGCTCTGTCTAAATGTTCTTTTTCATGAGCTGCAGATAACTGCACTCGAATTCTTGCTTGCTCTTTCGGTACAACTGGGTAGAAAAAACCTATTACATAAATGCCTTCTTCTAACAATTTATTTGCCATGTCTTGAGATAGTTTTGCATCGTACAGCATCACAGGTACTATTGCTGCATCAGCTCCAACTAAATCAAAACCTGCCTTTTCCATTTCAGTACGGAAATAATTTGTATTCCATTCTAATTTATCACGTAATGTTGTATCATTTGATAATAAATCAAATACTTTTAATGAAGCACCTACAATTGCTGGGGCTAATGAGTTTGAGAATAAATATGGACGTGAACGTTGGCGTAAAATCTCTATAATTTCTTTCTTTCCTGTAGTATATCCTCCCATAGCTCCTCCAAGAGCTTTACCTAAGGTTCCTGTAACGATATCAACACGATCCATTACATTTTTAAGCTCTACTGTTCCTCTTCCTGTTTTACCAATAAATCCAGCAGCATGACATTCATCAACCATTACCATAGCATCGTACTTATCAGCTAAGTCACATATCTCATCTAGTTTCGCTACGATTCCATCCATAGAAAAAACTCCATCAGTTACGATAATTTTAAATCGGTGACCTTGTTTATTCGCCTCAATTAATTGCTCTTCTAAAGAAGTCATGTCATTATTATTATATCGGTAACGTGCTGCTTTACACAAACGAACTCCATCAATAATAGATGCGTGGTTTAAACTATCAGAGATAATAGCATCTTCTTTGGTTAATAAAGGTTCAAAAACCCCTCCATTTGCATCAAAAGCTGCTGCGTATAATATGGTATCTTCTGTTGTATAAAAATCAGCTATCTTTTGCTCTAATTGTTTATGAATATCTTGTGTCCCACAGATAAAGCGTACAGAAGACATTCCAAAACCATGCGTATCCAAAGTGTCTTTTGCTGCTTGAATTACTTCTGGATGATTTGACAATCCTAAATAATTATTGGCACAAAAGTTAATCACCTCTTCTCCTGTAGATATTTTAATAACTGCATCTTGCGACGAAGTAATAACACGTTCTGATTTATACAACCCAGCATCTTTTATATCCTGAATTTCTTGTTCTAATTGTTCTTTAATTTTTCCGTACATAATTTATGTTTGAAAGTTGTTTGCTATAAAAAGGTCAAAGTTAGTTTTTAAACTTCTTCAACCAAAATTTCTTCATTAATATATACTAGTATTTTTTTTAACACTTCAATGTTCATTGACTTTAATACTCGTTCATACTTTAATAACTGCTGATGGTATGCTTTGGATGGTTTCCCTGTTTTGTAATCAACAATCACTACTTCATTTTTTTGATTAAAAATCAACCGGTCTGGAATTATAATTTGATTGTCTACATCTACTATTTCTCTTTCATTAAACACTTTTACTTCCTCAGAAAAGTATTCTTTTAACTCTGAATGATTTACAATTCGTTGTATGTCTTTTATTACTTCGGATGATTTTTCTTGCGGCAACACTCCTTGTTGCTCATAACGATACACAACTTTCTCAACATCATTTTTTGTAATAATTTCTGCCATCATTTCATGAATCAAATTACCAAATTCAATAGCTTTTCCTTGTTCAGTATCCCACAATTTTGATGCACTTGCTAACATATGTATATTATGTTCTTTCCAAGGTGTAGATATAAAACCTTGTTGTATTTGGACTTGTGATATTTTTTCTTCTCGAACACTTACTCTTTCTTTATTTCCAAAGGAATATTCTAAAACCTCATCATTCCATTCATCTATTTTTTTTAAATAATTTATAAATACCCCAGAGTAGAAATTGGTATTTTCTTCTCCTTTAGACGAAATCTTCTTTTCCGTTACTATATATAATTGCTCAACTGCTCTAGTAAGGGCAACATATAGTAGGTTAAAATTATCTAACTCTAACTCTTCTCTTTGTTGTTGATAAATTCCCAAACCTCTATCGTTTACATAATTCAAGTCTTTATTGAATGGAACCAATAACTCTTTGAAGCCATCATAGTTTTCTGGTAATTCATTTAACCAAACTTTCGGATTCACTTGTCGATACACATCTAAATCGTACGGAAAAATAACTACAGGAAACTCTAGCCCTTTTGACTTGTGAATTGTCATGACTTGTACCGCATTTCCGCTTTCAGGAGCTACAATACTTAGTTTGTCTTTTTTTTCTGACCAGAAATCTAAAAACTCTTGAATACTTGTTCCTTTTCGTTGTTGTTCTAAAACTACATCTAAAAAGAACTGCACATAAGCATCCGAAGAAGTAATTAATTGGAATCCTCGGATAGTTTCTTCTATTTTTTCATAAAATGGTAACTGATGAAACATCGATAATTCAAAAGACGTTCCGTAGCTTTTTAATTCTTGAAAAAGCTTTTCGTTTGGTTGATGAATCAACTTAGCTATAAACGAGTGTTTATCTTCTACAACTTTTAAGTGATTATGTAAAAAATAAAGAACTTCTAAACAGGTTTCTTTATCTTTTGGGTGTTGAATTACTTGTAAAACATTGGATATAAAATTGACCTTTGAACTATTTTCTAACAATAATGTTTCTGAAGAAATGATATCAATTCCATGTGCTGATAAATAATTGGCTACAGCGATTCCGTCTTTCTTTTTTCGAACTAAAATACAAATATCATTTAAAGAAAAATTAGTTTCTAATTCTTTAACAAGCTCTAAAATTTTCTTCGGATATTTATTTTTTTCTTCCTCTTTATTTGCTTCTTTTTCTAGAAAAGAGAGTGATACAAAACCTCCTTTTTTAGTGGTTGTTAATTGTTTATTTCCTTCAACAAACAATTGTTTGTACGATTCGTTTTGAAGAAAGTTTGCTGTATGTTGAAAAAACTGATTATTAAAACTGATTACCTCAGCATAACTCCTAAAATTGGTTTCTAAGGTTTTTATTTCCTTCTGAATTTGAAACGGATTATCTTTTGCTGAACCTAACCCTATAAATTGTTCTGACTTCCCTCCACGCCAACGATAAATTGCTTGCTTTCCATCACCTACCAATAATAAGTTGCTGTTTTCTTGTGCTAACGCATTATCAATTAATGGAATTAAATTTTGCCATTGCAAGGTTGATGTATCTTGCATTTCATCAATAAAATAATGCATAAATCGCTGCCCAATTCGCTCGTAAATAAAAGGTGCTGGTTGGTCTTTAATATTATCAGAAATTAACTGATTAAATTCCGCATTTAATCGTAAATTATTTTCCTCTTTTAAATGCGATAATTCTTGATTAATGTTGTTTAAAACTGCTAACGGAATGATGCTTTTCAATGCTAATTTATTCATTGAAAACTGTTGATATAGCTGTTCTGATTCTGTATACAATCTCAACAATTCTGGTAAAACACCTTCAATCGCTGTTTTTACATCTTCTGATTTTGACTTAGAATAAAAATTACTCTCTTCTATTCGTTCTCTTAATTTACTTTGATCAAAAAACTTTGCTTTTTCTGGGTTTTGAGCCAACGCTACAAAATGATTTGGCAACATCGATCGGTAAAAATCTTTATGATCTAACTGTACTGCTTCAATTACCTGTAAACCTTCTTCTCCTAACTCTTTAAAGCGACCAACAATTTGCTTTTGATGCTTTTGTAACTTATTTTTAAGTGAAGTAAAATCGTTTAATTTCTTATCTGCTAGTTTTTTAAAGTGCTTTGTATCATCTTCATTCAGCAAAATTTTAGCAAATTCATTGAGTTCACGAGAAATATCCCACGACTTATCGTCATCAGCTTTATCTAAAGAAAAATCAATCAGTAATTTAGTTAACGCTTCATCACTTCCTATTTTAGAAATCAATACATCTACAGCTTCGTTTAACAAAGAAACTGCATCCATTTCCACTTCAAAATTAAGTGGTAGTCCTAAATCATAAGCAAAACTCTTAATAATTTTATGGGTAAAACTATCAATAGTAGTAATTGAAAAAGCAGAATAATTCCGAAGAATTTCATCCAGTATTTTTGTACTTCGATCTTTTACAACAGTTCTATCAAGCAATGTTTCTTCTAAAATAATCTCTAGCAAATCATTTGTTTCTCCTTCTGCAAAAGCTTGTAAGTTATCTAATACACGCTCTTTCATTTCTCCGGCAGCTTTATTGGTAAATGTAATTGCCAATATTTTTTGAAAGCGAAAAATATCTTCGGATTGTAATAAAACTTTCAGATACTCCTTTACCAGAGTAAATGTTTTACCACTTCCCGCAGAAGCATTGTATACTTGAAAAATGGATGGTTTATGCACTAGTTAAATTTTATGCAAAATACAAAAAGCTAAACAGGATTTGTTTAGCTTTTTTAAGTTTATTCTTATTTAGTTCCTATCCTAAACCAACATCCAACGACATCATTACAATAAACCCTCCAATGAAGCCTAGAGTTGCGATATCAGTATATTTATCTCGTTGTGTTTCTGGAATTACTTCTTCAACTACTACAAAAATCATTGCTCCTGCTGCAAACGCTAATGCGTAAGGTAAAATCGGTGTAAAAAAAGATACTGCTACAGCTCCTAAAACAGCTGCCATAGGCTCCACAATAGCTGACAATTGTCCGTACCAAAAACTTTTAAAACGCCCCACTCCTTGTCTTCTTAAAGGCATTGCAACTGCAAATCCTTCTGGGAAATTTTGAATTCCAATACCAATGGCTAATGAAACAGCAGCGATAATCATTTCGGTTTGCTCTACTCCTACCATTGTAGAAGCCGCCCCAAACAACACTCCAACTGCTAAACCTTCTGGGATATTATGTAAAGTAATTGCCAACACTAATAAGGTTGTTTTGTGCCAACTTGTTTTTACACCTTCAACTTCATGCTCTTTAAAATTAATATGTAAGTGCGGTAATATTTTATCCATACCAAACAACGCTACAGCCCCCAAAGCAAAACCTATTGCTGAAGGAAGCACCTTTACAAACCCTTCTCCTGGACTGTTATCTATTGCTGGTGCCAGCAAACTCCAAAAACTTGCTGCTACCATTACTCCACCTGTAAAACCTAGCATTCCATCTAAAACAGCTCGGTTCATTTTTTTGAAAAAGAACACTAAACTTGCTCCTAAAGCGGTCAAACCCCATGTAAAAAGGGATGCATATAAAGCTGCTTGAATTGGGTGCTCTTTTCCAAAAGCTACTAATTGATCAAATGTATTCATATGTTTTTATATAATTTTTTAATGTGTTTTTTGCAGATATAAATTACTTGCTATTTTATTGGACACAGAAAGTATTTTCCCTTCCATCTCTATCATTAAAGAACCATCAAAAGGTTCTTTTTCTATAATTTTTATTTGTTTTCCTAAAGCGATTCCTTGTTTATCTAAAAAACGTAAAAATTCTGAAGAGCTATCGTCTACCCCTACACAAACTCCTATTTCTTCTTTTTTAAAGGTTGATAACAAACTTTTTTCTATTATTTGCAAGTTTCCTTCTTTATCTGGAATAGGGTCTCCATGCGGATCTCTTTTTGGATAACCTAAAAAAGCATCTAGTTCATTAATTAATTTGGGAGATTTAATATGTTCTAGCTGCTCTGCAACTTCGTGTACTTCATCCCAAGAAAAGTTTAATTTATCTACTAAGAAAACTTCCCATAATCGATGTTTACGAACAATATTTGCAGCTATTTTTTTTCCAAAATCGGTTAACGTTACTCCTTGATATTTTTTATAACTAACCACATTTTTTTCTGATAGTTTTTTAACCATATCTGTTACCGAAGATGCTTTTGTATCTAGTTTTTTTGCAATTGCATTCGTACTGATTCCTTTTTTATAATCAGCAGCCAAATGATACATTGTTTTTATATAATTTTCTTCAGACTGACTAAACATCTCTATTTTTTTTAGGTATGCAAATATATAGTTTTTGATTTAATTAAACATATTTTTAGCCTAGACTAAAAATTAATTTATATTTGCATAAATTTTTATTTTAAAACTGTTTAACAGGAAACTATTTTCAACATGAAAAATCACATTGCCTTAGCTTTAATATTAGTATCAAGCATTGTAAATGGACAAACGATTAAAGGGAAAATTACTTCTTCCTCAGGAGAAACCATACCATTTGCTAATGTATTTATAAAAGGAACAGAAGACGGAACTACCACAGATGAATCAGGTAACTATAGATTAGAGACAACAAAAAACAAATTTGTCTTAGTTGCATCTAGTATTGGTTTTTTGTCAGAAAGAAAAACCTTCACTCTAAATCCTTCAGAAGAAAAAACAATCAATTTTACATTAACAGAAACTGCTGAAATTTTAGATCAAGTCACTGTTACAGGTACTCGTACCGATAAACGTAGAACCAATAGCCCTGTTATTGTAAATGTTATCAACAGTCAAACCTTGGCAGATGTACAAGCATGTAACTTATCGGAAGGATTAAAGTTTCAAACTGGTTTACGTGTAGAAACCGATTGTCAAACTTGTAATTATACACAACTCCGAATGAATGGTTTAGCTGGCGGATACTCTCAGATTTTGATTAATGGTCGTCCTATTTTTAGTCCGTTAACTGGATTGTACGGATTAGAACAAGTACCTACCAACATGATTGAACGCATTGAGGTAGTTCGTGGTGGTGGTTCTGCCTTATATGGCTCTAGTGCTATTGGTGGTACGGTGAATGTAATTACCAAAATTCCGAAGAAAAACAATTATAGTATAGGTTACACCTATCAGAATATCAAAGGTGCTTCAGATCATATTATTGCCGGAAATGCTACTGTTATAAATGAAGACAGAAATGCTGGTGCTTCATTTTTTATCAATAACAGAAAAAGAGAACTGTATGATGCTAATGGTGATAATTTTTCTGAACTACCTGAGTTAAAAAATAACTCATTTGGAACTAATTTGTTTTTCCTTCCGACAGACAATCAAAAAATAGAAGTTAATTTTAGCAAAATGAATGAATATCGTTATGGTGGAGAAATGGTTGATAAAGCGCCTCATTTTGCAATGCAATCGGAAGAACGTGTACACGATGTTTATGTAGGAAATATTGATTATCAAATTAATTTTAACGATGATAAAAGTTCAATTATTTCTTATTTTGCCACACAATATACCGATAGGGAACATTACACAGGTATTCGTCCAGATGTTGGCACTCCTCAAGACACAGATCATTTAGCAAAACCTCCTTATGGAAACTCAACTACAACTACTTTTCAAGGTGGCTTACAATTCAACCACCAATTAGAGGAGTTTTTAGGAGGAAATAATGTATTTACTTTAGGTGGTGAATTTGTACAAGACGATGTTTTTGATGTTATTGAAGCATACGAATACAAGGTAGATCAATTAACTCAAAACTTCGGGTTCTTTTTTCAAAGTGATTGGGAAATAAACAAGCAGTTAAATCTATTAACAGGTGTTCGTTACGACAATCATAAATTGAATGCTTTAAAACAAGACGGAACTCAAAAAACCATTGTTAACAATGTAGCTAGCCCCCGAGTATCTTTATTATTTAAACCTTTTGAGAATACCCAAATCAGAGGAACATGGGGAACCGGGTTTAGAGCACCTCAAGCGTTTGATACCGATTTGCATATTGCCTTTGCTGGTGGTGGGGTTTCACGAGTGCTATTAGCTGACAACTTAAAAAGAGAACGTTCTAATAGTTATACGTTATCCTTTAATTACGACAAACCTACCGAACATTATATTTACGGGTTCACCTTTGAGAGTTTTTACACAAATTTAAAAGATGCTTTTTATTTAGAATCTATTGGAGAAGATGCTTTTGGTGAAGTTTTTGAAAAAAGAAATGGTGATGGTGCCGTAGTAAAAGGAATCACTTTAGAAACACGATTAAATTATGATGGTATTCTACAATTAGATGCAGGGTTTACATATCAATCTAGCAAATACAATACAGCAGTTAATAATTCTGATGAATTACCATTAAAAAAAGAATTTTTACGCACTCCAAATACTTATGGTTACGCAACTGCAACCTACACACCAAACCAAAAATTTAAAACTGCTTTAAACTTAGTGTATACAGGAAGCATGAAAGTACTACATTTAGCTTCTCCACAAAACCTAATAGCTGATGAATATTTCACCTCTCCTTCTTTTTTCAATTTAGGCATTAACAGCAGTTATACTTTTGAAATAGAAAAATTGAACACTAACCTAGAACTTACTGCTGGAGTTAAGAATATTTTTGATGCATACCAATCAAAATTTGATGTTGGCAAAGAACGTGACAGCAATTTTATTTACGGTCCAGCTACACCAAGAACCTTTGTTTTTGGTTTGAAATTCTCTAGCAATTAATATTAAGATAACATACACTTCTCTGGTTAACATTTAAGAAACATTCTAATAATACAATAGTAATTTCTAACTAACATTAGGTTTACAATACCACATCACTTTTGCAGGGTATTTAAGAACACAAGTTAGTTAGAATGAAAAAAATAATATTTATTACTCTTTTAAGCCTTTGCAACTTTGCTTTTTCGCAAAGCAAAGGAACTGTAACAGGAACTGTAACAGATAAAGAGATGAGTGGTGAGGCATTACCTTTTGCTAATGTCTTTATTAAAGGAACTTCAATCGGGGGGACAACCGATATGGATGGTAAGTACACGCTTAGTGTGCCTGCAGGAAACCAAACTATTGTTTTTAGTTTTGTTGGTTATCAAACAGTTGAAAAACCAATATTAGTAAAAGCAAACGAAACAATAACAGTTAATCAAGACTTAGGCGCAAATGAAGGTGTTGCACTAGATGAAGTTGAAATTAAAGCTTCTACCAGTAAAGATAGAGCAAGTGCTTTATTATTAGAACAAAAGAAAGCTACAGTTATCAAAGAAAGTATTGGAGCAGAAGAGCTTTCTTCTAAGGGTATTTCTGACGCTGCAGGTGCTGTTTCAAAAATATCGGGTGTTTCTAAACAAGAAGGATCTAGTAATGTATATGTACGTGGTTTAGGTGATAGATATTTAAACACAACAATGAACGGTCTTTCATTACCATCTAATGATATTGCTAAAAAAAATATAGACCTAAATTTATTCCCTTCTGATATAATTCAAAACGTATCAATTAGTAAAGCATATTCATCAAATTTTTACGGAGACTTTGCTGCTGGTAATATTGACATCTCTTCTAAAGAATATAGAGGAAATGGTTTTGTAGAGGTAAGTATTGGTTCTGGGGTTAATTCTAGAGCCATGGGAGAAGACTTCAGAAAAAGCGAAGGAACAGGGAATTTTGGTTATTACAATCGTTTTAAACACAACCCTTATGCAGTAGTTCTTTCTCATGGAGTTGACCCTGTAAATGCAGGAAGTCCTGTTAATAATTCTATTGCCCTAAATGCTGGTAAATCTTTTAATTTTAAAAACGGTGGTAGATTAAGTCTTTTTGGTACAGCATCATTCAACAGAGATTTTGAATATAGAGAAGGACCAATTGTAGATTTCTCAAACGTATTTAAAAAAGAATACCCAAATGCAAAAGAATATGAATATTCTACTTCAACAACTGCAATGTTAAGTGCTCTATACAGAATTGACGGCAACAATAAGGTTAAGTTTACATCTTTATTTTTAAATAACTCAGGTGACGAAGTAGGTTACTATGGTTTTAAAGGGTTAGGTAAAAACAGAGATGCTTTAAACAATACTGATGAAGGTTTCTATCAAATGAACGTTCAATACAATCAAGATTTAGTATTTGTTAACCAATTAACTGGAGAGCATAACTTTGAGGATAATAAATTAAAAGTAAGCTGGGGAATTGGTTATAACAATGTATTTGCTCATGAACCAGATAGAAAGAGAATAAGTTTAGAAAATTTTCAAAACACTTTAGATAATGACCCGAATACAAATGCAGTTTTTTATACAAATAACTCATTTGACAATCAACGTTATTTCCAAAAAATTATTGATGAAGAGTTAAACAGTCGAGTTAATTTAGCTTATAAAGCTACCGAAAACTTAACTTTCAATTTTGGTTATAACGGAAGGATTAAAGAAAGAGACTTTAACAATATTAGATATGGTTATGATATTTTAGATTCTAAATATGAAGTTTCTGATGTAAATAATTTTAATAGTATTTTCAACATTAATAATGCCCAGATATTTAAAAACCAAACAGGAAAAATCTTTAAACTAGATGTTTTTAGAAAGTTACCTGGTTTTGAAAACAGCAACATCGCTAGTTTACCTGGTTTATATGAAAACACTTACAATGGTACATTAAAAATACATGCAGGATATATTTCAGGAGAAATTAAGTCTGGTGAAAAATGGGTATTTGTTCCTGGTATTAGAATAGAGTCTTTTAACCAAGAAGTTACCTACGACGTAATCAACATTAACCCTAATGATCCTGGTTTTAGAAATGCATCAGAAACATTTTTCTTACCTAGTTTAAACGTAAAATATGCTGTAAACGAAGATCAAAACTTACGCTTCAATTTCAGTCAAACTGTATCTGTACCTGAATTTAAAGAAGTGGCTCCATTTATTTACGAAGGAATCGGACAAAGAATTGGGGGGAACCCAGATTTATTAGACAACCCTTCATTCTCTAAAATCTTCAACTTAGATTTAAAATATGAATGGTTTATCTCAAGAGATGAGTTATTATCTATCGGAGCTTTTGGTAAGCAAATCAACGATCCTGTAAACTTAGTAATTGCAAATAGCGCAGCTGGTAACCAACGCTATTTTAGAACTGGTGACAAAGCAACTGTTGCTGGTGTTGAGATTGAAATTCGTAAAAACTTAGTAAAAGACGAAGATGATGACACGGTAATGTCTGCTGGTTTTAACTTTACTTACATGCATACCGACCAAGACTTAAAAAAAGAGATTAAAGGAGTTTCAGGGTACGCTACAACCTTTAATAGAGATAGTGATGAATTACAAGGAGCCTCGCCCTTCTTAATTAACGCTAACTTAAACTATACACCTACTCAATTTAAAAACTATAAACCTATAACTTCATTAGTATTCTCTTACTTCTCTGATAGAATTGATGCTTTAGGCGCAGGTGAATTAGGAAACGTTATTGAAAAAGGAGTTCCTACAGTCGATTTTATTTGGAAAAATAAATTCGGAGAAAACTGGGAAGTTGACTTAAAAGCTAAAAACTTACTAGACCCATCTATAAAAAGAGTTAGAGAAAATACTTCAATTGGAGATGTAACTCTATCTGAATACAAAAGAGGAACAAATATAAGCTTAGGACTTAAATACAAATTTTAACAAAAATAAACTCAAAAAAAGAATACAATTAAACTTTAAAACAATGAAAAATAATTTTTTATTAGGATTAGCTTTAGCAGCTACGTTATTTACTTCATGTGGAGATGATGACACTGCAGACATTATTATTAATGATAATAGTGTTACAAATAACACAAATAACAACGGGGGTGGATCGGACAATAACGATGCAATCGAATTAAAAGGAAATTATACTACTGATTTAACATTAGATGCTTCTAAAGCATACACAATTACAGGACCAACTATATTTGAAGATGGTACTACTTTAACAATTCCTGCTGGAACAGTTATTAAAGCTGCTGCAACAGGTGCTGATGTTTATTTAGCTATTTCTCAAGGTGCAAAAATTATAGCAGAAGGAACATCTAGTCAACCTATTATCTTTACTTCTAGCGCTACTACTCCTAATGCAGGTGATTGGGGAGGACTAATCTTATTAGGTAAAGCTCCTATTAACTCTGTAGCTGGTGGTACTGCTACTTCAACTTCAGAAATCGCTAGTTTACCTTACGGTGGAGATGTAGCTGATGATAATTCAGGTACTTTACGTTATGTAAGAGTTGAGTACTCTGGAGGTAAAGCAGATGGTCAATCTGAAAACAACGGGTTTTCTTTCTACGGAGTTGGTAATGGTACAACTGTAGAGTACATTCAAATGTTTGAAGGAAAGGATGATGGTGTAGAATTCTTTGGAGGAACTGTAAACGTAAATAATGTATCTATTGTTAATGCTGAAGACGATTCTATTGACTGGACTGAAGGATACTCTGGTACTATTACAGACGCTTATGTTATGCACGGTACTGACCATGACAAAGGAATTGAAGCTGATGGTTACAATACTGATATAGGAAACTTATCTAGCCCTAAGTTTTTCTCTAAGCCAACAGTAACTAACTTAACTATTGAAGGGTTAGGTTCTGGAACTGCAAATGAAGCTATCCGTTTAAGAGCTGGTACTCAAGGTATTTTCAACAATGTTTTATTAATCGGTTTTGCTGAGGGATTTGATTTAGATGGTGATGCTACTGATAACCCAACTGGCAATGGTGTTACTTCTGGTGACTTGAAAGCTACTGATGTAAAGTTTGAAGATGTTACTGTTAAAGTAAAAAACGATACAGGTGTTGCTTTTGCTGATGCTGATTTCGTTACTGAAAATGATGCTGCAACTGGTACAGATTATGCTACTTGGGGAGCTGGATGGACTAGACAATAAAACTTATATCTCCTAACAAAAACCGAGCGATTTGCTCGGTTTTTTTGTTTTATAGTTTATTTACTTTTTAGTAATCTATGGTTAACTCATAAACAAGAAAAAAGCCAGATTTTTATAATGATTAATTATAATACATAAAAACTATGAAAAAAATTACATTAATTACATTGTTTATTTTAAGTTTCTCATGCTTTTCTCAAACCATAGATGTTATAGACTTTAAGGTAAATGAAACAAAAGGACTAACCTTTCCTGCTAGCACAAGATTTGATTTTGAATTTAAAATTAGAGGTGATTATAGCTACGGCACACATAGACACCATCAAATAGACTTAATTGTTTACAAAGACGCTGTAAACTCTTCAAATGAAATAGCCAGAAGTTATTGGAACCGTGAAGACGATGTTGACTTAATATTTTCTTCTTACACTTTAAAAAATTGGTGGAATACTTCACTTATAGATTACTCTACTGAACTAAATAAAAAGTTTCTTTTGGTGGTAAAGTATGCAGGTTTAACTAAAACTTTGACCTATATATTTCCTGATGGAGATAATGATGGAGATGGTATTTTGAATAGCCAAGATAATTGTATAAGTGTTTCAAACAGTAATCAAAACGATATGGATAATGACGGTATTGGTGATGCATGCGACTCACAAGACAATAGAGATTCTGATAGTGATGGGGTACAAAACTGGCAAGACAACTGCCCTAACCAAGCAGGCCCTTCCTCTAACAATGGATGTCCTATTGGTAACCCTGATTTTGTTGTCGTTAGTATGTCTATCAATGCAGGAGGAACTTATACGAGTACAGACTCATCTGGAGCATTAACTCTAAGAACCAACCAAAACCATAAATTCTGTGTTAATATTAAAAATATAGGGGCTGCAACCGGTACAATTAATAATACAGCTTTAATTCTAACAAACAGCTCAAGCTTGAATAGTTCAAGTATTGTAGCTAACCTTCCTTATCCTAGCTCTTCGTTAAGCATAGCTCCAAACCAAACTAAAGAGATGTGCTCAGAAATATATATATGGGATAATTATTCAGGATATAACCTTTCAAGCTTTAATTATTTACATGCTATAGCAGATTACCATGGAAACACATCTGAATCTAATGAAGGTAACAATCAAGCTTACGCTAGCGCTAATTCTTCATCATTTAAAACTCCAACTCAGTTGACTATTCATGATGTAAACGGAAATAAGATTAATGAAACTACTATCAATAGCAAAACACAAGAAACTGATATTATTAAAAACCTACCTGAAGGTTTCTACTTTATTGATAAAGACGGTAAAAAAAGTAAAATTTATAAAAAGAATTAATATTCTTTCTTTTAACAAAAAAACCGAGCAAATTGCTCGGTTTTTTTGTTTATTCTTTTAAATCAGAAAGACTGTATAATAAATCTTCTAGTTTTTTTAATTCTTTTGGTGGATTACCCGCATCAAATGTGCTTGATTTATATTCCTTATCAGTTATTTTAATAGCGAATTCTGCATGCAAAGCTCCATCTGTTATTCTTTTTTCGCTTGGTGCCTTTAAACCGCTTATTTCATCTAAATTTAACTCATTAACTATCCTTTTTAATTCTTCTAATTGTTCTTTTGTTACTTCTTTAGTTCCTTCCTTTTGATACGTTTTGTATGATAATTTATTTCCTTCAATAGTTAACTGTACCAAACTTCCTCTTGTTTGGGCTTCATAAGCTATTTTATCAAACTGTTTTGTTTTATTTTGTGCTACACAATTTATCACTAATAAAAATACTACAGGAATTATTATTTTTTGGTATTTCATCTATTCTTACTTTTTAGATTATGATAATAAAAAGACACTCTTTTAAATAAAGAACGTCTTAATATATAAATTTCGTATTAGAAACAGATTAGCCTGCTATAGTAGCTCTGAATCCTCCTGAAGTAAATACTGCATCCATTCTAGCTTTTTGACCTTCTTTCTGTAAACATATACATATAGCTATTGTCAGAACAACCCATAATCACGCCAGCACTTTAAAGGCTTTAAACATCTAACAATAAATTGATTAAAAAATTAATTTTTACATACTAAGCACAAAAAAAGGCACCCAACTAGGTGCCTTCTATGTTCTATATTAAAGTAAGTGATTACTTAAGTTTTTTCTTAACTGCAACTTCAGTATAAGCTTCTAGTGTATCTCCTTCTTTAATATCGTTATATCCTTTTATTTGAAGACCACAATCGTATCCTTTAGTTACTTCTTTAACATCGTCTTTAAAACGTTTTAACGACGTTAATACACCATCATGAACTACAATTCCATCTCTAATTACACGAACCTTAGAATCTCTTGTAATTTTCCCTGTCATCACCATACATCCTGCAATGTTACCAACTTTAGAAATTTTATAAACTTCTCTAATTTCTACATTACCAAGAACTTCTTCTTTCATCTCTGGAGATAACATTCCTTCCATGGCATCTTTCAAGTCATTAATAGCATCGTAGATAATTGAATATGTTCTGATATCAACCTCTTCTCTATCTGCTACTGAACGTGCATTTCCTTGTGGACGTACGTTAAATCCTACTATAATCGCGTCTGAAGCAGTTGCTAATAATACATCAGACTCGGTAATTGCTCCAACTCCTTTATGTAAAATATTTACTTGGATTTCTTCTGTAGATAGTTTCTGGAACGAATCTGTTAAAGCTTCTACTGAACCGTCTACATCTCCTTTTAAGATGATGTTTAATTCTTTGAAGTCTCCTAATGCAATACGTCGACCAATTTCTGCAAGCGTTAATGTTTTTTGTGTTCTAACTGATTGCTCACGTTGTAACTGAGAACGTTTAGCTGCTATTTGTTTAGCTTCACGCTCATCTTCAAATACATTAAATTTATCACCTGCTTGTGGTGCTCCATCTAACCCTAAAATTGATACAGGTGTAGAAGGTCCTGCTTCTAATACTTTTTTTCCTTTATCATCAAACATAGCTCTTACTTTACCACTATGCTTTCCTGCTAACATATAGTCTCCAATTTTTAAGGTACCTGCTTGTACTAAAATTGTAGACACATATCCTCTACCTTTATCTAATAAAGCTTCTACAACAGCTCCATTTGCATTCTTATCAGGGTTTGCTTTTAACTCTAATACTTCTGCTTCTAATAATACTTTTTCTAGTAATTCATCAACTCCTTGCCCTGTTTTAGCAGAAATTTCTTGTGATTGAATATTACCACCCCAGTCTTCTACTAATAAGTTCATAGAAGAAAGTTGCGTTTTAATATTATCTGGATTTGCGTTAGGCTTATCTATTTTATTTATTGCAAAAATAATTGGAACTCCTGCTGCTTGTGCATGAGAAATTGCCTCTTTTGTTTGTGGCATTACATCATCATCGGCAGCTACTACAATAATTACTAAATCGGTAACTTGAGCTCCACGTGCACGCATTGCTGTAAAGGCCTCGTGACCTGGTGTATCTAAGAAAGCTATTTTTTGATCTCCCACATTTACTGCATAAGCACCAATGTGTTGCGTAATACCTCCTGATTCCCCTTCAATTACATTCGCTTTACGAATATAATCTAATAACGAAGTTTTACCATGATCTACGTGTCCCATTACTGTAATAATTGGTGCACGAGTGGCTAAATCTTCTGGCTTATCTTCGGTTTCTTCTATAGATTCCTCTACTTCAGCACCTACAAATTCAACTGTATAGTTAAACTCTTCTGCTACAATTTGTAATGTTTCAGCATCTAAACGTTGGTTCATTGTTACCATCATTCCTAACATCATACAGCTAGAAATAATCTGGGTAACAGGAACATCCATCATCGTAGCTACTTCGCTTACCGTAACAAACTCTGTTACTTTTAACACTTTACTTTCTGCTTGTGCAGCTTGTAATTCAGCCTCACTTTGCTGACGGTGTGCGTCTCTTTTGTCTCTACGGTATTTTGCACCTTTTCCTTTTTTAGATTTACCTTGAAGTTTCTCTAAGGTTTCTCTAACTTGTTTTTGGATTTGTGCTTCTGTTAATTCTTCTTTTGGAGCTGTAGCTGGTCTTCTACCTCTTTGACCTCCTCGGTTTCCGCCTCTTTGGCCTCCTCGATTTGGACCACTTCCTCTATTATTTCCTTGAGGTCTTGCTCCTGTACCTGTACTTGGGGTACCTGGTTTACTAATCCTTTTACGTTTCTTTTTATCTCCGTCAGTCTTAGCTTCTGGTTTCTTCTTTTTTGGTCTTTCAAATTGTTTTAAATCAATCTTTTGACCTGTAAAATTAGGACCTTCTAATTTCTTATACTGAGTTTTAATTTTCTCAGCATTTTCTGGAGTAACCTCAGTCTCTTTTTCTGATTGCTTCACCTCTTTAACCTTTTTATCAACAGTCTTTTTAACTTCTTTAGGCTGTTCTTTTTTCACTTCCTTTTTAGGAGTATTAACTGTTTGTTTTTTTGGCTTTTCAGTTTTTGGAGGCTCTGGCTTTTTCTCTTCAACTTTTACTGGTTCTTCAACTTTTTTTGTTTCTTGAACTGGTTGAACAGACTCTTCTTTCTTAGGTTCTTCTACCTTCTCCTCTTTTTTTGCAGGCTCTACTTTTACTGGTTCAACTTTAGTTGGTTCAGTTTTAGTTGGTTCTGGTTTTTCTTCAACAGCTTTACCAGTTTCAACATCTATTTTACCTACAGTTTTAAGTTCTAACTTTTCAGCTTTGGCTTTTAAAACTTCTTGTTTTTTTGCTTCTTCTTCTAATCGCTTTTTTTCTTGCTCTTGTTCTAATTGCTGACGAATTGCCTCTTTCTCTTTTTTCTTTTCTTCGCTAACTTCTTTAGAGGCCACCTTTTTAGATTTATCAGTTTGAAAACCATCAAATAAAATTTGATATTCTTTATCTGATATTTTGGTAGTAGGGCGAGCTTCTATGTCATAGCCATTTTTAGCTAGGTGTTCTACAGCTCTATCTAAAGAAATGTTTAGTTCTCTTAAAACCTTATTTAGTCTTAATTTTTTGCCTTCAGCCATATATTATTTTATACTTTTTTATTGAAAAAACACACTTTATACATGCTAAGTATAGTTATGCTTTTTTTCTCTTTTTTGCTAGATTTTGCATTAAAAGCAGGAAACTAGCTTCCTTTATATATTTTAGTCTTCGAATTCTTCTCTTAAAATTCGTTGAACATCTAATATTGTTTCTTCTTCTAAATCGGTTCTCTGTACTAGCATTGATACGTCTTTTTCTAAAACACTCTTTGCTGTATCTAAACCTATCTTCTTGAACTCTGCAATTACCCAAGCTTCGATTTCGTCTGAGAATTCTGTTAACTCTACATCTTCTTCTTCAATTCCTTCTCTTTGAACATCTATTTCGTAACCTGTTAATTCACTTGCTAAACGAATATTAACACCAGCTCTACCAATTGCTTTTGATACTTCTTCTGGCTTTAATAAAACGTTTACACGTCCTTTTTTACCATTCTTCTCTTCTTCGTACATCTGAATATCTACAGAAGTAACTTTAGCAGGACTTAATGCTCTAGAAACAAACAATTGTTCGTTTTTAGTGTAATTGATTACATCAATATTTTCGTTTCCTAATTCACGTACAATACCATGAATACGAGATCCTTTTACACCAACACAAGCTCCAACAGGATCAATTCTATCATCATAAGAATCTACTGCTATTTTTGCTTTATCTCCAGGAATTCTTGCAACACCTTCAATAGTGATTAAACCATCAAAAACCTCAGGAATTTCTTGTTCAAATAATTTCACTAAGAACGCTGGCGAAGTTCTTGATAAAATAATAGCGGGTTTATTACCTCTTAACTCTACTGATTTTATCACTCCTCTAACTGCATCTCCTTTTCTAAAGAAGTCAGAACGAATCTGTTCACTCTTTGGTAAAACAATCTCATTTCCTTCATCATCCAACAAAATTACAGCATTATGACGAATATGGTGCACTTCTGCACTATAAATTTCTCCTTCTAAATCTTTAAATTGCTTAAAGACGTTTGTACTATCGTGCTCGTGAATTTTAGAAATTAGGTTTTGACGCAATGCTAAAATGGCACGTCTTCCTAAATCTACTAGCTTTACTTCTTCAGAAACATCTTCTCCAATTTCAAAATCTGGTTCAATTCTTCTTGCTTCTGAGAGTTCAATTTCCTCATTATCGTCTTCAGACATTCCATCTGCTACCACCACTCGGTTTCTCCAAATCTCTAAATCTCCTTTATCTGGGTTAATAATGATATCAAAGTTCTCATCTGACCCAAACCTACGTTTTAAGGCTGCACGAAATACTTCTTCTAAGATAGACATTAATGTTACTCTGTCTATACTTTTATTATCTTTAAACTCCGAAAATGATTCAATTAACGCAATATTTTCCATTTCATTCTCTAATTAAAATATGATCTTCACTTTTGCTTCTTTAATATCTTGATACGCTAGTGTTTTTGTTTTCTCTACCGTATGCTTTCCTTTACCTACTGGTTTAGGCTCTCTTGCTTTCCAAAATAAGGTAATAGTGTCTTCTGTTACCTCAGTTAATGTTCCTTCAAATTCTTCAGTTGCTGTTTTAACTTTTAGAATTCGATTGATATTCTTTTTATACTGACGCTTTACAGCTATTGGATGTGCAATATCTGGCGTGGTAACTTCTAACGAAAAGTCTTCTTCTTCTCTATCCAAGTTATGTTCTATATTTCTACTAATACGAATACATTCGCTTAGTGGCACACCTGAATCACCATCTACTATTACTTTTATTTTATTATCTGCCAAAAACTGTAAGTCAATTAAATATAACGACTCATTTTCTTGTAAGGCTTCTTGTAATAATTCTTTAACTCGTTCTTGATTCATCTTAGGTATAAAAAGAGGGGACTCACGTCCCCTTCATCTATCTGATTAATAAATTTGCTGCAAATATAGTAAGTTATTCATTAACACACAAATATCTTTTCCTTGTTACATTAAGTTGTTTTTTCGTATATTTAAATGACTATCTCTCTTTAAATCTTCTTATTATGAAAAAAATACTAGTACCAATCGATTTTTCAAAACCTTCTGAATATGCTTCGAAGTTAGCCTCGACAATAGCTAAAAAAGCTAACAGCGAAGTTCACCTACTTCATATGGTTGAACTTCCTACTGGATTTGTAGATATGGGATCAGGGGTTAATTTCAGTATCCCAGAAAGCATGTTGTATATTAGAAAAGTTCGCGACAGAATGCTTGATTACAAAAAAATGTTTTTTCCTAAAAACGACAATATCAAACATGCTATCCGATTTCAGACCCCTTATGATGGAATTCAAGATTATTCTAAAAAAAACGGAACAGATCTTATTGTTATGGGAGCTAAAGGTCACACAAATCTAGAGGAAATTCTTATAGGCTCTAACACCGAGAAAGTTGTGAGAAACTCTAATATTCCTGTTATTGTAACCAAAAAAAATAAAGACAATTTTAACCCTGAGAATATTGTTTTTGCTTCAAGTTTTAAGCCTAATAAAAATCAAGCCTTTGAGCGGTTTTTAGATTTTGCTAAAAATTTTAATAGTACAATTCACTTATTAAAAATAAATACTCCTCAAAAATTTGAAAACACTCAAGAAACCAATCAACGTATTAAAAAATTCATCGATAAATATGGTTTAAAAAACTACACTATAAATGCTTATAATGATTCTTCTATCGAAAAAGGGATTTTAAACTTCTCTACTAAAATTGATGCAGATATTATTGCATTAGCCACTCATGGAAGAAGTGGTTTATCTCACATATTTAATGGAAGTATTACTAAAAACCTATCAAAAAAAGCAATACGACCAATGCTTACTTTTAAAGTTTAAAAAAAGTAGTAGGGCTTGTTAAGCCCTACTACTTTTTATTACAATTACATTCAATTTACTTTTTATAAACTTTAACTAGTCCTACAGCTTCTTTTTGTGCACTCCAATTTTCTTCAATTTCTTTTCGAGCTTTATTTCCTAAAAAAGGACGCTCTTTGTTCATTAAACTTCGAAGCGTGTTTTGAAGTTCTTTTATATTTCCTGAATTAAATAAGTATCCAGACTCTAAATCTGTAATCAACTCAGAATGTACTCCAACATTTTTTGTAGCCACTACTGTATTTCCGCATGCCATTGCCTCTGCACATACTAAAGAAAATCCTTCAGTAAAAGAAGGAACTACTGTGATTTCAGCCACTTGATAATAAGAGATAATATCTAATGTTTCATCAATAAAGTAAACTTGATGTTCAACATTGTACTTTTTAGTTATTTCTTTTAACTCTTCTAAAAAAGGAAGTTTATCTACCTTCCCAACAACAGCCAGCGCCCAATCTTTATTTTCTTGTAATTCAGGTGATACAGCTTCTAGCAATATTTTTTGTCCCTTGGCTTTTCTTACTCTACCCGCACAAAGAATAATATTTTTTTGAACAATATTTTTCATTTTTTTTTCAGAATCAGGAACAAAAAGATTTGTATTTACTCCATGTGGTACTTTCACATTAGGAATTCCTAATGTTTTATGCATTGAGCTTGTTAATGTAACAACCTCGTCTGATTTCTTTAATAAAAACTTAGTAAAGCCTGAAGGCTCTGTTTCGGCGTGTCGTGTAGCTACTAATTTAAATTTCGCTCCAAAAACTCGATACCATAACATTTTTAAAATTTCATTGTTACGGTGGCAATGAACAACAATGTTTTCTTTGGAGAATAATAGTTTTTTTAGTTGGGGAGTTTTAATTTTTTCTCCTTCGATACCATAACCATAAAGATAAACTGTACACAATTTTTTTAATTCAGGAAGTACGTTTTCAATACTTCTTGTAACGCCTGTTCTTCTATTATGAAAATGTGTATGTACAACTACAAGGTTAGTATCCATCTAAGCAAATCTTCTTTCAATAATTTCTAACAGTCTATTTTCATATTCTTCTTTTTCAGACCAATCATAGTCTGGTTTAATCATTTTATTAATGAACTTTTTTGCTTCTTTTTCTGTTTTAATGGTATTCAACTGAGATATTACTCTATTAAAATCGTTTTGATCTCCATTAAATAAGTGTTTCACAAAAGCAATTCTATCATTCAAGTCAATTTGAATTGTAGTTTGAAAGTGATCATTTAATGATTTTTTAGGTTCTACTTTGGTAAACAAATCTGTCATTACATCTACCGAAATAGTATCTTGTAACTCATCTTCTAAGGTTTGAACCTTTCTTTCTCCAACATCTTTTACATCATTTTTCACGTCTTCTCCGTCACCATGTAGCAATTCTTCTAATTCATCAAAAGGCTGTTCAATAATTTCATTAGTAATTACCTCTTCATTAATTTCTTCAATTACTTTTTCAGCTATCTCATCTGCTTCTTGTTCAAAATCTTCCTTTAAGTCTTCTTCTAAGTGATGTACTTTTCTCTCTTCTAAAAGTTCTTCCTCCTGTATCTTTTCCTCTACAGGTTTCTCTACTTTTATCTCTTCTTTAATTAACTCTTCCTTTTTTTCTACCTCAGCTTTCAAACCTCTTATAACTTCCTCCTTAGACTCGATACTTATCTTTTCTTCCTTAGAAACAGCTTCTTCTACGACAACTTCTGCTTCCTTTTTTTCTTCAGCAAGCAACACATCTTTTAACAACTCCTCTTTAGTCTTTGTAGAATTAGGAGTATTATTTATATATTCTTCTACATACGCTAAAACCGATAGTTTTTCGTAAACCTCATATGCCTTTTGCTTTAACTCAAACACATCTTCCCTATTTTTCATCTGTAAGATACTGTGTGCTAAACTGGTTAAATCCGATGCTAGTTTTTTGTGCATAAGTTGTTGTTTGATTTTAATTTTTGCTGTTAAATTTTAATAAATTTGTTCCTTATTCGAAAGTAATACAAAAATCAATAATTTAGAGCTTAAAATTACAAAATGTTTCTTGAAAATACAGTAAATCATACAGAACAATTTGGTTGGATTGAGGTAATTTGTGGCTCAATGTTTTCGGGAAAAACCGAAGAATTAATCCGTAGACTTAAACGTGCGCAGTTTGCTAAGCAACGTGTTGAAATTTTTAAACCTTCAGTTGATACTCGATATGACGATGAGGAAGTAGTATCTCACAATGAAAATAGGATTCGTTCTACACCAGTTCCTGCATCTTCAAATATTAGGTTATTAGCTAATGATGTTGATGTTATTGGAATAGACGAAGCACAGTTTTTTGACGATGAAATCGTAGCTGTTTGTAATGATTTAGCCAATAGAGGAATTCGTGTTATTGTAGCTGGTTTAGACATGGACTTTAAAGGAAAACCTTTTGGACCAATGCCTGCTTTAATGGCTACTGCAGAATACGTTACTAAGGTACATGCTGTTTGTACTCGCACAGGAAACTTAGCTCACTATAGTTACAGAAAAGCTCAAAGTGAGGATTTAGTATTTTTGGGCGAAACCCAAGAATACGAGCCACTAAGTAGAGCCGCCTATTATAAAGCTATGAAAGAGCACGAAACGCATAATAAAAAAGAAAGCAATAATGAATAATAATCACGTTACCGTATTAGAAATTGACCCTAAAGCTGTACTACACAATTTAGCCTATTTTAAACAAAAGCTACAACCTACCACAAAAATATTAGTAGTTGTTAAAGCTTTTGGTTACGGAAGTGAGTCAACTGAGATTGCTAAAATTGTACAAGACCAAGTTGATTATTTTGCAGTTGCTTATTCCTACGAAGGAATAGTATTACGTGAAGCAGGAATTACAACTCCTATTTTAGTTCTAAACCCTCAAATTCAAAACTTAAAAGATATTGTTAAGTATCGTTTAGAACCCAACCTATATAATTTTAAAATTTTTGATGCTTTTTTAAAACTTGCTGATGAAGAGCCTTTAATGAATTACCCTATACACCTAAAATTTAATACGGGATTAAATCGATTAGGCTTTTGGCATACTGATGTTCCTTCTATTGTTGCTGAGCTAAAGAAATCAAACAACATAAAAGTTGAATCAATATTTTCTCATTTAGCTGCTAGTGAAGATCCTAATGAACAAAATTTCACTATAGGTCAAATAAATAACTTTGCCTACATCGTAAAACAAATTTATGAGCATTTAGGATACGAGCCTATGATACATATCTTAAACACCTCTGGAATTATCAATTATCCTCAAGCTCAATTTGACATGGTTCGCTTAGGAATAGGATTATACGGCTTTGGAAATGATGAACAAGAAACCTCTCAACTTAAAAATACCCATACACTTAAATCTATAGTTTCTCAAATCAATATAGTTCAACCGGGTGAAACTCTTGGATATAATAGAGCTTTTGTTGCTAGTCAACCTACACGAAGCGCAACCATTCCTATAGGACATGCGGATGGTATTTCACGAAAATTAGGAAATAAAAATGGGTTTGTTTTTATCAACAATCAACCAGCCCCTATTATTGGAAATGTGTGTATGGATATGATTATGGTAGATGTTACTAAAATTGATTGTAACGAAGGCGATGAAGTTATTATTTTCAATCACCAACAACACATAGAATATATGGCACATAAATGCGAAACTATTTCGTATGAAATACTTACCGCCTTATCTCAACGTATAAAAAGATTAGTTAAAAGTTAATTTTTCATATCCTTCAATTCAATTAACTATTAAAGCTTAAAACTAGGGGAATACTCAAAGAACTTAAAGATTTTGCAATGAAAGGAAATTTAGTGGACATTGCAGTAGGTTTTGTAATGGGTGCTGCTTTCAAGCAAGTGGTAACTTCTTTCACTGGAGGAATTGTTTCTCCTTTAATTGGACTAATTTTTAACGCTGATTTAAAAGATTTAAAATACATAATCTCAGAAGGTGTTGCTGATGAAGCAGGTAAAATAACAGGAGAAGTTGCCATATTATATGGTGAATTTTTAACTAATGTTATCGATTATATTATTGTAGCCTTTGTAATGTTTATGGTTGTAAAAGCAGTAAATGTAATGAAGAAAAAAGAAGAGCCAGCTCCAGAAGCTCCAAAAAGGCCTTGCCAAGAAGAATTATTAGCAGAAATTAGAGATTTGCTTAAAAAGCAACTCTTAAAAATATGCAACAAAAAAGCTCGCAATTTCGAGCTTTTCTATTTTTAATAACTCTATCTACACATGCTTTCCTTTGTTCCATCCATGTTTTCCTAAATACTGCTCACCACTTTCAACCGCACCATCTTCAATACTCGTTCCCATAGAATCATTCCAACGGTTTAAATACCCAAAGAGAGAAATAACTCCAAGCATTTCCACAATTTCTCCTTCATTCCAATACTTATATAATTCCTCTTTAATCTTTTCATCTACCATATTTGGAACCATTGAAGCTGCTAATGAAAAATCTAACGCAGCGCGTTCAGCATCAGAAAAAGCAGAATGTGTTTTATATTCCCAAATATTATCTAATTGTTCTTGTTCTGCACCGTAACGTTCAGCAGCACGAATTGCATGAGCTTGACAATAACGACAACCTGTTGCATTACTGCTTACCCAAGCAATCATTCTTTTTAAAGCAGAAGTTACCCGACCGTGATTAGCCATAACTGCTTTATTTAAATTAATAAATGCTTTAGAAATTTCTGGTCGGCGTTGCATAGTTAATACCGAATTTGGGCAAAAACCTAAGGTTTCATTATAAAAATCGGATAATTGCTTGGTTTCTGCATCATGATTCGGATTTAAAGGAGTTACTAAAGACATAGTTTTATTTTTTAAGTTTTTAATACTAACTTTTTACTGTAAGTTTGTGTTACTATTTACATAATTAAGTCAAATCATACACAGACTTACTTACGCAATAAACAAAAAATTATTAAGATATGGCAACAAACACAGTTACAACCGTTTGGAAAGAAAACATGCAATTTGAAAGTGATAACCCAAGTGGGCATCCAATAGTTATTGATACTTCTGAAGAGCACGGAGGTAATAATACTGGTTTACGACCTAAAGCTATGATGCTTTCATCGTTAGCAGGTTGTTCTGGTTTAGATATTGTACCTATGTTAGAAAAAATGCGTGTAGAAATTGATGATTTTAAAATTGTAGTTACCGGTGAATTAACCGAAGAGCATCCAAAATATTACCACAAAGTATTAGTTGATTATCATTTTTACGGAAGCGATTTAGACGAGAAAAAAATTAACAAAGCAGTAGATTTATCGATAGAAAAATACTGTGGTGTTATGGAAATGTTTAGGAAATTTGCAGACGTAGCTACTGGCATACATCTACACAACAATTAATTTTTGAGAAAAATTGCTATGCGCTGGACATTAAAACCGCAACCAGACACCAATAAAGCAAAACAATTAGCCAAAGAACTATCTATCGATACAACCTTGGCTAAAATTTTGGTACAACGTGGTATTGAAACATTTGATGATGCAAAACATTTTTTTCGCCCATCACTAAATGATTTACACAATCCTTTTTTAATGAAGGATATGGAAATTGCTGTACAGCGTATAGAAAACGCTATAGCTAATAATGAAAACATTTTAGTTTTTGGTGATTATGATGTTGACGGAACTACTGCCGTTTCTTTAATGTCATCCTACTTAAAAACAATTCACCCAAATATTGCAACCTATATTCCTGACCGATATGAAGAAGGATATGGTGTTTCTTATAGAGGAATTGATTTTGCCGAAGATAATGGATTTTCTCTCATCATAGCTTTAGACTGTGGAATTAAGGCTATTGATAAAGTTGATTATGCTACTAAAAAAGGAATCGATTTTATTATTTGTGATCACCATAAACCTGGGAGCGAAGTTCCAAAAGCGGTTGCTGTTTTAAATCCTAAGCAAATAGATTGTAACTATCCATATGATGAATTGTGTGGCTGTGGTGTTGGTTTTAAATTAATTCAGGCATTAGCTTCAAAAAGAAATCAAACTATTGAAGATTTAGTTCCATATTTGGATTTAGTCGCTACTGCCATTGCTGCCGACATTGTTCCTATGACTGGTGAAAACAGAGTATTAGCGTATCATGGATTACAAGTAATCAATTCACTCCCTAGAGATGGTATCAAAGCCATCATTCATCAATTACAAAAAAAAGAACTCACCATTACCGATGTAGTTTTTATCATCGCTCCACGGATAAATGCTGCGGGACGAATGAAACACGGAAACTATGCCGTTGAACTGTTAACCGAAATGGATTTTGATTCAGCAGTTGAGTTTGCTGCTGCGATTGAAAAATTCAATTCTGACAGAAAGGAACTGGATAAAGCAATTACCCAAGAAGCCTTGCTTCAAATTGAAAACAACAACGAACAAGAAAAATATACTACAGTTGTTTTTGATGAAAACTGGCACAAAGGAGTTATCGGTATTGTTGCTTCACGTTTAACCGAAACCTATTATAGACCAACTTTGGTATTTACTAAAAGTGGAGAAAAGCTAGCAGCCTCTGCACGTTCTGTTAAAGGATTTGATGTGTATAATGCTTTAGAACAATGTTCAGAGTTCATTGAACAGTTTGGTGGGCACAAATATGCTGCAGGTTTAACCTTGTTACCTGAGCAATATGAAAACTTTAAAAATAAATTTGAAGAAGTGGTTGCTTCCACCATTGACAAAAATTTGTTAACGCCAGAAATTACGATTGATGCTGAAATTGACTTATCAGAAATTACACCTAAGTTTTTCCGTATTATTCAACAAATGGCTCCATTTGGCCCACTAAATATGAAGCCTGTTTTTACCACTACAGCCGTGAGAGATAACGGTTATGGTAAACAAGTTGGTGCAGACAAGAGTCATTTAAAACTAAACCTTATTTATGGTTCTGACAAAAAAACTTACAATGTTATAGGTTTTGGTTTAGGAAATAAAATAAACCTTACCCAAAATGATTTTGACGTTGCTTATACATTAGATGAGAATACTTGGAATGGACATACTTCTATTCAGTTAATGTTAAAAGATTTAAAATAGTAAAAGACCTATATTTTTTATTTAGAATAATTCCAAATAAACTTATATATTTGTTATCGATATAAATATAGTTATGGACGGAATTACTAAAATATACGACAACAACATAGGCATTTCTTTTCATTGGAAAGAAAACAACTCAAACTTAGTTCAATTAATATTTAGAGATACTGGCTTTCATTTAACAGAACAAGAAATAGAATTATTTTTAGATAAGGTTACGGATTCTAAACTTCAAAAAAATTGTGCTACTTGTAGTAAAGGAAAAGACTGTAGGTCTATTTTACTACAAACTCCCTCAAATAAAGTTAGCATGGCAGTTTCTTCAGTTGAATTATGGCAAATAGACGATCTTTTAAAAGGAACTTTGTTTCAGCTAAAAATGAATAATTATTTAAATGACATATGTAAAAATTAAAAAGGCTCACAAAAATTGTAAGCCTTTTTAATCTAATCTTCTTTAATTAGGTACATATATACTGGATAGTGATCACTATACCCTCCGGTATATTTTCCATAAGAAAAACTCCTAAAAGGATACCCTTTATAACGACCACTTTTCTGAGTTAAAAAACGTTTATTAAAAATCCCAGACTTAAACATTTTATAGGTTGAAAAATCTTTTTCTCCTTTATCTAATAATGGAAAAGTGAACATTATTTGATCAAACAAGTTAATATTGTCTCTATACCCTAATGTATTAAATCCACGACGAAACATATCTTCGTACGGATTATAAATATCGCCCTCTTTTACGTTTTTTTTCTTACTCTTTGTTTGTAAAATCTTTTTAAAACTCGAATTGATAGGGTCATCATTAAAATCCCCCATAATTAACACTTTCGGATTTGGGTCGTTCAGTTTAATTTTTTCAATAATTTGCTTCACTTTATAAGCCGCTTTTTCACGTAATGGTCTACTCTTTGCTTCCCCACCTCTTCGAGATGGCCAGTGATTAACAATAATATGTATCAATTCATCATCTAAATATCCTGATACCAACAAAATATCACGTGTATAAACTTTATAATTCTGGTCGTATATATTAGGGTTGAATGCCTCGAAATGAATTGGCTTAAAATAACGTGATTGATATAACAGTCCCACATCAATACCTCTTTTATCTGGAGAATCAAAATGAATGATACTATAACGCTTCTTTTTTAACTTTTCAGATGCTACCAAATCTTCTAAAACTTTTTTATTTTCAACCTCAGCTACACCTAAAATTGCTGGACTAGTTCTAGCCTTTTCTGCCCCTAATTGAGAGATTACCTCCCCAAGTTTGTCAATTTTATCTAAATACACTTTTTCTTTATCTCCTTTCATTTCCATGATAGGACTTGCTTCATCATTCTTTTCAGGATCATTCTTGGTATCAAAAAGGTTTTCTAAGTTATAAAAACCTACTGTTCTTATTTTATATTTTTTTTGATTTTGCTGTGCATATGTAAAAAATGCGACAAAAATAAACACTAAAAAAGCAGTTATATTTCTCATTTTATAAATTTTAGACGGCAAAAATAAAACAATTTTCGAGCCAAAACCTATAATTAATATAATGTTACCTTTCATAATATTAACTTAACATTAACATAATTAGATTTTTCGTAGTTTTGCCTCCCTTTTGTCATATTTTTCGGCACTGGGAACTAATATATTCAAATATTTTATAAACAATCATTTATGAGAAATTTTACGATAACAATGTTATTGTTTCTTTCAGGCATGCTTGGCCTGAATGCGCAAAATGTTGTAAAAGGGGTCGTAATAAACGGCGATTCTGAAAAACCTATGCAAGGTGTTTCTGTAAGTGTAAAAGAAGCAACTATTTCTAGTTCTACAGATACTAGTGGTACTTTTACACTAAGTGGTTTACCAAACGGAAGACAAATTGTAACGGTATCATTAAACGGGTACGAAACCCAAAATTTTCCAGTTGAACTATCTGGAAAAACAGTAAATTTAGGTACAATCTTTATGTATGAAGATTTATCTGAAGATCAAGATTTAAGCACCATTACTATTACAGATGATGAATTAAGTGATGATACAAGTGCTGCTGATAATATCTCTGGTCTATTACAAGCCTCTAGAGATGTATATTTACGTACTGCTGCTTTTGAATGGAGTGGTTCTTTCTACAGAGTACGTGGTTTAGATTCTGAAAACGGTAAAGTTTTGATTAATGGAATTGAAATGAACAAATTATACAACGGAAGACCTCAATGGAGTAACTGGGGAGGTTTAAACGATGTATTACGTAATCAGGAATTTAGTAACGGATTAACTCCTTCAAACTACGCATTTGGTGGTGTTTTAGGTTCTACAAACATTAATACCAGAGCTTCAGAATATAGCGAAGGAGGTCGTGTTTCTTATGCTTCTTCTAACAGAAGTTACAACCACCGCTTAATGGCAACATACTCTTCTGGTTTGTTAGCTAACGGATGGGCAATAACTGTTTCTGGCAGTAGGAGAGCTGGTAATGAAGGGTATGTTGATGGTACTTTTTACGATGCAAACTCTATCTTTTTGTCACTTGAAAAGCAAATTAACGATACTCACAGCTTAAACTTAACAGTGATTGCAGCTGAAAACGAAAGAGGGAAATCTTCGCCAAATACTCAAGAAGTTTTTGATATTAAAGGAATTCGTTATAACTCATACTGGGGAAAACAAGGAGGCAAAAACAGAAACTCTAGAGTTAAAAGATTATACGAGCCAATCGTTATGTTAAATCACTATTGGAATCTTTCTGACAACACAAGATTAAACACAAATGTTAGTTTTCAATTTGGAGAAATCGGTAATAGCCGTTTAGACTATAACGGTGCTAATAACCCAGATCCTACATACTACAGAAAGTTACCAAGTTGGTATTTATCAGACCCTAATGGACCAAATTATGAAAATGCCTATAAATCATTAACTGGTTTCCAAAATGATGGACAAATTGATTGGGATGAATTATATATAGGAAACGAAGGAAGTCCTGAAAATGCTCGTGTAATTTTATATGAAGATAGAAATGATGATCAGCAATTAACAGCTAATATGATTTTATCATCAGAATTAAACGAAAATATTACACTAACAGCTAGTGGTGAGTACAGAAAGTTAAAGTCTGAAAACTTTGCTTCTCCAATAGATATGCTTGGGGCTACAGGCTATCTGGATGTAAATACTTTTGGTGATACTTTTGACCAACAACAAAGTAACCTTTTAACTCCTAATAGAACAATTGGTTTAGGAGACCGCTTTAAATACAACTATATCTTCAATTCTGAAGTATATGGAGGTTTTGCTCAATTACAATTCAAATACAACAAAGTCGATTTTTATTTAGCAGGACAAGCAAACAATACTACACACCAAAGAGAAGGTTTATTTCAAAACGGATACTTCCCTACTAATTCTTATGGAAAATCGAACAAATTAGATTTCTTTAACTACGGAGCTAAAAGTGGATTGACCTATAAAATCTCAGGACGTCATTTAATTGATGTAAACGGAGGTTATATCACAAAAGCACCATCTTTACGTAACTCTTTTGCCAACTCAAGAGCAAACAATGTTACTGTTGCAGGTGTTGCTGAATTAAATAGTGAAAAAATATTATCTGGAGATGTTAGCTATATTTTCAGAAGCCCTTTAATTACTTCAAGAGTTACAGGTTATTACACGGATATTAAAGATGCTACTGAAATTTCTTTCTTCTTTGCTGATGGTATTGGCGGAGATAATTCAGCTTTTATTCAAGAAATATTAACAGGGATTAATAAAAGACACTTTGGTGTTGAGTTTGGTATTGAAGCACAAGTAACCCCTACAATTAAACTAAAGGGAGCGGCTAACGTTGGACAGTATACCTATAACAACAATCCTAATTTGGTTATTACAACTGAGAATGCTTCTACACCTGGATTTACCAATGGTAAAAGAGATATGGGAGAAGCTTCTCTTAAAGATTATAAACTAGCTGCAGGACCTCACAAAGCATACTCTTTTGGTTTTGAGTATAGAGATCCAGATTATTGGTTTGTTAGTGTTACAGCAAACTATATGGATGAAGCTTATGTAGATGTTTCTCCTATTAGAAGAACTACTAATTTTGTTAGTGATGCAGATGGAGCTGCTTTTGCAGATTACGACCCTATTTTAGCGAGACAATTATTAACTCAAGAACAATTTGATGACTACATAGTTGTAAATGCTATTGGAGGTAAATCATGGAAAGTAGGAGATGGTAAATACATTGGTTTATTTGCTAGTGTTAGTAACTTATTCAACGAAGAATACAAAACAGGAGGTTTCGAACAAGGAAGAAATGCTAACTATCGTGAGCTACGCGACGATAATGCTAACGGAACACCAACCTTTGGAAATAAATATTGGTATGGTAGAGGTACTACTTATTTCTTAAACTTAAATTATAGATTCTAAAAAAACACTCAAAATGAAAAAAACAAATTTATACAAGATTTTTGCAATTTTATTTATTGCAATTTCTACTTCATGTGTTGACAATAATGATTTTGAACTACCAACCATTGGACCAGACAAACAGTACGAAAACTTAAAGTCTTTAGACAAAATTATTGCTCAATACAATGGCGATCCTGTAGAATTTACTGAAGACGTTACTGTTTATGGTTATGTAGTTTCTGACGATAGAGAAGGTAATTTTTTTAAATCAATTATTATTCAAGATAAACCAGAAAATCCAACTGTAGGTTTAGAAGTAAGAATAGATGACACTAACCTAGGAGCTCGTTATAATGTGGGTAGAAAAATATACATTAAACTGAAAGGGCTTGCGTTAAGTAAATACTTTGCCTCTTTTCAAATAGGTGTTTTAAATGGTTATAGTACGGATAGAATTGATGCAAACGATTATATCAACTTTATTGATAGATCCTCTGAAATTGCTGAAATAGTACCAACCAGTTTAAGTATTGGTGAGTTAACTGATGCTCACATCAATACATTAGTTAAAATAGAAGGATTACAGTCTGAAGAAAAAGGATTAACCTATGCTGACCCTGACCCTAACAACACTTCTTCAGTTAACAGAAACTTCGTAAGCTGCGAAACTTTTGAATCTATTATCATGAGAACTAGTGGTTTCTCAACTTTTAAATCATACCCTATCCCAGATAAAAAAGGAAGTATTACTGCTATTTTAGGAAAGTTCAGCAGCGATTACCAATTATTTATTAGAGATACTAACGATGTTAATTTTACTGAAGAATATGGTTGTAATACACCTCCTGTTGATGCTACTTTAAATGAAGTTAAAACCTTTTATAAAGGAAGTGATGAAGCAACAGTTACAAAAAACTTAAAAATAAAAGTAGTTATTACCTCTGATTTAGCTTCTGGTAACTTACATTCATTAAGTGCTTTTGCTCAAGATGCTACTGCAGGTATTGCTTTACGTTTTAGTGGAGATCACAACTTAAACTTAGGAGACGAAGTAGAAATCGCAGTTGGAGGCGCTAAATTAAGTGAGCATAACGATTTATTACAACTAAACCTTTCTCCATCAAGTATCATAAGCCAAACAGCTGGTACCTTACCTACTCCTGAGACTATCACTTTTGCTCAGGCTTTAACTGGTGATTACGAAAGTAAATTAGTACAAATTGATGGAGTACAATTCAAAGACAATACCAAAATTTATGACGGTAACAATGAGTTAATTGCTGAATGTGATGGTACTCCATTAACCACTTATGTTAGAAAAGAGGCAACTTTTGCTAACAATAATGTAAATGATAAAAAAGGAGCTATAACAGGTATTATGACTGTTTATGAAGGTACTCCTCAAATCTATTTAAGAAACGAAGCTGATATTAATTTTACTGAAGATTATACTACTTGTGGAGGTGGCACTACTACCAATACTATTTTCTTTTCAGAATTAGCAGACCCTAATAATAAGGCAAATGCAAGATTTATAGAATTATATAATTCTGGAACAGATCCAATAGATTTAACAGGTTGGGTAATCAGAAGATATACAAATGGTGCAACTTCATCAACCTCTTCAATTGACTTATCTGGTCAAACTATTGCTGGTAGTAGTACTTTTGTGATTGCTAAAAATGCTACAGAATTCTCAAGTGTATATGGTGTTACTGCTGATATGGAGTCTTCTTCACCAGCAGCTGATTCTAATGGAGACGACCAATTAGAATTGGTAGACCCAAGCGGAACTGTAATTGATATCTTTGGAGTTATTGGGGAAGATGGATCTGGTACAAATCACGAATTTGAAGACGGTAGAGCTTACCGTAAAGCTTCAGTAACACAAGGAAACCCAACATATACATTCTCAGAGTGGGATATTTGGAATGACACAGGAGATGCAGGTACTACAAATGCACCTCAAGATGCTCCTGGTGCTTTTACACCTGGAGTAAGGTAATTAAATTACTATATCTAAACAGTAAAAAGCCCAAGTTTTAAAACTTGGGCTTTTTGTATGCTTACTGAAAAATTATTTTTTAACTAATTGCTTAGTATACCTTTTCCCTGTATCATCTAAAGACACAAAATAAATTCCTGCTGATAATTTTGAAACATCTACATTATTGTTTCTAGAACTCATTTTTACTTTTGTAAGCAACCTTCCGTTAGCATTATAAATAGCAATCTCTCTATTTTTCCACAGCTCATTATTTACTTGTAAGACTATAAAACTATCCTCAATAGGATTAGGTGAAAAAACAATTACATCCTTATCATTTACTAAAACACGTTCCGTATTTAAATTAGAGGCTTTAGCACTACCACAATTTCCAATATTATTCCATCCACTTGAAGTTCTCTCATACAAAACATTAAAATAAACAACCCTATCACCAACCTGGTAATTTTGAGAAGAATCATATTCAGCCACCCCATCACAAATATTAGTAGTAGTCCCTCCATCACCCTCAATAATAGTTATAGTATAATCTTCAACCTCACCATAATCAAATGAACCACAAGAAGCAGGAGTAGCATTATATCGCATAGACACCCTCATTCTTGTATTACCTAGTTTTGCAGTAGTAGGTACGGTAAACGTACCATTAACAGAACTATCAGAAGAAGCACTTTTAACCCACACTTGCTCTCCATTATCTTCAAAATCAGAATCCTGATTATAATCAATCCAAACAGCATACCCCTCTTTGTAAACAGTACCTGTCCATTTAGGAGTAACAGTAATTGTATTAGAACTACCTTGCTCTAAATTAGTAGAAATACTAGTAAAATCCTCATACCCATTAGAAGCTCCTGAATTATTATTAATTGACCCAAGTGTTACATTCTGAATATATTCATCATTTACATTATTTCCTTTTGAATCACAATACGTTGGTACACTAACACTTCCTTTACTTTTCGCTACCTCAATTAAATACTCTAAACCAAGTTTAGCAAACTTTGCTGCGTGCGTAGCATTGGCAGTTGGAAACCTACTAGATGTGTCATTTACAGTATGAATGTAAGGGCTTGAACCATTAAAAGAAGCCTCAAAAGGAAAAGCGGCATCATACCCTTGTTGTGCCCAACTATAATGATCGGAACAACCGTAATTACATCGTGTATAATCGTAAGTAAATTGATGACTTCCTGAAGCATTATAATGATCCATAAGACTAGCTAAAAAAGCATTAAGAGTGCTACTATTATAACTATCATCAGAAATATAAACATCC
Source organism: Tenacibaculum gallaicum (assembly GCF_003387615.1). GTDB lineage: Bacteria > Bacteroidota > Bacteroidia > Flavobacteriales > Flavobacteriaceae > Polaribacter > Polaribacter gallaicus. The sequence continues at coordinate 613,503 of NZ_QUNS01000001.1, read as the reverse complement.
TTTGGTGACCCTTTATAATTCGTCATATCAAACTGCACGTACGACAACACATTAACATTTCTGTTTTTATAATCTTCAGCAATCTCTTTTGACCCCCTTAACCCAACTTCTTCGGCAGCAAATGCCATAAACTCTATAGTTCTTTTTGGTTCAAAATTCATTTCAAAAAGTACTCTAGCCATTTCAGTAATTGTAGCAATACCAGAAGCATTATCATCAGCACCAGGAGCATTCGTTTCTCTTTCTGGACTAACAGAATCAATATGTCCGCCTATAATTACATATTCATTTGGAAGATCACTTCCTTCAATGGACATAACAACCGAAGGCATTGTGGTACTATTGTGGTTAACTATTCTCACACTAACATCAGACCTACCATTAGCCATGGTTTCCCATTTTTGTTTTAAATCCTCAACAGCATCTTTTGCCTTTTGTGTAGTATGATATCTAGTACCATAATTTTCAAGTTCTACTATTTGATTCGCAATATTTGTATTATTTACCAAGCCCAAACTTTGATTTACAACTTGATCTTCACTAATAGTATACGATGCTCTTTTCTGATACGATTTTTTACTTTGTAACTTCTGAATTGTTTGTAAAGCTTGTTTTTCAGAAGGCTCATAAATAAACCCAGGACCATGAGTTAAAATCATATGATGCAATTTTTCAGCTGCATGATGACTTAACTTTACTGCACTAAAACCATTGGTGGAGGAAAGAATTTTAATATCAGAAGGAGCAACTTTTTGTAGTTTTAAAGCATCGTTGGTTTCAATAGTACCATAAAACATTTTTTCTTGGCTGTAAATAGTAGAAAAACTAAGGCACAGCAATAGTAACGAAAGTAGAAAATACTTTTTTTTCATTTTTGAAGGGTATTAATATTAATTTAAAATTTCACGTAAGTTATTAAAAATTAACATTATAGAGTGAAATTATTTTTAATTATCACTTAACCATAAGCTTAATTCTAAAATTTATTCGTTCTATCACTCAACAAGTTTTGTGGTATATTCCTTTTTTTGCATCTTTATATGTACACAAACTTTCGCTATAAATGTTTTCAAAACATAGAATAACCAACGCTTTTAAAAAAGCAAAAAAACTACCTTTAAACAAGTATACTAAATACATTTTATTTTCTGATTGCCATAGAGGTGATAACAGTTTTGCCGATGACTTTGCTCATAATCGAAAAATATATCACTATGCCTTATCTCAATACCTTCAAAAAGAATTTACCTATATAGAATTAGGAGATGGTGATGAACTTTGGGAAAATAAATTCGTGAATATTTTCAATGCAAATAAAGACATCTATTTATTACTTCAAAAATTCCATCAACAAAACAAACTACATTTTATTTGGGGGAATCATGATATGAATTACAGAAAACCTAAAAATGTTGCTAAAAACTTTAATTCTTATTATGATACTATTGACGGAAAGAAAAAAGAATTAATGCCAAATGCCTCTTTTTCTGAAGCAATTAAATTGACACAAGAAGATGGGAAGTCTATTTTTTTACTCCACGGTCATCAAGCTGATTGGTTCAACTATACTTTTTGGAAATTTAGTAGGTTTTTAGTTCGTGTTTTATGGCGACCACTACAAATACATGGAATTAAAGATCCTACAAGCCCTGCCCAAAACTTTAAAGAATTAATAAAGGTAGAGAAACGTTTAGAAAAGTGGATTAAAAACAATAATAACCAAATGATTGTTACAGGACACACGCACCGTCCTCGGTTTCCATCAGAAAACGAGCTTCCACATTTTAATGATGGCAGTTGTGTACATCCAAGGTGTATTACTGGTTTAGAAATTGAAAACAATGAAATAACCCTTATTAAATGGCACGTAGTAACCAATAAAGATGGCACCATGCAAATTACAAGAACAGTTCTTGAAGGGCCTAAAAAAATAACTGACTATATTTAAAGTCATAACCCTTTCTTAACCCTAAACCTTGCGTTATATAACAATTTATTAAATTACACTTAATATTTATATTAAAAAAGGAGAATACTTTTGATTCATCTCAAACACGAGGTGTATAGTCATTATAAATTTATTAGTTTTTGTCGACTATTTATTTGACTTACTATATACTGCCTTGAAAACAAGGCAGTTTTTTAATATTAGGTTAACACTAAATTAACATTAAGGTTTGTTATTTGCCGCGACAAAAACTAATAAACAACATCTAATGAACTGTAAAACAATACTTACGTCTGTAAGTATGTTTGTGTTACTTTACACGCATGCACAACAAACAAACGCACCAAAATTTGGAAAAGGTATATTTAACCTAGTTGGAAAAGATAGTACTTGGTCTATGAAAATGGGAGCTAGAATGCAATTTTTAGCAACTGCCGAATGGGATTCTAACAAAGACGGCTTATACAACCCATCATCTTCAATGTTGGTGAGAAGAGCTCGTTTAAAGTTTAATGGATTTGCTTTTTCTCCTAAATTAAAATATAAAATAGAACTTGGGTTATCTAATAGAGATATTAGTGGTGCTTCAGAACATACAGGAAACGCTCCAAGATATATTTTAGATGCCTTTATAAAGTGGAATTTCCATCAAAATTTCGAACTATGGTTTGGACAAACTAAATTGCCAGGAAACCGAGAACGTGTTATTTCTTCAGCAAATATGCAATTAGTAGATCGCTCTTTATTAAACAAACGATTTAATATTGATAGAGATATGGGCGTACAATTAAGACACCATTTTAATTTATCTGACAAGTTTATTGTAAGAGAAGCATTAGCTTTTTCACAAGGTGAAGGAAGAAATGTTACTGTAGGCAACTTAGGAGGACATCAGTATACTGCTCATCTTGAGTTTTTACCTTTTGGAAAATTTGAAGGTAAGGGTGATTATGTAGGTGGAGACTTGAAAAGAGAACAAACACCTAAACTTGCTATCGGTATGAGTTATGACTTTAACAACAATGCCGTAAAAACCAGAAGTAATCAAGGTACCTACATGGTTAATGATGAAGGCTATTATCAAACAAACATTTCAACCTTTTTTATGGATGCTATGTTTAAATACAAAGGATTCTCTTTTATGGGAGAGTATTCATACAGAAATGCTAAAGATCCTATTGCAAAAAATTCAGACGGAACACCTACAGGTGAAATTGTACAAGTGGGTAGTGGACTAAATCTTCAATCAGGATATTTATTTGCTAAAAACTGGGAAGTATCAAGTCGTTTTACCAATATTTCTTTAGACAAAAACATTACAGGAAAAGGAACTGAAAACCAATATACATTAGGATTATCAAAGTACATTGTTGGTCATAAATTAAAAGTACAAACAGATATTAGCTACTTAGATATAGCCACAGCTACAAATCAATTGATGTATAGATTACAGGTAGATATCCACCTTTAAATGATAACATAAACATAACATGAGAGCGTTCTTGTGTAACTAAATTTGCAAAACTTAATTAAAAACTAAAAAATGGGAGATCCATATATTTTGATGCTAGTCGCTTTAGCTGTTTTAGCTATTGTAGACTTGGTTGTGGGAGTTAGTAATGATGCTGTTAACTTTTTAAATTCAGCAATCGGTTCTAAAGCAATTAAAGTAAGAAATATTATGATAATTGCGAGTGTTGGGGTGTTTTTTGGGGCAGTTACCTCAAGCGGTATGATGGAAGTAGCACGTAAGGGTATTTTTAACCCTAACATGTTTATGTTCCAAGATATCATGTTTATTTTTATGGCTGTTATGATTACTGATATTTTACTGTTAGATATCTTTAATTCATTAGGAATGCCAACCTCAACAACGGTTTCTATTGTATTTGAATTACTAGGTGCAGCTGTGTGTGTTTCGTTAATTAAAATTGCTGCCAACGACGCTCATTCTATTTCTGACATTTGGACTTATATCAATCATAAAAAAGCTATTCAAATTATAAACGGAATTCTACTCTCCGTAGTGGTTGCTTTTTCTGTAGGAGCCATTGTACAATTCTTTTCTCGTTTAATTTATTCATTTAATTTCGAAAAAAGACCTACGTATATTAATTCATTATTTGGTGGTTTTGCAATTACAGCAATTACTTATTTTATCATTATCAAAGGAATGAAAGGAACTCCTTTTTATAGTGATATAAAACACCTAATTGAAGGAAACACTATACTTATCATAGCTGGGAGTTTTATTTTTTGGAGTGTTGTATCTCATCTTTTAATTCAGTTTTTAAAAGTTAATATATTAAAATTAATTATTGGTATTGGTACTTTTTCGTTAGCCATGGCGTTCTCTGGTAACGATTTAGTAAACTTTATTGGTGTACCAATTGCTGCTTGGAACTCATACCAAGCTTGGGAAGTATCTGGTGTTGCTCCTGATGCTTTTTCTATGGGTATTTTAGCTAAAAAAGTACCTTCTAACGTATGGTTATTATTATTAGCAGGAGCCATTATGGTGGTTACTTTATGGACTTCAAGCAAAGCGAGAAACGTAATTAAAACTGGTATTGACTTATCGCGTCAAGGAGACGGGCATGAGAAATTTCAACCAAATCCATTATCAAGAATTGTTGTTAGAACAGCAATGGGTATAAATGCTGGTATTAGCTTTATTGTACCTAAAAAAGCTTTAAACTTTATAGATTCTAAGTTTCAAAAACCTGTAATTGAATTACCTAAAGACAAAACGTATGAAATGCCTGCTTTCGATTTAGTAAGAGCATCTGTAAACTTAATTGTTGCTGGTATTTTAATTTCTATTGCAACCTCTATGAAGTTGCCTTTATCAACTACTTATGTAACATTTATGGTAGCAATGGGTACCTCTTTAGCTGATAGAGCTTGGGGACGTGAAAGTGCTGTTTATAGAGTTGCTGGGGTAATTAATGTTATTGGCGGATGGTTCTTAACTGCCATTACAGCTTTCTTAACAGCTGCTTTAGTAGCTTATTTAATTAGCTGGGATATGGTAATGATTCCTGTATTGTTATTAGTAGTTGCTCTTTTAATTGCAAGAAATACTTTACAACACAGAAAAAAATCTAAACAAGAAAAGAAACAAGTACATATGGAAAGAGCAGAATTAATCACTATTAATGGTGTGATTGAAGAAAGTTCAGATCATATTGCTGGTGTTGCTCATCGTATAAATAAGTTATACTCTAGTGTTGTAAAAGACCTTGCTACCCACGATTTAATAAAACTGCGTAAAACTGATAAGCACGTTACTAAGTTAAACGATGAAATAGATAGTTTAAAAGACGGAGTATTCTACTTTATTAAGTCGTTAGACGATACTTCGGTACAAGCCAGTAGATTTTATATTTTAATTTTAGGGTATTTACAAGACGTTGCACAATCTATTAGCTATATTTCTAGAGCTACATATAAGCACGTTAACAATAACCATAAAAACCTTAAAAAAGGACAAATTAAAGATCTTAAAAGTATTGACAATACACTTTCTAAATTATTAGGTGATATTGCTGATACTTTTGAAAATAGAAGTTTCGATAATTTAGAGCATATTATTAACGAAAAGAAAGAATTGTTAAAAGATGTATCAAAATCTATCGAAAAACAAGTAGACCGTATCAGAACAGATGAAACAAGTCCAAAGAATACTACATTATACTTTAGTATTTTAATTGAGACACAAGATTTAGTTTCTGGATTAATGAGTTTACTAGAAACATATGAAGAGTTTCACATTAGCACCAAGACAGCTGAAATTGAAGCTTAATCAAACAAAAGCCGAGTTAATAACTCGGCTTTTTATTTCTTTATTTTTATAAATTATAATTGCTACTTCTTTTTCATGGGACGCATTAAACCTTCTTGTGCTACCGAAGCAATCAGTTTACCTTCCCTTGTATAAATATTTCCGCAAGCAAACCCCCTAGCTCCATTCGTATTAGGGCTTTCTACCGAGAACAACATCCAATCATTAAAATCAAAATCACGATAAAACCACATCGAATGGTCTAAACTTGCCATTTGTGTGTTTCCAAAGTTAGCTACGCTTGCATTCGGGTTTAAACAAGCCGTTAAAATATTATAGTCTGATATATACGTTAATATTTGTTGTTTAATTCCTAACGATAAATCCGATGCTTCTCCTTTTAATTTAAACCAAACATCTACTACTGGAGGTAAATCTTTTCGGTCTAACGGATTTACAATCTGCACTGGTTTAAAATCAATAGGTCGCTCAATACTTAAAAAATCTTTCATTTTCTTTGGTAAAAAAGCTCCAAATTGATCTAACATATCTGTCCAACTCAACAACTCTTCAGGTTGTTTTAAGTCTTTTTTTATAGGCATTTGATGCTCATATCCTTCTTCTTCTTTATGAAAAGAACAAGACAGTATAAAAATCGTTTTATCTTTTTGATGTGCTGTAACTCTACGTGTAGAAAAACTACCTCCATCACGAATAGTTTGCACATTGTAAGTTATAGGCAACTCTAAATTTCCTGCCTCTAAAAAATACGAGTGTAGCGAATGTAATATACGTTCTTCAGGCGTTGTTCTATACGCTGCATTTAGTGCTTGCGCTAATACTTGACCTCCAAAAACATTTGGACTTCCTATATCTCTACTTACTCCGTTAAAATTCCCTTCACCTAAATCGTCAAGGGTAAGTATATTTAATAATTCTTGTGTGTTTTTCATTTGTTAATACAGTAAAAAGGGTTTAATTCTTTATACTTTTTTTGTTTTAAAAGGCTTTATTAACCGGAATCCTGTTGGTTGAATTCTATTCAAAAATAAGCTTAAAATACGATTTGGAATGCTTTTTCTATGTCGCAAATAAATTGTTAAGTCCTGTGGTGCTGCTCCTACTGAACTTTTTATTTCACTAGCTGTTCTTCCAAAATTTATAGTTTTTATATTATTATCTATACCCAATAATATATAATCGTATAACATTCGTTGGTAAATAGCATAGGTTTTATTTACGGTATAATCAATTCCTACAAAATGCGCATCTAATGAGTTTTGATTTTTTATTCCTGATAAAAACCCAACTAACTTATCTCCTAACCAATATACTTTAATAACATAGTCATCCTTTAAATTTTCTTTTAAAGATATATACGTTTCTATATTAAAATATCCTAAGTTAAAACTCGCCTTGTTTGATACATTTTTATACAGTAACGTCATATTTGGCAATAATTGCTTCAAAGAATCAATAGTTACTTCTTCCGTTCGTAAGTCTCTACTCTTCTGTAACGCTTTTTTTGCCTTTACCCTATACTTTGTTTTTAATGCTGCTAAATAATCATCAAAAGTACCCCAATTATCATCTAACGCTAACATCATATTTGGATCTACATTAAACGAATTATACCCCACGCTGTGTAATGCATCGGTAATAAAAAGAGATTCATTTACAAAATCTTTCAACATAAAAGCGTCAATTGTTTCTTTTGAAATATCTTTTTCAAAGGCTACAATAGCTTTAGCAAGTTGTTTTACAATTTGTTTTTTATCTTGATTTGGTTTGATGAATATTCCGTGCTCTCCACTTACAAAAGTATTACCACATGTAAGTATTTTAAATGGTTTTTGAGGAGACAATAAATGTAGTTTCCTCCCCATACATCGTATCCATTCTACAACCGATTGTAAATCGTTTTGAACACTTTCTAAATAAAAATCTACCAATTGAATAGTGGCAAAAGCTATTGCTTCTTTTTTTTCATCAAACAATAAAATATAAGAAAACTGTATTTGTTGATTGTTCTTTTCTAAAGCTTCTAAATACGCTGGCTGAAAGTATAAATTATCTATACAGTCAAGCTCTCTCCAAACCTTTTCTGATATCTCTTTTACTGAGGAAAAGTAACATATATTGGATATTTTTTTTCTACAGGATAAAATAATAACAGCGTTTATGGTTTGTATTTGTGTAAATTAGTAAAAGTTTGTCAAATACCCTATAAATTATTTTTACGATACTCCATTATTCCATACAGGTACTTTTAAAAACCTACTTATTTTTACCATATCGCTCAACAAATATTCTTTGTCTCCGTGGTTTAATAAATTATGACGTTCTCCACCTTGAGTAACTAAATTTACCTCGTAGCAGTAATAACCTCCTGACTTATTTCCTTGAACAAATTTTGATAACACTTGTAAGGCATATACTTGCTGAAAAGGTATTATTTCACCATCAACTACTATTTTTCTCTTTTGAGAGTTTAAAACTGCTTTAGCTCCAAAAGAAAACAGTAAGAAAATCCCTATTAATACAAAGGGCCCTCCAGAAATGAAAAATAATTTCCCTCCATGCATAAACGTTAATGGTTCTTTTGAAAACTCAAAGAACTCAATATATGACCAAACTACGTAGTTTAAGCCCATTAAAAGGAAACTCCAAGCTACAAATTTCAGATAAGCACTAGAGGTAATTTTGTATCCGAAAGCTGTTTTTCGTAAACGTTCACTTAAAAAATTGCTTCCTGAACCTTTAACCGCATTCCAAGAGACATGTTGCCCAATAGCATCAGTTGTAAAATCATCAAAAGAAAATTCTATTTGCCTATTGCTCGATGAGTTTTTCTTTCTTTTTGCCCAATAGCTAGAACCAAACATGCCAATAAACATAAAAGCTAAAACGGCTAACATCCCGCCTGTTTTATAGTAAGTATATCGCTGTCTATCTATACTTAACTGATGAATTGGAACGGTAATTTCAAGGCGTTTTATATTGTTTAAATCTTTTCTTGTAGGACTTGTAAGTTGTTGTAACGAGTCTAATTCTTGTGCGTTTTGCTGTACTTCTAAATCTCGTTTATGAAATGATTCATACATATTTTGAAATTGTGGAAGTGCTACGAAAATAAAAATCCCGATTGGGATTATTGCAAAAATCCAAGTATTACTAATAGATATCTTTTTCATGTTTTATTTTTTGGAAGGCAAATTTGCGAAAAGTTTTTGGTTTTATCGCATAAAAAAGCTCTTACATTCTAATGTAAAAGCTTTTAAATTAATACTGTTTTTTGTTATTACTCACAAAAAGGAACTGTAAAAAAACCTTCTACCATATTATCAGTACTTGAGTTTGCTTTTATCTTTAAAGTAAGTTCACTATCTGTAAATCTTACAACCTCAACAACTCCTTGAAGGTAGTTTGAAGGATTCGCTCCTTTCTTATCAAAAACTACATTCACATTGTCATAAACTCCTAACTCTGCTTTCACATAAGTTGCAATTCTTAATTCGTAATTAAGAACATCAGAACTACAATCTGCTTGAATATTGGTTATATGTACTGAAAGTTCATTATTTCCAGACATAAATGCTTTACCTCCTTTGGCCGTAAAACTTGTTCCTAATACTTTTCCTGATAATTTTGTGTTTGCAATTCCTGCTGGATCATTATCACTATCTGAACAACTACTCATCACTAGGGTTAAACACACTAAAACCGCATAGCTAATTTTAAAAATCTTTTTCATTCGTTTAAATTTTAATTTGTTTTTACTGGCTGCGAATTTAGTTTAAAAATAAAACCCCACAAACAAATTATTTGCTTGTGGGGCTTTTATATTTTATAAGGTGGGTTTACCCTACAATATTGATAATTTTCCCTGGAACTATAATTACCTTCTTTGGCTCTCGTCCAGCAAGTTGTTGTTGCGTTTTTTCGTGTGCCATGACCGTTTTTTCAATTTCATCTTTGCTCATATCTAGCGGTAACTCTAAGGTAAAACGCATTTTACCATTGAAAGAAACTGGATAATTCTTCGAGCTCTCGATTAAGTGTTTTTCTTCAAAAATTGGAAAAGCTACTGTTGCGATTGACTCGCTGTGTCCTAACTGACTCCATAATTCTTCAGCAATATGTGGCGCATACGGAGAAATTAATACTAACAACGGTTCTAAAATAGCACGTTTGTTACATTTTAACGCTGTTAACTCGTTTACTGCAATCATAAAGGTAGAAACGGATGTGTTGAACGAGAAGTTCTCAATATCTTCTTCTACTTTTTTAATCGTTTTGTGTAAGGTTTTTAATTCGTCTTTGGTTGGTTCAGCATCAGAAACGTTGATCCCGTTTTCATCGGTGAATAATTTCCATAATTTCTTTAGGAAAGAATACACTCCTGAAATACCTGAAGTTTTCCAAGGTTTTGTTTGCTCTAACGGCCCTAAGAACATTTCAAATAAACGTAAACTATCCGCTCCGTATTCTTCACAAATTAAATCTGGATTGACTACATTGTATTTTGATTTCGACATTTTTTCAACCTCGCGAAAGCTCAAAAATTCTCCATTTCTTCCATTAACATATTCAGCATTTTTAAAATCTTCTCTCCAAGATTTTAATCTATCCAAATTAACTTCAACATCACCGTCTAGACAACTCACATCAATATGGACTGGTCTAAATTTCAATGTACTTTCATTTTCACTTGTCAAACCAGCTTTTCGTAGAATTTCTTCTTTACTATTTTCTAGATCTTCATCAGCACTAGAAATATAATTATGACCTTGAAAGAAATCAGCTGATAAATACACGTTCTTTGTTTTTCCTTCAAAAAGAGCTTCATAAACAAAAGCAGAAGTTCCTAAAATCATTCCTTGGTTAATCAGTTTTTCAGCAAACTCATCTACTGGTAACAATCCTCTGTCAAATAAGAATTTTTGCCAAAAGCGTGCATATAGCAAGTGTCCTGTAGCATGTTCAGAACCTCCAATATATAAATCTACTTCTTTCCAATAGTCAACCGCTTCTTTGCTAACAAACTCTCCTTCGTTATTCGAATCCATATAACGGTTAAAGTACCAAGAACTTCCTGCCCACCCTGGCATTGTGTTTAACTCCAAAGGAAATACAGTTTCATTATCTATTAACTCATTACTCACTACTCTATTCTCAATACTATTCCACGCCCAAACATCAGCATTTCCTAATGGTGGTTTTCCGTCTTCAGTGGGTAAGTACTTTTCTACTTCTGGTAATGCGATCGGTAAATGCTTTGCTTCAATCATTTGAGGCATTCCGTCTTTGTAATATACTGGGAAAGGTTCTCCCCAATAACGTTGACGGCTAAATACTGCATCACGTAAACGATAGTTTATTTTTCCGTAACCAAAACCGCGTTTTTCTAATTCGTAAATCACGGTTTTCATTCCTTTTTTATAGTTTAAACCGTCTAAGAAATCAGAGTTTGCTAATTTAATTCCATCTTTAGCATCGTTTGCTTTTTCAGAAATATCAACCTCTGCAAAAATATTTGGAATTTCTAATCCGAAGTGTTTTGCAAAATCATAATCACGTTGATCTCCACATGGTACCGCCATAACAGCACCCGTACCGTAACTTGCCAACACATAATCACCAATCCAAATTGGTACTTGTTTTCCTGTAAACGGATGTAACGCATAGGCACCAGTAAACACTCCTGAAATAGTTTTTACATCTGCCATACGATCACGCTCTGAACGTTTTGCTGTAGCTTCAACATAAGCTTCAACCGCTTCTTTTTGTTCAGCAGTTGTAATTTTCGCCACCAACTCGTGTTCTGGAGCTAAGGTCATAAAAGACACTCCAAAAATAGTATCAGGACGTGTCGTAAACACATCAATTTTTGCATCATGTCCGTCAACATCAAAAGAAACCATCGCTCCTTGCGAACGACCAATCCAGTTGGTTTGAGAATCTTTTAATGGCTGTGGCCAATCGATATTTTGTAATCCGTCTAACAAACGTTGTGCATACGCAGAAATTCGCATAGACCACTGGGTCATTTTTTTACGAACTACAGGATGTCCTCCACGTTCTGAAACTCCGTTTATAATTTCATCGTTTGCTAATACTGTTCCTAATGCCGGACACCAATTTACTTCGGTATCGGATAAGAATGTTAAACGGTATTGTAATAATATTTCTTGTTGTTGTTTCTCTGACAAACTTTTCCATTCATCCGCAGAAAAAATGGTAATATCTTCATCAGAAACTGCATTTATAGTTGCATTTCCTTCTGCTTCAAACTTTACTACTAAGGTAGCAATATCTTCTGCTTTATCAGTGTCTTTATTGTACCAAGAATTGAACAGTTGAATAAAAATCCACTGTGTCCATTTATAATATTCTGGATTTGAAGTACGAACCTCACGAGACCAATCGAATGAAAATCCGATATTATCTAACTGACGACGGTACGTTTTGATATTTGTTTCGGTAGTTATTGCTGGATGCTGTCCTGTTTGGATAGCATATTGTTCAGCAGGTAGTCCGAAAGAGTCATATCCTTGTGGATGCAATACATTAAACCCTTTATGACGCTTGTAACGTGCGTAAATATCAGATGCGATATATCCTAGAGGATGTCCGACGTGTAATCCTGCTCCTGATGGATAAGGAAACATGTCTAACACATAATATTTTGGTTTATCAGAATTATTTTCAGCTTTAAATGTACCTTTCTCTGCCCAGTACTTTTGCCACTTTTTCTCTATCTCTTGGTGATTGTATTGCATTCTTTTAGTTTATTCCTTTTATTTCGACTACACTCAATATAACACTTCGTAATGATGTGATTTTGAAGCTGCAAATTTACAGTTATTGTTGATAAGTAAAAAGTTTAGTGCTTTTAATACATCATGAAAACTTAAATAAACACAAAAAAACCTCACAAGCCTTAAAAGGTTTGCAAGGTTTAAAATTGAAATAAGAGAGATATTTATATTATCCTAATGCTGGATCTGTTAAAATTACTCTTAGAGTTCCTCCACGTTCTGATCGTTGAATGTTACATATCCTTTGTTTTTGAGGTGGACCATAAGGTAATGTAGGGCACGGTTTATCACCTACTAATTGAATACAATCGGTACAGTTTACAGGAAACACTCCTGGATTACCTGAATTTTGCTGTAACTCTTTATTGTAAATTCTAGTAATCGGTGTTTTATTTGGTCCGTAGTTCCAACCTCCATCTTTATCTACTTCCATAGCGATAAAGCTGTTTACTCCATTAACACAACTTATATCAAAGGCTTCCGCACATGGTGTATTTGGATTTAGTGTAAACTCTGCAATGCTCGTTCCTTGTGCTCCGTGATTAAAGTCTGCTCCTTTTACAGGACATTGTGGTTCTATATAAAAACAAATGTTTCCGCTAAAACATTCTCCTTTTGAATCAAACTCTTCTGTCTTTCCTGCTCCTAATTCAAATTTTCCCATAAGTTTATTTACTTTGGTTAAAAAACTAAAATCTGACACTCCAACAGGTGATGGACAGCATTTATTAGCAACATTTGATGCCGCAAAAGTTACATAAACCTCTACTGGTTTTGAAATTTGATTTGTAACGGATAGTGTTGTGTAATTTGTAGACATTTTTTAAAGTTTTAAGGTTAATTGTAAACGTACTGGTAAATACTTTTCGCAAAGTATTAATTGTATACTTATGAGTGTTTTAAAATGTCTTTACTGATTGTTTTTGAGTAATGAGCGATTTAATTTAAGCTTCAAAAAAGCTTAGTGTAGTTAGCCATACTTGGCTATATTTTTATAATTTAGGAAACTTAATAATTAACCTACTATGAATGAAAATGTAACTGCTTTAGATATCAAAGAAAAAGTATCGGCTTTACTTAAAGATTCTCTTGAACAACCTGAAATTGAAAATTTAATTAACGAAATACACACTTATTTTAAAGAACTAACACAGCTCACAGGATTTGATCAAAACATAGAACATCTTGCTGCGGTAACAACTGCAAAAGGAAAGGCTTTAGGGTTAAACCATGCAGCACAATGTTTGCTAGACTATAAACGAACCGTGAAGTTTTTAAAAGCTATGGTAATGGCTATTAAAGAAAAACAACAAAAACACCCTGATAAAACTATCAATATTTTTTACGCGGGTTGTGGGCCATATGCCCCATTTGTTACTTTAATTGCTCCGCTTTTTAGTCCTGAAGAAATACAGTTTTCTTTGTTAGAAATTAATGATAAATCTTTAGAATATGCTAAAAGTCTTATTCAAAAATTAGAGCTTACCAAGTATATAACAAACCACTACAATGCAGATGCCGTTACTTTCGAAATCCCTGAAGCAAAAAAGTATCACATTGTATTTAGTGAAACGTTAGATGCTTTATTGTATAGGGAGTGTTATGTTCCTATTTTATTTAATTTACTCCCCCAGCTACCAAAAGATGTAACTGTAATTCCAGAAAACGTATTGGTAAAAATGAGTTTAGCTACTGATGTTATTACTGATGCTAAACATACATCTGTAGAAATTGACACCATTTTAAATGTTAGAAAAGCTATTTCGTCAAACGAAACCAATACTATTCCTACACAACTTCCTGATAAAAAAATAGCTGTAAACTCAATTAATATTGAAGAATACAACTATTTACTATTGGACACACTGGTACATGTTTATAACGATATTTGGTTAACAAGAAGTGAATCTTCATTAACCCTACCTCTTGAAATGCATATAGAGCATCCTATTAATTTTGATTCTATTGTTTACACTTACCAAATGGATCCAGATATCCAGCTAAAATACTCTTTAGAAAAGTAAGGTACTGTTCAAAAAAACTCTCTTTTGAGAGTTTTTTTATTATCTTGTTAAAACTGATATCCAACAGAAACTTGAAAAGAGCCGTTTTTAATATCTGGATTTTCTTGAATAGCTGTTACTCCTAAGTTATATCGTGTTTGTACAAATAAGCCTTGTTTAAATTGGTAACCTAATCCAAAATTTGCGCTCAGGTCATAGTTTTCTAGGTCTGGATCTAAGCTTGCACCATTATTTATTTTTACAACATCATCAACTAAAAACGATATTTGAGGTCCTACTTCAAGGGAAAAACCATCAATAATATAATATTTCGCCATAACTGGTATCGAAATGTAATCTATTTTTAATTTATTGATGTCGTTTTCTGTACCCATTTGTGAATACAGAACTTCTGGTTGAATAGAAAATGAATCTGATAATTTCAACTCCACTACCCCACCAGCATGAAATCCCAATTTCGAATCAGTATTTAAATTCTCTCCACGGATGGTAGCAACATTTAACCCTGCTTTAACTCCAAATTTAACTTGTTGTGCTTTAACTCCTGAAAATGCGATTATACATAAAATCGCAAGTACTGTTTTTTTCATAATAATAATTTTAATTTATATAAAGAAGCTTTAAAACAATCATCATGCCAACCCTCTTAATGTTTTATTGAAAATTTGGTTATCTTTCATTGTAAACTTCAATATAACCCACAAAAAAAACAGGCATTTAAAATGCCTGTTTTTTATCTATTTAATCATAATTATTCTTTTATAGGTACGGTAACAATAACATTGTCCCATCCGATATACATATTGAATGCATCATCTTCACCATCAAAAGCAATAGAGAAAGCCTCTATTGTTTCGTCTGACTTGGAAGTAGGAGCAGTAACTCTAGCTACATCTTCACTTTCATTATAAAAGTAAGATCCCCAAACGTTTTTAGCTGTATTTAAAATAAGAGTCCATTCTTTTTCTCCTGGAATTGTAAATAAGGTATAAGTTCCTGCTTTTACTTTTTTACCACCAAAGGTTATTTCTTTATAAAATGTAATTTCAGCTGCTTCATTAGCTCCTGTTCTCCATACTTTTCCCATAGGAGCTAGTTTTGCTAACGATCTTCCTTTTAATTGTGGACGACTATAAACAACTTTTACTTTTTTATCTGAAATTCTATAACTACTAGGAAAAGCAGCTGCATCCATTGGACTTTTATCTAAATTCGCGAATTTTTGAGCTGCTACTTCGTTTGAAAACACTAGGGCTACAGCGAATACAATAATTGATAAAATTGATTTTTTCATGTTCTTGTTTTTAATTGTTAACTGAGGGTTTGTCATCAAATTTAAGAATCCTTACGTAAAATCCGCTCTTTTTTTTAAAACAATCCTACTTTTTGATTCTAAACAAACAGATTACAACTTTCTTAAAAGTTGTAATTCAAGTAAATAGATGTTCTATATTTTACTTCTATAGTTCCTTGTGCTAAGTTTTGCTGTATTGGATACATTGCTAAAGCTCCTACTGTTAATTTTTTTGCATTATATTCGGCTCCTAAGCTAGAAAACAGTGCATGACCTTCAGTATTTTTAACTTTTAATCCAATCATTTTATTACTTGCATAGAATTCTCCTGAAACTCCTACTGAAGGCACAAAACTATGTTGCTTATTATCTTTAAAAGCATAAAAGAAAGTACTATTGAAGTTAAATTGATTCCCAAATCGATATTCTTCTTTATTTGTAGTTTTTATGTAATAATTAAGATAATTTGTAACTCCGAAATTATTTCTCTTAAATACATACTGAAGATTCGTAATAACATCAACACTTCCTGTTCCTAATTGAAAACTTGGGTTTATTGAGTTATTAATTGCTTCGTTATAAGTTCCTGTTGGTAACTTTAACCCTCCACCTATTTTTAATAGATGATTAGAAGATATGACCTTGTCTTTTTCCTCCTTATAATTTCCTGTATTTTTATTTAAAATAGTATAATTGATTAAAAAAGAAATATCTCCTAAACCTTCAATAGCCGTTGTTTTATCAACATAGTCTCTTGAATGAAAATGGAAAGGAACAAAAACTTGGGCTTCTAGATACTCTTTAACAATTGGAATTCGAGACCAAACTTGTACCGTATTAAAATACTCATTTATAACTGGAGAGTTATTAAAAATACCGTCTTTTGATTGGTATTTTTGGTGTAGATAACGTACCCCAATAAAGTTATTATCTATAATTCCTCCCATTCCTAAACTACCTCCGCTGTTACTACAACCACAAGCATCACAATCTAAAAATAGCTCATATCGCTCAGGAAATGGGGTGTCCGCTTGTATTTGTACTGAAATTAATAATAGTAATATGAGTACTACTTTATTCAGCAAATCTTTTATCTGTGATAAATTCTTCATCTGTTAATGTTTTTAAAAAAGCTATAATATCTTCTTTTTCTTGTTCGTTTAATGGTATTCCGATTGTTCCATTCTTATTTTTAAGAATTGGGTCTAAATTTTGAGTTTCCTGAACTCCTGTCGCATAAAAATTTAATACTGATTTTAAGGATCCAAATCGACCGTCGTGCATATACGGAGCGGTAAGCTCAATATTTCTTAGACTGGGCACTTTAAATTTGTATTTGTCTTCTTCTAATAAGGTAACCGTCATTCTTCCTAAATCGTTAATTTCTGGGTTGATTGGTAAACCATTATTTCTAAAAGCATCGTCTGTAAACAAATCGGATGTATGACAAGAAGCACATTTTGCTTTAAAAAGCGCTAGTCCCTTTTTTTCTTGTTTAGAAAACTCTCCTCCTTTTTCCACTCGAACGTATTTATCGTACTTTGAGTTGGCTGAGACCATCATCAACATAAATTGAGACATCGCCTTAAACGTATTGTCAGCATTGATTTCTCCGTCTTCAAAAGCTTGACTAAATAATTTTCGGTAAGTCACATCTTCTTGTAGCTTTTCCAAAATATTGGTTACAGTTTCATCCATCTCAACAGGATTTGTAATTGGTATTATTGGAAATATATCTAGGTGAAAAGCTGCTCCATCCCATGAAAACTGCTTTTGGAAAGCCATATTTTGAACTGGAGGCGTATTCCTAGTTCCTTCTCTATCTTCAACTCCGTGACTTAATTGATGTCCGTGATGCGTAAATGCAAACTTTTGCTGATGGCAAAAAGCACAAGAAACTACTCCGTCTGATGATAGTTTTCCTTCATAAAAAAGTTTCTTTCCTAATTCAAAGCCTTTTTCTGTGATTGGATTTGAGCTTAAATTATAATGAGGCTCGGGAAAATTGCTTGGTTGTTCAAAAGCTAGTTCTACATTAGTGTACACATCTTCCTGTTTACAACTAAAAAAAGAACACACTAACAATGCAATCATTAATTTTTTCATTACATACAGTATTAGTAGCTAATTGAAAACAATTAGCCTATTACACTTAAAAAACCTAAAGAATAGAGCTTTCACCCTATTCTTTAAGTGTATTTATTATTAATGATGATTTGTGTGATGTACATGGTGAACCATGAACATCTCAGTATAGTTCTCTGCTATTAATGACGCTTTATCTCCTCCCATAATAGTTGCTCCTTCTGAAAGTTTAATTTTAGATTTACCATCTAACATTGTATTAGCATCTACTTTAATATGCAACTGTGGTGATTGTTCTTTACTAACAATAGCTACATCCATAGGTAACTCTACTTCTTTGTATAAATCTACTGTTGTTCCTCTACTTGCAATATGTAACATAAAAGGATTTTCAGTTGCATCTTCTTTGTAGTTTCCTTCTAAAACCACAAACTTATATCCTGCTTGCCAACTCCAAGTTAAGTTATAGTTTTCAGCTAAAATCCAAAAATCTTGTTGTACTGCTTGTCCTTCTATAAATCGTTCTTGATCTACACCTATTCCAAATTTAACTTTTGTATACTTACCTGCAGGTACGTCTTTAAGTGATATTTGAATTTTCTTAGGCTTATCTTCTCCTCCTTCACTAATTATAAAGTAGCTTTCTTCTTTAGGGTATACAAATTCCTCTCCTTCTTCTGTTACAAGTACAAAATTACTTACGATATAATCGAAAGAATTTACAGTTAATACCTCTCCATTTCCGTTAGTGTATGTTGAAGTGCCTAGTAAAAGTTTGTCTTCAGCAAAACCGTTATCAAACTCTATTACTACTTCGTTTTTCCCTTCTAATTTGTCATTAATTATTTCATCGTCACTACATGAAGTGAACGCCATAGCAAAAGCTATGAAAGCTAGTATTTTTTTCATCTTTTAAGTTTTGTGTATTACAGTTCTCTTTTAATAATGCTAAGCAACATTAAAATTTTAACCTGTAAATTGTATTTAAGTTTTGTTATTATTTTACAATAGTCTACCTTTTTGATTACGTTCGTTGTAATCAATTAGTAGTTTTAGTTATATGTAAAAATTAAGCAATAGGAGGATGAAATACTTCTTTGTTGAATAAGTAATGGTAGTTTTTCTTATAAGAAAATGTTCCTTTCTCTTTTATAAGCTGTTTTTCTTCTAAATCTATATTAAGGATAGAAACAAACCCAATAGGGTATTCTTCCATTGAGATTCGTAGTGATTTAAAGTCGTCGTCTTGTTGTTTTTCAAGCTCCATCATTAACTGACACTTACCGTTACAGTTTAACTCTGGTTTATCTTTATTAATACATAAAACTTTTGATATATAATCATAATTTATTGCATACTCAACAAAAGGAGCTATTGGGCGCAACATGGCTATCATGTACAGTGCAACAAAAAAGTATATGCTTAGTTTTTGTAACAAAAAGAGGGCTTTTTACTAGAGCAAAGATACTACTATCTCTACTGATAAACAACAATAACATTTCACGTTTTTTTCTTTATTTTAATTTATTCTAAATAAAAAACTTATATTTGCACGGATTATACGAAAAGATAATGATTGTTTTTTATACTGAAACCAAGAAAGTTACCTCTAAAATTTCTGTTAAGACATTGCAAAAAACTACTGTTTGTAGTTCTTCATGCGCAAGTAACTGTATTAAGCCTAAAAGTAAATGCTGCAATAAATATCAAAAGAAAGGAATTAACTGTAAAAGGTGCCCTTTAACATTTGATTTAAAAGCAGTTTCATAACAACAATTTACCCCACCCCTTTGTTTGTTTATATATTACAAACAAAAAGCCCTTAAAAGAAATTTCTCTTAAGGGCTTTTTAATTTTATATACAATTTTCTTTATGCTACCTTCAACAAAAAGTAATTTTTCTTACCTCTTTGTAGTAACACATATTTATCGGCGATTAAATCTTTTGAAGTGATCACAAAATCTTCACTTACTTTTTCTTTATTTACTGATATTGAGTTTTCCTTTAAAGCTCTACGAGCATCTCCGTTTGATTTTAAGAAACCTGTTTTGGCTGCTAAAGCCGCAATCATGTCTAATCCTCCAGCTATATCCTCAGAAGTTACCTCAGCTTGTGGCACACCATCAAACACATCTAAAAAAGTTTGTTCATCTAAACTTTTTAAATCATCAGCTGTTGATTTACCAAATAAAATATTTGAAGCAGCAATTGCTTTATCTAACTCTTCTTTTGAGTGAACAAACGTTGTTACTTCTTCTGCTAACTTCTTTTGTAAAGCTCTTTGATGCGGCGCTTCTTTATGTTCTACGATTACAGCATCAATAGTTTCTTTATCTAAAAACGTAAATATTTTAATATACTTTTCTGCATCTTCATCTGAAGTATTTAACCAAAACTGATAAAACTTGTAAACTGATGTTTTATCTGCATCTAACCAAACATTTCCTCCTTCAGACTTTCCAAATTTAGAGCCGTCAGCTTTTGTAATTAATGGGCAAGTTGCTGCAAATGCTTTTGCTTCTTCTCCTGCTGTCATTCTACGAACTAGCTCTGTACCTGTGGTAATGTTTCCCCATTGGTCAGAACCTCCCATTTGCAATTTACAATTTAAGGTTTTATATAAGTGATAGAAATCATAACCTTGAATTAATTGATACGTAAACTCTGTAAAACTCATTCCGTTACCTGCTTCTCCTGTAATACGTTTTTTTACAGAATCTTTTGCCATCATGTAGTTTACAGTAATTCTCTTACCAACATCTCGTACAAACTCGATAAAAGAAAAGTCTTTCATCCAATCGTAATTGTTTACCAATAAAGGAGCGTTTTTAGTTCCATTATCAAAATCTAAAAAGCGACCTAACGTTCTTTTTAAACCTGCAACATTTTTAGCTAACGCTTCTTCATTTAATAAATTACGTTCGTCTGACTTCCCTGTCGGATCACCAATCATACCAGTAGCACCTCCTACTAAAGCCACTGGCTGATGCCCTGCTTTTTCAATGTGAACTAGTAAAATAATTGGAACTAAACTACCAATGTGTAACGAATCTGCAGTTGGATCAAAACCAATATAAACCGATGTCATTTCTTTTTGAAGTTGTTCTTCGGTTCCTGGCATAATGTCGTGAATCATTCCACGCCATTGTAATTCTTCTACTAAATTCTTGGTCATTTTATTCTATTTTAAAGAAGCAAAGATAAGTTTATCAGCCAAAATAAACTAAATTCGCTTTATGATTTTAGTTACAGGAGGTACAGGTTTAGTAGGCTCACATTTATTATATTATTTAAGCCAAAAAAACGACAAAATTCGAGCTGTTTTTAGAACAGATGAAAAGCGTGAGCACGTAAAAAAAATCTTTTCTTTTTATACAGACGATGTACAAGAATTCTTTTCAAAAATTGAATGGGTACAAGCCGACATTACCGATGTACCTTCTTTAAAACCCGTATTTGACAATATTACACAAGTGTATCATTGTGCTGCATTAGTTTCTTTTAACCCGAAGGATTATAGAAAAATGCGTCAGGTAAATATTGAGGGAACTGCTAACTTAATCAATTTTGCTATTGATGCGAATGTAGATAAATTCTGTTTTGTGAGCTCCATTGCTTCTGTTGGGAATACTATTAACGGACAACCAATTAATGAAGAAAATGAATGGGTAGATGATGACGAAAATCATGGATACGCTATTACAAAATATGGTGCTGAAATGGAGGTTTGGAGAGGTAGTCAAGAAGATTTAAATGTCGTAATTGTAAACCCTGGAGTAATTTTAGGCGGTGGTTTTTGGGGTGAAGGCTCTGGAAAAATGTTTACACAAATAAATAATGGATTTAAATTTTATACAGAAGGTATTACTGGATTTGTTGGAGTAAGTGATGTCGTAAAAGCAATGATAAATCTGATGGATTCTAATATACAAAATGAACGTTTTATTTTAGTTTCTGAAAACAAAACGTTTAAAGATGTTTTATTTAGTATTGCTGATAATCTAAATAAAAAAAGACCTTCAAAAAAAGTTGGGAAATTAGTTACTTCAATATTTTGGAGAATTGATTGGTTTTTAACAAAACTTACTGGTAAAGAACCTTTGTTAACTAAAAACTCTGCCAAATCTGCTCACAACGAATCGTTCTATACTTCTAAAAAAATTACAGAACAACTTAATTTTGAATTTGAGCCTATTAATGATGTAATTACAAGAGTTTCTAAAGAGTTTAAAAAATAAGTTACTTAATCTTTTTTAAGTCTTTTTTTTCAAAGCCTCTATCTTCTCTTTTTATTAACTCTTTAGGAGCATCATCCAATAATAGTTTTTTATCTAAAATAGTATCTCTTTTTAGTTTTCCTTCCTTTTTAATCCCTTTTATCGAGTCTTGAACTTCCTGTTTTTTTCTATATAAAACGTCTAATGAATCAATATTACCTTTTACTTTTTTTAAGATTTCTGCATACTCATCAACCTTAGAGGTATAATATGTATTACTAGCATCAAACCGAGTACTATCAATTTTATACTTTTCATATACCAAAATCATATAGTTTTTCTCTCGCTTTAGAAACTTGTTTTTTTGGTTTTTTGCTGATGAGGCAACATACATATCAGTTAATAATGAAACCATTGAATCTTTAGGAATTAAATCCTCAGGTTTTTCGTATATCGTATTACTTGTACACGACACTATAAACAAACCAATACATATGTAAAAAAAAGACTTCATTTATCTATTGAATAACAATCGTTTTCCTTTAATTTCTTCGTTAAACACACCTTCGTTATACATTAAGTTTCCGTTTACAAATGTCTGTGTTATCTGACTTGAAAACTCAACTCCTTCAAATGGAGACCACCCACATTTATACAATACGTTTTCTTTATCTACCGTCCATTTCTTATCAGCGTCAACTAAAACTAAATCGGCATAAAAACCTTCTTTTATAAATCCTCTTTTTTCGACTTTAAAAATTTTTGCTGGGTTATGACTCATCTTTTCTACCGCCTTTTCAATTGGTAGCACTCCTTCTTTCACCTTTTCTAAGACAGCTGTAACTGCATGTTGTACTAGTGGTCCTCCACTAGGTGCTTTTGTATATACATTGTCTTTTTCTTCTAAAGTATGCGGAGCATGGTCAGTAGCAATGATATCAATTCTATCATCTAGTAATGCTTTCCATAAACCGTCTTTGTCTTTTTGTGTTTTCACTGCTGGATTCCACTTAATGTATGTTCCTTTTTTATCGTAATCAGCATCAGTAAACCATAAGTGATGTACACAAACCTCAGCAGTAATTTGCTTTTCTTCTAACGGAATATCATTTCTAAATAAATGCGTTTCTTTTTCTGTAGATAAATGGAAAATATGTAAACGGGCTCCTGTTTTCTTTGCCAATTCAATCGCTTTTGAAGATGATAAATAACATGCTTCTTCACTACGAATTAGCGGATGGTATTTTACAGGAATATCATCACCGTATTTTTCTTTGTATTCCTCTGTATTTTTTCTAATGGTTGCTTCGTCTTCACAATGTACAGAGATTAACATCTTAGTTGATGAAAATATTTTCTCGAGTACTTCTTCATTGTCTACCAACATATTTCCTGTTGAAGACCCTAAAAACAACTTGATACCCGCAACATCTTTAGGGTTCGTTTTTAACAATTCTTCTAAATTGTCATTAGTTCCTCCAAACATAAACGAATAGTTAGCGTATGATGTTTTACTTGCAATATCAAACTTATCGGCTAACAATTCTTGAGTTGTTGCTTGAGGTACAGTATTTGGCATTTCAATAAACGATGTAATTCCACCTGCAATTGCTGCCTTACTTTCAGTAGCTATGTTAGCTTTATGTGTTAAACCTGGCTCACGAAAATGTACTTGGTCATCAATCATCCCAGGAATTAAAAACTTTCCTTCTGCATCAACCATTAATACATCATCCGTAGGAATTATGTTTTCTCCTATTTCCTTAATAAATTCTCCTTCTATTAAAACATCGCCTTTAAAAACCTTGTTTTCGTTAACGATTTGTGCGTTTTTAATTAAATATGATTGTTTCATTTTCTACTAAATTTCCATTTTCATGTTAATCAAACTTTTGTTAAAACCAAAGCGTTCGTACGTCTTTATTGCTGCTAAATTATCACTGTAAACATCTAGTCTTAACTCTTGTATTTCTTTGCTTTTTGCCCAGTTTTTTAACGATTCTAAGATTAAAGCACTTATTTTTTTGCCTCTAAAATTAGGTTTCACATATATGAAACCAATATAACCATTCAACTCATGTATATGATAACTTTTAGATTTCTCTATTTTAACATACCCTGAGCCAACTATTTCTCCTTTAGCAGCAGCTACAATTAAATGTACATTTTTAGATAAAATCATTTCTTCCAAATTGTAGTAGCTAATTTTTCCTTCTTTTAATAATGAATCAAAAGGTCTTTCAGCTTCTATTACTCCTTGCTCAAAATTAAGTAATATATCTAAATCTTCTAGACTTGCTTGTCTCACCGTTACCTTATCCATCATTTATTTTGGTAATCCGTTAATTCTCATTTTTATCACGCCAAAAACAGCTTCTTTAATAATTCCTTTACTGAGCTTTGATTTTCCCAAAACTCTATCAGTAAAAATAACTGAAACTTCTTTGATATTAAACTTGTGTTTCCATGCCTTATATTTCATTTCTATTTGAAATGCGTAGCCTACAAACTTAACTTTATCTAGTTTGATTGTTTCTAACACTTTTCTTTTATAACACACAAAACCCGCGGTAGTATCATGAATAGGCATTCTCGTGATTAAACGCACATACTTTGAAGCAAAGTATGATAACAACACCCTACTCATTGGCCAGTTAACTACATTTACTCCTACCGAATATCTTGACCCTACAGCAACATCTGCCCCTTTATTAGCACATTCGTTATACAGTCGAATTAAATCGTTAGGGTTGTGTGAAAAATCGGCATCCATTTCTATGATATAATCATACTTATTTGAAATTGCCCATTTAAATCCGTGAATGTACGCTGTGCCTAAGCCACTTTTTCCTTTTCTTTTTTCAATAAAAAGCTTGCTTGGAAATTCTTTTTGTAAGTTTTCTACAATTGTTGCTGTTCCATCAGGAGAATTATCATCAACAACCAATACATGAAATACCTTTTCTTGACTAAAAGCTGCTCGAATTATAGCTTCGATATTTTCTTTCTCGTTATACGTAGGAATTATGACTAAAGCGTCTGACTTCATGTAATTTTCATATAATTCTGGGCAAAGATACACTTATTTATTACTAATTTTGTGTTAATTAAAAAGTATAAAAGCAATTGCAAGCAATAGAACGAATTACAAACCATGATAGTTGGATTACCTTAGTTATTGTATTAGCTATAGTGTTGTTAGCTATGATGAAATCGTTAAAACCAACTAAACTATATGGGTATTCTGTTGCTTTTATAACTCCAGGTTTTTTTCATAAGAGAATGGAAGAAGGTGCTTCTTTTTTTTCTCCTTTTAAATTATTTTTATTCTCTTTTTCTACAATTGTTATTTCTTTGTTTTTATTCTTAACATTAGTATCAGAAATATACTCTCACAGTTTTTTAGCTTTTTTAGGGTTATTTCTTTTTGTTATCTTATACTTTTTAGTGCGTTTTTTAATAGATTATGCACTCGCAAACATTTTAGGCTTATCATCAATTGTAAATTATTTTTTACATACAAAATCAGGGTATTTATATGTTCTTTGTATATGGTTACTTCCTATTATTATACTGTACCAATACACTTTTACTAATAAACTTTTTTTAATTTATTCTTTCATTATCCTGCTTATTTTTAGGGCTTTTTTAATTTTAACAAATAATAAAAAGCTTGTTATTAGTAAGTTGTTTTATTTTATTTTGTACTTTTGCACCCTTGAAATAGCACCGCTATTAATTCTTTATAAAACAACAACTACGTAATAAAGAGAAAGTTTATGAAAGTGAAAACTATTTTAGTCTCTCAGCCTAAACCGAAAACAGAAACATCGCCATATTTTGATTTGGCAGAAAAGCAAAAGGTAAAGGTTGACTTTCGCTCGTTTATTCATGTCGAGGGAATTCCTGTTAAAGAAGTAAGAGCTCAAAAAGTTGATTTAAACAATTATACAGCAATTATACTTACCAGTAGAAATGCTGTTGATCATTTTTTTAGAATAGCTGAAGAAATGCGCTTTACAGTTCCTGATGATATGAAATACTTCTGTCAGTCTGAAGCTGTAGCTTACTACTTACAAAAATACGTTGTGTACCGTAAACGTAAAATTTATGTTGGAAACAGAACGTTTCCTGAATTAACTAAATTAATTAAGAAGCATAAAGATGAAAAGTTTTTACTTCCTTCTTCTGATAAATTAAAGCCTTTAATTCCTGAAGAGTTAAATAAACTGGGAGTTGATTGGAAACGTGCTGACCTATACAGAACCGTAGTCAGTGATTTATCTGATTTAGAAGATGTATTCTATGATATCTTAGTCTTTTTCAGTCCATCAGGAATTGACAGTTTATTTGAAAATTTTCCTGATTTTAAACAAAATAATACTCGAATAGCTGTATTTGGTAACACTACCATTAAAGCAGTTGAAGATAGAGGTTTACGTGTAGATATCGCTGCACCAACACCAGAAACACCTTCAATGACAATGGCTTTAGAAAAATACATAAAAGAAACTAATAAAAAGTAAGTAAATTACCTTTTACATAAAGTAAAGAGACTGTCTAGAAAAAGACAGTCTCTTTTGCTTTTAACAAAGCATTGTAACTCAAGTAACATTTTAAGCTTATTTATTTCATTAATTTTACGAGATAATTTTTATCCTTAACAATGGAAAAGTATTTAGATATTATAAAAAACTCGTATGCTAGTTACTGGAACTACATTAAACAGTCAGTATTTATGGAGTTAAGCTGGGAGAATTACTTTTATGGTTTAATCATTATTTCTCTTGTTGTTTGGGTATTAGAAATTATCTTTCCTTGGCGTAAAAATCAACCTTTATTCCGTAAAGATTTTTGGTTGGATACTTTTTATATGTTTTTTAATTTCTTTCTATTAAACCTTATTGTACTTATAGCTCTATCAAACACGGCAGAACAATTATTTAATGATATTCTTGGTCTTGTTGGATTATCGGTTGCTAGCTTTCAACTATTCGATATTAACTCCTTTCCTTATTGGGCAAGAATTGCAGTATTTTTTATTAGTATTGATTTTGTACAGTGGTTTACACACACCCTATTGCACAGGTATGAATTTTTATGGAACTTCCACAAAGTACATCATTCTGTTAAACAAATGGGATTTGCAGCACATCTTCGTTATCATTGGATGGAACCTATAGTATACAATTCGATGAAATATATTCCACTTGCTATTATGGGCGGATTCACAGCACAAGATGTAGCAATTGTTCATTTTTTTAACATTACCATTGGGCATTTAAATCACGCCAATATTAATTGGGATTATGGTTGGTTAAAGTATCTTTTAAACAACCCAAGAATGCACATTTGGCACCACGCAAAAGAACTCCCTACCGAAAGAAGAATGGGCGTAAACTTTGGTATCACACTAAGTATTTGGGATTATATTTTTAAAACGAACTACATACCGTATGACGGTCGTGATATTGAGTTAGGGTTTGACGGCGATGAAAAATTTCCAAAAGGTTTCATTCATCAAGAACTCTATCCAATAGGAAAAGAATAACATTTTAAGTCTTTTTTAACCTATTACTTCATACTTTCAATTAGCTGTTTTGCTGCCAATTTGTATCTTTAGCTTTTTAAAAATAAACAGATGAAGTATATAAAAACTCTATTCTTATTTATTGTCGTTCAAGTTACTGCACAACAAGGTGGCATGTGGATTCCTTCTCTTTTAGAGGGAATGAACGAGCAAGAAATGACTTCTTTAGGAAGTAAGTTAACTGCCAAAGACATTTACGATGTAAACAATTCTAGTTTAAAAGATGCTATTGGGCATTTTAATGGTGGTTGTACCAGTGAAGTTATTTCTCCTGAGGGATTGATATTAACCAATCACCACTGTGGTTTCGGACAAATTCAATCGCACTCATCTTTAGAAAATGACTATTTAAAAGATGGTTTTTGGGCAATGAGTAAAAAAGAAGAACTACCTAACGAAGGTTTATATGTTGAGTTTATTGTTCGTATCGATGATGTTAGTACCAAAGCATTAAATGGCGTTAACAATGCAATGACAGAGCGTGAAAAACAATCTACGATTGATAAAAACATCAATGAGATTACAAAAAACGCACAAAAAGAAACTTGGCAAAACATTAAGGTAAAACCTTTTTACAAAGGGAACCAATATTTCTTATTTGTTACTGAAAAGTTTGAAGATATTCGTTTGGTAGGAGCGCCACCAAGTAGCATTGGAAAGTTTGGTAGCGACACAGATAACTGGGTTTTTCCACGCCATACTGGAGATTTTTCATTATTCAGAATTTATGCTGATAAAAACAACCGCCCTGCAAAATACAGCAAAGACAATATTCCTTACAAACCAAAACACTTTTTACCTGTTTCTTTAGACGGAATTGAAGAAGGTGATTTTACTATGGTTTTTGGTTTTCCAGGTCGCACAAACGAATACCTGCCTGCAGTTGCCATAAAACACATTACACAAGAGTTTAATCCGAGTAACATTGCTATTAGAGAAGCTGCATTAAAAGAAATTGATGCACAAATGAAAGCAAGCGATGCTGTTCGTATTAAATATGCTTCAAAACAAGCACGTATTGCAAATGCATGGAAAAAATGGATTGGTGAAAACTTAGGAATTAAAAAGAGTAATGCCATTGCCCAACGCAAAGCTTTTGAAGCTACTTTTAAAAAGTCCTTAAAAGAAAAAGAGTTAGAAAAAACTTACGGAAATATTCTTCCTGAGTTTGAAAAGTTATATGCCAATTTTGCTGATATCAACATAAAAAGAAGAAACTTTATTGAAGTTTTCTTAGTTACCAACGAGTTGATGCAAATGACTTTTAGAGCGTATCAATTAGAACAAGTAGCCTTAAACAGACCTGAAAAATTTGAAGAAGCCAAAACTTCATTAATCAATAGAATTAAAGGAGTTCACAAAAACTTTGATGTAAATGTAGATAAAGGTGTATTTAAAAATGTGATGCCTTTATACAATCCTACTAATGTAGATGCTTCTATTTACGATAAAACTAGTTTTACTAATTTAGACAAAGCCTTACAATTATTAGAAGGTGATGCTAAAAAAGTGGTTAAAAACTTAAACAAGGATGCTGCTTACCAATATGCAAAGCCAATGATTGAGGAGTTTTACACAAAAATAAATCCTGAATTTCAACAAAAAAATCAGCCAATTACTGCTTTACAAAAAACATATATGAAAGCATTAATGGAAGCATTGCCAAATGCTCGCTATTTTCCAGATGCTAACAGTACATTACGAGTTACTTACGGTCAGGTTCGTGGATACTCTCCTAGAGACGCTGTGTATTATAACCCTGTTAGTTATTTAGATGGAGTTATTGAAAAATATGTTCCTGGAGATTATGAGTTTGACGTTCCTCAAAAATTGCGTGACTTATACGACGCTAAAGATTTTGGACAATACACTGATAAAAATGGAAAAGTACCTGTTTGTTTCTTAGGAACTAATCATACCACCGGTGGTAACTCTGGTAGTCCAGCTATTGACGCTCAAGGAAATCTTATTGGGTTAAACTTTGACCGTGTTTGGGAAGGAACGATGAGTGACATGAATTACGATCCAGAAATTTGTAGAAATATTATGGTAGATGTTCGTTATGTATTATTTATTGTTGATAAATATGCAGGAGCAAAACACTTAATTGATGAAATGAAATTAGTACACCCAAAGAAAAAATAAACTATTTTTCTACATAGAAATAACTCAAAAAGCGAGGTTTGTATTTTACAACCTCGTTTTTTTATACAAATAAACCTTGGAGATTGGACTCTTGGTTATCACCCTGTGATTAAAAATATTGACCTATTCCAAACACAAATCCTTTTGATGCATTCTTTGTCAATCCATACCCATAATCAATTCTAAAAATTGCATTAAATATTTTTTTATTAATAAAGCGTAAACCAACACCAGAATACATTCTAACATTATCACTATCTATAAAATCACTTAATGTTCCTCCTGGATTACGCCATGTTCCAGTGTCTACAAACACATTACTTTGAATAACAAACCATTTTTTTTCATACAAAGTATAACGGTACTCTGTATTTAAAACAATGCTTCCTGTACCTCTATCAACTAAAATACCAACACCTCTTAAATTCAAATTATTATCTAACGCAAACGGAGCGAATGGGGTATCATCATTAGATGACAAACCAACACGTAACCTATTTGCCCAATTACCTTTTTCACCTAGCCTTTTGAAGTAAAAAAAGTCATTCCAAAAAATTAAAAAATCGTCTTGGTATTTATTTTCTGAAGTCACGTATTGTCCGTGAAACTCATTTTTAAACCCATTGATGTATTGATAATGATAATCTAAATTATCAAAAGTGTAAATGAGTTTCAACAGCTTTTTATCAACATTTAGTACAGTAGGAACTTCAGAAGAAGTACTTCCATTTAAGTAATGATACTTTTCCTTAAAAAAGTTAATTCCAAGCTGTAGCTGATTTTTAAAATCGTGTTGATATAACGCTAAAACTTCATAAGAAATATTCTGATACTTATAATTAGCCGACTCACCATCAAAATACAGCGGTTCTTCACTTGTCCAGTTTTGATGATTCAATGACAACCCCCATTTTGCTGAAAACAAGGTAGGAGCTCTAAAGTTAACACCATACGAATCAAATCCATTATATTGATAAAACCCTCCTAAAATCATATTCCTTCCCAAAAAATTATACTCACCTACTCCTATTCTGTAAGCTAGCTTCTGATTAATAGTTTTATGAAAATTGACTTCTGGAATTATGGTAAAATTCTCTTCTACAGTTACAACAACATCACATTTGTTATCAGCACAAGATGTTTGAAAGTTTGCATTAGAAATTGCTGGTAAGCGTTTTAAGCGAATCATATCTTCACTTAACACAATTGAGTCAAAAATTTGACCTTCTTTTGAACTCAGTATTTTTTGTAAAACATGTATTTTCGTTTTTTTAGCTCCTGAAAAAGTAATTTTCTCTATACTCTTCTCTTGTGAATAACAGTTTACAGACAACCAAAACATTATAAGAATTATTATCCTCAAGAAACATAGACACTCATTTTTATATTTCTCATTTACTGCTTTCATACATCTTTTTTATAGTCGATTCTGCTGGTTTATTTTGAGGTGTAAACCGATTGTTTTCTTGTCCTCCAACATTCTTATGATTATGAAACCATTTCCAAACAAAACCACCAGCAAACCAATCTTCTTTCCAAAATTGATTATATAAGGCTTGTAATGCTTTTTCTTGATTCGCTAAGTTCACACTTCCTTCAATTTTATCTGAATTCCAGGGTTCTTTTCCCGCAAAATCAACACTCCTATATCCATACTCTGTAAATAAAACTGGTTTATAAAACTTATTTTGAACTTCAATAACTTCATTCTTGTGAGGTTGCCAACCTTTTTCAAAGTCTTCAATACTGGGAGATTTTTGATCACTTAACGGAAAATAAGCATCAATTCCTATAAAGTCTAAATCACTCCATAAATCTATTCGTTTAAATTCATCCCAATTTGCTGCGTAGGTTAATTTTCCTGAATATACTTTTCTAATTTTTCCTATAAGTTTTCGCCAATACTCTGGTCTGTTTTTTACAAACTGTTCTAGTTCTGTACCGATACAGAAAATTTCAGCATTAATGTCTTCTGCTATTGCTGCAAAAACAAGGATAAAGTCTTCATAAGATTGTTCTAATTCTCTCCATTCTTTTTCAGAATCCATTTTTATGGTTCCTGTATATGCCCCGTTCCAAACCCAAATTTGAGGTTTCAACATAATCTTTATGTCACTTTGTTGAAATTCTTTAGCGTATTGTTTTACACCTTCTTCTGTTTCTCCAAACCATTGATTTTTGGAATTATATATCACTTTTGGTGATGACAAATCTTTAACAAAAGCAAAAGGCATTAGCGTCACATAATTTGCTGACACCTTTTTTATGTCATAAATATGTTTATTCGTTACTTCTTTTGAGGAAGCAACAAAGCTAATTCCGTTTATCTTTTTTGACTGACTTGTACAAGAGCTACAAAAAAGGATAAAACTTAAAAAAAGGAGTTTTAGAGTTTTCATTACTCCTCTAATTTACTATTTTTAAAATAATGCTCGTAAACCTAGATTAAAACTTTGCCCTAGTCCGTTGTTTGTTCCTCTTACAAAATTACTATACAATACTTCTAAGTTTAAAGTCTTGCTAATTTGATATTTCCCTCCCAAACCTAAAGCGGTATAGTCTTGTGTGAAATCTCCAAACCTCTGTGAGTGTTGTGTAAAAGCTAATACTGTAGATTTATCATTTGGAAAATAACTAAAGAAAATTCCAGGAGCTAACACAAAAGTATTATTAGCAAAACTATCATCATTACCAAAATTATACTCAGTATTTAATTCTGTAAATAACTGCCATTTTCCACTAGAAAAAGTATAATCATAAAAAAATCGGTTTTGGAAAGCCCAAGCAGTTTGATCTAAAAACACACCATTTTCTGTTTCATTGCTTACTAAAGGGATGTGTACTGCTGATTGAACAGAAAAGTTTCCAACATTTTTTAATGGTTGAAACTTAATTGCTGGTGCAATTGATGTAATTCCTTTTCTTTCAGTATTTCTGTTATCTTTTAAACTAAAAACTGATAACGCTTGGCGACCACCAATAGTGTTAGAACGAAACTCTACAATTGCCCCAACATTTATACGGTTGTTTTTCGAAATCCCTGTGAAAGCTTCCAAAGTTGAAGTAAAATAGTTTTCTCTTAGTTTTGACCTAGTATTACCATCTGCATCTGCAAATTTAGTCTCTGTATACAAGTTATTAAACCATTTAACATCCCATTGCCCATTGTTTAAAAGTTTAGATGGTGTATACGTTTGAATGTTTGCTTTTTCTACTTTATCATCTTGAGCATTTGAAATTTGCGCTACAAAAAACAATAAAATTGAAAAACTTACTAATTGTCGTTTCATATGGTTAATTTTTATAAATCATGAGTCGCCATAAAAAAACTTCACTTACAAAAGCTCTTTATTTAAAACCATTCTAAATTTAATTCCTTCATTAAGTTCTTAACTTTAGCAACGACCTAAACTGCAAATCAACATTTATGGAGCACGTTGTTATTATTGGTAATGGAATTTCTGGGGTTACGGCTGCAAGACACATCAGAAAATTATCAGATAAAAAAATCACCATTATTTCTTCTGAAGCTGATGAGTTCTTTTCAAGAACCGCTTTAATGTATGTGTACATGGGACACATGAAATTTGAACATACACAACCTTATGAATCTTGGTTTTGGAAAAAAAACAATATTGATCTCAAAAAAGGTTTTATTTCAAAAATACATTCATCAAAAAAAGAAGTAGAGTTTAGTACTGGGGAGAAATTGTCTTACGATAAATTAATTATTGCCACCGGTTCAAAACCCAACAAATTTGGTTGGCCAGGTCAAGATTTAAAAGGTGTTATGGGAATGTATCATAAACAAGATTTAGAGGCTCTTGAAAAATACGCCCCAAATAATGATGTGTGTAAAAGAGCCGTAATTGTTGGTGGTGGTTTAATTGGTATTGAACTTGCTGAAATGCTTCATAGCAGAAATATCCCCGTTACCTTTCTAGTTCGTGAAGATAGTTTTTGGAATAAAGTATTACCTTCAGAAGAGTCTGCTATGATAAACCGTGAAATTTTAGAAAATCATATCGATTTACGTTTAGGTGCAAACTTAAAAGAAATCAAACCGGATGAAAACGGACAGGTAAAGTCTGTAATAATTGAAGAAACTGGAGAAGAAATACCTTGTAATGTTGTTGGGTTAACTGCTGGTGTTTCTCCCAACGTTGACTTCTTAAAGAGTTCAGGGATTGAGCTTTGTAGAGGTGTAAAAGTAAATCGTTTTTTAGAAACCAATATCAAGGACATCTATGCGATTGGTGATTGCGCAGAACAACACGAAGTAATTGGTCTACGCCGACCTATTGAAGCTGTTTGGTACACTGGTAGAATGATGGGTGAAACTGTTGCACAAACTATTTGCGATAACCGCATTGAGTACAAACCAGGACACTGGTTTAATTCAGCAAAATTTATTGATATTGAATATCAAACTTATGGCTGGGTGTGGACGCAGCCTAAAGAAAATGAAACCCATTTTTACTGGGAGCATGAAAGTGGTAAAAAATGTATTCGAATTAACTATGATAAAAACACGCAAGAATTTATAGGTCTAAATACATTAGGTATACGGATGCGTCATGAATTTTTTGACAAAGTTTTGAATGAAAATCAATCTATAACTTATGTTTTAGAACATTTAGCAGATGCGAACTTCGACCCTGAATTTTACAAACTTCATGAGCCAGAAATTGTGGCAAAATTCAACAAAGAAAACAACACCAATGTTCAATTAAAAAAGAGAAGCTGGAAACGAATTTTCAGTAGAGTTTAAGATGAGAATAATAAAACAAACAGGTTTACTACTATTCTTAATAGGGTTAATCATTTTTTCAGGAGTAATTTTTACAGGCTCTTTTAATTTAAGTCAATCAGAATTAGATTTATTTATTGCTGAAAAAGGGTACAAAAATGAAATCATAAAAAATGAACTTAGCAAAGCTATCGTTACCGATGAGAACTTGAATATTTTTGGATTTTCTAGTCGAGTTAGAAATGCATTCGAAGCTTCAAACAATCATTATAATGCTTTAATCGCTAAATACGATGCTGAAAAGAACTGGGATAAAAAAGGTGAACAATACCAATATTTAATTTATGGAAAACCCCACACCTTAAGTTACGAATTAGCTAAAAAATCTGGAAATGGTTTTGTTAAAAACAACCCAGGTTTATTATGGTTACTCACTTTTGGTTTAGGTATTTTCGGAGCACTATTATTTATACTTCCTAATTTCATTTTACTAGGACCCAAAGGAATAAAAAATAATGGTATTTATTTAGACACTAGTACTAACAGAGGTTGGGTAGCTTGGTTCGTTCTAATTTATCTGGTTGTATTTTACTTATTACTTTATTTTTCTCCTGATTATGTTGTTAACTGGACTTTTATATTAGACCCTATTAGCAAGTTTTTAAACGGCGGAGAAGCAAGTCAGTGGTTCGTATATGGTTTTTTATACTGTGTAATTATGCTTACAATGGGAGTAAGAATGTATATAAAATACAGACACAATAAATATCAAGTCATTAGAACAACTTCTGTATTATTCTTTCAAATTGTATTTGCTTTTCTTATTCCAGAAATAATGACAAGCTTAAATATGCCTGGTTATGATTTTAAAAATGCTTTTCCGTTAGATTATGACTTCTTTTTTGAATGGAATTTAGATAGTTTAAGAAATAGTGGAGCTATAGGCTTATTCATTTTAGTTTGGGGTATTGTACTTACTTTAGTTATTGTACCTGTAATGGTATATTTCTTCGGTAAGAGATGGTATTGCTCTTGGGTTTGTGGTTGTGGTGGTTTAGCAGAAACGTTAGGTGACCCATACCGTCAGCACTCTAACAAAAGTTTAAACGCATGGAAACTAGAGCGTTGGTTAATACATAGTGTCTTAGTGTTTTCATTAATAATGACCATTGTAACGTTATACTGTTATTTTACTGGAGCACAATCTTTCCTCGGAATTAACTCTCAATGGATTAAAGACACCTACAGCTTTTTAATAGGAGCTTGGTTTGCAGGTGTTATTGGCACTGGGTTTTACCCAATTTTTGGAAATCGTGTTTGGTGTCGTTTTGGCTGTCCATTAGCTGCTTATTTAGGAATTGTTCAACGTTTTAAGTCTCGATTTAGAATTACTACCAATGGCGGACAATGTATTTCTTGCGGAAATTGTTCTACGTATTGTGAGCAAGGTATTGATGTGCGTGCATACGCTCAAAAAGGAGAAAATATTGTACGTGCAAGTTGTGTAGGATGTGGAATTTGTTCAGCAGTATGCCCTAGAGGAGTATTAAAATTAGAAAACGGTCCTGAAAAAGGGCGTATAAACCCAACAGAAATTTTATTAGGTAATGATGTAGATTTAATGAAACTAGTAAATGACAAATAATGTTTTCATACTATGCTTTTTTATTACTTTCTCTTTAGTCGGACAGAAAACATATCATAAATCATTTTATGAAAATGGAACACTAAAGGAAGAAGGCTGGCTTGAAAATAATCAAAAAACTGATTACTGGATTTTCTATTATAAAAATGGAAACATAAAAAAAGAAGGACGCTTTAAAAACGATCTCCCTGTAAAGTACTGGTATTTTTACCGTGAAAATTCCTCTAGAGAACAAGAAGGACATTTTGTTAATGGTATTCAAAGTAAATGGTGGATTTTTTATAGCTATAAAGGAACCATTTATCAAAAGTGTCAAATCAAAAACAATAAAAAAAACGGGTACTGTTTACTGTATAAAAAACATAAACTAACTAAAGCTATAAAGTTTAAAGAAGGAGTAAAATTAAAAGAATGGAATAATTTGTCTTCTTTTGCAGAAGAAAACAATCTCAACGACTTAAAATAATTAATGAATCCACTTATAAAAGTTATTATTCCTGCATACAATGAGCAAGATTCTATTGTCCATGTAATTAATGACATTCCTTCCACAGTAAATGAGGTAATTGTTATTAGTAACAATTCAACAGATAATACTGAAGTTAATGCTAAAACCGCAGGAGCTACAGTACTAACCGAAGATAGAAAAGGGTATGGGTATGCTTGTTTAAAAGGAATGGAATGCATCGCTTCAACTTCAATTAATAACCCAAACAACAAACCAGATATTGTTGTTTTTTTAGATGGTGATTATTCTGATTACCCTGAACAACTCACCGAACTTATAGCTCCAATAATAAATGATGATATTGATTTTGTAATTGGTGCTCGTGTACAACGACTACGTGAAAAGGGTTCTATGACTCCTCAACAAGTTTTTGGTAATTGGTTAGCAACCTCTTTAATGAAATTATTTTTTGGTGCAACTTTTACCGACTTAGGTCCTTTTAGAGCTATTAAGTATGATAAATTACTTGCTTTAAACATGGAAGATAAAACGTATGGTTGGACAGTAGAAATGCAGCTAAAAGCTTTAAAACAAAAATTAACGTATACAGAAATCCCTATGAAATACAGAAATAGAATTGGAGTTTCAAAAGTTTCAGGAACTGTAAAAGGTAGTATATTAGCCGGCGTAAAAATTTTAGGTTGGATCTTTAAATATAGTTTTAAATAATGGTTTTAGAATACATAATAATTACGCTATACACCATATCATTAGTACTCATATTACTATATGCCATAGCACAGTTAAACCTACTTATCAATTATTTAAAAGCTCAGAAAAAAAAGGAAAATGTACCTACACTACATTTATCTGACATTAAAAATGTTCCGTATGTAACCATACAGTTACCTGTTTATAATGAGTTGTACGTAATGGAACGTTTGTTAAGCAATATTGCTAAGCTAGAATATCCACGTGAAAAGTTAGAGATTCAAGTGTTAGATGATTCCACCGATGAATCAGTTAAAAGCACAGCTATACAGGTTAAGAAACTTCAAAAAACAGGTTTAGACATACAACATATTAGACGTAAAAATCGCCAAGGGTTTAAAGCAGGTGCCTTAAAAGAAGGGTTGAAAACAGCAAAAGGTGAGTTCATTGCTATTTTCGATGCCGATTTTTTACCTAAGGAAAACTGGTTATTAGAAACTGTTCCCTTTTTTAAAAATCCTGAAATAGGTGTAGTTCAAACTCGTTGGGGACATATTAATAGAAACTATTCAACCTTAACAAAAATTCAAGCCTTTGCTTTAGATGCTCATTTTACTTTAGAGCAAGTAGGAAGAAATAGTCAAGGACATTTTATAAACTTTAATGGTACTGCTGGTATATGGCGTAAAAAATGCATTTACGATGCTGGAAACTGGGAAGGTGACACCTTAACTGAAGATTTGGATTTAAGCTACCGCGCTCAATTAAAAAACTGGAAATTCAAATACCTAGAAAATGTGGTTACCCCTGCTGAATTACCTGTGGTTATTAGTGCTGCTCGTTCACAACAGTTTCGATGGAATAAAGGTGGAGCAGAGAATTTTCAAAAAATGTTAAAGAGAATAATTACAAGTACTAATATTCCCTTTAAAACAAAGCTTCATGGAACACTACATTTGCTAAATAGTTCAATGTTTACCTGTATCTTTCTAGTCGCTGTTTTAAGCATACCTATGTTATATATTAAAAATGAATATGCCCATTTAAAAATTTATTTTTTAGTAATGAGCTTTTTCATTGTAAGTACTCTTATTTTCTTTGTCTGTTATTGGTTTATGTATAAAAGAACTTATGGTGGTGGTTTTTGGAACTTTATCAAATACATAGGTGCGTTTTTTGCTTTTTTCTCTATCGCTATGGGCTTTTCTTTACACAATACAATTGCTGTTTTAGAAGGTCATTTAGGTAAAAAAAGTGAATTCGTAAGAACACCCAAATTCAATATTAAGTCTTTAAAAGATAGCTGGAAAAACAATAAATACATCCGTAAAAGACCTTCTTTACATGTAATCATAGAAGGTTTATTAGCGCTTTATTTTGCTTTTGGAATGTATAGTGCTTTTACTGTTGGAGATCAAGGAGGCGATTTTGGTTTATTTCCTTTTCACCTAATGTTATTTGTTGGTTTCGGATATGTATTTTTTAAATCGATTTTCTCAAAAGCATAAATGTCTTTTCTTAAAAAATACAGCTCAATTATACTAACTTTAGTTAGTGTCGTTCTTTATTTTTTATTTGCTTATACTACTGAACGTACTGAGTTTAATAAGTTACTTTTTCTTTGGATTGGGTTATTTATTTCTTATTTCTTCATCTTACGTAGTAAACAATTATCGTTTACTTATTTAGCTGGAATTGCTATTTTATTTCGATTGATTTTCTTTTTTGCTATTCCGAATTTATCACAAGATTTTTATCGGTTTATTTGGGATGGTCGTATGATTTTTGAAGGATTAAACCCTTATTTATCATTGCCTCAAACATTTATTGAGCAACACAATTACCCTATAAACCAAGCTACAGAACTGTATGAAGGAATGGGAGCTTTAAACGGAAGTCATTACACCAACTACCCTCCAATTAATCAGTTATGCTTTTTAATAGCTGCCCTCTTTGCTAAAAACAGTATTATAGGAAGTGTTGTTGTAATGCGAGTACTGATTATCTTAGCTGACATCGGTATTTTACACTTCGGAAAGAAGCTCTTAGAAAGATTACAATTACCTATTAAAAATATCTTTTGGTATATTTTAAATCCGTTTGTAATAATTGAATTGACTGGCAATTTACATTTT
The DNA here is from genome assembly GCF_003387615.1 of Tenacibaculum gallaicum. Taxonomy (GTDB): domain Bacteria; phylum Bacteroidota; class Bacteroidia; order Flavobacteriales; family Flavobacteriaceae; genus Polaribacter; species Polaribacter gallaicus. The sequence goes on along the minus strand of NZ_QUNS01000001.1, from coordinate 573,905 downwards.
GAACCTGTAATGTTATTTTTTCTGATTTGGGCTATTTACAAGCTATACCAGCAAAAATGGTTTTGGTCAGCTGTATTACTAGCTTGTTCAATTTCGGTAAAATTAATTCCATTTCTCTTTTTACCTTTATTCTTTCAATGTTTTGTAAAAAGTGACGTTTCTGTTTTTAAAGGGGTAAGAAAGTTAACACTCTTTTATTTAGTTGTAATTTCGACCGTTGTTTTACTTTTTATTCCTTTTTATACCTCTGAGTTGGTTTCAAACTATATGAACTCTGTTGGTTTATGGTTCAGAAACTTTGAATTTAATGCCAGTTTTTATTACGTCGCTAGAGAAATCGGTTATCTCTTTAGAGGCTATAATGAAATTGCTATCATTGGAAAAACAATACCCATTCTTACTATTTTATTTTTACTAACTCTTACTTTTTTCAGAAGAAACAAATCTATAAAGCAGTTAATTGTAAGCATGCTTTTTGCTTTATCATTCTACTATTTTTTTACAACAACAATGCACCCTTGGTATATAGCAACTCTTTTAATCTTATCGGTATTTACTCAATATCGTTATACTGTATTGTGGAGTTTAGTAGTTATCTTAAGCTATCAAGCCTATGCCAACTCTCCATGGAAAGAAAACCTTTGGTTTGTTGCTCTAGAATATGTGCTTTTATATTCGTTTCTTATCTGGGAATTGGGCATAAAAAAACCCACTCAATATTGAGTGGGAAAAATTGCTATGAAAAAGAAAAAGAAAGTGGCTTTTAAACCACTGCTCAAATATAAATAAGATTTTTCTTTTCTCAAATACTTTTTTTGAAAATTTTTTACATTTTTCAAACTTTAACTTAAAGCCTTCTTAACTTACTGTTTTTCAAGCTGTATTTTTCTCCGCTTTCAGGGCAAATGGCAAAACCATCTTCATCAAAATTTAACCGATGTCCATACTCACTAATCCATCCTATTTGTTTTGATGGATTTCCAACAACTAAAGCATAGGGTTGTACCTCTTTGGTTACTACAGCTCCTGCTCCTATAAAAGCATATTCTCCAATATTATTACCGCATACAATTGTTGCATTAGCCCCAATACTTGCTCCTTTTTTCACAACGGTTCTTAAGTATTCATTTTGCCTTTTAATCGCACTACGTGGGTTTATTACATTAGTAAAAACCATTGAAGGTCCTAAAAACACATCATCTTCACATATAACACCCGTATATATAGAAACGTTGTTTTGAACCTTTACATTATTTCCTAAAACAACTTGAGGTGATACCACAACGTTTTGCCCAATATTACAACTATCTCCAATAGTGCAATTTGGCATAATATGGCTAAAGTGCCATATTTTGGTTCCTTTTCCAATTTTACAACCGTCATCAATAACTGCTGTTTCGTGCGCAAAAAACGTTTTATTTGTATCCATATGTAACAAAAGTAAAAAAACTCAACCAGTTGGTTGAGTTTTTACTTTTTATTCTACTTTAAAAGTAATTGGTAACGTGTATTTTACTTTTACTTCTTTATTATTCTGTTTTCCTGGAGTAAACTTTGGTATTTTGTTTACAACCCTATCAGTTTCATTTTTTAGTTTAAAATGTGGAGCTCTAATTTTAACATCTACCACGTCTCCCTTTTTATCAATAATAAACTGAGTTATTATTTTATATTTTCCTGAGTTTAATCCTACTTCTTGTGCTAGTTCTGAGTTAAAATTACGTTGTATATGCTGTTGCATTTTTCTTTCAAAGCATTTCTTATTTTCTGCTTCCAATAATCCTTCACACCCTTTAAAAACAGGAGTATTTTGTACATTATTAATTGATACTGGGTCATCACTATCTTTTATAGTTTCTATTTCTTTTGACTCTGGAATTTTATCAATATCAAGAGGTGTTGCTTCTGTAGGCAAATCTATTACGGTAGTAACTTTCGCATTATTATCCACCACTTCTGGTTTAAATACCTCTTTAATTACACGCTCTTTCTTGGGTTTTTCAATTTCTTTTACTTCTCTTTTTATAATAACAGGGGTATCGAAAGTATAAACTTTCTCATAAACCTGTGCATTAGTAGGTTCAACTATTGCTGCGTCTTTCGCTGTTTCGTGTTCTAAAACAAGAAAAACTACAAACAACGTTAATACTAAGCCTAGTTGAGTAAAAATAGTTGAGAATTTTTCTAATTGCTTTTTAGCATGTTTCTTAGGTGTTTTCATAGTACTATATTTTTATGTTAATGCTTTGTTAAAAACAAGAAACGTGCCAATAAAAAAAAGAGCAATCCGAATTGGATTGCTCTTTTTTTATTTTATTAAAGTGGTTGTTACTATTCTACATTAAATGTAATTGGTAATGTATAACCTACTCTTACTGCTCTACCTCTTTGTCTACCAGGTTTCATTTTAGGTATCTTTCTAGCAACTCTTTCTGCTTCCTTCTTTAACCTTGGGTGCGGAGCTCTAGCCATTACATTTGTGATAGAACCATCTTTATCAATCTTAAACTGAACATAGATTCTTTTCTTTCCTGGAGATAATCCTAACTCATTAGCTAGTTCTGCATTAAAATTACGTTGAATATGTCTCTGCAATTTTTTGTTTAAACATGCTTTCTTTTCAGCCTTTGTTCCACTACAGCCTGGAAATACAGGAACTTCTTCAATAATAGCGAAAGGTACATCTTCTACTACTTCTTCAACCTCTTCAACCTCTTGAATATCTTCAACTATGATTTCTTCAGATTCATCTGTTTCAGTAGATTCTATAACTGTTTCTTCTATTTCTTCCTCGTCTTCTACTACTTCAATTTTTTCAGGAGCTGGTGGTGGTGGTGTATTTGGTTTTGGCTTTGGTGGCTCAATTTGAAGCTCAATAGTTTCTTCTTCAATGTCAGAAGCCATGTTAGCCATACCTAACTCTCCATACTCTTTATCATATGTCTTATTCTCAATAGCAACATACGTTACAAATAAAGCTAAAACCAAACCTATTTGCATAAATAGTTTACTATAGTTTTCTAAGTTTGATTTTGGATTTTTCTTGATTTCCATCCTAAATGTTTTTAATAGTTCGCTAATTTAATTAATTTATTTCAACTTTTACAAGCTTAATCTTTAAATAGCTTTATTTTTCTTAAAAAAAGAGTTATAAACAATGAAAGCTATTAAAATACCCGTCGTGTTTGCTAATATATCTAAAATCTCTCCTGATCTATATGACGTGGTTGTAACTTGTAGAGTCTCAATAATTATGCCGTAAAAAAAACAACAAAAAACTATAATATATTTATTAATTTTTGTTGTTCTTAAAGCTAATAACCATACCAAACTTAACACAAAATAAGCGAAAGCATGCTCTAGCTTATCTAAATGGTTAATTTGTATAGGTGCTTTTCCTAGTTTGATTAAACTAATAATAGCAATACTTATGGTTATTAGTATTGCTATTATGGTTAGTTTATCCTTTAATAAGTTCTTGATATGCTTCAGCACTTAATAAATTTGCTACTTGTGAATCGTCTGATAATTTTATTTTTATCATCCACCCATTTCCATAAGGATCTGAATTTACCAATTCTGGTTCGTCTTCTAATGCTTCGTTAAATTCTACTACTTCTCCTGATAAGGGCATAAAAAGATCTGAAACTGTTTTTACTGCTTCTACTGAACCGAAAACTTCTTCAGCGTCTAATTCCTCATCTAATGTATCTACATCAACGTATACGATATCTCCTAACTCTCCTTGTGCAAAATCAGTAATACCAATAGTTGCTACACCATTTTCTACTTTAACCCACTCGTGGTCTTTGGTGTACTTTAATTCTGATGGAATGTTCATTGTAATTATTTTTTATTGTGTTTGTTTTAATTTCCTAAGTTGTATACTAAATTAATTCCTGCATTAATAGATTGTCTTGGGAAAGTTGTAGAAACTGCATATTCAAACGTTTGGTGATTATAATAAAAGGATGCTGTTAAATTGCTACTTAAATTATAGTCAGCAATAAATTTTAATCCAAATAACGTCTCGCCTCCTGTAATCTGACTATTCTCTTCATCTACACTTCTTATCAACGTTAAATTGTCTCTTAACGAAATATCAGCTCTTAAATTTATATCTCCTTTTAAGGTTTCTTTCTTTCCTGTAAATCTGGTGACAAATTTAACATCTCTAATCTTATATCCAAATCCTAAAACATATTCTGTTCCTTTTATATCTGTTAAAGTATTGTTGTTAAAATTTAATGTTAACGATCTGTCTCTTCTTACCTCTCCTTTGAATGAAACTGAATTTTTCATTCTAAAATCTACTTTTATTAATGGTGAAAATTCATCAATTAAAGTTGCGGACGAAATTAAGAGTTCTGATTGATAATTACCAGAAGTATTTGTATTTGTTGGTGCATTTGAATCGTACTGTAAATTATTGGTATAATTACCTATTGTATACGACGATTTATAGCCATGGGACAGGGTAAACGAAGTAAAGTTTTTCTTAAACCATTTATACTTCATAAATCCATTAAAACGTAATGTCCAGTTAGGAATTGGAATATTTTTAAAGATGCCTGTACTTACTGAAGTCGGACTATTCCCTGAATATGCCGCAATAAATGCTGGTAACATTGCTTGTTGCCCATTTTCTTTAAAACCTGGGTTATTATTGCCGCGGTCAACATCGTTCGCAGTTATTCCTTTCTCATTAGCTATTCTTCCTGAAATGGTACTTCTATAGTCTAAAAAGTTTTGATATAGTGTTTCATTGTCAGTAAAAATAGTTCCTAACATAAAATGGCTAATGCTATAATTACCTGTTTCAAAAGGTTTAATATTGGGATCTTGCTCAAAACCTCCACTACCGTTTGAAACAACATCTAGCTGTTGTGTTAAATTGCTTGTTTGAATTCTATTTCCTCGTAAATCAATAGTTAAATCTCTAAAAGGTTTTACAGATACGTTATAGTCTAGTTTTTTATACCTTGTTTTAGCATAATTCTTACTATAATATTCATCTCCTGAATTTCTAGTAATTAACCAGCCATTTTCAATTGCTGTGTTTAAAATATCTGTTTGACTACCAAATACAAACCCTAAGGTTGGAGCTAAACCTCCATCAAAACTATTTCTTCCTAAGAAACCAACCGAAGGTTTATACCCTTGTAATAAGGTTCCGTTATTTTGAGAATAACTAATTTTTGCTCTCTTTACCGATGTTAATACATCATAAACCCCTTTCCCTAATTTCTGACCAAAAGTAGCTTTCTTTTTAAGCTTTGCTTTTTGTGCTACTTGATTTCCTCCTAAGGTAGCTGCTCCCCTTTGAGTAGGTTGTTTTTTTGTTCCCTTTAACAATAGTTTATCTACTCCTACAATTTTATAAAAGCGGCCAAAATCTATATTCGTGTTTAAATTATGTGTATTGGCATTTTGAATCATGTTTCCAACTTGTTCAACATAACTTTGTGATCCTGCTTTCCAATCAAAATCAGCTGTATACCCATAATCTGCATTTATAAAGTTCAAAAAAGGAAACTTATCTAGTGGTAACTTATAGGTAGCGTTTAACTTCTGATGATAATTATCTGGCCTTCCTATATCAAAAAACTGATCGTACACTTCTAAGTTCTCATCTTCTCCAAAACTATCATAAATGTAATTGTTAGCAGCATTAAAGTTTAGTTGTAGTGATTTTGTTAAATCGAAACCAATTGTATAATCCCAATTAAATAAAAACCTTCGTTGGATTAATTCAGGTTGTGCAGGTAAAGGGTTTACAGGGTCAATAATTAAGTTCCTTGATTGTTGACTATTATAATTTCTATTAATTCGTGAGTTTAATGCTATTGTTTTTGGTACTGGGTTAAAATTTAAGTCTTTAATAAATTGTAAGTATCTACTTTTAAATCCTTCTGATTTTTTAAATGGTTCTATACTAAAAGGAACGAAAGTGAAATTATAACTAGCCCCAGCCATTACATTTGTATTCACATAGCTCTCAATATTGTAATCTTTATGAAACTCTTCACTGTGTGCATACGAAGCAGAGAAGTTTTCTACATCATAAAACTTAGGTTTCTTCTTACTCTCTGGGTTTCTATTCTTTTTTACATTGATAAAACTAATACTCTTTCTTCGTGTATAGTCTTGAGCATTTTTACTATTAGGGTTTTTATCAATAGCGTCTTCTAATTCTACATCTTGAAATTGTGGATCGTATTTTGGGTCTCTAAACTCTTCTCCATAGCTATAATTCATCGGTACTTGCATGTTCCATTTTTTAGGCATCATTTTACCTAATTGAATGTTAGTAGCTACACTATATTGTTTTATTTCTTCAATACTTCTTTGTTGTACACGATCTTCTACATTACCAAAACCTATGGTTGACATTCTCCCTGCTAATGATACATCTAATACATCGGCCATATTAGCATCTGCATTTACCACAGCTGCCCAACCTCCTTTATTATCGAATCCAATGGCACGTAATTCGTTAAACCAAACTTCTACAGTTTTATCATCAGCAACAGTATTTTTTACTCCTAACATTACCGTTCTTACTTGTGCTAAAGTTGGATTACCCCTCACAGAAATTTTTAATCCATTAGAGCTTGTTGATGAATATACATCAGTAAGGTTACTACCTGTTGGCCTTTCTATTTTTAAGTTTGCTAATTCTTCTAAAGGAATATCTAAATTATTCTCTTTAGGCCAAACATCTAAAGACGATGCGTTTGAAGTAGATAATTTCAAAGGTTTTTCTACTTGATAGTAGTTATCGTTTAGGTCGGTACCCAAACGTATAATAGCTACCATTTCATCATCATTGGCACCTGTTGCGTTATTTTGATTTTCAGCATGTAAAAACATACGTAGCTTTTTATACCTACGCATATCAATGCTAATATTTTTATAAATAGTTCTAACCTCGTCTGCTTCTAAATCAGTTACTTTTAAGGTAACTGATTGCTCATTTTGACGTTGAATTCTGTTTGTTCCTTGTAAACGTTCTCTTTGAATTCCAGGTGGCAGTTTATAACGGTCTTGGTTTTGCTCTATACTTACTACTCCTACCTCAAATTTGTTTAATTCGTCTGCATCCAAATCTTCAGGAGGAATGCTTGTATCTGGTAATGTTTTTGTATAACGTCTCCAGTCTCCTCTTACTAATTCTAACTCACCAAAACGTAGTACTACTGGCATTTTGAACTGTGTTAAGAACATTCGTATGAAACGGATACTGTTAAAATCGGTAATTCCATTAATTTTTTGAGCATCAGTAACGTTTCTTACAGGAATTCTAAATTGATACCACTTGGTAGTTCTTGTTGCTCCATTTAACAGGGTTACATTTTGTGTTTTCTCATCAATAATATGATTTTGTCCTACTATTAAATCTGTTTTATTTAATGAAACCTCGTACTCAAAATAACTATTTACAGGATTCATTGTTTGATCCTTATTGATGTCTTCCGTATCTGGATATGTAGTAGATGATGTTGGGTACGACTCTCCAGATTGACTGGCAGTTGGTGAGTTTCCTTCTGTTCCATTAAAGTTTTTATATCGAGATAAAACTGATGGATCTGTACTCTCAATAGCCCCTCCTCTAAAAAACTGGAAGTTATCTCCTGCTGGGTCATCTAGTCCTGCAAATGCTGGGAATTTTATTCTTTCTTCTTCATCACTTAACCCATCTAAACCAATATCTTGATTAGTTCTTGCATCATTACTAGAGTCAAAAGCATATAAAATTGATGGATTAATTGGCGTATCTCCCCAAATAGAGGTTTGAACGTTTCCTCCATCTGCTTTTTGTCCATCAGCGGGAAGTCCATTTTCATACTGTTTTCTTCCGTCTTTTAAAATATCTTCGGAAACATTACCTAAGTTTATAAATAATTTCCCTACCTGATTAGTTGGATCATTTGGATTTACTCCTGATGGCAAACCTTCTTCTGTTGTAATTGAATAGTTTTCATATGGATCCATTAACCAAAACTGAATGTACTCAACATTCGCTTGTTCAAAATTGTTTGTGGTTAATGATCGCATAATACCTCCCCAACGTTCTTCAGATGTTACAGTATTTGCATTCTCATTATAGTTATACGGACCTCTTTCAGCTGGATAGTAAGCTAAATCTAAAGTTCTTACTAAATTTTGCTGTGTGATATCTAAGTCAGTATTTGGAAACAACTCATTGTAACGTATTTGACGTACTTCATCTCTCGATAGTTCATTTTCGTCAATATTACCTGGTCTATTTCCACTTCCGTAGAATAATTGGTCAATATTATACCAAGCTAATTTTCCTCTTTTGTAATTGTACTCTAATCCAAAAGTACCTCCATCAAATCCTTGAGATTCTGGTGTACTGGCTAAAAACCATTGTTGTGGTGAGTTTAAGTTAATTGGTATTTGTGATGCTTCAAAATCATCTAAATATGAAGTTGCTGTACCATCTACATTAATTCCACTAGGAGATCCTGGTAACAAATATGCCATGTCTGCTCTAACCGAAACATTTGAAGGTGCTTCTGTTTCAACAAAAGGTAATTTATTTGCTAGTTTTGTTAAATAGGGTACTTCTGAAGAATAGTCTAAGTTGAAACCTAACATGATATTATCTATAGGCTCTCCTCCTAAATTAACCTTTGGTGTAATTGGTTTTTCACTAACATTTAAAAAAGTTCCTCCTAAAATAAAATCTTCAGAAAAACGATGCTCAACATCTATTCCTATAAATGTTTTTCGTTGTTGGTTAAAGAATGTATTATTTTCTACCGATGCGTTAATTGGAATTCCAGATGCTTCTAAACCTGGATCTAAAATTTGCACACGACCTAACTGGTAATCTACCACATAATCTATTCCTTCAACCAGTTGTCTCCCCCCCGCTGTAACTCGTACCGAACCTCTAGGCACATTAAAAGCTCCAAGAGAAATTCCTCTGCTTGTTTCTGATTTAAAATATCCTTTTAAAAAGAATTTATCTAAATTTTGATATTCGTTTTTTGCTTGAATTTTTGTAGTTAAGTATAATTCTTCAAATACATATTTATCTTGATCTGAAGGATTTGTAAGTTCATCTTTTAAGTCATTACCAAATGGTTCTGGTTCGGGAAACAAAATGTATCCTCTTTCAGAGTTAACTGTAATCCCTTCAACATAATCAAAGAAACCATCTCCATTGGTAACTGCATATTCACTTTGATCTAATTTATCTAAATTTAAAATACGTAGTAATGGTTTATCCGTTATCCCAGGAGTTTGTGCTTTTTGCAACGTATTTTGTAAGGTTCCTGTTTCATCATCACGATATAATAACTCAAAACGGAAACCATCTCGTTGTAATGGAAAAGCTCCTAAAGCATATACGTTTTTCATCATCAGTCTCCACGTTGGAAATGCTTCTGTATCATCTCCAGGTCTTGTAGTATTTAAAATTTCACTACGCAATAGCTTAACTGCAATATTTGCAGGAGCTACAATTCCATCATTTGAAAATTCTCCTACTTTAAATACTGTTTCACTATTAGAGGCTCCTACCACAGTATATTCAAAAGCCACCGCTAAAACTTCTCCATCGTTCAGTCTTCTGTTTAACGAGATAAAACCTAACTGTGAGTGTAGCTTAAACTCATTAGGTTGTAGCCTACGAGCATTTTGTAAATAGGTGTAGTTAAACCCTTGTCGTGCAGGAACTCCAATACCATTAATAGCAGCATCAATGGTTGCAACATCTCTAATTCCTCCTGAATTTGTTGCTAACAGGGAACTCAAATTATTCACCCCATTATATGGTATAATATTAGAGTTAACTGATATGGCTCCAGGTGTTGTTGTAATTTCTGATGGATTTACTTCGTTTGCATCATCTGATTCTCCTAAATCGGCAAGAGCAACAATACTGCGGTAATCACTTACATTTTGATTCCTATTCGTAACCCATACTTCAATTCTTGTAATATTTATAGGACTATTAACTAACGGGTAATTATCTAAAGCTTTCTTGTAATTTTCTCTAAAATATTGTGATAGGAAGAAATGTCGATCATTATCATAATCAGAAGCTCGTAATTCAAAAGGTTCAATGGTTGCTCCTCCTTCGGCAACTACCGTTTTAGATTGTGAATTCTGTTGTGAAAAAGCTGCTGTTATATGTGTTTTTCCAAATTGTAATTCAGTTTTTACACCAAATAACGATTGTGCACCATTAATTAATGAATTCTTAATAGGCATACTAATATTACCTGCCTCTATATTTCTAATGATATCATCTTCTGTTGGAGTATACTCTAACTTAATAATATTTTGAAAATCAAAAGTAGATTGGGTATCATAATTTGCTGTCACCTTTAATCTCTTACCTACTTTTGCTTGTAAGCTTGCACTAATTTGTTGATCAAAATCAAAAGTAAAACTACTTTGGTTTTCTACAGAAATTTGAGGGTTTTCATTATTTTGATATACTCCTCCAAGCTTAATATTTATCTGCCCCGTCGGATTTACCTCAACAGTATTACCTCCAAAAACAGATTCGAAAAATTTAGAGTTCACATAGTATTTGGGTAGTAAGTTCTTACGAGCTGCTTCATTTCCTTTCTTTTTAGGGTTAGTAGCATCTACTTTTTCTTTGAAGTAATTTTTTAAATCATTTTTTAAACGGTACTCATCGTACTCTTTAGGAGTCATAAAAATAGGGGTTCCAACATAATAGTCTCCTATTTTTTCGACCACCATAAACTTATTCAATGCCTTATCATAAGTAACTACTTTTTGAGTAGGGTTATTTAAGTAAAGTGTTCCGTTTTGATTGTATTTAAATTTATATTTAAGGGGAATTACAGTATCTTTTTTAACAGGATTAATGCTATCCTTTTGAGTGCTTTGTGAAAACGAAACAACACTTACCAAAACAGTAAGTGCTGTAAGTAATCTATTCATAACTGCTTTTTCCAACCTTTTTTATAAGTTTTTTAACGCCTGTTTTATCAGTATTTCAACACTTGCATCAGGTGTTTCTTTTAATATATTCCCTATTACCTTATCAGCTTGCTTCCGCGCAAATCCAAGAACCTCTAAAGCAGATAACGCTTCTTCTTTATTTGTATTGTTCTGAACCACAGAAACTTCATCTACATCAAAAGTTTTTAAAACTTTATCCTTTAAATCAACAATAACTCGTTGTGCTGTTTTAGCTCCAATACCTTTAACTGTTTGAATTAGTTTCACGTTTTCAGAAGCTATTGCTTGCGAAACTTCTTCTGAAGTCATTGAAGACAACATTGTTCGTGCAGTACTAGGTCCTACTCCAGAAACCGAAGTTAGCAATCGAAAAACTTCTCGTTCAATTTTCGTTGAAAATCCATATAGTGTATGTGCGTCTTCTCTAATAGATAAGTGTGTATACAACAACACATATTCATCGTTTGGTAATGATGAATATGTGTTTAAAGAAATATGCATTAAGTATCCTACTCCACCACAGTCAACAACTGCGTATGTAGGATTTTTTTCCACAAGCTTTCCCCTTATTTGTGTTATCATCCAGCTATTTTTTCTATTTGTCTAAAATAGACAAAATTATCTTTTAAAAAAATTTCTCTTTTAGCTATTGAGAAATCTTGTTTTGAGCTTTCTTTTCCTTGTTTTGAGCGTCTACAACTGCTACCGCAGCCATATTCACCATTTCATCAACGCTTGCTCCTAATTGCAAAATATGTACTGGTTTACTCATTCCTAGTAAAATTGGCCCTATCGTTTCTACTTCATCAACGGCTTTCATTAACTTATAGGTAATGTTTGCCGACTCTAAATTAGGGAAAATTAATACGTTTGCTCTTTTTCCATTTAATTTAGAGAAAGGGAATTCTTTTGCCAATAATTCAGGGTTCAAAGCAAAATCTGCTTGTAACTCACCGTCTACCACAACATTTGGATGATGACGGTGAATGTAAGAAACCGCCTCTCTAATTTTAGTTGAGCTTTCTGATTTTGATGATCCAAAGTTTGAGAAACCTAACATTGCAACATGAGGTTTCATTCCAAACATTTTAGCCAATACTGATGTTAACTGTGTAATTTTAGCTAAATCTTTTGCTGTTGGATTGATATTGATTGTTGTATCTGCTAAGAATATAGGTCCTTGTTTAGTCAACATCATATTGGTTGCCGCCACCCTTGTTACTCCATGATCTTTTTCAATCAACTCTAACATTGGCTTTACTACCGATGGATAAGGTCTTGAATACCCAGTAATTAAAGCATCTGCCTCACCAGAATTCACCATCATCGCAGCAAAGTAGTTGCGTTCACGCATCCATTTTTGAGCTTCTAAAAAAGTTACTCCTTTACGCTGTCTAGTTTTCCAAAAAGCCTCAGCATAACGATTTCTTCTTTCCTCTTCTTCATCTGTTTTTGGGTCTATAATTGGTACATCAGCATCAAAACCTAATTCTTCTTTTAATTCTAATATAACTTCTCGTCTCCCTAATAAAATTGGCTTACCAATTCTTTCTTCATACACTCTTTGTGCTGCTTTCAACACATCTAAATGATCTGCTTCAGCAAACACTAATCTTTTTGGGTTCTTCTTAGCTCGGTTATGTAATAATCGTACTTCTTTACTTCCTGTCCCTGAACGATCCATTAACTCTTCACGATACTTATCCCAATCATCAATTGGTTCTTGAGCTACTCCTGAGTCCATCGCTGCTTTCGCAATTGCTGGTGGAATTTCATAAATCAACCTAGGATCAAACGGTTTAGGGATTATGTATTCTTTCCCAAAAGAAAGACTTACTTCATCATATACAATATTTACTTGTTCAGGCACTGATTGCTTTGCTAAATCTGCCAAAGCATGTACCGCTGCCATCTTCATTTCTTCGTTAATCTTCTTTGCACGAACATCTAATGCCCCACGGAAAATAAAAGGAAACCCTAACACATTATTCACCTGATTAGGATGGTCTGATCTTCCTGTAGCCATGATAATATCATCTCTTGTAGCAATTGCTAAATCGTATTCTATCTCTGGTTCTGGATTTGCCATTGCAAAAACAATAGGATTTTTCGCCATTGACAGCAACATTTCAGGAGAAACCACATTTCCTTTTGATAAACCAATAAATACATCTGCGTTTAGCATCGCTTCTTCTAAAGTATTCACATCTTTATCTGTAGCAAACTCCGCCTTTTGTGAAGTTAGGCTATCACGATCTTTCCTAATAACTCCTTTACTATCACACATAACTACGTTTTCACGTTTAGCTCCTAAAGCTAAATATAAACGTGTACATGAAATTGCTGCGGCTCCTGCTCCGTTAACAACAATTTTTACATCCTTAATGTTCTTTTCATTAATTTCTAATGCATTTTTTAAGGCTGCTGCAGAAATAATTGCTGTACCATGCTGATCATCGTGCATTACAGGAATATCTAACTCCTCTTTTAATCGTCTTTCTATTTCAAAAGCTTCAGGAGCTTTAATATCTTCTAAGTTAATTCCTCCAAAAGTTGGCGCTATTGCCTTAACAGTTTCAACAAATTTATCTACATCTGTTACATCTACCTCAATGTCAAAAACATCAATATCAGCAAAAATTTTAAACAGCAACCCTTTTCCTTCCATTACTGGTTTAGATGCTTCAGGACCAATATCTCCTAGTCCTAAAACTGCTGTTCCGTTTGATATAACGGCTACTAAATTACTTTTTGAGGTATATTTATAAACGTTGTTTTTATCTTTAGCTATCTCTAAACAAGGCTCAGCTACTCCTGGTGAATATGCTAACGACAAATCATGTTGAGTTGCATATTTTTTGGTAGGTACTACTGCTATTTTTCCGGGCTTCGGCTTAGCATGATAAAGTAGTGCTTCATGCCTTTTTCTAGAATCTCTCATAGGTTCGTTCTTGTTTGTTTGAACTTACAAATATACATTTTGTTATGAAGTAAAAAGAATTTGTAACCTGATAAAAGTCATATTTCATCTTTAAAAATTTCCTGAATTTTGCTCGAACCTTAAACCAAATAAAAAAATGGAAACTACACAAAGACACATTATTGACGAAGAAGTACAATGGGACAAAACTAAAACCATTGTAAGTAAAACTGATGTTTACGGAACCATCTTGTATGCTAATGATGTTTTCTCTAACACTTGTGAATACAGCACTATCGAATTAGTAGGTGAACCTCACAATATTATTCGACACCCAGACATGCCAAAAGTAGCTTTTAAAGTTTTATGGGACGCTCTTAAAAAAGGCGAGAACTTTCATGCAATTGTTAAAAACCTAACAAGAACAGGTAGATATTATTGGGTTATTACTGACTTTACTATTGATAGAGACGAGGAAGACAAAATTGTTGGATACACAGCTAGAAGGAAAGCAGTTCCTGATGGTGTTGTAAAGAAAATTAAACCTATATATAAAACACTTTTAGATATTGAAAAACTAAAAGGTGAAAAAGCTAGTGAAATGTATTTTCAAGCTTACTTAAAAGAAGAAGTTGGTAAAACATATAATGATTTTGTCGTTGACTTATTTAACGAAGAACTTTCTAAAGAAGAAGCTGAAAAAGTTAAGAGTGAAGCAATTTCTTTAAAGAAAGGGTTGAACTGGTTTTTCTTCGGAGAAACTAATCCAAAATAGATTACATCCTCAATAATCCTCTTAAAAACATTCTTCTAAAGGAGCGAAACATATGTTTCGTTCCTTTTTCTTTTAACATTAATTTTCTTTGTACACTCTTACTTTAAAAACAGCACTATCCTGTTATTTTTAAAGAAAAAATAACACAATACAATTATTTAAAAACTACTATTTTAGATTAAATAAAAATTACTTGTTTTTAACAACTTTTAACTCAACTAAAAACCAAATCAAAATACACTCCCGTACCAAAAACCTTATATTTGCTGATTATTTTTAAGTAAACCACCCCGAAAAACTATTAAAACAAAAGGAATGGACACAAACAATGCTCTTAGACCTTCCAAAACCATAAATGAGGAAGTAAAATGGGACAAGTCTAAAACAATTATTAGCAAAACAGATCCTGTAGGAACTATTTTATATATGAACGACACTTTCGAAGAAGCTTCGGAGTATAATAAGATAGAGCTTATTGGAGAACCTCACAATGTTATTAGGCATCCTGATATGCCTAAAGTAGTCTTCAAAGTATTATGGGACAACCTAAAACAAGGGAACAATTTCCATGCTATTGTTAAAAACTTAACAAGAACAGGTAGATACTACTGGGTTATTACTGATTTTGATGTAGAAAAAGATAATAATGGAAAAATCACTGGATATACTGGAAGAAGAAAGTCTTTACCTGAAAATGTTGTAAAGAAAATAGAACCTTTATACAAAACGCTATTAGAAATTGAAAAAGTTAAAGGTGAAAAAGCAAGTGAGTTATATTTCAATTCTTTCTTACAAGAAGAGGTTAACGCCTCATATGACGAATTTGTTGTAAACCTATTTGAAGGAGAAACTGCTAACTTAAAAGAAGCAGAAAAAAAGGCTGTAGTAAAAGAAAGTGGAATGATTAAAAAAGGACTTAATTGGTTTTTCTTTGGAGAAACAAATCCTAAATAACCTTCAAAAGCATAAATAAAACCGCTTTTAAAAAGCGGTTTTATTCTTTTATAAAATCAATATTTCTTAATATTCCAGAAAACTTAGTACGCTTTACTGCCGATTTCTTGAACACCTTACTAAAGGTTTCTTGTGTTAACTCTTGCCAATCACGTTTTGTCATTTGCAATAAACTTTCTTGCGGTGTAAACAAACTTTCTTCGTGTGGTTGTGAAAAACGATTCCAAGGACATACATCTTGACACACATCGCAACCAAACATCCAGTCTTGCATTTCACCTTTAAACTCTGATGGAATTGCATCTTTTAATTCAATAGTTAAATACGAAATACACTTACTTCCATCAACTGTATTATTAGGCAAAATAGCCTGTGTTGGGCAAGCATCAATACAGCGAGTACAACTACCGCAATGATCTGTTTTAAAAGGTTCGTCGTACTCTAATTCTAAATCAATAATTAATTCGGCTAAAAAGAAAAATGACCCTTGTTGCTTTTGAATTAACAACGAATGTTTTCCATTCCAACCCAAGCCTGATTTCTCAGCCCAAGCACGCTCCAAAACAGGTGCTGAATCTACAAAACAACGACCAGACACTTCTCCTATTTCATCATTAATTAATTGTAATAATTCTCGTAATTTATCTTTGATAATGTGGTGATAGTCTTGACCATAAGCATATTTCGATATTTTATAACTTCCTTCCTCCTGAACTTCCGAAGGAAAATAATTATAGGATAAAGAAATTACCGATTTTGCACCGTCAACTAATAAACGAGGATCTAAACGTTTATCAAAGTGATTTTCCATGTAACGCATTTCACCATGATATCCGTTTTGTAACCATTCTTCTAAACGAGGAGCTTCTTCTTCTAAAAAGTCAGCTTTTGCAATACCGCAACCTAAAAACCCCAAACGTTTTGCCTGCTCTTTAATAAAGGATGAATACTGCTTTCTTCTGTTCAAAATAAATAGTTTTATAAGTGCAAAATTACCAAAAGAAAAATTATAATTTTATTCACTTTCTATTTACAAATAAATCCTGAACTTTGTTCGTTAGTATTACATGACAAACTTTATTCATAATGAAAAAGATATATAAAATAGTATTAGGTGTTGTAATTTTTTTCTTCATCCTTTTGATTAGCATTCCCCTGTTATTTCAAGATAAAGTGATGAACTTAGTAAAAACTACAATTAACAACAACGTAAATGCACAAGTTGATTTTAGCGACTCTAGCCTAAGTTTACTTAGAAACTTTCCAAACGCATCTGTTCAATTATCAAACCTAACGGTTATTAACAAAGCTCCTTTTGAAGGTGACACCTTGGTATATGCGAAAGAGGTAAACTTAGCATTAAAACTTACAGAGCTTTTTAAAGCTTCTTCTGATCAATTAAACATCAAATCTTTTTCTATAGATGATGCTTTGGTAAGTGTATTAGTTGATGAAAAAGGAAATGCCAATTACGACATTGCAAAGCCCTCAGAAACAGAAGAGAATAAAAATGAAGAACCATCAACTTTTGGATTATCAATTAATTCGTACGCTATTAACAATGCTACGATAAAATATAATGACAAACAAGGTAAGTTAAATCTTGAGCTTACTGAATTAAATCATAGCGGAAGTGGTGACTTTTCTCAATCAAATACAGAATTAGACACCCAAACTTCAACTTTAGTTTCTTTTGGAATGGATGGAAACTCGTATGCTAAGGATCAAAAAATAGAGTTAGATGCTATTTTAGGAATGGACTTAACCAACATGAAGTTTTCTTTCTTAAAAAATGAAGCTAAACTAAATAATCTTCCATTGGTTTTTGATGGTTTTGTTCAAATAAACGAGAACAATCAAGAAGTTGACATTAATTTTAAAACTCCTTCATCAGACTTTAAAAACTTTTTAGGATTAATTCCTGAAGCCTACACTAAAAGTATTGCTGGAGTAAGCACTACTGGTAATTTTAGTGTAAACGGAAAAGTAAATGGAATTATTGATGACAAACATATTCCAAAATTAGATATTTCCATGAAGTCTAATAATGCTTCATTTAAATACCCTGATTTACCAAAAAGTGTTCAAAATATTAACATTGATGCTCAAATAAAAAACACCACTGGTAAAACCGAAAATACGTTTGTTACTATTAATGGTCTTTCTTTTAAGATTGATCAGGATACTTTTTCTGGAAAAGGAAATATTTATAACCTAACTTCTAATCCAAAAATAAACGCTAGTTTAAAAGGTGTTTTAAACCTTGCCAATATTAACAAAGCATATCCTATTGATTTAGAAAATGAATTAAGCGGGATTTTAAAGGCTGATTTGCATACGGAATTCGACATGAAAGCGATTGAAAACAACACTTTAGGTCGCATTAAAAACAATGGAAAAATGGAAGTGAGTAACTTTGTTTTTTCTTCAGAAGATGTTGTAAATCCATTTCATATCAAAAACACTGAAGTTAATTTTACACCAGGCACCATTACCTTAAGTAAGTTTGATGCTACCTCAGGAAAAAGTGATTTAAAAGCTACAGGGACAATTAAAAACTTGTTAGGCTTTTTACTTTCTGATAAAAAATTGCAAGGAAACTTTAAGGTAGATTCAAACACTTTTTATGTGAGTGATTTTATGCAAGAAAATACTGAAGCCGCTGAAAATAAAGAAGAAATATCTAAAAAAGATACTCCAACAGAAGCTTTAAAAATTCCTGCATTTTTAGACTGCGCTGTTTCTGCTAACGCCAAAACAGTACACTATGATAACTTAACCTTGCAAAATGTAAAGGGAACGCTTCTTTTAAAGGATGAAAAAGCCATACTACAAAATATGAATGCTGGTATTTTTAATGGTCGAATCGCATTGAATGGAGAGGTTAACACTCAAAAAAAACAACCTACTTTCGATATGAAATTAGGTATTAAGTCTTTTGATATTGCACAATCTTTCACTAGCTTAGATTTACTACAGTCACTAAGTCCTATTGCTGGAGCTATGAATGGTAAATTAAATTCAGACATCGATTTATCAGGAAACTTGAATGATGATTTTACTCCAAACCTTACCTCAGTTTCTGGTAATGCTTTAGCTGAGTTATTAACAACCAGTATTAATCCTGAAAAAACAAAAGCACTTAGTTTATTAAACGATAAATTATCTTTTATTGATTTAAAAAAACTAGATTTATCTGATATTAAAACATACTTATCTTTTAAAGAAGGTAAAGTAATTGTAAAACCATTTGATTTAAAATATAAAGATATTGGTATTACTGTAGGAGGTAGCCATGGATTTGATAAAACAATGAACTACAACGTTACTCTTAATGTTCCTGCTAAATATTTAGGTAATGAAGCACAAGGGTTACTTTCAAAATTAAGCGCAAAAGATCAACAAAACATTACTGTTCCTATTACCGCAAGTATTGCTGGAAATATGACTAATCCTTCTGTAAAAACCGATTTATCTTCATCGGTTACTAAGTTGAGTCAGAAATTGGTTCAGCAACAAAAAGACAAGTTAGTTAACAATACTATAGGTGGATTATTAGGAAATAAAAAGAAAGATAGTACCAGCACAACCAGTAAAAAGGAAGAAACTGTTAAAAAGGTAACAGACGTTTTAGGTGGTTTATTCGGAAAAAAGAAGAAAAAGCAACAAAAAGACACTGTTAAGTAATCTTTTGTAACATTTTTTCTACTTCATAGTCTTACTTATATTAAGAGAACTTTGTAAGTTATTTAACACTTCTTAAATACACTTTACAAAGTTCTTCTTTTATGTTTGTTAACAACAACTAACTGATTATGAAAAATATAACTACATTTTTATTTTTAGCATGCTCTTCAATTACTTTTTCTCAAATTAAAGGAAAAGTTACAAATACCAAAAGCCAACCGATTTCTTTTGTAAGTGTATATTTAGAAAACACTATTACAGGTACCACAACCAATACAAATGGTGACTACGAACTAGCATTTAACTCAAAAGGAAAGCACACGCTAATATTTCAAATGCTAGGGTATAAGACTCTAAAAAAAACTGTTGAAATTACCTCTTTCCCTTTTACTTTAAATGTTACATTACCCGAAGAAGAGGTTACTTTGGATGAAGTTGTCATTTCTTCTGAAGAAAATCCTGCTAACAAAATTATTAGAAATACCATTGCTAGCAAGGCAAAAAACACGGATAAGTTTGCTGAGTATACTGCTGATTTTTACTCTCGTGGTTTATTTAAGGTAAAAGATTTACCAAAAAAGTTTTTAGGACAGGATATTGGTGATATGGGTGGTGGATTAGATTCAACCAGAACAGGCATCGTTTACCTTTCTGAAACTGTGTCTAAAATCGCATTTCAGAAAAAACCTAAGAACTTTAAAGAGTATATTATTGCTTCAAAAGTTAGTGGACAAGACAACGGAATTAGTTTTAATCAAGCTGAAGAAGTAAATTTTAACTTTTATGAAAACTCTTTTGATTTGGCTGATGTTAAAGTTATTTCTCCTATTGCAAATGGTGCTTTTGGTTATTACAACTATAAACTAACTGGTGTTTTTTATGATAAAAACGGAACACTAATTAACAAAATTCAACTTTTACCAAAACGTAAAAACGATCGGGTTTTTAGTGGGTTCATCTATATAGTTGAAGATGATTGGGCTATTTATGGTGCGGATGTTATTGTTACTGGCGCACAAATAAGCTTGCCTATTGTAGATTCACTACATATTAAACAGAATTATAATTTCTCTACTAAAAACAAAGCTTGGGTACCCGTTACACAAACTATAGATTTTAAAGCTGGTTTGTTTGGTTTTCATTTTAACGGTCGATTTTCTGCTGCTTATTCTAACTATAATTTCAGTCCCAACTTTACTGAAGATACTTTTGGTAACGAAGTGCTTTCATTTGCTGAAAATGCTACAGAAAAGGATTCAACATATTGGAATAAAATTCGTCCTGTTACGTTAACTTCTGAAGAAATATCGGATTACAAATTAAAAGACAGTATAAAAACCATTCGAAAATCGAAGAAATATCTAGACTCTATTGACACCAAAAATAACAAGTTTAAACCCTTAGATATTCTTTCTGGTTACACTTACCAAGACTCTTACAACAAGTGGTCGATAAGCACTTCTTCGCCTATTGAAAATCTTAATTTTAATACTGTACAAGGATGGAATTCTTCTTTAGGTGTTAACTACCGAAAATCACTGAACAAAAAAGGAAAACGTTTTAGTATTGGGGCTGATGTTAATTATGGTTTTTCAGAGAAAAAAGTGCGTCCTACAGCCAACTTTAACTATCGTTGGAACAATACTACACGACCTGTTTTAACAATTTCTGGAGGAGTTGCCACGTCACAATTCAACCCAAAACAGCCTATTTCTAAGTTTTGGAACACAATAAGTTCTATTGGTTTTGAAAGAAATTATTTAAAAATTTATGAAAAGACATTTGCCAAAACAACCTTTTCGCAAGAAGTAACGAACGGAATACGTATGTTTTCTTCTTTGGAATTTGCAGATAGAAAACCATTATTTAATACAACTGATTATGTAATGTTCCCACAAAATGATGTAGATTATACTTCTAACAATCCGCAAAATCCTGCTGATTTTTCAACAGGTTTTACGCCGCATCAAATGTGGACTTTTTCTTTAGGAGCGAACATAAATTTTGGACAAAAATATTTATCATATCCTGATGGAAAATATAGCGTTCCTAATAGTAAGTATCCGTCGCTGTATATTGGTTATCAAAAAAACTTCGGATCTGGGAATTCTGAATGGAATTCAGATGTAGTTTTTTCTCAATTATATCAACAAATAAACTTAGGCAACTGGGGTGAATTTGCTTACAAAGCGAAAGGAGGCATGTTTTTAGAAAAAAAAGATGTTCCATTTATAGATTATGCTCATTTTAACGGAAATCGCTTGTTAATAGCTCCAAAAGATAACTATTTGGACAACTTTTACATGCTTCCGTATTATAAGTTAAGCTCTAATGATAAATACGCTGAACTTCATGGAGAATATAATTTTAAAGGAGCATTATTAAGCAAGGTTCCTTTGTTAAATAAACTTAACTTTCATCTAGTTACTGGAACAAAAGGACTATTTACAGCAGGCAACAAACCTTATTCTGAATTTGCTATTGGTTTAGATAATGTTGGCGTTGGAAAATGGCGCTTTTTACGTGTAGATTTTGCTCGCTCTTACTTTAACGGAAAACATGAAAACAGAGTCATTTTCGGGATAAAATTGTAGATTTGTTATATGAAAATAAGCATTCTATTTTTCGGTATGGCCACAGACTTAGTTGATAGTTCTACATTAGAAATTGAACTTCCTAACAAAAGTACTGTTGCTAGCTTTAAAGAGTTTCTTGTAGAAGAATTTCCTGAGTTACAAAAAATGAGTTCGTATGCTGTAGCTATTAACGAAAGTTACGCTACAGACGATATACTCATAAAAGAAAATGATGTAATCGCAATTATTCCTCCTGTTAGCGGAGGGTAATTTTTCTCAATAAAGTAAAATATTAAGCTTCTGCCTTTTTTAAGTATTTACCAACGAAAAATGTTCCGAAAGGTAAAATAGAAAGTAAACAAACAATTCCGAAAGTTTTACCATTCCAATTTAGCTCGTACTTTAACATAATAGCCAATACGATATAGCCAACAAATAATAATCCGTGAGGCATACCAAGCATTTTAACATACTCTGGATTTCCTTGTAAGTATTTAATTGGCACAGCAATAAAAAGTAATAAAATGTAAGATATCCCTTCTAATAAACTTACTAACTTGAAAAAATTAATCATTTGTATTTTACTTAAAAATTGGTTAGCAAAGATACTGAAATATTACGTCCTGCAGCTGAAACTCCCGACGCAAATTCTTTATAATGCTCATCAAATAAATTAGACAATTGTGCTTGCAAAGCGATGTTTTTTGTGAACTGATACTTCCCATACAATCCAACAGTCATCCAACTAGGAGTTCCATAATATTTGTTAACATCTTCAGTTGCATTAGGATTCACAATTGGCGTCTGTTCATGGTTATCAATCCCTTCAGTTATGTTATAATCTGAAATATCTTTTTTAGCATTAAAAACTAGATTAGCTCCTCCTTCAAGTTTATTATTAACGTAGCTTAAATCAAAACGACCAAATAATGGCGGAATAGATGATAATGGTTCGTTTGTGTCATAAGCTTCGCCATGTGTATAGGTAATAAATCCAGAAGTATTCCAGTTCTTATGTAGCTTCCCTTGGTAACTCACCGTAGCACCCGTAACATAAGCTGTTCCTTTATTTACATTTGCTACCATAGTTCCTTCTTCTCCATCATACTCAATAGTTGAGCTTCCATTCAACTCAAAACTCTCTCTATAAATATAATTATTCAACAAAGTATAATACACGTTAGCTCCAACTCTAAACTTTCTATTATTAAAGTATTTTTGAACTCCGATTTCAGCATTATATGCATGTTCTGGTTTTAATTTTATATTGGGTATTGTTACTTTTCCATTTTTCTCTCTTATTTTTCCTACGTCGTCAATATTTGGTGATCTAAAACCAGAAGATAACACCGTATTTAATTGCCAAGTTTTATTTGGTTTATATACGTACCCTATAGTTGCTGTTAGCGATTGATTATCTAGTTTTATATCATTTTGAGGAATATCTATAAACGTTTCATCAAGCCATTTTGCTTTCAACACAGTATTGGTACCTCTAATTCCTGTGTTTAATGTTGATTTATCATTAATATCTTGACGATAATCTACATAAAAAGCTGAACTTAAATAACTGCTTCCTCCATCAGGATATCGAGATTGCACGGTAAAATCATCATCAAAACCAATAATTTTATTACCATTAACACGCAATGTTTTTCCATAAGAATTTGATGCTACATCATTGTAAGTAACTTCTACTCCATACCCTAAATTCCTTCTTTTAGCTAAGGGTATTGTAAAATCTCCATTCAAACTAAAAACATCTACACTTTCATTTCTGTAAGACCTATCTAAACTTCCATACTTTCGTTGTATACGACTTTCTTTTATGTTTTGATACGCTAAAGTTATTGTACCATTATCCATCCATTTTTTCTTAGGATTGATAATTAACTGCGGAGATATTAACAAACGTTCTTGTGGACCGTAATACCATTCAGCAAACTTTAAGTTTCCACTTTTCAACTCAGTTAACTTGTCAAAACGCGGGATGCTTGAAGAGGTTGAATACTGTAAGTTTAGTTTAAAATCAGTGTTTTTTGAAAAAGGAATATAAAATTTTTGTAGCACGTCTGTTTGACTGTAGCCTGTATTTCTTTGTAAATTCTCATTAAAATTGGCTACTGGTGTATCATTGTAAAAAGTATTCGTGTTGTTAGAGTAAAAAGGAACTTTTCCCCAATCATCAAAACCGTGAGAACGATTTTCTCCCATTTTTAAATCTCCAAAATTACTATGAGCTACACTTGTAAAAGATGCCCATTTTTTAAACCTCAGTTCGGCAGAAACTACATTTGTTATTTCATTATTTGCTGAACTATATCGTAAAAATGTATTTCCTTTAATTTCACTTCCTTTTTCTGATAACTTCGGAGTTTTGGTATAATAGTGAATTACTCCACCTAATGCATCAGAACCGTAAATTACTGATGACGGACCAAAAACGACTTCTGTTCTATCTAATAAATTTGGAGCTACTGTAATTGAGTTTTGTAAGTGTCCTTTTCTATAAATAGCATTATTCATACGAACACCATCAACCACCAAAAGCACTCGGTTACTTTCCATTCCACGCAAAACAGGACTTCCTCCTCCAAACTGTGATTTCTGAACTTTAATCCCTGGTACACTTGCTAATAAATCTGCTGAAGTTTGTGGAGATAGTTTCTCAATTTCTTTTGAAGACACCACTGCTATTTGCTCTGCAATTCGATTGGTTTTTTCTCTATTTTTAAAAACTGAAACAACTACCTCATCTAACTGCTCAGAGTTTTTTGATAAATAAACGTGGTAGTTATTCTTTTTTATTGCTGATTTTTTTTCTTGGTATTCTGCATACGACACGTGTGCAAACGTAAGCAACTCATTTTTTTTAAAATTAGAAACATCTACTTTCCCAAACTCATCACTTACTGCCGATGTTACTTTACTTTTATTAAACACTGCAACAGCCTCTACAGGCTTACCTGTTTCAGCATCAATAACAGTAATAGTTTGAGAAAAAATTGTGGTAATAAATAATAAAAAAAATACAGTAATTCTTTGCTTCATATTAATTAAATACGGTTTCTAAAACATCTAATGATTTGGGTTCTCTAAATCCCTCCAAATGTAATTCATAATATTGAACTATAATTCGGAGAATAATTTGTCTTTCTTTTTTCGAATAAGAAATTGAATTAATTGCATCAAAATTTATGCCTAACAGGCTTTTAAATAACATTATCTCTTTGCCTGAAAGCGTTAACTTTTCATATTCAGTATTAGTAAACCTTCCTTCTAATAAATTAAAGGCTAATCTATCAATATTGGTCGTATCTGGATAAAAGCCAAGATACCTAGATAAATTCAATAAAAACAATATATGAAAGTTTGCTACTTCACCATGTGTATCTAACCAAATTAAAGAGGTTTCAATATAACTATATAAAGAATTGTTTTCTTCTTCCTCTTGAAGGATATACGATAACACTTCTGATAAAAAAAGCACAATGGTTTGTTTAACTACGGAAGTATGAATAGTTTCATACGGGTGAATTACTTGTACTTCTTTAATAGAATGCAATGAGCTTTTATTGCTGTGGTTTGCGGTAAGATTTAGTTGTGTTAGTGGCTGAAAATGTGCTGGCTTTAATTTTCCTTTTTTTGATTTTAACACTCCTTTTATCATGTACGATTTTACTCCTTCTTGTAAAGTAAAACATTTTACAATTAAACTGGTATCGCCATATTTAAGAGAGCTTAAAACAATGGCTTTTGTAGTAATTACAGCCATTTAATTATGTTTAACTGTTAAAATCATTAACCAAAGATATTCAATAATATCAACAAAAATGGTACATTCGTATAAATTTGATTCCGTTTTGTATGACTATAGAAATAGAGCGAAAGTTTTTAGTTAAATCCACAGGTTTTAAGAAAAAAGCTTTTCAAAAAAACTACATAAAGCAAGGTTTTTTAAATTCAGATAAAGAGCGCGTAGTACGAGTTCGAATTAAAGACAACACAGGTTTTTTAACTATCAAAGGAGCTTCTAACACTAACGGAACTACTCGTTTTGAATGGGAAAAAGAAATTGACAAAAAGGAAGCTGATGCTCTTTTTAATTTATGTGAAAAAGGAATTATTGAAAAGTACCGTTATTTAGTAAAAGTAGACAGTCATACTTTTGAAGTAGATGATTTTTTGGGAGAAAACAACGGTTTATTAGTTGCCGAAGTAGAACTAGAAAACGAAAACGAACACTTTACAAAACCTGAGTGGCTAGGTGAGGAAGTTACTGGAATTTCCAAATACTACAATTCTAACTTAAGCAAGTTCCCTTATAATAAATGGTAAAAAAACTGCTTGAAAATATTTCAAACAGTTTTTACTCCCCTAACAAAACTCTTTTCTTATTTTTTAAGAATACTAAGAGTTTTTATTTGTTTTCCTGATTGGATTTTTAATAAATACATTCCTTCTCTTTTAATTACACTATCATCAATTAGTATAAATGTAGATGGTGATTGAATGTCTTTACTGTGTATATGCCTTCCCAGTAAATCATATACATCTAATCGTATGGCTCCATCTTTAGAAAGACTAGAAACATCAATTTTAGTTTGTGATATAAATGGATTGGGTGTTGCAGAAATAATTCCACTATCATTTAACTTTTCATGGTTAGCCCCTACAACTCCGCTTCTTGTTACTGTTGTAATTGCCGCATTTGCCGTTTTATTGTAAGCGTAATCTGTCAACGTATAAGATTGCCCATCACTTGCAACCGAAATATGGAACCATCCATAGTGCGGATTTCCATTTATTTTAAAAGTAAACCCAATAAAGCCAGTCTTCCCATTCCACGATGTATAATCAGAAGAACTAACCGTATAAGGATATGAGTTTGCTACAAAATTACTTGGAACTCCAACAGAAACACCTTCTGCTAAATAGGATATATTACTAGTCGTACTTTCGCAAACAATATCTTTATTATAGGTTTCTAATCGTACTGAATTACTAGTATACCAAGCTCCATAATCTGTATTATCGCCTGTTTCAATTTTAAAAACTTTCCAAACATCATTTGGTGTGACCGTTAAATCATCTATATCAACATATACTATATCATCATTTGTGTTACACGATTCACAAGAACCTCCACAGTCAACTCCTGTTTCGTCTCCATTCTGAATATCATCGTTACACGTAACTACTCCACTTCCTATAACGATTTTATAGTCTTCCACCTCACCATAACTAAACGATTCGCAAGCTGTGGCAATTCCATTGTATTTCATAGACACTCTCATTCTAGTCTCTCCAGAAATTACTGAATTAGGCACGGTAAACTCTCCTGTTACCGAAGTGTCTTTAGAAGCAGTTTTGCTCCAAACTTGCTCTCCTGAATCTGTAAAATCTCCATCTTGATTATAATCGATCCAAACACTATATCCTTCAGAATAAATAGTACTACTCCAACTTGGTGTTATGGTTATTGAATAGTCACCTCCTTTTGATAAACTAGTTGACACTGTAGATGTATAATCTGCATATCCTCCATTTGAACCAGAAGAACTATTATTAATCGTATTTAACTGCACGTTGCTAATAAATTCATCATTAACACTTTTACCGTTAGAATCACAATAGGTTATTACACAAGGCTCACATGAACCACCACAATCAACTCCTGTTTCGTCTCCATTTTGAATGCCATCATTACAAGTTGATCCTCCATCCCAAACTTTGCTTCCTGCCTTAATGGCTCCATAAGGCTCTGTACTATATGCATAATCTAATAAACTATACGAAGTACCATTGTTGTTAACACTAACTCTGAACCAACCATAATTAGTTTTTCCAGGGTATAACTCTAATTGAAAACCTATGTAAGCGGTTTTACCATCCCAGGAAGTGTAACTAGCATTTCTAATTACATGCAAATCAGGATATCCTCCTCCGTCTACCCAAGAACTTTGCTCATCAATTACTGTATTTAGGTCAACTGGTTTTACATTTCTAGTTCCTGATTGACATACTAATGCTTTTTTA
Organism: Tenacibaculum gallaicum; assembly: GCF_003387615.1. Classification (GTDB taxonomy): domain Bacteria; phylum Bacteroidota; class Bacteroidia; order Flavobacteriales; family Flavobacteriaceae; genus Polaribacter; species Polaribacter gallaicus. The sequence continues at coordinate 545,980 of NZ_QUNS01000001.1, read as the reverse complement.
TACGTCTCTAATATCAATGAATTATTTTCATAAAACGTTCCAAATCTATTATTACTAGCACCATCTATTGTAAAAAATGTCCATGTATTTCCTGAGTTAGCTGTGTAATCTTGATTATCAAAATACACCACTTTATAAGGATCATAAAAAGAGAAATTAAACGTTACTTTATCAGAATTTAAAGAGGGCGTTCCTCCTGAAATTGCTGCATTTTTAAAGGTAATTGTACCTGTTGAATTATCAGCTTTAGCATGATTTAATACTTGACCTGTAAATTTTACATTTAACTTTTGATTATCTACTACCGTAATTTGTGCTGATACCCCTTGAGGTAGACTTGTATCAAAATGTGTTCCTTCAAATAAACTTCCAGAACTAACGGTAAAAGCACCTCCTTGAAGCGTAACATTTTTAGCTTCATTAACTATCGCTCCATTGTTTGATAATGCTTCTTCCACTATTGGACTATCTACGACTAAAGACGCTCCTGTTAAATCTACCCCTGTAGATGTTAAGTTAGCTGGTTGCCATAAAGGTTTACGTGCTGGATGTTGTAATGCCGTGAGCATTCTATCTATTTGTCCTTGAGTAAACATTTTTCCACAGCCAGCAGCGGCGTCATAGCCCATATAATTTTCATAATTAATTAAATTACCACAATCACTAGCACCAACGGTACAGCCATCATCTCCAGAATTAGAATCTTCTTTTGGTGTGTCGTCTACATAGTCTCCATTTGGGTCGTTACATCCACCTTCAAACGTGTGTATAAGGTTTAACCAATGACCAAATTCATGTGTTAATACCGAAGCAAATTCTTTATTTGTATTACCATGAATATAACGCCCATTATAAACCACTCTAGCGGTATTATTATCAGACATCGCTGTATTAGGGTACCATGCAACTCCAGAGTTTGTCGCACTTCCATCAGCATACAAATCTCCCATAATGTATACATTCATATACTTATAGTTATCCCAAGCATCGGCTGCTATTTGGGCATCATAACCTGAACCATTTCCATATCCAGCTTTTTCTGGATGAAATACAACACCATTGGTACTACCTCCATTAGGGTCTATTTTTGCCAAAGCAAATCGAATACTAAGAGTACCTCGTCTTCCTGAAAAAATGGGATCAACAGTATTGAAGTCATCATTAAGCCCGTTGAAATCCTCGTTCAGTTTATCTAACGCAACTTCTATTTTTTCATAAGTTACGGTTTGTCCATGTTGAACTGAACCATAAACATGCACAACCACTGGAATGGTATAGGTCTCTTCTGCTCTATTTAAAAGCGAAGTTTGTTTTTTTCTAACTACATTTTTTGTGTAGTTATTAAATTTGTCAAATTCTTTTTTTGATTCAGGGTATTTTAAAAATACCTTTTGATTTTCACTTGTAACCTTACAGTCTTGAGCCAGTATAGCTTCAACACAGAAAAACAACAAAAAGAAGAAGGGTAACAAAATAATTTTTTGTTTCATAATTGATTGATTTTAAATTACTTAAAACAAACCTACAGTTATAAAACAAATCAATTTAATACAATACTAACCAATACAGACAGTAAATTACCTATTAGTATTATTTTAACTTTAAATTTACAGATATTTCTTTTTTTTAACAGTAAAACAAAATTAATCAATATAAAAAACCGCTAAAAAATGACTTAAACTTCCTAATAACACAAAAACATGGAAGGTTGCATGGTTATATTTCATTTTTTTTATGGAATAAAAAATCGCTCCAACAGTATAAAAGACCCCACCAAGAAAAAGATACAACAACCCTTCTTTTGATAAGTTTTCCATTAAAGGCTTTATTATAAAAATAACTTGCCACCCCATTAACAGATATAAAGCTGTTGACAATTTATCGAACCGTCCAGTAAAAAAAAGCTTCAATATAACACCAGTAACAGCAAATAACCACACAAAAACAAACATATACCAACCCAGCTTTGGTGACAGTACAACTAAACAAAAGGGCGTATACGTTCCGGCAATTAATACATAAATAGCAGCATGATCAAAAATATTAAGCCTCCGTCTAAGTTTAGGTTCTTTAGAAGCATGGTAAAAAGTAGATGCTGCATATAGAATTACTAAACTCAATCCGTAAATACAAAAACTAGCTACTTTCCAGAAGCTATGATAACTAAGTGATTTTTGTACAAGAAAAGGAAAAGCTACAATACTAAGCAGTAACCCAAATCCGTGGGTGAGTATATTTAACTTTTCTTCTTTTTCACTATAATGGTGATTTAAACTCTCGCTCATTGTTTAGTCGATTGGTGTCTTTCATATACAACTCATCATTTACCAATTCATTGTATATCACATTATATGTTTGCTCCTTAAGCTTTTTCTTATCACCAGTAGCTAAGTTCTCTGTTTCTATAAATTTACATTGCTTAACTCTTAGTGTTCCTGGACTGCCTTTGAAAAAATCCCAAGAAAATAAACGTTTTCCATCATAATACACTTGTGGTACAATAGGTATTTGATGTTCTATAGCTAAACTAAATGCCCCATTCTTAAACGGTGCTAAAACGATATTTTCAGCAGGTACTAACCCTTCAGGGAAAATAGCAACACTTGTTCCATTTTTTAATCTGCTATGGGCTTGTTCATAGACTTTTTTTCTACTTTCTAAATCACTTCTATCAACTACAATTACTACTTTTTTATAAAAAAAACCAAAAATTGGAAACTTTGCTAATTCTTTCTTTCCTACAAAAACTATTGGATTTTTACTCATAGCTATTAAAATCCATGGATCTATAAACGACGCATGGTTAGCACAAAACATATAACTTTTATTTCGATCTAGTTCTTGCTCTTTTTCAACTTTTAATCGAAACCCCATCCCATAAATTAAAAAGAAGGCCCAAGCTCTCACTACTTTCCAAAAAACTGGATAATATTTTTCATCTGAAGTTAAAACCAGCATAAAAGGTGCCATTAACAATATTGAAATTACAATTAACACATAGAACCAAACACGCCAAATAAACCGAACAGGAAAAAATATATACTTCAAATCTTTTAAATTACAATCAACTACCTAACCTTATACTTCTTTTTCTCAAGAAAACTTTAAGAACAAGGTTCCTCTAATATGCGAATGTAGTAATTTCTTTTGTTTGATAAATTTTAAGCTTATTTTTGCTCACTTAAGCAAGCACTTATTTAAAAACATTTCAAAACAGACTTATGTCAAGAATTTTAACAGGAGTACAAAGTACAGGAACCCCACATTTAGGAAACTTATTAGGAGCAATTTTACCTGCAGTTGAAATGGCAAATGATTCAAAAAACGAATCATTTATTTTCATTGCCGACATGCATTCTTTAACCCAAATTAAAGACGGAAACGAATTGCGAGAAAACACCTATAGTGTTGCGGCTACTTGGCTTGCTTGTGGTCTTGACATTAACAAAACCGTGTTTTATCGTCAAAGTGATATTCCTGAAACTACCGAGTTAACCTGGTACTTAAGTTGCTTTTTTCCTTTTCAACGTTTAACCTTAGCACATGGTTTTAAAGATAAAGCTGATCGTTTAGCTGACGTAAATGCTGGTTTGTTTACTTACCCAATGTTAATGGCTGCAGATATTTTATTATACGATGCTGAAGTTGTTCCTGTTGGAAAAGATCAGTTACAACATTTAGAAATGACTCGTGATGTAGCCAATAGGTTTAACAATATTGTTGGAGAAACTCTAGTTCCGCCTCAAGCTAAGATAAATGAAAACACGAAACTAGTTCCGGGAGCTGATGGTGAAAAAATGAGCAAATCTCGAAATAATTTTATCAATATTTTCTTACCAGATAAAAAGTTACGTAAACAAATTATGGCTATTCAAACAGACAGTAAAGCTTTAGAAGACCCAAAAGATCCAGATACTGACAATGTTTTTGCCATATATAAATTATTAGCTTCAGAAGAACAGATTGCCGTAATGCGTGCGAATTATGAAAATGGTGGTTATGGTTATGGACATGCTAAACAAGCACTTTATGAACTAATTATTGATAAATTTGCTGATGTTCGTGCTAAGTATAGTCACTATATGGAAAACCGTCATGAAATTGACGAAGCTTTAGCTGTGGGAGCAGAAAAAGCTCGTGTAATTGCAAAAGATGTACTACAAAGAGTTCGAGGTAAAATAGGATATTAATTAGATATACCCCCCTTAATAGATAAGTCCTTCTATCCTTAAAAAATTAGGAATGTATCCCTGTTAAAAATGGGAAATAGGTAACCCTATTAGATTGTGTTTTTTGATAACTTTACACAACTATTAACCCAAACTAACATATTATGCCACATTATGCACAAGGAACAACAGGATGGACAAAATTAAAAGGCTATCAAGCTTTATGGGATCCTAAAATTGATTTAGGTAAATTTTACTTTACGACATTTCAGGGGAAAAGACAGGAAACTCCATATATGACAGCAGATAATTTCGCAAGAGTGATTGACATTCTAAGAAATGAAACTCCTGTTTACGGAAACGCAACTACTGGCTCTGTAACCACACAAGGAGAACTTGTTGGTGAAGAAGAGAGCTAGGACGTTTAAATACCATAATTAATTAAGCCCAGAATAGATTTATTCTGGGTTTTTTACGCTTATTTATGTATATTTAACCTATGAAAAAAATGATAATTTTTGCATTTTTTGGAATTGTTGCTTGCAACTCTCCTAAGGAAAAGAAACAAATCGTAGAAGCCTCATGTGGTCAATGTAAACTTGGTTTAGACAGCCAACAAGGGTGTGATTTAGCCGTGAAAATTGACGAAAAAGCTTATTTTATTGATGGTGCTCACATAGATGATTTTGGAGATGCTCACGATAAAAATATTGGTTTCTGTAATGTAGTTAGAAAAGCAGAAGTTACTGGAAAAGTTGAAAACGGAAGATTTAAAGCTACCTCTTTTAAAATAATAGAGGAATAGATTTTAGATACAAAGTTTAGAAAACAGATAAAAAAATCCGAAGTAAGCTTACTTCGGATTTTTTTATCTCATATCTCTTATAAATTAAGGAGCTGGATTTGGAATTGCTTTGTGCACAGCTTCTATCTCAGCTAAAATAGCATCAGACAATTCTATATTAATTGAATTGATATTCTCTTTTAACTGACTCATTTTAGTAGCTCCAATAATATTACTCGTTACAAATGGTAACTGATTAATATATGCTAGCGATAACTCTGTTAACGTTAATCCGTGTTTATTTGCTATTTTTTGATACTCTAAAACCGCTTTTTCTGAGCCTTCGTTTTTATATCGTGCAATAAAGCGTGGAAATAAGGTTCCTCTCGCTCCTTCAGGAGTTTTTCCATCAATATACTTTCCTGTTAATACTCCTTGTGCTAACGGAGAATACGCTAACAAACCAATATTTTCTCGCATAGAGACTTCAGACATTCCCACTTCATACCCTCTATGAATTAACGAATACGAATTTTGAATCGTTACCATTCTAGGCAAATCATGTTGTTCTGCTGTTTGTAAATATTTCATCGTTCCCCAAGGTGTTTCATTAGATAAACCAACGTGTTTTATCTTTCCTTGTTTTACAAAGTCATTCAAGGTTTCTAAAATCTCTAAATGCTTTTCAGCTTCTTCTGTTGAAGTCTTATACGGATAATCACGTACTCCGAAACAATTCACCCCACGATCTGGCCAATGTAATTGGTATAAATCGATATAATCTGTTTGTAGACGTTTTAAGCTATCTTCAATTGCTTCGCCGATATTCTTTCTATTAAAACCACCTGTTCTAATATGCGCCGTATAATCACCTCCTCCAGCAATTTTAGAAGCCAACACTACTTTCTCTCTGTTGCCTGTTTTTTTGAACCAAGAACCAATGATTTTCTCTGTTGCACCATACGTTTCTGGAGTCGCAGGAACAGAATACAATTCTGCAGTATCAAAAAAGTTTACCCCTTGTTCTAAGGCATAATCCATTTGTTCATGACCATCTGCTTCGGTATTTTGTCTTCCCCACGTCATAGTTCCTAAACAAATTTTAGAAACTTTAATATCTGTAGTTGGTAGTGTTGTATATTTCATAATATTCTGTAATTGTTAAAGGTGTTATTATTGATTTGTTTAACAAAACAACAACGGTCATTTCGAACTTAAATGCAACGAAAGTGAAAAATCTTAAAAACGTAAGTTACTATGTTGAATGAGATTCCTCCTCGTACCTCGTTCGGAATGACAAATTATTTTAAAATCGTTTCAATTCCTGGTAAGGTTTTTCCTTCTAACATTTCTAACATCGCTCCTCCTCCTGTAGAAACGTAACTTACTTTATCCGCAAACCCGAATTGTTTTACTGCAGCAACTGAGTCTCCTCCGCCTACTAACGAAAATGCCCCATTTTTAGTAGCTTCTACAATTGCATTTCCTAAGCCAATCGTTCCTTGTGCAAACTTTTCCATTTCAAAAACCCCTAAAGGTCCGTTCCATAAAATAGTTTTAGATTTTGCGATAACTTCTGCAAATTTTTCTGCGGTTTTAGGTCCACAATCTAATCCCATCCATCCATCAGGAATTTCATTAGTATCTATCACTTGTGTATTCGCATCGCTTGAAAAAGCGTCTGCAATAATCGCATCTACTGGTAAATGAATTTCTGTATTATTTTCCTTTGCTTTCGCTAAAATATCTAACGCTAATTCTAATTTATCATCTTCCACTAACGAATTCCCTATCGTTCCTCCTAAAGCCTTGATAAACGTAAACGTCATTCCACCACCTACAATAATATGATCTACTTTTTCAATAATATTTTCAATCACTCCTATTTTAGACGACACTTTTGCTCCTCCTAAAATAGCAGTTACTGGTTTTTCTGAGTTGTTCAATACCTTATCAATGCTTTCAATTTCTGTTGCTAACAAATTTCCGAAACATTTATTCTCTGGAAAAAATTGTGCAATAATTGCGGTAGATGCATGGGCTCTGTGAGCAGTGCCAAAAGCATCATTTACATACACATCTCCTAATTTAGATAACTGTTCAGCAAAAGCAACATTTCCTGTTTTTTCTTCTGGGTAAAAACGTAAGTTTTCTAACAATAAAACTTCTCCGCTTTTTAAGTTTGCCACAGCTTCTTCAACTATTGAACCGACACAATCATCCACAAATTTCACTTGCACACCTAATACTTCTGTTACACTACTAACAATATGACGTAACGAAAATTGATCTTCTTTTCCTTTCGGGCGCCCTAAATGTGACATTAAAACGCAACTACCTCCATCTTCTAGTATTTTAATAATGGTTGGTTTTGCTGCTTGAATTCTTGTATTGTCAGTTACTTCAAAAGTATCGTTTAAGGGTACATTAAAATCTACACGGATTAACGCTTTTTTATTTTCGAAATTGAAATCGTTCAATGTTTTCATCTAAGTTGTGTTCTTTGTTTCAGCAAACAAAAATAATTATTTAAATCTGATTGGTTTCTATTCTTTTTGAGCTTTCAATCTTATATCTTTGTTAAACTTACATACAGTATGAATACAACCTCTATAAAAATAACATCTGAAAAACTCAATTTACAAGAGTGTTATGATTTTGTAACTGACCCTTCTTGCGGCGGAATTGCTGTTTTTGTGGGTACTGTAAGAGACGCTACTCAAAACAAGGAAGTTACACAGCTTGATTTTTCTACATACAAACCTATGGCACTTAAGGAAATGCAAAAGATTGCAGATGCTACTTTGGATAAGTTTGATATAAAAAAAATTGCCGTTCACCATGCAGAAGGCTTGTTAGCTATTGGTGATATTCCAGTGATTATTACAGTTTCTTCTCCTCATAGAAAAGCGGCTTTTGATGCTTGTCAGTATGCTATTGATACTTTAAAAGAAACAGTGCCTATTTGGAAAAAAGAATTTTTTGAAGATGGAGAGGTTTGGGTAAATGCACATCCTTAAAAATAGTATATTTGGAAATAAGAATTTTAATTGGGGCATTAGCTCAGTTGGCTAGAGCGTTTGACTGGCAGTCAAAAGGTCATCGGTTCGACTCCGATATGCTCCACTATTTAATACGGTAAATCAACAGGCTCCACAAAATTGATTACTGGATTGTACAATTCTGTTAATAGATTCTTTATTTCTGTCATAAACTCCTCTAATTTTTCTTCTGTTATTGCATTATCTGGAGTTCGATAGTTGGATGAAAAGTTCATTTGTAAAAAACCACTTTTTAAGTTTTTAAACGAAATTATTCCTGCTGCTAATGGTTTCTCAAAATTAAATTGTGTGTCTTGGGTATATAAAAAAGCGTATAACATTACCTGAATAGCTTTGTGATATTTTAAATCGCGTATAAGTTCAAAGTCGAGCACTTTTAAGTTTGTACTATCAACCATTCCTGTTTTATAATCGATAATTCTGGTAACGCCATTTAACTCATCAATTCGGTCAACAATTCCTTTTATTTTTATAGGAAAGTCAATTCCTTCTACCTTAATTTCTGAGGACAACTCTTGCTCTGTAGCTACTATTTTCAGTTGATTGTTTTCATTTTTCAACAAGTGCTTCTCTTTTGCTAAAAAATTCTCTACAAAACGATTTGCAACTTCAAAAATCAATCGGTTTTTTCCTGTGGTTAGATCTCCGTTTTTAAAGTGCTTCGAAAAATAAAAACTTACCAGTTCTTTCGTTTTTTTCTGCATATTTTCAACATCTTCTGCATGCAAAAATTTTCCTTCAAAAGGTTTATACAATTCTTCTAAAGTATCGTGTACAATAGTTCCCATAGTATTTGCTGCAACAGTTTCTTCAACATCTTCTAGCTCATTAATTTTTAAAATTTTCTGTTTGTAAAAGGCTATCGGATTGTACAAATAATTGGTCAATGCTGACGGAGAAATTCCTTTGTTTGCTAATTCCCGTAACCGTTCTAATACTTTTTCATCCTTTTCAATTTCTTTTAACTGAACAGGCGACGTTACTACTTTCGGACTGATAATTTTTTCTGTAATATCATCTCGCATCATTTCTAACTGTGTTACAAAACGACTTTTTTCTCCGCTTCCAAAAACATCATGTTCCGTATTGTACAAAATGTAAATATTTTTAGCCCGTTGTAACAATCGGAAAAAGTGGTATGAAAACAATGCGTCTTTTTCTCTATACGTTGGCAACCCAAACTCTATTTTTACATCAAAAGGAATAAAGGTGTTTTGTTGTTGGTTAGCTGGTAAAATCCCTTCATTTACTGAAGTTATGATTACGTTTTCAAAATCTAACACACGTGTTTCTAACACTCCCATTAGCTGTAATCCTTGTAACGGTTCTCCTTGAAATGATAAACTTTCCGACTGAATTAATTGTCTAAAAAATTGATGCAAGGTTTTTAAATCTTGTACATAGCCAAATTCATTATGCAAGTTTTGTAACTGAGTAAATGTGGTATAAAAACGAAATAAATATTCTTTTTCTAACTCATTTGCTCCCTCTTTTAATAAGTTTATCAACTCAATTATTCTACTTAAAAACTCACTAATTGATGAAAATGGGTTCAAAATAGTTATTATAACTTTTTTTATTTCCTCTGGTAAAGGAGATAAAAATGTTACTATTTTTTCTTGACTAATGAATGTATTATTTTCTTTAGCTACAGATTCTGAAATTATATCAGCAATATTTGTTTCTTCATTTAACTGCAATAATGTATAAATAGTTGCATCTTTCACCAAACGAACCACATCTTTGTGATAAAAAAGATTCTTTTCTTTCTTTTCTAACTTTTCTTGATTGATGAACAAGTGAAAGATGGCAAATACTAAACTCGTTGTCGGAATATCTTTTAGCGGATATCCCATTGTAATGTTTACTGCATTTACAGTTGCTGGTAATGAGTTCAAAGTGATTGGCAATAGTGTTTCATCTGCTAACACCAATGCTGTATTATTATAATTAGGGAGTTTTGCTAAAATTTCGCCTGCGTATTTTATCTGCGTAATGTTTTTGGACGCTCCAATTACTTCGATATGTTTCTCTTCTGAAAAATACTCTTTAATAGTTTGAATTGGATTTTTCTGATAATACTTCCAGCGAGTTTTGTATTTCCTTAAAAAACTTCCTGCTTGGTGCTGACTTTCATAAAAAGTTCTGTCAACATCCCAATAAGCTTCTGCATTTCCGTTTAATAAAAACTGTTCAAACAATAATTCTTCTGCAGCGTTTAAGGCATTAAATCCTATGAAAAAATATTTTTTTTGTTGATTTTTATTAATAAAGTTCGCTACTTTTTTGGTCGCTTCTCTGTACAAAACTCCTTGATATCCGATGTTATTTTTTACTAAAAACTGATAAAAAGTATCGTAATATTTGTTCAGTTTTTCCATAAAATAAAAATGATCTTTCATCAATTCTGTTTCATGAAACTCTCCTTTTACTGACCATTTTCGTAAACGGTGGATATCACGTAAATACACAAATATTTCTCGTGTATTAATTAAATGCTGATCGATTTCATTGAAATCTTGTAACACTGTAAATGCCCATGACGAAAACACATCAAACGAATCTGGGTTCTCTTCTTGTTCTTTATAAATCGTATAAAAATGAAAAAGGAGCTGTACGGAATCTACTTTTTTCATTTCAGAAATTTCTTCAACAAAATCACCAATATTGATAATCTTTGGTAAAAAACCTGCAGAAATTTTATTTTTAAATGTTTCTTTTACAAAAACCCCTGCTCTCTGAGATGGCAGTATAAACACAACGTTTTCAAACGATTTGGTGTTTTGTAAAATAGTATCTAATGTTTCTGAAATAAAAGACTGCATACCTTGATTTTATTGTAAGCAAAGTACAATTTTTATCCTATTTTTGATAGAACAAACAACGTATATTCATGAGTACAACGAATACTTTACAAGTGGCTTTGATTCAATCGGATTTAGTTTGGGAAAATCCGACAACTAACAGAAAACAGTTTGAGCAGAAAATTAACTCGTTATCTACTACTATCGATTTAGTTGTCTTACCTGAAATGTTTACTACAGGTTTTACTATGAATGCTTCAGCTGTTGCTGAAACAATGGAAGGTGAAACGGTGCAATGGTTACAAGATTTATCTCAAAAAAAATCTATTGCCATTACTGGGAGTATCATTATTAGTGAGAACTCTACTTTTTACAATCGTTTGTTATTTGTACATCCTTCAGGAAAAATCGATTTTTATGATAAAAAGCATACGTTTTCCTTGGCTAGTGAGCATGAAACTTTTTCCGCAGGAACTGAAAGAATTATGGTTGATTACAAAGGCTGGAAAATCTGTCCGTTGATTTGTTATGATTTACGCTTCCCTATATGGGCTAGAAATACTGAAGATTATGATTTATTGTTATATGTAGCGAGTTGGCCTAAACCACGTATTGAAGCATGGGACAGTTTATTAAAAGCGCGTGCTATTGAAAACATGAGTTATACGATTGGTGTGAATAGAGTAGGAGTAGATGCCAATAATTATGAATATACTGGAAATACGGTTTGCTACGATACTTTAGGCAATTGTTTGGCCAAAAATAGTGAAGGAACTGAGGAAATATTAATTGTTGAGTTAAACAAACAAGAGCAAACAAAAATCCGTAATCGATTTCGCTTTTTAGATGATAGAGACGAATTTATACTTCAATAAAAAAGCAACCTTTCGGTTGCTTTTTTATTTTTATGCAGGAATCATCCATTTAAAATTAAACTTTGTATCAGGTACTGAGATACGTTCAGTTATTCGGTACATTCTGTCTGGTAATTTCATTAAGAAATCACGTGCTTTTTCTGCTTCTGGAGTTAAATTAGTAATCTTATCAATTTCCCAAGTAGTATTTAATTTTCTCAAAATATCTACATAATCAAAACCAGTATACACACCTACTCTTTGTGCTACTGTTGAGAAATCATCAAATAAGCTTCCTTTTTCTCCAAATGATTCTCTTAAGTGCATTGCAGGCATTACTATTTTGTATTTCATCATGTGTTGAAACGCTAACATCATCTCACTTGGATCTATCTTAAAAATTTCTTTTACAAATTCTGTATATGCCATGTGATGACGCATTTCGTCTCCTGCAATAATTTTAGACATTTTAGCTAATGCTTTGTGTCCTTGTTTTTTGGCTATTTTAGCTACGTTATTATGTGAAACATACGTTGCTAATTCTTGAAAACTTGTGTATATAAAGTTTTTATACGGGTCGGTAGCAGTACCAATATCAAATCCATCAGCAATTAAGTGTTGTGTAGATACTTCTACCTCACGCATATTTACTCTACCTGAAAGGTATAAATACTTATTTAACACATCTCCATGGCGGTTTTCTTCTGCTGTCCAAGCTCGTATCCATTTTGCCCAACCATTATCTGGTTGTTGGGTAACTCCATCTAAATCTAATAACCAAGATTCATATGTTGGTAGTGCTTCTTCGGTAATAGTATCACCTACTAAAACCACCCAAAAATCATCGTCAAGTTCTTTTGATAGTTCTTGAATTTCTTTTACTTCTTCTATAAAAGAATCTTGTTGTGAATTGGGTAAAAAATCTGTCGGTTGCCAAATTTTTTCAATTGGCATTAAGAACCTGTCTACAAAACTGTCAATGTTTTTTTCCAGCGTTTGCATTACTTCCTTTCTAATGTTTTGTATTGACATAATTTAGGTTAAGGGTTTATATTTATTGTTGTTTGTTTTTGTTTAGTATATAGCTGATTTTACAGCTGCTTCTGTCTTAGAAACTAACTCCTCAAACGGTAAACTATTTACCTTTATTGGCTCGTGAGTTATTATCTTTATTGGGCTTCCTATTCCTAACGGGAATTTTCCGTATTTAAATACTTTCCATGAGTTATTGACTGATAACGGAACTACATAGGCCTCTGGGTTGTATTTAGCTAACATTTTAAGTCCGTTTACAGAAAACGCCTTAGGTTTTCCTGTTTTACTTCTTGTTCCTTCTGGAAAGATCGCCGCTGACCATTTGTTCTTATTAATTCTTTTGGCAAACTTTCCTAATTCTGACAGGGCTTGTTTAGCATCTCTTCTATCAATTAAAGCAGCGCCTCCATGTTTTAAGTTGAAAGAAATACTAGGAATTCCTTTTCCTAGTTCTTTTTTAGATACAAATTTGGGGTAGTGTTTCCTAAGATACCAAATAATTGGCGGAATATCAAATGTACTTTGATGATTTGCTACAAAAATTAATGTTGTGTTTTCTGGTAAGTTGTGTTTATTTTCAAATTGAACTCTAATTCCTAAAATCAATAAAGACTTTATCAAAAACCAGTTCATAATGTTTACCACATTCTGATGTCCTTCTTGACCAAAAAGCTTTAACCCAACCCATTGTAATGGGTGAAAGATTAATAATAAAGAAAAAAACACCAATGCAAAGATTGATGAGAGTATATAACTTAAAGCCTTCATTCTATATAGTTATTTTGTTGTTTGTTTGGTTCTATTATTTAATAGGTTAAAATCGTTATAAATCATACCGATTTCATTATTAAAACTTTACTAGTGCGCAAAAATAGAAAATCCCGCGGAAGCGGGACTATAATTTTATCTTAAAACAGACTTGGAACCCAATTTTTCCAAGGAATGATTAATAATATTGCTATTAGTGCTAATCCATAAAAAATAGCAAAGGTTTTAAATTTAGCTTCACTTTTTACTTTCTTTTTATGTTTTGACCATCCTATAGTTATTAATGTAATAGCAATAATCATTAATACTGGATGCTCAACAGCTAATAACCTCTTATCTGAATCGCCCATCACCTCTCCTACATTACCTTTTAACATTTGATACCAAGGAGACATAAAATACCACCCTAAACCTATTAATAGTTGAATATGAGTTGTAATTAAAGTAAACAGCCCTAAACGAAACTCTTTATGAGTAAATTCTTTTTTTTGTATTAAGCCTATAATAGCATTTACCACCGTAAATATTAAAACTACTAATACAATGTATGCCCAATAAGAGTGCAAAGTTTTCATCATGATTTGTTAATTTTTTGTACTTGTAAAAGTACTGAATTTTCTGCATAAAAAAACCACCTCGTGTGAGGTGGTTTTTGAGTTTGTTTCTAATTAAAATTATTAGAAGCTTAATTTAACAGATGCGTTCCATGTTCTACCATAACCAAAACGTCCATTATTGCTAGTATTTACACCTTTCCAGTTTTCTAATGGATTATTAGAAGCTTGAGTGTTTCCGCTTACAGATTCTAAATATAATTCATCAAATACGTTATCTACATTAACTCTAAAGCTAATACCTTTTAAATAAGTACCTTCTTTTAATTTAGGGCTAAAAGATAAACCTAAATCAGTTAAATTATAAGTTGGTAATTTAACTGTAGCTTGTGTTAAAGAACCTGTTGAATAAAGATTTTTATAGAAGTTCCAGTTACCATCTATAGATAAAGTAGGTAGTATTTTATAGCTAGCCATAACACCTGCAGTTGTTTGAGCTGCTCCACCAACTTTAAACCCATCTAATACCACTTCTTGTTCTGTTCCTATTTGATTTCCATCTGAGTTAAAAGTTCTTTGGTTTCCATTACCATCAAACTCCCAATTCCCAACAGACACATAACCATCTAATTTTAAACCTGGTAAAGGATTTGTCATTATTTCCAACTCAACTCCAGAGTGAAGCTGTGCTACACCAAATGTTTGGTAAGACTCATAAGCAGGAGTATCAAAAGTTTCTCCATTATTACTTAATAATGTTCTGTTTGCCCATTTAGTATAGTAACCATTTAAGTTAACCGAAACATACTCACTACCAAACTGGTAACCTAATTCTAACCCTGTAATCTCTTGATTTTTAACTGCTGGAGTAATTAAAATATTTGAATTTCTAATTTCTTCAAAAAGATCATCATGGAATGGTTGACGAGAATAATAACCTGCGTTTGCAAAAACCTTATGGCTTTCATTTATTTCGTATGCTGCTCCTACTTTTAAATTGTATCCAAAATTAGAAACCTTTTCAGAATCAGTTCCCTCAGTAAAATTATAATAATCCGTTTTTACGTGATCTTGATTTGAAACAGCTCCTTGGAAGAAAGCAGAGAATGCATTTTTAGAATATTCTAATTGCGTAAATAATCCATAATAAGTAATATCTTCCTCATAATCATACCCTAATCTTTGATCGTGGTCTGAATTTGGGTTAAATACTGCAGACCAAGGGTTTATACCTCCATAAGAGTTAGTAATTGTATAGTTACCAGAGAAAACACTAGACTCATCTAATGAAGAAACTCCAATGAACTCATTTACACCTCTAAAATGAATACCGTTATATGCTCTTACATCTGCACCAACATTAAAATCAAGGTTATCTGTTAATTTTGTAGAATAGTTAGATACTAAACCATACCAGTTATGGTTGTTAAATGAACCTCTAGCATATAATGCTTCTCCTGTATTTCTATCTGTAATTAAAGAAGCGAAAGAGCCTCTACCTAATGAACCGTATAATACTGTAGATAAAGATGATTTTTCATTAATTGTCCAATCCCAAGAAAGGTTTGCTACTGGTTTATGATATATGTTACGCCCTCCAGGGTATACTTTAGAACTTCCTAATGTATTAGGGCTATTTACGTTATTAGTATTCCAGTCATTATATCTAATACCATTATCTAAGAATGTTTGAATACTTCCTCTTCCAGCAGCAGCATGCCATTGAGGAGCTCCTGTTAATAAGAAATTGAATGTGTTATTCTCATTTGGTTGGTATCCTACAGATAAGAAATATGTTTGACCTTGACCGTGAGTATTGTCTACATAACCATCACCTTGCCAGTGACCAAACATTCCAGAGAAAGACCATCCTTTTTCAGACACTCCTGTAGAATAATATGCAGTTGTTTTAGTGTATGCATTGTTACCTATTGTTTGTCTCACATAACCTCCTTCTTTATTATCAATGGTCTTTGTTACAATATTCACTGTACCACCAACTGAAGAAATAGCCAATTTAGAAGAACCTAAACCACGTTGAACTTGAATTGCGTTAGCTACATCCATAACTCCTGACCAGTTTGACCAGTACATTTTACCGTCTTCCATTCCGTTAATAGGCTGTCCGTTTAATAAGAAAGCCGTATTAGTTTGATCAAATCCACGTAAGAACATTTGACCGTCTCCAAAACCTCCTGCTTTAATGCTCTGTACAGAAGGAGTAGATTTTAATACTTCAGGTAAATCCCATGCTCCAGACTTAGCTTGAATTTCAGAAGCTTTAATAGTAGACACTGCTACTGGAGTTTTTCTATCTTCTGCTAGGTCAATTACTCCTGATGCAGTAACAACGATTTCCTCTAAAACATTAGATGGTTCTAAAGCGATAGTTCCTAAATCTGATCCTCCAGAAAAAGACACTTCTTTGTTAGTATACCCAACAAACGATACTATTACTACCCCTGAGTTAGAACTAGCGTTTAGCATAAATTTTCCATCAAAATCAGTAGCCGAACCGTTTGTAGTCCCTTTTACTACAACGTTAGCTCCTGGTAATGGTTCCCCCATTTCGTCAACTACTGTACCAGTAATTTTTGTTTGACCTAAAACTGTAGCTGTTACAAAGAACAAAGCTACAAGTAATACATTTTTAAATGTTTTCATTTTTTAATCTAATTGTTATTAAATGCAGGTGCAAATATCCTGCTTTTCATTAGTGTTAATATTAACTTAATGTTAAGTTTTAACAAGAATTTAAGACAACAATACATACAAAAAAGAGATCTAATCTCTTATTTACAACAACTTACACGTTAAAGGCTTTGTTAACAAAACCTATATATAGGTTAAAAAATATAAAAGAGATACGATTAACTAAAATCTAATCGTTTATAAGTTTTTTTTGGGCTAATTCTTTTCCTAATTCTACACCAAATTGGTCGTATGAAAATATGTTCCATATAACGCCTTGAGTAAAAATTTTATGTTCGTACATACCTAAAAGCATTCCTAAAGAAAAAGGAGTTAGTTTTTTAAAGAGTATTGAATTACTAGGGTGATTCCCTTTAAATACCTTATATGGTAAAAGCTTATTAATCTGATTTAACTGATTATTTGTTTTTAAGTCTAGATGTGCTTCCTCTTTAGTTTTACCATAAGCTAATGCATCTTGTTGAGCAAAATAATTTGCAAGCAATTTTTCATGATGATCTTCTAAGCTATGTAAGGGTTCTTTAAAACCTATAAAATCAACAGGTATTAATTTAGTTCCATGATGTAGTAATTGCATAAAAGCATGCTGAGAATTCACACCTGTTCCTCCCCAAACAATAGTCCCTGTTTGATAATCAACTTCATTTCCGTTTCTATCAATATCTTTACCATTACTTTCCATCACAGCTTGTTGTAAGTATGCTGGAAGTTTTTCCAAGTATTCACTATAAGGCAGTACCATTTCCGTTTCCGCATCAAAGAAATTATTATACCAAACACTTAAAAGAGCTAAGATAACTGGTATATTTTTATCAAAATCAGAAGCCTTAAAATGGTCATCCATTTTTTCAGCTCCTCTTAGTAATTCTTTAAAGTTATCAAAACCTATGGATAGAGAGATGGATAAACCTACAGTTGACCAAAGTGAAAAGCGACCACCAACCCAGTCCCACATTGGAAATATATTTTTCTTATCAATTCCAAAATTATCAACTGCTTTGGTATTACATGAAACTGCAACAAAATGTTTAGATACATCAAAGACTGTTGCTGATTTTAAAAACCAATCTCGTATAGTATTAGCATTGTTAATTGTTTCTTGAGTCGTAAAACTTTTGGAAACTACAACAAAAAGTGTTGTTTCTGGGTTTATTGTTTTTAATATATCCGAAACGTGGTCACCATCAATGTTAGAAACAAAGTGCGTATTCAATTTATTTTTATAAAACTGCAACGCTTCTACAACCATTTTAGGTCCTAAATCAGAGCCTCCAATACCTATATTAACAATATCTGTTATTGATTTTCCAGTATACCCTTTCCACTTTCCTGAAGTAACTTTATTACTAAAAGCTTTCATTTTTCGTAAAGCTGTATTTATTTTAGGCTTTACATCTTTTCCTTCTACAAGAATAGGAGTATCTGAACTACTTCTTAAAGCTGTATGCAATACTGCTCTATTTTCTGTAGCATTAATTTTGTCTCCTGAAAAATATTTTTCTATAGCTTCTTTTAGCTGAACTTCTTCAGCTAAAGAAATTAATAGATCGATTGTTTCTTGAGTTATTCTGTTTTTAGAATAATCAACACTTAATTCATCTAACAAAATAGAAAAGTCATCTTGTCTGTTTTTATTCTTACGAAACAGTTCTTTTAGCTCATAATTTTTCGCTTCATTAAAATGTTTTGTTAACTTATCCCAAGCAGTGGTCTCTGTTGGGTTTATATTTTGTAAGGGCATAATTAATTCGTAGCTAAAATTTCTTTTTCTTTAAATGAAAGTGGTTCAAGTTGTGGTAACTTTATACTATCTAATTGTCTTTTAAGTGGTTTTATATACTCTAAATATGTAGGTTTTATTTTAGGATCTAAAGGTTCTGCAGAAGGTAATTTTTCACGAAACGGATCTACTTGCCGTCCATTTTTCCAAAAGCGATAACAAACGTGAGGTCCACTAGTGTTGCCTGTCATACCTACCCAACCTATAATATCTCCTTGCTTTACATACTCACCAACTCTAACTTTTCGCCTTTTCATATGTAAGTATTGAGTCGTATAAGTACTATTATGTTTTACTTTTACATAATTCCCATTGCCTCCTCTTCTTGCAGACTCAACAATTGTTCCACTTGCCGTTGTCATAATAGGAGTTCCATACCTAGCTGCAAAATCAGTTCCTTTATGTGGTCTTACTCTATTACCGTATAACTTAATCCTTCTTCTTAAATTATATCGTGAAGAAATTCGATACTGAAATTTAATTGGTGATTTTAAAAATGCTCTTCGTAGCATGTTTCCGTCTTGGTCATAATACTCAGGAATTTTTCTTATCGAATCAGCAACAAATCTGTAAGCATACAAATCTTCTCCATTATGTTTAAAAATAGCGGCTTTTACCTTACCATAACCAACAAAAATAGTATCATTGATAAACTTTTCTTCAAAAATTAACTTAAATGTATCTCCTTTTTGCAAACGGTAAAAATCTAAGGTCCAAGCATAAATATCTGCAACCGTATTTGTTAGTGTTGGTTTTAACTGTAAGCTATCCATTGTTATGGATAAATTAGAATAAATTTCACCTGCTATTTCTTTTTCAACAGTTTTTATCTTTTTTCTATGTTTATATGCAGATATTATTGAGTCTTTAAAATCAATAACTGTAGCTTCTACTTTGTTATGCTTGTAGATAAAAACTTGGGCTTGATCTAAACTATCTTTTGAAGTTAAAATTGTATACGCCTTTCCTGATCGTATTCTCCTTACATCAAAAGTGTCTTTAATTTTGGTTGCTATTTCATTAATTTTCGGATACATTACATGGTGTCTATCCATAATAACTCCAAAACTTTCTCCACTTTTAATTGTGTCGTTAATGACCTTATAGTTATCTAAATTAAAACCGTAAATTTTAATGGGCTTCGGTTTTTCAACTTTAACTGGTTCTTGTACGACGACTTTCTTTTCTTCTTTACACGAAAAGAAAAGACATAAAATAATGAATGTAAGAATGAGTTTTTTCAAAAAAAGCTGCTTTAGATTTGAGTTTATGCGCAAAAGTACAAATAAATACTATTTTTCCTCCCACTTTAACAATTCTTAAACAGCTTATATCATTTTTTTAATCAACTATTACTTCAAAAGGATTTGCTAACCCTTTATAAGCATCTAATTCTGCACGTAGTGAACCTACTGCTAGGGAAGCTTTCATTTTTATTGGTACTTTATTATCATCAGCTGAAATCCAAATGGTAACACTTTCTTTTGCCTTAAAAACTCTACCTGCTTGTACCAATGGTCTAAACTTTTGTGTTTTAACCTTACCAAATTTTGTTTTCACTGTTTCATAGCCTAAAAACCGTAATTTAAATGGGTAGCTTTTATTATCAAAAAACATATCAAGTTTAATTTCATCCCCTTTTCTTAATTTTTTTGTATTCTGACTTCTTAAAAAGTAAAAGGTAGAAATCATATCTTGAGGTGACCTAACAGAAATTAACGTATCTTTTTGCTTACGAAAATCTTGAACATACGCTGTGTTTTTTTCGTGATTGAAAGTTATATGACGATTCTTTTTATGTCCGCCTTCATCTATTTTTCTTTTGAATAAATAAGGCTCAACTTTGTCAATTCCAAAATAACTTTCATACCTATCATCAACCTTAAAGAACCAGCTAATAACTCCTGATGTTTTCCCTGTACCCACGGCATGCAGCACTTTTTTATTATTTAAACTCTTTTCTTTTAGTTGCAAAACAGCTGTTCCTGCTTTTAAAAACCCACTGTAGCTCATATCAAACCGAAGCCATTCTCCGCTTTTGTATGCTCTTGTATTACTTTGCGCAAAAAAACTTTGTGTAATAACTAAAAATGTAAAAAACAATATTCTTTTCCTCATAATGTTCAAACTTATGAAAATTGATGGACAATTACCGTTCCAAAAATCAAAAAAGCTGTTTAACAGAACATTAAACAGCTTTTATCTTATTGTTATCAGAGATTAAAAAGTTCCCCAATTTTTCAATTCTTCTTCACTCCATAGATATGGGAAGAAAATTCTTCTTTGATACTTCGGATGCAAATATTTACGCCAATTGCTTCCTCCCGTTGCTTCCAAATCACCATCACTTCCTCCCAGATACTTTCCTGCTGCATTGTAGTGAGCCATTACCCATTTTACATTTACTGTATAATCATAATGTCGCATTGCTTTGATTAATTCTTCATTTTCTTGAACTTCTTTAGGTAGTTGCTGAAATTTTTTTGAAAGATTACAATCATTATAATCTTCCATAAAATCAATAAAATCACCCATATATTTTTTCTCAAACAACGTTAATAAAGTTGTTTTTTGACCTGTATTATAGTTTTTACCAGCTGCTTGCCAATATAGATGATCATAGGCGTTTTTAAACGATGAATTTCTATCTATTGTATCTCGGTAACGAGCATCTATTAAATTGATAAGATCAGTAGATGCGAACTCAATCTTACGATATTGTGCACTTTGAAATCCACTTGCTGGTGTTAGTGTATTTCGAAATTTTAAGTATTGCCCTACATCCATTCCATCACCCATAACCGTAAAGGAACTACATAGCATATCAAAATAACGACTAACACGCATTAAGTGCTTTGAAAATTTTTCTGCGGAAATTTCAGAAGATTTTGCTACTTGTTCAATTTCCCACAATATCATTTTAAACAACAATTCATTTACTTGATGATACATGATAAAAACCATTTCATCTGGTAAAGTAGTTCTAGGAATTTGCAACCCTAAAAGTGCATCTGTTTGTATATAATCCCAATAGGTTATAGGTTCACTCCAGAGCAACCCTTCCAACATTGCTTCTACAGGAACTCCTAACTTATCGTATTTTTCTTCTATTGCTTTTAATATTTCTTCTTTACTCATTTTCTTGTTTTTTTGAGAAAAAAGAAAAGAGAAAAGAGAAAACAGACAGTCTAACTATCTATTTTCTTTTCTCTTTTTTCTATTATCTATCTTAGTCTATAAAGTTCCTCTTAATTGTTGTTCTCTTTCAATTGATTCAAACAATGCTTTAAAGTTTCCTGCTCCAAATCCGCGTGCCCCCATTCTTTGAATAATTTCGAAAAATAAAGTTGGACGATCTTCTACTGGTTTTGTGAAGATTTGTAATAAATATCCCTCTTCATCAGCATCAATCATAATTCCTAAAGATTTTAGCTTTTCAATATCTTCTCTCAATTCATGACTAAATTCTTCTAACCTTCCAGGAACTGCTTTATAATATGCTTCTGGTGGAGTTGATAAAAACTCTACTCCTTGAGATCTTAATTGGCTTACTGTTTTTATAATATCGTCGGTAGCCACAGCAATGTGTTGCACTCCTGCACCTTCATAGAAATCTAAATATTCTTCAATTTGAGAGCGTTTCTTTCCTTTTGCTGGCTCGTTAATTGGGAATTTAATTCTTCCATTACCGTTAGACATTACTTTACTCATCAAAGCTGAATATTCAGTATGAATTTGTTTATCGTCAAACGATAAGAAGTTTTCAAATCCCATTACATCTTCATACCATTTTACCCAAACATCCATTTGATTCCAACCAACATTACCAACCATATGATCGATATATTTTAATCCTGCTACAGGTGGGTTATAATCTGATTTCCACTCTTGAAAACCTGGTAAGAATGTTCCGTTGTAATTTTTACGCTCAACAAACATATGCACAGTTTCTCCGTAAGTATAAATTCCTGCTCTTACAACTTCTCCATGCTCGTCTGTTTCAACAGTTGGCTCCATATATGATTTTGCTCCGCGAGAAATTGTTTCTTCATACGCTTTTCTTGCATCCTCAACCCAAAGTGCTACTACTTTAACTCCATCACCATGTTTTACAATATGGTCGTTAATTGGAGATTTACTGTTTAATGGTGTTGTTAAAACTAATTTAATTTTATCTTGCTTTAACACATAACTCACCTCTTCTGTTGATCCAGTTTCTAAACCTTTATATGCATATGATTGAAATCCGAATGCTGTTTTATAAAAGTGAGCAGCTTGTTTTGCATTACCTACATAAAACTCTACATAATCTGTTCCTAAAAGTGGTAAGAAGTCTTGCGCTCCTTCAAATATTTTTTCTAAACCGTAGTTTACTGATTTTATTTCTTTTGACATGTTTATTCGTTTTTAGATACGAGAAAAGAGAAACGAGAATCTAGACTTTTAGAGTTTATTTTGAAAACCCATCGTTATTTTTTGAAACTCTGTTATCTTTTCTTCAATCAATGTTAATTCTTGTTGTGTTATATAATTCCTTTTATAGGCTATAATCAGTTGTGTTTCTAATTCAAATGAAGAACCTAAAGCTATATCAATAAAATGAGAAAAGGACTTATCTGTTCTTGATGAACCTTCTGCAATATTACTAGGTATCGAAACTGAACATCTATTTATTTGGGAAACTAACCCAAACTTTTCTTCCTTAGGAAACTTGTCCGTAAGCTTAAAAACACCTTCAACTATATTTATCCCAATATTCCAAATTTTAAGGTTTTTATAGTTATGTCTTTTCATAGTTAGGAATTGTCTCTTCTCTTTACTCTTTTTTCTCTATTCTATTCCTCTAGCCAAGATTTGTAATAATCTTCATCTGCTATTTTCATAGCCTCTTCGGTTACTTTTAAAGGTTTAAAAGTGTCTACCATCACCGCTAATTCTTCGGTTACTGTTTCTCCAATACTTCTTTCTACAGCCCCTGGGTGTGGTCCATGTGGAATTCCTGCTGGATGTAATGAAATATGACCTGCATCTATGTCGTTTCTACTCATAAAGTCACCATCTACGTAGTACAATACTTCGTCAGAATCAATATTACTATGATTGTATGGTGCAGGAATTGACTCTGGATGATAATCATATAACCTCGGAACAAAACTACAAATTACAAAAGCATCTGTTTCAAATGTTTGGTGTACTGGTGGTGGTTGGTGAATACGCCCTGTTATTGGTTCAAAATCATGAATTGAAAAAGCATAAGGATAGTTATATCCATCATACCCAACAACATCAAAAGGATGTGTTGCATATACCATTTCAATAATTTCGTTTTGCTTTTTTACATTGATAATGAAATCTCCTTTTTCATTATGTGTTTCTAGCTCTTCTGGTCTTCGAATATCACGCTCACAAAATGGTGAATGCTCTAATAATTGACCAAACCAGTTACGGTACCTCTTTGGAGTGTACACTGGACGATACGATTCTACAATAAACAATCTGTTATCTTCTATATCAAAATCCAATTTATAAATAACTCCGCGAGGGATTACTAAGTAGTCTCCATACTTGAAATCTAAGTTCCCAAGCATTGTACGTAATTTTCCTGTTCCTTTATGAATAAAAATTACCTCATCTGCATCCGTATTTTTATAAAAATAGTTTTTGGTAGACTCTTTTGGAGCCGATAAGATGATATTACAGTCAGAGTTGGTAAGTACTACTTTTCTACTTTGTAAGTAATCGTTTTCTGGTGGAACTTGAAATCCTCTAAAGCGATATGATTGAATATTATTTTCTTTCGCCACTTTCGGAGCAATAGAGTATTGCTTCCGAATTTCTTTAACCATCGTTGGTCTATATTCATGATAACTATTAGTTGACATTCCGTCAAAACCAATTGTACCAAATAATTGTTCGTAATATAAACTTCCGTCTTCTTTACGAAACTGAATATGTCGCTTGTGTGGAATTTTTCCTAATTTATGATAAAAAGGCATATTTAATTAATTTGATGATTCAACAATCTGTTAATTTTACAATTAACTCTTTTTTTCTTTAGTCAATTCACCCTGCTTTTTATGTAAGCAGTGACTAGATTTAAAAATTAATCAATAATAGCTACTCCGGATTCCGTTTTATCATGAATTTTAAATGCGCTAAAAGATCTTTCCAATGCATTTTAATAGGTTTTTAGTTGTGTTTTACAAATATACCAAAATTAAAAAGATGTTGATATCTCATTAAATTTCAAAATTTTAGATTTTTTTATTTAAAATTAATCTAAATAAATTTTGATACTCAACCTTCCTAGAATACATTTGCGCCGTAAAAACAATTTTTATTAAATCTAAATAAGTTAAAAGAGATGAAAAAAATCATACCCATATCGTTGGTATTGTTTTTATTTATTACAACATCAATAGTCGCTCAAAACAACTCTATTAAGGGTGTTATTGTATCAGAAAACAATGATTTACTCTCTTCTGTAAATATAATTTTAAGCTCTACAAGTCATGGAATTATTAGTAATGAAAAAGGGGAGTTTGAGTTTAAAAATTTAAAAAAAGGTAAACATGTAATTAATTTATCAATGGTTGGTTTTGAGAGAAAATCAATTACAGTAAGACTTAAAAATAACGAATCTAAAAATCTTGGCAGGATTCTTCTTAAAGAGGCTATCGATGAGTTAGACGAAATCACCATTAATGGAGTAAAAAACAGATACGCTAAGAAGAAGGTGTCTAATTCTTTACGCTTACAAACACCTATTAAACAACTACCTCAAAACATTCAGGTAGTTGGCTCAGAGGTTTTACAAGATCAACTTGTAACAAATATGCTAGAGGGAGCTTTTAGGAATGTAAGTGGGGTTAGTAACATAGAGCATTGGGGAAATTTCGCACGTGTTAACATGCGTGGGTTTAGATTACCTGCTTTTAGGAATGGTGTAAATATTCAAGACTCTTGGGGACCTTTGTCTGAAGATACGTTTATGATAGATCGTATAGAATTTGTCAAGGGACCTTCAGGCTTTATGATGGCTGCTGGTGAACCTGGTGGTTTTTATAATGTAGTTACAAAAAAACCTACTGAAGAAAAAATAGGGTCTATAAACTTAATGGCAGGCAGTTTTGATACATATCGAGCTGCGGCAGATTTTGGTGGATCTTTAACAAGTGATAAGCGTTTACTAGCTCGTTTAAATGTTTTATATCAAAACACAGGAAGTCATAGAAAATTTGAGGATAGTGAACGTATTGGTGTTGCTCCTTCATTATCATATAAAATAAGTGATAAAACAGACTTCTTAACTGAGTTTTCTTTTCAAAAACTAAACACTCTTTTGGGATCTGCTTATATTTTTGCTCCTTTAGATAAAGGGTTTGGGAGCCTTCCTAAAAACTTTTCTATGGTTGACAGTAATTTTCCTGACACTGATATTAAGGAAGTTAGTTTATTAAACCAACTAACACATCGCTTTAATAATAATTGGTCAGTAGAAGCAAAATATGTTACTATGTTGTATACTCAACAAGGCGCTTCTGCATGGATAGATACGAAAAGTGGTGTACAAGATAATGGTGATGTTGTTAGAACTATAAGTGTTTGGGATGCTATTTCTGAAAGTGAATATTTTCAACTATATGCTAATGGTAAATTTAATACCGGAGCAGTAACCCATAAAGTTATGGGAGGGTTTGATTATACGGATAAAGAGTATTTTGCTGATTTTTATCAAGGTGGTGCAGTAGACACTCCTACAAATCCTTTTAATATATACAATCCAACTTACGGGGATCGTGTTTTTCCTGTATTCGATAGAAGTACTCCTTTAAAAGACCGCACCCCTTCTTACTCTTACGGAACAAAAATAAACTCTATATACGCTCAAGACGAAATAGGATTTTTAGAGAATAAAATACGTTTGACATTAGCGGGTAGGTACACTCAATTAACCCCTAAAGGAGATATTACAACTAAAAAATTTACTCCAAGAATTGGTTTGAGTGCTGATATAACTCCACAAATTACTGCGTACGGTTTATATGATCAATCATTTTTAGCAAATGATGCTATTGATAATACAGGGAAGAGGTTTGACCCTATTGAAGGAACTATTTACGAAGCTGGTTTAAAAACCAATTGGTTAAACGGCAAAATAAACGCTTCTTTAAGTGCATATATTATCAATAAAAACAACATTACTACTAGCGATCCTACCGACCCTACTCGTCAGTTTAGCATTTTACTTGGAGAAGTAGAATCAAAAGGTTTTGAGTTTGATATGCAAGCGCACATTACAAGTGAATTAGACTTATTATTAAATTATGCTAACACAGATGTGGAAATCGCAAAATCAAACATATCAAACGTAGTAGGAACGCGAATTGCAGGACACGCTAAACATATTACCAATGGTTGGTTAAACTATAATTTTAATCAAAATTCTACCTTAAAAGGCTTTGGAATTTCTTTAGGATATCAATACTTAGTAGATAGAACTTCTTGGACAATAGGAGCCAATAATAAGGCAGAACTTCCTGACTATTTTAGAATGGATGGTGGTGTGCACTGGAAAAACAACAAATTCCGTGTTGCTTTAAATATTAATAATATTTTAAATAAACATTTATATTCTGGTACCAAAAACGATAAATTTCTTTATTGGCAATCTGAACCAGGGATTAACGGTAGAGTTTCTCTTACCTATAACTTATTCTAACAACCCAAAAACCACCTAAAATTTAGGTGGTTTTTATAAATTATTAAAAAATGAAAAAATCAATTTTTACCATATTATTCTTAGCTGTATTTAGTAATTCTTTTGCCCATTACATTTGGATTGAAACTAGTTCTACAGGAAAATTAAACAATGAACACAAAATTAAAATTCGTTTTGGAGAGTTTTCGGAAGGTGTAATTGAAAAAGTAGGCGGAGAAAACTATAACAATGTAAAAAACTTTACTATTTGGTTAATCGCTCCTGATGGAACTAAAACAACTTTACAAACAATAGCTAAAGACGATTATTATAGTACCTCTTTTGTTCCTAAACAAAAAGGAACATATACCATTGCACTTGACAATAAAAATATAAAAGTGTTTGATTTTACAAAATACGATTACACAACCTTTAAACCCGAATATCATGCTAAAGCTAGAGTTGTCGTAGGTACATCAATAACAGAATTAAAAAGTACGAATCCAGAAGGAATTGAGATTATTGATATTACTCCAAAACAACATACAAATGCTGATGAAGTTATCTTAAAAGTATTGTACAAAGGCACTGCCCTTAAAAAAGGAGAAATTACTTTATTCACTCAAGGAAAATGGTCGGTAAAAGAAAAAACCAATGAAAAAGGATTAGTAACATTTAAACTACCTAAAAAGACTACTTATACCGTAGAAGCTACACATGAAGAAAAGACACCTGGTACGTACAACAATGTTAACTATAACATTATTTGGCATTGTGCGACTTATTGTATAAAAAACTAGTGTTAAAATTTATTTAAAATAATTCTAAATAAATTTTGGTGTTAATTTTTCTTAAAATACATTTGCCTAATTATATTTATTAAATCTAAATAAGAAAAAAAATGAAGGGCTTATTAACTACCATTCTATTATTTTTAGTAGTGGTAAACACGGTAGCACAAGAGGGAAATATTAGTGGTACTGTACTAGACAACAACAATGAACCTTTGGTAGGGGTTACTATTATTGTTAAAGGGACAAAAAATGGAGTACAAACTGACATTGATGGTAACTTTACATTATCTAACACAAAGGGAAAAACAACATTAATAGTATCTTATGTTGGTTTTAAAACGAAAAACATAAGTACTAATAGTGGTACAAAAAACTTAGTAATTACCTTATATGAGGGTAATGAAATACTTAATGAAGTTACTATTGATACTCATAGAAAAAACAAATTTTCAAGAAAGAAAACAGCTTATGTAGCTAAATTACCTTTGAAAAATATTGAAAATGCTCAGGTGTATAGTACAGTTACCAATCAACTATTAGTATCACAGTCTGTTACTAGTTTTGAAGAGGCTTTAAAAAACACAACAGGTGTTGAAAAGTTATGGTCATCTACTGGTAGAGGTGGTGATGGAGCAGGTTTTTACTCTATCCGTGGTTTTTCTGTTCAACCACAATTAGTGAATGGTGTTCCTGGAATTACAAATGGGTTTATAAACCCAGACAATGTTGAAAGAATTGAAGTTGTAAAAGGACCTTCTGCTACCTTATACGGTAGTACTGTAACTTCTTACGGCGGTTTAATTAATATTGTTACTAAAAAACCATACAAAGGAACAGGAGGAAATATTACCGTTGGTGGAGGTTCTTTCGGGTTTAAAAAACTAACAGTAGATCTTAACACAAACTTTGAGGATAATGAAAATATCTCATTACGATTAAACGCTGGATATCAAACACAAGATAGCTTTCAAGATGCTGGGTTTAGAAAAGCATTATTTTTAGCCCCATCTGTTTCTTACAAAGTAAACAATAGGTTAACTTTAAACTTTAACTATGAACTTTCTTCAACAGATCAAACAAATCAGGCTTTCTTATTTTTAAACAGGTCAGCCCCACTTACCTATAAAAATTTAGAAGAATTAAACTACGATAGAAATAAGTCATTTACAAACAATGATATCTCTATTAAAAACCCAACGCAAAACTATAGAGGGGAAATAGCTTATAAAATTACTGATAACTGGTCTTCTCAAACAATTATAGCTGGCGGTAATGCTAAATCTAAAGGATACTATACATATTTATACAATGTTCAAAATGATTTATTTGGAACGTATGCTATAAAATCAGATGCAGAAACAAATACACTTACATTACAACAAAACTTTACCGGTGATTTTAAATTAGGTTCTTTAAGAAACAGGTTAGTTATTGGTGTTGACTATCTAGATTCTCAAATTTTAGACAATAGTACTAACCAAAGAGGAATTAATGTTGTAAACCCTCAAGGTCAATTAATACCTGTACCACCTGCTTTTGGTTTTCCTAATTTACCAACTACAAGAGCAAATATTGATGCTGTTTTAGCTAGCTCTGCAAGGGCTGATTCTGATATTAATCAAAATGTTCTTAGTGGTTATATTTCTGATGTTGTAAACATTTTACCAGAACTATCGGTAATGGCAGGGGTTCGTTATGATAGGTTTAATTATAAAGGTGATGCAAACGACCCAAGTGACGATGAAAAAGAATATACTAAATCTACTTTTTCTCCTAAATTCGGAATTGTTTACCAACCAATTTTAGATCAACTATCTGTTTTTGCTAATTATCAAAATGGTTTTTCTTATGTTAATCCAGAAAGAGTTCCTGTTGACATCGCCAACCCTGACGGAGATTCTAAGTTACAATCTTATGATTTAGAACAAGCAAACCAATTAGAGTTTGGTATAAAAACAAATTTATTTAATAATAAACTGGAAACTACTTTAAGTTATTATGACATAACAGTTAAAGATAAAGTTATGGGGTTCGGTGCTAATAAACAACAAGACGCTACTGTTAAAAGTAAAGGTTTTGAACTAGAAATGAATGCTAACCCTGTTAACGGATTAAACTTACGTGGTGGTATTAGCTATAATGATGCTAAAGTAACAAAATCAAAATCTAGACCTGATTTAGTTAATAAACGTTTAGCTGAAGCAGGCCCTGAAACTTCTTATAATTTTTGGGCTGATTACAAATTTCAAGAAGGAGCTATTAAAAACGTAGGTTTAGGTTTTGGGTTAAATGGTGCAAGTAAATATAATACAATGGTAGGTTATCCTGCTGCAGGTGATTTTTACCTGCCTGCCTATACTATTTTTAATGCCTCAATTTATTATGAAGTTGATAAGTTTAGAATTAGTGTAAAAGGAAATAATTTAGCAAACGAAGAATATTATACAGGATGGAGTACCATTACTCCTCAAAATCCAAGAGCCTTCTTAGGAACTATAAGTTATAAGTTTTAAATATGAATATCTATTTGAATTATTAAATGTTGCAAACACAAAACTCTGAACTTTTATGTTCAGGGTTTTGTTATTTCATTGAACTACTATGAAAACAGTTACTTTTCTTTTTATTTTCATCGGATGTTATGCATTGTATAACACTTCTGAAAAAGCATTATTAATTAAGAATACCCTCTTACAAAAATGGTTTCATAATAATAAACGTAATACTAGTATAATTGGAGTAATCACCTTATTGATAGGCTTGCTCTTGTCAATAAACTTTTTTGGCCTTTCTGCTGGAATTATTACTTGGATTGTAACTGCCTCTATATTTCTAAGTCTTATCATTCTCATCACCCCATTAAGAGTGGTAAACTACACCTTTCTAACTGCTTTATTTATGTTAACTTTTTTAATAGAACTCATATTTTAATATGCCTGCTAATTCTAAATATTTAAACCAATCACCTTGGCAGCAGTTTGCAAAAATCTCTGCAGGTCTAATTGGTGGATATATCATAAGTGCCTTATTACATATGTGTTTAGTTTTATGGCTACCAAACCCAAAAGAAGTACTAATCACATCTATCTATACCATTTTTATTGCTTGGGGAGCTCTGTTAATTGTTCCTTTCTTATTTAAAAATGGATGGAAAGCTTGGGTAATATATCTCACAGTTTCAGTAATCCTATATGTAATTTATTACTTAGGAAATCAACAAAATCCATTTGTATAATGAGTAATAGAAATTACAATGTGTTCTTTAACACACATACAGTTAGCGGTATTGTTATAAGTGTAGCCTTGTATGTTATCTTTTTTACTGGGGCATTTGCGCTTTTTAAAGATGAAATTGAAGCTTGGGAAGATGGCAAACATTCACAAAATATAGTCAGAGAGAACATTAATTATGATTTTTTATTAAAAAAGCTTTCTGAAAATCATCATTTAACGAGTAGAGATATTCGTTTTTACTTGGGACATGAAAGTGATAATATCTATGTGTTAACCTCAGCTGCAAAAGATACAGTAAACATTCCTGATGAGGCAAAATACCAAAATTATCAAGCTATAAATATACATACTGGAGAAACTGCTTCTTATACAGAAAAATATAGCTTAGGAGAGTTTTTATACCGTTTACATTTCTTTACGCAAATACCTACTATTGGAATTTACCTCGCTGGTTTTGTATCCTTATTCTTTTTGTTTGCCATTGTTACTGGAGTGATTGTTCATTGGAAAAAAATTATTTCAAACTTTTATCAGTTCAATCCTAAAATAGCTTTAAAAAGAGTGTGGACAGATGCACACACAGCATTAGGTATTATTGGACTCCCTTTTCAATTTATGTACGCTGTTACTGCGGCTTATTTTTGCCTAAGCCTTTTTGTTTTACTACCTGCTAACTTTTTATACGGGGGAGACCAAACAAAGTTAATGGAAGATTTACGCCCCGACCGTAAAACTTATGAATGGGTTGCTAAAACTGATAAAACACTTCCAAGTGTAAATAAATTTGTAGAAGAAAACACCAATCGCTGGTCTCATTTTAACCCTACCTATGTTTTAATTAAAAATTACGGAGGTACCAATATGAAATATTTTCTTATTGGAGAGTTAGATTATAAAGAACGTTTTTTAAGTTCAGGAATGGTTATTTATGATTTAGAAACTAATAAAACTTCAGTGATAAGAAACCCTAATGAAAGTAAATACACAGACGATATTCAGCTTTCTATGGGACGTCTTCATTATGGAAATTTCGGAGGAATTGCCGTAAAAGTTATTTATTTTGTTTTAGCACTTATTACATGCTTTGTAATTATAACTGGTGTGTTGATTTGGATAGAAGCTCGTAACAAAAAAAGCATGAGTTTAAAACAACGTCTATACACTGCCAAGGTAGGACATATTTATCTTGCTATTTGCTTGTCTTTGTACCCTGTTACCGCTTTATTTTTCTTGGTAGTAAAACTTTTACCTGAAATTTATCAAACCCAAAAAATGAGTATTTTATACACTTGGTTTTTTGTCGTTTGGTTATTAGCAACCCTCTATTTTAGATTTAAACGAGATAATTATTTCACAAACAAAGCTACTTTGTTAGCAGGAGCTGTTCTTGGGTTTTTAGTTCCTGTTGTTAGTGGTATTGTTTCCAACAACTGGATTTGGAACACCTACAAAGCGAAGCAATTTGACATTCTTACAATCGATTTATTATGGATAGCCATCTCAATTACTGCACTATTTATTTACCTTAAAATTAAACCAGAAATAAAAGCTAAAAGCGCTTTTACAAAACATCCTATAGATTATAAAAATCGTAAACAACTGTTAGCTGAAGAAGCTAAAAAAGCGACTCAAGTTATAAGTACCGAAGAGAAGAATAAATTATTAAAAGATAAAAATCACATCCCTATGAGAACAAAAATTAGTATCCTTTGGATATTTTTAGCAATCGGTTGGATAGTTCACCATATATACGGGCTATTTAATATATACTACAATGAAACTTTAGTAATGGAGGGTGCAACAGGTGAAGCTCCTTTTGCACATCACATATATCGTATTTTATTTGAAGGAATGTGCTTACTGTTTGGTTTGCTAACTATTGAACTTTCTAAAAAATGGTTTAAGATAGCTTCACTTGTTTGGGCAAGTATTGCCAGTTTATACAATGTATACCACTTCTTTGAAGCTATTCTTCATGAAGCTAATAATATATCTGAGATATTCATGCTTCTTTTGGTAGCTATAGCTAGTATATTTTTAATTATTAACATTTACAAGTGGATTAAAGACGAATAAAAAACCTAGTATAGGCTCATTCCCCATTTCCTATATCCCCCGTATTTATGGAAATAGTTACTGCCAACAACAAAAAGTCACAGTTAAAAAAAATTCTGTGCCTTAAAACAAAGAGTATGGACTGTGGTATAAAAACTTCAGTCTATACAATTAATTCTCTTTATGGTAAAGGAATTATAACAAGTTATTATTTTGGTGGCTTACTAATCAACTTAATTAACGCTAAATTCAAAGAAGATTTTCTTTTTATCTCCAGCAATAATAGCAATAACTTTAACGCTTTAGAACTTTCTGTTTTAATAGATGGGGAAAAAATTATTCGTTTTTCTAGCTTAAAAAATGATCTTATTATTGAAAAAAATGAAAGTTATCTCTTACATGATAATGACGATGATAAAATTGTTTTTTACAGAAATAAACATATAAATGAAGTTAAAATTAAGATGTATGATTCTTTTATTGAAAAACACCAAATGCAGGCTCTTTTTTCTGGCAATGAGACTCTTAACTTAAATACCACACAACAACTAACTTCTAATATGGAAAAGATAGTTAATGACATGCTCACTAACTCGCAAAAAGGCTTGTTAAAGCGTCTTTTTTTAGAATCAAAAGTCTTAGAGTTAATGCATTTACAGTTAAATATTCATTCTAAGAAAAGAAATAGTTCTAATGAAAACATTCTTAAAAAAGTATATAAAGTAGAAGCTATACTCCAAACCAATATTCATGAACAAATATCAATACAGCAACTTGCTCGTAAAGTACTATTGAATCAAAATGTTTTAAAAAATGAGTTTAAGAAATTGTTTGGTGAAACTATTTTTAATTACACCAAAAACTTGAGAATGAATAAGGCTAAAAGCTTATTAACCCATACTCAAAAACCCATTTATGAGATAGCTGACATGGTAGGGTATAAAAACCCTACACATTTTACAGCTGCTTTTAAAAAGTTTGAAAAAACAACTCCAAAAGAGTTTCGAAAAAATTATAATTACAAACCATAAATTAAGATTTTAACTCGTACTTCAATTTTCTTAATTGTGCATTTATAACCAATTCCATTCTACGTAAACTCTCACTTTCTAAATTCAAACAAGCATCTACCCACATAGCAGTAATATCTTTCAACTCTTTCTTCTGTAAGGGAAAAACTCTTTTTATACATTTATAATGGTTGTATTGAAAACTAAAACTTGATTTTTTTATATAATTTATAACAGATGATACTCCCGTTTCTTCATTAAAAACACAATCTACCAAACCCATTTTTTCTAATTCTTCAGCCTCATATGTATTTCCCGTATATAATACTTTAAGAGCTGTTTTTATATTTAGTTTTCTACATAAAAAGCTATAAGCTCCCATACCCGGAAAAAGATGAAACTTGTTTTCTGGTAAACAAAATTTAGCCGACTTATGAGATAGTATAACATCATGCGCCATTACACATTCAAAACCTCCTCCGTAAGCATTTCCTTCAACTAAAGCTATGCTTAGTGCAGGCAACCCAAAAGTATTATAGATGTTGTAAATAGCGTCTATACATAA
Organism: Tenacibaculum gallaicum; assembly: GCF_003387615.1. GTDB lineage: Bacteria > Bacteroidota > Bacteroidia > Flavobacteriales > Flavobacteriaceae > Polaribacter > Polaribacter gallaicus. The sequence continues at coordinate 511,099 of NZ_QUNS01000001.1, read as the reverse complement.
ATTAGCATATTCCGATAATGCTTCTTTATTTTCAGATTTGATGTTTTTTAAAAAATAGGGTAAATCTCCCCCTAGATTATATACCTCTTTATGTGTAGATGCCGATACAATATATTTTAATGGATACACCTTGTCTGCAAACATCATTTTTAAATCTTTAGCAAAATCTTTAAACTCCCATAATATTTCTGGTGAAAAATTCGGAACACCTTTTGACTTAATACTCCAAACAATCATCTCATGTTCTGGATAATAGTCTACTTTAAAATTTTCATATTGTTTTATCATCCTTTTTTATTTTTAGCGTGTACTTAATGGGTTCTTTTTAAGCCTAAATTTCCAAGCTTCATCTCTATATTCTTTTGCTTTTTTCCCTCCATCGATGTGATTCCATCCTGGGGGCTTAAAAAGGTATTTTACTTTATCTAGTAACGTAGGAGCTTTTTTTACATCCATCCATAATTCTTTCCATAATAAAAATTGCACATGCCATAAGTTCTCACTATTAAGTTTCTCATGCATAATCCCATACAATATTTTTTCATTATCCAATTCTTTTTGAAACGTTTTAAATAAACGATCCCAAATACTAAAGGTTTCGCCATAATTTCTATCTAAATAAATATGATTTTTTGCATGATGTACTCTATGGACTGACGGTGTTATTAATAGTTTATCTAACCATTTTTGCTTTCCTATAACTTTTTCATTCACATGTGTTAATGTTGCATAAAGACGTGCAATGGGTTCAATTACAAAAATCATTAATGGATGAAAACCTAGTATTGGAAGCCATATAAAGTTAAACGGTGTAAAAAACACATCAAAAATTGACCCTCTTGCAACAACAGTTAAATTCATTTCTTCTGCCGTATGATGTACTCCGTGTATGCACCATAAAACTCGAACCTTGTGTCCTAAAAAATGAATAAAAAACACAGTAAAATCATACAACAAATATGCTGAAACCCATATATACCATTGAAAACCTAGAGTAAAAACTCTATTTTCATACAACCAAAACATGGTACCAACAATAAATATTTTTGATAACAAGAAGTAAGGAATACTTTGTATTAGGTACGATATAACACTTACTACTCCTTCTTTATTTTTTTCTACATAACTTGTTACAATAAGTATTCCCCATTCAACAAGCATTAAAACAAGTACTATTAGACTCATATGCTCTAATTTTCCTGCAAGTATTTCTATAGATGGTAAATTCATATTATTAAACTATTTATTAGAAAAATTCTTTTTTAAAAATGCAGCTATTTGTACTACTGCTGCCTTTGATGCTACTGTTTCTCGCAAGGAGTTCAGTACTATAAAATCGTGTATTGTTCCCCCATATCTAGTTGAAACTACTGGTACACCTGCCATTCTTAGCTTTTTTGCATAGGCTTCTCCTTCATCTCTTAACACATCATATTCTGCTGTTATTAAAAGTGTTTTAGGTAAGTTTTTAAGCTGTTTTAAAGTTGCTTTTAGCGGAGCTACAGTTGCTAATGAGTATAATTTCTTATCTGGTACGTATACATTCCAAAACCACTTCATTGTTGCTCTAGTTAAATAATGCCCTTTTGAAAATTGTTCATACGATTTCGTATTTAAATTGGTATCGGTTACTGGGTATAATAACACTTGTCCTAACAACTTAGGGGCTCCTCTTTGTTTCGCCATCATAGCTACAACTGTTGTCATATTTCCTCCCACACTATCTCCTCCAACAATAATTCTATTTGTATCTAGCCCATATTGTTTTCCATATTTTGAGATGAATAAAGTTGCCGCATACCCTTCTTCATTTGCTATAGGGTATTTAACCTCTGGTGCTCTTGAATACTCTACAAAAACAATCGCTACATTTGCTTTTAAAGCTAAATCTCGCATTAATCGTTTATGTGTTTCAAAGCTATTAAACACCCATCCCCCTCCATGAAAATAGAGTAGTACAGGTAGTAATTTTTCAGCTTTTTTAGGCTTTACAATTACTACATTTACTCGTCTGTTTTGTTCTTTAAAAGAAACCTTGGTAAAGGTTACTTTATCGTAGGTTAAGGTGGAATCTTTTTGCATGTTTTCCATGGCATTCCTTCCTATATCTAAAGGTAAGTCTTGCAATGGTGGACCTTGATAAGAATGAATAACTTCTAAAAATTCTTGAACCTGTGAATCTAAGCCATCGCTTCCCGCTAAGTTTACCTGTGTATACATTTTTACTCCTATAAACAAGCTCAGCACAATAAATATCTTCTTCATAATTATGTAATTGCTTGTTTTATTCTTTTTGTAGATGAAGCTTGTTTTTGCTTTTTAATTAGTTTAATTACTCTTTCCTTTGTCCAAAGAGTACTAAAGGTTAGCAATGTAATTCCTATAATAATTGCTAATAGTTTTAACTGACTTGTTTGTGATGAATACCCAAAAAGCAATACTCCCCAGTATACAAGTACCCACTGTACTAAATAAAATGTTGTTACATTTTTACTTGAGTAATAAATTACATCATATAGTTTGTTGTGTGGAATACAGATTACTAATATGTGTCCAAACCAAACTAAAAATAAATTCACTCCTATAAAAACTATGGTTCCTCCTGGCCCTAAATGATAGTAATCACCAAAATGATATTCGTAATTATAATAGCATAACGCTACACCTATACACATAAATAAAACACCTGAAACTAGCATTCTTTTATATGTCAAAACAATGTTATTGTTACTTTCCTGGTACCACATTCCAAAAAATAATCCTATTAAAATAAACGACATCCATGGAAATACAGGAAAGTAAACATTGTAGGTTTTCCCCCATAATAAGTCACATATATAATCTAGCCCAATAATGTTAGGTTTATAACCACTTAATTCTCCTGTAAAAAAGACAATAAGTAATGCTAAGATTAAGGCTGCATACTTGTTTTTAATAAACTTGATTATAATTCCCATAATAATCAAGGAAATCCCAGCTAATTGCAAAATATCTCCCAATAAAATAAAAAACAGGTAATTATATGAATCTCCTAGAGTTAGCCCGTTACCTTCAATAAAAGCTCTAGGAAACCCTCCAAATAACAACATAGGCACTGCAAATCTTAAAATATTAAGTAAATACCCTTTAGCTAAAATGTTTATTCCTCTTTTAAAGATTTTAAACATGCTTAACTTACTTGAAAACACAAAAGAAAACCCCATTACAACTAAAAACATAGGAGTTCCTTTTTCTAATACTTGAGCTACCTTTCCTAAAAAAGAATTATTCCAAGTATCCATCGTTGAATATATAATCATGGAATGAACAGGTATCATAGATAAAACACTAATTCCTCTTGCCATATCTATGGCCAATACTCTCTTTTTTTGTTCCATTTTTTATTTTTTAAAATGCCAACTTAATTTTTTAGATAGTGGCTTTCGTTTTCTATTTACTTTAGGAAGATTTTCTTTTACATGCCCTATAAAAAAAACACCTAAAAATTGCTCATTTTCTTCTAAGCTAATTTCTTTTTCACCATACTTTATAGTTGCTATACTGGTATCCCAATAGCTTCCTAAATTTAAACTTGTACAGCTTAACCACATGTTTTGTACTGCGCTTGAAATAGCTGCAATTTCTTCCCATTCCGGTAGTTGTGCTCTTTTACTAGGCTTAAAAATCACTCCTATCATGCTGGCTTTACTGGCATACGTTTTAGTTTCTCTATAACGTTCGTTAGAAAACTCATCTTCTGAATACAGTTTTCGATAATAATTAGCCATAAACTCACCTAATGTTTCTCTATGTTTTCCTTCTAACACTACAAATCTCCATGGTTGTGTTAATTTATGAGTTGGTGCCCATAGAGCATTGATTACAATTGCTTCAATCGTTTCCTTCTCTATTTTTCTATCGGAAAAATCATACGCGTAGGTGGTTTTTCGCTCTTGTATAGTTTTAGTTATCTGTTTAAAACTCATATTAAATACTTTCTAAAGATTGTACCTTTTTTACTGTTTCTTTTTTAAACTTCGCAAGCGGGTTTTTTAATACTCCTTCTAACTTTAAACTTTCAATTGGATTAGCTAAACTGAGCATTTGTTTGGTATTACTTAACTGCAACCTATTCAAACAACAGCGATCAAATTCTTTAACAAATAAATCGTATTGCTTATATTTTTCTGAAAACTCAGGATGCTGTTCTTGATATTCATACACACAATCTGCCACTAATTCCCAGAAATTGTCTTCTGAAAAGTTTATATAACTATCTAACTGTTGTGTCATAAAGCGGAAAAAACAATCAAACACATCTGTAAAAATTGAAAGCACTTTCATTTTATCAGAAGCCTTAGCAAACAATCTTTTAGCATGCTCAGGTAAGTGCATTGTTTCGTTAAAAACAATAACCTCTTCAGTAATATCTTTCATTAACACATGCACTGGTGTATTTTCTTCTAATACTAGAAGAAGATTTTCTCCGTGAGGCATAAACACAAACTCGTACTTATAAAAACAGTGTAGTAAGGGTGCTAAATAGGCTTTTAAATAACGTTGAATCCAGGTAGTGGTGTTATAAGGTGATGCTTCTATTAAAGCTGCTAACAATGATTTGTCTTGGTAATCTACATGCAATAAAGCAGCCATCGTAAACACGCGTTGATTGGAGCTTATTTTTGTAAACGGACTCTCACGCCACAAAGCTGATAACATTTTGTTATGCGGATTCGTTTTTCCTAAAGTTTCATAGTAATGATTGTGATACCCTACTGTTGCCACTTCTCCTAGCATGGTAAATCCATTGTTTTGTAGGTAGGCGTCGTCTGCTAACAGATCTGTTATCCATTGGGTAATGTGCGGCGTACTTTGCATGTAATATGGAGAAAGTCCGCGCATAAACCCCATATTTAAAATAGATAGCGCCGTTTTAGTATATAATTTTTCTGGATGTGAAGCATTAAAAAGCGTTCTAATAGATTGCTGCGCTGAAAAATCATCATCACTTTCTCCTACTAAGATGATATTTTTTTGAGCAATATCTGCTCCAAAAACAGCTACAATTTTGTTTTTCCATTGCCATGGATGCACAGGCATAAAAATGTAATTTTCAGTAGCTACATTTTGCTTCTTTACAACTTCTTTAAATAATGCTAATTTTTCTTTTCCTAATTCGCTCTCTAAAAGTTTTTCATACTCATAATTTTTAACAGCCGTGCAGGTCGCATATTTTTTATGAGCTGCAATCCATATGAGTTTAAACGGTTGATTGCTTTCTGGTGCATATTTTTGATAATCTTCAATATTGAATCCTATTCTTCCATTGTTCGCTACAAAACATGGGTGACCTTCAGTCATAGCATGTTCAATTTCTTGAAAAGTTTTTTCAGCTAATTCATTTGCTGAAAACTTCTCGTTAATATACTTATATGCTGCTCCTGAAAGTGTACTTGTTATTTCCTCTAAATAAGTTGCTAAAAACTCATCAGGAATACCAAGAGTGTTTTGAAACTCTGTTATAAAATGTAGTGCATCTAAATAAACTTCATTCAATACATTATTCTTTTTAATAATGCTTTTTTCATCTACCAACCAATGATCAAGAGCATACTTTTTTGCTTTAAATTGATACGTAAACTCATTATTATCTGAGGTAACCTGGTATATGCAACCATCTGTTTCTTCTGAAATAAATTCAGGAGTTAAAATAAGCTCATGTGAAAACTCGCTGATTGCTTTTTTTATTAATTGACGATTTACAAAGCTCCATACTTCGGGTTGTAAATGTGCTATATTATTTGTCATGTTCTTCTAATTTGGTTAAAGCTGATTGGTACATCTCTCTTGTACAAAAAGCTAAGGCTGCTTTTTTATGGGGCAACTCAATTTCTTTTTGATATTCAAAACCTGCTTTTTTGTTTAGCGCATGGATTTTTTCGTTGTTTACGTCAGGTTCTACAACAATTCTTTCCACTTCTGATAAACTGAAAAAATAATCGATAATAGTTGTAAACACATGCCATGTAAACTGCGGTATTCTTTTTTCTATTGGCGCTACCAAAACATGCATTCCATAATCGTTTTCTTGTACATCGTAATAGTCTGCTATGCTATCTTTTGATGCTTTGTAGCGCTCCATTAAAAACACTGGGGTATTACCTATCATTCCTACATAACTATGATGGTGTTGATTATTTTCTATTTCTTGATATTCGGCATATACTTCTTCTACAGACTTGTCTAACATTCCCCAGTATTTTGCATAGGGTTGTGTTACCCAACGATGCAACATTGGTGTGTCTATTTCCAATTGAAATGGACGAATACTGATTACCCCCAACCCAGTAATTTCTTTACTGAATACTTTTTGATGCGTTTGAACCATAATTATACTTCTTGGGTTTTAAATGCTGCAATCGGGTTTTTCAATATTCCTGCAAACTGTAATAAGGCTACAGGATCATCTAAATCAATCATTTGTTTATGATTATTTAATTGCAACCTGTTTAAACATGAAAGTTTAAAGTCTTCAGCAAACAAATCATACTGCTTAAACTTGCCTGACAATTCAGGAAACTGCTCTTGATATTCTTGAATATTTTCTGCTACGAGCTCCCAAAAAAGATGCTCTCCATAATTTGCATGTTCTTCTAAAATTGGTGCTAGAAAACGGAAGAACCCATCAAACATATCTGTAAATATTGATAGTAGTTTTACGTCTTCAGGTACAGGCGCATACATTCTTTTCAATTCTTCTGGTAATGCAACTTCAGAGTTTAAAATACAGGCTTCTTCAGTAATATCTTTTAGTAAAGCATAAGCTGGAATGTTATTTTCTAATACCAAAATAATGTTTTCTCCATGTGGCATAAACACCAAATCATAATAGTAAAAACAATGTAACATGGGACTTAAGTAAGCTTTTAAATAGCTTCGTAACCAGTTATCTATTGAAACTCCAGAGTCTTTAATAATCTCTGGTAACAATGCTTTTCCGTGATGATCTATATGTAATAATGCTGCCATCGTTAGTGGTTTTTGGTTTTCTTTAACCACAGAATATGGACTTTCTCTCCATAACGATGCTAACATTTTATTGTAATCGTTGTGTGAACCAAACTCTTCAAAATATGGGTTCACATAACTCACCGAGCCTATTTCGCTTAACATTCTAAATCCGTTTGTCTTTATATAAGCATCGTTATATAATAGGTTTTCTAACCAAACTGCCATTTTTGGAGCTGTTCCTAAATAGTATAAAGGCAATCCTCTCATAAAACCCATGTTTAAAATGGATAATGCAGATTTGGTATAAAATTTCTGCGGCTTGCTTATATTGAATAACGTTCTAATTGACTGTTGTGCTAAGTATTGATCTGATCCGTATCCTAAGCAAATTAAATCTCCTTTAGCTACTTCTGAAGCAAAAATTGTAGCTAGTTTGTTAAACCATTGCCATGGATGAACAGGTATAAATAAGTAGTCTTTTGGACTGAAGCCTTTTTCTTCAATTATTTTATTGAACTGTGCTATGATGTCGGTATCTAATTCTTGATGTATTAGGGTTTCATAAGGCAATGCTTCTATTGCTGAAAAAACTGCTTTTGATGTATGTCCTGCTAACCATAATAACGAAAAAGAATTTCCTGCTTCTGGTGAATATGAACGATAATCGCTACTATCAAAGCCTATTCTACCATTATTTGCTACAAACCCTGGATGCCCTTCGGTCATAGATTGTTCTATCGTTTGAAAATCGGCTGTTGCTAATTCTTCTACGGTAGGGTTTCCTTTGGTAATTTTAAATGCACTTCCGTATAGTGTGCTTATAATTTCTTCTAAATACACAGGCATTTTTTCATCAGCAATTCCTAATGCTTTCCTAAATTCTTTTATGAATGTAATTGCATCAATTTCTTCTTCAATTTCTTTTATATATTTTCTTATTGAGTTTTCATCAATCATCAAATGATTCAAAGCCATTGGTTTTGCTTTAAACTCATATTGGATTTCTTTATCATCCGCATCAACTTTATACAGTTTGTATCCGTTGTCTAACTCTTGAATTATTGCTGGTTGTATTAATAGTTCATGCGAAAACTCACACAGCGCTTTTTTCACTAGTAATAAGTTGGCTTTTTGCCACACTTTTGGTTGTATATGTTGTGTTGATTGTTGTGGAGAAACCACATTGTCTAAGGTATTCATGGCGCTTCTTTTTAATGGTGAAAAGGATTGTATTTTTTGTTGGTAATTGGTTTTAGTTAAAAATGCTAATTGCGCTGTTTTGTTAGGAAGTTCTATTACATTTCCTAGTTGAAACCCTATACGTTGACACAGTGCAAACATTTTTTTGTTTCGAATATCGGGTTCTACAACAATTCTATTAATAGTTGGGTTTGTAAAAATAAAATCCATTATTGCTCGAAACATAAACCACGTAAAGTTTGGTGTTTTAGTGTTTTTTGGTGGTGCTATAATGATATGTATACCGCAATCAGATGTTTTCGCTTTAAAAAAGTTATTAATAATATCTAGTTGCGGATTGTAACGTTCTACTACAAATGCGGGTTCATTATTAAACATTCCTACAAAAACATCGTAATGCTTGGGTGATGTTAATTGAGCATATTCTTCTTCAACTTCTTTTATTGTTGCATTTTGCATTCCCCAAAAAACAGCATATTCTTTAGTTACCCATTGCCGAAAAAAAACGCTGTCTTTTTTTATTTGAAAAGGACGGATGGTAATTGTTCCAAAATCTTTATACTCTTTTGAAAAAACTATGGTATCTGTTGTTATCATAATTTAGGTTTTAGCTAGTTGTTTATGTACTTTCCGTACCGATTTAAATACGATAAAGTACAAGACTAATGTGAGTGTAAAACCTCCTAACGCAATGATAAAAGGTACTCGTAAACCGAAACTATCAACTATAATCCCTACATTTAAAGATGCTATTAGCACCCCTAAGTTTTGAAAGAAGTGTATTTTACTATAATCTACTGAGTATGATTCTGGTGTACTTAATTCAAATAATAAAATATCGAATTTTACAACTCCTTGAAAAATTGCCCAACCATAAATAATTCGTCCTAAAAAGACTGCTGATTCATTGGGTATTCCTTGTAGCACAAGTCCAATTAATCCTATACACAAAGCATTTATAATTCCTTCGTGTCCTTTTGATTTTCGCTTGTTGTTAATCCACAATGCTACCAAGGCTACAAAACCTGGGATGGCATAGATAGTACCTGAAACCAATTTGCTTTTGTACGTTGAAAAACTTTCCCAATATGATGAAAAGAAAGGTCTAATTAAAAAGTCGCTGAAGTATAGTATAAGTGTAATTAAACCTAATTTCAAGATAAATCCTTTCGGAATGTTTTTTTTATCGGTAATTATTGGTTCTTCGGAAATAATTAAATCAGTAGCATACCTTTTACTTTTTAATAAATAGGCACTCATAGTCATTTGTATAAAATCTCCTGCTGCCATGATTAAAAAAATACTGCTTGGGTTTATATAATCTACTGTTATACCTCCCAACACCGCTCCTAAAATTCCTCCTAAATGCACCACTACTGAAAGCAACCCGATCGTACTTGGATGTTCTTCTTTTGTAATGATTTTTAAAATGTACGGATATACCAGTAAATAACTTCCTTTAAATAGTACCATAATAAGAGATACAACCCAAAAATTAATGTACGATGTGGTGTAGTAGCAATACAATGCTAATACGCCTGCAATTGCTTGGGTGTATACTAGAATATTTAATTCTGATATTTTTTTAGAAACATATGCCCAAAATGGAAATGCAATCATTACCATAAAACAGATGGCTGCAAAATAGTATCCAACATTTTTAGGGTTTGTCATTCCAAAACGAAGCTCAAAAAATTGTGGATAAAATGGATGCAGTAAATAATCACTTACTACTGCAACCAACGTCATTACTATTAAAAATGTTTTTAACTTCATCCCCTTATGCAAAGACATTGAGTTCTATTTCTTCTTCTTGTGTAACCTCAAACTGCTGAAATGCTATCTTTTGCTCAATAGAATAATGTTCTATTCCTGTTATTTCTTTAATTATATAAGAATTTCTGTAGGCAGCCATCCCTAAATCTGGTGTAACAAATCCATGCGTATATAGTTCTACATTTTGAACAAAAATTTCATTATGATTTTCATCAATTGAGTAGTTACGCTGCACGTCAAATCGATTTTTAACATCCCACAGAATTCTATTTGAAATTCCTTCAATAAACTCTGGTAATTTATATTCATATCCTGTGGCAAGGAGAAGTCCATCAGTTTCGTGTTTAAAATATTTATCTTGTTCTACCTGATGAAACTCTAAGTTAATTCCTTCATCTAACACCTTGCTAGTTTTCAATTCAGAATTGGTACGTAATGAAACTTTTAATGGTTCTTTTGATAGGACTCGTTTTGCGTATAACGTATCGTGAATAGCCCCTATTAAATCTTGATTAATTCCTTTGTATAAATGCTTCTGATTTTTTATTAGTGAATCTCTTTTTGATACTGGCAAGTTGTAAAAGTAATCTACATACTCTGGAGAAGTCATTTCTAATGTTAGCTTAGCATACTCTAACGGGAAGAAACGAGGTGAGCGGGTAATCCAGTTAAGTTCATATCCTTTGGTATCTATTTCTTGTAATAAATCAAAAAATATTTCTGCAGCACTTTGACCGCTTCCTAATACTGTTATTCTTTTTTGCTTTTGTAACTGTTCTTTATTAGGTAAATATTGTGATGAATGAACAGCAGTCTCTTTCAACTCTTTACAACAAGTAGGAATGTATGGTTGTGTTCCTGTTCCTAAAACTAGCTTTCTTGCTTTATAAATTTTATTTTTTTGAGTTTTTGTACAAGTACTTGTTACTATATAAATCTTGTTCTGTTGATCATAATCTATATTTGTTACTTCTGTATTAAAATATACATTAGATAGCTTGCTTATTACCCATTGACAATATTGATTATACTCGTTTCTAAGTAATAAGAAATTTTCTCGTATATAAAAAGAATATATTCTACCCTGTTCTTTAATATAGTTTAAAAAACTAAAAGGGCTTGTAGGATCAGCAAGAGTTACTAAATCTGCCATGAAGGGAACTTGTAAAGTTGTATCTTCTAATAACATTCCTGGATGCCAATCAAATTTTTCTTTTTTATCAAGAAATACTCCATTTAAACCTTCAATAGGTTCTGATAAACATGCCAACCCTAAGTTAAAAGGCCCTACACCTATGGCTATAAAATCTACTATATTATTCTTCATCTTTTTTAGTTTGTAATTTTGTATTGTTCTCCTGTAGTTTTAATCATTTCTATAATGTTCAGAAGGTTATTAATTGTGTTTTTAGGGTTTAGAAGTGTAAATTTCAGGTAGATGTTACCTTGTAGTTTTGTACTCGCAATTGATGCTTTTCCTGCTTTGTACAAGGTGTTTTTGATATATAAATTAATCGAGTTATGAATTACATCTTCAGTTATTCCCTCAGTTTTATATCGAAATACTACGGTACTGAGTGCTGGTTCGTGAACAGTTTCAAAACATTCTTGATCTTTTATGTTATCATATACTGCTTTTGTTAAAGAGTGTACCTCTTCTAAATAACTAGCAATTGTTTTTGTTCCTAATGTTTTTAAGGTTAGCCAAACTTTTAAAGCGTCGAATCGGCGTGTTGTTTGAATTGACTTTTCTATAAGATTAGGTCGTTGTGGATCTTTATCTTCAATAGGGTTTAAATAATCTGCGTAATATGATACATACTGAAAATGTTGTTTATCATTTACTAGAAATGCACTACAACTTACTGGCTGAAACAATGTTTTATGAAAATCTATGGTTATAGAATCAACTAACTCAATGCCCTTAAAGTAATCTTTATGAGTATTCGTAAGCGCATAACAACCCCCATAAGCACCATCAGCATGCAACCACATATTGTGTTCTTTTGCTACTTTACCAATGGTTTGTACTGGATCAAAGCTTCCATAATCAGTGGTTCCTAATGTTGCTACAACTGCTATTGGAATATTACCTTCTTGTTTTGTCTTTTCTATCGCTAATACAAGTTCGTTAACATCCATCTGCATCCTCTTGTCAACTTTTACAGGTATAACTGCATCATATCCCATACCTAATAAAGCTGCACTTTTTTGAATACTGAAATGTGCCTTTTCTGAGCAAAAAATTCTAAACTTATTTATTTCACTTCTCCAACCATGTTGTTTAATGTTGATTTTGAAATGCTTGAAAGCATAATTGTCTCGAGCCATTAACATGGCCATAAAGTTAGATTGTGTTCCTCCACTTGTAAAAACACCATCTGAATTTTCAGATAGATTAAATACGTTGGTTATCCAATGAATTACTTCTTGTTCTATAAAAGTTGCTGAAGTACTTTGATCCCATGTTTCAACTGCAGTATTAATTGTGGTTGTAATCATTTCTGCTATGATTGATGGTAATGTAATTGGACAGTTTAAATGTGCTACATATGTTGGATTATGGAAGGCGATTGCATTTTTTATATACAAATCATTTAACTCTTCTAGAGCACTATCTATCGTTTGATTACCCTCAATATTTACCAGTTTAGCTTGCTCTTTATTTGCTAGAATTTCTTCAAGATTGTCTCCTTGATAAAAGGTTCTGTTTGATAAAAATTGCTGAATGTAGGAGGCTGTTTTTTGAATATACTCTTCGTATAAATTCATCGATTCATCACTAAACAAATAACTATTTAATGATAATTCTTTTAATGAAGGGTGGGATTTAAGAATCATTTATTTTTATTTAGTCTTAATAATTAAAGACAAAAATATATTTAGACCAAACAAACTAAATGACGTAAGTGGAATTTAAAATGACGTAACTGGTATTTTTTTATAAAAAAGAAAGTGTAGTACTTTAAGCTTAACTTAAAATACTACACTTTTAAAAATCTATTTATTTATTCTTTAACTCTCTGGAGCTAACTCTACTTCTAAACCATCTAAATCTGGTGTCATTTGTATTTGACAACCTAATCGACTATTGTCTTCTACATAAAACGCTTCTGCTAACATCGCTTCTTCTTCATCCCCCATTTCTGGCAATTCATGATTTGATTTTACATAGCATTGACAAGATGCACACATTGCCATTCCTCCACAAATACCAATGGTTCCTTCTGGGGCTAACTCATACGAACGAACTACTTCCATCAAGTTCATAGCCATATCTGTCGGTGCTTGTATCTCGTGTATTACCCCATCACGATCGGTAATTTTTATAGTAATATCTTGTTCCATTTTACAAATTCATTTTTTTTCGAAGTGTTTTAGCTCTCTTGTCTTCCCCATCATGTGTCCAACCTGGTGAATTTAATATATAATTGAGTTTATCATTCCATCTATCAGCTCTTTTTACATCTTTCCATATAGCAGCATATTCATGCGTTGCTACTTTTACAGGATTAAAGGTTTCAATGTTTATGGTTAAACCATATACAGGTTTTTCTACTTCTTTAAGCTCTTCAGAAAAAGTCCCAAACATACGATCCCAAATAATTAAAATCCCTGCATGATTACAATCTAAATATCGAATATTAGAAGCGTGATGTACTCTATGATGTGACGGTGTATTGAAAATTAATTCGATTGGTTTCGGTAGTTTATCAACTAATTCTGTATGTACAAAAAACTGATAGATTAAACTGACTCCCATCATGGTAAACATCATTAATGGATCAAATCCTAATAGCGGAATTAACATCCAAAAGAAAAACTTATGAATACGCTCTCCTACTCCTTGACGTAGCGCTGTTCCTAAATTCATATAAACTGATGAATGGTGAGGTACATGCCCTGCCCAAAATAGGCGTACTTCATGATTTAAACGGTGAAACCAATAGTAAGCAAAATCATCAACAAACAATAATAAAACCCAAGCCCACCATTGACGCTGAACTATATCCTTTAACGGACTGATTTCATGTAAATAGAAAAAAGCTATAAACGCTAAAATTTTTGGAATAAATTCAACAATGGCAGAAAAAACCATCATTAACAAAGACACTCCGGTATCTTTTCCATGATATTTTTCTTTTGCTATTCTGTACTCTATCAACATACCTACAAAAAAAATAGGCAGCGCAAAATACAAGAGTTTATCTTGTGATAATTGTTGTATATATTCTGTCAGAAGCACCTTTAATTAATTGCTTTAACTACTGCTTTCGGTGCTTCTTTTCTTGTTCCATCAAAACCATCTACACCCCCTACAGTTGTATACTTCATCACATATTTTTTATCTGGATGAATACGTTTATAAGCACTCTGACACATCAACGTTGCTTCGTGGAATCCGCATAAAATTAACTTTAATTTTCCTGGATACGTATTTACATCTCCAATTGCGTAAATACCCTCTACGTTGGTTTGATAATCTAATGCATTGTTTACTTTAATGGCGTTTTTCTCTATTTCTAATCCCCAATTTGCGATAGGGCCTAGTTTTGGAGATAACCCAAACAACGGAATAAAGTGCTCACATGGCAAGGTAAACGGTTTTTTATCTTTTTGTTCTACCAACACACCTTCTACCTTTCCTTCACCGACAATTCCTTTAACTTCTGCAGGTGTAATTAGCATTAATTTTCCTTCATTCTTTAACTCTTGTACTTTGTCAACAGAATCTAAAGCTCCACGAAATTCATTTCTTCTATGAATTAAAGTTACTGATTTTGCTACATCGGTTAAGAAAATAGACCAATCTAAAGCCGAATCTCCACCCCCAGCAATTACCACATCTTTATCTCGATACAGTTCTGGTTCTTTAATCATGTACTCGACTCCTTTATCTTCAAAGTTTGCAATGTTTGGAATCGGTGGTTTACGTGGTTCAAAACTTCCTAATCCTCCTGCAATAGCTACTACAGGTGCTTGGTGTTTTGTTCCTTTATTAGTCGTTACAATAAACGTTCCGTCGTCTTGTTTTTCAATAGTATCAGCACGTTCTCCTAAGGTAAACCCTGGTTCAAATTGTTTAATTTGTTCTAGTAACTTATCAGTCAAATCGCCTGCTAAAATCTCTGGATAAGCTGGGATATCGTAAATAGGTTTTTTAGGATAGATTTCTGAGCATTGCCCACCTGGTTGCGGTAAGGCATCAATTAAATGACAACGTAATTTTAACAACCCTGCTTCAAAAACCGTAAATAATCCTGTCGGTCCTGCTCCAATAATTAATATGTCTGTTTGTATCATTTTGTAACAAAATTCTCTTATTTATACTGAGATTCCTGCCTTTTGAAGTAAGGCAGGAATATTTATGCGTTAGTGATTGAGTGGCTTGTTTGAGCTCTCCCGGTATTTTTATCGGGAAGCGAGTAACGAAAGCACGCTCGAACGCCCAAAATTAAAGCGTGAACTTTTCTTAAAAGCTGATTTTTGTCAGCTTATCCTACGTTAATTACTTCTGTAATTTCTGGCGCGTATTTTTTTATAGTTGCTTCTACTCCGTTTTTCAACGTCATTTGATTGACTGAACAACCGCTGCAAGCTCCTTCTAATTGTACTTTTACCGTACTGTCTTCTATAGATAATAATTTAATATTACCTCCATCACTTACTAAAAAAGGTCGGATTTCTTCCAACGCTTTTTCTACGTTATTTCTTATGTCTTCTATTGCCATAACTGCTTATTTTGAGCTACAACCACTCATGGTAGTAATTCGTACTACTTCTGTTGGTGGTAAGTTTGCATTTCTTTTTAATAGTTGCGAAACCATTTCTTTGGTTACCTCTGTAAAAGCTTCTGCCAATGGTGTATTTTCTTGTAAAGCTACTGGATGCCCAGCATCTCCTGCTTCACGTATGCTTTGTACTAATGGTATTTCTCCTAAGAAACTTGTTTCAATATCTTCTGCTAAATTTTTAGCACCTCCTTGCCCAAAAATATAATATTTATTGTTAGGAAGTTCTGCCGGTGTAAAATACGCCATATTTTCAACGATACCTAATACTGGTACGTTAATACTTTCTTGTTTAAACATTGCTACTCCTTTTTTAGCATCTGCTAAAGCGATGTTTTGCGGTGTACTTACTACAACTGCTCCGTTAATTGGTACTGCTTGTACTATTGATAAATGCACGTCTCCTGTTCCTGGAGGTAAGTCGATTAGTAAGAAATCTAACTCTCCCCAATCTGCATCAAAGATTAATTGATTTAATGCTTTTGATGCCATTGGTCCACGCCAAATTACTGCCTGACTTGGGTCTGTAAAGAAGCCTAATGATAATAACTTTACCCCGTAACTTTCAATCGGCTTCATTTTTGAACGTCCATTTACATTTACAGCTAATGGTTTTTCTTTTTCTACATCAAACATTAAGTGTTGTGACGGCCCATACACATCTGCATCTAATACCCCTACTTTAAAGCCCATTTTAGCTAATGAAACTGCCATATTTGAGGTAATGGTAGATTTTCCTACTCCTCCTTTACCTGAGGCAATAGCAATAATATTTTGAATATTAGGGATTTCTTTTCCTCTAATTTGGTTCGGGTTTTCTTTTTGTTGAACTTCCACCTTCACATTCACTTTTACATCAATCTTTTGATCAACATGTTGATGAATTGCTTTCATTATCTCAACTTCTACCTTCTTCTTAGCCTGTAACGATGGGTTAGCAATAGTAACATCAACAACTACTTCATCTCCAAACGCAACTACGTTGGTTATGTTCTCGTTTTCAACCAAGCTTTTACCTTCACCTGGTGCAGTTATCGTTTCTAATGCTTTGTATATATCTTGTTTTTTAAAACTCATGTTTTATGCTATATGCTTTAAACAGCAAGCGATAAGCTCGTTGCTTATTTTTATTTAATCTTAACTGCAAAGATACGTTTTAGCCCTCAGAAAATAAAGTCTTTAGATTGGTAATATTTATGGGTTGATAAGTTGGTCTTATCGATGAGTTTTGGATACCGTTTCCTTACAGAAAATCACTTATAGTGACAATTGTAATTTGATGTTTTCTATGAGTTCTTTAAAAGCTAGGAAATGTAACCTTTTTGAAGTCCGTAGCTTAATAACTCCTCATAAGGGTTTCCTCCTAAATTTAAGAGTTTGGCAAAAGCGGGTTCTGTTTTAAGCCCTTGTTCTTTTAAGTCTATAATTTTTAATCTAAACGCTTCTTTTTCTTTTAATAAAACCTGATATTCAATAAGCATGTGCAGATAAGAATCTTGTTTTTCTGGCTGTTTCTTTTGTACAAAAAATTCTATTGGAAATGTTTTGTATTTAAACGTAATAATTGTTGTTTTTAGGTTTTTGTATGATACTATTTCTTTTACTTCAAACTCTGAAAGTTCTCCATACTCTGCACTTACAGCCTTGATAAATCCTTCATGATTTTCACTTTGACAAATAATGTCTAAATCGCTTGACTCTACATCAATATTGATAGGTATTGTGCCTACTAAAATAGGGTTAAAGTTTTTTAATCGTTCGAAAACATTAAGTTCTAATAGCGCTTTATGAGCTTCTCTTTGTCGAGCTGTTCCAGCTTTTAAATATGATATGTTTTTAAAATTTATCACAATTCTTCACTTGGATTCCAAAATACCTTTTCAAAATTTTGAATTTGGTTATCAATGATTTCAATTCCTTCACTTTCTAACAATTGTTGCATAAGGTTTGTACCATCAAAATGATGTTTTCCTGTTAACAATCCTTTTCTGTTTACTACTCGATGTGCTGGCACTTCTTTTGTTGAAGAATTATTCATTGCCCAACCAACCATTCTTGCTGAACGTGCTGCCCCTAAATAGGTAGCTATAGCACCATAACTTGTAACTCTTCCATGTGGTATTAAACGAGCTACTTCGTACACTTTTTCGAAGAAGTTATTTGATGTTGTTTTCATAAATTAAAAATACAACTTTACAGTAAAATAGACTTCCTACAATTCTGAAAAAGAATACATATAAACCTTAATGTTCTCCAAATATGTATTATGAAAATAAAAAGTAAACACTACGAAAATCATTAGTAATTAAAAAAAGCTACTGTAGAGTAGCTTTTTAATCATTTAAATTATCTAGGATCTATATTAGGAAAGTCATTTCTTATTAACTTTATGTCTGCTTCGGACATACCTGACCATTTTTCTTCTTCTTCTGTAAACCTAGGAGGCATAAAACTTAAATTAGTAAAATGTGTATATCCTAAAACATGCCCTAACTCATGTATTAATATATACTCTCTAAGTTTAGGAGTAAGTACAGGTACTGATTGTTCTAGTTGTGGTATATATCCAGAATTTATATCAACCTTTGTTCCTACATCCCCATTTTCATTAGGAAATTCTGCCCCAGCTGGAGAACTTGAGTAACGTGGTGACTCTTCTATAAAATTAAAATTAAAATTTGCATTACTTTTGAGAGAAGTCGGTGACATATTTATTGAGCGAGTTGTGTTTGACCACACCAAAGCAGCTTTATGAATAGCTTCAATCCATTCAACAGGCATCTCTGAATCAATAAAGTACTTAATTCTCACAGCACTCTCTGGACTTGCTAAACCGTCAGATACTCCTCTCGAATGTAATTTAACACTAGATTGATCCATTTTTGCTTCTACATCCGTAATTAGAGTTTCTTCTTCACTACAAGAAATTAAAAATAAAGCCATACAAGACAGGGTAACAATTGTCTTTCTACTAATTTTTGAGGTAATTTTCATTTTAAAAGGGTTTTATTATTTTTATTTAATCTAAACAAAAATAATAATTAAATTAATAAAAAAAATAATTTTATCAGTTTTTTCATCAGTTTATACACAAACTTTAAACCCTTGAAAAACAATATTTTAAACACATTTAATTGTTTTTTTCAAATCAAGTACATGTAATATTGTATTACTCTTAAAAATATTAAAGCTCTTTTAAAATAAAAAAAGAAGAACTAAACAGAAATCTTTATTATTACAGTAGTATTTATAAGTATTCCATAAATTACTTTAACAAAACCTACCTCTATTATAAAATGAACACTATTCAACTTGATATATATTTACAGACTATACTAATCGACAAAAAAATCCTGCTTATTTGCAGGATTAATAGTTTAGTTTGAATTTTATATAGGTAATAGGTTTTCCTACTTCTAAGTATTGTTTTTCGTAGAATGTTTGTGTACCCGTAACTTCTTTTGGACTGTACACATTTTTATATACATCGTGATTTGCGTGTAAAACCTCGTGACCTTCTCCATGCAACAAACCTAAAGTGTAGCCGTGCATGAATTCACTATCGGTTTTTAGGTTAACTGTTCCTTCTGAGTTTAAAATACCATGGTATTTTTTCAAGAATTCAGTATTAGTCATACGGTGTTTGGTACGCTTATATTTAATTTGCGGATCTGGAAAGGTTATCCAAATTTCAGAAACCTCATTTTTAGCAAAAATATAATCTACTAATTCTATTTGAGTTCTGATAAAAGCAACATTGTTCATGTTATTTTCCAGTGCTGTTTTAGCTCCTCGCCAAAATCGCGCACCTTTAATATCAATTCCAATAAAATTTTTATCAGGGTTTTTTTCTGCTAAAGCAATTGTATATTCACCTTTACCACAACCTAGTTCTAAAACTATTGGGTTGTCGTTTTTAAAAAAAGTATTCCATTTTCCTTTGTAAGGAAAATTAGAAGTTACTTCTTCTCGCGTAGGTTGAATAACGTTAGCAAACGTTTCATTTTCTTTGAAACGTTTTAGTTTGTTTTTGCTTCCCAAAGTATATAGAAATTAGGCTCTATCTTCTGTTCCTTCTCTTTTAAAACGAGCAGCTTCTTTCATCCAATAAGCAAATAATACTAATAGGACTAATAAAAAGAACCAGTTTACAGCGTTTGAGGTCCACCAACCTGCATCTGATTTAGCTACTGTTAAACGTAACCAATTAAATGGTGCAAATAAAAAGTCGGTAAATAAACTACCAATCCATCTAAAAATATTGCCTGCTATCATATCTTAAGTATCTTTACAGCTGCAAAAATATAAAAAGAAACAATGTTAGCCAATTTTTTCGGTAAATCTAAACCTATAAATTTTATTGTACTTTTTGTACTGTTTTTAGGGTATTTTGTTTTTAGTATTTTTTCTAAGGAATTATCTTTCAACCTTGTTAAAGAACTTGGTTGGTTTTTAGTTGTTTTTTCAGTGTACAATTTTATCATTGCAAAAAACCTATTGACTTATGATAATTCTTTTGCTTTTTTATTTTTTGTAATATTAATTGGTTTTTTTCCTGATACGATACAGGTAAATAAAACTTTTTATGCCAACTTAACTATACTTCTTTTCCTACGAAAAGTATACAGCTTACAATCTTCAAAAAACATTTTTCATAAGTTGTTTGACGGTGGTTTGTGGCTTGGAATTTCATTTTTAATAGAGCCTTATGCTCCTCTATTACTTGTATTACTTTACTTTTCTATATTTTTACACCAACGATTTACCTATCAAACACTTCTAACGCCTGTAATTGGTTTTTTAGCTCCTGTTTTTTTGCACTTTACATACTATTATTGGCATGATGAAATTGATAAATTCTGGTTACTTTTTGATTGGAATTTTTATCCCGATTTAAGCTTTTATTCTCATGAAAAGTATTTATTCCCTATTCTTTTTATAAGCTTTTTTTTGGTAGCTTCTATTCTTTTAAAAAGCCCCAAAGCACTCTCTGTTAAGAATAAGTTTAGAAAAAACTGGATATTGATTCTTACTCATCTCGTAATTACTACAGCTATTTTACTTTTAGTTGAAGATGGTTCTGGAAGCGAGTTTTTATATGTGTTCTTTCCCCTTTCAGTTGTTCTAGCTAACGGAATAGAGTTTTTTCAAAAAAAATGGTACGCTGATGTTATTATTATTCTATTCTTAATAGCTTCGTTTACTCTAAACACTGTCGTGTAAACTATAATTTAACTCCGTAAGCTAAATCTCCAGCATCTCCTAAACCTGGTACTATATAGCCTTTATCATTTAATTTTTCATCAATGTCGCCAATCCATAAAGTAGTACTTTCAGGTAAATGTTTAGCAACGTATTCTACACCTTCTACTGAACCAATAACCGAAGCTATTATTATTTCTTTTGGTGTTCCATACTTTTTTATCCCTTCATAAACCTCAACCATTGATCGACCTGTTGCTAACATCGGGTCTACTAACAATACTATTTTTCCATCAATAGAAGGTGATGCAAAATACTCTACTACTATTTCAAATTCTTCATCATTATTAGGATGATGACGATATGCTGAAATAAACGCATTTTCTACATCGTCAAAATAGTTTAACATTCCATTATGTAGCGGTAATCCTGCTCTAAGAATAGAACATAATACTATATCATTTGCTGGTAACTCTACCTTTTTCGTTCCTAAAGGTGTTGTTATTTCTTTGACGTTATAGTGTAACTCTTTACTTAATTCGTACCCTAAAACTTCACCTATTCGTTCAATATTTCTACGAAAACGCATTGAATCTTTTTGAATAGAGACGTCTCTAAGTTCTGCTAAGAATTTATTAAGAATAGAGTTTTGTTTGGCTAAGTGATGAGTTTTCATGAAGTATATTCTTTTTGTATCCTACAAAAGTAATAGAATTTTATCAAGCTCTTATAAAGTTGATTAATGCTTTTAGTAATTCTTCTTTAGCTTCTACATGACTCATATGCCCGTTTGGCAATGTAATTAATGAGGTCCTGGTCCTCTTAGCTTCTTCTTCAACAATAAGGTAATTTAATATTGGGTCGCTTTTTCCAGCGATTATTAACCGCTTTTCTATTGTTTGTAATGTAGCTTCTTTGTTGTTTCGCAAACGCATTCCTTCTGTAGCTGCAATGTATCCTCTAACTGGTATTTTTAAGGCTTCCCCCCTTATTTTCTCTATTTCTTTAGATAATTGCGAGCGCATATTTTCTGCAAATAAGTTACTTATCGACATTTTCACTAATGTCTCGTAGTTTTCTTTTGCCATTTCATTTGCTCTAATTCTTAGTTTTTTTCGCCCTTCACTATCTGCTTGAGCGGTAGAGTTCATCAAGCATATTCCTTTTACATTTTTCGAATATTTTTCTGCAAAAGCTAAAGCAGCATAACCTCCCATTGAATGTCCTACAAAAATAGATCGACGGATTTTTAATTCTCTTAACACAGATTTAACTGCTTCAGCCATTTCTTCCATAGTATGTATATACCCAACACACCCTGTTTTCCCATGCCCCAATAGGTCAATGCAAATTACACGGTTTTTTTTAGACAATTCTTCAATCACGGCATTCCACATCGTACTGTTTTCTAGAAACCCATGTAATAAAACAACACAGTTTCCTTTACCAGTATCAGTGTAAAAAACGGTTGTTTCTTTAAATTTTGCAATCATTTTTTAATGTATATTCGTCGCTTACTAATTTGTTAGGCAATGCACAAAACTAAGGAGATATTTATAAACGGATTTGCTTTATTTTCAATGTTTTTTGGAGCTGGTAATTTAATTTTACCTCCTTTTTTAGGAAAAAATGCTGGTTATTTGTGGTTTTGGGTAACTATTGGTTTTTTTATTACTGCTATTTTTATTCCTATGCTAGGTATTTTAGCACATGCTAAGCTACAAGGTACTATGTATGATTTTGGCAAAAAAGTGTCTCCTACTTTTAGCCTTATTTATTGTTTTGTTGTATACACTATCTGTATTGCTTTACCTGCACCTAGAACAGCATCAGTTACTCATGAAATGGCTATTGCTCCTTATTTTAGTAACAGTAGTTCTTTAATTACTAGTACAATTTATTTCGGACTTGTTTTTCTTTTTACCTTGAACCGATCAAAAGTACTAAGCCTATTAGGTAAGTTTTTAACCCCTCTTATTATATGTATTTTATTGGCTATTATTTTTGTTGGAGTTTTTACAGCTCCTGATACAATAACTCCAACTACTTTTAAAGCTCCTTTTGTTGATGGGTTACTAGAAGGATACCAAACCTTTGATGCTATCGCTTCTATAGTTGTTGGTGGTGTTTTAGTTATTTCAATGAATTTTAATACAAACACAACTTTTGAAGAGAAAAAAGAGCTAATTACCAAAGCTGGCTTTATTGCTGGTATAGGATTGTTAATTATTTATGCTGGTCTTATTTATAACGGTGTTTTATTTAGTTCTACCTTTTCTGAAAGCGCTAATAGAACAGAGATCTTAAATTCTTTGAGTAATCAGACTTTAGGAAATATAGGAAGTGTTTTTCTTAGTGTTTTAGTTGCTTTGGCCTGTTTTACAACTGCTGTTGGAATTATTACAGGTACTGCCGATTATTTTAAAGGGATTAGTAATAATTCTCAAAAGGTTTTTACAATTACTGCTATTATTGCCTGTTTACTAGGAATTGTTGTAGGTCAGTTTGATGTAAAATACATCATCAATATTGCATTACCTGCTCTAATGTTTATTTATCCAATAACTATTATTTTAATTGTACTAAATGTACTTCCTGAAAAATACACCTCAACTTTAGTTTTTAAAATTGTAGTGGGAGTAACCTTTTTATTTAGCATCCCTGATTTTTTAGGGTTTATTATCAACCCTAACTACTTAATTGAGATAAAAAACAACATTCCTTTTGCCAATCATAATTTGGGCTGGGTATTGCCTGCTATCTTGAGTTTTGTCTTTGCTAACTTGATTAGATACAAAAGGTCAATTTCAACTGAATAGTCCCTTATTTATTACGTTTTTTTGTCAATTGAAATAACATTATCCCCATAAACTATAAAAGCTCACAATAGCGAGCTTTATATTTTTATTTGAGTGAATATCTTAAAAACGATACCCTAAATTTATCCCTACTCTAGGCACTATAGAACGAGCTTCAGTAGTAAATAGATTTCTTCCTAAACCTCCATATACATCAAGAACAAAACCACCTGAAGACACATATTTTGAACCAAATGCTAAACCTAAAGCTCCGTCTGTATACTCTTTATATTGTTTTGTTGTACTTCCTTGAACTTCAACTTCTCTTTCTCCTGTATTAATTCCCATAAAAACTTCTCCAAAATAGTTCCAATTACTATTATTGGTAAAATAATGACGGAAAAACGGAGTGAACATTCGTTCTTCGTTATATCTAAAATCTGCTGATTTTTTTTCAAAGTTAAATAACGCTGAAATACCAATTGAAGAGCGATCAGTTGTGTAGTGTTCATAAGATACTTCCAACGTTTTAAAAGCTAATGCATCTAGTAAATCTACTTTCAATTCTTGCTGTGCATACGTAAAAGAGCTAACAAAAACCACAACTGTTAATACTATTTTTTTCATTTTATTTTTTTACTAAATTATAAGTTACCTGTTACCCACAAGTATAATACCACAAACATACATTTTTTTACAAAAAGCAGTAGTAATATCTACTTTCTCTTTTACGAGCAGTTACAGTTTGTATCACAACCACTACTTTTTTTAGATTTGAAAAAGAATTTTTTCACTAAAAAAATAACAGCTCCACAAACAACTGTATATGTTATAATTTCTTGCATTATCTTAAGATTTGATAGGCTATAAATGCTGACAAATACGCCAAAGCTCCCATACTTACTAGTTGAACTATTGGCCACTTCCAACTTCTTGTTTCTCTTTTTACAATTGCCAATGTTGCCATACACTGCATTGCAAATGCATAAAACAATAATAAAGAAATTCCTGTAGCAAGATTGAATCTCTTCTCTCCTGTAACAAGATTCACCTCCGATGCCATTTTTTGTTTTATCGTAGTAGTATCCTCTCCATCATCTTCAACACTGTAAATAGTTGCTAATGTACCAATAAACACCTCTCTTGCAGCAAAAGAACTAATTAACCCAATACCTATTTTCCAGTCATAACCCAATGGTTTAACAACTGGTTCTATTGTTTTTCCTGCGATACCTATATATGAGTTTGCTAGCTTAGCAGAAGCTACTTTTTTAGCCAAATCTTCTTCTGATAATTCTTGATTCGCTACACTTTCTACCACATTTTTTTCGGCATTTTCATAAGATGATGGTCCATGAGATGCTAAAAACCACAGCACTATTGAAATTGCTAAAATGATTTTTCCTGCTCCAAAAACAAATGCTTTTGTTTTATCCAACACATCAAAAAACACATTCTTTACTGACGGTATTTTATAGTTAGGCATTTCAACTACAAAAAGTGAATTATTTTTAATTTTCAATGTTTTATGCAAAATATATGCTGCGATAATTGCTGCTGCAAAACCTAAAATATATAATGCTAACAAAGTAAACCCTTGTAAACTAAAAAAACCAAACAGCTTAGTATCAGGAATAATTAATGCTATTAAAATTGCATACACCGGTAATCGTGCTGAACAGGTTGTAAAAGGTGTTACCAAAATAGTAATTAAACGTTCTTTCCAACTAGCAATGGTTCGAGTTGCCATAATTGCTGGAATAGCACAGGCTGTTCCTGAAATTAACGGAATCACACTTTTACCACTCATTCCAAAGCGGCGCATAATTTTATCCATTAAAAACACTACTCTACTCATATAGCCTGTTTCTTCAAGAATGGATATAAATAGGAAAAGAATGGCTATTTGAGGTATAAAAATTACTACTCCACCAACTCCAGGGATAATTCCTTCGGTAAGTAAATCGGTAAACATTCCTGCTGGTAGTTGTGCTTTTGTAAATTCTGCAATATTTGCAAATAAACCATCGATAAGATCCATTGGAGTAGATGCCCAATCGAAAATAGACTGAAATATCAACAATAACAATCCAAAGAAAATAACATACCCAAATATTTTATGGGTAAAAACTCTATCTAGTTTACTACGTACATCAGTTGCTTTAGAAGCATCTACCTTATATGTTTTAGTTAAAACAGTATTTATTTGCTGGTATCTATATATAGTTTCTTTATGTTGATACTTTTTTTGCTTTGTAATTTCTCCTTCAAACTCTTTTATTCTTTCTTTTTCTAAGGAAGAAAGTAACGGAGTATGGTTTTTCGTTAGCATCATCCACAGCTCATACGAAGTAAATTCTTTACTTATAGTAGCTAACTTTTCAAAATAAGTGGCATCTATTTTTTTAGATAGTTCGTTAAAGTTTGAATGTACTTTTAACGATTCATAATTGGCTACTGCTTCTTTTAAGTCACCAACTCCTTCGTTTGTTCTTGCCGACATTAACACCACTTTAGTATGTAACTCTTTTTCTAAAGCAGGTATGTCTATAGAGATTCCTTTTCTCTGTAATTGATCCGCCATGTTTAAAGCTAAAACCGTCGGAACTTCTAAATCTTGAATTTGCGAAAACAGTAATAAGTTTCGTTTTAAGTTTTCAATATCCGCAACTACAACAATAACATCAGGCTTTTCCTCTTGATGAGTTGTCATTAATGCTTTTAAAACAATACTTTCATCTAAAGAAGTTGGATTTATACTGTATGTACCTGGTAAATCGGTAATCGTTGCACTTTTACCATTAGGTAGCTTACAAATACCTTGCTTTTTATCAACAGTAACTCCTGGGTAATTTCCTACTTTTTGATTTAAACCTGTTAACTGATTAAACAACGATGTTTTTCCTGTGTTCGGGTTTCCAATTAACGCAACATTAATACGATTACTCATCAGCTATAGTTTAATGATTGAAATTTGACAAGCTGTTTCTTTTCGAATCGCTAAATGACTTCCATTTACGCATATATACATCGGGTCTTTTAAAGGGGCTATTTGAAGTAATTCAACTTCACTTCCAGGTAAACACCCCATTTCTAATAATTTTAACGGAATTTTATCTAAGCACTCCTCAGATATAATTCCTTTTTCCCCTAAATGTAACGATGCGATAGTACTCAAAAATATATATTTTTAGCTTGCAAATATACTAAAATAGAATCATTCTAAACAGTATACTGACACAATATATGATTTATTTACAATAGGTTGTTCTCTTTGTTTGATGTCTTATATTTGTGGTATGACTTTCGACAATATTATTGGGCAAGAACACATAAAAAAACACTTACAGCAATCAGCTGAAAACAATAGAATTCCGCATGCACAACTCTTTATTGGTAAAGAAGGAAGTGGTACTTTACCTATGGCAATTGCCTATGCTCAATTCTTGTTATGTAATTTTTCTGATAACGTAGAAGCTTGCAATATAAAATGCAGCAAACTACAACACCCTGATTTACATTTTGCTTTTCCAGTAACTACGAATGATTCAGTAAAAAAACACCCTGTTAGTAATTTATTTTTAGAGGATTGGCGTACTTTTATTAAAGAACAACCTTATGGAAGTTTGTTTAATTGGTTACAACATATTGGTGTTGAAAACAAACAAGGCCAAATTGGTGTTGATGAGGCAGAAGACATTGTAAAAAAACTACAATTAAAATCGTACGAAGGTGGTTTTAAAGTAATGATTATTTGGATGGCTGAAAAAATGAATATTGCTGCCTCCAATAAATTATTAAAACTAATTGAAGAACCACCAAGTAAGACTGTTTTTATTCTTGTTACTGAAGATGAAGAACAGATTATTAACACCATAAAATCTCGATGTCAAGCATTACATTTTCCTGCGTTAAGCGAAAGTGACATAGCTAATAATCTAATTAAACAAAAAGGTGTATCAGAAAATGAAGCAGTAAAAATCGCCCATCAATCGGAAGGAAACTACAACAAGGCACTACATGTTTTAAACAACAACTCAAACGATTTAGTTTTTGAACAATGGTTTATTATCTGGATTCGTGCTGCCTTTAGAGCTAAAGGAAACGCTGCTGTTATTCAAGATTTAATTGGTTGGTCAGAAGAGATTGCTAAATCTGGTAGAGAAACTCAAAAACAGTTTTTACAATATTGTTTACAGTTTTTTAGACAAGCTTTACTATTTAACTACGGAACTCCAGATTTGGTGTTTTTAGAAACTCAATCTGCAAACTTTGACCTTGCTAAATTTGCTCCCTTTGTTCATAGTGCCAACATCTTAATCATTGAAAAGGAAGTAAGTGACGCGCAATATCACATTGAAAGAAACGGAAATGCTAAAATTATTTTGTTAGATTTATCTATCAAACTAACACGTCTTCTACACACCAAAGAAGAAAAAATTCAATCTTAATTATGAAAACAAAACATACAATTACCGCACTGATTTTCGGAATACTTTTTGTTGCTTGTAAACAAGAAAAAAAAGAATCATTGTTAAAAGAATATTTGATTGGAAGTTGGGAAACTACGTATTTAAAAATTGAATATTTATCAGCAAACGAAACTGATAGTACTTCAGTTTTTGAAGATGATTTTAGCAAACCTAGTTCTGGAAAAGCTCAATCTACCTACAAAAATGATGGCACTTTCACTGCATGGTTTCTACAAGCCGATGGAAAAAAAGTTAGTAAAGCAGGAGGAAAGTGGAAAACTAGTCGCGATAGTTTATTTGTTGATTATCCATATTTAGGAAAACAAGTACGGGCTTGGTATAAAATTACACAAACCAACAATGGATTTAGTGCTACTTCTACCTACGACTGGGATAGTGATGGAGAAAATGATGATACTTTGCTTATGAAAACTAAAAAAATAGAATTATAAAATTGCGTATTTTCAACAACATATCGCTACGAATTAGAATCTTCTTGTCAATGATACTTTTGGTACTATTGGCATCTATTTTAATTGTATTAGTAACTATTTACCAGTACGACGAGCAAACAAAAGATTATAATATTTCACGTTTTGAACGTAAAGAATTCTCTACAAAACAAGATATTGAAATAGAACTAAAACGTAGAACCACTTATCCAGTAACTACTGAGAATTTAGCTAAAATTTTTCAAGATAGGATTTACGATATTGCATACGTTCATAAACTTACTATTTCTATGTATGATATGGATGGAAAGCTTTTAAAATCTTCCATTCCCTATAACTTTGACAAAAAAGAAGGTCAAGATCTAGCCAACGAAACCGTTAGAGATTTAGCCAACAATTCAAACCATAAAATTTTAAAAAGTAGAACTGAAAAAGGTATCACTTATCAATCTTCATATACCTACTTAAATGATCCTCGTTTTAAGCGAATAGGGATTTTAGAACTACAAATCGCACAAAATAATGAAGAGCAAAAACATGAGCTACGAGAGTTTATCTCACGTTTATCGTTAGTCTATTTACTAATGCTCATTATTGCAATTGTTTTAGCATATTTCTTATCAACTTATATTACTCGATCAATTCAAACTATCTCACAAAAGATAAACGAAACTCGCTTAAATAAGCGTAATGAGAAAATTATATTAAACTCTGCAAGTTCAGAAATCAACTCTCTTGTTGCTGCATACAACAATATGATTGATCAACTAGAGGAAAGTGCTGTAAAATTAGCTCAAAGTGAACGTGAGCAAGCTTGGAGAGAAATGGCTAAGCAAGTAGCCCACGAGATTAAAAATCCGTTAACACCTATGCGTTTATCCGTACAAAGTTTTGATAGAAAATTCAACCCAGAGGACCCTAACATCAAAGAAAGAATGTCTGAATACAGCGAAACTCTTATTCAACAAATTGATGTAATGAGCTCTATTGCATCTGCTTTTTCTGATTTTGCTAAAATGCCTACACAACGCCGTGAAAAATTGAATGTTGTTGATATAGTTAAACACTCTTTAGATATTTTTACTGAAGACTACATACATTACTTTCCTCAAGAACACGAATTATATGCTAGTTTAGATAAAACTCAATTGATACGAATTGTTACCAACTTAGTTAAAAACTCAATTCAAGCAATAAAAGACACCGATAAAAACCCTAAAATAGAAGTTAAGGTTGCTTCTGATGGGAACAATATTAAAATTATAGTTTCCGACAACGGAAAAGGTATTAGTGATGAAAATAAAGAGTTAATTTTCGAACCCAAGTTTACTACTAAAACAAGTGGAATGGGCTTAGGTTTATCCATTATAAAAAATATAATTGAAGCATATGACGGTACAATATCCTTTACTTCAACCAAAGGAGTTGGAACTGTTTTTACTGTAATATTACCTAAAACATAAACATAGTATGAATTTTGAAAATATTTTAGTTGAACAAGCTAACGCATTGGCAACCATTACAATTAACCGACCAAAAAAATTAAACGCTTTAAACAAAGCTACTATCGAAGAGCTACACAATGCTTTTAAAATTTTAGAAGAAGACACCACTGTTAAAGTAATTATTATAATAGGAAGTGGAGAAAAAGCATTTGTTGCTGGCGCTGACATTTCAGAATTTGCACATTTCTCTGTTAAAGAAGGTGGTATGTTAGCTAAAAAAGGGCAAGAAATTTTATTTGATTTTGTTGAAAACCTATCTACTCCCGTAATTGCTGCTATAAATGGATTTGCTTTAGGTGGCGGATTAGAATTAGCCATGGCTTGTCACTTTAGGTTGGCTTCAGACAATGCTAAAATGGGATTACCTGAGGTTTCTTTAGGAGTTATTCCTGGCTATGGTGGTACACAACGTTTACCGCAATTAGTTGGTAAAGGTAAAGCCATGGAGTTAATTATGACAGCAGGCATGATTTCTGCAGAAGAAGCCAAAGAAGCTGGGTTAGTAAATCATGTTACTTCACAAGAAGAATTATTGCCTTTAGCTGAAAAGATAGCTTCAAAAATTATGCGTAATTCTTCTGTAGCCATTAGCGCTGCAATTAAATCTGTAAATGATAATTTTAAAGATGGTGTGAACGGTTTTGAGAGCGAAATTACAGAGTTTGGGAATTGTTTTGGGACTGAAGATTTTAAAGAAGGAACTACTGCCTTTTTAGAAAAACGCAAACCTGAATTTCCAGGAAAGTAATTTTTTATAAAATAATCGGTATAAAAAAATAGCATCTAAATAAAATTTAGATGCTATTTTTACAATAAGGGGATTACATTAATAAATTGGGGGTTATTAACTGAGGCAAATATATACTAAATTCAATAACATCCAAATTTTAACGTAAACTTTTTATTAAAGCAACACAAAGTTTACATTATTAACATAATAAAAGCTAAATAATTCCATTCCATTCATTATAAAATTGATTTAAAAACATTTCCATGTAAGCATGTCTTTCCTTTGCTATTGCTTTGCCTGTTGTAGTATTCATTTTGTCTTTTAACAGCAGTAGTTTTTCATAAAAGTGATTAATTGTTGGTGCTGTAGACTTTTTATATTCCTCTTTGGTCATTTTTAAATTTGGAGGAATCTCTGGATTGTATAATTCTCTATTTTTAAACCCTCCGTAGTTAAAGCAACGAGCTATTCCAATAGCTCCAATAGCATCTAATCGATCAGCATCTTGAATTACGTCTAGCTCAAGAGATTTAAAGTTTTGTTTAAAATTTCCTCCTTTAAAAGAGATATTGGTAATGATATTTTCAACATGAATAATGTACTCTTCAGAAACTTGCTGACTTTGAAGAAAGGTTCTCGCTTTTTGTGGACCTACAGTTTCATCACCATTATGAAATTTACTATCTGCAATATCATGGAGCAATGCGCCTAACGAAACCACAAATTCATCAACATTTTCATCTTTTGCTATGAGTAAAGCATTTTTATATACTCTTTCAATATGAAAAAAATCATGCCCTCCTTCTGCTCCTTGTAAGGTTTCTTTTACAAACTCAATTGTATTCTGTATTATTTGCTCCTTATTCATCTTTCAAAAATAGAAATCCTGTACTTACAAAGCACAGGATTTAAAAGTTTTATTATAATTTGTTTTATGTAGTAACCGGTGGTTCAACCAAGTTATTAGCTACTAAGTATTCTGCTATCTGAATTGTATTAGTCGCCGCTCCTTTACGCAAGTTATCAGCAACAATCCACATATTTAAAGTGTTTGATTGAGATTCATCTCTTCTAATTCTACCCACAAAAACCTCATCTTTATTATTTGCTAAAATTGGCATTGGATATACATTATTTTGCACATCATCTTGTACAACAACTCCTTCAGTTTTTCCTAGCAATTCACGAATTTTCTCCAGTTCAAAATCATTTTCAAACTGAACATTTACAGCCTCAGAATGCCCTCCCGCTGTTGGTATTCTAACTGCCGTGGCTGTAACACTAAAAGAATGGTCTCGTAAAATCTTTTTTGGCTCTTTTACCAACTTCATTTCTTCCTTAGTATATCCGTTTTCTAAAAACACATCACAATGTGGTAAAGCATTTCTTCCAATTTTATGTGGATATGCCATTTCTCCTTCAATCCCTGCCTCTTCATTATCTAATTGACGAACAGCTTTAACACCTGTTCCGGAAACTGACTGATAGGTTGAAATTACCACACGCTTCATTTTATATTCTTTGTGTAACGGAGCCAATGCCATTACTAATTGAATGGTAGAACAGTTTGGGTTTGCTATAATTTTATCTTCGCTTGTTAGCACATCTCCGTTAATTTCTGGAACTACTAACTTCTTTGTGGGATCCATTCTCCATGCTGATGAATTATCAATTACGGTTATTCCTACCTCAGCAAATTTAGGAGCCCATTCTATCGAAGTAGTACCCCCTGCCGAAAACAATGCAATATCTGGTTGCATTGCTACTGCTGTTTCTAAACCTACTACTGTATAATTTGTTCCTTGAAATTCAATTTGATTACCTACCGAACGTTCCGATGCAACAGGAATTAATTCTGTTATCGGAAAATTACGTTCTGCTAATACTTGTAACATTACATTACCTACCATACCGGTAGCGCCTACTACTGCTACTCTCATCTTTTTACTATTTGA
This sequence comes from Tenacibaculum gallaicum, assembly GCF_003387615.1. Taxonomy (GTDB): domain Bacteria; phylum Bacteroidota; class Bacteroidia; order Flavobacteriales; family Flavobacteriaceae; genus Polaribacter; species Polaribacter gallaicus. The sequence goes on along the minus strand of NZ_QUNS01000001.1, from coordinate 478,227 downwards.
GTATAAAATTATTATTAACGAGTTACAAAGGTTTAAAAAAAACGAATTAGTTGTATTTATTTTCTATGAAAAAATACGTTAAAGTTTAAAATATATCGTTTTCAACTAAAAAGTATTGTTTTAAACAGTAAAACGCAAAAAATCAGTACATTTGCATCGATTTTTTGTTGAAATCACAACATATTTGTTTAACTTAAAAAAGTATAGCATGCAACTGTACAACAAGTTAAGCGCTGAAGAACGCGCTAAATTAATAGATGAAGCGGGAAAAGACCGCATTACTATCTCATTCTATCAATATCATAAGATAGAAAACCCAACCTTATTTAGAAATAAATTATTCCTAGAATGGAATGAACTAGACGTTTTAGGAAGAACCTATGTTTCTTCTGAAGGAATCAATGCTCAAATATCTGTTCCTTCCGAAAACTTTTTAGCGTTAAAAGATCAATTAGATAGCATCGCTTTTTTAAATGGAATTCGTTTAAACGTAGCTATTGAACATGACAATAAATCTTTTTTAAAACTAAAAGTAAAAGTTCGTGCCAAAATTGTTGCTGACGGATTAAATGACGATACTTTTGACGTAACTAATAAAGGTGTTCATCTAAACGCTAAAGAGTTTAATGAGATGTTAGCCAATCCTGATACGGTTTGTGTAGACATGCGAAACCACTATGAAAGTGAAATAGGTCATTTCGATGGAGCTGTTACTCCAGATGTTGATACATTTAGAGATTCTTTAGATATTATTGAAGAAGATTTAAAAGACCATAAAGAAGATAAAAATTTATTGATGTATTGTACAGGTGGGATTCGATGTGAAAAAGCTTCTGCCTACTACAAACACAAAGGTTTTAAAAATGTTTTTCAGTTAGAAGGAGGAATCATTGAATATACACGTCAAGTAAAAGATGAAGATTTAGAAAACAAATTCTTAGGCAAGAACTTCGTGTTTGACCATCGTAGAGCTGAAAAAATATCTGATGATGTAATTGCCGATTGTCACCAATGTGGAAAATCTTGCGATACGCATATTAATTGCGCTAACGAAGGGTGTCACTTATTATTCATTCAATGTGATGAATGTGCTGAAAAAATGGAGAACACCTGTTCTCCTGAATGTCAAGAAATCATTCATTTACCATTCGAAGAACAAAAAGAATTGCGCAAAGGAAAACACGCAAGCAATAAAATATTTAAAAAAGGACGTTCAGAAGCTTTAAAATTTAAAAAGTAAGTATAATTTTATAAAGACTTATTCTATAGAGCTCTCTTAGTTTTAAGGGAGCTTTTTCTATTTTTACATTATGGAACTGCAACCTCCTTTTCGTAAAATTATTCATGTGGATATGGATGCTTTTTATGCATCTGTAGAGCAGTTGGATAATCCTGAGTTACGAGGAAAACCCGTTGCTGTTGGAGGAAGTGAAATACGTGGTGTAGTTTCTGCAGCAAGCTACGAAGCTCGAAAATTTGGAGTCCGTTCTGCCATGAGTGGTGTATTAGCAAAACAGAAATGCCCACATTTAATATTTGTCCCTCCTCGTTTTGATCGTTACAAAGAGATTTCTTTAAAAATTAGAACAATATTTTACGATTATTCCGATTTGGTGGAACCTTTATCATTGGATGAGGCTTATTTAGATGTCACTGAGAACAAAAAAGGAAATCCGTCAGCTAGCATGATTGCTCAAGAAATTCGTCAACGTATTTGGGATAAATTAGAATTACGAGCATCCGCAGGCATATCTATTAATAAGTTTATTGCTAAAGTTGCTTCTGATATTAATAAGCCTAACGGGCAGAAAACCATTAACCCTGAAGAAGTTCTAGAGTTTTTAGAGCAATTACCTGTGAATAAGTTTTATGGTGTAGGCAAAGTAACCGCTGCAAAAATGCATAATATTGGCATCTTTACAGGTTTAGATTTAAAGCAAAAATCACAGGAAGAACTTTCTAAGTTATTTGGAAAGTCTGGGGTGCATTATTACCATATTGTTCGAGGTATTCATAATTCAGCAGTAAAACCTAATCGTATTCGAAAATCAATTGCCGCCGAAACTACTTTTAGAGAAAATCTATCTTCAGAGGTTTTCATGTTAGAGCGACTTGATAAAATTGCTGATGAGTTAGAGCGTCGCATGAAAAAATCGAATACTAAAGGAAAAACAGTAACCTTAAAAATCAAATACAGCGATTTTACACAACAAACTCGCAGCAAGACTACCGACCATTACCTACAGTTAAAAAAAGAATTCTACCCTATTGTAAAAGAGCTACTGTATCAAGACACACTTGATAACTCAGTTCGATTGTTAGGTATTTCTTTTAGTAATTTAAATACTGAGAAAAAAGATCCTGTTTGGGTACAATTACGGTTTGATTTTTAAAGTATTGGTATTTTTAACGATACTTTGGTTCCTTTCGGGTTTCCTTTCTTGTCAATTATATCCGTATAGATTAATGAATAATTATTTGCATACTCATTCGCAAAGTTTCGTAACCGTTCTTTCGTCAAGTCTATACCTATCGACTTACGGTTTAGTGATTTATTATTTCTTATTTCCATGGCAGCACCTCTACCTATTCCATTATCTATAATATCAATTTGTATAAATTCTTCTGATATTTTTGAGACTGATAGCGAAACTTCTTTTTCTCCTTTCTTACACGAAAGTCCATGCCAAATAGAATTTTCTAAAAAAGGCTGCAATATTAATGGTGGAACTTTTATTCTTTCTATGTTTACGTTCGAATCTACTTTTTCAACATAATTAACTTCATTAGATAATCGAATATTTTCGATACTCATATATAAATTCATAGTTTTTAGCTCCTCACTCAACGTTACTTCTTTTACAGATGAAGACTCTAAAATACTTCTAATTAGTTTTGAGAATTTATTTAAGTAGTATACCGCATTTTTTTGTTCATTATTTATAACATATAGTTTAATAGAATTTAGTGCATTAAATACAAAATGCGGATTCATTTGAATTCTCAAAGCTTCCTGTTCTAGCATCAGTATTTTTTTATCGTTGTTTAACAAGCGTTGCCTATACATCGAGTACAGCAACACTCCTAACAAGGCTATAGAAACTAATGTTATAATTAAAACATTTCTATTTCGTAATAGTTTTAATGTTGCAATTTCATTCTCTTTTGCTAAACTTTTTATTTTATTTCTACTAACCTCATTATCATATTTATTAATAAGGTTGTTTACATATAATATATTTTTGTCATTAAATGTTTTCCGTTCTCCTTCAATAGCCTTCTTGTAAAAACTATACGCTTTTTCGTAGTCCTTTTTTTTCTCATATAACTCAGATAAGTATAATTTGGACTGGTTAACTCCTGAAGGAATTTTATGTTTATTAGCAACTGCTAAGCCTTTTTCTAAATATATTTTTGCTTTATCTAGGCTATCCAACTTTAACTGTACATTACCTAAAGTAATATATACATCTGAGGTGTAATATTGGTTACCTGTTTTTTCTGAAAGAGACACGACTTCGCTTATATACTTGTAAGCTTCTTCATACTTTCCTTGCAACAATAAAACATTACTAATACTATTATGGCAAATGACCTTTCCTATACTTGAATTATTTTCAATATTATATTGTAAAGATTTATTGTAATGCTCTAATGCTGCATCAATATCTCCTAAGTTTTGAAAAGCCAACCCCATGTTTTGATGATTGATTGCCAACCCTCTTTTATCATCAGTTTTCTCTTGAATTAAGATTGCTTTTTTAAACTTTTCTAACGCTAATTGATATTGTTTAAGAGCTAAGTAGATGTTACCAATACTATTATTTGATATACTTATACTTATTTTGGTATCAACATCTGGAAGTTCAATTTTATCAGCTAACTCAAGTGCCATTTGGTGATAATTCAAAGCACTTCTAATCTTATCTTGTCTCCTATATACTACCCCTATTTGATTTAGCGTAACTATCTCTGCATTAACATCTCCTATCTCTCTTGATAATTTCAGTGCTTTCAAATGATTCTCTATTGAGCTATCAAAAAATGAGTTGTTTCTGTAATGCCTTCCAAGTAAGTTATAAGCATATACTTCTCCTAACCTATATTCTTTTCGTTCACTTTCTTTTAAAAGAAAATCTATGCCTTCTTTCTTAAATCGTTCACCTTTAAAAAAACGGTACAAATCATAATAATCATCTATTTTTTTTTCTATTGCTAGCTGTATTGAACTATTTATACTTCTCTTTTCTTCTTGTGAAAAACAAGAAAACACTATAAAAAATAAAAAAGTGATTGTTATTAATTGTTTCATTTAAAATTTTTCTAAGAAATCCGACTTTCTTTGTCTAGAAACAGGAATTTTATGATTATTTTCTAGTACAACATAACCATCTGATTTTAAAAATTCTTTTATTTTATTTAAGTTGATTATATATGAATTATGTATTCTGAAAAAATGGTCTTCAGGAAGCAGTAAATTGATTTCTTTTAGTTTTTTAGTTACTACTATTTTTTTATTAGCTCCCGTAGTATATATTGTTGAATAATTACCGTCTGACTCTACAAATAAAATTTCATCTTGAGATAAAAAAACTAGTTTTCCATCTGTATTAATAGTTATTTTTCTTCTATTAAACTTCTTGTTAAAGCTTGATAATATTTTTTCAACCTTTTCCGTATTGTTATTCTTCTTATAATGCTGCTTAACTCTTCCTATCGTTTCCTCTAAATCATCAGAATCTATAGGTTTGAGAAGGTAGTCTATTGCTTGGTTCTTTAATGCCTTTATTGCATACTCATTATATGCAGTTGTAATAATTATGGCAAAATCTTTATTCTCTAATTTTTCTAATAATTGGAAACCATCCATCGTAGGCATTTCAATATCTAAAAAAAGGCAATCGATACTATTCTCATTTATAAATTTAATTGCTTTTTCTGCTACCGTAAATGTTTCTATAATTTCTATATCATTTTCAAAGGTTGATAACTCCCAAGAAAGTCCTTGTATTGCTTTTGGTTCGTCATCAACTATAACTGCTCTTAACATTTCATGTACATTTATACCAAATGTAACAGATAATATTTTAAAAATGAAATGTAACCAATACGGTTTTAGCAAAAAAACAGGCTAAAACTATATGATAAATATAAATTTTTTACCATTTACACAAAAAAACAAACCATTTATACATCCATTACTGTAAAAAATGTTTTTTCATCTGATATTTGTAGTGTAATACACAAGGGGAATCATATTGATAAATTGGGGGATTAATCAATAATGATATTAAGTTATAAAAACACCACTTAAAAAGTGGTGTTTTTTTATATAAATTTTAATGTTCAGTTTATATACACAAAAAAGCTCAACTAAAAATAGTTGAGCTTTTATCTTATTCTAATCAGTTAGTTTCTTAAGCCTCGAATGGAGTTACAGAAACGTATGATTTATCATCTCTTTTCTTTTGAAATTTAACAACACCATCAACTTTAGCATGTAAAGTATGATCTTTACCCATGTAAACATTTTCACCTGGATTGTGTTGAGTTCCTCTTTGACGAACAATAATGTTACCTGCTATTGCGGCTTGTCCTCCAAAAATTTTTACTCCTAATCGTTTCGATTCTGATTCACGACCGTTCTTCGAACTACCGACACCTTTCTTATGAGCCATCTTTGTAAGTTTTTAAAGTTAATTATTTACTTAATGCTTCAATTAATTCTGCTTTCTTTAAAGAAGTATATCCTGTAATACCTTGCTCTTTAGCTAAAGCCTTTAATTCTGCTACAGTCATTGAACTTAAATCCTTCGATTCTTCTTTTGTTTCAGCTTTAGGAGCTTCTTTTTTAGCTGCTGCTTTCTTTACTCCTGACGCAGAAATTCCTTCGATTTGGATTTCAGTTAAATACTGTCTGTGTCCATTTTTCTTTTTGTAACCTTTTCTTCTTTTCTTCTTGAAAACGATTACTTTATCACCTTTTAAGTGACCTAAAATTTTTGCAGTTACTCCTGCACCTTCTATAGCTGGGGCGCCAATAGTAACGTTTCCTTTATCTTCAATAAGCATTACATTATCAAAAGTTACTTTTGATCCTTCTGCTTCTTGTAAACGGTGTACGTATACTTTTTGGTCTTTTGCTACTTTAAATTGCTGCCCTGCTATCTCTACGATTGCGTACATACTATTTGTTTTGCGTTTATACTTCAAATTCACACTTTCTTAATAAAAATGCGGGTGCAAATATACATATTTTTTAAATACATTAAAATGTATTTTTGACTTAATTCAATTGAAAATCAAAAACTAAGGTCATTCCGCTCTTAATTTCCAATACTTCACTTATTGACGATCCTTTATGTAAGCTGGGGATATAACTTGTTTCGTTATAGTAATTTGACCAGTTCTTTGTAGAAAAATCATATTCTCCTCCAGCATAATCATAGTTGTTATCCACATAATAATATTCAAAAGTATAATCATATACACCACTTTGTACATTAGAAAAAGAAACTTGTCGATTCCCTTTACCACTTACAGTTCTTTCTTGATCACCGATAGGACCATGTATTATTATACGAACATGACCTGTATAGTGATTCTGCGGAATATTAAAATTAAAATTAACAGCTCCAGTACTAGTAGAAGTTCCTATGCCTCCATCTATATAAGAACTTTTTATTTGTTCAATATCATCACTCTCACAGCTAACAATAGTTAATGTTAAGCAACTAAAAAACATCAAGAAAAGTATTTTTTTTATCTTCATAATTATTAATTTTATTTAATAACGAGCAAGCAAAACTATATATTAACCTAATATAAAAGATAAAAAAGAAAGTTATTTAACTTCAAATTAACGAGGCTTTTTTTTTCAAAAAACCTTGTTAAAAACGTAACAAAGTAATTAAATTCACGTCACATACATGAAAATTATTAAAAATTAAACTTTAATCAATGAGAAAAAGAGTTATCGCTCTAACTTCAGCTTTTATGGCATTTCATTTTACGTATGCTCAAAAGGTTGATTTTGAAGAGTATGATTTAAGCAATGGAATGCATGTTATATTACATCAAGATAATACAGCACCAGTAGTAACAACATCTGTTATGTACCATGTAGGTGCTAAAGATGAGCAACCAAATAGAACAGGAATGGCTCACTTTTTTGAGCATTTATTATTTGAGGGTACAAAAAACATTAAAAAAGGAGAGTGGTTTAAAATAGTTTCTTCTAATGGAGGTACTAACAATGCCAATACTACCGATGACAGAACGTATTATTACGAGGTTTTTCCTTCTAATAATTTAGAATTAGGGATATGGATGGAATCTGAACGTTTATTACATCCAATTATTGGTCAAGAAGGTGTAGACACACAAAACGAAGTTGTAAAAGAAGAAAAACGTTTACGTGTAGATAACCAACCTTACTCTCGTTTTTTAGAGAATGTTAAGAAAAACATGTTTAAAAAACATCCATACAAAGGAACTACTATAGGTAAAATGGAACATTTGGATGCTGCTACCTTAGAAGATTTTTTAGCATTTAATAAAAAATATTATGTACCAAATAATGCTACTTTGGTAGTTGCAGGAGATTTTGAGGTTAAAGAAGCTAAACGCCTTATTAAAGATTACTTTGAACCTATACCTCGTGGTAAAGATATTGCAAGAGATTTCCCGAAAGAAAACCCTATTACAAAGGAGTTTTTTGCTAAAGCTTACGATCCTAACATTCAAATACCTGCAATTATGGCCGCTTATAGAACTCCTTCTATGAAAACCAGAGATGCTCGTGTATTAGATATGATTTCTACTTATTTAAGTGGCGGAAAAAGTTCTGTGCTTTATAAGAAATTAGTTGACACTAAAAAAATGGCTCTACAGGCTGGTGCTATAAACTTAAGTCAAGAAGATTATGGAACCTATATTTTATTTGCGCTTCCATTAGGAAATAACTCTTTACAAAGTTTAGTAAAAGAGATTGATGAAGAAGTGGTAAAACTACAAACAAATTTAATTTCAGAAAAAGATTATCAAAAATTACAAAATAAGTTTGAAAATAATTTTGTGAATGCCAACTCAAGTGTAGAAGGTATTGCTAATTCATTAGCTCGTTATAATGTGTTGTATGGTGATACTAATTTAATAAATACTGAAATTGATATTTACAGATCAATTACACGTGAGGAAATTAAAGACGTAGCAAAAAAATACTTAAACACTAACCAACGTTTGGTGATGGAATATTTACCAGAGTCAAAAAAATAATTCAGTAATAAGACATTCGATATGAAAAAAATAATAATAGCAGCATTAGCAGTTGTAAGCATGTCTTTTGCTGTAAATGCTCAAATAGATAGAAGTGTACAACCTAAACCAGGACCGGCTCCTAAAATTAAATTAGGAAAAGCTGAAAAGTTCAAATTAAACAATGGTTTGCAAGTAATTATGGTTGAAAACCATAAACTACCTAGAGTTTCTGCTTCATTAACAATTGATAATTCTATTTATTTAGAAGGTGATAAAACAGGGGTTTCTCAAGTTATGGGAAACATGCTAGGCAATGGTACAACAAATATGCCTAAAGATGAGTTTAATGAAAGAGTTGATTACCTTGGAGCAAATGTTTCTTTTAGAAGCAATGGTGCATCGGTAAGATCATTAACAAAATATTTTAGTGAGGTTTTAGGTTTAATGGCTGACGGTGTTAAAAACCCTAAATTTACACAAGAAGAGTTCGATAAAGTAATTGAACGTACTTTAGAAGGAATTAAATCTAACGAGAAAAGTGTAGAAGCTGTTGCTAGTAGGGTTGAAGATGCTTTAGTGTACGGTAAGGATCATCCATACGGTGAGTTTATAACTAAAAAAAGTATTAAAAATATTACGCTTCAAGATGCAAAAAATAATTATAATACTTATTATAAACCAAACAACGCATATCTTGTAATAGTTGGAGATATTAATCCTTCTGAAACCAAAACGTTAGTTAAAAGTTTATTCAACGACTGGAAAAAAGGAACTATTCCTGCTGCTAGTTATAATATACCTACTAATGTTAACACTACTGAAATTAACTTTATAAATATGCCTAATGCAGTACAATCTCAAGTAGCTGTAATTAATACTGTTGACTTAACATTAGGTGATAAAGATTATTATGCAGCCTTATTAGCTAATAATATTTTAGGTGGAGGTGGAACTGCCCGTTTATTCATGAACTTGCGCGAAGATAAAGGGTATACTTACGGGTCTTATTCAAGTCTTTCACAAGATAAAAATAAAAATGCTGGAATTTTTAAAGCAAGTGCAGCTGTAAGAAACATAGTTACAGATAGTACTGTGGTAGAAATTCAAAAGGAAATTAATAAAATTCGTTACCAAAAAGTAACGCCTGAAGAATTAAAAAATTCTAAAGCAGAATACATAGGTAGTTTTGTACGTAATGTTCAAAAACCATCTGTAGCAGCTAATTTTGCATTAAATATTGCTCGTTATAACTTGCCAAGTAATTTTTATGAAAAATATTTAGAAAACATTAATTCTGTTACTTTAGACGATGTTCAGAATGCAGCAATTAAGCACTTCAAAGGAGATAAAGCTCGTATAATTATTACAGGTAAGGGAATTGACGTTTTAAAAAACTTAGAAAAAACATCAGAATATAAAATCAATTATTTTGATGCATATGCCAATCCTACTGAAAAGCCTGAAATGAGTTTACCTATTCCAGCAGGTACTACAGCAAGCTCAGTTGTTGACAACTACTTTAAAGCCATTGGAGGTAAAGACAAAGTAGCAAGCATAAATTCTCTAATGATTTCTTCTGAAGCTAAAGTTCAAGGAATGCAATTAAGTTTGGTCCAAAAAAGCGCCACTCCTAATAAATCTTCTGTAGTTGTTTCTATGATGGGTAATGTAATGCAAAAAATAATTTTTGACGGAACTAAAGGATATCAAGAAGTTCAAGGTCAGAAAAAAGAAATGGCAGGAGATGATTTAGAAGAAGTTAAAAATACTGCTGCTCCTTTTATTGATAAAGCTTATAAAACAGGGACTTTAGATAGAATTGAACCTATAGATGGAAAAAATGCTTACGTGATTAAACATGGTAAAAAAGAAATTTTTTATGATGTAAAATCTGGATTAAAGGTTAAAGAAGTAAAAACAGCTAAAGGACCACAAGGGAATATGAAGGTGCCTGTAATATTTTCAGATTACAAAGAGGTAAATGGAATTAAATTCCCTTATAAAATGATTCAAAAAAATGGACCAATGAATATAGAGTTCATCGTAAAAGAAATTAAAATTAACGAAGGAGTTTCTGACGCTGATTTTAAATAATAATTAGACTTAAGTCTATAAGAACTAAAAGAGCCAAAATGCAATATTTTGGCTCTTTTTTATTTTAAGTAATTTTAAAACTATCTAGCCTTATTAACCAACCAAACACCAAACAAAATAATCCCTCCTGCTAACAATTGAATTAAACTTAATTTTTCTCCATCAATAACCCCCCACATTACAGCAACAGCAGGAATTAAATATGTTACAGAAGCTGCAAAAACAGGAGAAGATAGGTGCACCATTTTGTTAAACAACACTTTTGCTATCCCTGTTCCTAACACAGCTAAAACAGTAATATAACCTAACGCTGAAGTAGTTTCTGTTGTTACTTCAAAAGTTGAAAAGAATCCAGAAAACATCAAAACTACGAATGCTGGTATTATCAATAACAAAAAGTTTCCTGTAGTGATAGCTAACGCATCTAAATCATTTAAATATTTCTTAATCATATTTACATTAAACGCATAACCTATTGAGGCTATTAATATTAAAATAGCATACCAATAATTTTGATTCGGATTCAACTCAGCTCCCTTTAAAATAAGCATCAAAGTTCCTACTAAACCTATTAAAACGCCATAAAACTGTTTTCTTTTAAAAGTAAACCCAAATACCAACGCACCAAAAATAAATGTATTAAAAGGCGTTAATGAGTTTAAAATAGCGGGTATAGAACTGTCTATTTTACTTACAGCAAAAGCAAATAAAAACGAAGGGAAAAAAGTACCTAAAACTGCTGTATAAGCCACGTACTTCCAGTGTCTTTTTTCTATTCTTTTTAAACTATTAAATCCAACTAACAATAAAAAAACTGCTGTAATTAACATTCGTAAAGCCCCTACTTGAATTGGACTTAACCCAATTAGCGCCTTTTTCATTAAAATAAAAGAGCTTCCCCAAACTAGTGAAAGTACTATTAAAAACAACCATTTTTGTTGTTGATTATTCATTTTCAATTAATTTAAACACAAAAGTCGCCTATTTCTGTTTTTAATTTTGATTTTATTGATAAATTTGCTGAATAACTCAATAAATAAAAATGATGAAAATTCAGAAAATACTATTCACTTTAGCTATCGTAAGCTTTTTAGTTGTTGGATGTAAAAATGAGGGTAAAAAAGAGGAAGCTACTCAGGAGCAAAAAACTGAAGTTGCTGTTGATACTAAAGATCTTTCACTAAGTATTTCAGGAATGACTTGCGAAATAGGTTGCGCTAGAAAAATAGCTTCTGACTTAAGTAAGAAAGAAGGTGTTTTAGAAGCAAACGTTGTTTTTAACGATAGTATTGCAACAATAAAATATGATGCTAACAAAACAAACAAAGCTGATTTAATTGCTTTTGTTGAAGGAATTGGTAGTGGTGATATGTACAAGGCTTCTGAAGCCGCTAAAAAAACTTGTAAAACAGATTGTACAATGGCTTGTTGCGCTGCTAAAAAAGCAGACAAAAAATCTTGTGAAACCGATTGCAAAAAAGAGTGTTGCACAAAAACCGAGACTGAAAAGGAAGCTTGTAAAGAAGGTTGTACTATGGCTTGTTGTACTGAAAACAAAAAAGCATAATTGTTAATTCAAACAATATCGAAAGCTCCTAAAATTAGGAGCTTTTTTTATGCCTTTTAAGTATCTTTGCTAAAATTTTCTTCTGATGAAAAAACACTTTCCTCTCATTGTAAAAATCTCGTTAATTGCGGTATATGTTATATTTTTAGCTGGTTCTGTTGTTCGTATGACAGGTTCAGGAATGGGGTGTCCTGATTGGCCAAAGTGTTTTGGATATTACATTCCCCCGACCTCTGAAGAACAAATTACATGGCAACCTGATTCTGAATATAAAGAAGGGATGATTATCGTAAAAGGTGAAGTCTTATTTGTAGCAGGACACGATATAAAAACTACTCAAGAGTTTAACAGCAATAACTGGGAAAAATACACAAAGCACGACTACGCAAAATTCAATAAATTTCACACCTGGACAGAGTACATTAACCGGCTAAGTTCTGCTTTGGCTGGAATTCCTTTTCTGTTTTTAATTTTTATTTCTGTTAAATTTTGGAAAGAAAACAAACAAATTACGCTTTTATCATTCGGAGCTTTCTTTTTAATGTTATTTGAAGCTTGGTTAGGAAAAACTGTAGTAGATTCTAACTTAAAACCAACAATAATTACCATTCACATGGTTGGTGGTTTAATAATTGTAGCCCTACTTTTATGGTTGCTTTACATCGTTTCCGATCGAAAGAAAATATCATACAAATACAATTCCTTATTTAGTAAGTTAGTAATTCTTTCAGCTGTATTTTCACTAATTCAAATTGCTTTAGGAACACAGGTACGCCAATTTATTGATGAACAAGTAAAATTATATGGGTTTGAAAACAAACATTATAGCTTGATGGATCCAAATATAAAATTCTACATCCACCGTTCATTTACTATAGCTATTGTACTCGTAAATCTTGGGCTTTTTTACTTAAACCAAGTAAAAAACTTAGGTTACAAACTGGTAAACTGGATAGTGTTCTTAATATTTTTAGAAACCATAACTGGTATTTTGATGTACTATGCTGAATTCCCATTAGGAACACAAGCGGTACACTTATTATCGGGTGCAGTTTTATTTGGATTGCAGTTTTATTTATGGCTTCAATCATACAAAATAAATTAAGAACTATTAATTAGTAATTAACTCAAAAAACAATTTACTTGATTTTTTACTTTCTGTAACAATGGTATAATATGCATGAATATCTAACTTACAAGTAAATATTTCTTCATTTTTTATATTTTTTATTTTAAAATTTAAAAAATGCTGTGTCTTTCTTTTTTTTATATTTTGATATTTACCCCATCTTTCTGGAGTTCTAGAAAAAGAAGAGTATATTGTACAAGTCGTTTCATAATCTAATTTTTCTTTCTTTTTTTTCGGAATGGACTCTAAATCTTCCTTAAAAGGGTTTGTAGACGATAATTCATAATTAAATCCTGCCTTTATCTTATTTTTCCTAGCTTCTTTTTTTATTTTTTCTCTAAGCTCTAAATAGTAATTAATTAAATGTGTATCCCCTTCGAATATAAAAAGAATTGATTTTGGTGTAACAAAATTTTCCTTCTCTTTTTTCTCTACAACTCTAACTCCTTTTTCAAAAGAAATATCAGATTGTGAGAAACAAAATTCTGACACAAGAATAAATACACAAAATAAAAATATCTTTTTCATCTAGCTAATATAACACTTTACTTCTTCCACTCCAACGTTTCCATCATATGAATCATATCTTTTTTAATGTATTCAACTGCTGGTAAAATAGAATCATAATTTGGTTTTGTATAGAAAAATAAAGAGCCTTTTAAAAAGTGTTTAGAGCTATCTGTTGCATGAAACTGCACTTGTGAAGCAGCATTCCCTAAAATTTGGTATAAACTCCCGTAAACTTTTGTATTTGGGTTTGTATATTCAACTGGAGCAGTAATTTGATCTGCTTTTATTGCATGCTCAAATACTAATTTTTCAGACTCAATTAACAATTCTCTTAAATTATCTTCAATGGGACGATATGTAATATCCACGGATGCTTTTAAGCTTGGATATTCAACTTTTATCCAATTTTTTGGCAAATCTTTAGCTTGAGCTATTTGAGCTATTTCAACCGTATACGGTTTATTTAAATTTGCTTTCTTGTAGGTTTTATGAGGATACTCTAAACTTAAATATCCTTTTGGTTTAGGCAAGGTTTCCTCACCACAACTTATTAAAAATATTGCTGATGCCAGCAAAAATAGTTTACGCATTTCGGGTAACTTTTACTTGTTTTATACGTTTTTTAGCCAACGCTTCAATAGTAAACGTATAATTACTGAAGTTTATTTTTTCGCCTTTTTTTGGAAATTTTCCTGAGACTTCCAAAATAAAACCTGCTATAGTTTCACTTTCTCCTTTAGCCTCTTCAAACTTTTCCTCATCTTCATCTTCTAAAACTCGGCAGAAATCTTTAATGGTTATTTTTCCTTCAAAAATATAATTATTTTCATCAAGTTTCGAATATGTTAGGTCTTCATCATCAAACTCATCATTAATATCTCCTACAATTTCTTCAATTACATCTTCTAATGTTACAATTCCACTAGTACCACCATATTCATCAACCACAATAGCTAAGTGCTTTTTCATTTCTTGAAACTCAACCAATAAATCATCTAACTTTTTATTCTCTGGTACAAAAAAAGGCTCTCGTAATAATTTTTGCCATTTAAATGTTTTCTTATTTAAGTGTTCTAACAAATCTTTAGCGTACAAAACACCTACAATATTATCAATACTTTCATGATAAACAGGGTTTCTAGAGTACCCGTTCTTTAAAATAGTTTGTAACACTTTATCATAATTAGTATCATCTGCAATAGCACATACATCTGTTCGAGGTTTCATAATTTGTACGGTTTCGGTATTTCCAAAACTTACAATCCCTTCTAAAATTTTTTGCTCTTCTTTCGTTGTTGCATTATCAGATGTTAACTCTAACGCTTGTGACAAACGCTCTACAGAAAGATTGTTGTTCTTATTACCTAGCTTATTTTCAACAACGCTTGTTATTTTGATTAATGGCAAACTTAATGGAGTTAATAACGTATTTAATACCTGAATAGGCTTAGCCATGAACTCAGCAAACTGTAATGATTTTCTACTAGCATATACTTTTGGCAACACTTCACCAAACAATAAAATTAAAAAAGTAATAAGTACTATTTCAACTAAAAAAAGTACTGATACGTTAAAAAAGTAAAAGTTTAATTCATAATTTAATCCAGCAAACAACACTTTGCCAATACTTGCAAAAAGCAACACAATAAAAATATTAATGAAGTTATTAGTTATTAAAATAGTACCTAATAATTTTTTTGGGTCATCAAGGAGTTTTACTACGGTATTTTCTTCTTTTGAATTTGTTGATAGTTCATCTAATTCGGTTTGAGAAATAGAAAAAAAAGCAACTTCAGTTCCTGAAACTAACGCAGAACAAATCAATAATAAAAGCAGCAATAAACAGTTGATGGCAGTCAACCAATCAAAACTTGATAATAATAAAAGTAAAGGTTCGGGTTCTGGGTCCAATTTTTAAAATTTAATTAAACTAAAATGGTAAATCATCATCTTCTTCACTAGCTACACTTGGTGGTGTAGGATTAGGGTTCCCTTGAGTTGGTGCTGTGTTTGGTTGCGTATTATTTGGATCTTTTTTTGTTGATAAGAACGTCATATCTTGTACATGAATTTCAGTCGTGTACCTTTTTTGTCCATCAACCTCATACTGACGTGTTTTTATACGCCCCTCACAATACACTCGATCTCCTTTGGTTAAATATTTTTCACAGATTTCAGCCAATTTATTACGTACTACTATATTATGCCACTCTACATTTGTTATTCTTTCTCCTGTTTGACGATTCGTATAAGTTTCATTAGTTGCTAGAGGGAAACGCCCAATTGAATTTCCTCCTTCAAAATAATGCATTTTAACCTCATCTCCTAAATGACCTATTAAAATAACTTTGTTTATTGTTCCTGCCATAGCCTTATAGTTTTGTGTAAAATCAAATATACAAATTTTAAGATTCTTTGTTTAAATATTCCTCTAAAAACTTATTAATTAACACCGGTACAGGACGTTTTTTTACCGCTGTCCAATCCATAGTTTTTGTATTTACATCTGTGGTTTTTACTATCCAAAACTTAGTGATTAAATGTTGGTGTGATAGCTTATGAACAATATCTTCATTATTAAAAAGAGAAATCGTAGTTTCTTTGGGAAAAAGTTTGACAAACTGTTCACTCTCTACTAATTCTTCTTCGTTTATTTTCTTGTGTGTTTCTACCAAAGGAAATTGATACAGTCCTTGCCAAATTCCTCTCCCTTTTCTTTCTTGTAAAACAGTTTCGTTGCTTTCTGTAACTGGCACTAAATAGTTAAAGTATCGTTTTTTTATTTTTATTTTTTTCTCTTTTACTGGAAGCTCTTTTATTTGGTTCTTTGCCAAAGCTACACAACTATTAGCTAGCGGACACTCATTACACAATGGGTTTTGAGGTTTACAATGCAACGCTCCAAAATCCATAATTGCTTGATTATAGGTTCCTGGTTGTGAGACACCTATCAACGATTGTGCTAATTCTTTAAACTCTTTAACTCCTTTAGTAGAATTTATTGGAGTATCTACACCAAAATAACGCGATAAAACCCTATAAACATTACCGTCAACCACGGCAACTGGTTCATTATAACAAATAGAAGCTATTGCAGAAGCAGTATAATCTCCTACTCCTTTCAGTTTGAGTAGCTCTTTATATGCTTTAGGAAATACACCATTCAACTCTTCCACTATAAACTTAGCTGTAAAATGTAAGTTTCTGGCTCGCGAATAATAACCTAGCCCTTGCCATAACTTCAACACTTCAGTTTCATCTGCTTTTGCTAAGTCAAACACCGTTGGAAACGCTTCTGTAAACTTTAAAAAATAAGGTAAACCTTGTGCTACACGTGTTTGCTGTAACATAATTTCGCTTAACCAAACGCTATAAGGATCTTTTGTTTTTCTCCAAGGAAGCTCCCTTTTATTCTGAAAATACCACGAAATCAATCTAAAAGTCATAAAAAAACACATTTATTTTTAACAAAAAACAAAAACACACCAACACAATTAATCAATCAATAATAAAAAACAACAAAACAATGTAATTATATAGTTTTTTTAACATTTTTATGAAAAAAAGTAGGGTTTAAACATTTTCATCTGTTACTATATTCAATAATGAAGGGGGAAAAATTATTTTTCCTGGGTACTAATTTAAATAATTTAATTAATGAAATCTAAATTCATGCTAACACTATTTATAGTGTTACTTGGGCGAATAACCTATGCTCAAGAAAAAAGTATTTCTGGTACAGTTTCCGACACTACTGGTCCTCTACCCGGCGTTACTGTTTTAATCAAGAACACAACCAAAGGAACAGACACAGATTTTGATGGGAACTATACCATAAAAGTAAACCAAGGAGATGTACTTGTCTTCAGGTTTGTTGGTAAAAAAACTACTGAGGTAAAGGTGCAAAACCAAACCGTCATTAATTTAATATTGGAAGATGATTCTAATATTCTTAACGAAATAGAAGTTATCGCTACTGGTTATGACAAAATAAACAAAAAAACCTTTACTGGATCAGCTATTTCTGTTGGAATCGATGATTTAAAAATAGACGGGGTTGTAGATGTAACTCGAATGTTAGAAGGTAGAGTTGCAGGGGTCAATATCCAAAACCTTTCTGGGACTTTTGGTACTGCCCCAAACATCACCATTAGAGGCTCTTCTTCTATCTTTGGGAACAACACACCTTTATATGTAATTGATGGTGTGGTACAAGAAGATGTGATAGAACAAGACTTAGATCAATTAACATCAGGAGATCCTTCAACTTTGATTAGCTCATCTATAGCTGGTATAAACGCCAATGACATAAAAAAAATAGATATTTTAAAAGATGCTTCTGCAACATCTATTTATGGTGCAAGAGCTAGAAACGGTGTAGTAGTAATAACTACTAAATCCGGAAGAAAAGATTCCCCATTAAAACTAAACTACAACCTAGAGCAAACAATACGTGACATACCTTCATATAGTAATTTTGATTTGTTAAACTCAAAAGAAAGTATGGCTATTTTTAGAGAAAATGAAAGTAGAGGTTTTTTCCAACTACCTAGTGTTTCTAGAGGTAGGTATGGTGGCGTTTATTACATCAGGGCTACTGCCTTAGACAACTATAACGAGTCTACTGGAATGTTTGAATTAGGAAACACTCCTGAAGCCAGAGAGGCTTTTTTACGTAAATATGAGCTAGCCAACACTAATTGGTTTAAAACATTATTTAGAAATAGTTCTTTAATGCAAAACCACTCTTTAAGTCTTTCTGGAGGTAGTGAAAGTAATTCTTACTACGCATCAGTAAGCCTTTTACATGATCCAGGATGGACCATCGCTGATAAAGTAACTCGTTTTACAACTAATTTAAAAAACACATTTTACTTTTCTGATAAATTCAATGCTACTTTTGCCGTAAACGCATCTATAAGAAAACAAAAAGCCCCTGGTACATTCAGCAGAGAATCAGATCCTGTTACAGGAGACATCTCTCGTGAGTTTGATATCAACCCTTTTAGTTACGCACTAAACACCTCTAGAACACTTAGACCGTACAACGACGCTGGTGGGTATGAATATTATAGAAATAACTGGGCTGACTTTAATATATTAGAAGAACTAGCAAACAATTCTATTGATATTAATCAAAGAGATATTCGATTCCAATTAGATGCTTCCTATAAAATAACAGACAATATTACCTATGATTTTAATGGAGCTGGTCGTTTTGTTAATACTGTAAGAGAGCATAATGTAAGAGAGAATTCAAACGTTGTAAGAGCTTACAATGCTGATTCTTCAACTGTTTTAAGAGACGATAATATATTCTTATATCAAGACCCTACAGATCCTGATGCATTACCTGTTTCGGTTTTACCAAACGGTGGTATCTATTTTAAAAATGATGACTACTTAACAACATTTTATGCTAGAAATAGCTTTAAGTACGATAATACCTTTAATGAAAAACATAACTTTAATGCTTTATTAGGACAGGAAATAAGGTTTGTAAATAGAAACTCAGACAGATTTACAGGATATGGATTACAATACGATAATGGTTTAACAGCATTTACAGACCCTAGAATTCTTGAAAAACTAATAAATGGAGGCGATGCTTATTTTGGATTAACCAAAGAAAGAGAAAGAACAGTTGCCTTCTTTGGTAAAGCAACTTATTCTTATGATGATAAATATGTTTTCTCTTTAACAGGAAGATACGACGGATCTAACAGGCAAGGACGTAGTAGTAGCTCAAGATGGCTACCTACAGGAACTGTTAGTGCTAAATGGAATGCTAGCAAGGAATCTTTCTTAGAAAATTCAAATACTATTAGCAATCTACAGTTTAGATCTTCATATGGTTTAGTAGCAACTCCTGGGAATGCAACAAATGCATTAGCTATTTTTACAAGTCAAATAGCAGACAGATTACTACCTGCTGATAGAGAGAATTTTTTAAATATATCTGCTCTACAAAACTCTGAATTAACATGGGAGAAACAATACGAATTAAATGTTGGTGTTGATTTAGGGTTATTTAACAACAGAATTAACTTAATAACAGATGTTTACAAAAGAGATATTTTTGACAATATTGACTTTGTAAGAACTTCTGGTATCGGTGGGCAATTTATAAAACAAGGAAATAACGCAGATGTTGAAACTTATGGTATAGAATTTACACTAGACACTAAAAACATAGTAACTGACAACTTTACATGGTCTTCTAACATTAACTTCTCATATTTTGATCAAGAAATTACAAAACTAGACAATACACCTATTGCTTTTGATTTAGTAGATCAAACTGGAGGTAATGTTGTAGGCTATCCTATTAACTCTATGTTTTCTTTTCAATTTGCAGGTTTAAATAATGAAGGTTTACCTCAATTTACAAACAAGGACGGTGAAGTAGCTTCTGTATTAGACTTTCAAAACAACGAAAACTTAACAGATTATTTAAAACATGAAGGTTCCGTAAACCCTAATATTTCGGTTGGGTTTTCAAATAATTTCACCTATAAAAATTGGGATTTAGGGGTCTTAATAACCGGTAGCGGAGGAAATAAGGTGAGATTAAACCCTATGTTTAGTTCAACTTATTCTGATACAAGTATCTTTTCAAAAAGTCATGTAAATAGATGGCTTAATCCAGGTGATGAGAATATAACCAACATCCCTGTAGTACCAGACCCTTCTGCTTTTCAAAGAAACACCAACTTAAGAACTGTTTACAATGCATATAATTATTCAACAGAGCGAGTAGCTGATGGAGATTTTTTACGTATGAAAAACATTTCATTAGGATATAAATTCAATAATGAATTAGTTGAAAAACTAGGACTTTCACATTTAAAAGTTAAATTTCAAGGAACAAACTTGTTTTTATTATATTCTGACTCTAAACTTAACGGTCAAGACCCAGAATTCTTCCAAACAGGCGGAGTTGCATTACCAATTACAAGGCAATATACTTTCTCTTTAAACTTAGGATTTTAATAAAATAATAGTATGATTAAAAATAAAATAAACAATGTTATACTATATGCTACATTAGCCTTTGCTTTTGTAGGGTGTAGTGAGTATTTATCTGAATTACCAGATAACAGAACATTAATTGATTCTCCTGATAAAGTTTCTCAATTAATTACAGCAGCATATCCAGATCAAGATTATGCACTGATGGCAGAAATAATGTCTGATAATGCTGATGATAAAGGTAATATCTCAAGTGTCGAACAATTAGATTTACAACTATACCAGTGGCAAGACTCTAATTTAGAAGAAAGAGGCTCACCTGTTAACTATTGGAACTCTTGTTATGAGGCGATTTCACAAGCAAACCAAGCTTTAGCTTCTATTGAAGAATTAAAAAATAAGTTTGACTTAAGTACACAAAAAGGAGAAGCTTTAATTGCTAGAGCATATGCTCATTTTATGTTAGTTAATTTTTGGGCTAAACATTATGATGTGACAACAGCTTCTACTGACTTAGGAATCCCTTACGTATTAGAACCTGAAACTGTTCTTTTCAAAACCTACAAAAGAAATACTGTTCAAGAAGTATATGATTTAATTGAGAAAGATTTAATTGAAGGACTTTCAATGGTTGGTGACAACTATAGCTCTCCTAAATTCCATTTTACTAAAGATGCTGCTAATGCCTTTGCTGCAAGGTTTTATTTATACAAAGGTCAATGGAACAAAGTAATTAAACATGCAGATAGAGTAGTTACCAATCCTGCTTCTGAAGCTAGAGATATGGTTGCTTACGGAAATATGAATTTAACAGGAGTAAGAATGCTATACAATAGTGTTGATGAGCCTGCCAATTTATTAATTATTTCTACAAACTCAATATGGGCAAGAAGACATAGATCTTCACGATTTGGGTTGTCGGTAGATAAAATAAGACCTCAATTATTCACTGGAGCATCAAACCCTTTCAATAAAAATTGGGCGTATGATACATATAGATCTAATCAGTACACTTATTTCACTCCAAAATATAACGAATATTTTAAGTATACAAATGAAAGTGCTGGTATAGGTTTACCTTATTTAGCACAAACAATGTTTGATAAAGACGAAGTAATACTAAATAGAGCAGAAGCATCTGTTATGCTAGAAAATTTTAATGAAGCCTTAAATTACTTAAACGCCTATATAGGAAACAAAACAATAACCTATGACCCTAACACTGATATACTAACAGAAAGCTTAATTCAGTCAGAATATCCTGTTATTGCTAATGAGTACACACCAGCTTATGGCTTAAACGATAAGCAAACCTCTTTTATTAAAGCTATAGCTGAGTTTAAAAGAAGACAGTTTTACCATGAAGGTTTCCGTTGGTTCGATGTAAGACGTTTTAACCTAAGCATTACACACGAACTAGATAATGGTTCAGATATTGTGCTTGAAAAACAAGATTTAAGAAAACAATTACAAATACCTTTAACAGCTCAAAGCGGAGGTTTACAGCAAAACCCAAGATAAAACAAACAGTATGAAAAAAATAAACAAATTATTATTAGGTATTGGCATGCTGGGATTAATTTGCTCATCATGCACAACAAAGGAGGAAGATTTAGGTTCAAGTAATATAGATGCCTCTACACCTGTACTGAATGAAACCGACAAATGGTTACGAGATAATTATACTACACCCTATAACATAGAGGTTTCTTACAAATGGGGACCTGGAAAAGTTGATTTAAACAGGTATTTACACCCACCAAAGATAGAAAATGTTAAACCTGCAATGGAGGCTATTAAAGCTGTTTGGGTTGAACCTTACTCGCAATTAGGAGGTGAAAACTTTATTAAAAATATAGCACCAAGAGAAATTCTCTTAGTGGGTGGACAAAACATAAACCCAGGTGGAGCAACTTCTGTTCTAGGTTTAGCAGAAAGCGGAATGCGAATTGTTTTTTTTGAAGTAGATAATCAAGATTATAAAGATAAAAATCAATTAATTCAATTCATCGGAACAATTCAACATGAATATATACATATTTTAAACCAAAGAATCCCCTTTGATGAGATAGCTTATAGAAACATTACTCCATCTGATTACACAGGTCAGTGGTTTGAAATATCTGATGCTGAGGCTAGAGAATTAGGGTTTATTTCTGCTTATGCAAGAGCAAACGAACATGAAGATTTTGCTGAAATGATAAACGCTATGCTATCTTCAAACAAAGCAGATTATGATGCAAAAGTAAACGGTATTACAAGCACTAAAGCAAAAGAAGATATCAGAAAAAAGGAAGCTATTGTAGTTAAATACTACAAAGATAATTTTAATATAGACTTGTATGAACTACAAGAGTTAGTAGCAAAAAATGTTGATGAATTCACTAAATAATTAAAATGGTAAAAAAACATATAACTAAAATACGTGTGCTTTTGGCTTTATTTACTCTATCTCTTTTTATTACATCTTGTAATGAAAATAAAGAAGAAGAGTTATTTAATCAATCGCCAACCGAACGTATGAATCAAAGAGAGAAAGAATTAAGAGATTTACTTCTTTCTTCAGAATACGGATGGAAAACAGTATACTTTACTGATAATAATAACCTAGGAGGATATACTTTCTTGTTTGATTTTTTAGACGAATCTAAAGTTAGAACAATAGGTAACTTTAATAATAATATTTCACCAGTTGAAAGTGAATATACCATAGGTTTAAACACTACAACAACTTTAATTTTCACAACAAAAAGTGAGCTTCATGAATTATCAGATTCAGGTAACTCAGCTCCATTGCCTAACTTTGGCGGTAGTGGTTACAAAGGTGATTTTAACTTTATGTACTACGGTGTTGAAAACGATGAAATTGTTTTTAGAACTTCTAGAGATTTTGTTGAAGTAAGATTTAAAAAAGCTACAGCAGAAGATTGGGCAGATTTTCAGAAGTATCAAGACATGAAAGATTTCCTTAATAGTTCTTCTGGGCATTTAGCTTATGAAAATAATGGAACTGTTCACAATTTTTCTTATATCGGAAACGATGAAATAAGGTTTGCTACAAACCTTGAAGGTAATTCTTCGTTGGACTTTGGAGTAGGTTTCACGTCTAGTGGTATCGAAATTTCACCAGCAATTGACGTTAATGGGACGAAATATTCTGAATTTATATTAAACGAAACAGAAAATAAATACACCTCTATTGACGGTAACTTTTCAATATCTTTAGTTTCTAGTCCCATCGACATGTCTCTTACTTGGACTACAGCAGCTAGACCTGCCTTTAGCAATCAAGAGTTTATTGATACTTTTAATACAGTAAAACCTATTCATGACTCATTATTTCCTCCTTTTCCATTAAATGATATATATCTTATTGGAGGCGGTGAAATTACCTTCTTAATAGGATCTACTTCTGGAGTACACGGTATGTCATTTTCTGGTGTTTTAGGTAACAAAGATTTATTAGCCATAGGTAAATTAGCCCCTGGTAGAAACTGGAGCTTATTACCACATTTAAACCCATTAGTTGATTTATTAGTTGATAAGTCTCCTTATAAAGTCCAATTAGTTAATCCCGATACTGCCATTTTAACAAGTGATGGTGACCCAGACTTTGTATTTACAATAGTCAAATAAAAACCTTGTTCTCATTAAACTTACCCAAAAAACAATTGTTTTTTGGGTTTTTTATTCTTATTTTTTCCGGAATGAATTAATTATCATATATTTGCACCCTCAATTTTTTAAAGAAAACAAACAAAAATATATTTATAATGACAAAAGCAGATATCGTATCTAAGATTTCAGATAAAAGTGGAATTGAAAAAGCGGATGTTTTGGCAACTGTTGAAGCATTTATGGACGAAGTAAAAGATGCATTAGAGAATGGGGATAATGTATATTTAAGAGGTTTTGGTAGCTTCATCATTAAAACAAGAGCAGAAAAAACTGGTAGAAATATTTCTAAGAATACAACTATCAAGATTCCTGCACACAATATACCTGCTTTCAAACCTTCTAAAGTGTTTACTGAAGGAGTGAAGACAAAAGTAGCTGTTAAGTAATTAAAAAATTATTAACCCAAGACCTTTATTTAAAAGGTTTTACAAAACATTTTAACTATGCCGAGTGGTAAAAAAAGAAAGAGAGCTAAGATCTCTACACACAAAAGAAAGAAAAGAGCAAGAGCAAACCGTCATAAGAAAAAGTAAGCAGTAGCTTACTTTTTCGTTGCTTTTATAAGCTATGTTCATTGACATTAAGGTTTTAACACCTTAAAAATGGTATAAACATATACCTGTTTACAAATTTTAATCCGTCTGCGTAATTTTACGTTGGCACAAAACCATATTCAGAATGAAAACAGAATTAATAATTCGTTCCAATTCTTCTGATATTGATTTCGCCTTACTAAGAGATGGTAAACTTATTGAGTTAAACAAAGAAACAAGCGACAACAATTTCTCAGTTGGTGATATTTTTCTAGCTAAAATAGGAAAAGTTATGACTGGTTTAAATGCTGCTTTTGTAAATGTTGGATATCCTAAAGATGGTTTTTTACACTACCACGATTTAGGTCCTCAAGTGCAATCTTTAAATAAATTCATTAAGAAAGTAAGCACAGGTAATTATAAAGAATTCACTTTAAAAAACTTTCGCTTTGAAGAAGACATCAACAAAGATGGAAGTATTAATGATGTACTAAAATCAGGTCAAAATTTATTAGTACAAATTGTAAAAGAACCTATATCTACCAAAGGTCCGCGTATTAGTTCGGAACTTTCTATTGCAGGTAGGTTTTTAGTTTTAGTTCCTTTTTCTAACCGTATATCGGTATCACAGAAAATAGCAGATCCGAAAGAAAAGGAGCGTTTAAAAAAATTAGCAAAAAGCATCAAACCTAAAGGGTTTGGTCTTATTTTACGTACTGTTGCTGAAGGTAAAAAGGTAGCAGAACTTGACAAAGATTTACAAAACTCACTTGACCGTTGGAAAACAATGTGTAAACGCATTGCTAATAACAATACACCAACAAAAATATTAAGTGAATTAAACAGAGCATCTTCTATCTTAAGAGATGTTATGAATGATTCTTTTACAAGTATAGTAACCAACGATGAAACCTTAAAGGTTGAAATAAAAGAATACTTACAAGAAATATATCCTGAAAAGGAAAATATCGTAAGACTCCACCGTTCTGATGTACCTATTTTTGAAAAATACGGTATTGAAAGACAAATTAAAACATCGTTTGGTAAAACAGTTTCAATGAGTAAAGGAGCTTATTTAGTTATTGAACACACCGAAGCTTTACATGTTATAGATGTAAATAGTGGTAACCGTTCTAACAAATCCTTAAACCAAGAAGAAACTGCTTTAGAAGTCAATTTAATTGCAGCCAGTGAAATAGCTCGTCAGTTACAGTTACGAGATATGGGCGGAATTATTGTTGTTGACTTTATAGATATGAAGTCTGCTGAGAATAGACAGAAATTATATCAACATTTGAAAGAAGCAATGTCTTTTGATCGTACTAAACATAAAATTTTACCTCCAAGTAAATTTGGTTTAGTTCAAATTACAAGACAACGTGTACGACCTGAATTAGAGATAAAAACACGTGAACCAAACCCAAATAAAGATGGAGAGGTTGAAGCTCCTATTGTGTTATTAGACAAAATAGAAGCTGAATTAGAACGCATACTTAATAGCGGTAAAAAATATAAGGAAATCACATTAAATGTACATCCTTTTATAGCTGCTTATTTAACAAAAGGCGTTAATTCAATCCGTTTTAAATGGTTTGTTCAACACAAAAAGTGGATTAAAATATTACCTAGAGATGCTTACCAATACTTGCAATATAAGTTCTATTTAAAAAAGAATAAAAAAAGTAAGTAAGGCAATCTTATTATGAAATAAAATCCCGTATCGAAACGATACGGGATTTTTTTATCTCTTAAAACCAAAAACCAAGGTTAAACAACCAATAATGCTCTGAGTGGTCTGGTGACCATGTATATTTTAACTCTATGGGGCCTAAA
Source organism: Tenacibaculum gallaicum (assembly GCF_003387615.1). GTDB lineage: Bacteria > Bacteroidota > Bacteroidia > Flavobacteriales > Flavobacteriaceae > Polaribacter > Polaribacter gallaicus. The sequence continues at coordinate 451,652 of NZ_QUNS01000001.1, read as the reverse complement.
AATGTTTCTACACTGTACCCTACTGCATATCCAGACTTCGTATTCTTAAATAAATCTCCATCTTCAAATATATCTTCTTCTACACGTGCGTAATTAGCTATAAACATAGCATAATGCTTTTTATAAACTTTATAACGAAAGTTAAACTCTGATCTTAAATAAGACTGATTATTTAACCCCCCTGTATCATATCCATACATTGGAATAAAGTTATTAATATAATTTTGATTGTAACCTCCTAAGTGATAATCAAATATTTCAAACGATTTTCTCCCTAGTGTATACCCTACTTGTGAAGTGTATTGAAATGTTAACTTATCATAAAAAGTTGTTGCAAACCCTAAAGTTCCTCCCAATTGAGAAAACTGATGAAAGGGCTCACTATTTTCTATTAATTTATCTAACCGATTATCTCTATCAGACCATAAGAACCATTTAAATCCTATGTCTGCATAGAAGCCCTTCTTAGGAAACATTTCTTTATCGTAGGTGTCTAACTTTAAAAATGCAAAGGTGTTTATGTAGTTACTATTGTCAAAAAAGTCCTCTTTACCTTCTGCTGAAATATTTTGTGTGCTTGCATTAATGTTTTTATGCTCTGCTCCTATACCTATTGCAAATTTTTTATCAAATGTTGTTTGTAGGTATAATGAGTTTGAAAAATCTCTATACCTCCCATTTATGAGTCCTGTATCATGTATAAAATCACTGTTAAATACATTGTACCTTGTTCTGAAGCCATAACTTGGTAACAAACCATTATCAACAAAATACTCAAGATTATACCTAATTTTATCTCCTACACCTACATCCAAAGAAAACTCATCATTCTGAAAAAGCATTTTTTTATGATTGTAGTTTAATAACACTGCTGATTTATATAGCAAATCATAGTGTAAGCCTAATCGTAAAAAAGATTGTATTTTTTCTTCTTTAACTGTTAGCTCTAATTTTTTTCCTTCAAAAGACTTCTCAAAATGATAGTCTATTCTTTTAAAATTTTTTGAAGCTGTTAACGTATTAATTTTTTTAGAAATTTCTTTATACGATACACTATCTCCTTCACGTAACTGTAACTTTCCTAAAATATAATTGTTTGTATAGTTTTTATTTCCTTTTATAATAATTCTATCAACTAAAAACCTTTTTCCTTTAGGTGATATTTTTGATGTTGTATTTTTTTTAGGTTGCATCTTTGCTATGCTATCAAAAACTACTCTATATGTTTTAGCTACTTTTTCTCCTTGCGCTAAAATTTCCTTCTTAGCATCAAATGAGATAACGCTATAATCAATCACATTAGGTCTTATATAAATATCTAATAATTCAACCTGCTCATCTGATTTCTGGTACATTTGAAAATTAATTATTTGCATTAGTAAAGATGCTATAGAAGTTAATTCATCTCTTTTTAAGAGTTCTCCTTGTACGCTTACACCAATAACTATATCTACACCTTTCTTTTTCATTACATCTACAGGGAAATTGTTAACCACTCCTCCATCAACTAACAACTTACCATCAATATCTACCGGATTTAATAATGAAGGAAAGGCAGCACTTGCCCTAAGAGCAAGAGGTAACGAACCACTTTCTAACACTTCTTCTTTGCCAGTTTCAATATTTGTTCCTATACAATAAAAAGGTATTGGTAATTTAGAAAAATCCGTAACCTCATCAACTGGAGCTAACAATTCTGTCAGGAAATTTAACACATTCTGTCCTTTAGATAAACCTAAAGGTAACCCTAAGTTACCTTTTTTTATTGGCAAAGAAATAGCATATTTCTCTCCATGTTCTTTACTAAAAAAAGGTTTTTGCCTTCTAGAAACTTTATCTTGTAATAAGTCAATAAAGTCTGTTTTAAGAACAGCTTCTTCAATTTGTTCGGCAGTGTAACCTGAAGCATACAAACCTCCGACGATAGCCCCCATGCTTGTACCTCCGATATAATCTATTTGTACACCTGCTTTTTCAAGCTCTTTTAAAATCCCTATATGTGCAATCCCTTTTGCACCTCCTCCGCTTAATACCAATCCTACTTTAGGTTGGTCTTGTGCCAACATAAATGTTGGTAGTAATAATAAAATTAGCAACTTTTTCATTTCCCCTTTTTTTGATAGTGTTTGTATATTTTTTGAGCTCTGGTATTTCCAACTACTTCTTTTAATTCTTCAAAAGTAGCTGCTTTTACTCTTTTGGCTGATTTAAACTTACGTAGTAAGTTAGTAATAGTTTGTTTTCCTATGTCAGGAATTTGTTCTAATTCAGATTGTATCGCACTTTTACTTCGTTTGTTTCTATGGAAAGTAATTCCAAAACGATGTGCTTCATTACGTAAATACTGAATTATTTTAAGTGTTTCTGATTTTTTATCTAAATACAGAGGAACTGGATCTCCAGGGTAAAAAATCTCCTCCAATCTTTTTGCAATACCAATAATAGCTATTTTACCTCTTAACTCTAAAGCATCTAAACTTTTTAAAGCGGAGGATAACTGTCCTTTTCCTCCATCAATAACTATTAACTGTGGTAACGACTGTTCTTCTTCCAATAACCTCTTATATCTTCTATATACCACTTCTTCCATCGAAGCAAAATCATCAGGACCTTCAACTGTTTTAATATTAAAATGGCGGTAGTCTTTTTTACTTGGCTTTCCGTCTTTAAAAACCACACACGCAGCAACAGGATTTGTTCCTTGTATGTTTGAGTTATCAAAACACTCAATATGTCTTGGCTCTTTTCCTAATCGCAAGTCTTTTTGCATTTGTGTCATGATTCTTTTTACATGACGATCAGGATCTACAATTTTTATTTGCTTAAACTGTTCTTGACGGTAAAACTTTGCATTACGTTCAGACAATTCAACAATGCGCTTTTTGTCTCCTAATTTTGGTATCGTTACTTTGATATCCTTGCCTACATTCACTTTAAACGGAACAAATATTTCTCTTGATAACGAATTAAAACGTTGTCGAGTTTCAACAATAAACAACTCTAACAGTTCCTTGTTGGTTTCTTCTAATTTTTTCTTAATCTCTGTAGTGTAAGATTGCACTATTGAACCGTTCATTAACTTAAAAAAGTTCGCATATCCGTGAGAATCATCAGAAATGATCGAAAATACATCCACATTGTTAATGGAAGGATTCACAATTGTTGATTTGGCTTGATAGTTTTGTAAAGACGCTAATTTTTCTTTAATTTTTTGTGCTTCTTCAAATCGCATATCAACAGCAAAGTCAAGCATTATTTTTTCAAACTGCTGTAAACTCTCTTTAAAATTTCCTTTAATGATATTTCGAATTGCTCTAACATCTTCTAAATAATCTTCTTCCGTTTGATATCCTTCACAAGGTCCTTTACAGTTTCCTAAATGATACTCTAAACAAACTTTGTATTTATCCGTATCAATTTTTTCCTGACTTAAGTCGTAATTACACGTTCGTAACGGGTACAACTCTTTAATCAAATCCAACAACGCATGTACCGTTCGCATATTAGTATATGGTCCAAAATACTCTGATCCATCTTTTACAACTCGTCGCGTAGAAAATATACGTGGAAAGCGTTCTTTTTTAATACAAATCCACGGGTATGACTTATCATCCTTCAATAACACATTGTATCGTGGTTTATATTTTTTAATCAGATTATTTTCAAGCAGTAACGCATCCGTTTCAGTATCTACCACCACATGTTCTATCCGAACAATTTTTTTTACTAAAACTCGTGTTTTTCCATTTTCATGATTCTTAGTAAAATAAGACGAAACTCGCTTCTTTAAATTTTTTGCTTTTCCAACATAAATAATCACATCTTCTTTATCAAAATATTGATAAACTCCTGGTGAATTTGGCAGTGTTTTTATTTGAAGCTCGAGCGGTGTTGGCATACAACGAAAATACGATTTTTTTAAGTTTAAAAAGGGTATCTTTATTAGTTTTACTACCTTTACAATATGAGTACACTTATCGATAATTTTGGCAGACAAATTAACTATGTTAGATTGGCGGTAACCGATCGCTGTAACTTACGTTGTCAATATTGCATGCCTGCTCAAGGAATTGATATTGTGCCAAGAAAAGAGCTACTTACCTATAAAGAAATGTACCGAATAATTCGAGTACTTACTGAGTTAGGTGTAAACAAAATTCGCTTAACAGGTGGTGAGCCTTTTGTAAGAAAAGATTTTGTCTCTTTTTTAGAAATGTTGTCTTATAATGATTTGTTAGATGATATAAACATTACCACTAACGGAGCGCTCATTTCTAAACACATTAAAACAATAGAAAAGCTTAAAAAGGTAAAAAACATTAATTTAAGCATTGACAGTTTACATCCTGAAAAGTTTGCTAAAATTACTCGTAGAGATGTTTTCCCAGAAGTATATAAAACGTTTGAGTTATTAGAAAAAAGTTCGTTGAATTTGAAGCTGAATGTAGTTGTACAATCTGGATTTAATACTGATGAAATTAACGATTTTGTACAGCTCACTAAAGATAAAAACATTACTGTACGTTTTATTGAAGAAATGCCTTTTAATGGTAAAGGACAACGAAACGCAGAAGAGGTTTGGAACTATAACAAAATTTTAAATAAGATACAATCTGAATTTACTCCTACTGAGCTTCCCTCAAAAAAATCATCTACTTCTAGAAACTTTTCTATAGAAAACCATAAAGGAACGATAGGAATTATTCCTGCATTTACTCGTACTATTTGTAATGATTGTAATAGAATTAGAATTACCTCAACTGGAACTTTTAAGAACTGTTTATTTGATGATGGTGTTTTTAACCTACGTGATTTTATTAGAAACGGAGCGAGTAATGAAGATTTAAAAGCCTTGTTTTTATCGCTTATAAAAGAAAAACCTGAAAATGGTTTTGTGGCCGAGGCAAATAGAAAAGGAAGCGTAACCGAAAGTATGAGTACCATTGGAGGATAATTTCAATGTATTAATTGGATAATTTGGAAATGTAACAATTAAACTTTTTAATAATTTAACAGTTACACTTTAACATATGATTACAGTACAAAAAGCCAAACATATAATTTTAGAAAGCACACAAGATTTTGGTATTGAAGAAATTCCTTTTTTAAAATCTGCCGGAAGAGTTTTAAAGGAAGATATTGTTGCTGACAGAGATTTTCCTCCCTTCAATCGAGTGGCCATGGATGGTATTGCTATTAACCATCCTTTTTTTGAACAAGGGCTTCGTAACTTTAAAATAGAAGGCATTCAAGCTGCTGGAAGTCCACAACAAACACTAGATAATGCTGCCAACTGTTATGAAGTAATGACGGGTGCAGTATTACCTAACAACTGTGACACAGTAATTCGTTATGAAGATGTTGAAATTAACACTCAAGTAGCAACTATTACTGTTGATGAAACTAAAGAAGGGCAAAACATTCACAGAAAAGGTTCCGATAAAAGTAAAGGTACAGTTCTAATAAAAAAGAATACGATTATTTCCGCCGCTGAAATTGGAGTATTAGCTACCGTTGGAAAAGCTACTGTAAAAGTTACCAAACAACCTAAAGTGATGATTGTTTCTACAGGTAATGAATTGGTTGGTGTAAATGAAAATCCGTTAGACCACCAAATCCGGAGAAGCAATGTATATACCTTAGTTTCTTTACTAAACGATTTAAAAATCCCTGCAAAAACAGCGCATATTACCGATGAAAAATCAGTTTTAAAAGAAAAAATAGAATCTTACTTAAAAGAATACGATGTGCTTCTATTTAGCGGTGCTGTAAGCAAAGGAAAGTTTGACTTTTTACCTGAAGTTTTGGACGAACTAGGCGTTCAGAAATTATTTCATAGAGTTTTGCAAAGACCTGGAAAACCTTTTTGGGCTGGTGCTACTAAGGGGTGCAATGTATTTGCTTTTCCAGGAAATCCAGTTTCAACATTTGTAAATTGTATGGTATATTTTTATCCTTGGTATTATAAATCGGTAGGTGTACAACAAGAAACACAAACAGCAATTTTAGCTGAAGACATTACTTTCAAACCCAATTTAACTTGTTTTATGCAAGTAAAGTTATCTTTGGAAAACGGACATATTTACGCTACTCCGATACAAGGAAATGGTTCGGGCGATTTAGCAAGTTTGGTTGAGGCAGATGGTTTTATAGAGCTTCCAAAAACTGAAGAAATAGGGTTTAAAAAAGGAAATGTTTTTCCGGTACTAACGTATCGTAGTTTTTAGTTTTGAATGTTGAGTTTTTAATTATGAAAAATAATCTTGTCAGTTCAAGTGGTTTTCATGATTGGAATAAGAAAAACAAATTAAAAAATGGTCTAGAACTAAAAAAGAAGCCCTTATAAATAATGAGTTTGAAAAACTTCCTAACTTAGCAAAAAAGAACTTTAAAAAGTAAAAGTGTCTGTTCGAGTGGTTTCCACGATTGGAATGAGTGGAAACTGTATCGAGAACCAGTCTAGTATACATCTCGATACTAATTTCTTTTTTCTGTCGAAAACGAAATTCATTCGATGTGACAACTAAACCTGACAAGAACTCAATATTTAAAACTTATAAAAAGTGAGCAACTTTTCACACATAAACGAACAAAATCAACCTAAAATGGTGAATGTTTCTGATAAAAAAATCACGAAACGTACAGCCATTGCAAAAGCCACCATGTTTTTAGGTTCAGAAATTATAAGTCATTTTTCTAATGATGAACTCATCACTAAAAAAGGGCCTGTTTTTCAAACAGCTATTATTGCTGGAATTCAAGCTGTAAAAAAAACTTCTGATATCATCCCAATGTGTCACCCTTTATTAATTAATGGAGTGGATATTGATATTAATATTGTAGATAACGAACATATTGAAGTTTTTTGTAAAGTAACCATAGAAGGAAAAACTGGTGTAGAAATGGAAGCACTTACAGGTGCTTCGGCTACTTGTTTAACTATTTACGATATGTGCAAAGCCATCAACCAAAAAATGGTAATTCAAGAAGTGAAGCTAGTAGAAAAAACAGGCGGAAAATCAGATATAAAAAATGGATAAGGAGCATACCAAACATACAAACCTTGTTAAAAAGCATAATGATAATTTTGCTCCTAATGAAGTAGCTATCTTAGGAACCAAATGCGATATTATTGCTAACTTAGTTTATGAAGTTTCAAAAAAATTATCAAAATATAATTTAGGCTATTTTGATGCTTCACATGCTAAAGATGTTGAGCAAAATATGTTGTCTGAATACACCTTTCATCATAAAGGTAATTTACAGCTAAATACTACTGCTATTGTAAACAAATACGAACAGCGCTTACAGTTTTACAATCATGATTTTGTATTTGTTAATGGGAACCATTATCAGGGAGCAAAACAAATTTTGATTTTAGATGATGAAAAAGAAGCTTCTGTAAAAAAGAGGTTAGAACAATTAACAAACATCCAGTTTGTAATTAAATTGAATGAAAGTTCAACATATTTTGATTGCTTGTTAGAACGTTTTCCTAATATCAAAAACATCACTAGCTACACAATTGACCAAGTGGATGAAATTACACAGCATATTCAAAATTTGATTGAAGAATATATCGCTCCTGTGAAAGGTTTAATATTAGTTGGTGGGAAAAGTACTCGAATGGGCACTGATAAATCAGAATTAAGTTATTTTGGAAAACCTCAAAAACAATACGCTAAAGAGTTGTTAGAAAACTGCTCTTTAGACACTTTCTTTTCTGTTCAAAAACCTTCTGAAAAAGAAAATGAAATTCACGACACCTTTTTAAACTTAGGACCTTTTGGGGGTATTTGTTCTGCTTTTCAAAAGAACCCAAATACAGCTTGGTTGGTACTAGCAACCGATGTTCCTTTTGTAAATAAAGAACTTATTTCTCTCCTTTTACAGAAAAGAAACCCAAGTAAAGTTGCTACAGCAATCAAAGGGAAAAACAAAGAATTTCCTGAACCATTAATTACCATTTATGAGCCAAAGGCCTACGGAAAACTACTTCAGTATTTAGCCCAAGGGTATTCTTGTCCTCGTAAAATGCTAATTAACTCTGATGTAGAAATTGTTGAAGTTGATGATATCCTTATTAGAAACATTAACACTCCTGAAGAGTTTAAAGAAGCCAAAAGAGAAATCAGCTCATAATTAAAAAAGCACTTAAATTCAGTTTAAGTGCTTTTTAGTACCAAAGGTGGGACTCGAACCCACACGCCCTTGCGAGCATCGGATTTTGAATCCGACGTGTCTACCAATTCCACCACTTTGGCTTTTGGAGAGTGCAAATCTATAAAATATTTCATTTAAAATATCTTTTAAACTCTTAAAATAGTTTTATTTTTGCCTTGACAACAACACTAACTAAAAATACCTTTTTGTAAATGGCTACAAATCAATTAAGCCCAAAAGTCTTTGCCTGTTCACAAAGTGTTGAACTTGCAGAAGAAATCGCTAACGCATATGGAACTGAGTTAGGAAAGTTAACAACAACACATTTTAGCGATGGCGAATTTCAACCTGCTTTTGAAGAATCGGTTAGAGGACGTAGAGTTTTTCTTATAGGATCTACTTTTCCTTCAACAGATAATTTAATGGAAATGCTATTAATGTGTGATGCTGCTAAGCGTGCATCAGCAAGACATATTACGGCTGTAATGCCATATTTTGGATGGGCACGTCAAGACAGAAAAGATAAACCTCGTGTAGCCATAGGTGCCAAGTTAGTTGCAAAACTACTAGAAGCAGCTGGGGCAACTAGGATTATGACTATGGATTTACATGCTGATCAAATTCAAGGATTCTTTGAAAAGCCAGTAGATCATTTATTCGCTTCTACTATCTTTTTACCATACGTAGAAAGCTTAGAGTTAGATAATTTAACAATCGCATCTCCAGATATGGGAGGTTCAAAAAGAGCCTATGCCTATTCTAAGTATTTAGAAAGTGATGTAGTTATTTGTTATAAGCAGCGTCAAAAAGCTAATGTAATTGCTCATATGGAGCTTATTGGTGAAGTAGAAGGTAAGAGTGTGATTCTTGTAGACGACATGATTGATACTGGAGGAACTCTTACTAAAGCTGCTGATTTAATGATGGAAAGAGGAGCAAAAAGTGTACGTGCCATCTGTACTCACCCTATTCTTTCTGGCAATGCTTACGAAAGAATTCAAAACTCTCAATTAACAGAGCTAATTGTTTCAGATACAATACCCTTAAAGAAGAGTGTATCTAAAATAAAAGTTGTATCTTGCGCCACTTTATTCGCTGATGTGATGCATAAAGTCCAAGACAATACATCAATTAGTGATCAATTTTTAATGTAAATAAATTTAATAAACAAAGTAATGAAATCAATTACAATCAAAGGATCTCAAAGAGAAAGCGTAGGTAAAAAAGCAACCAAAGCCTTACGTAATGCTGGAAAGGTTCCTTGCGTATTATACGGAGGAGACAAACCAGTACACTTTTCAGCTGACGAAAAATCGTTCAAGCCATTAGTATATACTCCAGACGTATTTACTGCTACGATTGAATTAGATGGTGTAACATACAATGCTGTATTACAAGATATACAGTTCCACCCAGTACACGATAGCATTTTACATGTAGACTTCTACCAATTATTTGAAGACAAAGCTATGACAATGGATATTCCTGTTCGTTTAGTTGGAACTTCTAAAGGTGTTATGGTAGGTGGTGCTTTACGTCACAACTTACGTAAGTTAAAAGTAAAAGCTTTACCAGCTAATTTACCAGATTATATCGAAGCTGATATTACTGAATTAGAAATTGGTAATAAATTATATGTTACTAAATTAAAGAATGATAATTATACATTCTTACACCCAGACAACACAGTAGTTGCTCAAGTTCGTATGTCTCGTAATGCTGCTAAAGCAGCATCTGAAACTGAAGAAGCTTAGACAGCAAAACTATAATCATACAAAAGCGTTACCATGTGTAACGCTTTTTTTATTTTTGGTGTATGATTTTTACAACTTTTTTGAAAAGATTATTTGGTTTTTCTACAAAACAATTAACAGAGAAAGAAAACAATTCAATGAAGAAATTTTTAATTGTAGGCTTAGGTAATATTGGTGAAAAATATGCCAACACACGTCATAATATCGGCTTTAAAATCGTAGATGCTTTCGTAAAAGAATATGAAAGTTCTTTTGAGACTGAAAAACTAGGAGATATTGCTAAACTTAAAATTAAAGGTAAAACAGTTATCGTTCTAAAACCGAGCACTTATATGAATTTAAGTGGAAAAGCTGTTAAATACTGGATGCAAAAAGAAAACATTCAAGTTGAAAACTTATTAATTATTACCGATGACTTAAATATTGATTTCGGAAAGATTCGTATTAAAGGAAAAGGTAGTTCTGGCGGACATAATGGTCTAAAAGACATCCAAGATAAGTTTAATACAGGTGCCTACCCACGTTTTCGCTTTGGTGTAGGAGCTGAATATAGCAAAGGGCGTCAAGTAGATTACGTTTTAGGTGAATGGGACTCTGATGAAGAAAGCGCGATGATTGAGCGTATTCCTTTTTCTGTAAAAGCTGTAACCTCTTTTATTACGGCAGGTTTAGCTAATACTATGAATGAATTTAACGGGAAATAACCTATCAATTACCAAAGAACAATTATCAATGATAACTAATTATTGGTTAATTATCAGAAGCATACCACTCAGCAAAGCTAGTATCTGTTTCTTGTAGTTTAATAGCGTGTAATTTGATCCTTTTAGGAAGTCTACTTTGGATCTTCTTAGCAAAATCAATCACCATCATTTCACTTGTGGGTTGATAATCTACCAAAATTACATGGTGCCCACGGTCTTTTAACTCTTTGGCTAACTCTACATGAGGTGTATTTTTGTTGAATACCGTAGCATGATCGAACACATCAACAATTTCTTCTTTTACGATTTTCTTTAAATCACCAAAGTCAATTACCATTCCATACTTAACGTTAGAAGTATCTGTAATTGGAGAACCAATTACGGTAACCGAAAGCTTGTAACTATGCCCGTGAACATTTTTACACTTTCCATCATAACCGTACAAAGCGTGTCCAGTTTCAAAAGTAAACTGTTTGGTAATTCTAATATTGCTCATATATTCTCCTTTTTAAAAGGCTCTTATTTTCTCTTAAATTTTTTGTTTGCTCTATATTTATTAAAGAAATAAACTACTGCAACACCTGCTGCTAAAATGGCAAATAAATAATCTCCACCCATACTATTTTATTTTTATTCGCCAAAATTACGAATTTGTTTTACAACTTTTGTTAATATCCACACAAAACCTACTGAAACCACCACTCCGAGTAACACAGCCAGGAAAGAATTATGTGCTATCCTTTGTCCTATTTCATATCCTACTTTATAGGCTGTAGAACTTTTTTCTTCTTCAATTAAAAACATTCTTACTTCTTAAATTTGGCTAATGCTTTTTTGGTAAACTCAGACAATACTAATTTTCCTGAGGTTTCTGCTCTTTCCATCAAGAGTTCTTCCCAATGTTCCGTTCCAATCCATAAAGCTCTTTTCATTTCAGCCAATGCTTCAGGATTATATGACGCCAGTTTTTCTGATAAAATGGCAACTTCTTTATCTAATTCACTTTGTGTTTCAAAAACACGGGCATACAACCCTTTTTCTTTTGCCCAATATGCATTTTTCCAACTCGTAGCATCTAAGGTTAATTCTGCTAATCCACTTACACTAATTTTACGTTCTACGGCAGGCGCAATTACGAATGGACCAATACCTATTGTAAATTCAGAAAGCTTAATAGAAGCGTGTTCCGTAGCTAATACATAATCACAAGCGGCTGCTAAACCAACTCCGCCTCCCACAGTTTTTCCTTGAACTCTTCCTACAATTAGTTTCGAACAACGACGCATCGCATTAATAACATTCGCAAAACCTGAAAAAAAAGCTTTTCCATCTTCTAAATTATCAATTGCTACCAATTCATCAAAAGAAGCACCTGCACAAAAAGCACGATCTCCTTCTGATTTTAGTACAATTACTGAAACTTCATTATTAATTGAAAGCTTATCAAACTCATTTGCTAAACGTTCTAACAACACACTTGGAAAAGAGTTACTAGCTGGGTGCCCGAATTCAACCGTAGCAATCTTATTTTCAATATGTGTATATAAACTTCCGTTTTCTCTAGTTGTAGTCATTTATTTGTTGTTTGCTCAAAATTACGTTTTTTGAGCAAGTGGTAAAAACTTTCTTCTAAACTTTATAATTAATGGAGTTCCTCTAGCAATCATCCACAGGAAAAAAGCAATCCAAATAGCATACAGTTTATAATCTAATAAATCAAAAAATAATAAGGTTGGGACGAATACGAATCCTGTTGCTAATAATAAAACGTTTCGTAAATACTTCATTTCTCCCATCCCTTTAAACATTCCGTCATAAATAAAGGCGATTGAACATACAGGTTGCATGAGTAAAATAATCCAAAAGGTATCGTAAAACTGCTCTAAAACCTCTGGTTCTTTCGTGAATACTTTTCCTATAGATTGATACAAAACAAATCCGACAGCGGCTAGTAATAACCCAAAAAGAAAACCATAAGTAATTAATCTATTTCCTAAGGTAACTAGGGTTTTGTAGGCTTTTGCTCCTAATAATTTTCCTGACAACATATTTCCTGCGGAAGAATAGCCATCAATCATAAAAGCGCCTATAAGCCATATATTGAATCCGATGGTATAAGCTGCAATGTAAGCATCTCCATAGTCAGTAGCATAAGAAGTTCCAAAATATAAGGCTACATTTAACGCTATGGTTCGCACAAATAAGTTTAAGACCATTACTATGAATTTTGGAATTTCAGTATTAAATGGCAAGCTGAATTTTAACGAAATATCCGTCTTTTTTAATAATAATACTGCAGAAATTATTGCCATCGTAACTTGTGCAACAACACTTGCATAGGCAGCCCCTTGAATATGCATAGCTGGAACAAAACCTTCTACTCCGTAAACCAAAACGACATCTAGTATAATATTAATAAACGTTCCAATCAAGGCAATGATCATTGGATAATACGCATTTTGTAAACCTCTAAATGTACCAAAAACAGCGATGGTAAAAAGCGTAAATGGAAACCCAAAAACACGGATTTTATAATACGCAACAGAATAGTCTAAAATGGTTCCTGAAGCATTATATAATTCAAAAATTTCTTTGGCAAAAGGATAACTAATTCCTAAAATAAGAGCACTTACCCCTAATACAATAACAATAGCTTGTGCGGGTAAGTTTTTAATTTCATCAAGTTTATTAGCACCTAAATATTGTGAAACGATAGAAGAAATTCCACTACGTGTTTGCCCAAACACCCAAATTAACATGGATAAAAAAGCTCCTACAATACCAATTGCTGCAATACTTTCGGTAGCATTGTATTCAATATTACCTACAATCGCTAAGTCAGTGGTAGAAAGTAAAGGTTCAGCAACTCCTGCAATTAAGGCAGGCATTGCTAGTTTGTTTATATGTTTAAAACTAATGTCGTGTTGCAAAACGTTTACTTTTTCGTCAACATTCGTTTAATTTCATTTAGCTTCATAAGTGCTTCTATCGGTGTTAGTGTATCGATGTTTGTCGTTAAAATTTCTTCTCGAATATCTTCTAACAACGGGTCGTCTAACTGAAAAAAACTCATTTGCATATCTTCATGCTGTGCTTCTTTCAAGGTTTCTTTTACCTCTTTGTGTGAATGAGAGCTCTCCAATTCTTTTAGAATTTTGTTTGCTCTGTGAATTACCATGCTTGGCATTCCTGCCAATTTTGCTACATGAATACCAAAACTATGATCACTTCCACCTTTTACCAGTTTACGCAAGAAAATAATGCTATTGTCTAACTCTTTTACCGATACATTAAAGTTCTTAATACGCTCAAACGTCGAGGTCATTTCGTTCAGCTCGTGATAGTGTGTTGCAAACAACGTTTTTGCTTTCGAAGGATGTTCGTGTAAGTACTCCGAAATCGCCCAGGCAATGGAAATTCCGTCATAGGTAGACGTTCCACGTCCAATTTCATCTAACAACACCAAACTACGCTCAGAAATATTATTTAAAATCGATGCCGTTTCGTTCATTTCTACCATAAACGTAGATTCCCCCATTGAAATGTTATCACTGGCTCCTACTCTGGTAAAAATCTTATCCACCATTCCTATTCGGGCATTTTGGGCAGGAACATAACTTCCCATTTGTGCTAACAACACAATTAAAGCTGTTTGACGTAAAATTGCCGATTTACCCGACATATTCGGACCTGTAATCATGATAATTTGTTGCTGATTACGATTCAACACCACATCGTTGGCGATGTATTCTTCCCCAATGGGTAATTGTTTTTCAATAACTGGGTGGCGACCATTTTTAATTTCAATATCGGTACTATCATCCATTAACGGACGTACATAATTATTCTCGGTAGCTAAGGTTGCAAAAGACTGTAAAACATCAATCTTGGCTACATTCTGTGCATTTTGTTGTACAGGTTGTACAAAACCTATGATGTATTGCACTAATTTGGCAAAAATCTCAGTTTCTAACTGCTGAATTTTTTCTTCTGCTCCTAAAATTTTTGCTTCGTATTCTTTTAGTTCTTCAGTAATATAACGTTCTGCATTCACCAAAGTTTGCTTACGAATCCATTCTTCAGGAACTTTATCTTTATGGGTATTTCTAACTTCAATATAGTATCCAAATACGTTATTAAAGGCTATTTTTAAACTCGGAATTCCTGTACGTTCTGTTTCTCTAGCTAACATGGTATCTAAATACTCCTTTCCAGAATTTGAAATACTACGTAATTCATCCAACTCTTCAGAAACTCCGCTGGCAATCGCATTTCCTTTGTTTATATTTACAGGAGCTTCTTCTAATACCGTTTCCGTAATTTTATCAATTAATTCATCACACGTATTAATTTTTTCTCCTAATAACCTAACGGCAGCATTTTTGCTGCTTTCTGCGGAAGTCTTTATCGGAAGAATTGCTTTTAACGAATTTTTCAACAAGATGACCTCTCTTGGAGATACTTTGCCTGTTGCAACCTTCGAAATGAGTCGTTCGATATCAGAAACTTGTTTTAACTGATACGTTACTGTTTCAAAAAAGGCGTCGTCATCAATTAAAAACTTCACCAATTCGTGTCGCTGTTGAATTTGGGCTAAATCTTTTAATGGAAGCGCTAACCAACGTTTTAACAAACGTCCTCCCATGGGAGAAATCGTTTTATCAATTACATCCAATAACGAAACAGAATTCACCGAATTTCCTCCGTATAATTCTAAGTTTTTAACCGTAAAACGATCCATCCACACATACTTATCCTCAGCAATTCTGCTAATTGATTGTATATGTTCTATTTTGTTGTGTTGTGTTTCAGATAAATAGTACATGGCTGCACCCCCAGCTACAATCCCGTATTCTAACTCTTCAACTCCAAATCCCTTTAACGTTTTTACCTTAAAGTGATTTCGTAGTAGTTCATCTCCATAGTCTTTTTGAAACACCCAATCATCTAAATAAAAAGCATGAAAACGATTGGTAAATATTTCTAAAAATCGTTGCTTGTATTTCTTTTCTACCAAAACTTCACTAGGTGTAAAGTTTTGTAGGAGCTTATCTATATATTCTTCATTTCCTTGTGCTATGAAAAACTCACCTGTTGACACATCTAAAAATGAAACTCCCAATAGTTTTTTACCAAAATGAACTGCTGCTAAAAAGTTATTTGACTTTGATTGTAACACCTCATCATTCAACGCAACTCCAGGAGTTACCAACTCCGTAACCCCACGTTTCACAATCTTTTTGGTCATTTTTGGATCTTCCAACTGATCGCAAATAGCAACACGCAATCCTGATTTTACTAACTTGGGCAAGTAAGTATTTAAAGAATGGTGCGGAAAACCTGCCAATGCAGTTTCACTTTCACTCCCACTTCCTCTTTTGGTTAAAATAATTCCTAAAACTTTGGATGCTTTTATAGCATCTTCTCCAAAGGTTTCGTAAAAATCGCCCACTCTAAATAACAACATCGCGTCCGGATATTTTGCCTTAATTCCGTTGTACTGTTGCATTAATGGAGTTACCTTTTTTGCCTTTGTTTTTGCCAAGTTTGTGGATTTTTTGGGTTAGTTTTGCGAAGATAGAAAAAAGTCTTTAGTCATTAGCTTTTAGTCATTAGCTTTTAGCTATTGACCTCTAAAAGTTACCCAACAAAATGAGAAAATTAAAAAACAACGAACTAGGCAGAAAAACCGTTGAAGAGTTTAAACAAACGGATAAAACTCCTCTCATTGTAGTGTTAGATAATATTCGTAGTTTGAATAATGTAGGATCGGTATTTAGAACTTCGGATGCTTTTTTAATTGAAAAAATTTATTTGTGTGGTATTACAGCAACGCCGCCCAATAAAGAAATTCATAAAACGGCTTTAGGTGCTACCGAATCTGTAGATTGGGAATATGTTGAAAACACAGTTGATTTGGTTGAAAAACTACAATCAGAAAATGTAAAGGTTTTAGCTATTGAACAAGCGGAAAACAGTACCATGTTAGATACTTTTACTCCTGAACCCAACCAAAAACACGCTGTTATATTTGGAAATGAAGTAAAAGGTGTACAGCAAGAAGTTGTTTCTGCTTCTAATGTTTGTATTGAAATTCCGCAATTAGGAACCAAACATTCGTTGAATATCTCTGTAAGTTGCGGAGTGGTGCTATGGGACTTATTTACTAAGATAAAAAAGTAATATTATTACTAATGAGGTACGGACGAAATAATCTTAATCTTTAAATTTCTTATCTGACCAACTAATAGATTGCTTCACTTTAGCCTGTCTTGGGCGACAGCCGAAAAGTTCGTAATAGCACTTATACAGTGTTATCTCTTTTCAAGAACAAACAAAAAATATTAGAAAACCTACTATTTTCTTGTCTCTTCTCAAAAAACCTGTTATTTTAGGGACTTGATTATCCCCCTATCCCCAAGTATTATTTTGTAATTAAAAACCCTATTTAATATGGAAAACAAGTACTTAAAAGAAACAGCAATGAGTTTAAAACCTAGTGGAGATAAAGAAACTGTAACTACCGATACTGGTGGAACAGATAGCCCCAAAACTGGTACTGATACTGGTGGTGATGGTGGAACAGGTGGTGGTGATTAAGTATTAAGCCATCAAGTAAATACAACTTAAGCTTAAAACCATTACTTTTGAAAAGTGATGGTTTTACTTTATAATTTGTGATGAAACATAGCTTTTGTATTCTTTTATTTTGTTCCTCTTTTCTTTTTTCTCAAGAAAAAGATATTACAACTACTTCTTTTAAAAAGGAACTCATAGAATCTGGAAGAAAAGCCTACTTTAGTAAAAAACTTTTCTTACTTAAAACAATCACAACACAAGTAGATTCTTTGTATCAAAAAACAAATGATTCTATTTTACTAGCTAAATACTTTCATTTTAAAGCCCTACAAAGTAAACTTACCTACGCAAACGATAGTGCCTTTTACTATTATCATCGTTCCAAAGATATTTCTAAAGAAATAAATGATTCTATGGCAGTTGGGAGACGCCTATTAAGTCTAGCAATATTGCAAAGAGAAGCTAAAGATTATCTTGGCAGCGAAATTAGCTCTATAGAAGCTTTACAATATTTAGAACAAATACAGCCTTCAATTTATTTAGAAAGAGTATATAATAATCTTGGACTTGTTTCTGAAGAGTTAAATCAAAAAAAAGAAGCTATTGATTATTACAATAAAACCCTAGATATCAATAAAAAAACCAAAGATAGGCTAGGCTATTTATTCACAATAAACAACATTGGTCTTTTATACCAAAAACAAAACCAGCACCAAAAAGCAATTAGTTATTTTAAAAAAGGGCTAACATTTGATAGTATTAGATATAAGTTTCCTACTCAATATGCATTACTATTAGAGAACCTTGCTTCAAGCAACTTTTTACTAGGCAATCATAATGATGAGGTACTTCAACAATATTATGAGGTTCTAATCCTCAGAATTAAACAAAATAACTTAATAGGATTGAGTACTACACATACAAATCTGGCTGACTACTACAAAAATCAAAATCAAAATCAAAAAGCCCTTTTTCATTCTAACGAAGCTTTAAAACACGCTAAACAAACACACAATAATAAACGTTGGTTGGAGGCTTTAAAAAACCTTTCAGACTTAACAACTGGTAATGAATCAAAAAAATATTTAGAAGAATATATTACGTTAAATGATAGTTTATTCCAGAATGAGCGTAGATTAAAAAATCAGTTTGCTAAAATCAGATACGAAACCGATAAAAAAGAAAAAGAAAATACTGTTTTAAAAACCGAAAACGAAAAAAAACAAACTGAAATAGTATATCATAAACAACAAAAAACGATAGGTTGGTTATTGTTCGTTCTTAGTTTATTGTTATTTGGAGTAGGTGTTTTATTTTATTTTAACAGAAAAAGAAAACTACTCTATCAAGCCCAGTTAGAAAGAATACAGGCAAGAGAACATGAACGTAAACAAATAGCAAAATCCTTGCACGATGAAGTTGCTGGTGATTTGCGTTTACTACATCGTAAATTAGAAAAATCTAATTTAGTTGAGGAAGCTAAAAGACTAGATGCGGTTAAGGAGAATGTACGTAACCTATCGCACCAATTAAGTAGCATCAGCTTTAAAAAGGTTTCGTTTAGAGACCAAATTATCAACTTAGTTAGTGATTATTATGATCTCAATTTTAAAATTAAGGTCAACGGATTACAAATCTACGATTGGTTAGCTGTTGATAACTCTATAAAACGTCTACTCTACTTAAGTATTCGTGAGAGCATACAAAACTGCAAAAAACACGCAAAAGCAAGTAAGATTATTATCAATTTTTCTGTACGTAAAAAATACGTACATTTGGGTATTATTGATGATGGAATTGGTTTCGATACCAACATTAATAAAAAAGGAATTGGTTTACAAAACCTACAGGAACGCATTGAAGAGTTAAACGGTAAATTAACTATTAGTAGTGAAGTAGGTAAAGGAACCCAAACCAGTATTCAAATACCCTTAAATGGCTGGACAAACAAAAATACTTTTAGTTGATGACCATCAATTGATTCTTGAAGGAATTCTTTCGTATTTGAAAGGTATAGATGGTTTAGAAATTGAAACGGCAAATTCGTGTGACGAAGCATTTTCTAAAATAAAATCAAGTTTAAGCGAAAATCCATTTCATATTGTTTTTACGGATTTGAGTTTTGACAATCAAAATCAAAACGTAGTTTTAGATGGAGGCGAAGCTTTTATAAAGTCTATCCTTAAAGAAAAAATTCCTATTAAAGTTGGTGTAATTACTGGACACTCTGAAACAAACAGAATTTTTAATGTAATACACAACTTAAATCCTTCTGCCTATATTTTAAAAGGAAAGTGTAGTACCGATGAATTAACCTTTGCCATTCAAAAAATGTTAAAGGGAGAAGTGTATTACACGCATGAAATTCATCAAAAACTCTTAAAAAGAGCCTTAGTTGAAATACAAATGGATGATATTGCTATTCAAATCTTAAAAGAGCTTCCTAGGCATGCTAAAATTTCTAATCTAGAAGGCTTAATTAAAAAAGATGATGGTTCGTTAATAAAAGTCCGCTCCATAGAAAGTAAACTATCTAAATTAAGAACTGACTTACAAGCCAACAACAATACAGACCTAATATTAAAAGCAAAAGAATTAGGAATTGTAGATTAGTTTCTTTTGCGGAAATACGCATTTATTTTTACGGTTATCCCATTTTATACATTACAACTAAGTAATAATTTTGCAATGGAATTCAAACCATTGTTGGGAAGAATCTTGAAAAGAGAGAGAAAATAAAAAAAGCCTTTAGATATCTAAAGGCTTTTTGTTGTAAAACCGTTTCTCTTTAACTCTTTGCGGAAAACCGCACTTTTTTTTGCGGTAATACCCTTTTTTAACCTTTAACCTCTCTTTACATTTGTAACATCTTCTTTTCAAGATTAATTGAAAAAAGACATTTAAGGGGAATAATAAACCTTCTAGAAATTCTAGAAGGTTTTTTTATGCTCTTTACGGAAAATTACACTTTTAACTTCGGAAATCCCATTTTATCTACCTGATTATCAGTATATATTTGAAGTGTTCATTCTTTAATGACAATTAATTTAAGGGGAATTAAATAATTTTTAAAATGGGAAAATTACTACTACGCAAGACGAGCAAAGGCTTAAGCACTTTACTTTCAGTTTTAGCTGAATTTGGTAAAGGAGCTGGCTATGCTCTAAGACACTAAAAGTTAACTAACCAAACTTAAGTGTACAAACCTTCTAGGATTTCTAGAAGGTTTTTTTTATTACCACTACTAAAATTGTAAATTAGGCGTTCAATCATTTTACACCTAAATGACTCAAAAATATATTATTGCTTTAGACCAAGGAACTACTAGCTGTCGTACAGTTATTTTGAATAAAGAAGAAAAGATAGTTGCAAAAACTCAAGAAGAATTCAAGCAGATTTTCCCACAGTCAGGATGGGTAGAACACGACGCTAATGAAATTTTACAAACACAACTAAGCACTTTACAAAAAGCTATAGAACAAGCTAAAATTTCGCCTTTAGAAATTGCAGGGATTGGTATTACCAATCAGCGTGAAACCACCGTTGTTTGGAATAAAAACACAGGCAAACCTATATATAATGCAATTGTTTGGCAAGACAAAAGAACAGCAGCTACTTGCGAGTTACTCAAAGAAACAGGACTTGAAAACTATGTTCGTAAAACTACTGGGTTGGTAATTGATAGTTATTTTTCAGCCACTAAAATTCATTGGATATTAAATACTATTGAAGGAGCTCAAGAAGACGCTGAAAAAGGAAATTTGTTATTTGGAACTATTGATTCTTGGCTTTTATGGAACTTAACTAACGGTAAAGTTCACGCTACTGACTATAGCAATGCATCGCGTACGATGCTATATGATATAAAAAACTTGTGTTGGGATGATACTTTAGTAAAAGAATTAAACATTCCAATTTCAATGTTGCCAGAAGTAAAACCTTCATCCTTTCATTTTGGAAATTATGAATTAGACGGGGTTCAAATTCCAATTGCAGGAATTGCAGGAGATCAACAATCTGCATTATTTGGACAAGCGTGTTTTAAAAAAGGAGAAGCAAAAAACACCTACGGAACAGGATGCTTTATGTTGATGAATACTGGTGAAAACTTAGAATACTCTGAAGATGGTTTAATTTCTACAATTGCTTGGGGAATTAATAACAAAGTGTATTATGCTCTAGAGGGAAGTGTTTTCGTTGCTGGTTCTGCAATTCAATGGTTACGTGATGGGTTACAAATGATCAATAACGCAGAAGAAAGTGAGCTTTTTGCTGAAAAAGTTACTGAAGAAAACCCTGTGTATGTAGTACCAGCTTTTGCTGGACTAGGTGCTCCATATTGGGACATGTATGCTAGAGGAGCTGTTTTTGGTTTGACACGTGACACTGGAAAAAACCATTTAATTAAAGCTACTTTACAATCATTAGCTTATCAAACAAAAGATATTTTAGACGTTATGCAAAAAGACAGCATGCTACAGCTCTCATCTTTAAAAGTAGATGGCGGGGCGTGTGCTAATAATTTACTCATGCAATTTCAAGCAGATATCTTAAATGTGAGTGTAGAACGTCCTGAAGAAATTGAAACTACCGTAATGGGAGCAGCTTACTTAGCTGGATTTTGTGTTGGGTTTTGGCAACAAAATGAAATTATAAGCAAAAGAAAAATAGATAAAACGTTTACACCTTCTTTCTCTAAAGAAAAAAGAGAAAAATTATATCGTACTTGGCAAAAAGCAGTTGAACGTACTAAAGATTGGATTGACTAAAAATAAAGAATCATGGCAAAATTTTACGACAAAATAACAACTCGAGTTCTAAAATTTATTGAAGCACAAAAACTCTTTTTTGTTGCTACCGCTGCTAAAGAGGGAAGGATTAACCTTTCTCCTAAAGGAATGGATACCTTTAAAGTACTTGATAAAAATACAGTTGCTTGGCTAAGTGTTACAGGTAGCGGAAATGAAACCTCAGCACATTTATTAGCTAACAACCGAATAACCATCATGTTTTGTGCTTTTGAAGGTGCTCCAAACATACTCAGACTATATGGAAAAGCAGAAGAAATTCTTCCAACTCATGATAAGTGGGGTAATTATGCTGATTTATTTCCTAAACTTCCTGGTACCCGTCAAATATTTGTGGTTTCTATAGAAAGTGTACAAACCTCTTGCGGAATGTCAATTCCTTTTTATGAATACCAAGGAGAGCGAAATCAATTAAACGATTGGGCTACTGAAAAAGGTGAAGAAGGTATTGAACAATATTGGAACGACAGAAATCAAACTAATATTGATGGATTGGATACTTTATTAAAAGAATAAATAATTTGATCGTTTTAAAATTAATACATTAATTATATACACTACAAAACAATTATTACACTATGAAAAAAAAAGCCACTTATATTCCGTGATTTTCCTTACTCTATTTTTCATGTCTTGTACAAAAGAGAGTCCAAAAATAGTTGAAGAACCTTCAGGGAATATATTATTTTTTGATGATTTTGAAAAAGGTGACTTATCTCAAACAGAAAACAATATTAGCTATGGCAGTAGTACCTATTCATCTGTTTCTAACGAAGTAAAAAAGGATGGAGAGTACTCTCTTCGGTTTTACTATAAAGGTGGACCATCGGGAGAAGACGCTTTTTCTGAGCAAAGAATATCCTATTCAAATACTGGAGAATTATGGATAAAATATGAACTTTACATCCCCGTTAATTATACTCATCGTAAAGAAAATTCAGCTAGCAACAATAAGTTTTTAGCTGTTTATAAAAATGACTATCGATATCCAGGGTTTCATGTAAATTGGTCATTATCTCCAAATAACACAGGAGGTTCCAATCTTACCCTACATCGATATAGAAATGGAACAGAACAGTCGACGATATCACCTTCAGGAGAGTTAGGAACTGACTTTATTACCAAAAATGATCAAGGGAAATGGATTCATATTATGGCTAGAATTAAAGCTCCTAGCAGTGAAAAAGCTACTGATGGAGTGATGCAACTATGGAAAAACGATGTTTTGGTTTGTGATGAAACAGCACTTAACATGTATGGTGGTATTAATGAAAACTTTATGAACGAAATGTATTTAATGGGCTGGTCAAACTCTGGATACTTAGAGGATACTGTTTTTTATATTGATAATCTATCTTTAAATTACTCTGCATTTTAATATAACTTATAACATTCGCAAATTGAATAATACTAGAGTGATAAGGAAGAAACCAAGCTAGTATTAATGGTTTCGACACTGCATTAAAAGAGGTAACATCTTCCTAATCTATATTATAAAATCTCATCATTTTTTTCAAAACCCTGATAAAAATCATGTTTTAACTTAAACTATGCTTGTATTTTTGAGACAATAAAGTATAAGAAGAAATGACACAATTAATGAACATCCCAATGGTATCTTGGACAAACGGAACCATTATGATGATTATTTTCGGTTTGGTTTGTATAGGTTTAGTAACTGCTCTTTTAATTCTTGTTAATGGTGGCAAGAAAAAAGAGTAGGTAAATTTTAGTTTTAATAGTTGATGGAAGAAGCACTCCTTAATAATGTGTTAGTGGTTTAACGTTTGAGTGCTTCTTCTTCTTTTTATTTGAATGCATTTAATCCTGTGATATCCAACCCTGTAATTAATAAATGAACATCGTGTGTTCCTTCGTAGGTTATTACACTTTCTAAATTCATTGCATGCCTCATAATTGAGTATTCTCCAGAAATTCCCATTGCTCCCAGTACCTGTCTAGCCTCACGTGCTATTTTCAACGCCATGTCAACATTATTTCGTTTTGCCATAGATATTTGAGCAGATGTTGCGCGACCTTCATTTTTTAAGACTCCTAAACGCCATGTTAACAACTGAGCCTTAGTGATTTCAGTAATCATTTCAGCTAACTTTTTTTGTTGTAACTGAAATTGCCCTATTGGTTTACCAAACTGTGTACGTTCTTTCGCATAACGTAATGCTGTATCATAACAATCCATCGCAGCACCAATAACGCCCCAAGCAATACCGTAACGAGCAGCATCAAGACACAACAATGGAGCTCCTAGCCCTGATTTATTGGGTAATATATTTTCTTTAGGAACTTTTACATTGTCAAAAATTAATTCACCTGTAATTGATGCTCTTAACGACCATTTATTATGAGTTTCTGGCGTAGAAAAACCTTCCATACCACGTTCAACTAATAAACCATGAATACGACCTTCTTCATTTTTTGCCCATACAACTGCTACATCACAAATGGGTGCATTTGAAATCCACATTTTAGCTCCATTCAACAAATAATGGTCTCCCATATCTTTAAACTTCGTTTCCATTCCACTAGGATTACTACCGTGATTTGGTTCTGTTAATCCGAAACTTCCCATCCATTCACCAGAGGCTAATTTTGGTAAGTATTTTTGTCGTTGTGCTTCGGTTCCGTAGTTATAAATAGGTCCCATAACAAGAGAGGATTGTACTGAAGCAGTAGATCGAATTCCACTATCACCACGCTCTAATTCTTGCATGATTAATCCGTAAGAAATTTGATCTAACCCAGCTCCTCCATATTCTTCAGGAATATAAGACCCAAAAGCTCCTACTTCTGCCAATCCGTTAATCAATTCCTTCGGAAACTCAGCACGTTGTGCATATTCTTCAATAATTGGAGATAAGTTTTTCTTAACCCATTCACGGGTAGTGTTGCGAACAAGCTTATGCTCCTCGGTTAATAAATCATCTACTTGATAATAATCTGGGGCTTGAAATAAATCAGACTTCATAAATATGTTTTAAAATTAATTTTACTAATTGTATAAGAGAAACGTAAAATTAATCGCGATTTGTTGTATGCGTTTCTTAAAAGAATTGATTCAAAAATACTTAAAAAAATGGTTATTCGTGCAGGTTTGCGTATGTTTGTACTAATGAGATTTACTTTAGGAAAAGAGGAGCGTTTAAAAAGCAAAAAGCTGATAGGAAGACTATATGAGGAGGGAAAGGTGATAAAAGTTTTTCCGCTAAGAATGGTGTATATACAAACCGAACACACCTCAAAATTTCCTGCGCAAGTTGGAGTTTCTGTACCTAAACGTAATTTTAAAAAAGCGGTAGATAGAAACCGTATAAAACGGTTACTTCGCGAAACCTACCGTAAAGAAAAGCATACTATTTATGAGACTATAGATAAACCGTATGTGTTTATGATTTCTTATCTTGCAAGAGATGAATGGAAATATGCCGATTTAGAGCATAAAATGAAGAAATTATTAACAAAGTTTATTACCGAAGTTACTCAAGATGAAAAATAGAAAATTCCTTTTTTTTGGTTCGCTTATTGTCATCTCTCTTTTCTTTTCTTTTCAGTCTCGTTTTTTCGAGATTGCTAAACAAATTGAAATTTACAACAACCTTTTTAAAGAGTTGAACATTAATTATATTGATGAAATCAACCCTGGCTATTTAACTGACAAGGCGATAAAAAACACCCTTAAGAATTTAGATCCATACACCAATTTTTATAATGAACAAGATGTTGAAGATGCTCGTATTCGTCGTGAAGGTGAATATGGAGGTATTGGTATTTCTACTTTTTATACTAAAAAAGGAATTGTAGTTGCCGAAATTTACAAAGGTTTTTCCGCCGATAAAGCTGGTTTAAAAGCAGGTGATATCATCATCAATGTAAATGGACAAGAATTAGCAACCTTAGAAAGAGGTCAATTTCCACAAATGTTAAAAGGAGTTCCGGGAAAAGAGCTTTCTTTACAAATAGAAAGAAATGGTCAAACAAAAAACATATCTGTAAAACTTGATAAAGTTATTTTAAATCCTGTCCCTTTTTACGATATGATTGATACTGAAACAGGATATATTGTTTTAACACGATTTATCAGTCAAAAGGCTACTGAAAGTGTTGTAAATGCGTTTAGTGACCTAAAGAAACGAGGAATGAAAAAGTTGGTTTTTGATTTGAGATACAATCCTGGTGGTTCTTTATTTGATGCTATAAATATCACCAACTTATTTATTCCTAAAGGATTAAAAGTTGTTGATACTCGTGGAAAAACTAAAAAAAATAGTAGAACTTATAAAACAAGTAGAGAACCTTTAGATGCTGAAATCCCTATCGTTGTTTTAATAAATGGTCGATCTGCCTCTGCCTCAGAAATTGTCTCTGGTGCCTTACAAGATTATGACCGAGCTGTTGTTATGGGAGAGCGTTCTTTTGGAAAAGGACTCGTACAACGTTATTTTGATTTGAGCTATGGAACTCAAATGAAAATTACGATTTCTAAATATTATACTCCTAGCGGACGATGTATTCAGGAGTTAGATTATGCCAACAGAGATTCCAAAACAGGGAAGGTACCTAAGTTTTCTGACGCTACTCTTAATGAATTCACAACTCAAAATGGACGAAAAGTATACGATGGAGGTGGTGTAACTCCTGATGTAACAAGTGAGTTTTCTAAAAAAACAGCAGAAACTGATGAGTTACTAAAATCAAGAGCAATTTTTAATTTTGTAACTGATTTTACACATCAAAACCCTAATTTACCTGCTGATAACTACACCTTTTCTTCTTCAAGTTTTAATCAATTTAAAGATTATTTACTTCGTAAAGACACTGCTTTTGTATCTAAAGAAGAAAAAATGTTTCAAGAAGCATATGAATCCGTAGAAAACAACAAAAAAATCACCTCAGAATATACCGCAATTATTCAACAATTAAAGGCTGTTAAAGTTGCTAAAGTTTCGGTCAACCAAGATCTTTTATCAAAAGAAATTGAAAATGAAATTGTGGAACGCTATACATACAAAGAAGGAATGTATAAGCATTTATTTAAAAATGATGTAACTATAAAAAATGCTGTTAACTTGTTAAATAACCCTAAAAAATATAACAGTATTTTAAAAAATTAGCTTCTTTAACATAATTTGTATATTTGTACTTTAAAAACATATGTCAAAACCTATCCTAAAAGAACGTACAAGAGCCCAAGAATCTACAAATGCTATTGAGCGTTTATACATTTCAATGCGACACTTATTTAGTCGCGGTTTTTACAAACCAATGGGGGTTTCTGGTGAAACTTTACGTACATCACTCTTGTCTTTACGTCCAGAAATTTATGGTTCAATTGCAGAAAACAAAACGGAATTAAACGGATTGGTATACGTTATAGAACGGTTACCAGAAGGAATAGAAGAGTGTCAGTTTATTTATTTGACCGCTGACGAAGGGTATCGTAATTCAAAATTCAAAGCAATTATTCCTCCTAAAAGAAGAAGAAATTGTTACCGTATTGATAAAGATCAAATGAATATTGAAATTACTAGAGGGCGCTCTGAGATTTATGATATTCTTACACACTTAACGTTTTTATTTATTGAATCTCATAAAATTAAAGATCGTGTTGTTTTTAATAATGGAGAAAGTTTTATTCGTGAATGGTTACAACTAGAAGATATTGTAATACATAATAAAACACTTACAGATGAGGAGAAAGATGTAATTGTTGTACACCTTGGTAATATTTTAGGTAGAACTTATGATGAAGTGTACGACGCTTACAATACGTTTGCTTCAGAAGAGAACCCAAACAGGTTTTTCCATCTAATTTATTGGTTAGGTAAATTAGCAATTAATGAAGCTTTATACGACCAAAAACGCTCTATTAAGTTCAGTTCTGTTTTAATTGAGGAAATTGGACATCATATTTACGGTGAAATTTGGGCAAACAATATTAAAAAGGTTTTATTAGAAAACGATCTATTAGAACGTCCTATTCATATCATCAGTGCTAACATGCACAGTGTAATGAATAGTATTTATGCACAAAACGCTTTACCAAAAGAAGCTAAAAAACACAAAGATTTTCAACTTTTTGAAGTATTGAGTAATGTTAATAGCAGTACTTTACAATCTGCCGTTAAAAATTATGCTTCTGAAAACGGACTCATATATATCAAAGATACTTCAGGAACCAATATCAATGTTCAGGTAATTGATACAGGGAAAATTGATTTTGAAGCGAACTCTTTTAACAAAGTTAATTCAGCTGGAGAAGATCCTGTAATTATTGTAATGGATTATGCTTTTGGTGAACAGGCTTTTGAAACTATGGACGAGCTTTTAAAGCCCTATAAAACAAAAGGAGAAAAAATCCATTTAGATGTTCAATCTGTTTCAATTATGGGGAAAGCAGGTATTTTAGAAGGTGGTAAAGGAGATATTATGATTCCTTCATCACATATTTTTGAAGGAACTGCTGATAATTACCCATTTAAAAACGAACTATCAAAAGAAGATTTAGAAGGTTTTGGAGTTCAGGTTTTTGACGGAGCAATGATTTCTGTATTAGGAACTTCATTACAAAACAAAGATTTACTACGATTCTTCCACGATTCAACTTGGAATGTAATCGGACTAGAAATGGAAGGAGCACATTATCAAAAAGCAATTCAATCAGCCTCAAAAATTAGAGGAAATATTTCAGAAAACGTAAAGGTTCGTTATGCATATTACGCCTCAGATAACCCACTAGAAACAGGTGCTACGCTTGCCTCTGGAGGACTTGGAATGAGCGGGGTAACACCTACTTATGCTATTACGCAAAAAATACTAGAACAAATATTTTAGTCGCAGAACGACTACCAAAAAACCTAATTAAACCATAAAAAGACTTCTTTTCAAATTAAAAGAGGTCTTTTTAGTTTTTTACATAATTTTAAAGACAGGTTTTGCTCATAGCCTTTTTTCTTATTTTATATTTGCACTCACAATACAACAACACACAACAATGAATATTCTAATTTTAGGATCGGGCGGTAGAGAACATGCCTTTGCTAAAAAACTTTCAGAAAGTACTAAAATCAACAATCTTTTTGTTGCTCCTGGTAACGCAGGAACTGATGCAATAGCAAGGAATATTGCCATCAATCCAACCGATTTTGCACAGGTAAAAGAAACTGTTTTACAACACAATATCAACATGGTAGTTGTAGGTCCTGAAGCTCCTTTGGTAGAAGGTGTTCACGACTTTTTCTTAGCAGATAAAGAGTTAAAAAATATTCCTGTAATTGGACCTAAAAAAGATGGTGCTTTACTAGAAGGAAGTAAAGATTTTTCGAAGCAATTCATGGAAAAACACAACATTCCAACAGCTCGTTATCAATCTTTTACTACTGAAAATTTAGCTGAAGGAAAAAAATTCTTAGAAACCTTAGATGCTCCGTATGTATTAAAAGCTGACGGATTAGCTGCTGGTAAAGGAGTTTTAATTTTAAATGATTTAGAAGAAGCTAAAGCTGAGTTAGAAGAAATGCTTTCTAATCAAAAGTTTGGAAATGCTTCATCAACTGTAGTTATTGAAGAGTTTTTAAAAGGAATAGAATTATCTGTTTTCGTATTAACGGACGGAAAGAATTATAAAATATTACCTTCTGCTAAAGATTACAAACGTATTGGAGAAGGTGACACAGGGTTAAATACAGGCGGTATGGGCGCTATTTCTCCTGTTCCTTTTGCTACGGATGATTTTTTAACGAAAGTGGAAGAATTGGTTGTTAAACCAACAATTGACGGCTTGCAAAAAGATGGAATTGATTATAGAGGGTTTATTTTTATCGGATTAATGAACGATAACGGAAATCCTTCGGTAGTTGAATACAACGTTCGTATGGGGGACCCTGAGACAGAGGTGGTATTACCACGTATTCAATCAGACTTAGTAGAGTTATTTGAAGGTGTTGCTACGCAAACTTTAGGCGAAAAATCATACGAAGTTACTCCACAAACAGCGACTACAGTAATGTTAGTTTCTGGCGGATACCCTGAAGCTTATGAGAAAGGAAAAGAAATTACGGGTTATGATGCTGTAGAAAATTCAATTGTTTTTCATGCAGGAACCACTTTAAAAGATGGTAAAGTAGTTACGAGTGGCGGACGTGTTATGGCAATTACATCTTTTGGAGATTCAATAGAAGAAGCCTTAGAGAAATCTTATAAGAGCATCGATAAAATAGCTTTTGATAAAATGAATTATCGAAAAGATATCGGTTTCGATTTAAAATAATTATAACAAAAAGGAGTTGAAAATTCAACTCCTTTTTTTATTTCATTGCCTTTTCTAGCGTAAACGAAAACTCGGAACCCTCTCCGTGTACACTCTTTAAAAGAATGGTTTCGTTATGCGCTTCAATAATATGTTTCACAATAGAAAGCCCTAAACCTGAACCTCCTTGTTCACGTGAACGACTTTGATCTACACGGTAAAAACGTTCAAATAAACGAGATATGTGCTCTTGTTTTATTCCTTCACCGTTATCATTTATCTTAATAATAAGCTTATTTTGGTTGTATGGCTCAACACTCACCGTAGTTATACCTCCTACTCTACCATATTTTATAGAATTTACAACAAGATTAATAAGTACCTGTTCAATCCTTTCAACATCTCCTTTTACCAAATGGGGAAAATCATACACACGATCAAATCTCAACGTAATATTTCGTTTTTTTGCCTTCATTTCAAACAAGTCGAACACGTTTTGAATAAGCTCTATAATATTAAAGGTTTGCATGTTCATTTTCATTCCCTCAGTTTCTAACTTAGCAATCATGTCTAAATCTTTAACAATTGAGGTTAATCGTTCTACCCCTTTATTAGCTCTTTCTAAATATTTTTCAAGAATTTCTTTGTCATCAGCAGCCCCTTCAATAAGCGTTAAAATATATCCTTGTACTGTAAAAAGTGGTGTTTTTAACTCATGAGCTACATTTCCTAAGAAATCACGACGAAATGAATCACGCTGGGTTAAATTAGCTATCTCTTCACTCTTCCCTTCAACATATTCTTGTACACTTTTAGTTAGCGCTTCTACATCGGTCGTTACTTTATTTCTTTTTAAATCATTCTCATCTAAAATAGAAATGTCTTCATACATCTTTTTTACTCGTTGGTAAATAAAGTGTTCTGCTCTGTATTGAATTACAAAAAAGGAGATAATAAACATTACAAGGCCAAAAATTACAATGGTTACAACTCCTAAGCTGTTTAATAAAAACAAGTACGATAATACTGCTATGACAATAGATAATAGCGTTGAATATAACGCCGACCAAAGCGCGTAGTTATACGTTTTTTTTATTTTTTTCATCTGTTTTTTTCTATTATTTTTTAAATGTCAGATGTAATTCGCCAATAATTATCTCAAAAAGGATCAAAATTATTATAGCTCATTTCATGATAAAAAAATAGATTGCTAGCTAGCAATCTACTTATAAAATTTTGAGTTTAAAAAATTATTTGTCTGTTTCGTCTAATACAAACTTGTACCCAACTCCTTTTACTGTTTTAAAATAGTGGTCTCCTATTTTTTCACGAAGTTTACGTATGTGTACATCTATAGTTCTTCCGCCTACAACTACTTCATTTCCCCAAACGCTATCTAAAATAACTTCTCTTTTAAATACTTTTCCTGGTTTTGAAGTTAGTAAAGAGAATAGTTCAAACTCCTTTCTTGGCAAAGATATTTTTTCTTCTCCTTTAAAAACTACATATTCGTCTCTGTTAATTACAATATCTCCAATTTTTGTGGTGGTATCTGCTTTTTCTTCAGTTTTTAAACGTCGTAATAAAGATTTTACCTTACTTATTAGCACTTTTGGTTTTACTGGTTTGGTTATATAGTCATCTGCCCCAGCGTCAAAACCTGCTACTTGTGAGTAATCTTCTCCTCTAGCGGTTAAAAAAGAAATTATCACATCTTCAAGAGGTTTTACATTTCTAATTTTTTCACATGCTTCGATACCATCCATTTCAGGCATCATAATGTCTAATAAAATTAAATGTGGAGTTACTTTTTTTGCTGTTTTTACAGCTTCTGCTCCGTTGTTTGCAGTGAAAACCTGATATCCTTCTGATTTTAAATTGTAACCTACAATTTCTAAAATATCTGGCTCATCGTCAACTAGTAAAATTTTAATATCGCTAGTGTTCATTATTCATTTATATTGTGTTATCCAAAAGTAATCATAAAATAATAAACCCTTTATATACATGTTTAACTTAACGTTCATTTAATATTTACCAAACTTTTGCTTAAAGAAAACGAAGATATTTCTTTTGTTTTTTCTTTTTTTGTAGTTTTTGTATCTTTATACAAATTGTTTCCTATGAAAATTATTTCTTCCCTAGGGGAAATTACTTCCAATGCTAAAAATGCTTTTAAGCGATTTCCTATAGCCCTTTGTTGGGCAATCATTGGTACATTGTTTACTTTATTTACAATTGAAACAGATACTTTTGATAACGCTTTTTATGGTAAAGTTATTATAACCTTTACTTTAGGGGTTAGCTGGTTAATCGCTACTCGTTTTTTGGAAGAACAGTTTAAAAGAGATAAAACATGGATATTCTTGCTAACTCTTGGCTTTTTACTTCTATTTTATTTTAGTATTGAAGTTAATGGTTCAAAAATTCACCAAAATTCTACTATTCGATTTATACTTTACTTTGTATCAGGTCATTTACTAGTGATGGTAGCCCCTTTTATTTTTAAATGGAATAAATCTGCTTATTTTAATTACGTAAAATCAGTTTTTATAGCAATTGTTAGAAGTTTATTTTTTTCACTAATTTTATATTTAGGAATTGTTTTGGCACTCTTAGCTATTAAACATTTATTTAATATAGATTTTAAAGGAGAACGTTTTTTTCAGGTTTTTGTGCTTTGTATAGGAGTTGTAAATACTTGGATTTACCTTTCAGATTTTCCTAAAGATGTTCATAACCAACTTGCAATTAACTACACAAAAGCTTTAGAGGTATTAGTTAAGTATATTTTAATTCCATTAGTAATTTTATACCTCATCATTTTATATGCTTATAGTTTAAAAATTGTAATTAATTGGAACTTACCTAAAGGGTGGGTTTCTTATTTGGTTATTGCTCTTTCATTTTTAGGTTTTATTGTGCAAATACTTATCAACCCTATTCAAAAAACTATTAACTCTCGTACAATTAGAAAGTTTTATCCATGGTTTTATTATTTGTTATTACCGTTAATAATTTTACTTTTTATTGCTATTTTTAGACGTATTAACGAATATGGGATTACCGAAAACCGTTATTTCGTACTTGTTTTAGCTTGTTGGGTTTTAGCTATGACCTTGTACATACTTTTTAGTAAGCGTAAAAAAATTAAAGTCTTTCCTTTTAGTTTAGCTCTTATTACTTTTCTCATTTCTTTTGGGTTTTGGGGAACTTTTTCAATATCAACAAAAAGTCAACTTCTTCAATTTAAGAAAGTATATACTGACATTAAGAAAGATAATTTTACTACCACTTTTGAAAAGAAAAATCAGTTACGCTCTATTGTTAGATACTTAAACAATAAACAGGAATTACATAAAGTAGAAAACGTTTTAGGGTATAATCCAAAAATAACTTTTAAAACCAACAGTCATTGGCAATTACAAAACAGGTTAATGGATAGTTTGAATATAAAAGTAATTGATAACACCAATGGTACTTACAGAAATAAGTATTATAGTGTCGACGATTCTAAAATGATTATTGATACTAAGAATTATGATGTTTTGAAAAGACTATATTTTAATTCTTATGAAAATCGTAATTCCATTAACAACTATCATTTTTATCTAAGTGAAAAAAGCAACCTAATCAAAGTCTCAAAAGGAGATACTTATATTGGAAATATAGACTGTTCAGAAATAATTCAAAGACTTAACAGTCAAGAAAAAAATTATGATATAGCACCTAATTTAATGACAATTGAACATGGTTTTAAAACTCTAAATATAAAGTTTGTTTTTCAAAGCATAAATCTATCAAAAGTTGATGATGCTAACGAAAAACACTTATCTAATGCTAATGCTTACGTTTTAATTAAAGAAAATGCTGAATAAGACGAATTTACAAAACATCCTGTTTTTAGATATTGAAACGGTTCCTGAAGTGGAATTATTTGCTGATTTATCACCTGAAATGCAAGAGTTATATGCTCTAAAAACTCAATATCAACGGAAAGATGAAGTTACTCCTGAAGAGTTTTACCATCGTGCGGGTATTTGGGCTGAATTTGGAAAAATCATCTGTATTTCGGTAGGCTACTTTGTAGATCGAGATCGTAAAAACCAACTGCGAGTTACCTCTTTTTATGGAGATGATGAAGCTAAATTGTTAACCGATTTCAAAAACTTATTAGATACACATTTTAACCAAAATAAACACTTATTGTGTGCTCATAATGGTAAAGAGTTTGACTTTCCGTACATCGCGCGAAGAATGATTATCAATCGAATTAACTTACCTAACAAACTCAACTTATTTGGCAAAAAGCCATGGGAGGTTCCACATTTAGACACCTTGGACTTATGGAAGTTTGGCGATTATAAACACTACACCTCTTTAAAACTACTCACTGCTATTTTAGGAATACCTTCACCCAAACAAGATATTGATGGAAGTGAAGTTGCAAACGTGTACCATCGAGAAAAAAACCTTCCTCGTATTGTTGAGTATTGCGAACGTGATACCGTTGCTGTTGCACAATTATTATTGCGCTTTTTGAACAAGCCTTTGGTTGAAGAAGATGATATTGTTAGCGTTTAACTATTCGCCTTCTAATTTCATAGAAAGCTCAAACCAACGTTCTTCTTTTTCTTCTAAACTATCAATAATCTGCTGTAGCTCTAACGATTTTTCATTAATCTCTTCAGGTGAAACTTCGTTATTAGCAAACTGAGCTTCAATTACTCCTTTTTTCTTTTGAAGTTTTTCAATATCTTTTTCAAGTAATCCGTATTCTCTGTTTTCGTTATAACTTAACTTTCCTTTTTGAGGTGTTTTTTCTTGCTTTTCAGTTACTTTCTTTTCTTCTTTAGGCTCTGATGGCTGCGAGCTCTCATACGCTCTGTAATCAGAGTAATTTCCAGGAAAATTCTCCACTACTCCATTTCCTCTAAACACAAATAAACCATCCACAATTTTATCCATAAAATAACGATCATGCGATACTACCATTAAATTCCCTGGGTAATCGAGTAAAAAACTCTCTAACACGTTTAAAGTTACCACATCTAAATCGTTCGTGGGCTCATCTAGAATTAAGAAGTTAGGGTTTTGAATTAAAACAGCACATAAGTACAAACGCTTCTGCTCTCCTCCACTTAATTTTTCAACAAAATCGTATTGCTTTTTTCTATCAAATAAAAAGCGTTCTAATAACTGTGCTGCAGAAATTCTTCTTCCTTTAGTTAACGGAATTTCTTCTCCAAATTCTTTAATGACTTCTATTACTTTCTGTCCTTCTTTTATTTGGATTCCCTTTTGGGTATAGTAGCCAAATTTTACTGTTTCACCAACAATTACTTTACCTCCATCAACAGGCAATTTACCCGTTAGTATATTTAAAAAAGAGGATTTTCCTGTTCCATTTTTTCCAATGATTCCTATACGTTCACCTCGCTTAAAAACGTAGTCAAATCCATCTAAAATAACTTTATCACCAAAGTCCTTTTTTAGTTTATGAAGCTCTACAATTTTGCTTCCTAAACGTTCCATATTTATTTCTAATTGAACTTCGTGCTCTTTTCTTCGTTGATGTGCTTTTTCTTTAATTTGAAAAAAGTCATCAATACGTGATTTTGATTTGGTTGTACGTGCTTTTGGCTGACGACGCATCCAATCTAATTCTTTTTTAAATAAGCTTTTCGCTTTGCTTAAGTTAGTAGCTTCTAAAGCCATTCGTTCTTCTTTGTTTTGAAGATAATACGAATAGTTTCCTTTGTATTTGTATAATTTTCCGTTATCTAATTCAATAATCTCATTACACACTCGCTCTAAAAAGTAACGATCGTGTGTAACCATAAATAAGGTAATTTTTTCCTTAGTAAAAAAAGCTTCTAACCACTCAATCATTTCTAAATCTAAATGGTTGGTTGGCTCATCAAGTATTAATAAATCAGGTTTATTAATTAGAATAATAGCCAATGATAATCGCTTTTTTTGCCCTCCAGAAAGCTTTCCTACTGTTTGCGATAAATCATCAAGTTTTAATTTAAATAAAATTTGTTTGTATTGTGTTTCAAAATCCCATGCATTGTGCTGCTCCATCTGCTCAAATGCTTTTTGATACGCTTCTGTATCGTCAGGGTTTTGTAAGGCTTTTTCGTATTGTTGAATAATTGGAAGAATGGTACTTTCAGCAGAAAAAATAGTTTCTTCAATAGTTAAATCGGGATTCAAACTATCATCTTGTGCCAAATAAGCAATATTGATTCCTTTTCTACTAATAACTTGACCTTCATCTGGTGTGTCTTTTCCAGCAATAATATTTAAAATAGAGGTTTTTCCGCTACCATTTTTAGCAACAAAGGCTATCTTTTGGTCTTTGTTTATTCCGAAAGAAATTTCTTCAAATAAGACCTTTTCGCCATACGATTTTGCTATATTTTCTACTGATAGGTAATTCATTCTCTAAAATTTTATGCAAAGAAACAAAAAACCCGAGCAATAGCTCGGGTTTTGTTATAATTAAAAGAAATGCTTTTATTTCTTCATTAATTTAATGGTTTCTGATTTTTTACCATCGTTTGCTTCTAATAAATAAATTCCTGTTTTTAAATTAGAAACATTTACAGTACCATTAACTGTTTTACCTGTTAATACAACTCTACCAATTGTATTTGTTATTTTGTAATTTACATTTTCGTTGCTTCCAAATTTTACAGTAACGTTACTTATAGCTGGGTTTGGGAATGCTATTAAACTTGATTTTGCTTCCTTGTCTAATGGCTCAGCAAATTCATTACTTGTATTTGATCCTGCAACTGAAGATGATGAGCTAACAATATTAACTGTATAATCTTCCACTTCTCCGTCAGCAAATGTTTCACAAGCGGTTGATGCTCCATTATATTTCATAGATACACGCATTCTAGTTTGTCCTAATAACGCGCTTGCTGGAATAGATATATTTGCTGATCTATTAGTTGCTGTACTAGAAGAACCTAAAGAAGTTTGTTCACTACTTTCAAAAGTTCCGTTATGGTTATAGTCAATCCAAACTGTAAAATATTCCGTATATGAAGATCCACTAAATCCTGCACTCACAATAATTTGGTTTGTTGTTCCTTGGGTAACTGTTGCTATTTTACTTGTAAAATCGCCATACCCTCCATTGGCAGAAGTCGTATTAGTCATTCCTCCAAAAGACACATAATCTATCCATTCATAACTAACTCTATTTCCTTTTGAATCACAATAAGTAACAACGTTATTTAATGTAGTTACGTTTACAACATTACTTGCTACAGAAATATTTCCTGCTGCATCTTTTGCTTTTACTGAAAATGTATAAGCCGTATTCGCTGTTAACCCAGTTACATTGTAAGATGTTGTTGTTGAACTTCCTATTTTAGTTACTCCTTGATATACATCATATCCTGTAACATCTACATTATCTGTTGATGCTGTCCATGATAATGTTAACGTAGTTTGTGCAACACTTGATGTTACTAAGCTACTAGGTGTTGTTGGGGCTTGTGTATCAGCTACCGCTGCTGTAATATTTACTGTATAATCCTCAACTTCTCCATATTCGAAAGACGTTTCACAAGCTGTTGGTGTAGCATTGTATTTCATTACAAGTCTCATTCTTGTTGCTCCGTCTGTAGCTGAACTTGGTACAGTGAATGATGTACTTACAGGCGTATCTTTTGATTTAGCCTTGGTCCAAACCGTTTCTCCTGCATCAGAAAAATCTCCATCTTGGTTGTAATCAATCCAAACACCATATCCTTCATCATAACTACTTCCTGTCCACTTTGGAGTAATCGTAATGGAATTTGATACACCTTTTTCTAAGTCTGTTGAAATTGCAGTATGGTCAGAATACCCATTTCCGCCTCCTGAAGAATTATCGATACTTCCTAACTGAACTCTTCCAATATATTCATCAGAAACACTATCTCCTTTAGAAGTACAATACGTAATTGTTGCTGCTGTAGTAGTTGCATTTACGGTATTACTATCTCCTGAAACATTTCCTGCTGCATCTTTTGCTTTTACAGTAAAAGTATATGCTGTACTTGCTGTTAAACCTGTTACATTATATGAAGTTGTTGTTGAACTTCCTATTTTAGTTGCTCCTTGATATATGTCATACCCTGTTACTGCAACATTATCTGTTGATGCTGTCCAGTTTAACGTTAAACTTGTTGCTGTTATTGAACTAGCAGCTAAACTTGTTGGAGCAGTTGGTGCTTCATTATCGGAAGCAGCATTGCTTGTAAATGAACCTGTAAACACTCCTCTACCATAAGTAGACGCAATTACTTTGTTCGTTACATGATCTCCACTTACATTCCAATAATCTAATGAAGTAACACTAACATCACTCATTCCATTATATGCTTGATTCCAGTTAGGGTTTGCATCATTAAAGTTAGATGTTGACCAAACTCCTAATTGTGTTGCTAAAATAGCTTCTGTTCTGTCTAATGGGTTTTGTAAAATATCTCTTACAGGAATATTTGGTAAGTTTCCTTCTTTGCTTACCCAATTTGTTCCTCCATCTGAAGTAGCCCAAACACTCGTTACACCGTAGTTGTGTATCGTTACAAAAATATCATCTTCAGTAGCTCCGAATCTTACTGAAGATACCGAACCAACAAAAGGAGTGTTTATGTTTGACCATGTAGCACTAGAATTTGTAACATTCGTTAGTTTTAATAGTTTACCATTTGCCAATCCTACAAACCATGCATTATTTGTAAAAGGAGATGCTTGAAAAGCTGTTGGACTTGCATCTAATAAAGCATTTGTAATATTTCCTTTTGAATTTGATGCTACATTAATACTCAAAATTGAGTTAGCTGAACTTGTTGATGCATTCGATAATAAACGATTAGCATCATTATCATATCCCATAGGGTTTACGAAGTCGCCCGTATTTTGGTCACTTGATAATGTTGTTGCTCCTCCTTGCTGTCTACCCAAACCATTCCAAGGTAAATTAAACCTATATATTACGTTGTTTACATACGTAGCAATCATATAGTCCCCATCTTTATCAACGAAAGTATAGAATCCGTCACCATCGCTTAGTTCTGTTGAGCTATTAACTCCTGCAACTGCATTTCTAAATGCTTGTGTACCGTTATCTTGAGCACCCGCACTAAAAATTCCATCAACATCTCCTGCTCCATCAGGACCAATTCCTGCTTTTACAAACTGAGTTACATTGTATCCTTTGTTTCTTACGCTAATTGTACTTCCAGAGTTTCCTGAATAATAGATTCCTCCATCGTTACCGAATAATATTTTTGATGAATCATTATTTCCAAAAGCCATCGAGTGCTGATCTGCATGAACATTTTGATGACCAAAACCTCCATACCAGTGCGATAATTGAGACCAAGAAGAACCTCCATTTGTCGTTTTAAATAAGTCAATTCCTCCAACATACACTACGTTATCATTAGTTGGATCTGCTTCAATTACTAAATCATAAAATGCTTGCCCACGACAAAAGTCGTTTGCTGAAATATTTGTATCTGCATCATTTGGTAATGATGTTGCACTCGCTGTTGAAAACGCGTTTGTTGTTTTATAAATATGAACAGGTGCCGCACTTGTTGTTCCTTGTGTTAATGCATAAATTTTATTTGCATCAGTAGCAGAAGTTTCAATTTCAACCCTGTTAGATTCAGTTAAAGGAGATGCTGTTGCTTCTGACCAAGTTCCTCCATTTGTAGAGCTGAATACTCTACCTCCTCCTTCTCCTAAAGCAGACGCAATAGTTCCCATCCATAACGTATTGTTTGCACTAACCTCTAAATCATTGGCTATATAATAATAGTCTTTTCCTCCAAAAACATACTTCATATTGGCAGATTCTATCCTGTTCCAAGTAGCTCCATTATCTGTAGAACGGTACAACCCTGCAGACTGTAATCCTAACCAGTTTCTAGGGCTAGAAGAATCTCCATATACGTGAGCTCCAACGGCAACAAATAATTCTGTTGATGCTCCATTATCCCATGCCAATACATCATTTACGAAATGAACTCCTGATAAAAAAATGTTACTTGCATTGTAATTAATAATTGCGTCTCCAGCAGCTGGTATATTGACTGCGTTCCATGTTGTACCTCCATCGGTAGTTACATATACTCCATTTCCTACTACATCACCTGCTGTATATTGTTCACCAGTACCAACGTACCATCTATTAGAGTTTCTTGGATCTACTGTAATAGAAGTTACCGATAGGTTTCCTGGTACATTTTGTATTCTTGTCCATTGAGAGTTGGCATTGCTAATGTCGGTGTTTTTCCATAAACCTCCACTTACTCCACCAGCATATACGGTATTATTTGTTCCGTCATTTGGATCAAATAAAACAACTCTTGTACGTCCTCCTACATTATTAGGACCTCTTTCTATCCAAGAGTTTCCATTGTCTCCAGGACTTTTTTGTTGTGCTCTTTTTTTCAACAGATCTTCTCTCAATCCTGCTAAACTCCCATCTTCCATTTTTCCTGTAGCTGGATTCATGGTAAGTAATTGCATTTGATCAAAATACCTGTTAGGTGGTAACCCTTTAAGTTTTCTCTCTTTTTTCCCCCATTTTAACGATTCATTTAAAGGACTTTCCTTTAAAAAAGTACTATGTACTTTACGTTGTTCAGCCAGTTTATCAGCAACATTTTGCTTTTTAAGATAATCTGAACCAATAATTGAAACCGCTGCAACAGACAGCCCTCCAATTAGAAATTTAAACTTTTTGTTCATTTGAATCAATTTAAGTTGAATAATTAAGTTTTTATTTCCTAGTTCTTTTACAATTCTACCTTTTCTTTATCATTCACACCTTTTGAATAGACTCATTTTTAACCCTTTACGAACTAAATTTTAATAGTTTAGCCACCCCTAGCTAAGTCAAATATTTTATTCTCATGGTACTTTACAATTTAGAACAAGCAAAAGCCTGAGTAAAAAACTCAGACTTTTGTTTCTCTTTAATGTTTTTAAAAACTTACTTTTTAAATAGTTTCGTTGTAAGTAGTTTTTGTCCATCATTTACCTCTAAAATGTACATTCCAGTATTTAACTTTGAAACGTCTAGATTAGAAGATTTTAAATGACCTTCTTTTACTACTTTACCAACAGTATTTATAAGTTTATAACTTATTTTTTCTGCTTTTGAAGCAAGTTTTACTTGTATAAAATCTACTGCTGGATTAGGGTATGCTAATAAATCTAAGCTTTCTTCATTTCCTATTGCTTCTCCACTGATATTCGCTGAAAAACCTGTTATTGCAGCCACAGAACCAGAAGAAATATTAACTGTATAATCTTCTACCTCACCATAAGTAAATGTTTCACATGCTGTTTGAGCACTGTTATACTTCATAGAAACTCTAAGTCTTGTAGTTCCTGAAACATTTGATGGAATTGTAAAATCTTCATAAAGCTCACCAGCACTTGAAGAAGAACCACTTAGTACTACTTCAGTGTCTTCAAAAACACCATCCTTATCATAATCAATCCATGCTTTCCAGTACTCGGTATAAGAAGAACTACTAAATCCAGCACTTACATATAATCGATTAGCTCCTGGAGCCACATTCATTATAAGGTTCGTATAATCTCTATAACCACCATCATTTCCTGTAGTATTATCAACTCCTCCCATAGAAACTCTATCAATCCACTCGTAAGAAGAATTGTTTCCTTGTGAAGCACAATACTCTACTACTGACACAT
Source organism: Tenacibaculum gallaicum (assembly GCF_003387615.1). Taxonomy (GTDB): domain Bacteria; phylum Bacteroidota; class Bacteroidia; order Flavobacteriales; family Flavobacteriaceae; genus Polaribacter; species Polaribacter gallaicus. The sequence continues at coordinate 409,636 of NZ_QUNS01000001.1, read as the reverse complement.
CTTTTGTTGTAAATGTTGCTGTATTACTTGATACTGAAACATTTCCTGCTGCATCTTTTGCTTTTACTGTAAAGTTATACGTAGTATTTGCAGTTAACCCTGTTAAGTTTATTGATGTACCACTAACTGTTCCTGCACTTGTAGTTCCATTAAATACTTCGTAGCTAGTTACTCCAACATTATCTGTTGACGCTGTCCAACTTAACGTTGCTGTTGTTTCTTCAATATTAGATGCTGCTACTGAAGAAGGCGCTGTTGGTGCTTCTGTATCTGGTGTAGCATTTGTAATATTAACTGTATAATCTTCAACTTCACCATAAGAGAATGTTGCTTCACAAGCCGTTGGTGTAGCATTGTACTTTAGCACAACTCTCATTCTAGTAGCTCCTTCGGTTGCTGAAGCAGGTACTGTAAATGATGTGCTTACTGGAGTATCTTTAGACGCTGCTTTGGTCCAAACCGTTTCTCCAGAGTCAGAAAAGTCTCCGTCCTGATTATAATCAATCCATACTCCATAACCTTCACTATAAACAGTTCCTGTCCATTTTGGGGTAATGGTTATTGTGTTAGAGTCACCAATAGATAAATCTGTTGAAATTGTAGTGAAATCAGAATATCCTCCACCTCCATCAGAAGTGTTATCGATACTTCCTAATTGAACTCTCTCAATATATTCATCAGCAACGCTATTTCCTTTTGAATCACAATAGTTAAGCGGTGGCGTACCTGTTGTTGTTACATTTACTGTTGCTGGTGTTCCTGTTCCACCTTCTGTACATTTCGCAGCTACAGATACCGTATATTCTGTTCCACTTAATAATCCTGTAGCGTTAAATGACGTTCCTGCTACGTTTGTTGTGTTTGCGCCAATAGTTACATCATAAGAAGCTGCTCCTGAAACTGCTGTCCAAGTTACTGTAAATCCGTTATCACCAATGTTTGATGAATTTAAGTTTGTTGGTGCTGCTAAAGCACAATTTTGTACAAACTCTTCTCCTACATTAACCGCATAAAAAGCATTTGTTGTAGAAATTACTTCTTGAGAGTTTGCTCCGTATAAGTCTGTTGCAGCTTGTATTGCCGCTGTTCTAGCGTCGGCATATGTTGAACTGGCTGATAAGTAATTTGCTTCGGTACGATACGCTATTTTTGCAGCTTTTGTCATTCCAATTCCGGTAACGTTGTATGTATCAGATGCATCATTTGTTCCTGACCCTCCAACAGTTAGTAAATAGAACCATTTATTTAAAACTCCTGAGTTTGTATGAACTCCACAGTAGTCATTAAATCTCGTCGGTACTCCACAATTTGGGTTTTTCCAATTAGTTCCTCCATAGGTATCTGGTTGACCTTGTGATTTTGGGTCATTCATTGAGCGTAAAGCAGCAGAACCACTACGCCTATCTATTTCATCTCCTATTAACCATACTGAAAGGTCTGGGTTTGAATCATTTCCGTTTCCTTTAGCAAAATGTTCAACTGCCGCTCCCCAAATATCTGAAAAAGCTTCATTTAAAGCTCCTGATTCTCTTTGGTAAGCTAAGTTCGCTGTATGAGTACAAACTGCGTGTCCTATTTCATGTGCTGCAACATCAATAGAGGTTAATGCATCAAAACTACCGTTTCCTTCTTGTCCGTTAGAAGAACCGTCTCCATAAGACATTACAGAACCATTCCAAAAGGCATTATCGTAATTCGTATCTACATGTACATAACTTCTAATTTGAGCACCGTTATCATCATAGCTATTTCTATTATGTTTTTGCAAGAAATACTCATATGTTTGTATTGCACCCCAATGAGCATCTAATGCTGCATCATCTTTGTTTGCACTATGTTCAGCTGTAGTCCAATTATTATCACTATCAGTAAACTGGTCATAATTTGTAACATATGGGTATGTGGAACCTGGAGCTTGGTTTTTTGCATCTCTTGTGTGGATTTTTCTTCCAGTATCACTCAAAATATAGTTTCCTCCACTTAGTGATGTTTCAATGGTTCTTGTACCACTATAACGTGTTTGTGCAGTTCCTGCTGCAAATGCAGCCGAAATAGCGTTCGCCGCTTTTTTACTTTTTTTTGCGTGGGTAGTTAACTCTCCTACATGACCAAACTTATCTGCATGTTTTATAATTGCATTGTAAAATAATGCTTCTCCTGTATGAGCATCTATGTATAAATACCCTCTGCTTAGCGGTTTTGTAGCAAAAATATCGAACTTATAAGCTAGTCTTGCTTCTTTTTTTCCTATAACTTCTCTAGGAAGAATTAATAACTCTCCATCAGGCTTTTTATAATTATCCATTTCATTGGCTGCCTCAGGATATTCCCATAAATACTTCTCTGCTCCTGTATGCGATAAAGCTTTTCGAAATGCTTGAGCTTTGGATAGCTTTGGGCTTATATTAACCTTTCCAACATCGTAAAACTCACCATTCATGCTCATTAAAGCACCATTTTTTGCGTGAGCTGTATAAGTGGCAAATTCTACTTTTACTCCTTTAAATTTTTGTTGAAATTTTTCATGTGTAAAGCCTAGATCGTCTCTATTTGACTTAATTTTTTGCAAGCCATCATTTTTAAATAGCTTTAGTTTTTGTCTAATTAAATCTGGTGCTTTTTGTAAAGACACCTTTGAGGATTTGTTGAACTTAACGTGTTTTAATTCTCTGTTTTCTTGGGCATTTATAGTATAAATTCCTGTAAGTAGAAAAGCAGATAAAAACACAGTTCTTGCATAATTCTGTTTCATTTTTGAAGGGTTTAGTTAATTTATTTTAATTAAAAAGCCTGAGAAATAACTCAGGCTTTTTTGTAAGAATTTATTTTTTAAATACTTTAGTCGTTAGTAGTTTTTGACCATCATTAACTTGTAAAATATACATACCTGTATTTAGTTTAGAAACATCGATGTTTGAAGAATTTAAGCGACCTTCTTTCATTACTCTACCAATGGTATTTACAATTTTATAAGTCATATTATCAGCTCTAGAGGCTAATTTTACTTGTATAAAGTCTACTGCTGGGTTAGGGTATGCCATTAAGTCTAAGCTGTTTTCATTACCTAACCTTTCTCCATTTATACTAGCTGAAGATTCTTGTCTTGTACTAGAAACAATATTTACCGTATAGTCTTCTACTTCTCCATAAGTAAATGTTTCACAAGCTGTTTGAGCAGCGTTATATTTCATAGAAACACGCATTCTTGTTGTTCCTAAAGTTGCTCCTGCAGGTACATCTACAGTAGAAGTTAAGTTATTTGCACTTGATGAAGACCCTGTTACTACTTTTTCACTGCCTTCAAATGTTCCATTTTGGTTAAAGTCAATCCAAACAGCCCAATGTTCTGTATATGAAGAGCTACTAAACCCTGCGCTAACAGTCATTTGGTTTGAGCTTCCTACTGCTAAAGTTGCTGTTTTAGAAGTAAAATCTGCATATCCTCCATTATCTCCAGTTGCATTGGTCATTCCTCCTAACTCTACATTATCAATCCACTCATAAGAAGAGTTATTTCCTTTTGAGTCACAGTATGAAACTGAGTTTGACAACGTTGTTACATTTATTGTGCTACTAGAAGATGAAATATTTCCTGCAGCATCTTTTGCTCTTACTGAGAAAGTATAAGTAGTAGCTGCTGTTAACCCTGTTACATTCATTGTAGTTCCTGTTACAGATCCAATATTTGTAGTTCCTTGGTAAACATCGTAACCAGTTACTCCAACATTATCAGTAGATGCTGACCAATTTAACGTTAACGAAGTCTGTGTTACACTAGATGCAGCTAAGTTTGTTGGCGCTGTTGGTGCTGTTGTGTCTGTTGTTCCTGCTCCGATTACTACCGTATAATCTTCTACTTCTCCATAAGAAAATGACGCTTCACATGCTGTTGGTGTTGCATTGTATTTTAAAACTACACGCATTCTTGTTGCTCCTTCTGTTGCTGAAGCGGGTACTGTAAAAGATGTACTAACTGGCGTATCTTTAGATGCCGATTTTGTCCAAACAGTTTCTCCTGAATCAGAAAAATCTCCATCTTGATTATAGTCAATCCAAACACCATATCCTTCATTGTATACTGTTCCTGTCCAAGTTGGTGTAATGGTAATTGTATGAGCAGTTCCTTTTGCTAAGTTTGTTGAAATGGCTGTATGGTCTGAATAACCATTTCCTCCTCCTGTACTATTATCAATAGTTCCTAATTGCACTCTTCCGATATATTCATCAGAAACACTATTTCCTTTTGAAGAACAATAAGAAAGTGTAACTTCAGGAGTAGTAAAAGTTGAAGAAGCACTATATGCTGAGTTAGATCCATCAGAACATTTACTACGTACTTGTACTTCATACTGAGTTAAAGCTGATAATCCACTTAAAGATGTTGATGTTCCTGAAACTGCGTTGGTTGTCCAAGATGAAGTTCCGGTTTGACGGTATCTTACGTCATAAGTAGCTCCTGAAACTGCTGTCCAAGAAACTGATGCTTCTGATGAAGTAACACCAGATACAGTTACTCCCGTTGGTACCGTTGCTGTACATGAAGTAGAACCTCCTGTTTTATCAGATAAAGCTAAACTTCTACGTACACCTCCTGATTCTAAAACAGCACGCATTCTATTTTTTTGTCCTAGGGTGAAAAGGTTCATACAAGTATCGTCTGAGTAATCCATATAGTTTTCAACCATATCTGCTGACCCACAAGAAGAGTGACTTGAAGCACATCCGTAGTTTGCAGCATCAGATTCTGGAGTATCAGAAACAAAATCGTCAACACCACAACCACCATCTCCCCAAATATGTCTAAGGTTTAAAAAGTGACCTATTTCGTGTGTTGTTGTTCTTCCTTTGTCAAATGGAGATGATAAATAGAAACCTGAACCTTTATCTGAACTTCCAAAATACTGAGGTCCCATCACTACTCCATCAGTAGCAGCACTTCCTCCTGGGAACTGAGCGTACCCTAAGATTCCACCACCAATATTACATACCCACATGTTAAGGTACTCAGAAGTATCCCATGGGTCTACTCCTCCTTGAGATGACTTTTTCATTGCGTCATTAGTTCCCCATGAAGTTTTAGATGATGATTTTCTTGTAATTCCGTTTGTTGGATTACCATTTGGATCAACTTGAGCTAAATAGAACTCTATCTGTGTATCTGCTGCTTGTGACCATTTATTGGTTGCATCAGAATTTGTTCTACGGTAATCTTCATTCAAAACATCAAGTTGCGACTGAATTTGTGCCACACTAATATTTTCTTGTGAACTACTATAAATAACGTGTACAACTACTGGAATTTGGATAATATCTCCAACTATTTTTCCTTGATAGTTTTTCTTTTCTGCAAGTCTTTTTTGAGTAAAGGACTCAATTTCTTGCATTTTACTTTTTAAAGAAGGATTGAGGGATTGTCTGTACTCAAGATTTTCCATTGAGTGACAGTTTCTTTTTTCTTGGGCATACAAAGCACCAACAAAAAATAAACACATAAGTGCTAGGGTAATTTTGTTTTTCATTTTTGAAGGGTTTTTTAAGTTAATTAAAAACTCTTTTTTCACAGAAAAAATCGTTCTTAATTTTTTGTTAAAACATTAGCAAATATATATATTTTTTACTAAAAACATACAGAAACGAAAAATAAATTCACTATAACATACTAATAACCAGCAAAAAGCCTTAGAGGAGTCTCTAAGGCTTTTGCTTTTTTTATTCTTTTTTTAAAACTTATTTCTTCAATATTTTAGTTTTTAATAACTTTTGACCATCATTAACTTCAATAATATACAATCCTGTTTTTAATTTTGAAACATTAATATTAGTAGTGCCTAAAACTCCTGATTTAACTACTCTTCCTCTTAGGTCTACAATTTTGTATGTTGTATCTTCTGCCAAAGATCTTAATTTAACATTTACAAAATCAACTGTAGGGTTTGGATACGCCACTAAGTTTTGAGTTGCTTCGCTTCCTAACCTTTCTGCACTTACAATGTTCTCTTGTCTTACGCTCGAAACAATATTTACCGTATAATCTTCTACTTCACCATAACTAAATGTTTCACAAACTGTTTGAGCAGCATCAAACTTCATTGAAACACGCATTCTAGTTGATCCTAATATAGCTCCTGAAGGTATATCAATCGTTGATGTTAAGTTATTTGCACTTGATGAAGATCCTGTTACAACTTTTTCACTGTTCTCAAATGTTCCATTTTGGTTAAAATCAATCCATACTGCCCAATGTTCTGTATATGCTGTACTCTTAAATCCAGCACTAACAATCATTTGGTTTGAACTTCCTCTTGCCAATGTAGCTACTTTTGAAGTGAAATCAGCATATCCTCCATTATCACCAGTTACATTCTTCATTCCCCCTAATTCAACATTATCAATCCACTCGTAAGACGAGTCATTTCCTTTAGAATCACAGTACGATACTGAATTAGACAATGTAGTTACATTTACTGTATTACTTGATGCTGAAACATTTCCTGCTGCATCCTTAGCTTTTACTGAAAACACATACGCTGTTCCTGCTGTTAATCCTGTTACACTTGCTGTAGCGCCTGTTACTGAACTTATTTTAGAAGCTCCTTGATATACATCATAACCTGTAACACCAACATTGTCAGTTGATGCTGACCAATTTAAGGTTAATGAAGTTTGTGCTATACGAGATGCAGTTAAGTTTATTGGTACAGTTGGTGCTTGAGTATCTGCTTGTGAAGTACCAACTACTACTGTATAATCTTCTACCTCTCCGTCAAAACTTGTTGCACAAGAAGTAGGGTCCGAATTATACTTTCCTGAAATTCTCATTCTTGTGCTTCCTAATTTTGCATTTGCAGGAACAACAATCGCTTTTGTAGGTAAAGCTCCGTTAGAAACATTACTAATATTACCTAAGTCATATGCTTCTCCACTATCAGTAAAGTCTCCATCTTGATTCCAATCAATCCAGGCAAAAACATCAATTCTATAGTCTCCATCAGTATTCACCGATACTGTAAGGTTTGTTGATGAAGATTGAGAAACTGTTGTGCTCAAATTTGTAAAGTTTTCATATCCCTTGTCTTTTGTAGTACCATCTGCATTATTTATACTACCAAATACCACTTTTGTTATTCCTGTTTCATAAGTAGTGTTTCCACTTGAAGCACAATATGAAATAGTTACTGCTGGTGTTGTAAAGTTTACTGAAGTGCTATAGTTTGAGTTTGTTGAAGAGCATTTACTACGCACTTGAACTTCGTATTGAGTAGAAGCTGATAATCCACTTAACACTACAGAGTTTGAAGAAGATGCAACTGTTGTCCATGAAGAACTAGTTGTTGTTTTATATCTTACATCGTATGTTGCTCCTGAAACTGTTGCCCAAGAAACTGTTGCTTCTGTGGCAGTAACTGAAGATGTAGCTGTACCTGTTGGTACCGTAGCATTACAAACTGCTGGTGCATCTGCTTTATTAGACAGCGCCAATGAACGTCTTGATCCTCCTGCTTCTAAAACAGCACGCATCCTGTTTTTTTGACCTAATGTAAATAGGTTCATACATGCATCATCTGAGTAATCCATGTAGTTTTGAACCATATCTTCTGTACCACAAGAAACATGTCCTGTTTTACAACCATAATTGGCTGCATCCGATTCTGGAGTATCAGCTACAAAGTCATCAACACCACAACCGCCATCACCCCAAATGTGACGCAAATTAAAAAAGTGTCCTATTTCATGGGTTGTAGTTCTACCAAGATTAAACGAAGGGTCAAGCGTTCCTACAGAACCAAAAGCATTGTGAATCATTACTAAACCATCAGTAGAAGCAGATCCTCCTGGAAACTGTGCAAACCCTAAAATATTTCTATCTCCAGTTGGACTAGTATTAGTCATTTTTGGAACTATCCACATATTCAAGTATTCATCAGTATCCCATGCATCAACACCACCAGATGCAGAACTTTTCATTGCATTGTATGCTTTATACTTTGTTCCCCAATCTGAACTACCTACTTGTTTTCTAGTAATTGCTGTAGTTGAGTTACCGTTAGGGTCTATTTTCGCCATAGCAAACTCTATTTGAGTATCGGCTGCTTGTGCCCATTTATTTGTTTTATCCGTATTTTGTCTACGAAAATCTTTATTCAGCACATCAATTTGTGAAAGAATCTGAGCATCACTAATGTTGTTTGTAGAGTTTGTGTATAAAACGTGTACTACTACCGGTATGGTAATAATTTCACCTTCTATTTTTCCTTGGCGACTTTGTATTTCTTTAATTTTACTTAGAGTAAATTTTTCGATTTGATCCATACGATTTTGAAGATACGGATCTTGAGATTTTCTATACTCTAAATCTTCCATTACTCCACAAGTTCTTTTTACTTGCGGTGAATTTTGTTGAGAAAAGGCAGTAACTACCATAAACAAGCACATAAGTGCAAGGGTAATTTTTTGTTTCATTTTGAAGGGTTTTTAATTATTATTTTTTGCTTTTTTTATTAAAAAGCGAAGGCAAATATATATTTTTATTAATAAAATCATAAAAAATATACATCATTATCAATAAAAACCTTTTTTACATAACAAAAAGCACACTTTTAAACTGAGTTTTTCTATTATTTTTTATTTCACTCACCTTCTGTTTTATTATCAAGTACTTATCTTCTAAATCAATTTTTAAGTATGAAATGGAAAATATTAATTGTATTTTTATTAAAATTTATGATTGATGCTTGAAGTTAAAAACTTAGAAATATCCTTTAAAGACTCTCCACCTGTTGTTCAGCAAATTTCTTTTAATGTTCAGAAAAACAAAATACTAGGAATTGTAGGAGAGAGTGGTAGCGGAAAATCAATAAGTTCCTTAGCTATTTTAGGATTACTACCTAAAACTGCTACTGTAAAAGGTGAACTACTTTTTAACCATGAATCTTTATTAAATTTTAATGAGCAGGATTTTCAAAAAATACGTGGTAAAAAAATTGCCATGGTTTTTCAAGAACCAATGAGTTCTTTGAATCCAACATTAACTTGTGGTGTCCAGGTTGCTGAAATGCTACAACAGCATACACAATTATCTAATCAAAAAATTAAAGAAGAAGTAATCTCATTATTTTCAAAAGTAAAGCTTCCAAGACCCGAAGCTATTTATAATTCGTATCCGCATCAAATAAGTGGCGGACAAAAGCAGCGGGTAATGATTGCTATGGCTATTGCTTGCCAACCTCAATTGCTTATTGCTGATGAGCCTACAACAGCGCTTGATGTGACGGTACAAAAAGAGATTATTTCTTTATTAAAAGAATTACAGCATGAGTTTGAAATGGGAATTATTTTTATTTCTCACGACTTAGCATTAGTTTCTGAAATTGCTGATACTGTAGTAGTAATGCATAAAGGAAAAATAGTAGAGAAGGGAAGTGCTAACCTTGTTTTTTTACATCCAAAAGAAAATTATACAAAAGCCTTAATTAATTCAAAACCAAACACAGAAAAACGACTTAAAACTTTACCTACTGTTTACGATTTTATCAATGAAACTATTGATTCTACAATTTATACAGATGAAGAGCGTACTGCTTTTCATCAAAAAATATATACCCAACCTCCGCTGTTAGAAATCGTCAATTTACATAAAGATTTTATCAGTAATGCTTCATGGTTTTCAAAACCAACTGTGATAAAAGCGGTGAATGATGTGTCTTTTAAAATTTATGAAGGTGAAACTTTAGGACTAGTAGGAGAGAGTGGTTGCGGAAAAACGACCTTGAGTAGAACTATTTTACAACTAGAAAAAGCTACTTTGGGAAGTATTTTATACAAGGGAGTAGACATTACCAAACTTTCTAAATCTGAATTTAAAAAACTTCGAAAAGAAATTCAAATCATTTTTCAAGATCCGTTTTCTTCATTAAACCCAAGAATTACTATTGGTAATACTATTTTAGAACCAATGAAAGTTCATAAAATTTTAGGCTCTAACAAAGAGCGAAAAGAATATGTGTGTAACTTGTTAGAAAAAGTAGGCTTGGAAGCAACTCATTTCAATCGTTATCCACATGAATTTTCTGGTGGACAACGTCAACGCATAGGAATTGCTCGAGCAATAGCTTTACAACCAAAACTAATTATTTGTGACGAGTCGGTTTCGGCTCTTGATGTTTCGGTACAAGCCCAAGTATTGAACTTATTAAACCAATTAAAAGCAGAATTTAACTTTACTTATATTTTTATTTCACATGATTTATCTGTGGTAAAATACATGGCAGATAAGTTGGTTGTGATGAACAAAGGTAGAGTAGAGGAGATAGCTGATGCTGACGAAATTTACCAACATCCAAAGACAAAATATACTCAAACTTTAATAGAAGCTATCCCAAAAGGGCTGTAACTTTTTTCACTGCGTTATTAATGGTATATTGCACCGTTAAAAACGAAAAGAAAGAATATGAAGATTATAGTACCAATGGCAGGAATTGGGTCTCGTTTAAGACCCCATACATTAACTACTCCTAAGCCATTAACCGTTATTGCTGGTAAATCAATTGTACAACGATTAGTAGAAGATATTACTTCTGTTGTAGATCAACCTATAGAAGAAATTGCATTTATAATTGGACCTGCTGCTAAAGGATTTCCTGCAGATACAAAAAACAAACTACTAAAAATAGCCCAAAACTTAGGAGCAAAAGGTTCTGTATACGTACAAGAAGAAGCTTTAGGAACTGCACACGCTATTTATTGTGCTAAAGAATCATTAGGAGGTTCTTGTGTAGTAGCTTTTGCTGATACCTTATTCAAAGCTGATTTTACCCTAGATGCTAACGCTGATGGAGCTATTTGGGTGAAGCAAGTAGAAGACCCTAGTGCTTTTGGTGTGGTAAAACTTAACGATGGAGTTATTACTGATTTTGTTGAAAAACCAAAAGAATTTGTCTCTGATTTAGCCATTATTGGTATTTACTATTTTAAAGATGCTGATAAATTATTGGAAGAAATAAAATATTTAATAGATAATGATATTAGACCTTCTGGTGAGTATCAATTAACTGAAGCTTTGGAAGCTTTAAAAGTAAAAGGGGCTAAATTTATTCCTGGAAAAGTAAACACTTGGATGGATTGTGGTAAAAAAGACCCAACAGTAGATACCAACAAACAAGTTTTAGGTTTTGAACAAGCTGATGGCAACAATTTAGTAGCTGAAAGCGTTGTATTAGAGAACGCTGAAATTATTCAGCCCTGTTATGTTGGAAAAAATGTAGTGTTGAAAAACACTAAAATAGGTCCTTTTGTTTCAATTGGTGAAAATAGTATCGTTGAAAACTCAACAATAACAAACTCTCTAATTCAAACAAATGTTCGTATTTCAAATGCCAATTTAGATAACGCTATGATTGGTAATCATGCAAAATACAATGCTAATTATACATCAGTAAGTATAGGTGATTATACAGAACTTACATAAAATTTCAAGAGAAGAGAAGAAAGAAAGAAAAGGAAAAAGTTTTTTTTCTGAAACGGTATTGTCCTTTATATTTCTTCTCTTTTCTTTCTTTCTAAACGCTCAAGACAGCATTCCTGCTGCGGTTAACATTGCTGAAAAAAATAATATTGAATTTCAACAACATTTTTTTAAAGCTCTCTCAGACAAAGCTATATTTAACTATCAAAAAGCTATACAGCATTTAGAGAAATGTAACACAATATTTCCAAACAATAAAGCTGTTTTGTTTGAACTTTCTAAAAACTATGAAAAGTTAGGTAGAAACCCTGAAGCTTTAACCTATATTGATTTAGCCTTAAAAGCAGAACCTAATAATGTTTGGTTACTTGAGCACAAGGTATTTATTTTAAGAAAATTAGCTGATTTTAATGATGCTATTCTTACACAACAAAAGATAGCTGCAATATACCCAAAGAAAAAACAGTTACTTGTTTTTTTACATCTTCAAAACAAAGATGTAATCTCTGCTGAAAAAGTGTTGGCTGAATTAAAAGAAGCTAAATTATTAAATGCCAGACTTCGCTCTATCAAAAGAAAATTAAATCTTCGAAAAACAACCGAAGTACAGCCCAAAAAAGTTACAGAAAGCCTCGATGCAAAATCGCTTTTTGAAAAAGAAAAATCCTATAGAAGTTTAAAAGCTTTATTGGATAAATTAGCTGATGATAATAATCATGATTTATTAAAATACAGTGAAGAGGGTTTAGCTCTTTTTCCTGCTCAACCTTTTGTATATTTAATGAATGGAAAGGCACTTAATAACAATAGAGATTATAAAAAAGCGTTAGAAACCTTACAAAACGGCATTGATTTTGTTATTGATAATAATGAAATAGAAGCCAAATTTTACTTAGAAATATCAAAAGCTTATCAAGGGTTGAACAATGCTAAAAAAGCCAATTCTTACAAAAACAAAGCTGAAAAGATTTTAAAATAAGTTTCGTTAGTACAATATTTATGAAATACACCTCTTTATTATTTATATTATTTTTAGGTTTAACCTCTTGTAAATCTACCAAAGACGTTACTGGTAGTGCCGTCATTAAAGAATTGTCGGCACGAAAAGTAGCTAAAAAACATATTGCCACAAGTTTTGACAAAAAAACGGTAGATGCTCGTTTAAAAGTTAATTACAAGAACAACAAAGAAAGCTTAGGGTTTTCGGTACGAATGAAGATTAAAAAAGATGAAGTTATTTGGTTAAAGGGAACCAAAATCATCTCTATTTTTAAAGCTAAAATTACCCCAACAAAAGTGCAATTTTATTCTCCGTATGAAAAGAGTTATTTCGATGGTGACTTTCTAATGCTAAAAAAATTATTAGGAGCTGATATTAATTTCCAACAATTACAAAGCATGTTATTGGGTGAAGCTTTAATGGATGTAAAATCTGAACGACAAGAAGTTCAAATTCAAGAAAAATCGTATCAATTATCACCAAAAAAACAACCTACTTTATTCGACTTGTTTTTTTATGTAAACCCTCAACATTTTAAACTAAACAAGCAATTAATTGTAAATTCGTTAAAAGATCAACGTTTAGCTATTAGTTACCCAAAATATCATAAGAAGAACACTACTTTTTTCCCTGAGAAGATTAACATAAAGGCTAAAGAAAAAAATAAATTTACTATTATTGATATAACTACTCGTTCAGTAGAATATGACACTAAACTTAATGTAAATTTTAATATCCCTAGTGGATACAAAGAAATTCAATTATAATTATGAAGTACCCTGTTTTTTACATCTCTTTTTTATGCCTGTTTTTTGTAGGAATATCTTCTTTTGCTCAAAGTAGGAAAGAGCTTGAAAATAGGCGAAAGAAACTTAAAAATGAAATAGAACAGGTTAACAACCTTTTGTTTACAACAAAGAAAAAAAAGAGTAGTGCTTTAGATGATTTAAAAGACTTAAATCAAAAAATAAGTGTTAGAGAACGCTTAATTGAAACTATTGAATTAGAAGCTAAATTACTTTCAAAAGAAATTAGGTCAAACGAGCAACAATTAAAAAAATATAATGACGAGTTAAAGAATTTGAAAAATGACTACCGAGACATGGTAGTGAAATCATACAAAAGTAAATCGCAACAAAGCAAAACCATGTTTTTATTGTCTTCAGAAAGCTTTTACCAAGCCTACAAGCGACTAAAATATATGCAGCAATATAAAGACTTTAGAAAAAAGCAAGGAGAAGAAATCATCGTAAAAGCTAAAGACGTAAAACAGTTAAACGACTCGCTAACTGCTCAAAAAAAATCAAAAGAAACCTTACTATCTGACGAAAAAAATCAGAAAAAAGAAATTGAAGGAGATAAGAAAAGTCAGGAGCAGCTAATTTCAAAAATTAAAAAAGAAGAGAAAAAATATAAAAGCGATTTACAGAAAAAACAGCGAGAAGAAAAAAGAATTGCCGCCAGAATTGATAAGTTAATTAGAGATGCTATTACTAAAGCAAACAAGGGTAAAAAAACAACGAAAGGTAAAACTAAAAGTTCTGGTTTTATTTTAAATGCCGAAGAAAAAGCTTTGCTTGCCAACTTTGAACAAAATAGAGGTAATTTACCTTGGCCAGTAAAAGGCGTAATTACACGAAAATATGGAGTACAACCACATCCTACATTTCCTGGAATTAGTATTAACAGCCATGGATTATACATTGCTACTAAGTCCAACACTGAGGTAAAAAGTATTTTTAACGGAAAAGTATTAGTTATTCAGTTGCATTCTGATGGTAGAAAGTCAGTTTTAGTACAACATGGTAATTATATTTCTGCATACAACAAGTTAAAAGAAGTGTATGTTAAAAAAGGTGACGCTGTTAAAACTGGTGATAAATTAGGTAAAGTATTTACTAACAAAGTAACAGGTAAAACACAACTTAGTTTTATGCTATACAAAAACAAAAATCGACTGAATCCTGCAAAGTGGATTCGTTCATAATACTATGAAACGAACATTAATAAGTTTTAATCTTTTTTTACAAAAGGTAATATTTAAAATTTTTAATGTGAGAGCGTAGCGGTTGCACACGTTCTCAATTTTATAATTAAATTGTAATCAAGTAATTACTAAAACTTAAACGTGTGAAAAACGCATCAAACTTTATTATTGTAACCGTGGCTATTATTGCAACGTTGGTTATTGGAAAAGGAATTTTAATTCCATTTGTTTTTGCACTAATTTTTTGGTTTTTAACTCGTGAAATCCGCAAAACCATATACAAAATTCCCTTTGCCAAACGCTTTATTCCTTTTTGGTTAAGTAATGTATTTGTTTTTACATTCATTATTTTAGGATTTGGTTTTGTTTCAGAAATAATTACCAATAGTATTTCTAACTTAACCACTTCGTACTCAAAATATGAACCAAATGTTGATGCTATTATAAAACGTTTAGATGCCTATTTTCACATCGATATTATCAAGTCGTTACAATCTGTTGTTGGAGACTTTGATTATGGCTCTGTTTTAGGCGATATAGCAAACGGAATTAGCAGTTTGCTAGGTAACACTTTTATGATTATTATTTATGCCTTATTTATCTTCTTAGAGGAAAGTAATTTTAAAAAGAAATTACAAAAGGTATTCATGAGTTCTCAAAACAACTCTAAAAGCTTTCAGTCTATCTTAAAAAAGATTGAAGACTCTATTTCAAACTATTTACGACTAAAAACCTACGTGAGTTTATTAACAGGTATACTTAGTTATTTTGTATTATTGTTAGTAGGGGTAGACGGTGCTCCATTTTGGGCATTTCTTATCTTTTTACTGAATTATATTCCTACTATTGGCTCACTTGTGGCAACTGCATTTCCTGCCATATTCTGTTTAATTCAATTTGGAGAATTTCCTCCATTTTTAGTCATATTATTTGCGGTAGGTAGTATTCAGGTAGTAGTTGGTAATATTGTAGAGCCTAGAGTCTTTGGAAAGTCACTAAATTTAAGTCCGTTAGTTACCATCTTATCATTAGCTGTTTGGGGAGAAATTTGGGGAATTACAGGAATGATACTTTCGGTACCTATTACAGTAATTATGATTATTATCTTTTCTCAGTTTGAGAAAACAAAAGACATTGCCATTTTCTTGTCTGAAAGCGGCAATGTAGATGAAATATAACCTGTTTTAATCCATAAAAATAGACTTCAACTCTATTGCTTCCTTAGGATCCATTTTACCTGCTAAAACCAAGCTTAATTGTTTTCTGCGCAATGCTGCTTCGTAACGTTGTTTTTCTAATTCGGTTTCTGGTTCAATTTGAGGAATGGGGACTGGTTTACCTGTTTCATCAACAGCAACAAAGGTGTAAATACCTTCATTTACCTTTGTTTTTTCTCCTGATTGACGATCTTCAATCCAAACATCCACATAAATTTCCATTGATGATTTAAAAGCACGTGAAACCTTTGCTTCTAAAGTTACCACGCTTCCTACAGGCACCGATTTCGTAAATGCTACATGGTTTACAGAGGCTGTTACTACAATTCTTCTCGAATGACGTCGTGCAGCGATACTACAAGCTCTATCCATACGAGCTAATAATTCTCCTCCAAAAAGGTTATCTAAATAATTTGTTTCTCCTGGTAAAACTAAATCGGTAAGTACAGTTAACGATTCTTTTGGTGATTTTGCTCTCATCAATTAAATTTTGCTGCAAAGATACAGCAACAAAAAAATCTACCTAAAATAAATACAGTTTATTTGGTCAATAACCAAGCGTCTTCACTTACTGATTCTTTAATAATTTCTAAGGCTTTTCTAGCTTCAGCCCTTGTTGCATAGCTTGCAAAAGCTACTTGTGTTAAACCTAATCCATTCTTTCCAACAATAGAAGCATCATAGCCTTTTTCTTCTAGCTCTGCTAATTTGTTTTCAGCATTATGTGCTTCTTGAAAAGCACCAGCAATGATATGAAAGCTTCTATCTTCTTTACTAACGTTTAAGTTAATAGTTGGTAACGGGTTATCGATTACAAAAGTTGCTGATTGAATTTTCTTCTCAACAGCTTTTTCTTGGTTTGCTAGTACCTTCTGTTGTTCCTGACTTTGAACACCATTCCAACCCACATAAGTAATTCCTACAAAAACAGCCGCTACTGCAGCTCTTCTTACATATAACGGAATTGTTTTTTTGTTTTCTTCTTTAGTAGTAGGTAATGATTTAACTGTTACTTCTTTCACTCTTTCTACAGAAGGCGTTGAAACCTCTGCTAATCCAAAAGATTCCTTTAAAAAGTTACTAGATATATTTGGTTCAAAAACAACTTGTTTTTCTTCGTTCAATGACATGCTTCCTACAGAGGCAACAGTAACAGTTGTTGTTGCTAACTTTTCATTCCATTGTTCAACTTCTTTTGCAATAAAAGTAATTGCTTCTTCAAAAGAAGTATTTTTACTTGAAGCTATATAATTAGCCAATAAACCATCATTATGCTGTAAATACGCATTAAATGTAAGTTGTTTTTTGGGTGGGTAAAAAGTGTGCGTAGTAGTATTTACTCTAGCACCAATTTTATTGGTTACAAACCCTCCAAAATTAGGAACAATTACGCAATCGTATCTATATAATAAATCGTTAATGTAGTTGGCTAATGTCATAAGAACAAATATAGCTTTTTAGTACATTACTTTCAAGTAATCTCTTAATTTTTATTAACAGTTTTTTGTATATTGATACTCAAATTATTGCTATATGAACTCAGAAAAACTGCTAGCTATTCTACGGTTACAAGCAACCAAAAATGTAGGTGATATTTTAGCAAAAAAGCTAATTACCTCCGTAGGAAGCGTTGAACAAGTATTTTTAGAAAAGAAAAATACTCTACATAAAATTAACGGAATTGGAACTCATGTAACCCAACATCTTTTTAATGAAAACAACCTAAAAAGAGCAGAAGAGGAGCTAGTCTATATTCAACAAAACAACATTGCTTTTTCTTATTTTTTAGAATCTGATTATCCGCAGCACTTGAAACATTGTATCGATGCTCCTATATTAATTTTTAAAGATGGAAATCTCAACCTAAACAACAATAAAATTATTTCGATTGTAGGAACTCGGAAAATGAGTTCGTACGGACGTGATTTCTGCAATCAACTTATTGAGGATTTAAAAGAACACAACCCAATAATTGTAAGTGGTTTTGCGTACGGTGTAGATATTTGTGCGCATAAAGCTGCTATAAAAAACAACTTGCAAACTATTGCGGTATTGGCACATGGACTGGATGAAATTTATCCGAAAACTCATAAAAAACACATTCATCAAGTAAATGAAAATGGGGGATTTATTACCGAGTTTTGGCATGATGAACAGCCTATGAGAGAAAACTTTTTAAAACGAAACCGTATTGTAGCAGGGTTATCAAAAGCAACAATTATCATTGAATCTGCTGAAAAAGGAGGCTCGTTGGTTACTGCCGATATTGCTAATTCTTACAATCGCGATGTATTCGCGCTATCAGGTAGAGCTACTGATGTATATAGCAAAGGATGCAACAACCTTATCAAAAATAATCAGGCACATTTATTAACTTCTGCTGAAGATATTGTAACCATGCTCAACTGGGATCTACCGAGAGCCTCGGCACCCATTCAAAACAAGCTTTTTGTTGATTTAAATGAAATCGAACAAAAAATCTATGATTATTTACAAGAAAATGGTAAGCAATTACTGGATGTTATTGCATTAGACTGTAATCTTCCCACCTATCAATTATCATCTATCTTAGTTCAAATGGAGTTAAAAGGAGTGATAAAACCTTTACCCGGAAAAATGTTTGAAGTTTAATCTACTTTAAAAGTAATTGGTAAAGTATATCGCACATTTACATTTTTTCCATCAATCTTAGCTGGTATTATTTGGGGTAAACCTTCAACAAAGTTTATCATCCAATCTTCTACTTTTTGGCGTGGAGCTCTTGTTTTTATGTTAGAAATATTGCCCATAGTGTCTATTATAAATTGTGCATACGCTCTTTCATTTTTTTTATATACTTCAAGTTTATTGATTAGGTCATTATCAAGTTTTTTTTCGATAAGACGATTGATGTCTTCTCCAAAACTAACTTTAGAGTTTTTGAATTTAGGCTTGATATCAACTTGAAAAAAAGCGTACGGTTCATTAGGTTCTATTTCAATTTCTCCCTCAATAATATCTCCCATAATTACAACTTCTGGAACACTATCATTTGGGTGTAATATAATATCTTCTTTTAATTTAGTTTCAATAGTAGTCATTCTTTTAGTTGCTACTAGAGGAGTTTTATACTCCCTTTTTTGAACAACAGGCTCCTTATCAACATGTGAAGAATCAATCAATATGTTTGTTTCTGAAACAGTATCTATAAACTCAACCTTTTCTATTTTTTGTGTTTTTCCCGTATTGGTTTTGCAACTAAACAATGTGGTTCCCATCGCAAATAACAACGATAAAATAAATAATTTTTGAAAGGTTAAAGGTTGGTAAAAAGTTGTTTCAGGTAACTGAATTATAATACTGTCTAATTGTTTTCTGTAAAAGTGACCACAAACTCGTTGTCCTTTATTAGCTACCAAATAATCTTCAATCTCTTTAGTTGATTTTTGAGTAAAATCAACTACTGTTTTTGAGCAGGAATTACAAAATTTTCCTTTTTCATTAGGTGTCATTGCATTCCAATCTTCATGACATGGCTTTGAAATAGTTAATTTAAAGTTTTTCATAGTAGATGGTTTTTATATTAGGAATTAACAAATACTATTCCAGAAAAAATAAAATAAATTATCTTTGAAAAAAAAAGACTATTAATGTCAGAAAACAAACTCATATCACAAAAAAAACCTGCTTTTCCTGTTACCAAAAAACTAGGAACCTACTTAAAAAGGCATAACAGGACTATTAAAATTCCTATTTTTTATGATGATTTGTTACGTTTTCAAGGCGCAGTTGCTGTGTACGACAAACACGATAACGATACCTTATGGATACGTGTTTTTTACAATGAGTTTGAACGAGAGGAAATTGATTTATACTTAAAAAAAGTATACAATATTTTACACTCTAACGGTTCTGATGCTGGTATTAGACACTTAAATGTTGATGCTATAGATTTTTGTACGTTTGGTAACTCTAAACCTTTTCGTATAAAAATTAGAAATATTTTAAATGATAACTACACGTATTTTTACGTTAAAAAAACCGATTCTTCTCGTATTTACGGACTAGAGTTAGAGGATATTTTATCGCCTTATAACCTTAACTTTTTGGTATATGAAGACACCTTGATAGAAGAACATATATCAGGAATTCCTGGAGATGTTTTTATCAACGATTATTTAGAGGATTGTTTAGATATTGAAAAAGCGCAATTAGCCAAAGAGTTTGTAAAGTTTAACGAACGTTGTATGATTCGTTTGTTGGGTGACATGCGTTCGTATAACTATGTGGTAGTACCAACACACGATTTTGAAAATGTTGTGTATAAAATTCGTCCGATAGATTTTGACCAACAATGTTACGAAGGAAAGTTTAAAGTATATTATCCGCAGTTTTTTAAAGAAAACATAAAACTCGTTCAACTAGTAGGAGATAAGCTTACTTCAGAGTCTATTGAACAATATCAAATAGAAGAGCGATCAATTGTTGCTAAAAGAATTTTAGGTTCACGTTCTCGATTAAACCGTTTGCTCACTGCCATGAAATCTGATAATATTTCTACTCCTAAAAATATTGAAAAGCTAAAGTCTGAAATTTTTGAATTTACAGGTGATATTAATTTTAGGGATAGTGATGGTATGGGAGAGGTTCTAGACAGTGCACTCACTTTTGTTCGTAGAAATTACGAAGATGTTAGCATGAAAACCATTATTCAACAACAACAAAAGCTACACTAACTTTTTCTACTTCGAATACTTTCAATAATTACGGTTGTTAAAATCAAACTTCCTCCAATATACGTGTTCCATGTGGGGATTTCGTTTAAAAAAATAAACGCTAACAAAATTCCGAAAATGGGCTGAATACTACTGATAATACTTGCCGTTGATGCTGAAAAAAACTGTAGTGAGTGTACCATTAAACTATGTCCGATAGCCGTAGTTAACAACCCTAATAGTAACAAATAGGGGAGTTGCTCTCTAAAACCTGAAATATCCATAAAAAACAGTACAGGAACCAATAAAACGGTAATAATTACCGTTTGATAAAACATTAACATCACTCCGTTATATTGCTGTACATATTGCTTTAAAATTAAAATTCTAACAGCATAACACAATGCGGAAAGTAAACCAAACAAAACTCCTTGTACTTGCGTGTTTTTAATATCAAATTCTGGTGCTAAAATGTATAACCCAAGTAGTACTAACAAGCCTAAAATTATATGAATCGGATTGAATTTTACCTTTAAAAACAAGGGTTCTAAAAAAGCAATCATTACCGGAAAGGTATATAAAGAAAGTATTCCGATTGCAACATTAGATAGTTTTAAAGCATAAAAATAGGTAATCCAATGCGCTGCCATAAAAACACCACCTATAATAAACGGAAGTACATGTCCTTTTGATTGTATTTTTAAATCAATCTTTCTAAACCGACAAAAAGCATATAAAACTACCATGGCAAATACTGAACGAAACCAAACAATCACTTCCGAAGGCATTGCAATATACTTACCCAATACACTTGAGGTGCTTATAAAAACAGTGGCTAAAAGTAAGCCTGAAACATGTTTTATGTGATTGTTTTGCATAAGGGTAAATGTATGTTATTTCAAAACAAACAAAATTGTTTTAGATTTAGCTGTCACATCGAGTGAATTTCTTTTTCGATAGAAAAAAAATTGTATCGAGATGTATATGGACTATAGTTCTCAATACAGTTTTCACTCATTCTAATCGTAAAAACCACTCGAACAGACAATCTTAACTATTAAACTTCTTTTTTGCTAAATTAGGTAGTTTTTCAAACTCATTATTTATAAGAGCTTCTTTTTTTGCTCTTGACCATTTTTTAATTTGTTTTTCTTTTTCAATAGCCATTTCTACGTTGGTAAATTCACAATAAAAAACTAATTCTACAGGTCTTCTTTTTGAAGTATAACTATCTTTAAAAGTTCCGTTTTGGTGTTGAAATATTCGTTGAGATAGATTTGAAGTTACTCCTGTATAATAGCTTTTATCTGAACATTGTAATATGTAAACAAAGTATATTTTCATTTTAAAGTTTATCAACGAATTAGTTACCCTTTTACAAGAATAACAATTTCTTTACTCCTTCATTGCTAGGGGCAACGTACCCATCCTTTGGTTATGAGTTTACATTGTCACATCGAGTGAATTTCTTTTTCGATAGAGGAAAGAAATTTGTATCGAGATGCATATAAGCTAGTTCTCGATACAATTTTCACTCATTCTAATCGTGAAAACCACTCGAACAGACAACTTCATTGCGAGTGATGACGTTTTACACTTTCTGTAAGGTTTCTAATGCCTTATGTACACTATCAATTTTAATAAATGTAATGAGTAAACGCAATCCGTTTTTGGTTTTCTTTTCTTTCATTACACAACTTTTCGGGTTGTGCTGTACGTACCTCAACATTTTGGTAAATGCTTCTGTTTGGTAAAAAGCACTTTGCTGATCGGATACAAAATACCCAATTAATCGTTTTTGCTTTAAAATCACCTTTTCTAAGCCTAATTCTTTCGCTAACCATTTAATACGAACACTGTCTAATAAATCGGCCACTTGGGTTGGATATTCTCCAAAACGATCGATAATTTCAGTTTCAAAGGTTTGTAATTCTTCTTCTATAGTTAAGGTTCCTAATTTGTTGTATAAACTTAAACGTTCGGTTACTGAGTTGACATAATCATCTGGGAACAGAATTTCAAAATCGGTATCAATTTGCACCTCTTTTACATACTCTTTTGGTGCATTTTCATCCGTAGGATATAAATCTTTGAACTCATTTTCCTTCAGTTCTTCAATCGCTTCGTGTAATATTTTCTGATAGGTGTCAAAACCAATGTCGTTGATGAATCCGCTTTGTTCACCTCCTAGTAAATCTCCAGCACCACGAATTTCCAAGTCTTTCATGGCAATATTTAATCCACTTCCTAAATCAGAAAACAATTCTAATGCCTGAATTCGTTTACGTGCATCATCGGTCATATGATGGTACGGTGGCGTGATAAAATAACAGAAGGCTTTTTTATTCGAACGTCCTACACGACCACGCATTTGGTGTAAATCCGACAGTCCGAAGTTATTGGCATTGTTGATGAAAATGGTATTCGCATTCGGTACATCCAATCCACTTTCAATAATCGTAGTAGAAACTAGTACATCAAACTCATTGTTCATAAAACCAAGCATGAGTTCTTCTAACTTTTTTCCTTCCATTTGTCCGTGTCCAATACCAATTTTAGCACTTGGTATCAAACGTTGCAATAATCCTGCTACTTCTTTGATGTTTTCAATACGATTGTGGATAAAAAACACCTGTCCTCCACGAGAAATTTCGTACGAAACCGCATCGCGAATAGTTTCTTCACTAAAACGAATTACATTGGTTTCTATCGGGTGACGATTGGGTGGTGGCGTTTTAATCACCGATAAATCTCGCGCCGCCATTAAACTGAACTGTAGCGTACGTGGTATCGGTGTTGCCGTTAAGGTTAGCGTATCTACGTTTTCTTTAATGGTTTTTAGTTTGTCTTTCGCTGCTACCCCAAATTTTTGTTCCTCATCAATAACCAACAATCCTAAATCTTTAAACTGAACTGCTTTATTCGTTAATTGATGCGTACCAATTACAATATCTACACCGCCGTTAGTTATTCCCTCTAAAACGCCTTTTCGTTGTTTTGTAGTCCTAAAACGGTTTAGGTAATCAATGGTGACCGGAAAGTCTTTTAATCGCTTAGAAAAGGTTTTAAAGTGCTGAAATGCCAAAACCGTGGTTGGTACGAGCACCGCCACTTGTTTTCCGTTATCTACCGCTTTAAAAGCAGCTCTGATGGCAATTTCTGTTTTTCCAAAACCAACATCACCACACACCAAACGGTCCATGGGTTGTTCTTTTTCCATATCGGCTTTTACTTCTTGGGTAGAAGAGAACTGATCGGGTGTATCTTCGTATAAGAAACTTGCTTCCAACTCGTGTTGCATGTGCGTATCGGGTCCGAAAGCAAATCCTTTTTGCAGTTTTCGTTTTGCGTATAACTGAATTAGGTTAAACGCAATATGTTTTACACGAGCTTTGGTTTTTTGCTTGACTTTTTTCCAAGCATTCGACCCTAGTTTGTATACTTTAGGCGGTTTGCCGTCTTTTCCGTTGAATTTGGATATTTTGTGTAGCGAGTGAATACTCACGTATAAAATATCGCGGTCGCCATAAATTAACTTAATGGCTTCTTGCTTTTTCCCTTCTACATCAATTTTTTGCAGTCCTCCAAACTTTCCAATTCCGTGGTCGATGTGCGTTACATAATCACCTACGTCTAATTTGGTAAGTTCTTGTATAGTGATGGATTGTTTTTTCGCATATCCGTTTTTGAGTCGGAATTTGTAATAACGTTCAAAGATTTGATGATCCGTATAACAAACAATTTTATTATCTAAATCTACAAATCCTTGATATAACGGAAACACAATGGTTTCATAGGAAACTTCTTGTTCACCATCGTCAAAAATATCGTGGAAACGCTGTGCTTGCTTGTCGTTAGAACAGAAAATATAATTGGTAAATCCTTTGGCTGAAAATTCATTAAAATTCTGAATTAACAGGTCGAATTTTTTGTTGAAAGAAGGTTGGGGGTGGGTATTAAAACTTATTTCAGTGAGATTTAGCTCCGCTGAACCTTGCGGTTTCTCTCTTTGTTCGGGATGACTGTTTTTACCAATGTCAACCGTTGTAAAATCTTGTAATTGATTACGAATGAGCTCACCATTACAAAACAGTTCTTCGGGTTTTGCGTGTTTGATTTCAGTGGATAATTCGTTAAACGATAGTTCTGCTTTTCGGTAAAATTTGTCTAATGAATCGCTTAACAAGTCTACATTCTTCACAAAAACAGCCGTTTTAGCCGATATGTATTTTAAAAAACTTTCTCGTGACTCCTTCAATGTTTTGTTTTCTACATTGGGCATAATGCTTACTTTCTTCAGTTTTTCTTTAGAAAGTTGCGTTTCTACATCAAAAGTTCTTATGCTGTCTACCTCATCGCCAAAAAACTCAATACGATACGGTTCGTCGTGAGAAAACGAAAACACATCGATAATTCCACCACGTACCGAAAACTCTCCTGGTTCGGTTACAAAATCAACGCGTTTAAAATGATATTCGAATAATACTTCGTTGACAAAATCGAGCGATACTTGCTCGCCCACCATCACTTTTAGCGTGTTTTTTTCCAGCTCTTTTTTGGTCACCACTTTTTCGAAAAGGGCAGTAGGATAGGTAACAATAACCGCAGGTTTTTTACGAGAATTGATACGGTTTAACACCTCTGAACGCAACAACACATTGGCATTGTCGGTTTCTTCTATCTGATACGGTCTGCGATACGAACCCGGATAAAACAACACGTTTTTATCACCCAATAACTGCTCTAAATCGTTTAGATAATATGCAGCCTCTTCCTTGTCGTTAAAAATTAACAAGTAGGGTTTATCGGCTTGTTTAAAAGTTTCGGAAATGACAAAAGACAACGAAGAACCGACCAAATTCGTTAGTTGAAAATGGTGTGGATCTTGTTGAAGCTGATTTACAATCTGTTTTACATTCTCAGATTGTTGGTATTGGTTTACAATTGCTTGCTTGCTCAACGTACAAAAATTTTACGCAAATGTACGAGGATTATTTTGGTTAAATAATATCTGTTCTATTAAGTGTTTGATAAAACTTTTATTCTTTCTTTTAATTCATTTTGAACCTGTTCTAGTACTTCTTTCACAAACTCATTCCCTTTAGCAACTGAATTTGTTCCTCCCATCGCATCATAAACAATATATGTATTTTGAATTGCATTGGTAACCATTTCATTAGACATTTTACTAATATCTGCTTTTCCTATATCTTCAGACGTTGGTTTTTGTTTATTACATAAAATGGAAGTAACATACATCGCTACATGAAATTTTATATCTCCAATTTGAGGTCTTGAAAGTTT
Source organism: Tenacibaculum gallaicum (assembly GCF_003387615.1). GTDB lineage: Bacteria > Bacteroidota > Bacteroidia > Flavobacteriales > Flavobacteriaceae > Polaribacter > Polaribacter gallaicus. Next base: position 383,973 of record NZ_QUNS01000001.1, on the reverse strand, counting down.
TGGGCTATCATATTCTTTTAAAAGAGTTTCCACCTTCTTTTGAATAAGTATCCCTTTATGATACATTTCCAATGATAAACTGTCCTTAAATATATTTTGGTAATCACTATTATTTTTAATTAACGTTGATGGCCTTGCTCTAGCATAGTCAGGTTTTTGATTGTAAATTCCTGTTATTATCTGCGCCAAATACGGTATACTAATAATTTTATTTACAGGCTTACCTTGATTTTTGTGATAATTTTTTCTTCTATCATAATAATATCCTTTTGAAAATAAGAAGTCCTCAATATCTCTATGAATAGGATCAGTAGCCCTTAATGATGCTGGAGGTATGTTTGTTTGGCTATTTGTTGCTTTTATTACGTTTAGCCTACTTTTTTCGTCTTGTACTTTTATAACTCTTAAAAGAACATTTCTGTTTTCTTTTTCTATTCTATTCTCAGTGAAATATTTATGAATTTCAAAAGATGTTTGAAGTCCATTAACAATCTGTGGATCCTCTATATGTAGTTTTTTACTTGCAAAAGTTGCATCAATTGCTGTAATCGTAACTCCATTATTTAACCACCAAAAATCTTCATTTTCATTTTGGCTTATTAATGTTTTTCTAATTTCTTTGTTTACATCAACATTAACTTGATAATCCCTAATATTAGCATCAAAAAAATATCTTATTAAGTTATCCGTCTCATCTGTAATAAAATCAAAATAGTTTTTTATCGGAACGATTGCGATATATCCTCCATCTTGAGTTGAGATTGGATTATCATTTAACACTACATCCTTACTACGTAACTGCTCTTTTCTTGATAAATCAATAAGCTTTTTTGCTGTAATAAAATCAAATATAACTTCCGCTTTGTCAAAATGTTTTTTTATTGAACTTACTAAAACTTCTACTTTTCTTTCTACATTCGGATGTATTTCTGAGCCTTTAGTAATATAAAAATAATGAAATCTTAAAACAGGAAACTTTGACGCTAAATGTAGATATTGATTTCTAAAAACCTCAACATTAGCTAGTAAATCAGAATTATATACTGCTCGTAGCGAATTTATTGATTTATTCAAATCAAATATATCTATGGCTGAAGAATTACATTTTTCTATTGGAGTCTCTCCAAAACCATTTACATTTTTTGATTGTAAAATATAAACATCAATTACTGAGTTTCTTTTCCCATCAATTAACTCACTATCTCGTTGTACAAGCTCTTGATTTACAAAAGTATAAATTGAATCAATTCCTCCATCACCTCCATTATCCACAATACCTTCTTCAATCTCATCATAAGAAAGCTCTGTATCTTTCATTACTTGTTCAGTAACAAATAGATGAAAATAATCATCCGCTGACAATTCTGGATATAATTCTTTTCTGTTTTGCTCAATTAAAGTTTGAAGTACTATTTGATTGTTATCTGCCATATTTATTAATTTATTATAAAAAATCTATTTAATCTTAAAACTAAACACACACAATCACTATTCTTTACGGCAATCCATAAAGAAGTATTTGTTGTTACTTTTTAAATAAAAAAATAGTTGAGATAAGGGGTAGTACTACTTTTTGTTTTTTAGCGTGTTAAACATAGTAAAAAAAGAGGAGGGAAGCAAGAGTTATTTGTTTGTCTGTGAGTTTGTAAGGGTGTTTGTAGCTTTTAAGAGTATTTGTAACTCTCTTTAAAAAGATTTCTCCCTGCGGTCGAAATGACAACTCATTACGTCATTTCGAACTGAAGTACAACGGAAGTGAGAAATCTTACAATCGTGTGTTTGTAGCTTTTAAGAGTGTTTCTGACTCACATGAATGAGATTTCTCCCTAGCGCTCGAAATGACAGGACGCCAAGAATGAAGCAACAACTACAACGTCATTTCGAAGGAGGAACGACTGAGAAATCTTATTGTTATGTATTAGAAATATTAAAGGGTATTCGTGACTCAAATTAAGCAGATTTCTCGCTATCGCTCGAAATGACAACTCATTACGTCATTTCGAAGGAGGAACGACTGAGAAATCTTATTGTTATGTGTAGGGAACTTTCAAGAGTGTTTCTGACTCCCGTGAATGAGATTTCTCACTAGCGCTCGAAATGACAGGACACCAAGAATGAAGCAACAACTACAACGTTATTTCGAAGGAGGACACGACTGAAAAATCTTACAGTCGTGTGTTGGATACTTTAAAGTGTACTTATAACTCACATGAATGAGATTTCTCAGTCGCTCATAAAATCGCTTCTTCGAAATGACCGTATTAATTAAAACACTTCATTATTTAAAAAATTTCATTCAGGATTGAAACTATTAATCAGGCTTTCTTTCTTTTCTCTACGCCATTTTTTCAATTCTTTTTCTCGATAGATTGCTTCGTTTGTCGTTTCAAAAGCTTCATAATAAATCAAATAATAGCAATTATATTTTCCTACAAAGGATTTTTTAGCATGTTCACTATCAAAATAATGTTGAGATAATCGTTTTTGGAGGTTGTTAGTCACACCAATATACAACGTGGTTTTGTTCTTGTTTGTAATAATGTACACAACATATTTGTCTAGCATTTTTTATTTTAAAGATATGAAAAATTCTAAACGTCATTTCGAAGGAGGATACGACTAAGAAATATTAAAGGATATTCGTGACTCAAATTAAGCAGATTTCTCGCTATCGCTCGAAATGACAACTTATACGTCATTTCGAACTGAAGTACAACGGAAGTTAGAAATCTTATTGTTATGTGTAGGGTACTTTCAAGAGTGTTTCTGACTCCCGAATGAGATTTAGCTCCGCTGAACCTTGCGGTTTCTCGCTAACGATCGCAATTACGGGAAACCATACAACCTTAACATCATTGTTATTTTATACAAGTTTTTTTGTAGAAAAAAGTTTGTACAACCTGTGTACAAGAAAATATTTTTCAAAATTTTATTTGTACATCAAACGGAGCGCACTTTATGTACAAAAAAAAAAATAATTTTAAAAAGTTTGTACAAAAAAAGGCTTTATTCCTTATGAATAGTAATCGCTCCAACTCTTGCTAACTGACTTACAAAATCAAATACATCCATCAATTCCCAAGTAGGAATGAGGTGCTTTTGTAATTTATCAAAGCTTATGATTTTTCCTGTATTTAGCTTTTCTATAATTGTGTTTAGTTGTGAGTTATTGCTAACAATAACTTCATTTCCTCTTGCCATAATGCAGGTTTTCTCTGTGTTTTCTGTATGTATTAACAACGGAAAAATTGTTTTTCCCGTAATTTGAAATGGCGGATTTGGTACCCCTTCTTTGTTTTCAACTATTGAAGGTTGTAAGACTCCTGCGTTACTCTTTAATCCTGTAATATATTTTGAAAGCGCTTTTTTAAATTGCTGTTCCCATGTTTTTGGGTTTAATAAGCTATTCCAATCCAATTTTTCGGTTGTGATATCTACGGGTGGTAAGTACCCTACTTTTGGGTTTTTGATTAACTCACTTGAGGCTATTTGTGTAGCAATTGTTTTTTCTAAATAGTCTCTTGACGGGTTTATGTAATCCATTACCACACTTAATGAAAATTCATCGGTTTTTGCAATATGATATACCTGATGCGGAATAAACATCGCCGATTTTGCTTTTAGTGGATATTTTGTGGAGCTTGGTAGCATTGTATCTACCTCGTGGAACACCTGAGTATTGTGCTCTATTTGGTTGTATTCTTCAATATCCCAAGTGTAAAAATCTTTATGGTTGGGACCTAAATGAAACAAAAAACCTTCTTCTCCTTTGGCTTCTTTATGAATTCCGAAAGGAGTAAAACCATAGTTTCCCATAAAAAATAAAAAAGAGAGTCCGCCTAAAGGCATTCCTGCTTTTTGAAGTAACGGAGCTACAATCTGACACATTCTCTCTGTAAACTCATTGCTAAAGGTTTCTAAACTATTGAAAACAACTCCGAATTTTTGATCTCCGAATAACTTCATACACCATTGCTCAATAGTTTCATTTTCTTCGGGTCTATTAGCAGCCATTTCTTCTGCGATTCCGTTTTGAAGTTCGTGGTTTATGTATACTTTAATGCCTTTATGCAATTCTCCTTTGTCTAAAAACCGATTGATGATGTTTTTTAATTCTTGTTTTAAAAAGGTTACATCGTCATCAGAAAGTATATTGTCTATTGATGTTGGTTTGGTGAGTTCTTGTGAGTTTTGATAAAAATTTTTCCAAGTTTCAGAGTTTTTCTCGTTGTTCATAGGCTGATTTTAAAGCTTGTGTTGATAAAAATAAGGTATTTTGAAAATTATTTTTATACTTTCATTCCTTTATTTTAATCAGTTATACTACCTCAACATCGTTACAAAAAAATACAACTGAAGTAATCTATTTATTGAAAACTCGTAATATAAAGATTGCTTCATTTTACACTTTGGTTTTAACCTTTCTTGAGCGACAATTGAAAGACTCACAATTAAAATTATTTTGTACTCAAACACTTACCTGATTCAAAACCTTCTTTAGTAACCGGATCTCCATTAATGGTATCAGTATCCCAGTCTTGCGCAATTAACCATATATCATTCTTTTTATTAAGTACCACATGAAATCTTCCATATACAGTACGTGATTCTTTGTCTTTTTCGGTATATATAACTCGGTAATAACCTACTTCATAACCTATGTTTTCTTTATAGGTTCTTTGATTGAAACAAAAATCTATTTGTCGTTTTTTGTTTGTTGATTTTTGATAGGATGCTTTTATTGAGTTTTTGTATTCGGCTCCTATACGAATTCCATATTTATTTACACGTAACACTTCATTAGAGTGTAAACTATTAAACGTTTTCCAATCTCTAGCTTCAAAAGATTTTTTAAATGGTTTCCATATTTGTTGATTAACTTCTTTTTCTATTACTTGTTTATTTTGTGAAAAACTCAATGTAACCGAAACTAAAAAAATTAAAATAGTGTATCCCGTTTTCATTTTTTGATAAGATTAAAAATTCATTTGTTAACAAGTTAGTAATTTTTTTATGAGTAAAACTATATTAAGTTTTATTGATTTGTTTTTTCTATTTTATAAATATTTTCTATTCTTTTTTATTTTCTTCAATACTTTTTACAAAAACACACCTATTTATCTTTTTAAAGAACGAAAAACAATTATTATAATAATTGTATTAATTAAAAATAAAAATGCTTTAAAACGCTTAAAAAAACCTGTTTTTTATTAATAGTTTTTATGTTTTTTAAATTTACTATAAGAAAAAATAATACTTTGTTTTTAGTTAGAATTGTTAACTTTCGGCGATATTTTTGTGACTTTATTTAAAACTTGCTTCTAAATAAATACACTTACTTTCAATTTAAAAAAATCAAAAAAAAATTATGTCAATATCAGATTTATATTCAACCGGAAAACATAAACAAGAAATAGGACACTTTGCTAGTGTAGTAAAAATTGCCGAAACAGACGGAGTAATTTCAGAAGGGGAGCTATTATTATTAAACAGAGCTGCTAAAAAATTAAATATAAGTAATGAAGAGTACCAACTAATTTTAAAAAGTCCTGAAAAGTATCCTATAAATGCACCTGTAAGTTACGAAGAGCGTATTGAACGTTTGTTTCGTTTAACAAAAATGATTTTTGCTGATGAAAATGTAGCGAAAGAAGAAGTTGGTATACTACGTAAAATTGCAGTAGCTTTGCATTTTTCTACTGAAAATGCAGAAAAGGTTTGTGATGAAGCCATTCATTTAGTTTTAAATGATAATGATTTAGATGACTTTACTACAGCTATTAAGAAAGTAAATGCCGATTAACTTAATTATACTAAAAACTTATTAAACTAGTTATTACTCTAAACACTTATCTCCCGATGAAACATAAAATTTTATTCATAGCAATCTTTACCTGTTTAACAACCTCCGTTTTTTCTCAAAATTTAAACGACTCTTGGCAAATAGGTGTAGGTTTTGGAATAACAAAATTTAGTGAAAGTGATGCTGCTTTTATTGGCGATCAATATTTATTTCAAGTACCTACTGTAAGTTTAACTATGCCTATTGGTGATCGTTTTTCTTTAGATGGTGCTGTGTCTTTTAATACTATTGATGATGTTGGTTTTATTAAAAATTCGGCAAAGTATTTTTCTATGGATGCTTCATTTCGTTATAACTTAAATGCAGTGTTAGATAAATTTGCTCCGTATGTTTTTATAGGAGGAAGTGTAGTAGATTCTGAACGTAAAATGACACCTACACTTAATGTTGGTGCTGGTGGAATTTACTGGGTTAGCGATAACATCGGTATTAATCCACAATTATACTATAAACATTCTTTTGAAGGTTATGAAAGTATGCGTTCACACATTCAAGGAACTTTAGGTGTTGTTTTCAAATTAAACTGGAACAATGGTGGTGATAACAATGGTCGTAATGCTGCAAAACATTTAGGAGGTTGTATGTTTTAAACTTCACTAATTTTATATAATAAGAAAGCCGCTTTAAAAGCGGCTTTCTTATTTTTATGATAGTTCGTTTATTGCATTTTGTATTCTTGTCATGATAGTTTCTTTACCAATCATTGTCATAATTTCAAACAAATCGGGTCCTGCTAATTTACCTACCAAACTTAAACGAAGTGGCTGCATAACTTTGCCAAAGCCTATTTCTTTAGAGGTAATCCATCCTTTAATTTCTGTTTGTGTATTTTCAATTGAAAAGTTTTCTATATTAGAAATGACTTCTATTAACTCTTGCATTAATTCGCTTGTAGTATCTTTCCATTGCTTTTTAACCGCTTTTGCATCGTATTCTGAAGGGTTTTGATAGAAAAACCTTGATAACTCCCAAAAGTCAGCTACAAACACAGCACGTTCTTTAATTAATGAAATTACTTTTTCTGTACGATCAATATCTGTTGTTATTCCTTTTTCCTCCAGAATTGGTAAAAATAGCTCTGTAAGTTCCTCGTTAGATTTTTGTTGTAAATACTGCTGATTAAACCATTTTGCTTTATCAGGACTAAATTTAGCTCCTGATTTACTTACTCGAGATAAATCAAACGCTTCTGTTAATTCTTCTAAACTAAAAATTTCTTGTTCTGTTCCAGGGTTCCATCCTAAAAATGCTAACATATTTATAAAAGCATCTGCGAAATAACCGTCTTCTTTATATCCGCGTGAAACATCTCCTTTTTGCTCATTGGTATATTCTAACGGGAATACTGGGAAACCTAATTTGTCACCATCACGCTTGCTTAATTTACCTTTTCCTACTGGTTTTAAAATTAATGGTAAGTGTGCAAATTTTGGTGCTTTCCAATCAAATGCACGGTATAATAATTCATGTAGTGGGAGAGAAGGTAACCATTCTTCACCACGAATTACATGCGAAATTTCCATTAAATGGTCATCTACAATATTTGCTAAGTGATAGGTTGGCATTCCATCAGACTTAAATAACACTTTATCATCTAACGTATTTGTTTCCACTTTAATCGTACCACGGATTTCATCTTGTAAAATTAAGGTCTCGTCTTGTGGTGTTTTAAAACGGATCACATACTTTTCTCCTGCACTTATCTTAACGGCAACTTCTTCAGCAGAAAGAGCCAATGAATTGTTTAATTTTAATCGGTTGTGCCAGTTGTAAATAAAGGTTTTTCCTTTTTCTTCATGATCTTTACGGTGTGCATCTAATTCTTCAGCAGTATCAAATGCATAATACGCCCAACCACTTTCAATTAGCTGATCTGCGTATTTTTTATACAAATTTTTACGTTCTGACTGACGGTATGGTCCGAATTTTTCGTTTTTACCAGGGCCTTCATCAAACGGAATATTACACCATTCTAACGAATTGATGATATATTTTTCTGCATTGGCTACATAACGAGTTTGGTCTGTATCTTCGATACGTAAAACAAAGGTTCCGTTATGTTTTTTAGCAAATAAATAATTGAATAAAGCAGTTCTTACACCACCTATGTGTAAAGGTCCTGTTGGACTCGGAGCAAAGCGTACTCTTACGTTCTCAGTCATTTTTTATTGATTTGAAAGCGCAAAGATAGTTTTATGTTAATAGAAAAGAAAAAGGAGGAAAGAGAAAAAAGAAAAAAAGCGAGTTAAACTCGCTTTTTAAATAGTTTTTATGAATTGTCTGGAACACATGCACAAGCTGTGTAATCATACACGTAACCCACATCACATGGTTCAAGAGGAAAGCAACCACCATTTCCTTTTATTACCTTTTGCTCTTGTTTAGTAAGTAACTTACTTGTTTTTGAAATGTTCTTTAACATGATTTTTAAGTTTATAGATTAATAAGAGTTCAATCTACTATATTTTTAATACTAAAATTAAAACTTTACCATAAAAAAAGTAAGGGAAAACCATACTTTTAAATTTTTTATACAATATTCAGAATTATTAATATTATTTATAAATAAAAAAAGCGAGCTAGTGCTCGCTTTGTGTTATCTTATTTATACTGGCAGTAACCATGAAAACAATACATATCCCTTCTCGGACAGTCTTGATCATATCTACATCTGGTAAGTCCGAAACCTCCATTAATATTTTTCTGCTCAGTCTTTTTTAAGGTAGTACCTAAATTTGAAATGTTTTTTAGCATAATATGTTTTTAAGATATTTGACAATAACCCCAGTAACAAAAGAAAACTTCATTTTCCATCCCTGGTAAAGAATTAAGAATATTACAATCGCTATTTGAAGAGCATTGCATACGTCCTCCTCCAAAACCGCCATTAATAAATTTTTGTTCTTTTTTGTTTAGGGTAGTACCTAAATTTGAAATGTTTTTTAACATCTTTAAAGTTTTTTAAAATTAGTACTAGCAATTTAATTCAACTTTAAACACTCGTCGTCTATTTTACCTTACAAAAAGTAAGGAAGAACCATACTTTTTTTGTTGATAAATAAAAAAGCGAGTATTAGCTCGCTTTGTGTTATCTTATTTATACTGGCAGTAACCATTAAGACAAAAAGAATCCCAAGGTGGACAATCTTTATCGGTATGGCATCTAATGTTTCTCCACCCTCCATTGATTTTTTTTTGTTCTTTTTTCTTTAGGGTAGTACCTAAATTTGAAATGCTTTTTAAGCATCTTTAAAGTTTTTAAAATTAGTACTAGCAATTTAATTCAACTTTAAATACCCAATGCTTTTTTTGCCTTACAAAAAGTAAGGAAAAACCTTAATTTTTAATTTTTTATACATTATTAATAAAAGAATCCCAAATTGGACAATCCTTATCAGAGAAATGTTAGATGTTTTTTTCTCTGTTTTTGTTTAAGATACTGCCTAAATTTAGCATTTTATGGCATTATCTGATCTTCTTCATAAAACTCAACCGTTCCTCCAGTTTTTACACAGTGATCTCCCGCTAAAAATTCCGATTGCTCTGTTTTATAGTCCAAATCCCAACCTGTTCCATCAGGATAAGTACATTTTACACGACCTCCATTAATAGTTTTAAGATCAGCACTATCTAAAACAACACCTAAGTTTGAAATGTTTTTTAACATCTTTAAAGTTTTTAAAATTAGTACAAGCAATTTAATTCAACTTTAAACACTCGTCGTCTATTTTACCTTACAAAAAGTAAGGTAAAACCATACTTTTTAAAATTTATGATACAATCCGAAACTCAATGCTGGGGCTTTGGCAACATTTCTTCCTGCAAAAGCTCCTCCGAAACCAACATTAGCTCCAAAAGATTTATTGAACTCACCTATAAGTTTTAATCCAAAGGCAGCATAGCTTTGATCGTTTACATACAAACCTGTAGCTAAATTTTCCTGAGGTAATACTATATCTCCATTTTTTAAAGAAGCAACACCATCTAAAAACCCAGCTATCCATAACCAATTTAGTGCTTTATACCCTATTTCTCCTCCGAGTTTATAGTTAGAGTTATAATCATTAGTTCTAATATCAAACCCTGTGAACGCTTGTATATACCATGAATCAAAACCTCTACCTGTTAAAAACAACGGGGTAAACGTCCACGCATCGTAACCACTTCGTAATCCTGAATTTTCTTTATAGGTACTTGTATTTGCTTCTATAGAAAGTTGTCCTGAAAGCAACCATTTATTATTAGAAAAGTTATGTTTTATTCCTAATTGAATATTCCCTAATAAAGTTTCTGAAGCTTCATCAATGGTAAAAGAAGGAAAAATTACTGACATGTCTTCGGTAAAATCGCCTGTTTTTACCATTTTTAAAGGAATGTTAGCAAATAGTGTTGTTTTGTCAGTTACACCATATTCTCCGTATAGTTGTACTGTATTATCGGTTATTTCTCGTTGTGGTTTATAGTCTGGGGTTCCATAGATTTTATCATAACTCCCAATAGTAGTATATGATACTTGAATGTATCCTTCGTTTTTATTTTTTGTCCATGGACTTTGAGAAAAAGCATTAAGTGTAATTAAAAATAATGCTGGTAAAACTAGTTGTTTCATGCTAAAAAGATTTTATAATTAGTTTACAAAAGCTTTCGTTCCTTACAAAAGACTTATTTTTTAAGTAATATTTTTTTATTATTAATTACACTTCACAGAAAAGCAGCATTAAATTTAATACTGCTTTCATACATTCTACTTGAAGTTTTTAACTTATGCAACACAATCCATTTTGTATAATTCCTACACAGCTTATATCATATGGCGTATCAAATGCACATGGATTTCCTTCTCCGAAACCAACATACCCATTTCCTCCAGGGTATCTTTCATGACAACCTGTAATATCACATTCATTATTTCCTGAAAATCCTCCATTAATATTTTTTTGAGCTACTTTATTCAGTAGAATACCTAAGTTTGAAATGTTTTTTAACATCTTTAAAGTTTTTAAATTAGTACTAGCAATTTAATTCAACTTTAAATACGAATCACCTATTTTACCTTATAAAAGGTATGGAAAGTCCTTATTTTTTCTTTAAATACTATTTTAAAATGATTTATTAAGAGGATATGTGCGTTTAAATAAATCTTTAACTAAGATTTCTTCATAAAACATGTATTTTTATACTTAGATATGAAAGATTTTAATAAAATACAACAAAAGCTACAGCAGTTTAGCAAGAAGTTTTACACTAATGAATTGATAAAAGGAAGCATTTTATTTGTCGCATTAGGATTAATCTATTTACTTTTTACACTGTTTATTGAATACTTTTTATGGTTAAAACCTACAGCTAGAACTATTTTGTTTTGGTTATTTATTGTGGTGGAAGTATTCTTACTATTCCGTTTTATTTGTTTTCCTATTTTTAAAATTGTGGGATTACAAAAAGGAATTTCTTTTGAAGAGGCTTCTAAAATCATCGGAAATCATTTTCCTGAGGTAAAAGATAAATTATTAAATGTTTTACAATTGCAGCAAAACAATCAGCAGTCTGATTTATTAGCTGCTAGTATTGAACAAAAGTCGAAAGAGTTACAACCTGTTTCTTTTAATAAAGCTATCGATTTTAGTGGAAATAAAAAATATATAAAGTATGCTTTAATTCCTTTTCTTATTTGGAGTATTTCTTTGCTTACAGGAACTTCTGTTAAGCTTTCACAAAGTTTTAATCGTATGGTAAATCATTCCGTAGCTTATAATCCACCAGCTCCTTTTTATTTTAATTTAACTGCAAAAGATTTACGTGTTATTAAAGGAAAAGATGTAACCGTGTATTTACAAACAGAAGGGGAGGTAATACCACAGGAAACCAAAATTCATTTTAATAATCAACAATACTTTATGGAGAATGAAGGAAATGGTTTGTTTTCGTATACGTTTTCTGAAGTCCAAAATCCAATTACTTTTTATGCAAGTGCCAACGGAATTGAATCTAATGAGTATCACATAACGATTATTAAAACTCCTTCTATTCAAAATATATCATTGAACTTAACATATCCATCATACATACGAAAAGCTTCTGAAACTATAAACAATACCGGAAACTTAAATGTTCCACAAGGAACAATTATAAAATGGGGCATTAAAACTTCTGAAACCGATACAGTTACCTTCATTGAAAAAGAAAAAAGAACAATTTTTAAACAAAAAGAAAACAACGAATTTGAGTTTACAAAACGAGTACTAAATAATACAAATTATCAAATAACTACCTCTAATCAAAACCTAACAGATTACGAACAGCTGCAGTTTTCTATTAATGTGACGAAAGATGAATATCCTACAATTACTGTAAATTCAAATATTGATAGTATTTCGAGAGGTAACGCACAGTTTGTAGGTCAAATTTCTGATGATTACGGTTTTAAGAAATTACAATTGGTTTATTATGATAAAAACAATACCCAAAACACTTATAATCAATTAATTAACATTAATAAAGAGATTATTCAGACCTTTTATTTAGAGTTTCCTGGAAGCTTAGATTTAAAGAAAGGAATAGACTATGAAATGTACTTTCAGGTATACGATAATGATCTTGTAAATGGTAGTAAAAAGGCCATCAGTAGAAAATTTAGTTATCGTCAAAAAACTGAAGAGGAAATAGAAGAGGAGCTATTGCAAGAGCAAAAAAACTACATTCAAAACATAACTAATTCGTTAGATCAGCAACAAAAAAGCAAGAAAGATTTAGAAAAGATTCAGTTTGATTTACAAAACAAAAAGAATATCAACTGGAATGATCAGAAAAAAATTCAGAATTTAATAAAGCGTCAAGAGCAATACAAGCAAATGATGCAACGTCAAACACAAAAATTACAAGAAAATTTTTCTGAAAAGAAAGAGGAAAATGAAACACTTCAAGAGAAAAAAGAGAACCTTAAAAAGCGTATTGAAGAACTTAAGAAGTTAGAAAAGCAGCAAAAATTACTAGATCAATTACATAAGCTAGCAGATAAACTGAAGAAAGAAGAGTTAATTAAAAAGACTAAAGAACTAGCTGAACAAAATAAACAACAGGAACGTAGTTTGGAACGTATTTTAGAAATGACTAAACGTTTTTATGTTGAACAAAAGATGAATCAACTAGCTAATAAACTTGATGATTTGTCTAAAAAACAAGAAGAGTTAAGTAAAAAAGAAGCTAGTAAAGAAGAGCAACAAGAGATTAATGAAGAGTTTCAAAATGCAAAGAAAGAATTAGACGACTTAGAAAAAGACAATCAAGAGTTAAAACAACCCATGGAAATGCCTTCTATGGAAGATTTAGAAAAGAAAACTCAACAAGAACTAAATAAAGCTGAGGAAAACTTAGATAAAAATAATGCTTCAGAAACTAAAAAAAATCAGAAAAAAGCTGCTAAAAAGATGCAGGAAATGAGTCAAAAAATGCAACAGTCAATGCAATCGATGAGTGCTGAAATGGAGGAGGAGAACATGGAAGGATTGCGTCAAATTTTAGAAAATTTAATTAAATTTTCTTTTGACCAAGAAGCACTAATGGATGAGTTTTCTTCATCGAATTCATCGCATCCAAATTTTGGTAAAAACCTACAAAAACAACATCAGCTTAAAACCTATTTTGAACATATTGACGATAGTTTGTTTGTGCTTTCAATGCGAGTTCCTAGTATATCTTCAAAAATTCAAGATCACTTAGCACAAGCTCATTATAACTTAGATCAATCTTTAGAAAACTTTGCGGATAATTATTTCCAGACTGGAATATCAAACCAACAGTATGTAATGACTTCAGCAAATACATTAGCTGATATGTTGAGTAATACTTTAGATGCCATGCAAAACCCTAAACCCGGTAACGGAAAAGGAAAAGGGAAAGGGAAATCGTTTAGCTTACCGGACATCATTCAAAAACAAAACGAATTGATGGAAAAGATGAAACAAGGTATGCAAAAGAAAAATCAAGGAAAACCAAAAGACGGAAAAAATGGTAAAAAGAAAGGCGAAAAAGAGGGACAAAACGGAGAACAAAGTGATGATTTAGATGGCGAGTTATATCAAATTTATAAAGAACAATCACAGTTAAGAGAGCAATTAGAAAATGCTATTAGGGAAGGAAAAAGAGGGAATGGTGATACTAAAAAAGCATTAAAGGAAATGGAGCAATTAGAAAATGAGATTTTAGAAAAAGGGTTTACGCAAGAAAGTATAAATAGAATGCAACAGTTAAACTATGAGTTACTAAAATTAGACAAAGCAACTTTTGAACAAAATAAAGATAAGCAACGTAAATCGAATACCAATTTACAAGAGTTTAATAACAATACTTCTAAAGAATTGGAGTTTAAAAAGTTGTTTTATAACCAAACAGAGATATTAAACAGACAATCACTACCTTTGCGCCAAAATTACAAAAAGAAGGTGCAAGAGTATTTTAGCCTTCCAAAGGATAAAAAATAACACATTAAAAAGCCTTTAGATTATACAAATACTATCGCTTTTTAATTGATTTTTTTAAAAAAAGACATTAACAATAGTATTTGATATAAAGAAATGATTGCATTTAATTACGAAACCGAGTTTCAATTAAACAATGAAGAAAACACTTCTAAATGGATACAAGAATGTATAGAAAAAGAAGGTTTTGAATTAGGAGAAATCAACTATATTTTTTGTGACGATGCCTATTTACATAAACTCAATATTGAGTTTTTACAACACGACACTTTAACTGATATTATCAGTTTTGATTATACGTTGGGTAAGTTAGTAGGGGGCGATATTTTTATTTCTATAGAAAGAGTAAATGATAATGCTAACGAGTTTGGTACTTCTTTTGAAGATGAATTACACCGAGTGATAATTCATGGTATTTTACATTATATGAAATACAAAGACAAGACTGAGAAAGAGAAGCAAATGATGCGCTCTAAGGAAAATGAATGTTTAGAAATTTTAGATAAAACATAAAAAAGTTCCACGTGGAACTGACTATAAAAAATGAGTTTAGTTAATACGACATACGATGTAATTGTAATAGGAGGTGGACATGCTGGAAGCGAAGCAGCTGCAGCAAGTGCAAACATGGGAGCACACACTTTGTTAATTACAATGAACTTACAAAACATTGCTCAGATGAGTTGTAATCCTGCTATGGGTGGAATTGCAAAAGGGCAAATAGTACGAGAAATTGATGCTTTAGGTGGTTATAGTGCTATTATAACTGACAAGACAGCTATTCAGTTTAAAATGCTAAATAAATCAAAAGGACCTGCTATGTGGAGTCCGAGAGCGCAATCAGACAGGATGCAATTTGCAGAGTGTTGGAGAACGATGTTAGAACAAACAGAAAATTTAGACTTTTATCAAGATTCTGTTAATGGATTATTGTTTGATGGAGATACTATTACAGGTGTTAAAACTGCTTTAGGTTTAGAAATAAAAGCTAAAACTGTAATCGTAACAGCTGGTACTTTTTTAAACGGTTTAATTCATATTGGTGATAAAACTTTTGGTGGAGGTAGAGCAGGTGAAGGAGCTTCAACTGGTATTACTGAAGATTTAGTTGCAAAAGGTTTTGAAGCTGGTAGAATGAAAACAGGAACTCCTCCTCGTGTTGATGGTCGTTCTTTAGATTATTCTAAAATGACTGAACAACCTGGTGATGATTCTCCAGAAAAATTCTCGTATTTACCTATTACAAAAACATTAGCAAAACAGCGTTCTTGTTATCTTACTTACACTAACCCTGAAGTACATGATATACTTCGTGAAGGTTTTGAACGCTCGCCAATGTTTAATGGTAGAATTAAATCTACAGGACCTCGTTATTGTCCTTCAGTAGAAGATAAGATTAATCGTTTTGCAGAGAAGGAACGTCATCAAATTTTTGTAGAACCAGAAGGATGGAATACAGTTGAAATTTATGTAAATGGTTTCTCAACATCTCTTCCAGAAGATATTCAAGACAAAGCTATTCGTTCTATCGCTGGTTTTGAAAACGTAAAGTTTTTTAGATATGGTTATGCCATCGAGTACGATTACTTTCCTCCAACACAATTAAAACATAATTTAGAAACTAAGTTAATTAACAACTTATTTTTCGCTGGACAAATAAACGGTACAACGGGTTATGAAGAAGCAGCTGCACAAGGTTTAATGGCAGGTGTAAATGCTGCCTTAAAAACTCAAAATAAAAAACCATTTATTTTAAAAAGGAGTGAAGCTTATATAGGTGTTTTAATTGATGATTTAATTACAAAAGGAACAGAAGAACCTTATCGAATGTTTACTTCTCGTGCAGAGTATAGAACTTTATTACGACAAGATAATGCTGATTTACGTCTTACTGAAAGATCTTATAAATTAGGATTAGCTTCACAAGAAAGAATGGATAGAGTAGAAGAGAAGCAAAACAAAACTCAAAATTTAATAGATTTTATCACTAAATTAAGTATTACAAAAGAAGAGGTAAACCCTATTTTAGAGAGTAAAAATTTAGCAACCATTAATCAATCTATGAAATTATATAAGATTGCTGCTAGACCACAATTATCTTTTTCAGATTTTAGATCTATAGAAAAACTTGAAAATTATATTCAAGAAAATGCTATTGATAATGAAATAATAGAGCAAGTTGAAATCCATTTAAAATATTCTGGCTATATCGAAAAAGAAAAAAATAATGCCGATAAATTAAATAGATTGGAAAATGTACCTATACCTTCTACGTTTGATTATACTAAAGTAAAGTCTTTATCATATGAAGCTAGAGAGAAGTTAACAAAAATTCAACCTACTTCCATTTCACAAGCAAGTAGAATAAGTGGTGTTTCACCAAGTGATATATCAGTACTACTTGTTTACATGGGTAGGTAAATTCTAATTTAGAGTTACAAAAAACAAAATGTTCCATGTGGAACGTTTTGTTTTTTTTATGTATAATTGTTCGATAAAAAATAATGTTCCACAAGGAACACTCAACACATTTTATTAGTTTGATTACAGATAAAGAATTCTACAGAAACTTAAAACCTTTTTTAAACTGTATTGATCATACAGTATCAAAAGAAAGTTATGAGGTAATGAGAAATGAAGATTACGATATGTTGGTAACTTCACCTGTACCTAACAACTTAGAAAAATATTATGCTAGTGAAGATTATATTTCACACACAGATAGTAAAACTTCTCTTTTTGATAAAACATATCAGTTTGTAAAAAATTACACTTTAAAGAAAAAACTAAAATTGATTAACTCTTTTAATACAGAAGAAAAATCAATTTTAGATATTGGAGCAGGTACTGGTGATTTTTTAAAAGTATGTGAAAAAGGTGGATGGAGAATTAATGGAGTAGAACCTTCTGAAAAAGCTAGAGATTTTGCTAAAAACAAAAACATAAATCTTGTAGAAGATATTTCTAAAATAGATAATAAGCAATTTGATGTTATTACACTTTGGCATGTATTAGAACATATTCCTAATTTAACAGAGTATGTACAACAACTTAAATCACTTTTAAAACCAAATGGATTTTTAATCATTGCTGTTCCTAATTATAAAAGCTTTGATTCAAAACACTACAAAGAGTTTTGGGCTGCTTACGATGTTCCAAGACATTTATGGCATTTTTCAAAAACAGCTATTTCAAAAATATTTTCATTCGTTGAAATAAAAGTTGAAAAAACACTTCCAATGAAGTTTGATTCATTTTATGTTTCTTTATTATCAGAAAAATATAAAACAAAAAAATCAAGACCTATTCATGCTTTTTTAACAGGTTTAAAGTCAAATATGAAAGCAAAACGTTCTGGTGAGTATTCTTCTTTAATTTACATCTTAAAAAGTAAGTAAAGCTAAATTTAAAGCTATTTTAAGTAGTTTTAAACACTAAAGCATACAAATACCTTATTGAAATTTAAAAACCTCTTAAAATTAGATTTTTAAGAGGTTTTTAAATAATAAATATTTATTATTTATTGTATTTTTAATAGTTTTTATCTATTTAATAAATATACGCCTAAAACTGCAATTATAAAGTAAACTGCTAAGGTCATCGCCCCTGCATAATCTTTTGCTAATCGTTGACCAATTAATAAAAAGATTAATGTTACTGCAGATAATTCTGCACCAATTAAAGCGATGTTATGATTTCCTGTTGTTGATAAGTGAAAAATTCCAACAAACATTAATGCACCTGCTAATAATTCCATCACTAAAATAACGGCTAATAAAATTGGTACTGAATTTTTTAAAGGTGAATCTTTAAAGTGGCCTCTAATAAAAGACAAATTTCCTTTCCAGTCACTCACTTTATCAATTCCCGATTGTAAAAAAGTAACGATTAAAAAAAGTAAGATTAAAATTTCTGTTATGCTTTGTTGTATAAGTTCCATGTAATTGATTTTTTACAAATATAATTTTAAAAAAAGAATTGTAACAATTATGAAAAAATTCGTCCTATAAATATCTACTATTAAGTAGTATCTTTATCAAAAAAATTACTAACATTTAAATATTAAAAACTATGTCAATTTACATGTATCCGGTTATTGCTATCGGGGTTATCGTTTTATTATCTTCATTTTTTATTGTTAAGCAACAAACCGCTGCGATTATTGAACGTTTTGGTCGTTTTCAAAGCATCCGTCAATCTGGTTTACAATTAAAAGTTCCTATTGTAGATAGAATTGCTGGAAAATTAAGTTTAAAAATTCAACAATTAGATGTAATTGTTGAAACAAAAACCTTAGACGATGTATTTGTTAAATTAAAAGTTTCTGTTCAATATATGGTAATAAAAGATAAGGTATATGATGCTTTTTATAAGCTAGATTATCCACATGATCAAATTACTTCTTATGTATTTGATGTTGTACGTGCAGAAGTACCTAAAATGCGTTTAGATGATGTATTTGTTAAGAAAGATGATATTGCAATCGCAGTAAAAACAGAATTGAATGATGCTATGATGGATTATGGTTATGATATTATAAAAACTTTAGTTACTGATATTGATCCTGATTCTCAAGTAAAAGCAGCTATGAACCGTATTAATGCAGCAGATAGAGAAAAAACTGCAGCTCAATACGAAGGTGATGCACAACGTATTTTAATTGTTGAGAAAGCAAAAGCGGAAGCTGAAAGTAAACGTTTGCAAGGACAAGGTATTGCTGATCAACGTCGTGAAATTGCCCGTGGATTAGAAGAATCTGTAGAAGTATTAAATAAAGTAGGAATTAACAGTCAAGAAGCTTCTGCATTAATCGTTGTTACACAACATTACGATACTTTACAATCTATTGGTGAAGAAACGAATAGTAACTTAATTTTATTACCAAACTCTCCTCAAGCAGGTAGTAATATGTTAAATGATATGGTAGCTAGCTTTACAGCAAGTAATCAAATAGGGGAAGCCATGAAAAAAGCTCAAGAGAAAAAAGACAAAGAATAATATGATATTATCAACTACACCTTCGTTAGAAAATAAACCTGCTAAAGAATATTTAGGTATTGTTACAGGTGAAACAATTATTGGTGCAAACATTTTTAAGGACTTTTTTGCTGGTATTAGAGATATAGTAGGAGGTAGGTCTGGTTCGTATGAAAAAGTTCTAAGAGAAGCTAAATAAATAGCTTTAAAAGAAATGACTGAAAGAGCTCGTAGCTTAGGAGCGGATGCAGTGGTAGGAATTGACTTAGATTATGAAACCGTAGGTGCCAATGGTGGTATGCTAATGGTCACAGCCTCAGGTACTACTATAAAAATATAACTAAAAATAAAAAACCGAAACATTAAATGTTTCGGTTTTTTTTATTTGTAATAAGTATTAATCTTATTTTTTATCTTCTGCTTTATCAGTATTCTCTTCATCTTCATTTTTAGTAGCATCTTTAAATTCTTTGATACCTGTTCCTAAACCTCTCATTAATTCAGGAATTTTTCTACCTCCAAATAATAATAATACTAATGCAACGACAATGGCTATTTGCCATGGTCCAATCATTCCTAAAAATATAGTAAGTAAATTCATTTTTATTAAATTTTTGCGCTACAAAGATACAAAATTAACTTCGGTGTTCAATTACTCCACCAATTACTTTTTTATCTCTAAATACTTCTGGTTTTCCTTTGTAAAAAATAGAACCTCCAAACGATACTTTAGCATCTAAAGTTTCACCAGATTGCACTTCTACTTTAGATCCAGATCCTGCTTTTACAATAGTCATCTCTTCTACTGATAATTTGTATCCGTGGTACATTCCTCCTAAATCTGCATTTACATTTTGATTCTTGGTTGTACCAGAAAGCTTAATAACAGCACCTGAAGAGCTTTTTACGTTTAAATGCTTAACATTCACCACAAGATTGATAAAAGCTCCTTCTTGGGCTCTAATTTCAACTTTTTGTTGATTAATGTCTTTACCTGTAATTGTCGCTCCTTCATTTGCATCAATTATTGATAAAGTTTTATTGTAATATAACGTTGCTTTAACTTTACCATCGGCAGTAGTTTCTGGGAATCTCAATAATACTTTTAAGGTAGTTCCATCTAACTTAATTTTAACCTTATCTGTTTTTTCACCTGTAACTATAATTTTAGAAACATCTGATTTAACAAGTTTTAAATCTATACCATTATAGACTTTTACAATTGAAAAGTCTCCTAAATTTTTAGTTATGGTTGTTTGAGCTGATGCTAAAACGGTCATCAAAAACAAACTTAATATTGCTAATTTCTTCATAATAAATTCCATTAGTTAATTGAGTATAACCAATAATTATACCAATACTATAAAGGTAAATGCTAATTTTTATTGTTTAAAGCTATCTAATTAATGTGAAATAAGGTTGAAATCAAGATGTTTACGCTCCAAATCGGTATGTTTAACTTTTACTACAACTTCATCACCTAATTGAATCATATTTTTGGTTGATTGTCCAATCACAGCATATTGTTTTTCGTCAAATATATAATAATCATCCTTAATATCTTTGATACGTACCATACCTTCACATTTATTAGATTTTATCTCTACATAAATTCCCCATTCAGTAACCCCAGAAATTACACCTTCAAATTCTTGATCTTTATGATCTTGCATGTATTTTACTTGCATGTATTTAATAGAATCTCTTTCGGCTTTAGAAGCTAATTCTTCCATTTTTGAAGAATGCTTACACTTATCTTCATAAATTTCTGCTTTTGGTGAATTTCCTCCATCTAAATAATGTTGTAATAAACGATGTGTCATTACATCGGGATAACGACGAATTGGTGAAGTAAAGTGGCTATAATAATCAAATGCTAATCCGTAGTGACCAATATTTTGTGTAGTGTATTCAGCTTTACTCATAGAACGTATTGCTAAGGTTTCTACCATATTAGCTTCCCCTTTTCCATGTACATCTGATAATAATTTATTTAAACTATCTGATGTTTTTTGGCGTGTTTCTGTATTGATTTTATAACCAAACTTGCTAACAATATTTTGTAATGATGCTAACTTTTCAACATCTGGTTCATCGTGTACTCGATACACAAATGTTTTCTTACTTGGTTTTCCACCAGAAAAACCTATGAACTCAGCCACTTTTTTATTTGCTAATAGCATAAATTCTTCTATTAATTTATTAGCATCTTTTGCTTCCTTAAAGAAAACTCCAGTAGGATTTGCATTTTCATCTAATTCGAATTTAACTTCAACTCTATCAAAAGAAATAGCTCCAGATTTCATGCGCTTTTTACGCATCTTTTTGGCTAATTCATCTAGTTTTAATGTAGCTTCTACTATTTGTTCATCAACTTCATAGGCTTCACCTGTTAAAGAAACATCAGCAGGTATAATATTATTTTTGTTTTCAATTATGGCTTGTGCTTCTTCGTAGGCAAAACGTTTATCAGAATAGGTAACTGTTCTTCCAAACCATTGGTTGATAACTTGTGCTTTGTCATTCATTTCAAATACGGCAGAAAAAGTCAATTTTTCTTCATTTGGTCGTAATGAACAAACTCCATTACTTAACATTTCTGGTAACATAGGTACCACTCTATCAACTAAATATACTGAAGTTGCTCTATCGTAAGCTTCATCATCTAAAATTGTCTTTGGTTGTAGGTAATGAGAAACATCTGCAATATGAATTCCTATTTCATAATTTCCATTTTCAAGTTTGGTAAATGACAAAGCATCATCAAAATCTTTTGCATCTTTTGGGTCAATAGTAAAGGTTAAATCACCACGCATATCTCTACGTTTAGCTATTTCTTCTTTAGTTATTTCTATTGGTAATTCAGAAGCTTCTTTTTCTACTTCTGTTGGAAACTCATACGGTAAACCATACTCTAATAAAATAGAATGAATTTCGGTATCATGGTCTCCTGGTCTTCCTAAAACTTGTGTAATTTTTCCAAACGGATTTTTAGAATTCTCAGGCCAATCAGTCATTTTAGCAACAACTTTATCACCATCTTCTGCACCATTAAGTTTACTTTGTGAAATAAAAATATCGGCATACATTTTATTGCTATCAGGTATCACAAATCCGAAGTTTTTATTCATTTGTAAAACACCAACAAATTCTGTTTTAGCTCTATCTATAATTTCAACAACATCTGCTTCTAATTTATTACTTCTTCGCTTTTTATAAACATAAGCTTTAACAGTATCGTTATGTAAGCCTTTTCCTAAATTTACTGAAGGAACAAAAATATCATGTTCGAAGTCATCAGAAATAAAATAGGCATTACCGTTAGAAGTAGCATCTAATGTACCAATATGATACTTACGATCTTCGTTTATTTGATATTTACCTCTGTCAACTTCTTTAATTTTTTGATTGGCTGTTAATTCAGCTAGTTTCTTAATAATCTGGTTTTTACCATCAGTATCAGAAACCTTCAATTTGGCAGCAATCTGCTTGTAATTATAATTTTTATTACTGTCTTCGTTAAGTATTTTGAAAATGTTTCGAGTAAGGTCTTTGATAACTTTCCCCTTTTTTTTGTAGATTTTTTTCTTTCTAGTCATTAATCTTTCGTCTTATTTAATTTTCAACCAAAGTACAAATAAAATTAATGCTAGTAATTTAAATAACTGTTATAAATTCATTTTGTACTTTTCCATTCTTTATTTAAAGTATTTGTATGAATAATTCTTGGTTTGGTATTGTTAATCCTGTAGCTGGTAATGGTAATTTTAATAAGTATTGGTCTGAAATTCAGCAGGGATTAAAAGCAAATGATATTACTTATGAATATGTTAAAACTGAGTATTCAAATCATGAAAAAATAATTGTTCAACAAGCTATTAATAAAGGGTATAAAAAAATAATTTCAGTAGGTGGTGATGGTACTTTGCACCATATTATTAATGGAATTATGACACAAAATACTATTAATTCAAAAGAAATAACTGTTGCTGTAATACCTTTAGGTACTGGTAATTACTGGATTAAAACCTATACTATTCCTAAAAATGTAAAAGCAGCTATTAATTTAATAAAGCAGGAAAGAACCATTTTTCAAGACATCGGTTACTTGGAATTATCAGATATTACTTCTTACTTTAATAATGTTGCAGGCATTGGTTATGACGGATATGTTGTTAATAAGTTGAATAAATTGAAAAGGTTTGGACCTATAGCCTACTTACTTAGCGGAATAGCAGGTTTATTATTCTACAAAAAAACTACTTTTAAAGTAGATATAGATAATAAATCAATTGAAACCGAGTGTTTAATGACTTTGTTTGGTATTTGTAAATATGCTGCTGGTGGTATGCAATTAACTGATTATAAAGACTCTAATAATGGATTATTTGATATAACCATAGCTAAAAATCTATCTTTTTGGGATTTATTGTTTTCTATAAAAAAATTATACAACGGAAAAATTCTTCAGCATAAAAAAGTAGAAACATATACTTCAAAATCATTGTTAATAACTCCAAAAAATAGAAATAATCTTCCTTATATTCAGGCAGATGGAGAGTTAATAGGTAAAGGGAAAGTAAGAGTTAGTATTATTAAAAGTGCTATTCGAATAGTAGTTCCTTAAAAAGTTAAAAAAAACTTAAATAAATTGTAACGTTTCTTAAACTCATACGTCTTTATAATAAGAAAGTCGTTATAAATGAAAAACTTACGCAAAATAATAGCGCTGTTTATTTTTATATTTATTACAGGAATTATCGTAACTGTAGTAAGTATCAATACGACTTTGAATAAAAAAACTCCTTCTGAAGTAGTTAAAGCTAAAGACACTCTTAACCTTATCAAAGCTTATAAAAAAGCCGTTTAAAGCACTTCTTTACATTTATTATCACTTATCAACAAACGTAGCATTAATGCCTTATTTTTTGCAATTTGCCTACTAGAAACACAGAAAAGGATTCTAATTTATTTAATCTCTCATCTTACAAGTAAATTATTTAAAGTTTGAAGTTCAAAAAAACTGTTGTTAACATATTATATAATATATATAAAAGATTTTTAAAATTAAAAAAAAGAAATGATTGTTATAATAGTGTGTTAATATGTAGCATAAAAAGTAGATTTTATTTTTGGTAAAGTGACTTATTAAAATAAATAAACAAGTTATTATTTGAATAAAATCTTAAAAATCAACTACAAAATGGAGTTATTAACAAAAGTTATAAACAGCAATTCACTAAAAATTATGAATAGTTAATTTCATTTTAAATGTAAAGAAAGGGTTAATTTTATGTTGATAAATGTTCATTAAAATATCAAAAAAAAAGTTGCATAATTAATTCTTGTTCTTGTATTGTAAAAAATATCTAGAAAATCAAATTTTCTTTTCAGAATCTACTACTAGTTCTTAACAATTTGGTAATACAGTTTAACCCCTTAATTTTAAAGAGGTTATTAAGAATGCTAAAAAAAGCATTGTTAATTACTGTTGATAACCGTGAATAACTGTATTTTTGTAGTTCACAACTGAATTAAAATCAACAAATTATGACAATCGCTGTAGGAAATGATCACGCAGGCACCGAATACAAATTTGAAATAGTTAACCTATTAGAAGAATTAGGACATAAGGTAATTAACTTTGGTACAAATGAAACCGATAGTATGGATTACCCAGATACCATTCACCCTACTGCTGAAGCTGTTGAAACTGGTCAAGCTGAAATGGGTATTATTTTGTGTGGAAGTGGCAACGGAGCGCAAATGACAGCTAATAAACATCAAGGTGTAAGAGCTGCTTTATGTTGGAATAATGAATTAGTTGAATTAACACGTCAACATAACGATGCTAATATTTTAACGATTCCTGCTCGTTTTGTATCGTTACAACAAGCCTTAGGTTTTGTGAAAGTTTTCTTATCTACAGAATTTGAAGGTGGTCGTCATGCTAATAGAGTAAATAAAATAGCTTGTGATTGCTAATGGAATTTAAAGTTAAAAATTTTCAAGAATTAACAACTTCAGAACTGTATGAATTACTTCAATTACGTTCTGAAGTTTTTGTTGTTGAACAAGATTGTGTATATCAAGATATTGATGGTAAAGATAAAAAAGCGTTACATGTTATAGGTGTAAAAGATGGTAAAATTATAGCCTACACACGATTATTTAACAGTGGTGAATATTTTGATACACCTAGTATTGGTAGGGTAGTAATAAAGGAAACCGAACGTAAATATGGTTATGGTCACGATTTAATTGAAGCTTCTATCAAAGCCATTGTTGATAACTACAAAACAACCACTATAACAATTTCAGCACAAACGTATTTACAGAAATTTTACGAATCTCACAGGTTTAAACAAGTAGGTGAAGGGTATTTAGAAGATGGTATTCCACATATAAGAATGGTTAGAAACTAGTTTCTAATTAAAGCAAAAGCACCATTTTTAGTTTCTCCATTAGTAAAAATTATTTGATACCAGTATGTATTACTAGGTAATGGTAATCCATTGTATAAACCATCCCAACCAATAGTATTTGCTTTAATCTTACTTACTATTTTACCAAATCTATCGGTAATATAAATATCTTTAATAAGATCGTTATTAGCGTTTACAACCCAAGTATCATTATTTCCATCGTTATTAGGTGTAAAGAAATTTGGTATAGTAATATCTTTTTGCTCAATCGTGATAGTAAAACTACTTTCATTATCACAATTTAAATTGGCTGGATTAGCATTATAAATAAAAATTATTTGTGATGAAGTTATAATATCTCCAGAGATTAATTGATTTCCATTACCTCCAGATTCAGTATAATAATTTCCGTTTGTTAGATTTGGTAAAGTAAATTCATTAATAGCAAAAACATCATTTAAAATATCAACATCAGGTGAATTGTTTATAGTAACCAAAAATGAAGATTCAATTGAACAAGATGGATTACTTGAATCTTCGTTATAAATAAAAATAGTTTGAGAAGTAGTAATAATATCTTTAGAATTTAATTGATTTCCATTACCTCCACTTTTGGTATAATATTTACCATTAGATAAATTAGGTAAAGAGTAATTATCACAGGTAGTAACATCATTAAAAGTATCTACTGTAATATTACATGTAGTTTGATTACATTCTGATTCATTATTAATAAAAGTAGATGTAGCATCGATAGAAATCCAATTTACTTCACTAAAATTTTTATCATCAACAAGAATACAATCCAAATTATTATTTGTTGTATTAAAACTGTTTCCAGGTATATTTTGATTAGCACCATTTCTTAAATCTAAAAAAGTGAGTTTATTGTTAGATACAACGAAGTAACTGATTTTTGGATTATTAGATAAATCCAATGATTCTAAATTTCCATCAGGAGCATAAAATTCTTCTAATATATTATTATTTGATACATCTATACTAGTAAATAAATTACCTCCACAACTTAATCTTTTTAAATCTTTATTTAATGATAAATTTAATTGATTTAGTAGATTATGTTCACACCATAAAAGATATAGATCTAAGTTCCTAGATATGTCTAAATCCTTTATTTTATTTAGAGAACACACCAATCTTTCTAACTTGATATTATCACTAACATCTATTTCATCAAGTAAGTTATCACTACAAAATAGATCAATTAATTTTAAATTATTACTAATATCTAGTGTTGTAAGATTATTCTCTGATATATTTAAATGTGTCAAATTTTTAAGGTTATCGAGATTTATAGAGGTAATAGAATTAGTATAACATATAAGTTTTGTTAAACTCTTAAAATCTTGTATACCTGTTAAGTCAGCAATATTTTTTTCTTGAATTTCTAATTCTAGTATGTTTTCAATATTACTGGTTAACACATAGTCATCTAAAGGACCAGAATCATATCCAAGATTTATTAATTCTTGTTCAAAATTATCATCGGGTACATAGGTTAATAGAGGAGCAGCACAATTATTACTAAACACAGAGTTGTCATCAATATCTATCCAGTTAGTTTTACTATAATTTTCATTATCTACCTGAAAACAAGTTAAATTAGGATTATCAATACAGGATAATTGAGTAATAGATGAATTATTACCGTTTTTAAAATTTACTTTTTCTAAAATTCCATGACTTAAATTAAGTTGTTCAATTTTAATATTTTTTGATAAATCTAATTCTGTTATACTTGAATTACCTATTGTTAAGTCTCTTATATTTATATTATTGGATAAATCGATTGAATTTACACTAGTGTTAATACAATAAAAATTTTCTAACTTCCTATTGTTAGAAATAATTAAACTTTCTAATAATGAATCACTATAAATATATAATTCTCTTAGATTGGTATTACTAGAAAGATCAATAGTCACAACTTCATTTAATTCAATAGTTAATTTTTCTAAAGCAATAAAGTCTTCAATACCCTGTAAGGATTTTATTTCCCATATATAAGCAGCATTTCCTGATATTGATAGGTTATTTATAGTACTGATATTATTAGTAGGAACATAATCATCTAAAGGACCAGAATCATACCCTAAATCAATTAAATATTGTTCAAAACCATCATCTGGTATATAAGTTAATAATTCAAAGGATCCACAAGATTCACTAAAAACATCTGAATTAGTTATACTTATCCAATTATTTATACTGTAATTTTTGTTATCAACTCTAAAACATTTTAAATTATAATTTCCTATGCATGAAAATTGGGTTATTGAATAGTTGTTATTATTATTTAAATTTATATTTTCAAAAATTCCGTAGTTTAAATCAATTTTTTTAATATTAGAATTTTTTGATAAATCTAAGTTTTTAATTTTTGTATTTCCTATTGTTAATTCTTTTATTTTTAAGTTTTTAGATAAATCTATTTTGTTTATACTATTGTTTTCTATAGTAAAAACTTCTAGCTTTATGTTTTTAGAGATATCAAAATTTTGTAACAAAGGAGCTCCATATATTTGAAAATCTATAAGATTAATATTTTTTGATATATCTATATTTTTTACGTTACTCCCAGCAATAATTTTTAAAGTATGTAATGAAACAAAATCTTGTAAACCTTCAAAGTTTTCTATTCCAAAATTATTAAGAAATAAACTTTCAATGTTATTTATATTTTTTGTAGGTACATAGTCATCTAATGGACCTGAGTCATAGCCATATCTAATTAGATAATTTTCAAAAGCATCATCGGGAACATAAGTATTTTGTGAGTAAGAAAATAAAGTAAAAAAGAAAAGTAAAAGAGTGATATATTTTTTCATAGCTTTTTATAAAGCTGTAAAAATAACAAACTAAATCAATTCTTCAACCTCTTTAACTTCACCAGAATCCATTTTACCTAATACAATATCACCCACGCGAACACGTACCAAACGAAGTGTAGGAAAACCCACTGCAGAAGTCATTTTACGTACCTGTCTAAATTTCCCTTCCGTTAAAGTAACCGATATCCATGGAGTAGGACCGTGACGAGCATCACGAATTTTTTTAGAACGTTCAGGAAAATTAGGAATGTCAATCATTTTAACCTTGCAAGGTTTAGTCATATATTTTTTTCCGTCAAAACCAATTTCAACACCATTTTTTAACTGTTCAACAGCTTCAAATGTAATTGCTCCATCAACTTGCACATAATACTCTTTTTCAACCTTGCCTCTTGTGGTAATAAAATCACTTACTTTTCCATCGGTAGTTAATAATAATAATCCTTCTGATTTTACATCTAACCTACCCACAGCCATAGTTCCTGAAGGAAAATTAAATAACTCTC
Source organism: Tenacibaculum gallaicum (assembly GCF_003387615.1). Taxonomy (GTDB): domain Bacteria; phylum Bacteroidota; class Bacteroidia; order Flavobacteriales; family Flavobacteriaceae; genus Polaribacter; species Polaribacter gallaicus. The sequence continues at coordinate 354,873 of NZ_QUNS01000001.1, read as the reverse complement.
CTAACAATTTATGTTTACCTCCTTTTTTTTGATTGGTAATAAATTGCGATAAAAAACCATAAGGTTTGTAAATCATGAAGTGACGATGGGTTGGCATCTTTTCTTTTTTTAAGAAGCACAATATTACAAAATGTAACATAAAAAGATAGGATATTAAAGCTAGTTTTTCATAACTTAGCCGTTCTTATTACTTAAAATAATTAGCACGATTTATGGCAGCAGATAAAGAAAAAGAAGCGAAATTAAAAGCGCTTCAACTTACACTAGATAAGTTAGATAAAACGTACGGTAAAGGAACCGTAATGAAGTTAGGAGATAGCCAAGTAGAAGATGTAGATGCAATATCGTCGGGTTCTTTAGGATTAGATTTAGCCTTAGGAGTAGGAGGATATCCTCGTGGAAGAATTATAGAAATTTACGGACCAGAATCATCAGGTAAAACAACATTAACCATACATGCCATTGCAGAAGCTCAAAAAGCAGGAGGAATTGCAGCTTTTATAGATGCAGAGCATGCTTTTGATCGTTTTTATGCTGAAAGTTTAGGCGTTGATGTTGACAACTTAATTATTTCTCAACCAGATCATGGTGAACAAGCTTTAGAAATTGCTGATAATTTAATTCGTTCTGGAGCTATAGATATTGTAGTAATTGACTCGGTTGCGGCCTTAACACCAAAATCTGAGATTGAAGGTGAAATGGGAGATTCTAAAATGGGACTTCATGCACGTTTAATGTCACAAGCCTTACGTAAATTAACAGGTACAATTAGTAAAACAAACTGTACGGTATTTTTTATTAACCAGTTACGTGAAAAGATTGGAGTTATGTTTGGTAACCCTGAAACAACTACTGGTGGTAACGCTTTAAAATTCTATTCATCGGTTCGTTTAGATATTCGTCGTAGAACACAAATTAAAGATGGTGATAAGGTAATTGGTAACAGTACCAAGGTTAAGATTGTAAAAAATAAAGTAGCACCACCATTTCAAATGGCTGAGTTTGATATTATGTATGGAGCTGGAATATCAAAAGTTGGTGAAGTATTAGATATTGGTGTAGATTACGGAATTATAAAGAAAAGTGGTTCGTGGTTTAGCTACGGAGATACTAAATTAGGTCAGGGTAGAGATGCTGTAAAAGGTGTTATTAAAGACAACCCAGAACTAATGGAAGAGTTAGAAAATAAAATAAAAGATGCTATTGAAAACCAAGATTAAGGTTTAAATTAAAAAGTTCTAACTATTACTAAAAAGCTGTTGAAATATTTCAACAGCTTTTTTTTGTACATTAAATGTTGTCAATTTAAGACAAAAGTAAAACACTAATCCTAGCATAAATTTGCATTGTGGAAACAAAAGAATTCTATAAAAACCGGTTACAGCAAGTTGTTTCTTATTTACGATCTAAATACAATGAAAAAATTTCTATTAAAGAACTTGAAGAGTTTTCAAACTTTTCATACAGAAATCTTCAAAGGGTATTTAAAGCATACTATAAAGAAACTATAGGAGCTTATGTTACAAGAATAAAAGTAGAAAACGGTGCTAAAATGTTAGTATACTCTTCTACAGAAATTAAATTAATAGCTGAAGAAGTAGGATATTCTGATGTACAAACATTTAGTAAATCATTTAAAAAGCATTTCGGAATTTCACCAGCAAAGTATAGAAATAAAAAAGAAGAATTATTTCAAAAAAAGAATCAAATAAATATAGAAATTATGCCTTTTTTTGAAGAAAAAATTACTGTTTTACCCACAAAAAAAGTACTATATACTACTTTTAAAGGAGATTATAATAGTACAAAGTTAACTACTATTTGGGATGAGTTTTTAGAAGAAGCATCTGCACAAAATATAAATATTAATACAGCTGAATGTTTTGGAATTATATGGGACGAACCCAGTATTTCAGAAACTATAAATTATGATTACGATGCTTGTATTGAAGTTAATTTTATAGAAAAAATACCTCAAAAAAAGTTTAAGATAAAAACGATTCCAGAACAATGTTATGCTGTATTTACACATGTTGGGTCATATCAAAGTATTTCTAAAACGTATGACAAAATTTTTACAAGATGGTTATTTACTACAAATTTTGAAGTTTCAGAAAAACCATTTATTGAAAAATATACGAAACATGAAGGGAACACAAGTAATGAAAGTGAATTCGAAACAGAAATTTATGTACCTTTAAAAAAGATGATTTCACAACACTAATAAAACATGAAAAAAATGAAGTTATTAACTATTTTATGCAGTATAGTTTTTACTATAAAATCTTGTTCGAGTGATGTAGCAATTACAAATAAAAACACTGAAATAAGCAGTCAAAAATTATATTACAACGCAAAAATATATACAGTAGATGAAAACAATCCTTTAGCAGAAGCATTATTGTTAGAAGGAAATAAAATAATCTTTGTAGGAACAAATAAAGAAGCAAAATTAAAAGCCAATAAAAATGCTAAGAAAATTGATTTAAAGGGAAAACTAGTATTACCAGGTTTTCATGATGTTCATATGCATCCTATGGAGGTAGGATCTACTACCACTGCTTTTGTGTTGAATGAAGAAGAAACTAATGCAGAAAATTATATTTCAACCATCCAAAAAGCTTCAAAGGACAATCCAAATGTTGAGTGGTTAATTGGTTTTGGACATTCTATAAATACACTATTTAATGCAAAAAGAAATCCATTAGAAATTATAGATGAAGCAGTTTCAGACAGACCTGTAATTATTATGGAACAAACATCACACTCAATGTGGATAAATTCTAAAGGTTTAGAGTTAGAAGGAATTACGAATTCTACAAAGAATCCTCAAGGTGGAATTATTATGAAAGAAGGAGGGAAATTATTAGGAATTTTAATAGATAATGCAGGCAATGTAGTTTTTCAGCAAGCAGTAGAATCATTAAAAGATACAGATGGTGAGTATGACGGAATGGTTTCTTATGTACTACCTGAATTAGCAAAATACGGTATAACATCAGTTTCTGATGCAAGAACTTACTGGAAAAGAAAACAACATAAAACTTGGAAAGATTTAGCTAATGATGGTAAATTAACTGCTCGATTTAATTTAGGTTTATGGGCATATCCAACCGAAAATGATAAAGAACAATTAGTATCGCTAAAATCATTGTTTTCTAATGATGAAAATAGCCTATTAAAAATTAATCAGATAAAGTTATATTCAGACGGAATAACACATAATACCACAGCAGCGTTACATTCAAACTACAAAGAAGACTTTTTTGGATTAAAAACAAATAACGGACTTAATTATTTTACACAAGAAAGGATTGCAAAGTATATTGAAGAACTAGAATCGGTTGGATTTGATTTTCACATTCATGCTATAGGAAATAGAGGGGTAACAGAAGCTTTAAATGCCATTGAACAAAGTGGAACCTCAAAAGGAAGACACCGATTAACGCATGTAGAAATGATAAACAATTCTGATTTAATTAGGTTTAAACAATTAAATGTAACAGCTGATGCTCAAGTAGCTGGAGATTTTACCCAACCACAATATTGGCATGAAAACAATCATTTACTAGGTGCAGAATTATCTGACAATCAAGTTCCAATAAAATCATTAAAAGAAGCTGGAGCTAGGATAACATTGAGTAGTGATTGGAACGTAAGTACTTTAAACCCGTTTGTAGGAATTCAGAATGCAGTTACAAGGGCACCACAAAATATATCGTTAAAAGAAGCTGTAAAAGCGTATACAATTAATGGAGCTTATGTAATGCGTCAAGAAGATAAAGTAGGGTCTTTAAAGGCAGGAAAACTAGCTGACTTCATCGTTCTTAATCAAGATATTTTTACAATTTCATCAAATACAATTAAAACAACTAAAGTAGTTTTAACGGTTTTTAATGGTAAAGAAATATATGAAAGTAAATAAATAAATTGTTTTGAAAATTATATAAAAAGAAGATTTAGTGTAAATCTAAACTAGTAAATAATTATACTGTTTTTATAAGTAATTTTGTATTTAAAAAGACAATGATTAATGTATCTAAAAGCATACAATTAAAAGAGATTTTGAGTTCCGATTCAACATCTCTTTTTAATTTAATGGAAGAAATATATCCTGCAGCATACAGTCATTTTTGGAAAGATGCAGGTAGTTGGTATGTGCAAACTCAATTCTCTAAAAGTAATTTAGAAAAAGAATTATTAGAAGATAAAACAAGCTACTATTTTATTCTTTACAACGGAGAAATAATAGGGGTTTTTAGAATTCTATGGGAAGAAAAATTATCAGGGCTTGAGAATAAAAAATCATTAAAACTCCATCGAATTTATTTACATAAAAGCACCCAAGGTAAAGGTGTTGGTAAACAATTATTAGCTTGGTTAGAAGAGGAAGCTAGAAAAAAACAATATGAATTAATATGGTTAGATACTATGGATGAGCAACCGCAAGCTTTTGAATTCTATAAAAAACTTGGGTACCAGTATCATTCACATTGTTTTTTAAACTTTGAATTATTGTTTGATGAAGTTAGAAAAATGAGTCAAGTATATAAAAGACTTATTTAAACTCCCGTGCTTCCAAAACCACCAGCACCACGTTCAGTTTCGTTTAAAACTTCTACTTCTTTCCAGTTTACACGTTCATGCTTTGCAATGACCAATTGTGCAATACGTTCACCATCATTTATAATAAACTCTTCATTAGATAAGTTCACTAAAATAACACCAATTTCACCACGGTAATCCGCATCAACAGTACCAGGAGAGTTTAATACAGTAATTCCTTTTTTAGCTGCAAGTCCACTACGTGGTCGAACTTGAGCTTCATATCCAACAGGAAGAGCAATAAATAAACCTGTTTTTATAATAGCTCTCTCTAAAGGTTTTAAAGTAATAGCAGCATCTATATTTGCACGCAAATCCATACCTGCAGAACCTTCGGTTTCATACGTTGGAGTTTGGTGTTTTGATTTGTTTATGATTTGTACATTCATAATTCTTGATTTTCAATTTTCAAATATAATAACCTTTAAGTTTAGAGAGTCGTTTATAGATTTCTTAATTTTGTAATACAAACAAATACTACTTATGAGCAATCAAACTAGAATAGCCGTTTTAGGAGGAGGAAGTTGGGCAACAGCTATTGTTAAAATGTTATCTGAAAACTTAGAAACTATTGGTTGGTATATGCGTAGCATATATGCTATTGAACATATTAAACGTAACAAGCATAATCCTAGTTATTTAAGTTCTGCAGAATTACACCCAGAGAAATTAGATTTGTCTGAAGATATAAACTATATTATTGAAAATTACGATGTGTTAATTTTTGCTATCCCATCTGCTTTTTTAAACACCGAGCTAGAAAAACTAACAACTTCTTTAGAGGGAAAAATTATTTTTTCAGCTATCAAAGGAATAGTTCCTGAATCAGGATTAATTGTTGGTGAACATTTTCATACATCATATAATATTCCATATGAAAATATTGGAGTAATATCAGGACCCTGTCATGCAGAAGAAGTGGCAATGGAGCGCTTATCGTATTTAACATTGGCGTGTCAAGATGAAGATAAAGCAAAAAACCTTAGTAAAGGTATAGCAGGACGCTATATTAAAACTAAAATATCTGATGATATTATTGGTACTGAATACGCAGCGATGTTAAAAAATATCTATGCCATAGCAGCTGGAATTGCTCATGGTTTAGGATATGGAGATAATTTTCAAGCAGTATTAATGAGTAACGGTATTCGTGAAATGAAACGCTTTATTAAAAAGATTCACAAAATGAAGCGTAATATTAATAACTCAGCATACTTAGGTGACTTATTAGTTACAGGCTATTCAACATTTAGTAGAAATAGAATGTTTGGAAACATGATAGGTAAAGGGTACACTGTGAAATCTGCAATGTTAGAAATGAGTATGGTTGCTGAAGGGTATTACGCAACAAAAAGTGCCTATAAAATCAATCAAAAAAACAAAGCTAAAACTCCAATAATCGACGCTGTTTATAACGTATTGTACGACAAAAAAGAAGCGAAAGATGAGTTTTTAAAGTTAACAAATAGATTAGATTAGTTGTTTGCATTTGTACAAATAATCCTTCTTAATATATAATTAAGAAGCCCCATCAATCGCTTCTAATAAATTGAGTTGTGTATAGGTCTTGTATACAAGATACAATAGTAACAAATTTAGTTTAAAAATCTGATTAACAAAGTTTTTAATTAAATATATTACAAATTAAAAATAGAGTATAAATTCACTTTTAATTGTATTTTTGTTACTTTTAGTTTAAAATTAAACAAGTATGAAAACAATTCAAGAAGCTGTTGAAATTACCATCAGAAAAACTCCTTTTATAGAAGAGGCTTTAAATGAGAAGTTAATTAATGTATCATCGTTAGCAAGAGAAATTTTACCAGAAGTTTCTAAATTGTTAAAAAAAGAAGTAAAAGTTGGTGCAGTTATGATGGCTATTAATAGGTTATCTCCAGCAAACGAATTGAGAGTTCGTAAAAATATTAAACGACTTGCATTGAATTTAGGAGATGTAATTGTACGTTCAGATTTGTGCGATTTCACTTTTAAAAATACCACATCATTACTAAAAGAAATTGCTAAAATTTTAAGTAAATCAGCTGATAGTAAAGATTATTTTTTAACGGTTTCTCAAGGTATTTTTGAAACAAATATTGTTACAAGTAAAAATTTAAAACCTTTTGTTGAAGAAATTTTTAAGAAAGAAGCACTAATTAATAATGTAAACGATTTAGCTTCTATAACCATAAAACTTCCAAAAGGAAACTTAGATCAATCAGGTATTTATTATTTCATTTTAAAACAATTTGCTTGGGCAAATATAGCGGTACAAGAAGTAATTTCTACGACACATGAAATGACCATAGTGGTAAAAGAAAGAGATGTTAATGAAACATTTGCCATTTTAATGGATTTGAAACTAAATTAATTAATGGAAAAAAAAGATCCCTACGCTTCCCTAAGAATCAAAGAGTTTAATATTTTTCTTTTAGTACGATTTGCCCTAGTATTTGCATGGTCTATGCAATTTATTATTATAGAATGGCAAGTATATAGTATCACTAAAAATCCATTATCACTAGGAATTATAGGTCTAATGGAGGTAATTCCAGCAGTATCTATGGCGCTGTTTGCAGGTCATATTGTAGATCAAAAAGAAAAGAGGAATTTATTAGCGCTGTGCATTGGGTTATTTTCACTAATTAGCTTAGGACTATTCTTTTTAACCCTACCTAGTTTTATTGAAGGATGGAATAAGAACACAGTACTATACGCTATTTATGCTTTGGTATTTTTTGGTGGATTGTTACGTTCATTTTTTGGACCAACTATATTTTCATTAATTGCATTAATAGTACCTAAAAAATTATACCCAAACGCAGCAACTTGGAGTAGTTCAACATGGCAAATAGCTTCTGTACTAGGACCTGCTTTTGCAGGATTTACCATTTCTTGGATTGGAGTACATTGGTCATTATGTGTTGTATTTGGTTTAGTATCTATATCATTTCTAACAGTATTTTTCATTAAAAAGAAACCAATTTTAAACCCTAAAATTGGTGAGCCAGTGATGAAAAGTTTAAAAGAAGGAGTACGTTTTGTGTATAAAACAAAAGCTATTTTAGGAGCGCTTACGTTAGATATGATTTCAGTATTATTTGGTGGGGCAGTAGCATTGCTTCCAGTATATGCTCAAGATATATTAAAAGTAGGACCGGAAGGTTTTGGCGCTTTACGTGCTGCACCAGCCATAGGAGCTTTTTTAACAATGTTAATAACTGCTTACATACCTATTAGTAGAAATGCAGGAATGAAGCTTTTAGCAGCTATATTTGGTTTTGGAATTTGTATTATCGTATTTGGATTGTCTTCTGTTTTCTGGATTTCAATTGTAGCGCTATTTTTTAGTGGTGTAACTGATGGAGTTTCGATGGTGATTCGCCAAACAATATTACAATTAAAAACACCAGATCATATGCGTGGTAGAGTAGCTTCAGTAAACTCTATGTTTGTTGGTTCTTCTAACGAATTAGGAGCTTTTGAAAGTGGTGTAACAGCAAAATTAATGGGTACCGTTACAGCTGTTGTTTTTGGTGGTACCATGACCTTAATTACCGTTATTACTACGGGAGTTTTAAACCCAACGTTACGAAAGTTAGATTTAACTAAAGATTTAGAAGAGCATGAGAAGGAAGAATAACAAGTTAACTATTTGAGTAGAATAAAATAAAAATGCCCAGAAGCTATGTTTCTGGGCATTTTATTTTTAATAAGTAAATCAATTATGACATATCAAAATAATTGATTTTTGTAATTTTTTTAGTTGCTTGATCAAAATCTATGTTAATAAAGACATCACAACTATCACACTCGGCATATAAAATACTTTTAGATCCATTTCTACCAGTGCTTAAGGTAACATCACCTAATTTACTAATAGAATCCCCTACAGCAACTGTAATTCCTTTAATTGTAAAAGAGGCTTCATTACTTAAAACATCTAAAGACTCGATGTAAGGCTTTCTTCCAGATGTAGAAAAATCAAGTTTTAATCCATTAAATCTAAAATAGTAGTAAAAACCGTTATCTTCATAAGAAGTAGTTGCACCTAATAAAGATTCTACTTTTGCTTGTTTTCCAAAGGTCTTTTTTATATCAGTTAAAGCAATATTATTTATTTTAATATTATCAAAATCTGAATTAGAAATAATATTAGTTTGACTTTTTGCTATAAGAGTGGTTAATAGAAAAAATACTAGTACTAGTTGTTTCATATCACTTAAAAAATTAATTGTACAAACCTTTTTTGTAGCTAAATTTTGCAGTCGCCAAAGATATAATACTCGATTAATTTTCTAGATAAAAACTAGTTAAAATTTAAAGTTAAAGCTATTTTTTTATCCAACTCTTGTTTGTGCTTTAAAGTTGTGTTTTTAGTCCAATTAAAACGTTCTGTAAACTCTTGAATAACAAAGTTTTTGTATAGATCTACACTTGGTTTATCAAAAAACAAACGACCTGTTCTTCGCATAAAAAAGTCAGTAGGAGTACAGGTCATTTCATGTTTTATAGTAAACCATACCTCAGCTTTTAATAAACGTTCTTGTATATTTTTTTCATTTAGCTCATCAAACTTATCTAAAATAAGCTCAGTTTGTTTACCATAGTTGTGCACTAAATAGCTAGCATCTTTTTCTGAAAAACCAAATGATTTTATACGTTTATAAACCTGATTACTATATAATTTTACTGATTTATAATTTTGAAAAGGTCCTCCTGATAAAACAATTTCTTCAGTTTGAATTGGGTCAAATTCTACTTCAAAGCGACGTTTCATTTTTTTAGCAACAATATCTACAATACGTTCTGCCATTTTTCTGTAACCCGTTAATTTACCCCCTGCAATAGAAATTAATTTGGTATCAGACACAAAAATTTCATCTTTACGAGACAATTCCGAAGCCGATTTTCCTTCTTCATGAATTAACGGACGTAATCCTGCCCAAGATGATTGAATATCATCCATAGTTAATTGGATATCAGGAAACATATTATTTACCGCTTCAATTAAATATAAAGCATCTACCATTGAAGTTTCAACGGAATCTTTGTCTTGTTGATAATTGGTGTCTGTAGTTCCGAAATAGGTTACTTTTCCACGAGGAATAGCAAACATCATACGACCATCAGGAATATCAAAATACACCGATTGTTTTACAGGTAATTTTTCATGCGGTACAACCAAGTGAACTCCTTTGGTTAAATGTAAACGCTTTCCAATTTTTGAATTGTTTATTTGACGTAATTCATCTACCCAAGGGCCTGCTGCATTTACTACATATTTAGCTTTGATATCGTAACTTTCATCAGTAAAAGTATCAGTTACCTTAGCACCTACGACACGTTTATTTTCGTAAATAAATTCGTCTGCGTGCGTATAGTTAAGTATTTGTGCATCGTATTGGCTAGCAGTTTTTAAAACTTCAATAGTTAAACGAGCGTCATCCGTACGATATTCAGCATAAAAACCAGCGCCATTTAAAATACTTTCAGGTAACAAAGGTTCTTTTTCTAATGCTTCCTTTTTATCAAGCATTTTACGTTTATCATCTCCTTCAACAGAAGCTAGTACATCATATACTTTTAATCCGATAGATGTTAACCATGAACCGTAAGTTCCGCCGTCAATTAATGGTAAAATCATTTTTTCAGGAATTACCAAGTGCGGAGCTAGTTTATGAACAATAGCACGTTCAGTACCTACTTCTTTCACCAACCAAAAATCAAACTGTTTTAAGTAGCGTAAACCTCCATGAATTAGTTTGGTAGATTTACTTGAAGTACCCGAAGCAAAGTCATTTTTTTCTATTAAGGCAACTTTCATTCCGCGTGATGCTGCATCTAAAGCAATACCTGCACCAGTAATACCACCGCCAATTACTAGAATATCAAATTCTGTTGTTTGTAATTCTTGTTGAATGTTTTTTCTATTGAAAGAAGAGAAATTATTCATAGAGCTGTTTTTATCAACCAAAAATAAGAATAAAAAGAAACGATAGGTATAAAAAAAGAGCTGAAATTATCAGCCCTTTCAGAAGTCGCCCCCGCAACTATTAAATCTAAACTAACGATTTAATTTTTTCCAATTTATATCTGCTTGTTTTTTGAGTTCTTCAGGATTTTCTTTTAACCACATTTTTAATGTATTGGTACCCCAAGAATTATAAAATAAATACAGTTTACCATTTCGTATTTCAAAAGTTTTTGGATCAATATCTACTTTTTCACCTGTTTTACCAATGGCATAAGCACAATATCCACCATATTGAGGATTGTATTTTTCAGGATTTTTAAGAAAGGTAGCTAAATTTTCTTTTGATGAAAAACGAAAAGAAACACCGTTGTATTTAGTCGCAAGTTTTTTATTTCCTTTTTCGGCTTTATTATTAAAATAACTTACTACATCATAGCCTTTAGCGACTACTCCGTTTTTAGTATTGTATTCTTGTGAGAAGACAATACTTGAAAAAAATAGAAAGAAGATAAAAAAATGTTTCATTTTAATCCTTTTTATGTTTTAGTTCTTCCCAATTTTTATCTCCTTGAGCTTGTAATTTTTTAGTATCACCATTTTTCCAATCATCAAGTTTACTAGAAATCCACGAACTATAAAAAAGATATAATTTACCATCTCTAATTTCATAAGCCTCAGCATCTATATACATTTTTGTTTTTTTAGCGGCTACCGCGTAAGCACAATACCCACCATATTGAGGAATATATTTTGTTGGGTTTTCTTTGAAGAGCACTAAGTTTTTTTCCGAAGAAAATTTAAATTTTGCTCCGTCGTAAGTTGTTTGAAACTTCTTTTTTCCTTCAATAGGTTCACTATTTGTAAAGTAAGAAACAACGTCGTAACCTTCGGACACGTAGCCTTTTTTGGTATTATAATCAGTTTTTTGAGCGTACAATGCAGTAGAAATTACTACCAAAAGCAGTGTAAAAAAGTTTTTCATTGTTTGTAGATTTTATGAGTAGTCGATGAAAAACAATGAACATTACAATTACAGCTAGGAATTGTTTAATAATTGCCAAGGCTGTTGAATTTTATCTTTTCTAATGGGTAAAATTTCTCCGAATTGAAGAAAAACAAATTCACTTTGGTGTGGTCTTAAAAACACAAAATCATCTACCTGTAAAGATGCATTTTTAGGAATATTAATCATGGTTTGATTGGTAGATGCTCCAAACAAATTATTCTGTTTTATTCCTTTAGGATAGTAATAGTTAGCTTTCCAAAAACCACCATAAATAAAGGCTGATTTTTTAGTGAATAGATTCTTTAAAGCTTCTAATCCTGGTAACGTAGTGTTTGAAAAAGTTTTTAAAACAGGTGTGGCAATAAAAGCTGCAGGAATGTAGTTTTTTAAAGAAGGAATGTCAAAAGTTGTAGGTTTTACAAAGCATGAGCCAATGGCAATATCGTTTATTGGAGAATTTTGTTCTTTATGTAAGTTTAAGGTTGGGCTTCCGGCTCCGTTAAAAGTTAAACTCTCGTTCCATAATAAAGGGAATTCTTTTTGAAGCAAATTTTTACATTGTTCATAAAACTGATTGGCTAACTGCAATGCCTTTTTTTCAGAACGAATAATTGTTGGAAGTTTTACCACATGAGGATCGTAGCCCATAAATCCTGAAAACTCCACAAATTCTTGATTTTTTTGAATCAATGATAATCCTTTTTTTAAGGTTTGTACGGAAGAAAATCCACCGCGATGTAATCCCACATCAATTTCAATGTTTAATCGTAATTTTTGATTGAGTTGTTTGGCTAAGTTGATGTATTCTTTAATTCTTTTTTCGGTATCTACCAACCATTGAATTTGCGTGTACGGATTTAATCCGTTATGTAGTTGAGGTAAGTTGTTATAAAAATACTCCGCTGTTTTTATAGGCATGGGTTTGCCCAATAAAATATTTGCTTTGTTATTTAATCGAGCAGCTAAATCGGATAAAAAAGGTTGATGAAATACCATCAACTTATTAGAGTTTGTTTTTTGTAAGATATAATCAATCAATTGAACTGAGGGCAATGATTTTACTACAACTCTGAGTGAAGCATTATTTCTAAAATTAGAAAGCGCTTCTGCAATATTTTCATCTAAAATATCTAAATCTACTAACAAACAAGGAATCGCTCGTTGGTAGTTTTTTAGTTCTTTATTTAGGGTTTTAAAATACATATCCATAGAATTAAATACTTAACAGTTTTTGAATATATGGATTCACAAATATATTTTTTGGATCGTGTTCTTTTCTAAAAGTCATAAACTCCGTAAATTTTGGATATGCTTTTGCAATTTCTTCTGTATTAAACGTATTCATTTTACCCCAGTGAGGTCTTCCATCATAAGCTTTAAAAACTTCTTCTAAAGCAGCAAAATAAGCACTGCTATCTTTTTTATTGTAGACATGGCATGCGATATAAGCAGAGTCTCTATTGTAAGCAGGGCTCATGTATACATCATCACCTTTAACCCAGCGATTCTCAATAGGAAAATGAATATTGAATTTCTTAGAGTTGACAATTTTTTGCACATCTTTAAACACATCATGATAAGCTTCTGCAGGAATATTGTATTCCATTTCATGAAATTTTACCATTCGTTGGGTGGCATATACTTTATGGCTGTGATATACTTTTTTCACGTTGCTTATACTGGCCGCAGTGATGTTAGCTACTGTTTTATTTTGTGATGGAAAAAGATTAGCATATTCACACATGAGTTTAAAAACATGGTTTTCTAGTATATATTCAGTCCAGTAGTTGAAAAAATTCACTTTATCGGGTTCAGAATCTTCTACAACGTTTGAAGTTTTTGTCCAAGCAGTATTGGTATAAGGAATCCAGTAAAATTCAAAATTTCTATTTTGAGAGTTTCTTTCGTCCAAGGTTGTCAAAACATCACTTAATTTTTCTTTTTTGTTTTGAAGCTTTAGTTTGTAGGTTGGCACACATTGTAAAGTAACCTCTGTAATAATTCCTAAGCATCCTAAAGACACTTGTGCTGCTTTGAATAGCTCTGTGTTTTTTGAGGTAGAACACTCCATAATTTCACCCTTTCCATTCACAAATTTTAATCCGATTACTTGGTTGCTGATGGATTTAAGTCCGACACCTGTTCCGTGTGTTCCTGTACTAATAGCTCCTGCAATTGATTGAACGTTGATATCTCCCATGTTTTCCATAGCTAGTCCTTTATTAAATAACAATTCTCCTAATAATGAAAGCTTTGTTCCTGCTTTTACAGTGGCTTGATTTTTTTCTTTGTTTACCGAAATAATTCCTTGAAAATTATCGAGAGTCACCAATATTTCATCAGTACTACATAGCGAAGTAAAGGAATGACCTGAACCAATAACCCGAATTTTTTGATTAAATCGAATCGCTTTTAAAACAAGTTGTTGAATTTCATTTTCTGAATGAGGGAAAGCAACAGTTGATGGATTCCACTGTACATTTTCTGCCCAGTTTTTCATAATACCTTGAACTAATAGAGGTTAATAGCAAGGTAAGATAGCAAAAAAATAAAAAGGATTATAAAACCATTAAATTACAACCTCTAATATCAGAGTTATCAAAACGACCAATAATTTCAAAACGATTCTTGTGGTATACCTTTCCTAAATCTTGCGTAGCTATGAAAGAACAAGAATTATAGTTTGCCAAATCAATAACATTAATTCCGCCTGATTTTCCTTTAGGTAAAATCGTTAAAGCATCTTCAGTATCACGAGTTAAGATTTGCATCCAAGGTGGACAGTAAAAAACACTATTTCCTTTTGAATATCCTTGACTTAATAATTCTGTCATTCCATATTCAGAATGAATTTCATTTACACCAAATCCGTTACTTAAAATAGTATGTAGTTCGTTACGAATAAGTTCTTTTCTTCTTCCTTTCATTCCACCAGTTTCCATAATGATAGTATTAGAAAGATTGAAATCATATTGTTCTATTAAATCTAACAAAGCGAAAGAAACACCTATAAGTAATACTTTTTTTCCTTGTGAATCTATATGTGTAAGCTTTTGAGCAAGTTCATCTAAATTGTTGAGGTAAAATCCACTTTCAGGGTTTTTAGAACGTTTAATTAAATCATCTACCATATAAATTAAAGAGGATCCTTTACGTTCTAAATAATTAGGTAATAAAGCTAATACTACATAGTCCTCTATATTTCCATAAAAATAATCAAACCCTTTTAAGTAACTGGTTTCGTACCAAGATAAATCAGTAACTAAATGCTTACTGGTTGTACTTCCTGTAGTTCCTGAACTTGTAAAAGTTTCTTGAATTTCTTCGGTAGAAGAAAGTACCTCACGAGTTTTAAAAAACTGAATAGGTAAAAACGGAATTTGTTCAATAGTGTTTACATCAGATGGATGAACATATATTAAATCGCAAAAAGAACGATACACCTTGTTGTTTGTAAACTGATGTTTAAAAACTTGTAGTGCAGTTTTATTGAAATCTTCTGTAGACTGTATGTTAAAAATGGTGTTTTTCATAAACTTCTACAAAAGTAAGAGTATTCGACGCAACCTTTTTAATTTTTTTTCATCTAGTATATAAACCATAGAAAATTAAAATAATAATAACCCCAATTATATATGTCATGAAAAAAATTTTAATTCTTTTTTTAAGTGTATTTACGTTTTATTCTTGTTTAGATGATGACGGCCCTAATGTTAGGTATGAGTTTTTAAAGGTTGATAGTGCTACAACTCCTGAAAGTTTTACATTCGGAGAAGTTGATACAATTAAGATAAAGTATACGTTGCCTAATAGTTGTTATTCTTTTGATGGATTATACTACCAAAAAGTAGATACAACCAGAATTGTAGCTGGTACAGCAATAGTAGCTCTTGATGTTGCTTGTACTGAAGAAGAGAGACAAGAAGAATATGCTTTTCCTGTTGAGGCAACTCAGGAAGAAGATTATGTTTTTAAGTTTTGGAAAGGTAAAAATGATGAAGGAGAAGATGTATACGAAGAAGTGGTAATTCCAGTAAATTTGTAACATCAATTTAGAAAAACTCATACAAGGATGCTGTCATCAAAATATCACAGCGCAAGCTCAAGTTTACCAGTTATTTTCTGGTAAACTTTTTGCACTTTGTTTAAAGTACTCTCGTAATTATCAAGATGCGGAAGATACTTTACAAGATAGTTTTTTAACTATTTTTAAAAAGATGCCTCAATATCAACATAAAGGTTCTTTTGAAGGGTGGATGAAAAGAATAACCATAAATACAGCATTACAAAAGTATAGAGAAAAATCACCTTTACACTTAGTTTCAGAAGCTCCTGATGAGGAAATAGTTGAAGAAGTAGCCCTTGAAACAGAAAATGTTAATATTGATGTTTTGTTAGATTTAATTCAAAATTTACCAGACAGGTATCGTTTAGTTTTTAATTTATATGTATTAGATAATTACTCACATAAAGAAATAGCAGAACTATTAAATATTTCTGTAGGAACATCAAAATCAAATTTATCACGAGCAAGACAGATATTGAAAAAGGAAATGGAACGGTATCAAGCAAAAGAGGAAAACGCATAACTGATGGAAGAAAAAAACATCGATAGACTATTTCAAGAAAAACTTAAAGATTTGGAGGTAACTCCTAATGAAAGCGTATGGAATGCTATTGAAGAAAAACTACAAAAAAAGAAAAAACAACGTGTTTTTCCTATTTGGTGGTTTTCTGGAGGGGTTGCTGCTATACTTGTTTTAGGTCTTTTGCTTTATCCCTTTGCTAATGAACAAGAAAATATAGAGGATACAGATGCAATTCTCGTTGAATCGCCAAAACCAGTACCAGAAGATCAAGAAAATAAAAAAGAGGAATTAAAAGATAATTTATTGATAAAACCAACAAAAGAAAATATAAGAGAAACACCTATCGTAAAAGAAGAAACGAAAAAGAAAAAAGTATTGAAAGAAAAGCTTCATGAAAATGGAGTTTTAACCGCTAATCATGTTGTGAAGGTTAGCAAAAAAGAGTTGCAAGAAAAAGATAGCAATAATGTGTCAAGTAGAGTAGTTGAAGGGGCTTTACTGGCTAAAAAAGATGTTGTGAAAGAAGAAAACTCTACTGGCAAGCTTGAAAATAGCTTGCCAGTTCTTAAAAAAGAAAAGGATACAATTTATAAGGTTGTAAAACCTAAAAAAGACTTTTTAGCAGTTGTAAATGGTGAAGAAAACAAAAAAGAAGAGGAAGAAAAAAAGAAACTGTGGACTGTTTCACCAACTGTAGCTGTATTAAACTCTAATTCATTTTCTGAATCATCCCCTATAGATGTAAATTTATCAAACACTACAAAAGGAAATACAAGTTATTCCTACGGAATACAAGTAGCATATCAATTAAATAAAAAATGGACACTTCAATCGGGGATACATTTACAAGAAATGGGGTATTCTAATACTAATGTAGCTGTAAACCCTGTAGAATCAAGCAGCTCTAATGTAGCCTTTAGTTCTGGAGAGAATTATACATTAAATGATACTTCTCAAACAGATTTTAGTACAAACTCTGTATCTATAAGTTCAGGAAGCCTTGATGGTGAGTTAAACCAAAGTTACGGATATATTGAAGTTCCGGTGGAAGTTAAATATAGCGTAATAGAAGGAAAAAAGTTAAAAACACAATTAGTAGTTGGTTTTAGTTCCTTATTTTTAAATAAGAATGAAGTAGATTTAAAAACTACTGTTTTTTCAACTTCAGGAGAAGCTAGTAATTTAAATAGTATTAATTTTAGTGGAAATTTAGGGGTAGACTTTAGCTATAAGTTTAGCAAAAAATGGTCTTTAAATATAAACCCGATGCTAAAAACCCAGTTAAATACATTTAAAAATGATTCAAATGGGTTTCAACCTTATTTTATAGGAGTTTATACAGGTATAAACTACCAGTTTTAATCGTTGTAAATTTTTATAATCAAATCACCTTTATCATTCATTGATGCCCTGTACATTCCCGAAGTATTAAATTCAAAAGACATATTACCGTTTTTATCAAGTGCAACCACACCACCAGTTCCACCAAGTTTGGTTAGTTTGTTTTGAATAACATCTTTGGTAGCTTCTTTTAATGATTTTTGTTGATATTCCATTTGTGCAGAAATATCGTAAGCTACTTGTGATCGTATAAAATATTCACCCCAACCAGTAGAAGAAACACCGCAAGTTTTATTATTAGCATAGGTACCCGAACCAATAATAGGAGAATCTCCAATACGCCCCCAACGTTTATTAGTCATACCACCGGTAGAAGTTCCCGCAGTAATATTTCCATTTTTATCTAAAGCCACACAACCAACAGTACCAAACTTACTATTTTTAATATCAGCATTATAAAAAGCAGCTTCTTTATCATCATGGTCTAATGCTGTTTTTTCTTTGTCCTTAATTCGTTGTAAAGATTTGAAACGACTTTCAGTATAAAAATAACTTGGATCTACAATTTTCAATCCTTGTTCTTTAGCAAATTGAGAAGCTCCTTTTCCAGATAACATCACATGGTCAGAATTTGTCATTACAGTCCTAGCAGCCTCAATTGGACTCTTAATAGTACTTACACCTGCTACAGCTCCCGCATTCAATGTTTTTCCATCCATAAAAGAGGCATCAAGTTCATTCGTTTCATCATGGGTAAACACAGCTCCTTTCCCCGCATTAAACAGAGGAGATTCTTCCATTACTTGAATAGTTTTTACAACAGCATCACCACTAGAACCGCCATTTTTTAAAATTTTATATCCTGTTTTTATAGCTTCTTCTAGTTTAGCTTTATAAGCAGCTTCTTTTTCAGGGGTCATATTCTTTTTCAGAATAGTTCCAGCTCCTCCATGAATAATAATAGCGAACTCATTTACAGGAGTATCATTTTGTTTATTTGAAGTTGTTTTAGGCGAATTACAAGCTGTTAATGTTACCAGTAAAGATAGAAAGTAATAAATGTTTTTCATGATTATTTGTTAATTTTTAAACAAAAACAACTGTGTTTGTTTAATTTATTAATTGTAAAATTATTCGTAGTTTTGAGCTTTAAATTTAAACAACTAAAATTAGAATATAAAAATATGGCAGATTTTGGTATTAAAGAAGCGTTAGCTACTTTAGGCTTACAAGAAATAAATGAAGGAACTTCAATAGGTTCAGTAAACTTTTCAAACGGTGAAATTATTGAATCATACTCACCAGTAGATGGAAAGTTAATAGGAAAAGTAAAAGCTTCTACCAAAGAAGATTACGAAAAGGTGATGGATGCTGCTACTTCAGCATTTAAAACTTGGAGAACTATGCCTGCACCTCAACGTGGAGAAATTGTTCGTCAATTTGGAAACAAATTAAGAGAGTTAAAAGAACCGTTAGGTAAATTAGTTTCTTACGAAATGGGTAAATCTTACCAAGAAGGTTTAGGTGAGGTGCAAGAAATGATTGATATCTGTGATTTTGCTGTAGGTTTATCTCGTCAGTTAAACGGACAAGTAATTCCATCTGAAAGACCAGAACACGTAATGAGAGAGCAATGGCACCCAATAGGTGTTGTTGGTATTATATCAGCATTTAACTTTCCTGTGGCTGTTTGGGCTTGGAATACAGCGTTGGCTTGGATTTGTGGTAACGTATGTGTATGGAAAGGTTCAGAAAAAGCACCTTTATGTTCAGTAGCTTGTCAAAATATCATTGCAGAGGTTTTAAAAGATAATAATTTACCAGAAGGAATTTCTTGTATTGTTAATGGAGATTATAAAGTGGGTGAATATCTTACTGAAGATACACGTATTCCTTTAGTTTCTGCTACTGGTTCTACAAGAATGGGACGTATTGTTGGTGCTAAAGTTGCTGAGCGTTTTGGTAAATCTTTATTAGAATTAGGAGGAAATAATGCAATTATAATTACTCCAACTGCTGATTTAAAAGTAGTAGTTCCTGGAGCTGTATTTGGAGCTGTAGGTACATGTGGTCAACGTTGTACATCAACACGTCGTTTAATTATTCACGAATCTGTGTATGATAAAGTAAGAGACGCTATTGTTGGGGCTTATGGTCAAATTAAAATAGGAAATCCATTAGATGAAAATAATCACGTTGGACCATTAATTGATAAAGATTCTGTAAATACATATTTAGCAGCTATTGAAAAAGCGAAAGCTGAAGGAGGAAACGTATTAGTTGAAGGTGGAGTTTTAGAAGGAGAAGGTTACGAAAGTGGTTGTTATGTGAAGCCAGCGATTATTGAAGCTGAAAACCATTTTGAAATCGTTCAACACGAAACATTTGCTCCAATCTTATACTTAATGAAGTATTCTGGAGAGGTTGAAAACGCGATTGAATTACAAAACGGAGTTGCGCAAGGGTTATCTTCTTCAATCATGACAAGTGAAATGAAAGAAGCTGAAAAATTCTTATCGTTTGCAGGATCTGATTGTGGTATTGCAAATGTAAACATTGGTACCTCAGGTGCTGAAATTGGAGGAGCTTTTGGTGGTGAAAAAGAAACAGGTGGTGGACGTGAGTCTGGATCTGATGCTTGGAAAGTATACATGCGTCGTCAGACAAATACTGTAAACTATTCTGATGAATTACCTTTAGCACAAGGAATTAAGTTCGATTTATAAGAAAACATAGTTTTCTAAATATAAAAAAGTCTCATCGAAAGATGAGACTTTTTGCTTTTAAACAAGTTTTATATTATTTTTCTAAAGCAACAGAAATAACTTTATAGGCCTCATGTGCTTTCGACATTTTAGCATATTCTAAGGCAGTATATCCTCTTTCAGACTTTGTTTTTAATTTTGCTCCGTTATCAATTAAAAGTTTAACGATGTCTACTTTGTTATATCTAGCAGCAAACATTAAAGGAGTTAATCCAGTAGATTTTCTGTTAATATCTGTTCCGTTTTCAACCATAGCTTTTACAGCCTCAAAGTTTCCAGCTCTAATTAACTTACAAAAAGTACTTACATTAGGGTATTCTAGATTAGTTTTCACAGGTGCTTCATATGAAGTTGAAGCAGCAGTAATAGTTCCGAAAGATAAAGCGATTGCTAAAGCAGTTAATACAAATTTTTTCATGATGTTAAGTTTTTTATGATTAGGTTACAGCTAAAAGACGCCTATAAAAACAAAACGTTTCAACAAATACATAGACTTAACAATTATTTAAGATAAGCTCTTAAAAATCTCTTAACAGATTTAATATTTTTTAATAAATTAAAAATCAGTAATTTAACTAACTATTAACCGAATAATTAAATCATGAATTGGTGTATATTAATTTCATTAGCAGTAGCAGTAATTGCCGCTATTTTAGGCTATTTATTAGGAAAACTATCGAGTAAAAATATTAGGAAAGACGAAATAGTTCTTTTAAAGAATAAAATAGCAAAATTAGAGTCTAGTTTAAGGAACTGTAAAGAAAGTAAGTCAGTACTAGAAACTGATTTAAAATTAGCAAAATCTAGTATGGCATCATCTATACATGAAAAACAAACATCATTCAATATAGATGAAGTTAAAAAGATTTTTGGCAGAAAAATAAAAAAGAATGACTTAAAAATAGTTGAAGGAATTGGACCTAAAATTGAAGAACTTTTCCATAATTTTAGTATAAATAGTTGGAAGTTGTTAGCAGAAACGTCTGTAGAAAAATGTCAAGAAGTATTAAAAAGTGGAGGAGATCGTTATAGAGTTCATAAACCTAATACATGGCCCAAACAAGCAAAATTAGCTTACGAAGGTAAATGGCAAGAACTTAAAAATTTGCAAGATAATTTAGATGGTAAAAAGGAAAAATAACTAACACCTATTGTAATTTTTCAGGAAGGTTACTTGTTTAGTATAAAACAAAAAGAGACAATAAGTTTATAATTATATCTTTTTATGAATTTAAAAATTCAAATCCATATTTCTTACTTTTTTTTATTTTTTTAGTGACATCAATTGTATTTATTAAGGATATGAAAAAAATAATAAGCTTATCACTTCTTTTTTTTACACTTTTATTAACTGTAAAATGTAATAAAGACTCGAAAACACCAACAGAAAAAAGTACAGATTTAAAAGATTATACAAAATATGTAAACCCATTAATAGGAACTAGTAAAATGGGACATGTTTTTCCGGGTGCAACTGCCCCTTTTGGTATGGTACAATTAAGCCCTCAAACAAACTTTGAGGTAATGTTTAATCAAGATGGGAAGTATAATAAAGAAACATATGAATATTGTGCAGGATACCAATACAAAGATTCAACCATTATTGGTTTTGCGCACACAAACTTTAGTGGTACAGGACATGCAGACCTTGGAGATTTTTTAGTAATGCCAACTACTGGTGACTTAATTCTAGATCCATTAAAAACAAAAGAAGGAACCAAAGGTTTTTATTCTACTTTTTCACATGATACAGAAAAAGCTTCACCAGGGTTTTATGAAGTAAACTTAGATAGTTATAATATTAAAGCTGAACTTACAGCGAGTGAGCGAGTAGGTTTTCATCAATATACATTTCCAAAATCAGACAACGCACACATTCTTTTAGATTTAGTGTATAATGTATATCACCACGATAATAAAAATGTTTGGACTTTTATTAGAGTAGAGAACGATACTTTGGTAACGGGGTATAGACAAACAAAAGGATGGGCGAGAACAAAAAAAGTGTTCTTTGCTATGCAGTTTTCTAAGCCATTTAAAAGCTATGGGCATAAAAAATATAATAAAGAAACTTATGATGGCTTTTATAGAAAGTTTAAACAAGATGAAAATTTTCCTGAAATGGCAGGAAAAGACATTAGAGCTTATTTTAATTTTGATACAAAAGAAGGAGAGAAAATTAAGGTGAAATTTGCATTATCACCGGTAAGTACTAATGGAGCATTCAATAATTTAAAAACTGAAATCCCTCATTGGAATTTCAGTAAAACAAAAGAAGAAACTAAGAATAAGTGGAATAAAGAGCTTAATAAAATTGATGTAGAAACCATTTCAGAAAAGGATAAAACAACATTCTATACAGCCTTATATCACACAAATTTATCTCCAATTTTATATGAAGATGTTGATGGAAAATACCGTGGATTAGATCAAAATATTTATACTTCAGAAGGCTTTACAAACTATACTATTTTTTCACTTTGGGACACCTATAGAGCCTTACATCCATTATATAACATTACTCAACCACAGCGAAATAACGATATGATAAAATCGATGTTAGCACATCATGATCAAAGCGTTCATAAAATGTTACCTATTTGGAGCCATTATGCCAACGAAAACTGGTGTATGATTGGTTATCATGCAACCTCTGTAATTGCAGATGCATTGGCAAAAAATGTGGGAGATTTTGATGTAAATAATGCTTTAAAAGCATCCACTAATACTGCTACAGTTAGATATTTTGATGGATTAGGAGATTATATAAATTACAAATATGTTCCAGAAGATAAAAGCGGTTCATCGGTTTCAAAAACATTAGAATATGCGTACAACGATTGGTGTATTGCACAAATAGCAAATAAAGCAGGAAAAGAAGCTACAGAAAAAGAGTATTTGGCAAGATCAGAATATTATAAAAACGTATATGACCCAACCATAGGTTTTATGCGTCCTAAATTATCTAATGGAAATTTTAGAGAGAATTTTGATCCGATGGATACACACGGTCAAGGGTTTATTGAAGGAAATGCTTGGAATTATGGATTATATGTGCCTCAAAATATTGATAATATGATTGAAATGATGGGAGGCAAAGAAAAATTTAGCAAACAATTAGATGAATTATTTACAACAGAAATAGAGGATAAATATATTGCGCATCATGAAGATATTACGAGAGATGGTATTATAGGTAACTATGTTCATGGTAATGAGCCTGGACATCATATTCCGTATTTATATAACTGGACAGGAAACCCAGAAAAAACACAACAACGCGTTCGTATGATAATGAACACGATGTATGAAGATACTGTGGAAGGTTTATGCGGAAATGACGATGCGGGTCAAATGAGTGCTTGGTATATTTTTAGTAGCCTAGGCTTTTACCCGGTAACTCCAGGGTCGCCTTATTATGCTATAGGAAGTCCTAACGTAAAAGAAGCGACCATTCATTTAGAAAATGGGAAAACACTTAAAGTTATAACTAAAAACCAAGGTAAAGAAAACATATATGTAAAAAGCGTAACCGTTAATGGTAAAAAGCTAGACGATTTTTTATTGAATCATCAAGATATTGTTAATGGTGGTGAAATTGTCTTCGAAATGAGCAACAAATAAACGATATAAACCCCTCGCAATTAGCGAGGGATTTTCTTTTATCTTTGTTTGGAACAACTAACGGTACTATGAAAATTATAGATCTATCCAAACCTATTCAATACAATAAGCAGGATCCTTGGTTTATGAAAGTTAAAATAAAACATAAACCACACCATAAAGCAAAATGGTTAATTAGAATATTAGGGTTACCATTTAAGCTTTTCCCAAAAAACTTTACAGGTTGGGCGGACGATACGATTCATAAAATGGGCGTACACTCTACAACCCATATTGATGCTCCTTGGCACTATTCACCAATCGTAAACGGAGAAAGGGCAAAAACAATAGATGAAGTTCCGTTAGACTGGTGTTTTGGAGAAGGTATTGTGATTGATATGAAACATAAAGTAGATTTTGATCCGATTACCGTAGAAGATATTCAACAATTTTTAAAAAACAATCAGTTAGAAATTCAACCGAACATGATTGTATTAATTAAAACAGGACGCGATAAATTTAACGGAACAAAAGATTTTCATAAAAAAGGTACGGGAGTAAGTGCAAAAGCTACGGAATGGTTAATTGACCAAGGAATTAAAGTGATGGGTATTGATGCTTGGGGTTGGGATTTACCACTTCCGTATATGATTCAAAAAGCAAAAGAAACCAACAATTCTGAATTGTTTTGGGAAGGGCATTTGGTAGGACAAAACAAGGAGTATTGTCATATGGAACAGTTGGTAAACTTAGATGTATTACCCTTAGCTGGATTTAAAGTAGCGGTATTTCCGTTAAAAATTGTAGGAGCTTCTGCCGCACCTGCAAGAGTGGTTGCGATGTTAGAATAAAAAACGATGAAAGATATAAACTTCATATTGTTATTCAGTTTTAGGGATTACAGCCATCTTTTATTTGTCGATTAATGTGTCTAAAATCATGTTGTTTGTAAATTTGACGTAGCCTTTTACATAATTAAATATCTTATTATCAGTGGGTAAATTAAAAAACATAAAAAAGAAAATTTTACTTTTAGTAGCCATTGGACTTATGTTCTCATGTAGTAATAATCAAGAAGGTCAAGAAATATAATTGATAGGAAAGTGGAAATTAATTGGGGTTTTAGCTGATCCAGAGGATGGGAGTGGAACCTTCCAACCCCTGAAAGTAATAAAACCATTGAGTTTAAAAGTAATGGAACTTATGACAACAATACCATAGCTACAGGTTGTCAAAACCCTAATATAGCAATTGTTTTTTTGAACTAAAGAACCAATATCTGGTTTTAAATTTTGTTTCTAACGAAGGGTATTCTCAAAAATTTGAAAAGATAGATTAAGGTTGAAATTGTGATAATTATTTCTAATTAAAATATTCTAACTATACTTCACCTTACGTATTACGCGCATGGCTTCTTTGTATTTAATATAGGTAGTTTTATCTTCTAAGTTTTTGATATAACTTTTTGCTTTTTTAAGTTGTAGAGGAGCACTTTCAAAACCGTTTAAATAACAAATTAAATAGGAGGTGGGTAATCGATACACATCTTCATGCTCAGTAACTGAAAGGGGCTTCTTTTTTACAATTTTTGCAACAATACTATTATTGTTTTTATAAATAAGCTGTAATATATCGTTATGATATTGAGGAGCTTCAAAGAGAAATTCCGTTACAATATCATGCTTTCCGTTATCTTTAAAGTTGATAATGGTTTTTTCTAACGGATAGCGTTTTTCACTCTTATCAATTCCTAAAACAATATATTCAGTAATAATAAATGATTGTTCGTTATAACTAATTTGTACATCATCTAACGAAGAAAAAAATAAACGAACTTGCTCGTTTATCAATTCAATATCAACCCGTGTAAAAAACTCTTCATCATTTATAATTTTCTTTTTTCCAGCCCAACAAAGCACAAATTGTTCGTTAAATACTTTGTACTGCGGGTTATATTCTGGTTTGTGCCTATCAATAAAATCAAAAACACCGTCGAGTGTAAGTTGGATATTGTTACTGGCATTTTTTTCAATAGCTTCAACAATAGCTTTATTGTTGTTTTTAAGTATAAAACTATCTTCGGTAGGCATAGAGTTACTACCTCTGCGATAAAAAATAGTTCCTCTACGATATTTCCACGCATTTTTAGCTAAAGAGGTAATTAATTTAGTAGGATAAATAGTTACTAAACCAATTACTTTATGACGTTGTAAACGCGGAAAAGGAACATTTTCATATTCTATTTTTGGAGGGTTTTTAAGGTAAGCATTTACCAGATTCTGGATTTTACTATCATCGTAAAAATCGACTCCAATAATTTTATTTTCTTCATCTTCAATACCAATAACAATATAGGAGTTGTTGTTAGGGTTAGAATTAGAAAGTGCACAAACGTGCTTTATAAACTTAGCTTTTCCCTCTTTAGAACCTAAAGATAGCTTTTGCTTTTTATCATAAAAACTATTCTCGTCGTTATGAGACAGTAAGTTTTTAATTAAAAGACGTTTGTTAATCACAACTTAAGCGTTTTTATTCACAATAGTTGCACTGGCTTGCGCCGTAGGGTATACAATTAAATCTTCAATATTAACATGGTACGGACGAGTAACTACAAAGTGAATAATATCTGCAATATCTTCAGGTTGTAGTGCTTTGTAGCCTTGATATACGGTTTTAGCTCTTTCAGAATCTCCTTTAAAACGAACATCAGAAAATTCAGTTTCTACCAACCCGGGATGAATAGCACATACACGAATGTTATGTTGATTCAAATCAATACGCATTCCTTTGTTTAAGGCGTTTACAGCGAACTTTGATGCACAATACACATTTCCGTTAGGGTATACATCTTTTCCTGCAATAGAGCCGATATTTAAGATGAACCCATTACTACGTTCCACCATTTGAGGAATAATTGCTTTTGAAACGTATAAGAGTCCTTTAACGTTTCCATCTATCATAGCATCCCAATCATCAATATTTCCATTTTGAATGCTATTTAATCCATGGGCATTTCCAGCATTATTAATAAGAATATCAACATGTTTAAAGTCGTTAGGTAAGCTATTGATTGCTTTCTGTACTTCTTTATTATAACGAACATCAAACTGAAGTATATGTACCTTGGTGAATTGTGATAGTTCTTGTTGTAATTGTTGTAGTTTTTCAATACGCCTACCACAAATAATTAAGTCGATGCTTTTTTTTGCAAAAAGCTGAGCGGTTGCCTTACCAATACCTGAAGTTGCTCCAGTAATTAAAGCAGTTTGTTGCATGGTTTTTTGTTTTGTATAAAGGTAAACTTTTTTATGTTAAGCTACTATTATAAAATGAAAAACCGCCCTGTGAAGGGCGGTTCTTTTCAGTTGGCTACTACACCAACCAAAAATCAACTAACCAAACTTTATCTTTATTTCCTTTTCGGAACTGTTTCTCTTTCTATTTTAGTACGCTTTCTACCGCTATTCCTTACAGCTGGTTTTGTAGTACTTGTTTTTTCTCCTTTTAAATATTGTATAAATTCTATACCAGAAAAAATATATGTTGTTCTTGAACTTACGTGTTTTAATCGTATTGTTTCGTCATTTATAACGGTTAAATCAAACTCTTCAGTATCTCCGTTATCATAATTAAGTGTTAAATATTTTAGGTTGTTTTCACCTGTAACATTTCTGACAATATAGCTTCCTTCAAAGTCCCAACTTATGTAATCAACATTTGTGCCAAAAGGGTCGTGTGATGAATAGAATGTCACATCATTTTCATGGGTAAACTTTAAATAATGCTCGTTATCAAAAGGGGTTGGTGTACCTCCAGCTTCATCAGTTCTTTCCCAAGCTTTAAACTCTTGTAAAAAATATTCAATATTGTCATAAAATAACATGTCATAATCAAATGTATCTACTTGGTATCCTACTAGATAATAACTCACATTTTGAGACAAATCATCAATTCTAATTTCATTACTAGAAAGTTGAACAACATCAAAATCAAAACGACCATCAATATTGTGTCGAGTTTCTAAAACTGTACCATAAGTATCATAATTACCAACGATAACCCCTAGTCCGTTGCCTGTTTTACCAACATCAACAATATTGTTATTCGCATACATGGTTCCGTTTAAAAAAGAAATGGTAAAAGCTCTTGATAAAAAAGGTACTTCGCCACTACCTGTAGTTCTGTGATAATCTACATACCATAAATCATAACTTGAAATATATTGATGTAATGAAAAACTATCATCTACAATATCATTTCTTACAACACACGACGTAAGTGTTACACCACTAATAAGTAGTACTAAAAGTAATTTTATACGTTTCATAAGCATTCGTTTTATGATTATGCTAATAAGTTTTCAAATTACGTGCCAAAAATAAAAAACACCTCTTTTTGAGGTGTTTTTTATTACTTTTTAATAAGGTTTTATTGCATAAAGACGTTGTCTTTTTTTACAATGTTTTCTACTTTTACATAGTGTATTTTCTCACCTATTACATAAGAAACCATTGCTTCATTTTCTTTTAAATTAAAGGGAAATTCTTCTGTTGGAGCATTTGGGGTGTTTCCAAACTCTTTTTTAGGATCAGCATGTAAAATAATATCTTTTCGATCATCACCAAGTGAGGTTTTATAGCGTGCAGCGATAAACTTTTTATCATTATGCTGTTCAACAACAGCTTTGGTAACTCTATTTTGAAAATATACTTTTTGAAAATCAACAGACTCTTCAGTAGCAAAATAAATAATTAAGTTAGTAGAGCTGTAGCTACCTTTTACACCACCAGTTACATGAGAATAACTTGCTGATTCTATTTTGAAAGGATGATTGTTTTCCATTTTTACACTTGCGCATTTCGTAAAACTTAAAGCTAAAATTAAGATTCCAATTAATTTCATAGAGTTGTTTTTTAATGTTTACATTTAGATATTCAAGGAGTGTGCCAAGTCACAAATATAATCAGATTTATATGAAGTTGAATTTCAGTTATTGGGAATTAAAAGAATGGTTTACAAATGTTGATTTTACTGTAGTTGGAAGTGGAATTGTAGGGCTAAATTGTGCATTACAACTGAGTAAAAATTACCCGAAAGCCAAAATTCTTATTCTTGAAAAAGGAGTATTACCGCAAGGAGCTAGTACTAAAAATGCAGGATTTGCTTGTTTTGGGAGTTTATCAGAGTTAATTGATGATTTAGAAACACATACTGAGGATGAAGTTTTTAATTTGGTAAAAAAACGATGGGAAGGCTTACAACTTTTAAGAACTATACTAGGTGATAAAAACATCAATTTTCAACAAAATAAAGGATATGAATTGTTTTTAACAAGCGAGTTATATGAATCGTGTTTGCATAAAAAAGAAGCTATAAATAAGCTTTTACAACCGTTATTTTCTTCAGATGTTTTTACTGTTGATGATAATAAATTTCATTTTAAAAAGATTTATCGAAACTATATTACCAATAATTTTGAAGGTCAGATTGATACAGGTAAAATGGCTGCAAAGTTGTTAGAAAAAGTGTTGTCTTCAGGAATCAAAATCATTAATACTATTCATGTTGAAAACTTTATTGAAAACAATGAGCAAGTTGCAGTAAAAACAAATCAAATAACGTTTAATACCAAAAAGCTATTTATTGCTACCAACGGGTTTGCAAATCAGCTATTAAACGAAAAAGTGCAACCAGCAAGAGCACAGGTACTAATTACCAAGCCAATTGAAAATTTACATATCAAAGGAACCTTTCACTTAGATAAAGGGTATTATTATTTTAGAAATATTGATGATAGAGTTTTGTTTGGAGGAGGGAGGAATCTTGATTTCAAAGGTGAAGAAACTACTGATTTTGGACAGACAGTACTTATTCAAAACAAGTTAGAGGAAATTTTAAAAACGACAATCCTACCAAATACCAAAGTTGAAATTGAACATCGTTGGAGCGGAATTATGGGAGTTGGAAATCAAAAAAAAACCATAGTAAAACAGCTTTCAAATAATGTTTTTTGTGGAGTTCGTTTAGGTGGAATGGGGGTTGCTATAGGAAGTTTGGTAGGGAAGGAGCTAGCCGAACTTATGGATTAATGTTGTTTAGAGAGGTAAAAAAATGAATATTAAAGAAGAATTATATAAACAATGTGAGTTGTATGTGAATAAACGTTTACAAACAGTAGAAGAAACGATTACCTCTCATCAAAAAGCTTTGCAATCAGAAACAAAGAGTTCTGCAGGAGATAAACATGAAACAGGTAGAGCAATGCTACAGTTAGAAATGGAAAAAGCGAGTCAGCAACTTAGTGGAATTTCTCAAATGAAAGAAACACTAGCTAAAATTAATACAGAGATGACTTCAAAAAATGCTCATTTAGGTAGTGTGGTTATAACCAACTCAGCCATAAATTATTTTATTAGTGTAAGTGTAGGTTTGTTAGTTGTTGAAAATAAAAAATACTTTGCTGTATCTCCATCTTCACCCATAGGAAAGTTAATCTTAGGAAAAAAAGAAGGAGAGTCTTTTGAGTTTAACGGAGGGAAAAGTACCATTAAAAAAGTTTTTTAAAGCATAAGGTAGGGTAAAATAAAAACTACTTGTTCTAAATGCAGGAAAGGTTGTTATAACCAGAACAGAAAAAGAAGCTATAATACACTTTTATCTTTTGGTGTTTAGACGGTAAGGGTGTATTTTTTTTAAGCAATTTATTTTAAGATAGTTGAGTAATAATTATTGAGATAGTTATTATTGGTTTAAAGAATCTCTTTTAACTTAAAAGAGATTCTTTTTTTATACTCAATACTCTCAAAGTGATTTATAAAAATTGATTGGTTATTATAAGCAACTTCAATTAGCCAATATCCTCCTTTAAAATAAGATTTTAGTACAGTTCCTTTTAATTTTGATGACTCTTGAGTAATCTCAAGTAAATTTGGGTATAGCAGTAGTGTTTGCTTGTTAATAGTAAGTTCATTTACATCATCAAATAATGATGCAATATATTTTTCATTAGGATGTTTGTATAGGTTTGATGGACTGTTGTATGCAATGATTTGATGGTTGCGAATTACCATCATAGTATCAGCAAAAGAAAGTGCATCATTTCCGTCGTGTGTTGCAACAATGCAGGCAATGCTTTTCTTTTTTAAATAAGCAAATAACCGTCTTCTTAAAGAGTTTTTTTTAAAGTTGTCTATTTGACTAAAAGGTTCATCTAACAATAATAATTTAGGTTCTTTTGCAAGAGCCCTTGCTATGGCTACTCGTTGTTGCTGTCCGCCACTTAAGTTTTTAACTTTTTCGTTAGCCAATTCAGTCATTTCAATAACTTCAAGTAATTCTTGAGTTCTGTTTTCTGCTTCTTTTGGGTAAAATCTAGATAAAAATTTCTTAATGTTTTCGCTTACCGAGGTAAAAGGCATTAGATCGAAATCTTGCGCTACGTATTTAAAAAACTCCATACCAGGAACAAGGTAATGTTCAGGCCCTAATATTTGTGTATCGTTCCAGTGTAAACTTCCATGATCAACATCGAGTAATCCATATACAATTTTTAAAAGGGTAGATTTCCCACAACCGCTTTCACCCATTACACAGAGATGCTCTCCTTTTTGAAGTGTAAATTGGATGTTTTCTAAAGTTTTTTCTTTTGACGGATAAGTGAATGAAATATTGTTTACTTGTAGCATAGCTACAAAAGTAATTGTTTAGTTATAAACAAAAAACCGATACTCTCTGTATCGGTTTTGTTTTTAAGCGCTTCTTTCTACGTAACGTATAATGCTTTTTGCTACATCTTTTTCTGTAGCTTTTTCTATACCTTCTAAACCAGGAGAAGAATTGACTTCTAAAATTAACGGACCTCTATCTGACTGTAACATATCTACACCAGCAATACCTAATTTCATTGCTTTTACAGCTTTTAAAGCAGCGTTTTCTTCTTCATCAGTTAACTCTATAATTTCTGAAGTTCCTCCTCTATGTAAGTTTGATCTGAACTCTCCTTCCTTTCCTTGACGCTTCATAGCTCCAACAACAACACCATCCACAACAAAAACACGAATATCTGCTCCTTTAGCTTCTTTAATATATTCTTGAACAATTACACGAGCTTGTAAGCCGTTAAAAGCTTCTATAACAGATTCTGCAGCTTTTTTGGTTTCTGCTAACACAACACCTAAACCTTGTGTTCCTTCTAAAAGTTTAACAATTAAAGGAGCTCCTCCTACTTTTTTGATGATTTCAGAAGTATCTTTAGAGTAATTGGTAAAAACGGTTTTTGGTAGCCCTAAATTTGCTCTTGAAAGCACCTGTAAACTGCTCAGTTTATCTCTAGATCGTACTAAAGCCTGAGATTCTACAGCAGAAAACACCTTCATCATTTCGAATTGACGTACTACAGCAGTACCATAAAAAGTAACTGAAGCACCAATACGTGGTATAATAGCATCAACATCAGTTATAAGTTCATGATTGTACACTATAGCAGGCTTCTTTTTTTCAATAATAAGGTCACATTTAGTATGGTCTAATACGACCATTTCATGCCCTCTTTTTTCGCCCGCTTCTACTAAGCGTTTAGTTGAATATAATTTAGGGTTTCTAGAAAGAACAACAATTTTCATTTTTTATATTTCTTTTGATGTGATGTTTTTTTGTGAAACGTCCACAATAAATTTTTTGTTTAAAAATTTTCTACCAATTAATACTGGATAATTCATTTTACCTCTATCTGATAGCGATAGCTTTATTTTATATTTTTTTCCATAAAAAATAGCGGAGGTGGAAACAACATACCTTTTTTGTTTTTTTCCATTTGAGCTTCTTATGCTTTTAACTTTATATTTTGTTGTTTGGAGCAATTTATTATTATATCTTTCTGTCTTAGGACATAATAGTATAAACTCTAATACACCGTCTTTTTCTTCAATATGTTTGCAGTGTATCGCAGAAGTATAAGCTCCTGTATCAATCTTTACGGGCAAATCTTCTATTTCCCAGTTTAAAAAGGATATTTTTTCAACCCTTCCAATTAGTCTCATTTTTTAAAATTAAGGTGAGCGAATTACTTACTATTTTTTGAAATATACAATACTCTATTATTAATTTTTTAAAATAAAAAAACCAGTGCTTATACACTGGTTTAAAGGTACTTATTTTTTTATTGAATTTACCAAATTCTTACACGATCTTCTGGTTTTAAATACATTTTATCTCCTTCTTTAACATCAAATGCTTCATAGAAAGCATCTACGTTTTTAAGAGGCATATAGGCTCTGTATTGCCCTGGAGCATGTGTATTTGTCATAATCAAGTTTTTAAGAGCTTCATCACGCATTTTTGTTCTCCAAATAGTTCCCCAAGAAAGGAAGAAACGTTGTTCAGGTGTATATCCATCAATTTTTTCTGGACGACCATTTTTTCCTAAGAAAACCTGTAATCCTTCATAGGCAGCTTGTACACCCCCTAAATCACCAATATTTTCTCCTAAAGTATATTCTCCATTTAAATGCATGCTATCAATAGCAATAATATCACTGTATTGTTTTATTAATTTAGCACCTGCTATTTTAAATTTTTCAGAATCCTCTTCTGTCCACCAGTTTTTAAGGTTTCCATCACCATCAAAACGAGCACCAGAATCATCAAAACTATGAGAGATTTCATGACCAATAACAGCTCCAATTCCTCCATAATTTACAGCTTCATCAGCTTTGTAGTTATAGAAAGGAGGTTGTAAAATTGCTGCTGGGAATACGATTTCATTGTTTACAGGGTTAAAGTAAGCGTTTACTGTTTGAGGAGACATTCCCCATTCAGTTCTATCCACTTCTTTACCTAACTTAGCCATATCTTTTTCAAAGTTCCACTTACGAACGTTTACAGCATTGTCAAAATATGTACCACCTTCATCTAATCCTTTAACAAGTAAAGCAGAGTAGTCTTTCCATTTATCAGGGTATGCAATCTTAACAGTTAATTTGTGTAATTTTTCTAAAGCTTTTTCTTTTGTTTCTTCACTCATCCATGGTAATTGCGCAATACGTTTTTCGAAACCTAACATTACGTTGTCAATCATTTCCTTAGCTTTTTGCTTCGCTTCAGGTGGAAACTTTTCATCTACATATAATTTACCTAAAGCCTCACCAATAGCTCCATTTAAGTTTGCTAAAGCACGCTCGTTTCTTGGGCGTTGTTGTTTAGCACCACGCATTTCTTTGCTGTAAAATTCCCAGTTTGCAGTTTCTAAATCGGTAGATAATAAACCTAATGAGTTGTTAATAGCGTTCCAACGTAATGATAATTTAACCGTTTCAATAGGACTATTCTTAAGAACATCATTCATTGCTTTGAAGTAACCTGGATCTGTAACAATAATCTTTTCAAGACCTTTAGCACCATCTAACCCTTCAAGATCAACACCAATTCCTTTTAAATGAGCTTCCCAATCGATTACTGGAGCTAACTCAGTTAATTCAGCAATGGTCATTGGGTTGTAAATTTTACGTGTATCTCTACGTTCTTCTTTAGTCATTCTAGGCTCTGCTAAACTTTTTTCGAAAGCAACTATAGTAGCTGCATTTTCTTTAGCTGTAGCCTCATCATCACCAAACTCTTGTAACATTTTAGCTACAAATACTTCATATTTTTCAAGTTTGTCTTTTACCTTTTCATCTACATAGTAATCTCTTGATAAACCAAGTCCACCAGCTCCCATGTAACCAGCATTCATACTACTGTTCTTAAGGTCGTTAAACACACCAAAACCATAAAAACCAGCACCCCCATAAGGAGCCATGTTGGTAATGAATGTTTGTACGTCGTTTAAGTCTTTAATTTCTTCAATTTTTTCAAGAAAAGGTTGTACTGGAGCTTTACCAGCATTGTTTCTAGCTACGGTATCCATAATGGTTTCGTAGTAGTTTACCGCTTTTTCTTGGTCAGAATCTATCTCTTTTCCTTCAGCATCTTTTACTTTTGGGAAGTTACCTTCTTCAATAGCTTTGTTTAAGATAGCTAATACATCTTTGGTAGTAGTTTTTCTTAATTGATTAAACCCTCCCCAAGAAGTTTCATCTGCAGGAATTTCGGTATTGTCAATCCAAGAACCGTTAACATATCTAAAGAAATCATCGGTTGGTTTAACCGAGGTATCCATGTTTTCTAAAACAATTGCCTGTACTTTCTCTTCAGGCTTTTTGTCTGTTTTACATGCAATAACCCCTAAAGAAGCAACTGCAGTAGTAAACAGCATTTTTTGAATGGTTTTCATTTTTAATGTTTTTTGAATGAATCTTAATTTTAACAAACTACCTCGAGGATTTTGCCTCGAGGTAGTAAATTTACTCTAAATAAGAGTGTATTTTTATAAAATTGTTACAGTTTTTAACTTTTTATTTTAGATTTTGGTGCATTAGGTAACGATTCAAACCCCATATTAAACAAGGTGAAACCAAAAATATCAGAGTATTGTTCAATAGTTTTTGCTACAGGAGTTCCTGCTCCGTGACCAGCATTGGTTTCAATTCTAATTAAAATAGGATTGTTTCCTTGTTGCTTGTCTTGTAATTCAGCAGCAAACTTAAAACTGTGCGCTGGTACTACACGATCATCATGATCTCCAGTTGTTATCATGGTTGCTGGATACTGAGTATTTTCTTTCACGTTATGTACAGGTGAATATCCTTTTAAATATTCAAACATTTCTTTGCTTTGCTCAGAAGTTCCATAGTCATAAGCCCAACCAGCTCCTGCTGTAAATGTGTGATAACGTAACATATCTAGTACTCCTACCGCAGGTAAAGCTACTTTCATTAAATCAGGACGTTGCGTCATCGCAGCGCCTACTAATAAACCTCCGTTAGAGCCTCCTCTAATTGCTAAATAATCAGATGAAGTATAGTTTTCTTTGATTAAGTATTCAGCAGCAGCAATAAAATCGTCAAATACATTTTGTTTTTTTAATTGTGTACCTGCATTGTGCCATTTTTTACCATATTCACCACCACCACGTAGGTTTGGTACAGCATACACACCACCTTGTTCCATCCAAACTGCATTTGCAATACTAAAGCTAGGTGTTAAACTTACATTGAATCCTCCGTAACCATATAAAATAGTTGGATTTTTACCGTTTAATTCTAAACCTTTTTTATAAGTGATAATCATAGGAACTTTCGTTCCGTCTTTTGAAGTGTAAAATACTTGCTTGCTTTCATAATTATCTGAGTTGAATGAAATAGCAGGTTTCCAGTATAATTCATAGGTTCCATCTTCTGGATTGAACTTGTATGAAGAACCTGGGGTGTTGTAGTTGGTAAAAGAGAAATATAATTCTTTAGCGTCAGTTTTTCCACCGAAACCACCAGCAGTTCCCACTCCTGGTAATTTTACTTCACGGATTAGTTTTCCGTCGAAATCATATTGTACTACTTTTGAAACAGCATCTACCATATACTTTGCAAAGAAATATCCAGCTCCTGTTGAAGGAGATAGTACATTTTCTGTTTCAGGAATAAAATCTACCCAGTTTTCTGGTGTAGGGTTTGAAGCATCTACGGTAACAATTTTTTTGTTAGGTGCATTTAAGTTGGTTACTAAGTATAGTTTACTTCCTTTGCTATCAATTACACCAGTATCGCTATCAAAATTGTCAATGATAGGAGTTAATTTACTGTTTGAACTGGTTAAATCTTTAATGAATAACTTGTTTCCAGAAGTTGAGGTAGAAGCAGATACTAATAAGTATTTATTATCCTCAGTTAAATATCCACCAACATAACGGTGTTTTTCTTCTGGAGTAGCCCCAAAAATAACCTCATCAGAACTTTGTGGGGTTCCTAATTTATGAAAGTATAGTTTGTGTTGATCTGTTTTTGCAGATAATTCACTTCCTTTAGGTTTATCATAACTAGAGTAGTAAAAACCTTCGTTTCCTTTCCAAGCAATTCCAGAAAACTTTACATCTACTAAAGTATCTTCTTTGATTTGTTTAGTCTCTGCGTCCATAACAATAACCTTTCTCCAATCACTACCTCCTTCAGAAATTGCGTAGGCTACAGTTTTTCCATCTTTGGTAAAACTTACAGAACCTAATGATGTTGTTCCATCTTCAGCAAAAGTGTTAGGGTC
Source organism: Tenacibaculum gallaicum (assembly GCF_003387615.1). Lineage (GTDB taxonomy): Bacteria > Bacteroidota > Bacteroidia > Flavobacteriales > Flavobacteriaceae > Polaribacter > Polaribacter gallaicus. Next base: position 317,859 of record NZ_QUNS01000001.1, on the reverse strand, counting down.
TAAGAAAACCTCTTCTTTACCATCTTTATCTTTTCTATATAAAACATATTGGTTTTGTAGTCCGTTGTTTTTATAAAAATAAGTATAATCACCTTCTTTAAATGGAGTCCCTACTTTTTCGTAGTTCCATAACTCAGATAAACGGTTTTTTAATTGCTCGCGATATGGAATTTTGTCTAAGTAATCGAAAGTAACTTCATTTTCTGCTTTTACCCAAGCTTCAGTTTCGTCACTTCTATCGTCTTCTAACCAACGATAGTTATCGGTTACTTTAGTATCAAAATATTCATCTACAACAGGTTTTTTAGCTGTTTCTGGATAGTTCACACTAATATTGTTTTTAGGTTGCTTTTCTTCTTTACAAGAAACTAAAATTGTTCCTGCACAAATAATGGGAAGAAGGATTTTTCTCATGATTAAAAAATTGGTTAATTTGACCAAAGTTAGAAGAAAAACAATCATAGCTATTGATTTTAAGACGATTTTAACAAAAACAGCCGTGTAAACCTATTGAAATAAAAACGACTACCTTTACCTAACTACAATATTGAAATAAACATGACTGAAAATTTAAACAAAGAAGCTTTTTTAAAAAAGGTTTTTAACTATGAAGAAAACAAAGAGTGGAAATTTGAAGGAGGACTACCTGCTGTAATTGATTTTTATGCTGATTGGTGCGGACCATGTAAAGCACTTGCTCCTGTTTTAGAAGAATTAAGTGCAGAGTACGAAGGAAAAATTAATATTTATAAAATTGATACAGAAGCAGAACAAGAATTATCTGCTGCTTTTGGAATAAGAAGCATTCCTTCTATGTTATTTTGTCCTGCTAACGAGGATCCTCAAATGGCTCATGGAGCGTTACCAAAAAAACAAATTGAACAAATAATTGAAGACGTTTTAAAGGTTGAAAAATAACCTTAAAAAAGAAGAATATAAGAGTTTAAAAAGTGACACATTTTGTGTCACTTTTTTTATGTAAAAACACAAAATAAGAAACTCAGTGAGTATCACTTATCAAGCGTTTTTTTAAATTTTAAAGTATTGATTTTAAAGTTTTTGTAAAAACATAAAAATGTTGTAAATTGAAGAAGGAAAAGTAATTTGTTAAAAACTTCAAGGGATTTGTGAATAAGTATAGCTTTCAGAATTTAGCAATTTTTCCAATCTTTGTTTCTATCTCAGGGAATAAAAAATAACACACTAAAAAGAGCTTAAAAAGCATGGCATCGATTGAACCAATTTTACAAGAAAATAAAGACAGATTTGTAATTTTTCCAATTCAACATAACGACTTATGGGAATGGTATAAAAAGCAACAAGCATGTTTTTGGACTGCAGAAGAAATTGACTTACATTCAGACTTAACGGATTGGAATTCTAAATTAACAGACGATGAACGTTACTTTATTAAGCATGTTTTAGCATTTTTTGCGGCATCTGATGGAATTGTAAACGAAAACTTAGCGGAAAACTTTGTAAATGAAGTTCAATATTCAGAAGCAAAATTCTTTTATGGTTTTCAAATCATGATGGAGAATATTCATTCTGAAACGTATTCATTATTAATTGACACGTATATTAAGGATGAAGAAGAGAAAGACAAGTTGTTTAAAGCAATTGATGTTTTTCCTGCCATAAAAAAGAAAGCAGATTGGGCATTAAAGTGGATAGAATCTGATTCGTTTGCTGAGCGTTTAATTGCTTTTGCAGCAGTTGAAGGAATTTTCTTTTCAGGATCGTTTTGTTCAATTTTTTGGTTAAAGAAGCGTGGATTATTACCTGGATTAACATTCTCAAACGAGTTAATTTCTCGTGATGAGGGTATGCACTGTGATTTTGCTGTACACTTACACAACAATCACTTAGTAAATAAAGTGCCAAAAGAAAGAATTAAAGAAATTATTATTTCTGCTTTAAATATTGAAAGAGAGTTTATTACCGAATCTTTACCTGTGAGTTTAATAGGTATGAATGCTACGTTAATGACACAATATTTAGAGTATGTTACCGATAGACTACTTTTAGAATTCGGATGTGAAAAAGAGTATGAGTCTACCAATCCATTTGATTTTATGGAAATGATTTCATTGGAAGGGAAAACTAACTTTTTTGAAAAAAGAGTATCAGAGTACCAAAAAGCCGGAGTAAAATCTGGTGGTACAGGAAGCATCAGCTTTGATGCAGATTTTTAGGAACCAATAAACTGCTATTTCCCCTACATGCAGTATTACTCAGCTAGAGCACTTTTTCTAGTGCTTTAGCGTTATAATCGTTTCAAAAAGAAACAAACTAGTATTAACATTTTACATGTTGTCTAAACAACTATGTTTTGACGACGCTATTAACCAAAAAACCAATATCAATATGTATGTAGTAAAAAGAGACGGCAGAAAAGAGCCTGTGATGTTCGATAAAATCACAGCAAGGGTTAGAAAAATGTGTTATGGATTAAACAAGATTGTTGATCCAGTAAAAGTAGCAATGCGTGTTATTGAAGGGCTGTATGATGGGGTAACTACTTCTGAATTAGATAATTTAGCGGCAGAAATTGCTGCTACAATGACAACTGCACATCCTGATTATGCGAAATTAGCAGCGAGAATTGCCGTATCTAACTTACATAAGAACACCAAAAAATCGTTTTCGGATACAATGACCGATTTATACGAATACATCAATCCACGTACAGAAAATAAAGCTCCTTTATTATCAGATGATGTGTATAAAATTATTATGGATAACGCTGATAAGTTAGATTCGACAATTATTTATAGTCGTGATTTTAACTACGATTATTTTGGTTTTAAAACATTAGAAAGATCTTATTTATTAAAGCTAAACGGAAACATTGTTGAGCGACCACAACAAATGTTAATGCGTGTTGCTATAGGGATTCATAAAGAAGATATCGACGAAGCAATTGCTACATACGAATTAATGAGTAAAAAATACTTTACTCATGCAACACCAACGTTATTCAACTCAGGTACACCAAAACCACAAATGTCATCTTGTTTCTTACTACAAATGCAGGATGATAGTATTGATGGAATTTACGATACCTTAAAGCAAACAGCAAAAATTTCACAATCAGCAGGAGGTATAGGTTTATCTATTCATAATATCCGTGCTACAGGAAGTTATATTGCAGGTACTAACGGAACTTCAAACGGAATTGTACCAATGCTACGTGTATTTAACGATACAGCACGTTATGTAGATCAAGGAGGAGGAAAACGTAAAGGTTCTTTCGCAATGTATTTAGAGCCTTGGCATGCTGATATTTATGATTTCTTGGACTTAAAGAAAAACCATGGTAAAGAAGAAATGCGTGCACGTGATTTATTCTATGCTATGTGGATTTCAGATTTATTTATGAAACGTGTACAAGAAGATGCTGACTGGACGTTAATGTGTCCACACGAGTGTCCTCATTTATATGACACGTATGGTGAAGAATTTGAGCGTTTGTATACAAGTTACGAAGCAGCTGGTAAAGGAAGAAAAACCATTAAAGCACGTGATTTATGGGAGAAAATCTTAGAATCACAAATAGAAACAGGTACTCCGTACATGTTATATAAAGATGCAGCAAACCGTAAGTCAAATCAAAAGAATTTAGGAACAATCCGTTCTTCAAACTTATGTACTGAGATTATGGAGTATACTGCTGATGATGAAGTAGCAGTATGTAACCTAGCTTCTATTGCAATACCAATGTTTGTTGCTGAAGATGAAAATGGAAATAAGTTTTTTGACCACAAAAAGTTATTTAAAGTAACTAAAAAGGTTATCAGAAACTTAGATACGGTAATTGATCGTAACTATTACCCTGTAAAAGAAGCAGAAAACTCTAACTATCGTCACCGTCCAGTAGGATTAGGGATTCAAGGATTAGCAGATGCTTTTATTATGTTGCGTTTACCATTCACTTCAGAAGAAGCGAAGAAGTTAAATCAAGAAATCTTTGAAACCTTATATTTTGCTTCAGTAACCTCATCGATGGAAGTAGCAAAAAACAAAGGAGCCTATTCAACTTACGAAGGATCACCAATGTCACAAGGAGAATTTCAACACAATATGTGGGGAATTAAAGATGAAGAATTAAGCGGTCGTTGGGATTGGGCGAAGTTACGTAAAGAGGTAAAAAAACACGGAGTTCGTAATTCATTGTTAGTAGCACCAATGCCTACAGCATCTACATCTCAAATTTTAGGAAACAATGAAGCTTTTGAACCATATACTTCTAATATCTACACACGTAGAGTATTATCAGGAGAGTTTATTGTAGTGAATAAGCACTTACTAGAAGATTTAGTTGAGTTAGATTTATGGGATAATAATATGAAAGAAGATATTATGCGTGCCAATGGATCTATCCAACATATTGAAGCTATTCCACAAGAGTTAAAAGATTTATATAGAACTGTTTGGGAGATGAGTATGAAAGATATTATTGATATGGCGCGCCATAGAGGATATTTTATCGATCAATCTCAATCGTTGAACTTATTCATGCAAGATCCTGATTATGCAAAGCTAACCTCTATGCATTTCTATGCTTGGAAATCTGGATTAAAAACAGGAATGTACTACTTACGTACAAAATCTGCAGTAAACGCGAAGCAATTCACATTAAATATAGAAAAGAAAGAAGAGGAAAAACCAATGAGCCCAGAAGAATTTAAGGCCATGGTTGAAGCTTCTAAAGAAGCAGGCCCAGATGATTGTTTAATGTGTGGATCTTAAGCCAAAAATAAATCAAAAGTGATAAAGAGAAGTTGAAGGACTTCTCTTTTTTAGTATTTTCGAAAAAATTTTACTCTAATGATGAACTGGGAACAACTCCTTTCTTTAAAACGTTTTGGTGATATCCAAAAACGTGAACGTGCACAACAAGATGAAACACGTTTAGGTTTTGAGGTAGATTTTGATAGAATTATATTTTCATCGGCTTTTCGTAGCCTACAAGATAAAACACAGGTAATCCCATTATCAAAAACTGATTTTGTTCATACACGTTTAACCCACAGTTTAGAAGTATCGGTTGTAGGGCGTACGTTGGGGCGTAGAGTAGGTAAGGAGCTGTTAGAACGTCATCCACATTTAAAAGAGTTAGGGTATACCTTTAACGATTTTGGAGCGATTTTAGCTGCTGCATCTGTAATGCATGATATTGGGAATCCACCATTTGGACATTCAGGAGAAAAAGCGATTGGAGAATATTTTAAAACAGGAAAAGGGCTTCAGTATAAAAATCAATTAACCGATTCAGAATACCAAGACCTAATAGATTTTGAAGGAAACGCCAACGGATTTAAAATCCTTACAGAAAATAGAGATGGAGTTCAAGGAGGTTTACGTTTGTCGTATGCAACCCTAGGAGCTTTTTTAAAGTATCCTAAAGAGAGTTTGCCAAAGAAACCTACCACCCATATAGTAGATAAAAAATACGGGTTTTTTCAGTCAGAAAAAGAAGCTTTTTTAGATGTAGCACAAGATTTAGGTTTATTAAAAAAAGAATCTGGAGGTGTTTCTTATTATCGTCATCCATTAGCGTATTTAGTAGAAGCAGCTGATGATATTTGTTATACAATTATCGATTTTGAAGATGGTATCAATCTAGGTTTAATTGAAGAAGATTATGCCTTAGAGTATATGATTAAATTGGTGAAAGACACCATTGATAGCAAGAAATATCATTCATTGCAACATACAAAAGACCGTGTAAGTTATCTACGCGCTTTAGCCATAGGAGTGTTAATTAACGAAGCAGTAGCTATATTTTTAGATAATGAAGAAGCTATTTTAAAAGGGACATTTGATAAAGGTTTATTGGATAAATGTAAATATGAAGCACAAATTAATGACATTATCAAAATAAGTATCGATAAGATTTACAGAAGTAAAGAAGTTGTTGAGAAAGAAGTTGCAGGATATAAAATTATTGCTGATTTACTAGATGTTTTTGTAACGGCTTTAAATAATAAGTTTGACAGTAAACAATCTAACTATGATAAATTAGTACTGAATTTAATTCCACAAGAATACCAACATAACAAAGAAAATTTATATGATAGAATTATGCAAATTTCTAGTTACGTTGCAGGCTTATCTGATGGGTATGCTATTCGTTTGCATAGAAAAATAATGGGAAATATTAGTTAATAACTCACTACATAAAATAAAAAACGACGCTATCTAGCGTCGTTTTTTGTCTTATTTTTTCAAGTGCTTTTCGGCTACCTTTTCAAGTTCATCATACCAATTTTGTCCAAACTTCCTGATTAACGCTTGTTTTACAAATTTATACACAGGAACACTCAACTCTTTACCTAAAGAGCACGCATCGTCACAAATCTCCCACTTATGATAGTTTACAGCAGCAAACTCACTATAGTCTTTTACGCGAACAGGGTATAAATGGCAAGAAATTGGTTTTTTCCAATCTACAACTCCTTGATTATATGCTTCTTCAATAGCACATAAGGCAGTACCTTTGTCATCAAAAATAACATAGGCACAATCTGCGTCATTAATTAAAGGAGTTTCTAGCTCTCCAAAATCACTGGTAACCCAAGTGCCTTGTTTTTCAATAGCTTCAATTCCTTCTTTTCGTAAAAATGGTTTTATCTTAGGGTAAATTTCTTCCAAAATTTTTGTTTCCTCTTTTTCCAGAGGAGCACCTGCATCACCATCTATACAACAAGCTCCTTTACACGCAGACAGGTTACAGACAAACTCTTTTTCTATAAGGTCTTCTGAAACAATGGTTTTTCCTAATTGAAACATAATTTGTGTTTAAAAATGGAAGTTTATAGTAACTTCCTGTAAATTTAAATGCAAAAATACTAGATTGTAACATTACTTATATAATTTTGCACGCGAAAATATAGCAACTATGGACTTTAACTTCAAAGAAATTTTTACAGCCTTTATGGTATTGTTTGCGGTAATTGATATTGTTGGAAATATTCCTATCATTATTGATTTACGTAAAAAAGTAGGACACATTCAATCAGAAAAAGCCTCAGTAATAGCAGGTTTTATTATGATTCTGTTTTTGTTTTTAGGACAGCGACTATTAAACTTAATAGGTATAGATGTACACTCATTTGCGGTAGCAGGTGCTTTTATTTTATTTTTTCTAGCATTAGAAATGATACTAGGAATTACTCTGTATAGAGACGATGAAGAAGAGGCAATTAGTGCAACCGTTTTTCCGTTAGCATTCCCATTAATAGCAGGTCCAGGTAGTTTAACAACATTACTTTCATTACGTGCTGAATTTAACCTTGAGAATATTATTGTAGCTGTTTTATTAAATGTAATTGTAATTTATATCGTGTTAAAAACTTCTACAAAAATTGAAAAAGTGATTGGACCGAACGGAATTAAAATTATTAGAAAAATATTTGGTGTAATCTTATTAGCCATTGCAGTTAAATTATTTGCAGCTAATTTTAAAATGTTAATAGCGTAATATGGTTTTTGACACACTTATTATTGGAGGTGGGGTATCAGGTATGCAATGTGCTTTAGTTTTAGGTTCTGCGCTTACCAAAGAGTATGCAAAAGACAAAAAAGTAGGTATCATTATGCACCAACGTTCTTCTCATTTACAAGATGCATTGTTTAATAATGTTCTTGGACTTACTCCAGGAACTTTAGGAAAAGATATTCTAGAAGAAGGTAGAGACCAGTTAGAGCAATTATACCCTGAGGTTTCTCAAATAGATAACGAGAAAGTAATAGCTGTTTTGGAAGAAGAAGATAATTATAAAGTTGTTACAAATAAAAAAGAGTACCATAGCAAAAATGTAGTTATAGCGCTTAATTACTCTAAACCATTTGATATAGCAGGTTTAGAGCAATATGTAGAAAGACATACACGTGCAAACGTTATGAAAGATAGAATTCAATTACGAAACTTTAATCACTTAATTAGAGAAGGTTTGTATGTTTGTGGAACTTTAGCAGGTTGGAGAAGTCAGTTTGCTATCGCTGCAGGAAGTGGCGCAAGTGTAGCTACTGATATTTTAACTGTGTGGAATGAGAATGTACCAACAAAGGTGCATGATAAACATAAATAAGGCTAATTATTTTATTAAAAAATATGAAGAAAATAATAGGAGCAATAGCAATCATAGTGTTGTTTATTAATTGTGGAGGTAGTGACAATGTAGTTATACCAGCAGAAGATAAAGTAGTTGCAGTTGACGACTCTTTTGAAGCAAAAGAAAATAAAGAAACAGAACTCCCTAGTTTTTTAACAAATGACACATATACATCAGGAAAAATAAAAGTAACGTTTGAGGTCTCTTCAGCAAGAAATGGAAGTATTACAGAGAGCAACAATACATTTACGTATATTCCAGCGCAAGATTTTGTAGGTACAGATTCTTTTAAGTACACTATTTGTAGTACGATTACACCTAATAGCTGTTCTACAGCTACAGTAATAATTAATGTAAAAGATATACCAGAAGGAAACTCAGGTAGTTTTAAGATTCCTTCTGAACTATCAGAGTATTATAAAGATGTAGATTTTACGTTAACAGGAGCTTCTTTAAAAGATGCCTTAGCTACAACGATAATTAGTACTCACACAACTAATTTATCATATACTCCTGATGTTTGGGATGTATTAAAACAATCAGATTTAGACCTTAATGATAACAGTAAAGTGGTTTTAATTTATGGTTATGATGATACCGATGGAAATTACGTAACAGATAGAACTCGTGATAAAGATGTTAATGGTGGAAATACAAGAGATTGGAATAGAGAGCATGTATACCCTAAGGCCTTAGGAAATCCAAATTTAGGAACATCAGGCCCAGGGGCAGATGCACATCACTTAAGACCTTCTGACGTAAGATTTAATAATGACAGGTCAAGTAAAAAATTTGCTACAAGTTCTGGTAACGCAGGAGATGTTTCAGGCAATTGGTACCCTGGAGATGAATGGAAAGGTGATGTAGCACGTATGATAATGTATATGTATGTACGTTATGGGAGCCAATGTTTACCTAAAAATGTTACAGTTGGGTCAATTGCAACCTCTGATAGTAATATGGTTAACTTATTGTTAGAATGGAACGCGGAAGATCCAGTATCAGATTTAGAGATACAACGTAATAATGTTGTGGCTAACGAACAAGGAAATAGAAATCCGTTTATAGATAATCCGTATTTAGCTACAGTAATATGGAATACAACTGAAGCTGAAAACACTTGGAAATAACCTCAAAACCTATTGACTCTTTGCTTTTAAAAGAGTTAATAGGTTATTTTTATAAGTTCTTCCAATAGGGACTTTTCTGGTTTCAAAATGAAGAGATGTTCCTGTAAACTTTTCAATTTTTGTAAAATTGACTATGTACGATTTATGTACTTGTATAAATTGATTAGAATTAAGGGTTTCTTTCCAGTTCTTCAAAGAATCAATAATTGTCAATTTCTTAGTAGAAGTAATAAAATTCAAATAGTTTCGATCAGATTCTATGTATAAAACAGCTTCTAAGTTAATCCTATGAATACTTTTATCAATATTGAGATAAATAACATTACTATCAGTAGTATTAGGTTTGTTCAATTGTTTCTCTACCTTATTTACAGCTTTTAAAAAACGATCGAAAGAAAAAGGTTTTACTAAATAGTCCACGATGGTATCTAGTTCAAAACTACTTACAGCATAATCAGGATAAGCAGTGGTAATAACAACTTTAGGAGGGTTTTTAACAGTCTTTATGAAATCTAAACCAAAAATATCAGGTAAGTTAATATCTAAAAAAACAACATCAACAGTATTATTTTTTAAAAACTCATTGGCTTGTGTGGCTGTTTGAAATGAGTTTATAAGTAGCATATCTGGAATTTTACCAAAATACTTTTTTAAAATAGCTTGTGCAGGCAATTCATCTTCAATAATTATACACTTCATAATTGATCTATTTTAAGTTCTATGGTAAAAATATTTTTTTGCTTATGTATAGAAAGGGAATGGTTATTAGGATAAATTAAAAGCAACCTCTTTTTTAGGTTTTCTAGGCCAATAGTTTGAGAATTTTCATTTTTTGTACTATAAAACAAATTGCTGCTTTTTAAATGCAAATGATAATTCTCCACATTGATTGTAATATCAATTTTGCTATGTATAATGCTATGCTTAAAAGCATTTTCAATAATGGTAATTAAAAGAAGTGGAGCAATACGGTATTCATCGCTATCAAATTTACATTGATAATTAACCTCTTTTACCCCTTCAGTTCGTATTTTTTGAAAATCAATATAATTTTCTATAAACTGTAACTCTTTTTCAAGAGAAATCAGCTCATTGCTAGTTTCATAAAGTACGTGTTTTAGGTTTTCAGAGAGTTTTAAGATTAAATTAGGGGTTTGGTTAGGTTTATCGATAGAGTACGCGTAAATCGTGTTTAAATTATTTAATAAAACATGTGGGTCTATCTGAGACTTTAAAAACTTTAGTTCCATTTCTGTTCGCTCTTGAGTTATTTTTACAAGTTTTTCTTGTTCATTTATAAACTTAAATAACATCCATATAAAAGAGAAAAATAATAAAGGAACCAATGTCTGCCATAAATAATCACTCAAACATTTAATGATAGAACATCCACAACGAGCAAAAATATTACAATATAATTGTGTTGCTAGGACTGAAATAAATATAAAAACTATCCCGTATAGCATATACCATTTTTTCTTAACAAAAAGAGGTAGTAACAGTTGATTGTTTGTATATACTATGATGATTAGAATAAAGAAATATTGAGAAAATGGATTCTCAGTCCAGTAGTAAGGTGTAAATACAAAAAGAGAAATGAAAACAAATAAAGTCCAAAAAAGTAAATGGATTAGTATTTCTACGCTATGTTTTTTTATAAAGCTCATGGTGTATTTCAAAGTAAACAAAATATAAGGTGTAATCAAAAAATAAAGTACCAATTACCTTTTGCTCTGTACCAATAACCTAGTATAAGTTGTTCGTATATGTTTTAAAGTAGTGTGTACTAATAGTTTTTACGTAGAAAATAAACCGATTAATTTCGAAAACATAAAAATGTATACTAACTTAAAAAACAATAAAAATGAGAGCAATTGTATTATTAGTAGCTGTATGCTTAATAGCAGTATCAGTTAATGCACAAGAATTTCAATTTGATACGGTATCAATTGATTATGGAAAAATTAACCAGGGCGAAAGCGGTGTTCGTGTGTTTGAATTTAAAAATATTGGTAAAGTACCATTAATTATAAAAGATATTAAATCCACTTGTGGATGTACTATTCCAAAGAAACCTGAAAAGCCAATTATGCCAGGTGAAATAGGGCAAATAGAAGTGTCATATGACACGAAGAGATTAGGAGGGTTTTCAAAAGCTATTACTATTATATCAAATGCTAAAGCATCCAGAAAAATGCTTAAGATAAAGGGATATGTAGAAAAAGGGAAAGAAAAAGATAAGGTTTAATAAATTAAAAGCCTGAGTTTTTAAACTCAGGCTTTCTTATCTCATTTGAGATATGATTGATTTAGTAAATAGATAGTCCCCCACAGATTATCATATTGTAATCATCGGCGACAAATGTATATTCTTTTTATTTTTTTAAATTAAAAAAAGGCATGAGTGTGTAAATATCGAGCATAAAAAAAACGAAGCAAGTGCTTCGTTTTTTATGTTATATAAGATCTATTTTATCCTTTAAAACTCGCTTTTAAGTACTCTGAGTTCATACGAGCAATGTTTTCTAAAGAAATTCCTTTTGGACATTCAATTTCACAAGCTCCTGTATTTGTACAGTTACCAAAACCTTCTAAATCCATTTGAGCAACCATGTTTTTAACACGCTCAGTCGCTTCAACCTGTCCTTGTGGTAACAAAGCATATTGAGACACTTTAGCTCCTACAAATAGCATTGCAGATGAGTTTTTACAAGTAGCTACACAAGCACCACAACCAATACACGTTGCAGCATCCATAGCTTGGTCTGCGTTTTCTTTAGGAACTAAAATAGCATTTGCATCTGTAGTGTTACCAGACGTGTTTACTGAAATATAACCTCCTGATTGTTGAATTCTTTCAAAAGAACTTCTATCAACAACTAAATCTTTAATTACAGGGAAAGCAGCAGCTCTAAATGGTTCAATCGTAATGGTATCACCATCTTTAAACATACGCATGTGTAACTGACAAGTAGTTACACCACGGTCTGGTCCGTGAGCTTCACCATTTATGTACATTGAACACATACCGCAAATTCCTTCACGACAATCATGGTCAAACGCTACAGGTTCTTCTCCAGAATTTACCAATTGTTCGTTTAATACGTCCATCATTTCTAAGAAAGACATATGCTCAGAAATATCGGTCACCTTATAATCAACCATTTTTCCTTTATCACTTGCGTTTTTCTGACGCCAAATTTTAAGTGTTAAATTCATAATTTTCTCTTATTTGTATGAACGTTGTTTTAATTCAATATCGTTAAACTCTAATTCTTCTTTGTGTAAAACAGCATCCGCTGGTTCACCTTTATATTCCCAAGCAGAAACGTACGCAAAATTAGCATCGTCACGTTTTGCTTCACCTTTTTGTGGTCCGTCTAATTCAACAGATTCTTCTCTAAAGTGACCTCCACAAGATTCAGTTCTGTCTAATGCATCTTTAGCAAATAATTCTCCTAGCTCTAAGAAATCAGCAACTCTTCCTGCTTTTTCTAATTCTGGGTTCATTTCATTTGGATCACCAGGAACTGTTACATTTTTCCAAAAATCTTCACGTAATTCTTTAATTTCAGCCATAGCTTCTTTTAAACCTTGTTCATTACGTGCCATTCCACATTTTTCCCACATAATTTTTCCTAACTTCTTGTGGTAGTAATCTACAGAATGCTCTCCTTTATTATTTATGAAGAAATCAATACGATCTTTAACCGATTTTTCTGCTTCCTCAAATTCTTTAGTGTCTGTTGAAATTTTTCCTGTACGAATGTCGTTTGATAAATAATTACCTATTGTATAAGGTAATACGAAGTATCCGTCAGCTAAACCTTGCATTAAAGCTGATGCTCCTAAACGGTTTGCACCGTGATCAGAGAAGTTAGCTTCTCCAATAGCATAACAACCATTAATTGTTGTCATTAAGTTATAATCTACCCAAATTCCTCCCATAGTATAGTGAGTTGCAGGGTAAATCATCATTGGAGTTTCATACGGATTGTCATCTACAATCTTCTCGTACATTTGGAATAAGTTTCCGTATTTAGCTTCAACAATCGCTTTTCCTAAATCGTATACTTCTTTCGCACTAGGGTTGGTAATATGCTTTAATTTTGCTTGCTCTCTACCGTAACGCTCAATAGCCGATTTAAAATCTAAATAAACAGCTTCACCAGTAGCATTTACACCATAACCAGCATCACAACGCTCTTTTGCAGCACGAGAAGCCACATCACGAGGAACTAAGTTACCAAAGGCAGGATATCTTCTTTCTAAATAATAATCTCTATCTTCTTCAGCAATTTGAGTAGGTTTTAATTTTCCTTCTCTAATAGCTAATACATCTTCCATTTTCTTCGGAACCCAAATACGACCATCGTTACGTAACGATTCAGACATTAAGGTTAATTTAGACTGATAATCTCCCGAACGAGGAATACAAGTTGGGTGAATTTGTGTGTAACAAGGGTTTGCAAAGAATGCTCCTTTTTTATGAACTTTCCAAGCTGCTGTTGCGTTAGACCCCATTGCGTTGGTTGATAAGAAATATACATTTCCGTAACCTCCAGAAGCAATTACTACTGCGTGTGCAGAGTGACGCTCAATTTCACCAGTAACTAAGTTACGAGCAATAATACCACGAGCCTTTCCGTCAACAATTACCAAATCTAACATTTCGTGACGATTGAACATTTCAATCTTACCACGAGCAATTTGACGGTTCATTGCTGAATAAGCTCCTAATAATAACTGCTGACCTGTTTGTCCTTTCGCATAAAAGGTACGAGATACTAATACCCCACCAAACGAACGGTTATCTAATTGCCCACCATAATCACGTGCAAAAGGTACACCTTGAGCAACACATTGGTCGATAATATTTGCAGAAACCTCAGCTAAACGGTAAACGTTTGCTTCACGAGAACGGTAATCTCCACCTTTTACAGTATCATAAAATAAACGGTAAAAAGAATCACCATCACCTTGATAGTTTTTGGCTGCGTTAATACCTCCTTGTGCAGCAATAGAGTGTGCACGACGGGGCGAATCTTGATAAGCAAATGCTTTAACATTGTAGCCCAACTCTGCTAAAGTTGCAGAAGCAGAACCACCTGCTAAACCAGTTCCTACTACAATTACGTCAATTAAACGCTTGTTAGCAGGGTTTACCAAGTCAATTTTATCTTTATAAGTTGTCCATTTATCTTTTAATGGACCTTTTGGAATTTTTGAATCTAAAGTTGCCATACTTGTTGCGTATTAATGATTGAAGTGATGAAATAATGCAATAACTACGAATCCTAACGGAATTAAGATTGCGTAAAGCTTACCAAAAGTTTTCAATCCTTTAGTGTATTTGTTGTTTGCTCCAACTGATTGGAAAGCAGAGTTAAATCCGTGTAATAAGTGTAATGCTAAGAACACAAAAGCAATCACATAAGCGCCAACTCTAATTGGGCTTACAAACTTGTGTTGTAATTCGTGGAAGTACCTAAACTCACCATCGTGCAAACCACTCCAATCACCTTGAATAAATTTAGTGTTGATTTCTGGAAACCAAAAATCGATAAAGTGTAATACAATAAAAGCTAAAATAGCAGCTCCACTGTAAATCATGTTTCTACTCATCCAAGTAGAGTTTGCAGCTCCGTTATTTTTAGCATAGCTTACCTTACGTGCACTTTTGTTTTTAATTTCTAAGATGAATCCCATTACAAAGTGAAACACTACACCAATAATTAAAACTGGTTGCATTACATATTGAATTAACGGATTTGTCCCCATAAAGTGCGACATTTTGTTAAATGTGGCTCCGTTGTCTGGAAAAATCGAAGTAATGTTAATTGCAAAATGTTGTAATAAGAAAAACATCAGGAAGAATGCCGAAAGTGCCATGGCAAACTTTCTTCCGATAGAAGATTTTAGTAATCCGCTCATTATTTTGTTTGTTGATTAAATAATAGCACAAATTTAAGAGGAACACAGTACTTGAACAAACTTTACGAATTGTTTTCTTAAATATTTAGAATGGGTTTAAATAGTAGTTGTTAAAAGCTATTTTTCTTAATATTTAAGGATAAAAACGTAATAATTCTATAGTTTTCTAAGTTAGTTGGATTTTAAAAACCATATTTTCTAAAAGTTAAATTAACTCTCGGGTTTAAATATTTAGGGTTTTCAGGCAGGCTATGTTCGTAGTATTCTTGACAACCATCTTCCATAACTAACAAACTTCCGTGCTCTAGAAGTATTTTGCTTTCAATCATTGTTTTATTTTCTCGAAGATAAAACATGCGTTCTTCTCCTAAACTAATTGAAGGAATAACGTCCGTATCTCCAAAAGCCATTTCATCTGAATGGTAGTTTACACCGGAGTTTCCATCAGGATAATAAATACAGACACAAGTTTTAAACTCTAACCCAGTATGCTCTTGAATTTGTTTTTTTATCGGTAGCATATATTCTGGCCATTTCATAACGTTTCCCCAGGCTGATTTTTGAAAAACATTTTTCTTGATCAAATCAGAATCAACAAACATTAGTTTACCAAAATTATATTTAATTACCTCATCGGATGGAAGTTTCATTTCCATCATATTTGTGAGTTCAGAGAAGCTTGTTAATTGCTGAAATAGTTTTGTAGCTTCTTTTTTAGTTAAAAAATTAGGGCTGTAACTGATAACATTGTTAAGACTAGTTGACATTTTATATTGTTAGTTGATGGTTAAGTTCAGTATTGATGCCAATTCTTCAGGTTTTTCAAGAGGAATCATATGACCACAATTCTTAATCATTACATATATTCCTTTTTCAGTTTTATTGGCAAACTCTTTTAGTTTTTTTGGATTGATGAGTGCATCATTTTCAGCAGCAATAAAAAATATAGGAATGTCTAGCTTTAAAACTTTTTGTGAAATATCTAACCGAGTTGAAGTTGCTTTTAATTGACGAAATAGTACATCTTTCCCTAAATCAGAATCCATTTTTTTTATAATAGAAATAATTTTGGAATTACTGTGATTATCTGGGTGTAAAAATTGTTGAATTCTAGCTTGTGAAATTCCCTTATAGCTATGCTTTTCTAAAAAAGCAATCGTACTTTTTCGTAACTGAATCTCTGAGTCATTCAGCCCATTAGTATTGGCAGCTACGACGACTAGTTTTTTTACTTTTTCAGGATAATGAATAGCAAAATTCATAGCAGAAAATCCACCTAAAGAAAAACCAATAATGGTGGCAGGTTCTTCAATATGATTGAGAACGATTTGATTAATTTCCTCAAAAGAAGTTGCAAGAGTAATATCAATGTGAACTGGAAGTATGTTTTTCAGTTTGGAAAAAACAAATTGCCATAAATCTACCGTACACATGGTACCTGAAATTACATATACTTTTTGCATTTACCTTTTGTAATTTGAATTAATTAAGCATTTGTTGTTTTCCCATTTTCCGACTAATGATTTTTTTGAAATAACCTCATTATTACAAGTCAGAAAATTACCGTTTTTATCTTTTTTAATAATTTTTAATTTTCCTTGATGAATGACGTTGATTACTCTGTAAATCAATCCATTTTTAGGAAGGTTACCACCTTTTTTGGAAAGTGTTAAACCAACTTTGTTGTTAAATAAATCCATTTCAGAAGAAATCTTATCAGGAATAACACCGTCTTCTAGTTTTTTCTCTTTATATGTTTTGTGGTTATCTTTTTCATGGGCTTTACCAAGTGAACGTGCTGCGTTTTCTCCAATTTCTTGTTGTAATAAAGTCATCCAAAAAGCATGACGAAATGCATCTACTTGTCCACCTGCATGGTCGCTATCTAGTAGGGGAGAAACTCTTAGAGAGTCATTTACTCTTGATGCTTCACGTGAAACAATAAAAGCTTTTTTAGCTTTAAAAGGGTGGAGTAGTACCCATGTTTTTTGAGCTCCTTGTAGTTTTTTAAACTGTTGCCAGTTGGATTGGGCGGATGTGTAAAAAGGGAATAAAAGAACTAAAAAAAGCAGCTTTTTAAGCATAGAATAATTAGTTTTTGCTACTAATTTGTTCTTCAAGTTCCACAACTTTACTTTCTAAATCGTGTAATCTGTCGTAAACATCAATTGGCTCGGGCATTTGTTTGGACGCAAACATAGTTACATACCAAACCTCCATAATTTCTTCTGCATTTATGGTATAAGTAGGGTAATTACCATCTTTATTATCGCTTTTTAAAATAAGCTTTCCTCTTTCTTCTATTCTATTAATTACACGCTTTAAAACAATACCATCGTTTTTGCTTACAATTATATATACACGACCGTCTTTAATATCGCGTAAGCCCTCTACATACTTTCCAAAAACTAGATCCCCATCAAAAAAAGTACGTACCATAGAATTTCCTTGTACTTCAAAACAACGAAAAGTGCCATTGTTAAGATGTGGCATGTTAAAAGAAGGAAGTTGTTCTATGTAATTTGAATCTCCGTAACCATTTAAATAACCAGCTCTTGCTTGTATAGGAACATAAACTACATTTTCATTTCCTGAAGAATTCACAGAAACAACCTGGGGTACTCCAGAATATGTTTGAATATTAGTAGGTTTGGTTTTTAGCATGATATCACTTTTTCCAAAGAGATAGTCAGGATTAATGTTAAATTCATTAATAATAGAAGTAAGAACATCGTAACCAGGTTTTGTTTTTTTTCTACTACCGTTAGATTGAGGCCTCCCATTAATAATGCTATCTATAGTGGTGCCAGTAACACCTATTTTTTTTGAAAAAGAAAAGTTATTTAAGTTAAAAGCATCTCTAATTGCTGCTATTTTTTCGGAAATTCCCATAACATTTTATGTTTTTACATATTACAAAAATAATTAAACTTTTGTTTGTTTAAATGTGTAATATGTTTTATATTTGCATCGTTAATGAATTGCTAATATACAAAAAAATTGTAATAATCAAACATTTGTGTGGTTTTAGCGATTGTGTTTTTAAGATTTCAACTTGATTTTCTTCACTTTTTTGAAATCTATACTCGTTTATTCAAACATTTTTTTGAATAAAACCAAAAATCAAGAAAAAAGAACTGTTAGAAAAGCAATTAAACAGGGCTCTTTTTGAGCTTGATTAAAAAATTAATTAAATTTTATAAAAATGAGTAAAAAACCAATCAAATCAAACCTATTTAGGTTTGTAACATTACGTAGTCCACAATTAATTGAAGACAAAGAAGTTGGATTTGTTTCATTTCCAGAAGAAAAAAAAGCAGAAAGTTTAGCTTTTCAAGCAATACAAGGAGCTACTACAGATGAAGAAAGAAAAACAGCCTTAAAAGGGGCTTACAGCACGAATTTTACACCAATAGCGAGTAGGGTAGAAATTAAAAATTTACACGAAGCATTGTATCAGTTTTCAGGATGGTTAGTGCGCAATAAGACAGTATTATCGTATGCTGGTATTGATGCTAATTTATCTGCAGCACAAGAACTTACTGTTAATGAAGAGTTAGTATTATGGGAAAACTTATTTCATCAAACTATTAATAAGGAGTCTACTATTGTTCGAGAAGGACTGATTCAAATGTTGGTAGCTAATAAGTTTTTAAAAGCATTTAATGTATTTACTAACAGTTTTTCACAAGAAACAGAAGGGGAAATTGTTTTTACAGAAGAAAATGAAAAAGAATTCGTACGTAGAGCGAATGCAAGTGTTATTGTGCCTAAAGATGTGGTTATCTCAGATCAGCAATTTGAAGGAGGAGCTACAAACATAAGCCCTAGTTCATCAGAGTATTTGACATCTAGTTTACAGGTTGAGATGGCTAAAACACGTTTACAACAATATGAGCTAGGTTTAAAGGAAATTGAAAAAGCTGAGTATGTTTATAATAAAAGTGAGCAGGTACGATATAAAGAAGCATTACAAGCTCATGAATTAGCTGTAGAAGATATAAAAAATGCGGCTCAACCAACGATTCAAACAATTGTAGACGCTAAATCAGGATTTGAAAAAAGATTAGAAATTTATCCAGATTTAGAATTGCCTAAGTTTGAATTTGAAAAAGCAGAAGAGATTAGTAGAGCTGCGGATGGTACAACGACAACTACTTTTCAGTATTCAGAAGAGACTAAAGATTTATTAAATTCAGAAGGACTCAAATTATATGATAATTTTTATGAGGCTAAAACGGTTCTTAGACAAAAAATAAAAGAAGAGAATCAGAAAATTTTAGAAAACACTCCAGAAAAAGTAAGAGCTGTTTCTATTCAAGGAGGTACTCTAAATTATAACCTTAGTAAAAGTACACCATTGTACTCTTATTCGGGAGATGTTTTTGGTCAAATGGGGAAAGGATCAAAAATTATTATGTTTTTAAAGGTTGAAGATTCTACTAATGTAAGAGTAACAGAAGCAAACTATACTTTAGATGATATTGATGCTCAAGTACCGTATAGTGGTACTTCATTTAAAAGCAGTCCTGCTAGTTTTGATGATACATTGTTACGAATTGAATTATTTCCAGAAAATTTAGAGCAGTTAATTTCAGGACCTGTATTTGGTTTGGACGGTAGTTTTGTTTTAAGTAACGGAGTGTCGTTAGAGTTTAAAAACATTATGTTTCAGGTTAAGTTTGATGATGGATACTATGAAATTGCTAACAAGTTTGTTGGTCAATGTATAGTTAGTGGCAATGACTCAGGGGGTACAAGTGCTGATGGAAAAGGTGTTCTTTATGGAATATCTCAATTAGGAGTAGCAGATTTTAGACGAGTAGAACAAGAAGTGTATTGCTATGTGCCTGGAGAAGTGTCACACATAGAAAATATCATGGCACGCGAATATAAAGAGCGTTCTACTAGAGATTTAAGAGTTTCAGAAACAACTACGGAAACAACAACAGAAAAAGAAGTAGAAAACCTAACAGACACTACCTCAACAGAACGTAATGAAATGCAAAACGAAGCGTCGTTTATTGTAAATAGTGATAATGCTACTAGTTTTGGGGCTAATGCTAGTTATTCTGGTTTTGGTTTAAGTTTAGGAACAAGCTTTAATACTTCATCTTCTAATTCTTCTTCAGATTCAAACCTACAAGCACAAACGTATGCGCAAGAGGTAACAGAAAGAGCCTTAGAACGAGTGGTAAAGAAGATTAGTACCAAACGTACGTCTCGTATATTGCGAGAGTATGAAGAGAATAATACTCATGGATTTGATAACCGTAAAGGAGATAAGCATGTCACAGGAGTGTATCGTTGGGTAGATAAGATTTATAAGAATAAGTTGATAAATTATGGTAAGCGCTTAATGTATGAATTTGCGTTACCAGAACCAGCTAAGTTTTATATTGAATCATATTTGAAAAATGGAGAAGGAAGTGAAAAAACTATTGAAGGGTTAATTATTCCTAAAAAACCGATACATCCGAGTGAATTGACAGAGAAAATAATAACTTCCTCTAGCTTAAATGAATATAATTATGCTAATGTTTTATCTAGATACGGAGTTGAGCATTTTGATTATCCTGAGGAAGAGATTATTATAACAAAATCTTATAAATTAGATTTTAAAGATTTAAAAGGTCAAGAAGGAAGTGTTGTTGCTGATGAGATTGAAATTTTAGAAAATTATATTACAGAATCTTTTGAGGTGGTAGGTAATTTATATTCCCATGATTCAGGTAAAATAGGAGGAAGACTTCGTATAGCAGTGGGTAATACTATTCAAGAAAATGAAGCAAAAGGAGATGGAGAATTCTCGTTTAAATCAGGTACTAGTTTTTCAGGAGCAAAAAACTTATTAGCTGTTTCTGCCTCAAGCTTTGATTCATTAACAGGAAATTTTAATGTTGTTGTAAAGTGTAATAGGACTAACGAAGCATTGAGAAAATGGCAAAACGAGGCTTATAAAGCTATAATAAATGCATATAATGAAAGGGTCTTAGCATACAATGACTTTGTAAAGTCTCAGGCAACAGAGAACGAGCAAAATGAAAAGAAAAAAGAATTGAGTTCTCAAATCAATCGTAGTATCGAAAAGCGTGAGTTAAAGCGTATTGCTATCGACTTAATGACAAAACCTTTTGATGTTGTTACCGCTCAGGATAATTATAAAGAGAATGGTAAAGAAGCGGATGCTAAGCATGTAGCGAGAACGTCTAAATTTCAAAAGCATGCTGAAACAGTTAAGTTTTTTGAACAAGCATTTGATTGGGAAATTATGGCGTACACATTTTATCCTTATTTCTATGGAGCAGAAGGTAATTGGGATGCTAATTTTGAGCACAACGAAGGTAGCGACCCTGTTTTCCAAGCCTTTTTACAAAGTGGTATGGCAAGATCAGTAGTACCTGTACGTCCAGGTTTTGAAGAAGCTGTAAACTGGTATATGAAAACTGGTGAAATTTGGAATGGTCAAGGAATGGTTACCGATATGGATGACGATTTATATGTTTCTGTTGCAGAAGAAATGCAAACCATTGAAGGTGAAGTGGAAGGCACTTGGGAAACCCGTGTGCCAACAACGTTAACTGTGTTACAAGCAGATTCTGTAGTATTAAATGAAGGAGGTTTGCCGTGTAATCCAGACTGTGAAGGTCAAGGCTTATTTGATGTAAGTACCTATAAGATAGGAGATGGACCAGATGGTGTAGATTACGATATTGTAGGCGATACCAACAATGTAGCATAAGTGCAGTAAAAATGTTTGTTAAACAAACATTTTTCTATACACACAGTCACAAATCTTACCCTATATTTTTTACGTCATTGCGAACAAAGTGAAGCAATCTATGTATCAAGAGTTTTAAACCTAAAGGATTGCCAAGTATAGCTCGTAATAACACTTCTAATACTCTTCTCTTTGCTTTAAAAGAGAAGAGCAGGGTGAGGTTTGTTTTTTACTAATCATAAAAGACAAAAAATATGCATGCTCATGAATATGGAAGCAAACATTTTAAACACAAAACCAATTTTAATGGATTGGTGGTGTTTTCAGATGTTCAGCAACAAAAAATAAAAGAAACAACAGTTCCAAGCCCCAATATATATGTAGAAATAGAAAAAGGAGTACAAAATCCCAATAAGTGGTTTTTACATATCAATAGTACATTATCTGGAGAATATGGAGATTTTTTTTTGCAAGAAAATCCACAACCAGTAGGTGAAATTTTAAATGATTTTGATTACGATATAAGCCCAGAAAACACAGCGTTTATAGAGTCGTATTATGACTTTAGTCTTGGAGAAATTTCCTATTATAAAATAAACGAAAAGTTTTATATAAAGCTTTGGGGAGACATACTTAAAGATGATGTTTTTTTTGAGATTCAAAACAGCTCAAAGTCAAAACAGAAAGAAGAAATCAGCATTGAATACGATGCGTTTATTACGGTATTTGTTTCAGATAACGGAGCAAAACTAGAAAGAGCATACCAAAATATTACCAAAGTAAATACACATCAAATAGTTGTGTTTATAGAATCTGGTGGAGGTACGAATGCTTTTGGTACGGTATTCAGAATTCATAAAGGGAAAAATGTAAAAACTTTACCAGAGGTAGATAGATTAACTCTTTCTAAAGTAGCAAAAGCTTTTGGAGTTCAGGTACAAACCAATGACCTTTCTGAAATGATCAAAGAAGAATTAGCAGAGGAAGATAGTGTGTTTTATTTGCTGGTTACCAAAAAGCTATTGAAAGGAGGAAGAATCATACGATGGTCTACCAAAGATGTTTTTACAGATATATCAGGCGGGTTAAAAAACGCAAGTAAAGAAGTAAACAAATTAAAGTTAGGAGAAGAACGGTGGAATACGGCTTTTAAAGATGAATCTGGGTCTAAATACAATCCGTTATTACCCAAATTGCGAGGAGAAGATAATTTGTTTGATGTAGAAAAGTTTAGCAACGACGTTTATAAAACCTATATACAACCAGCAGCTACACAAGCCACTTCAATAGCAAAACTACTGCTTAAAAAAAGACGATTTGCAAAATTGATACCATTTGATATTAGTAAGGTAATAGAGGTATTGGATGCTATTCCTACACAGCTACGAGACTTTTTTGATAGCGTATCAAACCATTTATTAAACCTATACGAGTACATCAACGGACTCTTAGTAGGATTAATTAACAGTATTATAGAGTTTGTTAAATCGTTTATTGATATTTTAGCAATGCTCTTTGATGTGCTAAACGCAGCCATACAAAGTACTGAGTTCTTTGAAAATCCAGCTAGTTACCTAAGTTTGTTTGCAGAGAGTTTTGAAAACCTTATGGATAGTTTTGTAGCGCTGTTTACGCTAGAGAACTTAAAAGCTATTTTTGGCTTTATAGCCAGTATGCCAGCATATGCTGTAAAAATTGTATTTAGGTTTTTAACCTCAGATATAAAAGTAAAAATAGATCCAGGAGCCTTAGGGTATTATATTGGTTTCTTTGTTGGTTTTGTAGCTTCAGAGGTAGTTACCTTCTTTTTAACAGGAGGAACGGGAACGATTGCTAAAGCGTTAAAAGAAACGTTACGATCGTATAAAGCGTTAGCAGAAATACCTAAAAAAGCAGCAAAAGCGTTAGGGAATACTGTACAATTTGGTATCGATACATTTGTAAAGGTAGGTACTATTATTGCAGACTTTATAAAAAACATTCCAAAACACCTTAAAACACTAAGAAAATGGTTAGATGAGTTTTTTGAAGGGTTATCTAAGGCAACCAGAACTTTTAGGGATGATATTTATACACTTTTTGAAAAGCTTGATGTAGCCATTAAAAAAGTGCCACAGCAACCTGTGTTGGCAAGTGGTGTTCCAGTGCCTGTTGGAGAAAATCTATATGCTTTAGTAAAAGATGGTAAAGAGCTTTTCAGGGGAACAAAAAAAGAAGTAGAAGAACTTGCTGAGAAACTAAAAAAACTTAATGAGGCTGATGCTAAAAAGTATTTGGATGAATTAGAGGAGATTGGTGCTTATGAAAAGCAAATATCAATTATTGCTAAGGGAAATTATGTAAAAGTATTTCTTAAGACTAATATTGATGTTTTTGATGAGTTTGGAAACATAATTTTCAGAGTTGCAAAAGAAGATTTTGAAAGTTTTATTAAGTTTACAAAAAAGACAAAAGAAGAGAGAAAAAAAATAATAGAAAAGGTTAATAAAAGGCTCAGAGCTAGTTCATCAAAGTATAATCCTGAAAATGCAAAGAAAAAAGGATATGATATTCCTATGAGTAAAAATGGTACATCTCCTGACTTCAAAGGTACCTCTCATTTGTATAATGATAAAAGTATCGTTAGAATCCAAATAAAAGGAAGTAGGGATTTAGATTTTAAGGAATCATTCAAAAAAATGGGAATAACTGATAGAAAAAAACAAAAAGCTATTTTAAAAAACTATACCTGGCATCATTTAGATGATTTAGATGAAAATTTAGGGTGTACAATGCAATTAGTTTCAAGAAAGGCTCATAAAGCAACGTATAAACACTTTGGATCAGCAGGACAATCTGTATTTTCAATACTATTAACAAAATATTTAACATGATTAGTTTTATTTTAACAGAGAAAAACATCATAAGTGAAGATTTAGTAGCTTTTGAAGAAAAATTTAAATTCACTTTACCAGAAACATATAAGACACATATGTTGAAATTTAACGGAGGGGCTCCAGATAAGGATTATTTTCAAGGCGTAAATGTAGCTCATTTTAACCCAATAAAAAATGGAGACGATACTCTTGAAGAAAACATTAAAGACTTAAAAGATTTTTTACCTATTGGTTATCTTCCTTTTGCTTATGATCCAGGGGGAAATCAGATATGTATGGATTTGAACGAAGGAGAAAATTATGGTAAAATTTATTACTTGCCAATGGATATGGGAGAAATTGAGCCTGAACTTCTAGCGGATTCTTTTGAAGAGTTTTTGAATGGTCTTTCAGAAGATAATGACTATTAAGTAAAATGAAAGATATAAAAATAACGGAAAGTGAAAAATCAATTAGTTTAGAAGAGTTTAATAGTTTTCTTAATGAGTTTAATCTTAATCTACCTGACACTTATAAGAATTTTATTTTAAAACATAATGGAGGTTATCCAGATAAATCTTTTTTATTCTAAAAAAGTAGATTTAGAGTTTGATTTCGATTTTTTCTACTCAATTGATTCAAAGTATGAGGATAAAGATGTATTGGATGCTATAGATGATTTAGTGACAGTTAATGAAATTATAGATAACTATCAGATTAATGATAAAGAGTTACCTATTTTTTGTATCCTTTTGGACAGAATTCTGGAGGAGCTACATATTGTATTTCTACTAAAGGTGAAGATTATGGTGTTGTTTATCTACTTTATTGGGATGGGAGTGGATTACAATTTATTTGTGATTCTTTTGAGGAGTTAATTTTTTATTAGCACTTATATAAAATATAGAAGATTAGTTTTATTTAAAGAATGTAATCTAGTGAGTTTCCTTCTAAATTAGGTATTAATATTGGAACCAACTAAATTTAAATTTAGTTGGTTTTTCTTTTATAAAATTTCAGAGAACATTTCTAAATTAAAACATAATGCAAAATATTTGTAATTTGTTTTGTTTTTAATTGTAATATGTTATATATTTGTCTTGCTTTTCTAACAGTTCATTGTTATTTATTAATCTTTAATGTAAGCAGAAACGAAAAAAAGTTATGATTAACCCCTTTCAGGTCTAGAAAAAGAAAAAGAATCAACAACTTACAAGTTTTGTCTGCAAGCGCTTTAAAAAAATTAAACATTTGTATGAATAATTTAATATCAGTAGCGTTATCGCAATACGGAGTCAAAGAGGTGAAAGGCTCAAAAGATCATCCTCAAATTATAAACTATTTTACTTCATTAGGTTTTGATGGAGGAAAATTTAAAGATGAAACCGCTTGGTGCAGTGCCTTTGCAAATTGGGTAGCCAAAAAAGCCGGTTATGAACACACTAACCAATTAACAGCGCGTAGTTGGTTGTCGGTAGGAGACTCTACTACAAATCCAGAACCAGGAGATGTGGTAGTTTTATGGAGAGAAAATCCTAATAGTTGGAAAGGACATATTGGTTTTTTAATTAAAGAAACCAAACGATATGTATATCTATTAGGAGGGAATCAAGGAAATAGTGTAAGCATTAAAGCATATCCTAAAAAAAGGGTGTTAGACTTTAGAAAATTAAAAAAGAATGGATAAATTTTCGCATTTCATTTTTTGGTTGCTTGCTTTATTGTCGCCTTTAAATGGAGTGTTAACTACCATGATGTTACTAATAGTAGTTGATTTTATTACAGGAGCCTATGCCTCGTTAAAATTACAAATACCTATAAAAAGCGAACGAATTGGACATACCATTTCTAAGTTTGTTATTTATAACTTGGTAATAATATCAGCTTATTTTTTAGAAAAACACATTGTAAATGAAGTTCCTTTTTTAAAAATAATAGCAGGATTTATAGCTATTACCGAAACTAAGTCAATTTTAGAAAACTACAACAAAATTTATGGAGTAAACCCCTTTAAAGCATTGCACAGTTTGTTAAAACAAGCGGGTATGCAAGGTACCTTAGAGCAAACAACCGAAAAACAAAAAAACAACGACAAAGAAAAAGTTTAGTCGCTAACACTCTTTTTAGTGACTCTTTTTTATCAAAAACAAATTTAAAAACGATAAAAAAGAACAAAACATGAAACAAAACAAAGAAACATTAAAGCAATTTTTTGAAACAGGAGATAAACCTACTCAAGAACAGTATTCCGATTTAATTGATAGTTATATCGATGCCAAACAACCCGAAGGAGAAGCAAACCGAAGGTTTGTAATTGATGAATTAGGAGAGGTAAGTGTCGCTTCTGAACAGCAAGTTCCAACTTACCAAGCAGGAACTAATATTATGATTGATGAAACAGATCCTTTACAACCAGTGATTAATGCAGCTCCTAGAGTTAATATTACAGAAGGTGTATTTACACCTAGTTTTTTTGCTGCAGGATCTTCATTTTCAGTGCAACAAGTAAAAGGTGAGTATTATACTATTGGAGACCGTGTTTTTGTTGATATAATATTATCAGGTGTAACGTCTGATGGTCAAGCTACTTATGGAGAAGTATATATAGCACCTAACATTGATGGTTTCCCCATTGGTGTATCTGTCTCAGGAACCGTTTATAATATACAAGCTCATGAGAATTATGGTTGTTATGTAAGACATGATTTAGGAAGAGTAAATATTAAAGATAGGGTTTGGGATAATGAAACGTTATACATAAACTTCTCATATACATCAAAGGAGATATTAAGCTAGTTGTATTAAAAATAATTAACAAAAAGTATAGCCACTAGCAAATCCAGTTTTTAGCGGCTCTTTTTTATCAGGAAAATAATTTAAAAACGATAAAAAAGAACAAAAAATGAAACAAAACAAAGAAACTTTAAAACAATTTTTTGAAACAGGTGACAAGCCTACACAACAACAATATGCCGATTTAATTGATAGCTATATCGATGCCAAACAACCCGAAGGAGAAGCCAACCGCAGATTTGTCATTGATGAAACAGGAGAGGTAAGTGTGGCTTCTGAGCAACAAGCACCTGAATATACCTTATCACTTATTTCAGGAACTAATACCGTTGATTTATTGAAAGGCGGAGTAAGCGTTTCACAAATTGATTTAACAGCGTATTTAGACAATACCAATTTAGCACAATTAGTATCAGGTACTGTTGATGCTAATGGATTGGCAACCTTTACACGTGATGATAATTCAACTTTTACAGTAGATTTAAGTAGTCTATCAGGAGGAGTTAATGGAAATTTTGTTACGATTGATACTAATCAAACAATAACAGGTGTTAAAACCATTGAATCGAGTTTATATACAGAATATATTCAAAGTAATGATTCTGTAAATGTGGCAAAAAATATAACATCAGGAGGAAGGATTAGGACAGGAGGGAATGCCTTAGATTTTACTGAGTCTGGAAATGGAGGTTCAGCCACCATTGAGGCAGATATTGTAGGGAGCACAGTTCATACACTTCAAGGTAAATCTGGTATTATAGCTCATTTAAATGATATCCCACAATTACAAGCAGGTTCAAACATTACGATTGATGCTACAGACCCTCTACAACCTATAATTAATGCGACAGCAGGTAGCGGAGGAACTACAAATTTATCATATGATGCAGCCACAAGAACGGTAGCTTCTAGCACAGGAACAGATGCAGTTTTACCTTTAGCTGATGCTACGAATGCTGGTTTGCAAAAAGCAAATTTTTATGAGGAAGGGACATTTACGCCTACTTTAGTTGACCTAGGGGGAGGAGCAACTTATGCTTTTAATGGTCAAGGTGTTTATTCAAGAGTAGGAAATAGTGTAACTTTTTCATATAGTATTAATAATGTAACTACAACAGGAACACCAACAGGAGAATTAATAATAGGTGGATTTCCTTTTAACATTTTTAACATTTTTGATGTTGAAAAAAGCACAAATATTATTATTTCTACGGGGGGAAATGTTAATTACGACCTGTTATATACTAGCCCGTTTTCTAGCAATCAATTTCGTGTGTTAAAACACGATAATGGGACAGTAGGAAACCCGGTGAATTACTACTCATCAGTTTCATTTACAGATGGTTCTATAAAAGTTTCGGGTATTTATCAGACGAACGTATACTCTTCATAAATTAAAAAACAAAAGTCTAGCCACTAGCAAAATACAGTTTTTAGCGGCTCTTTTTTATCAAAAAAAAAAATAAAAACGATAAAAAAGAACAAAAAATGAAACAAAACAAAGAAACCTTAAAACAATTTTTTGAAACAGGCGATAAGCCAACACAACAACAATATGCAGATTTAATTGATAGTTATATTGATGCCAAACAACCCGAAGGAGAGGCAAACCGAAGGTTTGTAATTGATGAAACAGGAGAGGTAAGTGTGGCTTCTGAACAGCAAGTTCCAGAATATAGCTTATCCCCAATTTCTGGAACCAATACGGTTGATTTATTAAAAGACGGAGTAAGTGTCTCACAAGTTGATTTAACACCCTATTTGGATAACACTAATTTAGCACGATTGGTAAGTGGTACTGTAGATGCTAATGGGTTAGCGACATTTACTCGTGATGATAACTCAACTTTTACAGTAGATTTAAGTAGTCTATCAGGAGAAGCCAATGGAAATTTTGTTACGATTGATACTAATCAAACAATAACAGGTGTTAAAACCATTGGGTCGAGCTTATATACAGAATATATTCAAAGTAATGATTCTGTAAATGTGGCAAAAAATATAACATCAGGAGGAAGGATTAGGACAGGAGGGAATGCCTTAGATTTTACTGAGTCTGGAAATGC
>NZ_QUNS01000001.1:0-288142 GCF_003387615.1 Tenacibaculum gallaicum | reverse complement strand
AAAGTAATGATTCTGTAAATGTGGCAAAAAATATAACATCAGGAGGAAGGATTAGGACAGGAGGGAATGCCTTAGATTTTACTGAGTCTGGAAATGCAGGTTCAGCTACCATTGAAGCAGATATTGTAGGGAGCACAGTTCATACACTTCAAGGTAAATCTGGTATTATAGCTCATTTAGATGATGTTCCACAATATCAAGCAGGAACAAATATTACTATTGATACTACAGATCCATTACAACCTGTAATCAATGCAACAACAGGTAGCGGAGGAACTACCAATTTATCATATGATGCAGCCACAAGAACGGTAGCTTCTAGTACAGGAACAGACGCAGTTTTACCTATAGCAGATGCCACCAACGCAGGTTTACAAAAAGCAAATTTTTATGAAGAGGGTGCTTTTACTCCAGTACTTGGAGGAGGTGCTTATACTAATGGTAGTACTACTGGTTCATCTTATGTTAGAATAGGTAATTTAGTTCATTTGTATTTACAAATACAAAATATAAATGGAACAGGAAGTACATTAGATTTGAACATAGATGATATGCCTTTCCCTGCATCAGCTTCTGGTTATTGGATTTCTTCAAATATGACTTTTTTCAATGGAGGTAATTATGCAAGTCCAGATAAACTATTAGTAGATTTCAATATAGGTTCTGGAACGCTTAGATTTAGAGAATTAAATGGCTCTTATATTGATAATGTTAATTTTTCTAATGGAGAAATTTGTTTGAATCTAACTTATAGAACTAATATATACACCCCATAACCAACAACCAAAGTCTAACCACTAACATTCGTTTTTAGTGGTTCTTTTTTCAAGTAATTTTTAGTGTTCTGTGTCATTTCGATCGCTACTGAAATCAAAATATATTTTGATTGAAAGTATGTTGCGAAGCAATCGAGGAGAAATCTCATTTTTATGTGATTTCCCATCACTCATTCTTCGCTCTTTGAACTGACAAACATTTTTCTAAACCCTAAAACAAAATAGCATGAATTTTTTTAATCATAAAACCGATAGGTTGTTATTGGGTGTCGTTATAGTGCTGTTATTTGTCAATCTTTTTACTAAAAGATACCAAAAAACAAACCCACAAACCCCAAAAATAACTGTAGTAAAAGATACGGTTTGGCAAACCAAAGTTGATACGTTTAAAGTACAAACTATCCGATACAAAAAAGTGTATGTACATAAAAATGACGTCACCAAGATTGTAAAAGACACCATTTTTATAAAAGATACCACTAATTACGTAGCCGCAAAAATATACCGAGATACCTTAAAAAACACCGATATAGAGATTTATAACTATGATTTGGTACAAGGAAAACTGTTAGACAGTCAGTTCTCATATAAGCTTAAAGTACCACGAGAAATAACTATTACCAAAACGATTGAGCATCCAAAAACCTACAGAAGTGGCTTGTATCTCTTCTCTGAAATAGGAGGAAACCCACAAACCTTTGACAACCTCAGTTTCGGACTGCAATATAACCGAAAAGGAAAGTGGTTTGCTAGTTACCGATTAAATATCAACCAACTCAATCAACCTACCCATAATGTAGGCGTAGGATACCGATTGTTTAATTAAAAGAATTAATATTCAATCATAGAAGTTAAAAATTCGTTTAAAAACCCGAATTATTAACTGTTCGGATTTTTAAACGAATTTTTAGTTGTAAGAAACTTGTCAGTTTTTCCTGTTTTTTTCGACAAATGATAAAACTATGTATAAATGGCGGTACAAGATATTCAAAACTACTCCTATCAAAACATTTTCTCGTTACAAACCGTTCAGTTTGAAGAATCGTGTGTAGTAAACTCACTACAACAAATAGATCAATACAAGGTGTTTTGGATAAAAGAAGGAAAAGGGAGGTATAATATCGATTTTAAAAGCTATTCCTTTTCAAATGGGGTGCTGTTTTTTTTATCACCAGGACAAGTGTTTTCAGTAGACTCAGAAAAAATTAAAGACGCTTATCAACTTAGTTTTACAAGAGATTTTTATTGTATTCAAACACACGATGCTGAGGTATCATGTAACGGAGTATTATTTAATAATATATACGAAACACCTTTTGTAGTACCTTCAAAAAAAGAAATACAAAAATTAGATTTTATCCTTCAAAACCTAAAAGAAGAGTTTGAGTTAGAAGAAACAGCACAATACGATATGCTACAATCACTTTTAAAGCAGTTTATTGTATATTCAGTACGTATAAAAAAAGAAAAAGATGTTGTAAAAGAGAGTATAGAAACCAAACTTTTTAAAGATTTCAGTTTATTGGTAGAACAAAATTTTAAAAAAATACACCGAGTTACAGGGTATGCTTTTCGATTAGGCTTATCGCCAAAATCGTTAACCAAACATCTTCAAAAAATAGGAACGCAAACACCAAGTGACTTTATTAAAAATAGAATTATTACCGAAGCAAAGAGATTGTTACTATATAAAAATGATTCTATTAAAGAAATTGCTTTTGATTTAGGTTTTAATGATCCTGCATATTTTTCTCGCTTTTTCACCAAAGCTACTGGGCAATCACCAAAGCAATTTAAAAAAAGCTATAACTCATAAAAGAAAAAACCACGCAACGCGTGGTAAACTACACAACTAATAAAGTTTTTTGTTAAACTAATACAAACAACCTTTTCGACGACTTAAAAGTACTGCTATAAAGGTGTTGTTACGTTACCTGTATTTTACGAAACCATGAATAAAAAGCTAGTTTTTTGTAAGAAAAATGTTAGCAAAAATAGCTTGTCCAAGTTTTAAGAACCTTTGTCCATTTTTTAAGGCTTATTCCTGTCGCACCTTTGTATCAGAATTCAAAAACAACGAATTATGAGAACAGAAATTAACCAATGCCCTAATTGTTGGGGATATCAAGAATACGATGAGCAGTTTCCTGAAAGAGAATTATGTAACTGTGAAAAAATAAACTAAAAAGACAACTTTAAAATAGTAAAATTATGAGTACAAGAATTGAAACTTTAGATCCAGAAACCACAACAGGAAAATCAAAAGAATTGTTTGATGCAGTTCAAAATAAGTTAGGATTTATTCCAAACCTAATTAAAGTAATGGGGAATTCACCAGCTCTTTTACAAAGCTATTTAAGCTTAGGAGAATTAAACGGAAGTGGGAATTTTTCAAACAAATTTAGAGAGCGATTAGCATTAGTGATTGCAGAAGAAAATGAATGTAACTATTGTTTATCAGCACACACGGCAATAGGAAAAAACAATGGCTTGTCAGCACAAGAAATTGAACAAAACCGACAAGCGGAGGCTTCTGATGCTAAAACCAAAGCAGGTTTAAAATTTGCACAAAGTGTTACAAAAAACAAAGGAAATGTAAGTTCAGTAGAAATAGCTGAGGTAAAAGCAGCAGGATATAACGACGGAGATATTTTAGAAATTGTATTAAATGTTGTAGCGAACACTTTAACAAACTATGTAAATCACATAGCAGAAACTGAAGTTGATTTTCCAAAAGTAGAAGCAGGGAAATTCACACAAAATGCATAAAAAATGAATAGCTCTTGTAGCCTTATTTACAAAGTGTAGTTACGGGGTTTTAGGTTACAGAGCTATTCATCTATAAAAAGTAAAACCATAAAAATCAATAAAAATGAAAAAAGTAGTAGCCATTTTAGTATTATTAGTTGGATTTGCATTTACAGCAAATGCACAAAAAGCAAAAACGATTTCTTTAGAACAAACAAAAGGGAAATTTATCCAACAATCGTTAACTCTTTCAGAAGGAGCCTATGTTTTTGAAATATCAAACAACAATGTAGGGCATGATGTAGGTTTTGTATTGGCGCCTAAAGGAAAAACAGATGAAAAGCATCATATAAAAAATGCATATGTAACATCTTTGGTGAAAAACAATAGCAAGTCAAGCTCTAAAAAAGTAACCTTAACAAAAGGAGAATACGTGTACTTTTGTCCGCTTAACCCAACACCTCAATATACTTTAACAGTAGAGTAGTATTTTAATAATTGATTAATAATAAAAACCCGTTTTTTACGGGTTTTTAATTCAATTTTACAAACCTACTTCCAAGTCCGTCGTAGTTATTGTCCGAAATTTCTAAAGTGTTTGGTTTTACGAGCCTAATGATTCCAGAAAGAACAATTCCTGAAAGTTGCTGATCGTCGGAAAGTTGTATAAAACGTTCTTGTTTGTTAGAATAAATCGCTTTTTTCATTTCTAGGGTGTATGTACCTTTTGAAACAAGGGTACCATTTTCTGATATTGAAAACTGATAATTTTTCAACAAGGTTAATTGTATTTTTTTGTTGAGTGTTTCAGGAGTTTTATGAATATGGTTTCCAAAACCACCATCGGTATTTGTCCAGTTCCATGTTCCGACTATATCGGAATTATCAATCTTGTTTATTTGGCTAGAAGCACAAGAAATTAATGCAAAAGCGAATATATAAAGTAGGTTTTTCATTATGAAGGGTTTTGTGTTTGTTTCTTTATTTTTTGTTCTCTCCCAATTAAGAAATACAAAATAACGCCAAGAAAGTTAGCTAATAAAACAACGAGAACCCATATAATTTTATTGTTTCCTTTGAATTCGCTTTTTAAAATATCAATAAGCGCAATAATTGTTGGTAAGATACCAAGTAATACCACAATTAGGAGTACTATAATTTGCCATACTCCAATCATTCCTAAATAAGTCATTATAATAACAATTTTTTAAGTACTAAAAATAGTAAAAATAATGGGAATAAAGTAAAAAACACCTTCTTAATGTAAAAGAAAAACGCCATTAAGTTTCCATAAAAAGGAGCTTTAATGACGTTTTAAAATATGGGAAATGATACTATTTATTCATAATATCTTCAATTTCGTCTGCTTCAATAGGTATGTTACGCATTAAGTTAAATGGCTCACCTGTTTCTTGAATTACTACATCATCTTCTAAACGAACACCAAAACCTTCAGCAGGAATATAAATACCAGGTTCTACCGTAAATACTTGGTTTGCTTGCATTGGCTCGTGTAACAATCCGTAGTCATGCGTATCTAAGCCCATGTGGTGAGAAGTACCATGCATAAAGTACTTTTTGTATGCTGGCCAGTTAGGATCCTCATTTTGAACATCAGCTTTGTCTAATAAGCCTAAGCCTAATAATTCTGAGGTCATTAACTTACCAACCTCTACATGATAATCAGCCCAAAGAGTTCCTGGAACTAACATTTTTGTAGCATCATTTTTTACACGGTTTACAGCATTGTACACTGCTTTTTGTCTATCAGTAAAACGTCCAGAAACAGGTATAGTACGTGTCATATCAGAAGAATAATTAGCGTATTCAGCTCCAACATCCATCAACAATAAATCACCTGCTTTACATTGTTGGTTGTTTTCAATATAGTGTAATACGTTTGCATTGTTACCAGAAGCAATGATTGGCGTATAAGCGAATTTCTTAGAACGATTTCTAACAAATTCATGAATAAATTCCGCTTCAATTTCATGTTCCCAAACACCCGGTTTTACGAAATCTAATACACGTCTGAATCCTTTTTCAGTAATATCACAAGCGGTTTGAATTAAATCAATTTCAATTTGATCTTTTACAGAACGTAAACGTTGCAAAATAGGATTACTTTTTGCTACTGAATGAGCAGGGTATTTGTTTAATAACCATTTTGTAAAACGTGCTTCACGAGTTTCAGTTTCAACATTGGCACGATAGTGTTCGTTGGTATTAATGTAAACGGTATCGGCTAAAGCCATCATTTCAGCTAATACTTTTTCTAAATCCTGTAACCAGTGTACATTTTTAATACCACTAGTTTCCAACGCTTTTTCTTTGGTTAGTTTTTCACCTTCCCAAACAGCAATATGTTCATTAGTTTCACGTAAAAACAATACTTCACGTAAATTTTCTTTCGGACAATCAGGAAATAAAATTAAGATACTTTCTTCTTGATCAACTCCACTTAAAAAGAAAATATCACGGTGTTGTTCAAAAGGTAAAGTGCTATCGGCACTTACAGGATAAATATCGTTTGAGTTAAAAACAGCTAAACTATTAGGCTTCATCTGAGCCATAAAGTTTTTACGGTTTTTTATAAATAATTGACTGTTTATTGCGTCGTACTTCATAATGATTCAATTAAATTGATAAGATTCCCTCAAAAATACGGAAAGAAACTGTGCAAATATTAGCCATTTGGCGCTAATTTATATTTTTTCGAATTCTACTCATATGGCGAGTAGAAATTCCTAAAAAAGAAGCTAAATAATGTAGCGGAACTTCTTGAAGTAATTTAGGTTCATTTACAAGAAGCTTTTTATAACGCTCTTCAGGAGTTAAGGTCAGCAGGTCAATGCGGTAATCGTCAATTAAAAAAATTTGATGCTCAACTAAATTGTAATAAAACTGATGAAAGGCTTTGTTGTGTTTCATCAAGTGCTTAAAGTCATCTATGGTAATAACCCAAAGTTTGCAAGTACTCAAAGCTTTAATGCTTTTAGGTGAAGGGGTTTGTTGTAAAAAGCTTTTTAACGATGAGGTAAAACTATTTTTTAAAGCTAAATAGGTGGTTTTTTCTTCTCCAGAAACCGAGACAGCATGTTGTAAAATGCCGCTTTCTACAAAACAGAAATAGGAGCAAACTTCTCCTTTTTCAACAAAATATTGATTTTTTGATAATGAAAACTCGTTAAAATGATTGACAATCTCAGGAATGAGATCATTTAATAAATCATTGTTTACGATTTTTTGAAGGTGTTGTGCTACTATTTTTTTTGAAGCTTCCATTTTTACGGAATAAATTTTAGCTTAAAAGTATAAAAAAGGATGCTTTTTTGTAGCATCCTTTGATTAATTTATGTCGATGAGCTATTCTAACTCAACTGTACCAAGATGAGTGTTTTTATCTAATGCTTCGGCGACTTCCTCAACTTTTCAAGTAGTTAATACAGAGGCTCCGTCAGGAATAAAACTTCAAAAGACCTAATAAGTTAGTGAGAAGTTTTGTTATTGTTCCTTCTATTACGGTTGTTTCGCTTTCTAGGAGTATGTTTTTTAGTATCTTCTGCTGAAGTTTTTTTTGTTTTTTTCTTTGAGTCAGAAGATGTTTTAAACGACTTTTTAGCAGGTTTATTTCTAGGTTGCTGCTTTGGTCGTTCTGTTTTTACTTCTTCTTTTATGGTAGATAAATCAAACCCTTCTAACTTAGAAATGATAATTTTTTGCCCTAATAATTTCTCAATACTTTTTAAATAAGCTTCTTCTTCTTGTGATACCAATGAGATTGCTTCTCCACTAGCGCCTGCTCTTCCTGTTCTACCTATTCGGTGTACATAGTCTTCAGGAACATTAGGGAGTTCAAAATTAATAACGTGTGGTAATAATGGAATGTCTAATCCACGTGCAGCGATATCAGTAGCTACCAATACTCTAATAGAATTGTCTTTAAAGCCTTTTAAAGCTTTGGTTCTTGCTCCTTGACTTTTGTTTCCATGAATAGCTGCGGCAGAAATTCCTCGTTTAACAAGTTTTTCAGTCAACCTATTAGCGCCATGTTTAGTTCGAGTAAAAATTAAGACTTGACTCCAATTTCCTTTTGAAATCAGTTGACCAACTAATTCAGTTTTTTTGCTTTTAGGAACTTTGTATAACTTCTGATTTACTTTTTCAGCAGTTGTATTTTCAGGAGCTGCTTCAACCATTACAGGGTTGTGTAAAATACCTTGTGCTAATTTTTTTATTTCTTTCGAAAAAGTAGCTGAAAACAATAAATTTTGACGTTTCTGTGGCAAAAAAGAGATAATTTTTTTAATATCTCGTAAAAAACCCATGTCAAGCATTCTATCAGCTTCATCTAAAACTAAAACATCTACACGTTTCAGTGAGAGTTGATTTTGCTCGTGTAAATCAATTAATCTACCAGGAGTAGCGACCAAAACATCAATTCCGTTTTTAAGAGTAGCTATTTGAGAACTTGGCTTTACACCACCAAAAATAGCGGTAGATTTAATATTTAAATGCGTGCTATATTCGCGCACATTATTATATACTTGAGCTGCTAATTCTCTTGTAGGGGTTAGCACTAATGCTTTAATTGGACGGTATTTCGGATTCTTTTTTTCTGATATGTTTTGTAAAATAGGCAAAGTAAACCCTGCTGTTTTACCGGTTCCAGTTTGTGCAGAGGCTAATACGTCTTTGCCTTCTAAAATAACGGGAATTGCTTTTTCTTGAATAGGAGAGGGTGTTTCGTACCCTTTTTCGGTTACAGCTTTCACTAAAGCTTTTGATAAACCTAACGATGTAAATGTCATATATAATTCTTCAGTAGTATTTAAATAAACAACTACTATGAGCCAACAAAGGTACTGCTATTTATTGGCTTCGTTTATAAATAAAAAAGACGCCTTATTTAAGACGTCTTTTTTTGAATTTTAATATGTGTTTAACTTTTAGCCATGGCACTTTTAATAAGACCAACAATAACGAGTAAAACAGCTCCACCAACACCACTACCTGCAATGTTACCGATAATACCAGAAATATCAATATTTAACATTCCTAATAATTGAGCTCCTAGGCCACCACCTAAAATCCCTACAACAGAGTTCCAAAGAGTACCTAAAGAATACTTTTTTAACACAGCTCCGGCAAGATTACCACCTACTGCTCCACTTAATAAGCTAATAAGAAATTCCATAATTTATAATTTTGATTAGTTAATTGGAATTAAAGTAAGTGAAAAATTACGGATAAAACAAATAAAATCAGTTTGTTATATTTTTCCTAAATGAAACAAAGCGTCGCCCATGTTAATAATAGGGAAATTGTTTTTAGCAATTACATAACCGTCGTAAGGAGACTTTACTGAGAAGTTTGTTTCTCCATAAGTGTCCATAATATGCCCTAAAACTTGCCCTTTTTTTACTTTTTCACCATTATGTACAATGGGAGTGAATAAACCAGCAACCTTAGCCCGAACCCATTTTCGTTTATTAATTTGTATAGAGGTG
The DNA here is from genome assembly GCF_003387615.1 of Tenacibaculum gallaicum. Taxonomy (GTDB): domain Bacteria; phylum Bacteroidota; class Bacteroidia; order Flavobacteriales; family Flavobacteriaceae; genus Polaribacter; species Polaribacter gallaicus. Next base: position 279,108 of record NZ_QUNS01000001.1, on the reverse strand, counting down.
TTATTTTCAGGTGTTTGAATACTTCCGTTTATCATTTTAAAGTGTTTTAAAACACGAAGTGTTCCGTTGATACCTTGTTCAATAGCTTTTTCTTCGAGACGTAATGATTCTCCTCCTTCATATACAATTACAGGAATGTTGTTTTTGTAGCATTGGTTTCTAAATGATTTTGGAATCAATTTAGAACCAAACATAAATGGTGCATTAAAAATGTTGGCTAGTTGAAATCCTCTTTCATCTTCAGGAGTATATCGTATTTGCGGAAAGTTATTTCGTTGCTCACCTCCTGTATGAAAATCAATAGCAAAATCTACGTTATTGGTAATCTCTTTCATTAAGTAATATGCCATTCTGCTTGCCAAAGAACCCGTTTTTGAACCTGGAAAGCTTCTATTTACATCTTTACCATGCATATCGCGAGACATGTTTAAAAAACCAAAAACGTTTAACAATGGAACTACAATAACACAACCACGATGAATTTTGTACGATTTATCAATTAACATTCTTCGTACCAATTCAATACTATTTACTTCGTCACCGTGTAAACCACCTTGTAGTAGAATAGTTGGCCCTAATTGATCACCATTAAAAATATACACAGGAATTTCTATTAGAGTTCCTGTAGGTAACCTATCAATAGGAATTTTAATTAATTTAGATTCACCTAAACCAATTTTTTGTCCACGAATTTCTATGATTTCGTTTTTAAAGTTTTGTTCGAACATTTTTCTTCTAAAAATTTAACAATGGCTTTGGCAATATTATCTTTAGTATACGCTTCAATTCCTTGTAAACCAGGAGTAGAATTAACTTCAATTAATAAAGAGCCTCGTTTTGAGCGAATCATATCAACCCCAGCAATTGGAAGTTCTAAATATTGAGCAGCTTTAATAGCTATTTCTTCTTCTTCAGGAGTTAAAGCAACCTTGTGCCCGCTTCCTCCTTTATGAATGTTAGAACGAAAATCTTCCTCTAGCCCTTTACGTTTCATTGAAGATACTACTTTACCATTTACAACAAAAGCACGAATATCTTCACTATTACTTTCTTTAATAAACTCTTGTAGTAAAATACTGGTATTTGTTCCGTGCATAGTATCAATAATAGACATGGCAGATTTTTTACTTTCAGCCAAAATTACACCTGAGCCATGTGTTCCTTCTTGTAATTTAATAATTACAGGAGAACCGCCTAATAAATTTATTTGCTCACCAATATTTTCAGTATCAACTGAAAAAACAGTTTGCGGAATAGGAAGTCCATTTCGACTCATTATTTGCAAGGTACGAGCTTTGTTTTGAGCATTAACAATACCTAAATAACTAGCAGAGCTGTAAATTCCATTCATTTCAAATTCTTTTACAACCGTAGCTCCGTGTTTCATGGCTGAAACACCTATTCGAGGAATAATTACATCAGGAATATCAATAATATCTTCTCCTTGATAGATAATTTCAGGCTTACCATTTCCTAGTTTTATAGAGCATTTTAAATGGTTTATAATCTCAACGTTATGTCCACGACGGTGAGCTTCTTTATATATTCTTTGTGTTGAATAAATTTGGTCACTAACAGAAAGAATAAAAATAGTCATCGCCTAAAAATTTGAGGTTAAACAAAGCTACTAATTTTTTTGTTTGACAAAAACTGCTTAAAGAAGTCTCTCAATATTCTGTTAATTTTTTTGAAATAGTATTTGCTTACAGTATTTTCACTTTTTCTAAACCAAATTATAATGAGAATCTTAGCCAAAGCTTTTATAGCTTTCTTTCCGTTTACAGTAATTGCGCAGCAGCCCACTTCCGCAGAAAAAATACAACAAGCGTTACAACAAAAAGAAGCATTAACTCTAACTTCTACAGTAAAAAATATACCGTTTAAAAATATTGGACCTACTGTAATGAGCGGGCGTGTGGTAGATATTGATGTAAATCCAGAAAATACGACTGAGTTTTATGTAGGATATGCTTCAGGAGGAGTATGGTATACTAATAATAACGGAACTACTTTTACTCCAATTTTAGATAATTCTCCAACACAAAACGTGGGTGATATTGCTGTAGACTGGAAAAGTGGAACTATTTGGGTAGGAACAGGAGAAAACAATTCTTCTCGTTCGTCGTATGCAGGAATCGGAATTTTAAAGTCTACGGATAAAGGTAAAACTTGGACAAATGTTGGGTTACTCGATTCGCATCATATAGGTCGTATTTTAATAAACCCAAATAACCCTGATGAGGTAATCGTTGGATCTATTGGTCATTTATACTCATCAAATAAAGAAAGGGGAGTTTTTAAAACTATTGATGGAGGAAAAACATGGAAAAAAACGTTGTTTATTGATGAAAACACAGGGATTATAGATATTCAGCCTGTACCAAACAACTTCAATATTTTATACGCTGCTGCATGGGAACGCGAGCGTAAAGCATGGAATTTTGATGGAGATGGAAAAAAATCAGCAATTTATAAATCGACAGATGCTGGAAGTTCATGGACTAAAATTTCTGATAATAATGGTTTTCCAAATGGAAAAGGAGTTGGTAGAATAGGGTTAGCAGTGTATAGTGAAAACACAGTATATGTTTTTCACGATAATCAATTCCGAAGAAAAAAGGACTCTACTAAAAATGCAAAAGATTCTGGGGCTTTGACAAAAGAAGAACTCGCATCAATTTCGACTGATGAGTTTTTAAATATGAAAGACAAAAAGCTGAATTCATATATCAAAATGAATGGTCTTCAAGAAAAATACCGAGCAGAGAATGTAAAACAAATTATACGTTCAAGTCCTGGGGAAATGAAACCAAGTGATTTAGTTGGTTATTTAAAAGATGCGAATGCAGCATTATTTGATACTCCAGTAATAGGGGCAGAGGTTTTTAAAACGACTGATGGAGGAAAAACATGGAAAAAAACACACGAAGGGTATTTAGATGATTTATACTATTCGTATGGATATTATTTTGGCGAAATTCGTGTTGATCCGCAAGACCAAAATGGAATCTATGTATTAGGAGTTCCAATTTTAAAATCGAAAGATGGTGGAAAAACATTCACATCTATTAGTAAAGAAAATGTACATGCCGATCATCAAGCACTATGGATAAACCCTAAAAAACAAGGACATTTAATTGATGGAAATGATGGAGGGTTAAATATTTCATACGATGACGGTGAAAGTTGGGTTAAATTAAATCAGCCAGCAGTTGGTCAATTTTACACCGTATATGCCGATAATCAGGAAAATTATAAGGTGTACGGAGGCATGCAAGATAATGGCGTTTGGGTTGGAGACCATAATGCTAAGATTGATAAAAGATGGCATCAAACAGGAAAGAATCCTTACGAAAGTTTAATGGGTGGTGACGGAATGCAAGTTGCTGTAGATGACAGAAATCCTAATATTGTGTATACAGGATATCAATTTGGAAACTATTATCGAATAGATAGAGCTACAGGAAAACAGACTTACATTCAGCCAAAACCCAAAGAAGACAAACCAGCTTACCGATTTAATTGGCAAACTCCTATTCAGTTATCAAAACACAATCAAGATATTTTATATTTAGGAGGAAATAAGTTGCACCGCTCACTAAATAAAGGTAATGATTGGGAAGAAATCTCAGGAGATTTAACCAAAGGAGAAAAGGAAGGAAATGTAGCTTACGGAACCTTAACCACCATTTCTGAAAGTCCGTTTCAATTTGGGTTAATCTATGCAGGTTCTGATGATGGATTGGTACAAGTAACTAAAAACGGAGGAGGAAGTTGGGAAAAAATTTCAAACACTTTTCCACAAAACTTATGGGTAAGTCGTGTAATAGCTTCAAAATATAAGAAAGAACGAGTGTATGTTACGTTAAACGGGTATCGTTTTGATGATTTTACTTCGTATGCATACATGTCTGATGACTACGGGAAAACATGGAAAAACATTAGTAGTAACATTCCGACTTCTGCGGTAAATGTGATTAAGGAAGATCCAGAAAAAGAAAATATCCTATATCTTGGAACTGATAATGGATTGTACGTTTCTTTCAGTCAAGGTGAAACATGGGAAGCTTTTAGTAACGGATTACCAAATGTTGCAGTACACGATTTAGTAATTCAACCTAAAGCAAAACATTTATTAGTAGGAACACATGGGCGTAGTTTATACAAAGCAAATATTACTTCTTTACAAGAGTTTGATAATAAAGAAGCTATTTTCAGCATTAAGGATATTAAGAAAAGAAAATCTTGGGGGAGTTCTTGGAGCAAATGGTTAGAACCTAATACACCAAAAATTACCATTCCGTTTTATGTTAATGCGAATAAAGAAGTTGAGTTAAAAGTGTATTCAGGTAAAGTTTTGGTAAATACTATAAAGGCTAACGCAACAAAAGGATTTAACGAGGTTGTGTATGATGTTTCTTTTTCAGAAAAAGGAAGAAAGAAGTATCTGAAAAAGCATAAAGATGCTGAAATTAAAGAAGCAAAGAATGACAAATACTATTTACCAAAAGGGAAATATAAAGTAACGATGGGTGAGTTAAATCAAACATTTGAAATAAAGTAGTTTGTAACATTTTTTAGTTTCTTTACGAATTAATAAATACGTCGTTTCTGACGAAGTGAGAAATCTTATTACTTAAAAAAGTGAATAACCGTGTTAAGGTCTTTTACGCTTTTCGAAAAACAATAAGTTTAAATAAGCAAACATTCCTATTTTTGCGGTATGGGAATAATACATGTAAACGACATTCGTGTTTTTACAAATCACGGATGCTTAAAGGAAGAAGCAAGGATAGGTTCGGAATACCGAGTAGATATCGAAGTAAAAGCCGATTTACAAAAATCAGCACAAACTGATGATTTAGTTGATACGGTAGATTATGTGCATTTGAATCAAATTGTAAAAGAAGAGATGGCAATTCGTTCTAAATTATTAGAGCATGTTGCTCAACGAATTTTAGATAGAATCTTTAAAGAAATACAACTGGTTGATGAAGCGGAAGTTAGCGTAGCAAAAATTAACCCACCTATTGGAGGAAATGTTGCTGAGGTAGCAATTGTTTTATCAGAAGTGCGTAAAAAGTAAAAAAAGCTTGCAAAAAAAGATAAAAGCTGTAAATTTGCAGTCCTTATCAATATAAGGTGTCGTGGCCGAGTGGCTAGGCAGTGGTCTGCAACACCATCTACAGCGGTTCGAATCCGCTCGACACCTCAAAAAGCTCATCAAATTTGATGAGCTTTTTTTATTTAGCTTATTTGAGGCATTTGTTGTTGCCATAAATTGTAGTATTCTTATTTAAAACGATATGAAAAAGGCAGTTATTTATAAATATCGATTAATACCTCTAAGTATATATATGTGTTTGTCTTGTCTGCTATTACATTTGCCTTTGTAAAATTTAAAAAACATTGAATGGTTTTTTTAGTGAAAAAAGTAAAAGAGATTAGTAGAGAAATGAAAAATAAATTAAAGACACATAAAAAACAGATTACACTATTCTTTTTCTTGTTTTTGATCATAAGTTCTTTTGGACAAAGTAAAGTTGATATCCTTTCGAGTAAAACAATGGAAGAATTATTCTCTTATTATGAAAAAAGTGAGAACAAAGAAGATAAAATTAAGTATATAAAAGCTTTCTTAAAGGTAGCTAAAAGAGAAAAACACAGACAAAGAATTTCCGCGGGCTATTGGGTTTTATCAGATTTATATGAGGATGATAGAGTATTGAAATATAGTGATAGTGTTATTAATTTAATGTCTGAGAAGAGTATTAAGTATTACCCTTCAGTTGCTTATATGAAAAAAGGATATTACTATCAAAAAAATTATCAATATGATGATGCAATTGATAGTTACCTATTAGCACTAGAATATACAGAAAAACATAATAGTAAGTCATTAGCGTTTAGTATTAAAAATAGTATTGGTTCATTGAAAAGAAGACTTCAAATCTATGATGAAGCTGCCATAATTTTTAAAGAAAACTTAAAATACGCGGAGAAGAATGATTTAAAAAATAGAAGGCTAAATTCAATAATGGAACTGGCAAATCTTTATACAGATTCAAAAAAAATTGACTCTGCTCAAAACTATATAAATAGAGGAAAAAAAATATACTTAAAGTTAAAAGATACTTTAATGCTTCATCATTTAAATATGAATCAAGGAATTATTGAATGTCATAAAAAGAATTATAATATAGCTATTAATATACTTAAAAATGAAGCTTCCTTTTTTAAAAATAAAAGTTTAAATAATTATTTAATTTACATTTATTTCTATCTGGGAAAATCTTTTGAGGGAATTAATGAAGAAAGGCAAAAAATAAGAGCATATAAGAAAGTAGATTCCTTATTCCAGTTAGAGAAACCAGTTTTTTTATTTATAAGAGAAGCATATGAAGTCTTAATTAATAAATATAAAAAAGATAATAATTTAAAAAATCAACTATTATATATCAACAAGTTTATCAAATACGACAGTATTATAAATTACAATGAGAGGTATTTAAACAGAAAAATTTATAGAGAGTATGATATTCCAAAATTAAAATCGGAAAAAGAAACTGTAATAAAACAAATGAAGAAAAACAACGCCTTTTTTTACTTTGTCATTATAATGATTTCTCTAATAGTAGTTTTATTATTGGTTCTTTTTATTTATCAATATCACAAGAAGAGAGTTTACAAACAAAGATTCAAAGAAGTAATTAATTCTAAGGAAGTTGTTAAAGATGTAAAAAAGCCCAAAGAAAATATTAAAATACCGAAACAAATTAGTGAAGCTATTTTAAAAAGACTGGACAAGTTTGAAATAGAGCAAAAATTTATAGCTAATAATATTACATTAAGTTCTCTGGCGAAAGAGTTAAATACTAATACTCAGTACCTATCTAAAGTAGTTAACTATTATAAAGGTAAATCTTTTTCTGCTTATCTGAGTGATTTAAGAATCTCATATATTATAGAGAGGTTAAAAAAGGATGCTATTTTAAGAAAATATACAGTAAAAGCCATTGCTAAAGAGGCAGGTTTTAACAGTGCAGAATCGTTTTCTAAGGCATTTTTTAAAGCTAAAGGAATCAAACCTTCTTATTTTTTGAAAGAATTAGAAAAAAGAGGTGATAACCTTTTAATCAATTATCAAAATCAGGGAAAGTTTTAAACGCGTACAATGCTTTAATTATGGCAGATAGCATTTCTAGAAACTAGGCACTTTTTGTTTTTCTTAACAAAATAATTCGCTAAAATTCTGCATCTTTGTAGCTATGCGAATTTATCCGATAGAAACAGGAAACTTTAAATTAGACGGTGGCGCTATGTTTGGCGTGGTTCCGAAGACGATTTGGCAAAAGACAAATCCTGCCGATGAAAAGAACATGATCTCAATGGGCATGCGTTGTATGTTGATTGAAGATAGAGATCGTTTAACACTAATTGATACAGGAATTGGTAATAAGCAATCCGATAAGTTTTTTGGGTATTACTACTTATATGGAGACTTTTCATTAGATACTTCTTTAGCAAAATATGGATTCCATAGAGACGATATTACCGATGTGTTTTTAACACATCTACATTTTGACCATTGTGGAGGAGCAATTCAATGGAATAAAGACAGAACAGGGTATGAACCAGCTTTTAAAAATGCACGTTTTTGGAGTAACCAACGTCATTGGGACTGGGCAGTACACCCAAATGCCAGAGAAAAAGCATCTTTTTTAAAAGAAAACATCCTGCCAATTGAAGAAAGTGGACAACTAAATTTTTTGCACCTAAATGCAAAAGATTATGTAGGGTTTGATGTGTTGTTTAAGGATGGACATACCGAAAAACAAATGCTGCCAAAAATAGAATACCAAGGAAAAACAGTAGTGTTTATGGCAGATTTATTGCCAACAGCAGGTCATATTCCTTTGCCGTATGTGATGGGGTATGATACAAGACCGCTACTAACCTTAAAAGAAAAAGAAGCCTTTTTAAACGAAGCAGCCGATAAAGAGTTTTACTTGTTTTTAGAACACGATGCCTACAATGAAGTAATAACAGTAAAGCATACAGAAAAAGGAGTTCGTTTAAAAGAAACATTTAAGTTTACAGATATTTTTAATTAAGATAGAGATTATGAGAGTTTTAAAGCCCGTATTTTACTCGGCAATTGCAGTAGCTACCTTAGCTAGTTGTAAGACAGTAAGCAACATTCCTGTACCAACAGGAAGTAATACCGTAGTGAATATCCCAGCAAAAAAAGCTGAATTAACAGACTACGAGAAAGAAAACTGGCAACATTTAGACTTGGCTACAGATACAATTCCTGGAATGAGTGTAAATAAAGCGTATGAGTTCTTAAAAGGAAAAAAGAGCGTCCAAGTAGTAGTAGGAATTGTTGATTCGGGTACTGATTTAAAACATGAAGACTTAGTTGATGTAGCTTGGGTAAATACTAAAGAAGTCGCTGGAGACGGAATTGATAATGATAAAAATGGTTATGTTGATGATATCAACGGGTGGAATTTCTTAGGAGACGCTTACAAAGAGCATTTAGAGTATGAGCGTATTTTAATGAGACCTTCTATAGCAGATGCGGAAACCCTAGCAGAAGCAAAAGCGTATCAAGCAGAAAAAATTAAGGAGGCAAAAACTAATGAACAACGTTATAGTCAGATCTTAGCAGCAGTTAGTAAGTCAGATGAAGAGTTAACGAAGTATTTTAATAAATCAGATTACACTATTGAAGAAATTGAAGCAATTAATACTTCTAACTCTAATTTACTCTTAGCTATAGAAACAGCTAAAAGAATGAATGGTTTTGGACTGTCTTTATCTAAGGCTAAAAAAGAAATAACAAGTTTATTAGAGAAAGCTAAGAAAACAATTAAAGGAGATAACCTAAAAACAGATTACCGTACAGTAGTTGGTGATGATGCGTATGATATTAATGATAAACCAGGTTATGGAAACGGTAATACAGGACATACTGTAAAAGACGAAGCGCATGGTTCTCATGTGTCAGGAATTGTAGGAGCTACTCGTAATAACGGAAAAGGAATGAATGGGGTTGCTGATAATGTTAAAATTATGGCAGTACGTTCAGTTTCTGAAGGAGATGAGTATGATAAGGATGTTGCCTTGGGTATCCGTTATGCAGTTGATAATGGAGCAAAAGTAATAAATGGTAGTTTTGGTAAAGGGTTTTCTCCTAACAAAAAATGGGTTTACGATGCGATTAAGTATGCAGCATCAAAAGATGTTTTGGTTGTTATTGCAGCAGGAAACGATGGAAAAAATATTGATGTAGAAAAAACCTTCCCTAATGATACTCCAGATTTAGAGAATGAAATTACAGACAATGTATTAACAATTGGAGCTATGAGCGCAAAGTATACTGAAGAATTGCCAGCAACTTTTTCAAATTATGGTAAAAATAACGTAGATGTATTTGCTCCAGGTGTGAAAATTTACTCTACTTTTCCAGATGATACTTATGAATCAATTAGTGGTACTTCAATGGCTTCTCCAGCAGCAGCAGGAGTAGCAGCATTAGTGCGTTCTTACTACCCTGAGTTAACGGCAAGTCAAGTAAAGCACATTTTAATGAACTCTGGAACTAAGATAGATTTAGAGGTTGTTAAACCAGGAACTAGAGATGAGATGGTACCTTTCTCAGAATTATCAGTGTCAGGGCGTGTTGTAAACGCATACAACGCGGTTAGAATGGCTGATAGAATGGTAAACGGAAGAAAATAAAACCATTATAAACAAGCTAAAAAAGAGCATTATTTTTTGATGCTCTTTTTTTGTTATAAGAAAACACAATGCAACTAGAATTCAATAAGAAAACACAAGAATTAACAATTAAAGATGAAGTGCCAATGCATTCATGGTTAATTATTTCTTTGATGTTAATTAATGGAATTAATATGGGAGTTCAGTTGTATTTAATGAGTTATAAAAACAATGAAACTCTTTTTGTTTTTATGTTTTTACTTGCAGTAGTTTCTGTAGTAGTAATATTTTATTATGTGGTAAAAAGATCATGGAAATCTAAATACCTGCTTGATGAAATTGAAGGAATAGAAACAAGGAAAGTTTATGGAAAAGAACGAGTTTTTCTAAAGTTACGTAACGGAAAAAGGCGTAGTTTTCCAGTGCTAAAAAACGAAAAAGAACTAAATGACTTTAAGAAAACACTAACCTCAATGGGAATTAAACCAGTTTAATATGAAGAAAATAATCTTAAGCCTTTTATTGTTACCGGTTATTTCTTGTGCTACTGTAAATAGTACAAAAAACAAAACCGTAACAAAAACAAAAGTACACAAGCAATCAAACCAAGCGTATTGGCAACAACATGTTGATTATACCATGGATATTGATATGGATGTTAAAACATATCAATACAAAGGAACACAAAAATTGGTGTATACAAACAACTCACCAGATGCGTTAAATAAAGTATTCTATCACTTATACTTCAATGCGTTTCAGCCAAACTCTCAAATGGATGCTCGTTCAAGAAATATTCAAGACCCGGACAGGAGAGTAGGAGATCGCATTAGTAAATTAACACCTTCAGAAATAGGATATATTAAAGTAAACTCTTTAAAACAAAATGGATCAGTAGTAAAGCATGAAACTATTGGAACCATTTTAGAAGTTACACTAAATAAGTCAATTCAACCAGGAGAAAGTGTAACGTTTGATATGATTTTTGATGCACAAGTGCCAAAACAAATCCGCCGTTCGGGACGTAATAGCGCAGAAGGAGTTGCTTTGTCAATGACACAATGGTACCCTAAAATGGCTGAATACGATTTTGAAGGTTGGCATACACCGCCATACTTAGGGAGAGAATTTCACGGAGTTTGGGGTAATTTCGATGTAACACTTCATATTGACAAAAACTATGTAGTAGGAGGAACAGGATATGTGCAAAATCCGCAGGAAGTAGGTCATGGTTACGAAGACAAAGCAAAACCTTTAAATCTTCCGTCAGGAGATAAATTAACTTGGAAATTTACAGCGCCAAATGTACATGACTTTACTTGGGGAGCAGATCCAGAGTTTATTCACGATACTTATAAAATGGATAATGGAGTAGATTTACACTTTTTATACAAAAAAACATTAGATGCTGAATATTTAGAGAATTGGAAAAAATTACAACCTAAGACAGCAGAGTTAATGGGTTATTTTGGTTCACATATTGGTCAATACCCATACAGGCAATACTCGGTTATCCAAGGAGGAGATGGAGGTATGGAGTATGCAATGTGTACTTTAATTACAGGACAACGTAAATGGGGAAGCTTATTTGGAGTAACAGCACACGAATTAGCACATACTTGGTTCCAATTCTTATTAGCAACTAACGAAAGCAAGCACCCTTGGATGGATGAAGGGTTCACCACCTATATTTCAAACAAAGCAGAAAACGAGATTTTAGGAGAAGGAAAAGAAAATCCACATGCAGGTTCTTACCGAGGATATAATTACGTGGTAAAGAATAATATGGAAGAGCCTTTAACAACGCACGCTGATAGATATCATACGAACACAGCGTATGGAGTAGCTAGTTACTCAAAAGGAAACATTTTCTTATCTCAGTTAGAATATGTTATCGGAAAAGAAAATGTAGCAAAAACGTTACAAAAGTATTTTGAAGACTTTTCTTTTAAACATCCAACACCAAATGATATAAAACGTACTGCTGAAAAAGTTTCAGGACTTCAGTTAGATTGGTATTTGAATGAATGGACACAAACGACACATACTATTGATTACGGAATTAAATCAGTAAACGGAAAAGAAGTTACCTTAGAACGTATTGGTAAAATGCCAATGCCAATTGATGTTGAGGTAACGTATACTGACGGTTCAAAAGAATCATTTAATATTCCGTTACGTATGATGCGTGGAGAAAAACCAACCAATGCTACAGTTATTACAGACTGGACTTTTGCACATCCAACGTACACTTTTACAACAAAAAAAGAGGTGAAATCAGTTGAGATAGATCCATCTAAATTAATGGCAGATGTAAATCAGGAAAACAACTCTTACGGAAAGTAAGTTCAAGCCAAATAAAATTATTAAAACGGAAAATCTATATAGGTTTTCCGTTTTTTTATTGCTAAAACTTAATCCATAATTTTCTTTGTGTAATTATCTCATAGATTCTATGTAATTTTGTTGCTTAGACCTTTTAGGAAGCTCTTGATTGATTCTATTTTAAGAGAAAACTATAGAAGGCTGTAAAAATAGAACACGTACATAATTTATAAAGATGTCAGAAGAAAAGAAATCATTGAATTTTTTAGAGCAAATTGTTGAAGAAGATTTGGCAAATGGAATGCCAAAAGAAAATTTGCGTTTTCGTTTTCCGCCAGAACCAAACGGATACTTACATATAGGACATACAAAAGCTATTGGTATTAGTTTTGGTTTAGGAGAAAAATACAGTGCTCCAGTAAATCTTCGTTTTGATGATACAAACCCAGCAAAAGAAGAGCAAGAATATGTAGATGCTATTAAGCGTGATGTATCTTGGTTAGGATATCAATGGGAAAAAGAATGTTATTCTTCTGATTATTTCCAGCAATTATACGATTGGGCAGTTCAATTGATTAAAGATGGGAAAGCATACGTAGATAACCAATCTTCTGAGGCAATGGCAGAACAAAAAGGAACGCCAACGGAATCAGGAGTAGCAGGTCCGAATAGAGATAGAAGTATTGAAGAGAATTTAGATTTATTCACACGTATGAAAAACGGTGAATTTGAAGAAGGCTCTCATGTATTGCGCGCTAAAATAGACATGGCTTCACCAAACATGTTAATGCGCGACCCTATTATGTATCGTATTTTAAAGAAAGAACACCATCGTACAGGAAGTGACTGGGTAATCTACCCAATGTATGACTGGACCCATGGTGAAAGTGATTATATCGAACAAATCTCTCATTCACTATGTTCATTAGAGTTCAAACCTCACCGTGAACTTTATAATTGGTTTAGAGATAATGTGTATGAATATAGTCAATCAGAATACCCATTACCACCAAAACAAAGAGAATTCTCACGTTTAAACTTAAGTTATACGGTAATGAGTAAACGTAAGTTGATGAAATTGGTGGGAGAAGGAATCGTTTCTGGATGGGATGATCCACGTATGCCAACCATTTCAGGGTTGCGTCGTCGTGGGTACACACCGGCAGCTATTCGTAGTTTTGTGGATACTGTAGGAGTTTCTAAGCGTGAAAATGTGATTGATGTAGCATTGTTAGAGTTTAAAATCCGTGAAGATTTAAACAAAACAGCGAATCGAGTGATGGGAGTTTTAGATCCAGTAAAAGTGGTGATAGATAATTACCCAGAAGATCAAGAAGAAATCTTAATTGCAGAAAACAATCCAGAAGATGAAAATGCTGGAACGAGAGAAGTGCCTTTTTCAAGAGAAATTTATATAGAACGTGAAGATTTTAGAGAAGAAGCAAACAAAAAGTTCTTCCGTTTAAAATTAGGAAAAGAAGTCCGTTTAAAGAATGCATATTTTATTACAGCTAATAGCGTGGAAAAAGACGAAAATGGAAATATTACTGTAATTCACTGTACGTACGACCCATTAACAAAATCAGGAAGTGGAACCGAAGAAAGTAAGCGTAAGGTAAAAGGAACCTTACATTGGGTGTCGGTAAAACACGCGGTAAAAGCTGAGGTAAGAGCGTATGACAGGTTGTTTTCAGATGAAGCACCAGACAGTCACAAAGACAAAGACTTTATGGCGTTTTTAAATCCAAATTCGTTAGAAAAAATCACGGCTTATGTTGAACCAAGTTTACAAACAGCAAAAATTGGAGACCGTTTTCAGTTCCAACGTTTAGGGTATTTTAATGTTGATGACGATTCAACACCCGAAAATTTAGTATTCAATAAAACTGTTGGATTACGAGATAATTGGGCGAAAAAGAATAAATAGTGCCAAAAGGTATAAAACAAATAAAAAACGCTGCTTTTAACTAAAAAGTGGCGTTTTTTTTAACAAAAAAATCAATTTTCACTTTTCATTAGAATATGTATCTTTACAGATTAAGGATAGTTGTTATAAGATAAATTTTATACAACTGAAAATCAAATAATAAAAATGTTTTTTGATACTGTAAATACCACAGGTTTAAAAAACATTTCAAAAAAATATACTATCGTATGAGTTGTAGCAGTTGCTCAACTAACAAAAGCGGTGTGCCGAATGGCTGTAAGAGTAACGGAAATTGTGCTACGGGCACATGTGGAAGTGGAAATAAGCTCGCTGTTTTTGATTGGTTATCGAACATGACTTTACCTACGGGTGAAGCTCCATTTAATGTTTTTGAAGTCCGTTTTAAAAACGGACGAAAACACTTTTATAAAAATCCTGAAAACCTAACCCTTTCTATGGGAGATGTGGTTGCGGTTGAAGGATCTTCAGGACACGATGTTGGTATTGTTTCTTTAGCAGGAGAGCTTGTAAGAGTTCAAATGAAAAAAAGAAAAATTACTGCAGATAGTGATGATGTAAAGAAAATTTACAGAAAAGCATCTCAAAAAGATATTGATGTTTGGCAAACTGCTCGTGATCGCGAGCAAGAAACCCAACGAAAAGGAAGAGAAATTATTAGTCGTTTAGGCTTAAAAATGAAACTTTCTGATGTTGAATATCAGGGAGATGGAACAAAAGCTACTTTTTATTACACAGCAGATGAACGTGTAGACTTTCGTCAGTTAATTCGTGATCTGGCTAGTGCTTTTTCTATTCGTGTAGAAATGCGTCAGGTTGGTATGCGTCAAGAAGCAGCCCGTTTAGGGGGAATAGGTTCTTGTGGTAGAGAACTATGTTGCTCAACTTGGTTAACCGATTTTAGAAAAGTAAATACCGCAGCAGCTCGTTATCAGCAGTTATCATTAAATCCGCTAAAGTTAGCAGGACAGTGTGGTAAGTTAAAATGCTGTTTGAATTATGAATTAGATACGTATTTAGATGCGTTACAAAGTTTCCCTAAACAAGACAAAGTACTAAAAACAGAAAAAGGAGATGCTGTTTTCGTTAAAATGGACATCTTCAAAAAATTACTTTGGTATACCTACAAGGAAGAAAGTTTTAAATGGTATAAACTGTCGTTAGATCAAGTTCAAGAGATTATAGAATTAAATAAAAATAATGAACTTGCTTTACCGTTAGAAGAGTACGAATTAGAAATTACTGAAGAAGTTTCTGTTGATTTTGAAAATGTTGTTGGCCAAGACAGTTTAACACGTTTTGATGTGCCTAAAAAAGGACGTAAAAATAATAGACGTAAGAAAAGAAACCCAACAAATAAGAAACAAGCAGATAAACAACCTTCTACACCTAGAAACAAAAAGCCACAAGGAAAACCTGCAAAGACTGAAGGAGGTCAGAAAACAGAAAAGAAGAGAGTTGATAATAGGAAACCAAAACCTAAAAACAACCCAAGAAGCAGAAAACCTAAACCAGAAGGTAATACAGCTGAAAAACCACAAGGGCAACATAAAAAGCAAAAAAACCAAAGAAGAAAAAACAACAATCAACGTAAAAAAAACAATAACGATAATAAAGATAACACCAATAATGAGAAGTAAAATTGGCATCATTTTTTTAGTAGCTACGCTATTTGCTTCATGTGATTCAAATAGTGAGTTTGACAACTATCTGGCGCTTCCAAAAAGTTCATGGAATAAAAAAAATGCAATACAATTTACATTTCCAATTAACGATTCTATTGGTAAGAAAAACCTTTTTATAAACCTTAGAAATAATAAAGATTATGCATACAGTAATCTTTTTTTAATTACACAAATGAATTTTCCTGATGGGCAAATAATCATAGATACATTGGAGTATGATATGGCAGATGTTAGAGGGAAGTTTTTAGGACAGGGTTTTACTGATATTAAAGAAAACAAACTTTTTTATAAAGAAAACATAACGTTTCCCCGCAAAGGAGAGTATACTTTTAAAGTTCGACAAGCCATGCGAAAAAATGGAGAAATAGAAGGTGTTGAAGAACTGAAAGGGATAACTCATGTAGGGTTTAGAATTGAAAAAATAAAGTAATGACAGAGAAAAAAACAACAAGTTTTAGTAAGTACATTAAATGGTTTTGGGGTATCATTTTAGGAGGTTTCCTGTTTGTTTGCCTACTTTTTTTACTAGCTTCTTGGGGAGTGTTTGGAGCATTGCCAACTTTTGAGGAGTTAGAAAACCCAGAGAATAATTTAGCAACCGAAATTATTTCTTCGGATGGTAAAACTTTAGGGAAATATGCTGTTGAAAATAGAACACCTATAAAATATAAAGACATTCCACAGAATATGGTGAAAGCCTTGGTTTCAACGGAAGACGAGCGTTTTTATGAACATTCAGGAATTGATTTTAGAGGAACAGCAAGAGCCGTTTTAAAACCAGGGAGTGGAGGAGCAAGTACCATAACCCAACAGTTAGCAAAAATGCTATTTACAGGAAAAGCTTCTAGAAATATTTTTAAAAGAGTACTTCAAAAAGTAAAAGAATGGGTAGTGGCCGTAAAACTGGAGGGTCAATATACTAAAGAAGAAATCATAACCATGTATTTAAACAAATACGATTTCTTAAATCAAGCAGTAGGAGTTCGTTCAGCAGCTCGAATTTATTTTGGAAAAGAACCAAAAGAGCTAGATGTAGAAGAATCTGCAATGCTGGTAGGAATGCTTAAAAACTCTTCTCTTTTTAATCCATTAAGAAGAAAAGAGATGGTAAAACAACGTAGAAATGTTGTTTTAAAGCAAATGAATAGAAATGATTTTATTACTGAACAGGTAAAAGATTCCTTACAAAAACTAGGTTTAGGGCTTAATATTAATAGAGAAGGTCATAGTGATGGTTTAGCAACATACTTTAGAGAGCATTTAAGAAGTATTTTGAAAGAATGGGTAAAAGAGCATCCAAAGCCAAATGGAGAAGAGTATAATATTTATAGAGACGGATTAAAAATTTATACTACGATAGATTCTCGTATGCAGCAATATGCAGAAGAAGCAGTAAATGAGCATATGGCCAATCTTCAAGCCTATTTTAACAAAGAACAAAAAAGAAATAAAAAAGCTCCTTTTTATGATATAAACAAAAAAGAAATAGAAAAAATAATAAGAAGAGCAAAGCAAAATTCAGATCGTTACAAACGAATGAAAGCAGCTGGTAAATCTGAAAAAGAAATAGATAAGGTCTTTAATACAGCTACTGATATGCGTATTTTCACATGGAAAGGTGAACGCGATACAGTAATGACACCTTATGACTCAATACGCCATTATAAATACTTTTTACGTTCAGGGTTAGTTTCTATTGAACCGCAAACAGGTCACATTAAAGCTTGGGTAGGAGGAATAAATCATAAGTATTTTAAATATGATGCAGTTGAGCAACAAAAACGTCAAGTAGGTTCTACGTTTAAACCTTTTGTATATGCTACTGCAATTAATCAATTAAAAATGTCACCTTGTGATAAATTGCCAAACACACCATACACTATTCCTAAGGAAAAATATGGAATGCCAAAAGATTGGACACCTAAAAATGCAGGAGGTAAATATGGAGGGGAACTTACGTTAAAAGAAGCTTTAGCAAAATCAGTAAATGTAATTACAGCACAGCTAATTGACAAAGTTTCACCAATAAATGTAGTTCGACTAGCAGAATCTTCAGGAATAACGTCTAAATTAGAGGCAAATCCGTCTATCGCATTAGGAGCAATTGATTTATCATTATTAGAAATGGTAAGTGCATATTCAACTTTTGCTAACAAAGGATTACGTGTAAGTCCACTAATGGTTACTCGAATTGAAGATAAAAACGGAACTGTTTTAGAAGAATTTGTACCTCAAACCAAAGAAGTATTAAGTGAAGAATCTGCATATGTAATTTTAGACTTGATGCAAGGAGTAACAAGATTAGGTTCAGGAGCACGTTTACGATCAACATGGACTTCCGCAGGTGATGCTGCAACAGGTTTCCCTTATAAATTTACCAATCCAATTGCAGGTAAAACAGGTACCACACAAAACCAATCAGATGGTTGGTTTATGGGGATTGTTCCTAATTTAGCAACAGGAGTTTGGACAGGAGGAGAAGATAGAGCTACACATTTTGCAGGATTAAAATATGGTCAAGGAGCAACAATGTCGCTACCTACATGGGCTATATTTATGAGGAAGTGCTATGAAGATAAGACATTAGAGGTAAGTAAAGGAAGTTTTGAAAAGCCTAAAAATATAAGTATAAATTTAGATTGCTCAAAAACAGAGGAAACGAAAGAAGGAGAAGAAGAAACAGCCCCAGACGATACAGATTTTTAGTATAATTGTAGCGTATTTAAAACCTCACTTATTGAGTAAAGCTTAAAAACAACAACTATAATGATAAATAAAAAAGTAAATAACGTACAAGAAGCATTACAAGGTGTACAAGACGGCATGACCTTTATGTTAGGAGGGTTCGGTTTGTGTGGAATACCTGAAAATGCTATTGCTGAGTTAGTAAAAATAGGAGTAAAAGATGTTACTTGTATTTCTAATAATGCAGGAGTTGATGATTTTGGTTTAGGGTTGTTATTGCAAAATCATCAAATAAAAAAAATGATTTCTTCTTATGTTGGAGAAAATGATGAGTTTGAGCGTCAAATGTTGTCCGGAGAATTAGAAGTAGAATTAACACCACAAGGAACTTTAGCAGAAAAATGTAGGGCTGCACAAGCAGGTTTTCCCGCTTTTTACACACCAGCAGGTTATGGTACAGAAGTAGCAGAAGGAAAAGAAACTCGTGAGTTTGACGGAAAAATGTATGTTTTAGAACCAGCGTTTAAAGCAGATTTTGCCTTTGTAAAAGCATGGAAAGGTGATGCAGCAGGAAATTTAATATTCAAAGGGACTTCAAGAAACTTTAATCCAAATATGTGTGGGGCAGCTACGATAACAGTTGCTGAAGTTGAAGAATTAGTTCCAGTAGGAGAATTAGATCCAAATCAAATTCATATTCCAGGAATTTTTGTACAACGCATTTTCCAAGGAGAAAAGTATGAGAAGAGAATTGAACAACGAACCGTTCGTAAACGAGACTAATACCTTATAATGTAACAATGTATCAATTTGAAAATGTAACAATGAAGAACCCTGTAGTAGATAAATCAGTAGAAGTTGCATTGTTGGTTATTGAATATTGTGAACAGTTAGAAAACGAACGAAAATATGTAATTGGTCGTCAATTGTTAAAATCAGGAACAAGTATTGGAGCCAATATACATGAAGCTCAGAACGCCGAAAGTAAAGCAGACTTTATTCATAAAATAAAGATTGCGACCAAAGAATTAGATGAAACCAAGTATTGGTTAACTCTTTGTGAAAAGTCTAAAAATTACCCTACAAATAAAGTTTTAACTGAAAAAATTAAGGAACTAGGGTTGATTTTATACAAAATATTAAGTACAAGTATTAAAAGTAATAAGTAGCTCATTGCTATATTGTTACATTATTAAATTGATACATTAAAGAAAATGTTAGATAAAAACGGAATAGCGAAAAGAATCGCAAAAGAAGTAAAAAACGGATATTATGTAAATCTTGGTATCGGAATTCCAACATTAGTAGCCAATTTTGTTCGTGATGATATTGAGGTAGAATTTCAATCAGAAAACGGAGTACTAGGTATGGGACCTTTTCCTTTTGAAGGAGAAGAAGACGCTGATGTTATCAATGCAGGAAAACAAACCATAACAACTATGCCAGGGGCTAGTTTTTTTGATTCTGCTACTAGTTTTTCAATGATTCGAGGTAAGCATGTACACTTAACTATTTTAGGAGCTATGGAAGTTGCTGAAAACGGTGATATAGCGAACTGGAAGATACCAGGAAAAATGGTAAAAGGTATGGGAGGAGCGATGGATTTAGTAGCCTCTGCCGACAACATTATTGTAGCGATGATGCACACTAATAAAAGAGGGGAATCTAAGCTACTTAAAAAATGTTCATTACCATTAACAGGAGTAGGTTGTGTAACAAAAATTGTAACAAACTTGGCCGTATTAGAAATTAAAGACAATAAGTTTTACTTATTAGAAAGAGCTCCTGGAGTATCAGTGGAAGAAATTAAAGCAGCTACAGAAGGAACTCTGATTGTCGAAGGAGACATCCCAGAAATGGATATTTAACAAAATTATAGGATTAAATAAAGACGTAAGGCACTATGCTTTACGTTTTTGTATTTTAAATATATAGATGAAAATAATCTCATACAACGTAAACGGAATTAGGGCGGCATTAAAAAAAGGATTTATCGATTGGTTACAAGCGGCAGACCCAGATGTAATATGTATTCAAGAAACCAAGGCACACAAAGAGCAGTTAGATGTAACTGAGTTTGAAAATGCAGGGTATCTATATCATTATTGGTTTTCAGCAGAAAAAAAAGGATATTCATCCGTAGCAATTTTCTGTAAAGAAGAACCAAAACATATAGAGTACGGAACAGGAATAGAATCGATGGATTTTGAAGGAAGAAATCTTCGTGTAGATTTTGATGAGGTTTCTGTAATGAGCATGTATTTACCCTCAGGAACAAATAGTGCTCGATTAGACTATAAATTCAATTACATGGATGAAATTCTTGAATATGCCACAGAATTGAGAAAAACCATTCCGAATTTGGTTATTTGTGGAGATTATAATATTTGTCATGAAGAAATAGATATTCACAATCCTAAAATGAAAGGAGTGTCTGGTTTTTTACCAGAAGAACGTGAGTGGTTAGGAAAATTTATAGATAGTGGATTTATAGATAGTTTCCGTCATTTGCATCCAGAAAAACAAGAATACTCTTGGTGGAGCTACCGAGCAAACGCAAGAGCAAACAATAAAGGTTGGCGTATTGATTACAACATGGTAACTGAAACTTTAAAAGACAAAATTTCAAGAGCGTATATTTTACCAGAAGCAAAACATTCAGATCATTGCCCAATTGCAGTTGAATTAGATTTATAAAACCAACATGAAAAAATTACTAACACTACTCCTTTTTACAACTTCAATTTTTGCACAACAACCTATTGATAGCCTTTCTGTAGCTAAAGACAGTGTTGATGTTGTGGTAAATGATTCTATAAACTCAGCGCAAAACCAAGAGCTATTTTCTACGGAAGATTTAAAGATGATTGATAGCTTACTAGTTGAAGAAAAATTTAATTCATCATTGTTTGATAGTATTCAATACGTAATTAATGATAAGGACATTTTAGGTAACACAACCACAATTCTTACAACCGATTTATTAAAGAAAAGGTTACAAGACTTAAACGTAAGAACACCTTTTCATTTAGAGTACAATCCTGCGTTAGAAAAAGTGATTAATAGTTATTTAAAATATCGCAAAAAATACTATCCTGCATTAATGGCTCGTGCTCAATATTATTTTCCAATGTTTGAGCAATACCTAGATCAATACGACATCCCTTTAGAGATGAAATATTTGGCTATTGTTGAGTCAGCGTTGAGACCAGATGCTCGTTCTTGGGTAGGAGCAACGGGGTTATGGCAGTTTATGTATGGAACAGGAATTCAGTTTGATTTAAAGGTGAACTCGTATGTAGATGAACGTCAAGATCCAGTAAAATCAACAAAAGCAGCATGTCAATACTTAAGTCAGTTGTATAAAGTTTTTGGTGATTGGGATTTAGCCTTAGCAGCATACAACTCAGGTCCAGGAAATGTATCAAAAGCGATAAGACGTTCTGGAGGCTATAAAAATTATTGGAATATTCGTCCGTTTTTACCTCGTGAAACGGCAGGGTATGTACCAGCATTTTACGCAACGATGTATATTTTTGAATATGCAGAAAAGCATCACATTTATCCAGAAGCACCTAAGATTTTCAATTTTGAAACCGATACCGTTCGTGTAAAAAGAACAATTAGTTTTGATCAAATTTCAGAAAAAACAGGTATAGATTCTGATTTATTAGCATTCTTAAACCCGTCGTATAAGCTAGATGTTATTCCGTATGTAAAAGAAAAAAACTATGCAGTTCGATTACCTCGAAGAGACTTAATGGACTTCTTAGAAAAGGAAAAAGAAATTTACGTTTTAGCAAACGAAGATGATGCTAAAAGAGAGAAGCCATTACCAAAATACTTCGAAATGGATAAGCGCATTCGCTATAGGGTTCGAAGTGGAGACTATTTAGGTAAAATAGCTAATAAATTTGGGGTACGAGTAAGAGATATTAAACGTTGGAATGGCTTACGAACACATCACTTAAAAATAGGACAAAGATTAAGTGTTTACCCTAAAAGAATGGCTGTTCCAAAAAAGGTTTCAAAGAAAAAATATAAAACACCAACAGGTAAGCATGAGGTGTATGTTGTTAAAGAAGGAGATTCATTATGGACCATTTCAAAAAAATATCCATCAGTTTCTGTTGATGAAATAAAAAAATGGAACAATATTTGGAGTGTTAAAAGTTTAAAGCCAGGAATGAAACTTAAAATTTTTAAAAGCTAAAAATACAACTACTAAACACCACAAACTATGAATAAACTAATAGCATTATTTGTCCTGATTTTTATAACAGTTTCGTGTAAAAATAAAGGGAAAAGCGATTATATTTTACCAACTTCAAATGGAAATACCAATAAAATATTGGTAGTTATTAAAGGAAATGATTGGGAAGGTAAAATTGGTGATGAAATTCGCTCTGTTTTTGGAGAGCATCAGGTAGGATTACCACAGCCTGAAACATTACTTTCAGTAGGACAAATAGATCCTATAGGATTTAAAGGTTTTATAAGGAATGCAAGAGCTGTTTTGATTCTTAGAGAAGGAGAAAAAGAAAAAATAGCAGTAGAAAAAAACAAATATGCTGAACCTCAAATTTTAGTTTATGCAACAGCTAAAAGTAAAGGAGCTTTGGTTGACTTGATTCGCAACAGAGGAAAAGAGATTATTAAATTATTTAAAGATGAAGATGTAAAATTTACTCAAAACATTTTTAAAAAAGAAAAATTAGATGAAAGCCAATTCAAAACAATAAAAAAATTAGGTATTTCATTAACCATTCCTGAAAGGTTTAAACTTGTTGAAGATACAGGAGACTTTTTATGGTTACGTCAACACTTAAAAAGTGGAATTGCAAGAGGTGATGGAACTAACAATGTTTTAGTGTATAGTTATCCGTTAGAAGACGAAAGCAAGGTCGCAGACAACATTACAAGAATGAGAGATACAATTGGTAAAAAGTACATCCCTGGAACTAAAGAAGGGATGCACATGATTACCGAACAAGCATACACTCCATTTACTTTTGATGCAGAAATTGATGGTAAAAAAGCCTATGAAACTAGAGGTAAATGGGAAGTAAAAAACGATTTCATGGCAGGGCCATTTATTAACTATACAATAATTGATAAAGAAAACAAACGTGTCATTGTTTTTGAAGGATTTACTTATGCTCCATCAGTAAACAAACGAGATTTCATCTTTGAATTAGAAGCGATAGCAAAGTCTTTAAAAATAAAATAAAAGATAACTCATAAGAAATAAGTAAAAGCATTAAACGTAAGTTTGATGCTTTTTTTGTTATATTTGATTGACAACCAAAACTTTATAATCTTATGAAATTTAATTTTTTAATTACGGCAATTGCTGCATTAGTTCCTATGATAATGGGATTCATTTGGTATGGACCTATACTTTTTAAAAACGCATGGATGAAAGAGGTAGGTTTTACCGATGAATCTATGAAAGGTTCAAATATGGGACTTATTTTTGGGTTAGCTTATGTGTTTAGCTTCTTATTAGCTTTTATCTTACAAACATTAGTTATTCATCAATGGGGAGTTCAATCAGCCTTAATGGGTGAGCCAGGTTTTGTAGAACAAACAGGCGGAGCTTATGCTTACTTCCAAGAATTTATGGCCAATTTTGGAGATAGATTTAGAACATTTAAACACGGAGCTTTACACGGAACTATGATAGGTTTACTTATAGGTTTACCTATTTTGGCTACACAAGCATTATTTGAAAGAAAAAGCGTTAGGTATGTAGCTATTAATGCTGGTTATTGGATTATTACATTAGCCTTAATGGGAGGAGTAATTTGCCAATGGGCGTAATAATCTTTTAAAATTATAAATTCAAAAGTGTCAATTTTTAAATTGATGCTTTTTTTATGTAACAAAAAGTTGTAGAAAAAGACATATAAGATAATCAACCAAATACATAACCAAATGATTGCACATTTTTTAAAGTTAGAATGGAAGCAGTTTTTTCGCTCTTCTTATTTCGGAAAAAGCATTGCATTAAAAATAATCATGAGCTTTTTTGCATTATGGATGCTAGTTTCATTTTTAATGATAGGAATAGGAGGGTATTTTTTCATTAAAAAAGAATACCCAAATACAGATCCACTTTTTTTTGTTAATGGATTTCTTGTTTTTTTATTAATTGGAGATTTAATTTTTCGCTATTTAATGCAAAAATTACCAGTATTAAACATCAAGCCGTTTCTAAACTTACCTGTAAAAAAAGAAAAACTTGTTCATTTTGTATTAGGAAAATCAGCTTTGTCATTCTTCAACATAATGCCGCTGTTTTTTTACGTGCCTTTTTCAATAGTATTAATAGGTCAAGGATACAATGTCATGGGAGTTTTAGGATGGTTGTTTTTAATGGTTATGCTAGTATTAAGTGCGAATTATGTAAATTTTCTAATCAATAAAAATAATTATGCATTAGGAGGGATGATTGCTGTACTCGGAATGTTATTTCTTACAAATAAATATCAGTTATTTAACGTAAATGATGTATTTGCGCCTATTTTTCAATCAGTATATAACTTTCCTGCTTTGTCAGTAATAGGAGTGGTCTTGCTAGTAGGACTATACTATGTAAATTTTAAATTATTAAGAGAAAAAGTATATTTAGATGATGCTATAAAAAGCAAAGAAGAAGTAGCAAAAGAATCAGACTTATCTTTTGTTGATAGATTGGGAGATGTGGCGCCATTTATTAAAAATGATATTCGTCAAATTTGGAGAAATAAACGTACTAAAACAGTGTTTTTTATGTCGTTTTTATTTCTTTTCTACGGAGCTATTTTCTTTGGACAAGAAATGTATCGAGAACAAATGCCTGCCTTTTTAGTCTTTGCTGCAGTTTTTGTTACAGGAGGGTTTACGCTAAACTATGGGCAGTTCATCCCTGCATGGGATAGTGAGTATTATAAAATGCTTATGAGTCAAAATATCCGTTATCGAAAGTTTTTAGAAAGTAAATGGTATTTAATGGTTGTAGTATCAGGAGCATTGTACCTGTTAAGTATCCCTTATGTTTATTTCTACGGATTAGATATTTTTTTAATGATAACCGCTGGGGCAATTTTTAATATAGGGTTTAACTCTCTCTTTTTACTGTTTGCAGGTTCTTTTAACCGAAAGCGTATAGACTTAAATAAAAGTGGATTTTCAAACTACCAAGGTACCAGTGCAACACAATTTTTAATAATAATTCCAATAATGGGAATTCCTATGCTCCTCTTTTGGGTTTTCAACAAGTTTGTTAGCTTTAATGCAGGTGTTTTAGCAATTGCAATTGCTGGAACATTAGCTCTTGCATTTAAAAATTACTTTATGGGTTTCATAGAGAAAAGATACATTAAAAGTAAGTACGCAGTAATACATGCATTTAGCCAAAAATCATAACCAACTAAAACTAAACAAAATGATATCTATACATAATATTTCAAAAACATACGGAAGTACACAAGTTTTAAACCTAGAAGAGTTGAAGATTCCTAGCGGACAATCTTTTGGGTTAGTAGGGAATAATGGAGCAGGAAAAACAACCTTGTTTAACCTGTTATTAGATTTAATTAGACCAACAACAGGAGAAATTATAAATAATGAAGCTACTGTAAACAAAAGTGAGAACTGGAAAACATTTACAGGGTCGTTTATAGATGAAACTTTTTTAATAGGATACTTAACACCTGAAGAGTATTTCGATTTTGTTGGAGATTTACGTGGAATGAATAAGGCAGATGTAAAAGGGTTCTTAGCTCAATTTGACGAGTTTTTTAATGAGGAGATTTTAGGAAAGAAAAAGTATTTACGAAGTTTAAGTAAAGGAAATCAAAAGAAAGTTGGTATTGTAGCTGCAATGATGGGAAATCCACAAGTAGTAATCTTAGACGAACCTTTTGCAAACTTAGACCCTACAACGCAAATCAGATTAAAAAAAATAATTAAAAAACTAACAGAGAATAATGATGTAACTGTGTTAGTTTCAAGCCATGATTTAAGCCATGTAACTGAGGTTTGCGAGCGTATCGTAGTTTTAGATAAAGGGAACGTTGTAAAAGATATAAATACATCACAAGAAACCCTGCAAGAATTAGAAAGCTATTTTTCTGCATAAAACAGGGTAAAAATCACCTTATAATTATTATTTTTACCTCTTTACGTACAAAAAACATAATTATTACGTTGTTGTACTGTAAAAGTAAAAGTATATGAAAAAAGGGGTAAATATAATAGTGTTCAGTGTTTTAGCGGCTATCGCGTATTCGTGTAGTGTTAAAAAGGATGCTTTTTTAAATAGAAGTTATCACGCTGTTACTACGAAATACAATGTGCTTTTTAATGGAGAGCAAGCGTATTTAAAAGGACTTGAAGAAATTCAAGAAAAACATGAAGATAATTTCTGGAAGCGTTTACAATTAGAGCCTATAACTTTTGATGAAAGTAAGTTAGCTACAAAAGTGCTTACTCCCGGTACAGGATTTAATACTGACGAAGAGGAAGAAAACAAAAACCTAACCCCTTTTGAAAAAGCGGAAGAAAAAGCTATAAAAGCTGTTCAAACCCATTCGATGAATATTAACGGGTATGAAAGAAATAGCCAAATAGATGACGCTTATTTACTGTTAGGAAAGTCTAGATACTATACACAACGTTTCATTCCTGCATTAGAAGCTTTTAATTATGTGATAGTTAACTATCCTAAAGCCGATTTAAACTACGAAACAAAAATTTGGAGAGCTAAAACAAATATTCGTTTAGGTAACGAAAAAAGAGCTATAGAAACATTATCGTTATTATTAGACGTTTTAGATGAGAAAGAAAAAATAAATAAATCTGTAAAAGAGCAAGCTTATACAGCCATGGCAATGGCCTATGAACAAACAGATACCATTCAAAAAATGGTTGATTATCTAAAGTTAGCAACTAAAACACATTACAACAAAGAACAATCAGCTCGAAACATGTTTGTTTTAGGACAAATTTATAGCGAACTAGATAGAAAAGATTCGGCAAGAATGGTGTTTCGAAAACTAGCAGACCATAAAAGAGCACCAGATAGGTTTCGCATTAGAGCTGATATTGAACTTGCTAAGAATACTCCGAATGACTCAACATTAATATTGATGCTAGCTAGGTTAAGAAAATTAATTAAAAATTCAGATAACCGAAAGTTCTTAAACGAATTATACTACCAGGCAGGAGTTATTCAAGAAGGAAGAAATAGTCCAGAAGCGGCAGCAGAATATTATAAAAAGTCTCTAGAAGCAAAACATAATAACAATTATCAAAAAACCTATGCGTACGAACGTTTAGCAAATATGGCTTTTGAAAAAGAGAATTACCTGCTAGCGGGTTTGTATTATGATAGTGTAATGCAAGTAGTTTCTAAAGAGTTTGATCAAGAAAAAAGAATCCGTAGAATTCGTAGAAAAAATAAAGGACTAACAACCTTAAGAAAATATGAAGAAACAGTAAAAAACAACGATAGTATTCTTGGTTTGGTGGCAATGACACCAGATGAAAGAACTTCTTTTTTTGAAGCATATATTGAAAAAATAAAAAAAGAGGACGAAGAAAAAAGACAACAAATACTCAATGCTCAAAACTTTGGAAGTGGTTTTGGTGGAGGAACATCTATAAATAATACCGCGAATAAAGGGAAGTGGTATTTTTATAACACACAAGCCTTAGGATTTGGAAGAGCAGAGTTTCAAAAAATATGGGGAACACGTCCTTTAGAAGATAACTGGCGATTATCAGACAAATCCATTAGTGTTGCAGATAATGTGTCAGAAGATGATAATGAAAGAAAAATAAACAAGAGATATGAACTTTCAACATACCTTGACACAATACCTACAGATGAAAAAGTAATTAGTGACCTTGTACAAGAGCGAAATGATGCATTATACCAATTAGGGCTAATTTATAAAGAGCAGTTTACAAATGCTACACTAGCAATTAAAAACTTAGAACGCTTAAGAGAAGTTAGTACAGATGATAAGTTGGAGTTACCAATAAGTTACCATTTGTATCAAATATATAAAAAGGAAGGTGATGTAGCTAAAGCAAATGAGTATAAGAATGTTATCTTACAGAAATACCCAAAAACAAGTTTTGCTCAAATAATTTTAAATCCTGATAAAAAACTTGTAGAAGAGAAAAAAGAAGATGAGGTTTTAAATAAATACAAAGAAATATACTATTTATATAAAGAGAATAAGTTTGAAGAAACTGTTAAAGAAATAGATAATTTTTTAACTACAATAAAAAAATCAAATTTAATCCCTAAATTCGCACTCCTAAAAGCCTTGGCTATAGGTAAATATCAAGACAAAGAGACCTATAAAAAAGCGTTAGAGTTTGTTGCGGTTAGTTATGCAACTACTCAAGAAGGTAAAAAGGCAAAAGAAATAATAGAACAATTAAATAAAGCATAAACCCACCCCTTAAATTCCCCGAATATGTTTGGTAAAGAGAGTAAAAAAACAACCGAAAACAAAGTTGCAGAAAGAAACATTATTGGAAAAAACACCAAAATAACCGGTGAAATTATCTCTGAAGGAGACTTTAGAATCGATGGTACTTTAGAAGGAACTATAGAAACTAATGGCAGAGTAATAATTGGTAGTACTGGCCTTATTAAAGGAAAAGTTGAGTGTACTAATGCAGATGTAGAAGGAGAGTTTTCAGGAGAGTTATTTGTATCAAACACACTTACAGTGAAATCTTCAGCAAACATTACCGGAGATGTTATTATAGGGAAACTATCTGTGGAGCCAGGAGCTGAATTCAATGCTACTTGTGCAATGAAAGGAGCGGTAAAAGAATTAAATAAAAATGAGCAAGGACTCAAAGAAAAAACCGCTTAATAAATACATACGATTCACAGGAATCGCACTTCAAATGGGACTAACTATTTACTTAGGAAGTTTACTAGGTGAATGGTTAGACCAGAAATACCCAAACGATAACCAACTTTACGTAAAAATTTGTACACTTGTGGCAGTTTTCGGAGCCATGCTTTCGGTAATTATACAAGTGACAAACCTAACGAAAAACGATGATTAAACGAATTATATTTTTTGCTGTAATTGTAGTTACTTTAGCAGCTTTAGGCTTTTTTATTAATAATTATTTTATAGAGAGAAGTACTTTAAACTTATCTTTTTCGTTAATATCAGTATACATATTTAATGTAATTGCTTCGTTGTTAATTTATATTGCTGTAGAAATAGTAATAAGTTATTTACCTAATGAAACAGGTTATCTATACCTTGGTTTAATGTTGGTGAAGTTTGGAGTCTTTATTATGTTATATCAAGATTCTATTTTTTCTGAAACAGGCTTAACTAAACCAGAAAAAGTTTCAATATTACTTCCTATTCTTACTTTTTTATTGGTTGAAGCTATTGGTGTTTCAAAGTTGTTGAATAATAGATAGTTCCCTGTTTTTGTAAGCCTTTAAAAGACTCAGGAAAACTAAATAAAAAAACCGTTTGTAGTTTTAATTTATTGTGTACCTTTGCACGGAAATTTAGAGACCATAATTCTATATTTAGTAAGGTATGATGATAGCAAAAAAACCTATCTATTTTTTAACGGTACTAGCAATAGTATTTAGTTCATTTACAGCGTTCGCTGGAGGAGGGGATACAACTTCAAAATCAAAAGATGGAGGAAGAGTTAACACTAAAAGTGAAATTGATGGATATATTAAGCATCACTTGGCAGATTCACACGATTTCACACTGTTTTCGTATACAAACGATGTAGGTGAACGCAAGCATATTGGTTTTCCATTACCAATGATTGTTTGGACGAGTGAAGGTTTAAAAGCTTTTATGTCTTCTGAATTTCACCACAACGATGATGGTCATGTCATTGTAGAAAAAGGTGGGGTAAAACTTTCTAAAATCCATAGTAAAATATACGAGTTAAACGAAGGAGAGACGGCAGTTGCTTTTGATGAAGCTCATCATGCTAAAAATGCACATAAAGTGTTAGATTTTTCTATTACTAAAAGTGTATTCGGTATGTTGTTCGTAGGGTTGTTAATGTTATTAGGTTTTGGTTCGTTAGCTAAAAGTTATAAGAAAGGAGCAATTCCTACAGGAGTTGGTCGTGTATTAGAACCTTTAGTGTTGTATGTAAGAGATGAAATAGCAAAACCTAATATAGGTGAGAAAAAATACATGAAGTTTATGCCTTATTTGTTAACAGTATTCTTCTTTATTTGGATATTGAACTTGTTAGGTTTAACCCCTTTTGGGTTTAATGTAACAGGGCAGATTGCTGTAACAGTATGTTTAGCATTGTTTACATTAGTAATTTACTTAACAAATGGGAGTAAAGATTTCTGGGCGCATACATTATGGATGCCAGGTGTACCGGTAATTTTAAGGCCAATTTTAGCAGTAATCGAGTTGATTGGTTTTCTATTAATTAAACCTTTCTCGTTATTAGTGCGTTTATTTGCAAACATTACAGCGGGTCACTTCGTAGTAATGAGCTTAATAGCATTAATGATTACCCTTAAAAAAGATTTTACGGTATTTGGATCTACCAGTATTTCATTATTGTTAGCATTATTTATCACAGTAATCGAAATTTTAGTTGCGTTCTTACAAGCATTTATTTTTACAATGCTATCGTCATTATTTATTGGTATGGCGGTTGAAGAACACGAGCATCACTAATTTAGAATAAGAATTTGTTTAATTATATATAAATCAATCAGTATGTACAATTTAATTGGAGCAGGATTAATCGTTATCGGAGGAGGATTAGGATTAGGTAAAATCGGAGGAAGTGCAATGGAAGCTATCGCACGTCAACCAGAAGCAGCTAATAAAATCCAAACAGCGATGATCATTATCGGAGCATTATTAGAAGGATTAGCATTTGGTGCTTTAATCTTAGGGAAATAATTCCGAAACAAAAAAGAAGTAAAACATTTTCCTGTAACGATTGGTTGCAGGAAATGTTTTCAAATTAAACAAAAACAAACAGTAAAAAGATTAAATTTCAGATACAATGGATCAGTTAATAAATGATTTTTCTCCAGGGCTATTTGCTATGCAAGCATTAATATTAGTAATCTTACTAGTTTTATTGTTCAAATTTGCATGGAAACCAATTATGGCTGCTTTAACAGAACGTGAAGAAGGTATTCAAAATGCATTAGATCAGGCTGAAAATGCTCGTAAAGAAATGCAAAACTTGCACGCAGATAACGAGCGTTTATTAAAAGAAGCAAGAGCTGAGAGAGATACAATGATGAAAGAGGCTCGTGAGATTAAAGATAAAATCATTGCTGATGCAAAGCAGGAAGCTGAAGAGCAAACCTCTACTATGGTAGAGAATGCTAAGGCTACTATTAAGCAAGAGCAACAAGCAGCAATTGCTGAGTTAAAGAAAAAGGTAGGAGACTTATCTATCGAAATAGCTCAGAAAGTTGTAAGAAAAGAATTAGCTTCACAAGATGATCAATTAAGGCTTGTGGAAGGAATGTTAGAAGAGGTTATTTTAAACTAATCAGCAGATGAAAGAAGCAAGAGCAGCATTACGTTACGCGAAGGCCGTTTTAAACTTAGCTAAAGATTCAGGAAACGAAGCTTTAGTAAACGATAACATGAAGTTAATAGTTGATACAATTGCTGAAAGCGCTGATTTAGACCTTATGCTTAAAAGTCCTGTAATTAAAGCTGCAGATAAATGTAAAGTTTTAAATGCACTTTTTGGTGATAAAGTAGATAACATTGTAAAAGGGTTATTCAACTTATTAGAGGAAAATAAGCGTATGGTAATGTTAGAGTCTATTGCTAAGCAATATGCTGTTATATACGATTACCACAAAAACATCAACGTTGCTAGAGTTACCACAGCAGTAGCTTTAACAAAAGAATTAGAAGATAAAATACAAGCTAAAATTGTAGCCCTTACAGGAAACAATGCAAGTATTGAAAATATAGTGAATCCTGATATTTTAGGAGGATTTATCTTACGTGTTGGAGATGTGCAGTACGATGCAAGTATCTCTAACCAATTTAATGAGTTAAGGAGAGAGTTTGACAACGGTCATTACATTCCAAAAATTTAATTATACATCAAAAGAAATAAGATGGCAGCAATTAAACCAGCTGAAGTATCAGCAATTTTAAAGGAACAATTAACAAATTTTGAGTCTAAGGCTTCATTAAACGAAGTAGGGACTGTATTACAAGTAGGTGATGGTATTGCACGTGTTTATGGATTATCTAACGTACAATACGGAGAATTAGTAGAATTCGATAACGGATTAGAAGGTATCGTATTAAACTTAGAAGAAGATAATGCAGGTGTTGTATTATTAGGAGCTTCTACTTCAGTAAGAGAAGGATCTACTGTAAAACGTACAGAAAGAATTGCTTCTTTAAAAGCTGGAGAAGGAATTGTAGGACGTGTTGTAAATACATTAGGGCAACCAATTGATGGTAAAGGACCAATTCAAGGTGAAACTTTCGAAATGCCATTAGAGCGTAAAGCACCAGGGGTTATCTTCCGTGAGCCTGTAACTGAGCCTATGCAAACAGGTATCAAATCTATCGATGCAATGATTCCAGTTGGTCGTGGTCAACGTGAGTTAATCATTGGAGACCGTCAAACAGGAAAATCAACGGTTGCTATTGATACTATCTTAAATCAAAAAGAATTTTATGATGCAGGACAACCAGTGTACTGTATCTACGTAGCTATCGGTCAAAAAGCTTCAACAGTAGCAGCTATTGCTAACATGTTAGAAGAAAAAGGAGCGTTAGCATATACAACTATTGTTGCTGCAAATGCATCTGATCCTGCACCAATGCAGGTATATGCACCATTCGCAGGAGCTGCAATTGGAGAATATTTCCGTGATACTGGTAGACCAGCTTTAATTGTTTATGATGATTTATCTAAACAAGCAGTAGCATATCGTGAGGTATCTTTATTGTTAAGAAGACCTCCAGGACGTGAGGCATACCCAGGGGATGTATTCTACTTACACTCAAGATTATTAGAGCGTGCTGCAAAAGTAATTGCAGATGATTCTATCGCAAAAGAAATGAATGATTTACCAGAATCATTAAAATCTAAAGTAAAAGGGGGAGGATCTTTAACAGCTTTACCAATTATTGAAACACAAGCAGGAGACGTTTCAGCATATATTCCAACAAACGTAATTTCGATTACTGATGGTCAGATTTTCTTAGAGTCAGATTTATTTAACTCAGGGGTTCGTCCAGCGATTAACGTAGGTATTTCGGTATCACGTGTAGGAGGAAACGCTCAGATTAAATCAATGAAAAAAGTATCAGGTACGTTAAAATTAGATCAAGCTCAGTACCGTGAATTAGAAGCATTCGCTAAGTTTGGTTCTGATTTAGATGCTGCTACCTTAAATGTAATTGAAAAAGGTAAGCGTAACGTTGAAATTTTAAAACAAGCTCAAAACGATCCTTACACTGTAGAAGATCAGGTAGCTATTATCTATGCAGGTTCTAAAAACTTGTTAAAAGATGTACCTGTAAACAAGGTGAAAGAATTTGAAAAAGATTATTTAGAGTATTTAAATGCTAAGCACAGAGATACTTTAGATACTTTAAAAGCAGGGAAATTAACTGATGAAGTAATTGATACTTTAAGAGACTCTGCTAAAGAAGTTTCAGCTAAATTTTCAGCTTAATAAAAAGACTTTAGTATTGAGTATTGAGATGAAATTTCTCAATACTCAGTGCTCAATACTAAATACTACAAAGTATGGCAAACTTAAAAGAAATACGTAACAGAATTACTTCGATTAAATCAACAATGCAGATAACCTCTGCCATGAAAATGGTATCGGCTGCAAAGTTGAAAAAAGCTCAAGATGCAATCACAGCAATGCGCCCGTATTCATCTAAGCTTACCGAATTACTACAAAGCTTAAGTGCTACATTAGATAGTGATGCAGGTGGAGTGTATTCAACAGAAAGAGAAATAAACAAAGTATTGTTAGTTACTATTACCTCTAACAGAGGTTTATGTGGAGGTTTTAACTCGTCTATTATTAAAGAAACAGTTAAAACAATCAACGAGAAATACAATGATGCTGCTGTTGATTTATTAACAATTGGTAAAAAAGGAAACGACATTTTATCAAAAGAGTACACAGTTATTGAAAATAGAAGTAGTATTTTTGATGACTTAACTTTTGACAATGTTGCCGAAATAGCTGAACAGTTAATGGATTTATATGTAGATGGATCTTACGATAAAATAGAGATCATTTACAATAGGTTTAAAAATGCGGCAACGCAAATACCTCAAGTAGAACAGTTCTTACCAATTCAGCCAATTGAAGGAGATGAGAATGTAAATTCAGATTACATTTTTGAACCATCTAAAGAGGAGATTATTTTAGAATTAATTCCTAAGTCATTAAAAACGCAATTATACAAGGCAATTCGTGATTCATTTGCTGCCGAACACGGTGCTCGTATGACTGCAATGCACAAAGCAACTGATAATGCAACGGAATTACGTGATGATTTATTATTAACGTATAACAAAGCACGTCAAGCTGCAATTACAAACGAAATCTTAGAGATCGTTGGTGGAGCAGAAGCTTTAAATAACTAAGAAAAGAGAATTCCTCAGAATATTCTGAGAGTTATCATAAAAAGAAAAGCGAACCAATCTGGTTCGCTTTTCTTTTTATGTCATTTTATTATTCAAAATCGGATGATAAATAATAATTCTTTAATGTTACAGGAAATAAATCATTTTCAAAAAACTGATTCATAATTCGAGTAGTGACAGGACTAATACCAGTGCTTACTCCATCTACTTCATGAGGATAAGTCATATTTGAAGAATGATTGTAGCCAATAGTATGTCCTATTTCATGTGCCGTTATAAAGCCAGTTTCTTTACGAATATAATCCCTAAGTACATGTTCTGCTAAACCAAAGGTTGCACCACCACCTAAACCAGAAACATTAACAACTTTACCACAGTTATAGCGTGGTTTGTTTAAAATGATATTGTAAGCCTCTTCTTTCTCACTTTTAGTTAATGATGTGGTTCCGTCATTGCCTACTATATTTTCATTAATAAAGTCATTTTTAAAATCATCAGAAGCAAAAACAACACCAAGGTTAATCATTAAGCCTGTAAATCGACGAATGTCTTTTGCAGTAATATCTTCAGCCCAATTGTTATCAGGATTATTGTCTGTATCAAAGTCGTGGTATTTTATCATCCATTTTAGTTTACGTAAACCTTTAATTTTCTGGATAATTTCGCTATCACCAGTAAAATCAAATACAATATTGTCAGGATTTATACCGGTTTCTTTAAATATTGAAAGATCAACCTCTTGATTACTGGTGTTTAAAAATAAAGAAGAATTATCTACAAAAGGATAGTTAATTTCTTGTTTGCCATGAGCTCTTATTTTATCAATTTTAAATAATTTAATAGGTTTATGAAAACCTTCAGCCTCAATCGTAGCTGTAATAGTTATATCTTCTATATCTATTGGTGCAAAATTAGCGACTTCTATAGTTTTATGATCAATGGGCTTTACCCTTATAACTTTACTAATTTCGTACATACGAGATTCTGAAGTCATTACTTCTTGTGACTCTCCGTCTTGAAACATTAAACTAGAATTGGTTTCAGAATCAAAAGAATAGGTTTTAAGTTCAATGTTAGGGATACTTTCTTTGTCACTACACGATAGGAATAAAAAAGAAGAGCAAACTAAAGTTTTAAATAATAGTTTCATTTTTTTGAAATATTTGGGGGTTATTTTTCGCGAATATAAACCTTACAAACCATTAGTTTCTGAAAGTTAAACAAAACAACTTCAAATTTATTTTATCAAGTGTCATTCACATATTAAGTAAATAAATCAAGCAGAAACCAAACTGTTGTTAGTTCTAGGCTTTTCAGAATTGTTTTTGACTAAGTATAGATAAACCAACAAAGGAATTAGCCCGTGAGGTAGCCTATATATTGTTAAGTATAAATACTGATGTATAATACTCAAGGAAAAATCATAATGAAAGCCACTAAGAATTCTCGCAAAAGCAGTTATGAGTCCCCAAAAACAAGCATATAGCAAAGCTATTTTTGAAAGTTTAGGAATGAATATAGCAAAAGCAATAATGAAATCTAAAATACCAGCTATAAATAATAGGTTTTTAGACATTTCTTCTTGAACAGGTAATATGTTTAAGGTCATGGTAACAAAATTACCTGGTAACGGATAAAAAACACCAATAGCGTACATTCCGTGACAGGTAAAAGCGAGGGCAATACAAACCTTAAGATAAAAAAGTAAAAGAGGTGTGTTTTTGTGTTTTAAGAAATATAATAAAGCAATAGGAACTCCGAACTGAATGGTGTGTTCAAAAAACATTGTAAGATGATAAAATTTATCCTTTGTAATTATTAAAGCTAAAAAAACTAAACTTACTGCACCTAACTTTAAAATATTACGCATCCATTTTTTTGAATTTTCATTAATTATAATAGAAATAACTGCGCATACTAAATATAAAACCCCAATACTTTTGGTAAGAAATTGTATAGCATGGTCGGTGTTTAGGTTGGTAACATACGATTGCCAAGTAGTGTCAAAAACAAAACTAATTACAGGTTCTAACAATTGTTGATCCCAGAAGAAACTTCTGTATGGAGCATCCCAAAATAAGTGCTGATAAGCTCTACCAAAAAAAATGAAAAAAGAACTGATTTTTAAAAATTTGAGAAGGGTTTTAGTGTTCATAAATAAAGGTTTAAACAAAAGTAAAAATAGGGGGTATGTAGTTTGTTAAAATAAGATTAGTAAACCATAAAACAATAGTTATGTGAATGTTAATCAGGTTATTATATAATTAAATTTAATAAAAATAACCTATTAATTTGAAAGAGAAAAAATATATTTGTGTAACCAACTAGTAAACTTTAAAGTCCCTCACAATGAAAAAAACTATTTTAACACTGTTATTATTAGCAGTCCTTAGTACTTATGCCTCTAATGATAAGTACCGATTAATCATCACAGACAATCCAGCAACAACCATAATGATTGGTTGGAATCAAATTTCAGGATCTAATCCAATTGTGTACTATGGAACGACTGATAACGGAACCAATTGGTCAAATTATCCAAATTCCAAATCTGTAGATCGCTCAGTTTCTTATAAAGGAATGAGTAACACCTTTGCCAAACTAACTGGATTAAACCCCAATACCAATTATTATTTTGTGATTAAAGATAGCCAAGGAGTAAGCAGTCGTTTTTGGTTTAAAACAGCTCCAAGTACCAATGATAAAATGTCGTTCATTGCAGGAGGTGATTCAAGAAACAATAGAACCCCAAGAAGAAATGCTAATTTATTAGTTTCTAAATTGAAGCCTACCGCTGTGTTCTTTGGAGGAGATATGACGAACGGAGATTCAAGCTCTGAATGGCAAGATTGGTTTTACGATTGGCAATATACGATTGCAAACGACGGAAGAATGTTTCCTATAGTGCCCACAAGAGGAAACCATGAAGGTTCAAATAATAGTATTTATAATTTGTTTAATGTTCCTTCAACAAGTGTTTATTACGACATAACGTTTGGTAACAACCTATATACAATCTATACGTTGAATTCAGAAATTTCTGCGGGAGGCAGTCAGTATTCATGGTTAAGTCAAAAGTTAAATACAAATAATTCTATCTGGAAGTCGGCTCAATATCACAAACCTATGCGTCCACACGTATCATCAAAATCAGAAGGAAATGATGAATACTCTAGTTGGTCTCAATTGTTTTATGATAAAGGAGTGAATTTGGTATTTGAATCAGATTCTCATACAGTAAAAACAACATGGCCAGTAAAACCTTGTTCAAGCGGAAGTAATTGCGATGAAGGTTTTGTTAGAGATGATGCTAATGGAACCATATATGTAGGAGAAGGCTGCTGGGGAGCACCTTTACGCTCATCTAACGATTCAAAAAACTGGACAAGAGATGCTAGTACATTTAATCAGTTTAAATGGATTTTTGTTGAAGAATCTAAAATTGAAGTTAGAACTATTAAGGTAGATAATGCTAATAGTGTAGGTTCAGTTTCAAACCAAAATCCATTCACAATACCATCAAATTTAGATATATGGAATCCATCTAATGGAAGTGTAGTAACAATTATAAGTAGTAATGTTAGCTACCCAGAAGTTACAATTACAAGTCCGTCTTCAGGATCATCACATACCGTAAATACTCCAGTAACAATTTCCGCTACAGCAAATGATAGTGATGGAACAATTTCAAGTGTTAAGTTTTATGTAAACAACTCTTTAGTAGAATCTGATACAAGCGCTCCTTACTCGTATAATTGGACACCTAGTGTTGATAACCAATCATACGCTATTACATCAAAAGCTACGGATAATGATGGTTATGAAACTACTTCTGAAGAAATTACGGTTTTTGTAGGAAATGTTTCTAAGACGGTTACATCAACAATTAATAGCACCAATGATGATGCAGAGCAGTATCAATCATCAGGACAAATGTATATGAATAGTTCTGATTTAGAATTAGTGTATGATGGAAGTTCAAAAGGAAATCAACATGTAGGAATGTTATTTAGAAACTTAAATATACCTGCAAATGCTACGGTAACAAATGCATATATACAATTTACCACAGATGAAACAAATTCAGGGAGTACATCTTTAGCCATCAAAATTCAAGATTCGTCAAATGCGCCAGACATTACTTCTCAAAGCTATAATATTACGTCAAGAAGTTATTACAGTCAATCGGTTGCTTGGAATCCTAGTTCTTGGAGTTCAGTTGGAGCTTCAGGGACTGCACAAAGAACACCAGATTTAAAATCATTGGTACAATACGTTGTAAACAAGTCTAATTGGGCAACAGGTAATTCAATGATGTTTTATATTTCTGGAACAGGAGAACGAACAGCAGAATCATATGATGGAACTAGTGCGAGTGCACCAAAATTAGTAATTACTTACAGTACTGGAAATCCAGATAATGGAGATGGAGGAGGAGAAACCCCAAATTGTGAGGATGTAAACGTAATAATTACCTTCGACAAGTATTCTTCAGAAACTTCTTGGAATTTAAAGGATAGTACAGGACAAACTGTAATGAGTGGGGAAGATTATACCGAAGGAAATGGAGAAGCAATAACTGTGTCTAAATGCTTACCAGTAGGGTGTTACGACTTTACAATTAATGATACATATGGTGATGGCATTTGCTGTAGTTATGGAAACGGTTCGTATAAAATAACGAATAGTAATAATGATACATTAGCATCAGGAGGGAATTTTGACTCTTCTGAAACGAAACAAGTTTGTTTGAATACTTCTGCAAAAACACAATTAAGAAGTAAGCAAAAGAAAGCAACAAATAATTCAAAAATAAGTATTTATCCGAATCCAACGATTGATAGAGTTTATATTAAAGGAGGAAAGAATACGATTTTCTGGATAGCGAAAATAGTAGATGTATCAGGTAGAAAAGTAATAGAGACTCCTGTGATTAATAATTCAATAGATATTTCCACGATTTCAAGTAACTCAATCTACATTGTTGAAATATATGATGAATTAGGAGAGAAGAAGATATCTAAAAAAATAATTAAGAAATAGAAATTTTTTAATAGTTGAAAAGGTGAAATATTATTAGTATTTCACCTTTTTTATAATAAATCTTGAATTGTTTTTCTAATAGAAGTAGTGTCTATCCCACATACTTCTTGTAATTGTTGAATCGTACCGTGATGTATAAACTCATCAGGAATTCCTAATAGTTTGATTTTTCCTTGATAGTTTGCTTCGGAAGCATACTCTAATACCTCACTTCCAAATCCACCTTTGATAGTGCCGTCTTCAACAGTGATAATAGTATCAAATTTTTTAAAAATAGTGTCTAAAAGTTGTTTGTCTAAAGGTTTTACAAAGCGTAGGTCGTAATGTGCAACCGATTCGTTGCTTTCAAGTTGATTTATTGCTTCTGAGACATTATCAGCTATTGTTCCAATAGATAGCACTGCTATTTGAGTTCCTTTTTTTAAACAAACTCCTTTTCCAATTTCAATTTTTTTAAAAGGAAGCTGCCATTGTTCTAATTTACCTTTTCCTCTTGGGTAACGAATTGCTATTGGATGCTCCAACCCTTGTTGAGCGGTAAACATTATGTTACGTAGCTCTATTTCGTTACGAGGGGCAAATACAATTAGGTTGGGTATGCAACGTAAATAAGCCAAGTCAAAAACCCCATGATGTGTCGCTCCATCTTCGCCTACCAATCCTGCTCTATCTAAGCAAAAAATTACAGGTAGGTTTTGCAAAGCAACATCGTGAATTACTTGGTCGTAAGCACGTTGTAAAAAGGTAGAATAGATATTACAAAAAGG
This sequence comes from Tenacibaculum gallaicum, assembly GCF_003387615.1. Lineage (GTDB taxonomy): Bacteria > Bacteroidota > Bacteroidia > Flavobacteriales > Flavobacteriaceae > Polaribacter > Polaribacter gallaicus. Next base: position 238,282 of record NZ_QUNS01000001.1, on the reverse strand, counting down.
AATCAGTCCTTGAGTTGCCATACCCGCAGCTAGGGTCACTGCATGCTGTTCAGCAATACCGACATCAAAAGCCCGGTCAGGAAATTCTTGCATCATGAACTTTAAAGAACTTCCCGTTAACATTGCGGGAGTAATCCCTACAATATTTTCGTTTTTCTGTGCTAGTTCAACAATAGTTTTTCCAAAAACATCTTGAAATTTGGTGTATTTACTTTCTTCTTTTGGTAGTACATCGCCAGAAATTTTATCAAATTTACCAGGAGCATGATATCTTACTTGGTCTTGTTCTGCTTGTCGTAGTCCTTTTCCTTTGGTAGTAATTACATGTAAAAATTTAGGTCCTTGTATGTTTTTTAAACGTTCTAGTTCTGATAATAGTTCACCAAAATTATGTCCGTCAATAGGCCCTGAATAGTCAAAGTTTAATGCTTCAAAAATATTGTGTTGTTCAATCTCTAATCGCGGAGCTTTAATTTTTGTTAAATAATCTTTCAATGCGCCTACTGAAGGGTCAATTCCAATAGCATTATCATTGAGTATAACCAAAAGGTTTGCATTCGTGTCTCCTGCATGATTTAAGGCTTCAAAAGCCATTCCGCTTGCAATAGAAGCATCACCAATAACAGCAATATGATGTTTTTCAATATGTTGAAGTTTTGAAGCAATTGCCATTCCTAAAGCTGCTGAAATAGCAGTAGAGGAGTGTCCAACACCAAAGGTATCGTATTCACTTTCTGAGCGTTTAGGGAAACCAGAAATACCATCAAATTGACGATTGGTATGAAAAATATCTTTTCTTCCTGTTAAAATTTTATGTCCGTAGGCCTGATGCCCCACATCCCAAACCAATAAATCGTTCGGGGTATCAAACATATAATGAAGGGCGATGGTGAGTTCTACTACACCTAAACTTGCACCTAAATGCCCTTCTTTTGTGGAAACCACATCAATAATAAACTCACGCAATTCCTGGGCGAGTTGTGGTAATTCTTCTGATGTTTGCTTGCGCAAATCAGCGGGAATTTGAATGTTTTTCAAAAGGTCGTTCGACATATAGCAAAAGTACAAAAAGGTAGAGATTCCTAACTTTTTAGACTAAAAACTTTGTAGTTTTGTTGTATGAGCAAATTGTACTTGGTGCCTACACCGATTGGGAATTTAGAAGACATTACGTTAAGAGCGCTTAAAGTCTTACAAGAAGTAGATTATATTTTAGCGGAAGATACGCGTACCAGTGGAAAACTGCTAAAGCATTTTGATATTGCTACACCTATGCAGTCACACCATATGCACAACGAACACAAAACAGTGGATACCATTGTAAAACGTATACAAAGCGGTGAAACATTTGCACTGATTTCCGACGCTGGAACTCCCGCTATTTCCGATCCTGGTTTTTTATTAACCAGAGCATGTGTACAGCATGGTGTTGATGTAGAGTGTTTACCAGGAGCTACTGCGTTTGTTCCAGCTTTGGTAAATTCGGGGTTACCGAATGATAAATTTGTTTTTGAAGGTTTTTTACCTGTAAAAAAAGGACGTCAAACACGGTTAAAATTCTTAGCAGAAGAAACTCGCACCATGGTTTTTTATGAGAGTCCACACAAGTTGCTGAAAACACTCGCAAATTTTGCAGAGTATTTTGGAGAGGACAGACAACTATCGGTTTCTAGAGAATTGACAAAATTGTTTGAAGAAACCAAAAGAGGAAGTGTAAAAGAAGTACTAGCATATTATACTGAAAAACCAGCTAAAGGTGAAATCGTAGTTGTAGTTGATGGGAAAAAGTAAATTAGATTGTTGTAGGGTTCACTAATCTGTATTCAGGGTAATGTTCTTCTAATAGGTTTTCTGCTTTTTTAGGAACGACTACTAAACTTACATATCCAATAATAAAAACAAAAGTTGTTGCTACAGCAATAATTATACTGGCTAATGTACTTAAGCTTTCATATGAGTTTGGGGTTAAAAACTGAAACACATAGAATAATACAAGCACAATATTCCCATGACCTTGTGTTTCAATGATATCCTCTAGCATCCATTTTTTTTCTGTTTTTTTAAATTTAGCGTTTAGCATTTTTCTTTTTTTAAACATTACAATAAATTCAATTATTAAAATGGTAAAGAAAAATCCAGGAAATAAATATTGTGCAAAAGGAAATTGTAAGAGAAAATAAAAACAATAAAACATTGTTATTGTTAATAATATTTTAGGAATAGAAAACCATTCTTTTACGAAACCTAAAATGATTTTAAAGTACTTTTTATTCATTTGACCTTGCTTTTCCTCAACAACATCCATAAACCCGAACACACCAAATTTTTTAAAAGATTTGTCACGTGCTTGTTTAAAAGTAAGTGTTGGCTTTTTTTTCCAAATTTGCTCTATATCGTTGGCTAGATGATCTACCAATTCGGTTTGCACATCGTAATGTTCTACATAATGTTGACGTGTAAACTCGTAGAGTTGCTCTATATGTTGGTCGGTTAGTTTCATAGTTACTGAATTAAATACTTGTATTTTTTTTCAATAAAATCTTTTTTCTCTAAAAAACTTTGAGAAAGCAAGTAGTTAAAAATAAAAGCTACTAAATAAATATATATAGCTTCTTCATGATAGCTTCCGTTATAAAAAATATTGAAAAAATTCGGAAGATTAAGAGGGACTATAATAAGCAATGAGCTAATAAAAGAATAGGTTTTTACAAATTTAAGAGTTTTATGTTTTTTTGTGAATTTATACGTTATAAATGAAGTGTATAAGAGATTTAGGATTAAAGAACTAAAAATTAAAATTGAAGTTCCTTTAACATATTTTGAGCCAAAAAAGAAGCAAAAAAATGAAAGCAAAATTATTGCTAGCATGTTTTTAGGTAGCATAGCTTTTTTAAGAATGTCTTTTAAAATTGTTTTAGTGTAGTACCAATGCAATCTTTTAGTTTGTTTCTTATACCGATTTTTAAAAGCTTTTTTTCTACTCAACATATATTTTATAAAAGGCACTTGAAAACCTCTACCTTTAAAAAAAGCATTAGTATCTTGAATATTATTTTCAATTTCAGTAGCAATATGATCTACCATTTCAAAACGAATATCTATATACTCAATTCCTATTCCTTCTAAAAAAAGGTCTATTTTTTTAATTTGTTCTTTTGTTAATTCCATAGCTAATTATTTTTACTCCAAACTAAATTTAGGGTTTACCAATTGTTGCATGGTGTTTAAAAACTCTTGCATTTCTGAGAGTCGGTTTGCAGTTTCTTTAGTCCCATTTTCAGTAAGTTTATAATATTTACGTAAGCGATTTCCAACTTTGGCAACTTCAACATCTAATAAGCCTTCAGCTTCTAGTTTATGTAGAGCTGGATACAAAGCACCTTCTGTGATTTTTAATTCCCCTTTTGTAAGTTCTTTTACTTTTTGAGTGATTTCATACCCGTACATTTTATCATTTTGTACTAGTAGCTTTAAAATGATGGTTTGTAAAGAACCTTTGTATAATTTTTGATTGCCCATAAAAACAAGTTTCTGCCATATACCTAAAAATCTTAGGTATGCAAATATACTTAATTTTCTTATACATAAGATTTTTAGGTATATATTTTATAATAACCCTAACTTTTGTTCGTGCTGAGTTTCTTATTTTTGTAGCTCTTTAAAAAGAATACATGTCTACATTTCATAAACTACGTATTGAAAAAATAATAAAAGAAACTGCTGATGCTGTTTCTATTTTATTTGCTATTCCAGCAGAGTTAAAAGAAGCCTATACTTTTATTGCCGGACAATATATTACTATAAAATCTACCTTAGATAATAGGGAAATAAGAAGAGCATATTCTATATGTGCTTCACCTAATAGCAATCAAATTAAGGTTGCAGTAAAAGCAGTTGACCACGGAACATTTTCAACCTATGCAACGACGAAGCTAAAAGAAGATACTTTTTTAGAGGTTTCTGAACCAGAAGGAAAGTTTATTTTAGAGCCGCAAGCAGGCAAAAATTATATTGCTTTTGCTGCTGGAAGTGGTATTACACCGGTTTTATCAATGGTGAAAACGGTGCTAGAAAACGAATTGACTTCAACAATTACATTAGTTTTTGGAAATAAAAAAGCTGAGAGCACGATTTTTTATGAAGAATTAAATGAGCTAGCAGAAAAGTATCCTACTCAATTTAACTTGCACTATGTGTTCAGTCAAGAGGTGAGAACCAACAGTAAGTTTGGTAGAATTGATAAAGGACATATAAATTATTTTGTAAAGAATATTCATAAAGATATTTCTTTTAACTCAGCATACTTGTGTGGACCTGAAGCAATGATTCAAACAGTTTCAGAAACACTTCAAGAAAACGGGTTTGACAAAGAAAATATTTATTTTGAACTATTTACTGCAAGTATCTCAGAAGAAGAAGCTCAGCTAAACATCCCAGATGGAAAATCTGAAGTTAAGGTATTGTTAGATGATGAAGAGCATGCTTTTATGATGGAAAAGACCGATACTATTTTGGCTGCGAGCTTGCGAAATAAATTAGATGCTCCATATTCTTGTCAAGGAGGAGTTTGTAGTAGCTGTATTGCAAAAGTTACCGAGGGTAAAGCTGTCATGACTAAAAACTCTATTTTAACTGACGATGAATTAGAAGAAGGTTTGGTACTTACTTGTCAAGCACATCCTACAACACAGAAAGTTGTGGTAGATTTTGATGATGTTTAGTTAAAACCGTAACTTTATAAAATGGACTTCCACGATTTTAAAAACGCATTTCTTGTAGGTGTATTCATGGCATTTATGATAGGGCCAGTATTTTTTATGCTAATTAAAACTAGTATTTTAAAAGGTGCTCGAGCAGCTATTGCCTTTGATATAGGAGTGATTTTAGGAGATATTTCTTTTATGTTAATAGCCTATTTTGGAAGTAGAAGTCTACTAGAAAAAATAAAAGATGATCCGCGTTTGTTTCTTATTGGTGGATTGGTGCTTATAGTTTACGGTTTAATTACGTATTTAGATAAAAACAATAAAAAAGAAGCAAAAGCTCCTGATGTAATGTTGCCAGAAAGCAATAATTACTTAAAATTATTATTTAAAGGTTTTTTCTTGAACTTTATAAATATAGGAGTACTAGCCTTTTGGTTAGGTTTAATTGTTGTTATAGGGCCTACGTATGATATGAATCCAAAGTATTTAATTTGGTATTTTGGAACTGTAATAGTTGGTTATGCTATTGCTGATTTAGGAAAAATACTACTTGCCAAACAGCTTAAAAGTAGGTTAACTCCATTGGTAATTTATCGAATAAAACGAGGAATGGGTGTGTTATTAATCGTTTTTGGAGCTGTGTTAATGTTAAAAGGGTTTATCCCTGAAAGTAAGATTGATAATCTGATTGAGAAAGTAGAATCTATCGATTAGAAGCCAATAATCATTTTTGCTATCCAAAAGTAGATTAAAATTCCAAAAATATCATTACTTGTCGTAATAAAAGGTCCTGTTGCAATTGCAGGATCGATACCTCTCTTGTCTAAAAACAAAGGAATAAAAGTACCTACTAAACCAGCTACTATAATAACAGCAAATAATGAGATTGAGATAGCAGAAGCTATAATCATATCTGACTTCCAAGCCCAAATAAAGAAAAATAAAATAATAGCTAAAACAAGTCCGTTAACAGCTGCTAGAGACATTTCTTTAAGTAAGCGATTGGAAACACTCCCTTTTACATCATCATTCGCTAACCCTTGCACAATAATTGCTGATGATTGTACTCCAACGTTACCTGCCATAGCAGCAATAAGAGGAGTAAACATAAAAAGAATAGCATTTTCTTCTAAAGCACCTTCAAAAAAGCCCATAATTCTTGCAGCTCCAATACCTCCAATTAAACCCAAAAACAACCATGGTAACCGTGCTCTGGTTAATTGTAAAATACTATCTTCAGAGTCAACGTCTTGGGTAATACCTGCTGCTAATTGGTAATCTTTTTCAGCTTCTTCTTTAATAACATCAACAATATCATCAATAGTAATTCTACCTACCAAAACGCCTAATTCATCTACCACAGGAATGGCTTCTAAATCATATTTACGCATGATGTTAGCTACATCTTCCGCTTCATCATGTACATGTACAAAATCTACTTGCGGAATATAAACGTCTGAAATTTTAGCACGAGTAGACGCCATTAATAAATCTTTTAAAGACAAACGTCCTTTTAATTTACCATCATCATCAACAACATAAATAGAGTGAACTCTAGTAACTTCTTCTGCCTGTTGACGCATTTTTTTCACACAGGTAAGTACATTCCAATTTTCATTTACTTTTACAAGCTCTTTTGCCATTAATCCACCTGCAGAATCTTCATCATAACGTAGTAATTCTACAATTTCTTTGGCATGTTCACGGTCTTCAATTCTCTGAATTACGTCTTGTTTTCGCTCTTCAGGAAGTTCTGCAATAACATCGGCAGCATCATCGGTATCAAGCTCATTAACCTCTTCAGCAATTTCTTTGGCAGATAATTGTTCAAAAACTTTTTCACGAACTTCTTCATCAACTTCCATTAATACATCCGAAGTTGTTTCACTATCTAATAAACGTATAATGTAAACAGCTTCTTCAAAAGATAGTTCATCTAAAACTTCAGCAATATCAGCATAGTGAATATCTGAAAAAATATCAGAAAGAGCAGTGTCTTTTTGGTTTTGAATCAGTTCTTGTACGTTTACTAATAAGTCTTTAGTGATTTCTAATGCCATTGCTTGCAATTTTGCTCGATAATCGAGATTTGAATATTCCGAAATCTAATTCAAAAAGGTGACTTATCTTATTTAAAATAAGCTCTTAACTATTAATTTGAGCTATTTTTTGTGTCAACTCAATGAATTTTTGTATCGATAATTGTTCGGGACGCATCGCAAATATAGGGTCTTCTTTTAAGGTATCCGAAAGATTAAAAGATTTTAAACTTGAACGTAACATTTTTCTTCGTTGGTTGAAAGCAGTTTTTACCACCCTAAAGAATAATTTTTCATCAACAGGAAGTGTGTAGTTCTCTTTTCTGGTAAGTCTAATAACCCCAGAATCTACTTTTGGAGGCGGATTAAAGACTGAAGGAGGGACGGTAAACAAGTATTCAGCATCGTAAAATGCTTGTGTTAATACGGATAAAATTCCGTAGGTTTTGCTGCCTTCTTTTTCGGCAATTCGTTGGGCTACTTCCTTTTGAAACATTCCTGAAAATTCAGGAACAAATTCACGATTTTCAATTGCCTTAAAAACAATTTGAGAAGATATATTGTAAGGGAAATTCCCTATGATAGCTACTTGTTGTTTGTCAAATATTTCAGTAAAGTTCTTTTTTAAAAAATCACCTTCAATAATGGTAAACTTTTCTTTTGAAGTATTTAATTTAAAATGTTCAACAGGAAAAGTTTCTTGTAAATAAGTTACTGACTCAGAATCTAGTTCCATCACCGTAACTTTTGGCTTTTTTTCTAACAAGTATTTTGTTAGAACTCCCATACCAGGACCAATTTCCAAGACGTTATCATATCCGTTTTCAGTTAACGAATCGGCGATTTTCTTAGCGATGTTTTCATCGTTTAAAAAATGCTGCCCTAAATGTTTTTTTGCTCTTACGGTCATGTTATTTAATTTTCAAACAAATTAATAGTGTAGTCTAAAAGTTTTATGCCACCACTATTTCCATGCCCAGGGATAACGGTTTTTATATCGGGATAACTTTGTTTAATTTTTCTTACAGTTGATGACCAATCGTTGGTATTAGCATCATTTAAGTTTCCTTTTGAAGCATTCAGGGTTTTGATTAAGCACCCACCAAAAAGAACATTGTCATTAGGGAAGTAAGCAACAATATTGTCTTTAGTATGTCCCTCTCCAAAAAAACGTACAATCACCTTTTTATCACCTACAAAAAAATCTTTCTCTTTATCAAAGGAATTTTGTGGTAAACTATGGTTGGTTTTATCAATTAACTCAGTCGTTAGTGAGTTAGCATATGAGGCAATATCTTTTTTGTGAAACTCAGGTAAACCACCAATACAATCTACATGAAAATGAGTAGGAATAATTGCTTTGATATTGCATTTTAAGGAGTCTTTTACCCACTTAATGAGCTCTTCAGATGCTTTCGCCGTCGTTGGTGTATCAAAAATGATAGCTTCCCCCTTGTTAACCACAATCATTCCATTACAAGGAACATTTCCGAACTCTTCTGTTTTTAAATATGAAATATGTTTGTAGGCATTAGGAGACACTTTTACAATTTTAATAGTTGTCAAATTCTCTTTTTTTGCCTTGTGTTTACAATTGAAAAGAATTAAAGATAAAAATGATAAAACAAGTATTTTTTTCATTGTTAATTGCTGTTTACTACAGGGAAAAATTCATTTACTATTTTTAATTCAGTACGGAAAGCAAGCATTTTATCAGCAAACTTTTTTTGCCCATCACTACGGAGTTTTTCTGCACTATGTTTATAGTAATTGTCTAAATCTTCACGTGTTTTTGCTGTATATTGAATAGAGTAGGTAATTCCTCCCATTTCTTCTTCAACCAACACTTGTGTCATTTTAGCGCTTAAAAAGTGCCCTGTTGCTAATACTTCTGGGATATGATTCTCAATCCAAGCTAACCATTCGGCATGTATACTTTCGTCTATATTTATTGTTATGTTGTATATGTACATAGTTTTTAATTTTAAAAATGAAGTAATAAAAACATCTTCAAACTTTCAAATTGACTTATTAAATATCGTCTCCTCTTAATTTTCTAAACTTTTTTCGAGCGTCTACTAAATAGATACTCGATGGGTGGTCAAAAATAATCTTTTGATAGTATTCTTTAGCCTTTTCTAGATTATTTAATTCACTGTTGTATAATTCAGCCATATTATAATATACATCGTCAATATAAATTCCTTTCTTATCTAAGGCTATTATTTTACTATAGTTTACAATAGCTTCGTCATATTGTTTCTTTTCAATAAATAATTGAGCTTGTTTAAATAACGCTTCATCTTCAATAGACTGTCCCCTATAATTAGCAATTATATCGTTTAAAATAGCAATTGCTTCATCATTTTTATTTTGATAAGCTAATAAATCAGCCTTGGCATATTCTTTTAAACCAGTACCAATACTGTCTTTAGGTTGGTTATCTGAAATTGTTAAGAACAAATCAGCAGCATCGTTAGCAATGAGTTGTGTTGCTGATCCTTTTAAAATTTTTAATTGAGCCTTTGCCCAAGTAAAATCATATTTAAAGTAGGAAGCTTGTGCTACTTTAAAGCGGGCTTCTTGACCTATATAATGATTTTTGAACAGTGTTTGAACTTGAGAAAAGTAAATTAATCCCTTGTTAAATTTACCCATATAAACAAAAATATCACCAAGTTTAAGTTTTATAGTAGCTTTTATAAACTTTGAATTGGTAAAGTTTAATGCATTTTTTAAAATAACAGATGCTTCTTTTGGATTGTTCTTTGTAAAAGTTAAGTAATTGGCATATTCTACCTGTGTGAAAAGAGTTTTAGAATTAATTCCATACTCTTTGAAGATGGAATTAAAACGTTCATCTACATCAGGTTGTTTTGTGTCAATCGCTATTTTTAAGTTGTTGTTTATTGCTTTAAACTTGTCTCTAGGATAATTAGTTTTTTCAATAATAAGATCAAAACACTCTTTAGCAGTTTCATAATCTTTGTTTTCAAGAGCTATTTTACCTAAATCATTAATTTTACCTAAATTATCAGGATCTCTAGCAAGTAGCGCTTTGTTTTGAATAAGTGCTTTGTTGTATTGTTTTTGCCTGATAAATAACCAAGAAAGTAAGTCGTTCCAAATATCTTTGGGATTACTGATAGACTTTCGTAATAGTGCTTTTCTAAATAAAATATTGTTTTGATCTTCGCTATCATCCGTTAAATATTTACCTGCATAGCGTTTAACATTGTTGAGGTAGCCTTCGTTTTTATCAACCAAATCAATATAGGATTTGAACATTTGTTCAAAATCTCCTTTTTCACCATAAATCTGTGCTAATTGAAATCCATAGTTAGCTTTTGGATTAACTTCCATTATTTTATTAAAAGCCTCAATGGCCAAATCTAATTTGCTATAGTTTTTAAATAATCCAGCTATTAAAGAACCGTAATTTGCTTTCTTGTTGATGGATTCAATTGCTTTTTGGTAGTAGCTATTAGCTTCTTCAATTTTTTCTTGGCGTTCAAAATTATGACCAAGAATTACATATAGATAAGATAAGTTAGGTTTTTCTTTTAGTTTTTGAGTGAGTAAATTTTCAGCAGCAGTAAATTGTTCTGTTTCTTGATAGCAAGTAATTAGTTTTTTTAAATAGTTTGTGTTATACGGGCTTTGATCGTATAACCTTTTGTATAATTGAATTGCTTTTTCATATTCATTATTTCTAAAATAATTTTCAGCAATAATAAATTCGTTTTGTTGTGCGTGACAAAACAAGCTTAAAACCAGTAAATTAAATAGAATAATGATTTTCTTCATTTTTGGATAAGTTTAAGCGTTTTACTTTATACTTAATTCCGCTAATAGCGGTTTCATCTACCAAAAATACAGAACAAAATTGTTAAAATACTATTAAAAGAGGTGCTTTTTTAAATAGTAGTGTAACATTTTGGCACGAACTTTGTCTTATTACTAAAACAACTAAACAGTGTAAACTATGAGGAATTTTACGACACAATATGAAATAGCAAAGCAGAATGCAAATGAGTTTATGAGAAAAGGTCAAATACCTCAATATTTTGAAGCTTTGTTAGAAATGAATAAATACAAGAGATTAATGGTAGCAGTAGTTGCCAACTAAACATATTTTTTTCAATGGGGATTGATTAATTAAAAATCCCAAGCGTCGTAATTGAGGCTTGGGGTTTTTTCATTTTTTATATTGAAGGTTGATTAATCAATCATATCAAAACCACAGTAAGGAACTAATACTTCAGGAATTTTAATTCCATTCTCAGTTTGGTAGTTTTCTAAAATACCAGCTAATACACGAGGTAAGGCTAATGAACTTCCATTTAGTGTATGTACTAATTGACTTTTACCTTCTTTATTCTTAAAACGTAACTTTAAGCGGTTTGCCTGAAACGTTTCAAAATTTGAAGCAGAACTAATTTCTAGCCAACGTTCTTGCGCTGTAGAATACAATTCAAAATCGAATGTTAAGGCAGAAGTAAAACCAGTGTCTCCACCACACAAACGTAAAATACGATACGGTAATTTTAATTCACGTAAAATTTCTTTGATGTGGTCTACCATTCCGTTTAAAGCATTGTATGAATTATCAGGATGTTCAACACGAACAATTTCAACCTTATCAAATTGGTGTAAACGATTTAATCCACGAACATGTGCTCCGTAACTACCCGCTTCACGACGAAAGCAAGGTGTATACCCCGTTACAGTAATTGGTAAATCAGCTTCTTTTACCAAATTACCTCTAAACATATTGGTTATAGGAACTTCAGCTGTTGGAATTAAATATAAATCATCACCAGTTACATGGTACATTTGTCCTTCTTTGTCAGGTAATTGTCCAGTACCAAAACCAGAAGCTTCATTTACTAAATGAGGAACCTGTACTTCGTTATATCCAGCAGCGGTGTTTTTGTCTAAAAAATAGTTGATTAAAGCACGTTGTAAACGAGCTCCTTTACCTTTGTATACAGGAAAACCAGCACCCGAAATTTTTGCTCCTAAATCAAAATCAATAATATCGTATTTCTTCGCTAACTCCCAGTGAGGTAGTGCATTTTTTCCTAACTCAGGAACAACCCCTTCTTTAAAAACCTCTTCATTATCTTCTTCATTTTTTCCTTTTTTTACTGAAGGATGAGGAACATTAGGTATTTGATACAATAACTCGTTCAATTTGTCTGAAGCAGAATTTAACTCTTCTGTTAATTGTTTAGATTGCTCTTTTAACTCACCTGTTTTTGCTTTAAGTTGGTTTGCTTCTTCAGCTTTTCCAGACTTAAAAAGACCTCCAATTTCTTTGGATATTTTGTTCGATTCAGCTAAAATAGTATCTAAAGAAACTTGTGTAGTTCTACGCGTTTCATCAGCAGTTAATACTTCTTCAATAATTGTTTCTGCATTAGCAAAATTACGTTTTGCCAATCCGTCTAAAACAGTTTGTTTGTTTTCTCTAATAAACTGAACCTGTAACATCTTTTTAATTTTTTAAGAAAAGCAAAGATAAAAGAAGCTATAGACTTAAGCAATGTGTTTTGTATACTAAATTTCTTCAAGCATCATAAAGAAGTCTGATAAAGTAATGTTGAAATAATCACATATTTTCTGAAGAGTAGTAATAGTGACATTTGTTTTTCCTTGTTCTATTCTTGCCAAATGTATTCCAGTATCAATATAAAACTCATTTGAAGTAATATGATACTCTTCTCTTAAAGTTTTTACACAAAGGGCTACCTTTTTTAAGGTTACCTCATTTTTTGACAGCATCATTCTTTTTCGATACAAAATCTTAAAAACATATGAAATACATAATGACAAGTACGTCATTATGTAGGTTTTAAAAAAATTAACTTTGTATGTAGTTACGTCAATAATACTAATTCTAAAGCTATTTGAAACCGGGGGGCTTTGAGTATGATTTTAAGGTTAGAGTTTGGCGTAACTTTTTAAAAAAAGCATTGAATTTTGCTGGTCTTTTTTTAATTGAGAAATTAAGCCAGAAACAGAATCGAACTTTTGTTCATCTCTTAAGTAGTAAATTAGTTCAATAGTTAACTCTTTACCATACAGGTTTTGGTTAAAATTGAAATAATGTACTTCAATTGTTTGGTGTTTACCATCAACGGTTGGTCGATTACCAATATTCATCATTCCATAAACAGCAGTATTATCAATAATAGATTTTACTATATAAACACCTGTTTTAGGAATTAATTTGTAATCTTCACGTATGTCAATGTTTGCTGTAGGAAACCCTATTTTTCCGCCTAACTGTTTTCCGTTTACAACTTTTCCAGTAAGAGAAAAGTTATATCCTAAATAATTATTAGCAGTTTTTAAATGTCCATTAGCAAGTGCTTTTCTAATTTTTGTAGAGCTAACGGATACTTCATCAATATCTTGAGCAGGAATTTCTTCAACTATAAAATCATATAAGTGAGAATACTCTGTTAATTGCTCAATATTACCTTCTCTATTTTTTCCAAAATGATGATCGTAGCCAATAATAAGTTTAGAAATGTTTAGTTGATTTACTAAAATGTCACGGACAAAATCTAAAGCGGTTAGTCTTGAAAACTCTCTACTAAAAGGATGAATGATTAAATAATCTAATCCTAATTTTTCAAGGTGTTGCGCTCTTTCATTTATAGTATTTATTAGTTTTATGGAAACATCTTTTTGTAGCACCATTCTTGGGTGAGGAAAAAATGTTAGCAAGACGGATTTTTTATTGCTAGCCCTTGCTTCACTAACCAGTTTCTCTATAATTTTTTGATGCCCAATATGTACTCCATCAAACGTACCAATGGTTACCATTGTTTTTTGAGAAGGAGTAAGGTCAAAAATAGAATGTATAATTTCCAAGGCTACTAATAAATTTAGGCAAAAATACAATTTGTATAAGATGATAAATAATAAATTAATAAATAAAAGCTAAAATTAGTTTTTGGTAAGTTTTTCTCTTTATAATTGGTATAATTACAAAAAAACAGGGTAAATATTTCGCAAATGAAAAAAAATTGTATTTTGCACTACAGTTAACAAATTATTTTACATTATGATGAAAAAACTATTACTTGTTGCATTTGTGCTATTTGGTACAGCAATGATGGTTGCTCAAACTACCTTTACAGGTACGGTTAATGATGCTTCCCTTGGAGGACCATTACCAGGAGCAAACATTAAAGTTTCGAGAAAAGCAGTAGGAACATCTACTGATTTTGATGGTAAGTTTACAATGACGGTAACAGATATCCCACCGTTTACCATTGAAATTTCTTCTTTAGGGTATCAAACAAAAAAAGTTGAAATAACAAAAAACAACCAAGTCGTTGAGGTTAGCTTAACGGAAAACGCAACATCTTTAGATGAAGTAGTTGTATCAGCTTCAAGAACTCCAGAACGTGTTATGGAATCACCAGTAACAATTGAACGTTTTGACTCTAGAGCGATTAAAAATACAGCTTCAGCTTCATATTATGATGGGTTAGAAAACTTAAAAGGAGTTGATGTAAACTCAGGGGGGTTAACTTTTAAAACAGTTAATACACGTGGTTTTGCGACTTTTGGGAATGAGCGTTTTGTTCAGTTAGTGGATGGGATGGATAATGCTTCACCTGCATTAAACTTCGCAATTGGAAACCTTTTAGGTATTTCTGAAGTAGATGTGAAAAGTGTTGAGATTTTACCAGGAGCAGCTTCTGCTTTATATGGAGCCAATGCATTTAATGGTATTATGTTAATGCGTAGTGAGAACCCATTTAATGAGCAGGGTATTAGTGTTGGTTTAAAAGCAGGCTTAACAAGCCAAGAAGCAGCAGGAGATAATGGTTATTATGATGCTACGATTAAAATGGCACATGCTTTTGATGATTATTTTGCTGTTAAAGCTAGTTTTTCATATTTAAAAGGTGAAGAGTGGCATGCAACTGATTATAGAAATACAACAGGTATTGGTGGAAGCTATATTCCAGGTATGAGTCATGCTGATGACCCAAATTATGATGGAGCTAATGTATATGGAGATGAAGTATCGGTTGATTTAGGTGGAGCTGTAGGAAAGGTAAGTAGAACAGGGTATAGAGAAGTAGACTTAATGTCTAACGAAGCTAAAAGTGTAAAATTTAATGGAGCTATACATTATCGCCCATTAGGAAATGATCGTGTTGAAATTATTTGGAACTCTAAATACGGTACTGGTAACACGATTTATCAAGGACAAAACCGTTATAATTTAGCGAACTTCTTTATGGAACAACATAAATTAGAAGTAAGAGGTAAAAACTTCTTTGTTAGAGGATATTATGCAGGTGAAGATGCAGGAGACTCTTACGATACTCGTTTTGCTGCAATAAATATGAATGGTAAATGGAAACCTAACAGTGTTTGGTTTCAGGAATATGCAGGAGCTTACTTAATGCATGGTTCTCATGCAATCGCTAGACAAGTAGCTGATATAGGAAGACCAGAACCAGGTTCAGCAGAGTTTACAAGATTATTTAATGAGGTAACAGCTGATCCAGACTTGATGACAGGGTCTAAATTTAGAGATAATACAAGTTATTACCATGCTGATGCAAACTTGAATTTACGTGATTATATTGATTGGGCAGAAGTTCAAGTAGGAGGTTCTTACAGACAGTACAAGCTTAATTCTTTTGGAACTATTTATACCGATAGTGATGGGCCTATTAAATATGGAGAGTATGGAATGTACACTCAGATTCAAAAGAAAATGATGGATGATCGTTTAAAGTTTACTGGATCTTTACGTTATGACAAATCAGATAATTTTGACGGAAACGTTACACCAAGAATTTCACTAGCCTATGCAGCAGGAGAGAACAAGAATCATAACTTTAGAGCATCTTTTCAAACTGGTTTCCGTAATCCAACTACGCAAGATCAATACATCGGATTAGCTACTGGTGCAGGATTCATTTTAGGAACAGCTCCAGATAATATTGGACGTTTTTCAGCTAATGCAGAGACAACAACAGGAAGCTTTGTTTTAACAGGTCAAGATGTGTTTGATAGAGGGTATTCTGCTAGTTCTATAGCAAATGGAAACCCTACGTTAGCAACAACAGACCTTGTAGAACCAGAAAAAGTAAAATCTTTTGAAGTTGGGTATCGTGCAGCAGTTCCGTTAGGAGAAAATAAACTATCTATTGATTTTAGCACGTATTATAACATGTACTCTGACTTTATTTCTAACAAAGATGTGGTTGTATTGGTAGATCCAAATATACCAGTAACTGTGAATAACTTAACCAATAGAGACTTAGTAAGAACATTTAGTGTAAAAACGAATTCAACAGTTGATGTAGATTCTTATGGGCTAGGTTTAGGGTTAAACACAAAGATATTTAATGGATTTGATGTTGGACTAAATTATACATGGTCTAAATTTGATTTTGATCAAGCTGCTGATCCTGATTTTGAAGCTGGGTTTAATACACCCGAGCACAAAGTTAAAATGCAGTTTGGACACCCTAATTTGTTTGAAAACTTTGGGTTCAATATTAGTGCTCGTTGGCAAGATGAGTTTTACTGGCAGTCTACCTTCTTAGAAGGAACTGTAGAAGAAAGAACTGTTCTTGATGCTCAAGTTAATTATTCAGTACCTTCAATTAAATCAGTGTTTAAAGTAGGAGGGTCTAATTTAACAGGAAAAGAATATTTAAGTGCACCTGGAGTGGGAGCTGTAGGTTCTCAGTACTATATTTCTTGGACTATCAACAACTAAAAAAGAAACAATGAAAAATACAATTAAATATACTTTTTTGTCTGCATTATTTTTAGGTTTTACTGCCTGTGATGTAGACAATACACTAACAGAAATTAAAAGCGAAGCAGAAAATAGTGTAGCACTTCAGGCTGGAAGTGCAGACTTTTCTAATTATGTTTCAATAGGAGCATCTTTTACTGCCGGTTTTACTGACGGAGCTTTGTTTAAAGCAGGGCAGCAGTACTCTTTTCCGAATACTTTAGCAAGTAAATTTGCTTTAGTTGGAGGAGGAGAATTTGTACAACCATTAATGAATGATAATATAGGAGGACTAGTATTAGGAGGAAATATAATACAAGAGCCAAGGTTTTATTTTAATGGCTCAGGACCAGCACGTTTAGATGAAACACCAACAACAAATGCAGCTACATCTATTGCAACTGCAACTGGTTTTAATAATATAGGATTACCAGGAGCTAAAAGCTTTCACTTAACATTTGCAGGATACGGGATGCTAAATCCGTATTTTGGAAGAATGACAACAAATCCAGCAGCAGCAACTGTTATAGGAGATGCAGTTGCAAAAGCACCTACGTTTTTTACGTTGTCTGAAATTGGAGGGAATGATGTGTTAGGTTATGCTGTATCAGGAGGTACAGGTGTTAATCAATCTCCTACAGACACTAATCCTACAGGAAATTTAGATCCAAGTACTTATGGAGCAAATGATATAACAAATCCATTAGTTTTTAATAATGTTTTTAACGGTATAATTAGTGCTTTAGAAGCTACAGGAGCTAAAGGAGTAGTAGCAAACTTACCTTACATTACAAGCTTACCACATTTTACTACTGTACCATATGCACCATTAGATCCATCTAATGCAGAGTTTGGGGCTCAAATACCTTTGTTAAATACAGTGTATGGAGCAATTAACCAAATTTATGTAGGTGCTGGTGAACCTGAGAGAGCGATTGTTTTTTCTGAAACAGGGGCTAGTCCAGTAGTGGTAGAAGACGAAAAAGCAACTGATTTAACAAATGCAATAACAACCAATTTAAGTGCGAGTCCAACTTTTGTTCCTTTTGTTGAATCTCTAGGGTTACCAGCAGCAGCAGCTCCATTGGTAGCTCAATTATTAGGAAAGCAATATGGGAAAGCTAGATCGGCAACAGAAAATGACTTATTAGTATTGCCAAGTAGTGCTGTCATAGGAAAAGTTAACAATGCAGCGGCAGCAGATTTAATAGCTCAAAGTGGCGGGTTGTTACCAGCTACTTTAGCAGGTCAGTTTTCAGCTGAAGGAGTAACATTACCTTTAGAAGATAAGTGGGTATTAACTCCGGAAGAACAAGTAGAAATTAAAACTGCGACTGACGCGTATAATGAGACTATTAAAACAGTTGCTGAGGCGAAAGGATACGCTTTTGTAGATTTTAACGCAATTTTACAAGAAGCTTCTACGAGTGGTTTAGAGTTTGGAAGGTACAATATGAATACAAGCTTAATTACTGGTGGTTTAATTGGTTTAGATGGAATTCATTTAACATCAAGAGGATATGCATTAATGGCAAACAAAATGTTAGGAGCGATTGATGTAACTTATGGTTCTAATTTTACAGAAGGTAAAAATGGTTTAGCAAAACCAGACGATTATCCAACAAACTATTCACCTACTTTACAGTAGTAGGCTGTATATAAAAGTTAAAAAGCTGAAGATTAATCTTCAGCTTTTTTTTGGTCTTTATCAGAGTTCATAACATACTTTTTATACTTACCATCTTTATATCTATAGTAAATAAATAAAGGCATTAATATAAATGACATGTATAAAACACCTAGGCCCATTACTACTTGTGCTTTAGGGTGCTCTGTGTTTAAAAGGTAAGCTCCTGCTATCATCCAAAGTAAAAAGATGATGAATAATATTTTAAGTACAGTTTTCATCTGTTTTCTGTTTTATCGGTTAGTTAAAACTCTTACTTGATATTAAGATTTGTATGTAAAGTTATTTACTATTGCAAAAATAAAAATCCTAAACAGTTACGTTTAGGATTCTTGCTTTATTTTGTCGTTTTAAGATTTATGCTTCCATTTTTTGTAACCAAGAACGTACATCTACCTCTTGTTTAATAATGTTGCTTAATTCTTTTATTTTAACACGTTTTTGTTCCATAGTGTCTCTATGACGAATGGTAACAGTATTGTCTTCTAAAGTATCATGATCTACTGTAATACAGAAAGGTGTACCAACAGCATCTTGACGACGATATCTTCTTCCAACAGCATCTTTTTCATCATACACAACATTAAAGTCCCATTTTAAATCGTCAACAATTTTACGAGCGATTTCTGGTAAACCATCTTTTTTAACTAATGGTAAAATAGCGGCTTTCGTTGGTGCTAAAACGGCAGGTAATTTTAAAACAGTCCTTGTTGAACCATTTTCTAGCTCTTCTTCTTGTAAAGAGTTAGAAAAAACGGCTAAGAACATTCTGTCTAAACCAATTGATGTTTCAATTACATAAGGTACATAGCTGGTGTTATCTTCGTGATCGAAGTATTGTAGTTTTTTACCAGAAAACTTTTCATGCTGACTTAAATCGAAATCAGTACGAGAATGAATTCCTTCCAATTCTTTAAACCCAAAAGGAAACTTAAATTCAATATCGGCAGCTGCATCAGCATAGTGAGCTAATTTATCATGATCATGGAAACGGTAGTTTTCTTTTCCTATTCCTAAAGACATATGCCATTTTAAACGGGTTTCTTTCCACTTTTCGTACCATTCTTTTTGAGTGCCTGGTTTTACAAAAAATTGCATTTCCATTTGCTCAAACTCTCGTTGTCTAAATATAAATTGGCGCGCAACTATCTCATTACGAAAAGCTTTACCAGTTTGTGCAATTCCGAAAGGAATTTTCATACGCCCAGTTTTTTGTACGTTTAAAAAGTTTACAAAAATACCTTGTGCTGTTTCAGGACGTAAATATACTTGTGTTGAACTGTCGGCTGAAGCTCCCAATTGGGTTCCAAACATTAAGTTAAATTGCTTAACCTCTGTCCAGTTTTTAGAACCAGAAACAGGACATGTAATACCTAAGTCTATAATTAAATTCCTAAATCCTTCTAAATCGTTTTCTTCTTGAACTCTTGTAAGTTCAGCTGTTATTTCATCAATTTGTTTTTGACGTCTTAAAACGTTTGGATTTGTGCTTCTAAATTCATCTTCATTAAAAGCTTCACCAAAACGCTTTTTTGCTTTGGTTATATCTTTTTGAATTTTTTCATTGATTTTTTCTCTGTAATCTTCAACTAAAACATCAGCTCTGTAACGCTTTTTAGAGTCTTTGTTGTCAATTAAAGGATCGTTGAAAGCATCAACGTGGCCTGAGGCTTTCCAAGTAGTTGGGTGCATTAGTATTGATGCATCAATACCTACAATGTTTTCGTGCATTTGCACCATTGCTTTCCACCAATAATCACGAATATTTTTCTTTAATTCTACTCCGTTTTGAGCATAATCATACACCGCGCTTAAACCATCATAAATTTCAGATGATTGGAATACATAACCATATTCTTTTGCGTGCGATAATACTTTTTTAAATTGATCTTCTTGTTTTGCCATGTTGCAAAAATAAAATAAGGATTTAAACTATGGCTATGGAAAAAGAAAAAAGTGAAGAATTAATTAAACTCTTCACTTTTTATTCACATTTAATATCTATTAGTGTTGTTTATCTCAGTTTTATAGTGGCATTTCCAGAGTAAACACCATCAACAAAAGCACTAATTACATACTTTCCTTTTTTAATATTATCTCTATTTACCAACACTAAAGATACAAGACTTAAACGGTTGTTACTATAGCTAACCTCGAGAGAGTCTGTATATTGAACTTTTTGCCCGTTTTTTAAGTCAGTTTTTCCTTTAGGGGCAACTACATTTTTATTTTCATCAGCAATTTGAATATATACGCGTTTTTCACCAGCTGTAGTTATTGGGTTTTCTAACAAGTCGAAATTAATTCTAAACGCATCAGTTCTGCTAGACCTACTTGTAGATGTTAGCTTTCCACTACTACGTTCTTTCATCGCAACTGCTTTTACAGGACTTGTTTTAATAACTCCGCCAATAGCTACTTTAGCTTCTAACTCTTTGTTTTTTTCTGTCAAAGTCTCATTTACACTATCTTTTTGCTGCAAAATTTCGTTAGCTATAACATTTTCTTGGGTTAAAGCATCATTAGCACTATTTAAAGAGTCTATTTGTATGAAAAGCTTTTTGTTTTCACGCTCTAAACTTGCAATTCTACTTCGGTATTTTCTTATAAGTCCAAAGTTGTCAGATTTTAAGTCTTTTATTGAGTCTCTCAAACTTTTCATTTTTATTAACTCTACTTCTAACCTGTCAGCTAAACGTTTTTTACCAACAACAACATCAGTATAGTCTTTAATCATTTCATCGAGATCTTGCTGTAATTCGGCTTTTTCTTCTAAGAAAATATTTTGAAGATTTTTATTTTCATTTGATTTTTGAAACGAGTAATAAAACAGGAAAAGAGATAAGATAATTAGTACTAAAATTAAAACATTTTTGGTTTTTTGTTGATTCATAGTTAAGGGGATTGATTGTATTAAGTTATTTATTAATTTTAAGGGGTGTTTTACTTTAATGCTAGGGATTTATTACCAGCTTGAATACCGTTAACAAATGTATTTATATGGTATATTCCTGCGTTAATTTTACTATTTATATTCACAAAAGAAATCATAGATAGTTGTTCATTGTTATACTCAGCAATTAAAACATCACTACACCATATCTTTTTATTGTTTTGCAAACTTACTTTTTTATAAGGAGCAATGACCTTTTTGTTAGTATCCATTACTTGAATATAAACTTCTTTAGAGCCAGAGGATACTACTTTGTTTTCTAGTAAATCAAATTCTATTTTAAAGGCACTTACTCTATTAGATCTAGTTGTTGAGGTGAATTTTCCATTTCTTTTCTTTTTCATAGCTTCTGCCTTTATAGTAGAGATTTCAATTATTTCAGCAGTAGCTATTTTTTTCTTTAGGTCGTGTTTTTCCTTGCTTAAGAAACGATTTAAGTTAGCAAGTTTTGCATTTTGTTTTTCCTTTACTAATAAAGCTTCTTTAACACTATCATTTTTTGAAATTAATTCATTGTTAATTGTATTAAGACGATTTATTTGAGTGAAAAGTTTTTCGTTTTCTTCAATAAGTATTCCTGTTCTTTTTCTATAATATCTGATAAACTTATAGTCTACTTCTTTTAAGTTTTTAACAGAATCTCTAAGTTGAATTACTTTATGTAGCTCATCTTTTAACCTTAAAGAATACTTACTTTTTTTATAACTAGCCTCTTCATAATCTTCAATTATGTTTGTTAGCTCACTTTCTAGCTCTTTTTTTTCTAGCTCAAAAACAGCTTTAAGTTCAGAGTAGTCTTTAGCGTTTTCATAAGATAAAAATCCAATAACAAGTATTAGTAAAATTAAAAAAGCAATGAAGCTATTGTTTTTTGTTTTTGAGGCAGGCATCATTTTAAGAGTTATAATGAACGATTGTGCTCCGTGCTAATATACTATTTATTTTTTAACACATTTATAAATAAAAGCAGGAGGGAAGTTTAAAGGTTCGAAGCTCAAGTAGATAGCATTACCAAAAACTTCTTTTAGTTTTTTGTAGTAAGTTAAGCTGTATTGATATTGAATAAACAGTCCAGCGGTAGTTAAAAAACTATGGCTTTTTGTCAAGATAGAATGTGATATTTCTTTTGGGATAATAGTTAAAGGTAAGCTAGAAACTATATAGTCTGCTTTTGAATATCCTAACTTTTCTATTTCAAATTTAATATCTTCGGCAGAAGCTTTTAGAACAATTAATTGTTGATGCTTTATTTTTTTCAATTCATTATAAAAAGCCTCATTTATTTCAAAACAGATTAACACAGTGTTGGGCTGAAGTTTTTTTAAAATATATTGTGTTATAGCTCCATTTCCAGGACCTAGCTCAACAATAACTTCTGCTGTTTTAAAATCAATTTCTTTTAGCATCTTATTTGCCAAGTATCTAGAACTTGGCACAACTGTACCTGATGTTTTATAGTTTTTTACGGCTTCTTTGAAAAAATTAAACTTTTTACTCAAAATATGACTTCTGTTGTTTTTTGTATCTTTCTGTTAAAAAAGGCCTGTAAAGATGCGATTTTTAAAAGAGATATTCTATTTATTTTATCCCAATTTATGTGTAAATTGTGAAATAACGTTGTTACAAAATGAGAAATTCTTGTGCACTATTTGTAAAAACGACTTACCAATTATAGACGATAATAAGCACACAAATGTTACATTAATGTCAAATTTTTATGGAAAAGTACCAGTACGGGCGATACGTTCTTTTCTTTTTTATAAAAAAAAAGGAATTACCCAAAAGCTTATTCATCAATTAAAATATAAAAATCAACCAGAACTAGGAATTTTCATAGCTGATTGGTTTGGTGAGCAGTTAAAATCATCAACTACTTTTGTTGATGTGGATTATATAATTCCAGTGCCATTACATTCAAAAAAACTAAAAAAAAGAGGCTACAATCAAGTAACGGAATTTGGCGAAAGATTAAGTGATATTTTGTGTGTTCAGTATAAGCCGAATATTCTTATCAGAACCTCCATAACTAAAACACAAACGTTAAAACAACGATTTGAACGGTTTTCTAATGGTAAAACAAAATTTAAAATTCTTGATACCACATTTTTTGAAAACAAACATGTTTTACTTATTGATGATGTCATTACCACAGGGGCAACATTAGAAGCTTGTGCAAATGAACTCTTAAAAACAAAAAACATCACAATAAGTGTTGCTACAATAGCGTATACACAAAAAGACTAATACGATTCCATCTTAATTTACTACTTTTGAAAATGGATTTAAAACCATCAATTTGTGAGAAATAAACACTTTATTTTAGTAACTCTTTTTGCTTTTGTAATAAGTAGTTGTGCGCGCAAAGGACGACCAGAAGGAGGTCCAAAGGATGAAACCGCACCAATAATGGTTACTGCAACTCCTCCTTATGAAACTATTCATTTTGATGATGATAACATTCGTATTTATTTTGATGAATATATTGTTTTAAAAGACTTACAAAAGCAGTTGGTAGTTTCTCCACCAATGAAAAATCCACCATTAATTACACCGCAAGGAACACCAAGTAAGTATATTAATATTAAGATATTAGACACACTACAACCAAACACAACTTATACTTTCAATTTCGGAAATGCAGTACAAGACAATAATGAAAACAACAAATTAGAGAGTTTTAAATATGTGTTTTCAACAGGAGATTATATTGATTCTTTAAAAATTAAAGGGAAAGTAGCTGATGCTTTTGATAAAAAAGAGGTGAAAGAAGTTAGTGTTTTACTGTATAAACTAGATAGTACATACAACGACACTATTATTTTTAAACAAAAACCAAATTATGTAACAAGTACGTTAGATTCCACAAATTTTGAGTTTAGTAATTTGCGTGAAGGGAAATATTTAATGCTAGCTTTAAAAGAACCTTCGAACGATTATATTTTTAACAGTAGAACAGATAAAATAGGTTTTGTAGTAGATACAATTACGTTGCCTCAAGATACTATAATTAACAAACCTATTCGCTTTTTTAAAGAAGTTCAACCGTATGAATTTAAGAGAGGAAAAGAGGTAACAAAAGGAAGAATCCAATTTGGATTTGAAGGGAGGCAGGAAGATATGAATATTGAACTGTTATCTGAAGTTCCAGAAGACTTCAAATCATTTACTCAGTTTGAAAAAGATAAAGACACACTTAATTATTGGCATACACCTATAGAAAGAGATTCATTGAATTTTATAGTAAACAATCAGAATTTTAAAGATACTATAATGGTGCGTTTACGAAAAAAGAAGATAGATTCTTTATCTGTGTCATCAAGTGTGAGTGGAGTCTTGAACCTAAAAGACACGATGTTTATTCAAACCAACAATCCAATTGTTTATTTTGATAAATCAAAGTTTTCATTGATTGATAAAGATACTGTTGATGTACCTTTTGAGTTAAAAAAACAGTCGATTAACAAATTAGCAGTATTGTTTGAAAAGAAGCCTAAATACGGGTATATTTTTAAAGGGTTGCCACAAGGAATAACGGATGTTTTTGAAACTACAAACGATACGTTAGATTATAAATTTACAACACGAACAGTAGAAGACTATGGAAGTATTGTATTAGAGGTTAAAAACGAAACAGAATCTCCAGTTATTATTGAGCTATTAAGTCAAGATAAGATTGTAGAAAAACGATACATCACTTCTTCTAAAAAAATAGAATTTACCCTATTAGAACCTAAAGAATATAGTGTTAGAGCAATAGTTGATGAAAATAATAACCGTATGTGGGATACTGGAGATTTCTTATTAAGAAAACAGCCAGAGCAAATCATTTATTTAGATAAAGAGTTTAAGCTAAGAGCTAACTGGATACAAAACGAAACGTTTGTAATTGAATAAATAATATTATTTTAAAAAAGGTAATAAACCTAATAAAGAACAACTGGTTTCTTTATTAGGTTTTTATCATTATACAGACCTAGCTTTTTTGAAAAGAGACTAGCGATTATTTATAAAAGTTCTTCACAATAAAAGCCATGATGTTGTAATGCTTTTAAGACAGCATTTGCTTTAACGATTTGAGTTTCGATTCGAAGAATATTATCGCAATCCTCTAGGTCAAAATTCCAGCGATCGTTTTTAGCAATCAAACGGTTTAATGTGGGTTGAACAATTTTAATCTCCTTGTTTTTTGTGATTGATGTTTTAAATACTAAAACTGTTTTCATTTTAAATGAATTTTGATTAACGCTCATAAAAAAATGGGGGTTCAATACCTAAAGCGCGTAAATAAACATACCCTTGTCCTCGGTGGTGGATTTCATTATCAATAAAATAGAATATTGAAGACCAAATTGTGCCCTCATATTGACCAAATATTTTAATGTTTTGTTGAAATTGATTAGGTTTTACCTGTGCCCAATAGGTATTTATTTCATCGGTAGCTTCATCCCAAAGTTCAAGAATTTTTGCTTTTTTGTTACCGTGATCTACTTCTTCAATTAACTCTTGGATTTTCCCAGTAGCAATTTCTTTAATACCTGGACCTGCTATACCTAAAAGTTCCATAACCATATCGGCAAAAGTGCGCATGCCACCTATAGAATAGTTAAAAAAGGCTTCTTCAGGAAAAGCTTCAATAGCTCTACGAGTCAAACCTCGGTGTCCTTGCCAATGTGTTAATAATTCAGAAGGTGTAATTACTTGTTCTAATACAGTGTTTGTTGTGGTTTCCATAATTGTAAAATTTATTATTTGAACCAAAATTAATATGGGGTAGTGACAGCTTTATGTCAGTAGGAAAAAATAAATTTTAAAAGTGTCTATTGACAAGCGGTTGTCACTTGATGTATGTTTATTTGTATATACTAAGAAGTAGAATCATTATGTTGAAGCTAAAATTTAAAAAATACTTCAGCCTGAAATCCTATCTTTGGGAAATATGTTATAGCATTATGAGTTTAGATACGGTAAAACGTTTTGATAGAATTGTAGCCATCCTAATTCAGTTACAGTCTAAGCGTATTGTGAAAGCACAAGAGTTAGCTGATAGGTTTCAAGTAAGTTTACGTACTGTTTATCGTGATATACGAACGCTTGAAGCATCGGGTGTGCCTATTATAAGTGAAGCGGGGGTAGGTTATTCTATTATGGAAGGGTACCGTTTGCCTCCTGTTATGTTTACGAGAGAAGAAGTAGGAAGTTTTGTGGCTGCCGAAAAACTGATGCAAAAGTTTGTAGATAAATCGTTAGGGAACTACTACGAATCTGCTATGATGAAATTAAAGTCAGTGTTGCGCGGTCGTGAAAAAGATTGGATTTCTGCTTTAGAATCGCAAATATTGGTTGATCCTACAAATAAATTATTCAACGATAGTTTACCAAATGCACTTGAAACATTGTTTGAAAGCATTGCTGAAAAAAGACAGGTATTTTTAAAATATCAAGCGTTAAATAGAGAAACACCCTCTGAGCGTTTTGTAGAACCTGTAGGTATTTATCACGAATCAGGATTTTGGTATGTATTGGCTTTTTGTCATTTAAGAAGCGATTATAGACAATTTAGAACCGATAGAATGCTGGCTATAAAATCAACTCACCATAATTTTACTAGAGAGCATAGTACGTTAGATGAATACCGAAACCAATATCAAAACACACCAAAAACAAAAGTTGTTATTTCTGTTGATAAAAGTGTGGTACGATATATAAACAATAGTAAAATGCAACACGGTTTTGTATCTGAAAAAGTGATAGGAAACCAAGTAGAAATGACATTTATGACATCGTATCTTGAACACGGTTTCTCAAGATGGTACATTGTATTTTCAGATTACGCCAAAATAATTGAACCCGAAAGTTTAAAACTTCAGGTAAAAGAGATTTTAGAAAAGGCAATCATGAAACTTTAATGCGCTTCTAACCAATTAACTCCCGTATCAACCTCAACATCTAACGGAACAATCATTTTAAAAGCATTTTCCATTTCTTGCTTAATGATAGGTTTAATAATGTCTAGTTCATCTTTATGAGCATCAAAAACTAATTCATCATGTACCTGTAGTAACATTTTCGACTTAAAATTTTCTTGTTCAAATCGCTTATAAATGTTAATCATGGCAAGCTTGATTATATCAGCAGCAGAACCCTGAATAGGTGCGTTTACAGCATTTCTTTCCGCAGCGCCGCGAACAATAGCATTACGAGAATTGATGTCTTTTAAATAACGGCGACGACTTAAAACAGTTTCTACATATCCATGTTCACGAGCAAAATCTACCTGCTTAGACATATAATTTCTTAGTTTCGGATAGGTTTTATAGTAGGTGTCAATTAATTCTTTGGCTTCTTTTCGAGACAAATCGGTTTGGTTACTTAATCCGAAAGCAGAAACCCCATAAATAATTCCAAAGTTTACCGTTTTAGCATTGCCACGTTGCTCACGAGTTACCTCTTCAATGGGAACGTTGAATACTTTTGCAGCGGTAGAAGCATGAATATCTTCACCATCTTTAAAAGCTTTAATCATCGTTTCTTCTTCGCTTAATGCAGCAATAATTCGTAGTTCAATCTGACTGTAATCCGCTGCTAACAATACATAGTTTTCGTCCCTTGGAATAAATGCTTTACGTACTTCCTGTCCACGTTTTGTACGAATAGGAATGTTTTGTAAGTTCGGATTGTTAGAACTCAAACGCCCTGTAGCAGCAACTGCTTGTGCATACACGGTATGCACTCTTCCTGTTTTTGGGTTAACTTCATTCGGAAGCGCATCAACGTAGGTGCTTTGTAGTTTTTTATACTGACGATATTCTAAAATATCTGCCACAATTTGATGATCTTTTGCTAAATACGAAAGCACATCTTCTGCTGTAGAATATTGACCTGTTTTAGTCTTCTTAGGTTTGTCAACCAGTTTCAACTTGTCAAATAAAATAGGGCCTAATTGTTTTGGTGATGCAATGTTAAACTCTTCACCAGCTTGCTCGTATATGTTTTGCTCAAGTTGTGAAATGTCTTTAAACAATGCTCCTGAAAGAATTTTTAAGAAGTCGACATCTAAATTAATACCTTCAATCTCCATGGCTGTTAATACAGAAACTAGTGGCGTTTCTACTTCGTTGAATAGTTTGGTAACGTTACCATTTTCAAGCTCTTTAGAAAAGTGCTCTTTTAACTGATAAGTAATATCAGCATCCTCAACGGCATACTCGGTTTGTTTGGGTAACTCAACTTGTCGCATAGAAAGTTGATTTTTGCCTTTTTTACCTATGAGCTCTGTAATAGAAACAGGTTGATAGTTTAGATAGGTTTCAGCAAGTATATCCATGTTATGACGCATATCTGGATTGATAAGGTAATGCGCAATCATGGTGTCAAACAATTTTCCCTTTACAGGCATGTTATAGTTTGAAAGTACTTTAATATCGTATTTTAAATTATGACCGATTTTTTCAATGGTTTCGGCTTCAAAAAATGGACGAAATTCTTCTAAAATAGTTGTGGTTTCCTCTTGATTTTCTGGAAATGAAACATAATATCCTTTACCTGTTTCCCAAGAAAAAGCAATTCCAATCAATTCAACCTCTAAAGCTTTTAATCCAGTAGTTTCCGTATCAAAACATACTGAATTTTGTTGCATTAGTTTTTCTAATAACAATTTTCTTGAAAGAGGTGTATCTACTAATTGATAGAAATGATTAGTGTTTTCAATGGTTTTAAAGCCGTTGATATTGTTTTCTTCTGAAGTATTTCCACCACCAGGAGCAGCAAATAAATCAAACTGACCAGCTGTACTAGCCTTTGTTGTTTTTGGTTTTTCTGCTGTAGTAGTGCTTTCTTCCGAAGGGGTAAATGTTTTTAAGAAGTTCTCCGTTAAACGACGGAACTCTAACTCGGTAAAAATCTCTTTGGTAGCATCAATGTTAGGTTGCTCAAAAATTAATTTATCT
Organism: Tenacibaculum gallaicum; assembly: GCF_003387615.1. Lineage (GTDB taxonomy): Bacteria > Bacteroidota > Bacteroidia > Flavobacteriales > Flavobacteriaceae > Polaribacter > Polaribacter gallaicus. Next base: position 209,161 of record NZ_QUNS01000001.1, on the reverse strand, counting down.
AGCTCTAATTCAACAGGAACATCTAGCATAATAGTTGCTAGTTTTTTAGAAAGTAACCCTAATTCTTGGTTAGCTTCTACCTTTTCTTTCATTTTTCCTTTTAGCTCATGAATGTTTTCAAACAAACCTTCCATACTTCCGTATGCAGCAAGAAATTTTTTAGCTGTTTTTTCACCAACACCTGGTAAACCTGGAATATTATCAACAGCATCTCCCATCATTCCTAAAAAGTCAATTACTTGCAATGGGTCTTCAACACCAAATTTTGCTTTAACTTCTTCAACACCCCATTTTTCATATCCATTTCCCATACGAGGTGGGCGATACATAAAAATATGATCAGAAACTAGTTGGGCAAAATCTTTATCAGGTGTTACCATATAGGTGTGTAATCCCTCTTTCTCGGCTTTTTTAGCCAGCGTACCAATAATATCATCGGCTTCGTATCCTTCTTTTACAATGGCAGGAATGTTCATGGCTCCTAATATTTTTTCAATATAAGGTACTGCTAAACGAATAGCTTCAGGAGTTTCTTGTCGGTTGGCTTTATAATTTTCAAAAGCTTCAACACGATCAACACTTCCGCCTTTGTCAAAACACACAGCTAAATAATCTGGCTTTTCACGTTTTATTACATCCAGTAAAGAGTTCGTAAAACCCATAATTGCTGAGGTATCTAATCCTTTAGAATTGATGCGTGGATTTTTAATAAAAGCGTAATATCCTCTAAAAATTAAAGCGTATGCGTCGAGTAAAAAAAGTCGTTTTTGATTTGCCATGTTGTCTCTTAAGCCTATTGAAATAAAATGTTGATGCCGATTTGTTTACATAAAAAAGCAGAAAACAAATGTTCCTATCAACTCTGGAGGTAAAGCTACAAAACTTTAACAAGATGTTAAAAATCAATTTTAAGAATCGCAGTATCTTTGTTTCTCCTTAAAAATGAAACAGATGTCTCGTTGGTTAGTAACAGTTATTATAATATCAGCAATAATTATTGTGTTTGAAGCATATGCTTTTCAGGCAATAAAAACACTTACTAAAATAAAAATTATTCGTTATGGGTGGTTGTTAATAGGGTTGTTGGCATATGTGAACTTTTTTTATGTGATGTTTACTTACGATAGAAGTCATGGTCAAACAAGAGAATTTCAATGGGCGGTGGGCATGCTTTTGCTTGTTTTAGTTCCTAAAGTGGTAATTTTCATATTAATGTTTGGAGAAGATGTTGTAAGATGGTTTCAAAAAGGAATCTCATTTTTATCTAAAGAAGAAACTAAAGATTTAGTAGGTAGAAGAACTTTTCTGTCAAAACTTGCTCTTGGGTTGGCAGCATTACCGTTTGCAAGTTTACTATATGGTATTTTTAAAGGGAAATATAACTACAAGGTGTTGAAGTATCAGTTAAGTTTTAAAGACTTGCCTGAGGCTTTTGATGGCTTTACAATATCTCATATTACCGATATTCATTCAGGGAGTTTTGATAATAAAGAAAAGATTAAATATGGAGTAGATTTAATTAATGAACAGGAATCTGATATGATTTTATTTACAGGTGACATCGTTAATAATTTTGCTCATGAAATGAATGATTGGGTGTCAATGTTTTCGGAATTAAAAGCCCCAATGGGGAAATACTCGATATTAGGAAACCATGATTATGGTGATTATTCTGATTGGAAAACACCAGAAGATAAAATAGCAAATTTTCAGGCAGTAAAAGAGATTCATCCAAAAATAGGATTTGAGTTATTGTTGAATGAAAATCGATATATAGAAAAAGACGGAGAAAGAATTGCTTTAGTAGGTGTAGAAAATTGGGGTAAAGGATTTAATAAAGCAGGAGATTTACAATTAGCTTCTAAAGGAGTACAACAAGAGGATTTTAAAATTTTATTATCTCATGACCCAAGTCATTGGGAATATAAAGTAAAGCAAGATGATTTTAATTATCAACTTACCTTAAGTGGACATACACATGGTTTACAGTTTGGAATTGAAATTCCTGGCTGGATTAAATGGAGCCCTTCAAAATATGTGTATAAGCAATGGGCAGGATTGTATAAAGAGTTTGATAGATACATTAATGTAAATAGAGGATTTGGCTACCATGCTTTTCCTGGTAGAGTAGGGATTTGGCCAGAAATTACTGTAATTGAGTTAAAAAAAGCTTGATTTTCAGTATTTTTAAGATTTTCATAATAATTACCTAACAAAAAATTAGTAATTTTAGGCTCTTTACTGATAAAACTTATGCAAAAAATGACAAAGTTTGGTGAAATAATAAGTATTAATAAGCCTGTATTGATTGATTTTTATGCAGACTGGAGTGAGCTTGAGCCTAGCTTAGATACACTTCGTGACGTAGCTGCTGCGTTAGGAGATAAAGCCAAAGTAATTAAAATAGACATTAAAAAGAACGAAATTCTTGCCGATGCTTTGCGTGTTAAAGGGAATCCAACTTTTATGATTTATAAGGATGGAGAGATGAAGTGGCGTCAAACAGGTGAGCAAGATGCTAACACGCTGATAGGGTTAGTTCAGCAGTTTGTTTAAGAAATTGTTGTAAACTCGTAACCTTGTTGCGAAAATTCTTTTAAAACTTTAGGTAATACATAATACAATTTGCCACTAGCTTTTATACTGTCGTGAAAAACGATGATACTCCCGTTCTGTACGTTATTTACTACATTTTGCAAGCATTTTTCTTTAGAAATAGTCGAGTCAAAATCTGCAGATAAAACATCCCACATAATAATTTTATAGCCACTCGCAAGAAGTTGTTTGGCTTGTTTTCTTTTTATCTTTCCGTATGGAGGACGAAATAGTTTTATTTTTTGATGTGGTAACAAGCTTTCACATTTATTGGTGTTTTCAATATAGGTTTTATTGCTACTTTTCCAGCCGTTTAAGTGATTAAAAGTATGATTCCCTACCGAGTGCCCTTCGTTAATAATTCTTGAAAAAACAGCGGGGTGTTTTCCGATATTATCACCAATACAAAAAAAGGTAGCTTTTGCGTTGAAATTATGTAGTTGGTCTAGCACAAATTCAGTAACCTCAGGAATGGGTCCATCGTCAAAAGTGAGGTAAATTTCCTTTTTATCGGTAAAAAAACACCACGTATACTTAGCGAATAAACGTTTAAGTATACGTGGTGTTTTTATAAAATAGAACCTCATTAAATTAAGGCTTAATAGTATCGAGTTCTAGAGGCAATTCAGGTTCGTCTTCAGGCATTAGACGCTCAAATAAACGTGCATGAGTTAGATAATCTTCAAAAAACTTTTTACCGAAGTCTTCGTCTTTATCGTATCGAGTAATTTGCTGAACTAAGTTTTGATACATGTATAAAGCTGTTTCTAAATTATCAATAATTAAACCAATATCCTCAGTTTTAAAGGTATCGTAATAGACGAGTTTTTGTTGAAAAATATCAGCCAAAGTTTCAGCAGTCTCTCTAGCTTTATTAATGTCACCAATACGATAATACAATTCTGGATACCCTAAAGAGAAATTGTAGTGATCAAAATCTTTGATAGGCATTTTGTGTAACGATAAATCTAATACATCTTTCGCTTTTACAGAATCTCCTTTTTGTAAGAATTCTTCTGATAAACGAATTAAGTTATTGCGTAATGAAATTGCATTACGCTTACTTTGCTCATCCAAGTATATTTCACCATTATTAATGGTTTTCCAATCCCATTTTTTAACATTAGCATACATTTTTCCAGGGTCGATACGTCCCATGTCAAAAATTGTTCGTCCTTTATTAGATGTTTTAATAGGTACTAGTTTATAAGCCATTCCATCTAACTGTAGGTAATCTTTTAACCAAATGTATTCTTCATCTGCATTTGCACCACCAGTGAAATAAATAGGTCGCTTCCAGTCGAAATTATTTAAAATATCTAGCATTAAAAGTCTTGCTTTTGATAAACCTCTATCATCAACAGTAATGTCAATATAATCTACCATTTTATCAGCATCTTTTTGGGCTACTAAACCAGATTTTAACGCATTTTCTTTGTTAACAGGAATACGAATTTTGTTAGTTGGATAAAATTTTTCCTTAGCCCCATCACCAGCGTCTAAATAAGTAGCATCGTTATCACTAGCTATCCAACGCATAAAATCTTTTATGTTAAGTAAAGAATCCTTTAACTGTGGAAGTGGGTAGTAGTATGCCATATCTAAAGTTCCGTACTTATATTGGTCGTGTGTTAACTGTGACGGAATAGGATCGGCTGCATACGTTTTCTTTTTCATTTGATCGATATACCAATCTGTTTGAAAAAGACTTGTATTTACAATTTTAATATCTCTACGTACACCTTCAACTTGTTGCATGTACCAAAGAGGAAAAGTATCGTTATCTCCAATAGTAAATATAATAGCGTTCGGATCACAACTTTCTAAATACGTTTGTGCATTTAGTTGTGCCAAATAACGGTCAGATCTATCATGATCATCCCAGTTTTGGAAGCCCATTAAAGTAGGAACAGCTAGTAATGAAACTACTGAAACAGCAATGGCAACTACTTTTTTACTGGCATATTTTTTAAAGTAATCGTATAAAGCAAATACACCAAAACCAATCCAAATAGCAAACACGTAAAACGAACCAACTACAGCATAATCACGTTCACGAGGTTCAAACGGTTTAGGGTTGGTGTAAAATATAATAGCTAATCCTGTGAATAAAAAGAACAGTGTTAACACATAAAAATTCTTCTTATCTCTATTGAGTTGGTATAACAAACCAATAAGGCCTAAAATAAAAGGTAAAAAGAAGTAGGTGTTACGACCTTTGTTGTTTTTAACATCATCAGGTAACTTTTGTTGAGAGCCTAATCGAGCTTCATCAATAAAATCAATACCGCTTAACCAATTTCCGTTTTCAACATCTAGATGTCCTTGAATATCGTTTTGACGTCCCACAAAGTTCCACATAAAATAACGTCCGTACATATATCCAAATTGAAAGTCAACCATGAATTTTATGTTCTCTAAAAATGTTGGGCGTCTTTTGCTTCGAGCAGGAATACCAGCAATACTTTTGTATTGTTGTTCGGAAGCAGGATTTACCATACGAGGAATAAATCCTTTATGTTTACTAGAAAAATTAGGAAGTACGTTTTTGTATTTGTTTACAATAACGTATTTACCGTCTTTCTTTTCGTATTTAGGTTTATCGTCTTTATAAGGTTTTTCTACATCTTGTTCTCTATCGTGTGCAAAAGAATAGTAGTTGTCATAAAAAACATTAGAGTCACCGTATTGTTCACGATTATAGTAAGCTAATAATTCACGTGCACTTGATGGGTTATTCTCATTAATAATGGTATCGGCATTTGCACGAATTGGTAACATTAACCAAGACGAGAATCCAACCATGATAAATAATACAGAAAGCACTAAGGTATTAGCTATAACCAAGTTTTTTTTACGCGTGTACTTTAACCCGTAAACGAACAACCCTATTAAAACAATTCCAGCAATGATGGTTCCTGAGTTATAAGGCAAGCCTACTTGGTTAATAAAGAATAGCTCAGCAACACTAAAGAATTTTAAAGTAAAAGGGAATAAAAATTTAAACACAAAAGCTAAAACAAGTATGGCAATTAGGGTTGCAATTGCCGTTGTTTTTATGTTGATGTCTTTATACGTTTTAAAGAAATATACCAAAACGATAGAAGGAATTACTAATAAAGATAGTATGTGAACTCCAAAAGATAGTCCAACTACAAAACTGATTAATACCAGCCATTTATTACCTCTTGGGGTGTCTAATTCACTTTCCCAGCGTAATCCTAACCAAAATAGAACAGCCATTAAGAAAGAAGACATGGCATATACTTCTCCTTCTACAGCACTAAACCAAAAACTATCAGAAAAAGTATAAGCTAAAGCACCTACTAATCCACTTCCTAATACAGCAATAGCTTCATTGTTACCTAGCTTTCCATTTTTTACAGCCATTTTTCTGGCTAAATTGGTAATCGTCCAAAACATGAAAAGAATGGTGAAAGCACTTGCAAGCCCTGACATAAAGTTGACCATTTTTGCCAACTGACTAGGATCGCTAGTAAACATAGCGAAAAAAGCACCTAACATTTGAAATAAAGGAGCCCCTGGTGGGTGTCCAACCTCTAAATTTACAGCAGTAGCAATGTATTCTCCACAATCCCATGAACTTACTGTAGGCTCAAGAGTTAAGGTATAGGTAATTAACGCTACGGCAAACGAAACCCACCCTAAAATGATGTTCCACTTTTTATAGTTAAACTCAGTCATAGTTTTTTATCTAGATATAAAGTACGAATGTATTAATTACTTATGATTTTTTACTGAAAACAAAAATATAATTTTGATGAATTCTGTGGCATAACCACCTATTTAAAGTTCTGTTAAATGAAATTTTGAAGGTTAAAAAAGGAGTAAATGAAAAAAAGTGTAAAAAATTTGCAAATATAAAACTTTGTTTTATATTTGCACCCGCAATAAGCAATTGGCCTATGGTGTAATGGTAACACACCGGTTTTTGGTACCGATATTCAAGGTTCGAGTCCTTGTAGGCCAACAAAATCCTTACGAACTTCGTAAGGATTTTTTTATAAAAGTTGTTTAATGATTTCTAAATATAAAACTTTGTTTTTATATTTGCATTGTAAACACTGGCCCATGGTGTAATGGTAACACACTGGTTTTTGGTACCAATATTCAAGGTTCGAGTCCTTGTGGGCCAACAAAAAAGTCTTAACTGAATAAGTTAAGGCTTTTTTGTTTGTAACAAATTCTTATTAGCGTCGTCTTCATTTAAAACACTATTATGAAACGAATTGCAACTATCTTTTTCTGTCTTTTTGTGCTAAGTTCTTTTGCGCAAAAACAAAACTTTAAAACGTTTTATCAATCTAATAAAGACAAGGCTGAGGTGTCTTTAAACATACCAAGTTTTTTTGCTAATATGTTTATCTCTGATGAAGATACTGATGAGTTTGGGGTTTTCTTAAAGAAATCTAAAAACTATAAAATTATGGTATTCAATAATAATATGGCTTCAGTACAACAAGATTTTAAAAAGTTTGTTAGAAGAAATAACTTGAAAACTTTAGTAAAAGTAAAAGATGGTAAGGAAAAAGTTACGGTTTATTTTAGAGAGACAAAAGACCGTATCAAAGAAATTATTGTAAACGTTCATGATAAAAGTGATGAAATGGTATTACTAGGAATTAAAACCAATCTTACCATGGATGAATTATCCGCTATGGTAGAAGCCTCTACAAACAACAAAAGCATAGCTTCAAATTAAAAGACTTCTATATTCCTTGAGCGTAGTCGAAGGGAAGTATATAAATTAGCATTATAGAAAACTCCGACTTTAAAAGTCGGAGTTTTTCAATTAATTTAGTGATGTTTTTAAACTTTCCACCACTTTTTTACTGTTTCCAATAAAAATTTGGTTGTCAACAATAAAAACAGGACGTTTTAAAAACGTGTATTCATCTAAAATATATTGTTTGTAATCAGCTTCCGTTAAATGCTGATTTTTTAAATCCATTTCTCTGTATAGTTTTGCGCGTTTGTTAAATAAGCTTTCGTAGCTATCTGTCAACTCACGAATTGCCTCTAATTGAGCAACGGTAATCGGGTTGGATTTTATTTCTTGTTTTTCAAATCCGTCAAGATTCACTTCTTTTAAAATTCTTCGGCAAGTATCACAAGTTTGTAAAAAATAAACCTTTTTCATCTATGTAACGTTTTATAATGTTTGTTATTCAATACCTTAATTTTATATGTTCGTATTAACCACATAAATATAATATACCATTAATATATTTTCATGGCTAAATAGGTATCTTTGATGTAGCTAAAATAAGTAGAAAAATGAACAAACAGTTTGAAGTTTTAAAAAGATCAAGAGACTTAGTTTTAAAAAGAATAGAAGGCTTATCACACGAACAGTTACATATAATTCCAGAAGGGTTTAACAATAATATCGCGTGGAATGTAGCCCATTTAGTAGTTACACAACAATTATTACATTATAAATTATCAGGATTAAACTGTTTAGCTCCTGATGAATTAATTGAAGGGTATAAAAAAGGAACTATTCCAACGAAAGGTTTTACTGAAGAAGAGTTTGAAGAGGTAAAAGAACTATTAATTGGTTTACCTGAAACCTTAGAAGAAGATTTTGAAGCAGGGATTTTTACAAAACATCAAGAATACGAAACCAGTACAGGTTTTGTGATAGATTCTTTTGAAAGTGCTGTAGCTTTTAATAATCTACATGAAGGAATGCACTTAGGAATTATCATGAACTTGAGTAAATTGGTTTAAATCTCTAAAAACTTGATGTTTATTCTGAAAAAGACAATAAATGTTAACAGATGAAATTTAATACAAAAACAATTCACGGAGGTCAACAACCTGAAGAAGCTACAGGAGCAGTAATGCCTCCGATTTTTCAAACGTCAACCTATGCACAGTCAAGTCCGGGAGTGAATAAAGGCTATGCGTATTCACGTTCCGCAAACCCCACACGTACTGCTTTAGAAAATGCATTTGCAGCTCTTGAAAATGGAACACACGGATTTGCTTTTTCTTCTGGTTTATCGGCTATTGATTGTGTGTTACGTACATTAAATCCGGGTGATGAGGTAATTGCAGGAGATGATATTTATGGTGGAACCTACAGAATGTTTACCAACATGTTTGAAAAATATGGATTGAAATTTCGATATGTTGATATGAATGAAGTAGCGAATGTAGCCAATGCAATTTCAGAAAAAACAAAATTAATTTGGATTGAAACACCTACCAATCCATTAATGAAGATTGCGGATATTGAGAAAATAACAAAAGCAGTTAAAACGAAAAACGCAGCTATTGTTATAGCGGTAGATAATACTTTTGCAACACCGTATTTACAACGCCCGTTAGATTTGGGTGTAGATATCGTAATGCATTCAGCAACCAAGTATTTAGGAGGGCATTCCGATTTGGTCATGGGAGCTTTAATGACTAAAAATGCTGAGTTAGCAGAACAACTGCACTTTATTCAGTTTGCTGCGGGGGCTATCGCAGGACCTATGGATTCGTTTTTAGCACTTCGTGGAGTAAAAACCTTGCATTTACGTATGCAACGTCATTGTGAAAATGGAAAAGCAGTAGCTAAATATTTATCAGCACATCCAAAAGTAAGCGAAGTATTGTATCCAGGTTTAAAAAACCATCCAAATCACGAAATCGCCAAAAAGCAGATGGGTGCTTTTGGAGGCATGGTTTCTTTTCGATTGAAAGATGAAAGTAAACAAGCTGCTTTAACTTTTTTAGAAAATACTCAACTATTTACGTTAGCAGAATCGCTAGGAGGAGTAGAAAGCTTGGTAAGTCATCCAGTAACCATGACACATGCATCTATTCCGGAAACTGAACGTATGAAAATAGGAATTACCGATTCTTTAATTCGTTTGAGTGTTGGGGTAGAAGATGTTGAGGATTTATTAGCGGATTTAGAGCAAGCACTTTCTAAATAGCTAATAAAGAACAACAACTATAAACCTATTTATAAGTTAAAAACACAAATAATTAAGTGGATTAGAAAACTATTTAAGAGATATTGGAGCCTCTTTACCTGATGATTATACAGAAAATTATACTATTATGTTTTAAAAGTAAGTTAATATTACATTGGAGAATGTCTCCCTTTTATTTTTAATTGGTTTGAACTAATCTTATAGTTTCTACAACCCCACTAAGTTTATTTTCAAATATTTTTACTTCTACAGGAAAAGTATTCTCCATATACTTATTAATATTTAAAACTGAGTGTAAAGGTAGTTTTATTTCATTTGTAACATACATTTCATAAATCGTATTACCTAAATTACCTTCTGGATCTTTCCTTATAAGTTTTATAAAAAAACAATCTAATCCATGTATTCTTCTTCTATTTTTTAAATCTCTGATTACTTCATACTCATATTTTTTATTGAAAAGATTGTATTTATTATATAAATGTTGTTTTGTCTTGTCATAGTAATGCAAAATTCCTTTTTCTTTTAATATCATAAAATAACCTCCTATCATTTCGTTCTTTTGCTTCTTAAATCGCCAAATAGAGTCATTCCTATATTCTACATGAATTTCTACATCACCAGTTTTTTCAAAAATTTTGGTAAGATTTAACGATTTCAGTTTTTTGTTCATAAGCGAATCTTTCTCTTCTAGCTGGTATTCACTATCAATTAGAGAATCCTGTTTTTGTTTAAAATTAGATAAGCCTTCCTGAGAAATCTCTATTGATTTTTTGAAAACAAAATACCTATTACTTTCTGGTAGCTGACTACTTTTTTTCTGCGCTTGTACCAAACTAACTACAAACAATATTAAAACCAATAACTTACTTCTCATTTCCTTTTTTAAATTAATAGAACCTGCTTTTACACAGGTTTTATAGTTTTTAGATTTCAATTTTTTTTTAAATTTTCATTTACATATTTATATAAAACTATTTCCGTTTCTTGAGAATTTTCCCAAAAATTTTTCTCGCTTCTCTCAAGTATATCTATTTTTTTTGTGTCCCATTCACTAATCTCATTATTTCTTTCGTCAATATCTTTCGGAGGTTTACCTTTCATAAATAAGGTATTAACTTCGTTAAAAACACTAATCACAGTATTTAAATTTATTTTTTTTAAATCCTCTAATAAGTCAGAATTATTTTCAGCTCCATGATTTGTGTAATATTCAATTATACCTCCGTTAACTAAAGGCTCAATGTTAAACCAAATTCTTTGATGACTGTTTAGTGAATCGTAATCTGTTACACCTATATCTACTATTTTTCCCATAGTTCTTGAAGTTCTTCTCTTTTTCTCATTTTTATAAAACTTAGCGTTTGAAAATACAAGTATCATGTAAATGACGCAAAATAATGTTAATTAAACTTAATCATATGTACTTAGTAATTATCTCTTACAAAGTTGTATTCAGAAAAAATGTATTGAGGTAGTTTCTTACTCATTACCTTAATGTATAATGGGTAGTATAGTTTTAAAATTTTCAAATCATTTATTATAGGGTGATAGTTCAAGTCTATTTGCTCAGATACATACATTTCTAAAATTTTTAAATCACTTTCCATTATTACTTTATAACAATCAAACTCTGCTATTACTTTCCTATCATTCAAATCCTTTTTTGTTAATTTAAAATTACTAAAGTCATTATATCCTTTTTCAACAGTAAAGTCATAAACCTTAAAATTATCTATTGAAAAAAAACTCATTATTAAACTATCTCTAGTTATTTTTACAATGTTTGTAAAGTTATTTTTATGTAAAATAGGAGCATTTTTATCTCTGATTTCAAATTCTATATATTCTTTTGGGTTTATTCTAAAGTATTTAACACTTCTAACATCAAAGGAGGCATAGGAAGGAATTGTTTCTGTATTAACATTTATTGTATCCCCAGTTTTCTCTAAGTTTTTTTTAAACTTATTAAAAGACTCTTTTTCTTTTTGCCTTATGCTGTCTGCTATTTCTTTACTTTGAACTCTTCTGGAATGTATTAAAAAAGAAATACTTTTGTCTGAAAAATTTTCTTTTTGAGCTTGCACTAAACTAACTATGAATAGTGCAAAGATTACTAATTTATGTCTCATGCTTTAATATTCTAATTAAACAGCCTGCTTTTGTACAGGCTGTTTATTTCTTCTATTTATACAGTTTTATAAATTCTTTAAAGTCTTCATAAATGAAAATATTTATTTTAAAATACCTTCTAATTCCTCTAAAGAGGCATAATCTAAAATATCATACCTTTCCCTGTCAAAATTGACATCAATTTAATTCGATGAATTCCAGTCCAGTTAAATTTCTTTTAGTTATTTCTTCTTTTATGTTTTCAGACACATAATAACCTATACCTGCTTTAACATTATCTACTATTATAAAATCTCTTTTAGACTTTGGTTCTATAAGTAACTTTTCAATATGAAATTGGTACAAAAACCCTAAATTTTCAATTCTATTTTTTTCAGCCAAAAAATCCTCTAATGAATTAACATTTAGTTTTTCTTCTTTTATGAATAAGTCTCTTATAAGAAAAAATTCAGAATTTTTAAAATCTATATCATTATAATTAAAATTTGTTGGGTTTAATATCCAATAATATGCTTTTTTATTTTTTGTTATTTCTATTTCAGATTTAAAAAATTGAAAATTTTCATCTCCAAATTGACATAAAACATTTTTAAACTCATCACTTGCTATTATTTTTTTTGTATACCCTATTGAAGGTGATGTTAAAACGTCTGTTAATTTAGCTCCTTTATTTAAAATACCTATAGGTGTTTTAGGAGTAAAGTTTATTTTTTTATATCCTATATTATCAATAAATAAGGGATCTTCTATAGGGTCGCAATCACATTTTACATCTTCTATTTGAGGATACTTTCCTATAACGTTCAAATCTACAGTGTCAGATATTCTATAATATTTCATTTTTAAAAAATTAAATCATTTAAATGAGTATTAGGATTGTTTTTAATTACTTCTTTTACGTTTTTAATAATTAATTCTAATCTACTAAATGTATCTTCAGGGCTTAACCCACTAGGTATTGCATCCAATAACTCTCTTATTCTTCTATCATATAGATGATGATTTGGTTGATTTCTCCATTTATCAACTGGTATGCCATTTAAAAACTCATCAATATGAAACGGATTTGTTTTACTTTTAGCCGCTTTTTGTATTGCTCTATGTGTTCTTAAATTTCTTGAAAGAACATGGTGAGCTTGTTTAGTAAGATCATCAGCAATACCTAAAACTTTTCTAAACTTTTTACTTTGATATGTTCCAAAATCAACAATACCATTTACTAATTTATGAGAATATTTTATTCTTTTACCATTAACTACTATAATTTTACCCCACCTTGCAGCATTTACAGCTATTCTTCCTGCAATTTTTAGACCTTTACTACCAGGTACTACTGTTAATAACAAAAAGGTTGCTCCTTTCCAACGAGCTACTTGTTGTCCATCAAAATCTTTACCATCAATAAGGATTTTAATGTCCTCAACAGGTAATACATAACGCCCTAAGTTTTTACCTATTTCTTTTCCTGCAAGAGCAAATAAAGTTTTAAGTTCATCTGCTAAATTATTAGGGTTAAAAAGCATCTCTGCCCATGCATCATTTTCTGAAAGTTTTATGTAATAAAATCTACAATTTTGACATCCACCTATGTTGCTTCTGTCTTTATCTATTAAGTCACCTGCACTGGTTAATACTTTTTCATAACTAGAGGAAGCTATTACAGAACCATCCGTTAATTTATAGAAAGATATACTTTTACCAAAGTCATGATATACATGTGTAAATTTTAAATTAGGGTTGTTTTCAAGTATTCCTGTACTAGATTTCCAAGGTATTTTTTGAGTTGCTGCCTCTAATTCTACTTGTCCATTGATATAAGCTTTGGCTTTGTCTGTTATTTTATCATTTATTCTATGCTTATTAGCAAACCCAATAAAATTATTAGCTTCTGTTTTGTGTTCATATAACCATTTTTTTTGGTTTGCGTCAGTAAGTTTAAGCTCTCTCACTAATCCTCCAATAATAGCACCGTTTTTTAACTCAGTTCTAATATCCCATTGGGCTAGTTGTTGGTGATGGTCTGGTGGAAAGCTTAACTCTCCGGGTATCGGAGGAGGCATGTCAGCATCCTTTTGTTTAGCTTCACTTATCTCTTTTACAAATTCATCCCCTTTACTTGGATGGTCGTTTAACCATTGTAATTGGTCTTTATCTGTTATTTTGAGTAATGACACTAAGTAATCTATTGTAAATGTAGCATTCATAGTAGTGCTACTAATAAGCCTGCTAAGTTCTTTCCTTTTTAACTGTTGATGTTTATTTTTTGCTGCTTTAGTAGAAAAAGGATTACCCTTATAATCCCTTTTCCATATTATTTTCCAATAATTAGGGTGGAACAATGACATTTCACTCTCTTTATTCGCATTAATATAGTTTTCCACATAGGTAGCAGTAACAGTATTGGCTTTATCCAAATACTTATTAAAAAGTTTAATTTCTCTTTCACTCCAAGGAATTGGCGCAGGTCTGTTGATAATCGACTCATAATGAATTGTAAACTGCATAAAGTCTAACTTATCCCAAGTACCTAAACTTCCATAGTAGTTATTCTTTGTTTTTAAAACCTTATTGTTAAAAGGAAGCCCTAGTATTTTCATGATATGACGACCTTCAAACTCTTTCCATGTATTGTCTACAAATTGATTTAAGAGATTATTATATGCTGTTGTTACAGCGGCAGTGCTTTTTAAATTTTTTAAAGGAGTACCGTTTACTTCAAAATCAGGATATAGTGGTTTGTTGGTGTTACCTGCCTTAATTTCTGCTTCTCTTATTTTTAACGCTTTTAAGCCTTTAATATGTACCTTTTTTTTAAGGGCTCTTCTAATTCGGTCTGAGTTTTTAGTACTTACAATTGGGTCAACATTAATCGTCTTGTTTTTCACTTCAAATTCTGAAAAAGCATAGTCTTTAGCCTCATTAAAAGATGAAAATTGTTTGTGATATTTGTTTTCTAAAAAATTTTCTATAACACCTTTTTGTCGCTCATACCATTCTCTTGCTTTTTTCTTTGCAGCACTTCTAATCAAGCTTTCATTAGCTACAGCAGCATCAAAAGAGCTACTCCAATTGGGTGAATTGTCTCTAATATCTAAATCAGGTAGTTCACAACCGCTACAGCTTCCTGCTAAAGCGGGTTGTAAATCGCTATAAGTTCCACCTGAGTTCATTAAAAACTCATCATTATTTACTGTTGGTAAAGTCTGTGCCTGTAAGCTAATACTAAATACTACAGTGAGTAGTAGTAAAAATTGTATATATATTCTTTTCATTTGTGTGTTTTTCTAGCAATTATTTTTTGATGATAATTCTTGTTTTTCTTTCTTTTCCAACTAGTATGGTTACTACATACATACCTTTAGGTAAATCCGTTCCCTCAACATAATATTGGTAGTTACCAGTTTCCTGACTAGTGAATGGTTTAATTACTTTTTCTCGTAATCCATTCATATTGGTGATGGTAACCTTTGTATTTGTTGGCTGTTCTAATGAATACGATACAATTACATCTTTTTCAAAAGGATTTGGATATAGCTTTATAAAACTATCTTCTTGCTTTGAAAGTGCTGCTAAAGCTTCTTCTGAAAGTTCTTCTTCTGAGTTTTCTAATTTCTTTTTCTTTTTTAAGACAAAACGAATAGGTACTCCCGACTCTTTCCATGCACTCACATAAGTCTCTAAGTTTCCTGTTAAGTAGATTTCTGAATTAAATTGTTTGATAGAAACATCAGAAGAAAGTAATTGATGTTCTAAAACAGCAGGAATGTTTTTACTAAATGAACTATGTGGTAACTCAATAGTAAAATCATTAAAGTAAAGACTGTTGTCTAGTTTAGTAAAGTCTACATTTTGTTTTTTATCAGCAATAGTAGTAGTGATGTGTAGTACATTACTTTCTGTGTCATACTTTGCTGTAATTTTAAAAGGGATTTTGTTTTCTATATGAGTTGCTGACCAATCAAAAAACAATAAATCGCCTTCCCACACACCATTAAGTTGCTGTTTGGTAACTTCTGCTGATGTAGCTGTCTCTTCTTTATTTATAACTTGCTTAATTTCCTCTACATTTATTACTTCTGAGTTTTTAGATGCTTCACTTATGTTAGTATCTTTTACTGTATCGAAGTTGGTTTTTAATAACTCATTTGCTTTTGCTACATTTTTATCTACGCCATAACCGTGATAGTAACAAACCCCTAACCAATACTTCGCCATTGGGTAATCGCTCTTTTCAAACCAACTAATCGCTTTGGTATAGTCTTGCTGTATGTTTCCAAAACCTTTTAAGTATAAATACCCTAACAAATAAGCAGCTTTAGTACTCCCTAACTCAAATCCTTTTTCAAACCATTTTCTAGCTTTGTTGTAGTTGAGTTTACACCCTCTACCATACTTATATAATATTCCTAAATCGGTAGCAGCAATAGCATTGTCTTGTTTTGCAGCTGCTTTAATTAGCTTAAAAGCTTTTGTGTAACTTTCTTCTGTGGCTTCCTCTAGTAAAACACGCCCCATCATTAGCTGTGCTACGGGATTTTCAGTTTCTACACAAGGAGTTAGATATTCAATAGCTTTTTGTTTGTCTTTTGTAAAGAGTTCTTTTCCTTCCAAATGGTAATAAGCTCTGTTAATGTTGAAATCGCAATCAATTTCTTTTTCTTGTGCATTGAGTGCCGATGTACATAAGGCAATCAATGCAATAATTTTAGTAATTTTCATTTTATGTATTAATAATTAAGTTAAAATTCTTAGCAATAATATTCCACCCATACCGAAAAGGTATCGTTAGGATTTCTTTGGGGAGTAGTATTTTAATTGTGAAGAATGGGGATATTAAACTTCATAGCTTTTTTATCTAATTCTTCTCTAATTTTCTGTCACCAAAAATAAATAAGATTCATTTTCTATAAAAATATTTTCACAGTTAATTTATTGTGTTTTTCCGCAATTTAAATTGTGGATTTATGCAATATTTGTACGGTTTTAGTACGAAATACTATAAAAAACAGGTGTTTTTGAGTGAAAAAGCTGTAAGATTAGATTATTATATAGGACGGTAAACTTGTAGATATTTTAAATGTTTTCTATCTAAATAAGCTTAATTATGGGCAATAAAGAAAAGAGTTTTTTACACTCTTTTTACTCGTAGTTTTTCCATTTTTTCAATAGTTAAACCAGGAGCAAAAACGATCGTTTCATTATTAGTATTTTTCCTTTTTATGCTACCAAACATAAAATATACCATTTGGTATATTTTTTATATATTTGTATCTCAAACTTGTTTGAAAAATGTCTAAATCAGAAAGAACCAAGGCTTTTATAATAGAAACAGTAGCTCCTATTTTTAATAAGAATGGGTATGCTGCCATGAGCTTATCTAAAATTACAGAAGCTACTGGTTTAACCAAAGGTGCTATTTATGGACATTTTGAAAACAAAGAAGAATTAGCTGTAGAATCGTTTAAGTTTTCAGTAAGAAAAGTGCTAAAAGACTTAAATAAAACGGTAAAAAAAGGTGAAACACCTTTAGCAATGTTGAAAAATATTGCTGTTTTTTATGAAGACTATTATGAGTATAATAAGCAATTTGGAGGATGCCCAATTTTAAATATTGGAGTAGACGCTAACAATCAAAATAAAGTAATAGCTCAATTAGTTCAATCGTATAATCATAGAATTTTAGAACGGTTTTCTCAGCTAATTGAAAAAGCAAAAGACACCAATGAAATAAAAAAATCAATAGATAGTATGTTGTATGCAAAGCGTTTTTTTTACATGATTGAAGGCGCTGTGTATATGACACATACTATGAGAGATGATAGCTACTTAAAAGATGTATCTACAGTATTACAACAAATTATAAAACAAGAATTACAGAAATAACTATTTTTTTAATCAAAAATATACCAAACGGTATATTTTAAATTTAATACCATGGAAATACCAAAAATTTTAGAGAGTAAAACAAAAATCAGATTTCAAGATTGCGACCCATTCAATCATTTAAATAATGCATCTTATTTTAATTATCTTATCAACGCTAGAGAAGACCAGTTGATTGCTAATTATAATTTAGACATTTACCAACATGGAAAAGAACGAGGAAAAAGTTGGGTGGTAGGTTCACATCAAATAGCCTATTTAAAGCCAGCAACCTTAATGGAAACTGTGACGATAGATTCTCAATTAATTAATTATGGTGATAGAAATTTGTTAGTTGAAATACGTATGTGGAATGAAGATAAAACAGCGTTAAAAGCGATACTTTGGAGTTCTTTCGTGTATTTTGATTTGATAAAATTATCATCAGCAAAACATTCAGAAGATCTATTGGAATTATTTAAAAACGCTGTTTTACCCATAGAACAAACAAGTTTTGAAGAAAGAGCACAAAGCTTCCGATTACAAAAAACGGTATAAAAAAAGACCTGCATTTTTGCAGGTCTTTTTTTATTTATTACAGAAGCTACTAATTATTTAGCTGCTGCATATCTTCTTTCTACTTCGTTCCAGTTGATTACTTTGAAGAAAGCTTCGATGTAATCAGGACGACGGTTTTGGTAGTTTAAGTAATAAGCGTGTTCCCAAACATCTAATCCTAAAATAGGAGTCCCGCCACAAGTAACACCTGGCATTAACGGGTTGTCTTGGTTAGGAGTAGAGCAAACTTCTACTTTACCTCCTTTGTGTACACATAACCAAGCCCATCCTGAACCAAATTGTGTTGCAGCTGCCTTAGAAAAAGCATCAATAAACGCTTCTTTTGAACCAAACTCAGCTTCAATAGCATCTTTTAATTCTCCAGATAAATAACCTCTATCTTCTGGGTTCATTACTGTCCAAAATAAAGAGTGGTTGTAAAAACCACCACCGTTATTACGAACACCAGCGTTGTTCATATCTAAATTCGTTAAAATGTCTTCGATAGATTTTCCTTCTAAATCAGTACCTTCAATTGCAGCATTTAATTTAGTAGTATATCCGTTGTGGTGCTTGCCATGGTGAATTTCCATAGTTCTAGCATCTATATTTGGTTCTAAAGCGTCGTAAGCGTATCCTAATTCTGGTAAGTTAAAAGCCATAATTATTTGTTTTTTAATAGATTAATTTTTTCGTTTTTCCGAATGTAAATTTAATTCAAAAAAATAAGGCAAACAACTGTTTGCCTTATGGATAATTTATTTGAGTATAAATAATAACTATTCTTTAATACGTTGGCTTTTCCTCAGTAGAAAATTCAGTCATAAACTCCTCGGCTTTTTCAACGAGTTGATTACTTCCACAGTAAAAAGGTACACGTTGGTGTAATTCTGTTGGTTTAATATCTAAAATACGAGTAAACCCATCAGAAGCTTTACCACCTGCTTGCTCACAAATAAACGCCATAGGGTTACATTCGTATAGCAAACGTAGTTTTCCTTTAGGAGTTATGGCAGTAGCAGGATAAATATAAACTCCACCCTTTATCATATTTCTATGGAAATCTGAAACTAACGATCCAATATAGCGCGCTGTATACGGACGATTGTCAGCTTCGTTTAATTCTTTACAGTGAATTAAGAAACGCTTCATTCCCTCTTGGAAATGCGTAAAATATCCTTCACTTACGGAATAAATTCTACCAATCTCAGGGTATTGCATGTTTGGATGCGATAAGTAAAAAGTACCAATAGCTGGATTTAACGTAAATCCATTAACACCATTTCCTGTAGTAAAAACTAACATGGTTGAGGTGCCGTAAGCAACATAACCCGCCGCTACTTGCTCGCTACCTTTTTGTAAGAAATCTTCTTTGGTAGCAGGAGTTCCAACAGGAGAAATTCTTCTGTAAATAGAAAAAATAGTTCCTACAGAAACGTTTACATCAATGTTAGACGATCCGTCTAAAGGATCCATCAACAACACATATTTGTTTTCGTTGGCTTTGTTTTGACCTTCAACAACTACAAAATCATCTTCTTCTTCACTAGCTATACCACAAACAATTTCACGATTAATTAATGTTTGTTTAAATAAATCGTTCGCTAAAACATCTAATTTTTGTTGTGCTTCACCTTGTACATTAATATCACCAGCAGCTCCAGTAATATCAACCAATCCAGCTTTTCTAATTTCGTGGTTTACTACTTTGGCAGCTAAACGAATAGAATTTATTAAACGAGATAATTCACCAGAAGAATATTTAAAGTCTTTTTGTTTGCTGATGATAAACTCACCCAGCGTCATATGCTTGTTACTCATGTCAAATTTTTGTGTTGTGCGTACAAAGATGCCAACTTTTATTTAGTATTTTAAATTTTCAACAAAAAAATATGATGTGTTTTAATTTTTTATTTGTTTTATCAGAAAGTTTTAAGAAAAGTATCTTTACCAAAAAAATGAAGAAATGAGTTTTATTATCAGACCAGGAGAGCAAGAAGATGCTCAAGCTATATTAGATTTAATCGTTGAATTGGCTGTTTTTGAAAAAGAACCCGATGCGGTTAAAATTACGGTTGAAGACATTGTTAAAGATGGTTTTTCTGAAAAGCCGAAATTTAAAACCTTTGTAGCTGAAGAAGATACTAAGATTATAGGAATGGCGTTGTTTTATGAACGTTACTCTACATGGAAAGGGAAAGCAATTCATTTAGAAGATTTAATGGTAACTCAATCTAAAAGAGGTATTGGTGCAGGAAAAGCTTTGTATAGTGCTGTTATGGACCACGCACATAAAAATAATTGTAAAAGAGTAGCTTGGGAAGTATTAGATTGGAATACAGGAGCTGTCGATTTTTACAAAAGTACTGGAGCCACTGTATACGATGAGTGGAGAGTTTGCCATATGAATGAACAAAGCTTACAACAATTTTGTAATGAGAATATTTAAGTTTGGAGGGGCATCGGTAAAAGATGCGAGTGGAGTAAAAAATGTTGCAAAAGTGTTGCAACATGAAGGTACAGAAAATACGCTAGTAGTAATTTCTGCCATGGGAAAAATGACCAATGCTTTTGAGCAAGTGGTAAACGATTATTTCTACAAAAAAGAAAACCTTAAAGATTCTTTGAAATTTGTAGAAGACTTTCATCAAAATATGTTGAATGATTTATTTAGCCCAAATCATAATATATATAATAAAGTAAATCATTTATTTGGTGAATTGAGCGGGTTTATGGCTCGAAATACTTCTAAAGATTATAACTATGTGTACGATCAAGTGGTTGGTTTTGGAGAATTACTTTCTACTACTATTGTAAGTGCTTATTTAATTGAAATAGAAGTAGCGAATCAATGGTTAGATGTAAGAGAATACATTAAAACCGATGGTGATTATCGTGATGCAAAAATTGATTGGGAGTTAACCCAACAGCAAATTCAAGAAAAAGTAGATGTATCTAAGCTAAATATTACGCAAGGTTTTTTAGGAGGGTTTGGAACAGAAACAACAACCTTAGGAAGAGAAGGTTCTGATTATACGGCAGGTATTTTTGCGTATTGTTTGGATGCCGATAGTGTTACTATTTGGAAAGATGTGCAAGGAGTATTAAACGCTGACCCTAGAGTATTTTCTGAAACAGCTTTGCTACAAGAGATTTCGTACACAGAGGCTATTGAGATGGCATTTTATGGAGCATCTGTAATTCACCCAAAAACAATTCAACCGTTAGAACAAAAAAATATTCCGTTGTATGTACGTTCGTTTGAAGATGTTACAAAATCTGGAACGTGTGTGGGTAGAGGAAAGAAAATAACGCCAGAAGTTCCATGCTTTATTGTAAAGAAAAATCAAATTTTAGTAGCGATTTCAGCAAAGGATTTTTCTTTTATGGTTGAAAATAACATTAGTGATGTTTTTAAGAAGTTACACGACTATAATTTAAAAGTAAACTTAATTCAGAATTCAGCGATTAGTTTTTCTGTTTGTATAGAAGATAAGTACCATAACTTTGAAGATTTTTATAACGATTTAAAAGGAGCGTATAAAATAAGAGCATACAAAGGAGCTACTTTGTATACAATTCGTCACTTTAATGATGAAGCAATAAAAACGATAAGAAAACGGGGAAAATCAATCATTCGTCAAATAAATACTGAAACTGCGCAGTTAGTGATTCAAGAAAACATGTAAAGCTTGCAAAAAATCGATTATATTTGCAGTTATGTCAATTGATAACTATGTATGGGATTAGTAACACCTAAAGAAGTTGCAAAAGCAATAGGAACCGACAAGTTCGGGGTTTTCGGAACGTTTTCAGGTTGGTTGCTGATGAAAGTTTTGCGAATTTCTACCGCCAATGAAGTTTATAATAAGCATAAGCATAAAAAAGATTTACCTTTTTTAAATGGTTTGCTTGATGAGTTTCAGATTGAATTTGAAATTCCAGAAGAAGATTTAAAGCGTATTCCTAAAGAAGGACCGTTTATAACAATTTCTAACCATCCGCTAGGAGGGATAGATGGTATTTTATTATTAAAACTCTTATTAGAGCACAGGGCAGATTATAAGATTATAGCAAATTTTTTATTACATAGAATAGAGCCTTTGAAGCCCTATGTAATGCCAGTAAACCCTTTTGAAAACCATAAGGACGCACAGTCGAGTGTTGCAGGAATAAAAAATGCCTTATTACACTTACAAGAAGGAAGGCCTTTAGGACTTTTTCCTGCCGGAGAAGTATCTACGTATCGTGATGGGAAGTTAATGGTGGATAAAGAATGGGAGCAAGGAGCTGTACGTTTGATAAAAAAAGCAAAAGTACCTGTAATTCCTATTTATTTTCACGCAAAAAACAGTCAACTGTTTTACACACTATCTAAAATTAGTGATACGCTGAGAACAGCAAAGCTTCCGTCAGAGTTATTATCTCAAAAAAATAGAATAATCAAAGTAAGAATTGGAAAGCCAATTTCAGTAAAAGACCAAGATACGTTTCCTGAAATACCAGATTTCTACCAGTTTTTACGTAGAAAAACATATATGTTGGCAAACCCATATGAGAAAGCATCTCCAAAGATATTGTCAACACATAATTTAAAGATTCCTAAGAGAGCTAAAAAAATCACCTCTCAAAAGTCGCCAGATTTATTTGTAAAAGAAGTAGATGCTTTACGAGAAAAAGGAAGTAGATTACTACAAAGCAAGAACTATGAGGTGTTTTTTGCTAGCGCAAAAGAAATACCAAATATTTTACATGAAATAGGGAGATTACGTGAAATTACGTTTAGAGAAGTAGGAGAAGGAACGAATAAAACTATTGATTTAGACAGATTTGATAAATATTACCACCATTTATTTTTATGGGATGACCAACAAAACAGATTGGTAGGAGCCTATAGAATGGGATTAGGGAAAGATATTTATAAAAAACACGGAGTAAATGGTTTTTATATTCAAACATTATTTAGAATAGAGCCAGAATTATACCCAATGATGGAGCAAACCATTGAAATGGGACGTGCTTTTATTATTAAAGAATATCAACAAAAACCAATGCCTCTTTTCTTATTATGGAAAGGAATTGTGCATGTTACATTGCGTCACCCAGAATATAAATACTTAATGGGTGGGGTAAGTATTAGTAATCAGTTTTCTGAATTTTCAAAATCGTTGATGATTGAGTTTATGAAGTCACATTATTACGATCCGTATGTGGCACAATACATTCGTCCGAAGAAAGAATTCAAGGTGAAATTAAAAGATGCTGATAAAGATTTTGTATTTGATGCTACTGAGGCTGATATGCAAAAGTTTGATAAGATTATCGACGAGCTTGAACCAGGGGAATTACGTATTCCAGTATTAATTAAAAAGTATGTGAAGCAAAACGCACGTTTGGTTGCGTTTAATGTAGACCCGAAGTTTAACAACGCAATTGATGGGTTAATGTATATAAAGGTAGCAGATATACCTGAAAGTACAGTAAAACCTGTCATGGAAGAGTTTCAAGCTGAGTTAGAACGTCGTGCAGCAGAGAACTTAAATAAGTAGAAGCCAAGTTAAAATATAGCATAACTAAAAAAGCATCGTACTCGAGTACGATGCTTTTTTAGTTTGTATTGTTGTTAGGTTATTTGAATAACCTAAATATATCGTTTCCGTTAGCAAATAGTAATAGTGCTATTAATAAGATAAATCCTGTAATTTGAGCGTATTCTAAGAACTTATCACCAGGTTTTTTACCTGTAATCATTTCCCATAAAGTAAAAACCACGTGACCACCGTCTAGAGCAGGAATTGGTAGTAAATTCATAAATCCTAACATGATAGATAAGAATGCTGTAATGTTCCAGAACGTTTCCCAACTAAATTCTGAAGGAAATATACTCCCAATAGAAATAAATCCACCTAAACCTTTATAAGCACCTGTACTAGGATTTAAAATCTTTTTCATTTGCTTAATATAGTTGGTTAAGGTTGTCCAAGCTTTTTTGGTACCTGCTGGAATAGCTTCTCCAAAAGAATAACTTTTTTCAGCTAAGTTGTAATACCCTAGTTTTTCTAAATCTGTTAAAGGTAAGCTCGTAGCATAAATTCCTAGTTTTCCTTCATCAGAAACTTTAGCAGGAATAGTAATGTTTTGGTTATCTCGTTTAACAGTAACATTTATTTCTTGCCCTTTTTTACTTTCTAAAGCTACTTGAACTTGGTCAAAATAAGAAACAGGAGTCCCATTGATAGCGGTTATCACATCTTTCTTTTGTAACCCACTTTTGCTATTTGGAGAGTCTTCAGGAACTTGTCCAATTACAAAAGGTTGCCTGTACATTATAAAAGCTCCAGCATCTTTACCTCTATCAACTAATTTCGAGATAAAATCTGTAGGAATTTCTTTTTCAAGAACAGTTCCGTTTCTTTCTATTGTGTAATTAGTACCATTGATGAACTCTAAAGGAAGCTCTCTAAACTTCTCTATTTTTTGTCCGTCAATTGTTAAAACTTTATCTCCAGTTTCTAAACCTAGATCTTTCCCTAATTGATCTTGCACCCAAACACCATCTTTTAAACTTTCATTAGGTAGGTATTTTTCACCATAAGCCCACATTAAACAGATGTAAATTAAAATACCAAGTATAAAGTTTACAATAACACCACCTAACATAATAATTAAACGTTGCCATGCTGGTTTAGAACGAAATTCCCACGGTTGCGCAGGTTTTTGCATTTGTTCGGTATCCATGCTCTCATCAATCATTCCAGCAATCTTCACATAACCTCCTAACGGAATCCAACCAATACCGTAAACAGTTTCTCCAACTTTCTTTTTAAATAAAGAGAATTTATAATCGAAAAACAGGTAGAATTTTTCTACTCGGGTTTTGAATAATTTGGCGGGAATAAAGTGTCCTAATTCGTGCAAAACGATTAAGAGCGATAAGCTTAAAATAAACTGTGATGCTTTTATTAAAATCTCCATAAATGGTGTTCGTCTAAATTTAAAATCTGACAAATGTACGTTTTTAACAACAGTTGTAAAAGTTTGCACGTAAGTTAGCCTTTGGTTTTAACAAAGTTTTTAGGATAGTGGTTTATAAACGCTGTTTTTAGTCGTATTTTTGCAGAAAATTTTAGTACTGTGGATATTAAATTCTTTAAAAAATCAAAAAGCACCTTAATTTTTATTTTAGTTTTTTGTGCTATTGGAGTTCCTGTTTTTTATCATTTGGTAAAAGTTGATAACAAATTACCTATTTATAACCCTGCTGATATTAACCCTAAGTTGGTAGATAGTTCTGTAAGAAATAGAACAAAAAACCATAGAGTAGGTGAGTTTTCCTTAATTAACCAGAATGGAGATACAATTACGAATGCTGATTATAAAGGAAAGATTTATATAGCCGATTTCTTTTTTACCCGTTGTCAAACTATATGTATTGCCATGGCGTATAATATGAGTGAGTTGCAAGAGCATTATAAAAATGATGACGATATTATGTTTTTGTCACATTCTGTAACTCCAGTAATGGATAGCGTACCACAATTACGAAAATATGCTACTGAAAAAGGTGTGATTGATGGAAAATGGAATGTAACTACAGGAGAAAAGAAACATATTTACAACTTAGCACGTAAACATTATTTTGCAGTATTAGATGAAGGAGATGGCGGAGAAAGCGATTGGGTTCACACAGAGAATTTTGTATTGATAGACAAAGAAGGACGCATAAGAGGTTCGTATGATGGAACCAAAAAAGAAAATATGCAAAAAATTATTGATGATATTACAGTGTTAAAAGAAGAGTATACAAAGTAATTTAGCAGAATATAACTTAATGAAAAAAGCCCTTGATGTTTAGCTAAACATCAAGGGCTTTATAGTTAAAAAGCTTTAATAAACTTGTTTTGAAATATGTCTAGAACCTTCTAGAACAAGCCTCTTGTGGTCTGAAATTCGTCCAATTAACCACACGAAAGGCTCTATTTGACCCTTTAAAATGCAAAATCCATTTGATATAGCATGCAATAAACCTTGAACATCAAAAGACTCTAATGCTGTGATAGTAGATTCTTCATTAATCAACAAAGAGCAAGTGTGAAGTTCATAAGTAGCATTGTGATTAAGTGTTATGTTTCCACCTTTTAGTAAAATTACAATTGCATCAGAGTTTTCTGTACTTCTTAATTCGATAGCTAAATCAGGAGTTTTTTCAGTGCTTTTATCTGTTGTGTTCTTTAAGTAATTTGAAAATTGTTCAGCCCAATCTTTTAACTTAGAGAGACTAATAGTTGTGTTCTTTTTTGTTTTTTGTTTCCCTTGAAGTAAAATGTCAACTTCTCTTTCAGCTTGAATCAAAGCCGCTAGGGTCTTATCAACATCCTCACGTGTATGAGCAGCAGAACAAATTAATCGCAAACGACCTCTTCCGCTTTCTACAATTGGATAGGTAACAGCAGACGTTTGAATTCCAAGTTTGTAAAGTTTTTGCACAATTGCATAAAGTTTGTTTTTATCTGCAAAATGAGGTGTAATAATAGGACCATCACCAGTACCTAAATCATAACCTGCTTCTTCAAATTTTCGACGCATATAGTAGGTAGTGTCCCATAATTTTTGGCGTAAAGCATCATCTTTTCGAAGTCTTCTCAAAGCTGTTAAAGCTGCAGCCATATCGGCAGGACTAATAGAAGCTTGAAAAATATAGGCTCTTGAAGATGATTTTAATAAATCAATATGTTCTTTACTGGCAGCAACAACACCTCCAAGACTTCCTAGAGCTTTACTTAAGGTTGTCATTATAAAATCTACATCTTTAGTTACTCCTTGTGCTGCACATATACCTGCACCTCCTTTACCGTAGAAACCAAAAGAATGAGCCTCATCTACTAAAGTGAGGGCATTGTATTTTTTAGCCGTTTTAACAATTTTTGCTACAGGAGCTGCTCCTTCTCCCATACTATAAACACCTTCTAGTACTACTAAAATAGTGCGGTACGGAGATGCTTCTGACTGTAAAATATCTTCTAGATCTTCAGCATCATTGTGTTTAAAAGTTCTCACAGTAGAACCACACAACCTTGCTCCATCTACAATAGAGGCATGACAAAGTTGATCTATAAGAACCATGTCGTTTCTTCCTAAAAGTCCAGCGACAGCACCTACATTAGCAGTATAACCTGTAGGGAATAAACATGCACTAGGTTTTCCAACTAAATCCGAAAATTCTTCTTCAAACTCAAGATGTTGACTTGTCATACCTGAAGCAGCAGCTGAAGTTCCCATACCAGTTCCAAACTTATTTAATGCTGTAGATGCTTGTTTAATAACTTCTGGGTCACGATTTAATCCCAGATATAGATTCGTTGTCCAAATAATCGCTTCTTGTGTTTCATCGTTATAAGCATCTCCCACTAATCCTTTGGTAGCACTTCCTGTGAGTAGTACTTTACTATATGGGTTTCTACGGTTATCATTAACCATTTGTAATACTTCTTGTACAAGTTTACTTTTATCTGTTACCGACCAAGCTGTTACTTTTGCGGCTTGAAAGGTAGGGTGACTTGATTGAATATGGGTTTGAAAGCTAGTAAGAGTATCTGTTTTTAGTTTTAAACTACTGTTTTCGTTATTGTTTTCTTTTGTGCTAATAATATGATTGATTAACGCTTTTGGTGTGGGGTTTTCAAAAATATCATACGCACTAATATCTAGCTGTAATATGTTACTTAACCTGCTACTGAGTTCTAGTGTGGTTAACGAATCTATTCCGAGGTTGTCAAATGAATCATCAGGCAATACATTTGCTGAGTTGTTCATGGTAAGAAGTTTAGCTACTTCATTTTGAATGGTCCTCAATAGGTGTTCTTTGTAATCATTTGAAGAAGGGTGTTGCTTTGGAAGGGTTTGATAGTGTTGAGGATCCTCAGTTACCAGTTCAGAAGATAGCTCGATAGAAAGGTTGGCTAGTTTTTTTCTGTCTAGTTTGTCGTTGGGAAGTAGTGGTAGCTTTTCTACTTGCTTAATAATTTGTGGAACCATATATTTTGGTAAGTAGTTTTTAGCAAAATATTTTACATCAGAAACGTTTATTTCTTTACCTTCACTACCAACGATATAGGCGATAAGTATCTTTTGACCTATGTCTCCATCAGCAATTACTGCAGCAGCCATAGCGATGTTTTCCATTGTTTCAATAGTAGCTTCAATTTCTTCAAGTTCTATTCGGTGGCCTCTAATTTTAACTTGTTGATCGGCACGACCAATAAAATCAATTTTATTATTATCAATCCAGCGACATAAGTCACCTGTTTTATACAAACGAACACTTGTGTTTTGGTTGTTGATTTTTACGTTAATAAATCGTTCTTTTGTTAGGGTTTCATCAAATAAATAACCACGAGCTAACTTACTACCAGAAAGATATAGTTCACCTACATTTCCTTTAGATACAGGTTGTAGTTGTTCATCTAAAATGTAGGCATGTGAATCAGGTACTGATGTACCGATTGTAATTAGTTTATCTTCTTTATTTATTTTAGCTATGGTAGAATAAACAGTATCTTCGGTAGGACCATAGGCGTTTAATACTTTTAGGTTGGGTTTTTGCTTGTATACTTGTTCTACCAAAGAGCGTTTAAGAGCTTCACCACCAAATACCAAGCATTGTAAGTTCTTAGGTAATTTTTGTGAAGAGATAATAGCTTGTACTGCTGAAGGAACCATAACGAACATTGTAACAAGATCAATAGCAGGAAGTGAGGTGAGTTCTAATGCATTTTTCGCCAGAATGATGGTTCCTCCTAACGATAATGTGCCCATAATTTCCATAACAGAGGTGTCAAAACAAACAGATGCGGCTGCAACCATGCCTTTTAAATTGTCTTCAGTAAATAACTCACTCATAGATTTAACTAAAGAAACGATACTTTTATGTTCAACAGCAACTCCTTTTGGACGACCAGTAGATCCTGATGTGTAAATCACATATGCTAATTCATTTGGTGACGCATGAGTTTTTGTGTCTGTATGGTTACCTATTTTATCAATCCAAATTAATTCTTGAACTTTTTCACACAGGTTTGCACTAATATCAGAGTCAACAAAAACAGCAGAAGTACTAGAATGTTCTAGCATATATTGTATGCGGTCTTTTGGGTATGCAGGATCTAAAGGTACATATGCACATCCTGCCTGCATAATACCCATAAGGGTTGCCACTAATTCCCACGAGCGACTCATACAAACCCCAATTAAAGCCCCAGATTTTATTTCTTTATTTTTAAGTTCTCCTGCTACCTCATTACTACGTTTAACTAAAGTAGCATAATCTATATAAGTAGTTCCATCTACAATAGCTCTTCGTTTTGGATGAGCTATCATTTGTTTGTTAATTAGCTCACAAATTGTTGTAGAGCTATCATTGTTGTTGAGTAAAGCCATTGTAATTAATCGGTTTAATTTTGTGAATTAATTTTACAGGGCCTTCATTTTGTTGTTATATCTAGGTTAACAAATACTTTTATCCGGTAGTAAATATACTATGTTTTTGATTGCTTTTTAGTTTGTAGAAATATTTCACTTATAAAGATGGAGTTGTTATGTTTATTCGAGGTAGTTGTAAAAAAAACTTTTATTAGTAAGTTGTTGTTAAAAAGAAAAGAGGGCAAAAAATTATTGATGATATTACACTGCTCAAAGAAGAGTATACAAAATAATCAATTAAGACGGTCAATAAAAAAGACACGTATGAGTTTAAAAAAAGACCTTGATGTTTTTGTAAAAACGTCAAGGTCTTTTGGTTAAAACGTCTTGATGAGTTTTAGTTACTATTTCCATCCTCATCAAAGTTCTTATTTATTTCTTGTTCAGTTTTAACAACAGATACGGCCAACGATAATAACATAATTGCCATAGGTTGCCATGTTAATTCTTTTGATATAGACGCCAAAACCAACGCTGCGACCAACGAAATTGCTGAATACTTCATAAACTCTTTGGTGAAAAAAGTATTGGCAAATTGCCAAATAGTATCATTTTTCATAGTTTTATTAGTACGATACCCATAAATAGCATTGATTTTTTTAGGCGGAAAGAAGTAAAAAATAATACTGAATAAAAAAAGCAATCCGTTTATAGAAAGCACATAATAAAATGGATTCATGGTTTAGTGTTTAATAGAATTTATAATTCCTTTTAACAAGGTGTTTACATCTGCATTTTTGGTAAGTCCCGTACGAACTATAACCAAATCTTGACTAGGCAAAATAAATACATTTTGACCTTTATACCCGTTAAAAGAAAACATATTTTTTGGTACATCAGGATATCTGCCACCAGCATTTAACCAAATTTGTGCCCCATACCAACCATCAGAAGTTGGAGTAGGAGTTGTAGCATAGTTTACCCAGTCTTTATCAAACAAATGTTCTCCGTTCCATTCTCCATTATGTAAGTATAATAATCCTAATTTAGCCCAGTCTCTCGCCGTTGCCCAAGCGTATGATGAGCCTACAAAGTGGTTGCTCATATCTGTTTCTACAATCATAGAGTTCATGCCAATTTTATCAATTAAAGCACTGTACCAAAAATCAAGATACTCTTGGTGTGTGTTGAATTTTGTTCGTAAAATACCAGATAACAAATTAGAAGTTCCAGAAGAATAGTTCCAAGTTTCGTTAGGTTTTCCTATTAGAGGTTTGTTCACTTGTACCTTGGTCATGTCTTTTTCTAAAAACAACATTTTAGTAACGTCGGAAATAGTGTTGTAATCTTCGTTCCATTCTAGCCCAGAATTCATCTGCAATAAGTTATGGATTGTAATGTTTTTACGGTCATCATTTTCCCA
This sequence comes from Tenacibaculum gallaicum, assembly GCF_003387615.1. Lineage (GTDB taxonomy): Bacteria > Bacteroidota > Bacteroidia > Flavobacteriales > Flavobacteriaceae > Polaribacter > Polaribacter gallaicus. The sequence goes on along the minus strand of NZ_QUNS01000001.1, from coordinate 178,219 downwards.
TTCTGGAAACAAGTTGTTTTGTTGAATATCAATTTTTCCTTGGCATTTTAATATTCCGAACAAAGTACCCGTAATACTTTTGGTCATAGACCAACCTAATTGCTTCGATTCTTTGGTAAAACCAGTATTATATTTTTCAAAAATAATTTTGTTTTTATATACCACTACTACCGAACGTGTTTGATTTCTATCATTAAAAATAGTATCAATAGTCTCATTTAGTTTTGTATAATCAATGTTAGCGAAAATAGTGTCTTTGTGATCTGCGTTTCCGTAAGGGAAAGGAGTACTATTATCAGGTTTTGAACGTTTAGGAGTGAGTTGAGGTTTGGTGATATCAAAATCATCAGTAACTAAAACAGCACCCAATCCTTCTCTGTATACGGCTTTCCTTTTTAATAATCCATATACTGAACCTATAGCTGATTTTTCTTCCGTGTTAATTTTATCAGAAGTAATATTTATAGGAGAAAAATTGTTGTCATTTGCATCAGTAAAAGCTAAACTTCTTTCCGCAAGAAAGACAGATGAAGCGGTGTTTTTAGCAGAGTATCCAGCCAAAATATTTAACTTCGGATAGTTGTAAAAAATAGCAATTGCGAAGGCAATTAAAACGAGAAGAAGGATTCTTTTTAAAATTTTCATGTGACAGGTTTATAGCAAATGTAAGAATTTAATTGTTTGATGTTTGTATTTGAAACGCAAGCCCTACCTTTGTGCTAAATTTGATATTTTACATGTTTAGTATAGATAAAATTCGAGCTGATTTTCCTATTTTAAATAGAGAAGTACATGGGAAAAAATTAGTGTATTTAGATAACGGAGCAACTTCGCAAACACCACAAGTAGTAATTGATGCAATTGTAGATTACTACTCTAATTACAATGCAAATATTCATAGAGGCGTGCATACTTTAAGTCAGGAAGCGACTGATAAGTATGAAGAAGCAAGAATTAAGATTCAAAAACATTTCAACGCGAAACATTCGTATGAAATCATTTTAACTTCAGGTACAACACATGGAGTTAATATTGTGGCATCTGGTTTTGCATCTATCTTACAAGAGGGTGATGAGATAATTGTATCTGCCTTAGAACACCATTCTAACATTGTGCCTTGGCAAATGTTATGCGAAAAAACAGGAGCTATTTTAAAGGTAATTCCGATGGATGAAGATGGTTCGTTACGAATGGATATGTATCATGAATTACTAAACCCAAAAACTAAGTTAGTTTTTTGTAACCATGTGTCTAATGCGTTAGGAACAATTAATCCTATAAAAGAAATTATTCATGCTGCGCATAAGTTTGACGCTTATGTATTGATTGATGGAGCACAAGCAGTACCACATGTAAAACCTGATGTACAAGCGTTAGATGCTGATTTTTATGTTGCTTCAGCTCATAAAATGTGCGGACCAACAGGTGTTGGAATGTTGTATGGTAAAGAAGAACTATTGCAGTTATTACCACCATATCAAGGAGGAGGGGAGATGATTGAAACCGTAACTTTTGAAAAGACCACCTATGCTGGGTTGCCCCATAAGTTTGAGGCAGGAACACCAAATATTTGTGGAGGTATTGCTTTCGGAGTTGCTATTGATTATATGAATTCAGTTGGTTTTTCTAATATAGAAAAACAAGAAAATGAATTGTTATCGTACGCAACGCAAGAGTTAGAAAAAATAGAAGGATTAAAAATCTACGGAACAACAAATAAAACATCAGTAATATCTTTTAATTTAGAAGGAATCCATCCGTATGATGTTGGAGCAATTTTAGATAAGTTAGGTGTTGCTGTTCGTACAGGACACCATTGTGCGCAACCTATTATGGATTTTTATCGTATCCCAGGAACAGTGAGAGCTTCCTTCTCTTTTTACAATACCAAAGAAGAAACTAATGTACTGGTAAGCGCAGTTAAGAAAGCACAAATGATGTTATCATAAAAGCGGATTTTTAAATTTGTTTTTTACATAAGTATACAAAATGTATATTTGAGGAATGAAAAAGAGCTTAGGGTATCAAACTACTGTAGATTTTTATGATTGTGATGCTACAATTATAGACTCAGTAACCTCCATAAAACATATTTTAGAAAAAGCAGCAACGATTATGGACTTGTCAGTAGTCAATACTACAATCCATGAGTTTTCGCCTATTGGTATAAGCGGGGTAATTGTAATAAAGGAAAGTCATATTGCAATTCACACTTGGCCAGAGCATAATTATGTTGCATTAGACTTTTTTACCTGTAACAAGTCGTTTGATCTTAATGAAGGGATTCTTTGGATTCAAAAACAGTTTAGAGCTAAGAAAATAGATAAAAACTCTAGTCAAAGAGGTTTTTTAGATAAAATAAGATAATGATGATTAAACAAAAAGTAACATTATTATTTGACGATGAAAAAGGTAATTTAAAAGGAGATAAACTTGTAGAGTATTTTATTTCATGGTTAATCATTATAAATATGGTTGCCATTGTGTTAGAGTCATATCCTGAAATTAATACAGCTTATGCATATTACTTCAACATTCTTGAGGTCTTTTCAATTATAATTTTTACACTAGAATACTTTATAAGAGTTTGGATTGCAGATATAATTCACCCCAATTTAAAACCTGCAAAAGCAAGACTCAAATACATTACGTCGTTTATGGGGCTGGTAGACTTGATTTCTATCCTTCCATTTTTCTTACCATACATTGTAAAAATTGATTTAAGAATTCTTAGAACTCTTCGTTTGTTTAGGCTACTACGCTTATTAAAATTAAAAAGGTACTTTAAATCCTTGAGTATTATTAAGAGTGTATTAGTAAAGACTAAAAATGAAATATTAGTTACTATATTTTTAGTTTTTATACTATTAGTTTTAGCATCTACACTAATGTATAATATCGAAAAAACAGCACAACCAGAAGCTTTTCAAAATATAGGTCAAGCTATGTGGTGGGCAGTTGCTACATTAACGACAGTAGGGTATGGTGATATTTATCCTATAACAGGAATAGGGAAAATTTTAAGTGCTTTCATTGCTCTTTTAGGTATAGGAATAGTAGCCTTACCTACAGGAATCATAAGTTCAGCTTATATTGAAGAAGTGAGAAAATTAAGAGTTAAAACTGAACAATGTAATTGCCCACATTGTGGAAAAGAAATAGAATAATATGTTTTGGAAACCTTCGAAAAAATACCTTTTAGATAAGTTAAAAGTAGGATATACTTTTACTCTCCACGGAACAAACTGGAAAATAACTGAAGTAGCTCAGTACGATTGGCGTATGGATAACTCTAGTATTGAGTATACTATTGTTTCTTCAAATAAAGAAGCTTTTTTAGAGGTTGAACTCTATAAAGGAGACTATGAACTAACTTATAGTGAAGCTATTTCTTTAGAAGAGGCTTATTTAATTGATGCAATTCATACTAAAGAAATAATTTTTCAAAATAAAATGTATGTACTCGATGAAGTGTATACAGGTGACTATAAGAATTTAACAACGTATTCTTCTAGAGAAAACCTTGAATGTTCCCTTTTTTATGCAGAAGATGAAGAGCAGTTAACAATTGAAAAATGGGAAGATGGAAGCTATGAGGTGTTCTTAGGAAATGAATTAAAAGCTAAAAGAATTAAAAATATAAAAGAAAACTAAGCATGAATAAATTACTATATTATTTCCTAATAGGGAGTTTTTTCCTAATAGGGTGCTCTAAAAGTTACAAGCAAGCAAAAACGGTTTTAATAGAACCTACAGAAGCGATTATCAAAAAAAATAAAGACAAAGATTTTTCTGTGGTTTTAGATGATATGAAAATAGAGGAAGAACCCGACTATATGGTGTATCAGCAGAAATATAACATATTAACATTAGTAAAAGATTCGTTACATACCAAAAAAACTCCATGGCAAACTGTAAGTAAGAAATACTTTAAAAAGCATGAAAATGATTTAGGTATGGAAATAGTATCTAGTCATAATGGAAGGTTATCACGAGTTGCACAACCTGTAGGGTTTGGTTGGGCAATTGGAGATAAAAAGCATGGGAAATGGGAAGGAACCTCTAAAGATTCTACAAAAACAAATAACAGTCAAAGAAGATGGAGAACACATGGTACCAGTCCTTTTTTTTGGTATTGGTTAGGAACCAGAAGAAATACTTACAGAAGTGATTATAATGGGTATAGAACTTATAATAATAATGGAAACCCGTATTATGGTAACCAATCCTCAAGAGGGAATTATACTTACGGAACGAGAAGTACTTATGAAAGAACCAATAGAAGTTCATTTTTCTCAAGAAAAGCACAAAATGTAAAGAAATGGAGTAGCTTAAATAGAAGATCATCAAGAAGTTCTTCAAGGTATTCAAATGGTTCTTCAACTAGGTCTCGTTCTGGTGGCTACGGAAAATAATAGATTTGGCATATACAAAAAAACAAAAATCCCTAGCGCTTAAAATAGCACTATTTGCCACTGGCATTAGTGGTATTGTAGCGGAATATATTTTATCTACCCTAGCTTCTTACTTTATTGGAAATGCTATTTTACAATTTACTTTAATAGTATCAATAATGTTGTTTGCTATGGGCTTAGGTAGTAGATTTAGTAAGTTTTTTACTAAGCAAGTAATTGTTTATTTCATTTTAACAGAATTGATTTTGTCAATTCTAGTATCATTTTCAGCCTTGGTATCCTATGTTGTTTATGGTGTAACTGACGTTTCATGGTTGGTAATTTACTTCTTGTCTATTTTAATAGGTTTATTAATAGGTTTAGAAATTCCTTTTGCTACAAGAATTAATGATGAGTTTGAAGAATTACGTCTAAACATTTCGAATATTTTAGAAAAAGATTATTTCGGAAGTTTAATAGGAGGTTTGTTTTTTGCTTTTGTAGGATTACCTTATTTAGGACTAACGTACACTCCTTTTTTATTAGGCTTCTTAAATCTAGGAGTTTCTTATTATTTATTTAGAGTATTAAAAGAGCATGTGTCTTTGAAAGCAAGGAAAAGACTTGAAATAACGTATGTTTTGGTAACTGTTCTTATTCTCTTAGGATTGTATTTTTCAAAACCAATAGTTCAATACGGTGAACAAGTAAAATATAAAGACAAAATAGTATACTCTAAACAAACAAAATACCAAAAAATAGTTGTCACCAAATGGAAACAATGGTATTCGTTATACATAAACGGAAATCAACAACTTTCTTCTTTTGATGAGTTTATGTACCATGAACCTATGGTACATCTTCCAATGAACTTAACAAAGTCACATGCAAATATATTAGTACTAGGAGGAGGAGATGGTTGCTTGGTTAGAGAGGTTTTTAAATATGAAGATGTACAAAAGGTAACATTGGTAGATTTAGACCCTAATATGGTTGATTTAGGTAAGAATTATTCAGTTTTTAAAACATTAAATAATAATGCGATGAATGATCCTAGATTAGAAACAATAACACAGGACGCATTCAATTTTTTAGAAGAAACTAAAGAAAAATATGATGTGATTTATGTTGACTTACCAGACCCTAACAATTTAGATTTAAACAAATTATACACAAAAGAGTTTTATAAATTATGTAAATTAAAATTAAAAAAAGATGGTGTTTTTATAACACAAGCAGGTAGTCCTTATTATGCAACCAAAGCTTTTTATTGTATTGATAAAACTTTAAGAGCAGCAGGATTGAAAACTATACCAATGCATAATCAAATTTTAACTTTAGGAGAGTGGGGGTGGGTTATGGCAAAACATAATAGTGTTTCTAAGAGAGAAATTATAAAAGTAAACGTATCTGAGTTAAATTTAAAATGGCTAAATAATAATGTTATACCTCAACTAATAGCATTTGGAAAACCATTAACAGACACTACAGGAATAAAAGTTAACACAATTTTTTCACCTAAATTATATATTTACTATAGAGAAGGGAATTGGGATTTATACTAAAAAAAGCCTCCATTTGGAGGCTTTTTAGTTTATAATAGTTTTTTGTTAATCTCTCGACATAAATATTTGTAATACATACCAGAATAATAACATTAAAGAAGCAAACAAACCTAATGCTGCAGGAATGTAATCATCTGTAGAGAATTTGTTAACTAAGTTAGATGTTTGATATAAAATAGAACCAGCGGCTAATACACACATTCCAACAGAAAACCATAATCCTAAATTAAATCCGAATAAAGCACCAGCAATAATTAATCCGATAGCAATAAAAAATCCAACAGATAGTCCAGCTCTAATAAAAGAAAAATCCTTTTTAGTAATAAAAACGATTGATGAAATTCCAACAAATAAAGCTAGTGTAACAATACCTGCTTGTTTTATAACATCCAAATTATTAGTGTAGGATATGGCAATGTAAATTAAAGGGATAAAAATAAATGCTTCCGCAAAAATATACCCTGAATATGCTAAGTATTGTAAGTTTTTATCAGATGTTTTTAAAGCAGTACTTTCTGCATAGTTTGTAATTAACATAAAACCACCTAGTAACAATAGCCATTTGTAACCTTGGGTCATTGATAAGGCAAATTCAACAATAGTAGCACTCTGTAAAAATAAATACTCAAACAAAACAAACAATAATACACCACCAGCAACATGTGCATAGGTTTTCTTGTAAAAAGCAATTCTGTCAGTTTCTGAGACTTGTGCAACAAGCACTTTGGGCTCAAATGAGTTTTCCATAATTAATTTTTAAAATACGATGTAAAGATAATTTTTTTGAAGGAACTTTAAACTTGTTTAAATACTAAAACAGTAAGTTTTTGTTACTTTTAACAAAAAAATAATTTTACATTTTGAAGAACATTAAATTTCCAACTCCGCATACTATTTTGTTGTTAATTGCAGGGTTGGTAGCTGTTTTAACATGGTTTGTACCAGCAGGTAAGTTTGATACGTTACAGTATCAGAAAAACAATAATTCATTTACGTATTCACACTTAGAGGAAGAGAAAACAATACAGGCAAGTCAAGAAACATTAGAAAACTTGGGAATTAAAATTCCATTAGAAAAGTTTACTAATGGAGATATTGCAAAACCAATTAGTGTACCGGGAACCTACACGCAGTTAGATTCAAAGCCACAAGGTTTTTTAGATTTTTTTAAATCTCCTATAAAAGGAATTATTCAATCGTCAGATATCATTTTATTTGTCCTGATTTTAGGTGGAATTATAGGAATAATGAACTTCACAGGTGCTTTTGATGCAGGAATCGCTTGGCTAGCAAAAACACTCAAAGGAAAAGAGTACTGGCTTATATTTGTGGTAACAACCTTAATAGCTGTAGGAGGTACAACTTTTGGGTTGGCAGAAGAAACCATTGCCTTTTATCCAATACTAATTCCCATATTTTTAGCTGCAAAATACGATGCCATAGTAGCTTTAGCTTGTGTGTATATTGGGTCGTCAATTGGTACAATGTGCTCAACAGTAAATCCGTTCAGTGTTATTATTGCTTCAGATGCAGCAGGAATTAATTGGACAACAGGTTTTACAGGTAGGTTGTTAATGCTAATTGGAGGAATTATAATATGTGTAATTTACATCTTACGTTATGCGAACAAAGTTCAAAAAGACCCAACAAAATCGATTATTTACGATCAAAAAGAAATGATTGAAAGCCTTTTTGGTAGTTCAACATCAAGTACGCATAGCTTAACAGGCAGACTACGAATTATACTAACCATTTTTACCATGTGTTTTGTAATTATGATTTATGGAGTATCTCGTTTAGGTTGGTGGTTTGAAGAAATGACTGTGGTGTTTTTAATAGGAGCTATTTTAATCGGTTTTCTAGCGAGGATGAAAGAAGAAAACTTTGTAAACACGTTTATTAAAGGAGCAGGAGATTTATTAGGAGTTGCTTTTATTATCGGTATTGCACGAGGAGTTTCAGTATTAATGGAACAAGGATTGATAAGTGATACTATTTTACAGTATGCAAGCGAGTTTACTACAGGAATGCCTAAAGGAATTTTTACCAATGTAATGCTCTTTATTTATTCAGGATTATCATTTTTTATTCCTAGTTCATCAGGTATGGCAGTATTAACAATGCCAATTATGTCTCCATTAGCAGATACTGTTGGAGTAGGTAGAGAAGTAATTGTAAATACGTATCAATATGGTATGGGGTTGTTTGCTTTTATTAATCCAACAGGCTTAATCTTAGCATCCTTAGCTATTGTGAAAGTAGGGTATGATAAATGGTTAAAGTTTGTAATTCCTTTAGTAATTATCTTAACAGTTTTTACAATGCTAGTTTTAACCACTCAAGTATACCTGTAAAGAATGAAACAAATTTATGCGCTGTTTTTCTTGATTCTTTTCTTCGGATGCAAGCCACAAACTAAACTGACCAATATGAAAAAGAAAATTGTAATCGCTCACCGAGGAGCCTCAGGATATTTACCAGAACACACGATGGAAGCCAAAGCCATGGCATATGCAATGAATCCTGATTATATAGAACAAGATTTGGTATTGAGTAAAGACAACATTCCAATTGTGATTCATGATATTTATTTGGATGATGTTACTAATGTTGCTGAAAAATTCCCAGAAAGAAGAAGAGAAGATGAACGTTTTTATGTGATTGATTTTACGTTTGAAGAACTACAAAAGCTAAATGTAACAGAACGTTTTAATCCGAAAACTGGAAAACAAATATACCCGAATCGATTTCCGAAGGGGAAAGGAAGTTTTAAATTACATTCTTTACAAGAGGAAATAGAACTAATTCAAGGGTTGAATGCTTCTACAGGAAAAAATATCGGAATTTATCCAGAAATTAAAAACCCTGAGTTTCATCACCAAAATAGAAAAGATATTGCTAAAATTACGTTGGACATTCTTTCAAGCTATGGCTACAAAACAAAGAACGATAAATGTATGTTTCAATGTTTTGATGCGAAAGAATTGGAAAGAGTTCGAAAAGAATTGAAGTCCGAACTATTCTTAGTACAATTAATTGAGTTCTCTGAGGAAACCAAAGAATTAGCACATTTCGCATCGTATGCAGACGGGTTGGGGCCTTGGTACAAGCAAATTTTAGATAAAAAAGTAGGAGAGAAGTGGCAGTTTACAACACTAGTTAAAGATGCTCACAAACTAGGATTACAAGTACACCCGTATACTTTTAGAGCCGATCAACTAGATGAATTTTCTTCTTTTGAAGAAATGATGCAAGTACTTTTTTTTGAAGCAAATGTTGATGGTGGTTTTACCGATTTTCCAGATAAAATGCTTGCTTTCTTAGCTATATAATTAGCTTATATACAATGCAACTTACTAATTAAAATTCAAATGACTTAATAAGCCAATATTTTAAAAAATACTAAGCTTTAGTAACCATTACTAACAAAAAACGATTTTGTAACTGTAAACCAGTTTCTTTAAGGAGGTATAATTTTTAAATTATACCTCCTTATTTTATAAATAGTTCCCTTGTACTTCAACTTTGCCTTACTAAAAACTTAATATTTGTATTCATCCTGTTTGAAAAAAATTGATCAGAACACCCTTTTAAATTTACTAAAAAGGGAACAAAAAACACATCTAATTGACATAGAAAGGAGTAAGCCGAAAATCCTATAGTAAACAGAGTAGGTAACCAAATTAATAGTTAATTATGAATTCAAAAATGAAATCATTAAAAGAGTTTGAAATGTCTCAAAATGAGATGGACACAACTAAAGGAGGTCTTTACTATGGACATGGAGTTTATTGGAGAGACGAGAGAGAAGAAGACTACGTAGGAAGTTTTAATATCGGAACCTATGTAGATGGTATGAATATGGGAACTGATGGTTATAAAGATTAATTAGTCCTTAAATAACTCATTCTGCCAAAATAGAATTAGCAGAATGGGTTAACATAGTTGAAGTATGATATTAATTTTATCCATAGAGCAAGATGAAAGTACCATTGATATAATAAGATGGCTTTACTATTTAAAAGAAGATTTTATATTACTTAACAACAATGAGTTTATAAATAATGTAACAGTAAATATAAACACCTCTGAGGTTTTTATTACTACTAAAGATGTAACTGTAAACTTTAATGAAGTTACCTCGGTTTGGTATCGAAGAGGAAATTTTATGCTGTATGATTGCATTGAGATGAAAGATTTTATTGGAGACAAAATAACGGAGTTTTACAATGAAGAAAAAAAAGATTTATTTGAGTATTTACATTTTTTACTGAGTCAAAAACCTTCTATAAATAATTATAACTTTAAAAAAGTTAATAAACTTATTGTATTAACAATAGCAAAACAATTAGGATTGTGCATCCCTAAAACCACAATTACAAACCAAAAAAGTGTTTTAGAAGAAGAATTAAAAGATAAATTGTTAATTACAAAGCCTATTAATGACCCTATTAGTTTGTATGGAGATACTTATTGGTTTCCCACGTACACAACATCAATAACTGCTGAAAAAGCAAGTTTATTTGATGACTCTTTTGGAATTAGTTTATTTCAAGAAAATATTAAAAAAACACTAGAAATACGTAGTTATTTTTTGGACGGGGAGTTTTATTCAATGGCAATTTTTTCTCAGTTAGATGAACAAACTAAAACAGATTTTAGATGTTATAACAATCAAAAACCAAATAGAACAATTCCGTTTAACCTACCTTTAGACATAGAAACAAAATTAAAAACGTTAGCAGAAAAGCTCAATTTAGCTAGTTGTTCTTTCGATTTAATTTATACACCCTGTAAGCAGTATGTTTTCTTGGAGGTAAACCCCATTGGGCAATTTGGTATGGTTTCTTATCCTTGTAATTATTATTTAGAAGAAAAAATAGCACATAAACTTAAAAAATATGATACCTCAAAAAGAAGCTCAGCAGTTATTAGATAAAACGAAAGAAGAGTATAAAAAGAAATTACCCGCAATAATCTATTTGTCAGAAATAAAATCTATCAGTAATAGTTCAATGTCGTTGATTCATAATAGAATACCAATAGATAAATACCATGAGAGGTACGCTTTAAAAAGAAGTTTTTACAAGCCAATAACGATACAATATCCTATAAATGAAAAACAGCGATAAATACGTAAGAATGTTTTCTAATTGCATTCCGGTTTTAGGGAGAGATAAATCAGCTATTTATGATTTACAAAGAAAACAAATGTTTAATATTCCAAACGATTTGTATAACTTCATTCAGTTGTTTGAAGAACATACTATTTCGGAAATATTTGAATTGTGTGGTAAAGACAATAAGCAAGTCGTAGAAGAGTACTTTCAGTTTTTGGTAACAAAAGAACTTACATTTTTAGTAGATAAAGATGAAATAGCGTTATTTCCTAAATTGAATATGAATTGGGCGTCCCCAGCTAAAATATCAAATGCAATTATCGAGATAAGTGAAATAACATATCCTTTTTTTGATAAAATACTAAAATATCTTACAGCACTGGGTTGTGAATACTTGTATATTAAAATATCTACTCCTGAATCTTATATTGTTATTAAAAATATTATAGAAAAATTAACTACTTCTTCTATTTTTTCTGTTGTTTTTGAAGCAAAATATAATAAAGATGAAAGAATAACCGATTATGAACAACTTGTAGCTGAAAACAAACGGGTAGAAACTATTTTTCTGCTAAGTGAAGCACAGTTAAAAACAACGTCTTCAAAAATTATTATAACGTCACCTAACAAATTTGTAAATAGAAAGGAATGTTTTTTCACGGTAAATATTTCTTTGTTTACAGAGTCTCAAAAGTACAATGCTTACTTTAATAAAAAGATTTTTATAAATAAGGAGGGGAATTTGCTCAACGCTCCAGAAACAGAAGAGGTATTCGGAAATATAACAAGTGTGACTTTTGAAGACTTGGAAAAGATTACAGATTCAGAACAATTTCAAAAGTACTGGAGAGTTAATAAAGATGCAATAAATGAATGTAAAGATTGTGAGTTACGTTATATGTGTGTAGATAATAGAGTACCCCAAAAATCTGAAGAAGGAAGTTATTTCTTTACATCAAAATGTGAGTTGAGAGTATAGAATTGTTTTAAGCTAAACAGTAACCTCAATTAGTTTGTTTCTATACACTGACAGTAATTTAGATTTAGAAATAAAACCAACATACACTCCGTTTTTTACAACAGGTAAATTCCATGCGCCACTTTCTTTAAATTTATGCATTACTTTTTCTGTACCATCATCATAAAAAATAATAGCAGGAGGTATTTTCATAATGTCTTTAACGGTAGTCGTTTCATACAATTCTTGATTGAACATCATAGGACGGATATCATCCAACAGAACAATTCCTCTAAATTTATTATCACTATCAACCACAGGAAAAATATTTCGTTTCGATTTAGAAACGGCTTGCTTTAGCATCTCTCCAAGAGTCATATCTGGATGAGTTTTAATAAAGTTTTTTTCAATAATTTTACTAATTTTCATCATCATCATTACATTTTTGTCCTTGTTGTGTGTAATAAGTTCCCCACGTTCAGCCAGCTCTATAGTGTAAATGGAATTAGATACAAAGTATTTAGTGATGGCATACGAAACTGCAGAAACAAGCATTAGAGGAACAAATAAGTCATACCCTCCAGTTATTTCAGCAATTAAGAAAATAGCGGTTAACGGAGCGTGTAAAACACCAGCCATTAGCCCTGTCATACCAATCAACGTAAAATTAGTTTCTGAGACATCAAACCCAAATTGGTTGATAATTTTAGCCATAACATTTCCTAAGGAACTTCCCATAACAAGCGTAGGAATAAAGATTCCTCCAACTCCACCAGCAGCAAAAGTGGTAGTCATGGCAATTACTTTAAAAATACCGATGATTAATAGAAAAATAATAACCATCCAAACATTGTCAAAATCAATGTTGTAATGAATGCTTTTAAGAGCAGCACTAGCATTTTCAGATAATAAGTTGTTGATAATTCCGTACCCTTCACCAAATAGTGGAGGAATTAAAAACAGCATTATACCAATGGCAATTCCACCAAAAACTAGCCGTTTAAAAGGGTTGTGTTTTTTGAAGAAGTTAATAATTTTAAAATAAATTTTAGAAAAATATACAGAAGAGAATCCTGTAAAAATAGCCAAAGCTATGTAAAAGATAAGATCGTTAATTTCAAAAGCATCTTGAAGCTGGACACTAAATAGTACATCTTTCCCTAAAAAAAAATACGAAGTAATTACCGCAGAAACAGATGCTAATAATAACGGAACTAACGATGCAAAAGCAAGGTCTAAACTGAAAATTTCCACTGCAAAAATAATAGCGGCAATGGGGGCTTTGAACATTGACGACATCGCGCCGGCGGTAGCACAACCAATTAATAACATACGAGTTCTCATATTCATATGAAATAACTGTGCTACTCCTGATCCTAAGGCGGCACCTGTACTAACAGCAGGACCTTGTAACCCAACCGAACCACCAAAGCCAACAGTTATGGGAGCTGTTATAAGTGATGCGTATATTTTATAGCGTTCTATAATTCCGTTTTTTTTAGAAATAGATTGCAAAGTGGTAGAAATACCATGACCAATATCTTTTTTGATGAGGTATTTTTTAATGTAATACACTAAAAACAATCCTATGATAGGGAAAATGAAGTATAAAGAATGGTGATAGTCTTTAATAAGCCCATCTTCTAAAATACGATGAAAGTAAAAAGTAAGGTTTTTAAGAATTAAGGTACCAATACCTGCCAAAAAGCCTACTAAAACGCTTAAAATATATACGAATTGTCGTTCAGAGATATGTTTGTACCTCCAAATTAATATTTTTTTATAAGCTTCCTTAGATGATGGCATTGTTTTCTAGATTCTTAGTTAATTTTTGAAAAGCTAGTTAAGAATATTTAAAGATACTATCCTCTTTTTGATTTATTAAATAAAAATTTAATTATACAATTAATCGAACTCCGCCTAATTCTTCAACCTTGTAAGGAAATTTATCACTTGGAGCACCTATAAACATAAAATTAATAGGAATCCCCCACTTTTTAGATAGCTCTTTAATTAGCTCGGGGCTAAATTTTCCTTGAACAACTTGAAAGTTGACTTTAATTTTGGGGTATTCTCTATCTAAAAAGGTAATCTCGTTAGGTAGGTTCTCAGGAATTGTATCTCCTTTATCAAGAGCTAACACAATTTTTATTTTTTTTGTATGTTCATTTTTAATAATGTATAGCATAACCTTATTAAGAGTAGCAATGTTATCCCCTTTTGTAAAAAAGACGAACTCTTGGTCGTTTATTTTATTAATGGTTTGTGTAATTTTTTTATCCGTACTTGAAACCAGTCGCCTTAGAGGATTAAAAATAGCATAAATTATTTGTAGCACTAATTTTAATAAAACAGTACGGTTTAACATTATTATAATGAAAATTATGGTTGGAATAAAGTAGTTTAAAAATACTGAAGTGTTACTAGGTAACCCATCTTTTGGTTCCATTAAAATATTACCTATTAAAGCGCATAACACAGCAATTATGGCTAATAAAACGGAAGCCCAAGTTGCTTTTTCGGGTCTAGGTAATTGATTTCTCCTTATTTTTAATAAGATGTTTCCTATGGCAAACAACGCCATTACCGATAAAAAAGAAATCGTATACACACCAGCTAATAAAGAAACGTTTCCATTCGTTATCAGTAATACAGAAACAGCTAGAATAAAAAATAAAATAATAATTCGGTAAGAACTCCCTCTTTTATTCTTTTTTAAAAAGAATTGCGGCATTATTCGGTCTAAAGTCATACGTTCTAACAAACCAGTAACACCTACAAAGCTTGTTAAAACAGCTCCGCTTAATACTAAAAAAGCATCTATAGCAATAATTGTAGCAACCCATTCACCACCAACAAAATCTCCCATCTGAACTAACAAAGTGTTTTGATAGTCTGAGCTCTGTAAAACAGGGATAGCGAAAAGAGACAACGCGAAAACAGCCATCAAAGGGTTAATGATGCTTACAATTACCCACATGTTTTTTAATGTTTTTGGAAACACTCCTTTTTGTTGTTCTTCAACAAAATTTGCAGAACTTTCGAAACCAGAAACTCCTAACATCGAAGCGGCAAAACCAAAAAAGATAGCATACCAAATACTATTTTCAGATTGATGATTCCAGTTGTTAAAAAGTATATCAATTCCGTTTTGAGACAAATAAAAGAGAATAAAAAAAGCAAGTACAAGTAACGATAGTAAATGAAATAAAAAAATCCCAACAGCTACTTTAGCCGATTCTGTTATGCCACCAATAGTTAATAAAGCAAAAAATAATAAAAGCCCAATAGTGGTTATAATTATAGGCATTGAAGGAATTAGATGGTGTAAGTAATGAATTGCTTCATTGGCAGAAATTACTGCAGTTGCCATATAAGAAAGTATGGTAAGGGTTGCAGCAAAAGAAGCCATTAACTTACTTGTAGTATTAAGTAAAGCGTTGTAAGCACCACCATTTAAAGGCATTGCACCAACTACTTCGCCATATATTTTCCTAAATAAAAATAGGACTACAGATACTATTAAAAGAGTTATCCATGCATACTGACCTGCAAAGGCAATAGCTAATGCTGATACATACAAAACAGAAGAGCTAATGTCGTTACCACAAATAGCAGTTGATTCTAATTCATTTAGCTTTTTAGAAACAGATTGTTTCATGATATGTTATTGATTTGTTTTCGTGAAGTTTAACCTTTCTCATGACGTACATTAAAGGTAATAAAAAACCCTGCAAAATTTGCAGGGTTTCTATCTTTATTCTTTTACATCTAGTTTGATGCTTAGTTCTCGTAGTTGTTCATCATCTATAGTTGCAGGTGCATCTATCATCACATCGCGTCCTGAATTGTTTTTAGGGAAGGCAATAAAATCTCGAATGGTTTCTTGTCCTCCTAAAATAGCTACCAATCTATCCAATCCAAAAGCTAAACCTCCGTGTGGTGGCGCTCCGTATTCAAAAGCATCCATTAAGAATCCGAATTGCGCTTTTGCTTCTTCTTCGGTAAACCCTAAATGCTTAAACATGATTGCCTGAGTTTCTTTATCGTGAATTCTAATAGATCCTCCACCAATTTCGTTTCCGTTTAACACTAAATCATAAGCGTTTGCTTTTACAGCTCCTGGATCAGTATCTAATAATGCTAACTGACCTGGTTTCGGAGAGGTAAATGGATGGTGCATTGCGTGGTAATGACCTGTTTCTTCGTCTAATTCTAATAATGGGAAGTCAATTACCCATAACGGAGCAAACTCATCAGGTTTACGTAAACCTAAACGCTCTGCCATTTCCATGCGTAAAGCACTCAATTGTGCGCGAACTTTGTTAGTATTTCCTGAAAGCACACAAATTAAATCCCCAGCCTTCGCTCCGGTAGCTTCAGCCCATTTTGCTAAATCTTCTTGATCGTAGAATTTATCTACTGAAGATTTAAAGCTTCCGTCTTCGTTACACTTTACATATACCATTCCTAAAGCTCCTACTTGCGGACGCTTTACCCAATCGATTAACTTATCTATTTCTTTACGAGTGTATGAAGCTCCTCCTGGAACAGCAATACCTACTACTAATTCTGCTGAATTGAATACTTTGAAATCTTTGTGTTGCGCTACTTCGTTTAACTCGCCAAACTCCATTCCAAAACGGATGTCTGGTTTGTCATTTCCGTATTTACGCATTGCTTCATCAAACGTAATTCTTGGGAATTTCTCTACGTCAACGTCGTTGATTTCTTTCAATAAATGACGTGTCATTCCTTCAAAAATCTCTAAAATATCTTCTTGTTCAACGAATGCCATTTCACAGTCTATCTGTGTAAATTCTGGTTGACGGTCGGCACGTAAATCTTCATCCCTAAAACACTTAACAATCTGGAAATATTTATCAATACCACCTACCATTAACAACTGTTTAAAGGTTTGTGGAGATTGTGGTAAGGCATAAAACTGACCAGCATTCATACGTGAAGGTACTATGAAGTCACGTGCTCCTTCTGGAGTAGATTTAATTAAATAGGGAGTTTCCACATCAATAAATCCTTTGTCAGATAAATATTTGCGAACTTCCATTGATACTTTATGACGGAAAACTAAGCTGTTTTTTACTGGGTTACGACGAATATCTAAATAACGATATTTCATACGTAAATCTTCACCACCATCAGTTTCATCTTCAATGGTAAAAGGTGGTAACTTAGCTTCGTTTAAAACCTCTAGGCTAGATACTAAAACTTCTACATCACCTGTTGGAATGTTAGCATTTTTAGATTGACGCTCAATAACTTTACCCGTTACTTGTATTACAAACTCACGTCCTAAAGTCTTTGCTTTATCCATTAACTCTTTAGAAGTACGCTCTTCATCGAAAATTAATTGTGTAATTCCGTAACGATCACGTAAATCTACCCAAATCATAAAACCTTTATCACGTGATTTTTGTACCCAACCAGAAAGGGTTACTTCAGTATTGATGTGCGATGCTCTTAACTCGCCACAAGTATGCGTTCTGTACATTTCTTGAAATTTTAGCTGTGCAAATTTAACTATAAATGTTAGTTTGTAAAAAATTACTACGAGTTAGTTTTTATGAGTTTAAATCTTTTGTTTTGCAGCGTAAAACCTTTTTCAAATGATACTAGATACATTTAAACAAACTATACAAAATACACCAGGAAAAGTAGAGTTTCCTGATACTATATCGGTGATTGAAAATTTATATAATTTTACACCTACTGCCTTTAAAAATGGAGATATATACAATGAAGCTAAAAAAAATCAAGGTTCATGTAAAGTGTTTTCTTTCGCGATACAGCAGAAGTTTAGTAAAGAAGAAACCTTGGCTTGTTTTGGACAGTATTATTTTGAAGATGTTTTAAAAAACCCTGAAGGAACAGATCATCAAAACATTAGAAATTTTATGAAAACTGGTTTTAAAGGGCTAGTTTTTGAAGGAGAAGCACTAATAAAACGTTAAGTATTGTTAGAGAGTTAGTCTTTTTCTTCTACCTCAAATAAATCTCCAAAGCCACTTTAAATATCAAAGGAACTCTTTATAAAGTCATTAGAGCTTTATAAGTTGTTGATTTTTTTCGTAAATTATAGGGTGATTTGATAGTTATGAGGTGCACGGTTATGTTTTTGGTATTGTTTGTCACTATTTTTTTATTAGTGCTAATAGCTTTGGGTTTTACTAATATAGGGTTTAGTTGGATGTTTATACTTACAGTTATCGGTCAATTACTAGTAGTGTTAATGGTTTACAAAGTATTAAGAGAGAATTACACCACCGATAAAACCTTTGAAGATTTTTATGAAGATTATCCGATAGGGAGAGAGTAAAACTATATTTAAAAAGTGTACTTTTAAAGCCACAAAATCCCGTTATGCTAAAAAAACTCTATCTATTACCTATCATTCTATTACTTATAAGTTGTAAAAATGAACCAACAGCACCTGTTTTAAATTCTTCTAACTATTTTGATGTTTTAAATGAAGAATTTACTGGCGATTTGGCTTATGAAACAACTTCTTTTGTAGAAAAATATTGGCGTGTTGTTGGTAATACAGGTTTTAATAAAAGTGTGTACAAAATTGCTGAAGAATTAGAAAAGTCAGGTTTTGTTAAAGAAGATGTTGCTAAAAGTAATGATGTGTTAACCTACAGAATAGAAACAAGACCCTTAAAAAATCCTACTTGGGAATCTGTGAATGCTTCTGTAAATATAGTTGGAGAGGATATTCCTCTTTTACAGCATAGCACAAATAGGAATATGATTGCTTTAAACTCTTACAGTACACCAAAAGAAGGAGTTAATGCAGAGGTCGTTTACATTAAAGACTTAAAAAAGTTAAAAGAGTTAGATGTTAAAGGAAAGATTGTTTTTGCTGAAACAAGTCCTCATAAAATCTTTAACCAAGCTATTGTAAAAGGAGGTGCTTTGGGACTAATTACCTATAGTAACCCAAAATATTTACAACCTCAAAAAAACACCACTTCTATTCAATTTAGAACTATCCCGTTAAATGAAAAAGCAAAATCTTGGGCAATTGCGATGTCTTACAAGGCTAAAGAAAAATTAAAAGCAGAACTCTCAAAAGGAAAAGTATCCTTAAAAGTAACTATTGAAACCAACATTTATCCATCAGAAGAATTAACAATTATTGCTGATATAAAAGGAAATAAGGAACCTAAAGAACGTTTGGTTTTTAGTGCTCATATACAAGAACCTGGTGCAAATGACAATGCTACAGGTGTAGGTGTTGCTCTAGAAATGGCTACACTTACAGCTGAACTTATCAAAAATAACATATTTGTACCCAATAGAACCTTAACCTTTTTATGGGGAGATGAAATTATTTCAACAAACAGGTATGTAAAAGAAGATACAATAAGAGCAAAAGATATTAAGTGGGGAATTTCTCTAGACATGGTAGGGGAAGACACCAAAAAAACAGGAGGTACTTTTTTAATTGAAAAAATGCCTGATCCTAGTGCTATTTGGACAAGAGGTAATGATAAACATACCGAATGGGGTGGAAGAAAAATGAAGTTAGAAGAAATGAAACCTCATTATTTAAATGATTTTTTAATCGATAAATTCAAGGAGCAAGGGAAAAGAACGAATTGGGTAGTGAATACAAATCCGTTTGAAGGAGGAAGTGATCATGTACCATTTTTAAAAAGAAATATTCCT
Organism: Tenacibaculum gallaicum; assembly: GCF_003387615.1. Taxonomy (GTDB): domain Bacteria; phylum Bacteroidota; class Bacteroidia; order Flavobacteriales; family Flavobacteriaceae; genus Polaribacter; species Polaribacter gallaicus. The sequence continues at coordinate 158,490 of NZ_QUNS01000001.1, read as the reverse complement.
AGCGTTCTATTCTGGCATTTTACCGACCAATTTTATCACACTGATAACGATCGAATCGATAAAGTGTCCCAAAAAACACTTAAAAACGTAGGAGTATCTTCGTTAGCTTCTGCCTATACTTTGTTAAATGCAAATAATACTACAGCTAAATCAATATTATTAAATATTGAAAAAACAGCCATATCAAGGCTTCAAGAAGAACAAAGACAAAGTGAAATAGCATTAAAAAAAGGAGATTCTTTATCAACTCAATTATCAATTATTTCAGCATGGAAAGGTTGGTATACCAATTCGACTAAAACAACTTTAGATATTGTAAAGGATTCAACAAAGCATCAAGAATATATAAAAGAGACATCTAAAAAAATAGATTCTTTATCTTCTAAGATAATTGAAGAGCTTAAACGTGTTAAAAAGCATTCGCTTTTAACTTCTGAAAATACTTTTTAGCTTCTTTTTTAACTTTAGGAGCTAAGATTAATGTTGAAATTACTGTTGGAATTGCCATCAAAGCATAGGCGCTATCAATTAAGTTAATTACAAAGTCTAATTTGATGATAGAGGCGATAGCAATCGTAAAAATATAAATGTAGTTGTAATTCTTTCCAATTTTGGTATTGGTTAAAAAGCTTAAACAGCTCAATCCGTAAAAAGAGTAGGTAAACAATGTTGAAAAAGCGAAAATTAACACACAAATAGTTAAAATAACGCTTCCGATATTGTGAGGAAGTACAGCATCAAATGCAGCTAATGTCATTGAAATTCCATTACCTTCAAATCCTTTCCAAACACCTGAAGCTAAAATAGCTAGTGCGGTCAAAGAACAAACTAACAAGGTGTCAATAGCTGGGCCTAACATAGCAACCAATCCTTCACGGATAGGCTCTTTGGTTTTTGCAGTTCCGTGCATCATAGGTGCAGTACCCAAACCTGCTTCGTTAGAAAAAGCAGCTCGCTTCACTCCTGTAATTATCAAAGCACCTAAGGCACCACCTAAAACAGATTTTCCTGAAAAAGCATCTTCAAAAATTAAAGAAAAAATCGCAGGAACCTGTTCTAATCTTAAAAACAAAATGGTTAAGACTGTAAGAAGGTATACCACAACCATTACAGGAACTAATTTTCCAGCGACACTACCAATTCGTTTAATTCCTCCAAAAATTACCATCGATACAATAATTGCAGTGGTGATACCTAATAATAATTTAGCTGTAAAATGGTTGGTTTCATGTACTTTAAAAACATCTACTAAGGTTTGCGTTAGCTGGTTTGCTTGAAATGCAGGTAGCGTTCCTATTAATCCTGCCGCAGAGAAGAATAGTGCCAAAGGTTTCCATTTTTTTCCTAATCCTTCTGTAATCACATACATCGGACCACCTTTTACATTTCCGTTTTCATCTGTTCCGCGGTACATTACTGATAAACTACAGGTAAAAAATTTGGTAGCCATACCTACAAAAGCACTTACCCACATCCAAAAAATAGCACCAGGACCTCCAGTTGCAATAGCAATGGCAACTCCACTAATGTTCCCCATTCCTACGGTAGCTGCAATAGCAGATGATAAAGCTTCATAGTGAGATAAATCTCCTGGAGAATCAGCTTTGTCATATTTTCCTCTTAAAATAGCAATAGCATGACCAATATATCTAAATGGAATTAATCCTGAGTAAATAAAGAGGTATAAACCGCCACCAATAAGTAATATTAATAAAGGAATTCCCCATACCCAAGAAGAAAATTGAGATATTAAGTCTTGAATGCTTGCAAACATAAAGTGATATTTTAAACGAAAGTACTAAAAGTGAATATAAAAGAAAGAACGATAGCAGTGAATTAACAACTATCGTTCTTTTGTGAATTTTATATGAGTCATATTTATTTACAAACAATACCTTTTTTTCCTAAGAATTCGATGTCTCTTAAAAAGCCTTCTTGGATTGTTTCTGCCTGAAAAATAAAAGTTTTATCGTGTAGTCTGTTATTTTCAAAAAAAGTCACCTGAAAACGATTGTCTAAATCAAATAACTCAGGTTGCATTAGTTCAAACTTTTGATAACTGTTTGCAGGAAGTTTGTCTATTTTTCTTCTGAAAACAGAAGTGGTTTTAGTGTCTGAGAAGCCTTGAGAAACAATGACTATCATTTCTAAATCGATATCCTTTTTGTTTAGAATATATACATTCCAATCTTCTTTATTGTCAATTTCATTGGTTTCTAAAACTACTGCAATTTCAACGTCAGTTACCTTAGGAATTTCAATATCTTTTTTCATCGAGTACTTCTTTAAAAGGAAAGACGAAAGTTTAGTGCTTTCGTCTTTTATTTTGTTTGAGCTTATCTTAAAATTATATCACTGATTTAAACTGTTCTAAGAAACGTTTGTCGTTTTCGTAGAACATACGAATATCTGGAATTTGGTATAATAACATAGCAATACGTTCGATACCCATTCCGAAGGCATATCCGCTATATTTTGTAGGATCGATATTACAGTTCTTTAATACATTTGGGTCTACCATACCACATCCCATAATTTCTAACCAACCTGTTCCTTTGGTAATTCTGTAATCCGTTTCGGTTTCTAATCCCCAGTAAATATCTACTTCAGCACTTGGCTCAGTAAACGGGAAATATGACGGACGTAAACGTATTTTAGATTTACCAAACATTTCTTTGGTAAAGTATAATAAGGTTTGTTTTAAATCAGCAAAAGAAACATCAGTATCAATATATAATCCTTCTACTTGATGGAATATACAGTGTGCACGTGCAGAAATATCTTCGTTTCTAAACACACGTCCTGGAGAAATGGTACGAATTGGAGGTTCGTTGTTTTCCATATAGCGTACTTGTACCGATGAGGTATGTGTTCTTAACAACGTATCAGGATTCTTTTCAATAAAGAAAGTATCCTGCATATCACGTGCTGGGTGATATTCTGGTAAGTTTAAAGCGGTAAAGTTATGCCAATCATCTTCTATTTCTGGTCCTTCAGAAACGGTAAAACCAATACGGTTAAAGACCTCGATGATTTGGTTTTTCACTAAAGAAATGGGATGACGAGAACCTAAATTAATAGGCTCAGAAGGACGTGTTAAGTCTCCATAAACACCTTTTTCTTCAACAGCATTTTCAATAGCTTCTTTTAAAATGGTTACTTTTTCTTCAGCAGAGTTTTTAAGTAAATTTATGGTTTGTCCAAACTCTTTCTTTTGGTCGTTAGGTACATTTTTAAACTCAGCAAATAAATCTTTTAAAATTCCCTTGCTTCCTAAGTATTTAATTCTGAATGTTTCAATTTCTTCTTTTGAAGTGGTATTAAAAGCATTTACCTCTCCAATCAATTCTTTTACCTTGTCTAACATAATCTTTCCAAAAGTTAAGGTGCAAATTTACGTTTTTTTGTGTAAAAAAAAGGACTTTTGATTGTGTTTGCAAAAACACCAATAAAATAAGGGAAATAAACAGAAAAATAGAAATTAACGAGTAGTAAAATAATTATATTTGCATAGTAAAATTGTTAATATTATAAAATAACAGAACAACAACTAAGTTTATGGAATCTAAGATACAAGAATTTATGGATTACGTAAAAGAGCGTAATACATATGAACCAGAGTTTTTGCAAGCTGTACATGAAGTAGCAGAAACAGTAATTCCGTTTATAGAAAATAATCCAAAATATCAAGATAAGAAATTACTTGAGCGTATGGTTGAACCTGAACGTACTATTATGTTTAGAGTGCCTTGGGTTGATGATAACGGAGAAACTCAAGTAAACAGAGGGTATAGAGTTGAGTTTAACTCAGCAATTGGACCTTATAAAGGAGGATTACGTTTTCATCCTTCAGTAAACTTATCGATCTTAAAATTTTTAGGATTTGAGCAAGTTTTCAAAAACTCATTAACTACTTTGCCAATGGGTGGAGGTAAAGGAGGGTCTGATTTCAATCCTAAAGGAAAGTCTGATCGTGAAGTAATGGCGTTTTGTCAATCTTTCATGACTGAATTAGCACGTCATATTGGTCCTGATACGGATGTTCCTGCTGGAGATATTGGAGTTGGAGGCCGTGAAATTGGTTACATGTTTGGTCAATACAAGCGTTTACGTAATGAATTTACTGGAGTGTTAACTGGTAAAGGGGCTTCTTGGGGAGGTTCATTAATCCGTCCTGAAGCTACAGGTTATGGTGATGTTTACTTTGCGGAGAATATGTTAAAAACTAAAGGAGATTCTTTTAAAGGAAAAACCGTAGTTGTTTCTGGTTCTGGTAACGTAGCGCAATATGCTACTGAGAAAGCGACTCAATTAGGAGGTAAGGTTGTAACATTATCTGATTCTTCAGGATATATTTATGACGAAGCTGGTATAGATGCCGAAAAATTAGCTTTTGTACAAGAGTTAAAGAATGTAAAACGTGGAAGAATTCACGAGTATGTTGAGCAGTATCCGTCAGCAAAATTCTTTAAAGGAGAAAGACCTTGGGGAACTAAGTGTGATGTAGCTTTACCGTGTGCAACTCAAAATGAGTTAAACGGAGAAGAAGCAAAAATATTAGTTGATAATGGGTGTATTTGTGTTGCTGAAGGAGCAAACATGCCATCTACTCCAGAGGCTATTGAAGTATTCCACAAGGCAAAAATTTTATTTGCACCAGGAAAGGCTTCAAATGCAGGAGGTGTAGCAACATCTGGTTTAGAGATGTCTCAAAACTCTTTACGTTTGTCTTGGACTCGTGAAGAAGTAGATACTAAATTACATTCTATTATGAATAACATTCACGAAGCTTGTGTAAAATATGGTACAGAAGAAGATGGATATGTTGATTATGTAAAAGGGGCAAACGTTGCTGGTTTTGTTAAGGTTGCTGATGCAATGCTTGATCAAGGAGCAGTGTAAGATATACTGAATAACAAAATTAAAGCCTCATAGAAATTTCTATGAGGCTTTTTTATTAGGGGATGATTGATAAATGATTACTTACTGCTACTTTTTTGTATAGTTAAAGGCATTTTATAAATATGGTTTTTTAGCTTAAATTCATTATTTATAAACTTATAATTTAATCTGCTTTTTACATAGTGACAAACTTGTTCAGTATCACAATTAACATTCAAAATAACTATTTCTCCGTTTTTGTTTATTAAAAATTCTACGGTAGTTTTTACTTCTTTATCTAGAACAAAGTTAGGGTTACCTAATAGTTCAACGATTTTTGTTCTAATTTTCTCTTTTGCAGGATTTTCGTTTGTTGAAAAAACTGAAGTACTCATTAGAGTGACGAACATTAATACAAATAACTTTTTCATTTTTTAGAGTTTTAGGGTTTGTTTTAAGTTTGTTTGTTAAAATTTAACACTGTAAAAGTATTGTAAATGAGTTTTTTAAATGATTTTTATAGATTAAAAAAGTATTGTTTTAAAGTAAACTAAGTTTAAGTTTTGTGTTTTTTTACACCTTGTTAATATTGGTAATATTTATCTTTTTTACCTTTCTTTTTTGATGAATTTTAAATGATTCAGCAATTTTTATAAAAATTTATAAGGTTGTTTTTAGAAAATTTATCCAATTTATTAATAATTAAGGTTAGGTTTATGTTATATGCTTCTTACATTTTTGTATTTTCGATATGCAAACAATTTTTAAATGACATTAAATAGAAGAAGAAATAGGTTCACAGTTGCTTTTTATAATGTTGAAAATTTATTTGACACTGTTGATGACCCCAATACTTATGATAATGATTTTACACCAAATGGTAAATTAAAATGGGGTAAGAAAAAGTATCGTCATAAATTGAGAAAAATAACATCAGTTATTAGTCAGTTAGGTAATAATCAATCTGCATATCCACCAGTTATTATTGGATTGGTTGAGGTTGAAAATGCTATGGTCGTAAACGATTTAGTGAAGCATAAAAACCTGTCAAAATTTAATTATGATTACATTCATTACGATTCACCAGATGAAAGAGGTATTGATGTTGCTTTGATGTATAATCAAGACTTTTTTGAGGTAATGTCTTCCGAAACATATCCGATTTTGTTAACAGATGATAGAGGAGAAGTAGATTATACTCGCGATTTATTAGTGGTTAAAGGTATGTTTAATGATGAGTTAGTACATGTTTTAGTTAACCATTGGCCTTCACGTAGAGAAGGGGAGACTGAAAGTGAAAAGAATAGAATAAAAGCAGCTCAATTAACTCGAAGTATCATAGATAAAATTAAAAAGGAAGAAAAAGCTCCGAAATTTATTGTTATGGGAGATTTTAATGATGATCCAACTAATAAAAGCATTAAAGAGTATTTAATATCAGATGATTTGTACAATCCTATGAAGCCGTTATATAAAAGAGGGCTAGGAACTACAACTCATTATAAAAAATGGCACTTGTTTGATCAAATTATGTTTTCAAAAGCTTTTTTTAATGTGAATGAGAGCAAACATAGTTTTTTAAATGCGAAAATTTATAATAAAGATTGGCTAAAAATATACAAAGGAAAGTATAAAGGAAGTCCATTTAGAACTTTTATAGGACCTTTTTATAAAGGTGGTTTTTCAGATCATTTCCCTATATATGTAACTTTTGAAAAAGAGACATAAAAAAATCCTGAGAAAACTCTCAGGATTTGTATTTTGAATAAAGTCGATTGTTACTCTACAGTAACCGATTTTGCTAAGTTTCTTGGTTGGTCAACATTTTTATCTAACATTACTGCTATGTGGTATGATAGTAATTGAAATGGTATTGTTGTTAATAAAGGAGAAAAAGCTTCTTCTGTATCTGGAATTTCAATAACATGATCAGCTATTTCTTTAACTGTTTCATCACCTTCTGTAACGATTGCTACTATTTTTCCACTACGAGACTTAATCTCTTGAATGTTACTTACTACCTTTTCATAATGACCTCTGCTTGTTGCAATAACAAAAACAGGCATATTTTCATCAATCAAGGCAATAGGTCCATGCTTCATTTCTGCAGCAGGATACCCTTCAGCATGAATGTAAGAGATTTCTTTTAGTTTTAAAGCCCCTTCTAAAGCGACAGGGAAATTAAACCCTCTACCTAAATATAAACAGTTTTTAGCGTCTTTGTAAACACTTGCTATTTCCTTAACCTGATCATCAATTTGTAATAGCTTTTCAACCTGATTAGGAATTTGCTGCATCGTTTGTAAATAAGTATTCACTGCCGATGTAGATAAGGTTCCTTTAGCTTGTGCTAATTTCAAAGCAATTAGAGAAAGTACAGTTATTTGTGTTGTAAATGCTTTGGTTGATGCAACTCCAATTTCTGGACCTGCATGCGTATAAGCACCAGCATGAGTTTCTCTTGCAATAGAAGACCCTACTACATTACATATACCAAATACAAAAGCTCCTTTAGATTTAGCAAGTTTAATAGCTGCTAAAGTATCAGCTGTTTCTCCAGACTGAGAAATAGCAATCACTACATCTTTTGGAGTAATAATAGGGTTGCGATATCTAAATTCAGAGGCGTATTCAACTTCAACAGGAATACGAGCCATATCTTCAAAAAGATATTCTCCAACCAAACCTGCATGCCAAGAAGTACCACAAGCTACAACGATAATTCTGTCTGCATTTAAGAATTTAGACATATTATCATCAACACCTGCCATCTTTATAATCCCTTCGTTGGCTAGCATTCTACCTCTATAAGTATCTATAATAGCTTTAGGTTGTTCGTATATTTCCTTTAACATAAAGTGATCGTAACCACCTTTCTCTATCTGTTCAAGGCTTAACTGTAGCTTCTGAATGTTCGCATCAATTTCTTTGTCGTTATCTATTTTACGAACTTTAATCCCTTTGTCTTTTTTTATAATGGCTAACTCACCATCTTCAAGGTAAATTGCATTTTTTGTATATTCAATAAAAGGAGAGGCATCAGAAGCAACAAAAAATTCTTCGTTGTTTTTTCCAACACCAATAGCAATAGGGCTACCTAATCGAGCAACAACTATTTCGTTAGGTTTTGTTTTGTCAAAAACAGCAATTGCGTAAGCGCCAATTACATTAGTTAAGGCTAATTGAACGGCTTTCCCTAATTTACAACTTTCACTTTTCTTTATTTCTTCAATAAGATTTACTAAAACCTCAGTATCGGTGTCACTTTCAAATTTGTAACCTCTTGAAAGTAATTCTTTTTTAATGGTATCATAGTTTTCTATAATCCCATTATGAACGATTACAAGGTTTCCAGATTGAGAAAAATGAGGATGGGAATTTACATCATTAGGAACGCCATGGGTTGCCCAGCGAGTATGCCCAATACCTATTTTACCTTTTTTTCTTTCCTCTTCTCTGTTTGTAATTATTTCTAAGTCAGAAACCTTTCCTTTGGTTTTTGATAAGTGCATTGTTTCACCATCATACATCATGATTCCAGCACTATCATAACCTCTATATTCTAAACGCTTTAATCCATTAATTACAATTGGATAAGCTTCTCTATGTCCAATATATCCAGTAATTCCGCACATAACAACTTATTTTTCTTTTGAATATGATATTTTTAAAACAGCTCTTTTAGCTCCGTTAGCAGTCTCATTTCCGTCGAATAATGTCACTGCTCTAGGATTCCAGTTATAAGATTTAACAGAGGTTGTTAAAACATTATTACTTACAGGAGTATCTGTAGGGTTATAGACTTTTAATACTAAAGGATCAGTAGTTGTATTTTCTTCGCCTGATAATAATTTAGAAATGTAATCGGTAATTCTAAAAGTATATTCCTCAGGGTTATCATCGTCAGTTTTCTTTAAAGTTCCACCAAATGAAGTCGGATCAACGTAGGCATCTGTTAACTGTGTTGGTGAAATACCTCCTGTTTCATTTTCTTTATTTTGATATAAAAATAACTGTTGAGGAATGATATCAGCATCGTTATTAACCGTCTGATTTATATAAAAAGTAAGAGAAGCATCATTAATTAACCAATTGTTGCTTTTTAACTCTTGAACTTTTGTCTCGTCTAAAATTTTAACCTCTGCAATGCTTCCAGCTGTTCCTTGAACAACAAAGTTATTGGCAGGAGCTGAATTTGTAGCCGGAGTCATTTTGTAATGACTATTTCTTATGCCAGATAAGGGGAAGCTAAATGTGCTTTTGGTAGTTTTTTTAACTGTTGACCCATCTATATCAGATTTAGTGTATAAAAAATCTACAGATGGAGTAGGTGAAGAAGCTAGATTTAAAGGAACTAGTGATCCATCACTTCCTGTAGCGACTATTTTAATTCCTCTAAAATAATTGTCAAAAGCTTCTTTAGATGCAAATTCTCCACTGTGAAACTTATCCCAAAATAAAGCTTTCATTTTTGGCATATCCAAAGGAATTGCTAAAAATGGAACTTTAAGTTTCTGAGAGTTTATAGCTCTAATAGTATCTTTATATGTATTTGTGCCTGTTAATGAAGAAGACCTGTCAACTCTATCAAAGATAAATGTAGTATCTGTAGCTTTAGGTTTTAACTCATAAATACCACCTTCGCTTAATACATTACTTCCTAAGTATTCTTTGTCAGAAAAGAAAGTGTTTCTTTTAGATGGATCACTTGGGTTTAATGTGTTTAAATAAGTCTCATTTTCCAGTACTTGAATAGAGGTAGCGACATCAGGATTTCCTAAAATTGAATCTAATTTAAAGTTTGTCACGCCATCAGTGGTACCTGTAGAGGTTGCCTGATATGGAATTTTTAAGATAACCTTGTCAAGGTTAAATACAGTGGTATCTGTATCTTTATTGTTTAAGTTTGAAATGTATCCAAGTTGAGAAATTATTGAAGCCTCAATTTTTTCTGCATTAGGATTGTTATATACTCCTAACCAATAATCGCTAATAGTAGCGTTAATATTGTCAGCTTGTACACTCTCAATATTTTTTGGGGTTATTTCAACATCTAATAAGATTTCTCCTGTTTCGAACTTATCGTTATTAACAACGTTTGTTCCAACGTCACTAAAATCTTTTTCACACGATGTAATAGCTGCTAAACATAGCAAGCTAATACTAAGTACACCAATTTTTCTAATCATTATTCGCTTAATTCTAAAACGTTTCCTTTATAAAATTCTAAATATGCTTCAGTTAAAGTTTCCTCTGACTGGAAATCCAAGACTTTTACATTGCTTTGCTCAATGAAAGTTTCAATTTCTTCAGGTAAAACTTCGCTACCTTTTATAATAGCATCTGAATTTTCAATAGCGCTTTTTAAAATATTAATATGACTTGGTGTTTCAATTGTAGTTACTTTAGAGTCTTCAATCTTATCAAAGCGAACTTTGTTAGCTAACTCCTTATTCAAATCTTCAATATCGCTATTGTAAAGCGAAGTTACAATCTTGCTTTCAGCAAACAATGGTTCTTCTTTATAAAATTCTCTTAAATATAATGGGAGTAATGAAGCCATCCATCCGTGAACATGAATAATGTCTGGAGCCCAGTTTAACTTTTTAACAGTTTCAATAACACCTTTGGCGAAGAAAATCATACGCTCATCGTTATCATCGAATAGCTTATCATCTTCGTCAGAATACACAGCTTTACGCTTAAAGTACTCGTCATTGTCAATAAAATATACTTGCATCCTTTCTTTAGGTATAGAAGCAACTTTAATTATTAAAGGCATATCCATGTCATTAATAATTAAGTTCATACCTGATAGGCGAATAACTTCATGTAATTGATGCCTTCGTTCATTAATTACCCCAAATCGAGGCATGAATATACGGGTTTGAATTCCTTTAGAATGTGCATTTTTAGCAACGTTAAATGCGGTAGACGATAATTCTGTTTCTGGTAAATATGGTGTTACCTCTGATGAAACATATAAAACTCTCTTATCCTTCATTAAATCGGTCTGTTTTATTGAATGTGCAAAAATACGAAATTTAATGCAAAAATCGTGTTAAATTGCTAATTTTGCATGCATTTCAATAAAATAACAATGAAAATTTTCACAAGAAAATCCGAAATAAAAGAGTTTTTATCCACGTTAAAAAAGAATAAAAAATCTATCGGATTTGTCCCAACTATGGGAGCTTTACATCAAGGACATTTATCACTCATTAAGAGAGCGAAAAAAAAGAATGATATTGCTGTAGTTAGCATTTTTGTAAACCCTACACAGTTTGATAATAAAGAAGATTTAGATAAATATCCCAAGACATACGAGAGTGATGTAGCGTTGTTAGAGTCTGTTAATTGTGACGTGTTGTTTTTTCCTACAGTAGAAGAAATTTATGCTGAAAAGGTAGCTTCTGAAAACTTCAATTTTGATGGGTTAGAGCATCAAATGGAAGGAGAATTTAGAGATGGTCATTTTGATGGAGTTGGAACAATTGTAAAAGCTTTTTTTGAAATTATTGAGCCAGATACCGCTTATTTTGGAAAAAAAGATTTTCAGCAATTGCAAATCATTAAAAAACTAGTTAAAAAATACAAACTCCTAGTAAAAATTAAAGGAAGACCTATTTTTAGGGAAGAAGATGGATTGGCAATGAGTTCTCGAAATACTCGTTTAAGTAGAGAGCATAGAGAAGCGGCGCCTTTTATCTATAAAACACTAAAAAAGGCAAAAAATAAATTTGGATTAAAAAGTCCAGAGGAGTTAACTAAATGGGTTGAAAAACAGTTTAAAAAACACCCGTTATTGGAGTTGGAGTATTTTACCATTGCAGATGAAAAAACATTACAAACAGTAACAGAGATTGGAGTAAATAAAAAATATCGTGCTTTTATTGCTGTTTTTGCTGGAGACATTCGCTTAATTGATAATATTCGTTTAAAGAATAATTAATTGCTATTTAGTGTTAAGTGTAAGGTTTGTAGTAATGTTAAAATCATCTAAAAACAACTTAGTATTCATTAAAAAACAACTATTTTTGCAGCATGTTAGTACAAGTAGTAAAATCTAAAATACACCGTGTTAAGGTAACTAATGCGGATTTAAATTATATAGGTAGTATTACCATTGACGAAGATTTAATGGATGCTGCTGGGATTATTGAAGGAGAACGTGTTCAAATTGTGAATAACAATAACGGAGAACGTTTAGAAACGTATGCAATTCCAGGTCCAAGAAAAAGTGGTGAAATCACATTGAATGGAGCTGCAGCACGTAGAGTTCAAAAAGGAGATATACTTATTTTAATTGTGTATGCTTTTATGGAATTAGAAGAAGCCAAAAAGTTTAAGCCACAATTAGTATTTCCTAACGAAGAAAATAACTTGCTAGAATAGTTTGAGTTTATCAGTCAAAAAAACTACAAAAATACTATTACCTCTCATCTTGGGAGGTTTTTTAGTTTGGTATTCATTGTCAAAAATTTCAATTGAAACCTTAGTCCAATATTTTAAAGATGCTAATTACGGTTGGATAGCTTTAGGACTATTCTTCGGAATTTTAAGCCACCTGTCTCGTGCTTATCGCTGGAAGTTTTTACTTGAACCAATGGGGTATAAGCCAGACTTTGGTAATAGCACCATGGCAGTTTTAGTGGCATATTTGGTAAATTATGTAGTACCAAGAGCGGGAGAAGTATCTCGAGCAGCTGTTATGACAAATTATGAAAACATTCCGTTTGAAAAAGGATTTGGAACCATTGTTGCCGAACGAATGGCAGATTTAATTATGATGCTTAGCATTATTGCCATTACCCTTTTTGTGCAGTTTGATTTTATTTATGAATTACTAACCAAAAACTTCGATCCGATTAAAATTGGAATCCTTTTAGGAGGATTAGCATTGGTGTTTGTGGTTTTTACACGTTTTGTGAGAAAAGCAAAATCAGGAATAGGGCTAAAAATCAAGAATTTTGTAGTTGGACTAATTGAAGGTGTTACCAGCATCTTTAAAATGAAGTATAAATGGGCGTTCATTTTTCATACGGTATTTATTTGGGTAATGTATGTACTGATGTTTTGGGCAACGATTCCAGCAATTAATGGATTACACGTTCCATTAGGAGGTGTTTTAATCGGGTTTATAGCTGGAGGATTTAGTATTGCAGCAACTAATGGAGGTGTCGGTTTGTACCCAATTGCTGTAGCTGGAGCTTTGGCTCTATTTGGAATTGCAGAAGAACCTGCAACCGCTTTTGGATGGATTATGTGGACTGCTCAAACAGCTATGATTATTGTGTTTGGTGGATTAGCATTTTTACTGTTACCTATTTATAATAGAAATAAAAAGTAATAGGGCGTTTCCTTTCAGGTCGCGCTTTCCGTACTCGCTTTTTTTGTTTTAAGAACAAAAAAGAGCTTAAACAATTACTGCAATCGCTAACGCTGTACTTACTAAGTAAAAAGAAAAATCAAAGTATTTTTAACTTTGAAACTTGTAACTTTGAAACTTTCAAACTCAAAAAATGGCTAAAACCAAAACAACTTTTTTCTGTCAAAACTGTGGAGCGCAACACGCGCAATGGGTAGGACAATGTGGCTCGTGTAAACAATGGAATACTATTGTTGAAGAAGTTATTCAAAAAGAGGAAAAAAGAAAATGGAAATCGCCTGAAAACAATCAAAAAAGAGTAGCAAAACCTTTGCGAGTTGAAGATATTCAACTGAACCCAGAAGAACGTTTTGGTACTAAAAATCAAGAATTAGACACCGTTTTAGGTGGTGGATTGGTAAAAGGAGCTGTTGTATTATTAGGAGGAGAGCCAGGAATTGGTAAATCTACCTTATTGTTACAAATCGCCTTACAAATTTCGCAAAAAGTTTTGTATGTATCTGGGGAAGAAAGCCAATCGCAGATAAAAATGCGTGCTGAGCGTGTAGAAGGAAAAAACCCTAACTGTTTAATTCTTACCGAAACCAATACGCAACAGATTTTTAAAAATATAGAAGAAGTTCAGCCTGATGTTTTGGTGATTGATTCTATTCAAACCTTACATACCAATTCTATTGAAGCTTCACCAGGAAGTATTTCGCAAATACGAGAAACCTCCGCAGAACTCATCAAATTTGCCAAGGAAACAGCAACTCCAGTACTGTTAATCGGACATATTAACAAAGAAGGACATATTGCAGGACCTAAGATTTTAGAACACATGGTAGATGTGGTGTTACAGTTTGAAGGTGACAGAAATCATACCTACCGTATTTTACGCTCGCAAAAAAACCGTTTTGGTTCTACGGCTGAATTAGGAATCTACGAAATGTTATCAGATGGATTGCGAGAAGTATCGAATCCTTCTGAAATTTTAATTTCGAAAAAAGATGCTGATTTAAGTGGAACTGCGATTGCGTCAACATTGGAAGGTATTCGTCCACTGATGATAGAAATTCAAGCCTTGGTTTCAACAGCGGTTTATGGAACTCCACAACGAACTACAACGGGTTATAACCTCAAGCGCTTGCACATGATTTTGGCGGTGCTAGAAAAGCGTGCGGGATTCAAATTAGGAGCGAAAGATGTGTTTTTAAATGTTACCGGTGGAATTCATGTAGACGATCCTGCGATAGATTTAGCGGTAGTGGCAGCGATTTTATCATCAAATCAAGATTTAGCGATCAACCCTGATGTGTGTTTTGCAGCTGAAGTTGGTTTAGCAGGTGAAATTCGTCCTGTTTCTAAAATAGATCAGCGTATTACCGAAGCTGAAAAGTTAGGATATAAAACCTTTGTAACCTCAAAATACAACAAGATTACGAGCAAAAACCATTCTATAAAACTGATTTTAGTAAGTAAGATTGAAGAGGCTTTTGCAACCTTGTTTGCATAATTTAAATTTGAGTTAGATAGTTAAAATGTCACGTCGAGTGATTCCGATACTATATCGGAATTGTATCGAGACGTCATTAGTTGGTTCTCGATACACCTCCCTTTGGTCGATACTCGAACTGACAGCATTTTTGTATTGTTTATATTAAATTATTCTTTCTTTTTCTTTCCAAAAAGTCTGTTGAAAAATCCTTTAATTCCTTTTTCTCTGTAAGGAGGACAGTCGATTGAGGAAGAAACCTCTTCTGGTATGTCAAATGAAGTTAAATATTTTTCTCTTAATTCAGGATTATTTTCTATTTCCTTCAAAATATTGGCTATAATAGGTAATGCTAATGAAGATCCAGAACCATTTCCGCTAGTAAAATGCACGTCGTTTTTAGAAGTCCCTACCCAAGTTCCGAGAACAATATTTGGTGTATATGCCATAAACCAAGCATTGGTGTAGTTTTGTGCGGTACCTGTTTTACTCGCTAACGGACTTTTGATTTTGTAGGTGTTTCTTATTTTAGATCCCGTTCCTTGTTCAACAGCTTGTTGTAAAATAGTAGTTAATGTTTGTGTACTTTCTTCTGTAAATACTCTTTCTGCCTTTTGTTTTTCACTTTCGTAAATGATATTCCCTTCTTTATCGGTAATCTTGCTAATCATATACAAGTCGTTCATTTCACCATTATTAGCAAAAGTACCGTAAGCTCTTGTAGCTTCAAACAGTGATAAATCTAACGTTCCTAAAGCAATAGAAGGAGCATCGTCTGTAATTTCAGGGAACAATAATTTTTCACAAGTGTCGATTAGCCACTCTTTTTCTAGTTTAAAATATAGATTAACACTAGGAATGTTCATCGATTTAATTAAGGCATACCACAAGGCAACTTTTTTATCGGGAGTAGTGCTATGGTCAGCATTTTGTGGCTTCCAGTTATCGTATTCAGAATAGGTCTTTTCCTCGTTTTCAAAATAATCACACGGAGAAATTCCATTTTCCAACGCGGTAGCATATAAAAAGGGTTTAAAAGCAGAGGCTATTTGACGGTGCGATAACACCATGTCAAAAGGAAGTGTGTTAAAATTATTTCCGCCAACCCAACTAATCACTGCTCCGTTTTTCGGATTCGTAACCAAAACAGAAGCATTTAGCATTTTATCATAATACCAAAGACTATCAATTTTATTACCAGTAATGGTTTTTGTACTGTCCCAATCAAATAGTTGAATAGTTCTTTTTTGCTTATCTTTTTCAGTGAATTGTTGTTTTTTAAACCATCTGTTTTTTTGCCTGTTTGAAGCTAATTCTTTGTCTAACTGTTGTTGCTTGATGATGAGCTGTTCCTTGGCAGATTTCTCCGCAATTTTTTGAATCTCATAATTCAGCGTCGTATGAATTTTTAAACCGTCTGTTTCTAAATCATAGTCGCTGTTTGAAGTCTCATTAATGGTTTTTACAAGCTCCGAAGCTTTTTTCTTTACCTGATACGTAAAATAACCCGCTGTTGTGTTTATGTCGAGATTATGATAGTTTAGTGTAATAGGTAGTTTTTGTAAACTGTCCGTAACTTTATTGCTTAAATAGGCTTCGCTATTCATTAACTGAAGAACTGTATTGCGACGCTTCCTAGCATTTTCAGGATTCAATCTAGGATTGTAATACGTGTTAGCTTTTAACATTCCTACAAGTACCGCTGATTCTTCGATATTTAATTTGTTGACTGATTTATTAAAAAATCGATTAGCAGTCGATTCTACTCCGAAGTTATTTTCTCCAAAAGGAACCGAGTTTAAATACAATAACAAGATTTCATCTTTGCTGTATAATTTCTCCATACGACTGGCAATGATGAGCTCCTTGATTTTGTTGATAGGCATGCTCAAAAAACCATGATACTGCCTTCCGTATAAGTTTTTAATTAACTGTTGGGTAATGGTACTTCCACCACCTCCAGAGGCATCTTGTAGTAAAATACTTCTAAAGAAAACACGTGCATAGCTTTGACCGTCATAGCCATTATGAGAATAGAATCGTTTATCCTCTGTAGCTATTAAAGCTTCTTTTAAATGATTTGGAATTTGTTCTAGCTGAACATTAGTTCTGTTCTCAGCAAATATTTTTCCGATAATTACCTCGTCTGAGGAATAGATTAAAGAAGCTTCTTCATTAATAACAGATGTTAACTCTTCTTTGTTGGGTAATTTACCAAACACTTCAAAATACACTAAGGAGAATAATAGTACTATTGAAAGAGTTCCAAATAGTATTAATCCTGTTGCATATTTTAGCAAAAGGAGTAGTTTCCTATTTTCTCTAAGTTGAAGGAGTATTTCTTTGAGTGTTTTCATTGTACTAAAACGAGCGCTAGTTGGTAAAATTGTGGGAGGAGTTATTATGTTTACCTGATAAATTTAAATTTTATAAACATATTATTTTGAAGATTTCTTTTGGGTTATTGGGGTGACGACCTCCCCAAAAGGCTTTATTCCTGTTTTTAGCAAAATCTTTGTTATCTACTTGTATACAATTTAAAGATGGATTGTTAAAGAATTTGAAAATTTCCAGTTTAGTGTTATTACCATTTTTTAAATTAATCTTTTCTAAATTGTTTTTTGAACAAATCACAGTTTCTAATTTTTTGTTTTTCGATAAGTCTAATTGTTCCAGAAAGTTTTCGGTACAATAAAGAGTTTTTAGTAATAAATTTTTTGATAAATCCAAGCTAGTTAATTGATTTTTATCACAATAAAGATATTCTAAATTTAAATTATTTTTGATGTCTAAGTTGTATAAAGGGTTGTATCCACAGCTTAAAGATTTTAAGGTTAGATTTTTACTTAAATTTATAGAATTTAGTTTGTTTTGGTGACATTCTAAAACTTCTAGTTTAGTATTGTTAAATATGTCTAGTTTTTCTATTTTATTCATAGAACATGTGACAATCTTAAGTTTAAGATTAGAAGTAATATCTAAACTTTTTAGCAAATTTTCTGAACAATACAGTTTAGTTAAATTAGGTGTAGTAGATAAGTTTAATTCTGTTAATTTATTTTGAGAGCAGTTTAAATATGTTAAGTTATGATTTTTAGAAATACTTATTGAAGTAATTCTATTTCCAGAGCAATTAAAAGTTCTAAGAAAATTATTTTTAGATAAATTAATTTTTTCTAACTCATTAAAAGATATATCCAAATGTTTAAGGTTTGGAAAAAACTCAATTCCAGTTAAATCTTTTATTCCTTTATTACGGCAAACTATTTTACCGTTAAAATTTTCAGCTTCAGTTAGTTGTATTTCACTGTCTCCATTTAAGTTTATCTGAGTATTTGATAATAAAAAAGATTTAAGGTTTCTGTCAGGGATGTGTATAACTTCTTTGTTGTGAATGTTTAGAATAATTGATGTAATAAAGAAAATAAAAATTAAGGATTTCATTTTATTTGTGGTTAAGGTAATTAATTAGGGTGTCAAATTTACTTTTAACAACATCCACCACCATCATAATGATAGGTAGATTCTGAGAAAAATATATCGTCTCTTCCTAGCGCTTTTAAAGCGGCTGCTGTTTTATCGCAAATCGCTAAAGGTCGGTTTTTCAATAAGGTGTGTCCTGCGCCATCATCAAAATAGTCTTCATCACCAAAGTAAATGGCAGCTTTACCTGTAAATATACAAGGTCCGTCAGCAGGCATTGGATCTTTAATCGCTGCTACTTCAATCGATTCGATATAAATCAATTCATCGGTAGGGTAATTTTTAGGATCTAAAATTCGATAGGGTTTACGAGCTCTTATTTCAATGGTTCCAAAACCAGCATCAGTCAACATTTTAACATATTCAGCAATAGGTAAACTACCACTTAAACATAAGGCACGCAAACGTTCATCGTTTCGTAGCGTTTCGTTCATAGGTTGCTCACAGGTAGGATCACTCATAACCAAACGTCCGTGAGGTTTTAATACGCGGTACATTTCAGCAATGGCTTTTTTCAATTCTTCAGCTTTAAAAATGTTGAATAAACAGTTTTGAGCAGCCACATCAATCGAATTATCTTCTACAGGCAAGTGTAATGCATCTCCTTTTCGTAAATCGACAAACTCACTTTTAAACCAAGGGTTTTGAGCTTCTGCTTCAACGAAATTCTTTTCAGAAGCTTCTAGCATTTCATCTACCACATCGATTCCAATCACTCCGTTTTTCTGACGTGAGAAATACGCAAATTGTAATAATTCCATTCCGCCACCAACACCTACATATAATATTTTAGGATTGTTGGTTAAATCGCGAGCATGCACGGTAGAACCACATCCGTAGTTCATTTCTTGCATAATTTTAGGAATTTTTAATCCAGGTAATTCCCAAATAGGGTTTGTTGTACAGCATAAACCAACATCAGGGGTTAAGGCCGCTTCTTTATATACATTTTTGGTGGTTTCTAAGTAACTCATATTTTTAAGATAAAAGACCGCTACACTGTTAGAAAAAAGAATAAAGACTTGTACTGTTTGTCTTGGCTCTAAAGTCTAATAGTCTTGCTTCTATAAATTAGTAATCAATTCTTTAAAAAGAGTAATCATTTTTGGTTCTGCTTTTCCAGCAACTGCAATGATTTCGGTAATATTTACAGGTTGTAGGTTTTTGGGGTCACACTCATCGGTTAATACCGAAACGGCTGCACACGGAATGTTGAGTTGTTTTGCTACAATTACTTCAGGTACGGTACTCATTCCTACCGCATCTACTTCTAAAATTTGTAACATTCTATACTCAGCTCTAGTTTCCAATTGGGGGCCTACAACACTTGCATATACTCCTTCTTTCAGGTCTATGTCGTTAGTTTTAGCAATAGCTTTCATTTGAGTGTTCAATTTTTTTGAATACGGTTCTAGCATATCGGCAAAAATATTCCCAAACTCATTTGCTCCTTTAAAGGCTAGGGGAGAGCCACCTTGTAAATTCAAGTGATCTTCCAATAGCATTAGATCCCCTTTTTTATAAGAAAGGTTGATAGCGCCTGCAGCATTAGAAACTAACAAAGTTCTAATACCTAAAGCATGCATGGTTCTAATACCGTAGGTTATTTCCCATAAGTTGTAACCTTCATACATATGAAAACGACCAGACATAACCACCACTTTTTTACCCGATAGGGTTCCGTAAATAAGTTTTCCGGAATGAAATTCTACAGTTGCTTGTGGAAAGTGTGGAATATCAGCATACGGTACTTCATGTTCAATGGTTATTTCATCTACTAATTTTCCTAATCCTGTTCCTAAAACAATTCCTATTTCTGGGTTGGTAATTCCTTTATGTTGAAGAAATTCTTGTGTTTCTTGTAGTTGTTGTTTTTTTAGCATTTTAATATCGTGTTTGTCAGTCCAAGTGTTAATGGAATAGCCTTTGTGTTATGGTTTACAATAAACAAATTACGTCGTCAATCATTTCGACTTCGCTCAATGAACACCTCGTAATGACGGTTAGTTTAAAAATTGATTGAATATTGGGTTGTTTTTGATGTCCTCAAAAACATCTACATCATTTAAGGTTTCCAACAAATGTACTGATTCGTTTTGTAAATCGTTTAAGGTGTCTTTTCTAACAGTTGAAGTTCCCCAGTCTTTATGTTGAAAAACGGTAGCATGTAGTTTTTTCATGCCTAATAGGTAATAACCGCCATCTTCAGCAGGACCTATAACTACACCATTAGAATTTAATTTTTGAAAAGCTTGATTGATGTGTTCAGAAGTTAAATCAGGTAAATCGCTACCAATAATAATCACTTTTTCATATCCATTAGAAAATGCTTGTTGAAAGGCATTGTGCATTCGTATACCTAAGTCGTTTCCTTCTTGCAGGTGCTTTTGATATAGGGTAGCATCCCAAATATCATTTTCACGAACTTTTACCGAGTAGTATACAGCTTTATCGCAAGTTAAATTTTGGGTAACTCGTTTTGTGTGTTCTAATAAGAATTTATAAATATCTAACGCAGTTTCCTCTCCAATAGTTTTAGCCAAACGTGTTTTTACCTTGCCTAATTCTGGGTTTCGAGTAAATATTAGGAGAAGATTTCTCGACTGCGCTCGAAATGACACTTCATTTTGATTATTCATATATTTTTTCTCCTTTGTGTAACCATTTGCTCCATTCTTTATTGAAAGCATGGATTTTTTCTGTAGGGTTGTTTTGTAGGTTAACGATTATGTTTCCTTTATTTTTCCATTCAAAAATACCACCATAAAGATTAAAAACATTAGTGTAATTTTCTTTTTGTAGTTTTTCGGCAATGTCTTCTGAACGAATTCCTAACGAGCAATACACCACAATTTTGGTGTTCTTGTTCTTCGGGAATTTTTTTAAAGTATTTTCTAAATTGAAAAAATCATAGCCAACACACATAGCATTCTTGATATGACTGACCTCAAATTCTTTAGGTTCACGAGCGTCTAGTATAATTATATTGTCACCTTGAGCGGAGTCGAAAGGCTTTTCTTTTTGTAGTTCACTAATAGAAATATAGGGAACACTTTCAGTATTATATTTTTTCAATAATTGTTGTAGGTTCTTTTGTGAAAAAGAATTTACGGACATTAAAAATATGAGAAAGATGAGGTTTTTCATGTTTAAAGATATTCAATGGTGTTAGGTGAAATCTATAGAGAATTAAAGTGATTACATCTCGATACAATTTTTCTTCCAAAATGTCAGAAAAACCACTCGATGTGACATTACTACATTGTTTCATTAATTCATTGAACTATGCTACTGTACCTTGACAACTACTTCCTGCGCCAGCGGTACAACCATAACAGTGTTGATTGATAATGATATTTCTGTTTTGTAATAGTGCTTCGTTGTATTCAGAAATGTGTTGTGATTTACTTGCTACTTTCAGGTTTAGCATTTGATTGAAATCGCAATCGTATAAATATCCGTCCCAACTTACCGATAGTGTATTGGTACACATTACATTTTCTACTGCCATAGGATTGTAGGCTTCTACTAACGAATACATATAGTCTTCATAATTTTCAGAAGCAATTAAGTAATCTAAAAATCTACTGATAGGTAAATTGGTAATGGCAAATAAACTGTTGAATGAGATTCCGAAATCTTCATCTAAGGCTTTTTTAAAGTCATTTTCTAAGGCTACCTGATCTCCTGGTAAGAAAGCTCCTGACGGATTGTAGACTAAATCTAGTTGTAAACCAGTTCCTTCAATTCCATAACCAACTTTGTTCAGCATTTTTAAAGCTTCTATTGATTTATCGAAAACACCATCACCACGTTGCTTGTCGGTTTTTCCACGTGTCCAGTGTGGCATAGAAGAAACTATGTGAACATTGTGTTTTTTGAAAAATTCAGGTAAATCGTAGTATTTTTTGTTCGCTCTAATAATCGTTAAGTTAGAGCGAACAATAAA
This sequence comes from Tenacibaculum gallaicum, assembly GCF_003387615.1. Taxonomy (GTDB): domain Bacteria; phylum Bacteroidota; class Bacteroidia; order Flavobacteriales; family Flavobacteriaceae; genus Polaribacter; species Polaribacter gallaicus. The sequence continues at coordinate 136,314 of NZ_QUNS01000001.1, read as the reverse complement.
ATCTTTAATTCCTGCTTTGGAAGCTTCTTCTACAAACCAACGAAAACTTGGATTCATTTCAGGTGCGCCACCAGTTAAATCTAACGTGTGCGCTCCGGTATTTCGAATCACTTCTATACATTGTTCCATGGTTTCTATAGTCATGATTTCTTTTCGGTCAGGACCTGCATCTACATGGCAATGTGCGCAAACTTGATTACACATGTATCCTAAATTAATTTGAAGAATTTCTAATTTTTTAGGACGTAATGGAAATTGATTGGTTTCTTTTATTTTTTTTGCAAACGTAGGCAATTCACCGTCAGCAAAAATTCCGTTTGATAAAATTTCAAGCTGGCGTTGCGTGTTTGCTAAATCGTTATTTCTAGATTTTAAAGATTTTTTCATCATCCTTCCTATAAAGCTGAACTTATTTCAGCTGCTCATCATTTAAGTATTTAATATCCTTCGACTAGTTCCTAGTGTACTTTCAATCAAAATGCATTTTGATTTCAACCAATGCTCAGGATAAGCGATTCACACAGTTTTGATTTTCAAAATTGGTTCTCTGCTTACATTTCTAATTTATTGACTTTGTTCATCATTTGAACTCCGTGTACTAAAGTTGCTCCGCTTTTAATAGCAGCACCCACATGGATTGCTTCCATCATTTCGTCTTTGGTAATTCCGCGTTGTAATCCATCTTTTGTGTATGCATCAATACAATAAGGGCATTGTTCAGTGTGTGCAACAGCTAAGGCGATTAAACTTTTTTCACGAGCGGTTAAAGCACCTTCTTCAAAGACTTTTCCGTAATAATCAAAAAACTTGTTTCCAAGTTCTTCACTCCATTCTGTTATTTTACCAAACTTACGTAAGTCGGCAGGGTCGTAATATGTTTTAGACATGTTTTATTATTTTTAGTAAACTACCTCAGAGTAAGCACACGAGGTATTTATTAATACTGACTTTAATTTCGAGACAAGCCTCTGGGGTGTTTTACCCTTTGGCGGTGCCAATAAAAAGTAAAAATACCAAATTGTAGAGATACTACCTTCCATTTAAAGACCAGTTATATTCTAAATAACCAATGGTAGCTTTTTTATTGATTTTTACGTCTGAATATTGATTCAGGAAGTCGATTAAATCTCCTTTTTTAGTAAAATCTCCTTTAAACCATTGGAATATTTTAGATAGTTGAACTTTGTTTTCAGAAATTTTATTTCTTGAGGCATCATTAATAAAGTTCTTCATTAAAGCAGTTGTTTTTGCTTCGTAATTTTCTCCTGTAAAAGCATAGTTAGCCAATTTAGGGCAAGATTTTGAGGCACAGTTTACAGCGACATGAATTTTGGGGTCGTTATATTTTTTACGTAGTATTTCGTGTTCTATCTGGTTTAAGGTATAGGTTTTTCCACCAACTTTAGCAAAAGGAATACTCCAAGCATCTTTTCCTTTCTTTTTTATATTCATAATGCTTTTAAGAGGGTAGTTGTCTAAAATCAATTGAATAGTATAAGCATTATAAGCGTTAGCCCAAAAGGCTTTGATTTTAGCAGTTGACCAAGATTTTTGAGGTTTTGTTACAGCTAAATAATTTAAATAGGTTTGAAGTTGTGTTTCGTCTGTTTTAAAATCTTTATAATTTACATTTCCATTGGAGTCTACATGTTCTTTTAAAAGTGTATCAAAAACACTAGTTTGTGCAGAGGTATGTAAGAAAAAAGTTAAACTTACTAGTAAAAATATCTTTCGCATGATTTCGGTTTTGAAGTTTAGACGTGCGTTTGAAAGATACATTACAAAGAACATTCCGAAAAAGTGTAGAAATAAAAAAAAGCCTTAACATTTATTTGTTAAGGCTTTAAAACTAGTTTTTTCCTTGAAGTTTTATGTTGAAATACCATTCATGTTCTTTCCAAGTATTCCAGTTTTTTAGATTGTTATTCAAAGATATGTTAGACTGACCATAGTAGCCTTGACCAAAGCAAAATCCGTCTCCATTATCAATATATGCTGAAGAACCTGTGTTTACTCCTAAGTTAGTCCCATCAACCAAGTACCATGTGAATATGTATTCAGTATTTGCTTCAAAAAATAGTTGTAAATTAGAAAGATCAAAATCAACCCATCCACCAACAAATGTTGTGTCTAATTCTGTTACAGTTGAGGAAATAATATCACCACTTAAATTTCTTATGTCTAAATTTAGCTTCACTTTCTCATTGTATGGGGTTCTAGTTTCATGATATTTAAAACCACTTTCTAATTTAATACTAAAAGAGGATAGCTCTGTGTCTTTTTGGAATAATACACTTTGACCTGTTCCTACATTTCTATCGTATGGAGATATGTCTGGAGCGTTAGTTCTACTATCTCCACCGAACCACTTATTCGCGTTGGATTCATTACATGATCTCGAATAAGGGATATTAACGTATTCAAGTGCAACAGTGTAGGTTTTTTCAGTGCCATTTTCTGCTTTTACTATAAAATCAACGGGAGAAGAATAATCTGTAAGATTACTTGGTAAAGGGGTAATTGAAGCTTTGCCTGGTATGTTGGCTGTAACTGTTAAGTCGGATAGGTTTGAGAAGCTAGGAAGTTTTTTAGTTATTTTATTTTCAACAGTATTTATATTTGCTTCTAATGTTTGATCAGCAATTTTAATATTAAAAGAAGTAATCTCGTTTTGATTACTTAACTCTTTTCTTATATCAACATTATAGTTCTTGGTAGAGCCGTCTTCAGCAGTAACAATAAATATTAAAGGTTTGTCTAGTGTTGTGATAACACTTGGGTCTGGAGCTATAGTAGCTTTGTCTGAAATGATTACCTCTAGTTTAATATCATCTAATTCGATATAGCTGGGAGTTAACCCTACGATAGAGTTTTCTAAAATTTCAAAATCTTTAATAAAACTTCCTTTTTTAATTGAAAAACTTAGTATTTTATTTTCGTTATTTGAAATGCTTCCACTCATTAGTATGTATTCTTTATTACAAGATAATATAACTATTAAGGATGCGATGAGGAATAATAAGGTTTTTTTCTTTTTCATTAATTTAAATTACTAAGACAGAGATAAATTTATAAAAAAAAGCCTTAACAAATAAATGTTAAGGCTTTTGTACTGAAGGCGGGACTTGAACCCGCACGGGCATTACGGCCCATTGGATTTTAAGTCCAACGTGTCTACCAATTCCACCACTTCAGCGTATACGCTTTTTTTTGACTACTTTTAAAATTAAGCCTCACTCGTTAAAGCGAGGCTTATTGGTACTGAAGGCGGGACTTGAACCCGCACGAGCATTACGGCTCATTGGATTTTAAGTCCAACGTGTCTACCAATTCCACCACTTCAGCATATTCTCTTTAAAAAGGATTGAGCGAAAGACGGGATTTGAACCCGCGACCCTCACCTTGGCAAGGTGATGCTCTACCCCTGAGCTACTTTCGCGTAGTCAAAAATTATTTTAATGAACGTGCATTACTGCGAATGCGGGTGCAAATATAACACCATTTTTTTAATTACAAAACAGTTTTCATTTTTTTTCAATTTTAATTCCAATAAAAATATATGGTGGTTCAATAAGAATGGAATATCTTTGCAGAAATTTTTAAAATTAGAAGTGGATTCTGTTTCAACTGTACATACTAAAACTTCCATAAAATCAATAGTTAAGGACTTTAAACAGTTAACGAAAGTTGGGTTGTCAATTAGTGTGGTTTTTACCTCTATTACAGGATATTTATTAGGGGCAGAATCGATTAACTATACTACAATTGTTTTATTAGCTTTAGGAGGTTACTTAATGGTTGGAGCATCAAATGCGTTTAATCAAGTAATAGAAAAGGATATCGATGCAGTAATGCAACGTACCAAAAACCGTCCGTTACCTTCAGGAAGAATGTCAACAACGACAGCTTTGATTATAGCAACGTTATTTACAATTGCTGGTATTGCTATTTTATATGCTATCAATCCAAAATGTGCTTTGTTTGGAGCTATTTCTATATTCTTATATACGAGTGCTTATACACCGTTAAAAGCAGTAACGCCTTTAGCCGTTTTTGTTGGAGCCATTCCAGGAGCTATTCCTTTTATGTTAGGGTGGGTAGCTGCAACAGGTAAGTTTGGTATTGAAGCTGGATTTTTATTTATGATTCAGTTTTTTTGGCAGTTTCCACATTTTTGGGCAATTGGTTGGTTACAATTTGAAGAATATAATAAGGCAGGGTTACACATGCTTCCTATGGATAAGAAAGATAAAGGAGCAGTTGTTCAGATTATCTTTTATACATGTATTATGATTTTAATGTCGATTGCACCCGTATTAAAAGTAACAGGTAACTTCTATATATATCCATTAACAGCGGTTGTTATTTTATTGTTAGGGTTACTCATGCTTTATTATGCAGTTCAATTATATAAAACGGAAAAGAACACTGATGCAAGAAAGTTAATGCTGGCAAGTGTTTTTTATATTACGATAGTACCCATTATATATGTGGTAGATAAATTTTTACACTAATGAGTGAACAAACGTTACAAGAAGAATTAAAAGTAGCCAAGCGTAAATCGGCCAAACCAATGTTGTGGATTTCCATGATTAGTATGGTGATGTTTTTTGCAGGATTAACAAGTGCTTATGTTGTTAGTATGAATCGTGAAGATTGGGTAACGTTCGATTTACCACAAGCGTTTTATATTAGTACTGTACTAATAGTATTAAGTAGTATTACGTTGTTTTTTTCTCAAAAACTATTAAAAAAAGATAACATACAAGCTTCATTTACTTTGTTGTTAGTTACGTTAGTGCTAGGTTTAGGTTTTGTATGGTATCAATATGTAGGGTTTAATGAATTAAAGGCTGTAGGTCTTTATTTTACAGGACCTGAGAGTACGGTGTCTACATCGTTTATTATAGGGATAACATTTATGCATATTTTGCACTTGTTAGCAGGTGTAATAGTGCTTTTAGTTGTTATTTATAATCATTTTAAAAAGAAGTATTCTTCAACCGATATGCTTGGGTTTGAACTCGGTGCAATCTTTTGGCATTTCGTTGATGTACTATGGATTTATCTATTTTTCTTTTTCTATTTTATTAGATGATGAAAAATGCGTAATTTTGGCGCACTGATTTAACAAAAATTAACAATAAGAGATTTATGGGAGCAAATATTGCTGTAAATTCTGACAACAAAGAGACCTGGGGCGGAGGTGGTGTGAAACCATTTGGCGCTAGTTATGGTAAAATGATGATGTGGTTTTTCATCGTATCAGATGCATTAACTTTTTCGGGCTTTTTAGCAGCGTACGGGTTAACACGTTTTAAGTTTATTGATTCTTGGCCTATTGCTGATGAGGTATTTACACACTTTCCAGGGTTACATGGCGTACACGCACCGATGTACTACGTAGCATTAATGACGTTTATTTTAATTGTATCGTCGGTAACTATGGTGTTAGCGGTAGATGCAGGTCATAAAATGCAAAAGAAAAAAGTAGCTTGGTATATGTTTGCTACTATCGTTTTTGGTATTATTTTCGTTGGGTCACAAGCTTGGGAATGGAAAAACTTTATTAATGGTTCATACGGAGCCGTTAAGACTACAGATAACCATATTTTACAATTTGTAAAAGACGGTCATCAAATTGCCTTAGCAGATTTTGTTCATAACGATAGAAAAGACGAAAGAGTTCAACATCAAAGAGAAAATGGATTGTGGTTTGAAAAAGAAGCAACAATTTCTCAGTATTCAGTAGCTCAGGTGCAGGAAGCTTTTAAAGCAGATCCATCTTTATTAATTAGAATTGAAAAAGTTAATCTTGAAACCAAACAAAAAATAATATTATCAAGAGAAGAGAGTTTAGCTCATTTAGGAAAAGCTCAAATGGTAGTAGAAGGAGCCAACTTACAAGTAAACGAGTATGGTAACCCAATTTTTGCCGATTTCTTTTTCTTTATTACAGGTTTCCATGGTTTTCACGTATTTTCAGGTATAGTTCTTAACATCATTATCTTTTTTAATGTAGTGTTAGGTACGTATGAACGTAGAGGGCATTATGAGATGGTTGAAAAAGTAGGTTTATATTGGCACTTTGTAGATTTAGTTTGGGTATTTGTATTTACCTTCTTCTACTTAGTATAATCAAAAAACAATAGTAAAATGGGTCACGCACACGAATCAAATACAAAAAGAATTTGGATTGTTTTAGCAATCTTAACAATAGTAACAACAGTAGAGGTAGCTTTAGGTATTGTAAAACCAGCAGGATTACACTTACACGGTTGGGGTACTAGTTGGTTAAATTGGATATTTATTATCTTAACAATTGTAAAAGCATATTATATTGCTTGGGCTTTTATGCACTTAGAAGGTGAAAAACCATGGCTTAGAAGAGCAATTGTTTGGACAGCTGTTTTCTTAATATGTTATTTAGTAACGTTAGTATTAATAGAAGGTGGTTACTTGTACGATACACTAGCACCATTAGTAAAATGGTAATCATATAAAACAAAATAAAAGGTGGTGTTAACCACCTTTTTTTATACTTAAATTTATAGTAAGATGGATAAAACAAAAAGAAACATAGTATTGTTTGCACTATTTATTGTGCCGTTATTGTTTTATATATTTTTATCATTAGGAATTAATAACTTTGCTAAGTTACCTGTACTTACAGAAAATGTAATTGATATTTCTTCAATTAGTAAAAAGCATCAATTTGATAAAAGAATATCAATAGTTACTTTTTTAGGGAGTAATATTGATGAAGCTAAAGGAGAATTATTTAATCTTAATGAAAAAATATACAAACCATTTTATGGTTTTAAAGACTTTCAGTTAATTGTCATTGTTTCAGAAAAATCTAAAGAAGATGTAGAAAAGCTTCAAAAAGAAATAGGAGCTTTCACAAATATGATAAAATGGAATTTTATTTTTGCTAATGATGCAGAAATAGAGGTATTGTATGATAGTTTTAAAACAAATCAATCACTAGATGGAGAATTACATTCATCAAAAGCTTTTATAATTGATAAAGATGGAGGTTTAAGAGGAAGAACAGATGATAAGGATAGTGCAGGAGGTAAGTTGTTTGGTTACAATATGAAATCTGTAGCAGAACTTAACAACAAAATGAAAGACGATATTAAAGTGGTGTTAGCAGAATATCGTTTAGCATTAAAAAAGAATAACGCGGATAGAGAAATTTAAGAAGGAGTCACATGAAGAAACAAAATTATTCATACATAGGTATTTCATTAATAGTATTGCTTTTTGGGATTTATGCAATTCCAAAAATTGTAGCACACTTCCAAACAGCCAATTTACATAAATTCAATAAAGTACCAGATTTTGAATTTATCAATCAAGAAGGTGTAACAATTACTAATGAGGACTACGAAGGAAAAGTATATGTGGTTGAGTTCTTTTTTGCTACTTGTCCAACTATCTGTCCTTTAATGAATGCACAAATGGTTGAAATTCAAAATGAATTTATGGGAAACCCGAATTTCGGTATAGCATCATTTTCAATCACTCCAGAAATTGATACCCCACATCAATTAAAAGAATACGCGAAGAATAATGGAATAAATCATAAAAACTGGCATTTGTTAACAGGTAAAGCAGAAGATGTTGTATATGATTTATCAAATGAAGGCTTCAAGTTGTATGCTGGAAAAGGAGAAGCGAGCCATGGAGGGTTTGAACATTCTGGGTTATTTGCGTTAGTAGATAAAGACGGTTATATCCGTTCACGTTATGATGAACATGGGAATCCAGTGATGTACTACCGCGCTTTAGATGAGCATAATTTTGGAAACCAAATTAGTGAGTTAAAAGAAGACATTAAGTTATTACTTAAAGAGTAAGATGAGTACAACAGAAGAGAAAAAATATAAAAAACTAATTACTATAGTTTCTATTGTAATTCCTATTGCAGTGGCTGCTTTATTTGGTGTAAAAATACCTAACGTAGAACCGTTGTCTTTTTTGCCACCTATTTATGCGAGTATAAATGGTTTTACAGCAGTATTGCTGGTGGCGTCGGTAGTAGCTATTAAAAATGGAAAAAGAAAGCTGCATGAGCAGCTAAATACTACAGCAATAATTTGTTCTGCATTATTCTTAGTGATGTACGTAGCATACCATATGACTTCGGACTCTACTAAATTTGGAGGAGAGGGAATGGTTAAATATGTATATTTTTTCATTTTAATAACTCATATATTGTTATCAATAGTAATTATACCGTTTGTGCTAATTACATTTATGAGAGCTCGCTTAGGTAATTTTCCTGAACATAAAAAAATTGCAAAAATTACATTTCCTTTGTGGTTATATGTAGCGGTTACAGGAGTAGTTGTTTATTTAATGATATCACCTTATTATGTTTAAAAAGATTATATTTTTAATGTTCCTTGTTTTTTCCTTTAATACTTCTGCACAATGTGCAATGTGTAAGGCTGTGATAGAAGGAGGTAACGAAACTATTGCCGAAGGAGTAAATAATGGAATTACTTATTTAATGGTGTTTCCATACATATTAGTAGGATTACTATTTTACTTTATTTATCGCCATAAAAAGAAAGCTAAAAACTAATATTCTTAAATCAGAAATATTTTTTGTAACATTTCTCAGTTTTAATCGTCATATAAGCGCAGTAAAAAATAATTTATCGTTTTTATACATTAGAGTGTAAAATTGTTTGCTAGTTTTTCTGTAATTAATAGAAAAGCAATATATTTCTACTTTTAGAAATATAAACTAACTGAGTTTAAATAAAAAATATTGATCTTTTGAAAACTAAAATTGCATTATTTACAGCTATTTTCACTTCTATAGCTGTTTTTTCACAAAAACAATGGACACTTAAAGAGTGTGTGAATTATGCCTTAAAAAATAATATAACAGTTAAGCAAAATCGCTTAAGTGTTCAGTTGGCTGAAAAAGATGTTGAAATATCTAAAGGAAACTTCTTGCCAGATTTAAACGCTTCTTCTAGTGCTGGTTTTAGTTCTGGTTTATCACCAGACCAAACTGGGGTTTTAAAGAATACTCAGAATTTTAATTCCTCATTTAGTCTATCAACTAGAGGAACTATTTTTAACGGGTTTAGAAACTTAAATCAAAAAAAGCAAGCGCAACTAAGCGTAAAAGGAAGTGAGTTGGACTTAGCGAAAATCGAAAATGATATTTCTTTAAATGTAGTAAATGAATACTTAAATGTATTGTTTGCAAAAGAAAATTTGTCGGTAGCAAATGTTCAAGCAGAGATTAGTAAAAAACAAATAGAAAGAGCAAGAGCTCAGTTTGAAGGAGGAGTAATTCCTAAAGGAGATTTATTAAATGTTGAATCTACAGCGGCAAATGACGTTCAAAACGTAGTATTGCAAGAAAATACATTAAGTATAGCATTGTTAAGGTTAAGTCAGTTGTTACAGATTTCATCAGAAGATTTTGATGTAACGGATATTGAAGTGGGAACTCCTTCGGCAGCATTGCTATATGAAAACTCTAACATTGTATATGAGAAAGCTTTATCTGCTTGGCCAGATATAGAAAGAGCAAAGTTGGATGTAAGTAATGCTGATTTAAATATAAAATTAGAAAAAGGGGCTTATCTACCTAACCTATCCTATTCAATAGGTGCAAGTAGCTCTTACTTTCATCAGTTTAATAACCTATTCCCAGGTCAAACTAATGACTACTTTTTTAAACAAACAAAAGATAGAATTAGATATAATTTAGGCTTGTCACTTAATATCCCAATCTTTAATCGTTTTCAAACAAAAAACAGAGTAAAAAAATCTGTTATAAATAAAGAAGTTTCTCAACTTGCTCTTGAAAATCAAAAACTACAACTACAACAAGAAATAGAAAGCGCTTTTTTAGATGCAAAAGCAGCAGCTAAGACATATGAAGTGGCACAGATATCATTAGAAGCTCAAAAAGAAGCATTTAAAAATGCTCAGGTAAGTTATGATTATGGATCAATGACTCAATTCGATTTTGATCAAGTACGTAATCGATTAGTAAATGCAGAAGGAGCAATGATTAGAGCTAAATACGATTATGTATTTAAAACGAAAGTATTGAAATTTTACTACGGAGAGTCAATCGTTGACTAACTAAGAAAAATATATTTATTGTTGGAAGAGCCTTGTTAGAATTTTACTAATGAGGTTTTTCTTTATAATGTATCTTTGTCAAAAAATAAATTTCAGATTTGGCAACAATCTTACATATAGAAACGGCAACTAAAAATTGCTCGGTTAGCGTAGCAGAAAAAGGAGAGCTCTTAGCAATACAAGAATTAAATGATGGCAACTATTCACATGCCGAAAAGTTACATCCGTTTATTCAGCAGGTAATGCAAGAAGCAAAGCTTTCTTTTAGTGATATTGATGCTGTAGCAGTAAGTAAAGGTCCAGGTTCTTACACAGGATTACGTATTGGGGTTTCAGCAGCAAAAGGATTGTGTTTTGCATTTGATAAACCTTTAATATCTATTGAAACGTTGCAATCTTTGGCGCATAAAGTAAATATTAAAGAAGGAGTTATTATACCAATGCTTGATGCACGTCGTATGGAAGTATATGCAAGTGTGTACAATTCTAATTACGAACAAATAAGAGATATAAAAGCTGAAATTATTGACGAAAATTCTTTTCAAGAGTATTTGTCAAAAGGAAAAGTATATTTCTTAGGTGATGGGGGAGAAAAATGCAAGGGAGTTATTACGCATAAAAATGCAGTTTTTATTGATGGAGAGTTCCCTTCGGCAAAAGAAATGGTAAAGTTAAGTTTTGACAAGTATAAAAAAAACGACATCGAAGATGTCGCTTATTTTGAACCTTTCTATCTAAAAGATTTTGTAGTTACGCCTGAAAAAAAACGTTAACCCTCTTTGTGAATTTCTACAGAGTGTGGGTAAGGAATTTCAATTCCAGCGTTATCTAAGGCAATTTTAGTGTTTTCAGTTATGTCGAAGTAAACAGACCAGTAATCTTCTGTTTTAGACCAAGGTCTTACAGCAAAATTCACAGAACTATCTGCCAATTCAGATACATTTACTGTAGGAGCAGGATTTTTCAATACTTTTGGGTGTGAGGTAATAACATCTATTAATATTTCTTTAGTTTGTTTAATATCTGCATCGTAAGAAACACCAAAAGTTAAATCTACTCTACGAGTACCTTCAGTAGAGTAATTAACAATATTCCCGTTAGATAAAGAACCATTAGGTATAATTATTTCTTTATTAGATAAGCCTGTAAGTTTAGTAGTGAAAATTTCTATTTCTTTTACAACACCAATTTCTCCTTGAGCCTCTATCAAATCACCAATTTTAAAAGGTTTAAAAAGCATAATTAAAACACCTCCAGCAAAATTACCCAAAGAACCTTGTAAAGCTAAACCAACAGCTAAACCAGCTGAGGCCAAGATAGCAGCAAATGACGTGGTTTCAACCCCTAGTTTTGCTATTACTGTGATTATTAAAAGGATTTTTAATGTCCAATGCAGTAAATTAACTAGGAATTTTTGTAGTGTAACATCTACTTCTCTTTTAACCATTATTTTTTTGGTAGCTCTAAGTAGAAGGCTAATAATATAAGAACCTACGATGTAAATAATAATAGCCATAATCGCTTTTGGAGCGTAGGTGATTATTAAATCTTGAAAATTTTCTAAATACTTTTCCATTTCTTATGGTAAATTTTAGTTGTTAATAAATGATTTTAGTTAGTAGTAGTTGGTTTTTATAGCATAAGACAAACTAGCCCTAATAAGGCAGGTATAGATTGAATGACAAAAATACGAGGTTTTTTTGTAGAAAAAGAACCATAAGCACCAGCAATAAAAACACAAATTAGAAAAAATATAGCAACATCAGTTTTTTGGGATAAAATAGACCAAATTATGCCAGCAGCGAGGAAACCATTATATAGACCTTGGTTGGCAGCTAATACTTTTGTTTCTTCAGCAAAACTCTCAGATTTTAAACCGAAAGTTTTTATTCCTTTTTGGGTGGTCCATAATAGCATTTCTAATATTAGAATGTATAAGTGGATGAAAGCAACTATTGATAAAAGAATATATTGTGTAATGTTCATAATAAGATAAAGATAAAATATGCGGTTTAGATAGTTATCAAAACCGCATGTAGTAGTTAGTATGTATTAAGGTTATTTTACTTCAAAAGTTACTTTTAGGTTTACTCTAAATTCGGTTACTTCATCATCATTTACAACTACACTTTGTGATTGTACAAAAGCGGATTTAATTCCTTTTACTGATTTAGAAGCTTGTTTAATGGCTTTTCTAGTGGCGTCTTCCCAGTTTTTATCAGAATTTGCTAAAATTTCAATAACTTTCATTACTGCCATAATAATTTTTTTAAAGGTTAATATATGTAAATATAAGCTTTTAAAAACGTTTTTTAACAGATGAGTAATTGTTAAAAATTCTCAATGTTAATTTAATGTTATGTAAATGTTTCAAATATGTAAATTTTTTGTATATTTGTGTTAACAGGTATTAACTTTAAAAGATTTAGATTATGAAAAAATTAATAATAGCAGCTTGTATGTTGTCTGTGACATTTTTACAAGCTCAGGACATAGAACCAAAATATGAAGTTGAGGGTAATTTAGTAAAAGCCACTTATTTTTATGAGGATGGTACTATTAAAGAGCAAGGTTTTTTCAAAGATAAAAAGTTAACAGGTACTTGGACTTCTTTTGATAAGAAAGGAAATAAAGTGGCTATTGGTCATTATGAAGCAGGAAAAAAAGTAGGTAAATGGTTTATGTGGAAAGAAGATGGATTGAAAGAAATCGATTTTAAAGATAATGCCATAGCAAGCGTACAAACTTGGAAAGAAGAGACCAAAATGGCAGTGAAATAAGTTAATATTTTGCAGAATAAGAGAATTAGACCGAGTATTTTATATACTCGGTTTTTTATTTTCTACCAAAATCAGCAGGAATTTCGCCCCAAGCTTTAGTTTCCCACTTTAACAATGGGTTTTTAAATGAATTTTGTTGTAACCAGTTTTCAGCACGTCTAATTAAGTCTAAAATTTCTTTATTAGAACTATCAAATGTAATATTAGTTCTACACTGTTTCTTTTTAATCCAGCTCATAGCTATTTTAGAGTCCGAATAAATTGGGAGAGAATCCATGTTTTTACTTTTTAACAAAGCAATTCCATGCACAAGAGCTAAGAATTCACCAATATTATTAGTGCCATTTTTAAATGGCCCCATTTTAAATATTTCTTTCTTATTATGAGTTAAAACACCTCTGTATTCCATCAAACCAGGGTTGCCTGCACAAGCAGCATCAACAGATATACTTTCTAAAATAGGAGAGCCATATTTAGCTTTTTCTTCTGGAGAAAGCGTTGTTTTTTTAGTGTCTTTTCCTTTATACTCGTTATAGCTTTTCTTTAACGCTAATTCAGCTTCTTTTTTATCAGTAAAGGCCTTGTATTGTGCACCAGTAAATCCGTCAATTTGCTTTTTACAAGCATCCCAAGACGAAAAAACACCTGTTTTTTTGCCTTTCCAGACTACATAGTACTTTTTTTTCTTACCCATTCTGTAAAATTATCTCTTCAATAACCTTTGGGAAATGTTCATATTCTAACTCGTGAACTTTTTGAGCTATGGTTTCAGGAGTATCTTCAGAAGAAATTGAAGTTTTAACTTGAGAAATAATAGCTCCCTCATCATAATTTTCATTTACATAATGAATGGTGATACCTGTTTCAGTTTCATTATTTTCTTTTACGGCATTATGTACGTTCATTCCGTACATTCCTTTTCCTCCATATTTTGGCAACAATGCTGGGTGTATATTGATTATTTTATTAGGAAAGGCTTCTACGATTTTAGAAGGAATACGCCATAAAAACCCCGCTAACACTATAATATCTGCTTCTGCTTGTAAAAAATTTAATACGGTATCATCTTTTGTAAAGCTTTCTTTGTCAAACAATGAAGCATCAATATTTAATCTTTCACAACGATCAAAAACTTTGGCACGCTGGTTGTTAGAAAGCACATGAGTAACAATCGCAGTTTTAGTTGAATTAAAGTATTTAATGATGTTTTCGGCATTAGATCCAGAACCTGAAGCAAAAATTACGATGCGTTTCATGTCAAATTTTAGTTGTTTTGTTACTACAAAAAAAAGAATAATTATTAACAATGGTGGTGTTTGTAGCAAAATATTCAGGTATTTTTTTTATTTTAGGCATCACATTTTTGAGCAAAAGTTAGAATTAATAACTAAGATTTGTATTTTTGCCTCGATTTTAAATTTTAAAACAAACAAATTATGTCAGACATTGCATCAAGAGTAAAAGCAATTATCGTAGACAAATTAGGAGTAGACGATAACGAAGTAACTAACGAAGCAAGCTTCACAAACGATTTAGGAGCAGATTCTTTAGATACGGTTGAGTTAATCATGGAATTCGAAAAAGAATTTGATATTCAAATTCCAGATGATCAAGCAGAAAATATTGGTACTGTAGGTCAAGCGGTTAGCTATATTGAAGACGCAAAAAAATAAGATTATATGCAATTAAAACGAGTTGTAGTAACTGGACTTGGCGCATTAACGCCAATAGGAAACAATAAAGAAGAGTATTGGAATAGCTTGGTTAACGGAGTTAGCGGAGCAGCACCTATAACGTATTTTGATGCTGCCAAGTTCAAAACTCGTTTCGCATGTGAGCTTAAGGATTTCAACGCGACCGATTTTATAAATAGAAAAGAGGCGCGTAAAATGGATAGATTTACGCAGTACGCGATGGTTGCTTCTGATGAAGCAATCGCCGATGCTAAGTTAAACCTTGATGACGTTGATAAATTAAGAGTTGGCGTTATTTGGGGAGCTGGTATTGGAGGATTAGAAACATTCCAAAATGAAGTATTGAATTATGCTGAAGGAGATGGTTCACCTCGTTTCAATCCATTCTTTATCCCAAAAATGATTGCAGATATTGCTCCTGGGAATATTTCTATTAAAAATGGATTTATGGGGCCAAATTATACTACGGTATCTGCCTGTGCATCATCAGCTAATGCTATGATTGATGCTTTAAATTATATTCGACTAGGTCATTGTGATGTAGTTGTAACTGGTGGTAGTGAAGCTGCTGTTACAATTGCAGGGATGGGTGGTTTTAATGCTATGCATGCCTTATCTACTAGAAATGAAAGTCCAGAAACAGCTTCAAGACCTTTTGATGCTGAACGTGATGGATTTGTTTTAGGAGAAGGAGCAGGTGCAATAGTCTTAGAAGAATATGAACATGCTAAAGCTCGTGGAGCTAAAATTTATGCAGAAGTTATTGGTGGAGGATTGTCTTCAGATGCTTACCACATGACAGCACCTCACCCTGACGGAATTGGTGTAATTGCAGTAATGAAAAACTGTCTTGAAAATGCTGGAATAAAACCAGAAGACGTAGACCACATCAACACTCACGGTACTTCAACTCCTTTAGGAGATGTTGCAGAATTAAAAGCAATCTCTGAAGTTTTTGGAAACCACGCTAAAAACATTAATATCAACTCAACAAAGTCTATGACAGGACATTTGTTAGGTGCTGCTGGTGCTATTGAAGCAATTGCTTCTTTATTAGCAATGGAGCACGGTGTTGTTCCTCCAACAATTAATCATACTAATGTTGATGAAAACATCAACTCAGAGTTAAACTTAACGTTAAACAAAGCTCAGAAAAGAGAGATTAAAGTTGCAATGAGTAATACATTTGGTTTTGGTGGTCATAATGCTTGTGTAGCCTTTAGAAAACTAGATTAATCTTTTATGAACTTCCTTCGTAGAATTGTTAAACCCCAAAATAAAGAGGATGAAAACTTCTACTACGAATTAAAAGAACTGCTTAATTTTAAACCAATTAAGTTATCGTATTATAAAAAAGCATTTACGCACAGATCTTTAAAATTAGTAGATAGTAAAGGACACCCTGTTAACTACGAACGTTTAGAGTTTTTAGGAGATGCCATTTTAGGTACAGTTATAGCTTCTTACCTGTTTAAAAAAGTACCTGAAGGAGATGAAGGGTATTTAACGCAAATGCGTTCTAAGATTGTAAGTAGAGAGCACTTAAATAGTTTAGGTAAAGACCTTGAGCTAATTAGGTTTATAAAAAGTAACATTTCCAAAGAACATGTTAGTAATAATATTCATGGAAATATTTTTGAAGCTCTAGTAGGTGCAATATATTTAGATAGAGGATACAATTATTGTCATCAGTTTATTTATGAACAAGTAATAATGCCTTACGTAGATATTGAACGATTGGAAGGAAAAATATCTAGTTATAAAGGTTTTGTTATAGAGTGGTGTCAAAAGCAAAAGAAAAAGTATAAGTTTGAATCATACGAAGATTCAGGTAACCAAAGTAAGAAACACTTCAGTGTTCGGGTTAGTATAGATGGTAACATCATAGCTAAGGGTAGAGCAACGTCTAAGAAAAAAGCAGAGGAAATTGCAGCAAAAAGAGTATATTTTGCTATGCAAAAGCAAATGCTAAATTCTTAACACGTAAACAAAAAACGTTTTCGTAAATTTTACATAGTATTTTCTATACATTCATTAATTTAGCAAAAACAAATAATTGTTTTTATGCCAATTTATGAGGTGAATATAAATGAATTTTCTAACGATGATTATACATTGATAGGTATTCATACTACTTTAGGTGAGTATAAATTAGCATATTTATTAAACCAATATTTACAAATTAAGTTTAATAGGGCAAATTATGATTTAGACTTTATTAAAAAAGGTAGTCAATCATCTTATACAGTATATGAATATACCAATGCAAAACTATGTCAAGATTGGTTTTTAATTGCAAATGTATATAAGTCAATTCTTGAATCAGAATCAATAAGTCTTTTTAATCAAAGTGATTCAATTACGCGTTTGATACCAGAAAAGAAAAAGGTTGATTTTTTTTTAAAACTAGAAGGAGATTTTGATTATGACTCAATTCTAAAAATTATAGAAGTAATTAAACAAATTCCTCAAATTATAACCTCTTATCAAATAGAGGTAAACTCATTAAAATCGAAAGATTTTTTAATTTTTTAATTATATGCCACACAACAAGAAAACAAAAATTGTAGCAACATTAGGTCCAGCAACAAACACAAAAGAAATTTTGGCTAATATGGCAGCAGCTGGTGTAAATGTTTTTAGAATTAATTTTTCACATGCCGATTATGAAGTAGTAAAAGAACGTGTACGTCAAATACGTGAGATAAATGATGAAAGAGGCTATAACGTAGCAATATTAGCAGATTTACAGGGGCCAAAGCTTAGAGTTGGTGTAATGCAAGATGGAGTAGAATTAAAAGCGGGAGACACCTTTATTTTTACTACAGAAAAATGTGAAGGAACACAAGAGAAAGCTTTTATGACCTATCAGCGTTTTCCAAAAGATGTAAAGGTAGGAGAGAAGATTTTAGTTGATGATGGTAAGTTGATGTTTGAAGTAACAGCAACAGATAAAGAAAGTGAAGTTGTTACTAAAGTAATAGTTGGAGGAGCTTTAAAATCGAAAAAAGGAGTTAACCTTCCAAACACTAAAATTTCATTACCAGCTTTAACAGAAAAAGATAAGAAAGATGTAGTTTTTGCATTAGAGCAAGAAGTGGATTGGATAGCTCTTTCGTTTGTAAGAACACCAGAAGACTTACGTATTTTACGTGATATAATTAAACAGAAATCACGTTATAGAGTTCCTGTAATAGCAAAAATAGAAAAACCAGAAGCTGTTGAAAACATAGATGCTTTAATTCCGTATTGTGACGGATTAATGGTAGCTCGTGGTGATTTAGGGGTTGAAGTACCAATGCAAGATGTACCTTTGATACAAAAAATGTTAGTTCGTAGAGCTAAGCAAGCGAGGATTCCGGTAATTATAGCTACACAAATGATGGAAACTATGATTGAAAACTCTGTACCAACAAGAGCAGAGGTAAATGATGTAGCAAATTCTATTATGGATGGAGCAGATGCTGTAATGCTTTCAGGAGAAACTTCAGTAGGAAAACACCCAATAAGAGTTATTCAAAAAATGACTGAAATTATTGGAAGCGTAGAATTTTCAGATTTAATTGAAGTTCCGCAAGAGCCACCACACATACGTACTAAAAGATTTATAACAAAATCAGTATGTCATCATGCAGCATTGATGGCGGATGATATTGATGCAGCAGCAATATCAACTTTAACCAATAGTGGATATACAGCTTTTCAAATTTCTGCTTGGAGACCAAAATCACACGTGCTAGCATTTTCATCTGAAAAGAGAATCTTAGGAAAGTTAAATCTTCTGTGGGGTGTTAGGGCTTATTTTTACGATAGAGAACTAAGTACCGATGATACTATTGAAGATATTAATGAAATAGCTAAAGAAAAAGGTTATGTAAAAACAGGAGATTTTATGATAAATTTATCTTCAATGCCCGTAAAAGCTAAAGGAATGGTGAACACTTTACGTGTTTCTCATATTGACTAAATAAAGACAATAAAATATAGAAAAAGCTCAACTTTAAAAGTTGAGCTTTTTTGGTTTTATAATTTAAGTTTTCGTGTACAAATAATAGCATCGTTAACTACAAAAGGCATCGGCATCATTATTTCGCTTCTAGGTCGTATGGTAAACTTAGGGTGGGATAATAAATCATTAGATATCTCATTAATTACAATATCAGGCTGGGTATTTTTATCAATAGTAAAAGAAATAGTCAAATCTTTATCAGTATTTGCCATTTGATAAATTAATAGTGTTCCCTTATCGGCTGTAAAAGCTTTTCCTTTATCGTACAAAGTTCCGTTAACAGTAAAATTAGTTAACTCTATTTGAGTATTTGTGTACAACTCATATTTATCAATGTTTCGCGTAGGCGTAATTGTGAATGAAACATTTCGAAAGTTATTATTAGTTGTATCTTGATTAATTTTAATATTAGAAATACGAATGTTTTTATTTTCTGCTTTTTTATAATAGTTAAAAGAAGTATTGTATTTACTTTTTCCAGCCATTAAATCGGCACCACCTTGTTTAGATTCATCGTTAAAATATTGTTTCGTGTATCCATCTAATGTTTTATTATGACTAGCCCAATACGAGGTGTTAGTGTCAGAATTTTGAATAAAAACTAGGCTATTAGGCTTTTTCTTTTCAATTGAAAAACCGCTATTAAATGTAGCAAGTACAAAGAATAGTAACGTAAGAAAACCAGTTAATGTTTGCCATCCGTTTTTAGTTTTTTCTTGATAAAAAACAGGGAGCATCAATCCGAAAAGAAACACCAAAAGTATGGCAGAAATAAATAATGTTTTTAATCCTAATGCTACAGGAAATAACTGAACCATAGGAGCAATCATGTATATAGTAGGGATAGATATAATTGCAAACAACGTAGCTCTAGAGGTTTTGTTAATATTCATAAAGAGCAAGATTGCTAAAATGAATAAAGAAGCAAAAACAGGAATAATAAAGAAACCCGCTCCTGGTAAATTCATGTAAATTATAACATTTATAACCAATCCAAAAGTTATAGGAGCGACTAGTAAATCGATAGCTTTAGCTTCTTTTAGCTTATTATATACTTTAAAAAGAATCCAAAGATTTAAAAGAACAAAAGCAATAATGTATTGATATCCGTTATAAGTAAAACCATGAAGTATATCGGTATATTGTGGATGGATAATCAACAATAATTGCCATAACCCGTATGATATACCTACGCATACTACTAAAGATAGTATGTAAGGAATAAAGCCTTTTAATACACCTATTACGGTCATCTTCTTTTTATATATACCTACTGTAACTAAAATTATAAATAATAAAAAAGCAATGATTAGCATTGGTAATACCCAAGAAAACGGATAGGTTAAAAGCTTTATAAAAGGAAAGTTTACATAAATATAATCTGTATCGCTATTCAGGTTGGTTAAATCAGCATTAGCAAAGTAATTTAACGAAGTGGTAAAATAATCCGCTTGATGTAAAAGTGTTTCTCTATTTAATCTTTCGTATGAATCTTGTTCAGTATGATAATCAAAATGATCATCAATAAAAGCAAAATTAAATCCGTTAATATTCCCTTTTTCTCTAAAAACAGTTAAATCGGTATCGTTAGGAAGTTTTTTATATACACCATACATTAAAGAATTAGCAGCAGGGTAATTGGGGGTTGCATTTAAAAACTCAGTTAATAACGTTTTGTTTTTCCCGTTAGTCTCCATCAACATATAACTAGAACCACCACTACCACGTGCTTCAAAATTTAGTACTAATCCAACATCTTTTGCCCAAGGATGATTTTCAACAAAAGCTTGTGCGCCTAAAAGTCCTAACTCTTCAGCATCAGAAAAGAGAATAATAATATCATTTTTAGGTGTTTTACTTGCTGCTAAGTAAGCTCTTACACCTTCTAAAATAGTTACCACGCCAGAACCAGCATCACTTGCGCCTAACGATGAATGTGGATTAGAATCGTAATGAGTTAAAAGTAATAAAGCTTTGCTATTTTCAGTTCCTTTAATTCTAGCAATAATATTTTCTGTAGTAGTTGCTGCTCTCCATTTTTTATTAATAGCAGTTTGATATTGAATTTCAGGCTCTAAATTCAGTTTTTTCAACTCTTGTACTAGATAATCTTGTACTTTTTTGTGTTCTTCAGATCCAGTATGATGCGGCTTTTGAGAAATGTTTTTTAAATGATAGAGTGCATTATCAATTGAAAATTCAGTAGCACTAATTTCTTTTTTTGAAGAGGTTACACTGGGTATTATATCGTTAAAGCTCCAATAAACAGTTAAAATAATGATGAGAACTGCAAGGTAATTTCTTGATGATTTCATAGTTGGATTTTAGTATTTATAAAAGTAAGTAATTTATTTTTTAAGAAGAAAAAACATAATCAATTAAAAATCAGTATATTTAGTAGTAAATTTTAGTATTATGGCAATTAAAAGTTTTCAAGGAAAGAGGTCGAGTACACCCCAAGAAGAGAAGGTACCAATGTTGGTTTCAGATTATATGAGTACAAAATTAATTACGTTTAAAGAAGAACAACCTATTGAAGATGCAATAGATGTACTTATAAAGCAAAAAATATCTGGAGGTCCTGTTGTTAATAAAAAAAATGAATTGGTAGGAATTATTTCAGAAGGTGACTGTATAAAACAAATATCAGAAAGTAGGTATTACAATTCACCAACTGCTAAGAACAACACCGTTGGAAAAGCTATGGTGAAAGAAGTAGAAACGATTGATGGTAACATGAATATTTTAGATGCTGCTAATAAGTTTTTAGAATCACGAAGAAGACGCTTTCCCATTGTTGAAAATGGTAAGTTAGTAGGGCAAATTAGTCAAAAAGATGTACTTATTGCTGCTATGAAACTTAAAGGGAATACGTGGAAATAGTTAATCTTGCTTAACTAATAAGTATAGTTCATTCTCTAATACTAAATATCCTTGGTCATACACATAAAAATAGGTGTTGCCCGTTTTTGTGATATAAAGAGATGTGATAAATTTAAAGTCAAAACCTCTATCAAATAATTTACGTCGCGTTACTTTTGTTTTACCAGAAGTGTTTAGCTCAGAAAGAATTTTATAGTTTTTTCGTAAACGGTTGTTGGTGTTTCTAATTAAGTTTTTACTCTCCTTGTTAACCTTGTTATTATGTGCATTTCTACAATAATCAGAACAAAACTTCTTGTCAACCCTACCAATTACTTTTTCTCCACACTCCAAACATTGCTTATTGCTCATAATCTGACTTTTTAAGTTCGTACCATTTGGCTTCATGACCTTCAAAAACAA
Organism: Tenacibaculum gallaicum; assembly: GCF_003387615.1. Lineage (GTDB taxonomy): Bacteria > Bacteroidota > Bacteroidia > Flavobacteriales > Flavobacteriaceae > Polaribacter > Polaribacter gallaicus. The sequence goes on along the minus strand of NZ_QUNS01000001.1, from coordinate 114,421 downwards.
AATCATTTACATAGCGCAAGCCTATTTTTTGTAGAATTTTGTTAGAACCAATATTTTCAGTTTCGGCAGCACCATAAATAATATCATAATTCAATTTTTTAAAACCGAAGTCTAAACAAGCAAAAGCAGCTTCTGAAGCATAACCTTTACCCCAAAAACGCGGAATAAAACGATAACCAATATCAATAAAATTAGTAAAGCCGTTCAACGTTTCTTTTTCTCCTTGATTAAGCTTTAATCCAGACCATCCAATAAAATCACCTGAAGTTTTTTCTATACAAGCAAACCTACCAATACCTCTTTCTTTATACTGTTCCTGTATAAAAGCTATATTATCTTCAGCTTGTTTGTAGGTGGTAATAGGTTTATTGCCTAGATATTTATGTACTTCAGGATTTGAGTCTAACTCAAAAATACCTTCTAGATCATTTTTTTTAAACTCACGTAAAATTAAACGTTCGGTTTCTAAATAAAACTTCATGCTGTAGGTGTTTGGAAACAAAGGTATTAAAAATAATTAAACGATTACATTCATTTACAAACGAAAACAAATGATTACTAACCGGTTTTAATTTGTATGCTGTTTCATCTTTGCAGTGTCAATTCGTTTGAATGGCAAATTCTTAACTGTTTAACATTAAAACAAATATTATGAACGCACTAAAAAACAGAGTACAGTTAATAGGTAATTTAGGAAACACCCCAGAAATCATCACTTTAGATTCTGGAAAGAAACTAGCAAAGTTTACTATTGCAACTAATGAAACGTATAAAAATGCACAAGGAGAAAAGATAACCGATACACAATGGCATAATGTCGTAGCTTGGAATAAAACAGCAGAGATTATAGAAAAATATTTAGAAAAAGGAAAAGAAGTGATGATAGAAGGGAGACTTACTTCCCGTTCTTTTGAAGATAAAGAAGGTAATAAACGTTATATAACAGAAGTAGTTTGTAATGAATTGTTGATGTTAGGAAATAAATAAGTGGGTAAGTTGTTGAAAAAGAGATTGAAAAAAGAGCCTGAGAAAATAGGTTCTTTTTTTTAAAAAAAGATAAGGTAGTATTCAAAAAACACTTACTTTTGCCGGCCATTCCCCCGACCATATCTAATTCGTAAGAATACTCTATACCCTTTATTAATTATATAATTACTTATATGAGAAAGTATTTTTTAGTAGTTTTTTTATTGTCGTCTTTTAATTTCTATGCTCAACAAGAAGTATGCGAATCTCCTGATGAATCTTTGATTGATGTTAATAGTATAACAAAATGTACTATTGAACCAATAAAAAACTCAAAGAAAAAAGCAGATAGACAAATTAAAGTTAAAATATCTGCAAGTAAAAGATATCTTAAAAAAAGAGTTGTTAAAAAAAAGGCACAAGCTATAAGCTCAGTTAGTACTTTAAATGTTAATGATGTTTCTGCTTCTGAAGATGTGAAGATAGAAAATGAAGAGATTGCTAAGAAAACATCAGGTTATAAAAACAATCTAACAAGGATAACAGAGATGTTATCAAAAGAAGAATTATCTGAGGCAAAAAAACTTTTTTATACAGAAAAAATACCATCTTTTGATAAATGTAAAAAAGCAAAGAAAAAAGACAGACTTGATTGTTTTAATTTAGAGATGGTTAATCACATTAATAAACACTTTCGCTATCCTGGAGAAGCGATAAGAAACCAAATTCAAGGAGAAGTTTGGATTCGTTTCGTTATAGATAGAGATGGTTATGTAACAAATATTAAAACTTTAGGCCCTGACGGAGGAGAAATCCTTAATGAAGAAGCAAAACGAGTGGTATCTATGCTACCTCGCTTCGAACCAGGAAAAAATAAAGGAAAACGTGTGCCTGTAAAATATGGTTTTCCAATAAACTTTTCATTAGAAGAATAAAAATCAATTAAATTTAAAATGTTAAAAAAACAATTAGTAATGATTGTTTTTACCTTAGCTGCTATAACAAGTTATGCTCAGGTAAAAATATCAGGTTCGGTGTATGATGAATATTTAGAGCCGTTTTACAATGCGAAAATTTCAAACGGTGAAACTTTTACAGTTTCAGATGAAGAAGGAAACTTTTCAATCGTTTTATCAAGTAATACGTTACCTCAAACATTAACAATTTCTGCTTTTGGATTTAAAACAGAAGAGGTTTCAATTATTTCTTTTGAGAAAAAGATAAACGTAGTTTTGAAAGAAAACCTTCTGTTAGATCAAGTGGTTATATCAGCTTCTAGAACTCCAGAAAAAATTATTGAATCTCCTGTTACCATAGAAAGGCTAGGGTTAACTGATATTAAAAAGAATAGCTCAAATTCTTTTTATGACGGATTAGCTAATTTAAAAGGAGTTGATGCCAGAGAGGTTAGCTATGGTTACAAATCTATAAACACTAGAGGGTTTGCTGATTTTAATAATTCAAGATTTGTTCAGTTGGTAGATGGTATGGATACAGCAGCACCAGCTTTAAATACAAGTGCTGGTAACTTATCTGGTGTATCTGAATTAGATATTTTAAGTGTAGAGATATTACCAGGAGCATCTTCGGCTTTATATGGTGCCAATGCTTATAATGGTATTATGATAATGAATACTAAAAACCCATTTAACCATACAGGTGTAAGTGTTTTAGTAAAAGGTGGAATGACTAGTCAAGAAGCGGCAGGCAACAACCCTTTTTATGATGTTAGTACTCGAATGGCATATAAGTTTAGTGATGCTTTTGCAGCAAAAGTAAACTTCTCTTATTTTGAGGCAGAAGAGTGGCATGCTACCGATAATAGAAACAAAAGAATTGACACTAATGAGATTATTGACGGAAGCTTTGATGCTTCTCAAAGTTTAGATTACGATGGTGTCAACATGTATGGAGACGAAGATTTTGCAGATTTAACTAGCTCAACTCCTGTACTTGTATATTTAAGGTATTTAGATGCATCATCACTAGATGAAGATTCTAAATTAAAATTCCCGATAGGAACACATATTAGTAGAAAAGGATATACAGAAAGAGAATTGGTTAGAGATTATAAATCTAAAAACTTAAAGTTTTCTACCTCATTACATTACCGACCTTTTAAAGATGAATCGTTAGAAATTCAGTTAGCTACAAGAATAGCAATGGGTGATAACATGTTTCAAGGAGCTGCATCAAGATTTGCACAACGTAACTATTATATAGGGCAGTCTAAGTTAGAGGTAAAAGGAGATAACTTCTTTGTAAGAGGATATTATACACGTAATGATGCAGGAGATAGTTACGATTTAACAAGCACAGCTCAAAGATTAAACTCATTAGCAGATGCTAAAATTCCTGTTTTATCTGGTATAACTTATAGACCAACTTGGGGAGATTATTATGCAATACAATACATGGATCTTATAAATAATGATCCGTCTCTTATAGGGGCTTCTGGAAATGCTTTCAATGTAAATGATATTGATCCAAGAGTTATAGCAATGTCTAGAGAATTTGCAGATCAATTTAGATTAAATCCAGGTACTGCTGAATTTACCAATGGATTTAATTCAATTACATCAACATTAATAACTGAAGGAGGGAGTAAAATTTACGACAAAAGTGCTTATGCACATGTGGATGCAAACTATAACTTTAGAAGCTTACTTAATGATTGGGCAGATGTTCAAGTTGGAGGTTCTTATAGAAACTATAATCCAGAATCAAAAGGAACAATATTTAATGATGCTAACGAAGAAATAAATATTGAAGAATACGGTTTCTATACACAACTTCAAAAGAAATTTTTAAATGAAAGATTAAAGTTTACAGGTTCTATCCGTTACGATAAATCTGAAAACTTTTCAGTAAACTATTCACCAAGGTTAGCGCTTAACTATGCTTTAGGAGAAGAAAAATTGCATATAATTAGAGCATCGTATCAAACAGGATTTAGAAATCCAACAATTCAAGAGCAGTATATGTTCGCTTTTTCAGCCAGAAAAATTACCGTAGGTTCTACAGATGATAACCTAAGAAGAATAGGAATACCTACTGTTAGTAGATATGAAGATCCGACAACAGGTGATACTGTAACAGAAAACTCTATTACAACAGGAGATGATATAATTAATAATGCTTTATTAACAAGATCTGTATATGATTTAGGTTTTATTGATGAGAGAGGACAAAATATTAAATCTGAATATAAAGAAATACAAGCAGAAGAAGTTAGAACGTTTGAGTTAGGGTATAGAAGTCTTTTAAATATAAATAATACTAACTTAGATATAGACTTTAACGCATTTTATAGTGTACACAACGATTTTGTGTTTTTCCAAGACGTGGTGGTGCCAAATATAGGAAACGTAATAGCAACAGGTCAATTAGATCCTTTAGCTGCTGAAGCAATTAGAACAGGAAGTGTAACTGAGTTTAACTTAATTACGAATGCTAAATCTAAGATTAACTCTTACGGTATTGGTATTGGTTTCAATACAAAGTTATTTAGAAATTTCAATATAGGTGCAAATTATAATTTCACAGATTTTGAAATGAAAGAAGACTTAGATTTTGGATCTTTTGAGCCTAACTTTAATACACCAAAACATAGTGCTAAAATTCAGTTTGGAAATGAAAAGCTTTTCAAAAACTTTGGGTTTAATATCAATGCAAGATGGACTGATAAATATAGATGGGTTTCAACTTTTGTAAAAGGTAATGTTGATGCAAGAACTGTTTTAGATGCACAATTAAATTATCGTATTCCTAGTTTAAAATCTAAGTTTAAAATTGGAGGTACAAATTTATTCGGTAAAGAATACCAACATGCTCCAGGGTTAGGGAACATAGGTAGGTTATATTACCTTTCTTGGATTATTAATAACTAAAAAAGAAGTTATTATTCATACAAAAAAACGAGCTAATTTAATTAGCTCGTTTTTTTTGTTAAAAATTCATACTTAACTGAATACGTTTTCTTGCAGTATCTACCTCCAATACCTTAACTTGAACGTGTTGATGTAAGCTTAGATGCTCGTTTACATCCTTCACAAAAGTGTCAGAAAGGTTAGAAACATGTACTAAACCACTTTCCTTAATGCCTATATCAACAAAACAACCAAAATTGGTAATGTTATTCACAATCCCAGGAAGTATCATACCTGTTTTTACATCATCAATGGTTTTAATGTGTTCATTAAAGCTGAAAGCTTTTGCTTTTTCACGAGGATCTAATCCAGGTTTTTCTAACTCTTTTACTATATCTTGTAGCGTAGGTAACCCGTAAGAGTCTGTTATGTATTGTTGTAGTTTTAGTTGTTTTAAAACGGAAGAATTACCTATTAAATCATTTACTTTGGTTCCTGCATCTTTTGCCATTTGTTTTACTAAGGAATAACGTTCAGGATGTACAGCAGAGTCATCTAATGGATTATTACCATTTTTAACACGTAGAAAACCAGCCGATTGCTCGAATGCTTTTCCTCCTAAACGAGGAACTTTTTTAATAGCAGTTCTATCGGTAAAAGTTCCATTTTCATTTCTGTAATTCACTATGTTTTCAGCCAATTTAGGTCCAATTCCAGAAACATAACTTAATAAAGAAGCACTAGCTGTATTAATATTAACACCTACTTTGTTTACACAATGTTCTACTACAGTGTCTAGTGATTTTTTTAATTGTGTTTGATCTACATCGTGTTGGTATTGACCTACACCAATCGATTTGGCTTCTATCTTTACCAGTTCAGCTAAAGGGTCAGCTAATCTACGACCAATTGAAACAGCTCCACGAACCGTTACATCGTAATTAGGAAACTCATCTCGTGCAATTTTAGAAGCAGAATAAATAGAAGCACCAGCTTCACTTACAACAAATACTTCTATATCATTTTTAAAGTGGATACGTTTCACCAAGCGTTCAGTTTCTCTTGAAGCAGTTCCGTTACCTATAGCAATGGCTTCTATTTTATAAGCATCTGTTAAAGAGCTAAGTTTGTTCATTGCTTCTTTGGATTGGTGTTGAGGTGCGTGCGGAAAAATAGTTTCGTTATGTAATAACTTTCCTTGCTCACTTAAACAAACCACTTTACAACCCGTTCTAAATCCAGGGTCGATAGCTAAGATTCGCTTTTCACCCAAAGGAGAACCTAATAGTAATTGTTGTAAATTTTTAGCAAATACTTTAATGGCGTTTTCGTCAGCTTTTTCTTTGGCAATAGATAAAGCTTCATTTGATAACGCAGGAAAAAGCAAACGTTTATAAGCATCAGCAATAGCTGATTCAATTTGCTCAGCACATTCATTATTCGAACGAATAATTCTGTCCTCCATTTTTTGAAGTGCTCGTTCATTATCAATACTAATTTTTACGCGAATAAAACCTTCTTTTTCGGCACGTAAAATAGCTAGCAATCGATGAGAAGGTATTCTACCTAGGTTTTCTTCCCAATCAAAGTAATCTTTAAATTTTTGAGCAGCTTCATCATCTTTTTTGGTTTTGATAACCTTGGTTACAATGCTAGCAAAACGCTCTAATTGGTAACGTATGTTATTTCGAATATCAGTTCGTTCGTTAATCCATTCCGCAATAATATGGCGAGCGCCTTCTAACGCTTTTTCTTCGGATTCAACGTCATTGTTTACATATTTTGAAGCCGTGTATTCCAAATCGTTTACACGTTGACTCATAATTATCTTCGCCAAGGGTTCTAAACCGTTTTTACGAGCTGTTTCTGCTTTAGTTTTTCGTTTCTTCTTATAAGGAAGATAAATGTCTTCTAGCGTAGTTAAATCTTCTATTTTTTCAATTTTAGCTTTTAACTCATCTGTTAAAGCACCTTGTTCTTCAATAGCTTTTAAAATGGCTGATTTTCGCTTCTCTAACGCTTCAAATTGTTCTTTAAGTTGTACAATTTGACCTATTTCAACTTCATCTAAATTACCTGTTTTTTCTTTTCGGTAACGAGCTATAAAAGGAATGGTACAATCTTCATTTAACAATTCAATAGTGTTTTGAATTGATTTTTGAGAGAGTTGTGTACGAGAAATTATATATGAGATGAGTTGCATTGAAAAATATTTTAAATAAAAAACCTCGCATAAATAGCGAGGTTGCGAATATAATAAATGTTTATATGTAAGCTATAAATTATCCGTTATTCACTTTTTGAGAAGGTTGCACAAAGGCTAATTTACTATAAAGCACATATAAAAAATAAATAGAGATAAGGGCGAAAAAAATATGCTGGTTTATTTAGTGATAAATCTCCCTGTTTTATTTATTAGAATCAATATTTAATACTTTTTTAGCTACAATATATTTTCCATCTTGAGTTATTCCTTCTATAAAAAGAGTGATGTTTGTATTAGCTGGGTTGTGTATTTTAAAGTTTAAGTTTCCACTACTATCTAGATTAGCATTAGGGATCCAATCTATAACTCCATACTCTTTATAAAAAGAATTATGGTAAGTTTTATATTTAGGAACATAGAATTTTTTATTGTTGGAGAATGTTAAAGGGAAATTAAACTTCCTATTATTGTCAATTTTTCTTTTTACGCTTGAAGTTTTACGGGTATAAATCTTTAAAACTCCGTTAGATCCACGCATGCCCTCACCAAATCCATGACGATTTGCAACCATATAATCTATGTCATCCATACTGAAATGATGTAAGAAGTCAAGATTTGACTGAATCACATCGTCTAAGTAAACGGTTGGAGGAGCGGAGCTGAAAGATGATTTTCCTGAACTATTACTTAAAATAAATTGCCCCATATATCCAGTAACTGTAAAACCCATTACATATGAAGTTATATAGTTTGCTAATCTTAAATTAAATCTTCTATGAGAGTCATCTATTAAATAAATATCACCCCAATTTTTAGATTGAATCTTATCGATTTTTTGTTGTCTTAAATTTACACTAATAATGGCTTCGTCTAGGTTTTGATATTCATCAAATTCAGAGTATGAAAAAGGGTTGGTTTTAAATTCATATGAATAATAGCTATTTTTGGGAGGTAAAGATGTTTTTAAATAGTTGTTAATTAGGGGGATTTTATTAGGAGAAAATTGAACATATAAATCAGGCTTGATTAGTTTTCCTTTTTTATTTAATACACTTAATTTTAAAGATTCTTTATTCAATGGATACAAACCATCTTTTACAAAATACTTTTTATTTTCTTGGACATTTATAATACTTGGATTACTAAGCTTTAATGGAGAAATAAAAAATTCAGAGTTATTAATATTGTTTTTATTAACTTTAATGGTAATGCCATTTTCAAAAGCAAAGTGGTTTGAAGTATTGTTTTCAAAAATAGAGTTCCAATCATAACTACTCCAACCTTGAGTGAGAAGTAAATTGTCTAAATGATATTTCTTTTTTCTATTAATATTGATGAAATAATATCTAGCATTTTCTATATAGCCTTTAACATATGGTTGTAGGTGTGTGTAAGAAATTATATTATGGTTTTTTTGATAAGCTTTAGTTTCTTTTGGTAGTACAGATACACTAAGATGAATATTATTTTTAGGTCTGTTAGAAAGTTGAAAAAAGGGTATGTCAATTTGTAAAGAATCTCCTTTTTTTGAAAGTTTAGGCTCTTTTAAAGTTAACGTTTCAATACCTTTATAATTGAAAAAAAGACGTTCTAAAATAGGGTTATTGTCTTCGTCAAAAAGTGTAAAAATATTTATACCAGGGAGTAATTTTTTATAATCAATTACTTTAATAAAACTAGTTTCTTTAAATTTAATAACTGCTTCTTTTATAATAACTCCATTATGAATAGTTAATTTAAAAGGCTTATTTTTAATATTTTTTAATGTTTTTTGATTTGTTCCTAACTCTATAAGAACTTTGTTGTTCACTCGGTTTAGTTTAATCGAAACTCCTTTACTTTTAATTCCTGTTATGGTGTGTTTATATTCTTTATCTAAATGTGTGATTTTAACTATGTAATTTTGTTTCGCTTTTGGAAGTAAAGAAAAATTACCAATACCTAAGAAGTTAGTTTTAAAAGTAGTAATAAGGGTGTTGTTAGAATCGTATATTTTACCTGCTACATTTGGAATACCATATCCGTTACTGTCTTTTATGGTAACTCCTACTTTAGTTTTTATATTGTTTACGAGGTGGCCACCTTCGGGTAAAAATTGAGCATCTATCGCACTAGAAAGAGCCTTTCTTTTTAAGTAAGAATTTTTTTCTGGATCAATGACTTTAAAAGATTCAACGAAGGTGTTGGGTTCATCAAAATTTTTCATCCAGTTTGTGTATGCTTTAAAAGTATACTTTCCACTAGAGAAAAGACTATCAATCTCAAAAAAGTTAAATGCAATTCCTCGATTAACTTTAATTAGTTTACCCTTAATAATATGATTGTTTTCATCTGTAATAACACAATATAAGTTTTTAGTTAAGAGTGAAGGAGTTTTTTTAGCCTTATCAATTATATAACTACAAAACCCCAGAGTTTCTCCTTTTATATAGGTAGATTTGTTGAGTTGAGAATAGGCTAGCTCTCTATAGTCAGAAGTATAGTTTTGAAAATTAGTAATTACTGGGTTTGTTTTTTGTTGTTGTGTAAAAGAGTAGGTTTTAATAAAAAGAAAATTAATAAATAAAGATAGCTTAAGGGTTTTGGTTAGATTTTTGTAGAATAAGAGTTCAGTTTTCATGTAACTTTTTTAGTAATAAGTTCGAAATATCTCAAAAATTATGCCTTAAGTTAAATGTGTTTATAAGATGAATTTTAAATTTAATGAGGTTGTGGTTTTAAAGTGCTTTGTAATAGGTGGTAAGGATTTGAAGTATGTTTATAAAAAAAGAAAAACCTCACTTCTTAGTGAGATTTTATATATGTATGTGTGTTTCGTGGATTTTAAGCAATAAACTCTCCGTTATTCACCTTTTCAGAAGGTTGAACAAAAGCTAATTTACCATCAGGAGTATCTGTCATTAAAATCATTCCTTGACTCTCTACACCACGTAATTTTCTTGGAGCTAAATTACATAGTACAGATACTTGCTGACCAATAATATCTTCTGGTTTAAAGCTTTCAGCAATTCCAGAAACAATGGTACGGGTATCAATACCTACATCTACGGTAAGTTTCAGTAGTTTTTTTGTCTTAGCCACTTTTTCAGCCGAAACAATAGTTCCTACTCGAATGTCCATTTTTGTAAAATCGTCAAATTCAATAGTATCCTTTTGAGGTTCTGCTACCTTGTTAGCTGCTTCGTTTGCTTTTTTGGTAGCTTCTAATTTGTCTAACTGAGTTTGAATTGTAGCATCTTCAATTTTAGAAAACAATAATTCCGCTTTGTTAATTTGATGGTTTTCGGCTAAGAGAATGTCTTTTTCAGCAACATCATTCCAAGAAAGATTGTTATCAATATTTAAAATTGATTTTAACTTTGTTGAAGTAAATGGTAAAAAAGGTTCTGATACTACCGCTAAACCAGCTGCGATTTGCAAGGCAACATTCATAATGGTTTTAGTACGTTCCTCATCAACTTTAATCACCTTCCAAGGCTCTTCATCAGCTAAATATTTATTCCCTAAACGAGCTAAATTCATTAGTTCTTGAGAAGCTTCTCTAAAACGATAACGCTCAATAGATTTTGCAATAATGTTAGGGAATTCTTTTAATTGCTCTAAGGTATCTTTATCAACTTCCGATAAATCACCAGCAGCAGGAATCACTCCATTATAGTATTTGTTTGTTAATACCACAACACGATTAATAAAATTCCCAAAAATAGCAACTAACTCATTGTTGTTTTTTGCTTGAAAGTCTTTCCAAGTAAAGTCATTATCCTTATTTTCAGGTGCGTTGGCTGTTAAAGTATAACGTAACACATCTTGTTGGTTTGGAAATTCTTCTAAATATTCGTGTAACCAAACTGCCCAATTCTTAGAAGTAGATAATTTATTTCCTTCTAAGTTTAAAAACTCGTTAGCTGGTACATTTTCTGGTAAAATAAAGTCTCCGTGTGCTTTTAACATTGCAGGGAAAATAATACAGTGAAATACAATATTATCTTTACCAATAAAGTGGACTAATTTAGTATCGTCTTTTTTCCAATAGTCCTCCCAATTTTTGCCTTCTCGTTCTGCCCATTCTTTGGTAGAAGAAATGTACCCGATTGGTGCATCAAACCAAACATATAACACTTTTCCGTCAGCACCTTCAACAGGAACAGGAATTCCCCAATCTAAATCACGGGTTACTGCACGAGGACGTAGTCCGTCATCAATCCAAGATTTACATTGCCCTAATACATTAGGTTTCCAATCATTTTTATGTCCTTCTAAAATCCATTCGCGTAAGAAAGCTTCGTGTTTATCTAAAGGTAAAAACCAATGTTTAGTTTCTTTTAAGGTAGGAACATTTCCAGTAATAGCTGATTTAGGATTAATTAAATCTGTAGCATTATGACTTGTCCCACATTTTTCACATTGATCTCCGTAACTTTCTTCATTTCCACATTTAGGGCAGGTACCAATAACGAATCGATCCGCTAAAAACTGATTCGCTTCTTCGTCATATAGTTGTTGCGTAACTTCTTCAATAAATTCACCATCGTTATATAATTTTGTGAAAAAATCAGAAGCTGTTTTATGATGAATTTCAGCTGAAGTACGTGAATAATTATCAAAAGAAATTCCAAAATCTTCAAATGATTTTTTAATGATTCCGTTATATTTATCAATAATATCCTGTGGAGTAACACCTTCTTTTTTAGCACGCATTGGTATTGCAACTCCATGTTCATCAGAACCACAAATATAGGCTACGTCTTTTCCTTTTTGACGCAGATAACGCGCATAAATATCTCCAGGAACATACACCCCTGCTAAATGTCCAATATGGATTGGGCCATTTGTATAAGGTAATGCTGCTGTAATTGTATATCTTTTTGGTGTACTCATGTTTTTCTACTAAAATTAAAGCGCAAAAGTACGAAAAAGCAATTTTTTATACTGTTATAAATTAGGTACATTTGATGGATTTTAGACTTTTAAGATCAAGAAAAGAGACTTGTTTATGGAAAAAAGAATTTTTACCTTATTTTTTATACTGATAATTACATCAGTCTATGCGCAAAATGAAACTATGAAGTTAACTACACCACCATATTTGCAAAAAGGAGATACGATTGCAATTGTTGCTCCTGCTGGAATTTTAAAAAACCGTAAGCATACAATTGATAAAGCTAAAAGATTAGCAGAAAGTTGGGGGTTAAAAGTAGTGTATGGAAAACATATGTTTAATCAGAATAATCATTTTTCGGGTACTGATGACGAACGATGTCAAGATTTTCAAGATGCATTAGATAATCCGAATATTAAGGCTATTTGGAGTGCACGAGGCGGATATGGTTCTGTGAGAATTTTAGATAAACTAGATTTTACTGAGTTTAAAAAACATCCAAAGTGGGTTGTTGGGTATTCTGATATTACAGCGTTTCATAATCACATTCATAATTTGGGTGTTGAAACTTTACATGCAATGATGGGTACGAGTATGGAAGAAAAAGCAGAAGAAATAGCACAAACCATAGCAACTTTTAAAAAAGCATTGTTTGGAGAAAAATTAAGTTATAAAGTTGCTACTTCAAACAAGAATAGAGTAGGAAGGGTTTCAGGTGAGTTAGTAGGTGGTAATATTGCTATTTTAGCTTCTATGTTAGGGTCGGATAGTCAAATTTCTACAGATGAAAAAGTTTTGTTTATTGAAGAAATAGGTGAATATAAGTACTCAATTGATAGAATGTTGCAAAGTTTAAAACGTGCAGGGTATTTTAAAAACGTTAAAGCTATTGTTGTTGGTGATATGACCAAGATTAAAAGAAACACAACACCGTGGGGGAGCTCAATAGAACAGTTAATTTTAGAGGTTATTCCTAAGGATATTCCTGTGCTATTTAATTTTCCGGCTGGTCACGAACCAGATAATAGAGCATTGATAATGGGTAGAGAAGTTAAATTATCGATAAGTAAAAATAAGGAATGTTTGGTAGAGTTTAATTAGTTTTTTGTTTTACATGTATTTATTCCTAACAACTTATATAGCGGGCAAAAATTAACTAAACTAGTGACTAAAAGTATAATTGCTACTATGAGTAAAACATTACCAAGAACACCTGTAATAAACTCAAAATAAGATAGAGCTGCTATTATTAGAGCAATTAAAGTTCTAATAGCTTTGTCTGTGTTTCCCATGTTTTTTTTCATGATACAAAGATTTAAGGTTGCTCAAATATAAGTTTTTAAATGGCACAACACAATGAACTTGGTAAGAAGGGAGAACAATTAGCAATAAACTATCTTGTTAAAAAAGGATATATTATTGTTGAAAAAAACTATCGATTTCAAAAAGCTGAAGTTGATATTATTGCTCAAAATGGGGAGACTTTAGCTGTTGTTGAAGTTAAAACAAGATCAACAGCTTACTTTGGGAATCCACAAGATTTTGTGAACCCGAAGAAAATAAAACTATTAGTTACAGCTATAGATAATTATGTAACAGAAAAGGACTTAGATGTAGAAATACGGTTTGATATTATCGCTGTTATTAAACAACAAAACGAATTTGTAATTGAACATATTGAAGATGCATTTTTATTCTTTTAAAAAAGAAAAAGCTCAACAAATTTGTTGAGCTTTTCTTATGTTATTTACACTAGTAATTACTTATCACTACTAAAGTATTTTTCTACATCCTCTTCATGATCAGGCATAGCAATAATGTTCTTGTCTTTGTCTAATACAAAATAAGAAGGTGTGCCAAGTAGGTTATACTTTTTTACTGTTTCGTTATCAAATTTATACTCAGGATGTGTTCCTATTGCATTGTGCCATCCTGGTAAGTTTTTAACAAACTCATCCCATTCATTCTCTTCATTTTCAATACCAAAAGAAACTACAGATACTTCTTTATGACTTTGCATAAATTTATAAAGTTCTGGAATTTCTTTTACACAGTGTGGACAACCAGTACTCCAGAATACTAATAAATACTTATTGCCATCGTTTAATGTAGATAATTTATATTCTTCATTTCCTTCTTTCCAAGAAAAGTCAGGAGCTACTCTACCTACAGTTGCAAGTAATATATCTAATTTTTCCTTTTTAAAATCAGCATCTTGATCTTTAGCAGGAAGCTTATCGTAATATTCAGCAAACATCCAATCTACAATTGGTCCGTTACGTTTATCAGTAAGTGCACTAATTAAATAATCGATAACCGCTTTTTCTAATTTGTCAGAAGAAATTTTCTTCATAACTTTAGTAATAGACTCTTTAATTAGTTTTTGTTGAACATCTTTATCTTCAGAATAGTTTAAATAGAAAACGTAGTCGTTAATTCTATCAATTAAAAAAGAAGAATTATATAACTTATCACTTTTAAAATCGATATGTTCAAAAAAGTTTTCACTAGTAGCAGATAAATAATCTTGTACATTATCGTGAGGATTGGATGAGTTGTAACGATGAGAAGCTGTTATAAAGCTATTTACCAACATTCCTTCAGACTTATTTTCATACGTTTCTTGTACGTCTTCTAGTTTCTTAAGCTCTTTTTTATAAGCTTTTTTTGTGTCTTTTGATTTAGTTTCGATATAAGAAGCTTGTAATGAATCTATCTTTTTTTGCACAGCATTGTATGCTTGTAAGTATTCACTGTATAACTTGTTTTCTCTAGAGCTAGTGAAAAGAACTGATTGATCAGGATACCTTGGATTGAAAACGAATTCAACATTTTCTTTATTAAAGAAAAAATCAACAAAGCCAGCACCAGAATTTCTGTAGGTAGCTCTATAGGCCCCAGAATTTGCGGTGTTAGGTAGTTCAAAACTAAACTTTCCTAAAACTTGTTTTTCACCACTTATTGCAACAGTATCAAACTTAATTGTAGTATTTGCAAGAAACTTTTGTTTCGCTCCTTCAATTTTATATAAAATAACCCAATCTCCTTTGTCGGGAGGGGTCATAGTACCTTTAACAGTGTACTGTGCATTTACAAGTGATGTGGTGAATATTAATAGAGCCAGTAATTTTTTCATCATAATGTTTTAAAGGGTTATTAATAAGGTTTTAAAACTAGTCATTTGCGAACTTCTATCCAAGAAGTGTACCGTTTTTATTTTTTCTTATGTATTTTAGAAACATTTATTTAATTGTTTCAAAACATGAACTTTAAAGAACAAATATTTTGGGTAACCGGTAGCTTCTTCAGGAATTGGCAAATCTCTAGCAGTTAAGTTATCTAATTATGGAGCAAAGTTAATTATATCTTCAAGAAATGAAAGCTTTTTAAGAGAAGTGAAAAAACTTTGTAAATATCCAGAAAAAGTTATGGTTTTACCTTTGGATTTAGAAGATTATGAAAAGCTTACTGATAAGGTAACCAAAGCGGTTTCGTTTTTTGGTAGCATTGATGTTTTAGTAAATAATGGGGGATTAAGCCAACGATCGTTGGTGAAAGACACTTCGATAAAAGTTGATAAACGTTTGATGGATATAATTATTTAGGAACTGTAGCTTTAACAAAAGCTTTATTGCCTCATTTTATTGAAAATAAATCGGGACATTTTGTTGTAACTACAAGTATTGTTGGAAAAATAGGAACTCCACTGCGTTCTACCTATGCAGCAACTAAACATGCTTTGCATGGTTTCTTTGACAGTTTGCGAGCAGAACATTATAATGATAATATTGCTGTTACTTTGGTTTGCCCCGGGTTTGTAACTACTAATGTGTCAAGAAATGCATTAACAGGAAATGGAACTCCTCAAAATAAAATGGACTCAGCTACGGTAAATGGTATAGATCCAGATAGGTTTGCCGAATTGATGCTAAAAGCGATAAAAAATAAAAAAGAAGAAGTTTATATAGCTGGAGCAAAGGAAAAATTAGGTGTATATACCAAACGCTTTTTTCCTAAGTTGTTGTCAAAAATGATTCGGAAGTTAAGCGTTACTTAATCAAAAAAGTTAATTATCTCAAAATAATTAATTATGGCTTCTTTCATTAAAACTGACTGTTCACCTGGCTTTAGGTTAGGTAATTCAGTTAGAGTCTTATAATGTGGCCATCCTTCATCATCAAAAAAATCAAACTCATAGTATCCGTAAGGTTCCAATAACTTACAAATAGCAATATGCATAAGATTGACTTTCTCATCTTTCTTAAACTTACGGTGTCCTTGTCCTAATTCTTGAACACCAATTAAGTAGATAACTCCGTCGATATTAAGATCGTCACCATCTGCGAATTGTTCTGATAACTGAGTTATTAGAAAATCCCATTTTTCTTTTAAGTTGGTTTCTTTTGTCATTTGTGCTTTTTGAAAAAAGCAAAGATAGGAATGAGTTATGTATATTTGTATAGTATCTACACACATAATTAATTTTGCTGTGTTTTTCTATAAAGTCTCGTTAATTTAGAATTTCAGAAAACAACAATGAATACATTTGATATAATAATAGCTGCGTTATTACTTTTTGGTTTTGTTCGTGGTTTAATGAAAGGTTTGTTTGTAGAAATAGCCTCTTTAGTAGCACTTGTAGCTGGGGTTTATGGTGCTATACACTTTTCTTATTTTATAGGAGATTGGTTAAAAGACAGTGTTACTTGGGATGAAAAGTATATTTCTTTAGCGGCTTTTGCTGGAACTTTCGTGGTAATAATTGTAGTAATAGCTTTATTAGGAAAAATTTTAACTAAAATAGCTGATTTTGCAGCTCTAGGAATTTTAAATAAAATTTTAGGAGGTGTTTTTGGAGCTTTAAAAATCGGATTAATTTTAAGCGTAATTTTTATTTTTTTCGGGAAAATGAATGATACTATTCCGTTTGTGAAAGAAGAGAGCTTAGAAGAATCTATCTTATTTAAGCCTGTTAAAAAAATTGCTCCAACAATTTTTCCTTCAATTATAAAAGAAGAAGAGGAGGAAAGTGATAATAGTGAGGAGATAAAAATAACAATATAAAAAACGGATAAAAAGTTATCCGTTTTTACTAATTTAATCTAAGTGGTAAATTTCCATGATGTCTTCCAAGATATGTTCAAAATCAATGTTTAAATCGATGAGATTTCCTGTTTTAATATCAAAAACCCAACCATGTACTTTTAACCCTCTATCTCTATAAGCTTTTTGTACAGCGGCAGTTTTAATTAGGTTAACACATTGTTCTTGCACATTTAAATCAACCAAGCGATCGTAACGAGCATTCTCATCTTTAATTTTATTCAATTCATCTTTGTGTAAGCGATATACATCTCTGATATAACGTAACCAAGGATTTAACAATCCTAAATCGGCAGATTGCATAGCAGCTTTTACTCCTCCACAAGAGTAGTGACCACAAACAACTATATGGTTTACTTTTAAATGTTCAACAGCATATTCAATTACTGAAGCGGAATTTAAGTCAATTGCGGGTACCATATTAGCAATGTTTCTGTGTACAAAAACTTCACCAGGACTTGAACCCATCAAATCTTCTGCTGAAACTCTACTATCAGAACAACCTATATACAATAATTCAGGACTTTGTCCTTCACTTAATTTTTTAAAGTAATCTTTATTGGTAGATAGTTTGTTTTTTACCCACTCTTTATTGTTTTCAAAAATTTTAGATAGATTCATTATTATAAAAATTGTTTGTTGGAAGAATCTTTTACAGTTGCTTTCTGGATTAAGCAATATAATTACCGAAGTTAATAAAAAAAGAGAACCTAAAACTAAGTTTAGATTCTCTTTATAATAATAATTATAGGAGATGTTTTTTATTCATAAAAAGTAACAGAACCATCTTTAATATTATACATAGCTCCAACAATCATAATTTCACCATTTTTATGCATTTCAGCTAGTACATCACTTTCGTTTAAAATTCTATCGATAGTTAATTGTACGTTTTTTTCTGCAACGTTGTTTACAAACTCTAAATTAGAGGAGTTTCTCAAACTCTCATCTTTAGGTTCAGTTACGGCTTCTACAGCAGGTTTAATTTTACTTAACATATTGGTTAAGTTACCTAATTTAGCATTATCACAAGCTCCTTTAACTGCTCCACAACTTGTATGTCCTAATACTACAACCAATTTAGTACCTGCTAGTTTACAAGCAAATTCCATGCTACCTAAAATATCTTCGTTTACAAAGTTACCAGCAATTCGTGCGCTAAAGATATCTCCTAACCCTTGGTCAAAAACTAATTCAGCAGAAACTCTAGAATCTATACAACTTAAAATAGTAGCAAAAGGAAATTGTCCTTCTCTAGTATCGTTAACTTGCTCTAACAAATTACGATTAGCTTTTAGGTTGTTTTGAAATCTTTGATTTCCTTCTTTTAGGTATTGTAATGACTTTTCAGGAGTCATTGTAGCTTGTGTTTCTTTAGTGTGTGCTTTCATTGATATATTTTTATAAAATTATGTATGTCGTTTTTATGAATACTAACAATACTTAATTAAGTATTGTTAGTATAAAGTATTTTGGCTTACAACTTATTGGTTTTAAGAAAAATTAAGCTGCTTTTGGTCTAAGTTTAAAGAACTTAATAAAGCTTTCAGGGTTTTCTACAATACCACGCTCAGAAATAAGTTTAATGTTGATGTTTCTTTCTTTGGCTTTAAAAGCAAAATCTTCTAAAATTTCAACAATGTCATTATCCAAGTACCTGGTTTTTCTTACGTCTAACTCTAAATGAGTGCCTTCAGGTAAGCTGTCTAATTCTTTTAAAATTGCTCCTTTGTTAAAAAAAGTCACTTCTTCAGCTAGTGTCATTTTTATTTTGTGCACTCCGTTACTTTTATCTTCAATATGTAAGAAGTGAGAGTTTTGATAACTTTTTATTAAGATAACAAAAACCCCTACAGCTAATCCTAATGAAATTCCTGTAAGTAAATCGGTAAAAACAATACCTAAAACGGTTATAATAAAAGGAATAAATTGTTTCCACCCTAACGAGTACATTTGTTTAAATAAGCTAGGTTTTGCTAGTTTATAACCAACAACTAATAAAATTGCCGCTAGTACAGATAAAGGTATTTTATTTAATAAGGTTGGAATTAAAATAACTGATAGTAACAATAATAATCCGTGAATAATTGCAGACATTTTAGATCTACCTCCTGATTGGATGTTAGCAGAACTTCTTACAATTACCTGAGTAATAGGTAAACCTCCAATTAAACCAGATAAAATATTACCTGTTCCTTGCGCTAATAATTCTCTGTTGGTTGGAGTTACATTTTTTTCTGGGTCTAATTTATCTGTGGCTTCAACACAAAGTAGAGTTTCTAAACTTGCTACTAATGCAATGGTAAATGCAGTTACCCAAACTTCGTAGTTTGTAATAGCATTAAAGTTAGGGAATGTGAATTGCGTTAAGAAAGAATCAAAGCTCTCAGGAATTGGTACACTTACTAAATGCGAAGCTTGTATTGCTAATGTTTCATTCCCTTGCATTAAGGTGAAAAATATAATTCCTGTTACAACAGCCACTAATGGCCCTTGAATTAAATGAAATATTCTTCCTTTTTTACTTAAAACTTTATCCCAAAGAATTAAAATAGCCAATCCAATAAAACCAATAACCATTGATCCCATGGTAATATTATCAGTAATACTTAAAATAGCTGAAAAAGTATTTTCTCCTGAAGTTTCTATAAAACTATCAGCACCTTCTGGTTCAGCATCATATCCGAAGAAGTGAGGAATTTGCTTTAAAATAATAATAATACCAATACCAGTAAGCATTCCTTTAATAACCGATGATGGGAAGTAATAACCGATAACACCAGCTTTAAGAACACCAAAAAGTATTTGAATAATACCTCCTAATACAACAGCTACTAAAAAGTTTTCATAACCACCTAAAGACCCTATAGCGGTTAAAACAATAGCAGCTAAACCAGCTGCAGGGCCACTAACTCCTATTTTCGAACCACTCAAGGCTCCAACAACAGTACCTCCAATAATTCCTGCAATTACACCTGAAAAAAGAGGAGCTCCACTAGCTAAAGCAATACCTAAACATAAAGGTAAAGCAACAAAAAATACGACAATACTTGCTGGCAAGTCGCTTTTAATAGTTTTAAACATAATATATGCGTATATTTTATACTCTAAACAAAAATTTAGAGTGTATTTTTAATTTAAATAATTGATTTTTTATTCACTAAGAGATACTTGAAATACTTCAACGATAATTGTTTGATTCATTGAAATATTTCCATGCTTAACACCTCATATAAGAAATAGCTTATTCAGGTACTATGCAGTAAATAGCTCGGGAGGTGGGGTGAGAATTTTAGGATACTGTGACACGTAGTTTTTAGATTGAAAACGTACGTTTTTCTTTTTTTGAATTTTTCTATATAAAAAAGAAGTATAATCTTCATTAGGGTGAGCTTTTAACTCAGCGACCTTAACATGTTTAGTGTTTTCTTCTTCTTCACTTAAACTTAAGAAAATAGTGATATCTTGGTCTTTATCTACCAACGTAATTATCGAAGGCGTAACAATAATGCCTGCGAACAAAACGATAAAAAAGATAGCGATTTTAGATTTCAAAATAATTTTTCTATTTATTTAGAGACAAAAGTAATTAATTTTTTACATCTAAAATGTTATAGTTCTTTTAAATTTTTCGCTTTTATCCATCCAACTTTTCCATCAGCAAGCTTTATTTTTTTCCAATTATCTACAGAATCTAAGACATTAACTTTGGTTCCTTCGTGCAATGTGAAAACTTCATTTGAGTTATCAGTAGGTTCATTGCTAATTGAAACTTCTTCAGTAAAAATAATAGCTTCAATAGTGTTGTTAGCTTGATTGTATTGTGTGTATGTAATAGTTAAAGAGATTGTTAAAAGCAAAAAAGAAATAATACTAGTTGTAAAATAAGTTCTTTTTTTATTTGGAGTATAGGCAAAATAAAACAGCAAAAATAAAATAGAAGCAACAAAAGAAAGCACAATGGTAATTATTGCCCAAGTGTTATAAGTAAACTTTTGTAAATAGTTTTCATTAAACTTTTGAAAAACTGATTTGGGTAATGCTTCAATTCTATCAAGAGTTAAACGCTTTGCTATAATTAAGTTATTTTTAGCATCTTCATTTAAAGGGTTTAACTGTAATGCTTTTTCATAATTATAAATAGTAGGCGCTATTTTATTAATCTTATAGTAACAGTTAGCCAAGTTATAATACACTTCTGATGATACTAAATTTTCATCGTCTATTTGCTCATATAGTTTAATTGCTTCTTCGTACTTTCCTTCTTTGTATAAAGAATTCGCGCTTGTAAATAAATCATTGGCATTTTGTGCTAACGTACTAATTGACACCAATAAGAATAAATATATAACTAACTTTCTCATTATAATTGTCTGTCTAATTGCGTTATTACTTGTTTTGCCTTCTCATACTCCTCTTTCATTTGTACATTGGTAATTGGAGTATATCTAGCAAAATCACAATTGTTAAATACTTCAATAAAACTATTAATAGTTTCTTTATTAACGTTTTTATTAGCTAATAAATCAGTAATCTTTTCACGACTTATATCAGAAGTTTCTACACCTAGTTTTGCTTTTAAATAATTATGTAGGGCTCTTTCTAAAGCTTCATAAAAAGCTTCTTTATTACCTAATTGCTTTTGTGCTTCCGATAAGTATTTCTTGGCGAGTTTGTCTGCCTTTCGTAGCTTATTTCCTAATATATCACTATCACGCTCTTCTTTCTTTTTTTGAATAAAGATTCCAACAGGAATTGCTAAAATAGGAAGTAATAAAAGAACATAAAATAAGGTAGATTTAAAGAAATCATCTGTCTTTATGGGGTGTAAGTCAGTAGATGTTTGGATGTATCTAAAGTCGTTACCCGTAACTTTCACATCTTGTTTAGCTACTGTGTTAGCATCTGAATTTGTCGGAATTTCTTTTCCTTCTAAAACATCAACATATAAATCATCAGTAGTAATAGTTTGATACACTTTTTCTTTCGGATTAAAGTAAGAAAAGCTAGTTTTTGGAATTCTATATTTTCCTTTGAATTCGGGGACAACTGTATAGCTATCGGTAATTGAACCTGATAACCCAGTTCCTGTAATACGAACGTTTTCTTTTCTTTCTGGTTGATAAACTTCCAGTTCTTTAGGAGTTTCAATTTTTGGAAGTTCAAATAATTTTAAATTTCCTTTACCATTTACAGAAACCTTAATTTGTGAAGATTCATTTGCCTTTAAGGTGTTTTTACTTAAAGAAACATCAAAAGAAAATTGACCCACTGCACCTGTAAAGTCCTCCGGTTTATTTTGAAGAGGTAAAGCCTGAGCATTAACAACTTTCTTAGCGGAAGAAAACTCTTTACGAACTTGACGCGTAATTACGTTTCCAAAAAAATCAGCCCTTCCAGTAGGTACTGCCACGACTATATCCATCTTCATTGGGTCTATTGTTAGCTTACCGGAAGTGGTTGGTATTAATAGCGCCTTGTGTAATACTGCATAACGATAATTCTCTCCGTTATAGGTGCCAGTTTTAACACCCATTCCGTTACGCTTAATTTCCTGATTCCAAAATCCATTGTATTGTGGTGCTTCTGTAATTGCATTGTCATAAATACCAACATTGTCGCTAAAATATAAGCGATATTCTACATAAATCCCTTCACCAACATAAGGTTTAGATTTAGAAATTTCAGTAACTAAGTGAATATTTTGTTCTGCAATATAACTAGGGTCGTTTGGGTTTTTAGGAATATCAACAGCATTTAAAACAATAACTTTTATAGGGTTTGACTTTATTGTTTTTCCATCAATTTCAATACTCGCAGAGGGAATATTAAATTCTCCTTTTCTTTTTGGTTGTAAAATGTAAGTGTATGATTGATTAAAGGAAACTTTACCGTTAATCCAAGATTGACTTACTGATTGACTAGGGCCACCAACTATTTTAAAATTAGTGAAATTAGGAGCTTTAAAATTATCAGCTCCTTGTTTATTGATTGAAAACTCAATACGTAATCGTTGATTTACGCCCAATTTGTTTTTACTAACTTTAGCCGTTAACGCGGCGTCTTGTGCATTAATGGCAAATGTTATAAAACTAACTAATAACGATATGTATACTTTCAACTTCATGTTAATTTTCAAAAATGTATAAAAATAATTAAGATTTTAAAAACTGTAAAATTACCAGTCTTTTTCTTGTTTTACTTTTCTTCCTTTTGATTTTTTCGCATTCATTTTTTTCTGCGTTTTATTCTCTTCATTATTTAAACTCTCTAACAACTGTTTCATTTGTTCAGGGGTCATTTTACCTTGTTGAGGTTTAGGCTTTTGATTTTTTTTGTCTTTTGGGTCTTGATTAGGTTTTTGTTGATTTTTTTGATCGTCATTTTTCTGATCTTGCTTATCATCTTTTTTGTCCTTATCGTCGCCTTTTTGATCTTTATTTTTGTCGTTCTTTTTGTCTTTGTCGTTTTGCTTTTGTTGATCTTTCTGATCCTTGTTCTTTTGGTCTTTATTTTTATCCTTGTTGTCCTTCTCGTTTTGTTCCTGCTTTTTAGCTTCTTTTTGAGCAACTGCTAAATTATAACGTGTTTCATCGTCATTCGGATTTCTACGTAAGGAATTTTTAAAAGCTTCGACAGCTTGCTCATATTGCTTCTGCTCCATCATAGCATTACCTATGTTGTGATAAGCTTCAGCCTGAGCCATTTTGTCTTTTGAAGTTTCAGTAGTTACTTTAAACTGTTCTACAGCTTCTTTGTATTTTTTTTCTTGGTATAAGGTATTACCAAAATTATAGCTTGCTTTTTCGTACTTGCTATTTTTACCTAAAGCTTTTCGGTAGGAAATAGCAGCATCGCTAAACTTTTGCTTATTGTATAGTTTGTTTCCTTCTCGCAATAAATCACGTGCTTCACGCTGTAATTTAAGCGTGTCTTGTTGTGCATTTGCCATTGCAGAAACAGCAATAATAATAACAAATATTAAATTTTGTAAACTTTTCATTCTATACCACATTACTACTTAACGGAGCTTAAGACTCCTCATTAAATAAATCTACTTTCTTCAACCATTTGGTTTTTTTATCAAACAAAAACATATCAAGAATTAAAAATAACAACCCAATAGCTACAAACCATTGAAACTGGTCTTTATAATCAGAAAATTGTTTTGTTTCAAACTCGTTTTTTTGTGCGTTCCCTATAATTTTTTCAATAGCTTCTACTGGATTTTCAGTTTTATTACCATCAAAATATTGTCCATCAGAAGCATCAGCAACTCCTTGTAAAACATCAGGTTTTCTTTGGGTAATTACTGTTTCTCCCATTCTGTCTTTTTTGTAACCAATAAGTGCGTCATTTAATTTAATAGGAATTGGACCTCCTTTTTCGGTTCCTACACCTACGGTATATACTTTAACACCTTCGTTGGCGATATTTTGAGCTACTTGTTTGGTTTCCTCTTGATGATCTTCACCGTCTGAAATAATGATTAAAAAACGATTGGTTTGCTCATCATTGTCATAATAAGTATTTGCTAAGTTTAGTGCTTCGTTAATGGCAGTACCTTGGCTTGAAACCATATCTGGATTTGCGTTTTGCAAAAACATTTTTGCAGCAGCATGATCTGTGGTAATAGGAAGTAAAGGATAAGCATTACCTGCATAAATAATAATACCAACTCTATCACTTCCTAATTTATCGATAGTTTTAGATATAATTTGTTTTGCTTTTTCTAGTCTGTTAGGAGCAATATCTTCTGCCAACATACTTTTAGAAACATCTAAAGCAAATACTACATCAACACCTTCTCTTTTTACTGTTTTTAACTTAGTTCCCATTTTAGGGTTTACTAATGATAGAATTAGAAAAGACAGCCCAATTAAAAAGAAAACAAGTTTTAATACTGATTTAAAGGTTGATGTGTTTGGTGCTATTTTAGATAAAAGAGCTGGATTGGCAAACTTTTTTTGAGTTCTTTTTTTCCACCATAAAACGAATAGGAAAACCACAACTATTATAGGAATAATTGCAAAAAGATAAAAATATATTGGTTCTTCTAGTTTGTACATCTTGCTTAAATAAAACTTTTAAATACTGTGTTTTTTAGGGTGAATTCTAAGAGTAAAAAGATTCCTGCTAGGAGTACTAAAAAACGATATTTTTCTGAGTAATTATAATATTTAAACTCCTCTATTTTAGTTTTTTCTAGCTTATCGATTTCGTCATAAATTTCTTTTAATTTGGTGTTGTTAGTTGCTCTAAAATATTTTCCGTTAGTTTCGCTTGCGATATGTTTTAGCAAATCTTCATCAATTTCAACAGATTGGTTTTTAAAAGAAATTTTACCAGTTCTTGGGTCTTTAGCCCATGGGAAAGGAGCCATTCCGTTTGTTCCTATTCCAATAGTGTAAACCTTAATTTCATTCCCTTTAGCTAATTCAGTAGCAGTTTTAGGGTCTACAAATCCTGCATTGTTTACACCATCAGTTAGTAAAATAATAACTTTACTTTTAGCTTTACTCTCTTTTAATCTATTAACAGCAGAACCTAGGCCCATTCCAATAGCTGTTCCGCCTTCTAACTGACCCCATTTAATTTCTGAAATAGTTCTTTTCACAATAGATTTATCACTAGTAATCGGAGTTTGTGTAAAACTTTCTCCTGCATATACTACAATACCAATACGATCATTTGGACGTCGATTTATAAAATCGATCGCGACTCTTTTTAGAGCTTCCAATCGGTTTGGTTTAAGGTCTTTTGCTAACATACTGGCCGAAACATCAACAGCCATTACAATATCAATTCCTCGATTCGTCTTTGTTTTTTTACTAACAGCTACATTTCTAGGACGTGCTAAAGCAACTATTAGGCAAGTTAAAGCTAATAATCTCAAAAGGTGTAGTAGAGGTTTTAATTTAGGTAAAATAGAACCTTGTACTTTAAAACCTTTGGTACTTGGCATTTTTAGCTGTGCACTATCTTTCTTTCTGCTATAAAAACTCCAAAAAGCTAATAAAGGGATTAATACTAGCAACCATAAAAACTCAGGACTATGAAATTCGAAATTATTCCACTTCATCTTCTTCTACTTGTTTTTTAGGTTTTAAATTATCTATAATAAGCTTTGCATCTTTTCTGTCTTCTTCTATTTCATGAGACAAAGGCTTCGATTTTGCAAACTTAACTAAATCAGATTCTTGTAAAAGCCCTTTTAATTTATCAATAATTTCCTTGGAAGTTTCTATTGACTTTGTGTCGTTTAAATCTTTTAATACATCAATTAATTCATCAGTAGTACTTTCTAAGGCAGGAACATGTAACTCTCGTTCAATATAGTCCCTTATAATGTCTGTTAATTCACTATAATACTTTTTAACTTGATTATTTTGCCATAATAATTTTTCGTCTAACTCCTCTAGCTTTTGGATGGCCTCTTCATAAGGAGGTAATAAAGGAATAATAACCTTTTCTTCTTGTTCTTTTTTCTTCTTGAAAACAAAGAAATAGAGTAGTAGTAAAATAACAACTAAAGCTATTATAGCCCACCAAAAATATTGCTTGAAATCATCAAGTTGATACGGTTCTCCTTTAATTCCTTTAATTGGAAATTTTTTAACTTTAGTAGTATCGATAGGAACCGTAGCTACGTTAACTAATAAACTATCGGTTAGGTAAGCTTGGTTTCTAATAAATATTTGTTGTTGTGGAATGTAAAAAGCACCACTATCAAAACCTGTTAAAATATATTTTTGGATTAGCTTGTTTTCAATGGTATCAATTTTTAATGTATCAATAACCTCCAATCCTTTTAAGTTTTCTAACTTAGGAATGATAACATTTTCGGTTTCGTCAACAGATATTTTATATTGAAACTGTTCACCAATTCTGATGTTTGTTGTATCAATTTCTACTTTTACCTGAGGTTGTTGTGCAAAGGCAAAAGAAGTTAAAAACAAGCATATGTAAAGTAGTTTGTGTTTCATTGTTTGTTCTTATCCTTTTCGTTTAAAATAACCTAACAGTTTTCGTACATAACTCTCATCAACTCTAGTGCTAATTGTTCCTGCACCACTTTTTGTAAAAGTGGTTTCAAAATAATCAGACAAACGTAAAGCATTTGCCTTATAATGAGTTCTAACCGATTTAGAACTAGTGTTAACTAGCTGTGTTTTTCCAGTTTCTGCATCCATTATAGGAACCATCCCTAGGTTTGGAATTTCTTCGTCGTGTTTATCATATATACGTATACCAGTTACGTCATGTTTGTTACCAACAATCTTTAATGTACGCTCATAATCATCATCCATAAAATCAGAAAGCATAAAAACAATAGCTTTCTTTTTCATAATGTTAGATAAAAATTTTAGAGCTTCACTAATATTAGTTTGCCTACTTTTTGGTTGAAACTCTATAAGTTCTCGAATAATTCTCAGCACATGACTTTTTCCTTTTTTGGGAGGAATGTACAGTTCAATTTGATCTGAGAATAAAATTAAACCAACTTTATCGTTGTTTTGAATAGCAGAAAATGCCAATGTTGCTGCAATTTCTGTAACGGTATCTTTTTTAAATTGTTCAGAAGTACCAAAAAATTCTGAGCCTGAAACATCAACAACCAACATCATAGTTAGTTCACGTTCTTCTTCAAAAACTTTTACATAGGGTTCGTTATAACGAGCAGTAACGTTCCAGTCAATTGCTCTAATGTCGTCTCCGAATTGATATTGACGAACTTCAGAAAAAGTCATACCTCTACCTTTAAAGGTTGAATGATACTCTCCTCCAAAAATATGATTAGACAACCTACGTGTCTTTATTTCTATTTTTCGAACTTTTTTTAGTAACTCTTTTGTATCCATATTTTCAATTGTCAGTTAACAGTTATCAATTAATCAGTAAAATATTTTAAGCTGATAATTGCTTATTGATAATTGATTAAGGTACTTGCACTTCGTTAATAATAGAATTGATAATATCAATAGATGTAATATTCTCAGCTTCGGCTTCATACGTAATACCAATTCTGTGACGTAAAACATCGTTTACGATTGCTCGAACATCTTCAGGAATTACATACCCTCTTCGTTTAATAAAAGCATAGCATTTTGCAGCTTTTGCTAAGGCAATACTACCACGAGGAGAGGAACCAAAACTGATAAGTGGTTGTAGTTTTTCTAAATTGTATTTTTCAGGATAACGAGTCGCAAAAACAATATCTAAGATATATTTTTCAATTTTTTCATCCATATAAACCTCATTAACTACGTTACGAGCTTTAATAATTTGTTCTATTGAAATTACAGGATTTATTTTTTGAAAACTTCCATTTAAATTTTGACGCATAATAAGTTGCTCGTCTTGTAATTTTGGATAATCAATTACTGTTTTTAGCATAAAACGGTCTACCTGTGCCTCAGGAAGCGGATATGTTCCTTCTTGTTCTACTGGGTTTTGAGTAGCCATTACTAAGAAAGGCTCATCTAACTTAAAAGTTTCATCACCAATCGTAATTTGACGCTCTTGCATGGCTTCTAATAAAGCAGATTGAACTTTAGCAGGCGCACGGTTAATCTCATCGGCTAATACAAAGTTGGCAAAAATAGGTCCCTTTTTAATTGAGAAGTCATTTTCTTTTACATTGTATATCATGGTACCTACTACATCGGCAGGTAATAAATCTGGAGTAAACTGAACACGACTAAAACTTCCGTCAACAGCTTTAGAAAGTGTGTTAATTGCCAATGTTTTTGCTAGCCCAGGTACACCTTCTAATAAGATATGTCCATTTCCTAAAAGTCCAATTAGTAATCGTTCAATCATGTGTTTTTGACCTACAATTACTTTATTCATCTCTGTAGTTAATAAGTCTACAAAAGCACTTTCTCTTTCTATTTTTTCATTGATGGCTCTTACATCTATATCCATAGTAATTGAAATAAATTAGAATTTTTATGAAACAAAGCTACAATAATAGTGTTTTTTTAGTTGTTAAAAGTTGGTTAAACCTTGTATTTACAAGCTAAAAGGTATTGTTCTTTAAAGTTAAGTTTTTGGTTGTGTGTTTTATGTAGCTGAAAATAAGTTGTTTATAATTTGTTTTTATGGATAAAAAAAAAGAAATTTAGCTTCTACTAACTTTAAACTTAAATTTTATGAAGAAAATGTCTTTTAGCAAAACGTTGCTAATTAACGCACTTATTTTTCTGTTTTCTGGTTTTGTTTACGGGCAAACAATAAAAGGAAAAATTGTGGATGTAAATGGAGAAAGTATTCCTTTTGCAAATATTATAGAGAAAGGAACAACAAATGGTACCACTTCTAATGAGAATGGTGAATTTAGTTTAAATATAAAAAACCTTCCGGCAGTAGTAACAATATCTTCCTTAGGGTTTGTTACAGTAGAAAGAAATATTGCCGATACGAATGCTTTTTTACAGGTGACGCTACGAGAAGATTCTGATGTTTTAGAAGAAGTAGTGATTTCGGGGTTAGCAACTACAACGAAAAGATCTAATTTAGCAAACACAGTTTCGACAATTTCAGCTGCTGAATTAACACAAGTTACATCACAATCGGGTTTTGATAGTGCATTATCAGGAAAGTTCACAGGAGCAGAGATAAAAGCAAATTCAGGGGCTCCAGGAGGAGGAATTTCTATGAGGTTAAGAGGTGTTACTTCTATTTTTGGAGATCAGCAACCATTATTTGTGGTTGATGGTGTATATGTAGATAATTCATCAATTTCTTCTGGAAATAATATTGTAAGTGAAGCAGCAGGAGGAGGTAATCCTTCATCAAATCAAGATGACGCTTCTAATAGGATTGCAGATATTGACCCTGAAGATATAGAGACTGTAGAAATACTGAAAGGTGCCTCAGCGGCAGCTCTCTACGGATCAAGAGCGGCAGGAGGTGTTGTTATTATTACAACAAAAAGAGGTAAAGAAGGTAAACCTAGAGTATCCTTTTCACAAACTGTAGGCTTGAGAAGTCCAACAAGGTTATTAGGTTTAAGAGACTGGGATGAATCAGAGGTTGTTGCTTTAGGAGGACCAGCGAATGCAAAACTAAGAGACTATGAAGCAGAGTTATTTGATCATACTAGAATTTCTACAACAACAAGGTTTACAACATCAGGAGGTTCAGAAAGAAGCGATTACTTTTTTGGAGTAACTTATAAAGATGAACCTGGATTAGTTGAAAATACAGGCTATGAAAAAGCAGCGGCTCGTTTAAATATAGGTCAAAAATTTACAGATTGGTTAGATTTATATGTCACGTCAAATTATATAAGCTCTCAAGCGGATAGAGGTTTTTTTAATAACGGTAATGCCAATAGAACTATAGGGTACGCCCTAGCTTTTACCTATCCATGGGAAAACTTATCTCCTACAGATGGAGTCTATCCTTTTGGAGGAGCTGGTTCAAATGTATTAGAAACAATAGCACTAACTACTAATAGAGAAAACGTAAATAGGTTTATTGGTAGTGCTAAGTCCAATATCAAAATCCTTAATGGAGAAAAAAATAGACTTAAGTTGGTGCTTGAAGCGGGTTTTGATCAGTACACACTTCGTACAACAAGTATTTTTCCTAGAGAATTAACTTATTTTAGAGATCGATCTACTTTAAAGGGAGCTTCAATATCTGGAACGACGAGGAATACTAACTACAACTTGTCTGCCTTTTTAGTTCATAATTTAATTCTAAATAACGGATTACAATTTACAACTCAAACGGGAACCTTTTTTCAAGATTTTGATCGTAATACTGTTATAACTGTAGGTACAGGTTTCAATACTTCTTTAACAAGTTTATCACTAGCAGAGAATTTGTCATCACAACAAGTTGTTAGGCTTCAAAGAGATACAGGTTTTTTTGTGCAAGAGGAAATAAATTACGACGATAAAATAATAGGTACTGTTGGGGTTAGAGGAGATAAATCAACTAACAATGGAGTTTCAGATAAAATGTATTATTACCCTAAAGCAAACTTAGCAATTAATTTACATAAGTTTAATTTTTGGAATATAAAAGAAGTTACTAGTTTAAAACCTAGGATTGCGTATGGAGAAGCCGGAAGGTTTCCAAACTTTAATGATCAGTTTACCTTGGCTGCACCACAATTCATTGGTGGGGTTTCTGGTTTTGCACCTGGGACTTTTAAAGGAGATCCTACCATAGGTCCAGAACGTCAAAAAGAATTAGAATATGGGTTAGATTTAGGGCTGTTTGATGGCAGGTTTACGTTAGAGGCTACGGTATATAACAAAAAAATTAGCGATTTACTTATTCAGGAAAACTTTCCAACATCATCTGGTTTTACTAGAAAAATTAAAAATGGAGGAGAGCTTGAAAACACAGGTATAGAATTAGGTTTAAATGCAAACTTTATTGAAAAAGAAGATTTTTCTTGGAATGCAAATTTTAAATGGTGGAAAAACAAATCTAAAATTAATAAACTGGATGTTCCAGCATTCACAGAAGGTGGTTTTGCGGCCTTCTTAGGAACTTTTTTAATACAGGAAGGTAAGAGTGCTACGCAAATTGTAGGGACTTATCCTAGTGGACTTACTCCAGAAGAAATAGCTGTAATTGATCCTGATGGAGATGGATTTGCTGTTTATGGTAATGCAGAGCCAGATTTTCAAATGTCATGGCAAAACAACATACGTTATAAAAACTTCGATTTATCATTTTTATGGCACTGGAAAAAAGGAGGAGATGGTATTAACTTAACAACTTTTTTATATGATAATGCTGGGACTACATGGGATTTTGATGATACTGATTTAGATCCAACAGGCACACTTACTAATGGACCCTATAGGTTGGCACAAGCAAATGTTAGAAATACTAAGCCTCTAATAGAAGATGCAGGATATCTTCGATTAAGGGAAGTAGGTCTTTTTTATACGTTTGATGATGAGGTTTTTAAAGGAACGGAAAAAGTAAAAGTGGGGGTGTCGGGTAGAAACTTAATCAACATTTTTGATTATAATAGTTATGATCCAGAAGCATCAAATTTTGGAAATAATGTATTAGCTAATAATGTTGAAGTAACTCCTTATCCTGCATCTAAGTTTGTTAATTTTCATCTAAAAGTTAACTTTTAATCTCCTAAAATAAATTATCATGAAAAATATATTCTATAAATTAATATTAATTGTTTTTGTCTTTTTTATACAGGGTTGTGAATTAGATGAATTACCTAATCAAAATGCACCGACATTGGATTCATATACAGGTGGTGCCTCCGCAGCTGATGTCGAAGCTTTAGCAGTTGGTTTAGAGGCTGTAATGAGAAATGATTTAGATTTTCATTATGAAACGGTAAGCTATTTAGCAAGAGAGTATTATGATTTATCAACAGCAGATCCAAGATACACAGGAGAAATTTTAAAAGGTCCTTTAGATAATAATGGGTTTTTAACAACTCGTTCTTTTGCGGCTTGGTATAGAATAGTTAAAGCAGCTAATGTTTTAATTACAGCTGTAGAAAATTCAAATGCTGGATTTTCTGAGGCAGAAAAAAAATCTTACTACGGATACGCTAAGACAATAAAAGCATACGCTCTTTTAATGGTAGCAAATAGGCAATATACGAACGGAATAAGGTTAGATGTAGAAGATCCAGATAACTTAGGTCCTTTTGTAGGTTATGATGAAGCTTTAGTCGCAATCAAAAATCTATTAAATGAAGCTAAAAGCGATTTAGAAGCGTCTTCGAGTAATTTTTTATTTCTTTTTAGTCCAGGATATAATGATTTA
This sequence comes from Tenacibaculum gallaicum, assembly GCF_003387615.1. Lineage (GTDB taxonomy): Bacteria > Bacteroidota > Bacteroidia > Flavobacteriales > Flavobacteriaceae > Polaribacter > Polaribacter gallaicus. Next base: position 81,624 of record NZ_QUNS01000001.1, on the reverse strand, counting down.
AAGCCAACAGATCAGCCTCTTTTACCAAGTGGTTTTTTAAAGTTTAATAGAGCAATTGCTGCACGGGTTGCACTATATCAAAACAACATGACAGAAGTGTTAACTTTTTTAAATGAATCTTTCTTTGACTTAAATGAATCTATGTCGTTCGGTGTATCTCATGTTTTTGGATTAACAGGTAATGATATTAAAAACGATTTGTTTTATGTAAAGCAAATAGGAAATGAATTTGTTATTCATAATTCTTGGATAGCTGATGGGGAGACAGGTGATCTTCGTGTGTCTAGTAAATCTTCATTGTTAGATAGCTCTGGCTCTCATGATGGTCTTACGGGTACTCATCAAATATCCGTGTATAAAAGTAATACAGATCCTGTTTATTTAATTAGAAATGAGGAGTTAATTTTAATGTATGCAGAAGCGAATATTGGAACAAATAATACTGAGGCTATAAACGCAATTAATGTTGTAAGGGGTGAAGCAGGCTTGCCTGATTACTCAGGAGGAACTTCAGACAGTGAGTTAGTAGAAGAAGTTTTAAAACAAAGAAGATACTCTTTATTAGGAGAAGGACATCGTTGGATTGATTTAAGGCGTTTAAATAGGTTAAACGCAACCTATGTTCCGCTAGATAGAACAGGAGATAATATTATAGATGCTTTCCCAACACCATTTAGTGAGAATGCTAATTAATAACATAATGGTTTGTTTTTAATTGTGATATTTGATAACGAAAAAGCACCTTATTTAAGGTGTTTTTTTTATGGTTTATATTCTTTTAAGAATAATTTATCGTTTTCAAAAATCGCATAGGTATAATACTGAATCCAATCACCAGTGTTAAGGTAAACACTATTGTCTTTAAGTTGAATTTCTAACGGAAGATGTCTGTGTCCAAAAACAAAATAATCGTAGTGTTTAAACTCTAGTTTTCGCTTACAATATTGTACCAACCATTCATTATCTTCTCCTAAAAATTTAGCGTCCTCATCACCAGAAATCAGTTTGTTTTTTACTGACATATATTGACCTAATCGAACACCTAAATCTGGGTGTAGCCAACGAAACATCCACTGAAATAAAGGAAATGTAAACACTTTTTTCATGCGTTTATATCCTTTATCACCTGGGCCTAATCCATCACCATGGCCAATTAAAAACAGTTTATCGTTGATTTTAAACTCTTGTGGTGAATGAAATGCAGGGATGTTTAATTCTTTTTCAAAGTAATCATGCATCCATAGGTCATGATTTCCAACAAAAAAGTAAATCGGAATACCGCTATCTTTTAGTTCAGCAAGTTTACCTAAAACACGTACAAATCCTTTAGGGACTACGGTCTTATACTCAAACCAAAAATCGAATAAATCACCTAGGATAAAAATAGCCTCAGCATCTTTTTTAACTTCGTTTAACCATGTAACGAACTTTTGTTCACGAGGAAAACTAGCTTCGGGAGTTGGAGCTCCTAAATGTTGGTCGGAAGCAAAGTAGACTTTTTTATTTTCAGAAGTATTGATTGAAATCAAATCGTAAATTTTGGTAAAAATAAGTATTTTACCTAGAGTTTGCACAAACAAATTTTGGCTACATTTGTTTATATACTTATGAAAATCCTTATTGATGAATCCATTTGACGATACCTACTTTATGAAAAAAGCTCTGCAAGAAGCTGAACTAGCTTTTGATAAAGGGGAGGTTCCTGTAGGGGCTGTTATTGTTTTTAACAATCAAATTATAGCAAGAGCACATAACTTAACAGAGTTATTAAATGATGTTACAGCACATGCCGAAATGCAAGCATTTACCGCTGCAGCAGATTTTTTAGGAGGGAAATACTTAAAAGATTGTATCTTATATGTAACGTTGGAACCTTGCCAAATGTGTGCAGGAGCAAGTTATTGGGCACAAATAGGTAAAATAGTATACGGAGCAAGTGAGCCGAAATTAGGTTTTTCTGTATTGAAAACTAAACTACATCCAAAAACTAAAGTTGTATCGGGTGTTTTAGAAGAAGAAAGTGGCCTTTTACTAAAGAAATTTTTTATTGAAAAACGCAATTTGAATTAAGCGTTACCTCATTATTTACTCTTCTAAAAATTAGAATAATGTTTGTTGTTTAGCTCCACTTTCATGTTCCAATAACCATTTTTTGCGCCAAACACCACCAGCATATCCTGTTAGTGAACCGTCAGAACCCACAACTCTATGACAAGGAATAATAATCCAAATAGGATTTTTACCATTAGCAGAAGCCACCGCACGAATTGCTTTTACATCTCCTAATTGTTTGGTTTGCTCTAAATAAGTTCTTGTTCTTCCGAAAGGAATATTCAATAACTCATCCCATACCGACTGTTGAAATATTGTTCCTTGCGGGTTCAATTTTAGATCAAACGTTGTTCTTGTGTTATCAAAATATTCATTTAGCTGTGTGACACACTCTTGTAAATAAGTAGGTGTTTCTTTTGGAATGTTTAGTGAAGTTAAAGCATCATCATCCAATACCGAAACTGATTGAATACCGTTTTCATCACCTTGAATCTTGGCTACTCCTATGGGAGTTTTATAATATGTAGTTTGTAAGTTAGACACCAAAAACGTCTTTAGAGTTCTGTGTTGTAATTTCCGAAATTTCATCGAAAGTCAATCCATAAATATCTACTAACTTATCCACAACATTAGTTATATAGCTACTTTCATTACGTTTTCCTCGATACGGAGTAGGTGCTAAGTAGGGAGCATCGGTTTCTAACACAATATGTTCAATATCTATTTGATGTAGAAACTTGTCAATCTTTCCGTTTTTAAAAGTAGCAACACCTCCAATTCCTAATTTCATATCGTAAGAAATTGCTTTTTCAGCTTGCTCAAATGTTCCTGTAAAACAGTGAAAAATTCCGAATAAATCTTCTCCTTTTTCAGTTTCTAAGACTTCAAAAATTTCATCAAAAGCATCGCGACAATGAATTACAATTGGCAGTTTTTTTTCTTTAGCCCATTGAATTTGCGTACGGAAAGCCTCTTGTTGTTGCGGTAAAAAAGTTTTGTCCCAATATAAATCGATACCAATTTCACCAATCGCATAAAAATCACGTTGCTCTAGCCATTCTTTTACGTGTGCTAATTCTTCTTGGTAATTTTCTTTCACAGAAGTTGGGTGTAAGCCCATCATTAAAAACACATCGTTGGGGTAGTTTTTCTCTAAATCAAGCATACGTTGTGTATACGAACTATCAATTGCAGGAATAAAAAAACGAGATATACCTGCATCTTTAGCACGTTGTATCATTTCGTTTCTATCTTCATCAAACTGACTAGAATATAAGTGGGTATGTGTATCTGTAATCATTTATTGCTGTATCTTTACGGGACAAAAGTACGAGAAATGGCAAGTTTGAAAAAAGTATTACGAAAAAAGAAATACATCAAAATAAAACTTAAGAAAATGGTGACGAACCATTTAGAGTTGGACGCAGAGATAAATGGTGTTAAAGGAAGATTTATTTTAGATACTGGAGCTTCTAATTCGTGTGTTGGATTGGAGTTAATAGAACGTTTCAAACTTATTTCTGAAGAAAGTGAAGTTAAAGCAGCGGGAGCTGGTGCTACCAATATGGAGACACAAAAATCAGAAAACAATTCACTTAAAATAGGGAAATGGAAGACGAATGAGTGTGATTTGGTATTGTTTGATTTAACGCACGTAAATACAGCCTTAAAACAACATGATGCTGACGAGGTAGACGGAATTATAGGAGCAGATATTTTAGAGGAAGGAAAAGCCTTTATTGATTATAACAAGAAAGCATTGTATTTAAAGAAGCTTAAAAAGAAAAAAGTTAGAAAATTAAAAGTTCCTTTTTAGTATTATTAATTATTGTAAAAATTTTTCGGGTTTTATCTCTAACAAATTCGTTATTTCTATAAAACGTTGTAAATCTAACTTGGTTTTTCCTGCTTCTAATTTGTAGTAAGCATTTTGGCTGATATGTAATTTTACTCCAATTTCATATTGAGACCATCCTAATTTTATTCTTTCTTTTTTAATTTTTTGTAATACTTCTTTTATTTTTTTTTCACTGTTTAGTTTCATAACAAGAGATTTGCCCACTAAATTAGTGAAAACACATGTAAATAAAAAAATAGCTTTTTCGATTAAGGGTTTTCCCGATTAAGGCGTTCTGTAAAATAGGGAAAACCCTTAATCGAAAAAGGAGTTAAGAAGATTTTAATGGTTAATTATAATTTTTTTTATTTGTTGATTATTAGTTTTTTTATTGTGTTAATTTATGTGATAAAAACTATAAAGACTATTTTTTAATATATAAAAATATGAAAATGAGAAAAGTAAAATCAATTTTATTAATGTGTTTTGTGTTCCTTATTTCTTGTGAGAGCAACATGAAAGAGTTAGAAAATCTTGATAAAGATTTAAAACAAGTGCAAATACCTTCAGAAGAAAGGGCTCTAAGAAAGTTTGAAAAGTTTATTATAAACGCAAAGAATAAAATTGAAGAAAATAAGGCACACCTTAAAGGGACTGAAATCTTAAATTATGATGAGTCTAGAGAGTTGTTAGATGAATTGATTGTACCTAGTATTAATTTCTTAAAAGATTATGGATTTACTAATGATGATTATTATGAAATGTTTGGAACGTTAGATGTTAATCAAATTCAAAAAGAAATAGCAGGGGTTGGGATTTTATTATATGCCTTAGAAACTAACAAGCTTTTAACGTCAAGTTATGATTTACAAAGAAAAGGAGGTTATGATAAATTTAAAAAATGTTTTCTTGATGCAACAGGCATAGCGGCAGGAATAGCTCTTGTAGGAGCTCTTTCTGGAGAAGCGGGAGGTAAGGTTGTAAAAAAGGCTTTTAAAAAAGTGATAAAAAAGTTGGGGTCTAAACTTGTTGGAGGAATAGGATTGGTGCTAATGGCGGCTGAATTTACATATTGTATGTCTGTAAAAGAAGAATTTACGGATAATGGTAGTAAAACTAGTTGTCCTGACCTTATTGAAGTATATGTGCCTAAAAACAAGACAAAATATTTAATTTCAAAAAAAGATATAGGGTATGATAGTGTGACTGAAATTAAAATTAATCTACCTCTTGAAAAAAAATATAATGTATATGATGTTCAGTTTGGGTACGCTCCTATTGAAGTGGGAGAAGGTATTCCAGAAGGAACACCTTGTTTGGTGAAGCTCAAATATAAAAACCTGATTTTAGGTTCTGAAATTGATAAAAATTCCATAAAAGAATTTACTTCAATATCACTTTTTTATCTTTATCAAGAATAAAATTATGAAAAGAAATAAATTGTTTTTTAACTATTTTGTTTTAGTTTGGGTAATATTTGGCTTAATTATTTATATATGGGAACTCTCTTATATTATCTACAATAAAGAATATAGTGAACTTTTTACTTATAAAAGTTTAAAAACAACATTTTTACCTTTATCAATTATTGTTTTATATATTGTCACTTTCTTGAAAAAAAACAAAAACGAAGAATCTAATTAAAAATTCAAATAAAAAATCCGTAAGATACGTCTTACGGATTTTTTTATGTTTAATGATGATGTTGTTCTAAGTAAATTAACTTAAAATTTCTTTTATTCTCTTAATTGCCTCACGTAATTGTAATTCAGAAGCAGCATATGATAAACGAACACAGTTCGGCGCACCAAAAGCTTCACCTGTTACAGTAGCTACATTCGCTTCTTCTAATAATAACATAGAAAAATCGTTAGCATTTTTAATTTCTTTTCCTTGAATAGTTTTTCCAAAGAAATCAGAAATATCAGGAAATACATAAAAAGCCCCTTCAGGTACATTTAATTTGAATCCTTCAATTTCCCCTAATAAATCAAGAACTAAATCTCTACGCTTTTTAAATTCATCTACCATGTACTGTACTTTTTCTGGAGATGCTTTTACGGCAGTAATTGCTGCACGTTGTGCAATACAGTTAGTTCCTGAAGTGATTTGACCTTGCATTTTAGTACATGCTTTAGCAATCCATTGAGGAGCACCAATAAAACCAATTCTCCATCCTGTCATCGCAAAAGCTTTCGCTAATCCATTAACAGTAATGGTACGGTCATACATGTTTTCAATAGCTGCAAAACTAAATGGCTTAGCTCCGTAGTTAATATGCTCATATATTTCGTCTGATAATATGTATATATGAGGATGCTTTTCTAATACTTTAGCCAAAGCTCTGTATTCTTCCTCGCTATAAATTGTTCCACTTGGGTTGTTTGGCGAGTTAAAGAAAATCATCTTTGTTTTTGGCGAAATAGCTGCTTCTAATTGTTCTGGAGTGATTTTAAAATCATTTTCAATAGAAGAAGGAATTTCTGTAAATTTAGCTTCACACAAAATTGCAATCGCAGAATAACTTACCCAATATGGTGCTGGTAATAACACTTCATCACCAGGGTTTAATAATACCTGAGCTACATTCGCAATTGATTGTTTTGCTCCTGTAGAAACGACTACTTGATTTGGAGCATATATTAAGTTATTATCACGCTTAAACTTTTCGCAAATAGCTTCTTTTAACTCCACATAGCCATCAACTGGAGTGTATGAGTTATAATCTTGGTTGATGGCTTCAATAGCAGCATCTTTAATAAAATCAGGTGTGTTAAAATCAGGTTCACCTAAGCTTAAACTAATGATGTCTTTACCCTCAGCTTTTAATTCTCTTGCTTTAGCAGCCATAGCCAAAGTTTGCGATACTGGTAAACTGTTAATTCTGTTTGATAATGCGTTTGACATTGTGTTGTTATGTTGTATGTTGATTTATGCTAATTGAGGTTTTCTTCCTAACTCAGCTAAATGTCTAAAATGCTCAATAATTGCTTTACGAGTAGTTTTATATTCGTTGTATGGAAGATTGAATTCTTTGGCAGTTTCTTTTACTATTTTAGCTAGTTTATCGTAGTGAATGTGCGATATGTGTGGAAAAATATGGTGCTCAACTTGATGATTTAAACCACCAGTATAAAAATTAACTAACCAGTTTTTAGGAGCAAAATTTGATGTAGTATATAATTGGTGTATCGCCCATGTGTTTTTCATGTTACCATCTTCATCAGGCAAAGGCATTTCTGTTTTAGGAACAACGTGTGCTAATTGAAAAACAACACTTAAAATAATACCTGCAGTGTAGTGCATTACAAAAAATCCAATTAACACCTTCCACCAAGTTACATCCATCACTGCGATAGGTAATATTACCCAAAGTGAATAATAGATTACTTTAGAAACTACTAATTTAGTCCATTCTTTAGCTGGGTTGGGAAATTCACCGTATGATAGTTTACGTTTTAAATAATTGCGCATTTGTTTAAAATCGGTAGTAATAGCCCAGTTTATAGTTAACAATCCGTATAAGAATACAGAATAGTATTTTTGAAATTTGTGAATCCATAACCACTGTGCGTGTTTAGAAAAACGAATTATTCTACCAGCATCAATGTCTTCATCATGATCTTGTATATTGGTATAAGTGTGGTGTAATACATTGTGTTGTACTTTCCAATTGTATACATTCCCTGCTAAAATGTATATACTACTTCCAAAAAGTTTGTTTACCCATTTTTTGCTTGAAAAAGATTCGTGGTTGGCATCGTGCATTACATTCATTCCAACTCCTGCCATTCCAACACCCATTAAAACGGTAAGAGCTAATTTTATCCACTGAGACATATCAATAGTTAAAATTAGTATAAACGGAACAATAAACATAGCTAGCATAATAATAGCTTTTGAATATAGTTTCCAGTTACCTGTACGCTTAATGTTATTTTCTTTAAAGTAAGAGTTAACTCTTTTATTTAGAGTTCTAAAAAACTTAGCGTTATCTATTCTTGAGAAGTTTACTGTCTTCATTTGTTGTTTATTTGTACCGCAAAAATAAACGTTTTTGGTTCACAGTTATTGCTAAAGACGAACTTTTTAACTAGATTAATATCTTTTATATAAAAATTAACAATACCAATTAGTTTTTTATTTTTGCAACGGAAAAAATGACTTCATGGAACTTATAAAAAAATACTTTGACAATTTATCGGAAACGCAGTTAGAACAATTTTCTAAGTTGCAAGAATTGTATCAAGACTGGAACTTAAAAATTAATGTTGTTTCTCGTAAAGATATTGATGAATTGTACTTACGTCATGTATTACATTCGTTAGGAATAGCAAAAGTGATGGAGTTTAAGTCTGGCGCTAAAGTAATGGATGTAGGAACAGGTGGTGGATTTCCAGGAATTCCGTTAGCAATTTTGTTTCCTGAAACACAATTTCATTTGGTAGATTCTATTGGGAAAAAGATAAAAGTGGTAAATGAAGTTGCTGAAGGGTTAGGTTTAAAAAATGTAAAAACTACTCACGGACGTGTTGAAGAAGTAAATGATACCTATGATTTTATTGTAAGTAGGGCAGTGGCGCAAATGGAAACGTTTCAGCGTTGGGTGAAAAACAAAGTGCATAAAAAACAAAATCACGCACTTAAAAATGGGATTTTATACCTAAAAGGAGGTGACCTTACTGAAGAACTTGCGAACTTCCCTAAAGCCACCATTTATAATTTACCAAACTTTTTTGAAGAAGATTTCTTCGAAACCAAAAAAGTGGTACACTTACCAGTGAAATTTAAAGGCTAATTTTTACACGGGAAAACACATACTGCATTTCAGCTGCAATTTGTAAACTTCTTTCTAAATATTTTTGTTTTTCAGAAGGTGTCCCGTCATATAATTTAGGGTCTTCATAAGTAACGGGAACTCTTTTTTCAGCACCAGCTATAAAAGGACAGCCTTCGTCGGCTTGTGAGCAGGTCATGATAGCACAAAACGCTGAAGTAGGATTAAACTCATTATCATACTTTTTAGAAAAACCTATTATAGAAGGTACATTATCAGCGTATTTTATTGCATAAACAGGATTGGTTTCGTTTGACAATTGCTGAATTCTAAATCCGTTATCTAACAAAGTATCTACCACTGTTACATTCGTAGCAATGGTTTCGGTTCCTCCTGAATAACTATGTACATTTGGAGTTTGGTAATAGAAAGCCATGGTTTGTGCCCATATTTGCGATAAATGACTTCGTCTTGAGTTATGCGTGCAAATAAAATTTAGGTTTATTACCTCTTTGTTGTCTAGTTTTTTCTGAATGAATTGAATAAGAGGTTGTAAAACTTCTTTGCGCTCTTCCAAAACAGTTGGTAATTCAGAGAGAGTTTCTTGTATACCAGAAAATAAAGATGAATTTAGTGTTTTCATATTAGCAACATCCTGAATTTGGTTCACAAGCAGTTTGCTTTTGTAAATCTGATAGTTTTACGCTAGGTTTTTCTGTTGGAATACCGCAGTTATCTTTCGCCAAACAATCAGTTTGCTTCGTAGTAAGTAAGAAGTTGGTTCCGTCAAAATCTAATCCGTATTTTCCTATGGTACTTCCTTGGTATTCAACCTCGATTTCTAAATCAGGAATATTTAATTCTTTTTCTGATAATTCTATGATATGAACTAATTTCTCAGGATGCAACCTGTGATCATAGTCATTGGCATTCCATAATTGAAAGTTTACCACTTCTTCATTTCTAACTGTTCCTCCGCAGTCAATAAAGTTTTTAGTAATTTTTCCTACTTCGGTTACGTGAAAATGATTCGGAACTAGGCTACCGTCAGGCAATTGAAAAGCAATTGTTTTTAATGTACTTAAATGTTGTTTGATTTCTGATAGTTTCATGGTTATTATATTTATTGTAATATTACGATTAATAGATTCAAATTTTTTTAACAACAACTCTGGTTATTCATATCAAGATTTAAAAAAGAAGAAAGTAAGGTTTTTATTTCTTTCCAGATTGAAGGGTTAATACAATAGCAAACGCTAGTTCCTTCAATAGTACCTTTGATAATACCAACCTTCTTTAATTCTTTTAAATGTTGTGAAATAGTGGGTTGTGCCAAACCAATTTCATTTACCAAATCACCACATACACAAGAATTCAATTTGAATAAGTGTTGTAAAATAGCAATACGAGCTGGGTGACCGAGTACTTTTGCTATAGTGGCCAGCTGGTTTTGCTCTTCAGTAAATATTTCAGATTTGGTTAATCCCATACATTAATTATTATATTGCAATATTACGATTAATATGTAAAAAAACCAAAAGAACATTTTTTTTAATTTAAAATGTTATAATTCCTTTAGATAAATGAGTTGTTTTTTTGGTGAATTGATGTTTATTTCAGGGAATTTCGCATCGTAGTCTATAACAATATCACCTTCGTTTTTTTGATTGTTCTCATAAGAGATAACAAGATAGTAGGCAACATTGTCAATATTACTTATTTTAGGTTTAATTAGGCTTTCAGGATTAGATGGGATTTCAAGATCTATGCTAAAAGGAATTTTTTCAGAATCAATTTTTTGGCTTGTAATTATAGTAGCTTTAGCATCTGCTAAAAGTCTGTCATGACCATAAAGAGTTATAGTAGCACCTTGTAAATTTTTAATTGTAGTGTCTTTACTAACAAACTCAATATGTGTTTTTTTAAGAGTGTCTTTTTGTTCTTTTTTTGTTGAACAAAAAGTAAGTGTAGCTGCAATTAATAATAGTAATGAGGTTTGAATAATTTTTTTCATAATGTTATTAATTTAGAATCTGAAGATTATTTACAATAGTAATGCCACTTTTGTTCTTTTCACTAAAATGCTAATACCAGCGTTTTTTTTTCCTTTTAGAAGCTTCTGATTTTCTTCCTTTTTTGTGTTTACTAACAGTGTTGGGTTGTTTTTTATGCTTAGGTTTAGCAAGTGGAAACGGATGATCTTCCACAATTTTGATAGACCTGTCCATGAATTCTTGAATAGCTTTGATGTACGAAGTTTCATCAGCGCTACATAACGAAAAGGCGATTCCAGATTTACCAGCTCTACCTGTTCTACCAATTCTATGTACGTAGGTTTCAGGAATGTTTGGTAAATCAACATTAATTACCGCATCTACTTTACTAATGTCAATACCACGAGCGGCAACATCAGTTGCAATTAAAATATTGGCTTTGTTGCTTTTAAAGTCTTCAATAGCTTGGTTACGTAGGTTTTGTGATTTGTCACCGTGTACGCTGGTAGCTTTATAACCGTTTTTCTGCAATGTTTTTTCGAGTTTGTCTACTCCAAATTTGGTACGTCGAAATATAATAATACGTCCTTTTATAGTGTTACGTAGTAGGTGTAAACACAAATCTACTTTGTTCTTTTTAGGCGTATAATAGAGTAATTGACCAATGTTTTTTGAAGTAGTTTCAGTAGGTGAAATGTCTATCTTCTCTGGTTTGTACAACATTGATGTTGCTAAGTCGTTTACTTTATCAGGTATTGTGGCAGAAAACAATAAGGTTTGTTTTTTACGCGGACATAGTTCTTCAATCTTTCTTACATCATCAATAAAGCCCATATCAAGCATTAAATCAGCTTCGTCTAAAACAAAAGTCGTTAACTGGCGTACATCAATACTTCCTTGTTTGTGTAAATCAATAAAACGCCCAGGGGTTGCAATTAAAATATCAACACCTTTTTCTAGAACATCTTTTTGAGGTTGTGTAGGTACACCTCCGTAAACAACGGTAGTTCTTACATTGGTGTATTTACTATATGTTTTACAGTTTTCTTGAATTTGAATAGCCAATTCACGAGTAGGACTTATAATCAATGCTTTTATTTTCTTAGCTCTTTTCTCAACATCAGCCTCTTTAGAAAGCTCATTGATAATAGGCAATGCAAAAGCTGCCGTTTTGCCTGTACCCGTTTGAGCAGCTACAATCACATCTTTTTTGTTGAGTACTAACGGAATTACTTTTTGTTGTACTAAAGTAGGTGTGTGGTGTCTTTCTTCCGTAAGCGCTTTTAAGATAGATTTATTAAGGTGTAGGTCTGTAAACTGCATCAAATATTTTTTTGCAAAGGTAGTCTAAAACAAAGAAGGAAAAATTTATTTTGTGGTATTTCAAGAGGTTAAACAGGCATGAACCAGTAGTTAAAAGCATTTTTTACACTTTTTTGACAATTGATTTACACTTTTAACGGAAGGTTGCGATAGTTTTGATGAAAACTTTAAATACGAATAGTATGAATACCATTAAAAATAGAATTTTGTTAGTTGGGGCATTGTTAGCCATAGTGCTTGTAAGTGGGTTTGCTAAAGGTACTTCAATAGTTACACCGAAAGAAATAAAAGAGGTAACCGAAGTTGTAAAAAACAAGACGATTAATATGTTTGTAACACACGGTCATTGTAGCACACCGTTTGGTGGTATTGTAGACGATTTAAAAGTGGATATTCCTGCACGAATGGATGCTGGAAATCCGTTAGAAAACATGCGTATTTCGTTTGAGGTTGATCCAAACTCATTGAGAGTATGTAGAGGTGACGAGGCTGATTTAACTTCGAGAATTAAAACAAAAGGGGTGTTTATTAATGATAAGAACGATAGCATAACGTTTAGAACCACGAATGTTTTTGTGATGGGGGTAGATTGGTATCAAATTAACGGAGTGATGTCTATTAAAGGAGTTGAAAGAGAAGTAAAGTTTTTTGCAACTGGAATTAGAGAATTTAATAATGCTATGGCTAGCTCATTGGTATTGCAAGGTCAGGTAAACTTATTGGATTGGGGTATTGATTATGATAAATTGGTAAATGGGCAATCATCAAACGTTCCAACAAAATGGTTGTACTTAAATATGAAAATTGAGTTGAGTTAGTAAGAGAAATTAAAAAAAGCCCAAAATAGTATCTCGATACTATTTTGGGCTTTTTCTAGTGAACCTTTTTATTATAATGTAATTTGTTCAAATTCTCTATTCAGATGAAAATTAGAAGAACAAATCCTTTTAATTCTATCATTAGTTATGTTTAAAGATTCTAATATGCAAAAACAAAGTAAGACCTTTGAAAAAGAATATATTTTATGAAATTCTTGACCTTGATAAGTCATTTCAATTCTTCCGTGTGATAGTTCGTGCCTATATCTAGTTGCTTCAATAGAATAATTTTGTATGAAACTGTCAATGCCTTTTATTTGTTTAATTATTTCGTTGAATTTTGTAATAAAATATTCTAATTTATCTGTTAACGATGGGGTTTTAGGAAATTTAATGTTTTTTAGAGCCCAATTTTTCAATTCATTATCTGTTATTTCATTTGTTAATTTTTGACGATTTTTTGTGAAAGTATCATTGTCTTTGATGAAATCAGGATCTTTAATGTCATAATAAGATTCTAAGCCTTGTATTAAATTCAAAAACTTATTATTGAACATAACATTTGATAAAATAATGCTTTTTCTTTTAAACCAATTGTTTGAGTCAATATAAAAATCGTAAATAGGAGTCAATTGTGTGTTGTTAAACCACATTTTTATAAGATGATTTAATTCTTTTTCTTCAAATGTCCATCTACTAAAAAGCATAAAGTTTTGATGTAATGATGTTTTATTTACATCCGAATGACGATGATGAGAAAAATTAATTATAGAAGTTTGACATAAACCTTCATTAATTAAACAATACTTATTATAACTTTCAACTTGCTCTAACGGAATTATAATAGAATTCAAATTAAAGTAAGCATTTTCTTTTGTAGTAAATGATAAGAGTTTTGAAAATTTATAAAGATTTCGAATAACCTCATTGAATGTTTCTCCACTTGAATATTGAAATATAATAGATTTCGAATATTTCATTTCAAATCCTTCTCCTAATTTTGTTGTTTTTTTATAATATTTATCAACTAATATTAACTCTAATTTTTCTGTTATGGAAATTGGTTTTGATTTGATATTAGATTCGATTTTATCGTCAAAATCTTTTGTAGATTCCCAACCGTCAAAAAATGTCGAAAGATATGGATACTTAACTTCAACTTTATGAATTCTTAAATCTGAAACTTTGGTTAAATGGATATTTAAGAAGACAAATTCGACTTCATAAGTTATCTTATGTAAGTGTTTTCCAATCGAAGAAGCGCTTCTGAATACACAATTATGTAAAGTTGTTTTTTGTTGAGTATCACCTAATATAAGTTCAAATTGACGCTGATTAGTTGTCTCTATTTTGTTATAAATAATTGGCTCTTCTGTTAGATAGGTGTTCGTGAATAATTCTAATGTTATTTTCTTTATACTAGAGTTAACGATTAATGTTCCTGGTATTTTTTCTTTACTTTTGGGTAAGTACCAATCCCCTTTATATTCTTTATTCATAGTTGGTCTACTTTTTCATAATTTTTATAACTATAATTTAGTTTTAAAGATTAATACTTAATATCAGTCAAATTAGTTTAAATCAGGAAAAGAACCAACCTAAAAAATAGACTCCTCAGAAAGAGTGGTAAACTCTTCTAAAAAGCGCATACCTCTGTAGGAATTTCCCTTTTTATTCAATTTAGGGCTCCAAACAGCAATGGCATACTGGTTAGGGTGTATGGCAATAATACCACCACCAACACCACTTTTGCCAGCTAGCCCAACTTTAAAAGCAAACTCCCCAGACTCGTCATAAAAACCACAGGTTTGCATCAAGGCGTTAATTCTTTTCGATTGACTTTTGGTCAATATTTGTTCTTCTTGTCGTGTTTTTCCGTTGTTAGCTAAGAAGAAAAACAATTCAGAAAGCTGCTCGCACGTCAATTCCAACGAACATAAATCGAAATAGAAATCAAGTACTACTTCAGGATCGTTGTATATGTTTCCGTAAGACTTAATAAAATTACATAAGGCTACATTTCGATAGCCTACCGACTTTTCAGAAGCGGCAATTTTTGCAGAGTAGTTGATGTCTTTATTTTTAGAAAGACTCTTGATAAAATTCAATAAATCTTCCTTCGGGTTTACCAAACTACTAATTAAAATATCAGCAATTACAATAGCACCTGCATTGATAAATGGGTTTCTAGGAATACCATTGTCCGTTTCCAGTTGTATCAATGAATTAAAACTATTACCAGAAGGCTCAACACCTAATCTGTCCCAAATAGATTCACCAAGATGCTTATACGCTAAACAAAGTGATAATACTTTAGCAATACTCTGAATGGAGAACTTTTCTTGGAAGTTTCCCAAACCAAAATTAGTATTGGAAACTGTAGAAATATGTACGCCAAATTTTTCGGAATCAATGGTAGCCAATTCAGGAATATAGGTAGCTAACTTTCCTATATTTTCAATAGGAGCGATTTTTTGATATATGTTTTCAAGTATTTCTTTATAGTTCATTGCTTGTTAAAATAAAACGAATTGATGCTAAACGAAATTAGTTGAATTCTGTTTGAAAACAAATAAAAAAGCAACCTCATTGAGGTTGCTTTTAACTTATAGTAAGATTCCTAACATAAGGTTCGGAATAACACTTCTTATCCTAAGAAAGGGTAACGATAATCTACAGGAGAAACAAAAGTTTCTTTGATTAAACGAGGAGATACCCAACGTAATAAGTTTTGAGCAGATCCTGCTTTATCGTTTGTTCCTGAAGCTCTTGCTCCACCAAATGGTTGTTGTCCTACAACAGCACCCGTTGGCTTATCGTTTACGTAGAAGTTACCAGCACAGTTTTCTAAAGCTTTGGTAGCTTCTGCAACAGCGTAACGGTCAGTAGAGAATACAGCACCTGTTAAAGCGTATTCAGAAGTTTCGTCAACTAATTTTAAAGTATCAGCCCAATCAGCATCTTCGTACACGTAAATAGTCATTACAGGGCCGAATAATTCGGTTTCCATCGTAGTGTATTTAGGGTTGGTAGTTAAGATAACTGTTGGTTCAATAAAGTATCCTTTTGATTTATCGTAGTTACCACCAGCGATAATTTCAGCATCAGCATCAGCCTTTGCTTGGTCAATATACTTCGCTAATTTATCAAAAGAACCTTCGTGAATTACCGCAGTAATAAAGTTGCTCATATCTTCTGGAGAACCCATTTTAAAAGAAGCGACATCTTCTTTTACATAGTTTAGGGTTTCTTCAGCTAATGATTTTGGTAAATATGCTCTTGAAGCCGCAGAACATTTTTGTCCTTGGAACTCAAACGCACCACGAGAAATACCTGTAGCTACTTGTTTTGGATTTGCAGAAGGGTGCGCAATGATAAAATCTTTACCACCAGTTTCTCCTACAATTTTTGGGTATGTTTTGTAAGTGTGGATGTTTTCACCAATCTTTTTCCATAATTCTTTAAATACGTACGTAGAACCTGTAAAGTGGATTCCAGCAAAATCAGGAGATGCTAACACTACCTCAGTAATTTCAACAGGATCACCATAAATTACGTTGATAACACCGTCTGGTACACCTGCTTCTTTAAATATGTCTACAATTACTTTTGCAGAGAAAATTTGGCTATCAGATGGCTTCCAAACTACAACGTTCCCCATCATCGCTGCTGATGCTGGTAAGTTTGCAGCAATTGCAGTAAAGTTAAATGGAGTAATAGCGTATACAAACCCTTCTAACGGACGGTACTCAACACGGTTCCAAATTCCGTCGTCAGAGTTCGGTTGCTCGTTGTAAATTTCAGTCATATACTCTACGTTAAAACGTAAAAAGTCGATTAATTCACAAGCAGCATCAATTTCAGCTTGGTGAACAGTTTTTGACTGTGCAATCATCGTTGCAGCGTTAATCTTTGCACGGTAAGGTCCTGCGATTAACTCAGCAGCACGTAAAAAGATAGCAGCTCTTTGTTCCCAAGGCATTTGTGCCCATTCAGTACGAGCTTCTAAAGCATTAGCAATCGCTTTTTCTGCATGTGTTTTGTCTCCAATATGATATTGCCCTACCACGTGTTGATGATCGTGTGGAGGAGTCATATTACGAGTATTTCCTGTTCTAACTTCTTCGTTACCGATGTACATTGGTACATCTACAGATCCGTTAAAATATTCTTTGTATTGTTTTGCAACCGCTTCGCGTTCAGAAGATTCTGGAGCGTAACTTTTTACGGTTTCGTTAATGGCAGTTGGTACGTGAAAAAATCCTTTTCCCATTTGTATGTTGTTTGTTGAATTAAATTTCTTTCTTTGTTATTGAAAAAGCCTATACCAGACTTTCTTAAACGACAAAGTTACGGTTATTTTAGGAATATTTAAAAGGACAAAAGGCTGGAATTATTTAAAAGTAAAACAACATGTGTACGGTAACTTATTTACCTTTAGGAGATAATGATTTTATATTAACCTCGAATAGAGATGAAGACCCAAAACGAAAAACTATTGCACCAAAAACGTATCTAGAAGATGGGGTAAGGTTAACCTATCCTAAAGATGAACTTGCAGGTGGTACATGGATTGGTTTAAGTGAAAAAAGTAGATTGATTTGTTTACTAAATGGAGGGTTTACAAAACATCAAAGAGCAGAGTCGTATCGAATGAGCAGAGGTGTTATTGTAAAACAATTATTAAAAGTTGAGAATCCAGTTGAAATAATCAATCATTTTGATTTTGAAGGGATTGAACCTTTTACTATTGTTTTGGTTGATTGGAATAGCAACTTAAAAGCTTATGAGTTAGTTTGGGATGGAGCTAAAAAGCATTTTCAAGAGTTAAATAATAAACCTAAAATTTGGTCGTCATCTACACTGTATACTGATGAAATAAAACAGTTAAGAAAAGAGTGGTTTGCCGATTGGTTATTAAATAACAGAAACTTTAATCAGTCAGATATTATCAATTTTCATCAAGATGAAACCAAAGGTAGTAAAGAGGTCTCTTTAAAAATGAAGCGTCAAAATGTAGAAACAGTGAGTGTAACGTCAGTTATAAAAAACGAAAAGAAGCTTACTATGAGTTATTACGATCTACATTCAAATATTAACAAAATAGGAGGAGAAATCATTCGTTTGTAATAAAACCTATTTAATATCTTTGCAAAAAATATTTTATGAATAAAAGATTATTATTGCTATTCTCTACAATTTCTATTTTCTTATTTACAAGTTGCTTTGAGTTTGTTGAAGAAGTAAGTTTTAATAAAGATGGTTCGGGAAGTGCTGTGCTTACCATAAACTTAAGTAAAAGTAAAACGAAGCTAGCTTCTATACTATTACTTGATAGTATAAATGGTTATAAAGTACCTTCAAAAGTAACCATAAGAAAAAAAGTACAAGAAATAGTTTCTAAGATTAAAGGGACAAAAGGAGTTCATAATGTAAAAAATACGTTAAACTTTAATGAGTTCATCGTAACAGTTTCATGTGATTTTGATAATGTGGAAGCTTTGAATGAAGTAATAGTTAATTTTAGCTCTAAAAAACATATAGAAGCTATCAAAAAAGACAGACATTTTACTTTTAATGAAAAGAATAAAACATTTACACGTAGCCATCATTTTGATTTAGGGAAAGAGTTCAGAAAAACAAAAAATCAAGACCGTAAGGTGTTTGAAACTGCTACTTACACCAGTGTGTATAGGTTTGAAACGCCTATAAAAACGACAGAGAATAACCAAGCAAGAATATCACAAAGTAAAAAAGCTATTATGTTACATTTACAAGCACAAGACATCATAGCAAACAAACAAACAATCAAAAATAAAATACAATTAGAGAATTAAATTTAGGATGAAAAAAATTATTGCTACACTACTGTTTTTAAACACACTTACAGTTATACAAGCTCAACGATTAGAGTCTAAGATACCTAACAATGTAGACGTGTTAATTTCTGCAAATGCAGAAAATTTATTTAAGTTAATAGAAGTATCAGATATTGATAAGAATGCTATTGGAAAAGAAATTTTAAAGGATATTAATAGAAGACGTGATGAAGATAAAGTGTCTTCAGTTGCTAATGCTGGTATTAATATTAAATCGAATGCTTATTATTTCTTCAGTAAAACTGATAGTATTTCATACCATAACTTTTATGTTGAATTGAAAGATAGAGAGTTGTTCGAGTCAATGTTAAGTAAACGAAATAAGAAGAAGATAAGAAGAATGGAAGGCTATAATATCATTGAAGGACGTAGTGATATTAGAATTTGGAACGATGATTATCTTTTATTGGTAAACGGTGATGCGTCAAGAGGATATTTCTCAACTCATAAAGAACGTTTAGATAAACTTAAAGAAGAAAGAGAGTATAACTACAATTTCAGAAAAAGAATAGGTAAAGGTTGGACAAAAAAGTATGTGTTAAACCTATTTAATAAGAATGCTATCAGCTCTATTGCTTCTAATACAAAATTTCAAAAAAGTAAAAAGAAAAATGCATCAGCAACACTTTGGGTTCGTAACTATGGTATGTTAATGACAGATTTGTTCAAGTCTTTTGGGGGGTATCTGTATCCTATGTATGCTGAAGGTGGAAATCAAAATATTTACGGGGTTGAAGAAGTAACTGCTAATTTGTTTTTTGATAAAAACGATGCAAGAATCTTATTAGACATGTCGGTTAGCTCTGATATGAAGAAATCTTTCAAAAAGATTTATAATAAAAGAATGAGTCGCAATTTAGTAAACAGCTTTGATCATGATAAAGCATTAGCTTTTTGGAGTATTTCGATAGACACTGAAGAAACGTTAAAGGAATATCCAGAATTATTACATAAGATGTACGGAGGCATTTTACCTAAGTTTCAAGAAGAAATGGAAATTGTAGGTGATTTGTTCTCTTTAGTTATAGATGAAGAAGCAGTAGGGAAATTAGTTACTGGAGATGCCCTTTTAGTATTGAACGATTTTTCTAAACAAGAAGTAGAATACACTACTTACGAATATGATAAAGATTACAAGCGTAAAGAAGTAACAAAAACAAAAGAAGAAATTGTTCCTGATTTTACGTTAATGATAGGTTCAGAGGAAGAGGAATTGTTAAGTAAATTTTTTAGATTAGGAGAAAAACACAAAGCGTTAAAGATTGAAAATAATGTAGTAGAATTTAAAACTAAAAAGTCTGATATACCATTTAACCTATATTCAGTAATTAAAAATGATGTATTGTACTTAACTACATCAAGAACTAATGCGTTAAGTATTGCTAGAGGAAATAATAATTTTAATACTAAAAAACACAGCAAGTTGGTTAGAAATAATTCAACAGTATTTTTTGTTGACGCAAACGCTGTTTTAAATAAGATTCCTAATAAATGGATGAATAAGTCTGAAAAAGAAGCAATGCGTTTTTCAACAGAGAATTTAAATGAAGGTGTGTTTAGAGTGTCTAGAATGAGAGGTAATACAATTTCTTCTGAATTAAAAATTTCTACACAAGGAACAGAAGAAAATACTTTAAAATTATTGTTAGAATTTATCAATGCAGTAGCGAAGTAAGCTAAATGATAAAAAGAATAGCATATATACTTGTAATAGTATGCTGTATTATTGTTACGGTTGGGTTTTTTAGATATAACCCAACCGTAATTTATACAGAAAAAGTACCAACTTCAGCAGAAACTGTGATTTATGTTAATCTTCGAGAAATAGAATATAACATACTTCTTAGCTTTTTAAAGCATCCACTTTCACAGTTTGATTCAAAAAAATCCTCAACGACAAAAGAGGAAGAAAAAATAACGCTACTAGATCAAGTTGAAATACCTAACAGTGTGTTCTTTTATACCAATCAACAAGAATTTAAAGACTTTCTTATAAGCAATCAAGTACCTATAAAAGCTAAATTTGCAGAAGCATTAAAAGAAGAAGGGTTTACAGAACAAAAAATTAGAAATGCTTTCGTTTATACAAAAGGAAGAGTGAGCTGTGTAGTGCAAAATAATTCACTACAAATTCTGTTTAAAAAGTATCAAAAAGCTGTTGTATCTTCTGAATTATTATCTGCCTTAAATCATAAGGATTATTTTTCTGAAGAAGATTTAATTTTTAAACAAATAAAAAACAGTGAAACACCTATAGCTATAAATACTTTGCAGGGGGATTTTTTTAAGCTTATTATTGATGAAGGAGTTTTAAGAATCCAAGGTGAGTTAAGTGAAGAAAATGACTTGTTTAAGTCATTTAAAGCAACATCTATAGTTAGTTCAATGCTAAGTATATCAGGTAAGCTAAATACTAAAATAGTAGCAGATAGATTAGATAAAGATTTTAAAGATAAATTTAAAAAACTTACAACACTATCGCTAGATTCTGTCATTAGTAAATGGGATGGAGTAGTAGAAGGGAACCTTACCTCTTTTATAGAAAAGTCAGATACGATTGTAACTTATGAGTATGACGATGATTTTAACAAGATAGAAAAGAAGGAAGTTCAAAAAACAATAACACCTAAAGTGATTTTAGAAGTTGAAGGAGGTGATTTGTGTAGTTATTTAGAAGAAAAAAAAGCGATTCAGAAAGTAGACAATGAAGACCTATTAACGTTAATGCCTTTGTTTACTACTTATAGCTTTTGTGAAGAGAGTGGTTTAAGGTTCACATCAGTAAAGAACCAAAAACTAGTTAAAAAAGCTAACAAAAATAGTAAGTTTTACTTCTTATTTAATGTTGCCGACTATCAACAAAAAGACAGAGGTATTTATTCTTTTAAAAACAAATACTTAGATAAAGTAAAAACAATACAGTTGTCAGTAACTAATAACAACCAGTTAGAAGCATCTGTAGAATTTAAAAACACTTCAAAAAACTTTTTTTTACAAGTATTAAATTAATACAAAGCAAATGCAGCAAATGATATAGCAACAGATCCAAGCATAGCTAAGATAAAAAACATTGTATTGGCTAGTATGTACTTTATAAACGTCTTAAAATATCCTTGATTGTAAAATCTTTTCATGGCTATAAATAAGTAAATCATAAAGAGAAGTAAGAAAACAGGTAAAAAGCTGTTAGAATGCTTAAAAAAGTCTATGATATAAAAAATAGAAAAGAGAAGGAAGAGTACGGTTTGTACATGAAAGACAAAGACTAGGTGTTCTACATAAGTATACTTCTTTCTCATGTAAATAAATTTTAAAAATAAAGTAAATAAAGGGAGTAGTATAAAAAGTGCAATAGAAGAGTACGATAACACTTGACGAAAAAACTTCTTAGCTTCATCTCTATCTAAAAAAATTGAATTAAAAACTTTTGCGCGGGAATACCAAAAACGATTACTAAAATTTCTCTTTACTTGTAAGCTATCCAAAGCAGCATCAATAGAGACTTTAGGGTGTCCTTTTTGAAATTTCATAAATTTTACGATGTCAAAAGAGTTACCGAGATCAGATTTAACTGTTTTTAGTTCTGTGTTATATGAAACCTTGGTGGAGTCAGTTTTAGTTTTTGTTTGTTCGGCTTTAATAGAATCCTGTTCTTCAAGTTGTTTAAAAACAACATTTTGTATAGAGTCCAAATCTACTTGAATAGCCTCAGTATCGTTGTTGTTTAGTTTGATTTTTGACGATCTGCCGATTCTTAATTCTTCGAATTTTTTATAACTATCGGTTAAGCTAATAATTAAGAAAAAAATAATAGAAGTAGCTAAATAGAATCGAAATGGATTTGTGTATTTAATTCTTTTTCCTTCAATATAATCTTTTGAGACTTTTCCTGGGCTTATTAGTAAAGGGATAAGAGTTCTCCAAAACTTAGTGTCTAAAGAGAAAAAACCAGCAAAAAGTTCTCGAAGAAAAATACTTAAGGTGATTTTTTTACCTCTGTTTTTTTGCCCACATTCAGGGCAAAATTTTTCATTATTAGTAAAAGGACATCCACAGTTTAAGCAGTTGGTATCTCTAACAACTGGAACTTTGTTTTTTTTAATCATTAGTTTAAAATAGAAGTGGTAGTTAATTGAAAAGTTGGAATAATTACTAGGAATTCTTCAAGTGTTTCTATGTTAATCATTTTGTAATTGCCTCCCATAGCACCCGTAGTAGAAAGTAAAAAGCAATTAGATCTGTAATTATAAATATCGTTAGGTTTTAAGATGGGGGTTTCGCCAACAACACCT
Source organism: Tenacibaculum gallaicum (assembly GCF_003387615.1). Lineage (GTDB taxonomy): Bacteria > Bacteroidota > Bacteroidia > Flavobacteriales > Flavobacteriaceae > Polaribacter > Polaribacter gallaicus. The sequence continues at coordinate 58,652 of NZ_QUNS01000001.1, read as the reverse complement.
TCTCCCTCTACGTATTCAGTACTGTTAAGAGCATCAAAAATAACCCAAAAACGCTCAAGTAATTTTACAGTTTCTTTCGAACTATTTTCTATAGATACATAATAACTATAAGCATAATACTGCCGATGTCCTCTGTAAACAGAGCCTCTAAAAGATGTTTTTACAGAGATTTTAATGCCTTTTGTAACTTGCTGAAACATATGATAAAGATAGTTCTTTTTCAGTTTTTAGTCAATGTTTCTATAGATACCTTACTTATTTTGGTTAAAAAAGCCATAACCTACACCAATTACTCTGTCATAAATTTCACCAAAAGGTTTGTAGTAAACAATCACGGTGTATTCATTTTCAGTTTGGTAAAAAGAACCATCAATCTCATGTAAGTCAATGTTTTTGCTGCTGTCTAAGGTAGCATAACTGTAGTTGTAAAACCCTTGTTTAAAAGGAAGTGTGGCTGTGTAAATTTTTTCAGAGGTGTTATAAGTCATTTTATTTTCTTCAGACAATTCGTAATTGTTAAAAGCACCATAAACAAAAATTTCTTTGTTCTCGTAAGGTTCAAAAGCATCTAAAGAAAAATGAACTAAAGAATAATCAGCTTCAGTATTGTCTCTATTGTCAATAACATCACGTTCAGTGGTTCTTACAACAAATTGTCCGTTAATATCAGGGTTGTAAGTATATGTTTTATCAACTCTAGGTTCGTCTGTGTAAAGATAGCTGTGGTATAGGTTTTTACGTTCTACTCTGGCAACATTTAAACTTGAGTTTCGTATAAATTTAGTGTCAAAATTTAAAAATTCATTTCCGCCCCAAAAATTAGTTTTAACTGTATGGTTGTATAACAATTGCTGAGGTTTGATAAAAACAGGCTGAAGATTGGTGAGAGCAGTGTTCCAATTGTGATTCTGAAATAACGTAACATTAATTTCTTGAGAAGGAGTGTTTATTTGTAAACCAGGGTGGTTTACAGAGAATTGGACTGTTTGTTGTTGGTTAGTTGTTGTAGCATTTCTACTTCTAAAAACGGCAACACCTACTGTGGTAATGTCTTCGTAAAATACACAACGCCTTGTAAAAACAACTTCGTAGTTTTCATCAATAACAGAAATTAAATAATTACCGCTTTTGGTGATAATTGTGTTTTGATTTGGGATTTCTACTGAATAATGAGTGTAGGGTTGTAGTGTGTTAAAAGAATTGGTAAAATTAATGATCTCATTTTGTTCAAAACCTTCAATGTATTGGTTGCTAGTCATTGAACTAGGTTTCCAATCATGAGTCATGTGTTCAACTTTGTATTGGTACTGTTTGCTATCAGCATCTAAATCATCAAAAGATAATTTTAAAACATCACCTAAGCGAACAATTGGAGCATAAAAGTCTGGGTTATTTTTAGGACGTAGTTGTACTGTTTTTACATTTTGAGCAAAGGTTGAAACAACTAGTAAAAAGGCAATTATAGAGAGTTTTGTTTTTATCATGATATAACAAAAGTATCAAAATATAAGCCAAAGACAAGGTTTTTATTTAGAATAAATATAAATAATGTTGTTTTTAAAAGATAAGAATGGTTTTGTTCTACAAAGGGGGGCAAAATTTTTAAATTTGCGTGTTTTTAAGAAAATCAAATTAATCAGTTCCTATGTCAAAAGACATCCGTATTAAGAAAGGCTTGGATATCAAGCTAGTTGGCGAGGCAGAACAGATAACTACCGAACTTCAATCAGGTAGTATGTTTGCAGTAAAGCCAGATGATTTTCACGGCGTTATTCCTAAAATTTTAGCAAGAGAAGGTACAGAAGTAAAAGCAGGTGAAGCACTTTTTTATTCAAAAAGTGATGAGCGTATTTTATTCCCAAGTCCTGTTAGTGGTAAAGTTACAGAAATCGTTCGTGGAGCACGAAGAAAAGTTTTAGCAATTAAAATCACTGCTGATGCACAGCAGGCATACAAAGATTTTGGTAAAAAAGATGTAGACGCAATGTCTGGAGAAGAGGTTAAAAACCACTTGTTTGCTTCAGGTTGTTGGCCGTTTGTAAAACAACGTCCGTACGACGTGGTTGCAAACCCTAATCAAGCACCAAAAGCAATCTTTGTATCAGCCTACGCAAGTGCACCTTTAGCAGCAGATTATGATTATGCGTTAAAAGGCAAAGAAGCAGAATTACAAGCTGCTTTAACAGCATTAACCAAATTAACAGCAGGTAAAGTACATGTTTCTGTAGCTAAAAACTCAACACTATCACCATTTAAAGATGTGAAAGGAGTTGAGCTACATAAAGTTTCAGGACCACATCCAGTAGGAAATGTAAGTACTCAAATAGCACAAATAGACCCTATTAACAAAGGAGAAGTTGTATGGGTGGTTACACCTCAAGACTTAGTTGTTATGGGAGAATTGCTACTAACAGGTAAGTTTAATATTACTCGTACGATTGCATTAGCAGGATCTAAATTTAACAAACCACAGTATGTAACTGCAAAAGCAGGAGCTCAAATAGCTGATGTTGTTAAAGGAAATTTAGATGCTAATAATACTCGTGTAATTAGCGGAAACGTGTTAAGCGGTTCAGAAGTTGGTGAAGATGGTTTCTTAGGATACTATGATAACTTGATTACAGCTATTCCTGAAGGAGATGATTATGAATTATTTGGTTGGAACAAACCAGTTTTTAATAAAATATCTACTTCTAGAGCATTAACATTTTCTTGGTTAAATCCAAAAAAATCATACGATTTAAATACCAATACTAACGGAGAGCATAGAGCATTTGTAGTAACTGGTTCGTATGAAGAGATTTTCCCATTAGATATCTATCCGATGCAATTATTAAAAGCTTGTATGTATAAAGATCTTGACGAAATGGAAGGATTAGGAGCTTATGAAATTGCACCAGAAGATTTTGCGTTAACAGAATTTATTTGTGTATCGAAACAACCTCACCAAAAAATAATTCGTGAAGGATTAGATTTAATGAGAGAAGAATTAGGATAAGATATGGGCTTAAAACAAAACTTACATAATTTAAAAAAGAAGTATGAAGGAACTAAAATGGCTCCGCTATTTAATGGTTTTCATACGTTCTTATATATGCCGAATGAGACTACTCACGGAGGAACTCACATTAAGTCGGCAGATGATCTTAAACGTACAATGAATACAGTAATCATGGCATTAGTGCCATGTTTAATATTCGGTATGTTTAATGCAGGATATCAGCATAACCTTCAAATAGAAGCTGTTTCAAACGCAACAGGCTTCTTTTCTGGAGAATTTTGGAATATGAGTAACTTCCTAATCGGTTTAGTTAAAATATTACCATTAGTAATTGTCTCATATGCAGTTGGTTTAGCAATAGAATTTGTTTTTTGTATAATCAAAGGACATGAGATAGAAGAAGGGTACTTAGTAACAGGAATGTTAGTTCCGTTAATTGTACCAGTAGACTTACCTTTATGGATGCTAGCAGTAGCAGTAGCATTCGGTGTTGTAATTGGTAAAGAAGTATTTGGAGGAACTGGGATGAATATCTTAAACCCAGCCTTAACAATTCGTGCATTCTTATTCTTCGCATATCCAACTTGGATGTCTGGAGATAAAGTATGGGTTCAAGGAGCTGTAGAAGCTGCAGGAACTGCAGATGCTATTTCAGGTGAAACTATTTTAGGAAGTTTAGCACAATCTCAACCATTAAACCATTCAGTTTCTGATATGTTCTTCGGATTTATTCCAGGTTCAGTAGGAGAAACATCAACATTATTAATTTTATTAGGAGCTTTATTCTTAATCTTTACAAAGATTGGAAGCTGGAGAATTATGTTGTCTGCAGTTATTGGAGCCTTAGTAATGGGATTCATCTTTAACCAGGTAGTTGATATGGGATGGATTGGTGAAACAAGTAAGTTTTACGGATTAATGAGCTTAGATTTCTGGAAACATTTATTAATTGGAGGTTTTGCATTTGGTGCAGTATACATGGCAACTGATCCAGTAACCGCATCGCAAACTAACAAAGGAAAATGGATTTATGGATTCTTAATTGGTTTTATTTCAATTATGATTCGTGTATTCAACCCAGCATATCCAGAAGGAGTAATGTTAGCAATCTTATTAATGAATGTATTTGCTCCAACAATTGACCATTACGTAGTTCAAGGGAATGTAAAGAAAAGATTAAAACGTTTAAAAGCTAAAACTGCCTAATTATGAGTAAGAAGACAGATAGTAATTTATATACGGTACTTTTCGCCATAGGAATGGTGTTAGTAGTAGGTGCGTTGTTAGCTTTTACAGCGTCATCACTTCGTCCAACAATCGATGCTAATAAACGTATCGAGAAGCAACAAAATATTTTGTACGCGATGGGAGTTAACGAAAATGATGAAACAAGTGTTGAATTTGTTTCAAAAGATAAAGTAGCAGAAGAGTTTGGTAAGTACATCAAAAAGCAATTAGTAATTGAAGGAGCTAATGTTTCTGAAGATGCTAAAGCATATTTAATAGATGTAAAGAAACAACAAACAGCAGCTAAAGAAGGTAAAACAAGAAAATTACCATTATTTGTTGGAGAAAAAGAAGGTAAAACTTTCTATATCGCACCAATTAGAGGTAAAGGTCTTTGGGATGCTATTTGGGGTTATGTTGCAATGGATAGAAATATGGTAGTTCAAGGAGTTTTCTTTGATCATAAAGGAGAAACCCCAGGTTTAGGAGCTAATATTAAGCAACGTTACTTTATGGACGATTTTATTGGAGAAGATTTAATGAGCAACGGTTCTTTTAAAGGAATTACAGTTTCTAAATCGAACAATGATCCAAAGAATGAAGATAAAAATGATAACGAGGTAGATGCAATTGCAGGAGCAACTATTACAGGTGACGGAGTAGCTGCAATGATTAAATCTGAACTAGGTTTATACGTACCTTACTTTAAAACATTAAAATAAATATGGGACTTTTATCAAAAAAAGACGCAGCATTAATTACTGATCCATTAGCAGATAATAACCCAATTACTATTCAGGTATTAGGTATTTGTTCTGCATTAGCAATTACAGCAGAGTTAAAAGCTTCTATTGTAATGTCTATATCGGTGTTATTTGTATTAGGAGTAGGAAATGTAGTAATCTCGTTAATGAGAAATATTATTCCATCAAAAATTAGAATTATTGTACAGTTAATCGTAGTAGCTACCTTAGTAATTATTGTAGACCAAGTGTTAAAAGCATTTGCATACGATTTAAGTAAAACCTTATCAGTATTTATTGGGTTAATTATTACCAACTGTATTATTATGGGACGTTTTGAAGCATTTGCTTTAGGTAACGGGCCATGGAGGTCGTTCTTAGACGGAATAGGAAATGCTTTAGGGTACGCAGTAATCTTAATTATTGTAGGATTCTTTAGAGAATTATTAGGTTCAGGTACTTTATTAGGATTTAAAGTATTAGGAGATCCTATTGAAAAAACAGGATTGTATGCTTTAGGATATGAAAATAACGGATTTATGTTATTATCACCAATGGCATTAATCGTTGTAGGTATTATTATTTGGGTACAACGTACAAGAAATAAAGCACTAGTAGAAGATTAAAATAGTAAAGAGACGTTAGATGAGAATTGAGATGCTATCAATAAATAAACTCAATACTAACTACTCAATACTCAATACTATAAAAATATGGAACATATAGAATTATTTTTTAAATCGATATTTATAGATAACATGGTATTTGCTACCTTCTTAGGAATGTGTTCATACCTTGCAGTATCTAAAAAAGTATCAACAGCCGTAGGTTTAGGAGCTGCAGTAATCTTTGTATTAGCAGTAACAGTACCAGTAAACTGGTTGTTAGATCAATACTTATTACAGCCTGGAGCTTTAAAATGGTTAGGAGCTGAGTATGCAGACTATGATTTAAGTTTCTTATCATTCATCATGTTTATTGCAACAATTGCAACCATGGTACAATTGGTAGAGATCATTGTAGAAAAATTTGCCCCAGCATTATATAACTCTTTAGGAATTTTCTTACCGTTAATTGCTGTTAACTGTGCAATTTTAGGAGGGTCATTATTCATGCAATCTCGTGAAATCCCAACATTAGGTTTATCATTAACTTATGGTGTTGGTTCTGGTATTGGATGGTTTTTAGCTATTTTAGCAATTGCAGCTATTCGCGAAAAAATCAGATATTCATCTGTACCACCAGCGTTAAGAGGATTAGGAATTACATTTATCATTACAGGTTTAATGGCTATCGGATTTATGAGTTTCGGTGGAATGTTAACTGGAGGTGATGATGCTGGTAAAAAAGAAGAAACTGCTGAAGTTAAGGTTGAAAAGAAAGAAGTAGAAGAAAAGGCTGTTGAGACAACTGAAAAAAAAGTAGAAGAATTAGCTAATAACACTAAAGAAATTACAGAATAATGGTATTTTTAGAAGTAAGCACAGGAGGAACAGTTGCTATTACAGTATTAGCGTTTTTAGCGGTACTTTTAGTTTTAGTAGCCTTATTATTATTTGTAAAACAAAAGTTAGCACCATCTGGTCCAGTAAAAATTACAATCAATGGTGAAAAAACAATTGAAGTAGCATCAGGAGGAACTTTATTATCTACCTTAGGTAATGAAAAAATCTTCTTACCATCAGCATGTGGTGGAGGTGGTTCTTGTGTACAGTGTGAGTGTCACGTAAACTCTGGTGGAGGTGAAGCTTTACCAACAGAAACGCCTCACTTTACACGTAAAGAATTACAACATGGTATTCGTTTAGCATGTCAGGTAAAGGTAAAGCAAGATATGGATATCTCTATTCCAGAAGAAATTTTTGGAATTAAGAAATGGGAAGCAACTGTAGTACGTAACTATAACGTAGCAACCTTTATTAAGGAGTTTGTAGTTGAGATTCCAGAAGAAATGGATTATAAAGCAGGTGGGTATATTCAAATTGAAATACCACCATGTGAAGTAAAATATGCTGATATGGATATTTCTGCACATCCACAAGATCATCCTGGTGAACCAGATAAATTTGAGGCTGATTGGGATAAATTTAACCTAAGGCCATTAGTAATGAAGAATGAAGAAACTGTAGAGAGAGCATACTCTATGGCTTCTTACCCAGCAGAAGGAAGAGAAATCATGTTAAATGTTCGTGTAGCAACACCTCCTTTCGACCGTGCTAAAGGTGGATGGATGGATGTAAATCCAGGGGTAGCATCTTCGTATATTTTCAATCAAAAGCCAGGAGATAAAGTAACTATTTCTGGACCTTATGGTGAATTCTTTATTAACGAGTCTGATGCAGAGATGTTATATGTAGGTGGTGGAGCAGGTATGGCACCAATGCGTTCACATATTTATCATTTATTTAGAACTTTAAAGACTGGTAGAAAAGTAACATACTGGTACGGAGGTCGTTCTAAAGCAGAATTATTCTACATTCACTACTTTAGAGCGTTAGAAAAAGACTTTCCAAACTTTAAATTCTACTTGGCATTATCTGAGCCATTAGAACAAGATAACTGGAAGGTTAAAAAAGATATTAATGATGAAAGCGGAGATGGTTTTGTTGGATTTATTCACCAAGTTGTAATAGACCAATATTTATCTAAGCATGAAAGTCCTGAGGATTTAGAATTATATTTCTGTGGGCCACCATTAATGAACAAAGCAGTACAAAAAATGGGTGAAGATTTTGGTCTAGATGACGAAAACATTCGTTTTGATGACTTTGGAGGATAGACACTTCGTGTTTAATACATCATATAAAAAACCGATACAAATTTGTATCGGTTTTTATATTTTGAAAAGAAAAGAATAATGTGCTAACCCAGTTAAGAGTTCTATTGATAAATTACATCAAACGTATAAACAGGACAATCTTTTTCATATTCAAAAACTTTAGCATAGTCCATAACGTTAGGTATATCTTCAAGCTTACATAAATGTGCTACAACAGCACATAAGCCATTAAACAGTCTTTCCTTATTGGTAGGGTTCTTAGGTTTTGGATTGTAGTGACATAATGGAACAGTAAAACCACATGTTTCTAAAAATACTTTCTCAATGTGTAGTAATTCAAGCGGAGTGTAACCATTAAACTTTCTGCCCAAATTTTGATGTACCCTACCCACATAGCTTAACTTCAATGAACCATGACCGTTTGTTAAATGTTTCCAGCTATCTCGGTTATCTAAAATATTACCAACTGCGCATGCCGAACAACATTCAGGATTCAATTCATCGTTATGAAAAGCATTATAAAGCTTAATAAGCGCCTGTTCTAGTCGTTTAGGTATTTCCATAATCAAAAAGAATTAACTCCTTTAAATATACAAAATATTGGTTGTACCTTTGCATCAAATTATTGTTAATGACAACTTTTCAAGATTTAGACTTATCAAATCCACTACGAAATTCAATTGAAGAATTAGGTTTTGTACACCCAACACCTATTCAAGAACAAGCATTTCCTGTAATCCGATCAGGAAAAGATGTGGTTGGAATTGCGCAAACAGGTACTGGTAAAACCTTCGGATACTTATTGCCAATATTACGCGACTTAAAGTTTTCTAAACAACAACACCCAAGAGTGTTAATTTTAGTACCTACCCGTGAGTTGGTAGTGCAAGTTGTTGAAGAAATTGAAAAGCTATCAAAATATATAACACTACGAGCTATTGGAGTTTACGGAGGTGTAAACTTAAACCGTCATAAAGAAGCAGTAATGCAGGGTTCAGATATTATTGTTGCCACACCAGGGCGTTTATATGACCTAGCATTAAGTAAAGTGTTGAAGCTAAAATCTATTCAGAAGTTGGTAATTGATGAAGTAGATGTGATGCTCGATTTAGGATTTCGTTTTCAATTATTAAACATTTTCGATTTATTGCCACAACGACGTCAAAATATCATGTTTTCAGCAACGATGACAGAAGATGTAGAGGCATTAATTGATGATTTTTTTATTGCGCCGCATAAAATAGCGATAGCAGTGAGTGGAACACCATTAGATAATATTCAGCAAACAAGCTACGATGTTCCAAATTTTTATACAAAAGTTAACCTGTTAAACTATTTATTATTTGATAAATCTGAGTTTAGTAAGGTATTGGTGTTTGCGCCAAATAAACGAAATGCAGATAGGTTGTTTGATTGTGTTGCAGAAGAATATCCGTCTCAAGCTTGTGTTATTCACTCAAACAAAACGCAGAACTATCGTTTACGCTCTATTGAGCAGTTTAATCAAGGAGAAAAACGAATTTTAATTGCTACTGATGTTATAGCACGTGGGCTTGATTTAGAAGAAGTTACACATGTAATTAATTTTAATGCACCGCATTTTCCTGAAAATTATATGCATAGAATAGGTCGTACTGGTCGTGCTGAGCGTGAAGGAAAAGCCATTTTATTTGCGACAGAAAAAGAACAGGAGGCTAAGCAAAGAGTTGAGAGATTGATGGATTATGAGATTCCGAAGTTAGAAATTCCAGAGCAGGTTGAAATCTCAAAAGAGCTAACAGAAGAAGAGCGTCCAAAAGAAGGTGGAGAAGTTAATAAGAATAGAACGTCTCAAGAATATATTCCAGGGCCCGCTTTTCACGAGAAAAAAGAAAAGAATAAAAAAACAAATCAAGGAGGTTCATACCGAAGAGAAATTGCGAAGAAGTATAAAAAGCCTAAAACAAGAGGTGATAAAAACTATAACAAACGCAATAAGAAAAAATAATGCAAGCACTTACAGAACAAGAACTTCATAATTTAGGGATGAATATTGTAGGTACAAAACTACAAGAAATGGGGTATGAGTTTATTGCAGTTAATAGTGAATTGAAAAAGCATCCACAGTTTGTGTTGTATAAAAAAGGAGAGCCTACCATTTTTGTATTGGTAAAAACGACAAATAATATACAATCGCCACAAGAATATGATGTGTTGTGGATGGAAACATTTAAAAAACATGCCGAAAAACAAAACGCTAATGTTTGGTATGCAGGTGTAGGAATAGCAAATGCTGAAAGTGTTGATTTGCCTGTTTTTAAAGACAAACCTTACTATGTTGCTTTCGATGATTTTATAAAGTTTTAAAAAGAGCTATTCTATATTCCTAAAAAAGGAATAGATCTACTTTGATTTTCTTCCAAATTAAAACACCTTTTATAGTAGTAGAGGTGGTTTTTTCTATAATTCCTGAAATTTTAACTACCCCTTTTAACTGACTGAAAAAGAGTGGTTTAAATAGGTTGAAAAGGGTAAAAACCCTATAAGCTACCAGGTAGTTGTGTTTTATTTTTACCATAAGGGAATTAATAAAAATATCTAGAAGAATGGAAAAACAACAATTAGCCAAAAAAGGGAAAAAACTAATGAAAACTTTTTTTAAATTTTTATCAGATTTGGGCAATGGCGCAAGCTATGCAATCAATAATTAAGATTTAAAATAATCAAAGTTAAAAAGTACACTCGTTTTACAATGTAATCGAGTGTTTTTTTATACATAAATAGTAACTTTACAGTGTGGAGAGTCTTTTACGAAAAATAAAGGAATGTAAAATTTGTGAGGAACACATAGTGCCTAACCCAGTAGTTTCTGCTAATAAAAAGTCAAAAATTATTATTGTAGGTCAAGCACCAGGAACCAAAGTACACCAGTCAGGAATTCCTTGGGATGATGCTAGCGGAAAGCAACTTCGAAAATGGTTAAATGTTACTGATGAGGAGTTTTATAATACTAACAACTTTGGAATAATTCCAATGGGCTTTTGTTATCCCGGAAAAGGAAAAACGGGAGACTTACCACCAAGAAAAGAGTGTGCACCGCAATGGCATCAGCCTTTATTAGAAGAAATATCAGAAGTTAAATTGATTATTTTAATAGGAATGTACGCTCAAAACTATTACTTAAAAGAAAAAGCGAAAAGAACACTTACTGAGACAGTGAATACTTTTGAGGAATACTTGCCTAACTATTTTGTGTTACCACATCCATCACCAAGAAACCGGTTTTGGTTAGCCAAGAACCCTTGGTTTGAAAAGGACGTTTTACCTGTATTGAAAAGGACTGTAGGAAAGCTGTTATAGTGATTTTAATACCGTAGAAAGTTTAAACCACATACGTTGATAAATTTGTACTTTTGCAAGGTATGATAGAAACACGAGAAGCCATATCAGAAAAAACGGTTTTAATAGGTATTATAACCCAACATCAAGATGAAAAGCAATCAGAAGAATATTTGGATGAACTAGAGTTTTTGACACTTACAGCAGGAGGAGTAGCTGTTAAAAGATTTGTTCAAAAACTAGATAAGCCACACCCAAAAACTTTTATAGGAACAGGGAAGCTAGAAGATGTAAAAGCGTATATAGAGTCCAATGAAATAGGAACAGCCATTTTTGATGACGAACTATCGCCAGCACAACTTAGAAATATTGAACGTTTTTTAGATTGTAAAATTTTAGATAGAACCAACTTAATTCTTGATATTTTTGCTAGTAGAGCACAGACAAGTTCAGCAAAAGCACAGGTTGAGTTAGCGCAATATCAATATTTATTACCTCGATTAACACGAATGTGGACACACCTTGATAAGCAAAAAGGAGGGATAGGTATGCGTGGTCCAGGGGAAACAGAAATAGAAACTGACCGTCGTATTATTCGTGATAAAATATCTTTGTTAAAAAAGAAATTAACAACTATTGACAAACAAATGTCAGTACAACGTAAAAACCGTGGAAAAATGGTGCGTGTTGCTTTAGTTGGGTATACGAATGTTGGAAAATCTACTTTGATGAATGTAGTAAGTAAAAGTGAGGTTTTTGCAGAAAACAAGTTGTTTGCAACACTTGATACTACAGTTAGAAAAGTAGTTATAAAGAATATTCCTTTTTTAATGACAGATACTGTTGGGTTTATTAGAAAGTTACCAACTCAGCTGGTAGAGTCATTTAAATCTACCTTAGATGAAGTTCGTGAAGCTGATTTATTATTACACGTAGTAGATATATCACACCCAAATTTTGAAGATCATATAGCTTCTGTAAATAAGATTTTGGATGAAATTGATAGTAAAGACAAGCCTACGGTTATGGTGTTTAATAAAATAGATGCGTATACCCATGAAACTATTGATGAAGATGATTTAATTACAGAAAAAACAAAAGAACATTCTACACTAGAAGATTGGAAAAGAACGTGGATGAATGATTTAGAAACTGAAAGCATTTTTATTTCAGCCTTGAATAAAGATAATTTAGAAAATTTTAAAGAGAAAGCGTATGAAGAAGTAAAGAAAATACATATTCAACGTTTTCCTTATAATGATTTCTTATATCAAGAGTATTAGTTTTTTACAGTATAAAAACAGAACGATAACTTAAAAAGAACTTAAAGAATTATAATTTTAAGTTCTTTTTTGCTATATTTATAATCGCTAACATAGTTTTTTCTATGTTCTATAAAGCATTGTAAATTAATATTTTTAACCATTTTATCCCCCTGAAAATGAAAAATAATAAAACTTCGCAAACAAAATCTAGACGATTTTCATTAGACCATTTAGTTAATAAGAAAGCTTAAACAGTTACTCTAGTAACTCAATCTTATTTAACCAGCTAGCTTACTAAGTATTCATAAAGTTTTAAGTGTAAAATTTTAAGGCTAAGTCAAATGTCTACTCTTTTTTGAGTTACCATGTGTTAATCTGAATAGATCATGATGAAAAATATAATTATACTCTTGTTAATATGTTGTGGTTTTCAATTTGCTACAGCACAAGAGAAGTGTACATCTGAAAATCTTCATTCAGTAGATGTAAACGTCGTTGATAAATGTTTAATAGAAAAAAAAGTAGATAAGAATGATGAGGGAACTCCTGTTGTAACTACAACCTCTAGTAGAAGACACTTAAGAAAACGTGTTTACTTTGAAAAAGTTATTAGCTTGGCTAATGATATAAAAGCAAATCAAGTTAAGTTGATGAAAATAACTAATGATTTAGCGATGTGCCGTTTGTACAATATTACTCCAATTACAAAAACAATAAAGAAAAAAGCTGTTTCTTTTGATGTAGTTGATGAAATTCCTGTGTTTTTGTCGTGTACAAATTCTTTAATAGATAAGGTGAATTGTTTTAATTATGAAATGCAAAATCATATAATTAATACATTGGTATATCCAAATGAAGCTTTAGATAAGGGGATAGAGGGAGAAGTGCTAGTAAGCTTTGTAATTGATGAAGCTGGTAAGGTAACAGATATTAAAACGGAAGGAGTAGATGTACATGAACTCTTAAAAGAAGAAGCTAAAAGAATTGTGTTATTACTACCTAATTTTACTCCAGGAAAACAGCAAGGTAAAAATACAAAAGTAGCGTATAGTTTTCCCATGAATTTTAGCTTAAATAGTTCTGAAGATTAGAGTGTTAAAATAATTTAATTTCTATAAAAAAAAGAATACCTTTGCACGCCATATTTTTCACAAATAAAAACTTAGAATTAGTTTATTGGAAAAATGTTAAACCCCTTAGGTATGAGAAAAATTATTTTAATAATAACATTAGTTTGTTTTTATGCTACGAATGTTGTATCACAACGTGAAGTATGTGAAACTCCAGAAGAGTCTTTAGACCTAAACAGTATTACAAAATGTACTATAGCCCCAAAAAGTAAAAAGAACAAAGGGACACGACAAATTTCTGTAAAAGTATCGGCTAATAGAAGGTATTTAAAAAAGAGAGAAATCTCAAAAAAGAAGGCAGTTTCAAATGCTGCTGAATTGTCAGGAGCTGGAACAGCAGCAGTAGAGGGTACAACTAACCAAACAGAATTAAACCAATCGTTAACTTTAAAGAACAACCTTGAAGATATAACAAGTAAACTATCAGCAGAAGAAGTAAGAAAAGCTGAAAAATTTACTACAGTTGATAGAATACCTTTGTTTTCTGCATGCAAAAAAGCAAAGAAAAATGAAAGGTTAGATTGTTTTAATGTTGAAATGGTAAAGCATATTCAAAAACATTTCAGATACCCTAGCCAAGCGGTAAAAGAATCTATTCAAGGAGAAGTTTGGGTACGCTTTATTATTGACAAAAATGGTCAGGTTAAGAATATTAAAACCTTAGGGCCTAAAAATGGTGGATTACTAAACAATGAAGCTGTTCGAGTAGTATCTCAACTACCACAGTTTATACCTGCTAAAAAGTCAGGAGATCAAACTTCAGTAAAATACGGATTCCCTATTATGTTTGCTCTTGATGAGTAAATAAATCACAAATAACTTAATACAAATCAATTAAAAATAAACATTATGTTTAAAAAACTACTATCCTTAGTTTTGGTAGTGTGTAGTATGTCTATTTATGCACAAACTACAGTAAATGGAAAAGTTTACGACGAATACTTGGAGCCTTTTCCAAATGCAGTAATTCTTTCTGGAGAAGCTAGGGCAACCTCTGATTTTGAAGGAAATTTCAGCTTACAAGTTAAGTCAACTTACCCTATAACTATGCAAGTTTCTGCTTTTGGGTATAAAACGGAAATAATTGAGATTACTTCATTAGATCAAGAAGTGAATGTAATTTTAAAAGAAAGTGTAGCACTGGATGAAGTTGTAATTTCAGCATCTCGATCTCCTGAACGAGTTATTGAATCTCCAGTAACTATTGAAAGAATGGGAGTTATTGATGTTAAAAGAAATACATCAATTTCATTTTATGACGGATTAGCAAACTTAAAAGGAATTGAATCACGTGAAGCAAATTACGGATTTAAATCTGTAAACTCTCGTGGTTTTTCTACTTTCGATAATACTCGATTTGTACAGCTAGTCGATGGAGTAGAAACATCAATACCAGCGTTGAATTTCTCAGCAGGAAATATTATGGGACTTTCAGATTTAGATGTTAAAAATGTTGAAATCCTTCCAGGAGCTTCTTCTGCTTTGTATGGAGCAAATGCGTTTAACGGTATTTTATTAATGACTAGTAAAAACCCCTTTGATAATGCAGGTATAAGTACTTATATCAAAACTGGGAATATGTCGCAAGAAGCTGCAGGAAACAATCCGTTTTATGATGCAGGAATTCGTATGGCATATAAGTTCAATAATTATGTTGCAGCAAAAGCTAATTTAACTTATTTTTCTGCTGAAGAATGGCATGCAGTTGATACCAGAAACACCACAGGAATTGGAGGAACAGCTATTGATGGAGATAGAGATGCAAACACTGATTATGATGGTGTAAATGTATATGGTGATGATTTTAATTTTAATTTAAATGATTTGGATCCAGCGTTACCTTCTATGAATGTTAGTAGAACAGGGTACGAAGAAAAAGATTTAACTAATTATAATGGTTATAACTTAAAATTTGATGGATCTATTCATATCAGGCCTTGGGCAAACGATGCTTTAGAAATTATAGTAAACTCTCGTTTTTCTCGTGGAGATAATACATATCAAGGAACAAATAGATTTTCTCAAAAAGGATATTTTATCGAGCAGTATAAATTAGAGCTTAAAGGAAGAAACTTTTTTGTAAGAGGATATTATACAGGAAATGACTCAGGAAAAAGTCACGATTTACGATTCGCAGCTATTGCGTTAAATGAAAAATACAATCCAACCCAAAATTGGTATCAAGAATACGCTGGTATATATAGTGGAGCATTAACAGTTCCTGGATATACACCTCTTAACGATGCTGATGCAAGAAGATTTGCAAATAGAAATAGACTTGTACCAGGATCATCTGAATTTAAAACAGCTTTAGAAGAGGTAATTAATACTCCAATAAACAAAGGAGGAGCAGGATTAAAAGATGAGACTTCTTTTTACCATTTTGATGCTAATTATAACTTTAAAGATATTATCCGTTGGGGAGAGATTCAAATAGGAGGTTCTTACCGTAAATTTGATATTAATTCAAACGGAACTTTATTTACTGATGAAAATAGTAGTATAGAGTTTGATATGATAGGGGTTTATTCTCAAATTCAAAAGAAATTCTTAGATGATAGATTAAAGTTTACAGGATCTGTTCGTTATGATAAATCTAAAAACTTTGAAGGAAACTTCTCACCAAGGGTAGCGTTAAACTATTCTTTAGGAGAATCAAAAAACCATATTTTAAGAGCTTCTTATCAAACAGGATTTAGAAATCCAAGTACTTTAGAGCAATACTTTGGATTACGTTCAGGACCAAGTAAGTATATTTTAGGTACTTCAGAAGAAAACCTAGATCGTTTTTCTACTATTGTAGTTAATCAAGATGGTACTACTAGTGAAATTACTGGTAGACAAGCTTTTGGAAATGCATTAGTTGGAAGAGATAATAGAGTTAAACTTGATGTGAATCCAATTAAACCAGAAAAGGTTACTTCATATGAAGTTGGATACAGAAGTATTATCGATTTAAATAGTAGAAATATATTAGAATTAGATATTAATGGTTATTACAACCAGTATAACGATTTTGTGGCATTTAAAGATGTTATTGTGTCTAATTACGGAGGTTTAGAGGCTGATGGAACACCAGATGCTCAGGCTAATGCAGCAATAGATAATGGAGACTATACATCGTTTGTGCTTAATACAAATACAGCAGCAAATGTTGATTCATATGGTGTAGGTATAGGGTTAAATACAAAAGTATTTAAGACGTTTAACTTAGGTGCTAACTACACATATTCAAAATTAGTTTTTGATCAAAGCGATGATCCTACTTTTAAAGCAGGATTTAATACTCCAGAGCATCAAGTAAAAGTAATGTTTGGAAATCCAAACTTGTTTAAAAACTTTGGGTTTAATGTGAATTTAAGATGGCAAGATGAGTTCTATTGGCAGTCAAGCTTCTTAGATGATACAGTAGACGCAAGAACGGTATTAGATGCGCAAATAAATTATAGAGTACCTGCTATTAAATCAAGGTTTAAACTAGGAGGAACTAACTTAACAGGTAACGAGTATATGGTTGCACCAGGATCTGGATTAATTGGTTCTATGTACTATGTTTCTTGGACAATTAATGACTAGAGATAGTTAAGATATATAATAAAAAAAGAGGTATGATTTTATTCATACCTCTTTTTTGCTTTACAAACTTTTTTAAATTTGCTATTCGTTTTCAGTATCATTAATAATACCTAGTCGTTTAGCACGTTGTTCCCAGCTTTTTCTAGCTAAGCTTTGTAGGTTGGCTACATTATCACTCTCATCCATTATTTCGTAGCCTAAAAGAGTTTCTATAACGTCTTCTTGAGTCACTAAACCGCTAACAGCTCCATATTCATCTACGACTAAAGCTAAATGTTCTCTTTGTTCAATTAGTTTTTCAAATAAATTAGGAATAGACAATTCTCTACTTGCTATAATAATTTCTCTTTTAATTGTTTTTAGAGGTTCATTTCCTTTATTATCAACTAAAGAAAGTAATAGCTGGTCCTTTAAAACATATCCGGTTATATTATCTGGGTTTTCAGCATATACAGGTATTCTGGAGAAACGTAAAGGTCTATTTTCATTAAAAAAAGATTCAATGCTTTGGTTTTCATTAGCAGTAGTAAGTACTGTACGAGGTGTCATAATGTGTTTGGCCTGAACTTCTTTAAAGTTTAACATATTTCTAATTACTTTACCTTCACTTTCATGAAAAACACCTTCTTGCTCAGCAATATCGGTCATGGCAGAGAAGTCTTCTCTACTTAAAACACTTTCACCGTGTGCTCCTTTCCCAAACATCTTAGTAAATAGCTGTAACAACCAAATAATACCTGTGTATTTACAAAAGAAAATCAGTATGTTTAAAGCTTTGGTTGTAAAACCAGCTAAAGATTTCCAGTAAGTAGCACCAATAGTTTTAGGAATAATTTCAGAAGCGACTAAAATTAAAATTGTCATTATAGCAGAAACAATAAAAACACCATTTCCTTCATCATTGAATATTTTCTTCGCTTGGGCACCAACTAATATTGCCCCTACGGTATGTGCAATGGTGTTTACTGTTAAGATAGCAATAAGAGGCTTGTCTACATCTTTTTTTAACGTTTCAAGATCGTTTGCATAAGCTTTTTCTTCTTTCTTTTTAAGGTTAACAAAAGTTGGGGTAACACTTAGCAGAACAGCTTCTAGTATAGAACATAAAAAAGAGAAAAATATAGATAATGTGGCGTAAACAATTAATAATGTCATTCGTTAAATTTTTAAGCTAAAATACATAAAAAAGAAAACCTCAAGAACATGTTCTTGAGGTTTTACTACTGTGTTTTGTTTTTTAGAAACCGTAATTCACTCCTAAACCAAATACCTCTCTAGTTTGGAATCCTTTAAAGGCATTGTCATCATAAATTGTCTGCATTGAAAGGTTCGCAGATAAAAATTTGTTAACTTTCATTACTACGTTAAGGGTGTAATCAATATCAACGTTTTGAAAATCTTCCAAATAATTACTGTAAAGGTTTAAGATGTTCTCTACAGATACGTTTTTCATTACCTCTAATTTGTAATAAGCGTTAATTGAGGCACCTATTTCATAACGAGTGGTTTCATTTTGCTTAACTCCAAAAGCAGGTCCTAAATCGGTCAAATGTTTATGTACATAAATTAACTTAGAGGTTGCAGGAGCTATGTTTACTTTTAAATTATCGTGTTTTTTCCATAACATACCTGGTCCAAGTTGAAAGTATGCAGGAGAAAAGAAGTGAGATGTTTGTTCACCAGAAACATAGGTAGAAGAAATCTGAGTCTTAAAGTTAAAAAAAGCAGAGTAATACCAGTATCCACCCGCTTTTTTTCCTGCTAACGAGTTTAATTCTAAACGGTCATCTGTCTTTTGTAGAGATTCTCCTTTTAATTTTGTTACACCGTAAGAAGCAATCAATTTATTGTCCCATGTCCAATCACCTTTTGTGTAGTTAAAATCATAGTTTAAGCCAAGAGTACCAGAAATATTGTTCGTACCACCAGCTAACCAATTATTGAAAGCGGATTGATTGAATAGAAAAGAGATGTTACCACTTTTTTTCCATCCTTCTTTAGGCTCTTCTTTTTTCTCTTCTTGAGCGTTAGCTGTTAATGTTCCAAACAAAACAGCAATAGCTAATAATTTTTTCATTTTAATAGTTTTAAATTAATTTTTTGAGGGCGTAAAAGTACGCTTAACTCAAGGTTTAGACAATGTTGTTATGACAAAAGTCACGTTTTATGAAAAATATAATTCAAACCAAGACCAAAAACCTCTTTAAATTGAACTCTACTTGAAGCATCATCGTCAATAATGGTGTGCAAGCTGAGATTTGTAGATAGGTTTTTATTAATTTTAACAATGATGTTTAGCTGATAATCAATATCAATATTTTGAGGTTTGTTTAAATAATCTGAATATATAGCTACTATACTTTCCATGGTCACATCTTCCATTATTTCACTTTTAAAGTAAGCAGATAAGTTAAAACCTAAACTAAAGTTAGTATTCTTACCTTCATCCACACCATATTTTCCAGAAAATTGATCAGAAACAAAAGTATAACGAGCAGTTGCGGGAGCGATGTTTATTCTAGCGTCATCATTTCGTTTCCACAACATACCAGGTCCGAAGCTCCAATATGCAGGAGAAAAGAAATCCGAAACAGCTACTTTAGGTTCTTGTTTATAATCATAACCTTTGGTGTACTGCGTTTTAAAGTTACTAAAAAATGAAAAAAACCAAAGTTTCGAAGTTTTTAACCCTAATAAGGAGTTGTATTCAAATTGATCTTCTGTTTTCCTAACTCCTTGACCATCTACATAACTTAATCCATAAGCAGAAATAATTTTATTATCCCAGTTCCATTTTTTTTTCTTGTAATTGAAATCATAACCAAGTGTCATATTTCCAGCAACGGTATTATTTCCACCAGCTGCCCAATTAGAAAAAGATGACTGATTGAAAAGAAAAGTATATTTTCCTGTAACAGTCCATTTTTTTGGAGGGTTTTTCTTAACTAAAGGCTCTGCAAATACTCGTTTGTTAAATACATAAGATGCAAAACTAGTATCTAAAGGAGAGTTTATTAAACCTAGAGTAAATATGCTATCTTTTTTAGTTTCTTGAGAAACTACAGAAAAAGAGTAACAAGAAAACAAGATTAAGAACAGCTTTTTCATTTGTAATTAAGTTGAGGAATTCTATAAGACTAATTATTTTTTCTCTTGTAAAGTGGTACAGTTGAACAAGCTTCGCCAAACATGATGGTTTTAGCTACGGGTTTAATTTTTTCAATTAAAAGAGTGTATGCAGAAGGTGGTATAGGCTTATTTGCACACCCTTTAATTATTATAGGCTTGTCTTTATATTCAGAAGTGTCTAACTGTTGAATTACCTCTTGAAATATTACAGTTTCTAAGACTGTTAAATCACCAACAACAACCTTTTTGGCGAAGGGGATAAGCTCAGAGGTTAATAAAAGATAAGCCCAAGAAGGAATAATGGCGTCAGTAGAACATGTTAAAGAAACATAACTGTTTTGATATTGAGACCAATTGTGATTTTTCACAGACTCTCTAAAGTCCTTTTCACGAAGAATCAATTCTTCAAATAACCAATCCTTAATATCAAACACGATACGTTTACCTTCAGGGTAAAAATCCTCAAGATCTACTGTAGTAAGTTTACTATTTGCAACTCTATTTATAATTTCGTCTGCCATATTTTTGTTGAAAAGATTTAAAGTTGTGCGTTTAGTGTTTTTGTAGTTTTACTAAGAATCTTACAGCATCCCTAACTCTAATTTTGCTTCTTCGCTCATCATGTCTTGTGTCCAAGTAGGATCAAAAGTAATTTCAACCTCGCAATTGTTAATTTCTTTCAAGGTTTTTACTTTTTCTTCTACTTCAACAGGTAATGTTTCAGCAACAGGACAATTTGGAGAAGTTAATGTCATTAATATTTTGGCATCATTCTCTTCTGATATAAAAACATCATAAATTAATCCAAGTTCATATATGTCAACAGGTATTTCAGGGTCGAAAATTGTTTTTAACACACGAACGATTTTATCTCCTAATTCTTCTAATTTATCTTCAGTCATAATTCTTACTTCTTTAATTTGCTAACTTACTTTGTTGCGCAATTGCATACATTTTTATTTGCTTTACCATAGACACTAATCCGTTAGCACGAGTAGGGCTTAAGTGTTCTTTTAAACCAATTTCATCAATAAAGTTAGTATCGGCTTCTAAAATTGCTTTAGGTGTTTGGTCAGAAAAAACCCTCAATAATAACGCCACAATTCCTTTGGTTAATATAGCATCACTGTCGGCAGTAAATTCAATGATGTCACCTTTTAATTCAGAATGTAACCATACTTTCGATTGACAACCTTTAATCAGGTTTTCATCTAATTTGTAAGTTTCATTTATTAAAGGCAGCGATTTACCTAGCTCAATAATGTACTCATAACGCTCCATCCAGTCTTGAAACATTGAAAACTCGTCAATAATTTCTTCTTGTATTTCTTTGATAGTCATTTTTTAAAACTATTTTTGCAGAGTCAAAAAGACCGTTTTTAATTAAAGACGCAAAATTACGACAAAAAAGGCAGTTGACATGAGAGTTTAAGCCTTAATGAGTAGAATTAGTAAATTTTTAAGTCTTAGGGATTTACAGAGGACTTAATGAAACAAATACATTTCCTTAGGTAAAGGAATATTAAGTAGAGTTATGAGTAAATTATTAGCAGTAGGAACTGTAGCGTTTGATGCTATAGAAACACCATTTGGAAAAACTGATAAAATCTTAGGAGGGTCAGGAACATTTGTTGGATTAGCAGCTTCACAATTTGGAGTGCAAACAGGAGTGGTTTCTGTAGTCGGAGGAGATTTTCCACAATCATACTTAGATATGATGAACGAAAAAGGAATCAATACGAATGGCATAGAAATCGTAAAAGAAGGAAAAACATTCTTTTGGAGTGGAAAATATCATAACGATATGAACTCTCGTGATACTTTAGTAACTGAATTAAATGTATTAGAACATTTTGAACCAGTAGTTCCAGAAGGATTTAAAGATGCACCGATTGTAATGTTAGGAAATTTACACCCATTAACACAAGCATCTGTATTAGATCAAATGAATGAAAGACCTAAGTTAGTAGTGTTAGATACTATGAACTTTTGGATGGATATAGCATTAAACGATTTACACGAAGTGCTAAAGCGTGTAGATGTTATTACGATTAATGATGAAGAAGCACGTCAGCTAAGTGGAGAATATTCATTAGTAAATGCTGCTAAGAAAATCCATGAGATGGGGCCGAAATATGTAGTGATTAAAAAAGGAGAACACGGAGCTTTATTATTTAATGAAGGAAACATGTTCTTTGCACCAGCTTTGCCATTAGCAGAAGTGTTTGACCCAACAGGGGCAGGAGATACTTTTGCAGGAGGTTTCTGCGGGTATTTAGCTAAAACAGAAGATATTTCATTCGAAAACATGAAGAATGCAATTATCTACGGATCCAACTTAGCATCGTTCTGTGTTGAAAAATTCGGAACACAACGTATGGAAGAGCTAACGAGCGAAGAAGTACAAGCGCGTTTACAAGCTTTTAAAGAATTAACACAATTTGATATAGCACTATCGTAAAATACAAATCCGCGCTTTTTGCTGCGGATTTTTTTATACAACACACAAAAACTACAACACAACTAAATACTTGAAATTAAATGAGTGACGCTATTAAACACGAATGCGGAATTGCAATGGTTCGCTTAAAGAAACCATTACAGTACTATAAAGATAAATATGGTACCGCGTTTTATGGTGTAAATAAAATGTACCTGTTAATGGAGAAACAGCACAATAGAGGACAAGATGGTGCTGGATTAGCAAGTATAAAATTTAATGTAGAGCCTGGGACAAGATATATTAGTAGAGTTCGTTCCAATCAATCACAACCTATTCAAGACATCTTTGGGAAAGTTAACCATAGAATTAACGGAGTTTTTGAAGAAAATCCAGATAAGGTTGATGATGTGAAATGGCAAGAAGAAAATGTACCATATCTTGGAAACTTGTTTTTAGGACACGTTCGTTATGGTACATTCGGTAAAAACTCTATAGAGAGTGTTCATCCTTTCTTACGTCAAAGCAACTGGAAACATCAAAGTTTAATTGTTGCAGGGAATTTTAATATGACAAATTCTAAACAATTATTAAATGATTTAATTGATTTAGGACAACACCCAAAAGAGTTTACTGATACAGTAACTGTGATGGAAAAAATAGGTCATTTTTTAGAATCTGAAGTGTCAGATTTATACTTAAAAGCAAAAGATGCTGGTTTTAGTAAAAAAGATGCATCTCCTTTTATTGAAGAACATTTAGATATTCAACGTATTTTACAGCGATCTGCTAAAAACTGGGATGGTGGTTATGCTATGGCAGGATTATTGGGTCATGGTGATGCGTTTGTGTTACGCGATCCTTCGGCGATTCGTCCAGCATTTTTTTACGAAGATGAAGAAGTAGTGGTGGTGGCTTCGGAACGTCCTGTAATTCAAACGGTATTTAATGTTCCGATTGATACAATTAAGGAAATAGATAGAGGTCATGCGTTGATTATTAAGAAAGATGGTCAAACAACAATGGCTCCTGTTTTAGATAAGAAACCTAAAAAAGCATGTTCTTTTGAACGTATTTATTTTTCAAGAGGAAGCGATGCATCAATTTATGAAGAACGTAAAAATTTAGGGAAGTATGTTTTTCCTGAAGTTTTAAAATCTATTGATAGTGATATCGAAAATTCTGTGTTTTCTTACATACCTAATACTGCGGAAACATCATTTTTTGGAATGATGGAAGCTGCTGAAGATGTGTTAAATCAACAAAAGACAGATGCGATTTTAGCTGGTGAAGGAAAGCTTTCAAAAGACAGAGTTATTGAAATTCTTTCAAAAAGACCACGTTTCGAAAAAATAGCTATAAAAGATGCTAAGTTGCGTACTTTTATTACTGATGATAGTAGTCGTGATGATTTAGTAGCACATGTTTACGATGTGACTTACGGGGTGGTAAAGCCAACAGATAACTTGGTGATTATTGATGATAGTATAGTAAGAGGTACTACTTTAAAGAAAAGTATCATTAAGATTTTAGACCGATTAAACCCTAAGAAAATAGTAGTGGTTTCTTCGGCACCTCAAATACGCTATCCAGATTGTTATGGTATTGATATGGCTAAGATAAACGACTTTATAGCGTTTAAAGCAGCTTTAGAATTATTGAAAGAGACAGATCAATATCATATTATTGATGAAGTGTATCAAAAATGTAAAAAGCAAGAAAATAGCGAAGACAAAGATGTTGTAAACTATGTAAAAGAAATTTATGCACCTTTTACAGATGAACAAGTTTCAGCAAAGATTGCTCAGATGCTAAAAACAGCCGAAATTAAAGCTGAAGTAGAAGTGATTTTCCAACCAGTAAGAGGTTTGCACAAAGCATGTCCAGATAATTTAGGAGATTGGTACTTTACAGGAGATTATCCTACAGATGGAGGTCACAGAGTGGTGAATCAAGCATTCATTAATTTTTACGAAGGAAGTGATAAAAGAGCTTATTAATTGCTAGTAAGCTTGCTAAATAAAAAAAGAGTAATCGTTTTTCGATTACTCTTTTTTTATTACAAATGTGCTTTCTTACATAGGAACCACAATTGCACCTGAAAACTTTTCACGAATCTTATTCAGAGCTCTATCGGCATGCAAGCGTGTCTTATAATTTCCTACTTGTATTTTCCATTCAGGAGCTTTATAGGTTAACTTTGTGTAAACATCAGGATATTCAATTCGAAATCTATTACGTAAGATTCTTGCGCGTCTTTCTAATCCGTTGTATAATTGGATTCTATACCCACTTCCATTTTGCTTATTATAAGCTCGTTTTTTTTCTATTAAGGAAATAATATCCTTATTTTCAGTGTGTTTATCTTGGGCTTTAACATTAAGAATGCTACCAGAAATAATAAGTAAAAAAGTAATTAATATGCTGTATTTTTTCATTTTTTTGAATCTTTTTACAAAAGTAATGACTTGTCAGTTAATACATTGTTAACGTGGTTTATTTAGAATTAGTATAAATTACAGATTAGGATTCTCTTAACATTTCACAATTTAGACAGAAGTAGTACTTTTGTGCAACTTTCTGTGTGCTTATTTTTAAAATGATGTAACAGAAAAAATTGTACCAAAATAGATACAAAACTTATATTTTATAGTATGAAAAGTGTGAATCATCACAGTAGATTAACCAAAACTCTAGTAAGGAGTTTAGCTTTCTTTTTAGTTTTCTTAGTAAGTTTTTCGGCGTTTTCACAAGATATTGACGAAGCGCGTCAAAAAGAAGGGAAGAAATTATTTAAGTCTCTTTGTGCTTCGTGTCACAAGTTAGATAAAAAACTTGTAGGTCCTGCTTTAGCTGGGGTTGAAGAAAAAAGAACTAACGAATGGTTGAAGGCTTGGATTAAAAACAATGCTGAACTTAGAGCTTCTGGAGATAAAGATGCAATTGCAATCTTTGAGGAGTACAATGGTTCTAATATGACTGCATTTCCGCAGTTAACAGACCAAAACGTTGATGATATTTTGTATTATACAACTGTTGGTGAAATAAAGAAGCCTGCTGTTGCAGGAGCTGAGGCTGCAGGCGAGTCTCAAGGGGATCAGGCACCAAAGTGGTTGTTGTATATTTTAGCTGCAGCAATCGTTGTAGCGTTTTTAATTATTGGTAGTTTATTAAAAACTATTAGTGAGTTAAAAGGAGCTCCAAAAACTCCAGGTTTAATGGGGCAAACTGCTGAGTTATGGGAAGGAATTAAGCAAAACACATTTTTAAAAGTATTAACAGTAATTTTCGGAGCTTTAATAGCAGCTTACTTTTTATTTGGTACGTTGTTTAAAATAGGTGTTGATGAAGGTTATCAGCCAATTCAACCAATTGCATTTTCACACAAAATTCACGCAGGAGATAATAAGATAGATTGTCAATATTGTCACTCATCTGCTAAACATAGTAAAACATCTGGAATTCCTTCAGTAAGTGTTTGTATGAACTGTCATAAGAATATTTCAGAAGTTGCTGATGATACTAAAGTCGTAATGGATGATCATACGTTAGTAAAAGCAGATTTAGATAAAGAAATCGCTAAGATTTATGAAGCGGCAGGTTGGGATGCAGATAAATTAGAGTATACAGGTAATACTAAGCCAGTTAAATGGGTTAGAGTTCATAATTTACCAGATTTTGCATATTTTAACCACTCACAACACGTAACGGTTGGAGGCATAGCTTGTCAAAAATGTCACGGACCTGTGGAGGAAATGGAAGAAGTGTATCAGTATTCTCCATTAACAATGGGTTGGTGTATTGATTGTCACAAGGCGACTAAAGTTGACTTAAAAGGTAATGAGTACTATGCTAAAATTCATAAAGAATTAGCAGAAAAGTACGGTGTTGAGCAAGTAACTATTGCGCAATTAGGAGGAAAAGAGTGTGGTAAGTGCCACTATTAATCAAATTAGAAAGTAGAAAAACACATATATAAATGGCTTCAAACAAAAAATACTGGCAAAGTGTTGAAGAACTAAAAGGTAGTTCTGTTGTTGAAACGCTACGTAATAATGAGTTTGTACAAGATATTCCTACAGATGAATTTTTAGGCGACAAAGAAACCTTAGAAACATCATCAACATCACGTAGAGATTTCTTGAAATATGTTGGATTTACCACCGCAGCAGCTTCTTTAGCAGCTTGTGAAGGTCCAGTAAGAAAATCAATTCCTTATGTAGTGCAACCAAATGATATCGTAGTAGGTGTTGCTGATTGGTACGCAACTACTATTGCAGATGGTTTTGATTTTGCAAACGTATTAGTAAAAACACGCGAAGGACGTCCAATTCAAATCATGCCAAACAAAGAGGCATGGGGAGAAACTAGCGCACGTACCCAAGCATCAGTTTTATCATTATACGATGAGAAATTACGTTTAAAAGAACCTAGAAAAGGGGAAACTCAAATTTCTTGGGCAGATGCAGATAAAGAAATCATTGCTAAATTAAATGAGTTAAAAGATGCTAACGAACCAGTAGTGTTTTTAACTGGTACTTTAGCAAGCCCTTCTACTGAAAAAGTAATTGCTGATTTTATCACTGCTTATCCAAATGTTAAGCATGTAGTTTATGATGCAATTTCAGAAAGTGCAGCTGCTGATGCTTTTGAAGCTATGTACGGTAAAAGAGCTTTACCAGATTACGATTTTACTAAAGCAGAGGTTATCGCATCTATTGGAGCAGATTTCTTAGGAGATTGGCAAGGAGGATATGAAAAATCTTATGTAGAAGGTCGTAGAGTAAAGACAGGTAAAATGTCTTACCATGTTCAAATAGAAGCTAACATGTCTTTAGCAGGAGCAAATGCTGATAAAAGAATTGTTGCTAAGCCATCTGAACAAGTTTACGCTTTAATAAACTTATACAACCAAGTAACAGGAAATAGCCTTCCTTCAAAAACAACAGCTTTTGATGCTGAGGTTAAGCAATTAGCTAAAGACCTTAAAAAAGCAGGTTCAAAAGGAGTTGTGGTTACTGGTTTAAATGATAAAAATGCACAATTAATAGCACTAGCAATTAATAAAGCATTAAATAGTGAGGTAATCGATACAGAGACTTTGAACTTAAGACGTCAAGGTAACGATACTCAAGTAGCTCAATTAGTAGCAGATGTTAAAGGAGGTAAAGTAAAAGGTTTAATTACTTACAACGTAAACCCTTTATATGCATTAGCAAATGCAGCTGATTTAGCAGAAGGAATTAAGAACTTAAAATTATCTGTTGCATTGTCTACTCAAGATGACGCTACAGCTAATGCTACACAATATACATTGCCAGCACCTCATAACTTAGAAAGTTGGGGAGATGTTATGGCAAAACAAGGTGTTTATAGTTTAATGCAACCTACCATTCAACCATTATTCAATACACGTCAAGTACAAGATGTGTTGTTAAAATGGTCAGGAAGTTCAGTAAACTATTACGATACTTTAAAAGAATTTTGGAGTACAAATGTATTAGGAGGAGCTTCATGGAATCAAGCATTACATGATGGATTCTTTAAAGCTGAAAACATTGCTACAGAAGAAGAAATAGCTTTTGAATCAACAGTAGATGTAAATGCAGCAGCAGTTCAATTAGTAAGAAATGTTACTAATGCTTCAGGATTCGAATTAAATCTATATTCATCAACAGCGTTAGGAGACGGTAAACAAGCCAACAACCCTTGGTTACAAGAGTTACCAGATCCAATTACACGTGCTTCTTGGGATAACTACTTAACTGTTTCTATGGCTGATGCTAAAGAATTAGGTTTTGAAAATCCAGTGAAAGATAACGGTGCTATTGATGGTAACTATGCTAATGTAACGGTTAATGGAGTTACAGTTAACAAGATTCCAGTGATTATACAACCAGGTCAAGCAAAAGGATCAGTTGGTTTAGCATTAGGTTATGGTAGAACTCAAGGATTAAAGTCAGAAATGCAAGTAGGTATTAATGCATATCCTTTCTACCAAAACGGAAACAATGTTCAATACAATGTTTCTATTGAAAAAGCTTCAGGATGGCACAAGTTTGCTTGTATGCAAGTACAAAGTACTTTAGCTGGTCGTCACGATATCTTAAGAGAAGCTTCATTAAAAGAAGTAAATAATAAAAAATTAGATCCTAAGCATACTTGGAATAAACCATTTATGGTTTCTTATGATCATCAAGAAGTTGAAGGAAGTAAAATCGACTTATGGGATGAACATGATAGAACTTTAGGACACCATTTTAATTTATCTATCGATTTAACATCTTGTACAGGTTGTGGAGCATGTGTTATTGCATGTCACGCTGAAAACAACGTTCCTGTTGTTGGTAAAGATGAAGTGAGAGTTGGTAGAGATATGGCTTGGTTACGTATAGATCGTTATTATTCTTCTACCGTTGTAGATAAGCAACACGAAGCTAAAATGACATTGGAAGAGTTCAAAGCTCAAAATCCAAACATAGCGAATCAAGAAGTTGAAAGACGTTATACTGAAAAAGTATTAGAGTTAAGTAAAGGAGATTTATTTGATGCTTTAGAAAATCCAGCTGAAAACCCACAGGTTGCTTTCCAACCTATGATGTGTCAGCACTGTAATCACGCACCATGTGAAACAGTATGTCCGGTAGCAGCAACATCACACGGTCGTCAAGGTCAAAATCAAATGGCGTATAACCGTTGTGTAGGTACTCGTTACTGTGCAAACAACTGTCCATATAGAGTTCGTCGTTTCAATTGGTTTAACTATGCTGAGAACAACGAGTTTGATTTTAACATGAATAACGAGTACGGAAAAATGGTGTTAAACCCAGACGTAGTAGTTCGTTCTCGTGGAGTTATGGAAAAATGTTCTATGTGTATCCAAATGACGCAAGCTACTATCTTAAAGGCTAAGAAAGAAGGAAGAGCTATTAAGAAAGATGAGTTTGAAACAGCATGTTCATCTGCTTGTTCTACTGGAGCAATGGTGTTTGGAGATATAAACAACTCAGAAGATACAGTTGCAGCATTAAAAGAAGATAGAAGAGCTTTTCACGTGTTAGATTATATTGGTACAAAACCAAACGTAGTGTATCAAGTGAAAGTAAGAAATACAAACGAAGCCTAATAGTAAAATTAATAAGTATATAGATTTATGTCGTCTCATTACGAATCATCTTATAGAGAACCTTTAATACTTGGTGACAAGAGTTACCATGATATTACTGAAGATATTGCTAGACCTATTGAAGGGAAAGCAAACAAAAATTGGTATATAGCATTCTATATTTCTTTAGCAGCAATGTTATGGGGATTTGGATGTATCTTTTACACCGTAGGAACAGGAATCGGTGTTTGGGGATTAAATAAAAACATCGGTTGGGCATGGGATATTACCAACTTCGTATGGTGGGTAGGTATTGGTCACGCAGGAACACTTATTTCTGCAGTACTTTTATTATTCCGTCAAAAATGGAGAATGGCAATTAACCGTTCTGCAGAAGCGATGACAATTTTTGCGGTATTTCAAGCAGGATTGTTCCCAATCATCCACATGGGACGTCCATGGAATGGATACTGGGTATTACCAATTCCTAACCAATTCGGATCATTATGGGTAAACTTTAACTCTCCATTATTATGGGATGTTTTCGCAATTTCTACGTATTTATCGGTATCATTAGTTTTCTGGTGGACTGGTTTATTACCTGATTTTGCAACGATTCGTGATAGAGCAGTAAAACCTTTCCAAAAGAAAATTTATGCATTATTATCTTTCGGATGGTCTGGTAGAGCAAAAGATTGGCAACGTTTTGAAGAGGTATCATTAGTATTAGCAGGTTTAGCAACACCATTAGTACTTTCTGTACATACAATTGTATCGATGGACTTCGCAACTTCTATCAACCCAGGATGGCACTCAACAATTTTCCCTCCTTATTTCGTAGCAGGGGCGATCTTCTCTGGATTTGCAATGGTACAAACCTTATTAGGTATTATGCGTAAGGTTACAAATATGGAAGCATATATTACACGTTTACACGTAGAGTATATGAACATCGTAATCATTTTAACAGGAGGTATCGTAGCAGTAGCTTATGCAACAGAGTTCTTTATTGCATGGTATACAGGTTCTCCTTACGAAAACTACACATACTTATCGTTTGGTGCAGAAGCAGGAGCTTATGGATGGGCATTTTGGTCGTTATTAATTTGTAACATTTTCACACCACAGTTATTATGGATCAAAAAAATCAGAAGAAGCTTTATCTGGTCTTTTATTATCTCTATTGTAATTAATATAGGTATGTGGTTTG
Source organism: Tenacibaculum gallaicum (assembly GCF_003387615.1). Classification (GTDB taxonomy): domain Bacteria; phylum Bacteroidota; class Bacteroidia; order Flavobacteriales; family Flavobacteriaceae; genus Polaribacter; species Polaribacter gallaicus. Next base: position 27,729 of record NZ_QUNS01000001.1, on the reverse strand, counting down.
AGCGTTTTGATATCATTGCAATTGTATTAAGTAAAGGACAGTTACCATCTACATGGTGGCGTTTTGAGCCAACGTTTGTAGACGTAGGTATCTTTGTAGGAACTATAGGATTCTTCTTTGTATTATTCTTACTATACGCAAGAACATTCCCAGTAATTCCTACGGCGGAGATTAAGACTATTTTGAAATCATCAGGTGAGAATTTTAAAAAATCAAGAGAAGAGAACAATGAGCACTAATAAAGTAATTCACGCATTATATAATGATGATGATATCTTAATGGATGCCGTTAAGAAAGTTAAAGCAGAGAATCATCACATTGAAGAAGTATTTTGTCCATTTCCAGTCCACGGATTAGACAAAGCAATGGGCTTAGCACCAACACGTTTGGCTATTACTGCTTTTTTATATGGTATTACAGGTTTATCAGTAGCAGTTTGGTTAACATGGTATACTATGATTGCTGATTGGCCTCAAGATATTGGTGGAAAACCAAACTTTTCTTGGGCAGCGAACATGCCAGCTTTCGTACCAATATTATTCGAATTAACAGTGTTTTTTGCAGCACACTTAATGGTAATTACTTTTTACTTGAGAAGTAAGATTTGGCCATTCAAAGAAGCTGAAAATCCTGATCCAAGAACTACAGATGATCACTTTTTAATGGAGATTCCTGTTAAAGGAAGTGAAGAAGAATTAGTGTCATTGTTAGAAACAACGGGAGCTGTAGAAATTAACGTAGTAGAAACGCACTAATAAAGAGATATGAAGAGTTTAAAAATAATTATCGCTTTAGCTGTAGTAGCAACAAGCTTGAGTTCTTGTAACGATAAACGCAAACCACAATTACAGTTTATGCCAGATATGTATGTATCTGTACCTTATGATGTAAATGGAGCTGAAGGGTTAAATAAAGAAATGGTAAATAAATTACCAGTAGCAGGTACTGTAAGTAGAAACGGAGTTGTAGCTTATGATATTCCAGATACTAATGAAGGATATGAAAAAGCAAAAGCTGAATTAAAAAACCCATTACCTACAACTGAGGCTAACTTAGAAAAAGGTAAAGAGTTATACGGTATATACTGTGCGTCTTGTCATGGTACAAAAGGAGATGGAAACGGAGTATTATCTCAAAGAGATAAATTCAATGGTATTCCAAACTACGCAGATAGAGAATTAACTCCAGGTAACATTTATCATGTAATTATGTATGGTAAAAACTTAATGGGCTCTCATGCGTCACAGTTAAGATACGATGAGCGTTGGCAAGTTGTACAATACGTAGAAAAATTAAGAAGCGAATTAAAATAAGTCTATAATAGATAGTTAAGATATGTACCAGTTTTCAGGAAAATTAAAAATGCTTGCTATTGCTCTTATGATTTTAGGAGCTTTAGGTACTGCCTATAATTTTATGTCAGCACCTAAAACATTAGAAGAAGCAAAAGAAATTTTAGCAAAACAAGATGCACACCATGGAAGTCATGATGCGAAAGCAGATCATGCAGAAGATGTGCATACAGAGGAGGCTAAAGTTGAAAAGCATGAAGAAGAGGTAACAACAGAAGAGCATGTTGCAGATAGTACTGCGACACCTACTGAAGAAGCAGCACACAATGGTGAGCAAGAGCACTCAAAAGAAGTTACAGAAAATGCACAAGCACAAGACAGTTCAGCTGTACACGTAGCTGAAGATATTCATGAAGAAGCTACAACTGAAGTGCATGCTGAAGTAGCAGAAGCTCATGGTGAAGATCACGGAGATGCTCACGCAGAACATGCTTTACACCAAATGCAAAACAGACCTTGGTCTGCTTTATATGTTGCTTTATTATTCTCTTTAGGAATAACATTATTGGTGTTAGCGTTCTATGGTTCACAAATTGCAGCACAAGCAGGATGGTCTGTAGTATTACATAGAGTAATGGAAGCTATTTCTTCAAACTTACACTATGTAAGTATACTAATGTTAGTGTTCTTAATTGCAACGGCAATGCATATGAACCATTTATTTACATGGATGGGAGAAGGAGTAACTGATCCAACAAGCCCAAATTACGATGCTATCATAGACGGTAAGAAATGGTACTTAAATACACCAGGTTGGTTAATTAGAAGTATTGTATACTTAGCAGGTTGGAATGTGTATCGTTTCCTTATCAGAAAGTGGTCTTTAGCACAAGATAATGGAGATTTAAAACAACACAAGAAAAACTATAATGCAACAGTTATCTTTTTAGTATTCTTTATGATTACTGAAAGTATGGCTTCTTGGGATTGGATTATGACAATAGATCCTCACTGGTTCTCAACATTATTTGGGTGGTATGTATTAGCTACATTCTTAGTGTCTGCTTTAACAGTAATAGCAATGGTGACTATTTACTTACGTTCAAAAGGTGTATTACCATTAGTAAATGATAGTCATATCCATGATTTAGCTAAGTTTATGTTTGGTTTCTCAGTATTCTGGACCTACTTATGGTTTGCTCAGTTTATGTTAATCTGGTATGCAGATATGCCAGAAGAAACTACATATTTCTTATTACGTTTTAATGAATATAAAGTGCCATTTTTAGCAATGGTAGTTATGAACTTTGTTTTCCCAATACTATTATTAATTAATAGTGATTTTAAAAGTAGACCTTGGTTTGTTATATTAGGAGGTGTTGTAATTTTAGCAGGTCACTATATGGATTTATTTGTAATGGTAATGCCAGGAACAGTTGGAGGTCAATGGGGGTTCGGAATAGGTGAAGTTAGTGGATTGTTATTCTTTATAGGATTATTCATCTTCGCTACTTTCAGTGCATTTGCTAAGGCAAACCCAGTACCAAAAGGTAACCCATATTTACACGAGAGTGAAACATATCATTACTATAATATCGAACACAGAGGAGAAGATAGTAATCATCATTAATAAAAAGAATTAATAAACAAATAGTTTAGATAATATGCTCGCTTTATTTTATATTTTCATAGCAGTTGCAATTGGAGTAAGTTTTTGGCAAATTACTCGTATAATGAATTTCCGTGGTATAATTGCTACAGATGAAGACAACGAAAAACAAGGTAAATATGCTCTAGGATTTCTGGCTTTCCTATATGCAATGATGATTTACTGCTTAATTGCCATGAACGTAATCATGTTACCAGAAGCTGCTTCTTTCGAAGGAGAGCATGATGACAACCTTTTCAATATTACTTTTTGGTTGATTGGAATCGTTCAGTTTGGAATGCAGTTTTTAATCTTCTTTTTTACATATAAGTATAGAGGAAACAAAAACAACAAGGCATTATTTTATGCAGATAGTCACAAGTTAGAATTAATTTGGACAACTATTCCAGCAGTAACAATTGTATTATTAATTGGATATGGTTTATGGGCTTGGAACAACATTATGTATGTTGGAGATGATGAAAACCCTATTGTAATTGAAGTATACTCTCAACAGTTCCGCTGGGATGCACGCTATGCAGGTGAAGACAATCAATTAGGTTTAGGGAATGTAAACTTTATCAAAGGAATAAACACGCTGGGGGTTGATATGTCTGATCCAAGTGCACAGGATGATAAACAAGTGACAGAATTATACTTACCAAAAGGGAAGAAAGTATTATTCAAGTTCCGTTCGCAAGATGTATTACACTCGGCTTATATGCCTCACTTTAGAGCGCAAATGAACTGTGTTCCAGGTATGGTTACTCAATTTGCATTTACACCTAAGTATACTACAGAAGAAATGCGCCAGAATTCTGAGGTAATTGCAAAAACAGAAGGAATTAACAAAATTAGAAAAGCTAATGGAGAAGATCCATACGAGTTTGATTACTTATTATTATGTAATAAAATTTGTGGAGCATCTCACTACAATATGCAAATGAAAATCACAGTTGTAGAAGAAGAAGAATACAACAAGTGGTTGTTAGAACAAAAAACATTAGCACAAGTTATTAAATAAGATATTTTTTTAAAGTATATATAGATTATGTCAGATCATCATCACAAAGAAACATTTGTAACTAAATACATTTTTAGTCAAGATCATAAAATGATCTCGAAACAGTTCCTTGTTACAGGTATATTTATGGGTATCATAGGAGGTTTCATGTCTATGTTATTTCGTTTACAAATTGCATGGCCAGAGACATCGTTTTCAATCGTTGAAGCATTCTTAGGAAACCATCAAACAGATGGAATTATGAACCCAGATATGTACTTAGCGTTAGTTACAATTCACGGTACAATCATGGTATTCTTTGTATTAACGGCAGGTTTAAGTGGTACATTCTCTAACCTATTAATTCCGTTACAAATTGGAGCTCGTGATATGGCTTCTGGATTCTTAAACATGGTATCTTACTGGTTGTTTTTCTTATCATCAGTAATAATGATTATTTCATTGTTTGTAGAAGCAGGGCCAGCATCAGCAGGGTGGACAATTTATCCTCCATTATCTGCTTTACCACAAGCAATTCCAGGTTCTGGTACAGGAATGACATTATGGTTAGTGTCTATGGCAATTTTCATTGCATCATCGCTAATCGGGTCGCTAAACTATATTGTAACAGTTTTAAACTTACGTACAAAAGGATTGAAAATGACAAGATTGCCATTAACAATGTGGGCATTCTTTATTACAGCAATTATTGGTGTAATTTCATTCCCGGTATTATTATCAGCAGCATTATTATTAATTTTTGATAGAAGCTTTGGCACTTCTTTCTACTTATCAGATATCTTTATTTCTGGTGAAGTATTACATTATCAAGGAGGGTCGCCAGTATTATTCGAACACTTATTTTGGTTTTTAGGTCACCCAGAGGTATATATTATTTTATTACCAGCATTAGGTATTAGTTCAGAGGTAATTTCAACAAACGCACGTAAACCAATTTTTGGTTACCGCGCAATGGTTGGTTCTATCATGGCAATTGCATTCTTATCTACGATTGTATGGGGTCACCACATGTTCGTATCTGGAATGAATCCATTCTTAGGTTCAGTATTTACTTTTACAACAGTATTAATTGCAATTCCATCAGCGGTAAAAGCGTTTAACTACGTAACTACTTTATGGAAAGGTAACCTACAGTTAAATCCTGCAATGATGTTCTCTATCGGATTAGTTTCTACATTCGTAACAGGAGGTTTAACAGGATTAGTATTAGGAGATTCGGCATTAGATATTAACGTTCACGATACATATTTCGTAGTGGCACACTTCCACTTAGTAATGGGAGTATCAGCATTATTAGGAATGTTTGCTGGTGTTTATCACTGGTTCCCTAAAATGTACGGTAGAATGATGAACAAAACATTAGGATACTGGCACTTTTGGTTAACAATTATTAGTGCTTACGGAGTGTTTTTCCCAATGCACTTTATAGGGTTAGCTGGTTTACCACGTCGTTATTATACAAACACAAACTTTCCAATGTTTGATGATTTAGCTGACATTAACGTGTTTATGACTATCATGGCAATTCTTGGAGGTTTCGCACAGTTAATCTTTATTGCAAACTTCTTTATCTCTATGTACAGAGGTCAAAAAGCAACGCAAAACCCATGGAATGCAAATACACTTGAGTGGACTACTCCAGTTGAACACATTCACGGAAACTGGCCAGGAGCAATTCCTGAAGTTCACAGATGGGCTTACGATTACAGTAAAACAGATGAAAATGGTGAGTATGTACACGGAAAAGATTTCGTACCACAAAATGTACCATTATTAGATGGCGAAGAACCATCTTAAAATAACCATAGAAACTTAAAAAGCCTTCCAATTTGGAAGGCTTTTTAAGTTTCTATGGTTATTACAAGATTTTATAATATGTATTTTAGCATAGAAAAGAGCTAAGTAACATATATTACAAAACAAACATTTTATTTCAAGTATATTTGCAATAATATGAATGAAAACCTAAACCCTGAAAATACTCATTTTTCAAGCGAAGAGTTAGATGTAGAAAAGAAACTACGCCCGCTCTCATTTGAAGATTTTACTGGTCAAGAGCAGGCAATTGATAATTTAAAAATTTTCGTTGAGGCTGCCAACCAACGAGATGAAGCGCTTGATCATACTTTGTTTCATGGACCTCCTGGTTTAGGAAAAACCACCTTAGCGCATATTTTAGCGAGTGAATTAGGAGTGGGGATTAAGGTTACTTCAGGGCCTGTATTAGACAAGCCTGGAGATTTAGCAGGCCTACTAACCAATTTAGATGAACGAGATGTTCTGTTTATAGATGAAATTCATCGATTAAGTCCTATTGTTGAAGAATACTTGTATTCAGCAATGGAAGATTATAAAATCGATATAATGATTGAATCTGGTCCAAATGCACGTACAGTTCAGATTAATTTAGAACCGTTTACATTAATTGGAGCTACTACGCGTTCGGGATTGCTTACAGCACCTATGCGAGCACGTTTTGGTATCAGTAGCCGTTTGCATTACTATTCAACAGAATTACTAACAACCATCGTACAGCGAAGTGCATTTATTTTAAAAATGCCTATTTCTATGGAAGCAGCAATAGAAATTGCTGGTAGAAGTAGAGGAACCCCACGTATTGCTAACGCATTATTACGTAGAGTACGTGATTTTGCACAAATTAAAGGTGATGGTACCATTACCATAGAAATAGCGAGATATGCCTTGAAAGCGTTGAATGTAGATGCACATGGTTTAGATGAAATGGACAATAAAATTTTATCTACCATTATCGATAAGTTTAAGGGCGGTCCAGTAGGAATAACAACCTTAGCGACAGCAGTAGCTGAAAACGCAGAAACAATTGAAGAAGTATATGAACCTTTTTTAATCCAACAAGGGTTTATTATGCGTACGCCAAGAGGAAGAGAAGTAACTGATTTGGCATATAAACATTTGGGAAAAATTAAAGGAACTAGTCAAGGAGAGCTCTTTTAAATAGAATGGAACTACTAAAAAAACTCATACCGATACTAGAATGGTTACCCAACTATAAAAAATCGCAGTTAAGAGGTGATATAGTTGCAGGTATAACCGTCGCTATTGTATTAATTCCACAAGGTATTGCCTACGCATTGATTGCAGGATTACCACCTATTTATGGATTGTATGCAGCTTTAATGCCTCAGTTGATGTATGCTATATTTGGTACATCACGTCAGGTAGCAATCGGACCAGTAGCTATGGATTCATTAATCGTAGCAACAGGAGTTTCTACCTTAGCGTTAACAGGTTCTGAAAGTTATATTGCTATAGCAATACTCCTCGCATTAGTGGTAGGAACCATTCAGTTTTTAATGGGGATTTTCCGATTAGGGTTTATAGTTAACTTTTTATCAAGACCTGTAATAACCGGATTTACATCCGCAGTAGCTTTAATTATTGGGTTAAATCAATTTAGAAACTTATTTGGAGTAGAGTTTGTACAGAGCGATCAAATTCATGTACTGTTGGAAGATATTCTTTTCAGGCTTCAATATTTTAAAACAAATACCACAATTATAGGCTTAATAGCATGTGCTATTATTATAATTTTTAGAAGGATTAATAAAAAAATACCAAATGCATTAATTGTTGTTATACTAGGAATAGTAACCATACGTTTTTTTGGAACACAACTTTCTGATGTCGCTATTGTAAAAGATATTCCCTCAGGGTTACCAAAATTTTCAATGCCTGTAATTGATGTGGCTTTGATACGTGAATTAATGCCAATAGCCGCAACACTAGTTATGGTAGGGTATTTAGAAACGATTTCAATCGGAAAAACGCTAGAAGCCAAACAAGATGAGTATAGAGTAAGGCCAAACCAAGAACTGGTTGCTTTGGGCTTAAGTAATATGGTAGGATCATTATTTCAATCGTATCCGTCAGCGTCAAGTTTTTCTCGTTCTGCTATCAATAGTGAATCAGGAGGAACGACAGGAGTTTCTGCAATTGTTTCCGCAATTTTAGTAGTGTTTACATTACTTTTTTTAACTCCCGTTTTTTATCACTTACCAAAAACTATTTTGTCTGCAATAATTATCGTCGCAGTCTTTAACTTGATAAATGTAAGAGAAGCTAGAAGATTGTGGAGAGCTAATAATTTAGATTTCTGGCTACTCCTAGCTACTTTTTTAGCTACCATTTTCTTTGGAATTGAATACGGAATTTTAATTGGAGTAGTGCTATCATTAATCGTTTTAATTTTTAGAACCTCTAGACCTTATGTAGCTGAGTTAGGAAAAGTACCAAATTCAGATTTTTATCGTAATAAAAATAGGTTTAAGGAAGTTCTTTTAGACGAAGAAATCTTAGTATTTCGTTTTGATGCACAGTTGTTTTATGCAAACTCAAACTATTTTCGAGATAAACTGGACGAAATGGCAGAAGAAAAAGGGAAGGCATTAAAACTGATTGTGTTAGATGCAGAGAGCATTAATAGAGTAGATAGTACAGGAATAGAGATATTAAAAGAACGTATTATTTATTTTAATAAACACAATATTCAATTTTATTTTGCAGGAGTGAAAGGTCCGGTAAGAGATGCTTTTTTTAGGGGAGGTTTATTAGACGTAGTAAGTCTAGATCACTTTTTTATGCGTGCCAACGGTGCCGTAAAATTTTATAAAACAGGAGATAACCAAAATCAGAAGAAATACGCACAATATATACATCAAGCGTATAAATAATATATAATATCATGAGAATAGAGCAAATTTATACAGGTTGTTTAGCACAAGGAGCCTATTATATAGAGAGTAATGGAGAAGTGGCAATAATAGATCCGTTACGTGAAGTCAATCCTTATATAGATAGGGCTAAGAAAGATGGCGCTAAAATTAAATATATTTTTGAAACTCACTTTCATGCAGATTTTGTAAGTGGTCATGTTACCCTAGCAGAAAAAACAGGAGCAACAATTGTATACGGGCCAACAGCAAAAACAAATTATGAGGCTCATATAGCCACAGATGGAGAAGTATTCACATTAGGAGATATTACCATAACAGTGCTACATACACCAGGACATACTATGGAAAGCACTTCATATTTATTGAAAGATGCAAATGGTAAGAATCATGCAGTTTTTAGTGGAGACACTTTATTTTTAGGAGATGTGGGGCGCCCAGATTTAGCACAGAAAGCAGCAAACTTAACACAAGAGGAGTTAGCAGGAATGTTATACGATAGTTTACGTACAAAAATTATGATTCTTGAAGATGATGTAATTGTATATCCAGCACATGGAGCAGGATCAGCTTGTGGTAAAAACTTGAGCAAAGAAACGGTAGGTACTATTGGTGATCAAAAGAAAACCAATTATGCACTTCGTGCAGACATGACGAAAGAAGAGTTTGTGAAGGAAGTTACAGACGGTTTATTACCTCCACCTGAGTATTTTCCTTTAAATGTAAAAATGAATAAGGAAGGGTATCAATCTATCGATGAAGTTATCAAAAGTGGAGCAACAGCATTATCGGTAGCAGACTTTGAAAAAATAGCAAACGAAACAGATGCGTTGATTTTAGATGTACGTCATCAATCAGAGTTTATTAAAGGATTTATACCACAATCAATTTTTATTGGTTTAGGAGGAACATTTGCTCCATGGGTAGGTGCATTGATTAAAGATGTTACACAACCAATTTTATTAGTGACTCCTGAAGGAGAAGAAGAAACCACTATTACACGTTTATCTCGTGTTGGTTTTGACAATGTATTAGGATATTTAGAGGGAAGCTTTAATGCTTGGAAAGAAGCAGGAAAGGAAGTAGATACATTGCGTTCTGTTTCTGCAGATGTTTTAGCAGAAGCGGTTACGAAAAAAGCTCCTGTTTTTGATGTTAGAAAACCAGGAGAATATGCAAATGAACATATTGTAGATGTACCAAGTACACCGTTAGATTTCTTAAACGAACATGTGGAAGAGTTTCCAGCAAAGGAAGATTTTTATGTACACTGTGCAGGTGGATATCGTTCAGTAATTGCAGCATCTATTTTAAAAGCAAGAGGATTCCATAACATCATTGATGTTGCTGGAGGGTATAAAGCTATTAAAGAAACAGATATTCCAAGAACAGTAACGGTATGTCCATCAACCTTAAAATAAGTAAAATGAACAAAGGTGTTTTTTTAGTAGGTTTATTTTTAACGGTGATATTGTCGTGTAAACCACAAAACACAGAGGTAAATAACATTACTATAGATAACTTACAAGTAGTTTTACAGAATGAAGAGAACGTACAGTTATTAGATGTTAGAACTCCGGAAGAGTGGGCTGGAGGAGTTATCGAAACTCCAATTAAAATAGACGTTACTGGTGACGATTTTGAAGGAAAAGCTTTAGAGAAATTAGATAAAACAAAACCAGTATATCTTTATTGTCGTTCAGGGGGAAGAAGTTTAAAGGCAAGTGAGTTACTTGCTCAAAAAGGCTTTAAAGTATACAATATTTTAGGAGGGTATCTAGAATGGACAGAGAAAAATAAAGAATAAAAGAAAATCCCGAGTATTGTACTCGGGATTTTCTTTTATTCATCTGATTATTCCTCAAACATTGTTTTAGTTAATAATTCGGTTTCATTGCTATTATTAATTATTATGATTTTTTCAAACTTACCGTCAAAATCACTATCAATAAATTTTAATTCTTTTTTTGAATCATAAATTAAAACGAATTCTTCTGGCACTCCATCCTCATCATTATCGAGAGAATAACCAACTTTATCTCCAGCTGAATTATAACAATCAGTTTTTTCATAAACGCCATTTTCATTTCTGTCAAAACAAGTTTGATATACTTTTCCATAAGTAGTAAAAACTCTAGCAATCTCATAATTGTAATCAAAGTTTACATCAAAATATTGACTAGATATTTTATTATTGTCTTTCCAATAACTCGTAAGTACCTCATAACTGTTCTTCCATTCAAAAGTAAAATTTTTACTATCTGTTAAACGAGAGTTTTCTTTATTTAATGTAAAAGAATAAACCCCAAGTCCGATGCTTGTTAATGAAAGTAATATTATTAAGACTTCTTTCAGTTTCATAGTAATTTGATTGTTTTTTTATTGAATGGTCAAAGGTAAAAAGAAGCTTCATGAAAAAACCGAGACAATTGTCTCGGTTTTACTTTTTCTTAACTCTTTTCCCTTTTAAAATTTTAACGTCGCACCTATTAAAAAGTTTCTAGTAGCTTGCGGAAAGTATCCTTGTACTTCAAAAGAAGTTCCAGGAGTATCCCAAGTATTTAAATAGGTATATCCTCTATCAACATATTCTTTATTAAAAAGATTGTTTACCAATCCTGTAAACACAATAGATTTAAAAATTTTATTCATTTTAAGCTCATAACTAACATTAAAATCACTCACGTAATAGCTATCTAATTTAGAAGCTTCAGTATCGGTATTACTTAAGTATTGCTCGCCAACAAATTTAGAAAGTAAAGATAGTTGTAACCCTTTTGTAGGTTTGTAAATCAATGCATTTCCAGCAATAATATTTGGAGAAAAAGCAATATTCGTAGTCCCAATATTGCGTTGAACACCATTACGGTCTAACATAAAATTGTTAATTTTATTACTACTTACTGTAAGATTTTGGTTAATGCTAAATTTGTCTGAAATGTTAATATTAGCATCAATTTCTACTCCTAAACGATAACTGTCTTTCACATTTTCACGTAAATATTCACCTACATCATTTAATCCGCCAGTTTGAATTAATTGATTGTCGTACGACATATAATAGATGTTTGTATTTAATTGAACCGTTTTATTGTGCAAACGCCATCCTAATTCAAAATCATCTAAGGTTTCATGTTGTACATTCGGGCCATTTTGAAAATCATCACGATTAGGTTCTCTGTTCGCACGAGCATACGATGCATAAATACTGTTTTCTTTATTAATACTGTAAGTAAAACCTAACTTAGGGTTAAAAAAACTGTATGAAGTATCAATATTTAAAGGATTTAAATCAGAAGTAAAGCCTCCGGTTGTATAATCAATAAACCTACCTTGCACATCAATAAAAGCTTTTAAGTTATCAAAAACATTAAAAGTAGCTTTAGAAAAAACGCTAATATCATCCTTTTTAGCATCACTAAAATAATAACGATCTCTAATGCTAGCACCATCAGCAAACTGTGTAGCCCAAATAACTTCACCAAAATGATCTCCTTTATAATTGCTATAAGAAGCACCAGAAATTAATTCGAAATTTTCAGTTTTATAAGTAACGTTAGCATTAGCTACGTAAAAATCATTATCCAACCAACGGCGAACGATAATATCGCTTCCGTCAATAATTACATTACCGTAATCAACAGCATCTTTATCCTCTTTAAACTGTTCAAAATATCCTTCTCCTTTGGTATAATTTAACCCAATATTGGTAGACCAGTTATCAGAAAGTTTCTCATTCCAATGTAATTGGTAATGATCTTGCCAATAATTATCAGTTTCATTATCGTACGTATATGGATTCTGGCGACGATTTTCTTGTAATTGCTCAGCACTTAAGCCATACCAAGCTTGATAAGTTTGTTGTTTACCTCCAAAAGCTAAGGCTTTAATCAACGTATTGTCATCTGTATAGCTACCTTGTAAGAAATATGATTTTAAATCGGTGAAAGCTCGGTCAACATAGCCATCAGAATAAATGTTAGACAAACGACCCGCAAACTCAAAACCGTTGTTTAATTTTCCTGTCGTAAACTTAACAGTATGTTTCCTTGTTCCGTACGAACCAAAAGCATTTGAAATTTCTCCACTAGCTTCTTCCGAAATAGCATCGGTTAAAATATTTAAACTAGCACCAAAAGCCCCAGAACCATTGGTAGACGTTCCTACACCACGCTGTAATTGTAAACTTTGGGTAGAAGAAGCAAAATCTCCCATATTAACCCAAAAAGTACCCTGACTCTCGGCATCGTTATACGGAATTCCGTTAATCGTAACGTTAACACGAGAAGCATCCGAACCACGTACACGAATATAGGTATAACCAACACCAGCACCAGCATCAGAGGAGGATGTTACCGAAGGTAAATAGTTTAGTAACACAGGAATATCCTGTCCTAAATTACGTTTTTCAATTTCTTGTTTTCCAAGGTTAGAGTGTGTTACGGGCGCATCTGCTTTTACACGAACAGCAGACACCAACACTTCATCTAACACAGTTTCATTAGAAATTAATTGAAATGTAAGCTGTTGGTTATTGGTAATTTCAACCTCTTGTGAGATACTTTTAAAACCAACATAAGAAACCTCAATAATATGCGTTCCTTTTGGTAGGTTTAACTTGAATTTACCTTCAAAGTCGGTAGAAGTCCCTTTGTTTTGAGCTCTAACTGCTACGGTGGCACCTACTAAAGGTTCTTGATTACCATTAATCACGTTACCTGATAAAGTAACCATTTGTGCACTGGCAGTTAACGTTGTAAATAATACGGTTAAAAAAGCTACTATTTTCACTTTCTTGATAAAAGACATCGGTCTCATTTTATAAAAAACAAAATCGAATAAAAAGAGGTAATTATTCTTTAGTTAAACATTGAATAATTGTGAACGTAAAGCATAGCTTTACTTTTTGCACTCGCTAAAAAGGTCTACCAGACCTTATTATTAACGCTTGCTTCCCTAAACAGCATTACCTGTTCCAGGTTCGTTGGGTATGATCTCAGCCTGAATTTAATTATGAATTATAAATGATTAATTACAAATTATTTTAATAATCAAAATTCGTAATTCCACAATTCGTAATTCAAATAAGGCACCCCTTTATGAGAACGGTGCAAAGGTAAATATGAAATATGACTTAAGAGTGATAAATAGCAGGTTTTTCTGGGGTTGTTAGTAAATGAACAGGAAGTTCTCAAGTAAGTAAAAAAACATTCTAGCCAATTTATAGACTTAACTCATGTATTCCATCGTAATTTTAATATTTTAGTGGTGAAAATACCAGATATTTATGAGTAAATCTTTTAAAACGAGCGTTAATAAAACGCATGATTTTGACTTTACTGAAGCGCAAATTGAGGCGCTAGATATAGTAGAAAAGTCAAAAAACAACTACCACGTACTTGAGGGGAATCAATCGTATCAAGCAACCATATTTCAAACAAATTTCAATCAAAAAACATACACCATTCAAATCAATGGAAATACTTATGAGGTAAGTATTTCTAATGAATTAGATATGTTAATTGATGAGTTAGGGTTAGAAGTTGCAGCAGAGAAAAAAGAAAACGATATTAAGGCACCAATGCCTGGGTTAATTGTTTCTGTAGAAGTAGAAATTGGTCAAGAAGTGAAAGAAGGAGATGGGATTTTAGTGTTAGAAGCCATGAAAATGGAGAACACCTTACAAGCACCAAGAGACGGAGTCGTAAAATCGGTTGCTATACAAGTAGGAGATAAAGTAGAAAAGAATACGGTTTTAATAGAAATGGAGTAATATGAAAAAGATATTAGTAGCAAATAGAGGAGAAATTGCGTTGCGTGTAATGCGTACTGCAAAAAAGATGGGGATTAAAACCGTAGCTGTTTTTTCTGAAGCAGACAGAAATTCACCACATGTAACTTTTGCAGACGAAGCAGTATGTATTGGTCCTGCACCATCGAATCAATCGTATTTATTAGGAGATAAAATTATTGAAGTAGCGAAGGAGTTAGATGTAGATGGAATTCATCCAGGATACGGATTTTTAAGTGAAAATGCAGCCTTTGGGGAAGCCGTAGCAAAATCAGGAATTGTATTTATAGGGCCGAAAACACATGCTATTGAAGTGATGGGAAGCAAATTGGCTGCAAAAGATGCAGTGAAAGCCTATGATATTCCGATGGTTCCAGGTATTGACGAAGCGGTAACCGATGTAGAATATGCATCGAAAGTAGCGAATGAAATTGGCTATCCAATCTTAATCAAAGCCTCAGCAGGTGGTGGTGGAAAAGGAATGCGTGTGGTGGAAAAAGAAGCAGATATAAAAGAACAAATGCAGCGTGCAATTTCAGAAGCAGAATCAGCTTTTGGAGACGGTTCTGTATTTATAGAAAAATATGTAGGCTCACCACGTCATATTGAAATCCAAGTATTGGCAGACGCTCACGGAAACGTAGTACATTTATTTGAACGTGAATGTTCGGTACAACGTCGTCACCAAAAAGTAGTAGAAGAAGCACCATCAAGTGTATTAACTCCAGAAATTAGAGAAGCCATGGGAGCCGCAGCGGTAAGAGTTGCGAAAGCCTGTGATTATTTAGGAGCAGGAACTGTGGAGTTTTTATTAGATGAAAACAAAAACTTCTACTTTCTAGAAATGAATACACGTTTACAAGTAGAGCACCCAGTTACGGAACTTATCACAGGAGTAGACTTAGTAGAACAGCAAATAAAAATAGCAAGAGGAGAGGAGTTATCATTCACCCAAGACGATTTACAAATTAAAGGACATGCGCTAGAGTTACGTGTATATGCCGAAGACCCGTTAAATAATTTTGCACCAAGTATTGGAGTGTTAGAAACCTACCAACATCCAGAAGGAGAAAATATCAGGGTAGATGATGGTTTTGAAGAAGGAATGGAAATTCCTATTTATTACGACCCGATGATTTCTAAATTGATTACGTACGGAAATACGCGTGAAGAAGCTATCGAGCTAATGAAGCAAGCAATTAGTAATTATAAGGTAAAAGGAATAGAAACTACGTTGTCGTTCGGAAAGTTCGTATGCGAACACGAAGCTTTCACCTCAGGGAATTTCGATACTCATTTTGTAAAGAAATATTATACGCCTGAGTTGTTAGAAGCAGAATATGAAAAGGAAGCGAAGATTGCTGCACAAGTAGCCTTACAGCAGTATTTAAAAGAGCAACGTATTTTAAAAACTTGTTAATACATAATGTGCGTTAGGGATTAACTCAATAATTTGTATTTTACGTGTTTCGTTGAATGCAAAGTATTTGCAGCAGCATCCTTTTGTTGTCAGTTCGAGTTTGCGAAGCAAGTATCGAGAACCAACAAAAGATATAGCGTAAAGCCCGACCCTTGGGGAACGCCCAAAAAAAGAATATAGATGAAATCTAAAATAGAAGAATTACAACATAAAGTTACCGAAGCAAAGTTAGGAGGTGGACAACAACGCATCGACCGTCATCATCAAAAAGGAAAATTAACCGCTCGTGAGCGTATCGATTATTTCTTAGATGAAGGTTCTTTTGAAGAAGTAGGCATTTTGGTAACCCATAGAACGACTGATTTTGGAATGGAAAATCAGAAGTTTTATGGTGATGGAGTGGTAACAGGATACGGAACGGTAAACGGACGCTTGGTATATGTGTTTGCACAAGACTTTACGGTATTTGGAGGTTCGTTATCAGAAACACATGCCGAAAAAATCTGTAAGATTATGGATTTAGCCGTAAAAGTAGGAGCGCCATTAATCGGGTTGAATGATTCTGGTGGAGCACGTATTCAAGAAGGAGTACGTTCGTTAGGTGGTTATGCCGATATTTTTTACAGAAATGTACAAGCTTCGGGAGTAATTCCGCAAATCTCAGCGATTATGGGACCTTGTGCGGGTGGAGCAGTATATTCACCAGCCATGACCGATTTTACTGTTATGGTAGAAAACTCAAGTTATATGTTTGTTACAGGACCTAACGTAGTAAAAACAGTAACCAATGAAGAAGTAACTTCAGAAGAGTTAGGAGGCGCAAGTACGCATGCAACCAAATCGGGAGTTACGCATTTAACGGCAGCGAACGATGTACAATGTTTAGAGGATATTAAAACATTGTTGAGTTATATGCCACAGAACAATCAAGAAACTACAGCAAAGCTACCGTTTGAATTAGGAGATGAAATTAGAGAAGAATTAGCCAACATCGTTCCAGATAATGCCAACAAGCCGTACGATATGCGTGCTGTAATTGACGGTATTGCTGATGCAGATTCGTTCTTTGAAATTCATAAAGAGTATGCCGATAATATTGTGGTTGGATTTGCGCGTTTAGGAGGAAGAAGTGTTGGAATTGTTGCCAATCAACCGATGAGTTTAGCAGGATGTTTGGATGTAAACAGTTCTAAAAAAGCAGCACGATTCACCCGTTTTTGCGATTGTTTTAATATTCCGTTATTGGTGTTGGTAGATGTACCAGGATTCTTACCAGGAACCGACCAAGAGTGGAATGCGATTATTACCAACGGAGCAAAATTATTGTATGCGTTGAGTGAGGCTACTGTGCCAAGAGTTAGTGTAATTACCCGTAAAGCCTATGGTGGAGCGTATGACGTAATGAACTCAAAACATATTGGTGCAGATATGAATTTTGCATGGCCTAGTGCAGAAATTGCGGTAATGGGAGCCAAAGGAGCGAGTGAAATTATCTTTAAAAAGGAAATTGCTGAAGCAGACGACCACGAAGCGAAACTAGCAGAGAAAGAAGCCGAGTATGCTGATAAATTTGCCAACCCTTACCGAGCAGCAGAACGCGGATTTGTAGATGAGGTAATTTTACCACAAGACACCCGTAGAAAACTAATCAAAGCTTTTGCCATGTTAGAAGGTAAAAAGGTAGAACGACCAAATAGAAAACACGGAAATATACCGTTGTAACAAATAAAGATTAATATTTTTTTGGAGGCGCTTCTTTTTAGAAGCGTCTTTTTTGTTTTTATAAAACTTTAATAAAATAACTGAGTTTATGGGATTCCGTATAAATATGTGAAGATGTTCTTTTACGTTTATAAAAATATTAAAGTAACTAGACAAAACAGAGAGTTATATAGAGATAAGAAGCATTTTGGAATTAAATGACGACTCAAATTTAAATAACTGAAAATAATAAAGTAATAAAGAAGAGATAGATGAAAAAACAAAAATATTGTCCACATTGTAAAACAGAGATTTTGTTTAAAAAGGATAAAAAAGGAAGGATTATTGGGACTGCTATTGGAGGAGGAGTAGGATATACATTAGCTTCTGGTTTAGGAATTGCTGGAGCTGTTTTAGGGGCGCCAATTGCAATTCCTGCTGCTTTGGTTGGTGCTGGTCTGTTTGCTGTAATGGGAAATAAATTTGGAAAAGATTTTGATAATAGTCGGTTGAAATGTCCGAAATGTGAAAAGAAGATTGTCCTCTAGAAAAACAAAAATTAAAGAGATTAGATCCCTTTCAAAAGGATGGAGTTCTTAACTATAAGATAGGAGAAAAATATAGTTTAGATTTTACAACTACTTTGCCAGAGAAAAACTGAGCTACTACACATCTTAGAAAATTAACCACTTAAATAAAACATCATTCCAAACAAAAAAGTAATCTTTAAGTTTATAGTTCGAAATAAACAGATTACTTTAGTCGTACCTTCTTCGTAATGACGTTAGCTAATAAAAATTAAATTTTAAAAAGGAGTTTCTCTAAACTCTTTTACGCAGAATAGTCTAAAAAAGCGATGAGATTCAGAGGCTTTGCCTCGCATCGTTTTTCAGACGTTTTTAAACAAGGTTTAAAAATTCCTCATAAAAGTGTCCTTTCTTTTGGTTCGTTTTCTTTGGACAAGCAAAGAAAATGAAGACAGTAGTTTATTGAGCAATACTATTAAGTATAAATCTACTCTATACTCAGTTTAACACTACATTAATGATAAAAAAACTAACTTCTATGATTTAAATATCTGGTTTTGAGGATTTCCGTAAGAATGTGTGGTGTTAATGTTTTAGGTTTATGGGAGATTGTAAAATCAACTAACATTAAATAAAGTAAAAAATTATGGCACTTAAACCAGGACCAAAAAGGATAGCAAAATCAACTGGAAAACCAGATCAAAGACAAAGAGATAATAAAGATACACCAGGAAACACGCCATCATTAAAACCATCAAAACGTAAAAAATAAACGTTTATAATTTTATGAAAGTCTAACATAGTAGGTTTTAACTAATATGAGGATATAAAAATTACCAAACTTTATAGTATCCCATGCTTTTATTAGGATAAAAGAACTAAAGTTTGAGATAAAACGAGCTGGTAATAATTTAAAAAGTATCTATTATTAAATAGATTAGGAACTAAATTTTTATTTTTAAGAGTATTAACAAGAAAAAACAATGAAAAATTATATAGCTACATTAGTTTTAATATCAATATGCGCTTTAGGATTTGGACAAGAATCTTTTAAAAAAGTATATGAAATACCAAACACTATAACCTATTGCAATGGACCAAATATAACTTTAAAGAAGGTGTCAAAAATAGAATTTAAAGACTTAACAGATGAAGAACAAGATAATATCAGAGCAATTTATCCGTTAGGTTCAAAATTAAATTATGAGATAGAAAAAAATATTTTTGGAAAAAAAATAAAGGTCTTTGACACTATAACAATAGATGAAAAATTTTACTCAAGACAAGTAATTGAAAAAAAAGAGAACATTACAAGAAATGGAATTAAAGGGTTTGTGAAATTTGAAAAAAATAAATTAATTGTTAACCCTTATTTGACAAAAGATAAAAATGGAGATTTTGGAAAACGAGATGTCTATTTTTATGAACTAAAAAATAGACAAACCATAAAATTAAATTTTAGAGAATGGACAGTTTCTGCCCTTACAATACCATTTAAATACAGATTTAAAGATAAAGATGCAGGAATAAGTGAGGAATTTACAACAGATTTTAATGCAAATTTATTTGTTGGAAGAACTTTTTATGGCAAAACATCTTTTTTTCATCGAAAAGACGTTGGAAATATATCGAATACTTATAAATGGACTGGAGGTTTACTCATAGGCGCATCTACTGTTACTTTAAATGCAAGTAATACTTCAAGTGCAAATATACCATTAGATTCAGACACAGAAATAGTCAAAGGATTGGGAACAATCGGATTAGGTTTATCTTTTAGTTACAACAAGATAAATCTTGGAGGATTTATTGGTTGGGATTACAGTGTTGGAGATGATGCTGAAAAATGGAATTATAATAAAGAGCCTTGGATAGGGTTTGCATTAGGATATTCTCTTTTTAAATTTTAAAAAACTACTGCCAACACCATATAAAATTAATTGCTAGTACAAGCTACTTACGAAAATCCGCTAGGATTTTCTATTCAGCTAGTATTTACTATATTGAACTTGTTTAAAAAGAAATCGGCAATTGATTAATTTTAAGCTGATTAAACTACCAAAAAACAATTATGAGAACTCTTTATATTTTTACAATAATTCTCGGATTAATAAGTATTTCATGCACAAGTTATAAAAAGACAGTAGCTAAGGATACTTCAAGTCAAACATCTGATGTATCAACTATTAAAACAGAGACTGATCAAACGCTTATTTGGACAAATCAACCGAATTCAAATTCAACTAAAATTAAAGTATTAAATGCTGCATTTGCATTTGGGTCTTTACCTAATGGACTTAATCAAATGGGGTATACTATTATTGAAAACAATGGTACTTACCTAGTAACTAATACTACACGGGCTCTTTCTGATGATGTTAGAGTAAAGGCTTGGGTAGAGGGACAAGATATTATACTTACTTCAGAAGTTCAGCAATATAAAGAAACCGAATTTGGACTTCCACAACCTTCTGGTTTTGTAAAATGTGTAAGAGGGAACAATACATCACTTCCTGATTGTTGGCGGACAATTTTAGTAATAGCAAACCATCTTGGAGGGGATAAACAATACCAATAATTCTAATTAAAAAATCCTCGTAAAAGTGTCCTTTCTTTTGGTTCATTTTCTTTGGACAAGCAAAGAAATCGGAGATTCATGAACTCCTATTAAAAATAAATAAAAAGTGCGTGAACTAAAGTGAATATAGATAAACACATAAAAAAGCAATTCTCAACCAGAGAATTGCTTTTAACATTTATAAACTATGTACTACACATCCGTACTCACCCAATAACTTCCCGTTGAGGTAGTAGATGGATTGTACGCCAAAACATTCACCTTGGTACCGTTGGTAACATCCGCTAGTAACCATTCCATTGGCTGATTGTTAATAGCGCCACTTTCCAATTCAACCATATTGCCATTTAAAGTAACCTCGTCGGTACTAATGTCGAACTGTAGTGTGGTTTCGCCTCTGTTTTCAAAACCAATAAAGCTCTCTTTGTCATACGATACCTGAGTAATCACCTTGGTTTCATTAGGCGCTACCTGTCCCACAAAATCAGTAATAGAGCTGCTTCCTGTAGTTGGACGATAGCTATACTGCGCTCTTTTTGCAGGCTCATTGGCAAATACTAACTGAGCCGTGTTTATAATTTGAACAAGCGTTGTATAACAATCGTTCAATGCCGAAATACGATCTTGGGTAATTACCAAACGCTGTTTTTTATACACCTCTTGCTGAGTGTTCGCGCTCTTTAATTCGTCTTTAATTGTTGCCAACTCTTCCACAATAGATGCAGGCATTCCGCCTTTCGTTACATCGGTCAAATCATCTAAATAATTTGTTACCACCTTTTCTAAGGTTTCTAAAAACACCAACATTTTAGGCTGATTCTTGCTTGCATCTCTATCAACACCTTTTGCGTTTCCACTCCTTGTTTTGCCAAGGTACTTACATCGGTAACTACCGTATCTGCCGCATCAATCTGATGTAAAAAAGCCGCCGCATACTCGCTCGTAAATCGGGCATTGAAAGCGGTAAAACGCTCCAAATCTTGCGTAAATAGGTTGTAAATTGTACGTGCGCTTTCTGCTAAAAAAGCATCTGAACCTTTGAATTTTCTTCTTGTTTCCATATTAATATTTAATTTAAGTTACATGTGTGTTTTTAGGGATGCGTAAAACACGCTACCCTTAGGTAATTCTTAGAAACAACAAGATTATAATAGCAGGAGAGCCCCTTGCCACTAGTTAAAAACCATAAAATATTAGATGGTTTTAGCAATACAATCATAGCATTTTGTTAGTTTCTTTTTCTTAACCAGCTCTAAATTATAGTGTTGGGGTATAAAAAACAAATGCGATGGTCAATTTTTGCTTTTTTTTAACAGGCAGACTATCAGAAGTATATCTTTTATACTAGTTGCGAATACTTTTTTTGTGTATTGTCAGTTCGAGTGATTTTTAAGAATGATAATGAGTTAAAAATTGTATCGAGAACTAGGCTATTACTTCTCGATACAAAATTATTTTCATTTCAAATAATTTTACTCGAAGTGACAATCCGTTACTACATAGACCGAGAGCGTTGGATTGAATTCATACAGATTTGAGAGTGGGAGGATAGCCGTAGTATCAGCGACCCATGCCGCGGTGTTAACGGAGCATGCCGTGATATCAGCGACCCATGCCGTGGTGTTAACGGAGCGTGCCGTGATATCAGCGACCCATGCCGTGGTGTTAACGGAGCGTGCCGTGATATCAGCGACCCATGCCGTGATGTTAACGGAGCATGCCGTGATATCAGCGACCCGTGCCGTGGTGTCAACGGAGCGTGCCGTAATATCAGCGACCCGTGCCGTGGTGTCAACGGAGCGTGCCGTGATATCAGCGACCCATGCCGTGGTGTTAACGGAGGATGCCGTGATATCAGCGACCCAAACAATGATATAAAGAACCATTGCTACTCTAAAAAACAACTTTTATAACCTAAATAACTGAGTTTATGGGATTCCGTAAGAATAGATAGAGGCTTTGTATTAGGTTCGCAAGAATTGTAAGAGCAATTAGCTTTTTATAATTAATTAACAAATAACAATAACTCGTTGATAACTTTACTTTTGATAAAGTATTGGTTTTGATATATTTGATGGCGTGAAAAATTGCTAAACCTTATGATATTCCATGTTTTTTTCGAGATAAAGAATTAAAGTTTGATATAAAAAAGGGTTGTATGTCATTTAAAAAAACGAACTATGAGTTCAAAAACTGATGCTTCTACTAAAATATTAGGATTTAAATATCAAGAAATGGTTGCTTTAAAAGAATGCTTTGAAGCAAAAGATGGAACAAAAATTTATTTAGAGTGTTTGGGGGATGTTTCAGACGGAAAGACATCTACAGAAGTTAAACACTCTATTAAAGGTGACAAAAAATTAATTGATACACATATTGACTTCTGGAAAACTCTTTCTAATATAATAACAGAGTATGATACATTTCGTTTTTATGATAGATTCATTATACATACTACGGCAGAAGTAAAAAAAGATTCAATATTTGAAGGATGGAATGATTTAAACAAATCTGAAAAACTCGAAAAAATTATAGCAATAAAATCAAATGACACAATAAAATCATATTACGACAATGTAAACGCGTTTGATAAAAAAAAGTTAGAAAATATTCTTAACAAATTTGAAATAAAAGCAAATCAAGAATCAGCAAAAGAATATTATAAAGATATTTTATTAGAACATCCAGCAGTTACAAGTCATATAGAATCAAAAAACAGAGAGGAATATATATGTTTTCTATTTGGTTATATTTCTCTTCAGCTAATTAATTCAACAGATTACATTTGGGAAATTGTAATAGACTCTTTCCGAGAAAATTCAAGAGCGTTTGCTAATAGATACAAAATTGATGATTTGAATTTTCCAATTTCAAAGGCTACATCTGACGATTCAACAAAAATTAATTTTCATTTTGTAAACGAGTTAAATAATATCCAATATCAAAAGAAAATTGGAAAAGCAATGGATAATTATTTAAAAGCTTCTGAGAGTCAAAGAAAAATGATAGAAGCAAGATATAGCTTATCTGAAAATCTTGACAACTATGATGAAGATATCAAAGATGTTGTTCTAGAGCTTAAAGATAGTCACTTAGATCAACTAACTGATAAGTGCGACACTAATGAAAAATCAAGACGCTTTTTTGATGATAGCATTAGTGAAATTTCTTCAAAAACAACAATAGAAGGAATTAGAAACATAAGACCTTATTACCCTAAAGGACGTTTATTACATAACGTGGAAATTAAAACGATTAACATTAATCTAAAATCAGGAGATGAAAGCAAGTGATATAGAAAGGTTAATATTTTCACCATTTCATACTAGTAAGATTTTACATTATTTTTTAAGTGGTGCTAAATCTGTTAACTCAAAATGCATAAAAACAGAATTAGTATATCTTTTATTACCCTTTATTTACAATAATCCAATTCAAAGTAAACTAAAAAATTTAAATACAAATTCTAAATTCAATGCTTTTATTGTCAATACAGATTTTGATATTTTCATTAGCTCTCTAAATCAAAGAATAAATGACTATCGAAAAACTACAAACACCGCTATTATTATTCTTGCTAATGAAATCGATTTAGATATAAATGAATTTTTGATTCCAAATACTGAAATTCATTATAAAGAAGAAAAGGATAATTACTTAAAACCGATATATAAAGCGGCTTATAATTTAGGTGTTATTTTAGGAAAGGAGCAATATCTATCAGTATTTAAAAAACTAAGAATTACAGAAATATGAGTACAACTATAAAACAAATAGCCATTTTTAATGATACTGGGAATAAGCGTCACATTCCATTTAAAGATGGTTTAAACATCATAACTGGCGATTCTAAAACTGGCAAAAGTGCACTTATCGAAATAATTGATTATTGTTTATTTTCATCAAGGTCAAGTGTTCCTGTGGGCAAAATAACCGATTTTGCAAAATTATTTGTAGTCATTTACAAAGTAAATGATTATTTCATTGTTATTGGTCGTCCAGCACCAAAAACAGGAAAAATGAGAAGTGCATATTTAAAAATAGAAACTGATTATAATAAAATTGAAGATATTAAATATGATTATTTTAATAACATATCTTTAAAGCCCATTAAAAATGATGTCCAAACTGAATTTGAAGAGTTACTGGGTCTGTCATTAAAAAATTTGGAATCAGATTACGAGAGTTTCGGTAAATTATCTATTAGAGACACTGTTTCTTTCCTTTTTCAGCATCAAAACTTAATTGCAAATAAACACTCACTATTCTATAGGTTTGATGAAATAGCGAAACGTAAAAGAGTTATTCAAGCTTTACCTGTATTATTAGGTATAGTGGATAGCGAATATTATCAATTAGTAAAACTAATTAAAGAAACTGAAAGGAAAATAACAGCTGAAGAAAAAGTTTTAGCTCGAATTCAAGGAAAAAAATCAAATCAAATTGATAATATTAGAGACCAAATACAAATTTATTACACAATGTTAGACCTTACTCTTGAAGAAGGACTTTCATTACGTGAATTAAAAAAAATAGGACTTAATCTTCCTGTTCCACCAAAAATACTTACCGACCAAACAAAATCATTTTCTAAAATAGCTCAATTAGAAAATGAAAGAGAAGTACTCTATGTTGAGAAAAATGAAATTGAAAGTGCTATTTCCAGTCTTCTATCAAATTCGGAAGATAGTTTAGATTATGCAAAACATCTAAGACAAACGAAAGCCAAACAAAATTACAATACTTCAATTGAAGAACTAGCTTGCCCACTGTGTGACAATTCAGTTTCAGATATAAGTGAAAATATTAATAAATTAAATGAATCAAAAAGCAAACTAATTGAAGAACTAACTAAAGTAAATACATTTTCAAAAGATAGTACGCAGATAATCGAGAAGTTCAGAAAAGATCTAAGAGTTATAAAAGCTAAAATAAAATCAATTTCGAAGAACATTGAAATACTTACAAAAGAAAATGTTGATATAGAAAAAATAAAAGGAAACAGAGAATCAATAATACATCAAAAAGGTGTATTAGAAACGACAATCAAACATCTTTTAGAATCTAACGATTTATCTAAGTTTAACAGTGATTTAAATGCTTTAAAAGAACAATTAAAAGAGTACAATAAAAGAATTTTAAAATATAAGGGTATCAAGCAATTCAAAGCAGAAACGGAATTATTTATAAAAGAACAAATGGATAGAATTGCAAGTAAACTAGATTTTGAAGAGGAACTTAAACCTATTGATTTTTACTTTAATATTGATGACTTTAGTTTTTATCATAGACACAAATCAGATAAAATAAGATTATATGAAATGGGAAGTGGAGCAAATTGGTTAGCCTGTCATCTTTCTTTATTTTTATCTTTCTTGCATTTATCTTGTAGCAATTCTAAATCTATAATTCCGTCATTTTTAATGATAGACCAACCAAGTCAGGTGTATTTTCCAAGAACAGCTAAAAAAAGTGAATTAAAGGATTCTGAAGATGTTGAAAATTATGATGATAACATCAAACAAGTAATCAACATCTTTACTGTTTTAAATGAGGAAATTCAGTTGATATATAAAAACACAAAAGTTAAACCTCAAATTATAGTATTAGAACACGCTAAAGAGAAAGAGTTTGAAGAATTCATTATTAGAGATTGGGTAAAAAGTGAAAGTGATGGATTAATATAAAAAACGGCATACAACACAGTATATAATTCATTGCCTTTTCTAGACTACTTACGAAAATTCTCTGGGATTTTCAGTTTGGAGCTTAATTAATGAGCTAAGTATTAAACTACATCATTAATCATAAACGAACTATTGGTAAGCATTAAACTTCCTTTATTCTACAATAAATTATTTTATATAACTAAAACCGAAACTTTTTTCGGTTTTCTTTTTTTTCAGCCTGTTGTTTTTTAGCGTCCAAACGTTTGGCAATCGCTGCTTTTTTAGGTTTGGTAGCTTTGCGTACTTTAGGTACTACCAATGCTTGTGCTAAGAGGTTAAAAAAGCGTTCGGTAACCAATTCTTTGTTGCGGTGTTGTGAGCGGCTTTCTTGAGAGCTTAGTATGAGTGTGTTTTCTTTAGAGAGTCTGTTGGCTAAGTTTTTATGGAGTAGTGCTTTTTCTTTGTCCGAGAGTCCTAACGAGTCTTCAATCGTAAAACTTAATTCTACTTTAGAGGATACCTTGTTTACATGCTGTCCGCCCGCACCAGAGCTTCGTACGGCTTTAAAGTTGAGTTCTTTTAAAAGTTGTTCTTTGTTCATAGTGTTTGTGAATGTATTAACGGAATTAACTTCCAATGTCAGTTCGAGTGGTTTTTATCAAGTGCTAACGAGATAAAAATTTTATCGAGAACTATTCCAGCGTCTAAGTCCTAAATTCTCGATACAAATTATGCTCTTTTCAATCGCAAAATTCACTCGAATTGACAGCTTTAAAATTTTAGTCAACCTACTTTAATAGGTGTTACTGTATTCCTGTAAAAACAGGAGTTTCAAATATAAATAATCTATTGCTGTTTGTAAAGGGGGCTTAATAATCGAAGTTACTCCTATTGGTGAGATTTAGCCCCACTGAACCTTGCGGTTTCTCCCTCTGGTCGAAATGACAAAACATACGTCATTTCGAAGGAGGTTACGACTGAGAAATCTCAAGTTTCATCGGAGCTATCGAGAACTACTCCAGCGTCAAAGTCCTAAATTCTCGATACAAATTATGCTCTTTTTCAATCGCAAGACAGCTTTAAAATTTTAGTCAACCTACTTTAATAGGTGTTACTGTATTCCTGTAAAAACAGGAGTTTCAAATATAAATAATCTATTGTTGTTTGTAAAGGGGGCTTAATAATAGAAGTGACTCTTATAGGTGAGATTTAGGAATTTTAAAGGGTATTCGTAACTAGAATTAAGCAGATTTCTCGCTATCGCTCGAAATTGTAAAGGTTAACTAATTCGTTGACAAAATCTTATATTTTGTTATGCGTATAAATACAGATGATTTAACTCTAGTTCGAAGCTATTTACAGAAAT